>JADGNA010000023.1 GCA_015234465.1 Salinibacterium sp. | reverse complement strand
ACGGACGCTCCCGGTGCCCCACCTTCCGGCGGCAGCTGCCGAGGCAACTTTCCAATCCTAGCACATCCTGCAGCCGGTGTTTACCCGGCCAGTCTGACTGAGTCAGGGTTTGCTGGAGTGATAGCCATCCTGCTTGGGAGCATCGACTTCAACGCGATGCGTTGCTGTCGGCTCTCGCCTGGAGGATGTTGGTCCCACGTGAGGCCGGGAAGCTCTGCGGCTTTCCGCACCTTTGGGGTGACAAGTGATTACTTTACGTGGGGCTGGGGGCGGCGGCAAATCATGACCGCATCCCGGGCGTGTCGTGCGCATGCGGACGATTGCTCGCCTGCTGGGCAGCCTTCACCGCGCCTCAGCCGACGAGGTTCTGCACGAAGACGTGGGGCGTGAAACCGGTCAGGTCGCCGATGCCCTCCCCCTGCCCGACGAGCTTGATCGGGATACCCGTGCGTTCCTGCACCGCGAGCACGAAGCCGCCCTTGGCCGAGCCATCGAGCTTCGTGAGCACGAGACCCGTGACCCCCGCATGCTCGATGAAGGCCTCCGCCTGCGCCAGGCCGTTCTGGCCAGTCGTGGCGTCCAGCACGAGCAGTACCTCAGCGATCTCGGTCTGCTTCTCGATCACGCGGCGGATCTTGGAGAGCTCATCCATGAGCCCGCTCTTGGTCTGGAGGCGGCCAGCCGTGTCGATGATCGCGATCTCGATGCCCTCACGCATGGCCTTCTCGACTGTCTGGAAGGCCACGGATGCCGGGTCCTGCCCCTGCTGCTGGGGGCGCACGATCTGCGCTCCCCCGCGCTCGGCCCAGGTCGCCAACTGCTCGACGGCCGCCGCGCGGAAGGTGTCGGCCGCGCCGACGACCACGCTGCGACCGTAGTTGCCGAGGAACTTGGCGAACTTGCCGATCGTGGTGGTCTTGCCCACCCCGTTCACGCCCACCACGAGCACGACCGCCGGCCGTGCCGTGAGCCGCAGTGTCGGGTCGAGGCGCGCGAGACGTTCCTCGAGGTTCTCGCGAAGCATCCGCTTGAGGTCCGTCGGGTCGGTCGTGTTGTAGCGCCGCACCTGCTCCCGCAGCTCATCGATCACGGCATCCGTGATGTCGGGGCCAAAGTCGGCCGTGATGAGGGCGGTCTCGAGGTCGTCCCACGTGTCGTCGTCGATCGTGGGCTTCGCGAACATTCCGCGAAGGGCGCCGGAGAGAGACCAGGGGGTGCGTTGAGCCATGGCTCCAAGGGTATTGCAGGACCTCTGTGCGCACAGGGACCGCGCAGGCTCGCGTGCTTACGTCACAGCTACTCCGACGGAAGGGACAACCGTGACCGTGATCGGCTGGCATGCCTCGCACGAACAGATCCACCCCAAGGACCTCCTCACCTCGCTGCAGCACGCAGAGCGCGCCGGCTTCACGGCGGCCATGTGCAGCGACCATTTCGCCCCGTGGAGCGAACGGCAGGGCCACTCTGGCTTCGCCTGGGCGTGGCTCGGTGCGGCGCTGCAGGCGACCGAGCTGCCCATCGGGGTCGTGACAGCCCCCGGCCAGCGCTACCACCCGGCGATCATCGCGCAGGCGGTGGGAACGCTCGAGGCGATGTATCCGGGCCGGTTCTGGGCCGCCCTCGGCAGCGGCGAGAACATGAACGAGCACATCACGGGTGACGCCTGGCCCCGCAAGGAGCATCGCAACGAACGGCTCCGCGAGAGTGAACAGGTCATGCGCGCACTGCTCGCGGGCGAGACCGTCAGCCACGATGGGCGCGTGCGAGTCGACCAGGCGAAGCTCTGGACGAGGCCGGATGCCCCGCCTCCCCTTCTCGCCGCCGCGGTCACGCCCAAGACGGCCGAGTGGGCGGCCGGGTGGGCGGATGGGCTGGCTACCGTGAACCAGTCGCCCGAGGCACTGCGTCGGGTCGTGGACGCCTACCGCGGGGCGGGCGGCACGGGACCGCTCGTGCTGCAGGTGCACGTCAGCTACGCGGCATCCGCTGACCAAGCCCTCGCGATCGCCCACGACCAGTGGCGCAGCAACGTCTTCTCGCCACCGCTGTGCTGGGACCTCGACACGGTGGAGGCCTTCGACGTGGCATCCGCTCATGTGCGTCCCGAGGACGTGCACGGCTCGGTTGTCATCTCGGCCGACCTGGAGGAGCACGTCGAGCGGCTGCGGGAGTTGATCGAGATCGGGTTCGACGAGGTGTACCTGCACCACGTCGGCCAGCAGCAGCGCGACTTCATCGAGGCCTTCGGCGAGCGCGTGCTGCCGAGGCTCGGCGTGACGAGCAAGACGGATGCCGCGAGCGAGGTCGTGGCATGAGGATCACCGACACGAGCGACCTTTGGTGGAAGAACGCGGTCGTCTACTGCCTCGACGTCGAGACCTTCATGGACTGGAACGGGGACGGCACGGGCGACTTCGACGGGCTCGCGCACCGGCTCGACTACCTGGCTGAGCTCGGTGTGACCTGCATCTGGCTCATGCCCTTCTACCCGACCCCGGACAAGGACGATGGCTACGACGTCGCCGACTTCTACGGTGTCGACAAGCGCTTCGGCACGCACGGCGACCTCGTCGAGGTGATCCGCTCGGCGAGGGACCGCGGCATGCGCGTCATCGCGGACCTCGTCGTCAACCACACCTCGGAGAAGCATCCGTGGTTCGTCGCGGCGCGGTCGAGCCGCCGCTCGCCCTATCGCGACTACTACGTGTGGCGCGACGAGCCGCCCAAGGATGCGCCCGAACCGATCTTCCCCGACAAGGAGGACGGCGTGTGGACGCTCGATGAGCGCACGGGCCAGTACTACCTCCACCGCTTCTACCGTCACCAGCCGGACCTCAACGTCACCAACCCGCGCGTGCGCGAGGAGATCGGCAAGGTCATCGGCTTCTGGCTCGAACTCGGCCTCTCCGGGTTCCGCGTCGACGCCGTGCCGTTCTTCATCGACGGCGACGACGGCGGGGTCAACAGCGACTACGGCGACGGGGACGGCCACGAGTACCTTCGCCAGCTCTCCGAGATGGTCAAGCGACGCAAAGGTGACGCCGTGCTCCTCGGCGAGGTCAACCTCCCCTACCGCGAGCAGGTGCGATTCTTCGGCGGCGACAAGGGCGACGAACTCGCGATGCAGTTCGACTTCGAGGCGATGCAGCGCACCTACCTGTCGCTTGCCCGGCGCGATGCCCGGCCCCTCGCCAGGATGCTCGCGAAGCGACCGGCGCTCGCGCAGCGCTCGCAGTGGGCGAACTTCCTGCGCAACCACGACGAGTTGACCCTCGACAAGCTGAGCGACAAGGAACGCGAGGAGGTCTTCGCGGCATTCGGCCCGGAGGAGCGGATGCGCGCCTTCGGCCGGGGCATCACGCGCCGCCTGCCTCCCATGCTCGACGGGGACCCCCGTCGCATCCGAATGGCCTACAGCCTGCTCTTCTCCCTGCCGGGCACGCCCGTGCTGTTCTACGGCGAGGAGATCGGCATGGGCGAGAACCTGGATGCCGGGGGACGCAACGCCGTGCGCACCCCCATGCAGTGGAACAACAGCAAGAACGGCGGCTTCTCGACCGCGCGTCGGAGTTCCCTCGCGGCACCCGTCACCGAGGGCGCCTATGGGCCCGAGTTCGTGAACGCCGACGACCAGGTGCGCGATCCGGATTCGCTCGTGCACTTCATCCGGCTGCTGATCAGCCGTTACCGCACGTCGCCGGAGATCGGATGGGGCGAGCTCTCGATCATCGAACAGCCACACACCAGCTTGCTCGCCCACCGCGTGAGCGGGCCCCTCGGCAGCATGATCGCGCTGCACAACTTCGCGGGTGAGTCCCTTACGATCGAGATCCCTGTCGAGGGTGGGAACGAGGACACGCGCCTCGTGGACCTGCTCGAGAACGGCATCACCGAGGTGTCGGCACGCGGAACCGCCGAGTTCACGCTCGGGCCCTACGGCTACCGCTGGCTGCGCGTCACCGACCCCGGCACGCGGAGGATCGGCTGACCTAGCGCGGTCGGCGCGCCATCCGGAGCATCGCCCATACGAACACGACGGCGACGAGCGTCGTCGTCGCGAGCCCGAGTCCGGGATAGCCGACGGCCGTGAGCACGGGGCCCGCGAGCGCCCCGCCCGCGGCACCCGCGAGGTTCATGAGCAGGTCGGAGACGCCCTGCACCCCTGGCCGGTCGCCCGCCGGCACCGCATCGACGACCATTGCCGAGCCGGAGATGGTCGAGGCCGACCAGCCAAGGCCGAGCAGCACGAGGCTCACGGCGACCAGCTCATGGTACTCACTGCCGAACCACGCGGTCACGAGCGCCGCGAGCAGGAGCGCCTGGCCGCCGAGGAGCACGGGAAGACGGCCGAGCCGGTCGGAGAGCCAGCCGAAGACGGGCGAGAGGGCGAACATGCCCGCCACGTGGAGGCTGATCGTGAGCCCCACGATCGCCAGGGATGCCCCGTGCCCGTAGAGGTGCACGGGCGTCATCGCCATGAGCGCGACCATGGTCGCGTGGCTGAGGGCGACGGATGCCACGGCGAAGCGCGCACGCGCATTGACCCGCAGCGTCGCAAAACCGAGCCGCGGCGGCTCCCCCGGCGTCACCCCGAGTGCCTCACGCGCCTTCAGGAGTGGATCCGGGCGCAGGAAGATCGCGTAGACGAGCACCGTCACGGCCTGGGCCGCGAGCGCGAACAGGAAGGGGCCCGTGAGGCTCGGCAGGCCGAGCATCCGCCCGACCGCCTCGCCTGGCTCGATGAGGTTGGGGCCGAGCACCGAGCCCACCGTCGTCGACCACACGACGAGCGAGAGGTCGCGGCCGCGGTGGCGCGGCGAGGCGAGGTCGGTCGCCGCGAAGCGGGCCTGGAGGTTGGTGGCGGAGCCGGCTCCGGCGAGCGCGAAGGCAAGCAGGAGCAGCGGGAACGAAGAGAGCGCCGCCGCCACGATGAGCAGCACGGCGGATGCCGCGGCGAGCGCGGAGCCGGTCGCCAGCGCGACGCGGCGTCCCCTCGCCCGCGCGTACCTGGCCAGCGGGAGTGCGAGCAGGGCGGCGCCCAGGGTCGACATGGTCGACGCCATGCCCGACCAGGAGTCGGAGCCGGAGACGTCCGCCGCGAGCAACGCCCCGACCGAGACGGTTGCGCCGATGCCGAGGCCTCCCACCACCTGGGCGGCCACGAGCACCCAGACGATCCGTCGCTGGAGGGCCTGGGCATCCGCGGGGGGCTCGGTCGTGGTCACGCGGCAAGTCTAGGGAGCCGCGCTCGCATCATTCGGCCTCGAGGAGGCCGCGTTCCTCGACCGCCTGACGGGAGAGCGTCTTGTAGCCCTCGTGTTCGAAGAAGACCGTGATGCGGTCGTCCTCCGTGCTCATGACGGTGCCGGCGCCGAATTCCGGGTGCACGACGCTCGTGTTGGGTGAGAAGGCCTCGTCGCCCGTCGAGCGTGACACCGGGTCATCCGTCGCGTCGCCGCTCGCGCAACGGTCGCAATTGCCACAGCGCTCGGGAGCCTCCTCGCCGAAGTATCCAAGGAGGAAGGCGCGCCGGCATCCGCTCGTCTCGGCATAGCCGCGCATCATCTCGATGCGGGACTCATCAATGCGCTCGCGCTCCTCGGCCGCGGCTGCAGCCCTCTCGGCCGCCACCTCGGGGCTGACTCGGTCGACGACGCGCACGCCCCTGCGGTCCCAGCGCACGACGCCCGCGTCGGAGAGCAGGTTGAGCACCGAGGTCACGGTGCGCGATGAGACCTCGGCCGCCTCGGCGAGCTCCTTGGGCTTCGCCGTGCCGGATGCGTGCAGCACGGCGCGATAGACGCCGGCGACCGTCCCGCGGCGCGGCGAGCCGGACGCGAAGAAACGGCGGAGGCCGAGGTCCTCGCTGCGGTAGTGCAGCCGCACCCTCGCGGGCTCGTCGTCCCTCCCCGCGCGCCCCGCCTCCTGGTAGTAGGCGTCGAGCGAGTCGGGCGGCGAGGCGTGCACGACGAAGCGCACATCGGCCTTGTCGATTCCCATACCGAACGCCGAGGTCGCGACGACGACATCCGCAGCGCCGTCGTGAAAGGAGGCATGGACCTCGCGACGCGCGGAGGCGCTCATGGCGCCGTGATAGGCGAAGGCGCGCAGCCCGCGTTCCTGCAGGGACTGCGCGTACTCCCCGGTCTCACGGCGGGTCGCAACGTAGAGCAGGCCGGTGCCGCGCTCCTCCGCAATGCCGTCGATCACCGCTCGCTTCTTCTCGTCAGAGCTCGTGTGGCGCTCGACGGCGAGGGAGAGATTCGCCCGATCGAAGCCCCGCACGAGCACGAGCGGGTCGCGCATCCTCAGGCGCTCGCTGATCTCCGCCTGCACGGGACTCGGTGCGGTCGCCGTGAGCGCGGCGACGGGAGAGCGGCCCAGTTGCTCGATCGCGGCACCAAGGCGCAGGTAGTCGGGCCGGAAGTCATGTCCCCACGACGAGACGCAGTGGGCCTCATCGACGACGAAGAGATCGACTCCCGCGGCAGCGAGCCTCTCGAGCGTCTCCTCCGAGCCGAGCTGCTCGGGGGCGAGCAGGAGGATCCGGGGGCCCGAACCCTCCGCGAGTTCCCACGCCGCCGCGAGGCGCCGCGCTCCCGCACGCGAGTTGACCGCCGCGGCGGGCGGGGCATCCGGAGCATCCCGCAGCCCCTCCACCT
Source organism: Salinibacterium sp. (assembly GCA_015234465.1). Taxonomy (GTDB): domain Bacteria; phylum Actinomycetota; class Actinomycetes; order Actinomycetales; family Microbacteriaceae; genus Homoserinimonas. Next base: position 378,582 of record JADGNA010000023.1, on the reverse strand, counting down.
GGTCGGCCTGCAGCGCGATGAGGGGCGAGACGACCACCGTCAGGCCTCCCCTGATGACCGTCGCGAGCTGGTAGATGGCCGACTTGCCGTAGCCCGTCGCCATGACCGCCAGAACATCGCGCCCTTCGGCCAGCGCCTCAATCGCGCGGCGCTGGCCCGGCTGCACGCTCTCCCAGCCGAAACGCTCCCGCGCGGCCGTCTCGATTCGCTGTCGGATGTCGCTGGCCTGAGGTGTCACCAGCACAGTGAACGCCCGCCGGCACCCGCCAACAAGTAGCGGACTCCCAGCCAGCTCAGCTGGCGCGCTCCTCGGGAGCAACCACCCGCTGCCCGACGACCGCACTCACGCCGTCCTGCCGCATCGAGACGCCGTAGAGGGCATCCGCGATCTCCATCGTGCGCTTCTGGTGCGTGATCACGATCAGCTGGCTCGTCTCGCGGAGATCTTCGAAGATCTGGAGCAGGCGGCCGAGGTTCGAATCATCGAGGGCCGCCTCGACCTCGTCCATGATGTAGAACGGGCTCGGCCGCGCCTTGAAGATCGCGATCAGGAGCGCGACCGCGGCCAACGAGCGCTCACCACCACTGAGGAGCGAGAGCCGCTCGATCTTCTTGCCCGCGGGCTTGACCGACACCTCGATGCCGGTCGTGAGCAGGTCGTCGGGGTCGGTGAGGCGGATGCTACCCGCCCCGCCCGGGAAGAGCACGGGGAAGACCTCGTCGAAGGCCGCCCTCGTGTCTTCGAACGCCGCCGAGAAGATGTCGCGCATCTTCTCGTCGAGCTCCTCGATGATCGTGAGGAGGTCCTTGCGGGTGTTCGTGAGGTCTGTCAGCTGCTCCGTGAGGAACTTGTGTCGCTGCTCGAGGGCGGAGAACTCTTCCAACGCGAGGGGGTTGACGCGGCCCAGCTGGCCGAGCTTGCGCTCGGCACGGGCGAGGCGCGCCTCCTGCTCGGCGCGGACGAAGGGGACGCCCGCCGGAGTTTCAGGAGCCGCGGCATCCGTCGCCTCATAATCCGTGAATTCCGGGTCGACCGCTTCCTGCGTCTCCGAGGCGACGTCCTCGGCGGGGAGGGCGTCTGGCGGCACGGGGACGGCGGGGCCGTACTCCGCGATGAGGACATCCTCAACCAGGCCGAGCTCCTCGCCCGCGCGCTCCAGCAGGGTGGACAGGTGCAGCTTCTTCTCGTAGATCTGCATCTCGAGGCCGTGCACCGTCTCGCTCACGGCGTGCAGGCGCTCACGCAGCGACGCCTCCGTGCGCCGCAGCTCCGCGAGCTCCTCGTTCTGCTGGGCGCGGTCAGCCTCAGCGGCAGCGAGCTTGACGCGGGCCTCCGAGACGGAACGGTCGACGGAATTGAGCACGGCAGGCAAGGCGTCGAGCACGCGCTGGGCGCTCTCCATCTGGCGACGACGGATGACGGCCCTGCGGGCCGCGAGCTCCGCGGCCGCCCGCTCGGCCTCGAGCTGCTGCTCGAGCTGGCGCGCCCGCTGCTCCTGTGCCCGCACCCGCTCGCGGGCCGTCTCGACCTGGAGCCGTGCCTCCACCTCGCGCTCGCGGCACGCGTCCAGTTCATCGGCGAGTTCGTCGCGCGCACTCACGTCGAGGATCGGGCGGGGCCGTGACTTTGCCGCCTCGAGTTCGGACTTCGCGCGCTCTGCCGCCGACTCGGCATCCGCCACCGTCTCCTGCGCGAGCGCGAAACCCTTCTCGATGCGCTGCGCCTCTGCCTCGGCCGCCTCGGCCTGCACCCGCGCCCGGTTGAGCCGCTCGGACTGCGCCGCAAGCTGCGAGTCGAACTCGCGAAGCGCCGCGAGCGCCCTGGTCGACTGCTCCTTGGCGACCTTCACGACGCCGCGCTGCTCCGCCAGCGCGAACTGCGCGCGCTCGATGAGCGACGTGACCTCGCCGAGGCGCTCCGTCGCGGCGTCACGGTCAGCAATGAGCTCGAGGCGCGACCGTTTCGCGCCGGAACCGCCGCGAAGCACGTAGCGGCTGAGGACATCGCCCGCCTTGGTGATGATGGTGGTGTCGCTCGGGCCCGTGGCGTCAGCGCCGAGTTCGTCCCACACCCGGCGGGCAGCCGCCAGGTCGTCGGCAATGATCGTGCGGCCGAGCAGGCCCATGACCCCGGAGGGCGCCGTCACGACACTCTGCGCCAGTACCGCGCCGTCGCCGAAGGAACCGCTCGCGAATGCAGAGACTCCCCCATCGGCGAGCACCAGCTCGACGCGGCCGAGCTGCTCAGCGTGGGCGTGCCCGAGGGCATTGACGGCCGCCTCTCGATCGTCGGCCAGCACCGCATCAGCGAGAGAACCGAGGGCCGCCGCAATGGCCGCCTCGTAGCCCGGCTGCACCTGCACATGCTCGGCGACGAGACCGCGGATGCCACGGCGCTGGGCCGCGACGAGGGCACTCGAGCCGTCCTTCTGGTCGAGCGCACTCGACAGCGCACCCTGCCTCGCGGCGAGGGCATCCCGCTCGCGCTCCAGGTCGTGGAGTTGCTCCCGGAGTGTGTCGATCTCCGCCTCGGCGGAGACAACCTCGGCCTGCGCGGCCTGATACGCGAGGTCGAGATCCGTCTCGCTCGTGTCGTCGAGGGTCGACTCCCCCTCGACCTGCTCCAGTGTTGCGCGGGCCTGGTCACGACGAACCCTGGCAGCATCGAGCGCGTTCTGCTGCCGCAGCACCTCGCCGCGCACGGCGGCCAGGCGGGACGCGGCAGTGTCTGCCTGGCCCGTGAGCTTGGAGATCTCGAGGTCGTGCTTGGAGACGAGCGAACTCTGGAGGGCGATCTCCTCGTCGAGGGCGTCGAGCGCGGCACGTGCCTCCGCCGTGCGCGACTGCGCCTCACGCCACGCCTCCTCGGCCTCGGCGATCGTGTCGGCGATGCGCGCGGCCTCGTCGTGGGCATCCGCAACCATCTGCGGGGTGACGCCGGGCGTGACGTCCGTCGCCTCATTCTGGCTGCTGAGCAGCGCGAGCTTCTGGTTCGCGAGACTGTAGAGGCTGCGGAGCCGTTCCTGCACCGACTCGAGCCCGAAGGCCACCTGGCGAGCCTGGTCGACCGCGTCGCCGACCTGCTCCTGCTCGATGCGGGCCTCGCGGAGCTTCGCCTGGTCGAGCTGCTCCTGCAGCACGATGCGTTCCGTCTTGCGCTCCGACTCGCTGCGGCTGTGCAGCGAGAGGGCCTCGCGCAGTCCGACGACCTCATCAGCGAGGAGTCGGGCACGGGCGTCACGCACGATCGCCGCGATCGACTGTGCCTCACGCGCGATCTCCGCCTGGCGGCCGAGCGGCTTCAGTTGGCGGCGGATCTCGCCCGCAAGGTCGCTCAGGCGGGTCAGGTTCGCCTGCATCGCGTCGAGCTTGCGAAGCGTCTTCTCCTTGCGGCGACGGTGCTTCAGGATGCCCGCGGCCTCCTCGATGAAGCCGCGACGGTCTTCGGGACTCGCATGGAGCACCGCGTCGAGCTGCCCCTGACCGACGATGACGTGCATCTCACGGCCGAGGCCCGAGTCACTCAAGAGTTCCTGCACGTCGAGCAGCCGGCAGTTCTCGCCGTTGATCGCATACTCGCTGCCGCCGTTGCGGAAGAGCGTGCGGCGGATCGTGACCTCGGAGTACTCGATCGGCAGGGCGCCATCCGAGTTGTCGATCGTGAGCGTCACCTCGGCGCGGCCGAGCGGCCCGCGCGTTGCCGTGCCCGCGAAGATGACGTCTTCCATCTTGCCGCCGCGGAGGGTCTTCGCCCCCTGCTCACCCATGACCCAGGCGAGTGCATCGACGACGTTGGACTTGCCCGACCCGTTGGGCCCGACGACACAGGTCACTCCGGGTTCGAAGGCGAAGGTGGTCGGCTGCGCGAATGACTTGAAGCCCTTGATCGTGAGGCTCTTGAGGTACACGCGCCAGCCCCTCCCTGCTTGCCGGGTGAGTGCACGCGCGCCGGCCGCGCGAGACTCTCGCACAACGGTACCGGAGAGGTGCCGCCAACTCTGGTGCGACGCGACCGCCGCGCCCTATGCTTTACGCCCCGGCATGGTCTCCGCCGTCGCCGCCGGCCACGAAGGGAACAGCCGTGAGCATCGACACCGCGAGCGATTCGACCCCCGTCGAAATCGAAGAGCTCGTCCTCCCCGAGACGATCGACGGAAGCGCCGAAGCGGATGCCTTCAGCGAGATGGTGAGGGTGCGCAACGAGATCGAGCGGGCCGTCATCGGCTCCTTCGACCTCGCCGTCACGCCGGGCGAGTTGCTCGCGATCGCGCGCAACCCCTATGAGACGTGGCGCTGCCTCGTCGCGCGGGTCGACGGGGAACTCGTCGCCCGCGGCCTCTACGAGGTGCAGGGTGGCGACGAGTCCGAGTCCGCCTGGCTCACGATCGAGGTGCTTCCGCAGGCCCGCCGTCGCGGCGTAGGCGCTGCCCTCTTCGATGCCCTCGCCTCGATGGCCGAGGAGGAGGGTCGCAGCGTACTGCAGGCATCCGCGTACCACCTCACCGGGAGCGACGGCGGCCCGCAACTGCGCTCCCCCACGGGTTTCGGCACGGTTCCGGCGGATGACGCCGCCGCGACATTCCTCAGCAAGCGCGGCTTCCGGCTCGCCCAGGTCGACCGGATGAGCCGGCTCGCGCTCCCCTCGGGCGCCGAGGAGCCCACGCCCCCGCCCGGCTACGAGCGGCTGCTGTGGGAGGGCCCCACCCCGGAGGATCTGCTCGGGGGGATGGCCACCCTGCATGCCCGCATGAGCACGGACCCCCCACTCGGCGAGGTCGACTGGAACCCGGAGGAGTGGGACGCCGAACGCGTGCGGGAGAACGACACACGCCGCGGCGATGACGGCAGGCTGTGGCTGACGGCCGCCGTGCGCCACGTGGCATCCGGAGCCCTCGCCGGATTCACCGACCTCTCGGTGCCGCCGGAGACAGACCGGCCAGCCATGCAGATGGACACGATCGTCGCCGCGGAGCACCGGGGTCACCGGCTCGGCATGCTGCTCAAACTCGCGAACCTGCATGCGCTCGACCGACTGGCGCCCGGGCATCCGGCCATCTACACCTGGAACGCCGAGGAGAATCGGCACATGCTCGACGTCAACGAAGCGGTCGGGTTCGTCGCGTTCGGCTACGAGAGCTCATGGCGCCGCGACGGATGACCGCTGGGCCGCGGCACAAATGAGCGACGGCCCCGGCGCTCACGCACCGGGGCCGTCGACTCACTGCCGAACTACTCGACGATCAGGTCGTCGAGGTTGATCTCCTCCTCCATGAACTCGAACTTGACCATGAGCTCCTGGAGCTTCTGGATCGAGTCGACGTTCAGTTCGGGACCGAAGTCCTCCATCAGGAGGTTCGCGGCGGCTTCCTCAGGCATGCCGAGGAACTCAGGCAGCACCGAGCGAGCCGCGTCGACGTCGTCATTCGCGAGGGCGCGCGTCTCGGCGAGGGCCTCCTGGAACGCCTTCACGACCGCCGGGTTCTCGTCCATGTAGGCACCGCTCGTGAAGCCGACGAGGGTCGTGAGGCCAGGAATCGTGTCCTGGTTGTTGTAGGTGACCAGCTGGCCGCCCTCACGGATCGTCTTGCTGAGGAACGGCTCGGGAAGCCACGCCGCGTCGAGCTCGCCGGCGACGAGCTGCGCCTGCATCTCGGGGAACGGCACCTCGACCCACTCGACGTTGCTGGGGTCGCCACCGTCCTGCTCGATGGCCTCCATGATCGTGAGGTCACCGGCGGCCTTGAGCGTGTTGACCGCGACGCGCTTGCCCTCGAGGTCCTTGGGCGAGGCGATCGAGGGGTCGAGGGCCGCGACGCCGTTGATGTCGTCGCCCTCGGCGTAGGACGCCGAGTAGTTGCCGATGATCTTCACATCGATGCCCTTGCTGGCGGCGAGGATGATGGGCAGCGGCTGGCCGATCGCGAAGTTGACCTGGCCCTGCGCGACGGCCGGGAGGATGGCGGCGCCACCCTGGCCGGTCGTGAGGTCCACCTCGAGGTTGTGCTTCTCGAAGATGCCCTCCTCGATGCCGAGGATGAGCGCCGCCGTCGGCGCGATCGGCAGCGCGGCGACCGAGATCTTGGTCATCTCGGTGAGCTCTTCTGCAGCGCTCGGGTCGGTGGTCGTCTCACTACTGCCTGCGCAGCCGGTGGCGACGAGGGCGGTGACGGTGGCGAGGGCGGCGATGCTGCCCGCGCGCTTCAGGGAGAACTTCATTGTTTCCTCTTCTCTTGGTGCTGCTATTTTCGGGTGATGGTGCGATTTCGGGCTTGTGCTGTGGCCTAGAAGGCCACTTTCAGGAGAAGACTCGTCAGCGTCTCGCGCTCCTCAGCTGAGAGGCTGCCGAGCGAGCGATCGCGTGCCCTGCTCACGGCCTCGCGCGCCTCGGCGTAGGTCGCCAGGCCCTGCTCGGTCGCCTCGACGATGTTGACACGGCGGTCGCGAGGGTGCTGGGCCCTCCGAACGAATCCGGATGCCTCAAGTGAGTCGATCACGGCGACCACCTGGCTGGGGTCGAGCTGGAGGAAGTCGGCGATGTCGCGCTGGGTCGGGCTGACGGATCCACAGGCGAGGGAGAGGACGGCGTACGCGCGCACCCGGAGGCCGAAGGGAGCGAGGGCCTCACGCGCATGGCCGGAGCCGATCGCGCGCACTCTCGCCACGAGGAATTCGACGTCTCCGAGCAGGTCGGAACCGTCTATGCGCTGCTCGCCTGCAATCGAAGGCCGGGTGGCCGTCGCATCCGTCATTGGGTGGACCTTTCTGAAAGGTTGATTGGGATACTAATTGACGTTGTCAACTATTCACAAGATCATTTAGAGTCGGTCGCAGACTCGATGAGGAGAGGGACCGATGGATCTTCAAGGAAATGTTGCAATCGTCACCGGCAGCGGACGGGGCCTGGGCCTTGCCTACGCCCAGGAGCTCGCCCGCCGTGGCGCGAAAGTCGTCGTCAACGATATCGACGCAGACACCGCCCAGGCCGCAGTGGACACGATCACGTCGGCGGGCGGCGAAGCGGTCGCGCTCGTCGGCGCCGTCGGCTCGACCGAGACCGCCGAGGCGCTCGTCGCCAAGGCCGTCGACACGTGGGGTCGCCTCGACATCCTCGTGACCAACGCGGGCGTGCTGCGCGACACCGTGCTGTGGAAGATGAGCGACGAGGACTTCGACCTCGTCATCAACGTGCACCTGCGCGGCACGTTCACCTGCGTTCGCGCCGCCGCGACCCGCATGCGCGAGCAGGGCAAGGGCGGCCGCATCATCACGATCGGCTCCCCCACTGGCCAGGTCGGCAACTTCGGCCAGACCAACTACGCGGCCGCCAAGGCCGGAATCGTCGGCATGACCCGCACCTGGGCGCTCGAACTCGCGCGCGCGGGCATCACGGTCAACACGGTCGTTCCCGTCGCGGCGACTGCCATGACCGAGACGGTTCCCTTCTTCAAGCAGTTCGCCGACGCGATGCACGCTGGCGAAGAGATGCCGCCCTTCGCGCGCCAGGAGCTCGGCTTCGGCACGCCCCAGGACGTCGCGGGGCTCATCGCCTTCCTCGCATCCAAGGACGCCGCGGATGTCACGGGCCAGGCCATCAGCGTCGGCGGCGACCGCCTGTCCCTCTACTCGCACCCGAGCATGGTCGTGAAGGAGATCAAGGAGGGCGGCTGGAGCGCCGAGGACATCGCGGCAGCGTGGCAGGAGAAGTTCGCGCCCTCGCTCCAGGAGGTCGGCGAGAAGCTCCCCGAGCCCCCCGCCAACTGAGCCGCGAAATGACTCGCTACGAGCCGAAAATCGACGTCGCCTCACGCGTCGCGATCGACACCCACGTGCACGTCGAGACGCACGGGCACGACCACGCGCTCCCCGATGACCTCTACAACGCCGCGGTCAAGTACTTCGGCAACGACGGTGAGTTCCCGGGCGTCGACGCCATCGCCGAGATGTACCGCGAGCGCAGTATGGCCGCAGTGGTCTTCACGGTCGATGCCGAGGCAAACCTCGGGCACAAGGGCATCAGCAACGACGACGTCATCGATGGCGCCGCGCGTCACCCGGATGTGCTCATTCCCTTCGTGAGCGTCGACCCCAACCGCGGCGCGGTCGCGATCGACGAGGCACGTCGACTCGTGACCGAGCGCGGGGCGCGCGGGTTCAAGTTCCACCCGACCGTGCAGGGCTTCGACCCGAGCGACCGGGCGCACTGGGAGCTCTTCGCCCTCATCGAGGAGCTCGGCGTGCCCGCCGTGTTCCACACGGGCCAGACGGGCATCGGCGCGGGCACGCCCGGCGGCCGCGGGCTGCGCCTCGGGCTGTCGAACCCCATCCTGCTCGACGACGTCGCGGCGGAGTTCCGGAACCTGCAGATCGTCATGGCACACCCGTCGGTGCCGTGGCAGGACGAGGCGATCTCGGTCGCGACGCACAAGGCCAACACGTGGATCGACCTCTCGGGCTGGTCACCGAAGTACTTCCCTGCCCAGCTGGTGAAGCAGATGAACTCGCGACTGCAGAACCAGGTGCTCTTCGCATCCGATTTCCCCATGATCCACCCCGATCGGTGGATGTCGGACTTCGAGCAGCTCGAACTGAAAGACACCGTGCGCCCCAAGATCATGCGCGAGAACGCAATTCGCCTTCTCGGGCTCTAATCCCCCAACCGTCAGGAGACACACAATGGCCACCAGCACGACACTCGCCGAACTCGAATCGCTCGTCGGCAAGGACCTGGGCGCGAGCTCATGGATCGACATCACGCAGGATCGCGTCAACACCTTCGCTGACGCCACCGAGGACCACCAGTGGATCCACGTCGACCCCGAGCGCGCCAAGGACGGCCCGTTCGGTGCGGCGATCGCCCACGGCTTCCTCACGCTCTCGCTCACGATCCCCCTGTGGACCGAACTGCTCGACGTGACGGATGCCACCACCAAGGTCAACTACGGGCTCAACAAGGTGCGCTTCCTCTCCCCCGTCAAGGTGGGCTCACGCATCCGGCTGCAGGCGACCATCGCCGCGGTTGACGAGGTAAAGGGCGGCCTGCAGATCACGGTCGACATGACCGTCGAGATCGAGGGCGCCGACAAGCCCTCGGCCGCGGCGCAGGCGATCCACCGTTTCTACGCGTAGGCACTACCCCACGAAGGGCCGTCCCGCTGGGGCGGCCCTTCGTCGTTCATGCCTTGCCAGGGCTGCGGTTTCGATACGCTCGCTGGCGCTCGTTACTCAACCCGCGGGCCGCGGAGGGCGGTGCCGCTGGCAGCGCGGGCAGAAGTGACTGCCGCGGTTCATGAACTGCTCGCGCACGATGGTCGTGCCGCAGCGCGGGCAGGGTTTGCCCTGCTGACCGTAGGCGTTGAGGGAGTGCGCGAAGTATCCCGACTCGCCGTTCACGTTGAGGTACTGGGTGTCGAAGCTCGTGCCACCCTCCGCGAGGGCCTTTCGCAGCACGAGCCGCACCTCCTCGAGCAGCCGTCGCGCCCGCATCCGGCTGAGGGCGTCGGCCCGCTCGTTGTAGTGGATGCGAGCCGCCCACAGCGCCTCGTCGGCGTAGATGTTGCCGATGCCGCTGATGAGCGTCTGGTCAAGCAGGGCGCGCTTGATGCCCGTGCGGCGAGCGGCGAGCCGCGCCAGGAAGCGGCGATCGTCGAAGTGTTCGTCGAGCGGGTCGCGGGCGATGTGTGAGACCTGCGACGGGATGATGCTCCCGAGCCCGTCGGCTGCGGGTACAAGCGTGTCGATCGCCATCGAGCCGAAGATCCGTTGATCGACGAAATTGAGTCGCAGCGGACCATGCCCCGGGTGGACGATGTCGAGGCGGATGCGCGTGAGCCGGTCATCCGTCGCCCTGTCTCGCAATAGCACCTGGCCGCTCATGCCGAGGTGCACCATGAGCGCCTGCTCGCTCGCGCCGGTTGGCAGTTCCGAGGGTGCCTCGGGGCCAGTTCGGCGCGAGTCGGAAGAGGAGAGCACCCCAAGTGGGATCCAGAGGAACTTGCCTCGTCGCTGCGGCATGAACAGACGCTGCCCCGTGAGCCGGTCGATGAAGTCCTCTAACGGGCCCTCGTGGCGGCGCAGCGAACGTGTGTCGAGCACGACGACGGACTCGATCGTGGCGCCAGTGACGGCAGGCTCGAGCCCCGCACGCACCACCTCGACCTCGGGCAGTTCGGGCATGCGGGATCAGCCGGTCGAGGCCTGGAGGCGCGTCCACGCCTCGAGGGCGGCGGCCATCTCGGCCTGCTTCTTGCTGCTGCCCTCACCAGAGGCAACGTCTTCGTCGTCGAGGGTGACGGTCGCGTGGAACCGCTTCAGGTGGTCTGGGCCGCTGTCGACGATCCGATAGGCGGGGGCACCGCGGCCAAGCCTTGCGGCAAGCTCCTGCAGGCTCGTCTTGGGGTCCATGGCGGCCCCGAAGCGGTCGGGGTCAGCAAGCAGCGGCTCGATCAGGCGAAGCACGAGCGCTGTGGCCTCATCGTGGCCGGCGCTCAGGTAGACCGCGCCGATGACCGCTTCGACCGTGTCAGCGAGGATCGACGACTTGTCACGCCCGCCCGTCAGTTCCTCGCCCCGCCCCAGGCGGAGGTAGTCGCCGAGGCCGATGCCGCGCGCGATCTCCGCAAGCGCGGCGCTGCTGACGAGGCTCGACCGTCGCTTCGCGAGGTCACCCTCGTCGCGGTCCGGATGCGAGGTGTAGAGCATGACCGTGACGGCCTGCCCGAGAATTGAATCGCCGAGGAACTCGAGTCGCTCGTTGTGGGCGATGCCACCGTTCTCGTACGCGAAAGAGCGGTGGGTCAGCGCGAGCTCCAGGAGCTCGCTGCTGACATCCACCGCCAGGATTCGCGCGAGGTCGGCCGGATCGCGGCGAATGGCCGCTCCCCCGTCACTCACGACGCGATCAGACGTCGGCGACCTTGCGGCCCTTGTACTCCATGTAGAGCGCGGTGCCGGCGGAGTCCTCAACGACCTTGGCGCGGTGCGGGAGGCTGTAGACGACCTTGCCGCCCTCGATCGTCTTCACGAGCGCAGGCGCGGTGGCCTTCCACTGGGCGCGGCGGGCACGGGTGCTCGCACGGGACATCTTCCGCTTAGGTACTGCCATGGCTATCTCTTCTCTCTGTCAGCGTCGCCATCCGGGCTGTCGCTGAGTGCGTCATTGGTGGTGGCCTCGGTCAGGCCTTCGAGCGCGGCAAGCTTCGCCCACCGCGGATCGATGGGTTCTTCATGCTCATGACCCGGGTTGTCGAGGAGCCGCACCCCACACTGGGGGCACAGGCCGAGGCAATCTTCTTGACAGACCGGTTGGAACGGCAGTGACAAGACCACCGCGTCCCTGACGACCGGTTCAAGATCCACGTGATCATCTTGAACCTGGTACTCGAAAGCTTCGTCTTCATCGTAGGCGAAAACCTCTTGGATTTCGACTTCGACCGGGAGGGACACCTCCGTGAGGCACCTCACGCACTCGCCCTTGGCCACGGAGTCGACCTCGGCGGTGACGAGGATGCCGTCGTGGAGCGACTCGAGTCGCACCTCGGCGTGGATGGTCTCCCCCGGTTCGACAGCGATGACGGCATTGCCGAGGCGCTCGGTGACGGGCGCCTCGAGCGAGGTCTCGCGCATCTCGCCGGGACGGCGCGCCAGGTCGAGCACGCTGATGCTCAGGGTGGAACGGTTGTGGTGTATCACCCGAAGAGTCTACTGCCCGGGGCGGCATGGCCCCTGAGCAGGGACTCAGCCTGCGGCCTGCCCCACCGCCGTGAGCGCCTCGTCGAGCAGCGCCAGGCCGCGCGCCACCTCGGCGGGGCTCACGACGCACGGCGGCACGACATGGATGCGATTGTCGACCGTGAACGGTAACAGGCCGAGGTCGAGGAGCTTCGACTTGAGCGATGCCATGAGCTGCGGTGAGACAGGCACCCGAGTGCCGCGGTCGCGCACCAGCTCGACCGCCCAGAACACCCCGCGCCCGCGCACCTCCCCGATCCTGGGGTGGGCGTCCTGCAGGGCCTGCAGGCCGGGCCGCAGGTGCTCCTCCCCGACCTCGCGAGCGTGCTCGACGATCCGCTCAGACTTCATGGCGTCAATCGTCGCGACGATCGCGCCCATGGCAAGCGGATGCCCCGAGTAGGTGAGCCCGCCGGGGAATACCCGGTCGTCGAAGGCCGAGGCGATGGCATCCGTCATCATGACTCCGCCCGCGGGAACGTATCCGGAGTTCACTCCCTTGGCGAAGGTCACGAGGTCTGGCACGACCGAGTCCCGCCCGTCGCCGAAATCGCCGCGGAAGGCGAGCCACTCGCCCGTGCGGCCGAAGCCACACATGACCTCATCGAGGATGAGGGCGATCCCATGCTTCTCGGTGAGTTCGCGCACACCCCGGAGGTAGCCGGGAGGCGGCACGAGCACACCCGCCCCACCGGGGACGGTCTCGAGCAGCACGGCCGCGATCGTGCCGGGCCCCTCGCTCTCGATGACGCGCCGCAGGTGCTGGAGCGCGCGCTCCGACTCCTCCTCGGGGCTCGACGCCCAGAACTCGCTGCGATAGAGGTACGGACCGAAGAAGTGCACGTGGCCGCGTGAGTACTCGTTGGGGAGGCGGCGCCAGTCCCCCGTTGCGGCGATCGCTGCGCCCGTGTTGCCGTGGTACGAGCGATACGCCGACAGGACCTTGTCGCGACCCGTCGTGAGGCGGGCGAGACGGATTGCGTTCTCGACGGCATCCGCGCCCGCGTTCGTGAGAAAGACCTTGCTGAACGAGCCTCCGGCGACGTCGAGGATGCGCTTTGCCGCCTCACCCCTCGCGAGGGTCGCGTGCTGTGGCGCGACCGTCGCAAGTTCCTGGGCCTGGCGGGCGATCGCCTCGACGACGACCGGATGCTGGTGGCCGATGTTGGTGTTGACGAGCTGGCTCGAGAAGTCGAGATAGCGACGGCCCTCGTAGTCCCACACCGTGCTGCCCTCGCCGCCCGCGATCGCGAGCGGGGCCAGCGAGCCTTGAGCGCTCCACGAGTGGAACACGTGCGCTCGGTCGAGACCGACAACCTGGGAATTCGTGCGGGCGCTCATGACGCCACGCTATCGGCCGGCGACCGTGCGCGGCAGGAGGCGCATCCGTCGCTCAGGAGATGGCGCCGATGATCCGCTCGACGAGCGTGCGCGGCCACAACACGGCGGCAAGCCGCTGGGCGGGAGGCGCCGACCGCCACAGGGCCGACACGACGCTCTGCGCCTCGGACGAGACAGATGACCCGGCGCGAGCGCCAGCGGGCGCGTAGCTCTCGCGTTCGAGCGCGTCGAGCAGGGCCGAGAGCGCCCGCGGAGCGCCCGCGCTCGACCCGAGCACCGCGGCGTTCTCGCGAGGCGTCGAGGTCGAGGCAACTTCGAGCCCGAGGTCGCGCGAGAACTCCATGACCTCGCGCCAGGCGACGGCGGCACTGCCCTCGCGACGCACGCGCGCAAGGCGACGGGAGCGCTGCAGGGCACGCACGATCGCCGGCACGAGCGCGAGCACCAGCAGCGCCGCCAGCACGTAGACGACCGGCGGGATCGTGATCCGGGTCTCCTCTGGGCCGGCACCGAGACCGCCGACGTCGCCGCGGTCGGGCGCGGCCGGTGCACTCGCGCTCGGGATCGGCGCCGCGACATCCGGAGCCTCGTCGGGAGCATCATCGAGCTCCTCGAGGGCAGCGGGCTCGGCATAGTCGGCGGGCTCCCCGCGCGTCGTCGTAGGCTCGAAGGGAACCCAGCCGATGCCCTCGAAGTAGAGTTCGGGCCACGCGTGTAACTCGTCGGAGGTCACGACCCACTGGCGCGAGGCATCCGAGACCCGCTGGTTGGTCTCCTCGCCCGGGAGGAAGCCGAGCGCGATGCGTGACGGGATGCCGAGGGTGCGCGCCATGAACGCCATCGCCGAGGCGAACTGCACGCAGTAGCCGCTCCGCACCTCGAGGAACGCGGCGACCGCGCCCGCGCTCGTGTCGTCATAGCCCTCCCGCTGGGGCGCGAACTCCGAGTACTCGAAGTCGCCCTCCTCCCGCAGGAACTCCTGCAGTGCCAGCGCGCGTTCGTAGTTGGTCGCGGTGCCCGCCGTGACGGATGCCGCGGTCTCGGCGATGAGCGAGGGCCACGAGGCGTCCGGGATGGCCAGCGAGCTGAACTCCTCGGGCACCACCGTGCCGGCGTCCTGCAGCTGCTGGGGTGTCGGCCGCAGGAGCATCGACTCGACCTCGTACTGCTCGCCTCTCACGCTGCGGCCCTCCGTGCGCAGCGCCTGGGCGCGGGTGTCCCAGACCGCGTTCGCCGTGAGGCCGTCGACCGAGACAGCCGGATAGGGCACCGGCACCCAGCCGCCGCCGAGGGAATCCACGCTCACGGTCGTGACCTCGCGCTCGCGGGTGACCTCGGGGCTCAGGCCGGGCGGCGCGGGGGCCTCCCCCGGGCCGTCACCCAACTCGGGCGGCTCGGCGACCGTCCACCCCTCCTCGGTGAGACTGTCGAGCGCGGTGAGGCGGAAGTAGTGCCCCTTGCCCGAGCGAGACGAGTAGCGCAGGGCCGTGATGGTCTCCTCGCGTCGGAGGTCCTCCCCCAGCGTCACGACAGGATTGACTCCGGAGCGGATCGAGTTTCCCGGCCCGGAACCGGTGACCTCGCGGGCCGATGGCAGCGGCAGGACGACCGCCGCGACGAGCGCAGCGGCGACGCTCGCGGCAAGCACAGCCACGACGTCCCAGCCTCGTCTGCCCCGCCCGGGCCGCGATGCCGCCAACACGAGCAGCCACGAGACCGCCGCGACGATGACCCAGGAGACGTCGTCGAGCGGGACGATGAAGGCCGGCACGACGGCGACTGGCACGAGGAGCAGGCCGGTCATCGCGGGCCTCCGCAGCGCGACCGCAACGAGGTCGCAGAGCAGCGCGACGACGGCACTGCCTGCACTGAAGAGGAGGATCACCCCGGGGTCGGCGAGCGCCGGCGCCTCCTGCGCGGCGAGGGAGACGACACCCTCGGAGCCGAGCCCGTACAGGGCGCGGAACGTGTCGAGGGTCGGGAGCCCGAAGACGGTCGCTCCCGCCACGGAGCCGATCGAGACCGTCATGAGGGCCGCGAGCGCCGCGGCGGCGGTCGGCAGCTCGCCGGCCAGGCGGAAGCGGGGTGTGGTCTCGAGGAGCGCGCGGGTCGCGGCCGCCACACCCAGGACGATCGTCGAGGTGAGGGCGATCGCAAGCCACCAGTCGTTGTCGCGCAGCACCGCGTTGTACGACGCGAACCCGAGCGGGATCGCGAGCGCGAGCGCGGAGGACACACGCCACGGTGGCGCGTGCCGCCCCACGCGCTCAGCCCGCGTCACGATGCATCCTCTGGTACTGGGCGAGCCGCCATGCCTCCTCGACCGGGGTGCGCGTCGACACGGGGATGCACAGCCAGCCCGCCGCGGCCAGGCACTCGAGGGCGAAGGGTGGCACGGAGGTCGGCACCCAGGCGGTCGCCTCGTCGTAGGCCGAACGTGCGGCGATGAGGTCGGCGATCGTGTCGTCGTCGAGGTCGCCGAGCACGGCGAAGGCCGAGCCGAGACGCGCGCTCGCCTGGCGGCCGGACGGCACGAGGGTCACTCCCGTCGTGCGGGCGAAGGGCGTCAGGGCGACGCGCGCAAGGCCTGCGAGCGAAGGGCCGGCACCCACCGGCAGCTGCGGCACGCCCGTCTCCAGGAGGTGCACGCGGAAGCCCTGGGCGTCCAGGTGCACGGCGAGCGAGGCGGCCATCGACACGCACCACTCGAACGACTCGCTGCGGTCGGAATCGCCCGAGTCGACATCCGGATGCCCGCTGCGCCGTGTCTCGAGCAGCACCGTCACCTCGGCGGCGCTGCGCTGCTCCTCCTGGCGCACCATGAGCTCGCCGTGCCGCGCCGAGGCCCTCCAGTGCACGCGCCGAAGGGGGTCGCCGACCCGGTAGACGCGGGTCGTGAGCTCATGCTCGCCGCCCGTCGCACGGTGGTCGGCCCGGTGTGCCTGCCCGTCGGCGCGGCGCGGCGTCGACAGCGTCTCCTCAAGCGCCGCGACGCGGGGGAACACCGTGAGCGCGGTCGAGTCACCTGCCACGACCGTCGCCGAGGCGAGGCCGAAGGGGTCCATGACCGTGACGCGCGCGGGGCCGATCTCGAAATCGCCCCTGCGCGGCGGCACGAAGTCCCACGTCACCGTCACGCTGCGGTGCACGTCACCCCAGCGACCCCGGAGCAGGGGCAACTCGGCTGGCGAGCTGGCACCCGCGACCCGCCGGGCCAGCATGCCCACGGGCGAGTGCCACGACCACTCGTCGGTCCAGGTGGCCTGCCCCACCGCCTGCAGCGCGCGATTTGCGATGTCGATCTGCACCGGCACGGGGTATCCAGGCATGGCCCGCTCGGCGCCGAAGGAACGGTGCACGGCGAGTGACGGCCGACGGTGCCGTGCGGCGAGGGCGGATGCCACGACCGCCGCGAGCAGCAGTATCGACACGAGGAACAGGGCGTCGACGCCGGTCGAGTAGGCCACCACGAGGCCGACGACCCCGGCCGCGAGCAGCGCCCTTCCCCGCCAGGTCAGCGACACTCCCCCTCTCGGCGGTCGACGGCGCATGAGGCTCCCCTAGTGCCGGGCGTCGGATGCGATGGGCACGGGCGTCGCGCTCACGATGCGGCGAACGATCGCCTCGGAGACGGAGACCGAGGAGGAGCCCGAGGCCTGCCCGGAGGGGATGACCCGGTGTGCCAGCACGGGCACCGCGAGTGCATCGATGTCGTCGGGAAGCACGAAGTCCCGGCCGTCGAGTGCAGCTCGCGACTTCGCCGCGCGCACGAGGTGCAGGGTGCCGCGCGGGCTCGCCCCGAGGCGGAGTTCCGAGTCGAGTCGCGTCGCCTGGGCGATCGCGACGGTGTAGCGCTCCACGGCGGGTGCGACGTAGACGGCCCGCACGGTTGCGATCATCTGCAGCAGCTCGTCGAGCGAGACGACGGGCGCGAGGAGGTCGAGCGGGCTCGAGGTCTCGCGCGTGCGCAGCATGGCCTGCTCGGCCGCTTCGTCTGGGTAGCCCATCGAGATGCGCACCATGAAGCGGTCGCGCTGTGCCTCCGGCAGCGGGTAGGTGCCATCCATCTCGATCGGGTTCTGGGTGGCGACGACCGTGAATGGTTCCTGCAGCGGATGCGTGTGGCCATCGACCGTGACCTGGCGCTCCTCCATGCTCTCGAGCATCGCCGACTGGGTCTTGGGGCTCGCGCGGTTGATCTCGTCGCCGATCACGATGTTGGCGAAGATCGGCCCTGGCGTGAACTCGAAACTGTGGTCGGCCTGGTTGTAGACGGAGACGCCCGTGATGTCGGAGGGTAGCAGGTCTGGTGTGAACTGGATGCGACTGACCGAGCAGTCGACCGAGCGGGCGAGCGCGCGCGCCAGCATCGTCTTGCCGACGCCCGGCACATCCTCGATCAGCAGGTGCCCCTCCGCGAGCAGCGTCGCGAGTGCCAGCTCCACCGCGCTGCGCTTGCCGTCGATGACCCGCTCGATGCTCGACAGGATCTGCTCACCGAGTTCTTCGAATCGCCCAGCGGGCATGATGGCGGGAACCGGCACGGCGTCGTTCAGCATCGAGCATCACCTCTTCTCAGGTGAGTCTCGCACACGCTGCCGACGCCGCGCACGGTCCCTTTCGTGGGGATTGTTACTCGAGGTTCGAGGCGGCTTCCGAGATCAGGGTGACGTAGTCCTCGACCCCCCAGGCGAGCGAGAGCGGGCTCGGCGGCGACACCGAGGAGATGAGGGATTCGCCGACGATGGTGGCGACGGAACCCCGCGCGACGGCGGGGATCGCCTGGGCGTAGGGCTGGGCGAGGAAGGCGTCGGCCTCCTCCTGCGTCGTCGCGTAGTTCACGACAATGTCGGCCTCGAGCAGGTCGAGCTGCTCGTAGCTGAGCGTGTAGTAGAAGGTCGATTCGCCGTTCGCGAGCTCGTCGACCGCCGGGGCGTTCTCAAGGCCCAGGTCGAAGAGGAACTCGACGCGCGGGTCGGCGGCGCGGTAGACGTAGAAGACCCCGGCGCCGTCCCAGATCGCGGCCACGGTGCGGCCCTCGAGTTCCGGATGCGCGGCGGCCTGCTCCGCGACGGCCGTCTCTGCGTCAGCGATGACCTCCTCCGCCTCCTCGCCGAGGCCGAGCGACTCGCCGACGATGCGCACGACGTCGCGCCACGGGGTGGTCCACGCCTCGTCGGGGAACGCGACGGTCGGCGCGATGTCGGAGAGCACCTCGTACTGCTCCTGGGTGAGTCCGGAGTAGGGCGCGAGAATGACCTCGGGCTCGAGCTCGAGGATCTCCTCGTAGGCGGGCTCCTCGGCGCTTGTCGGGAATATGGTCGGCATCTCCGCCCCCATCCGCTCGATCTCCTCGGCGACCCACGGCACGACGCGATCCTCGTTGCCGCCGTAGACCTGCTCCTCGATGCCGACGGGCACGAGGCCCAGGGAGAGCACCGCCTCGGTGCTGCCCCATCCGATCGTCACGATGCGCTCGACACCCTCGGGAACCGTCGTCTCGCCGAAGGCGTGCGTGATGGTGTTGCCGTCGGCACTGTCGCCGTCGCCGTTGTCGCCCCCACCCGTGGCGCAGCCGGTGAGGGCGAGCGCAGCGACGGTGAGCAGGGCGAGAGTCGTTCTCTTCACGTGGGGTTCTCCTGGGTGGTAGTGATGGTGGATGGTGGATGGATCAGTGGGACTGCGGCACGGAGGCCGGGGTGAGCGGATGCAGTCGGCTCAGCGGCACGACCATGGGCGAGCCCGCGACGGGGTCGACCATGATGTGCGCGTCGAGCGCGAACGCGAGGCGCACGGTCTCAGCCGTGATGACCTCGGCGGGCGCACCCGAGGCGGCGACCGCACCGCCGGCCATGACGACGACGTGGTCGGCGTAGCGTGCCGCCAGGTTGAGGTCGTGGAGCACCATGACGACCGTCGTGCCCTTCGCCCGGTTGAGCGAGTGCAGCAGGTCGAGCACCTCGAGCTGGTGCGTGACGTCGAGGTAGGTCGTGGGTTCATCGAGCAGCAGGATGTCGGGGTCCTGCGCGAGGGCCATGGCGATCCAGGCGCGCTGCCGCTGGCCGCCCGAGAGGGACTCGACGGGACGATCGGCGAACCCCGTGCAGTCGGTGGCTGTGAGCGCCTCGAGCGCGATGCGGTCGTCGTCGCTCGAGCGACGGCCGAACCAACCCTGGTGCGGGTAGCGGCCGCGGGCGACGAGGTCGGCGACCGTGATGCCCTCCGGCGCGATAGGCGACTGCGGGAGGATGCCGACGACCCTCGCGAACTCACGCCCCGAGTAGGAACGGATGTCGCGCTCATCGAGCAGCACCCGCCCATCCGCCGGGGCGAGGATGCGCGCGAGGCTGCGCAGCAGGGTCGACTTGCCACTCGCGTTCGCCCCGACGATGACCGTGACCTGCCCAGCGGGGATCTCGATGTCGAGCCCGTCGATCACGACATGCGAGTCGTAGGCGACGCGGAGCCCCTCCGCGCGGAAGCTGTGGTCGGGGGTGCGGGTCATGCGTTTCGCCTTCCGCGGTTCGAGGTGGCGAGCAGCCACAGGAGGTAGGGGGCGCCGATGATGCCCGTCACGATGCCCGCGGGCACGACCACGCCTGGGATGAGGGTCGACGCGGCGAAGTCGGCGAAGGTCACGACGATCGCACCGATCAGCGCCGCCGGGATGATCGCGAGGTGAGCACCTCCCACGAGCCTGCGCGCGATGGGAGCGGAAACGAAGGCGACGAATGCGAGGGGGCCGGCGTAGGCGGTGGCGACGGCCGTGAGGGCGACGGCGACGGCGAGCACGCCGTAGCGGGCGGAGACGACCCGCAGCCCGAGTCCCGTCGCCGTGTCGTCGCCGAGCTGGAGGGTGCGGATGCGCGGCACGAGCGCCGCGAGGAACAGCAGCAGTGGCACGAGGGTCACGGCGATGACGCCGATGTCGTCCCATCGCGCCCCCGCGACACCGCCCACCGTCCAGGCGAGGGCCGCGACGGCCTCCTGCTCGTCGGCGCGCGTGAGGAGGTAGCCGATGACGGACTGTGCGAGGAAGGCGAAGCCGACCCCGACCAGCACGAAACGGTAGCCGGAGAGGCCCTCCCTCGAGGCGAGCAGCGTGATTGCGAGCGCGACCGCGACGGCGCCACCGAAGGCCAGCAGCGAGACCATCGCCCCGCTCACCCCAAGGATGAGGATGCCGAACGCCGCGGCGGCGCTCGCCCCGCCGCTGATGCCGATGATGTCGGGGCTCGCGAGCGGATTTCGCAGCAGCGTCTGGAAGAGGGCGCCCGCGATGCCGAACGCGACCCCCGCGAGCACGCCGAGCACGATGCGCGGCAGCCGGAGGCGGAAGAGCACGAAGGCATCCTTCGACTCCCCAGCGCCCAACAGCGTCGGCAGGATGCGCTCCGGGCTGATCGGGTAGGCGCCCGTGCCGAGCGAGACCGCGACGATCGCGGCCAACAGCACCGCGAGCACGCCGCTCACGAGGGCGACCCTGCGCGCGAGCTGGCGGCGGACCGCCGGCAGCGTGGGAGCGATCGGACGGGCGAGCGAGGTCGTCACAGTGTGCGTCCCTTCACTCGGCGCACGAGCGCGACCAGCACGGGCACCCCGATGACGGCGATCACGAGCCCTACCTCGAGCTCGGAGGGTTGCACGATGAGGCGTCCGACGACATCGGCGAGCAGCACGAGGAGTGGGCCGAGCACGACCGAGTAGGCCAGCATCCACCGGTAGTCGGTGCCGACGACGGCGCGCGCGATGTGCGGCACGACGAGTCCCACGAAGACCAGCGGCCCGGCGAGCGCCGTCGCGGTGCCGCAGAGCAGCACGATCGCGACGGCGGAGAGCCCGCGGGTGAGCCCCGCGTTGTGGCCGAGCCCTTTCGCGACGTCGTCGCCGAAGGCGAGGAGCGTGAGGTCCCGACCCACGAACAGGGCCAGCAGCAGCCCGACGAGGATGAAGGGCCACAGCAACCCGAGCGTGTCGATGCCGCGCCCCGCGAGCGAACCGACCTGCCAGAAGCGGAAGGTGTTGAGCGTCTGCACGTCGGTGATGATGAGCAGCGTCACGATCGACGTCGAGACGGCCGCGATCGCCATGCCGGCGAGCGCGAGCGTCACGGGAGTCGCGCCGTCGCGCGCGAGCGTGCCGATGAAATACACGAGCGCTGCCGTCGCCGCCGCCCCCGCGAAGGCAAACCAGATGAAGCCGAAGGGCGAGGTCACGCCGAAGAGCGCGATCGCGATGACGACGAAGAGCGAGGCGCCCGCATTGATGCCGAGGAGCCCGGGGTCGGCGAGGGGGTTTCGGGTCACTCCCTGCATGAGGCACCCGGCCACCGCGAGTGCCAGCCCGACGAGCGCACCGATCACGGTGCGGGGCACACGAAGCTCGCGCACGACCGTGTGGAGCGGGTTCGTCGGCTCGGGCTGCGTGAGCGCCGCGAGCACCTCGACGAGCGGGGTCGCTCGCGTGCCGAGGGCAAGGCTCGCCACGACCACGAGGAGCAGCGCGACGACGCTCCCCGCGAGGCCGACGATGCGCCGCGACCGGCGCGAACGCGCTGCGGCACCCCCGCGGGCGGGCTCCATCGTGTGGGACGCCCCCGGGGCGGGCGTCCTGGCCGTCGTGCTCACGCTACTGCCGCTCGGAGAGACCGAGGCGCCAGTAGCCCATGAATGCGATGCGCTTGCGGTCGATGCCCGTCTCGCTCACGAGGAAGCGTCGCAGCGACTTGATGACGGATGACTCACCCGCGAGCCAGCCATAGAACCCCGCCTCGGCTCGCTCGGGAGACTCCCACAGCA
Organism: Salinibacterium sp.; assembly: GCA_015234465.1. Lineage (GTDB taxonomy): Bacteria > Actinomycetota > Actinomycetes > Actinomycetales > Microbacteriaceae > Homoserinimonas. The sequence continues at coordinate 356,716 of JADGNA010000023.1, read as the reverse complement.
GCTCGGAGTCGACGTCGACCTCGTTGACCGCCTGCGCGACCGCCGCGCGGGCACGCTCGATGACGAGTGGGTTCTCGGCCACCCAGGCGCGCACGGCCGGGTCGAGAAGGCTGCCGTGTGCACGCCCGTCTCGGGGCAGCCAGGTGACTGTGACGCCGTCGTGGGCGTCGATGGGAAGCATGTCGGCCGCATCCGGCACCTCGATGAAGGCACGAGCGCGCGCGCCGACGGGCAGGGACTCCAGGATGCTGCAGATGGCGGGTGTGGCCGTCTCGTCACCGATCAGCAGGTACTCGCTCGCATCGCCGGGGTGCCAGTCGATGCCGACTGCCGAGTCGATGCTGAAACGGTCGGGCCCCACGATGATGAGGGAGTCGCCCACGGATGCGCGCGAGAGCCACCTGGATGCGGGACCGCCGTCGGGGTGAAGCACCATGTCGACGTCGATCTCGCGCAGCTCGGGCCGGGATGCGCGGATCGTGTAGGTGCGGAAGGGTGCGCGCACCTCATCCGGAAGCTCGCGCCACCGGGAATACCAGCTGCCATCGGCGATGACCGAGGGGTCTTGGGCGCCGACGTCGCAGTGCTCGCCGCTGGCGGGGCCAGCTTCGAGGGGGAAGAGCAGCTTGATGCGTTGGTCAAGCCCGTCAGTGCCGAAGTCACTGAGCGCCTCACCTGAGAACGTGACTCGCACGAAGTGCGGGCTGAGTCGCTCGAGCGCGGACACCGCGACCACATAGGGGCGGTAGGCGGGACGCGCATCCTTCTCGACCGCGAGAGGCAAGGTAAGCATTACCTAAGTATGGCATGCCTAACTTCTCGACGCGAAAGGTTTTTTTCGCGGCCTACTGCGAGCGCGGAGTCTGCAGGAACTCGGCGACGGCCTTCGGCACGTAGGGGGCAACATCGCCACCGAGGGCGGCGACCTGCCGCACGAGCGAGCTCGACACGTGCGCGTGCGCTGGGTCGGGCAGCAGGAAGACCGTCTCGACGCCCGCGAGATTGCGGTTGACGATCGCCATGGGGGTCTCGTAGGAGACATCGACGCTCGAGCGAACGCCTTTGACGAGCACGCTCGCACCGACATCCGTGCAGTAGTCGACGAGGAGGCCGACCATCCAGGAGGTAACCCGGATGTTGCTGGGCAGTCCAGCATCGGCGATCGACTTCTCGATCAGGCTGACGCGCTGCGCGACGGGCAGCAGCGCCGTCTTGTCGGGGTTGTGCACGACAAGCACGTGTATCTCGTCAAAGAGACCCGCGGCACGCTCGATGACATCGAGGTGCCCCCTCGTGACGGGGTCGAATGATCCGGGGACGACGGCGATCCTGGGCATACGAACAAGCCTAGTGGGCACGATGCCTCAGCCCTGAGACATGAACTCCCGTGCGCTCTCGTCGAGTCGGCGATCGAGCGCCTCTCTCAGCGCCGGATGCCCGACCAGGGTCGGATCCTGCGCCAGCGTCTGCTCGGCCACCGCGCGCGCCTCCGTGATGAGGCCGGCATCCTTCGCCACGCGCAGGAGCCGCAGGCTCGAACGCCCGCCCGACTGCACACTACCGAGCACATCGCCCTCCTGGCGCAGCTCGAGATCCTTCTCGGCAAGCTCGAAGCCGTCGAGGGTGGATGCGACGGCCTCGACCCGGTCGCGAGCGAGCGAGCCCGTCTCCGCCGAGGTGACCATGAGGCAGAGGCCGGGCAGGCCGCCGCGGCCGACCCGCCCGCGCAGCTGGTGGAGCTGGGAGACGCCGAAGCGGTCGGCGTCGAGGATGACCATGGTGGAGGCATTCGGCACATCCACGCCGACCTCGATGACGGTCGTCGCGACCAGCACGTCGATGTCACCCGCGGCGAAGGCGCGCATGATGGAGTCCTTCTCCTCCCCTGGCATCCTGCCGTGCAGCGCCGCGATGCGGGCCGAGGCGAGGACGGGGTTGGCGCTGAGCTCCTCCGAGACTCCCGCGACCGTTGCCGGCTTCGACGCCGGCCCTTCCTGGGCCTCGGGTTCCTCCTCGGATTCCTCGCGCGATGCCGCATCGATGGCCGGGCACACGACGAAGGCCTGCCGGCCCTGCGCGAGCTCCTCTGCCACGCGCTGCCAGACGCGTGCCATCCATCCCGGCTTCTCCGCGACGGGAACGACGTGTGACTCGATCGGCACGCGACCCGAGGGCAGCTGCGCGATCGTCGACACGTCGAGGTCGCCGAAGACCGTCATCGCGACCGTGCGCGGGATCGGCGTTGCGGTGAGCACGAGCACGTGCGGCGGCACGGCGCCCTTGCGACGCAGGGCCTCGCGCTGGGCGACCCCGAAGCGGTGCTGCTCGTCGACCACAACGAGGCCGAGGTCGAAGAACTCGACCGAACCGCTCATGAGGGCGTGTGTGCCCACAATGATGTGGGCGCTCCCCGAGACGGCCGCGAGCGTGGCACGGCGACGGTCGGCCGCGGGCATCTGCCCCGTGATGAGCGTCGGCCGAAGCTTCGCGGCGAGGTCGGGGCCGAGGGACGCGACGATCGAGCGCAGGTGCTGGGCCGCAAGCACCTCGGTTGGCGCGAGAAGGGCCGACTGCCCGCCGGATTCGGCGACGGCGAGCATGGCCCGCAGGGCCACCAGGGTCTTGCCGGAGCCGACCTCACCCTGCACGAGACGGTTCATGGGAACGGGCTGCGCAAGGTCTGCTGAGATCGCCTCGCCCACCGTCACCTGGTCATCCGTGCGCTGGAACGGCAACGAGGCGTCGAAACGCTCGAGGAGGCCACCCGGCTCGGCACTGCGGGCTGTCGCCTGCCGTGAGCGCAGGGCCGCCCGCTGCTCGAGCAGCGCGGCCTGCAGCACGAACGCCTCTTGGAAGCGGAGCGCCTTGCGCGCGGCCCGCCACTCGATGTCCTTCGTGGGGCGATGGATGAGTTCGAGCGCCCGGCGGTAGTCCATCAGGGTACGCTCCTTGCGCACGGATGCCGGCACCGGGTCGGCAAGGGGCGGCAGCGTGTCGAGCACGACGCCGACCGCCTTGCCGATCTGCCACGACGGCACGGTCGCGGTCGCCGGGTAGATCGGCACGGGCTGTTCCGCCCACGCGCGATATGCCTCCGTGTCGCCACCCGGGGCATCCGCGTCGAAGAGTTCATAGTCGGGATGCGCGAGCTGCAGGCTGCCCCGATAGTCGCCGACCTTGCCCGTGAAGATGCCACGCACGCCGGGCCGCAGGTCTTTGGCCCGCCACGCCTGGTTGAAGAACGTCAGCGAGAGGATGCCCTTGCCATCGCTGATGCGCACCTCGAGGATCGAGCCGCGACGGTTGCGCATCGAGCGCTCCCGGGCGTCGAGCACCTCGGCGACGATCGTGACGTTCTCGTCGACGGGAAGGGCACCAAGCTCGGTGAGCTCGCCGCGGAGGGCGTAGCGCCTCGGGTAGTGCGCAAGCAGGTCACCGACGGTCTCGAGCCCCAGGTTGCGCGCGAACGACTGCGCTGTGCGTCCACCCAGCGCGGACGAGAGCTTGGCGTCGAGCGGCGATCCCACGCAACGAGCGTACCGTCGACCCCCGTCACGCCGGCGCCGCTACGCTCGAAGCATGACGCGCATCATCGCCGGGTACGCCGGTTCCCTCGCGATCGCGGTGCCCCCCAAGGGCACGAGGCCCACGAGCGACCGCGTGCGCGAGGCGATCTTCTCGGCGCTCGAAGCCCGGGATGCGCTCGAGGGCGCAACCGTCTTCGACCTCTACGCCGGATCGGGCGCGCTGGGGCTTGAAGCCGCGAGCCGGGGCGCCGTGAGCGTCACGCTCGTCGAGAAGAATCCCGCGGCATCTGCCATCTGCCGGCGGAACGCCGACCTCATCCACTCGAAGGCGCCCAAGGGCACGCGCATCACGGTCGCACCGGTCTCGGTGCAGTCCTTCCTCGCGGGGGCCGTCGGCACGGTCGACCTCGTCTTCATTGACCCGCCGTATGAGCTCGGGGAGGACGCGTTGGCGGCAGACCTGGCCGCACTGCCACTCGCCCCGGGCGCGATCGTGCTCGTCGAGCGCTCCTCGCGCTCCCCCGAGCCACGCTGGCCCGAAGGCCTCGAACTCGACCGCAGCCGCAAGCACGGCGACACGACGCTGTGGTGGGCGTCGGCCGCGTAGCGCCGTTCAGCCCGTCTGGCCGTCCCAGCCGAGATAGGGATCCCAACCGCCCGCCGGCGCGGGCTCCCCGTCGAGGAGCACCCCCGCCCCCTCCGTCACGCGCCCAATCGCGCGGAATCCGCCCGGGAGTGCCGGCCCCGGTGGGAACGTCGCGAGGAGGGAATGGTCCTCGCCGCCGCCCAGCGCGAGGGCGGCATCCGGGCCGAGCGTCGTCGAATCGAAGTCGATCGCGACGCCGCTTGCCGCCGCGATGCGTGCCGCGTCCTTCGCGAGGCCATCGCTGAGGTCGAGCATCGCCGTCGCGCCGGCGGCAGCCGCGAGAGGGCCGTCGGCGATGGGCGGAGTCGGCCTGCGCTGGGCTCGCGTGCGATCCCGAAGCGCCTCAGCGCGCGTCGCATCCGGCTCGCCGTGTTCGTCGACGCCCTCGGCGAAGAGCACGCGCAGGCCCTGCGCCGCCTCGCCGAGCGCACCGGAGACCGCGACGACATTCCCCGGCCGCGCCCCCGAGCGGACGACGGGGCGTCGCCCCTCCAGGTCGCCGAAGGCCGTGACGGCGAAGGTCATGACGGGCGAGACCGAGAGATCGCCACCCACGACGCCGCAGCCCGGGGCGAGGGCGTCGCAGGCGGCGCGCAGGCCGTCCGCGATCTCCTCCAGCACCGCGACCGGCGTGTCGGCGGGGAGCGCGAGGGCCACGACGAGCGCGGTCGGCACGGCACCCATGGCCGCGACATCCGAGAGGTTCGAGGCGGCCGCCTTCCAGCCGAGGTCGAAGGGACTCGACCATGCGAGACGGAAATCGGGGCCGTGGATCATCATGTCGGTCGTGACGACAAAGCGACCGTCGGGGGCCGCGATGACGGCGGCGTCGTCGCCCGGCCCGAGCAGGGTCGCGCTGGCGTGGGGAAGGCGGGGAAAGATGCGCTGCAGTGCCGCGGACTCCCCCACCGACGCGAGGGTGTCGGGGGCGCTCATGCTTGACACGGTAGCCTGACAGGGATGGGCACCACGACTCGACCGGCACGCGCAGCGATCGCTGCGACGGCCGCACTCCTCGCCCTCACGGGCTGCAGCGCGGCCGTCCCCATGACGGCAGCACCGGATGCCGCAGCCGTCGAATGCGCCGACGTCACCGTGCGCCTCCCCGCCGCGATCGACGAGCTCGAGCGCCGTGACACCGACGCGCAGGCGACGGGCGCGTGGGGGTCACCGGCATCCGTCTTCCTCCACTGCGGGGTCGAGCAGACGGGGCCATCGACGCTCCCCTGCTTCACTGTGCGGGGCATCGACTGGCTGCGCGACGACGCGGATGCCCCCACCTTCGTCTTCACGACCTACGGCCGCGAACCCGCCGTGCGCGTCACGGTCGACAGCACGGCCTCCTCGGGAACCGCGGCGCTCGTCGCAGTCGCGAATGCCGTCGGCACGATCCCCGCCGACCGCTTCTGCACGGCCGCGGAAGACGTGCTGGGCACCGAAGAGTAGCCGCAGCGCCATTCGCCGAGCCTCAGCCCGACGAACAGGCCCGGAGGATCAGGCGCGGGGGCCGTCGAGCCCGACGAGCTTGCCCGCGATGCCGCCGGCCGCACGGAGTGCCGCACCCGAGCCGAAGCCGCCCGCGGGCAGCGTGAAGGGCTTGTCGCGCGCCTCCGCGAGGGCGTCGCGGAGCACGACGGCGGCCGATTGCTGCGGCGCCCAGAGGTAGAGCGACATGGCGCCGGGGATCGAGTTGACCTCGTTGACGAAGAGCTCACCCGTCGACTCATCGAGGAGCAGATCGACGCGCACGATGCCCGTGAGTCCCGTGGTCTCGGCCACGAGGGTCGCGAGTTCGGCGGCCTTCTCGGCGACGCCCTCGGGGACGATGGCCGGGAACTCGCGCGGTGCGCTCGTGAGTCCGGCATCCTGGCCCGCACCGCCGGCGAGGTACTTCTCGGCGTAGGAGTACAGGCCAGACTCGCCACCGCCGCGCAGCGGCTTCTCGAGCTGCGTCAACTCGAGCATTGGCGCGGTGCGGAAGCTGATGTTGAGGTCGATCAGCTCGGGCCGGTATGGCTCGAGCACGGCGCCAGCGCGCAGGTGGCTGGAGGCCTTGCTGATCGCACGGGCCGCCGCGATGTCGTCGACAATCTCGATGCCGATGGAGGAGCCGCCGAAGCGGGGCTTGACGATGTAGGGGCCAGCGAAGCTGGGCTCGCGCAGCGCGGAGAGCGGCTCGCGGGGCAGCGAGGCGATGCCCGCAGAGGCCATGAGCCCGCCGAAGGCCAGCTTGTCCATGCCGACGGCACCGGCGAAGAGGCTTGAGCCCGTCGCGGGGATGCCGAGCAGGCTGAAGAGCGCGGCCGCGCCGCCGCCCTCGCCCACGCCGCCGTGCAGGCAGAGCAGCGCGGCCTCTGGCGTCAGTTCGTCTTCGCCGAAGCGCTTCTTGATGAACAGCCCGGCGTTCTCACCGAGGCGCAGGTCAACGGGCTTTGAGCCCTTCGGCACGCCCTCGAGGTAGTCCTTCGCCTCGGTCTTGTTCGGCACGAGGAACCAGCCGCCAGCGGGCGCCCAGTACAGCGGCAGCACGGTGTCGCCCGCGTCGAGCAGCACCCGCTCCGACTGGAGCCCAGTCAGGATCGAGATCTCGTGCTCGGGAGAGGGGCCTCCGAAAACGACCGCCCACGTGCTGCTCATGATCCTCCGGTGCTCGCTTGCCCAGGCGCTGTGCGCAGGGCCGTGTGGCCCGCATCCGGCCGCGTCACCCGCCAGTCCCGATGCGTCCCGTCACGCTCAGCGATCAGGGGTAGTGGTCTGGCAGGTCGTTCTCATAGAGGATAACGCCTCTGTCTGCGGCCTGATCGAGCGCCACCTGCACCGCGTCCTCGCGGCGGTCGAAGACGAGGGACGGAAGCTCGGCGCCCGCCGACCCTGCCAGGAGCGCCGCGCGGTTCGTGCGCCCGACGATGAGGAGCCTGCCGCCGCGAGCCGTCACGGATGCCGCGAAGGCGCGGTTGCGCTCGAACTGCACCGATCCCAGCTCGACCATGCCAGGCGTCACGACGACGAGCTGCCCGCCGCGCTCCCCCGCAAGGGCGGCCGCGCCCTCAAGTGCGCGCTCGGAGCCGACGGGGTTGGAGTTGTAGGTGTCGTCGATGATCAGGGTGCCGTTCGGCGCCTTCTGCACCTCGGCGCGGTGCTGTGAGCCAGGGAGCGCCGTGAGGCGCGGCGCGATCGCCGCGGCGTCGACGTCGACGTCGAGCGCGAGGGCGATGCCGACCGTGACGGCGATGTTGACGGCGTGGCCCGTGCCGGGGATCTCGACGGGGACGGTCGTCGCGCCCTCGGCGGTGCGCATCGTGACGACGGATGCCGCGGCATCCACGACCACGTCCGCATCCGTTCCCGGCACGGTCGAGACCGTGACGACCCGCTTGCCTTCCGTGCGACAGCGTTCCACGAGCGCGCGCAGCTCCGGCTCATCGACGGGCAGCACAACCGTCTTGGCGCGCTCCGTGATCTCGCCCTTCGCGCGAGCGATCGTCTCCTTGGTCTTCATGCGCGCGAGGTGCGCCTCGCCGATCGTCGTGATGGCCGCGACATCCGGCGGGAAGCTCTCGCTCAGCTCGCGGATCTCGCCGGGGCCGTAGACGCCCATCTCGGCCACGAAGACCTCCGTGCCCGGCACGACGCGGTCGTTGACGGCGCGCGAAAGGCCCATGAGGTTGTTGAAGCTCGCGGGGCTCGCGACGACCGAGAAGGCGCCCGCGAGCACGTGCGCGACGTAGCCCTTGGTCGAGGTCTTGCCGTAGGAACCCGTGATCGCCACGACCGTCGGACGCACCTGGCCGAGACGCTTGCGCGCGCTGACCAGGTACTTGTGCGAGAGGCGCTTCTCGAGGGCGTTCATGGGCACGAGCACGCCGTCCATGATCACCGGCGCGAGGAGCACCGTGAGTGCGACGCCCGGCAGCCCGACGAGCCACCAGAGCAGGGCGCCGACCGCGAGGAGCGCGACGGCGTAGGCGGCCGCGAGACGGCGCGCCCGCTGCGTCCAGTTGAGCGGGGTGCTCCGGCCGCGCACGCCGAGTCCGACTGGGAGGAATGCGGCGGCGACCACCGCGAGGATGCTCGTGATACCGCTCGAGAGCGCAGCGCCCGTGAGCGCGAGCAGCACGGCAGCAGCGACCAGGAGCACCGCGAGGCTCGCGACGATCGCGTTGACGGGGCGGCGCACGACCCAGAGGGCACCGATGCGGGAGACCCAGCCGGCGATGTAGTGCTCGCGCTGTGCGACACGCAGCCAGCGCAGCACTGCGAGCGCGCCCGCGGCGACGCCGACGATGAGGGTCACGATGATGAGGGCAGTCACTGCGCCACGTCCTCCAACAGTGTCATGAGTTCTTCGCGTACGGCGGGCACGAGGCCGCCTTCCAGCAGGTGCCCGCTGCCCGGCACCAGGCGGAACCGGGCATCCGCGAGCAGTTCGCTCGCCGCCCTGCCCGCGTCGGCCGGGGCGGCCGTGTCGTTCTCGCCCCACACCATGCGCACGGGCACCGTGATGCGGGCGAGGTCATCGCGGTAGTCCTCGCCGACGACCCGCACCATGACGTCTCGCATGACCCCCTGGGCGTTGCGATAGTCGGCCGAGCCGTGCTTGCGGCGCTGCGCCTCGAGCGTCTTCTGCGAGACGAGGCCACGCTTCGCGAGCGACCTGATGATGCGATAGCCGAGGGCGGCCTTGGGCGCCGCCTGAAGGCGCAGGAGCGGCACGCCCGTCAGCACGAGGCCCTTGACGAGTTCCGGATGCTTCGCCGCAAGTCGCACGGCGACGCGACCGCCGAAGGAGTGGGCGACGATGACGGTCGGCCCGAGCTCGCGGAGGGCCTCGACGAGGTCATCCGCATATTGCTCGCTGCCCCAGGCATCCGAGGGTTCCGGGGTGATGCCGAAGCCGGGAAGGTGGACCGCGAGGGCGTTGAGGCCCGCGACGATGGCGCCGAAATCGGCGCCCGTGCGGCCCCACCCGTGGAGGGCGACGACCTGTACGGGGGTGCCGCCCGTCTTCTCGGCGAGGAGCCGCCCATCCGCCAACGCCGTGATCACCTAGCCACAGTACACCGGGGGTGCGGCCCGGACAGGTGGCTACTTCGTCGCCCAGCGCTCCGGGCCGAGCGACCCGGCGGGGTACTCCTCGAGGGGCACCTCGTCGCGCTCCCAGGCGTCGAGCACCGGTTCGACGATGCGCCAGCACTCGACGGCCGCGTCATCGCGAACGAAGAGGAGGGGGTCGCCCGCGAAGACGCCCTCGAGCACCTGCCCGTAGGGCCGCAGCTCCGACTCGGGAAGCTTGGTCCCCAGCACCGCTCGGTCGAGCGTGAAGACGTCGCCCGGGCTGTTGACGTCGAACTCGATCTCGAGCGTCTCGGGCGACAGCCCGATGCGCACCCGAGTCGGCGACTCGCGACCGCCGAAGCCCTTGGGAAGGTGGGGCACGGGCTTGAAGGTCACGATGATCTCGCGGCGCCGACTGGCCAGCGACTTGCCCGAGCGCAGCACGAAGGGCACTCCCGACCAACGCCAGTTGTTGATCGAGACGCGCACCTCCGCCAGGGTCTCGGTGCCGCGTGCGGGGTCGACTCCCGGTTCGTCCACGTAGTTCGGCACCTGGCGGCCTTCGATGTCGCCGGCCGTGTAGCGGGCACGCCTCGTGCTGCTCGCGAGATCGCCGTCGATCGCGCTCGCCCGCAGCACGGTCGCGATCGCCTCCCGAACATCCCGCTCGCCGAGGCTCGCCGGCGGCTCAAGGGCGACGAGGCCCATCACGAGCAGGAGGTGGCTCTGGATCATGTCGCCGAGCGCGCCGGTCGCGTCGTAGTACCCGGCACGACCCTCAAGCGTGAGGTCCTCATCGAAGATGATGTCGACGCGATCGATGTAGCGGCTGCTCCACACGGGTTCGAGAATCAGGTTGGCGAAGCGCAGTCCGAGGAGGTTCACGGCGGTGGGCGCGGCGAGCCAGTGGTCGACTCGAAAGATCTGCTCCTCCGGCACGAGCGCAGCCAGGGTTCGGTTGAGGGCGCGCGCCGACTCGTGGTCGTGCCCGAAGGGCTTCTCGAGCACGACTCTCGTGCCCTCCGGAAGGTCGTCGGGGGTGAGCCCCGCGCAGGCCTCGATCGTGACGGAGGGCGGCAGGGCGAAGTACACGGCGACCGGGGCCTCTGCGGCGGCGATCACCTCGGCGAGCGCGCCGGATGCCGTGACATCCGCCCGATGGAATCTCGCGCGCTCCACGATCGCCTGCAGCAGGCCCCGGGTCTCCTCGTCGCTCTCCCCCGCGGTCTCCACGAAGGACTCCTCCACTCGCTTCTGCCACTGCTCGTCGGACCAGTCGCTCGACCCGACCCCCACGACCCTCAGGGCGTCGAGGTGGTCGCGTGCGACGAGGCTCGCGAGCCCCGGCAGGAGCAGGCGGCCCGCCAGGTCGCCCGTCGCGCCCAGGATGATCAGGGTACGGATGCCCGTGGCATCCGAGGCGTTCGGCCCTGCGACGTTCGACTCTGCCACGTTCCCTCCTCGGTGGCCGGTGCGGTCGGCCTCAGGCGTCACTGTAGGCTCGCTCGCCGAACTTTCTCACCCCGCAGGGCACTGTGCGACGCTGGAACGACACCGACACCGCAAAGGAGCCTCGCCATGCAGGCAGAGCAGTTCACCGACCCGCTCGCGTATCACGGCGAAGGACCCGTCTGGGCTGAGGCGTGGGGCGGCCTGCGCTGGGTCGACATGCTGGCGGGCGACGTGCTGACGACTGATGAGGCTGGCGCGACCTCACGCCGCCACGTCGGCTCGGTGGCCGCGGCGCTGCGCCCGCGCGCGGGCGGAGGGTCGATCATCGCCGTCGAACGCGGCTTCTGCCTCGAAGCGCCCGACGGCGCCCTCACACAACTGCCCGAGGTGTGGTCGGATGCCGGCATCCGCATGAACGACGGCGGATGCGACCCGCAGGGCCGCTTCTACTGCGGCACGATGGCCTACGACGCGAGCCCCGGTGCGGCGAAGCTCTACCGCATCGACCCCGACCTCAGCGTGCACACCGTGCTGGAGGGGGCGACGATCTCGAACGGCCTCGAGTGGAGCCCCGACGGGTCCCTCGCCTACTACAACGACACTCACACCCACACCATCTCGGTCTTCGACCACGACCCCGACACTGGGCTCGCCGGGCGACGCCCCTTCGTCGTGATGTCAGACGAGGAGAACCCCGACGGCCTCACGGTCGACGCGGATGGTGGCGTCTGGGTCGCGATGCACGGCGCGGGCGAGGTGCGCCGCTATGCACCGAATGGCGCACTCGACGAGGTCATCACCGTCGACGCGCGCCAGACGACCGCCTGCACCTTCGGCGGCGCGAAGCTCGACCGGCTGTTCATCACGACTTCGCGGGAGAACATCGAGCCAGGGGACGACCCGCTCGCCGGCGCCCTCTTCGTCGTCGACGCCGGGGTGGTCGGCATGCCCGCTCGCACTTTCGCGGGCTGAGTCGCCCTACTCCCCCTGCGGCAGACCCGAGTCGGTCGTGAGGTGAGGCGCGATGTCGCGCGGGTCCATCGTGCCGGCGAGCACCTCCGCGACCTGCGAGACGATCGGCATGACGATGTCCTTGGCCTGTGCGAGCTCGAGCACGGGGGCGACGGATGCGAGGCCCTCAGCGGTCTGGTTCATCTGCTTGAGCACGTCAGGCAGCGCGAAGCCCTGCCCGAGCAGCCGTCCGGCCGTGTTGTTGCGCGAGAGCGAGGACTCGCACGTCGCGATGAGGTCACCGAGGCCTGCGAGCCCCGAGAGCGTCGAGGCCTTGCCGCCGTAGGCGACCGCGAAGTCGGTCATCTCGACAAGCCCGCGCGTGATGATCGAGGCCTTGGTGTTCTCGCCGTAGCCGACGCCGTCGACGATGCCGATCGCGACGGCGATGAGGTTCTTGAGCACGCCGCCGAACTCGGTGCCGATGATGTCCCGGTTGACGAAGGCGCGGAAGTACGGGGTCGTGGCCAGGAGCGCGACCTTGGTGGCCGTGTCGAGGCTGGCGGAGGCGACGACCGCGGCCGTCGGCTGCTCCTTCGCAATCTCGAGGGCGAGGTTGGGTCCGGATGCCACGGCGATCCGGTTCACGTCGATGTCGAGTTCTTCCGTGATCACCTCGCTCATGCGCGAGCGGGTGCCCTTCTCGACGCCCTTCATGAGGCTCACGACGATGGCATCCCGCGGGATGAGCGCCCCGAACTCACGGAGGTTGCCACGAAGCGTCTGGCTCGGGACCGAGAGGAAGACGACCTCGGCGCCCTCGAGCGTCTCTTCGATGACATGGCTTGCCCACAGGCTGCGGGGCAGGTTGATGCCCGGCAGGTAGTCGCTGTTGCGCTTGCTCTCGGCGATCTCGCGGGCGAGCTCCGGGCGGCGAGCCCACAGCGCCACATCGGCGCCCCCATCGGCGAGGATCTTGGCGAAGGTCGTGCCCCAGCTGCCCGCCCCGAGCACGGCGACGCGAGTCGCCCCGGGGACGGGAATGCGGATGGGTCGTGTGCTCGTCAAAAGCGCCCGGTCTCCTTCTGGTTGTTCTTGGCCGGATCCCAGCGTTCGGCAGGCGGCTGCTCGTCGCGGAGGTCGGCCAGGAGCTCCGTGATGGCGTCCATGAGCAGGTCGGTCGCCTCGGTCAGCACGGTCGAGGTGATCGGCTTGCCGCGATAGGCCGAGAGGTCGACGGGGTCGCCGATCTTGACCTTGATGGTCTTGCGAGGGAAGAGGCTGATCTTGCGCCCGTACCGCGGCATGACCTTCTGGGTGCCCCAGTGCGCCGCCGGGATGAGCGGAACGCCCGCCTCGAGCGCCATCCGCACTGCCCCCGTCTTGCCGCGCATGGGCCAGAGCGCGGGATCCCGCGTGAGCGAGCCCTCCGGGTAGATGACGACCGCGAGGCCCTTCTCGACGAGGGTGCCCGCCGCCTTGAGCGGCTCGGAGCCGCGCGCGTTGCTCGAACGCTCGACGGGAATCTGCCCCGAGGCGTGCAGGAGCTTCGCGACGATGGGGTTCTTGAACACCGAGGCCTTCGCGAGGAAGCGGGGCATGCGCCCGAGCTTCCACATGATGACGCCGATCACCACGGGGTCGATCTCGCTGTAGTGGTTCGGCGCCAAGACGAAGGCACCCTGCTTGGGCATCTTGTCGCCGTCGATGATGCGGTACCGCGCCAGCATGTGCATGGGCGGCAGCAGCAGGAAGGCGAGGAGGCGGAAGACGGGCGTCTTCTCCGACCGCGCCGGCGTTCCCGGCGACGCTGCCGGCTGGGAGATATCGCTCACGGTTGCCCGCTCACCCTTCGTAGACGAAGTCGGCGCCGAGGGCACCGAGCTTCTCGATGATGTGCTCATAACCGCGGCTGATGATGCCGATGTTGCTGATGGTCGACCGTCCCTCGGCGCTCAGCGCGGCGATGAGATGGCTGAAGCCACCGCGCAGGTCTGGCACGTGCAGGTCGGCACCGTGCAACGGCGTCGGCCCGACGATCGTCGCCGCCTGCTCGAAGTCACGGCGGGCGACCCGGCGCGGGTGGTCGGGCAGGCCCTGCTCGTGCACCACGATGTTCGCGCCCATCTTGCCGAGCGCCTCCGTGAAGCCGAAGCGGTTCTCGTACACCGTCTCGTGCACGATCGAGGTGCCCTCCGCCTGCGTCAGCGCGACGATGAGCGGCTGCTGCCAGTCGGTCATGAAGCCGGGGTGCACATCCGTCTCGATCGTGACGGGCTTGAGCGCTCCACCGGGGTGCCAGAACCGGATGCCGTCCTCCTGCACATCGAATGCGCCGCCGACCTTGCGGAAGACGTTGAGGAAGGTCATCATCTCGGACTGGCGGGCACCCTCGACGAAGATGTCGCCCTTGGTCACGAGGGCCGCGCACGCCCAGCTCGCAACCTCGTTGCGGTCGAACAGCGCGCTGTGCTTGTAGCCATCCAGACGGTCGACACCCTCGATGAGGATGACACGGTTGGGCTCGACCGAGATGATCGCGCCCATCTTCTGCAGGATCGCGATGAGGTCCATGATCTCGGGCTCGATCGCCGCGTTCTTGAGCTCGGTGACGCCCTTGGCGCGCACCGCCGTGAGCAGCACCTGCTCGGTCGCGCCCACGCTCGGGTAGGGCAGCTCGATGTCGGCGCCGTGCAGGCCGTCGGGCGCCGTCAGCACGATGCCCTCGTAGCTCTTGTCGACGACCGCCCCGAAGGCGCGGAGCGCGTCGAGGTGGTAGTTGATGGGCCGGTCGCCGATGCGGCAGCCGCCGAGGTCGGGGATGCGTGCCTCGCCCAGTCGGTGCAGGAGGGGTCCGCAGAAGAGGATCGGGATGCGGCTCGCGCCCGCGTGGGCATCGATCTCGGCGAAGTGCGCCTTCTCCACGCTCGCGGTGTCGAAGTGCAACTCGCCCGCGGTCGGGCTCGTGACACCGACCCCGTAGACCTCGAGGAGCCCGCGCACGACCTGCACGTCGCTGATGTCGGGGACACCGCGGAGCACGCTGGGCGTCTCCCCCAGGAGTGCGGCGACCATGGCCTTGGTCACGAGGTTCTTGGCCCCGCGCACCTGGATGCTGCCCGTCAGCGGCTTGCCGCCGTTGACAATGATCTCGTCAGCCGTGAGGCCCACCCGCGCGGCAGCCTTCTGCGAGTCCTTCGTGAGCGCGTTCACTCCGCGACCGCCGCCGTGCGTGCGGGCAATGTCGTGGGGCGCCACTGCGCACGGCGGGATTCGAACTCCGTGATGGCCGGCTCGTCGCGCAGGGTGAGCCCGATGTCGTCAAAGCCCTCGAGGAGTCGCCACCTCGTGTAGTCGTCGATCTGGAACGAGGTCGTGAAGTCCCCCACCGTCACGGTGCGCGCTTCGAGGTCGACGGTCGCCTCGATGCCGGGCTCCTCGTCGATGCGCGCCCAGATCGTCTCGGCGTCCTCCTCGGAGATCTGCCCGGCAAGCAGGCCCTGCTTGCCCGCGTTGCCGCGGAAGATGTCGCCGAAGCGGGGGCTCAGCACGGCGGCGAAACCGAAGTCGCGCAGTGCCCAGACGGCGTGCTCGCGGCTCGAGCCCGTGCCGAAGTCAGGACCCGCGATAAGCACGCGGGCACCCTGGAACTCGGGGCGGTTGAGCACGAAGTCGTCATCCTGCCGCCAACCGTGGAAGAGCGCATCCTCGAAGCCGGTCTTGGTGACGCGCTTGAGGAACACCGCGGGGATGATCTGGTCGGTGTCGACATTGGAACGCTTGAGGGGTGCTGCGACTCCCGTGATCGTCGTGACTTTGTCCATCAGGCGTTGACCTCACTCATAGCGGAAGGGAACTGGCGCGCGATCGCGTCATAGATCGGGGTGTCGCCGCCGGCGGACGCGACGGCGTCGGCAGAGTCACCGGATGCCGCGGCATCCGAGTCGGTGCCCTCAAGGTCCCACGGGCTCGCGAGGGTGCCGCGCACCGCCGTCGCTGCAGCGACGAGGGGCGACACGAGGTGCGTGCGGCCGCCCTTGCCCTGGCGGCCCTCGAAGTTGCGGTTCGAGGTCGAGGCGCAACGCTCGCCCGGGGCGAGCTGGTCGGGGTTCATGCCGAGGCACATCGAGCATCCGGCGAAGCGCCACTCGGCACCGAACTCCGTCACGATCTTGTCGATGCCCTCGGCCTCGGCCTCCAGGCGCACGCGCGCGGAACCGGGAACCACCATGACGCGAACGTTGTCGGCCTTCTTGCGGCCCTTGATGACGGAGGCGAAGGCGCGAAGGTCCTCGATGCGGCTGTTGGTGCAGGAGCCCATGAACACGGCGTCGACAGGGATCTGCTTCATGGGCGTGCCCGCCTCGAGCGCCATGTACTCGAGGGCGCGCTCCGCGGCGGCACGCTCATTGACGTCGACGATCGTGGAGGGGTCGGGCACCGACTCGCTCAGCGAGACGCCCTGGCCGGGGTTCGTGCCCCACGTGACGAAGGGCTCGAGCTCGTTGGCGTCGAGGAACACCTCGGCGTCGAACACGGCGTCGTCATCGGTCTTGAGCGTCTCCCAGTAGGCGACGGCCTCGTCCCAGGCCTCGCCCTCCGGCGCGTGCGGGCGACCCTTGAGGTAGTCGTAGGTGGTCTGGTCGGGGGCGACCATGCCGGCGCGGGCGCCCGCCTCGATCGACATGTTGCAGATCGTCATGCGGCCCTCCATGGAGAGCGAGCGGATGGCGCTGCCACGGTACTCGAGCACGTAGCCCTGGCCACCACCCGTGCCGATCTTGGCGATGACGGCGAGGATGATGTCCTTCGCGGTCACGCCGGGGCGCAGTTCGCCCTCGACCGTGATCGCCATGGTCTTGAAGGGCTTCAGCGGCAGCGTCTGGGTCGCGAGCACGTGCTCGACCTCGCTCGTGCCGATGCCGAAGGCCATCGCGCCGAAGGCGCCGTGCGTCGAGGTGTGGCTGTCGCCGCAGACGACCGTGATGCCCGGCATGGTGAGGCCGAGCTGCGGACCGACCACGTGCACGATGCCCTGCTCGACGTCGCCGAGCGGGTGCAGGCGCACGCCGAACTCCTCGCAGTTGCGACGGAGGGTCTCGATCTGCGTGCGGCTCGTGACGTCTTCGATCTGCTTGTCGATGTTGAGCGTCGGGGTGTTGTGGTCCTCGGTCGCGATCGTGAGGTCGGGGCGGCGCACGGGGCGGTCGGCCAGGCGCAGGCCGTCGAAGGCCTGAGGGCTCGTCACCTCATGCACGAGGTGGAGGTCGATGTAGAGGAGATCCGGATTGCCGTCTTCGCCCTTGACCACAATGTGGTCATCCCAGACTTTCTCTGCCAGCGTCCTGCCCACAGTGGTGCCTTCCTTCTCCGTTACGCGAGCGCGCGAGATCGCACGCGCCCAATCTCGACATTCTACGTCGGCCATGCTCCGAGCGTGCGGAATCAGCGTCGCTGCAGGCGAATCCCGAACTCTCCGAGATGCAGCACCGCGCCATCCTCGACAATTCCCGGGGAACCCGGAACCACATCCACCTCATCGCCATTGGCGTAGCTCAGCCACACGCCATTCGTGGAATCGAGGTCGTGCACCTTGAGCGTGCCCGCGCCGTCGAGTTCGAGCGCCGCGTGGGTCTTGGAGACCGACTTTCGCGGGTCGTCGAGCGGCAGCAGTTCGGCACCGGGCCAGGCTTCGGATGCTGCGGGGCCCCGCCCGAGCAGCAACACTCCCGCCCGGAGTGCCCTGCTCTCGCCTGCCGGGAGCGTCAAGGTCCAGGCGGCCCGGCGACTCGGCACGACACGGGTCGCGTCGTCGACCGGCGCGACCGTGACCCGGGTCGCCTCGTCGACAGGCTCCCCCGTCGCGGCCGCTGGTGGGGTGACGGGAAGCCCGGGCACGACGGTCGGCACGAACACGGGCGGTCGTTCCGCGACGGCAGGCTCTGGCCTGCGCGCCTCCATGCGGTAGGTGCCCGAGTCGAAGTTTGCCATTCCCGGGGGAAGGCTGATGAAGCCCGACTCGTCGGTCACGGGAGCTGTCGGCACGGGTTCAGCAGTCCGCGGCACGCCAGGGGGCGGAGGCGCGACAGCCGGCTCATCGTGCTCGCTCGCCACAGCATCTCCCTCCGGGTAACGGAGCCATGCTAATGCACCCCCAGCGCGCGGCCGCCGAGCGCTCACCGGCGCTCGGGCCCGCCATCCGCCATCCTCTTGGCCCAGTCGCGCGCAGTCCTGACGCGGTATCGGCTCAGGAGGCGGCGCATCCGCGAGACGCCCGCCCGCATGGCCGCAACGGCGGCTTCTGCCTCACTCCACGAGCGCTCAGAGCGCTCGGGCTCGACCTCGACGCCCGAGAACACCGCGGCGTCGGTCGCGACCGCGAGCGGCCTGAGCGTGAGCGGCTGCTCCGCGGGGGCCTGGCGTTCGAGCGCCTCCGCGATCCGCAGGCGCGTGCTCGCCCGAGGCACCGAGAAACCGAGCTCCGAGAAGCGGTCGATCATCTCGTCCCACGCCCCCGCCACGCGGTCATGCGGCGCTGCCGCAGAACGTCGACGTCGCATGCGCCTCGCCTTGATGAAGGCGACGATCAGCATCGGCACGAAGATGATCATGGCGGGGATGAGCAGGCTCACCGCGAGCACGTAGACCCAGCCGGGCAGCTGGAAGGGAAGCTCGTCGTCTTCCTCGTCGCTCTCCTCCAGCTCGACGGGCGAGAGCAGGTCCTCGTCGTCGTTGTCCATGCGGGGAGGCTGGCGCACCTGCGGCTGCGGCTCACTCCGCGGCTTCGGCGTCTGATCCTGCGGGATGTCGGTCTCCTCGGGCGTGGGGTCGAAGGAGACCCACCCGATGCCATCGAAGGCAACCTCGACCCAGGCCGAGACGTCGTCGCCCGTCACCTCGACCAGGCCCCCGTCACCCGTGACCTCCGGCGCGAAGCCCATCACGACGCGCGCGGGGTAGCCGAAACTGCGCGCCATGAGCGCGAAGGCGGAGGCGTACTGCTCCTCGTCGCCCACCATCTGGTTGCGCTCCAACAGGTCGGTGATGCGGTCGGCACCGTGCCCGGCGCGCGACGGGACCGCGTCGGAAGCGCGGCCGTGGCTCAGGAAGCCCTGCAGGGCAAGGGCCGAGCGGATGGCCTCGAGCTGTTGAGCGGGCGTCGTCGCCGATGCGGCGAACTCCTGCGCTTTCGTCGTGACGACATCGGGCACGCCCAGCACGGGCGGCAGCTCCACGGAGGCCGCACCGACGTCGCGCAACTCCTCCGCCGACAGGGGCTGCTGCACGGTCGCGTCGATGCGGTAGGAGTCCCCCGCTTCGAGACCCGAGGTCAGGACGGCCGTGCCGGTTGCGGCGTTGTAGCGCAGGTTGTCGCGTTCCTCGACGGCGTCGCCGCCGAGGAACTCGAGGTCCTCTGCGTAGCCGAGGCTGGGCATCCAGACGTCGTCGTAGCCGGCGATCGTGAAGACCACGTCACGGCGCGTGTCGGGGGTGACGAAACGCTGCTGCGGCAGCGTGCGACCCACGAGCTGGAAGGCACCCGAGCCGTCGGTCGCCGTGTCGGGCCCCGTGACGTTCCAGAGCTTGCCCGTGAAGGAATCCATGGTGGCCAAGCGGATGCGGTCACCCTGCTGCAGGCCCTCGACCGTGAACATCACGTCGTCGGTGACCTGCTTGGTGTAGTGCCGGTAGCCGGAGAGCGGGCTCGGGTACTCGAGCGGATCGAAGGGCGGTTCGATCTCCTCGCGGAGCACGAAGCGCTGGTCGTTGGGCGGCGCGATCCAGAACCCCGCACCGCCGCCCAGGAGGATCGCGGCGCCGACGACGACCGCCGTGCCTGCGAGCTTGCGCTTGCGCAGCCGCGCGGCTCCCTCGGCCGCGACGCTCGCGCTCCCCTCGCGCCGCCAGCCGAGCCAGATGAGGGCGAGCGTCGCGAAGACCACACCGCGCGCGCCAGCCTGGAAGGGCTGTTCGGTGCCGATCAGGATGCTCGCGAGATAGAGCGCGAGCGGGCCGATGAGGGCGACCGCGAAACGCCAAGGGGTGCGGGGCCGCGCCGCGAGCCAGCGGCACGCGAGCGTCACGGAGACGATCGAGACGATCCAGGTGGCCGCGTAGGGGACGACCGCGATGTACTGCGGCGCCCCGACGGGCGTCGCGAGCGTGAGGATGTCTGCCCAGCCGTAGACCGAGCCGACGGCGACGCTGCCGAGCGATTGGAGGCTCGGCAGCACGCCGAGGATCGACTGCTGCGGCACCGTGAGGGGCGATGCGACGAGGAAGTAGGCGGCGAGCGCGACGAGCGTCGTCGGGATCAACCCGAGCCTGAAGAGTGAGGTGCCGATCGCGGTCGCCGTGCCGAGCACGAGCCCACCGATGGCCGGCAGGAGGAAGTTGTAGCTGCCGAATGACGGCTCGAAGCCCATGAGCCCCAGCGCCATGAGCACGACGAGCACGGCGATGTCGAACCAGGTGCGGGGGCTCGGCATCCGCAGCCCCTTGCTGTCGTTTGGGGTCGGCGTCGTCATGGCGTCATCCCCCTCACGATCTTGGGCAGGTCGTCGAGGTCACCGATCGTGATGAGGGTGAGTCCCGCGACGGCCGCGAACTTCGGTTCGGCGCCCACCTCCACGCGGAAGGCGACCTGGCTCGTGTCGCTGCCGAAGAGCGACTGGATGCTGCGGAAGTCCGCCGTCGTCATGCGCGAACCCGCGATGACCATGACGACACTTGGCGCGGGGAGGCGCTTGGTCATCTCCCGTGCGAACTCGCGCATGGTCTCGAACGTGTCGCCGACCGGTTCGATGCGACTCGAGGAGTCGAGCATGCTCGTGACGGTCTGCGTGCGCCAGACGCCGGACTCGCTCACGACATCCATCTGCGTGCCATCCGCGATCACCTGCGAGGCGATCGACGCCGTGACCGACACGGCGAGCTCGAACTCCTCCTCCGAGGCGAAGAGGTCACGCTGGGTCGCGTGGATCATGGTCAGCTGGGAACGCCTGGTCTCCTCGAACTGGCGCACCATGAGCTGGCCGATGCGCGCGGAGGTGCGCCAGTGCACGTAGCGGCGATCATCCCCCGGCACATAGGGACGCAGCGCGTGGAACGCGATGTCGTTGCTCGTGATCTTCTTGGAGACCTGGCCCTCAAGGTCACGCACGAGGCCCGCCGCCGTGGGGGCAAGCCGCACGGTCCTCGGATGCACGAAGAGGTCGACAGGGTCGGCCCAGCGCAGCGCGCGACGCATGAGTCCGAGCTGGTCACCCTTGACCGACTCGGCGGGTCCCGCGACGATCACGGCGCGCTTGTGGGTCGGCACGGCGAACAGCTCCTCGTGCTCCTCGCGCGGCTGCATGGCCGGCAGTTGGAACTCCGCAACACCGCGACCGACCGGAAGCTCCATGCGCGTCGCCGGGAGGTTCTTCGCGCCCGTGTTGGTGACGAGCATCCGCCCCATCGCCCGCTGCCCCACGACCACGCGGCGGGGGTTGAGCTCAATGTGCACGCCGTAGGAGGCTCGTCCAAAGAGGAAGACGGTGCTCACGAGCAGCGCTGCGAGCAGGACGGTGCCGAGGAAGGTGAACTCCTGCCATCCGAACGTCGCACTCAGCACGAGGGCGAGGATGGCGAGCCCCAGCACGATCCACCCCGCGGAGGTCACGACCCTGAGGATGGGCCCGAGGAACCGCCAAACGGCGCGCACGACGGGCGCCATGACGGCGACCACCGCGCGCCAGAAGCGCCGGACCTTCAGGAGCACTGGGTTCACGCTGCGCGATAGGCGGGCGGCTCGATGCCCACGAGGATCCGCTCGATGACCGCCTCGGCCTTGACGCCCGCGAACTCCGACTCCGGGTCGAGGATGACGCGGTGCGCGAGCACGGGAACCGCGAGATCACGCACGTCATCCGGCGTCGCGTAGGTGCGGCCGTTGCTGATCGCCCAGGTCTTGATGGCCCGCGCGAGGGCCATCGCCCCACGCATGCTGACGCCGAGGATCACGTCACGGTCGGCGCGGGTCGCCTCGACGATGTCGCTCAGGTAGGCCATGACCGACTCATCGACGTGCACCTCATTGGCGAGCGCCGTCATCGCGACGATCGACTCGGGCTTGATGATGGGTGACACGAGGGATGCGCGCGCCCTCGTCGCGGAATCCATCAGCAGGGCAACCGAGGTCGCCCGGTCGGGGTAGCCGAGCGTCGTCTTGATGAGAAAACGGTCAAGCTGCGCCTCGGGCAGCTTGTAGGTGCCGGCCTGCTCCACGGGGTTCTGCGTCGCGATCACGAGGAACGGGGCGCCGACCGGGTGCCCCTCGCCGTCGATCGTGACGATGCCCTCCTCCATCACCTCGAGGAGCGCACTCTGCGTCTTGGGGCTCGCGCGGTTGATCTCATCCGCGAGCACGATCGACGCGAAGATCGGGCCCTTGTGGAACTCGAAGCGGCCCTTCGACTGGTCGAAGATCTGCACGCCACTCACGTCGGAGGGCAGCAGGTCAGGGGTGAACTGGATGCGCGAGGTGGTGCCGTCGAGCGTGTTCGCGAGGGCCTTGGCCAGGACAGTCTTGCCCGTACCGGGATAGTCCTCGAGCAGCACATGGCCGTCGCTTACCAGCGCTGTCAGGACGAGACGGATCACGTGATCCTTGCCCATGATCGCCTTGTCCACGTTGGCGATCAGCTTGTTGAAGGCATCCGCGAACCACGTCGCCTGCTCCTGGGTTACTGGCATCTTCTCTCCATCATTTCGCTCAGACGTTAGCCCGCGGGTACGTCGCCCCACCGGCGGCTCTCGTTCAACTCCGGGTTGCCGGTGATCTCCACACGGTAGATCGTCTCAGGGTCGCCCACGTAGGTGGTGGCGAGCACGTGGCGACCGTCACCAGAGAAATTGAGGGTCTGGCACCGGCGAGAATGCTCGTACTGCCCGGATCCTCCCGTGATCGAGTAACACACCTCGTAGCGTCCGGCTCCGTGGGTCGCCCCGGACTCGAAGTTGCGGTAGAGGATGACCGGCTGGCCGCACGAGTAGGTGCTGCAGCCAGGGGCACCCTGCCTGTTGATCTTGCGCAGTTCGATCGACGACTGCTTCGGCGGGGGTGGCGGTGCGTTGATTCGTCCGCCGACCGGGCCAGCGACGGCGCCTGCGCCCGACTTGTTCACGGCGCGCACGCGCAGGTTGTAGTTGCCTTCGCTGAGGTTGTTCCGCGTGTACTCGGTGCGGGTTCCGACACCCGTCCACCCACCGCCATTGAGGCTCACCTCATAGGTCAGGTTGGCCTGCCCGCCCGGATTGGCACTCGAGGCATTCCAATGCCACGTGATGCTCCCAGGAGCCTGGTTGTCGGAGACGCGGGCGCCGAGTCCTCCAGGGGCAGAAGGGGTGCCCTGGGCCGTCACAGCGACGGCAGACGAGGTGCCCGTCTGGCTCTGCTTGCCACCCGAGTTGGTCGCAACCACCTGCACCGTGTAGTTGCCAGCGGCGAGCCCGGTGATCGTGCCGGTCGAAGTCCCGGTGGTGTTGTTCCACGGACGCCCCTCAGCGCTGCCGTTGCGGAGGAGCTGCCAGTTATAGGTCACGCTTCCGCCGTTGGGCGTGACATTGCCCCACGATGCCGACACCGACCCACCGGGAGCCCACGGGTCGACCACGGAAGCCGTGACGCTCGGCGTCGAGGGCGTGCCGTAGGGGATCACGGGGTTGCTCGGCGCCGACCACGCGCCGGGGCCGTGCTCGTTGATCGCCCGCACGGAGAAGGTATAGCTCGTGCCGTTGTTGAGCCCCGTGATGGTGCACGACGGCGGCGCGCAGGTGCTCGGCGTCGACGCACTCGGTGAGGCGCTCACCTCATAGCTCGTGATGGGCTTGCCATTCGATGCGGGAGCGTCGAAGCCGATCGTCACGGTGCCTTCGTCGCCCTGCGTCGGCACGGTCGGCTTCTGCACCGCGTCGGGCACGTCGCTCACCGTGAGCGTGATGGTGCCGTTCACTCGACGGTCGCGATCTTCCGTCGCATCCTCGACCGTGTAGATGACCTCGACGACACCGCTCTTGAGCGACGGCGACGGCGTGATTCTCACCGAGGTGCCGGTGTGCGAGATCGTCGCGGGCTCACCCGTGTTGGAGACCCGAGCATCCACGATCCTGAGCGGCTCGTTGGTCGATGCGAAGGGGTTGGCGTCGTTCGCGAGCGGCTGCGAGGTGATCGATCCTCCCCCGTCTCCCCCGCCGCGCTGCATCTCGAGCGTGTCAGCCATGGCGACGGTGAGAGGCTTCGCGGAACCGACGACCGTCACGTTGATCGTGCCGGGCACCTCGAACTTGTCCCAGCGCAGCGTCACGCCGAGCGTCATGGTCGTGCCCTTCGGCGTGTTTCTCGGCACCGTGAGATTCAGCTCGCTCCCACGCAGGTTCGCCTCGAGCCCCGAACGTTCGCCAGTGATGCCGGAGTAGGTGACCTCCTGCACGATCTGCGGGTTGGGGTGCGCGGTCGATGCCCGGAGGTCGATCGTGGTCACCTCACCCACCTCGACCTGCGGGCTGGGTGTCGTGAACTCGGGCGGCATGTCGCGGAACTCCGGGTCCCCGACCACAATGTTGAGCGTCAGGTTCTTGGTGATTCCCTTGGGGTCGTTGACGGATGCCCCATCGGTGACCGTGAAGTTGATGGCAGCGGGTCCGCGGTAGTCGAGCGCCGGTGTGAACCGCAGCGTGTCTTTGTCGACGAAGCTCGACTGGCCGTTGGACTGGATGGCGCTGACGGTCGAGGCATCCGGAATCCAGGCGTCGCGACCGGAGGGCACCTTCACGATGTCGGCGAGGTCCCATTCGCGGGTCTCGTTCATCGACACATACTGCACGGGCAGGTTGGGATCGATGTAGGGCGGGTCGTCGTAACCTTCGTCGACCGCGGCGGGCACGAGGATGAACGCGAGCGCGCTGAGTTCGTCGGCCTCGTTCGTCACCCGGTAGGCGATCGCTTGGCGCTTCTCGCCGGGAATGACCCGAATCTGTCCATTGCGCTCGAGGAGCGTCGCCGAGTCGGCGTTGGGACCCTCGACCGACACGACAAGGTCATCGTTGGGGCCGGCCGGGTTGAAGGCGTAGCCATCGAGCACATCGACCGTGATGCTTTCCTCGCCAGCGATGTCCTCCGTGAGGATGGGCAGGTCGAGTGCCGTCGGCGGCAGGAGCGGGGCATCCGGGGTTACCTGCACGAGCACATAGCTCATGGCCGAACCGCCGCGGTTGTTGCTCAGCTCATAGCGGACCGTGAAGGACTGCTCCTCTTCTGGCGCCTTGATGACGAGGTAGCGATTCTCGAGCACCTCTGCCTCGATGCCTTCCGGCACGTCGGTCAGTTGCTCAGACACCTCAATGCGTGCGCCCTGCGGGTCGGAGTCGTTCGCCATGAGGTCGACCTGGGCGAGGCGCCCCGGCCGGATGGAGACGCTGTCGGGCACGGCGGTCGGATCCTGCAGCTCATCCGGCGGAGGGATGACGGCGATCTTGATTTCGCCGACGCCCGTGGCACCGAAGGCGTCGTAGACCTCGTAACTGAAGACATCCGTGCCGGACGCGGCGGGCGACGACTCGTAATAGAAGTAGTCGGCGCCCGTCTCCGTCACGGTGCCCAACTGCGGGTTCCTGGGAAAGTTCAGGAGCTGCGTTGAGTCGCCGTCAGGATCGATGTGGTTGAGGGGAATGTCAACACGGATGGCGTTGCCCGCCAGGACGCGGGCGACGAGCGGACGCGGCTTCGGATCCTGGTTGTTGGCCTCGTCCTCGGCAACCACCGTAAAGATGACGGTGGCCGCGGCCGTCTCTCCGAAGGGGTCGAGCACGCGGTAGTCGGCGCGGTACTCCCCCGGCTCCCGTGGGGCCTGGAACCGCACCGTGTCCTGGCTCACGAAGGCGATGCCCGCTGACGGCTCCGAGACCAGCTCCGGCGCAAGGAACATCGACGAGTCATCCGGATGCCTGTCGTTCTCGAGCACATCGACCGTGACGATGTCTCCGACGCGGACCCGGGCAGTGTCGTTCGTCGCGACGGGCGGTTGGTGCTTCGTGAGGGCGGGCACGGGAACGACGGAGACACCCGCAGAGGCGGTCGAGACGCCGTCGGAGACCGTGTAGGTGAACGAGGCCTGGGTCGTGAGCGCGGCCGGCGAGGTCACTCGGATGTTCGTGGAGGCGAGAAGCTCCACGACAAGACCCTTGGCCCGGTACTCGGCAGGAACGCTGACGCTCTGCACCGCGAGCACTCGACCCGATGGTGAGACATCGTTGGAAAGCACGGAGACCGTCGTGGGCTCCTCACCGCGGAGATAGGCGACATCCTTGACCGCGATGGGAGGAAGGTTGTCGTCAGCCGGTCGCTCGAGCACGTTGAACCGCACGATGCCGACACTCGTCGTGGCTCCCGCGGCGACCGTGTACTTCACGTAGTGGATGCCAGGGCTCGACGCCGAGAAGGAGAGGGTGCCCGTGTCGGCGGAGAAGCTCGCCGTCGTCGATCCGCCTGGTTCCTCGATCGCGACGAGGCTCAGGGGCGCCCCCGACGGTGAGAGGTCGTTGTCGGTCGGCTTGAGTTCGACCGTCTCGTCGACAAAGGTCTCCGCGAAGTCGGGCGTTCCGACCGGATTGAGGGTGCCGGGCGGCTCAACCGTCACGACGAGCGTTCCGGTGACGGCGGCATCCCGCCCGTCGGTGACCTGGAACACGACCTCCTTCTCGCCCAACTCGGAGGTCTGGTGCGTGAAGGTGACAACGCCATCCGGGGTGAATCGCACGAGGTCGCCCGACTTGGGTGAGGCGCCGATCAAGAAGAGGTCATCGCCATCCGGGTCACGCCAGTTGCTCAGGACGTTGTACTCGACCTCCTGGTTGGCCTCGACGCTCACGCCGCCGAGCCGCACCTCGATCGGCACCTCGTTCGACTCGTCGGGAACGACCCGCAGCGTCACGCGCGCCGTGTCCGTTCCCCCGCGCCCGTCATCGACCGTGTAGTTGATCGCGACGCTTCCCACGAATCCCGGGGCGGGCGTGAACTGCAGCGCACGCGAGCCATCGATCGGGTCGATGCGCCCCGTCGACTCCGAGATCTGGTCGTACTGCGAGATGACGAGCACGTCACCGTCGGGGTCGGTGTCGTTGTCGAGAAGGGGAAGGATGGTCGTGCGACCTGGGCGGATGCCGAAGTCGTCGTCGTTCGCCGTCGGCGGCCGGTTGTTCTCGGTGCGCTCCGCGAGCGTGTCTTCGAAGGACTGGATGGCGGATTCCTCGTCGCCGATCTCCTCGGTCTCCTCCTCCTCGGGAGGCGTGACATCGTCCCAGTTGTTGACGAGCCGCATGTTCTCGTCGACGAGCCACACGTTGCCGTTGTCGAGGTCGTTGAGCGCGATGACGCTCCTGTTGACCCGGAACTCGAGCCGGCTGCCGCTCGTCGGTTCATCGATCTGCGCGGGAGCGGGTTCCTCGCCATCGCACGCCAGAAGGTAGCGTCCGGGTCCTGCCCACGCGCCGTGAACGCATCCGTCGAGGAAGACGGGCGCGGCGACCTGCTCTGGCGAGGTCACGGCGTTCTCGATGTCCGCCGCGATCTCCTCGACCTCGCCCGAGCCGAGGTTGACCCGCAACAGCGACCTCCCCGTCGCGATGAGCGCGTGATCGGATTCCGCACTCACCTGCTGCAGGCGAAGCCCGTCCTCCTCCCCGAGGTCGAAGACCTTGCCGTCATCCGTCACGAGTTCATTCGTCGTCTGGTCGAACGCGATGGCTCGGTCGCCCACCGCCGTGAGCTGGAACTCGCCCATCTGGGGGAACTCGCTCTCGACGGGCAGCTCGGCGATCGACTCGAGTCGATACAGCGTCTTCTGCGACGATGAGACCGCGAGCACGACTCCCTCGCGGCTGACCGTGACGTGGGAGTCCTCGCCCAGTTCTGCGATGGGCGGCTGCGAGACCTGGTTGAACTGCAGGTCGCCGATCGCGGGTATTGCCCAGAGCTCACCGGAGGGCGCAAGGATCGCGAGTACCTCGCCGCCGAATGCCACCTCGGCACCCTTCGGCACCTCGATCGCCGAGGTCACCTGGGTGGAGGCGGGGTCGACCGACTCGACGCGGCCCGCGACAGGGTCGTGCATGAAGAGGGTGTCGCCGTGCTGCATGACGTCGAAGTCGGAGGTCGACGCGACGACCGAGCCGTTGAGCTCATCGATCTGCCGGTTGAGACGGCCGCCCATGAGCTGCTCGCCGTTCGTGACCCAGACGTCGCGCGACGCGAGTTCAACGTCGGAGACAGGGAAACCAGGATGCAATGCCGCAACGGCAAGGGGAACGCCCGCGATGATCGCAAAGACGAGCGTTGATGCGACCGTCTTTCGGGTACGAGTCGCGAGTCGTGGCCGAACCAAGTAACCATCCCCACTGTGATCACGGCAGCCGATGCGCTGAATCCTGACCTGAGTCCGAGAAACAATGTACAGCAGATGCACCCCCGAAGTGGGGCAGAGCGATGGGTACCTCTCCCCTACTGGCTCGCCGTGTGCTCCTGGTCGTTGCGATCGAGGAGGTAGAGGTCGTCGGCGCTCACGAGCCGTGTGGCCACCGCGTACTCCACGAGGCGCTGCCTGCGGTTGGTTGCGAGCTTGCCTCGCCCGCCCCGGAGCCCCGCGACGCCGACCTTGTCAAGCTTCTCGCAGACGTTGTCGAGCTTGCGGTTGAAGGTCGTGATCGACCAGTGGAGGCGCGCCGCGGCTTCCGCCGACGATGGGATCTCGCCCCGCCCTGGCGAGGACTGCCGCAGCACCTGCTCGGCGAGCGCGACGACCAGGAGGCGCTGCGAACTCGTCAGGGGAACCGGCGCGATCGTCGTGGAACCGCCCGAGCCAGCGATGGCCGAGGAGGTGTCGAAGTAGTCCGACGGCCCGTGGATCGAGAACTCGTAGGTCGTCGAGCCGGCGCTGAAGAGCACCGAGAGCTGCGGGAACACGATCGGGAGCCGCGCCCCGGGCGCGAGCCAGGCCTGCACCTGCCCCGAGGCATCCGTCACCGTCGCAGAGAGCAGCGTGCCGACGTTCGAGAGCCACCACAGGCCGAAGTCCTCGTGGATGCGCAGGAAGCGACGGTGCAGGTAGGGGTTGTCGTCAATGACGAGATCGGACTCGCGGCCGACGTGAAAGTCGGAGCCGGGGGCGATGTCGTACCACTCGCCGCAGAACTCGACGCGGAGGAGCGAGACCGTCATGAGGGGTAACACCCCGCCAGCGGGTTGGGCGAACCCTTGCCAGCGCGCACGACGCTGACCTCGACGCAGACGGGCGCATCCGACGTCCGCTCGACGGTGAACGTCTCCCCCTGCACCTGGCGCATCGGCACATCGTCACCTCGGTCGGTGCGACGCCAGATCATCCTGTCGCCGTCTTCCTCGTCTGGGTTCTTGACCGTGAAGACGACGGCACCATCGGTCGCCTGCGCCGACACGAGCTCGGGGGTCGGCACACGATCGACGACGATCGCGGACCCTCCGCCCGGGCTCGGCGACGTCGTCGGCTCGACGGGAGCGGGCGGCCCTCCGAGCACGATCCCTGCCGTCACGGCGGCCGCGACGAGTACGAGGGCGGCGGCCCCTGCCCAGAGCGCGATGCGGTTGGCCTTCGACGCCTTCGGCTGTGGTGGCACCTCGGATGCCGTCGCCGTCGTTTGAGCCGCAGGCGGCGCGGCCTGGGGCGTCGCCTGCTGGGGACGCCGTACAACGGTCTCGAGCGGCGCGTCCTCGGCGACCGGCGCCGGTGCGGCCGGCACCTGGGCCGTCGGAGCCTGGGCGTGGACGGTCGTCGCTCCCCTCGCGACGGTGGCATCGTCGTCGACGAACGGAGGCTCGATGTGCGCGACCGGCTGCGCCTCGATCGTTGCCACGCCCCGCGCGCGGGTCGCATCCGCATCGTCGTCGCCGCCCTCGCGCACCGCCTCTTCGAGGTGGAGGTTCGGCACGTCGATCGTGGTCGGCGTGTAGCCCAGCTCGAGTTCGACGCACTGGAGGGCGCGGGCGAACTCGATCGTGCTCGCGAAGCGGTCCTCCCTGCGCGTGGCCATGCCCTTCATGAGCACGGCGACGAGGGAGCGCGGCACGTCGTCGCGGGCGAGCGGCGTCACGGCGCCGCGCTCGATCCGGCCGATGAGGTCGAGGGCGCCGTTGGAGCGCCCGCGGATCTCGAAGGGGGTGTGCCCCGCGAGGAGCGTGTAGAGCGTCGCGGCGAGCGAGAAGACGTCGGCCCTGACATCCGGCTCCGGGTCGTCCTCGAACATCTCGGCTGGCGACCACGGCACCGACATGCCGACGGAGGCGCTGCCGGTCGTGCCCGAGGTGTCACCCGTGAGCGAGTCGAGCGTCGCCGTGCTGAGCGGCAGCCCGTCGTCGAGGGCCGAGGAGATGCCGAAGTCGGTGAGGGCGGGCCAGCCGAAGTCGTTCGTCAGGATGTTCGCCGGCTTGATGTCGCGGTGCAGGATGCCCGCGCCGTGGGCCGTCGCGACGGCACCCGACACGCGGATGCCGGTGCGCAGCACGTCGACGACGGAGAGCGGTTCGCGCTTGTAGCGTTCCGCGAGGCTCGGGCCCGAGCAGTACTCCATGACAAAGTAGGGACGGTCATCAGACGCGACATCCGCGTGGAAGATCGACACGATGTACGGATGCGCCGAGAGCTGCGCCATGAGGTTCGCCTCGGCGACGAATGCGGCACGGTTGGCGGCGGTCAGCTCCTCGGTCAGCAATACCTTGACGGCGACGCGGCGCTTCGGCAGGTGCTGTTCATACAGGAACACGTCGCTGAAGCCGCCCGAACCGAGCAGCTTGACGAAGGTGTATCCGGGCAGCTCGGGGGGCGTCGATGGGGCGCGCCGCATCAGGCTCCCTCACGCAGGGTCAGGGTGACGCCTCCCCCGAGATCGACGACCGTGCCGACGATGATGGTCGTCGGTTCGCCCTGTCGAAGCTGCTGGGGGGCGCGGCCCGGCAGCACCACCTGGGTGCCGTTGCGCGAATGCAGGTCGGTCACGACGACCGTGTCGCCCTCGACCGCGAACTGCACGTGGTTGCGCGAGATGTCCTTGTCGCCCGGAATCGTGACGAGTCGCGGCAGTGCGCCGCCCGACACCTTGTTGGCGCTCGGCGAGCGCCCGACGATGACGGTCTGGTCGAGCGTCTCGACCGTGCCGTTGGAGAGTTCGAGTCGCAGCGTCGCCTGCTTCGGCGGGGCCTCCGGCGGGGTGGCGGATGTCTCGGCACGACGCTCTGCCCGAAGTCGCCGCAGGTCTTCCGCCACGATCGTCATGCCGTCGTGGTCGCCAGCGGCCTGTGTCGCGCCCGGAACCGGCGGCTGTTCGGCGTCGCTGCGGTGGATCGTCGCCCCGAGCAGTTCATCCAGCTCCTGCGGCTCCGAGGAGTCGCCGAGCAGGTTGTCGTTCTCGTCGTCCCACACGTCGGCGACCGTCGTCTCGGGCACGGCCGTCGCGGGCGGCGGCGGGGGGGTCGTCGGAGCGGGTGCCGGCGACTGCGCTGGCGTCGGCGCGGGAGCGGATGCCGCCGAGGCGGTCATCGAGGGGCGTTCGACGTCGGCCTGAGCATCCGAACTCACGCGAACAGCCCTCACTGCGCCCGCGACGAGGGGAAGCGCGTTCGCCTCTGGGGTGCCGGGCAGCTCAAGCTCGAATCGCGTGTCACGGCCGAAGAGCATCTCGCTCCAGGTCGAGACGCCCGTGCCGTCGAGCGAGCGTTCGCCCTCCGGCGACTCCACCCGCAGCTTCGCCGGTCCACGCACGATCGCGCGCAGTTCGCCGGCATCCGACCATGCGAGCAGCGCGAAGGACGGCGTGGCCGAGAAACCCCGCTGCGTCAGGCTATCGAGGGTGCTCTGAAACCCGCCCTCGAGCGCACGCCAGAGAGCGGCCACGGGGAAGTGCTCGCTCGGCTCGACAGCGAGAAGGGTGCCAGACGCGGCGAGGGTGATCCACCCATCGCCTCCCGGTCGGTACCAGTGCTCTCTCACTCGTCGCTCCTACTTTCTGGGCCGCGTATCTTCGAGGTGCTGGGCGAGCCCGCTCTCGTTCGTGTCGTCGTGGTCTGTCGACACCGCCGCAAGCATCTGCGAGTCCACGACGATGACCGACACATTGTCGCGTCCGCCCGCGGCAAGTGCCGCCTCCACTAGGCGCTCCGCGATGGTGCTGCCGGACCCTTCCGGATCATGGCCCGCGAGAATCTGGGCGATCTGGTCGTCGGCGAGTTCGCGGCTGAGCCCGTCGGAGCACACCAGAAACGTCTGTTTGCCCGTGACGGGCAGGAGCCACACGTCGGCGTCGACCTCGTCGTGCACGCCGATCGCGCGCGTGACGACATTGCGGTGCGGGTGGCTGAGCGCCTCGAGCGCCGTGATCTGCCCCGCATCCAGGAGTTCCTGCACGGCGGAGTGGTCCACGGTCACCTGCTCGAGCGCGCGGCCATCCCAGCGGTAGACGCGGCTGTCACCGACGTTGAACACCATCCAGCGGTAGCCGGACACGGTCGACACGAGCACGAGGCCCGTGAGGGTCGTGCCAGAGACGCTGTCTTCCCCCGGTTCCCGCATGGCCATGAGCGCCTCATTGGCCGAGGCGATCGTGGCGACGACGCTCTCGGGGCTTGGAGCGTCGACCGTGCCGAGTGTCGAACGGAACGTCGCCACGACGGACTGGCTGGCACGGTCGCCGAAGGAGTGCCCTCCCATGCCGTCGGCGACGAGGAAGACGGGCGGCGCAGCAAGGATGCTGTCCTCGTTGAGGCGACGGACGTTGCCGACATCGCTCGCATAGCTGAAGTCAAGTGCGAGCTCGCCCTCTGGGAGCGTCACGTCGTCATCCACCCTGCTCCCACACCTCCCGCGACCGGTCACCATACGGTAGCAACGTTCGCGCGACCACGCCTATGAGCGACGCTCCTCGTTCTCGTCCTCGTCGTCGTGGAAGTTCGGGGCACCAATCGGTATGGCAAGCGGACTGCGGCGTAGCTTGATGAGGCTCGCGATCGTCGCGATGGCCATCGCGCCGACGATGACGCCGAGCGACATCCAGGTGTTGATGACCGGGACCCACTCGATGTGCTCGCCCCCGTTGATGAAGGGGACCTCGTTCTGGTGGAGGGCGTGGAAGACGAGCTTGACGCCGATGAACGCGAGGATGAACGCGATCCCGTACTTGAGGTAGACGAGGCGATCGATGAGGTCACCGAGCAGGAAGTAGAGCTGGCGAAGGCCCATGAGCGCGAAGATGTTCGCGGCGAACACGATGAACGGGTCCTGCGTGATGCCGAAGATGGCAGGGATGGAGTCGATCGCGAAGACCAGGTCGGTCGTGCCGAGCGCGAGGATCACGATGATGATCGGCGTGAAGATCTTCTTGCCATCGACGACCGTGCGCAGCTTGCCGCCATCGAACTGTTCGCTGATGCTGATGCGTCGGCGCAGGAAGGCGATGATCTTGTTCTCTGACTCCTCCTCCTCTTCGTGCCCAGTGAAGGCCTGCTGCCAGGCTGTGTAGAGAAGGAACGCGCCGAAGATATAGAAGATCCAGCTGAAATTCTCGATCAGCGCGGCGCCGATGAGGATGAAGATCGCGCGCAGCACGATGGCGATGATGATGCCGACCATCAGCACGCCCTGCTGGAACTTTCTCGGCACCTTGAAGCGGGACATGATGATGAGGAAGACGAACAGGTTGTCGATGCTGAGGCTGTATTCGGTCAGCCAACCGGCGATGAACTGACCACCCTGCTCAACGTCACCGATGGCGAACATCAGCCCGGCAAACACGAGCGCGAGGCTCACGTAGAACCCGATCCAGAGCGATGACTCCTTGACGGAGGGGATGTGCGGGCGCTTATACGCGAGCACGACATCAAAGATGATGATCGCAGTCAGCACGATGAGTGATGCGACCTGGAACCAGACGGGAAGGGGACTATACACAGATATCCATTCGTGGGGAGGGTACGACAGAGCCCGAAAGTCTCTCCCGCACTCATACCGTGCCACCGCGCCCGGGCCAGCGTAAGTGGTGACCGTATTGACGAGCGCGATACAGGGGTCATGCCCCCAGGGATACTCCCCTTCGCGGCGTCAATGCTACTTGATCCAAGGGGAGGTTACGTTCGCGGCTCACGCTCGCAACCTGCGCTCCCATGCGAAACTCACTCCCGCGATCGCGACCCCCGTGAGGGCGAGCAGCAGCCCGGCCCACGCGGGCGAGAGGTAGCCGAACCCGGCCGCGATCGTCGCGCCGCCGACGAATGCCCCGAGGCTGTTGCCGATGTTGAGGGCCGAATGGTTGAGTGCGGCGGCGAGGGATTTCGCCTCCCCCGCGACATCCATGAGTCGTGATTGCACGGCAGGGGAAATCGCGGATGACGCCAGACCGACGAGAAGCGAGAACACCACCAAGCCGATCAGACTGCCCGCCGTGAGAGCGAAGCTCAGGAGCGACACGATCAGGAGGGCGAAACCCGCATAGAGCGTCGTGCGCAGGTCGATGTCGGCGAGCCAGCCTCCCAGCATGTTGCCGACCGTCATGCCGATGCCGACGCCCACGAGCACCCAGGGGACTACCCCGGCGTCGAGGCCAGCGACATCCGTCACGACCGGCGCAATGTAGGAATAGACGGCGAAGAAACCGCCGAAGCCGATCGCCGCGAGCGCGATCGTCATCCACAGTTGTGGGCGCCGGAACGCGCCGAGTTCGCGCCGGAACGATGCCTGCTCGTCGCCCGGCTGCAGCGGCACGGTTGCCGCGACGGCGAGGAATGTCGCCGCGAAGATGAGCGCGACCACGAGGTAGGCGCTGCGCCAGCCAGCGACCTGCCCGAGCCAGGTGATCGAGGGCACTCCCACGACGTTCGCGATCGTGAGACCGCTCAGCACAAGTGCGACACCTTTGCCCCTGTTGCCCGGCCCCATGATGTCAGCGGCAACGATTGAGGCGATGCCGAAGTAGGCGCCGTGGGGCAGGGCGGCGACGAAGCGCGCCACGAGCACGAGCCCGAAGCTCGAGAGGAGGGCGGATGCGACGGTGCCGATGGTGAATGCGGCCAGCAGGAACAGCAACAGCCGTTTGCGCGGCAGATGTGCCGTCGACGCGGCGATCGTGGGTGCCCCGACGACGACGCCCAGAGCATAGGCGCTGATGAGCCACCCCGCCTGCGCAATTCCCTCCTCCGGCGAGGCCGAATAGAGCTCGGGGAGCAGATCTGCTGCGAGGTTCGGCAGCAGGCCCATGGCCACGAACTCGGTCGCGCCGATGCCGAAACCGCCGAGCGCGAGGGAGAGGAGCGCGAGCCGACGGCGCGCGGGAGAGAGTTGTTGCACATTTAGAATCGTCGCATGACAGAACCCCGAAACTTCCGCCCGCAGAGTCCATGGGTTTCGGGAGTCGGGTACCTCATCTTCTTCAGCCGTTGGCTGCAGGCCCCGCTCTACCTCGGGCTCATCATCGCCCAGGTCGTCTACGTGATCGTGTTCATGGTCGAGCTGTGGCATCTCGCCGACCATGTGCTCAGCGACATGGCGCACATCGACGAGGCCATCATCATGCTCGGCGTGCTGGGTCTGATCGACGTGGTCATGATCGCGAACCTGCTCATCATGGTGATCATCGGCGGCTACGAGACCTTCGTCTCGAAGATCAAGCTCGACGGGCACCCGGACCAGCCGGAGTGGCTCTCGCACGTCAACGCGAACGTGCTCAAGGTCAAGCTCGCCATGGCCATCATCGGCATCTCGTCGATTCATCTGCTCAAGACCTTCATCGAGGTCGCCGACCTCGGCAGCGACACTGTCAGCGTCACGGGGAACGTCTACACCGAGTCGGGCGTGCTCTGGCAGGTCGTCATCCACATGGTCTTCATCGTGTCGGCCGTCGCCCTCGCCTGGATCGACAAGATCTCGCACGCGCACCTGACCCCGTCGTCGCAGCAGCGCCCGGGCACGCTGGAACCGGTCGGCCCCACCAGGGTCGAGGAACGCGAAGCCCAGGCCCGTCGCTACGAGGAACTGGCGCGAGAACTGCGACAGAGCTGAGCAAGCGCTCACCGCGCATCGGTGTCGCCAGCTGAGCGTAGGCTCGCCCGGTGATGACCCGAGGGGCGATGCCCGGCCCGTGCAACCTCTGCGGCGCCGACAGTGGACGACGGGCAGACGGCGCTTGGTTCTGCCTGGTGTGCGGGTGGCGCTACGGAGACGCTCCGGACCCTGAGCTCCCGCTCCCCCGCATCGATGTCGTCTATTACCTGCGCTTCGACCGCAGGGTGAAGATCGGCACCAGCGCGCATCCGCGGCGACGCCTCGCCGCCATCCGCCATGAGGAACTGCTCGCCTTTGAGCGAGGAGACCGCCGACTCGAGCAGCAGCGGCACCGCGAGTTCGCCGGATGCCGCGAAGGTGGCGAGTGGTTCACGCTGACGCCGGAGCTCGCCGCGCACATCGACCGACTGCGCACGGAAGGCAAGCCATGGACCCTGTACGCCCGGTGGTTCAGCGCGGAGCTGCGCGGCTGACGGGCACAAGGCATGGGATCGCGCCGCCTGGAGCAGGCCGACACCGGCCGCCTTAACAAGAAGAAACCCCCGGCCTGAGACCGGGGGTTTCTTGCCTGTGACCCCAGCGGGATTCGAACCCGCGTTACCGCCGTGAGAGGGCGGCGTACTAGGCCGCTATACGATGGGGCCGTGTCAGCTCGGGCATTCCTGTCCGGGCCTCAAAGAGTATGGCATACGGCGGGGCCGTCGCCAAACCGAGATCGCATCACTTTGCGGGAGGCGGGGCGAAGACCCGAAGCGCGCCCGGCACCACCTCCACGTCGAGGGGCAGATGCCCTAGCCGTTCGCCGTCCGCGTAGGCAACGACCGCGCCGGGCCCCGCCTCGGCATCGAGTCGTAGCCGCTGGGCGCGCACTATGGTCACGGCGTCGTTCGTCACATGGTTCCCCGCGAACACCCGCGGAAACAGCCGCACGAAACGCGCTTTCGTCATTGGAGCGACGAGGAAGAGGTCAAGCATTCCGTCATCGAGCTCCGCCTGCGGTGTGATCTTCATCCCGCCGCCGAACGAGGTGCCGTTGGCGACTGCTGCCAACATCGCCCTTCGAGACAGCACCACCCCGTCGACCACCAACCGGTAGGCGATCGGCCTGAACCGCAGCAGCTCCCACGCGATCGCGAGCGTGTAGCGGCGGGGGCCTCGCGGCCAACGCATGCGATTTGCGCGCTCATTCACGATCGCATCGAAGCCGGCAGACAGCACCCCGACGAACCAGCGCTCGGAACCGTCGGCCCGCGTGACACGACCAGCGTCGATCGTGCGCGGATCGCGATCAAGGGCGTCCACGAGCATCCGCACCGCCGCGTCGCTGTCGTCGACCGGGATGCCGAGTCCGCGCGCGGTGTCGTTGCCGGTGCCTGCAGGGATGACAGCCATCGGGATGCCCGTCCCCGCGACCAGGTTGGCACCGAGGCTCACCATCCCATCGCCGCCCACCACTACGAGCGCGTCGGCACCGGCGGCGAGTTCCGCACCCGCGGCCAAGCGCAGGGCCTCGAAGGACTCCGCGATGAGCGGGAACACGTCATGACCCGCCGCGAAGAGTGCTGCGACAATGCCTGGGGCCGCGCTGGCCGCAGCACCATAGTCTGCGCTTGGATTGATGGCGACGACCACGCGTCGACGAGGCGTCGTCATTTTGCTGACGATAGCGGAACGGCACTCCCGTGCACGCATGCAACGCCTTAGGCTCGCAGCATGCGCATCACGAAACGCGAACACGCATGCCTCGTCGTCGAGGATCAGGGTGAACAGCTCGTCATCGACCCGGGCAGCTTCACTGCCCCACTCGAGGGACTCGACTCGCTCGTCGCGGTCGTTGTCACGCACGAGCATCCGGACCACTGGACGCCCGAACACCTCGAACGCCTTCGCTCCATGAGAGCCGATGTGCCGATCTACGGGCCCGCCGGCGTGGCTGCCGCGGCGGAGGGCTTCGACGTGCAGGTCGTCGCCGACGGCGACGAGGTCACGGTCGGCAACTTCACCCTGAGCTTTCACGGCAAGGAGCACGCCGTCATCCATCGCTCGCTGCCGATCGTCGACAACGTCGGCGTCTTCGTCAACGACACCCTTTACTACGGCGGGGACTCGTACACGGTGCCGCCCAAGCCCGTCGAGGTGCTCGCGGCACCGGCGGGCGCGCCCTGGCTGAAGATCGGCGAGGCGATGGACTACCTCGCGGAGGTCGCACCCAAGCACGCATTCCCGACACACCAAGTGCCGCTCTCGACGATCGGCCAGAACATGGCGAACCAGCGGCTGTCTGGCGTCACAGAAGAGGGCGGCGGCACCTACCACGTGCTGGAGCCGGGCGACACGCTCGACGC
Source organism: Salinibacterium sp. (assembly GCA_015234465.1). GTDB lineage: Bacteria > Actinomycetota > Actinomycetes > Actinomycetales > Microbacteriaceae > Homoserinimonas. The sequence goes on along the minus strand of JADGNA010000023.1, from coordinate 318,627 downwards.
CTGACTCACGCCTCCACGGGAGCGTCGACCGCCGCCAGCGAGCGCCTCGCTGACGGGATCGAGAAGATCGCGAGCAGCGTCGCCACGAGCAGCAGCCCCGCGAACACGATGACGACCCGCTCCGACCAGACGTCGGCGAGGGGGCCGAAAATCACCATGGACAGGGGCATCGCCGTCGCCATGACGATGCCGACGAAGCCGAAGACGCGACCCTGCATCTCGGGTTCGACGCGCTCCTGCAGGATCGTCATGGTGGGCGCGTTCATGAGGCTGTAGGTGGCTGCGACGAGGGCACCGACGATGCAGAGCAGCAGGAGGTTCGGCGCGATGCCGAGTGCTGCCGTCAGAACTGCTGATGCAAGCAGGGAGAGCACGACGAAGAGCACACGGCGACGGATGCGCGGCCCGAGCACCGACACCACTGCGCCCGCCGCCAGGAAGCCGACTCCCCAGGCGAGCTCGTTCACCGTGAGCTTCCACACCTCCTCACCGAACTCGCGCACGACGAGCAGGGGCGTGAGGTAGCCGGGGGCGCCCGTCAGGAGCATGACGAGCGCGAACAGGGCCGTGAGCCACTTCACCGAGGGGTTCGAGGCGATGTAGCGCACACCCGCGACCAGGTCGCCGAAGTAGCTGACCTTCTCCTCCTCGCTGCGCGTGATCGTCGGCACGCGGATGAACGCCAGCAGGCCGACCCCGATGAGCGCCGTCGTCGCGTCGATGAAGAAGACGGCGACGATGTCCATGCTCGCGTAGATCACGGCGGCCATCGCGGGCGCGAGCAGCATCATCCCCGCCTGCACCGTCTGGAACATGCCATTGACCCGCATGAGCTGCGAGGTGGGAGTGATCTGCGGAATCATCGCGGTCACGGCCGGCGTCTGGATGCCAGCGAAGAACGAGCGCACCGCGAGGGCCGTGTAGATGACCCACAGCGAGTCCACGCCGCTCACCATGAGGAATGCAAGGCCGAGCGTCGCGACCGCGATGGCCGTATCCGCGCCCATGATGAGCAGTTTGCGATTGTGCCGGTCGGCCCACACGCCGCCAAAGATCGACACGACCGCCTGCGGCAGCATCCCGAACACGAGGCTCAGCATGAGCACCGTGCCCGACCCGGTGAGGATCGTGAGATGCCACATGACCGCGTACATGACGAGCATCGAGCCGAGCAGCGAGATCGTCTGCCCCGAGAGGAAGATCGCGACGTCGCGCTTCCATCCCGGCCGTTCGGCCGGGGTGTCGTCCTGCTGTGCCTGGGAGGTCGAGCCCTCCTGCGCGAAATCCATGCCAGCGATTATGCGCCTTCACGGCGCGCAAGCGACAGTTCGGCCGACAAGATTCGTACCGAATCTCGTCGGCGCAACCTGGCTCAGGCGGTGACGGGCACGCGATCCTTCGCGGTCGAATGCCCCGAAGCGGATGCGAGTGCCTGGCACACCTGCCACGCGCCGTCGTATGAGCCGTCGGGCAGGTTCTCAAGCCAGCGGCCGAGGCGACGGTCAACGAAGTCGGTGCGCGCGAGGCGCACGATGTCGTCGCGAGTCGCCGGGAAATCGATGGCCGAGAGGACGCCCGTGAGGGTGTGGATCGAGTTCATCAGTCTGCCTTTCTCGACGGACGGGCTGGACCGGTGCCCGTACTGATGAAGTTAGGCACGAAACTGCGAAACGGGTAGCCCTCCCGCCAAAGAAAAGCGGATCAGTACCAGCCGACCGCCTGCGACTTGCCCCAGGCCGCGCACGGTGTTCCGTACGCGCGCTTGATGTAGTCGAGGCCCCAGCTGATCTGCGTCGCCGGGTTGGTCTGCCAGTCGGCACCGTGCGTCGCCATCTTCGAGCCGGGAAGCGACTGCGGGATGCCCGTGGCGCCGCTCGAGGGGTTGAGGGCGTCCCAGCGCCAGCCCGATTCCTTCTGCCAGAGGTTCACGAGGCAGCTCGCCTGGTCGGCACCCCAGCCGTAGCGCTGGGCCATGACCTCGCGCGCGTGCGCCTGGGCGCCCGCGGGAGTCGCGAGCGCCGCGGCTGCCTGCGCTGCCCGCTCGGCGGCGAGGCGGTCCGCCTCGGCGACGGCGGCCGGCACCGCGGGGATCGTGGCCTCGACCGAACCGACGAGGCTCACGACCTCGACCGGCTCGAGCACTTCGTGCTGGGCGAGGGAGGCCACGGATGCGGCGAGCGCCGAGGCATCCGTCTTTCCGTCGGCGGCGGCGATCACGGGAGTGGCCGACTCGATCGCCAGCTGCGCCTCTTCAGCCAGGCGCTGCTCGACGACGGCGTCGATCTTCTCATCGCGGAGTGAGGCCTTGAGTTTGTCGGCCGCTTTCTCGCCGGCCGCGATGCGCTCCTCGAACTCGGCTGCGGAGGCCTGGATCGTCGCGCCCGTGCCGAGCATGGCGCCGAGCGCGAGGACGGCGCCCGTGATGATCAGGCCGGGGCGGGTGCGGGAGGGAACGCGGTCAGAGATCTGCACAGTGTTGAGAGGCATAGTTCTTTCGGGTGGGAACGCGGGGCGTTCGAGAGATCGGGTGGCGCCGTCGGATGGGCGCATACGGACGATCCACCGTCGGAAACCAGACTGGGGGTTCCCCGTGAGTCCGCCTCGGGTTCCCCGACCGGCCCAGCCTACGAGCGCCGCCGCTCGCCCACCAACTCGCCGAATGGCGTTCCGCCAGGGCACGCCGATCTCAGGAAACAACCCGGGGATTCACACGGAACGGCCAGCACGGTGTGCTTATAGCGCGATCTCCCTCAGCACTCCCCCGGGCTCGAGCCGCAGTTCTCGCTGCACCGCGGCACGACGGAGGAAGTCCCGGTCGTGGCTGATCACCAGGAGCGCGCCCCTATAGGCGGCGAGCGCGTCGACGAGTTGACCCACGCTGTGCAGGTCGAGATTGTTGCTCGGCTCATCCAGCACGATCAGCTGCGGCGGCGGGTCAGCGAGCAGGATGCGCGCCATCGCCGCCCTGAAGCGCTCACCACCCGACAGCGTGGCGACGGGCCGGTCGACCGTATCGCCGCGGAGCAGCAGGCGGGCGAGGCGGTTGCGCAGCTCTACCTCTGGCACGCTGGGAGCCGCCGCAGCGACGGCCTGCAGCACCGAGGCGTCTTCCTTGAGGTCGTCAAGACCCTGCCCCAGGAGCGCGACGCGCTGGGTGTGCGCGAGCGCGGCATCCGCATGGCCAGCGAGCAGCGCACGCGCGAGCGTCGACTTGCCCACGCCGTTCGCTCCCGTGAGTGCGATGCGTTCCGGGCCTTGCACGATGAACTTTCGGCCATCGCTGCTGCGGAGGCTCGCGAGTTGACGGCCGTTCGCGACGCCGGGGTCTGGCAGCTCGATGCGGATGCGGTCGTCGGCGCGCACGAGTCGCCCCGCCGCCTCGACTCCACCCCGCGCCTCGGCGACCTTCGCCGCGTGGAGGTTGCGCCGGGCACCCTGCGACTTCTCGGCGGAGTTCCGTCGATCGTTGATGACGGCCCCGACGAACTTACGGTCGCGCTTGTCCTTGCGCCCCTGTCGCTCGCTGTGGGCGATGCGCTCCTCCACGCGGATGCGCTGCAGCCTCTCTCGGCGCAAGTCCTGTTCAGCACTCGCGAGGGCACGCTGGGCGGCGAGCTGCTCGGCCTCGACGTGGGCGCGGTAGGCGGACCACGGCCCGCCGAACGTCGTGATGGTGCCCGCCCGAAGCTCGGCCGTCGCATCCATGAGCTCGAGCAGCCCGACATCGTGGCTCACGACAATGAGCGCGCCTCGCCAGCCGGTGACCGCGTCATAGACGATCTCGCGGGCCGCCTCATCGAGGTTGTTCGTGGGCTCGTCGAGCAGGGTGATGGCGGCGCGCCGAAGGGTCACACCGGCGAGCGCGGCCGCGACCGCCTCCCCGCCCGAGAGGGTGTCGGCGGAGCGATCCAAAGAGCGGATGCCGAGGCCGCGGGCCGAGAGCTCCGCGAGTGCGCGCTCCTCGATGTCCCAGTCGTCGCCGATCGCCTCGAACACCTCGGCGCTCGCGTCACCGCCCTCGAGGGCACGCAGCGCTGCCAGCGGACGATCGACGCCGAGGAGTTGCGCGACCGTCGTGCCCGCGGCATCCGTGATCCGCTGTGGGAGGTAGGCGACATCGCCGACGGTGCTGATGCTGCCGCCCGTCGGCGCAAGCTCACCGGCGATGAGCCGCAGCAGCGTGGACTTGCCGGCGCCATTCAGGCCGGTCAGGCCCGTGCGGCCACTGCCGAAGGCGCCACTCAGGGTGTCGAGGATGCGTGTGCCGTCGGGCCACGCGAAGCTCAGTTCGTGCAGCGCGACGGAAGGAATTGGTGAAGGCATGCGGGTCTCCTGTGTCAGTGGGATCGCTGACACGGGCGCGCACGCGCGACGAGGTCAGCGGGGGTGGGTGGAGACCCGGTTCCTCATCGCGTGATCCTTCTCGTCATGCCCCCTCACGTGCGGATCGGTCCGCAGGGCTCCGACAGTCTCGCACAGGGAACGTCGAAAATTCCAGCATTGCGGGGCAGGTGCGCCTCCGGCTCGGGAGTCGCTGGGAAACAAAAAACCCGCGGAATTCCGCGGGCTTCGTATGGCTGGGGTACCTGGACTCGAACCAAGAACAACGGTACCAGAAACCGTCGTGTTGCCAATTACACCATACCCCAATGGTTCCGACCGGAGCCGGCACCGAGAGATCACTTTACCCTACTCGGGGCCGTGGCACGAACCGAGTGAGACTCAGCGTCGATGCGCCGTCGGGATGCCAATGAGGTCACGGTTGATGGTTGCCGCGACCCGGCCGCCGGCCCCCGCCGCCACGATGAGCTGCTGGGGCCCCGGCGACGTGATGTCACCGGCGGCGTAGACACCCGCGTGGCTCGTGCGCCCGCCGCGATCCACCTCGAGCAGGCCCCACCCGTCGGCCGCGAGGTCGAGGGACGCCGCGAACTCAAGCTGTGCGTGCCACTTGGGCCGCACGAAGCCGCCCGAGACCGGCACGACCTCACCATCCTGCAGCCTCACGCCCGTCACGCCGTCGCGGCCGCCCTCGACATCCGCGATGGGGCGACGATCGATGCGCACGCCCCGCTCGGCGAGCGCCGCCTCCTGCCCGGGCGTGATCGCGTCGGAACCGTTCGTGAAGACCGTGAGGTGGTCACTCCACTGCGCGATGAGCATGGCCCGCCACGCGACATCCGAGGTCTCGCCGATGAGCGCGATGGGCCGGTCACTGTATTCGTAGCCATCGCACGCGACACAGCTGAAGAGGCCCATCCCATAGAAGGAACGGATGCTCGGCAGCGCCGGCAACTCCTCGCGCAGGCCCGTCGCAATCAGCACGGTCGCGGTGCGCACCTGGCGATCCGGTGCGCCGTTGATGCCCTTCGCCGTGACTTCAAAGAGGCCGGTCGACCCCGTCGTGTGGGTCTCGGTACTGAAGACGTGCTCCCCCGGCTCGGCGAGGGCGGTCACGGATGTCACGCGCGCGAGTTGGTGCTCCGCCTCCGGGTACGACAGGTACTCCTCGCGCCCAAGCCGACGCAACTCGTGCGGGGGCGTGTTGTCGCGGGTGAGGAAGCCGTGCGAGATGAGGGTCGCCGAATGACGGGGACGGTTGCCGTCGAGCACGAGCACGCGCCTGCGCGCCCGGATGAGGTTGAGTGCTGCGCTGAGACCCGCAGGGCCCGCGCCGATAACGACGACGTCGTAGTCGTCGGGCTGGCGCTCCAGCACGGCGTTCACAGCCGTGCGGCGAGCCTCTGCAGGCGCGCCAGCGTGCTCTGCTTGCCGAGCAGCTCCATCGACTCGAAGAGCGGCGGACTGATGCGGCGACCCGAGATCGCCGTGCGCAGGGCGCCGAAGGCGTTGCGGGGCTTGAGGCCCATGCCGTCGATCAAGGCTGCGCGCAGGGCGGCCTCGATCGGCTCGTGCGTCCAGGTCTCGAGGGCAGTGAGCGCCTCGATGGATGCCGCGAGCACGGCCGCACCCTCATCGCCGGGCATCGCGTTCGCGTCGTACTCGATCGCGTCGTCCGCCGTGAAGAGGAACGCGAGCAGTCCGCGAGCCTCGCCCAGCAGCTGCATCCGCTCCTGCACGAGCGGGGCTGCCTTGGAGAGCATGACGCGGTCCTCGCCGCTGTTGACGAGGTCGGTGAGGTAGGGCAGCAGTCGCTCCGCGAAATCGTGCGGCTCGAGCATCCGGATGTGGTCGCCGTTGATCGACTCGGCCTTCTTCTGGTCGAAGCGGGCCGGGTTGGGGTTCACCTGGGTCACGTCGAACGCCGCCACCATCTCATCGATCGTGAACACATCGCGGTCGTGCGAGAGCGACCAGCCGAGGAGGGCGAGGTAGTTGAGCAGGCCCTCGGGAATGAAGCCGCGGTCGCGGTGGTGGAACAGGTTCGACTCCGGGTCGCGCTTCGAGAGCTTCTTGTTGCCCTCCCCCATGACGAAGGGCAGGTGGCCGAACTGCGGGATCGCGTCCGTCACACCGATCTCGATCAGTGCCGAGTAGAGGGCGATCTGACGCGGCGTGCTGCTCAGCAGGTCCTCCCCGCGCAGCACGTGTGTGACGCCCATGAGGGCGTCATCGACCGGGTTGACGAAAGTGTAGAGCGGGATTCCGTTGGGCCGCACCACGACGAAGTCGGTGAAGCTGCCCGCCGGGAAGAGGATGTCGCCGCGCACCAGGTCGTGGAAGCCGAGGTCGTGGTCGGGCACGCGCAGGCGCAGGGCGGGCTGGCGGCCCTCCGCGCGGTAGGCCGCACGCTGCTCCTCCGTCAGGTCGCGCTCGAAGTTGTCGTAGCCCTGCTTGGGGTCGCGGCCGTTCGCGATGTTGCGCGCCTCGATCTCCTCCCCCGTCGCAAAGGACTCGTAGAGGTGGCCCGACTCCTTCAGCTTCTCGATGATCCCCTGGTAGATCTCACTGCGCTGGGACTGGCGGTACGGCTCGTGCGGCCCGCCGACGTCGATGCCCTCGTCCCAGTCGATCTTGAGCCACCTCAGGGCGTCAAGCAGCTGCAGGTAGCTCTCCTCGCTGTCGCGCGAGGCATCCGTGTCTTCGATGCGGAAGATCAGCTTGCCGCCGTGGTGCCGCGCGAACGCCCAGTTGAAGAGCGCCGTGCGAATCAGGCCGACGTGGGGCGTGCCCGTCGGGGACGGGCAGAAGCGAACGCGCACATCGGCGCCGGATGCGGTGGAGAAGAGAGCAGACATTGCGGCAATTCTAGGCCCACTCCGGGGTGATGCAGGTGATGCGCTAGAATCGACATCATGCGCACCACGCTGTCTATCGACGACGCTCTCCTCACGCGAGCCAAACGGCGCGCTGCCCAGCGGGGCCAGACCCTTGGGCAGTATGTCGAAGAGGCGGTACGTCGAGACCTTGTGTCGGTGGAGCAGCCCTCTCCCGCGCCCACACTGCCGACCTTCACCCGGGGCACTGGCCTTCGCCGGGGGCTCAACCCGTCCTCGAACCGTGCGCTCTACGACGCGCTCGACGCGAGCGGCGACACCGCGTGATCGTCCTCGACGTCAACGTTGTGCTCGCGGCATTCCGTGCCGACCACCCGCACCACGACGCCGCCCGCCCGTGGCTCGAGAAAGAACTCTCTGCAGGGACCTCTCTTATCGTCCCCGACCTGGTGTGGGTCGGCTTCGTCAGGCTTGTCACCAACACCCACATCTTCGAGGTTCCATCCACGCCCGCTGAGGCGTTCGAGTTCGTCGACGCGCTGTGTTCCGCTCCGTCCTACACGCCCGTCGCAGGCATGGACGGCGACCTCAGTGTCTTCCGCCAGACCGTGCTGGAGTCAGACTCCTGGGGCAACCTGATTCCGGATGCCTACATCGCAGCGTTGGCCACCAGCCATGCCGCACCGGTCGCGAGTTTCGATCGCGACTTCCGCCGCTTCGACGGGCTGGAGATCATCATCCCGGCCGCCTGATCCACCTACGACCTTGCGCCTCGACGGGGCTGGCGGACGTAGCCCCAACGGTGCGCTCGCACCAAGAGCCAGATTCCGAGGAACAGGTAGGCCACCGCGGGCAATACGAAACCTCCGATTGCCAGGAGGCGTGAGCGAAAGCGCTAGCCTTCCTTGGATGCTCCTCCCCATCGGCCGCCCGGGCGCCAATCGACGCAGGCCACGCTCGAACTCCGAATCCGTCGTGCGTGCCCCCGGGATGCTGCTCCTCCTGGCAATGACGGTGTTCAGCTTCACGGGCTTCGCCGCACTGCTCCCCGTCGCCCCGCTGTGGGCGACCCACGGCGGCGCGGGCTCCGTGGGGGCAGGTCTCGTCAACGGCGTGCTCATGCTCTTCACCGTGCTCACGCAGCTGCTCGTCCCGCGAGCCCTCCGGCGATTCGGCTGGACGCCCGTGCTCGTCACCGGCGCACTCTTCCTCGGACTGCCCACCGCCGCCTTCCTCCTGAGCGACCAGCTGCTGCCCATCCTCGCCGTCTCCGCACTGCGCGGCGTTGGCTTCGGGGTCGCGACCGTGACGGGCAGCGCCCTCGTCGCCGAGCTGGTCGAACCGGCCCGGCGCGGCGCAGCCATCGGAGCCTACGGCCTCGCGATCGCCGGGCCGCAGGTGCTCTTCGTCTCCGCCGGCCCGTGGATCGTGGAGCAGTTCGGCTTCGTACCGATCTTCGCGCTCGGGCTCGTCCCCGTGCTCAGCGCGCTTCCCGCCGTGCTGCTCGGGCGACGTCTCGACCACGTTCCGGATGCGACGGAGCGCGCGCCCTACCATCTCCTCCTTCGCCCCATGGCACTCCTGCTCGCGGTCACCCTCGCCGGCGGCGCACTCATCACCTTCATGGCGCAGATGAGTGACAGTGCGGCCTTGAGCGCCGTCGCGCTCCTCGTGCTGACCCTCGCCGCCGCGGTCTCTCGCTGGCGCGTCGGTGCGCTCTCCGACCGATTCGGGCCCACCCGGTTCCTCGCCCCACTCGTCCTCGTGACGATCTCAGGCCTGCTCGCGATCGCCTGGTCGGTGCGCGACGCGAACGCGACGCACGCCGCCGCCCTGCTCCTCGGTGCAGCGCTCGTCGGCATCAGCTACGGCGGGCTGCAGAACCTCACGCTCGTGCTCTCGTTCCAGGCCGTGAGCCGCCCCCACTATGGGTCCGCGAGTGCCGTCTGGAATATCGGCTTCGATCTCGGCACCGGCGTGGGGTCCGTGCTCATCGGCATGATCGCTGCGGGCGCATCCTTCAGCGTCGCACTCGCCGTCGCCGCGGGATTCTCAGTCCTGACCCTCCCCCTTACCGCACTGCGGCTGCGGGCGGCACGCGAGCGCTAGGCGCGGTTGCGCGCCGGGTTGCTGAGGGTGCCGATGCCCTCGATCGTGATGTCGACCGTCTGACCGTCGACGAAACCGCCGAGACCAGCAGGGGTGCCCGTGAGGATGAGGTCGCCTGGCAGGAGGGTCCAGACATCCGAGATGTATTCGATCAGTTCCGGGATGCCGTGCAGCAGGTCGCGGGTGTTGCCCTTGCGACGCGGCTCCCCATCAACGAAGGTCTCGATCTGCAGGTTGCTCGGGTCGATCTCGGTCTCGATGACGGGGCCGATGGGGCAGAAGGTGTCGTAGCCCTTGGCGCGCGCCCACTGGCCGTCGGCGAACATCTGGTCGCGAGCGGAGATGTCGTTCGCGATCGTGTACCCGAAGATGTAGTCCTTGGCGTTCTCTGCCTTGACCTGCTTGGCGATACGGCCGATCACGACCGCCAGCTCGCCCTCGTGCACGATGCGACCCTCGACGGGCGGGATCTGGATCGTCTCGCCCGGGCCGATGATGGAGGTGTTGGGCTTGAGGAAGATGAGCGGGTTGCTCGGGGCGGAGATCGTGTCCATCTCTGCCTTGTGCTCCGCATAGTTGAGGCCGACACAGACGACCTTCGAGCGCGGGATCACGGGTGCGAGCAGGCGCACATCGGCGAGCGCAACGCGCTCCCCCGTCGTCTCGTAGCCTGCGAACATGGGGTCGCCCGCCAGTACGACGAGTTCTTCGTCATCGACGATTCCGTAGCGGGGGTCATTGTCTGCAGAGCTGAAACGCGCGATTTTCACCTATCGAGTCTAACCCTCTGCAAACGCTTGCAGACCCGGAGCCGGTGCAAGCACTGGCGCATCCCTGCGGTCTTTGCCATGCTGTGACCACGACTTCACAAGCAATGGCGCGGAATGGAGCGAGACATGGACGACCGGGTGTTCGAGATCATCGCGATTGCTCTCTACTTCGCGCTGATGCTGCTGATCGGATGGTTCGCCTTCCGCCGCACCAAGAACCTGAACGACTACATGCTGGCCGGGCGAGGGCTCAGGCCCGGCGTCGCCGCCCTCAGCGCGGGGGCATCCGACATGTCGGGCTGGCTGCTCATGGGCCTTCCCGGCGCCATCTACGTCGCGGGCCTCGTCGAGGCATGGATCGCGATCGGACTCACGATCGGCGCCTGGCTCAACTGGAAGTTCGTGGCACCCAAGCTTCGCGCCTACACGGAGGTTGCGGGCAACTCCATCACGATCCCGAGCTTCATCGAGCGGCGAGTGCGCGACCGCACGCGAATCCTGCGCGTCGTCGGCGGTGTGATCATCCTCGCGTTCTTCACCTTCTACGTCTCATCGGGCATGGTCGCCGCCGGCGTCTTCTTCGAGTCGTCCTTCGGAGCCCCCTACCTGCTCGGCATGTTCCTCGTCGGCGGCATCACGGTGCTCTACACACTCTTCGGCGGATTCCTCGGCGCCTCCCTCACCGACGTCGCCCAGGGCCTCCTGATGTTCGCGGCACTCATCTTCGTGCCCATTGTCGCGGTCGTCACGATGGGTGGTCTCGGTGAGACCATCACGGCGATCGAGGAGGTCGACCCGGCGCGACTCAACCTCCTGACGGGCGGCACGGTCGTCGGCATCATCTCGGCCGCCGCATGGGGCCTCGGCTACTTCGGGCAGCCGCACATCATCGTGCGGTTCATGGCCCTGCGCACGCCACAGGAGGCGAAGGCCGCCCGGCGCATCGGCATCAGCTGGATGGTGCTCACCTCACTCGGCGCCATCGCGACCGGCCTGATCGGCATCGGGTACTTCGCCCGCAGCGGCGAAGATCTGGCCGACCCCGAGACGGTGTTCCTGCGGCTCTCGCAGATCCTCTTCCACCCCTTCATCGCGGGCCTCGTGCTCGCGGCCGTGCTCGCCGCCATCATGAGCACCATCTCCTCGCAGCTCATCGTGACCTCCTCTGCGCTCGTCGAAGACCTCTACAAGATGGTGACGAAGAAGGACGCCTCAGACAGGCGCCTCGTGCTCCTCGGCCGCACCGGCGTGCTCGTCGTCGCGATCGTCGCGATCCTCATCGCCCTCGACCGCACGTCAACGATCCTCGACCTCGTCGGCTTCGCATGGGCCGGCTTCGGGGCATCCTTCGGCCCCGTCATCCTGCTGTCGCTCTTCTGGCGCAAGCTCACCAACTGGGGCGCCATTGCGGGCATGGCGGTCGGCGCCGTCACGGTCTTCGTGTGGGGCAACCTGCCCATCGGCGATGTGCTCTACGAGATCATCCCCGGCTTCGTGCTCGCACTCATCGCTGCAGTCGTCGTGAGCCTCGCGACCTACAAGCGAAACGACGACATCGAGCGCGAGTACGACGAGGCGATCGCCATGACGGGACCGGTGCCGACCGCCAGGGTGGATCGTCGGAACGACTGAGGTTTCGATGCGGCCCTAAAGGGCCTTACTCAACCCACCGGGTTTCGATGCGGCCCTAAAGGGCCTTACTCAATCCACCTAGGCGTCGAGGCGCGTGAGCCAGCCGTGACGGTCCTCGCCGCGGCCGTACTGGATGTCGGTGAGCTCCTTGCGCAGTGACATCGTGAGCTCGCCCGCGACGGCATCCGCCGAGCCGATCTCGAAGTCCTTGCCCTTGACGAGGCCGATCGGGGTGATGACCGCAGCGGTACCGCACGCGAACACCTCGACGATGTCGCCGGATGCCACACCCTCACGCCACTCGTCGATCGAGACGCGGCGCCGCTCGACCCGGTGCCCGCGGTCCTCGGCGAGCTGCAGCACGCTGTCGCGCGTGATGCCCTCGAGGATGCTCTCCGAGTCGGGGGTCACAAGCGTGCCGTCCTTGTAGACGAGCACGACGTTCATGCCGCCGAGTTCCTCGACGTACTTGCCCTCAGAGGAGTCGAGGAAGAGCACCTGGTCGCAGCCCTGTTCGTAGGCCTGGGCCTGGGCGAGGAGGGATGCGGCGTAGTTGCCGCCCGTCTTCGCTGCGCCCGTGCCGCCGTGCGCCGCGCGCGTGTACTCGGTCGAGAGCCAGATACTGACGGGAGACACTCCCCCGGCGAAGTAGGAGCCCGCCGGGCTCGCGATCACGTAGTAAGCCACCTTGTGGGCCGGACGCACGCCGAGGAAGGCCTCCTTCGCGAACATGAAGGGGCGCAGGTAGAGGCACGTCTCGTCCGCCGCGGGAACCCAGTCCCCGTCGACCGCGATGAGCTGGCGGAGCGACTCGATGAAGTACTCGGTGGGCAGCTCCGGCAGGGCGAGGCGACGGGCGGAGCGCTGCATCCGCTCTGCGTTCGCCTCGGGGCGGAACGTCCAGATCGAGCCGTCCGCGTGCCGGTAGGCCTTCATGCCCTCGAAGATCTCCTGCCCGTAGTGCAGCACGGCAGCGGCAGGGTCGAGGCTGATGGGGCCATAGGCCTGCACGCGGGGCCGGTGCCATCCGCCCTGCTCCGACCAGCAGATATCGACCATGTGGTCAGTGAAGTGCTTGCCGAAGCCCGGGTTCGCCAGGATCTGCTCTCGCTCCTCGACGCTGCGGGGCGCGTCATTGCGGGTGACAGCGAAGTCGAGTGTCGCGGGAGCGAGGAGATTCTTCATGGGGAGTCCTTTGGTCGTGTCTAATTCTGCGCCTGCGTAGCCGCCGCGGCAATCGCGTCGCCCACCTCGCTCGTGCTGCGACGGGCGTCGCCGCGGGATGCGAGGTCGGACTCGACCGCCGAGACGACCCGAGCCGAGGCATCCGTGAGCCCCACATGCTGGAGGAGGAGCGCCGCCGAGAGGATCGCGGCGGTCGGGTCAGCGAGCTGCTGGCCTGCGATGTCCGGTGCCGAACCGTGAACGGGCTCGAACATGCTGGGGAAGGTGCCGTCCGGATTGATGTTGCCCGAGGCCGCCAACCCGATTCCGCCGCTGATCGCGGCGGCCAGGTCGGTGATGATGTCACCGAAGAGGTTGTCTGTGACGATCGTATCGAAGCGACTCGGGTTCGCGACCATGTGAATCGTCGCCGCGTCGATGTGCTGGTAGTCGACCGACACGTCGGGGTACTCGGCCGAGAGCGCGTCGACTGTGCGCTGCCAGAGGCCGCCCGCGTGCACGAGCACGTTGGTCTTGTGCACGAGCGTGAGCTTCTTCGCCGGGCGGGACTGCGCCGTCTCGAATCCGAATCGCACGAGCCGCTCCACGCCGAATGCCGTGTTGACGCTCACCTCGTTGGCGATCTCGTGCGGCGTGCCCTTGCGAATGCTGCCACCGTTGCCCACGTAGGGCCCCTCGGTGCCCTCACGGACGACGACGAAGTCGACCTCGCCGGGGTTCGCGAGCGGCGACGTGACCGAGGGGTAGAGCTTGGTCGGCCTCAGGTTGACGTAGTGGTCGAAGGCGAAGCGGAGCTTCAGCAGCATGCCGCGCTCGATGATGCCGCCCGCCAGTCGCGGGTCGCGCGGGTCTCCCCCGACGGCGCCGAGGAGGATCGCGTCGTGCTGTGCGAGCGCGTCGAGGTCTTCCTGCTCCAGGATGCGACCGCTCTCGAGATAGTGCGTCGCGCCGAAGGGAAAGTCAGTCGTGCCGACGACAGCCGAATCGCCCACCGCCGCCTTCAGCACCTTGACAGCCTCTGCCGTGACTTCGGGGCCAATCCCGTCTCCTGCGATGACGGCGAGCTTGAGATCACGGGGCATTCGGCACTCCTGGTTCGGCACAGAACATTGTCAGGTTCCAGCGTACCGGCCGGGCTCCCCGAAGTTTTTCCCCCGCTACGGCTGGACCGGGACTACCGTCAAACGAGACATCGACTCAGGTCACCCGGCCGTCCGATGTCACACACGTGAACGAAAGGACTCAGCTCATGGGTATCGGTTCAGGAATTGCACTCTTCGTCATCGGGGCCATCCTGGCCTTCGCCGTCAACGTCGACCTCGGCGGTGTCGTCAACCTCGACCTCATCGGCTACCTCCTCATGGGTGCCGGAGTCGTCGTGTTCCTCATCTCCCTCGTGTTGATGATGCGCAAGCGCTCCTCCACGTCCACCGTGCGCCAGGTGGATGGCACCGGCGAGCGCGTCACGCAGCGCGAGACCCGCAGCGACCCCATCGACCCGGTGGCCTGATACGGCGCACGCGACTCGCAACAGTCGACAAGGGGCTGGCATCCACTCGGATGCCAGCCCTTTCGCTGTCTCAGGCGAAGCCGTGTCGCAGGGAGTCGAGCACGGCATCCGTCACAACCTCGACGTCCTCCCCCTGCGCGATGCGCTTGACGGCGGCATCCACCATGCCCTGCGCGAGTGCGCCCGCGAGATCGGGGCGGTGCACTCCGAGTTCGGCCATGATGCCGGGGAGCGGCGAGCTGAGGGCATCGTGGTGGCCCATGAAACGCTCCACCTGCTCATCGCTGAAGCTCACGCCCTCGAGGCGGTCGGCGATCTCGTGCTTGCCCTCCTTCACCATGAGGAGCGTCGAGCGCACGTATGCCTCGAGGCGCGGCCACCCGGGGGCGGCGGGCTCGATCGCCGACGTCAGCTCGGTGGACCACTCGAGGATGGCGCGGATCGCGACTTCCGCCAGCAGCTCGCCTGACGACGGGAAGTACTCGTACACGCTGCTGCGCGCGAGGCCCACGGCCGAACCGACCGCTCGCGGTGTGACCGCCGCGGGCCCCTCGCTCAACAGGATTCGCGTGGCCTCCCTGATGAGGGCTTCGCGCTGCTGGTTGCGGTGCTCCGCAACCGAGGGCGCAGTGATCTTCGGCATTCGCCCATTATCCAAGCACTGCCGCCGGAAGCGCCCCAAGCACGCCGTCGTGCATGCGGAGCACGCGATCCGTGTGCGTGAGCACCTCGAGATCGTGGGTCACCATGACGCAGGCCGTGCCGGTCGCGTGGGCGCGCTCGGCGAGCAGGGCGACGACCTCGTCGGCGCGCGCGTGGTCGAGCGCACTCGTGGGCTCGTCGACCAGCAGCACCTGCGGGTCACCCATGAGGGCGCGGGCGATTCCGACCCGCTGGCGTTCGCCGCCTGAGAGCTGCGCGGGACGCCGGTCGGCACGATGCGACATGCCCACGGAGGCGAGGAGCTCGTCAGCCTTCGCGCGGTGTTCGGCTCGGATGCCGCTCGCCATGTGGGGCACCATCAGCAGCTGGTCCCGCGCGGTCAGCGACGGCAGCAGGTTGGTCGACTGGAAGACGAAGCCGATGAGGTCGCCACGGATGCGGGAGAGCCGCGTGCGCGATGCACCCGTGAGCTCCTGGCCTCCGACGACGACAGACCCGGAGGTGGGCGGCATGAGCGCCCCCGCGACGGCCAGGAGGCTCGACTTGCCCGAGCCGGACGGGCCCACGATAGCGAGGAGCTCGCCCTTCGCGACCTCAAGCGAGACGTGGTCGAGGGCCGTGACGGTCTCATCCCCCGCGGGCAGCGTGAGAGTGACGTCGGTGAGTGTGAGTGCAGCGGTCATCGTGCGCCTCCCAGCGCGGTGAGGGGGTCGACCCTCGTGATCTGGCGGATGGCGACGAGTGCCCCGGCAGCGCCGAGGACGATGATGAGGGCGAAGCCCGTGAGCACGGGAATCGTCTCGAGCACGAAGGGCATCCCCTCCGGCATGGCGGCGCCGAGCGCCCATCCGGCGGCGCCTCCCAGGGCGGTTGCGCCCAGGAGCACGACGAGCACCTGCGCGAGCGCATCCCTCACGACATAGCCGCTGGATGCGCCCATGGCCTTGAGCAGGGCGATCTCGGGCTGGCGCTGCACCGTCCAGACGGTGAAGAATGCCCCGACCACGAGTGCCGAGATCACGTAGAGGAAGACCTGGATGAGGAGCATCGTTGAGGTCTCCGCCTCATAGCCGGGCGAGGCATTGAACGACTCCTGCTTCGAGATGGCCGCCGTGCCGGCGACCTCCGTGTCCGCCAGCTCACCGTCGTGCTGCAGGGCGATCGCCGTCGCGATCTCATAGGCGCTGCTCGGCACCTCGCCCGGAATGCCGTATGCGACCTCCTGCCAAGTCGCCAGCGGCAGGTAGACGATGGCGACGTGCCCGTATGACGCGCTGCCTGTTGTCCCGACGACCGTCAGCTCGGTGCCGATGCGATCGATCGTGATGACATCGCCGATGCCGATGCCGTCGGCCGCGATGCCATCGGAGATGACGACGCCATTCTCCCTTGCTCCCACGGAATCGCCGTCGACGAGGTCCGGCTCGAGAAAGCTGCCCTCGGTGATCCCGAAGAGCGCGGCGCTGAACTGCACGCCTGCGTCGCTCTCCGCGTGCACGAGAGCGCTGCCGACCGGGGCGGCGTCCGTGACGCCTTTGGCGTCCTTCCATGCCGCGACCGCGGCAACATCGACCGTGGAGCGGGAGAACTGGTCGCTCGTGACCGACTCATCGAAGGCGAAGGAATCGGCGCGCATATCTCGCAGGCCCGAGACACCGTGGTCCACGAGTCCCGAGGACAGTCCGGAGAGGATCACTGACAACGCGGCCATGAGGGCCACGACAGAGCCCATCAGGAGGAAGCGACCGCGAGCGAAACGCAGCTCGCGTAGTGCTAGGAACATTACGACCCAATCTTGCCGACACGGTGTCGGCTATATCAAGGGTAACACCATACCGACACAGTGTCGGACTAGACTCAGGCCATGGAATTTCTTGACCTCGCACGCAATGTCCTCGTCATCCTTCACTTCATCGGCCTCGCCTCACTTCTCGGCGGGTTCCTCACCCAGATGTCCGCCTTCAAGACCAAATCGGTCGTCATCAACCCGGCGATCCTGCACGGCGCACTGACCCAGCTCGTCACGGGACTCCTCCTGGTGACCGTCGCCGAAATGGGAGAGGGCGACGTCAACCACATGAAGATCGGCATCAAGCTCGCCGTCGCCATCGCGATCTACGTCATCGCCCTCGTCAACCGCAAGAAGAAGCCCGTCTCGAGCGCAGTCCTCGGAATCATCGGAACGCTCACGCTTGTCAACGTCGTTGTCGCGGTCGTCGTCCCGGGCATGAGCTAGACCTCACCCCACATACAAGAACGCCCCGCCGGACAGCACCGGCGGGGCGTTCTTCGTTGTTGGGACTATGCCTCGGTGATGTCGATCTCGCGCATGATGTCCGCGTCGATCGCAACCCGAACCGCCTCGAGGAGTTCCTCGGGCGCGGGCGAGTCAATCGTCAGGACGCTGAGGGCCTGGCCACCCGCCTCGCGGCGGCTGATCTGCATCCCGGCGATGTTGATGCCGGCGTCGCCGAACTCCTTGCCGTAGACAGCCACGATGCCGGGGCGGTCGGTGTAGAGCATCACGATGTGGTGCTGCTCGATCGGCACCTCGACGTCATGTCCGTTGACCTCGACGAGCTTCTCGATCTGCTTCGTGCCGGTGAGGGTGCCCGACACCGAGACCTGGGTGCCGTCGGTAAGCCCGCCGCGGATCGTCAGAAGGTTGCGGTATTCATCGCTCACAGCATCCGTGATCAGGCGCACCTCGATGCCGCGCTGCTCCGCCAGGAGGGGCGCGTTGACGTACGACACCGTCTCGCTCACGACGTTGGTGAAGATGCCCTTGAGCGCGGCGAGCTTGAGCACCTTGACGTCGAGTTCGGCGATCTCGCCACGCACCTCGACATCGACGCTCGACACGGGGCCGCTCGCGATGGCGCTGAAGATCTGGCCCAGCTTCTCCATGAGCGGGATGCCCGGCCGCACGACCTCGTCGATGACACCGCCGGCGACGTTGACCGCATCGGGCACGAGCTCGCCGCCGAGGGCGAGGCGCACCGACTTGGCGACGGAGACGCCCGCCTTCTCCTGTGCCTCATCCGTCGACGCACCGAGGTGCGGCGTGAGCACGATGTTGTCGAGCGTCGTGAGGGGCGAATCCTTGGGGGGCTCGTTCACGAAGACGTCGAGGCCGGCCGCCGCGATGCGCTTGGTCGACAGCGCTTCGAAGAGGGCGTCTTCGTCGATGATGCCGCCGCGGCTGCAGTTGACGATGCGCAGCTCGGGCTTCGCCTTCGCGAACTCCGCCGCGCCGAAGAGGCCCGTGGTCTCGGGGGTCTTCGGGATGTGGATCGTGATGAAGTCGGACTGCTCAATCAGCTCGTCGAGGCTCACCACTTGCACGCCCAGCTGCTGCGCGCGCACCGGAGTGACGTAGGGGTCGTAGGCGACGAGGTTGGCACCGAAGCCGGCCAGGCGCTGGGCAACGAGGGTGCCGATGCGACCGAGGCCGACGATGCCGATCGTCTTCTCGAAGAGTTCGATGCCGGTGTACTTGGAGCGCTTCCACTCCCCCGCCTTCATCGACTGGTTCGCCTCGGGGATGAAGCGCGCGAGCGAGAGGATGTGTCCCACCGCGAGTTCGGCCGCCGAGATGACGTTGGAGGTCGGCGCGTTGACGACCATGACACCCGCCGTGGTCGCGGCCTTGATGTCGACGTTGTCGAGGCCCACGCCCGCACGGGCGATGACCTTGAGCTGCTTGCCCGCGGCGATGGCCTCGGCGTCCATCTTGGTGGCGGAACGGATCAGCACGGCGGATGCGTCGGCGAGGGCCGCAAGGAGCGCCGGACGGTCAGTGCCGTCGACATTGCGGATCTCGAAGTCGGGGCCCAGGGCCTCGACTGTGGCGGGAGAGAGTTCTTCTGCGATCAGCACGACCGGCTTTGACACGTAGCTGTTTCCATTCCTCGTGTGGGGTGGGGTGTGCCACGACGCTTTTCGGGGGCGGCGGCTCGGTCAGTTTAGTGCACGGATGAGCAGTACCTTCGCCCTGTGTCCGGCGTCCGTGCCGGGCGAGAAGCCGTCAGAGGAGGCCGCGAGCGACCGCGATGAGCGTGAGGCTGCATGCCGCCACCACCGCCAGCGCGACGAGGTAGATGACCGCCTGCGCTCCCGCCCTGCGGCGCCGACCGAGCCACCAGGCCACGCCGAAGCCCAGCACCGGGGCCGCGACGTTGGCCAACAGGACGGCCCACGGCGCACCGATGGGGGCGAGCTCCTGCGAGGCTCGGAACTGGTTGCGCGCCTGGTTGAGTTCAAGCGCGCCGAACAGGTTCGTGAGCGCCTCGAAGAAGTCGAAGGCGAAGAACAGGCCGAAGCCGATCGCCACCGTGAGCGACAGCCAGGTGGGGCCGGGCCGGGCGGCCTCTGGGGTCGTCGCTGCAGCATCCGTCGTCATGTCAGGCTCCCATCACGAAGGGCCACGGCACGAGCACGAGCGCCCCGAGTCCCAGCCACGCGAGTCGATGGCTGGGCCGCGCGACGAGGACCAGCACGGCGGCCATCCAGAGCAGCGGCGAGGCGATCGCGAGGAACTCACCGAGCTGGAACATGATCTCGGCGAAGAGGCCCGGCTGCGTGAAGTCGTCACGCTGCACCGCGATGAACCAACCGACGCTGTAGATCAGGAAGATGCCGGCGATGACGCCGTATGCGACGAGGATCGCCGAGCTGGCCCGAACCGGCTCGTCGGATGCCTCCCGCGGGGCGGCCTTCGTCGACGGTCCTGCCACGTGGCTCGGGTCATCATCACCCCAGCTGAGGGCATCGTCGTCGGGATCCACGCGCATGCTCTGACTCTAACGCTGACGGGCGGCCGAGGAACTCAGCGGGCCCGTGCCTGAAGGAACTCGGTCGCGCGCGAAAGCGCCAGCTTCGCGGCATCCGGCCGGTAGTTGCCCGAGGGGTTCGAGTCGTTCGCGAAGGCGTGCGGGGCGTCGTAGTAGAAGTACTCGACCTCGGCGCCCGACTGCTCGCGGATCTGCGCCTCCTGCTCGCGCGCCTTCTCCACCGGGTACGACGCATCCTGCTCCGCGTAGTGGCCCTGGACGGCCGCACGCACGCCGGCGTAGGACTCGGGCACGCCCTGACCGACACCGTAGAACGGCACGGCGGCGCTGACGCGCTCACCCTGCTGCGCCGCGAGCGCCAGCACGAAACCGCCGCCCATGCAGAAACCGATGGCGCCCACGGTCGAACTCGTCACAGCCTCGTGCTGCAGGAGGTAGTCGACGGCACCGGCGAGCATCTCTGCGCCCTTCGCCTCTGGGAGCTCCGACATGAGCTTCGCGGCCTCCTTGCCGTCGTGCGCGACGCGGCCGCCGTAGAGGTCCGGTGCGAGCGCCACGAAGCCTGCAGTGGCGAAACGGTCTGTCACATCCTTGATGTGGTCGACGAGGCCCCACCACTCCTGGATGACGATCAGGGCAGGGCCGGAGCCAGACTCCGGAAGCGCGAGATAACCATGCGCCTCTCCCCCACCCGACGGGAACGTCACGTTCTGGAACGGTGCCTGCTCAACCACATTGTCTCCTCTCACACACTGACTGCTTCGAGTCTATTCAATGGCGAAGGGCCGGCACCCTTGTGAGGTACCGGCCCGTGCTCGCCGTATGTGCGCGGCGGGTTTAACTCAGACGTCAGCGCGCGGCGCTGCCGTCGACGTAGTCCTCGTCCTGCTGCTTCCAGGCGAAGAGGGCGCGGAGCTCCTTGCCGGTCGCCTCGATGGGGTGCTCCTGCTCCTTGGCACGCAGCGAGAGGAACTCCTGGCCGCCGTTGTCCTGGTCGTCGATGAAGCGCTTCGCGAAGGCACCCGACTGGATGTCCGCGAGCACGGCCTTCATGTTCTCCTTGACCTCGGGGGTGATGACGCGGGGGCCGGAGACGTAGTCGCCATACTCGGCCGTGTCGGAGATCGACCAGCGCTGCTTGGCGATGCCGCCCTCCCACATGAGGTCGACGATGAGCTTGAGCTCGTGGAGCACCTCGAAGTAGGCGATCTGCGGCTGGTAGCCGGCCTCGGTAAGCGTCTCGAAGCCGTACTGCACGAGGTGCGACATACCGCCACAGAGCACGGCCTGCTCGCCGAAGAGGTCGGTCTCGGTCTCCTCGGTGAAGGTCGTCTTGATGACGCCGGCGCGCGTGCCACCGATGGCCTTCGCGTAGGAGAGCGCGAGGTCCCAGGCCTGGCCCGAGGCGTCATTCTCGACCGCGATGATGTCGGGGATGCCGCGACCCGCGACGAACTCGCGACGAACCGTGTGGCCGGGAGCCTTCGGTGCGACCAGGATCACGTCAACACCCTCGGGCGCCTCGATGTAGCCGAAGCGGATGTTGAAGCCGTGCGCGAAGGCGAGCGTCTTGCCTGCCGCCAGCTTGCCCTTGATGTGGTCGTTGTAGATCGAGCGCTGGTGCTGGTCGGGCGCGAGGATCATGATGACGTCGGCCCACTCGGTCGCGTCAGCGACGTTCTTGACGTCGAAGCCCGCCTCGGTCGCCTTGGGCGCAGACTTCGAGCCGTCCTTGAGCGCGATGGCAACCTCGACGCCGGAGTCGCGAAGGTTCTGCGCGTGCGCGTGGCCCTGCGAGCCGTAGCCGACGATGGCAACCTTCTTGCCCTGGATGATCGACAGGTCGGCGTCCTTGTCGTAGAAGATCTCGGTCACTGTGTTTCTCCTTGTGTTCTTTGAGGTTTCGATACAGCCCTGGCGGGCTTACTCAACCCGCGGGGTTAGTTCTTGAAGATTCGTTCCGTGATGCTCTTCGACCCACGGCCGATGGCGAGGAGGCCCGACTGCGCGATCTCCTTCACCCCGTAGGGCTCGAGCACGCGCAGGAGCGCCTGCGTCTTCGCCGTGTCGCCCGTGACCTCGATCACGACGGCATCCGTCGACACGTCCACGATGCGGGCACGGAAGAGGGTGGCTGCCTCGAGGATCTGGCTGCGCGTCGTGTTGTCGACCCGCACCTTGATCAGCATGTGCTCGCGCTGCACCGTCTGCGCCGGGTCGAGTTCGACGACCTTGATGACGTTGACGAGCTTGTTGAGCTGCTTCGTGACCTGCTCGAGGGGCAGCTCCTCGACATCGACGACGACCGTGATGCGCGAGAGGCCGGCGATCTCGCTCTTGCCGACCGCGAGGCTCTCGATGTTGAAGCCGCGACGAGCAAAGAGTCCGGCGACCCGGGTCAGCAGACCCGGCTTGTCCTCGACGAGGAGCGAAAGAACGTGGCTCATCGACCTACTCCTCTTCCCAAGCGGGCGCGTGGTCACGCGCGTACTGCACCGACGAGTTGCCGAGGCCCTGTTGCACCATCGGCCAGACCATGGCGTCGCGGCTCACGACGAAGTCGATCACGACGGGCCGATCGTTGGTCTCGTTCGCGAGCCGGATGGCGTCGTCGACCTCCTCCTTCTTCGTCACGCGGATCGCGAGGGCCCCATACGCCTCAGCGAGCTTGACGAAGTCGGGGATCATGACGGTGTCGTGCCCCGTGTTGAGGTCGGTGAACGAGTAGCGGCCGTTGTAGACGAGCGTCTGCCACTGGCGCACCATGCCGAGCGAGGAGTTGTTGATGACGGCGACCTTGATCGGGATCTCGTTGATCGTGCAGGTCGCGAGCTCCTGGTTGGTCATCTGGAAGCATCCGTCGCCATCGATCGCCCACACGGTGCGCTCGGGGTTGGCAACCTTCGCCCCCATCGCGGCGGGCACGCTGTAGCCCATCGTGCCGGCGCCACCCGAGTTGAGCCAGGCGCCGGGGCGCTCGTACTGGATGAACTGGGCAGCCCACATCTGGTGCTGGCCGACGCCGGCAGCATAGACGCCCTCCGGACCGGTGATCTTGCCGATGCGCTCGATCACGTACTGCGGCGAGAGGAGGCCGTCCTCCGGCTCGTCGTAGCCGAGCGGGAACTGCTTGCGCAGGTTGTTGAGCCGCGCCCACCACTCGCTCAGGTCGGGCTTCTCACCCGAACTTGCAGTGGCGAAGGCGGAAGACAGATCGGCGATGACGTCCTTGGCATCGCCGACGATCGGGACATCTGCCGTGCGGATCTTGGAGATCTCGGCCGGGTCGATGTCGACGTGGATGACCTTGGCGTCGGGTGCGAACTCGCTCGCCTTGCCCGTGACGCGGTCGTCGAAACGAGCGCCGAGGGAGACGAGGAGGTCGGACTCCTGGATCGCGAGCACGGCGGGCACGGTCCCGTGCATGCCGGGCATCCCGAGGTGCTGCTCGTGCGAGTCGGGGAAGGCGCCACGTGCCATGAGGGTCGTGACCACGGGCGCGCCCACGGCCTCGGCCAGCGCGAGCAGCTCGGCCGATGCGCCGGCGCGCACGACACCACCGCCGACGTAGAGCACGGGCCGCTTGGCCTCGGCGAGCAGCTGCGCCGCCGCCTGGATCTGCTTGCCGTGCGCCTTCACGACGGGCCGGTAGCCCGGGAGGTCAACAGAGGTCGGCCACACGAAGGGCGCCGAGCCCTGCTGCGCATCCTTCGTCACATCGACGAGCACGGGGCCAGGCCGCCCGGTCGATGCGATCTGGTACGCCGCAGCGAGTGTCTTGGGGATGTCCTCTGCCTTCGTCACGAGGAAGGAGTGCTTGGTGATGGGCATCGTGATGCCCACGATGTCGATCTCCTGGAAGGCATCCGTGCCCATCGATGTCGAGAACACCTGGCCCGTGATTGCGAGCAGCGGCACGGAGTCCATGTAGGCGTCGGCGATCGCCGTCACGAGGTTCGTGGCGCCGGGACCGGATGTCGCGATGGCGACCCCGACCTTGCCGCTCGACGAGGCATAGCCCTCGGCGGCGTGGCCGGCGCCCTGCTCGTGGCGCACGAGGATGTGCCGGATCTTCTCCGACGACATGAGCTCGTCGTAGAACGGCATGATGGCGCCGCCGGGCAAGCCGAAGACGTCTTTGACGCCGAGGTGTTCGAGGGATCGAAGGATCGCCCCAGAACCGGTCAACACCTCCGGAACGTTGAGGGCGCTGCTGGGAGTGGGCGGTGCATCCGCTGACATCACTGAGTTCCTTGCATCGTGTACACGAATGGTCGTGCGGGACTGCGAGTCCGCACGGTCTGGTGGGCGACTACCCCGTGATCGCACCCTCCGAGGCGGAGTGGACGAGCTTGGAGTACTTTGCGAGAACGCCACGGGTATAGCGCGGGGGAAGTGGAGCCCAGCCTTCACGGCGGGCTGCCAGCTCGGACTCGTCGACGAGTAGGTCGAGAGAGCGGGCTGCGATATCGACCCGAATCAGATCACCATCGCGCACGAAGGCGATCGGACCTGCGTCGACCGCTTCGGGTGCTATGTGGCCGATGCACAGGCCGGTTGTGCCGCCTGAGAATCGTCCGTCCGTCAAGAGTAGTACATCTTTTCCGAGCCCAGCGCCCTTGATGGCGGCGGTGATCGCGAGCATCTCGCGCATGCCGGGGCCACCCTTGGGGCCCTCGTAGCGGATCACGACGATGTCGCCCGCCTTGATGGAACCCTCGGTAAGGGCATCCATCGCGGCGCGCTCACGCTCGAACACGCGTGCCGGCCCCTCGAAGACCGCGGCGTCGAAGCCGGCCGTCTTCACGACGGCACCCTCGGGTGCGAGCGAACCCTTCAGCACGGCGAGCCCGCCCGTCGCGTGGATCGGGTTGTCGAGCGTGCGAAGCACCTCCCCGTCGAGCGGGTCGATGTCCATCTCGGCCAGGTTCTCGGCGAGGGTCTTGCCCGTCACGGTGAGCGCATCACCGTGCATGAGGCCAGCGTCGAGCAGCGCCTTCATGAGCACGGGCAGGCCGCCGTGGCGGTCGACGTCGTTCATGACGTACTTGCCGAAGGGCTTGAGGTCGCCGATGTGGGGCACCTTGTCGCCGATGCGGTTGAAGTCGTCGAGCGTAAGGTCGACGCCGGCCTCATTCGCGATCGCCAGGAGGTGCAGGATGATGTTGGTCGAGCCGCCGAGCGCCATGCCGACCGCGATGGCATTCTCGAAGGCCTTCTTCGTGAGGATGTCGCCCGTCGTGATGCCGAGGCGCAGCATGTTGACGACCGCCTCGCCGCTGCGGTGCGCGTAGTAGTCACGGCGACGGTCAGCGGATGCGGGAGACGCCGAACCCGGAAGGCTCATGCCGAGCGCCTCCGCCACGCTCGCCATCGTGTTGGCGGTGTACATGCCGCCGCAGGCGCCCTCGCCCGGGGCGAAGGCGCACTCGATGCGCTTGGCATCCGCCTCGGACATCTTGCCCGCCTTGACGGCGCCGACCGCCTCGAAGGAGTCGATGATCGTGATGTCCTTCTCGGTGCCGTCGCTCAGCTTGACCCATCCGGGCGCGATCGAGCCGGCGTAGAGGAAGACGGATGCGAGGTCGAGGCGGGCGGCCGCCATGAGCATGCCGGGGATCGACTTGTCGCAGCCCGCCAGCACGACCGAGCCGTCGAGGCGCTCCGCCATCATGACCGTCTCGACCGAGTCGGCGATGACCTCACGGGAGACGAGCGAGAAGTGCATGCCCTCGTGGCCCATCGAGATGCCGTCGGAGACGGAGACCGTGCCGAACTGCAGCGGGTACCCGCCGCCCGAATGCACACCCTCCTTGGCGGCCTGCGCGAGGCGCCCGAGGCTCAGGTTGCAGGGAGTGATCTCGTTCCAGGAGCTCGCGATGCCGATCTGGGGCTTCTCCCAGTCGGCGTCGCCCATGCCGACCGCACGGAGCATTCCGCGCGACGTCGTCGCCTCGATCCCATCGGTGACAACACGGCTACGAGGTTTCATGTCGAACTCTGGCATGCGCCAAGTTTAGTGCCAGCGCAACGGGGGCCCCGCGACATCCGCTCGTCAGCCGCCGCTCTCGCGCTCGTGCCGCGCCCGCTCCTCCTGTGCCTCATCGATGGCCTCGTCGAGTTCGTCGACGTAGAGGTGGTCGTCGTCGATGTTGCCAGCCCGGTAGCCCGCCCGGCCGATCATGTGGGCAGAGATGGGCGCGGTCAACATCTGGAAGAGCAACACCGGCAGGAGGGTGAGCAGCACGGCCCAGCTGCGCTCAGCCAGGGCAATCGCGCCGAGCACAAGCATGAGGCCCACAACCTGGGGCTTCGTCGCGGCGTGCATGCGGGCGAGCACGTCGGGAAAGCGCAGGAGACCGATGCCCGCTGCGAGCGAGAAGAGGCCACTCCCCACGAGGAAGATCGCGGCGAGCTGGTCGAGGAAGGAATCGAGGGTCACGGCTTCCTCTCCCGGGCGATCGGGCTGCGGTCGGGGGGCCTGCGCTCGGCCGACTGCTTCGACACGTAGCGCGCGACCGTCATGCTCGCGAACACGGCGACGACCGCCAGCACCACCATGATCGGCACCGTGCGGGTGTGGCCGTTGTAGACCATCTCGACGCCGAGCACGCAGATGATCGTCGTGACCAGCATGTCGGATGCGATCATGCGGTCGAGGATCGCTGGCCCCCGCACGATGCGGTAGAGGGCCGCGAGTGACGCCGCGGCGAACAGGATGCCGATGCCGAGAAACACCACGTCAATCATGATTCCTTCCCCGCATTCTCACTCCGCCGTTGGTCGTCGCGCGAACCGATGACCCGCACGATACGCCGCTCAGCCACGAGGACGGTCGCTCGCATCCTCTCGAGCGAGGCATCGTCGTGCACGTCGAGTGCATGGATGTAGAGCACTGAGCGATAACGGTCGGCCTCGACCACGAGCGATCCCGGCACGAGCGAGATGTAGAGCGACACGAGCAACATCACAAGGTCGGAGCGGCTGTTGAGGTGCACCGCCATCACGGAACTGGCGGCACGGCGGCGGGGGCTGATGGCGATCCAGGCGACGTGGAAGGAACCGCGGATGACATCCCACAGGAAGACCACGACGAAGACGACCGCCCACAGCAGGTTGAAGCGTCCCGAGAGTTCGACGGGCGGCAGGTAGAAGACCCGCATGACGATGAGGGCGACGAGGATGCCAGTGACCAGGTTGAGCCAGGAGAGCGAGCCCCAGAGGAGCATCCAGAGCACGACGAGCCAGACGAGGAGCGGCAGTTGGTGAAAGAAGTTGCGTCGCAGACGACTTGGTGTGTACTCAGGCATCAGCGGGCCTCACCCCTGACATCGACCTCTGATTCATCTTCGACGTCGGGGAAGACGAGGTTCGTGTACGTGAGCGGGTTGCCGAGGTTCTCCCCAGCGCGCGCCGAGATGCCGTAGAGCGGCCCGGCGAAGACCGTCAGGGCGACCGAGAGCGCCACCATCGCGGCCGTGGAACCGGTCATGAGCCGCGGCGAGTTCTTCGACTCCTGCTGGGGTGCGGACCCTCCCGGCGCCTCCGTCAGTTCATCCAGGAGTGACGACTCATAGGTCTCGACCTCGGACTGGGGCCGCCAGAACGCCATGTTCCACACCCGGGCCAGCGCGTACAGGGTTAGCAGTGACGTGACCACGCCGGCCCCGATCAGCACCCAGATGAGCGGGCTCGGCTCCTGCGCTCCCGCATTGAAGAGCGCGAGCTTGCCGATGAAGCCGGAGAACGGGGGAATGCCGCCGAGGTTCAATGCAGGAATGAAGAACAGCACCGCGATGATGGGCGCGCTCTTGAGCAGGCCCCCCAGCCTGTTGATCGATGTCGAGCCACCGTGGCGCTCGATGAGCCCCGTCGCGAGGAACAGCGTCGTCTGCACGATGATGTGGTGCACGATGTAGAAGATCGTGGCGCCGAGGCCCGCGACCGTGCCCATCGCGATGCCGAAGATCATGTAGCCGATGTGGCTCACGAGCGTGAACGACAGGAGTCGCTTGATGTCGGCCTGTGCCACGGCGCCGAGGATGCCGACGACCATCGTGAGCAGGGCGACGACCATGAGCGCGGTATTGATGTCACTCTCGGCGAAGAGCACCGTTTCGGTGCGGATGATCGCGTAGACGCCGACCTTCGTGAGGAGGCCGGCGAACACGGCCGTGACGGGCGCGGGAGCTGTCGGGTAGGAATCCGGGAGCCAGAACGAGAGCGGGAAGACGGCCGCCTTGATGCCGAAGGCGATGAGCAGCATGATGTGCAGGATCATCTGGATATCGGGCGAGAGCTCGGCCATGCGCAGCGAGATGTGCGCGATGTTGACGGTGCCGAGTGCCCCGTAGATGACCGCGATCGCCGCAAGGAACAGGAGCGACGAGACGAGGCTCACGACGATGTAGGTGACGCCGGCCCGGATGCGGGCTCCCGTGCCACCCAACGTGAGGAGCACGTAGCTCGCGACGAGGAGAATCTCGAAGCCGACGTAGAGGTTGAAGAGGTCGCCGGCGATGAAGGCGTTGAAGACGCCAGCCGCGAGCACCATGTACGTCGGGTGGTAGATCGAGACCGGGGTCTCATCGTCACCATCGGCCATGCCCTGGCCGACCGAGAAGATGAGGACGGCGAGGAGCACGGCGGCCGAGACGATCAGCATGAGGGCTGACAGCCGGTCGACGACGAGCGAGATACCGAAGGGCGCGTCCCAGCCTCCGACGGCCATCACGAGTGCCCCCTGGGCGTCGACCTCGATGAGGAGGAAGACGCTCACGACCAGCACGGCGACGAGCGCGGCGATCGTCACCATGACCTGGAGGCGGCGTCGGCGACCCGCGATGAGTGCGCCGGCAGCACCCAGCAGGGGCAGGATCACGACGAGGGGCACGAGCGCGGTCACGGCTGCTCCTCCCCTGTCTCGGCGAGATCGTGGGCGGCGGTCAGCTCGTCCAGGTGGTCGACCTCCTGGTCAATGTGGTCGGGGTCTGCGAGTTCGGCCTCGACCTCGGCGTCGCGCTGTGCGATCGCCAGGTCTTCGGCGTCATCGATGACCTCGTCCGCCTTCGAAAGGCGCCACGAGCGGTAGATGAGCGCCATGAGGAATGCCGAGACACCGAAGGTGATGACGATCGCTGTGAGCACGAACGCCTGCGGCAGCGGGTCGGCGATGTCGTCGGTCGTCGTGCCGTCATTGAGGATCGGCGCGACCCCGTTTGGCCCGGCCATCGTGAGGAGCAGCAGGCTCGTGGCGTTCGCGACGAGCAGGAAGCCAAGCAGCACGCGCGTGAGGCTGCGCTCAAGCATGAGGTACACGCCCGTGGCATAGAGCACCGTCATGACGGCGATGAGAGTGAGGGATGCTGTCATGCGCCTCTCCTCTCTTCAAGCCGCTCGTTGGGGGTGCGGGGATCCTCTTCCTCCTGCTGCCGGTCAACCTCGCCACCGAGGCTCCTGAGCACGTCGAGCACGAGCCCGATCACGACGAGGTAGACGCCGACATCGAAGATCGTCGAGGTGATGAACTCGACGTGGCCGAAGACGGGGAGCGTCGTCTCGAAGAACGCCGAGGTGAGGGCATTCGCACCGAAGAGAAGGGAGGCCGCCGCCGTGCCCGCCGCGAGGAGCATGCCCGTGCCGAGGAGTCGGCCGGCATCGATCGTGACGGCCGCACCCAACTCGTAGCGGCCGCCCGCGAGATAGCGGGCCACCAGGGCCATACCCGCGACGAGGCCAGCCGCGAAGCCGCCACCAGGCGCGTTGTGGCCGCTGAACAGCACGAAGAGCGAGACCACCATGATCGAGTGGAAGACGAGGCGCACGGCGATCTCGAGCAGGATCGAGCGGTTCTCGGGGGCGAGCGTGCGCCCGGCCAGCAACCAGGCGAGCCGCTTTTCGTCGGGCTCAGGTTCGCGATCGGTGCGCATCCGCGCGACAGGCCGGGCCGGTTCGGTGATGGGACGCTGGCGAAGGAGGAAGCCCCGGCGACCCCGCGCGAGCTTCGGCCGCGCAAGGTCATCGGTGCGACGGTCGAGGAAGATCAGGCTCGCGACACCGGTCGCGGCAACGATGACGACCGAGAGCTCGCCCATGGTGTCCCAGGCTCGGACGTCGACCAGCGCGACATTGACGACGTTGGCGCCGTGTCCGATGTCCTTGGCGAGCTGTGCGAACTCGTGGAAGATCGGTTCGGTGGAGCGGGCGGCAAGCGCGGTGACGGCGACGACGGCCATCGTGAGGCCCACCGCGATCGCAAGGATCGCGCGCAGCAGGCGGTGCTGTGGTCGGCCGTGCGCGACGCCGATCCGGCCGGGGAGCCGGCGCAGCACGAGCACGAATGCAACGAGCGTCACGGTCTCGACGAGGAGCTGGGTGAACGCGAGGTCGGGCGCCCCCTGCAGCGCGAAGAGCGTCGCGAGTCCGTAACCCGTAACACCGACCAGCACGACGGCGGTGAAGCGCTTGTCGGCGCGCACTGCGGCGAGCGCCGCGATGATCATGATGATGCCGATCGCGGCCTGCGCCGGGTAGTCCCAGAGCTTCCACGTTGTCGGCCACGTCGAGTTGAGCGCGAGCGAGGTGCCTGTGGCCAGCACGAAGACGAGCAGGATGACGCCGAGGTAGAACGGCAGCGAACCACGCTGCGTCGTCGAGGTCACGCGGGCTGCGGTGCGATCGACGAAGCGAAGCACCTTCCAGTAACCGTCAGCTGCGTTGACGAGTGCCGGGACCGCCGCCTGTGCCCGTGCGACCCCCGTCCGCTTCCAGAACAGAAGGATTCCGAGGAGCAGCGATACGGCTGAGATACCGAGGGCGGGCTCGAGCCCGTGCCAGAGCGCGATGTGGTACTCCTCGTCCCCTGCCGGGAACACGATCGAGTAGCCCGCGAGCCACGGGTCGAGGGCGGAGGCAGCAAGGCCCAGGACGATGCCGGCGAGCGAGAGGATGAGCGGGGATGCGAGGGCATCCGCTCGCTCCGCATGCACGGGGATGTCGTCAACGTCGCGCTTGCGCCCGAAGGCTCCCCAGAGGAACCGGGCCCCATAGGCGACCGTGAGCACGGAGCCGAGCGCGACACCGACGAGCCCCACGAGCCCGATGGCCGAACCGTCGAGCAGCGCGGTGAAGACGGCTTCCTTGGCCACGAAGCCGAATGTCGGAGGCAGGCCTGCCATGGATGCCGTCGCCACGATCGCGACGACCGCGAGCACTGGGCGCGCCCTGCCGAGCCCACTGAGCTTGCGCAGGTCGCGCGTGCCGGTCGAGTGGTCGATGAGCCCGACGACGAGGAAGAGCGACGACTTGAAGAGCGCGTGGGCGAGCAGCAGCGCGAGTGCCGCGAGGGCAGCCGTGCGAGACCCGAAGCCCGCGATGACCGTGAGGAATCCGAGCTGGCTCACGGTGCCGTAGGCGAGCAACAGCTTGATGTCGGTCTGGCGGAGGGCGCGCCATCCGCCGACCAGCATGGTCGCGACACCGAGGATCACGAGCACCTCGCGCCATCCCGGAATCGTCGAGAAGGCGGGCGCGAGCGCGGCGATGAGGTAGATGCCGGCCTTCACCATCGCGGCCGCGTGCAGGTAGGCGCTGACCGGCGTCGGTGCGGCCATGGCGGCGGGCAGCCAGAAGTGGAAGGGCACGAGGGCAGACTTGGAGACGGCCCCAACGAGCAGCAGATAGACCGCCGTGATGACAGCGGCACCCTCGGGTGGCGGCTCCGCCACGATCGCCGTGAGGCTCGTCGTGCCCGTCTCGGCCGCAAGGATGACGAGACCCACCAGCATCGTGAGCCCGCCAGCCGTCGTCACGAGGAGTGCCTGCAGCGCGGCTCCTCGGCTCGCCTTGCGATCGGTGTAGTGGCCGATGAGGAGGTAGGAGAAGACGGTCGTCGCCTCCCAGAACATGAAGAGCAGGAAGATGTCGTCGGCCACGACCAGGCCGTACATGCTGCCGCTGAAGGCGATGAAGAATCCGGCGAAGCGGCCAAGGCCCGGCTCATCTGCCGGAAAGTAGCGCTCGCAGTACACGAGGACGAGCGCGCCGACCCCCAGCACGACGAGTGAGAGCACCCAGGAGAGGGTGTCGAGTCGCAGCGAGAGGCCGAGGTCGATCTCGGGGATCCACGGCAGGAACTCCGTGACGATCTCGCCGTCGAGGATGCGCTGGGCCACCGCCGCAGACACTGCGAGGGCGCCGAGCGGAACGAGCGCCAGGACGTAGAAGACCCGCGGGCCGAGCACCTTCGTGAGCGCGGGAGCGAGGATCGCCGCAAGCGCGAAGAAGCCCAGCGAAATCAGCACGTGACCTCCGTCTCGGTGGGCGGGTGGCGCGCGTACACGGGAGTCGTGAGATGCGGCGGAACCATCACATTCTAACGGCCGCCGACCCTGAGAATTCCGATTCAGGCATATTTTGCGGAGCGGATCTGCGCGAGGCGCTCCAGCACGCGGGCGACATCCTGCGGCGCCGGCACCCTGTGACGGGCGGAGGTCTCGCCGTCTCCGCACTTGAGGGAGAGGTCTGATTCGCCAAGGGCCCGGAAGCCGTCTTCGTCGGTGACGTCGTCACCCACGAAGACCACTGCCGTGGCGTGGCTGAACTCGCGCAGCATGCGAACGGCGTCGCCCTTCGTCGTGGAGCGCACCGAGAACTCGAGCACGTTGTTGCCGTGCCGCTCCGTGACGGCCGGCAGCGCGGCCACGACGAGCTCGTGTGCCTGCGCCTGCGCGGATGCCGCGACATCCGCCGACGCAGCCCGGCTGTGCAGCGCGAACCCAGCCGGTTTCACCTCGACCCAGGTGCCCGGATGTTGCTCCGAGACGCCCTCGAGCAGTCGCCGCAACTCGGTGGCCGCCGCGCGCTCCTCCTCCGTCAGCTCGACGCCAGGCGCCGCATCGAGACGGGTCTCGACCCCGTGCGAGCCGCTCAGCAGCGCCGCCTCTGGCGGGGACGCGACCTCGATCAGGCTCTCAAGCGCGCGACCCGAGATGTAGGCGACGCGCGTGTCGGGCAGCTCGACGAGCCGGGCGACGGCACGTGCCGCTTCGGGGAGCGCCCTGGCATCCTCCGGGCGGTCGACAAGCGGGGCCAGCGTGCCATCGAAGTCGAGGGCGACCAGCAGCCGCGGAGTCGCAGCGATCTCGTGCAGAGCGGCATCCAGTTCCGGCGCGATGTCCTGCGTCACGAAGAGGCCTTGCGTCCGTTCGCCGTGAGCACCTCAAGGAATGCCGACGACCACTTCGCCACATCGTTGTCGAACACGCGCCTGCGCATGGCACGCATGCGCGTGCGGCGCTCAGAGCGAGGCATCTGCACCGCTCGCATGATCGAGTCCTTGAGGCCGTCGATGTCGTGCGGATTGATGAGCAGCGCGCGCTTGAGCTCGTCCGAGGCGCCCGCGAACTCGCTCAGCACGAGCACCCCGTCCTCATCGAAGCGCGTCGCCGCATACTCCTTCGCAACGAGATTCATGCCATCGCGCAGGGCCGTCACGAGCATGACGTCGGCCGCAAGGTAGAGCGCGATCATCTCCTCACGGGGGTAGCTCGTGTGGTGATAGCTGATGGGCGCATGCCCGATCGTGCCGTGGTCGCCGTTGATGCGACCGACCATGAGTTCGATCTCGTCGCGAAGCTGGCGGTAGGCCTCGACCCGCTCGCGGCTCGGGCTCGCGACCTGCACGAGCGTCACCTCCTCGACGGGCACCTTGCCCTCGGCGACGAGCTCGCCGAATGCCTTGAGTCGGTGGCCGATCCCCTTCGTGTAGTCGAGGCGATCGACGCCGAGGATGACCTTCTCCGGGTTGCCGAGCTCCTCACGGATCTCTCGTGCCCTCGCCTGGATCTCGGGCCTGCGCGCCATCTCCTCGAAGTCACTCGCGTCGATCGAGATGGGGAACTGCCGCGCGATGACCGTGCGGAAGGGCTTGCCGCCCGCGATCGGACCGTGCGCGCGCACCCCCTGCGACTCGTCGATGAGCGGCACGTCGATCGTCGTGCCCCGGGTGGGGAAACCCTTCAGCCGGCGCACCGCGCGAGAGAAGTTGTTGGCGTCGGCGAGGCGCTGGAAGCCGATGACGTCAGCGCCGAGGAGGCCTTCGACGATCTGCGTGCGCCACGGAAGCTGCGAGTAGATGCCGTAGGGCGGGAACGGGATGTGGTTGAAGAATCCGATGGTGAGATCGGGCCTCGCCTCGCGAAGCATCTTCGGCACGAGCTGCAACTGGTAGTCCTGCACCCAGACGACCGCGTCCTGCGCGCTCGCCGCGGCAGCGGCATCCGCGAACCGCTGGTTGACTCGCACGTAGGCGTCCCACCACTCCCGGTGGTACTGCGGATGCGAGATCACGTCGTGGTAGAGCGGCCACAGCGTGTCGTTCGAGAAGCCCTCGTAGTAGTCCCTGACTTCATCGCCGGAGAGCGGCACCGGCACGATGTGGATGCCGTCGCTGTCGAAGGGCTCGATGTCGAGGTCCGGCAGGCCGGCCCACCCGACCCAGGCCCCGTCGTTGCGGCGCATGACGGGCTCAAGTGCCGTCACGAGGCCGCCGGGCGAATGGCTCCAGTAGGCGGAGCCGTCGGGCTCGACGACCCGGTCGACGGGGAGACGGTTCGAAACGACGACGAAGGAGTGCAGTTCGGTCTCGGCGGCATCTGGGGCAGTCATGAAGGCGTGCTCCGTGTCAGTAGCTGGGCCCCCGAAATGGGACCCGGGAAGGTGGGAAGGGGATCCTGGAGGCCACAGTACCCCCAACCGCCGGGCGCAGGACTGGGCGTCTTCCCCACGCCGGGGTAGCGTGGGCAGCGACGAGAACGGGAGTCTCAATGCGCAAATTCATCTTCAGCGGCAGCGTGCTCTCCGCCGTCTTCGGCGGAATGGGTGCGGTGCGCACGACCCTCAACGGACCGCGCGACTGGCGCCTCATCCTCATGTGGGTCAGCTGGGCATGCGCCGTCGGGATCGCCGTCGGCACGGTGGTCAAGAACACGGAGACCCACGAGCTCGAGCATTGATCGCCGCGCTCGAACTCGACGCCGTCGGCTATGGCGCGATGTCGCTCGGGGGTTCCTACGGCCCGATCGACGAGGCATCCGCCCAGCGCCTGCTCGCCGCGGTCGTGGATGCCGGTGTGCGCCACCTCGACACGGCCAACATCTACGGCGACGGCGCGAGCGAGGAGATCATCGGGCGGTTCCTGAGCGGACGCCGCCGGGATGAGGTCTTCCTCGCGTCGAAGACGGGGCTCTCGATGGGGGCGGGCGTCGGCACGCGCAGCATCAGCGGGCGCCCCGAGACGATCCGAGCCAACATCGACGACTCGCTGCGCCGACTCGGCGTCGATCACCTCGATCTGTACTACCAGCACCGCCTCGACCCGGAGGTACCGGTCGAGGAGACTGTCGGCGCCTTCGCCGAACTCGTGAAGGCCGGCAAGATCCGCCACGTCGGCCTCTCCGAGGCGACCGGCGAGGAGCTGCGGCGCGCCCACGCGGTGCATCCCATCGCCGCAGTGCAATCCGAGTGGAGCATCCTCAGCCGCGACGTCGAGGTGCACGTCGTGCCGATCGCCGCCGAACTCGGCATCACGGTCGTGCCCTACTCCCCCGTCTCGCGCGGGCTCCTCACCGACGCCTTCGACGCGGATGCCGCGGCGCACGACATGCGCACGGCGTTCCCGCGATTCCACCCCGAGAACCTGCCGCACAACCAGGCGCTCGCCGAGGAGGTGCGGTCTGTCGCACGGCGACTCGGCGCCGCGACGGAGCAGGTCGCGATCGCGTGGCTGCTCGCGAAGGCACGGGAGTTCCGGGCATCCGTCTCCGTCATCCCGGGCACGCGGAGCATCGAACATCTGCGCAGCAACCTCGGCGCGGCAGACCTTGAGCTCAGCGGCGACGACCTGGCAGTCCTCGATGGCATCGCCGAGCGGGTCGCGGGAGCACGCACGGCAACGCCCTCCTGGGTGTCAGGCGGGCGCGAAGGCCTCCTCTGACGCCAGCGCGGGAATGTCACACAGCGCAACACCGTTAATCACATCCAGGTGCCCGCGACAGACTGGGGCGCAGACACCTCGACTGGAGAACGCTTCATGACGCACCACGCGACCGGAACCCACGCGACGCCCTCACAGCACGCTGTCGCACGAATCAGCGACGCACGGCACGAGAACTCTGCCGCCGACGGCCTCAGCGCTGAAGAGTTCAAGGCCGTCTTCCGCAACCACCCTGCGGGCGTTGCCGTCATCACGGCGGATGCCGGCGACGGGCCGGTCGGGCTGACCGCAACATCCGTCTTCTCCGTCAGCGTCGAGCCGCCGCTGCTCGTCTTCTCGGTGTCATCGCTCTCGTCGGCCACCCCCACGATCCTCAAGGCCGAAACGCTCGTCGTGCACCTCCTCGGCGCCGAGCAGCTCGACCTCGCAACGCTCTGCTCCACGAGCGGAATCGACCGCTTCGCCGACACGAGCCGCTGGAGCCGACTCATCACGGGCGAGCCCTACTTCGTCGGCACCGACAGCTGGATCCGCGGGCGCGTGGTCGAGCGCATGGAGGCCGGCAACTCGACCGTCATCGCGGTGCACGCGCTGCAGTCCTACGCGGCCGAGGAGCCGTCAGCGCCCCTCGTCTACCACAACCGCACGTGGCACGCGCTCGGGGAGCAGACGACGATCTGACGCCCACTCAAACGAAGAAGCCCCGCACTCTGAGAGTGCGGGGCTTTTCTTGGTACACCCCCCGGGACTTGAACCCGGAACCCACTGATTAAGAGTCAGTTGCTCTGCCAATTGAGCTAGAGGTGCTCGGTGTCGAAGCTGACTTCGGCGCCGAGGAACAAGATTAGCATGGGTTTGGGGCCACCTGAAACCGGCCCTCAACCCCGTCGATTTTCCTAGGAGAACCATGCCTGAGACCCTGCTTGCCGTCGGTGACACCGCCCCCGCGTTCACCCTCCCCGACCAGGACGGCACCCAGGTATCGCTCGCCGACTTCGCCGGCCGCAAGGTCATCCTGTACTTCTACCCCGCGGCCAGCACCCCCGGCTGCACCACGCAGGCGTGCGACTTCCGCGATAGCCTCGAGCCGCTGGCATCCGCCGGTTATGTCGTGCTCGGCGTCTCGAAGGACCAGCCGGAGAAGCTGCGCAAGTTCAAGGATGCGGAAGGGCTCACCTTCCCCCTGCTGAGTGACCCCGAGCTCGAGGTGCACAAGGCCTATGGCGCTTGGGGCGACAAGCAGAACTACGGCAAGACCATCCAGGGCACGATCCGCTCGACCTTCGTGATCGGCGAGGGCGGGGAGATCGAGCACGCCCTGCGCAACGTCAAGGCGACGGGGCACGTGCAGCGCGTGCGCAAGCTCCTCGGCGTCTAGGAGCGAAGGGGCGACGGATGCCGCGGGGCTCAGCCCCTGCGCGCCGTCGCCTCGATCACCGATTTGGTGAACGTCAGCACGATCGCGACGAGCGAGGGCACGAGGAGTGCCCAGCCGAGGTCGGGTCGCGCCGTCTCACCCTGGAAGAGACCGACGGCGACGGCGATCTGCATCAGCTGCCAGACCACGATGCCCGCGCGGGACCATGAGGCGCCGCGGAGCAGGTTGACGGTCAGGGCCGCAAGCCATGCGGTCGCGACGAGCGCGAGCACGAGGAGCGCGATCGCGGAGGGGTATGAAATGGGCACCTCGACGATCAGTTCGATCACGAGGAAGACCGAGGCGGCCGCGAGGAGCAGGAACTCGAGGGCCAGGATGAAGGCCAAGAGTAGGAGGGCCGGGCTGCGCCGCGGAGCGTTCATCTGGCGTTCATCGCCTAGCACATCCATATTTCGCTCCGTGTTCACAGTGTTTCCTTAGGGAAAAAATCGTTGATCTTCGACACCCGATATGAGAGTCTATTGGAGGCAAATTCAGCCCTCACAAAGCCGTGAGCAGTTGCCGAGAAACCCAACGAACTCTTTCACCGAGGTTTTTCTGTATCCCTGCGCGACCTTGTGAATGGGTCGCGCTCACCTAAGGAGCACTACTCAATGGATTGGCGCGATAACGCCGCATGTCTCACGGCTGACCCGGAACTCTTCTTCCCCGTCGGCAACACCGGTCCCGCGGTAGACCAGATCGAGAAGGCCAAGGCGGTGTGCGCTCGCTGCAGCGTCACCGAGATGTGCCTTCAGTACGCCCTCGAGACCAACCAGGATTCTGGTGTCTGGGGAGGCCTCAGCGAAGACGAGCGTCGCGCCCTCAAGCGCCGCGCCGCTCGCGCCCGTCGCGCCTCCTAGTTCAACACGTCGAAGCACCGGCCCCGCGAGGGTGCCGGTGCTTTCTCGTTTCCGGGAGAGAGCGAGGGCTCAGTCCCGGTTGATCCAGCCGAGCGGGATCTCGATCGTCACCTCGGTGCCGCTGCCCATGAGGGTGTGCCAGTCGATCGTGCCGCTGAGCTCGCCCTGGATGAGGGTGCGCACGATCTGCGTGCCTAGGCCGGCACCCACTCGCCCCTCAGGGAGACCGCTGCCGTTGTCGCGCACCTGCACCCGCAGCGCATCCGCCGTGCGTTCGACCTCGATCTCGACCTGGCCCTCCCGATCGGCGAGGCCGTGCTCCACGGCGTTCGTCACCAACTCGGTGAGTGCGAGGGCGAGCGGTGTCGCGTAGGCGCTGGGCAGTTCGCCGAAGCTTCCCGTGAACATCGCGGTGGCCTTGGTGCCGTGATTGGAGGCGACCTCGGCGATGAGGCGCAGCACGCGCTCGAAGACGGTGTCGAAGTTCACGCTCTGGGCAAGGCCCTCGCTGAGGGTGTCGTGCACGACGGCGATCGCCTCGACGCGGCGCATGGCCTGGCTGAGGGATTCCCGCGCCTCCTCGCTGTGCGAGCGCCGCGCCTGGATGCGGAGCAGGGAGGCCACGGTCTGGAGGT
This sequence comes from Salinibacterium sp., assembly GCA_015234465.1. GTDB lineage: Bacteria > Actinomycetota > Actinomycetes > Actinomycetales > Microbacteriaceae > Homoserinimonas. Next base: position 279,878 of record JADGNA010000023.1, on the reverse strand, counting down.
TGTTCTTGACCCGGTGGTGGATCTCGCGGATCGTGGCATCCTTCGTGATCAGCTCGCGCTCCTGGTGCCGAAGCTCCGTCACGTCGCGGCAGAGCACGATTGCCCCGACCCGCTCCCCCCGCTCGCGGATGGGGATGGCGCGCAGGGTGACCGTCACGCCACGAGCCTCGATGTCGGTGCGCCACGGCGCGCGCCCCGTGACGACGAGCGGAAGCGACTCGTCGACGATGAGCTTGCCCGCGAGCAGCTGCGTCGTCACCTCGGCCAGCGACTCTCCCTCGAGCTCGCCAGAGAAGCCCATGCGGTTGAAGGCCGAGAGGCCGTTGGGGCTTGCAAAGGTCACGGTGCCGTCGACGTCGAGTCGAACAAGACCGTCGGATGCTCGTGGTGCGCCGCGCCGCGGACCCGCGGGTGCCGCGAGGTCGGGAAAGTCGCCGCTCGCGATCATGCGGAAGAGCTCGTTCGCACACTCGTTGAAGGTCAGTTCCTGGCGGCTCGGGGTGCGGGCCTCACTGAGGTTGGTGTGCTTGGTGATGACGGCGATCGGATGCTCGGTCGTCTCAGGCGCGTTGGCCGCGAGCCGGCGGAACACGGGCACGGCGCGAACGCGCGTCGGGGTCTCCTCGAACCAGTCCGGGGCGGAGGAATCGACGATCTGCCCGCTCTCGAAGGCATCCGTCACCTGCTTCTTCCACTCGGGCTTGATGGGCTGGCCCACGAAGTCGCGGTAGAAGAGGGTCGCCGAGCTCGAGGGGCGCGCGTGCGAGACGGCGATGAAACTTCCGTCGGCGGACGGCACCCACAGCACGATGTCGGCGAAGGCGAGATCTGCGAGCAGCTGCCAGTCGCCGATCAGGAGATGGAGCCACTCGATGTCCGCTTCGCTGAAGCGTCCCTGGGCACTGACGAGATCGGAGAGCGTCGACACCCCTCTAGGGTAGTCGGCACGCGAGGCTGTGCCCGGCGAGGCGGTGACACCGGGGCATCCGCTGCGCCAAGATGACAGCATGGACCCCACCTCGCGCAGGCCCGACCGCGCACTCGTCGTCATCGCCGCGATCGTCGTCGTGCTCATCGTCGTCGCGCTCGTCGCGGTACTGACGCGCGACCACCGCGCCGAACTCGACCCAGCTTCGCCCGAAGGGGTCGTGCAGCAGTACACGGGCACCATGATCGACGCGGACCTCGAGTCCGCCCGCACCCTCGTCGCCGACTCGGCACTCGAAGAGTGCGACTACTACAGCGAGCACCAGCGCGACCGCGAGACACGGGTGACGCTCGAGGGCAGCACCGTGAGCGGATCGACCGCGATCGTGCGCGTCGGCATCTCAAGCGGCTACGACGGCGGTGTCTTCGGCAGCAGCTACGTGAGCCACGACCAGTTCACCCTCGACCGGGTCGATGGCCAGTGGCTCGTGACTGGCGCGCCGTGGCAGTTCGACCCGTGCGGCCTGCGGGGTGTGCAGTGAGCGTGACGGCGCAGGGGCGCGCGCCGGGAGGCATCCACACGCTGCGCCGCGTGATCATGTTGGCCCTGCTCGCCATTCTCGTCAGCGTCGCGGCATCCGGAATCACAGGCCTGCTCCACCTCGTATTCGAGAACGGAAGGGTGATCGAGGACACGGGGGCGCGCCTCGCGCAGGCGATCGCATCCGTCGTCATCGCCGTGCCGCTCGGCGCTGTCGTCTACTGGCTGACACGCCGATGGCTGCCGACCTTCAACGATCGTGGCTCGGTGCTGTGGCCCGTCTACCTTGCTGCGTTCGGCACTACCGCACTCCTCATCGGCCTCTTCGCACTCATCTCAGCCGCCGCTGACGGCATCGCGGGACGCTGGTCACCCTCCTCGCTCGCGCTCGGCCTCGTCTGGACCGCCATCTGGGCCTGGCACGCGTGGATGTGGCACAGCCCCTCGCACGCGCCGCGCAGACTGCCTGACGTCGCGCCCGCACTGGCAACGCTCGTCGGAATCTGTTTCGCCATCGCGGGCGGCATCGGTGTGCTGTCGGTGCTCTTCTCGACGGCGCTCAGCGCGACAGGATCGACGCTCGTGGGGGCTGAGCGTTGGTGGATCCCGCTCCTGCAACAGCTGGCATGGCTGCTCGCGGGAGCTCTGGTGTGGCTCTGGCACTGGTCCCGGCGAGGAGTCTCGCGCTCGAGCGCGCCGTTCGCGCGCTTTGTGCTCGTCATCATCGCTGGCCTCATCGCCGTCGGCACGACACTGGGAGGGCTCGCGAGCGCCGCGTACAGCATGGCAGCGCTGCTCCTCGGCTTCGGCGACGCCGGCAGCCTGCTCGAACAACTCGCGACGTCGGTCGCCGCCGCGAGCGTGGGGGCGCTCGTGTGGGCAGGGCACCGTGCGCCGGTGCGCCGCGCACCCGTCGCCGTCGCCTGGTCGGTGCGACTCGTCGCATCGGGGGTCGCGCTGATCGCCGCGGCATCCGGTCTCGGCGTCGTCGTCAACGCACTGCTCGCGAGCGTGGTCGAGACGGTCGCGGGCGACAGCCGCTCGCTCCTCTTCGGCGGCCTCTCCGCCCTCGTCGTGGGCGCGGTGGCGTGGGTCGTGCTCTGGCGCCCGCAGGACGGCATTCCGGCCGTGCCGGGAGACGATTGGAACAGCTTCGGCGGCCGCCGCGCCTACCTCGTCGTCATCTTCGGCGCGAGCGCCATCACCGCAGTCGTCACGCTCCTTGTGATCGCCTACGGGGTGCTCGAGTCAATTCTCGGGGTGCCGTGGTCGGGCGGCATCGTCGAGTCGATCCGCGCGCCCCTCGGCCTCCTCACGGCGACGGCGCTCGTCGCGATCTACCACTACCTCGTGTGGCGGCGAACGCCTGCGGCACCGTCGACCGACCCGCGGCATCCCGTCACACGGATCACCCTCGTCGCATCGGGCGTGACGGATGCCCTCGTCGCGACACTGCGGGAGCAGACGGGTGCCAGCGTGACCGTGTGGCCGCCGCGCGATGCGCTGCCAGCACCGGATGCCACGGCGATCGTGCGCGCACTGGAAACCGAGACCGCCCCACATGTCTTGGTCATCGCCCGTGCCGAGGGAGTCGAGACGATCGCCCTGGCGGAATGAGCTGACCGACTAGATCGTTGCTGGCTGCGCTTTTGCCCGCTTGAGGCGCCCGCGCCGTGCCCGCTTCGCGGCATCCGGCGGAAGGATGCGCTCGTTCACGAGCGTCGTGATGGCAGTGCGTGCCGGGGACTTGACCGCGACGTCGTAGAGCGTGGCCCCCTCCAAGACGGCAGCGTCGAAGGCCGCCTGGTCGTGCGGGATCATGACAGGGGCGACGATTCCTCCGAAGCGTTCGAGGGACTGCGCCACCTGGCGGGCCGGCGACGCCCCCACAACTGCGGCCCGCAGGCGGTTCATGACGACGACCACGCGCTCCGTCACGATCGTCTCCAGAAGGTCGACGTGTGCACGCAGGAAGCGCGAGAGCCCGACCGGATCGGCCGACCCCACGGCGACCACCTGGTCCGCCGCTCGAAGCGCCTCGATCGTCGCGGCATTCCGCCGCGGCGCAAACATGTCGCTGCTGATCTCCTCGTCGTTCTCAAGGTTGAAGCCTGTGTCGACGACCGTGTAGTCGACCCATTCGCGGCACAAGTCGAGAGCGCCCGCGACGCGGCTCGCCGAGAGTTCGGGCCAGCGGCTTGGCCTGCCGATGCCGGTCAGCACCCAGAAGCTGCCGTGCGACGAGACGTAGCGCTGGGCGATGCGCTCGAGTTCGAGCTGTGTGAGCGAACCCGTGCCCGCGAGACGGCAGGCGGCAGCGAAGCCCGGCGCCTCGTCGAGCAGTCCCAGCGTGGGCGCGACGGAACCGCTGTAGGTGTCGACATCCGCCAGCGCGACCGAGTGGCCCGCTGAGGCGAGCTCGGCCGCGATGTTGATCGCGAGGCTCGTGCGCCCCGGCGACCCCGCAGGCCCCCACACGGCGATGACCCTGCCACGGTCGCCAGCTGGCGCGAGCGGCGCGGATGCCTTGAGCGGGTTCGCAAGCAGCACCGCTTCGATCACGGGCCAGGTGGCTCCGCCGTCGACGACCTCATGCAGCCCGACCGTGATGGCATTCCTGCGGCCGGCATCCGTGTCGTTGATCGCGACGACGCGCACACCGGCCCGGTCGGCCTCGGTCAGCAGGCGTGCGGTGAGGTAACGCTCCGCCGAGGACACGACGACGAACTCCGCCGCGGACGGGTCGAGCAGTGAGGCGAGTTCGCCCGCGCTCGCGCATCGCGCGACGACGTCGTGCCCATGGTCTCGCGCGTCGTCTACCAGCGCGCTCTCGAGGTCATCCGGGAGCGCGAAGGCAAGCCGGGCCATGTCAGTGCTCCAAGGGGATTGCGGCCGGCACGAGCGAGAGGAAATCCCCCGCCGCCTTCGCCTGCAGGAGGCGCGCGACGCGGTCGCGCGGCACGACGAGTTCGACGCTCGACACGGCGGCCCCGGCGACCATGCTCTCCCCGCTCGAGATCGCCACCACGGTGGCCTCCGACGCGACGACGCCGGGCGTCTCGTTCTCCTCGCCCGTCGCCCAGACCTCCACCGCCGTGCCCGCGCCGACGGACCGCGGCAGGTCACCGCTCACCGCGACGACGAGGGATGCCCAGTTCGCGCTCCTCGCTTGGCCCACCGCGCTCGCGGGCACCAGTTCGCCGGCGCTGATCGTGCGCGTCACGACGATCTCGCCCTCCGGCATGACGGCCGGGGTGAGGTAGTGCTGGGTCGCGGCTCCCAGGCGAACCTCAGTCTCGACGAGATCATCGACCGTGAGCACGTCTCCGATCGCGAGGGCAGACCCTGCCGCATACGCGGTGTCCGTGCGGTCGGCCGCGCCGACCAACATGACGACGCCGGCGACGGATGCGACGACCAACGCGATGCCGACGGCCAGCCGCGGGTCGAACCATCGCCGCCGCGACGGCCGCCTGGCCTGCTCGCTGGCACTCAGTGGACTCATACGTCTCCTTCGGTCTGCGCGTCGTGCGAACCCATGGTGCGGCGGGATGGCCGCGCACGAGTGAAGTTATCCACAACGACCCATCGCGCTGGGGCGCGGGCGCATAATCGATCTATGAATGGCTCCGGAGCGCACGAGGCCGCGCCGCTCGGTCGGTTCCTCACGATCGCCGACGTCGCCGAGATCCTCAACATCTCGGCGAGCCAGGCGTACGGCCTGGTGCGTTCCGGCGAGCTTCCGGCCATCAAGGTGGGGGCTGGCGGGCACTGGCGCGTCGAACGCACCGTACTCGAGTCGTACATCGACGCGAAGTACGAGGAGAACCGCAGGCACGGGCTCTGGAACCAGTCCGAGTTCGCCGATATCCCGGAGCTCTCGATCGGCCCGCGCTGATCCGGCGAGCTAGCCGGTTCGCACCATCTCGACGACCGAGAGCGGGATGACCCGGTAGTACGAGACCGACGACTCGCGGCGCGGAACCCCCGCTTCGTGCACCGCCAGGTCGAGGTGGTCGCGCCCGACCCTGTCGACCGTGCCGTGCGCCGTCCCTCCCGCTGTGAAGGAGATCGTGACGGCCGAGCGGCGCCGACAGAGGTCTCGCAGCACGTAGCCGAGGCCAAGCCGCGCCGAGAGGCCCTCCCCCTCGGCCGTGGCTGCGCGCGCGGAAGGGACGATGCTGTTCGACACCTGTGCCCTTGTGAGCACAACGCCCTGCAGCGCCGAGAACGGCACGATCGCGTGGTGGCGAGCCGTGCCGACGGTGGCGAGCTCTCCCGAGACCCAGTCCCGGCCGAGGGTCGCCGGCGTCAGGTCGGCCGTCTGTCCCGAGACGAGCAGGAGTCGCACCGCGCCGCCCTCCTGCATGAGGGCCGAGAGCCGCTCCCGAAGCGAGAGGCGCGCGAGCCGCAGCCGCTCCTCCTCGACGAGGAGGTCCGCTTCATCGGCCCTCAGGCCACCCTCCAGCTGGCTCTCCAAGTCATCGAAGAGGTTGTCCCAGCGCATGGAGTGACGCTACGGCCAGCCGGAACCGTGACGGCGGAGTTTTCCACAGCCCCGAATCGGGGGCGTGGACTATTTCTCAACTGTCTGCTTGAGTCTCTCCGTACCCCCGAACGGGGGTAGACCGCATCCGACATACCCCATGAGTCGCCGCCGGGCGACGCAGCCCGACGGAGCCCTCCATGACGCAAGCCATGCACGCAGCCGCGACGAACGAACCCGCCGCAGGGGCGACGCCTCGACTCCGCGCCACGACCGAGCGCCTGCCCAGCAAGGTCATCCGGGTCCCCTTCGAGCCGGAGAGCTTCTTCGGGCACCAGCCGACGGCATCCGCTGCCCTCCCCGACCCGCGACCCCTGCTCGAGAATCTCACCCGCTGCGTCGTCGAGATCCTCGCCGGCGCGAGGGACCTCCAGCAGATCGCTCGCTGGGTGACGGATGACGTCTACCGCAACCTCCTGAAGCGTGTCGTGCTCTCCGACCGCGCGCGCAGGGCACGAAGCCAGCAGGTCACCCGCCCCACCTTCACGATCGGCACGGTCGTGACCGATGAACCGCGAGACGGCGTCGTCGAGGCGACCGTCATCGTGCACGGACGCGCTCGCAGCAGGGCGGTCGCAATCCGGCTCGAGGGGCTCGACTCTCGCTGGCGCGCCACCGCGATCAACGTGCTCTGAAGCGCGTCAGTCGGCGATGTCGTAACGGTAGGAATAGCCGATGATGCCGCCGTCGGGAGTGAACGACAGCTGGTAGTCGACGTGCGCCTCGACCGAGGCCGCATCCTGCGCCCGGTAGCTCGCATCCGCCTCCAGCACGACGAGGAGTGACCGCGGGCCCGACTTGCCACCCTGTGCCGTGACCCGTGTGACCGTCACACGAATGTCGGATGCCCGCGGCGCACCGTCCCGCGCAAGCGCAGGCAGGCGGTCGTGGAGCACGACGCCGTCGGTCGGAGCGAAGTCAACGAAACGATAGGGCGTCGCGGCATGCCAGTCGTCCACCGTGCCGTTCTGCTGCGTGTCAAGGATCGATGAGTCGAGCACCTCCTCGACGAGGAAGGTCACGGCCGTCTTCTGCGCCGCGTGCGCCTCCTCGCGCGTGAAGTCCCACGTCTCGAGCGCATCCATTCGGAAGCGCACCTCATCGAGCTGCAGTGCTGGAGAATCGGCCGAGGGAGAGACCGCGCAGTAGGAGCCGAGCACGTCGGTGATGGTCTCGCGCGCGATGACGTCGCCGCTTCCCAGCGGCTCGCCGATTGGGCAAGCCACGGCCGGTGTGGGTGAGGACGTCGGAGGCGCCGAGCGCGACGGCTCAGTAGGCGCCACGCTGCACGAGGTACACGACAGGATCAACGCAAGTGCGGCCCCGCCCGAGGCTGCTGCTCGGGACGTGGCCGCACGGCGGGGCTGCGTGGCGCCCTCTACTTCTTCTTGCCCTGGGCGCGCCGCTGGGCACGGTTGACGGGAGGCGTGCTCGACCCCTGCGTCTGCCCGAAGGCACCCCGCTGGGCGGGCTGCGCAGGGGTGCCGGCCGCTGCCGCCGCACGCGGCGCGGTCGCGACCGCCTGCTGGGCGCGCTGGCGAGCCGTCGAGGCCGCGTCGACCTGTCCGCGCTCGTTGCGCACCTCGACCTCGCCCGAGCTGTCGGCGCTTGGTGCCGAGTACTTGAGTCCCTGCACGGGCGGCGTGCCTGCGCTGAGGCCCTTGGCTGCGACGACGGGTGCGGAGGCGGTCGCGCCCGACTGCGTGACCTCGACCTCGAGGTTGAAGAGGAAGCCGACGGACTCCTCGCGGATCTGGTCCATCATCGTCTGGAAGAGCGCGAAGCCCTCTCGCTGGTACTCGACGAGCGGGTCGCGCTGGGCCATCGCACGCAGGCCGATGCCGTCCTTGAGGTAGTCCATCTCGTAGAGGTGGTCGCGCCAGCGGCGGTCGATGACGGAGAGCACGACGCGGCGCTCGAGCTCCCGCATGGCGGGCGAGCCGAGCGATTCCTCGCGCTTCTGGTAGGCGAGCTTGGCATCCGAGAGGATCTCGCCGAGCAGGAGGTCGTGCGTGACCTTGCCGCGCGTGCCCGCCTCCTCGATGACCTCGTCGGGCGTGATCGAGATGGGGAACAGCGGCCGCAGCTCCGTCCAGAGCGCGTCGAGGTCCCAGTCATCGGCGTGGCCCTCTGCCGTGTGCACGTTGACGATGTCGGTGATGACGTCTTCCAGGAAGCGCTGGGCGCGCTCCTGCAGGTCGTCACCCTCCAGGATGCGTCGGCGGTCGTTGTAGATCGCCTCGCGCTGGCGGTTGAGCACGTCGTCATACTTGAGCACGTTCTTGCGGATCTCGGCGTTGCGCCCCTCGACCTGCGCCTGCGCGCTGCGGATCGCCTTGCTGACGAGCTTCGACTCGATCGCGATGTCGTCGGGCACATTGCCGCGACCCATGAGCGACTCGGCGGCCTGCGAGTTGAACAGGCGCATGAGGTCGTCGGTCAGCGACAGGTAGAAGCGGCTCTCACCGGGGTCACCCTGACGGCCGGAACGACCGCGAAGCTGGTTGTCGATGCGGCGCGACTCGTGGCGCTCCGTGCCGAGCACGTAGAGGCCGCCGACCTCGACGACCTTGTCGGCCTCCGACTTGACCTCGGCACTGACGCGCTCGAAGACCTCGTCCCACGCCGCCTCGTACTCCTCCGGCGTGTCGACGGGGCTGAGGCCGCGCTTGTTCATCTCCGCGACAGCGAGGAACTCGGCGTTGCCACCGAGCATGATGTCGGTGCCTCGACCGGCCATGTTGGTCGCGACGGTGACCGAACCGAGTCGACCCGCCTGCGCGACGATCGCGGCTTCACGCGCGTGGTTTTTCGCGTTGAGCACCTCGTGCTTCACGCCACGCTTGGCGAGCAGCTTGGAGAGGTATTCGCTCTTCTCGACGCTCGTCGTGCCGACCAGCACGGGCTGGCCCTTCTTGTGCCGCTCGACGATGTCTTCGGCGACCTGCTCGAACTTGACCTGCTCGTTCTTGTAGACGAGGTCGGGCTGGTCGATGCGCAGCATGGGCTTGTTGGTCGGGATCGCGACGACGCCGAGCTTGTAGGTGCTCATGAACTCGGCGGCCTCGGTCTCGGCCGTTCCGGTCATGCCCGAGAGCTTGTTGTAGAGGCGGAAGTAGTTCTGCAGCGTGATCGTGGCGAGGGTCTGGTTCTCGGCCTTGACCGCGACGCCCTCCTTGGCCTCGATGGCCTGGTGGATGCCCTCGTTGTAGCGGCGCCCCATCAGGATTCGGCCCGTGTGCTCGTCGACGATGAGCACCTCGCCGTTCATGACGACGTAGTCCTTGTCTTTCTTGAAGAGCGCGGCGGCCTTGATGGAGTTGTTGAGGAAGGAGATGAGGGGCGTGTTGGCCGACTCGTAGAGGTTGTCGATGCCGAGGTAGTCCTCGACCTTCTCGATGCCGGGCTCGAGCACGCCGACCGTGCGCTTCTTCTCATCGACCTCGTAGTCGACACCGGGCACGAGCCGCTTCGCGAGGCCGGCGAACTCCGTGAACCAGCGGTTGGCCTCACCTGAGGAGGGGCCGGAGATGATGAGCGGCGTGCGGGCCTCGTCGATGAGGATCGAGTCGACCTCGTCGACGACCGCGAAGTGGTGGCCGCGCTGCACCATGTCGGATGCCTGCCACGCCATGTTGTCGCGCAGGTAGTCGAAGCCGAACTCGTTGTTGGTGCCGTAGGTGATGTCGGCCTCGTACTGCTCACGCCGCACGGCGGGCGTCTGGCCGGACACGATGCATCCGGTGGTCATGCCGAGCGCGCGGAAGATGCGGCCCATGAGCTCCGACTGGTAGCTCGCCAGGTAGTCGTTGACCGTGATGACGTGGACGCCGCGCGAGGGGATCGCGTTGAGGTAGGCGGCGAGGGTCGCGACAAGGGTCTTGCCCTCACCGGTCTTCATCTCGGCGATGTTGCCGAGGTGGAGCGCCGCGCCACCCATGAGCTGCACGTCGAAGTGCCGCATGCCGAGGGTGCGCACGGCCGCCTCGCGCACGGCGGCGAAGGCTTCCGGCAGCAGGTCATCGAGGGACTCGCCGTTGCCGTAGCGGGTGCGCAGCTCGGTCGTCTCGTTGCGCAGCTCCTCGTCGGTGAGCTCCTTGAAGTCAGCCTCAAGGTCGTTGACCGCGGCGGCATACCGCTGCAGCCTGCGCATCGTGCGTCCCTCGCCGACGCGCAGGACGCGCTCTAGAACATTAGCCACGGATCTGCTCCTCAAGATTGTGTCGGGTTGTGCCGGCAGGCCCGGGCCGGCTCCCTCGCCAGCTGATGGCGCGCACGCACAGCACCGTTAACCGTAGCAATCCTAGTCGTCACGATTCTGGGGACGACACGGGCGGGCATCCGTGCACCGGATGCCCGCCCGCTCGTTCGTTCACTCAGGCGCGTGCGCGTCGCTTGCCCCGCACCTCCGTCGCCTCGGCCTCGTCTTCAAGGGAGATGACCCCGTAGTCCCAGCCCTTGCGCCGGTAGACGACGCTCGGCCGGTCAGTCTCCGCATCCACGAAGAGGTAGAAGTCGTGGCCGACCAGCTCCATGTGGTCGACCGCTTCGTCGACCTTCATGGTGGCCGAGGGGAACACCTTGCGGCGGATGACGACGGGGCTCCAGTCGTCATCGCCCGGCTCCGGCTCGGCGGCCACGGGAACGGATCCCGTCGTGACCTTCTCGATCACCTCGGGACTGGCGGGCGTGATGTCGATGACGTTGAATCCCGCCGCGGACGCCTCCTGCAGGGACGTCGGGCGATGCTGGCCACGGTGCACCTTGAGCCGGTCCTTCGCGCGGCGAATCTGCTCAAGGATCTTGCCGAGCGCGACATCGAAGGCAACGTACTTGTCTGAGCCTGAAGCCTCGGCCCGCACGAGTGGTCCCGGCCCGATGATCATGAGCTCGACCCTGTCGTCGCCGGGCTGCCCGTTCCTGTCGCTGTGGCGGCTGACCTTGATCTCAAAGTCCATCGCCTTGGGCAGCAGAGTGGAAACCTTCTCCGCCTTCTCCGTCGCGTATTCACGGAAGCGATCCGTGATCCCCACATTGCGTCCGTTGATGGAAATTTCCATGGCGTCCTCCCGGTTCTGTGGCGACGCACCGACCGCGAACCAGGCGATCAAGTGCGCCTCTTTCACACACCGTAGCCCCGGTGCGCTGTGGAAGTCACGAGAACATCACGACGGAGCTCGCGACTCGGCGTGTCGCAGGGGTGTCGCGGCCAGCGCGGCGGCACCGATGACCTCACCACCCGCCTCCCGCACGGCGCGAGCCGCCTCGAGGAGGGTGGCGCCCGAGGTCACGACGTCGTCGATGAGCAGCACGTCGAGCCCGCGCAGCGACTGCCGTGCCCGTAGCGTGCCGCGCGCGTTGCGTAGCCGATCCTCGACGCCCAGGAGCTTCTGCGTTCCCGCGGGGGCGACGCGGCACAGCAGGGGCGGCACGTGACGTCCCGTGATGCGTCTCGCGAGCATCCGCACGGGGTCGTAGCCGCGTGCCCGCGCTGACGCCGCTCCCTGGGGCACGGGGCAGAGCACGATGCCGCTCGCGCTCGGGACGCGACCGCGATGATCATCGAGGGCCGCCTCAATGGCACGCCCGAATGGCACGGCCAGCGCCCCTGCCACGTCGGTGCGACCCTGCTCCTTGAAGGCGAGGAGCGCGCTGCGCGCCGTGCCCTCGTAGGTCACGGCGGCGACGATGTCGAGCCCGGGCAGCGTCGACGGATGCTCCCCGCTGGCAGCGCCTAGCCGCCTGCGAATGAGGGGCTGGTCGAGTGCCGCGTGGCATTCCGCGCACAGCGCCCGGTCCGGCCCTCCGCAACCGGCGCAGGTGACCGGCAGGAGCACGGCGAGTGCGTCGAGTGCAGCCATCCGCGCGAGGTCGAGGAGGGTTCGGTCTGGCACCGCGCCAGCCTGCCGCTTCGGCGAGGCGTGCGTGACTCCCCGCCACAGCCCCGGGGACTGGAGTCGCCGCCACGGCCTGTGAGGGGAGGCTAGCGCTGCACCGCGAGGACCTCTGCCGTGATCTGCGTCGTCTGCCAGCCGCTGGGCCGCCGGGCGGAGAGGGAGCCGTCCGCGCCGAGCACACGCAGTCCGGCCTCGCCGTTGCCGCCGACGATCTGCACGGCATCATCGGGCGCACCGAGCGATTCGCTGCTGCCGCCCACCTGGTGCGCGACGACCGAGACGTCGGCACCGGTCGAGGTCAGTGTGGCGACCGTCGTGCCGTCGATCCAAGCGATGCCGCGGGCATCCGTGCCGGCGACCGTCGTGTCGATGACGGGCACGCCGAGCGCGGTCGGCACATTCGAGCCGCCCGTGCCGCGGACGATCGCCGAGACGAGGAGGCGCGGACCCGCCGGGGTCGCGAGGAGGATCGCGATGCGCGCACCGTCGCGGGAGACCTCCATGCCGGCGACGCGGGCATCCGCCGGCAGGTTGCTCGTGACCTCGTGCACGGTGCCGTCGAAGGCCAGCGCCCGGAGCGCCGTGGGGGCGTCGGCGGGCACGCTCCACACGTAGCCGTAGCCGTCGAGGCCGGGCGCGACGAGGCCGGGCCGGGTGTCGAGCAGCACGGGTGCCGAGTTGCGGCGGACGACAGCGACGCCATCCTGGTTCAGCACCGCGGCCGTGCCGCCTCCCCGCGCGAGCGTCACGGCGCGCGGCGACAGCGCCTCGACCTGCTCGCTGAGCCCGTCGATCGGCGACACCTGGCCGTTGGCCGAATAACCGAAGTCGCCTTCGTCGAGCACGAGCGGCCGGTTGTCGACCTGGTAGCGGGGCTGCGGCATCCCGGGCGAGGGGTCCGGGATCTCGAAGGGGCTGCCATCGACCGAGATGTTGACGGCCGTGACGAGGTCGAGGCTCGACTCGATCTGCAGTCGCATGAGCTGGCGTTGCCCGACCGGCGCCGCGAGCGCCTCGCTCGTGAGGTCGACGGATGCGACGGAGCCCTCGACCGCGACGCGCTTCGGCGAGGTCAACTGGGTGCCGGCGGGGAACGCCGTCGTCGCAGCCCCCTCGAGCCACGCGGGCGGGCCGGCGAGGAGGGCGGACATGACGCGCGTGGCGGCCGTCGGCCCGGCCGGGAACCAGCGCAGGTCGGGAACGAGGGCGGTGCCGCCCGGGTCGACGAAGTAGAGCACGTGCTCGCTGAAGACGTTGTCGAACTGGCTCTCTGAGAGCAGGATGCCGTTGGGGGCCGCGCTGATGCGCCACTCCCCCGCCTCGCGCACGAACTCGTAGTGAAGGGTCGAGGGAGCTGCGGCAAATCGCCGGTAGGAGCCGGTCGCGTCGACGGATGCGGTGGCCGAGCCGACCACGACATCCATCGTGTCCTCAGACGCCGCGACGTAGTTGATGCTGCCCGAGTGCACGAGCACGCTCTCGCGCGGCTCCCACTCGTTGACGAAGCCGGACGAAAGGAACTGCCGTGCGACGTCGTAGTTGCCCGAACCCTTGAAGGCGCTGATGAAGCCGCGCAGGATCTGTTCCATGTTGTCGCCCTCTGCCGGGCCCTCGACGATGTACTCGGCGCCGCCGGGATCCTGCTGGCTCACCTCGGAGCCTGTGACGACCTGGCCGCTTGAGGGGATGCCGCTGCAGGCCGCGAGCGAGATGACCATGCCGAGGAGGGCGAGGGCCGCCGCGAGCCGACGCCGGGAGCCGCGCTCACGCATCCGTCTCACCGCCCTCGGAGGGGTCGACGTCTTCGGGGAGCTCGAGCGGAGACTCGCCGACGGGCTCGCCCTGGTGGCGCGGGAGCGTGAGCCGGAAGCAGGTTCCCTCGCCTGCTCGTGACCAGGCGTCGAGCTGCCCGCAGTGGAGCGCCGCGTCCTCCTGGGCGATCGCCAGGCCGAGACCCGTGCCGCCGATCGTGCGCTTGCGCGAGGGGTCCGCCCGCCAGAACCGGTCGAAGACGCGCGCGAGCTGCGCCCCCGTCATCCCGACGCCGTAATCGCGCACCGTCAGGCCGATCGCAGTCTCGTTGCTGTCAACCGTGACGACGATGGGCTGCCCCTCGCCGTGTTCGACCGCGTTGCCGAGGAGATTGCGCAGGATGCGGCGGATGCGACGGGGATCGAGCTCCGCCTCGACGTGCCCGCCCGGCGCGACGACCGTGATGTCGGACCCGTGCTCCTGCGCGATGGGAACCATGGTCTCCGCGACGTCCTCCGCGAGGCGCACGAGGTTGGTGGGCTCGAGTTCGAGCTCGACCGCGCCCGCGTCATAGCGGCTGATCTCGAGGAGGTCGGCGAGGAGGAGCTCGAAGCGCTCGACCTGCGTGTGGAGCAGTTCCGCCGTGCGCGCGGTCGTGGGGCTGAAGTCGGCCCGCTGGTCGTAGAGCACGTCGCCCGCGAGGCGGATGGTCGTGAGGGGCGTGCGCAACTCGTGGGAGACGTCGGAGACGAAGCGCTGCTGCATCCGCGACACCTCGGCGAGCCGCGTGATCTTCTGCTGGAGGCTGTCTGCCATGCCATTGAACGACCTCGCGAGGGTCGCGATGACGTCTTCGCCCCGCTCGGGGATGCGCTCCTCGAGTCGGCCGGCGGCGAGGCGTTCACTCGCCGCGGCGGCGAGTCGCACGGGAGCGACCACAAGCCGCACGACGATCCACGTGACTCCCCCGATCAGCAGCACGAGCGACGCGAGGCCGATCACGAGGGTCTGCTGCACCGAGTCGAGCGTGCGCTGCGTCTCGCCGAGATCGAAGATGAGGTAGAACTCGTAGCCTCCCGCGGACGGCACGGTCACGAGGGAGCCGGCGATGAGCCCCGGCGTTCCGCCTGGCAGCTCGACCGACTGGAGGTAGACCCTGCCCGTGTCCTGCCGCACGACGCTGCGGAGGTCGCGACTCAGGATGCTCGACTCGAAGCCCCGGCTGACGGTCGACGGCATCGTGAACTGGGTGCTCTGCCCGGGCGCCCGCAGCATCGCGAAGCCAGTGCTGCCCGGGCTCGTGGTGGACGAGAGGATGCGGTTGCGCACGTCGCGACTCAGTTCGTCGAAGTCCACACGCCCGGCCTCGTCGGCTGCGAGCGCGCTCGTGAAGTAGTCCTGCGCGAGCAGGGTGGCCCGCGCGTGCTCCGCCTCGACCTGGTCTTTGCGGGAGTTGAAGAGGTTGCCCGCGATCACGGTGGACATGTAGGTGCCGATGACCATGACGGCGAGCCCCGAGAGCACGACCGTGATCGCGACAGTGCGGAACTGCAGGGATGACCGCCACGTGCTCAGGACGGCGCCCCGAAGCATCCGCCACTGCATTGCCGGCAGCGACGCGGGGGTCTCAGCGGCCGGCACCGGCCCGGTATCCGACCCCTCGCACAGTCGTCACGATCGACGGGTTGTCTGGGTCGAGCTCCACCTTGGCGCGGAGGCGTTGCACGTGCACGTTCACGAGGCGCGTGTCGGCCTTGTAGTGGTAGCCCCAGACCTGCTCGAGCAGCATCTCGCGCGTGAAGACCTGCTGCGGCTTGAGCGCGAGGGCGAGGAGCAGTTCGAACTCGAGAGGGGTCAGGTTGATGGCGGTGTCGCCTCGGCGCACCTCGTGCCCTGCGACATCGATCGTGAGGTCGCCGATGCGCAGCACGTCGCTCGACGATTCCGGCGAGGGCCGCAGGCGCGTGCGGATGCGCGCCACGAGCTCCTTCGGATTGAAGGGCTTGACGACGTAGTCGTCGGCTCCGCTCTCAAGCCCGCGCACGACATCCGTCGTGTCGGACTTGGCGGTCAGCATGATGATGGGCGTGCCCGACTCGGCCCGGATCTCGGCGCACACCTCGATGCCGTCCTTGCCTGGAAGCATGAGGTCGAGCAGCACGAGGTCGGGCCGGGAGGAGCGGAAGGCCTCGAGGGCGCCGGCGCCGTCGGCGCAGAAGGTCGGCGTGAAGCCCTCCGACTGCAGGACGATGCCGATCATCTCTGCGAGCGCGGTGTCATCGTCAACCACCAGGATGCGAGCGTTCATCGTCCCGTCTCAGTGTCGGCACCCCATATTTCACGGGATGGTGAGGCTTTCGCACAAGAGTAGTCGAGTATGCCAGCATGATTGCGGAAGGCTGCGGCACACATTCGAGGGGGTCATGGTGAGCGGAGACAGCGGCGACGCCGGCGGCGACGCGACGACCTCCTGGCAGCCACCCGTCGAGTCGCATGGCCAGGCCGGGACGCAGTATCGCCAGCCCTCCGCGCCGGCCGCGTCGAGTACGGCGTGGATGAAGCCCTCCCAGCCGGGCCTCGTGCCCCTCCGCCCCATGACACTGGGCACGCTGCTCAGTGCCTCGTTCCGGGCGGTGCGGCGCAACCCGCGCCCACTCCTGGGCCTCGCGCTCAGCACCCAGTTCCTCGTCATGGTGCTCTCGGCCGGCGTGCTGGTCGCATCCCTCTTCCTCTCCGCCACCCGCCTCGAGACGGTCAGCGCCGAGAACGCCGCCGAGATCGAGGCAGGCACGATCCTCGCCCTCATACTCTCCACCCTCGTGCCCGGCCTCGTCGGCGTCGCGGTCGTGGCCTTTCTCCAGGGCGTCGTCGTGCTCGACGTGTCGCGGGCGGTGCTCGGCGAGAAGCTCACCCTGCGGCAACTCTGGCGGCGCGGTCGCGGGAGGTTCTGGCCCCTCATCGGCTGGATGCTGCTGATCTTCGGGGCGGTCAGCGTCGTGCTCGCGGTCATCGCAGCGATCGCCGTGCTCTTCGCCGTCACGATGGGGGCCGTCGGCGTCGCCCTCGCGGTCGCCGTCGCCGTGCTCTGCGGACTCGGCCTGCTCGTGCTCGCCGTCTGGCTCGGCACCAAGCTCTCTCTCATCCCCAGCGCGCTCATGGTCGAACGGCTGCGCCTGAGGGCTGCGATCACCCGCTCGTGGCGGCTCACCGACCGCTACTTCTGGCGCACCTTCGGCGTGCAGGCACTCGTCGCCGTCATCCTCAGCGTCGCGATGCAGATCGTCATGACGCCGATCTCGTTCCTGCTGCCGATGCTCGTCTTCATCATCGACCCGAACGGCACCAACGAAGACCTCGTCTTGAGTGTGTTCCTCGGCAGCTATGTCGTCATCATGGCCCTCACGACCGTGCTCACGGCCTTCGCGACGGTCGTGCAGTCGGCGACGAACGGCCTCATCTACATCGACCTCCGGATGCGCAAGGAGGGGCTCGAACTCGATCTCTCCCGCTTCGTCGAGGAGCGCGAGGCGGGGGCCGCCAATCTCGACGATCCCTACCTGCCTCAGCAGGCGGCGCCGCAGGCGGCGGCCTGGAGCGCGACGCCGACAGGGTCGCCCTGGCAATGACGGTGCCCGTCGACCCGGACGCGCCGGAGGCCAGGGAGTGGCTGATCCGCGAGCTCTCGAAGCGTGAATACGCCGAGGCGCAACCGAACTGGTTCGATCGGCTCGCCTCCGCACTCTGGGAGTGGCTGAGCTCCCTTCGCTTCGAGCCGGGCGCCGGTGGGCAGGGCCTCGGCGTGCTGCTCGTCGTGCTGCTGCTCGTCGCCCTCCTCGTCGCGGCCTTCTTCATCTTCGGCCGGCCCGCGCTCTCGCGGCGCAGCAGGGTCAGGGGCGAGCTCTTCGGCGACGACGACGCGCGTGACGCGGCCGCGATGCGTCGCGCCGCGGAGCGCAGCGCAAGCGCGGGCCTCTGGAATGAGGCGGTGACCGACATGTTCCGCGCGATCGCCCGAGGCCTCGCGGAGCGAACCGTCGTGACAACCCTGCCCGGCACGACCGCACAGGACTTCGCGGAGCGGGCAAGCCGCGTGTTCCCCGAGCACGGCACGGCGCTCACCGCCTCGGCCGACGACTTCGACTCCGTGAGGTACCTGGAACGGGATGCCACGCGCTTGGAGTATGAGCGCGTCTCGGCCCTCGAATCGGCCCTCCGAACCGCCCGGCCCAGGCTGGATGCGGTCGGCGCCAGCGCCGAAGGGAGTCGCTCGTGACGGCCTCCCCCTCCGTTGCCACGCCGACAGTGCGGGCGACCGCCCGCCGCTGGCTCTACTGGGTCATCTTTGCGGTGGCCGCGATCACGCTCGCGCTCGTCGCGTTCATCGGCGCGGGTGCCGGCCGTCCACTCGGTGTGCCGCTCGACCCGCAGGGCCCGGGGCCGGCAGGGGCGAAGGCACTCGTCGAGGTGCTGCGCGACCGCGGCGTCACCGTGACCCTCACGGAGTCGATGGCCGACACCCGCGAGGCTGCGAAGTCGGATGCCGCCACCCTCGTGTTGCATGACCGCGCCGGGATCCTCGATGCGGATGCCGCGGCATCCGCTGCACGCATCGCAGAGCACCTCGTCGTGATCGACCCCACCTACGACGTGCTGTCTGGCCTCGCCCCGGAGGTCGCCCATGCGGGCGCCGTCGAGGGCGTGCTCGATGCGGACTGCTCGCTCGCCCCCGTGCAGCGCGCCGAGCGCGTCGTGGGCGACGGGCAGGGCTATCGGCACATCGGGGACTCGCAGGACGTAACGACGTGCCTCGACAGCGGTGACTCGGTCGCATCCCTCATTCAGGTGCGCGAGGGTGGTCGCACCGTGAGCGTCGTCGGCACGACGGCGGCCTTGTCGAACGAGCGCATCGCCCAGCACGGGAACGCGGCCTTCGCGCTCGGACTGCTCGGCGAGCATCCGCACCTCGTCTGGTACGTGCCCGGGCTCGGCGACCTCCCCGGGGACGCCCCAGACATCGCGGAACTCACGCCGCCGTGGGTCACCCCCGTCACCGTGCTGCTGCTCCTCGTCGTCGTGGCCGCTGGGGTTGCCCAGGGGCGGCGACTCGGGCCGCTCGTGGTCGAACGACTGCCCGTCACCGTGCGCGCGACCGAGACGATGGAGGGTCGCGCCCGGCTCTACCAGCGGTCGTCCGCCCGCCTGCGCGCGCTCGACGCGCTCCGCGTCGGCACGGTGCAGCGACTCGCGGGCATGGTGAAACTGCCCGCCTCGGCACCCGTCGAGCAGGTGGCCGACCTTGTGGCGGCGCTCGTGGGGCAGGCTCCCCAGAGCGTGAAAGCGCTGCTCGTCGGCACGATCCCCCACAGCGACAGGGAACTGATCGAACTCTCCGACCGCCTGCTCGAACTCGACCGCGCGGTGGCGGATGCCACGAGACCCTGACCCGACCACGACCATCCGAAGAGGAGCATCGCCAGATGACCAACGAGACCAGTGCAGTCCAGGCTGCGCCCGCAGCATCCGCCAGCCCGCGTGATGACTTCGCCCGCGTGCGCGCCGAGGTCGGCAAGGCGGTCGTCGGGCAGGACGGTGCCGTCACGGGACTCATCATCGCGCTGCTCGCGGGCGGGCACGTGCTGCTCGAGGGCGTGCCGGGCGTTGCCAAGACGCTCCTCGTGCGCACCCTCAGCCGCGCCCTCGCGCTCGACACCAAACGCATCCAGTTCACGCCCGACCTCATGCCGGGCGACGTGACGGGCTCGCTCATCTACGACGCCAAGTCGGGCGACTTCGACTTCAGGGAGGGGCCCGTCTTCACGAACCTCCTGCTCGCGGACGAGATCAACCGCACACCGCCCAAGACCCAGTCGGCCCTCCTCGAGGCAATGGAGGAACGGCAGGTGAGCGTCGACGGCAGGACCCTCCCCCTCCCCTCGCCCTTCCTCGTCGCCGCGACCATGAACCCCGTCGAGTACGAGGGCACCTACACGCTGCCGGAGGCGCAACTCGACCGCTTCCTGCTGAAGCTCGTGCTCGACGTGCCCGAGCGCGGGCACGAGATCGAGGTGCTCACGCGCAGCGCCGCCGGCTTCAGCCCTCGCGACCTCTCCTCCGCGGGAGTCACGGCGGTGCTGACACCGGAGCGCCTCCTCGCCGCGCAGCGGGAGGTGGCGACCGTCGGCGCCACGAGCGACGTGATCTCCTACATCGTCGACCTCGCACGAGGCACGCGGGAGAGCCCCTCGGTCAAGCTCGGAGTGAGCCCGCGAGGCACGACGGCACTCCTCGGAGCCGCGAAGGCGTGGGCGTGGCTGAGCGGCTTCGACGCCATCACGCCTGACCACGTGCAGGCCATGGTGCTGCCCGTCTGGCGGCACCGCCTCCAGCTGCGTCCCGAGGCGGAGCTTGAGGGCGTGACGGCAGACTCCATCCTCCGCGCCGTGCTGCAACAGGTGCGGGTGCCCATCTGATGCGCTCGGCTTCGCAGGCGGAGACGGCGGGCTGATGGCGATCTCCTCGCGTCTCGCCGCCCTCCTCGCACTCGGCGTGCTCCCCGTCATCGTCGTGCCGATCGCCACGGGCGGTGGCGTGAGCCCGACGGCCACGATGCTCGCGTGGATCGGCCTCGTCCTCGCGCTCGCCGTGCTCGACCTCGCGGTCGCCGGATCGCCCCGGGCCGTGCGCATCGAACGCGAGCTGCCCGACCGCGTGCGACTCGGGGAGCCTGCGACCGCGACCCTGCTGCTGACGAATCGCGGGAGCCGCAACATCCGTGCCCTCGTGCGCGACGGCTGGGAGCCCTCGGCGGGCGCACAGCCGAGTCGCCACGGACTCGTCGTGCCCGCGGGTGAACGCCGTGCGGTCACGATGACACTCACGCCCTTCAGGCGCGGTGAGCGGCGCAGCCACCACGTGACCGTGCGCTCCTTCGGGCCCCTCGGACTCGCAGCGAGGCAGGCCACCCTGGCCGAGCCTGCCGCCATCCGCGTGCTGCCGCCCTTCGCCTCGCGGCGGCACCTGCCCTCGCGCCTCGCCCGCCTGCGCGAGCTCGACGGGCGCACGAGCGTCATGATCCGCGGCCAGGGCTCCGAGTTCGACTCGCTGCGCGACTACGTGCGCGGCGACGACGTGCGCTCGATCGACTGGCGGGCCACCGCGCGCAGGCGCGACCCCGCGACCGGCACGGGCCAGCGCGTCGTCGTGCGCACGTGGCGCCCGGAACGTGACCGTCGCATCGTCATCGTGATCGACAGTGGCCGCACATCCGCCGCCCGAATCGACAACGAACTCCGCATCGACACCGCCTTCGAGTCCTCGCTGCTGCTCGCGGCGCTCGCCTCGCGCGCGGGCGACCGCATCGACACCGTCATCTATGACCGGAGGGTGCGCGCCCGAGTGCAGGGAACGACGGGCAGCGAGCTCCTCGCGCGAATGGTGACCGCGATGGCGCCCGTCGATCCCGAACTCATCGAAACGGACTGGACCGCCGTACCCGCGCTCGTCACCTCCGTGACGAACCGACAGGCGCTCGTCGTGCTCATGACGTCGATCGACTCCCCCGGCAATTCGCGCGCCCTCCTCGGCGTGCTCCCCCAACTCGCTCGACGCCACCGCGTGCTCGTCTGCTCCGTAACCGACCCGACCGTCAAGGAGGCCTCGCGCGAGCGCAAGGATCGCGACGGTGTCTTCAGGGCGGCCGCCGCAGAGCGGGCCATGCTCGACACGGCACGGGTCTCGGCGGCCATCCGCAGGCTGGGCGGTGACGTCGTCACTGGCACACCGCAGGAACTGCCCCCCGCCCTCGCTGACCGCTATCTCGCGCTCAAGGCGGCTGGCCAGCTCTAACGGCAAGAAGCCCTGCAGAACACCACGTATGCCCCCCATAATGGGCACGTGAGCTTGCATCGGGTCGTCGACGCACTGCGATCGGTGCGCTCTCGCATCCTGACCTCGATCCTGCTCGTGACGGCCCTCGGTATGACGGTCGCGGGCAGCACGGCCTACCTGCTGCAGCGGGAGCGGGTCGTCTCGAGCATCGATGACCGGCTCACCCAGACGGTCGAGGGACTCCAGTTCATCGCGGATGGCGGCGAGGCGGGACAGGACAGCCCGACCACCGTGATCGACTTCCTGACGCAGGCCATGCAGCGCGTGCTCCCCGCACACAACGAGAGCACGGTCGGCATCATCGACGGCAGGGCGGCGCTCGTACCGTCATCGAACCTGTCGTTCAGGCTCGACAGGGACGAGGAGTTCATCGACCGCGTCGTCGCCGAGTCACACCCCGAACGCGTCGTGCTGGGGACCGTGCGCTCCGAGCTCGGCACGCTGCGCTACGCGATCATCCCCATCACGATCGACGGCGACGCCACCTCGGGGCTCTACGTCAGCGCCTACAACCTCGACGCGGAGCTCCGCCCCATCACGCAGGCGTTCCGCACCTATGCTGCCGTCGCCGCGGTCATGCTCCTCCTCGTCGGCCTCGTCGGATGGATGGTCGCGGGGCGGCTCCTGCGCCCCATCCGCTCACTGCGGGAGACCGCCAACAGCATCACCGACACCGACCTCTCCCGGCGCATCACAGTCGTCGGCCGCGACGATGTGAGCGACCTCGCCCGCACGGTCAACGGAATGCTGGAACGCCTCGAAGCCGGCTTCCTCAGCCAGCGCCGCCTGCTCGACGATGTCGGCCACGAGCTCAAGACGCCGCTCACGATCATGCGGGGGCACCTCGAACTGCTCGACCCTGAGCATCCGGAAGACATCGAGGCAACGCGCGCGATCGCGATCGACGAACTCGACCGCCTCACGACGCTCGTGGGCGACATCGCGCTGCTCGCGAAGAGCCGCGTGCCCGGCTTCGTCAACGCCGACGAGGTGGCGGTCGCCGAGCTGACCTCCACGGTGTTCGCGAAGGCTCGGATGCTGTCGGGAGCGCACGAATGGGCGCTCACCGCCCGCGCCGACGCGAGGGCGGAACTCGACAGCCGCCGCGTGACCCAGGCGTGGCTGCAGCTCGCCGAGAACGCCGCCAAGTACTCACCCGCGGGCACCGCCATCGAGATCGGAAGCGCGACATCCGCCGACGACGAGGGCCGAGCGACCGTCGACCTCTGGGTGCGCGACTACGGCCCCGGAATCGACCCGGAACAGCTCGACCGGGTGTTCGAGCGCTTCACCCGCGCCGACGAGGGGCGCGGTGTCGAGGGCTCGGGACTCGGCCTTTCGATCGTCGCGGCCATCTCCGAGGCCCACGGAGGAACGGCCTTCGCCGTCAGCGGCGGGGTGGGCACCCGCGTCGTCATCCGTTTGCCGCGTGACTCGCGGCGTCCCAGGGGAAGGAAGAACTGAATGGCACGCATCCTCGTAGCCGAAGATGAGGACCGCATCTCGTCCTTCGTCGAGAAGGGGCTGCGCGCGGCCGGGTTCGGTGTCTCGATCGAACGCGACGGGCCCGGGGCCCTCACGGCCGCACGCACGGGACAGTTCGACCTCATGGTGCTCGACCTCGGCCTGCCGGGCTACGACGGCTTCGACGTGCTGCAGCAGCTGCGCGCCGAGGGCAACTCGATGGCCGTCATCATCCTCACGGCACGGGACTCAGCGCAGGATGCCGTCGCCGGCTTCGAGGGCGGCGCCAACGACTACGTCTCCAAACCCTTCCGCTTCGACGAGCTGCTCGCCCGCGTGCGCGTGCGGCTGCAGGACACCCAGACGGATGCGCCCCGCAAGGACAACCTGAGCTTCGTCGACCTCGAACTCGACCTCAAGACACGGCGAGTGCGCTCCGGCGGTGTCGAGGTCGACCTCTCTGCCCGGGAGTTCGCGCTTCTTGAGGAGTTCATGCTGCACCCCGAGCAGGTGCTGAGCCGGGAGCAACTGCTCAGTCGCGTGTGGGGTTTCGACTTCGACCCAGGGTCGAACGTCGTGGATGTCTACGTGCGCTACCTGCGGCAGAAGATCGGTCGCCATCGCCTTGAGACGGTGCGCGGCATGGGCTACCGGCTGACGAGCCGCCAGCCCGGCTAGAACGCCCTCGTCAGGGGCTTATGAGAATCGGGGCCGGTGATCCCGAACCACCGGCCCCGGACGCAGCAGCCACCCCGTAGGATGCCGCGCCATGGCGGCGGCTACCAGCGGCCTCCGCCACGATCGTGCCCGCCATGTCCATGCCCGCCGGGTCCGTGCCGGTCCCGGCCATCGCCCCCATGCGGGCCTCCCCGACGATCATCCCCACTACTCTCGTGACCGCGACGGTCGCCGTCGGCGCGGCCTCCATCGCCACGCTCACCGTGCCCGGGCGCTTGCCCGTGTCCGGGGTTGCCGCGCGGCTCGGCGGGAGGGGACTCGGGCGCGGGCGCCTGTCGCGCGGCGCCGCGATCGGTCGGCGGCGGAGGTGCCTGGTGCTTAGGCGGCTCGAAGCGCACACCGCGGTCCTTCTGCGGCCGGTGGTCATGGTCGCGGGCGACCGGCTGTCGCCAAGCATCGTCGCGGGGATCGGCCGCCTCGTGCTGACGGCTGGAGCTCGGCCTCGCGCGGTCATCCGACCCGGCGGAGGTCCGGGCATCCGTCGGGGTCGGCGCCGCAGGAGGGACCCGCACCGGCCCATTGTCTGAACTGGGCGGTGCCGGCGCGGAGCCGGGCGCCGGGAGCGGGGTCGTCGACGAGGCCTCCTGCTCGCCCGAGGCGACGACGGGCTGCGGGAATCGCTTGGCCTTGTCGACGCGGGCGATCTCCTCCGACGCCCCGCGCACGCCGTCGATCCCCACGACCTCGGCGGGCCTCGTGGGCGTGTTCCCCGAGACCGCCGCGACGCCGCCGACGATGAGGCAGGTGCTCAGCATCGCGCCGCCGACGATGGTCAGGGTCTTGTCGTGGGTCTGCACAGGGGTTCCTCTCGCGCCGTTGCGTCGGGTCGGGTGTGCGTGGCGTCCCATGGTTGCGGGCGCGAATGAGAAGAACACCGTCACCAGATGAGAGGACTCTCATCTTTCAGTGGGGGTGTTCAGCCTGCGACCAGCTGGCGCGCTCCCGCCTCGAACTCGTCGAGGTCGCCCGTCTGCCCCGCACGGTGGGCACGTCCGCCCACGATCCACTGGTAGCCGAGCACGACGGCGAGCACGAGTGTGCCGATGCCGATCTTGATGGCCCAGGGCCAGTCCAGACGGGTGACGTAGCCCTCGACGATTCCCGACAGCAGCAGCGCGATGGTGACGCCGACCGCCGCCGTCATGAGGGCCCTCCCCTCCTGCGCGAGCGCCGCCCCGCGGGTACGGGAGCCGGGGGCGACCCACGACCAGAAGATCTTCAGTCCCGCCGCCGCCGCAAGGAAGATCGCGTACAGCTCAAGCTGGCCGTGCGGCGCGATGTAGAGGAAGAAGGTGTCGAGCTCGCCCTGCTCCGCCATGACCGCCGCCGCGAAGCCGAGGCTCTGCGCATTCGCGATGATGAGGTAGGGCACATAGACGCCGAGGATGCCGAAGGCGATGCACTGCACCGCGATCCACGCGTTGTTGGTCCAGACGAGGCCGGCAAACGACGACGACGCGTACTCGGAGTAGTAGTCGACGAAGTCCTCCTCGGCATACCGCCTGCGGAACTCCTCCGTGCCGAAGGCCGGCATGACGCCGGGCGTCTCGAGCGCCCACCACGCGAACAGCACGCCGATCAGCACGGTCGCGGCCGTCACCGCGAGCGAGAGCCAGCGGATGCGGTAGAGCGCAGCGGGCAACTGCGCACCGAAGAAGACAGGCAGCTGGCGGAGCACATTGTTGCTCGCCCCCGTGAAGCGCAGGCGCGCCCGCGACAGCGCCACCGAGAGGCGATCCGCCTGCACGGAGGAGCCGGCGGCCGTGCGCATGGCCGAGAGGTGGGTTGCGCCCGACTGGTAGCCCTCGATGAGCGCATCCGCCTCGGGTCCCGAGAATCGACGTTTCGCACCGAGGCGCGTGAGCTCGTCCCACTCGTCGCGGTGCGCTGCGGCATAGGCGTCGATATCCATCTGCTTAGATACTGGCATGTCGACGGAGCCCGCTGCAGCATCCGCCACCGCGGTCGTGGAACCCCACCTCGACGAGGAACTCATCACGGGCGAAGCCGTCGCGCTCGACCTGCGCCCCGCCGACTTCATCCTGCGTGCTGCCGGCGCGATCATCGACTGGGTCGCCTACCTCCTCGTCTTCCTCGGGGTCACCCTCGTCGTGTCGATGCCCGTCGTCGGTGATCTCCTCGACGAGGCCACGCGCACCGCGATCTCGATCGTGCTGCTCGTCGTGTGCGTCGTCGGGATCCCGACGACGGTCGAGACGCTCACGCAGGGGCGTTCCCTCGGCAAGCTCGCGGTCGGCGCGCGCATCGTCCGCGATGACGGCGGATCGATCGGCTTTCGTCACGCCCTCACGCGCTCGCTCGTCGGCGTCGTCGAACTGTTCCTGACCTTTGGCGGCATCGCCACGATCGTTGCGATCCTGCACCCGCGTTCCAAGCGCCTCGGCGACCTGCTCGCGGGCACCTACAGCCAACACGAACGCGTGTCGAAGGAGACGCCTCCCGTCTACGGCGTGCCGCTCGAGCTCGTCGACTGGGCACGCACGGCAGACGTCGCCCGGATGCCTGGCGGCCTCTCCCGGCGCATCGCCCAGTTCCTGCGCCAAGCGGCCGGGCACTCCGAGCAGTCGCGCCAGCGCATCGCCGCCGACCTTGCGCGCGAGGCGAGCCGCTTCGTCTCACCGCTGCCGGAGTGCGACGCGGAGATCTTCCTCGCGGGGGTCGCGGCCGTGCGTCGCGACCGCGAGTACCGCGCGCTCGAGGCCGAGCGCGAGCGCATGGCCGCGCTCGACCCCGTGTTGAAGGGCCTCCCGCACGGCTTCCCCGACCGCTAGTAGCGGTAGTGGCCGACCTTGTAGGGGCCCTCAACGCTCACGCCGATGTACGCGGCCTGCTCGGGCGTCAGCGTCGTGAGCTTGACACCCAAGGCGTCGAGGTGCAGGCGCGCAACCTTCTCGTCGAGGTGCTTGGGCAGCACATAGACCTGCTTCTCGTAGCGCTCCGCGTGTGCGAAGAGCTCGATCTGCGCGAGCACCTGGTTGGTGAAGGAGTTGCTCATGACGAACGAAGGATGCCCCGTGGCATTACCGAGGTTCATGAGGCGCCCCTCGCTGAGGATCAGGATGCTGCGCCCGCTGGGCATGCGCCACTCGTGCACCTGCGGCTTGATCTCGACGCGCTCGACACCCTCGAGCCGCTCGAGGCCCGCCATGTCGATCTCGTTGTCGAAGTGGCCGACATTGGCGACGATCGCGAGGTGCTTGAGGCCCTGCAGGTGCTCGACCGTCACGACATCCTTGTTGCCCGTGCCCGTCACGACGATGTCGACCTGGTCGATGACCGAGTCGAGCGTCGTGACCTGGTAGCCGTCCATCACGGCCTGGAGCGCGCAGATGGGGTCGACCTCACTCACGAGGACGCGGGCGCCCTGGCCGCGAAGCGCCTCGGCGGCACCCTTGCCGACGTCGCCATAGCCGCAGACGAAGGCGACCTTGCCGCCGATCAGCACATCCGTCGCCCGGTTGAGGCCGTCGGGCAGGGAGTGGCGGATGCCGTACTTGTTGTCGAACTTCGACTTGGTGACGGAGTCGTTGACGTTGATGGCCGCGAACTGCAGCTCGCCGTCGCGGGCGAGCTCGTAGAGGCGGTGCACGCCCGTCGTCGTCTCTTCGGTGACTCCCTGGATCTCGGCCGCGATGCGGATCCAACGGTCGCTGCTCGACGCGAGGGAGCGGCGCAGGGTGTCAAGGATGACGGTCCATTCGTGGGGGTCGCCCGCCGCGGCATCCGGAACCTCGCCCGCGAGCTCGAACTCGCGGCCCTTGTGCACGAGGAGCGTGGCGTCACCGCCGTCATCGAGGATCATGTTGGGGCCGAGCCAGTCGGCACCCGCGGCGGATGCCTCGGCCGACCAGTCGAAGATGCGCTCCGTGCAGGCCCAGTACTCCTCGAGCGTCTCGCCCTTCCAGGCGAACACGGGCACGCCATTCGGCGACTCGACAGTGCCGTCGCCGACGACGATCGCGGCGGCCGCCTCATCCTGCGTCGAGAAGATGTTGCAGCTCGCCCAGCGCACCTGCGCGCCGAGGGCCACGAGCGTCTCGATCAGCACCGCGGTCTGCACCGTCATGTGGAGGCTGCCCGCGATGCGCGCGCCCGCGAGCGGCTTGCGCTCACCGAACTCCTCGCGAAGGGCCATGAGACCGGGCATCTCGTTCTCGGCGAGGCGGAGCTGGTGGCGGCCGGCCTCGGCGAGGCTCAGGTCGGCGACCTGGAAGTCGAAAGAAGGCATCCGCCGATTCTACTGGCGGATGAGCGCGAGCACCTGGTCGCGGACGCGCTCCATCTCGGGCTCCGTCTCGGCCTCGACGTTGAGTCGCAGGAGCGGCTCGGTGTTGGAGGGACGCACGTTGAACCACCAGAAGCCGGCATCGGATGCCCCGCTGACGGTGAGCCCGTCGAGTTCGTCGAAGTCGCCCACGTTCGTGAAGGCGTCGACGATGCGCGTGTAGGCGCCCGGCACGTCGGTGACGGTCGAGTTGATCTCGCCGCTCTGGAAGTAGGGGTTGAAGCGGCGGGCGAACTGCGACAGCGGGGCGTCCTGCGCGCCGAACTCCGCGAGGAGGTGCATCGCCGCGAGCATGCCGTTGTCGGCACCCCAGAAGTCCCTGAAGTAGTAGTGCGCCGAGTGCTCGCCGCCGAAGACGGCGCCCGTCGCCGCCATCTCGTCCTTGATGAGCGAGTGGCCGACGCGCGTGCGCACGGCCGTGGCACCGGCATCCTCGATCGTCTCCTTCACGAAGCGCGAGGTGATGAGGTTGTGGATGACGGTGACGTGCTCGTCGGGGTTCGCCGCCCGCACGCGGTCGATCTCGCGGAGCGCGACGACCGCGGCCACCGCCGAGGGCGTGACGGGCGCGCCCTTCTCGTCGACGACGAAGCAGCGGTCGGCGTCTCCGTCGAAGGCGAGGCCGAGATCGGCCTGCTCTGCGACGACGGCCGCCTGGAGGTCGACGAGGTTGGCGGGCTCGAGCGGGTTCGCCTCGTGGTTCGGGAACGTGCCATCGAGCTCGAAGTAGAGCGGGATGACCTCGATCGGCAGTGCGGGAAGCCCCGCGGCAGTGCCGAGCACGGCCGGCACCGTGAGGCCGCCCATGCCGTTCCCTGCGTCGACGACGACGCGCAGGGGCCGGGTCGATGAGAGGTCGACGAGCGAACGGAGGTAGGCGGCATAGTCGGCGAGCACGTCCTGCTCCCGCTGCGATCCCGGCTGCGAGACCGGGGTGATGCCCGACTCGAGGTAGGCCGTCGCCCGGTCACGGATGCCCCGCAGTCCCGTGTCGAAGCTGATGCCCTGCGCGCCGGCCCGGCTGAACTTGATGCCGTTGTAGGTCGCCGGGTTGTGGCTCGCCGTGAACATCGCGGCGGGCGCATCGAGGGTGCCGGAGGCGAAGTAGGTCTGGTCGGTCGAGCACAGCCCGATCAGTACGACGTTGCCGCCGCGGGCGCGGGCCCCCGCCGAGAACGCCGCCGCGAAGCGGGGCGAGGAGTCGCGCATGTCGTGGCCGACAATGACGTCGCCACCCGCGGCATCCACCTCGTCGACGAATGCTGCCCCAAGCGCCTCGACGACCTCATCCGTCAACTGGCTGCCTACCAGGCCACGAACGTCGTAGGCCTTGATGAACGGGGAGAGGTCAACGGGCTGTGCGGCGCTCATGCCCCCAAAGCTACATGACGGATGACCTGCCACCCTTGCGGCGCAGAGAGCCGCTCGGAGTGCTTCTCGCAGAGGTCGTAGGTGTGCGGTTCCGACTTCTGGCTGAGGGGGCCAAGCACCGCCATCGAGTCGCGGTAGTCGTAGGTGAGCGTGGAGATCGCCGCGCTCGTGCACGCGACCTTGCTGCAGGGCCGTCCATTCATTTGGCACCAGCCTAGACTGGCGTCATGGCCAGGACCCGCAGCACACGCGCATCGAAGCGCGGAGGGTGGCGCGATCGCCACGGCCGCGGCATGCGGTCATCGGTTGCCGGCCCATACCTGCCGCCGCTGCACACGCGCATTGATGTCTTCGACATGACCGTGGCATCCGCCGCCGGCTACCTTCGCGAGCTCTGGCCCGAGGAGCTCGCACACACGCGCTTCGAGGTGGCCTCCGTGCCTGGCGAGGCGAGCGGCGAGGCGGTGGCCCGCTGGTCGGTCTTTCCCTCACAGCAGCGCATCGTGCTCTACCGGCTTCCGATCGAGCGGATGGCGCGGCTGCACCGCGACGACGAGGCCCACCGCCGCATGGCGATCGAGAGCTGTGTGTTCCGTGCCGTCGCGGAGCTGCTGGGCAAGGATCCGTGGGACCTCGCCCCCGACCGCTTCCGCCACTTCTGAAGCGCAGGGGCGGGGGCGGATGCCTCGTGGCTCAGGGGAAGACGACGATGGGAGTCGACCCGGGCGCCCTTGGGCTGACGCTCTGGGCCGTGATCGTGCCGGCACCGCTGTAGTCGATGCTCACCTGCAGTTGCTCGAATCCCTCGAGCGCGTAGGTCGCCTGCTGCGCGACCGGCACTGACGTTGCCGACCGGGCGGCGATCGTGATGGTGCGCTCGTTGTCGCCCCGCGTCAGCAGCACCTCCGCCTCCTCGTCGCGCGGGTTGTACAGGCTCATGACGGGATTGACGCCGCGAGCGACCGCGACCAGGGCGCGTTCCTCGAGGGCCTCGACGCTGGACAGCCAGGAGAAGTCGTTCGCGCCGTCCTCATCCACCGTCGCGACCCGCACGCCCGCGACCAGCGGAACGTCGGAAGTGATGACCGCGACGAAGCGGCCCGCCTCGAACTCGCTCATGGGAAGCTCGGTAACGCGTCCTGGGTCAAGGGTCACGGTCACGTCGACCGGATCCTCCTTGCTCGCAGCGCCGTCCCGGCCGACGGGGACCATGGTCACGACGGCGTGCGCCTGCTCATCGCCGGGCACGAACATCCGCAGGGCCGCGTTGAGATCGAGGTAGTCCTCGCCCGCGATGGCTTCCTCGAGTTCCTCGTGGTCGGGGAACACGATGCCGGGGATCGCGAGTTCGGTGGATGGCGCCGCCGAAGCCGTGATGAAGTCGAGGCCGCCCGGCTCGAGGGTGCGCACGGTGGACTGCTGCAGGCTGGCCGAGACGAGCGCGCCCTCGCTCTGCACTCGCACAACAGGAGACGACAGCCCGGGCGTGAGGCCTGCGAGCGAGTAGACGCGGTGCTCCCCCGGCGCGATCGCGATGCCGGCGGTGCCGGGAGCCGTCACGATGCCGGCGTCCGAGTGGACCGTGATCTCGACGGTCGCCGCCACCTCGCCGGGGTTGACGATCGTGAGCAGGGTCGTGCGGCCCGTCGTCGTCGCGCCGCCGACGAGCCAGATGTCATCACTCGGCTCGAGGCATTCCGCCGCCGCCGCGCCCACGAAGTCGCCTCGCGCGACGGACTGGGACTGGCTCGCGGCAAGGAGCTCCTGCTCGCCCTCGCCCGTCTCGAGCGAGACGATGCTTGACCCGGCACCCTGGCCCAGCGCATCCCGCGAGAAGAGCTCGTCGGCGTCGCCGCCCGTGGTGCCACTCGTGACGACGGGCTCGCCGAGCGCCGACGCCGTGGTCGCCTGGGCTCCCGTGTCGTCACCGAGCCGCAGCAGGGGGCCAGCGCAGACCCGCTCCTGATGCGCCGCGACTGGGGTGACGAGGAGCGAACGTGGCTCCGCCGTGAGGGCCGGGAGGGGCAGCGCGACGGTCGCGGTGAGCACGACGGCGGCCGCCGCGATGCCGATGACGCCCGTCGCGATGCGCGCCGAGGCGATCGCGGCACCCTTGACCGTGCGAGGTGCGCGCGGAGTGGGCGCCGTCGGGGTCGGCTCGTCGAGGTCCTCGTGCACGGGCATCCGCCAGTCGCCTCGCGGGCTTGCGCTGAGGTCGATGTCGCCGCTGTCGTCAGCGCCCGTGCCCGGTGTCGTCTCGTCGTGTCGCTCAGTCATCGAGATCCTCATCGAAGGTCGTGGCCGGGCCCTCGTCGAGCGTCTGCATCCGCGGCTTCGCGTGTCGCCGCGTCGGCACCGCGAGCAGCAGCACGACGAGCGCAACGCCGCCCTGCACTCCGAGCACGACGCGCCCCTCGAAGGTGTCGAGGTTGCCGACACGTGCCTCCGGCTCAGCGGAGGGCCGTTCGGTGACTCGCCAGAGCAGGCCCACATCGGTCTGGCCGACCGCCGTGACATCCGCTCGTCCGTCGAGGGAATCGCTCGTGCGCTGCGCGACCTCCGTGGCCGCGCGCTCGCTCGATTCCCCTTCGGCGAGCACGACGAAGCCGATGAAGAGGCGCTCGAAGTCTGCCTGCGGCTCGTAATCGCCGCGGGACGCAAGGTTGCCCGCGAGCTCGGCGAGGGTCTCCTCGTCGCTCGTGACCTCCTGTGCCGTGGATGCGAGTGTCGACTGCGCGTCGAGTGTCGCGCCCGTGCCGCGCTGGAGGTTCGCCAAGAGGGCTCCCTCAGCCGTCGGCGTCAGCACGAGCGTGCCGATCTGGGGGGACGTGCGCGCCTCGGCGTCGACAACCGCGGGCACGAGGCGGCCGTCGCTCGCGTGGATGCGGGCCGTGCCGAGATGCATCGCGAGCAGCTGCGGCATCGCCACGGCAAGCACGGCGACGGATGCCACGACCCCAGCGACACCAGCGAGGCGACCCCTGCGGTCGGCCGCCGCGAGCCCCTCGAGTGCCACCACGGCGGCACCGAGCAGGCCCAGCCAGAAGAGGGACAGTCCGCTGCCCGGCCAGATCGGCACGGCGGTGTCGCCGAGACCCGTGACCATGACGCGAGACCCCGCGACGGCCGTGACGAGGCCGAGGAGCGCAACCGCGAGGGCCGGCACCGAACGGCGCGTTCCGGGCAGCATGAGCGAGAGCAGCGCGAGTACCGCGACAGGCGCCAGGAGCACAGCGACGGTGACGTGGGCCGCCGGGCCGGAGAGCGAGAGCCTCGACAGTGCGTCGACCCAGCCGCCGAGTCCCTCACTCGGGCTGAGGAGGGCCAGGTGCCAGCCCGAGGTCGCACCGGCGATCGTCGGCGCACCGGGATCGGCGAGCAGGCCCAGCGGCGTGCCGCGCAGGAACTGCTCGATCGCGAGCGGCGCGAAGAGCACGACGGCGAGCACCGGCACGCCGATGAGCCGCGGGATGCTGCGCGGGTTGACCACCATCCAGGCGATCCAGCCGACCACGAGCGCCGGCGCCAGCACGGGCGTGCACGCGGCGATGAGGGCGAAGAGCAGCGTGGCGGCGGCCGACGCCGAGATCGAGCGCGCTCCCTTGAGCAGCGCGAGCACGAACCAGGGCAGCAGGATGTGGGAGATCACGGCGCCGAGGTGGCCGCTCATGAGCGAGCCGACGAACGGTGGCGCGACCGCCCACAGCACTGAGGCGACGAGGGGGATCCACGGCGAGCGGGTGAGACGTCGCGCGGCGAACCAGGCCGTCGCGGAGGCGAGGGGCAGCGCCAGCACGTGTAGCGCGAGGATGCTGAGGGACGGGTTCCAGAAGGTCACGGAACCAATGACCGCGAGCACGGCGGCGAAGGGATCAGCCGGGCCGAAGAAGCCCGTGCCGATGTTGCGCCAGCCCACCCCGACGTTCGACCAGAGCTCGCCGATGCTCGGGCTGAGCGGCAGGAGCCCACCGCCCATGACCGCCTGCGCGCCGAGGAGCGGCATGAACATGATGACGCCCGCGATCGTCGCGAAGACGGCAACCCAGAGGCCTCCCCCGCCGAGATAGCCGATGCGGGGATCGTCGACGATGACCCCCGAGGCCGAGAAGGCCTCGCGCGCCTGCCCGCGGCGTTCGCGCACCTCGGCCACCGTCACGCGCAGCGGGGCGATCGCCGACCAACCGAGTCGCTTGCCGCGTGCCAGGTTGCGACGAGCGCCCGCAACCCTCCCGTCGAAGGCCGCCGTGAATGCGGCCGCGAACTCTCCCGGGATGCGCCCCGGCCGCTTGGCCAGCAGGTGCCAGAAGCTGCGCAGCAGCGCGAGGGGCAACAGGCTCAGCCAGTGGAGCGGTACCGCCGGAGCGGGGGCGTACACGAGCCGGCGATGCAACTGCGCGACTCGAGCCAGGCGCGCGAGCCGCGAGGGCGAAAGCACCTCGTTCTCGAGAACCTCGGGCGCGCCGATCGACGAGACCTTGGCGGCCGGCACGACGATGACCCGGTGCCCTGCCAGTCTCGCGCGCACGCACAGATCGAGGCCGGAATCGATCCCAGACAGTCCCGGGTCGAAGCCGCCAAGCTGTTCGAAGACACTGCGACGCACGAGCATGCCGGTCGCGGCAACACCCAGCACGTCCTCCGACACGTCGTGCTGCGCCTGGTCGAGTTCTCCCTGCACGAGGGAGACGGATGCGCCCAGCGTGGTCATCGACTGGCCGAAGTCGGCGATGACATCCGGTCGCGACCAGTCCATGACCTTTGGGCCGGCCACCGCGACGGAGGGGGCGATCTCGACTGCGGCGAGGAGGCGCTCGAGCGCCTCGGGGCGCGGCGCACTGTCGTGGGCGAGAAGCCAGAGCCACTCGGCCTCGGGATCCTCGGACTGCTCCGCGCCGACCGCGTGCCCCACCGCCGCGCCGAAGGTTGTCGGCGCCTTCAGCGGAAGCGCCGTGAGTCTGGTCGGCCCGAAGGCGGCGAGCATGGCTTCGCTCGAGTCCCGCGAGCCCGCATCGACAGCGACGACGACGTCGGGGGCGCGAGTCTGGGCCTTGAGGGCGGAGAGGGTTCGCTCGAGGGTGTCGCTCCCGTTACGGGCGACAAGCACGGCGGTGACTCTCTGGCGCATCTGTTCGAGACTACGTGTTGACCGGGAACCCGGCGTCAAGACACGCAGGAGCGGCGGGGCGCGTCAGGTCGTCAGACCGCCCGCTTGCGGAGCTTGCGCCGCTCGCGTTCGGAGAGACCACCCCAAATGCCGAAGCGCTCATCGTTGGCGAGCGCGTATTCGAGGCACTGCACGCGCACCTCGCACGACGTGCAGATCTTCTTGGCGTCGCGGGTCGAGCCGCCCTTCTCCGGGAAGAAGGCTTCGGGGTCCGTCTGGGCACACAGCGAATCGGCCTGCCAGGCGAGCGCGTTGTCGTCGTCATCCGCCGAGGGACGACGCACTCCGGGGACACCGAGTGATACCGGGTCCACGAACCAGTCGTCGGGGACTCCCCTCCGCTGTAGGTCCGGCGCCATATCACACTCTCCCCTCGGCCCTGCGTGCGACGTGCGCGAAAAACGCACTGCAGTAATTACACCCGTGTAGTTCGCGTGAGTCAAGTCGCAAATCGTAAAGCCTCAAGTGCTCCTCGAGAGTTTACGGCGCGCCACGGGGTTGTCACGATCCGCCACCGGATGCGCCCGCTCCCGCACTCCGGCACCCCAGCGTCGCGTAGGGATGCGGTGCCCTCATGTCCCCACGTACCTTCGCTCCGCGTTTCCGTGCCGAGATGGGTGCGACGCCCAGGGCCTGGCTCAACAGGCAGCGGCTCCTGCGTGCCCAACAGCTGCTCGAGGCAAGCGAGGAGAGCCTCGAGACGATCGCCGCGGAGTGCGGCTTCGGCACCGCATCCGTCATGCGCCACCACTTCGCGAAGACACTGAAGACCACCCCCACCGCCTACCGCAGGACCTTCGCGCCGCGCGACGCGAGCTGACCCGGCCGGTCACCTCTGCGAGGCGACCACGACCTCCCCCTGCGGCGCGGCATGCACCCGAGCCGACTCACCGCGGGAGATGTAGACCGCTTCGCCCTGCGAGAGCGTGAGCTCCGCGGCATCCGTTCGCACATCGGCGCTCCCGCTGATGCAGAGGGCAACCGAGCCACCTGGGGCGACGAACGTCCCTCCCTCGCGCGCCCGCACAAGCTCGAAGTCGACCCCCTCGGGACGAAACGCGTCCACCCCTGCGTCGACCTGCTCGGGGACGATGCGCGGGGGCGGGCCCGGCGTGAAGTCGAGCACACCCAGCAACTCGTCGACATCCACGTGCTTGGGCGTGAGTCCCCCGCGCAGCACGTTGTCCGACGCCGTCATCAGCTCGACCCCGAGCCCGCCGAGGTAGGCGTGGATGTTGCCGGCCGGCAAGAAGAGCGCCTCACCTCGCCGCAGCGCCACCCTGTTCAGGAGCAGGGCGATCACTACACCGGGGTCTCCCGGATACTCGGCCGCGAGCATCCGAACTGTGTCGGCCGCAACGCCCTCCCCGGTCTCGGCGAGTCTCTCCGCCGTGGCAACGATCTCCTGCACGCCCTCGCCGCTCGTGATGAGCCACTCGAAGACGTCACGGAGCGGTCCGCGCTCGACGCGAGCGGCCAGGCCTTCGAGCGCCGGGTCACCATCGGCAAGCTCGCGGATCGCCGCCGCCGACTCGGCCGGGTCGCGGAAGCCGCACAGCGCCTCGAAGCGCTCGCTGACGGCGAGGATGACCTCTGGTTTCGGTGAACGGTCCCGGTAGTTGCGGTGCGGGGCGTCGACCGGGATGCCCGCGGCCTCCTCAAGCTCGAATCCCCGCTGTGCCTGCTCGGCCGTCGGATGCGCCTGCAGCGAGAGCGGGCTGGCGGCCGCCAAGAGCTTGAGCAAGTAGGGGAGATGCCCGTCGCCACCCTCGGCCGCGATGACCTCGGTGAGCGGGGCATCCTCCCCCACGACCCGCGCCGGACTGCCGTGATGTGTGCCGAACCAGAGTTCCGCCTCGGGCTCACCCGAGGGTGCAACGCCGCGGAGCTCGGCGATCGCCGTGCGCGACCCCCACGCATATGGTCGGGGGTCATTCGTGATGCGGAACAACGGCACCCTCCAAAGGGACTTGCACGGCAGATCGGGACTTACCAAAGTACCGTGCCCGGCACACCCGCGACGGGTTCCACAGGGGCCGTAGGATCGTGGGCATGCCCCGCACCGTTCCCTCGCCCCAGCGCGGCGTCGAGGCATACGCCGCGCTCGTGCTCTTCACCCTGCTCGCAGGCGATGCCTGGCGCAACTCGATCAGCTGGCTCGGTTGGGGCGCCCTCATCGCCGTGCTCGGCGTCATCGGCGGGGTCATGCTCGTGCGCCGCTGGAAGGACATTCGTCCGGACAGTTTCCCCTACCCCCTACTCGCGTTCCTCGTGCTCGCGACCGCCTCGATCGCCTGGTCGGCCTACCCGCAGTGGACCGCGCTCGGCGCCACCGCACAGTGGGTCACGACGGCGGGGGCCGGGCTCCTCGCACTCACGCTCGACTGGCGAGCGCTCCTTCGAGTGCTCCGCAGGGCGATCGCGGCGATCCTTGCGCTCTCCCTCCTCTTCGAGTTGATCGTCGCGATCTTCGTGCGGCAGCCCGTCTTCCCGTTCTTCACGGACTGGAAGGTCGGCGAGGTGCCAATCATGTACGCCTGGT
Source organism: Salinibacterium sp. (assembly GCA_015234465.1). GTDB lineage: Bacteria > Actinomycetota > Actinomycetes > Actinomycetales > Microbacteriaceae > Homoserinimonas. The sequence goes on along the minus strand of JADGNA010000023.1, from coordinate 242,743 downwards.
CGCGCGCCGAGCTCTTCACGGGCGGGCCGATCCAGGGCATCGTCGGCAACTCGAGCACGCTCGGCTTCATCGCCCTGCTGGGGCTCATCGTCTTCGGCATCGGCTGGTTCGTCGACCGCGACATCGTCACCTATGCGGATGCCCGGGCCGCCGGTGCCACCACGCCCCGGCGTCGCAGCCTCGACACGACCGTGTGGTTCGTGGTCGCCGCAGTGACGGTCGTGCTGACGGCATCCGCCACCATCACGGTCGCGATCGTGGCGTGCCTGCTCGTGCTCGCGCTCGTGCGCCTCATGCACCGCATCCCCTCGGGGCCGCCACGCCTCGCGGCGGGCGCTGCCGCGTTCCTCGTCGCCGGAGCGATCGTGACCGTGGCGATCCTCTTCCGCGACAGCCTGCTCGGGCTGCTCGGCAAGAGCGCCGACCTCACCGGCCGCCTCGACAACTGGCGCATCGTCACCGAGCTCGCGTCCGAGCGCCCCGTCGCCGGCTGGGGCTGGGTCAGCTACTGGGTGCCATGGGTGGAGCCCTTCGACGGGCTCGTCATCCGCAACGATACGGAACAGCTCCACGCCCACAACGCGTGGCTCGACGTCTGGCTGCAGCTCGGCATCATCGGGCTCGTGGTCTTCGGCACCCTCGTGCTGTCGGTCGCGACGCGCACCTGGTTCATCGCGCTCGATGGCGCATCCGCGACGCACCGGGGCGACCGCGCGCTCTCGCTCCTGCCGATCCTGCTCCTGGCCGCCCTGCTCGTGCAGAGCCTCGTCGAGAGCCGTCTCCTGCTCGAATACGGCTGGTTCCTGCTCGCCTACCTCGCCTTCGCCACGCGGCGCGTGCATGTCAGCCCGGATGCGCCGGTGCGCTGGATGCCCGTGCGGCGGTAGCCTTCAGCGGCTCGTCTGCCGCTGGTCCTCGATGTCGGCGTCGACCATCATCTGCACGAGCTCACGGAAGTCGACCTTGGGCTTCCAACCGAGGGTCTCGCGTGCCTTCGTCGGATCGCCGACGAGCAGGTCGACCTCGGCAGGCCGCATGAAGCGGGGATCCTGCGTTACGTGGCGCTCCCAGTCGCTGATGCCCACGTGCCCGAATGCCACCTCCAGCAGCTCACGGATCGTGTGGGTCTCCCCTGTCGCGATCACGTAGTCATCCGCCTGGTCCTGCTGCAGCATGAGCCACATCGCCTCGACGTAGTCGCCGGCGAAGCCCCAGTCGCGGCTTGCGTCCAGGTTGCCGAGCGAGACCGTCTGCTGCAGGCCCAGCGAGATGCGGGCGACAGCCTGCGTGATCTTGCGCGTGACGAACTCGGGCCCCCTGCGTGGCGATTCGTGATTGAAGAGGATGCCCGAGGAGGCATGCATGCCGTAGGACTCGCGGTAGTTCACGGTCATGTAGTGCGCGAAGACCTTCGCGACGCCATACGGCGAGCGCGGCCACAGGAGGGTGGACTCCCGCTGGGGAACCTCCTGCACCTTGCCGAACATCTCGGAGCTCGACGCCTGGTAGAAGCGGACCTTGTCGAGGTTCGGGCCCGACCAGATGCGGATGGCCTCCAACACATTGAAGACACCCTTGCCGGTCACCTCGATCGTGTGGTCGGCGTTCTCCCACGAATGGGGCACGAAGGAAATCGCGGCGAGGTTGTAGACCTCATCGGGCTGTGCAACCGAGAGGGCCCTCATGACGCTCGACATGTCGGTGATGTCGCCCTTGATGAGGGTCACGCCGGGCAGCTGCTGCATGACATGTTCCCACTTGGGGTTGCTCTGGCCGCGGATGAGGCCGAATACCTCGTAGCCCTTGGAAAGGAGAAGTTCGCCGAGGTAGAGACCGTCTTGCCCGGTGATGCCGGTGATGAGCGCGCGCATGGGGAAGCGTTTCAACCCAACTTCCTGAGGTGTGGTGGTGCCGGTGGGGCCCGCAGAATCCGCGTATCGGGTCGCCGGGGCTTTCGAATTGTATCGGCGCTGTAGCGTAAGCATGTGACTCGCCCCTCGGATGCCCGAATCCTGGTGCAGAACTTCTTCGCTTCGCCGCGTCTGAGCGCCGCCCTGTCCCTGGCCGCCATCGGGCTGGGTGTCTTCGCGTTCGCGGCCCACAACACGATCGGCTGGGCGGGGCTCAACGCGATGATCGCGGCGCTCGTGGTGCTCTGCGGTGCGTCGACCCTCGCGCGACGATCCGCCCTCGACTGGCCAGCCGTCGTGCCCCTCTCGATGCTGCTGTTCCTCGCCTGGGCCGGGCTCTCGATCCTCTGGAGCGAATACCGCTGGGCGACGATGGGCGGACTCGCCTATCTCCTCGGCTTCACCCTGCTCGGTCTCTACGTCGCGCTGATGCGCGACACGATCCAGATCATCCGCGACGTCGGTGACGTGCTGAGGGTCACACTCGCGCTTTCGCTTGCGCTCGAGATCTTTTCGGGGCTCCTGATCGACTCCCCCATCCCCTTCCTCAACATGGCGGGCTCACTCGCGGAGGGCGGGCCGATCTCCGGTGTTGTCGGCAACCGCAACGACCTGGGCCTCATCGCCGTCATCGCGGCGGTCAGTTTCGCGATCGAATGGCGCACCCGCTCGGTCACCCGCGGCGAGGCCGTGCTGTCGGTGGCCCTCGCGGCCATCGTGCTGGTGTTCACGGGCTCGCCCATCGCGTGGGGCACCGCCCTCGTGGCAGGGCTCGCGACCTTCGTGCTGTGGGGCATCCGTCGTCTTCCCATGGATCGCAGGGTGCCGCTGCAGTTCGGTGCGCTCGTGCTCGCCGCGCTCGGGGCCGGCGCGACGTGGCTCGGGCGTGGACCCATCATCAACGCGCTGAACGCAGAGGGCGAACTCGGCTATCGGCTCGAGCTGTGGGGGCGGATGCTTGCGCTCCTCCCCGTGAACCGCCTGGAGGGCTGGGGCTGGATGGGGCTCTGGCAGGTCGACGTGCCGCCCTACCCGTACTTCCACCAGGGCGGGCTGCGCGAGACGACCTCAGCCGTCAACGCCTACCTGGATGTGTGGTTCCAGTTGGGGACCGTCGGACTCACCCTCTTCCTGCTCCTCCTGGGCTTGGGCTTCGTGCGTTCGTGGCTGCTCGCGGCGCGCAAACGGAGCGTCATCTACACGTGGCCGGCGCTCGTGCTGTCGGTGCTCGTGACCGGCGCGCTCGCGGAGAGCAGCATCCTGATCGAGTTCGGATGGCTGCTGCTGGTCGTGTGCTGCGCGAAGGCATCGCAGGAGCTCAGTTGGCGCACCGCGTTCCGGCCACCGCTGGAGCAGGATCCGCTCTGAGTCACCCAGCCTGGTGGTGTTCGTGCGCTGCCCAGGCGGATGCGACGATGTCGGTCACCGTGCGCTGGGCGCGCCATCCGATCGCCTCCTCGACCCTGTCGACCGTCGCGACGATGCTGTCGGGATCGCCCGCTCGGCGCTCGACGACCTCGGCCTTGAGATCGCTGCCAGAGACGTCAAGGATTGCGTCCACGATCTGACGCACGCTCGATCCGACGCCCGTGCCGATGTTGAATACGTGGTGGCCCACGCCGAGGCGGTCGAGCCCGTCAAGCGCGGCCAGGTGCGCTTCGGCGAGGTCGAGCACGTGGATGTAGTCGCGGATGCACGTGCCATCCGGTGTGTTGTAGTCGTCGCCGAAGATGCGGGGCGGCTTCCCGGCGTCGAGCCGCTCGAGCACCATGGGCACGAGGTTCATGACCGACGTGTCACCCAGCTCAGGCCATCCTGCGCCGGCAACGTTGAAATAGCGGAGGCTGGTCGCCTTCACACCGCGGGCGTGCGCATGCGCGGCCATGAGCCACTCCCCCGCCAGCTTCGTCTCACCGTAGGGGCTGAGCGGCTGCGTGGGGCTGTCTTCCGTGACCGGCCCGTCGGCGGCGCCATAGACGGCGGCCGAAGAGGAGAAGACGACCTTCTCGACCCCGGCGGCCTCGCACGCGAGCAACACGTTCGCGAGTGACCCGAGGTTGTGGCGGTAATAACGCGCGGGCTGCTCGACAGATTCGCCGACAGCCTTGAGCGCGGCGAAATGGATCACCGCATCGACGCTGAACTCCCGCATCGCCTCAGTGAGGCGCTCGATGGCATCCGCCGACGTGAGATCGAGCTGGACCAGTTCCGCGCCCGCAACCCGCTCGGCACGCCCCGCACTCAGGTCATCGACGACGATCGCTGTTTCACCGCGATCCCGAAGAAGACGCACAACATGGGACCCGATGTAGCCAGCGCCGCCGGTAACGAGAACAGTCACGCGCTCAGTCTAGGTCTGGAGGATGCCCGGAGGGCCCTCCTAGATCCAGTCGGCGAAATGCTCCTTGAGCGCTGCCCGCTGAGCCAGCGCCGAGAGGTCACGCTCCGCCGCCGAATACGCGGCGACGACGGACTCGATGTCGTCAGTCGGGATTCCCCCGCGCTCCATGCCGATGGTGTTGACGCCCTTCACCCGGGCGGGATTCCCGTACGCCTTGGAGAAGGGAGGGATGTCGCGAGTCACGATCGATCCCATGCCCAGCATGGCACCGCCGCCGATCCGGACCCGCTGGTGCACGGCGGTGCCGAGGCCGAGGTTGGCTTGGGCGCCGATCGTCACGTGTCCGGCGAGGAGCACGCTCGAGGCCATCGTGACGCCGTCGCCGAGAGCGCAGTCGTGCGCCACGTAGACCTGGTTCATGATGAAGAGGTCATCCCCGAGGGTCGTGCGGCCCTTCCACCCCTGGTGCACCTGTGCGTACTCGCGGATCACGTTCCGGCTGCCGATGACGACGCCGTTGCCAGCGGGGTCGCCCTCGCTGAGCGGATGCTCGAACGTCCGCACCTCGGGAGGTGCGCCGATCACGACCCCCGCCCCAAACCAGTTGTCGTCCCCGATCACCACGGGGCCAGTGATGGTCACGAAGGGACCGATCGTGTTGCCGGTGCCGAGGGTGACGTCACCGCTGATCACTGCGGTGGGGTGGATGGTGTTGGACACGATGCTCGCTCTCTCTCGATGTCGCTGAGGGCGGCGAATCCATGCTCACCCACGGAGAACGGTAATCTACCGCCCTCCTCGCCTTGTCAGAGGAGGTACCCGCCGGCGTATGTCCGCAGCGGCGCCTGACGGTGCAGTGTGTAGACAGTATTGCGCGGCAGGATTACGCCAAGCGAGAGGTAGTTTCCGCGCTTCTTGACGCGCGCCAAGAGCTCTTCCGTTGCTGTCTCGGCGTCCAGGATCCCGGTCAGGATGCTCCGGTCGAGTCTCGACAGCAGCTGCTCAGCTCCCGGAGCCCAGGCCAGCATGCGTTGCGCTACCACTGCCAGCTCCTCCCGCTCGCTGGTCGGCCACGATTCGAGATCGGGGCGGTTGATGATCGCGTCGAACAGATGCACTCGGACAAGCTTGACCACGAGCGCGCGACGCTCGCGCGTGCCGAGCCGCTCGATATCGGGCTCGCCGAAGATCCGGTCGAGGAAGGCGAAGTCCTCGGCGATCCACTTCGGCGCTGATGTGACCCGATCATCGGCGTCCGAGCGCACGTAGTACCCGGGCCCTCGGCGCGCGAATGCGATCCCCACGCCCGAGAACCACAGTCGCGTCACGAAAGGCAGGTCCTCGCCGGAGCGCAAGCCTTCCGCGAAACGCAGGTGTCCGAAGCGAGACCGCGAAACGAGACCGAGCGGAGCGCTGCGGTATGACAGGCGGTCCTTGACCGGGTCGAGGTTGCGGGACCGCAGGGGGCGCAGCGGAGGCGAGAGTTCCCGGCCGCCACGATCGTTCCGTATCTGCGGGATGACGATCTCGGCGCCCGTGCTCTCGTGGAGGGAGTACCAGTGGTCCAGCGCGCCCGGTTCCAGCTCGTCGTCAGATCCCATGACTGAGAAGAACTGCCCCGTGCTCGCCTGCAGCCCGTGATTCATGGGCCCGGCGGGACTGTGGATGCCGTCCGCCAGGTGCAGCAGTTCCACGCGGGGGTCGTTCGCCCATTCGCCCAGGTTCTCGGCGATGACCGCCCGATCGATGTTGTGCGCGACCACGAGGACCCTGACCGCAATGGTGTTGTGCGAGAGCACCGAAGAAACCGCGCGAGCGATGGGCCGCGTCTTGGAGTGAACTGCGATGACGACGTCGACGATCGGTTGCATGTCTCCCCGGGGTGGTCGTCCGCAGTCTCGGCCGGCGGCGGGCATGTGGAATACTAGGCGAGCCGCCGCGCGGACACAAAGATACAGCCATTGGCGGATGCCCAAGCATACGGATCGAGGACAATGCCCGGGCGAGATCAGAGCCGGTCTACGACCGCAGTGCTTGAGGCACGCATGCCTCGCGTGGATGCGCTTACCGGCTTGAGATGGTGGGCGGCCTTCTTCGTCTTCACGTACCACATGCTCGTGTTCGCACCGATTCCGGGGCCGGCAGCCGCCGTATTGCATCAGGGCTTCTACGGCGTCACATTCTTCTTCGTGCTGTCGGGATTCGTCCTGACCTGGTCGGCGTCGTCTCAGGTGCCGCAGTCGACGTTCTACTGGCGACGTTTCGCGCGCATCTATCCGGCGCATTTCGTGGCGCTCATCATCGCGATCCCGGTCTTCTATGCACCCACCCCAGACCCGCAGGAGTGGTGGGTGAAGCCGTTCAGCGTCGCCATCCTCCTGCTCTCGGTCGTGCTGCTGCAGGGTTGGTCGAATGATCCGACGATCCTCTTCTCAGGCAATCCCGCTGCATGGACCCTCACCTGCGAGGCGTTCTTCTACGCGATGCATCCGTACCTGAGCCGAATCCTGGCGCGAGCGCGAGCCACGGGCGCACTCGTCTTCGTGGGCGTGACCCTCGGTGTTCTATTTGGCTACCGCGCTGTCGCCGTGATGTTCCCGGAGCTTTGGCTGGCAGACCTCCCACTGCCGCTCGTACGCATCACCGAGTTCGCGATCGGGATGGGCCTCGCGTGGGCCCTGCGGTGCGGGTGGAGGCCTCGGCTCCATCCTTGGGTGGGAACGGGCGCGATGGTTGCCGCGATCGTATTGGTTGCTGCAGTCCCGCACGTGCTGCCAGGGTCCCTCCTCTCAGCGCTTGTGGGTGCGTTTGCGAACGAGATCGTCACGGTTGCCTGCGGGCTTGCAGTGCTCGCCATCGCCAGCCGCAGCCTCAATGCCGGCACACCGCGACAGCTCCTCGCACACCCGGTACTCGTGAAGCTCGGCGAGTGGTCCTTCGCCTTCTATCTGGTGCACGGCACGGTCGTCTATATCGCCTTGGCGACCTTGGGAGTGCGTCCGGAGAGTTGGCTCAACCTCTTGTGGTTCGCTGCGCTCCTGGTGCCGAGCATCGTGCTCGCAGCGCTCCTGCATGGCTGGGTCGAGAGGCCCCTGGAGAAGCGGATGCGGCGATGGAAGGACGAGCGGGACCGCCGGCGCACGCCTGCCGAACCGCACGCCCAAGGTATGTCCTAGGATCGCGCGTCGATCCAGAACCTCCGCAGGACTTGTGCGCTGCGCTCTCCCGAATGCACCTGTTCTGCGAAACGTCGGCCATCGGCCGCCAACGACAGCATCCTTGGTCGATCGCTGACGAGATCGAGCACCACGTCCTCCAGCGTCTCCGGCACTGCCTCGACGATCGGCAGGGCAAGCCCGGTACGTTCCGCAACCAGTTCGCGTACGTCAGGCAGGACGTGTCCGATGACCACTCTGCCCGAGGCCATCGCCTCAACCGCTGCAACGCCGTAGGAGCCGATGCGGAACTGGTCGAGCACAATGTCGGCGTCGCCGATGACGGCGGGCATGGCGGCGGATGGGACGCCAGTCGTGCTTCGATACTCGATCGCGCCACGGTCGTGCGCTGCGCGCATCGGCTGCTCGATCAGGTGCGTGCCCTTCACGTGACCCATGCTCGGGACGTGCACGACGACCGGCGTCTTGCCAGACAGGGGTTCCCTTCCGACCGGCCACGAGGCGATGTCTATGACGACTGGGCACCATTGCGCCGACGGCACGTCGATGAGCAGGTCGGGCGTCGACACGAAGATGGGGAGGTCGTGTGCCGCAAGCAGCTGGAGGTTGGCATCCGCTTCTCGCTCGAGGACCGCCGTCAGGGGGTCATCGAAGTACGGCGAGAGCGGGTCCCGCTCCATGTGCAGACGGGGAGACCGCACGTCGGTGCCGTGGCACATGAACGCGCATGAGGCCCCACGCTTTTGCAGCTCGGCGATCTCGCGGGCGACGTCGCGGTGGAACAGGGGCCCGAACAGCGGCCGCTCCGCCTCGAACAGCACGTGTGTGAACTGGCCCACGGCTTCGAGCTCCGCCCTTTGCCACTTCTTTGAGGCAGTGTGGATGCCGACCGGCACGAGCGAATCTGCGCGAAACGCGAAGCCACCTGGCAGTTCGATAGCCATGTTGCGCGCGCCGATGTCGGCGCTGGTCCGTTCGAGCGAGCGGGCCCAGTGCCAGCCCTGGCCTGCGTAATTGGTCGGCCCCACGTAGATGCGCACCGCGGTGCACGGCACCTCGGTTGGTGGGGGCACGCGCTTGCCTGCCCCGCCGAGCAACCGCGCGGCGAGTCTTCCTGCGAACCCGTCAGGATTCTTGGCCACGTCGTCGATGAGACGGTTGACCGGTTTCGGCAGCCGGTCACGCCGTGCCAGGAGCCACGTCATCGCGGCATTCGCTGCCCGGCCCACTGCCCCTGCGCCAGCCATCAGTGACCCTTCGGCACGCCGACCACGCCGACGTTCTCCGCGATCGCCATCACCCGCTGCGCGATCGAATCGAGGGAGTACCGCTCGCGGGACCATTCGCTCAATGCGGCCCTGCGCTCCGGCTGGAGCGGGGACTCAGCGTAGCTGTGCATTGCCTCGGCAACCGCATCCGCGTCATAGTCGACCGCGACACCGAGCGGTTGCTCACCGACATGGTCCCGGATGAACGAGGCAGTGGGTCCGACCCCCGTGAAGATGACGGGACAACCCGCGGCAACGGAGGAGTAGAGCTTGGTCGTGAATGCGTAGTCATAGCCCTGCCCCGGCTTCAAGCTCGCGAGCGAGGCCTGGGCACCGGCCAGCACGCTGGACAGTTCTTCAGGCGCCACCGCGTCGAGGAACTGCACGCTCTGCCCGAGGCCGAGTTCGGCCGCCTTGGCTTCGAGGTTTGCCTTCTCTGAGCCGTTGCCGACGAAGATCATGCGGAAGTCGGGGTGAGCGGCGCGGAACCTCGCGAACGCATCGACAAAGATGTCGGCACCGTGCCACTCCGAATACGTGCCGGCATAGACGAAGTACGGGGCGCCGTCGCCGCCAGGCGCCATGGGAGCGTAGTCGAAGGCGGTCAGGTCGACACCGAATCCCAAGACCGAGGTGTCGCTCTCTGAGCCGAGCTGCCGCATGCGCTCTCGCACACCCTCCGAGATGGTCACGACGTGCTTGGCCCCCCGCCACGCCCAGACCTCGACCGCGCGCAGTGCGCTGAGAACGAACCGCGATCGCGTAGCCATGGCCGCGGCATCCGACCACACATCCGCTGCGTCGTACACGTAGGGACGTCGGCGCAGCGCGGTCACAATTCGCACGACTGCACCCGTCGTCGGCGGCGGTTCGACGATATAGACGTCACCCCGACGCCCGAACAACAGTCGGAAGAAGAGGGGGATGTCGAAACTCATGTACTGGAGATAGCCGCGAACGTAGCCGGAGGCGTCGCGAAGAACCGGCGCCCGGCGGACCCGAACACCTGGGATCTCCCGAGGCACCAGCCGCGAAGGTGCGCGCGTCGTCACGACCTCGACATCGTGCCCAGCATCACGGCAGACGCGTGCAATCGATTCGAGCATGAAGGACGCGGCGGAAGGCTCGGGAGAGAAGATGCGGCTCACGATCACCACCCGCACGTCACACCCCCGCCCCGGACACGTCCTTGTTCTGAAGATCGCGTGGTCCCGCGATCCAGTGCGAGATCAGGATCTCGCTGCTCAGGCGTCCATCGTGAACCTGTTCGACGAATGCGGGCCCCTCGCCAGCTTTGGCAATCCAGGCCTCGCGATCCGCCGCCACGCTGAGCAACAACTCCTCCAGGGTATCGGGCGTCGCCTCCGCCACCGGCAATTGGAGCCCGGTCTCCTTCTCGACCCGGTCCCGCACCGACTGCAGCACATGCCCCACCACCAAGCGGCCCGCCGCCATCGCCTCGCATGCTGCCACACCATAGGCGCCGAGGCGGAACTGGTCGAGCACGACATCAGCGTCGGCGTAGACATCGCGCATGGCGTGAGCGGGCACGCCCGAGATCGGCCGATAGTCGATGGCTCCACGCTGATGGAGGGAGTGCAGTACAGGCTCGATCAGGTGCGTGCCCTTGACGAGTGCGGAACTTGGAGCGTGCACCACTCGCAGTCGGCCATCTCGCGAAGCATGGCGGGGAATGGCCCAATGCGCGGGATCCACGACTACGGGACACCACACGGCTGTCGGGAGGTCGTCCAGGAGGTCTGGCGTCGACACGAACATTGGGCGCCCGGATCCTGTGAGGAGTGCCTGGTTCCGGCGCGCGAGCGTCTCAAGCCGATTCACGTAGAGAGCGGGGTCGCGATAGGGAGACCACGGCGTGCGCTCCCTGTGCGAGCTCGGCAGACGGACGTCCGTTCCATGGCCCATGAAAGCGACCGACACACCGCTGGACTGCAGCGCCCTGAACTCCCGCTCGACGTCACGTCCGAGGTAGCGCCCGAAGAGGGGCTCCTCCGCCTCGATGAGGACGTGGCTGAATCGTCGTGCCGCTTCGAACTGCGCCTGCTGCCATGCCTTGCCGTTCTGATACGTGGGAACGGGGATGACTGCGTCCGAGGGGAAATCGAAACCCCCCGGCACGTCGACGGCAAGATTCACGGCCTGGACTTGATCGTCCGCTTCCTCGAGCGACTGCGCCCAGAGTCTTCCCTGGCTCGCATAGTTGACCGGTCCGATGAGAACCGACACCGTATGCTGCCCGTCCGGCACCAGCACGGGGGTCTCGTCTTGCTTCGACGGAGACCCGTAGCGCAACGCCGCCAATCGCCCAATAATGCTCATCGGTCTGTCCGCGAGCCCGTCGATCAGGGCGTTCACGAATCTGGGCCACGAATTCCGACGTGCCAGGAGTCGGTCAAGCATCACGGCTCCTGGGTAGAGCCGTCTCGCTCGTCACGCTCGAGTCCCATGCTCTCGGCGAGACCGGCGAGGGCCACCTGTTCGCCGAACTCCGGAAGCTGCCGGGCGAGTTCGTAGAAGGAGCCTCGTCCTACGATCCGCCCGTCCTGCATGTAGCAGATCTGGTCGTAGTCCTTGATGGTGGACAGTCGGTGCGCGACCGAGATGAGCGTCACCTCCCCCTGCAACGACCGGATCGCCTGGCTGACGGTGTCTTCGGTCTTCGTGTCCAGCGCGCTCGTTGCTTCATCAAGCACCAGGACCAGAGGGTCGGCATACAGTGCCCTCGCGATGCCGAGGCGCTGCTGTTGGCCGCCGGAGAGGGAGAAGCCTCGCTCGCCGATTCGCTCGTCGAGCCCGAGCGGTCGGGACTCGACGAGGGATTGGAGCTGCGCTCGCTCGAGAGCGACAGCGACTCGCTCGCGGTCGAAGTCGTCGTCCCAGGTCAACGCCACATTCTGCGCGATGGTGCCGTCGAAGAGGGCGACGCGCTGCGGCACGTAGCCGACTCGACTGCGCCACGATTTCAGGACGTTCGTGAGGGGCTCACCATCGATCGCGATCGAGCCTTCAGTGGGCACACTGAGGCCGAGCAAGAGGTCGATCAGGGTCGACTTCCCTGCGCCCGATGGGCCGACGATGCCGAGTGAACTGCCGAGCGGGATGTCCAGGTCGAGCCGACGCAAGACCGGTTCGGTCGACGACGGATAGGTGAACGAGACGTCGCTCAGGCTGATCTGGCGCGGACTGTCGGGAAGCGTGGCGGTGTCGCTTGGCGCGCCCTTGCGTTCCACGTCCCTCTCGATTCGCCCCAGGTCGTCGATCACATCGCGCGCCGCAGGCACGGATGCGTTGCACTGCACGACGGCCACCTGGAGTCCGTTCAGCGCAGGGATGAGCCTGAAACCCGCTGCTGCGAACAGGGCGATGGACGCGATTGCCGCGTTGAGGCCGCCCGTCAGGTAGGAGGCCGCACCGATCAGGAGGAAACCACCGATGAGCGCCGCTTCGAAGGCGTACAGGGGAATCGTGCCGAGGAACGAGGTGTTCGCCCGCGCACGCACCGCGTGGACGCGATTGTCGGTCACGACGTCGGCCACCTGCTCCAGCCGACCGCGCAGGCTGAGTTCCTTCAGCGCATCCACCATCTCCGTCATGAGGCTTGCGACGCGGTAGCTGTAGGTGAGGTTGACCTGCCCCGCCTCGAGCGCGCGGCGTGTCACCACATGGTTGACGAGCCAGGCGATGAATCCGAGGTACACGAGAGCGATGATGCAGGTCAGCGGGTCCGCGACAAGGACCACGCCGAGGATCAGCACGAACGACAGAGCCAGATTCGGGATCCTCGACAGGGGCAGCAGGAACCCCATGATGGTGTTCGCGATGCCCATGTCCGCGATGCGGGTGATCTCGGCCACCGAGCGCTTCGAGCGCTCCTCCCAACTGGAATGGATGTAGGCGCGGAACATCCGCTGCCCTATCTCGAGTTCGTATCGGGCGAAACGGCGAGTCGCGATCCAGTTGAGCATGACGGAGAGCCCGCTCTTCAACACCATCAAGAAGCACGCGACGAGCACGACGATAGGGGTCGCCGACGCAGGCAGTTCACCGATCAGCGGGAGCGAGATATTCGAGCCATCGATGGCCGGGTAGATCAGGAGGGCGAAGAGCCCAGTCGCCGCGACATCCAGAAGCGTGATGACGCTCGTGGCAGAGATGTACCGAACGAGAAAACGGCGGGCACCAGCGGGAAGCAGCGGGAACAGATCACGAAACGTGACCAGGATTGTTTTCATGAGAGGCTCACACTACCAGCGAGACGCAACGCGGCCCGGCTCAGGGCGTCTCTCGCGGTCGGTCCTCCCCCGCAGGGCTGCCGCCCTCACCGTCCTGCCGCGCCTTGAGCAAGGCCATCTGTCGCGCCAACTCGCTGTGCTGTAGTTCAAACTGCCGGAAGCGCCGATACGTGGTCGCGACGAACACGACGAAGATCAGCACCATGAAATAGAGCAGCAGGTCTGCTCCTCGACCGATGCCGAGGAAGTTCGCGACACCCGTCCAGAGTTGCGGCACGAAGACCGACGCTGCTGCCGCAACGACGAATGCCGCCATCAGCAGCCGACGCACCGCCTGGTGGCGGGCACCGCTCCCTCTGAACAGGAGGAACCCCGAGAGCACTATGGCGACGGCGGCGATGATCTGGAAGAGGATGGTCATGCGTTCACCTAAAGAGTAGTTCGACGAGAATGTTCACGGAGTTCAGCAATGACTGGCCCTTGGCCTTGGAGTACTCGGTGTAGACGATGTGGGTGGGGTATTCGGCCCAGTTGGCCTTCAGCCGGCCGACCTTGTCGATGAGCTCGGACGCGTGGGCCATGCGATTCTGTTCGATGCGGATCTGGCGAAGCAGGCCGCGGTCGAGTACTCGAAGCCCGTTGTGGGCATCGGTGAGAGCCATCCCAGACGTGAGTCGCGTGTAGAACGCGGCCGTGCGCAGGACCAGCCTCTTGGCGGGCGAGACCTGGGTGCGGTCGTCGAGGAATCGCGAGCCGATGACGATATCGAGATTCTTTTCGCGCAATAGCTCAACCATGGCGATGGCATCGGCCGTCTGGTGCTGTCCGTCCGCGTCGAAGGTGACGACTTCGGTCATCAACGGGTCGCTGAGCGCGAAATCGATTCCCGTCTGAAGGCTCGCGCCCTGCCCGAGGTTGATCGGATGCTGCACCACGTGTGCTCCTGCGGCACGCGCCACTTGGGCCGAATCGTCGCTGCTTCCGTCGTCGACACACACGACGTGGTCGAACGACTTGAGCACGTCGGTGACGACGGTTCCGATCATCGTCGCTTCGTTGTACGTGGGGATGATCACCCAGGTGCGACTCATGCGGCGACCTTCCCGCGCTCGGAGTATGGAGCTGGCGCCGGATCAGGTGCAGGCACCGCGGGTTCGTCGACTGGCGCACGGACCTCGACGAGAAGGATGGCGACGAGGGCTGCGTAGGCGAGTGATGCGCCGATCCACACCGCGTTGGGGCTGAGAGCCAGGTCCCACCACCACTCGATGCTGACGTCGAGACTGAACGTTCGCACGTCGACCCCGGTGATGTAGCGACGCATGTTGGTTCGCATCGACACGAAGAACGCCGCAACCAGTCCGATTCCCAGCACGAAGGCCTGCGTGCGTGTCAGGCGGAGCACGGATTCCCTTCGGCTCAGCAACGACAGTCCGACAAACAGGATGATGATGGGCAGCACGTAACGAGGCTGTACTTGCTCCCCCACGACGTTGCCGCCCTGCTGCAGCACGAAGATGGGCACCAGCACCATCGCCGCGCCAGCAAGCCCGACGACCAGCAGTTTCCTGCCCCAGGTGCGGCCGAGCCCGACGAAGACGGTCACGCTGAGGGCGGCAATGCTGGCGAGGAGGACGGTCGGAGGCAGCACGGTGTCGAACCATCCGAGGCCCCACTCTCCGAAGTTGCCGGCCCAGAGGAGAGGCAGGTGGAGGAGGTTCGAGAGCGCGAGGGTCAGTCCCTCCTTCGCTTCGACCGGCACGATGTCCTCCCCGACGCCACCGGGTGCTGCTGTCGGAGGGCCGAAGCCGGTGAGCCCAGTGGCGGCCTGGCGACTCGAGAAGAACAAGATGACGCACAGGACTGCCACGGCAGCCGGGAGGATCGCGTCTCGCCCATAGGCAATGAACGCCTTGCGATCCGCTCCCTTCCCCAGCTTGGGCACGGTGAGCAGGAACACCGCTCCGATGGCGACGAGCATGTACAGTGCGGCATCCCCTCGGGATCCCGCCGCCATCAGCGCGGAGAGGGCGAACATCGCGCCCAGCGCCCATTTGCGTCGCCCGTGGCCCTCGAGATAGCCGAGGAGGGCGATCCATCCCGTCCCTACGCCGGCGATGGCCCAGCCGCTCGGATTGTTCGACGCGATGAGGAAGGCGCCCATGGGGAGCGTGGTCGCGAGCCACATGAGTGTCAGTGTTTGTCGGCGGCTTGCTGGCAGCAATGCGAACGTCACCGACGTGAGGGCGACGAAGATCAGCACGCTGACGACACGCATCGTCAGGGCCGACGCGATGATGTCGTCGCCGGCGAAGAGTCCCATCACGGCGTAGAACACGGGCGGGTACTCGCTGTTGAAGTTGCCGCGCGACGTCGTTTCAGTTGCGGTGACCGAGAAGTCGATCGCGGACTGGCAGGCGGCACTTTCCTTCTCCTGCGCGGCATAGCAGGGCACTTGCACGAGGGCTGTGGGCACTTCTCGGACGCCGTCGACCGGGGTCTCTTCGCAGAGTTCGTCGCCACTGGCGCACCAGGTGCTGACGAGATGGAAGTCGTCATCGGGGGATGCCCCTACCGGGGACGCGAATGCCCAGCCGAGGAGGGCAGCGATTGCAAGGAGAGGCGCCAGATGGATCGCCCGCAGTCTCAGCCGCTTCACGCGGTGCTGCCCTCCCCGTTGCTCGAAACCATTCTTAGGAGCTTAGTCGCCATGCTCATCGCGGCGATGCCGTGCGGCGGGTCATGCCGGCTGCAGCAGGTCACGCACGATGTCGAGTCGCCCTTGACTGGCGAACCGTTCGTAGCCTCCGGAACGGGCGAGCCTGAGTATGAAGGGCACTCGACGGATGCGGCTGTCGGGCAGGAGCGCGCGCGCCTGCTCGAATGCGTGCTTGGCCTGCGCTTGCTGCACGAGGGCTGCCTCGGCATCGAGCTCGTCAAGACGGGTGGCGAGCGCAGCGCTCCGCCGGGCGAGGGTCCGATTCCGCTCACCCCTCGGTTCGAGCATCCGACGCACCTTGTAGCCGAGCGTCGGCGCGCTGACACCGATCTGGTTGGCCCCGTGCTGCCGATAGTCGATGAGCGTGTCGGCGATGTGGTCGAGCCTGCCTCGCGCCGCAGCGACGAGGGCGAGCCACTCGTCGTGGACCCAGTCCTCCGGCACTGGCAGGGCTGCTTCCAGCAACTCGCGGCGCACGCTCGCCGTCGCCCCGGTCACGATGTTGCGCCTCAGAAGGAACGAAAAGGCTTCGGATGTCCTCTCCTGCGCCAGGTCCCTCGCCCCGACCTCGAGGGCTTGGAAGAGCGTTACGCCGAGGTCGGTGCCCTTCGCATCCACGAGTCGGGCGTCGGAATGCACCAGCAGTGCCTCAGGCTCTGACGTGTGCGTGCGGAGCGCGGCGGCGACCCTGTCTTCGCGCCAGATGTCATCCTGGTCGCTCAGCATGATGATGTCTGATGTGCAGGCGCGGAGCGCCTGGGCGAAGTTTGCGCTGACGCCGAGCGGCGTCTCGTTCCGCAGCACGACAAGCTCCGCCGCGGTCGGCGCCGCCTCGCGCCAGACTCTTTCGACGGTCGCGAGCGTGTCGTCGCTGGAGGCGTCGTCGCTCACGACCAGCTGGTTCACCGCGGCGCTCTGGCTCAGGATGCTGCGCAGCTGCTCCTCGATGTAGGCGGCGCCGTTGTGGGTGCAGAGGGCAACCGAGACGCTCGGCGTCGTCACGTCACCGCCGCCTGAGGCGCTTCGCGACCTTACCCACAACCGCCGAGGGCCCGGCCGTGCGCAGATAGAAGGCGGCACGGCCGATGTCGTGCATGAGGCCGGAGCGGCGGCGCTGCTTGCGACCTTGCGCTGCCGCGGCAAGCTGGGCGGCGGTCAGGCCGCGGTGATCGGCGGCGTGCTTCGCGTCCGCGACGAAGTCGACGAGCGGCGCGAGGGCGGCCTCCCAGAAGTAGCGCTCGCGCACGCGGCGGATGTTGGCCTTCGCTTCGGCGATGAACTCCTCGTCGAAGAGCACGCGCTCGAGGGCGACCGACAGCCCCGCGACATCCTCTGCCTTGACGACGACGCCGAGGTTCTCGGCAGCGATCAGTTCGGCGAAGTGGTCACCCTCGGTGACGACCATGGGCAGCTCAGCCCAGAGGTAGTCGAGGATGCGAGTGCGGAACGAGAAGGTGGTCTCGATGTGCGAGAAGTGCGTGCTGACGCCGGCGTCCGCCTCGGTGAGGTAGTTCTGCCGGTCGGCGTAGTCGACCCACGAGGGGTTAAAAAAGACAGAGGTGTCGAGTGCGCCGAGCTCCTCGGCGAGCGCGCGGGACTCCTTCACGATGCGCATCTCGGGCACGCCGGGGTGAGGATGCTTGGTGCCCTGGAAGAAGAGGCGCACGCCATCGCGACGCTGGGAGAGCTCGGCAACGGCGCGGATCAACGTCTTGGGGTCGAACCAGTTGTAAAGGCCTCCGCTCCACAGCAGCACCTTGTCGTCACGGCCGATGCCCGGCATGACGCCTTTGAGCACGTCGCGTTCGTGCGTGGGCGGCGTCGCGGAGAGCCCGAACGGAGCGATGCTGATGAGACCATCAAGATCGGGGTCACCGTCGTAATTGAGCGGGTTGATGCGCCCGAGTGCGGCGAGCTGGCCGAGCCAGAACATCTTCTGCCGGTCGGATGCGCAGAGGAAGAAGTCCC
Organism: Salinibacterium sp.; assembly: GCA_015234465.1. Taxonomy (GTDB): domain Bacteria; phylum Actinomycetota; class Actinomycetes; order Actinomycetales; family Microbacteriaceae; genus Homoserinimonas. The sequence continues at coordinate 225,108 of JADGNA010000023.1, read as the reverse complement.
CGCGCTGCAACTGCTCGTTGAGCACCTCCGTCGCATCCGCCACCTGCTGCGTCCACTGGGCGGCGGGCAGCTCCCTCCCCTGCTCGAGCTGTTCGAGGTGCATGGGGTCGTAGATGTCGACGACGAGGATCTTGGAGCTCGTGCGGATCGACTCGAAGACGGCCATTGCGTGGCCTTGAAAGACGATGACATCCGCCCACTTCTCGAGCGGCCCGAACTTGCCGTCGTCGCCCGGGCGCACGTGCTCGATGCGGAAGGGAGCTTCCATCTCCTCCGCACCGGAGAGGGTGACGAGACAGACGTCGTTGTCGCGGGAGAGGAGGTCGGCCATGTTCCAGGCGCGGATGGCGGGGCCTGCGAGCTTCTTGCCGATCGGGTCGCCCGTGACAATCACGACCTTGGTGCGCTCAGTGGGCTCGAGCACATTGAAGGCGCTGACGATGTCGGTGTATCCGTCGAGGTATTTCTCCTCTTGGTACACCGGCGCATCGACCTGCCCGAAGAGGCGCCAGAGCATGCTGTCGCTGACGGTGCGCGTGGTCTGGATTTCGTCGCGGCTCTTGCGGAGCGACGGCAGGTTCTCGACGAGCTGGTCGATCGCGAACATCGCTGCGACCGCCTGCTTGGAGACGGTGTCGGTGTCGGTGTCGTCTCCCCCGGGCTTGCGCAGGTCGTATGCGGTGGAGTCGAGTCCCGCGCGCGTGATGCCCCGACGGATGGCGAGCATCGTCGCGGCGGGTAGCGCCTCGCGCAGGCCGTCCTCTTCGAGGTTCTTGTAAAGGGTGAAGAGTGCGTTGCGTTCGAGGAGGTACGTCTCCTTGTAGGGGCCGAACTCCGCCATCGACGCGTGGTGCTTGTGGTACGCGAGGGAGGCTGGCTCGTATGCATAGCGCCACCCGCGCAGGTTGAGACGCCAGCCAAGGTCGACGTCTTCGAAGAACATGAAGTAGCGCTCGTCGAAGCCGCCGAGCGCGTCGTAGACGTCCCTGCGCACAAACATCGCCGACCCGGTGCCGAAGAGCACGTCCTGCGGCACATCCGGGGTCTTGGGGATCGGCTCGGCCGTGAACGGCTTGTAGCCCATGCCGTACCAGGTCATGGCGGAGCCGATGAAGTCGACCTTCTCGCCCTCCCAGTCGAGCACGCGGCTCGCGACGGCACCGATCTTGTCGGATGTCTCGAACTTCTCGACGGCGGCGCGCACCCACTTCTCGTCCGGGCGTGCATCGTTGTTCAGCAGGGCGATGTACTCGCCACTGGAGGCGGCCACTCCCCTGTTGCATCCGCCGGCGAAGCCGTCGTTCGTCTTCGAGACGACCAGGTTCACGTGAGGCGCGGCGGCCCGGATGCGCTCTGCGCTGTCGTCGCCCGATCCGTTCTCCACGACGACAATCTCAAGCCGCTCCTGCGGCCAGTCGAGTTCACCAAGATGCCCGATAGCTTCGATGGTGTCGCTGGGACCACGGAAGTTGACGAGGACAACGGAGACGACACCCGGTCGGAGCTTGGGCATGGGCGCCTTTCGGGTCAGAAAATCGAGGCACAGAGGGACCTCGGGAGTCTACCAACGGCCAGTTCCCGGGTTCCTCATGCCCCGCAGAGGCCCATGCAGTCCCTCTTTCGACTGGACCAGAGAGTCCACCCCACTAAACTGACTGGGTTGCGACGCGCACCAGTGCTCCGCGACGCGATTCTGCACCAACGACAAGAGGGTTTAGATGACAGCTCGGGATCTCCTTCGCATCGCACGCGAAGGCTGGGTGATCATCGTCGTGACAGCGATCGTCTTCGGGATCGCAGGATGGGCGTACTCCGCAACCCGGAAGCCCCTCTACCAGTCGACGAGCACCCTCTCCGTCTCCGCCTGCATCGCAGTTGAGAATGCTGAAGCCTGCGACCCGGTGAGTGGAATCAGCTACGCGGTGCAGCGCGCCCGGATCTACTCGAATATTGGCACCAGTGCGCCGGTGCTCCGCAAGGCCGTGGAGTTGTCGGATCAGGTGGAAACGCGCAAGGAACTGGCTTCCCAAGTCACGGTCGCCCAAGCGGCAGACAGCCCGATCATCGAGGTGACGGTCACGTGGGGCACACCCGAGGGTGCCGCCGAGATTGCAAACTCAGTCGCCGTCGCCTTGATCTCGTATGCGAAGGAGTCGATCGACAATTTCGAGTCGGACGCAACGCAGGTCTCGTTCGAAATCATCAGTGAAGCAATTGCGCCCACGGAGGCCGTAGCGAGCAACAGGCAAACACTGGTGCTCATGGCTTTTCTCGGCGTGCTCGTTGGAGCCGTGCTTGCCACCCTGCGGTGGTATCTCAACACGACCGTCCGCGACTCACTGGACGCCCAGGACGTAACGGGGCATGAGATCCTCGCGGAACTTCCAATTGCTGGAAAGCCAAAAGACACCGTTGCGACTGAAAGCGTCGCGGCAGCGGAGTTTCATCAGTTGAGGACGGTGGTGGCTTCCAAGCTGGCAGCTGCAGAGTCGCGAATCATTGCGGTCGTCACTCCGACCGACCCGGCCCTCTCCACCCTCGTCACGGCGGGCCTCGCGCACTCCTTGACTGCCACACGCACAAGTGTCGCTGTCTTCCGCCTCCATGATGCGACCGCAGGTAACGGGGGGCTCCCGCTCCGACACCTCCTCGAGGACGACGCGCCTTCCATCCCTGAGGTGACAGAGGGACCGCTCGTATTCGACTACGTAGGCAGTCCCGCCGAGGCAGCAGTCGCGCTCGGCACGCCGCGTTTTGCGCGACTCGTGAGCGAAGTTGCAGCCAGGGTCGACATCGTCCTGCTGGACTGCGCGCCGGGCGACGCCGGTGCGGAGATGGCAGGAGCGGCGCGACACGCAGACGCCGCCCTAGTCGTGGTTGGTGTCGGAGAAACGAAGCGACCGAGGATCGGGAGCACGCTCAAGTCGCTCGAACTCCTGAGCGTGAGAATCCTGGGTGTAGCCAGCGTCACCAAGAATCGGCGGTGACGTCGGAGTCATGATGGAACATCCACTCCAGGGCGATAGCGGCCCTTCCCACACTGGCTCGGCTTCCGTCCAGAGCTTCCTTCGGGCTCGGGCAGCCTCAGTGAGGAGGACCGTCGGCGGACAGTTCGTCTTCGATTCCGCCTCGTGGGTCACCGGCTTGGTCTTCGCCGCTGTCTTCCGCTATGAACTTGAGTTCACTCGGGTTCAGTGGCCATCCATGCTCGCGCTGTGTGTGGCCGCTGTGATATTCCAGTTCATCTGGGGCCGCACCTTCAACCTCTATCGCGGGCGATTCCGCACCGGTTCATTCCACGAAGTCCAGGCACTCACGGTCGCGACCGTGGCAACTGCCATCACTATCGGCATCCCCGTCCTGCTTTTCGGAACGGTTCTTACGATCCCGCGCAGCACCGTACTCGTCGCCCTTCCGATGGCTCTTGTGCTCATGGGGGCCGCGCGCTACCTGCGTCGCCTTAGCGCGGAAAAGAGGTCAAAGCCGAGCAGTGAAGCCGAGAACACCTTGGTCTACGGGGCGGGTTCCCTCGCGAACTTCCTGATCCCACAGATGTTGACCAACCCGCGGTCAAAATATCTCCCCGTGGGGCTGATCGACGACAGCCCAGCAAAGAGCAACTATTCTGTCGGCGGCATCAGCGTGCTGGGACCCGGGCAAGACCTAGCGAAGATCGCCCGCGACACCGAAGCTACGACCTTGGTCGTCTCGATAGGTCGCGCCGACTCAGCACTCATTCGCAAGATAAAGGACCTGGCAGATGCGGCGGGCCTTCGCACACTCGTCTTTCCGCTACTCAGCGACATCCTTGAAGGCCGTTCCGCACTCAAGGACCTCAAAGAGGTCTCGATCGAAGACCTCATCGGTCGACACCCTGTCGATACCGATGTCGAGTCGATAGCCGACTACCTCACCGGGAAGCGCGTGCTGGTGACAGGCGCCGGAGGCTCGATCGGTTCCGTACTGTCCCAGCAGATCGCGAAGTACGCTCCCGCCGAACTCATGATGCTGGATCGCGACGAGTCCGGATTGCAAAGCTCGCAGTTGCTGATCGATGGGCACGGCCTACTGCATACGCGAAATGTGGTGCTGGCAGATATCCGAGATCGCGACACTCTCATGCGTATCTTTGGCGACCGCAAGCCGGAAGTCGTGTTTCACGCAGCAGCTTTGAAGCACCTGCCCATGCTTGAGCAGTATCCAGACGAGGCATGGCAGACGAACGTGCAAGGGACACTCAACGTCCTTGATGCCGCCCGGAGCGTTGGGGTAGCTACGTTCGTCAATATCTCGACCGACAAGGCCGCCAACCCCACGAGCGTCCTTGGCCATTCAAAGCGAGTGGCTGAGAAGCTGACCTCCTGGGCGGCCGAAGAGACCGGAATGCGCTATCTCTCGGTGCGCTTCGGCAATGTGATTGGCAGCCGAGGGTCGATGTTGCCGACCTTCACCTCACTCATCGCGGCGGGTGGCCCGCTAACGGTGACGCACCCCGACGTGACCAGGTTCTTTATGACGATTCCCGAAGCATGCCAGCTTGTGGTGCAGGCTGGTGGCATCGGCGAACCTGGCGAGGTACTCATCCTGGACATGGGCGAACCGGTTCGGATCTTGGATGTCGCGCAGCGAATGATCGAGATGTCTGGCAAGGACATCGACATCGTCTTCACTGGGCTGCGCCCCGGCGAGAAACTTCACGAGGAACTCCTCGGGTCCTCCGAGTCCGACGCTCGCCCACGTCACCCGAAGATCTCGCACGCGCGGGTCGAAGCTCTATCGCCCGAGCGGCTCGACAAGACGGAGTGGCTCCGGCGCTGTCGTCAGTCTTCCGAATAGATCGAAATGTCGCCTGTCGCTCTCTCAGTTCTCGCTTTCGCTCTAGGGCTCCTCTGCACCGCCGCGCTGCGCCCAGTCCTCACCCGTATGGGGATCATCGATGTCCCCAACGCTCGGTCTTCACACACGACGCCTGTGGTGCGAGGCGGAGGTTTGGCACCGCTCGTAGCCATAGCTGTTGCCGCGACCGCGTACTTGATTTCGGAGGCTCCCGACCAGAGCGCTGCAATCGTTGCCACCGTGGCCTCCTTGGCGATCGCGGCAGGAGTGCTCGGGTGGATCGAGGATGCCCGGGGGCTCGGGGTGAAGATACGGGCTCTCACACAATTGCTGCTGGGAGTAGCAGCAGCGATATGCCTTACAGCACTGACGGGCACGTCTCCTTGGATTGTTCCCCTATTCGCGGTGGCGATAGCGGGCTACATCAACGCCGCAAACTTCATGGACGGCGTCAACGGCATCTCCGGCCTGCACGGTTTGACGGTCGGTGCGTCATTCGCCGCCGTGGGGGTCATAAGCGACACCGATTGGCTCATCGGGTCTGGGCTCGTGCTCGCCGCAGCCTTCGCCGGGTTCCTGCCGTTCAATATCTTCGGCGGGAAGGTGTTTCTCGGCGACGTCGGGAGCTACCTGCTCGGCGCCGGCATCGCGGGCATCGCGTGCGCCGCTGTAGCCGCCGGGCTTTCGCCCGTAGCAGCCGTCGCTCCCCTTGCGATCTACTTGGCGGACACGTCCTTCACTCTGGCGCGGCGCGTTCTCAAGGGGGAGGTGTGGCACGAAGCTCATCGGGCCCACGTCTATCAGCGACTCACGGACGTCGGGTTCTCGCACGTAGGTTCCGCGCTCATCGTCACCGCTGCGACTGTAGCCTGTGCCGGTATCGGGCTCGCCACACAGGACGGGCCAGGGCACCTGCAAGCGGGCGCCGTCGTCTGCGTGTTTCTGATCTGCGCTGCCTACCTCTCCTTGCCGAAGCTGCTTGCTCGCAGATCGAAGGACGAGATTGCACCAGGTCGAGTAAGCGTTGCGCCTTCAGCCGTCCCTGCAAGCTCGCTGGTCCCGTCCCTCACCGCAGCACGGTCATCCCACGCCAGGCACTGGGCAGTGATTGGTGCTTCCGGGTTTGTGGGCAGCGCGATAGTCACAGAGCTTCGCAAGCGCGGGATCGAGGTGGTAGCAGTGCCCGCGCCCCGTGTGGAGCTGGAGGCAGCACACGCTTCGGCGGAGGGTGTCCTTGCAGCTGCAAAGTCGGGCGGGGAACACGTCGGAGTCCTCGTGGCTGCCATGAAGGGGGCGGACGTGGTGGTCAATGCCGCTGGGCTCGCAACCCCTGATTCCGCGGGGGGCGAAGCACTCCTCGGCGCGAACGCTTTACTACCAGCGCTTATCGCGTATGCAGCCGCCCGTGGCGGCACGAAGCGAATGGTCCATCTGAGTTCGGCAGCGGTTCAGGGGCGACGACGCGTGCTCGATGAATCGTCCGAGACCGCACCCGAGTCGCCCTACGCACTGTCCAAGGCTCTTGGCGAGTCGGCCTTGCTCGCGCTTGCCTCCGGCAACGAAGGAGCGCTCCCTGAGATCATCATTCTGCGAGCAACGTCTGTGCAAGGACCGGGCCGAGCGACCACCGCGAGGCTGCAGCGGCTCGCTGCGTCACCAATCGCGTCAGTGGCCGGCACGGGCGCTGGGCCCACCGTAGTGAGCTCCGTAACGTCGCTCGCTGAGTTCACTGCTGAAGTCGGAGCGCATTCAACTCGCGTGCCGAATATCGTGCTCCAGCCGTGGGAGGGCCTTTCCGCGGCTGAGGCCCTCGAACTCGCCGGCGGCAAGTCCCCGATGAGATTGCCCGTTTGGCTGTGTCGAGCCGCCGTCGCGTCTGGTTTCGCCGTGAGTCGCGTCTGGCCACGCCTTGCGGGTCCGGTGAGGCGCGTGGAGCTGATGTGGTTCGGCCAGCAGCAGCGATCTGAGTGGGCCGAATCACAGCAGGTCGTCGTCCACCAGCACGTCAGGGCAACCCTGAGCCGCGGAAACTAGCCCATACTCCGTCCTGGTTCTGGCAGCCCGGGTCGCTAGCGGAGTTGTACTATCGCCGTAGCGATATTCCTTGCCTGCGCCATCTGGTCGAACGTGGCTCTTGCATACATCGCAGCAGCCTCGCGGTGACGATCGCGCTGGTCCCCCGGTCCTTCATCCAGCTCCAGCGCTGCAGCCATGGACTTGCGAACCCCATCCGTGGACCAATCGCTGACGAAGCCAACATCAGCAGCGGCGAGTTCGGCGGCGAACGACCCCTCTCCCGCGTAGACAATAGGACACCCCGCGGACAGCGCGACCATGGCCTTAGTCGGGCGGGCATGAACCGACGACGGATACGGGCGCAGTGATACGAGAGACGCAGCAGCGCCTCTCAGCGCTGCGGCAACGACAGCGACCGGCTGCGGTTCGAGCACCACCAGTCGGCCTTTATGGGGCGCGACACGCTCTCGAATATGAGCCATATCGGCACCCGAGCCCATGAACACCAGACCGAAATCGCGCCCCTCAGACCAGAGCAGTTCAGCGGCATCAACGAAGACTTCTGCGCCTTGGAGAACTCCCGCGTTTCCGGCGTAGAGGAAGTATGGACGCGGAACGGCAGCCGATGACCACTGTTCGCCTTCCCGTGTGTAGATCGAAAGATCCGCACCGTTCGGTGCGAGAAGGATATTGTCCGCGCCAGCGTCCGCCGCTATCTCACGAAGCCCTTCCGTCACGGCGACGGTGAGCCGCGAATTGGCGAGGAGGCGGTCCTCGAGCCATTTCACGGGTCCGTGAGCGAGTTTCGACAGCATGGAGGACGAGTCCTTCGTGGCACCACTCCAAGTGTCGCAGAGGAAGTAGACGAAGTCGGCTGAGGTGTTGCGTGCAACCCGGGAAGCCGCCCAGGCCGCAGTGGGTGGCGGGTCTGTGACCACGGCCGAATACGTGCGCCCCTTCGACAACCGCACGACGGCGAGTGCGAAGCGCAGCAACTCGAATGCACGGCGGGGGCTCGCACCTTTCGCGTCGGACTTCGGAGAGTGACGGATGCGCTCTCCATGCGGTCCTGTCGACGCCGCGAGACCTGGAGTCTGAGCTGGTGACGAGGTGACTACGTCGACGCCCCAGCCCGCGTCCATGAGCGCCTTCGCGAGGGCACCCAAGCGCTGACTTGCAGGTCCGGGCTCGGGCCAGTACTGATGTGCCACGATCAGCACTGTTCTCTTCACTCGGTGAACACCTCTCTCTTTGTAGAAGATGTTATCGCGCGCTCAGATATGGCTCGCTCAGAGCCAGCAGTCGTCGGCGATAAGATTGCCTCCCGACCCCTCGGCGGAATCGCAATCCCCACGCATGCCCCGTGCCGAAGGGATGACAGCCTACTTCCGAGGAACTACATCGCATGCTTGAGCACACCGAGCCCATTCACGTCGTTCACGTGAGTTCGGTACACCCCTGGACCGACAATCGGATCCACTACCGTGAGTGTGTGAGCCTCGCGGGACTCGGGTACCGCGTCTCGCTGGTTGCGGTGGAGAGCCGCATCACCGGAGGCCCAAGCCCAGTGGACGTGACTGTGTTGCCGCGCCGCCCCCGCCTGCAACGCATGCTTCTCGGATCCATCGCAGCAGTAAGAGCTGCCATCCGGACTGGAGCCTCGGTGTTCCACCTGCACGATCCCGAACTGGTTTGGGCGATTCCTGTCCTCAGAGCCATGGGGAAACGAGTCATCTATGACGCTCACGAAGACCTTCCTGAGCAGGTGGTCAGCAAAGAGTACGTGCACCCCCTTGCACGCCCACTCATGCGAGCCACCGCGCACCTGGTCGTGCGGGTCGCGCGATTGAGTAATCATGTCGTCACCGCGACCGAGACGATCGCGAAGCGTTTCCCAAGCGGCCGGGTCTCGGTCGTACACAACTACCCTCCTCTCAGAGAAGAGGAGGGTTCGGCGGGCTCCGTGGCATCTCGGCCCCTGTCCGTCGCGTACATCGGCGGCATCAGTGAGATTCGCGGCGCCGAACAGATGATCGACGCCTTGGGAAATGAAGCGTTCCCTGTGGGCTGGCGCCTCGAGCTCGCTGGGCCAATGGGTGAATCGCTGGCGGAGAGGCTTCAGCGCTCCCCCGGGTGGGAGCGAACAGACTATTTGGGTCACGTCACTCCAGACGAAGCGCGCGATCTCCTGCTACGAGCACGCGTCGGCCTGGTTCTGTTTCGGGACACCCAGGCTCACCGCGACGCTCTGCCTACCAAGATGTTCGAGTACTTCGCCGCAGGGATTCCTGTCATAGCTTCCGACTTCCCGCTGTGGAGGTCGATCATTGATCGTCTGGAATGTGGACTCCTTGTCGACGAGTCGTCGCCGTCGTCGATCGCCGCTGCCATAGCAAAGTACGCCCACGATCCCGAGCTCCTCGAGCGGCATGCGGCCAACGCCCGAAGAGCCGCCGTCGAAGTGCTCAACTGGTCACAAGAAGTGCCAGTACTCGCAGCCGCATATGAAAGTGCGAGAAAAGAGTGACTGAAGTCGATGCGCTGGGCCCAGCACCCTCCCGGCCGTCGTTCCTCAAGAGATTGTCCCGCGGGTCCGTTTCGAAGATCCTCCTCGGCAGCTTGGTCGGTCAAGGAACCGTAATCCTCTCTTCGCCAGCCCTCACGCGTCTCTACAGCCCCTCCGATTTCGCCGCTCTCGCTGTGGTGACTGCGGTCTCCTCTGTAGTGGGCAGCGTCATCACACTCAGCTGGGAGCGAGCGGTAGTCGTTCCGCGGAGCGATGCGCAGGCTCGAACCATCGTCCAGCTCGGACTGATCTCCGTCGCAGCGATCTCTGCGGTGCTGGGCTTAGTCGCGTACTTGGCTCAGGACTTGCTTCAAGCGATGTTCAATTCCTCAGTCTTCACCGACTTCTGGTGGCTCATCCCGGCCACTGCCGCCACCATTGGGCTGTATACGGTTGCCTCGTCGTCCCTAGTGCGCCAGCAGAAGTATGGCCGCCTCGCCCTACGTAACGCGACGGTGGGAGTCAGCCAGACTATCTCGAGCATCACCCTGGGCATCTTCGGGCTCACACCGCTCGGATTGATTTCCAGCATTGGCGTGGGGCGACTGGCCGCGGTCCTGGGGATGCTGCCTTGGTCGAGGAGACATGCCGAGGAGTCGTCGCCGGGCATCCTTCGCACCGCTTCTGAGTACCGCAAGTTCCCTTTGGTGAACACTTGGTCAAGGCTCCTGAACTCGCTGGGACTCCAGCTGCCGGTTATCTTGATCGTCGCCTTGTTCGGCTCTCCGGAGGCTGGCCTGTACGCGTTGACCCTTCGCGTGCTGGCTTCGCCCGTAAGTATTGTTTCGGATGCTGTAAGTCAGTACTTCGAGGGAACCTTTGCGCTGCGTCGCCGGCAGGAGCAGGGAGGGTTGCGCGCCATAGTTCTCAGACTCAGCAAGACTCTTGCGCTTGTCGGGGCCATTCCCACCGTCGTGATCTTGATCTTTGCACCACCTCTGTTCTCGTTTGTGTTCGGAACAGAGTGGGCTGACGCTGGTGTCTACGCGCAGGCGCTCGTCGTTGGATACTATGCGCAACTCGTAGTCTCGCCAGTGTCGCGGGCGCTGGTGATCCTGGGGCGTCAAGGCACGCAACTCGCTTGGGACGCGTGCAGGCTGGTCGCGATGACCGGGGTGGTGATTGTCTCGGCTGCGCTCGGCACGGACTTCATGCTCTGCGCGCTCTTGCTCGCGGCCGTTCAGGTGGTTGCCTATTCGGCGCTCTTCGCTCTCACGGTACGCGCTTCGAGAAGAGCGGATGCCGGGAACTAGACGCTTTCACCGGCGAAGCGAGCCCTGCTTGGTCCTGCCGCTCCAACTCTCTCGGAGCCAGCGCCAGCAGCATGAAGACGGCAAACAAACCGTGCGTCAGCATGGAGGTCAGAATTGATGCGTTGGAGAGTGTGACGGCAGGCATCACCATCACAAGGGCTGGAATTATGGGCGGCAGTCCGACTGAAGCGCGGTCGACCATTCGGAGGAAGAGTATTAGGAGCCCTGCAGCACCGAGCACGCCGACCCAGCCGAATTGCGCGTAACCGTCAGCGAAGAGGTTCGCATTCATCGACGCGTCCGGAAAACCTTCGTATGCTGAAATGGTCTTTGACGGGCCGGCTGGGTAGGGGGACGTCACGAACCCCTCTAGTGTCGAGTGTGCCAGTTGCTCCTTGGGCCGGCCCGAGTAGAACTCGTAGTAGATCGTAGTCAGTTGGGCCGGGGTGATGATGAAACGTCGGACCAGAAACGACGACCAGAACGCTTGATTCTGCACGATATCGATCGTGGCCGTCACCATAGTCATGGCCGCAGCGCCGTACAGCAAGAGGAGCGGGGATCCATCGCGCCGGCGCAGAAGGATGTACACAAGCGCTAGCGCTGCCAACGAGAACAGCACCGTCTTGAATCCGGTGACGGAGTACAGCACCAGCTGGCCGGTCACCGCGAGAAGTGCGACCGACCAGCGGCGGCGAGCAAGTCCCCACGCGATCACGAACGGATTTACGGCATTGGATTGCGCTCCGACGAAATAGCCGAGGCCTGGAGCTCCCGCAAGCGCAGCCGAGTACTCGGCACGCACGTCGTAGACCTCGAGTATTCCGCGGAGTTCGATACTGAGCCCCGCGGTCACCGCTAGATAGCCGTAAGTGATCGTGGAGAATGCGACCAGGCCGCGCCAAAACCACTGGCTCGAGATTCGGAGAGGCAATGGCCTTATCGCGCGACGTTGGCGAACGCCTACCGTGACCAGCGCGAACGCGAGATGCACCCCGAATAGCAGGGTGAAGGCACCTGCGTTGTCAAGGCGGCCGAAGTAGGGTGCCATCAGGATCGCCGGACCGACCACCACAACGAACAGAACGGTGATCAGAATCGAGGACGGCCTCGCCATGGTGGGCTTGAGGAGGACCGCGTTGATAGATGCCAGCAACCACGCGATCGTGAGGAGGACCGCGTCTGGCGGTGCATAGGTGTACCCGATATAGCCGAACGCAGGGACGATGAGACTGGAATAGATCCAATGCAGAACCCACGCGTATAGTGCCACACCAGCGAATCCAGCCGCGACGATGGAACCCGGCACTCGCGGGCTCTGGGCGTCATTGAGGGCGACCGCCATCGAAGTCGTCGCTCTCATGGCGTCCAGGCTGTCACTCCTTGAGCAGTGCGTCTGCTACGCGACGAGCCGCGTGGCCGTCGCCGTACGGTGCGGCGTCCGTTGCCGCGGGGGCGGCGCGTTGGACTGCCCGCGCGAGATCGTCGAAGCCGGAGTTCACCAGCACGTTCCATCCGAGATCAACGGTCTCCACCCACTCCGTCTCAGGCCTGATGGTGGTGCACGGCACCCGTAGCAGGAAGGCTTCTTTCTGGAGTCCCCCGGAATCAGTGATCACGCCGGCACTCGAAGCCACTGCTCGGACGAGCTGCGGATACGGAAGCGGATCCACAACCCGGATAGCGCCGCTCTCGAGTTCAACTCCAGCTTCGCGCGCTCTTGCAACGAGCCTCGGGTGAGCCAAGAGGATGACGGGATTGCTGAGTGCCGCTAGACCGCGGATGATCGCGCGAAGGCGGTCGGGATCGTCTGTGTTGTCGGGACGGTGCAGAGTGCTTACGAAATATCCGCCTGGAGCGACGTCCTTAAGCGGGATGGGGTCGGACTGGCTCTCGTCCCGAATCCGGTAGAGGACATCCGTCATGACGTCGCCCACGAGCACGCTCCGATGGGCGAGCCCTTCATTGGCAAGATGTGACAGTGCCACCTCGGTGGGTGCGAGGAGCAGGTCCGCCGCGTGGTCTGTGAGCACTCGGTTGTGCTCTTCCGGCATCCGGCGGTTGAAGGAACGCAGTCCCGCTTCAAGGTGCGCCAGCGGTAGATGAAGCTTCACTGCGGCGAGCGCGGCAGCGACTGTTGAGTTCGTGTCTCCGTACACGAGCACCCAATCGGGCGCATACTCCTCGAAAACCGGTTCGAGCTTTGACAGCATCGCGCCGGTCTGCTCGCCGTGCTTGCCGGAACCTACCTCAAGGTTCACGTCCGGCGCTGAAATCCCGAGGTCCCGGAAGAACACGTCAGACATGAGTTCGTCGTAATGCTGCCCGGTATGAACGATGACGTGTTCAGCCCTCGACTGAAGCGCCTTGTCGATCGGTGCTAGTTTGACGAACTGGGGGCGAGCACCTACCACGCTCAAGATACGCATTCTCCAATGCTATCCATTGGCGTCGGTGTCCTGGCCGCACGGCACCATCCCCGACGACACGTCCAGCACTCGTCCAGGGCGATTCTCGCTCGACGCCAGAATTCATACTTTCAGGAGAAGACAGACCTATGCGGAGATTCACCGCTGCGATCGCAACGCTGGGTGTTGCCGCGCTCCTTGCCGGATGCACTCCGAACATCCCCAGGATTCCAGACTGGGCGCCCGACCCCTCGACGGGCATCCTAGAACTCCCCGACGTGCTCGAGGCTGTTGAGGCGGAGCCCGATCTCTTCCAGCCGATCCTCAAGATTGCACCGAGTGAGCAGGGGCTCGCGGACGAGTTCGAGGCCCGTCTCGACGAGGGCCACGCGACGTACGCGGTGGCCGCGGTTCTTGCGTCCTGGTTTCGCAACGGCGACACCAAGACTGCACAAGAACGAACCGAACGCATGCTTGAACGCTGGGACATCCGGGGCAAGGGGCAGCGAGCTTCGTACGGCTTTGCTTACAAGATCAACGGGAACGCGCTGGACCCCGGTTGGTGGTCCGGCATGTCCGACTGGACGTTTCCCCTTCTTCTCACTGCATTAGCGCAGGAAACGGGGTCGGACGAGTACGCAGGCCTCGCCGACGAACTCATCGCGCATGCCCGCAAGTCCGTGGTTGATGGCGGATCCATCTGGTACGAGAACGACGAATGCTGGATCTCCGAGTACGCATGGCACGGAATGTCGTACGAAGATGAGTCCTTCGTGCTGAACGGCCACCAGTATGCATTGGCAGCCATGGGAATCATCGCTGCCAGCACCGGCGACGATGAGCTTGCCGATCTGTTCGTGAAGTGCTCGATCTCGACTGTCGAAAAATTGCCCGAGTACGTCGATGGGAACTGGTTCGCGTACATGCTCCACGAGCGCACCATCGACCCTCCGCATTACGTGGTGTTTGAGATCTCCCTTTTCGAGTCACTTGCCCGCCTTATCGGCGACCGTCGATACCTCGACGCTATCGAAGAGAGGCAGTCGGCCATCGCGGGCGGCTACCCCATTTCCGGCACGTCCGATGCTGGAAACTCGCGATTGATATTCACTCAGGTAGCGGGCCCACACCCTTACCTAAGAGACCTGTATCAGGTTGAGCTTGAGTGCACCGATGGCTCAGCGACGGAAGTATACGTCCTTCCCAGCCACCCGCCCACGCTCGAGGAATCGTTCCTTGATGTTCAGACGGAGCTAGACCTCTCAGCGACGACCTGCGACATTTGGTCGCATGAGCAGGGAGCGGACCGCACTCTCGTAGCCCCCGAACAAGCCGTGCAGGCGGCAACGCTCCCCCAGCGTGTGGACTTCGGCTACAGCGTCCAGTCCGACAGTAATCTTCAATGGAATGAAGAAGATTCGACGTTCGCGATTTCCAAGCTCGAACCAGATGATCCTAAGAACGACGGGACGTACCGCACGAATCAAGCGCGCATCGGCCTAGTCCTCGCGGAGGGCATTAGCCTCGCCAGCGACGACGGTTGGCCTCCCCAGTTCGCCGTCCAGCTCACTGCGTCTACGAGCGTCGTGTCGCGCGTGGAGATTAGCGATGGGCAGAAGGCCTGCCTCCGCAACTATCCACGCGTTGTTGGCGAGGCCGACAACCTTCTGCTTCTGTCACTTCCCGGTTTTTCGGACTGCGATATTGACGAGATTCAGACCATCACGTTGTTGCTTGGACGATCGACTCTGGAGGCTGACGATCTCACAATCTCGGATATCGACGTATACACGTTCGACGGGCCGGCCGCTCTTCGCACGCACCTGTCACAGCACGAGAACCTGCAGATCCCCGGGATCTAGGCCTCAGCATGCCCGTCCCCCGTGGCGGCACGCCATTCTGACGCCGTTAGACTGAGAGAATTGCCAGCAGTTCGCGGGAGGACCACGCTTCCTTGAACCACCTCGAACCATCGGCGCGCGTCGTCGTTGAAGACTCAGGCATTCTTCGCCAGTCAATGCTGGCGGAGGGCCTGCCCCCCAACTCAGCCATGAAACATCGAACCGACGAGAAACTGACGGAGCAGCCCACGTGAGCAACGAATTCATTCCAGCCGCAAAGCCCATCATCGGCGACGACGAACGCCGAGCGGTGGATTCCGTTCTGGCGACAGGCCAGCTCGCTCAAGGTGGCGAGGTCGCTGCCTTCGAAACGGAGTTCAGCGACGTCCTCCTCGATGGACGCGCTTGTGTCGCGGTGAACTCGGGCACCTCTGGACTGCACCTCGGACTGCTCGCCGCTGGCATCGGTCCGGGCGACGAAGTGATCGTCCCCTCCTTCACATTCGCAGCCACGGCCAACTCGGTCGCTCTCACGGGCGCTACCCCGGTGTTCGCCGACATCGAGATCGACCACTACTGCCTCGACGTGGATTCTGTGCGGTCCAGCATCACAGAGAAGACCGCCGCGATCATGCCTGTGCACCTCTACGGGCACCCGGCCGACATGGAAGGCCTGGGCGGCTTGGCCCAAGAAAAGGGCCTCATGATCTTCGAGGACGCTGCCCAGGCGCACGGCGCGGCGCTCGACGGCAAGAAGGTTGGTACATTCGGCGACTTCGCGATGTTCAGCCTCTACCCCACCAAGAACATGACTTCCGGCGAGGGCGGCATGGTCAGCGCTGGTAGCGAAGACATCGAACGCCGCCTGCGCCTCCTGCGCAATCAGGGTATGGAACGGCAGTACGAGAACGAGCTCGTCGGATTCAACGCTCGCATGACGAACATCCACGCAGCTATCGGTCGCGTCCAGCTGACGAAGGTGATGGACTGGACAGCCACCCGTCGAGCCAACGCCGAATACCTCACCGCCAATCTGGAAGGCGTCACTACGCCTGCCGTGGCTCGCGGCGCAGACCACGTGTACCACCAGTACACGATTCGAGTGGAAGACGATCGCGATGGTTTCGTGCAGGCGCTGAAGGAGGAATACCAGATTGGCAGCGGGGTCTACTACCCGATCCCCAACCACCGGCTTCCGTCCTTCAACCGCACAGAAGACCTCCCGGTCACTGAACGCGCCTCGCGCGAAGTCGTATCGCTTCCTGTACACCCGTCGCTCTCGGCGGATGATCTCGAACGAATCGTCAGCGCCGTGAACACGCTGGCGAAGGCAGGCGCCTGATGAGTGAGCTACGGGCCGGACTCGTCGGTCTCGGGATGATGGGGCGGCACCACGCCCGTGTGCTTCGAGAGCTTCCAGGCGTGACGTTCGTCGCTGCGGCGGACGAGGCGGGCGACGTGCACGGTGCAACCGGGGGCGCTCCCGTGGTCAAGACCGTCGAGGACCTGATCGCACTTGGAATCGATATCGCCGTAGTCGCCGTCCCCACAGCGTTCCACGAAGAAGTCGGGCTCAAGCTGGCAGACGCTGGCGTGCACACCCTCATCGAGAAGCCGATCGCGGCAGACTCAGCTGGAGGACACCGTCTCGTCGATGCCTTCGAAGCGAAGAACCTTGTCGGAGCCGTCGGGCATATAGAACGGTTCAATCCAGCACTGCAAAGCCTTCGTGCCCGCATCGAGAACGGCGACCTCGGCGAGGTATACCAGATCGCCACGCGTCGCCAGGGCCCGTTCCCGGCACGCATCGCCGACGTGGGCGTGATCAAGGATCTCGGAACTCATGACTTCGACGCAACGGCGTGGCTGGCACAGAGCAACTACGCGACAATCTACGCGCAGACCGCGCTCAAGAGCGGCCGCCCGCACGAGGATCTCGTGATCGCCACGGGGCGCCTCGAGAACCAGACCGTGACGAGCCACCTCGTGAACTGGCTGTCTCCGCTCAAGGAGCGTCTCACCATCGTCACTGGCGAAAAGGGCTCGTTCGTAGCCGACACCATTTCGGCTGACCTCACCTACTTCGAAAACGGTACCGTCGCCACCGATTGGGAGTCGGTCGCCGCATTCAGGGGCGTCTCCGAAGGCAGTATGACGCGATTTGCGCTCGCCAAGCGTGAACCGCTGCGAGTCGAACACGAGGCCTTCAGGGATGCAGTTCTTGGCCTGCGCTCCGACATCGTGACGTTGCGCGAGGGCCTCGCGACGTTGCGAGTAGCCGAATCAGCGATCGAATCGGCCAGCACTGGCGCAGCCATCACCCTCTGACACCGAGAAAAAGAAGGACATCAGTGTGAATGTAGTCGTCATCGGCCTGGGCAAGATCGGCCTGCCTCTCGCTGTGCAGTTCGCCGACAAAGGTCAGCGTGTGCTCGGGCTGGACGTGAACGCAACTGTCGTCGCATCCATCAACGCGGGCGTCGAACCCTTCCCTGGCGAAGCACACCTTCAGGAGAAGCTGAGCGCCGCAGTAGCATCCGGCGCGCTCACCGCCACGACCGACTACGCCGAAGCTGTGCCGCAAGCGGACGTCATCGTAATTGTCGTGCCGCTGTTCGTCGATGAGGACGCTCGTCCCGACTTCGGATGGATGGATTCCGCGACAAAAGCGCTCGCTCCTCACCTTCGCAAGGACACGCTCGTCGTGTATGAGACGACATTGCCCGTCGGCACCACCCGGACACGCTGGAAGCCGATGATCGAAGAGGGCTCGGGTCTCGTCGAGGGCACGGACTTCCACCTCGTCTTCTCCCCTGAGCGCGTGCTCACCGGGCGCGTTTTCGCGGACCTACGTAAGTACCCGAAGCTGGTGGGCGGGCTCAGCCCTGAAGGCAACAGGCTCGCCCGCGAGTTCTACGAAGCCGTGCTCGAGTTCGACGAGCGTGACGACCTCCCTCGCGCGAACGGCGTCTGGGACCTGGGCACCGCCGAAGCCTCAGAGATGGCAAAGCTCGCGGAGACCACCTACCGGGACGTCAATATCGGGCTGGCCAACGAGTTCGCCCGTTATGCCGACAAGACCGGCATCGACATCTACAAGGTGATCGAGGCCTGCAACTCCCAGCCGTACAGCCATATCCACCGGCCCGGCATCGCAGTGGGTGGCCACTGCATCCCCGTGTACCCGCGCCTCTACCTCTGGAACGACCCCGACGCCACCATCGTGCGCGCAGCGCGCGAACGCAACGCCGGAATGCCGAGCTACGCGGTGCGGGTGCTCGAAGCTCATCTCGGTACGCTCGCGGGCAAGCGAGTCGTTGTGCTCGGGGCCGCCTACCGCGGCGGCGTCAAGGAGACGGCCTTCTCTGGCATCTTCTCCACCGTAAAGGAGTTGGAACAGTCCGGCGCATCCGTCACGGTGCACGATCCCCTGTACACGGACGAGGAACTCATCAAGCTCGGCTTCGTGCCCCATGCTCTCGGCGCGGGGTGCGACGCCGCCATTGTCCAGGCAGACCACGCAGAATACCGGCAGTGGGGCCCGAAGGATCTCCCAGGGGTACAGGTGCTTCTCGACGGTCGACGCGCTCTGGATGCGACCGCTTGGCAGGCCACGACCTACGTCGCGATCGGATCAACAGCTGCGAGCTGATCGCGGCGTTTGCCCATGACGGGGAAGGCAACCATCCGTGGAGTGCGCCGACCACTCGTCTCGACGTAGCGGATGCTTGCGAACGCCACCAGCGCGAACAGGAACCAGCCATTGGCGCTGCTCTCGCTCGTTTCGGTTAAGCCACGGCCATTGATCATCACCATCGTAAGCACGAGCCACGCGGATGCGGGAATCAGGCGGTTGCGGTACACCAGCCAGCCTGCCCAGTAGTTGCTCGCGTACACGGCGAGCACCAGGATGACGCCGATGACGCCCAACCCTGCCAGCCAAGACAACAGTTCGTTATGCCCGTGCGCGAAATGCACGCCGTTCATCCGCTCGGCAACCGCCATCGCCTGAGTTGATCCCCCCGGCCACTCCCGCAGGAACCCTGCTCCGATAACAGGCGAGCCTCGGAAGACATCGATGAGACCGGCCCAGATCTCCACACGCCCAGTGAGCGTGGAGTTCTTGCCGAAGAGGCTCAGGACGAGAGTCCAGTTCGTGGCCGCGACGATAGCTGCCCCAATAGCGGCCCCAGCGACAGCCAGCGCGCCAATGCGGGAACGACGAGCTAGCCCCATTGCGACCGCCGCAATGATCACCAATATCGCGATTATCAAACTAGTTGTTGACCTACTCGCAGCGATCGCGCCAACAAACGTAACGAGCAACAACGCACGCCAAACCAAGGCGCCTCTGCCCGGAATCTCGACCGCGAGCACTGCCGGGATACACCCGAGGAGCACGAGTCCAAACAAGTTGCGGTTGGCGTAGATGCCCTGAAAAGCGTCGTACTCAAACGAGCCGGCCGAACGTTCGAGAGCCAGCATTGGATCGACGATCAGAAGAACACCTGAGGCGGCCAACACAAGGAGACCAGCGCCCACCACGCCTACGGCGATGGATTGCAGGCTCGTGTGCTTCACGATCAGCCAGGCTGCGATGGTCAGACAGAGGAACGTGACGGAATCGCGAAGGGTGAACCAAGATGCCGAACTCCACAAGGTTGAAGCGAACATCAATGCCACCAGCAGTGCCAACGCCGTAGGTATCGCCACCGCTGCCGCCTCGAGACGGCGAAGCCATGCCGCCATAGCCGCGAGAAGCGCAAGGACCACGGACGCGGACAATACCGAATAATACGACGAGATGGCCTCCGGTGGAGCGAGTAGCACCACTCCGAGCATTACGAGGAGCATGAAGGGCGCCTCCCGCCGCAAAGGGAAGGCGCGGCGTGGCTTCACATCGTTGGATTCATGCACCACGACGCCCCCGCTTCAGACGTGCTGCAAAACGCAGCGGGACGGTAATGAGTCGCCCCAGACGCCACGTCATCGACGCGTGTGCGGCTGAACGGATGAGATGCATGTCGGCAAGATAGCGCTCCACGACGAGGGGCAATTCGAGCCATTCGCGTGTGATGTTCGGAAGGCGCACCATGGCCCTGGCGCCCTGGACCTTCAGTTCCTCGACGCGAGAAATGAGGGGCTCCAACGGGTAGGCGTGGGCAAGCCCTTCTTCGACGCGCCGCCGAGCAGCAGTCCCCCGCCGCAGGACCTCATCCCTGTCGGAATGAGCTTCACGGAGCGCGTCTGTAAGCCCATCCGGTGCATGCGCGTCGAAGAGCCAGCCAGTCACGCCGTGCTCTACGAGTTCCGGGTTGGCCCCTGCGTCGGTTGCGATCACGGGGAGTCCCAGCGCGAGGTACTCGACGGTTACTCGACCGAATGCCTCACTGTCAGAAGCGGTCACTCCGACATCCGCCGCCGCGATGAACCGAAACGGATTGTCGGTCTCGCCAACGAAGTCAACTGCATCACTCAGACCCAGCGTGTCTGCCAGCGTGACGATCTGCCGGGCATCCTCCGATTCGAGCCCTCCAACAATCGTCGCCCGGATGGGGACTCCTTCGGTGCGAAGCGTCGCCATTGCCCGCAGAAGCCGCCATTGGCCCTTGGATGGAGCGAGCCTGCCCACCATGACGACACGAAGCTCCGTCGTCGGCACTTCAGGGGAGACGCTGCGTGCGAGCCGGCGGGCACGCTCGAGGTCGATCGGGGGGTATGCGATCGCGAGCTTGTCTGAGGGAACCCATTGCGACACATGGTTCCTGACGGCCTCGGAGTTGGCCACGACGACATCGGACAGTATGCCGATGTCCTCAAACGTCCGGTCCCGCCCCAGACGGAACCCGAGCCCATGATCGAGATCGCCATACTCGTGAACCATCCACACGTGGGGCAGCCCGAGTGACCGAGCGGCGAGCGCGCCCCAGGGAGACACAATAGTGTTCGACACAACGATGTCGCCGGCGAACTCATCGATCAACTCCGCCATACGCGCGACAGCCTGGGAATCCATGCGCGCTGTCCAAAGCACTTGGAACGGTACTTCGCGCACGAGCGGAAGTACCCAGGAGTCGAAGTCGATCGACTCGTGCGACACAGACCGTTGGTCGAGTTCTCCTTGTAGAAGTCCCGTCGGCGTGCGCGCGATAACGAAGAACTCGACGTCATTGCGCAGCCGGCGCCACTCATCGATCAGGTGGAGCAGAGTGAGCTCAGCACCTCCGAGATTGTCGACCGCCGAACTATGAGAGACGAGCACGACCTTCATCGCGCCCTACCTCGCAGCGTGCGGAGCAACCGTCGCGGTATCGCTAGAGCGAGGCTACCTATCCGCCAGGTGCGCGAGGTTCGTGGGTCGATCATCGCGCCGGATTTCTCGATGATTTCTAAGGCGGTATCAGGCAGAGACAACCAGGACATCATGATGCTGGGGATCTTCGACACGGGAGCCGAACCAGACTCGGCGACAGCGTGGAGCCGAGGAAGCAAGTCCGAGAGTTGATGGCGGCTGGCTAGATTCTCGAGGAGCGTCGAGCGAGCGGCTCGCCCGTTCTCTACCAGGGCAACTCGATCAGTCGAATAGTGGCGAAGGGCTGAAGCGAGACTCGCATCGTCGCTCAGATCGAAAAGTCGTCCTGTTTCTCCGTGAGTGATGAGCTCGACGTTGGCCCCTGTATTTGCCCCGATGACCGGCACGCCCATTGCCATCGCTTCCACAGTCACGCGCCCGAATCCCTCGCTGTCGGACGCGACTACGGCGACATCCGCTGCCTCGAAGTATCCGGAAGGGTCGTCGACTTCGCCCACGAAGGCGATTCGACCGCCAAGGTCTTCTGCGCGGACCATAGCTTCGATCGCCGCTCGCTCGCGTTCAACCCACGATCCAACGAGCGCCGCCTGCACATGTATCCCTTCAGCCGCCAGTTTCGCCACCGCGCGGACCAGTCGCCTCTGGCCCTTCGATTCTGAGATGCGCCCTACACACACTGCCTTGAGCGCGTCGCTGCGCGGGGGAAAAGGCCATGACGCTTGGCTAAGTTGCCGCTCGGCTGAAACTGGTTGCAGGTTCGGATAAAGCACCTCCAACTGCTCGCGGGGCACCCACTGGGCGAGGTGTTCTGCGAGTGCGCGGGAGCTAGCGACAACAGCGTCGGAGAGTAGGCCGATGTCGGTGAATACGGCTTCGCGCGGCAGCTGAAACTCGTGTCCGGTTCCGAACTCGTGTGCCAACCACACATGTGGAACACCGACGAGTTTTGCTGCAATCGCTGCCCACGGGGCGACGATGGTGTTCGTGATGACCAAGCGCGGCTCGAACTCACGTATGAGTCTCTCCAGCGAGCGCACGGCAGCGAAATCGACTTTTGCCGCGTGATAGAGCGCTTCCGCGTCTGTGACCCTTCGGTGTCGCACCCAGGACTCGAACTCGAGGTTCATCCAAGGGATGCCTCGCCGGTCGAGTTCCGGCTGAAGATGGCCCTCCGGCGCCCGCGACACGACAAAGGGATCCAGTGAGGGCTCGGCGGATCGCCACCCATCGAGCAACTCGAGCAGTGCGCGCTCGGCACCGCCGAGATTGTCGACAGCAGAGCTGTGCGACAAGACCAGAATTCTCACCCCCCAAGACTAGACAGGATTCGAGACAGCAATGCCGAACCCGGCGATAGGCTTGATCGACCATTTATGGAAGGATCGTGCGGCTTGAGCGTGACTCGTCCCATCCCATCAGTCACTGGCCGGGTCACGGTTGTCGTTCCCGTCTACGGTGACTGGCCGTCATTGCGTGAATGTGTCATCTCGCTCATGGAGCACGCGAATCCTGAGACCTACGACGTCCTCCTGGTCAACGACTGCGGGCCGGAGGCGGATGAGATCGAGGCCGGTCTTCGCGGGATGATCCACGGGAAGCCGGGATTCCGGTACGAGCGCAACCCGCAGAATCTCGGATTCGTGCGCACGTGCAACCGTGCTGCCTACGAACTGGACACGAGCGGCAACGACATACTCCTCCTCAACAGCGATACCAGAGTGACAGCAGGTGCGCTCGACGAGCTCCGCGAAGTCCTTGCTCTATCCGAACATCACGGCGTCGTATGCCCGAGAAGCAATGACGCGACAATCGCTACGATCCCCTTCTTCCAGGCCTGGGTCGGCGAGCCAAGAGACGCCAAAAGGTCACACAAAGTCTTCAGTCAGCTGGCGCCATCATTGCCTCGCTACTACGTGGCCCCCGTCGCTATTGGGTTCTGCTTCTTGGTGCGACGCTCAATCATCGACAACCACGGGCTGTTCGACGAAGTGTTCGGTCAGGGCTACAACGAGGAGAATGACTTCTGTCTTCGAGTGAATGCGCTCGGGTACTCGGCGCTCATCGCCAATCATGCCTTCGTCTTCCACGTGGGCAGCACAAGCTTCGGAGACGCTCAGAGGGCGGCTCTGGAGCAAAAGAACTCACGGGTGTTGCGTGCGCGCTACCCCTTCTATCTCCAAGCCGTGACGGAGTTCATCGAAAATGGCTACTCCGCGATCGATCGATTCGCCGATGTGTTGGTGCCGCGGCCCGAGCCTCGTCGAGCGAAGGCTCTTGTGGACCTCCTGCATCTGACACCGAGCCACGACGGCTCAGCGCGAAACGCAATATCGTTTCTCGAACACGTAGCGGCACTCGGCGACACAGCCGGAGTCGAGGTCACTGTCGTCGCTGAGGATGCTGCAGTGTCGTTCTTCGATCTCACCAGATTCGGCTTCCGGATCCTCCCTCGGGGCGGCGTCGATGAGGTCTTCGATATCGGCATCGCGGTGTCGCCGGTTACACAGCTCGATCAGTTAATGCGACTTCACCGGCACTGCGCACGCTGGGTCGTCACTTACCTCGATGTCATCGCGCTCCGCTCGTGGGAATTCCGCTGCGTAACGCCATCAAAGCCGGTGGTCGTGCGCAAGGCAATCGAGCTGGCCGACCAGGTCGTGGCGATCAGTCGCACGACCTGGCAGGATGCAGTAGATCTCCTCCCCGAACTTGAATTGGTGCCCTCCGAGCGGGTCCGCGTGATCCATCAGGGGGCTGCCCTGCCCGCCGCGAGCACACCTGGGCCCTCGGCCGACTCGCCCTCCAGCGATGGCTGTGTGCTCGTGCTGGGCAACCGTTTCAAGCACAAGCAGGTGCTGCCCGCCCTGGCCGCGCTGCAGGGTCTCGGTATCCCAGTCGTGGCATTGGGTGACGAGGCGATGGCCGAATCTCACCCATGGGCGAGGATTCTGCCAGCGGGACAGCTCCGCGACGAAGATCTGGATGTGCTCTACTCTGGCGCCGAAATCATCGTCACCGCCTCCGCATACGAAGGGTTCGGCCTCCCGCTCGTCGAGGCCGCCCAACGCGGCAAGAAGGTCATTGCATTCGACACCGCAGTCGCTCGCGAGGTCGTAGAAGAGCTGCAGCTCCCCGATGTGACGTTCTTCTCAGATTTCCAGACCCTCGCAGACACTGTGCTCGGAGCCATGGCGACTCCGCCGACGGTTAATCAATCCATCCGCACGATCGACGAGTACAACGCGGAGCTCTGGGACGTCGTCACCGACGTGCTCGCCGCTCCAGTCGATCTCGGGCGGTTGGAGCGACGAGGCCGAGACCTCCGAGATATCGCTCTGGTTTGGGAGCCTGCTCACCGCCATAGCGAGGCGCTGCGGCGAGAGAACGCTCATATCCTGAGCAGTAGGAGCTTCACTCTCGCCCGCAATCTCGCGGCCACGGCATCACCGTTTCGACGCGTCCTGAAACGCTTCGGTCGCTGACTCCACGCCCCGTCCTTACTGCAGCGGTGACGCGGGAGGTACCGCGACCGGCACCCGGAAGTCGTCAGTCTCGTAGCGCCAGATGTGAGGCGGGGATGTGGCCTTCACATGCTGGGCCTCCGACGCATCCGCTGTGTAGAAATGGTGTCGGTAGGTATCACTCCAGAACCGCGCCACTACCCTTGTGTTCGGCTCCGCGGAGTTCTTGGGATACACGTAGTAGGCGACTCCCTCATAGAGCCAGACGTTGTCCGGGTACGCCGAGATGACCTGGTCGCGCTCTGCGATGCTCGTCGTATAGAAGTGCCCGCTGTACGCGCTACTCCAGAACCGGTAGACGGGTACCGCTCCGGCGGTCGGCGCGTAGAAGGCCCCATACACGGCACCTTCATACTTCCATGCCGGGTTGGTCGCGATGAGCTTGTCACGCTCGGCCTTGCTCTTGGTGTAGAAGTGCGAGTTGTAGGCCCCACTCCAGAACCGGTAAATGGGAACAGCAGTCGCAGGGTCCGCCGGATAATCGTCCTCGAACACGGGAGCTGGCTTGGCAACGACGACTCGTTTACATCCCAACGCGGCGCTGCCTGTCGAGACATCATCGACCGCGTATACGCATACGTTGTGTGTTCCTGCGCCTACGCCGAGTGTGTAGTTAAAGCCGTGGTTGGTGCCCTGGAACGGGTATGCCTTCTTGATGTCACTCCTTGGCTGGTCGGCCGCAGCTCCGCTGACAAACTTCCCGTCGACATAGACGTGGATGCTTATCGGAACTGTCTTGCCGGAAGTGAACGCCCATCCCACCACATTCACGGTGCGTGGAGAAAGCGACCGGACGAGTTCCAGGTTCCCGGCAGGAGCAGCAGCTGCGGTCGGGCTGCCGAACCAGTCGGTGTAGTTCGCCCAGAAATTCCTGTTCCCGTAGGACGAGCAATTATCACCCGCCCCATACAGATTCGCTAGAGCCGCCGCATTGGGCTGGTAGGGCGTGTAGTTGTAAAGGGCGGCCGTGGCCCAGTTGGCAATGTTGACGTTGGCTCCGCCGCAGCCCGCGTTCGGGTTGTACTGCACATGCCGCACGCCGGGCCGAAAATTGAAGCCGTTCTCAGCACGTTGGTAGAACTTGAACTGCAGCGACGCCATGTAGATCTGGTTGCCGAAGCCGTAATACAACTCGCTGCACGGCGCCGTATCGGGACATCCGTAGCCCATAGCAACGAGATAGTCGTCCGAAGTTGCCTGGCCTGGCCCCTTACTGATGAGGCTCCGTTCCTTCTGCAGCGTCACCAAGAGCACCCTGGCCGAGACGCCGCAGGCCACCTGCGCACGGTAGATGATCGTTGAAGCGAGAAGGTTGCTTCCTCCTTGGAACGCGTTGCAATAGATATGCCCGGGGATATCGGCCGAGGGCCGGATCGCACGGCTACCGACGGATGTCCGGTAAGTTGCCAGCGCGCTACCACGGCTGGCGAGGAAAGACTGGATCTGCGCTTCGGTCATGGCCGCGCCGTTGTAGAAGTTCTCGTCGCTGATGATGTAGCCGGGGTTGAACTGGCTTGCGTCCGCCGCCTGGGCCGGTTCCGGGGACAACACCATCGGAGCTGCTGCGAGACCGGATGCAACGATCACCATCGCCACGACTCCAGCCACAAATCGTGCACCGCGAGCAATCTTCTGCATAACCCCGACCCCTACTGCGTCGCCCGATCGACGCCGCTCAACAGGCTAACCGACTGGGCTGTCTACTGCCGCATCTCATCCTCGACACGCCCCGAGACGGTCGGCGCCGTTCCGCTTCGCCGGAATGCGGCACCTGTTCGCGCTCCCCGGAGCAGCGTGCGCCTCTCGCGGACAGGGACGCCGGGTTAGCCGCGGAGTGTGCGCCACCTGCCACGGATCCTGTGTGCCCAATGCTGCATCCCCCGGCCCGGCCCCCTTGACTTCAGCGCCATCGCGCGCTTCTCAATCAGATGCCAGCTAAGCCAGGCGAGAGGAAGCGTGATCGCGACGGTGAGTGCCACGTAGGCGGCATATCCCCATTCGTGTAACCCGAAATTCGCCAGCACCTGCTGCACGAGGAACCCATAGATGTAGGTGCCATACGAGTAGTCGTTGCGCGAGCCGATCCACTGCAGCCACCGCGGGAGTCTTGCCCCCAGATACAGCACGAAGTAGACGCCCGCGACAGTCCCCAACCACGCAAACCCGCCGAAACGCAACGTGCCGGCAAAGACGAGGGCGGCGAGGACCCCGAGTCCATCGTGGAAGGGGACCCGGTGCGAATAGACCGCGATTGATGCGCCGATTAGAAAGGCCAGGGCGAGACCTGCGAAAGCCGGGACCGAAAGGACTGGAACGTTCGATGGAAGAGGAAAGAGGCCGAGTTGCGCCAGGAGGAACAGGCCCGCAACAAGTGGCACGACAATCTTCACCTGTCGGAGGAGGCTCAACACGATCAGCGCAGCGATCATCATGTAGCACGCCCACTCCAACGAGAGGGTCCAGAGCGAGCCGTTCATCTCGCTCATTCCCGAGACCAAACCGTATGGAGTAT
Source organism: Salinibacterium sp. (assembly GCA_015234465.1). Classification (GTDB taxonomy): domain Bacteria; phylum Actinomycetota; class Actinomycetes; order Actinomycetales; family Microbacteriaceae; genus Homoserinimonas. The sequence goes on along the minus strand of JADGNA010000023.1, from coordinate 197,842 downwards.
TGAGGAATAGGCCGTTGATGCCATGAGCGCCGATGAAGAGCGTCCAGTTGCGCGCCAGGTATTCGAACGGCCCGTCCCCGTCCAGTGCGAAGTAGGACCCCAGCTTGTTGCCGCCGATCATCCATACCGCCGGCCCGACCACAAACGCCGTAACCGCCAGCACTGTCCAGAACGCCGGGAAGATACGGAGGGTGCGCCGCCACAGGAACTGTAATACATCCCCACTCTGCCCACTCTTGGCGATCAGGTATCCGCTGATAGCGAAGAATCCGGCCACAGCGATGCTGCCGAGCGAGGCTTGACCACCCGTGAGCTCGTGGATGGGGTTGAATCCGAAACCGCCGAGAACGAATGCGTGATCGACGATCACCAGGAGCGCGAGCGCCAGGCGGATGAAGCCCAGCGAGTTGTGCGTGCCGTTCAGCGCGGTTGCGATGCTGCGCAGTTGACCCTTCGAAGCCGGCACGACCCGCTGCGCCGGCGATGTTTCCACGGCCGACTCCCCAGCGGCAGTCACTGCGCATCTCCCGGCAAGTCATCGCGTGACCAAGTCACTCCGGTTCGGCCGACCCGTGCCGGTGTTCCCACGAGCACTGCACCTTCTGGATACGTTCCTGCTCGCACCAGCGATCGCATCCCAATCACGGAGTTCGCGCCAAGACGCGCTCCTCCCGTGATGACTGACTCGCGCCCAAGCCAGACATGAGGGCCGATCGAGATGCGCCCTCCGAACGGGTTTAGGCGGGCACCGGACTTGACGTCGATCAGAGTGTGCATGTCATCCGTGGCTATGTAAACCCGCTCTGACCACAGTTGATCGATGTCCGCGAAGATGGCGCCTCCATTTCGCGCGTCAACGTGTCCTGCGAAGGTGCAGGTGACCAGGCGTCGCAGCACGACTGCCGAATCAGCGCCGCAATGCACCTGAGTACTCGGCAGCCAACACTCCGGTCCGATGAACACCAATGCGCCGTCGCCATGGATACCGAGCACCGCGAGCCCGTCAATGGGGCTGCCGAGCACTACGAGCACGCCGGAGAGTTGGCTCAGCTCTGAGTTCGCGGCCACGAACTCGGGCACCAACGCAACGCCGTCGGCGAGGTAGATGCGGTTGCCTCGTTCTCGCCAACCTTCGGGATAGCGGAGGCCAGCCTCGCGCAGGTCAAGCGCGTCGAGCTCGCTCGCCTCTAGCCCATGAGACAACAGCCTTTCGCGTGCTGCCTCGCTCAGTGCCGCACCGCGATGCTCTACGGTGCCGGGACCGCCACGGCGAAGCAGGAACTGAACTGCACGTCGAGGCGTCGAGACGAGACGCCACACGAAGGCGGACCTAGGCATCACCGTCGCCGAGGAGCCCCAGCAGGTACGCTCCGTACCCACTCTTGACGAGCGACTCCCCCAACGCCCGCAGCTGGGCATCGTCGATCCAACCGGCGCGCCAGGCGATCTCTTCGATGCATCCGATCTTGAAGCCCTGGCGGTCTTCGATCACACGCACGTACTCGGATGCCTGCATCATCGACTCGAAGGTGCCCGTGTCGAGCCACGCTGTACCCCGGTCGAGCACCTGCACCTGCAGTTTGCCCGCCTCTAGGTAGCGCTCGTTGACGGTCGAGATCTCGAGTTCGCCGCGCGCGCTGGGCTCGATCGTCTTCGCGATCTCGACCACATCGTTGTCATAGAAGTAGAGGCCCGGCACCGCGTAGTTGCTCTTCGGCTTCGCCGGCTTCTCCTCGATCGAGACGGCTTTCATGGCGTCGTCGAACTCGACGACGCCATACGCGGTCGGGTTCGACACGTGGTACGCGAAGATCAGGCCGCCCTCGACCTCGCCGTGGTTGCGCAGCGACGAGCCGAGGCCAGCTCCATGGAAGATGTTATCGCCGAGCACGAGGGCCACGCTCTCGTCGCCGATGAACTCCTCGCCGATGATGAACGCCTGCGCGAGACCGTCCGGGGAAGGCTGGACGGCGTACTCGAGACGGATGCCCAGCTCACTGCCATCGCCGAGGAGCGCCTTGAACTGCGCGTTGTACTCGGGCGTCGTGATGATGAGGATCTCGTTGATGCCCGCCATCATGAGCGTCGACAGCGGGTAGTAGATCATCGGCTTGTCGAAGATCGGCATGAGCTGCTTCGAGATGCCCTTGGTGATGGGCCAAAGCCTGGTGCCGGAACCGCCGGCGAGAATGATTCCGCGCATCACGCGTCCTTTTGGTTGAGGAGGTCGTAGTAGCGACGGATGTCGTCGTACTGGGGCAGGAGCCCCTGCTCCGCCGCCTGGACGAGGGTTGGGGCATCCGTATCCTTGGGAGACAGGAGGGGCTCCCCCGCCTCAGGTGGGAAGACGAGGCCGACCTGCTCATCGAGCGGGTTGATGCCGTGCTCCTTGCTGGGGTTGAACACATCGCTCACGAGATAACTCACGGTCGCATCATCCGTCAGCGCAACAAAACAGTGACCGAGGCCTTCAGCGATGTAGATGGCGCGACGATCCTTGTCGTCGAGCAGCACGGAATCCCACTGCCCGAACGTCGGCGACCCAACGCGGATGTCAATGACATAGTCGAGCACTGCCCCGTGAGTAGCCGTCACGTACTTGGCCTGGCCGCGCGGAACATCCGCAAAGTGAATGCCGCGCACGACTCCGCGCTTGGAGACCGAGGTGTTGGCCTGCCGCAGGTCGATGGGGTGACCGATCGCCTCCTCGAGACGGTCGAAGCGGTACCACTCGAGGAACACGCCACGGTCGTCACCGAACTGCTTGGGGGTGATCTCGTAGGAGTCGGGGATGGAGAGCTCTCGGATCTGCACCCGTTGATCCTACCGAGAGGGGGCTCCGAGGATTTCGACAGGCTCAATCCGCGGAAGGCGGCGCGCTCAGTTGTCGAGCGACGCCTCGTATGCCGCAATCGTCGGAGTCGCCTCGCCGACCGCCTTGAGCGTTCCCTTGTTGAGCCAGGCTGCGTGGTCGCACATAGCTCGCACAGAGTCCATCGAGTGGCTCACCAGGATGACCGTCTTGCCCGACCGCTTGAACTCAGCGAACTTGTCGAAACACTTCTTCTGGAACTCCGCGTCACCGACGGCCAGCACCTCGTCGACGACAAGGATGTCGGGGTCGACATTGATCGCGACGGAGAACCCGAGGCGCACGTACATTCCCGAGGAGTAGTTCTTGACGGGCTGGTCGATGAATTGCTCGACACCGGAGAAGCCCACGATGTCGTCGAACTTGCGGTCGATCTCCTTGCGCGACATGCCAAGGATGGAGCCGTTGAGGTAGATGTTCTCACGGCCGGAGAGCTCATGGTGGAAGCCTGAACCGACCTCCAACATGGCGGCGAGCTTGCCGTAGTGCGTGATCGTGCCCTTGTTGGGGTGGTAGATCTTGGCGAGGCACTTGAGCAGGGTCGACTTGCCGGAGCCGTTGCTGCCGATGAGCCCGAAGGTCGAGCCCTCGGGCACATCGAAGCTCACGTCCTGCAGAGCCCAGAAGTCCTCGTGCACCGAGGTGCGCCCGCGCATGATCGCCGACTTCAGCGTCTGGTTGCGCTCGTGATACATGCGGAAGCTCTTGCTGACATGGTCCACGCGGACCGCGACGTCGCTCACAGTGCCTCCGCCAGGTTCTTCTCGTTGCGCCGGAACACCCAGAGTCCAACCACGAGCGCGCCGACCGCCCACGCAATGCAGACAAGCCACGCCGTCGGGTCCGGCCAGCGGTTGTCGTAGAGCAGACTACGGAACACGTCAAGGAAGTGGACCATGGGGTTCAGGTGGTAGAGATCGAGGATCGTCACGGGGGTGCCCCAGATTCCGCCGACGCCCTCCGACGCATCTGCCACCATCGTCACGGGGTAGATGACGGGGCTCAGGTACATCCCGAGCTGCAGGATGATCGAGAGGAACCACTGCGTGTCGCGGAAGTAGACGTTGGCAATCGAGAGCATGAGCGCGAGGCCCGAGGCGAACACTGCCAGCAGCGCCATCGCCACCACCACGAGCGGAAGCCACGGCAACACGAAGGCGCCGAGGATGCTCAGCACGACCACGAGCACGGCGATCTCGAAGAGCCAGTTGTAAGCGGCCGACGCCACCTGCGAGAGCGGAAGCACGACCCGACTGAACGCGACCTTTTGGATCAAGCCGGCGTTGGAGACCAGCGACGTCACGCCAGAGTTCAGCACGTTGGCGAAGAAGATCCACGGCAGCAGGCCGCAGAGCAACCAGATGGCGAAGACGTTCAGACCGCTCGGATCGCCAGGGGGCAACTCGATGCGAATGATGAACGCGAACACGAAGGTGTAGATGAGCATGAGCGCGAGCGGGTTCGCGAGCGACCACAACTGGCCGAACACCGTGCGCTTGTATTTGCCCTTCACCTCGCGCATCGTGAGGTTGATGAGCAGCTCGCGAGAGGCGAGCATCTCCTTCAGATAGTTCATGCATCCCCACTTGAGGGCCCGGGTCGGCCATCGAACAATCTAGCCTAAGCCAGCCGTGGACCCGTCTAGGATGGGTCGGTCATGTCCACCTCGCCCTCCTCCCGACCCCGAGTCGCCGTCGTGACGGTGAGCTACGGCTCGGCCGATGTGCTTCCCGCCTTCCTCGACTCCATCCCGGCCGCCAGCTCCAGCGAGGTCGAGGTCGTCGTGGCAGACAACAAGGCGAATGGGCCAGAGGATGTCGCGGCGCTGGTTGCTCAGCACGGTGCCCGTCATGTCGCCCTGCCCACCAACGTGGGCTACGGCGCCGCGATCAATGCGGCCGTCAAGTCCCTCGGCGCCTCCGTTGAATGGGTACTCGTGAGCAACCCCGACCTCGTGATGAGTGCAGGCGCGATCGACACGCTGGTTGCGACGGGCGATGAGGATGCCCGCATCGGCGCAGTTGGCCCAGCGACATTGACCGCGGAGGGCGACCTCTATCCCTCGGCGCGCGCCGTGCCGTCACTCCGCACGGGAGTGGGGCACGCCCTCTTCGCGAACCTCTGGGTGGGCAACCCCTGGACACGCCGCTACCGTGACGACACCGTCAACACGAGCGTGCGTTCGGACGCCGGTTGGCTGTCGGGCTCCTGCCTGCTCGTGCGCCGCTCCGCCTGGGACGAGGTCGGCGGCTTCGACCCCGAGTTCTTCATGTACTTCGAGGACGTCGACCTCGGCTACCGTCTGGGCCGGCACGGCTACCGCAACGTGTACGAGCCCGCCGCGGTCGTCACGCACACGGGCGCCCACTCCACAACCTCAGACTCCGGCGCGATGATCCAGGCCCACCACGACAGCGCACGCCGCTTCCTCGACAAGAAATACTCGGGGCCGCTCCTCCTGCCCGTGCGGCTCGCGCTGCGCGCGGGGCTCAGCGTGCGCTCCGCTCTCATGAAGCGCCGGGTGGCTCGCGACGGCGGCTGAGTCGCCCGCCTCGGCGATGCCCCTAGTTGTGGGTCTACTGGGCACTTACAGCGGCAATTATCCTTATGACCCGTCTCCCCCGACTCCGGGGAAAGTCCGACCCAAGGTGAGCCTCATGCGACCGTTCAAATCAGTTCTCTTCTCCGTAGTGACGGCAGCGCTGCTCGCGACCACCGCACTCCCGGCGCATGCGTCCTCCGCTGCCCCCGGAAACGAGTCCGTCGCAGCCGCCACGATCCAGAACGCAGCCCCGACAGCTGCGCCGGTGTACCGCTTCTGGAGCGACACCTACAACGGTCACTTCTACACAACGAGTGCCGCCGAACGAAACTCGATCATCGCAAACTCCCCGACGTCCGTTTGGCGGTATGAGGGATCGGTATATGGCGCATTCACTCGTCAGGAGACGGGCACAGTTCCCCTGTATCGATTCTGGAGCGACTCCTACAGAGGCCACTTCTACACGACCAGTGCCGCCGAGCGCGACCAGGTAATTCGCACCTACCCGCAACACATCTGGCGCTATGAGGGGATCGCGTACTACGTCTACCCCTCGAGCTACATCGGGGCTGGCACGGTGCCCGTCGCACGTTTCTGGAGCGACACCTATCTGCACCACTTCTATACGGCGAGCACCGCAGAAGCCACTCAGGTGAAGTCGAGCTACCCTTCGCACATCTGGCGCTACGAGATCGACGGCTTCCGGGTGCCAGCAGGCCGCCCGGCCGCGGCCCCTCTGCCGACCACGCCGGCCCCGAAGCCGACCCCCACAACCCCGGGGAACCCCGGCGATGTACGCAACTGCACGGACTTCAATACCTGGGCAGAGGCAAACGCGTGGTTCCAGACGTACTACCCGCTCTACGGCGACGTCGCGCGGCTTGACCAGAACAACGACGGAATCCCCTGCGAGACACTCGCTGGCTTCCCGTACTAGGGGTTCGTAACAAGGGGGCCGTGGGTCCCAGCGGGCTACATCGTGGCGCGCGGTAGGATCTCCGAGGATGATCCGCCGACCCAGAAAGTGGCACACCCCCAATGAAGATGCTCGTCACCGGCGGAGCCGGGTTCATCGGTTCCAACTTCGTGCACCACGTGCTCAGCGAGACCGACCACAGTGTCACGGTGCTCGACAAGCTGACCTACGCGGGCAACCTGGCGTCGTTGGAAGGCCTGCCGAAGGACCGTTTCGAGTTCGTGCAGGGCGACATCTGCGACGCGGAGCTCGTCGACGAGCTGTTCTCTCGCCACGACGCCGTCGTCCACTACGCCGCCGAGAGCCACAATGACAACTCCCTCGACGACCCGCGGCCCTTCCTCGACACCAACATCATCGGCACGTACACGCTGCTGGAGGCGGCACGCAAGCACGGCATCCGCTTCCACCACATCTCGACTGATGAGGTCTATGGCGACCTCGAGCTCGACGACCCGGAGCGCTTCACCGAGCACACGCCCTACAACCCGTCGAGCCCCTACTCCTCGACCAAGGCTGGCAGCGACCTGCTGGTGCGGGCGTGGGTGCGTTCCTTCGGTGTGAAGGCGACCATCTCGAACTGCTCCAACAACTACGGGCCCTACCAGCACGTCGAGAAGTTCATCCCCCGTCAGATCACGAACGTGCTTCGCGGCGAGCGCCCCAAGCTCTACGGCACGGGCGAGAACGTGCGCGACTGGATCCACGCGGATGACCACTCCTCCGCCGTGCTGGTGATCCTCGAGAAGGGTGAGATCGGCGAGACCTACCTGATCGGCGCCGACGGGGAGAAGAACAACAAGGACGTCGTCGAGCTCATCCTCACGCAACTCGGGCAGCCCGCGGATGCCTACGACCACGTGAATGACCGCCCCGGCCACGACCTGCGCTACGCGATCGACTCGACGCGCCTGCGCACCGAGCTCGGCTGGGCGCCGCGCTACGACGACTTCGAGGCCGGCCTCGCCGCCACGATCGAGTGGTACCGCGCCAACGAGAACTGGTGGGCGCCGCAGAAGGCCGCCACCGAGGCCCGCTACAAGGCGCAGGGGCAGTGATGTCGCGCATCCTCATCGCCGGTGCGAACGGGATGCTCGGCCGCGACCTGCAGACGGTACTGGCCGGCACGGATGTCACGGCACTGGGCCGCGCTCAACTCGACGTGACCGACCTCGACGCCGTGCTCGCGGCATCCGAGGGTCACGACGTCATCATCAACGCTTCCGCCTACACGAAGGTGGACGACGCGGAGACGCACGAGGATGACGCCTTCGCCGTCAACGCGACGGGCACAGGCAACCTCGCGACGGCGGCGGCGCGGCACGGCGCGCGTTTTGTGACGGTCTCGACCGATTACGTCTTCGCCGGAGACGCGAGCGAGCCCTACCCCGAGGACGCTCCGATCGACCCCAAGAACGCCTACGGGCGCACCAAGGCGGAGGGCGAGCGGCTCGCCCTCGCCGCACACCCCGACAGCACCTACATCGTGCGCACGGCATGGCTCTACGGCGAGCACGGGCCGAACTTCGTCAAGACGATGCTGCGCCTGGCCGCAGACCGCGAGACCTTGAGCGTCGTCGACGACCAGGTCGGACAGCCCACGTGGACGCTCGACCTCGCGCGCCAGATCGCCGCGCTGATCAATTCGGATGCGCCGGCTGGCGCCTACCACGGCACCAACGGCGGTCAGACGAGCTGGTTCGGCTTCACGCGCGAGATCTTCCGCCTGAGCGGCCTCGACCCCGAGCGCGTGCTGCCCACCGACAGCGCGTCCTTCGTGCGTCCCGCTGCGCGCCCCGCCTACTCGGTGCTCGGCCACGCTCGCTGGGCGGATGCCGGTCTCTCGCCCATGCGTCCCTGGCAGGAGGCCCTCGCCGAGGCCTTGGCCGCTGGAGTTGCGAGCGCGCCATGACGACGACCCTGCGCGTGCTCCTTGACCCCGTCACGGCGCCCGTGCCGGGCGGTATCGGTCGCTATACGGAGGAACTTGCCCGCGCCTTGATCGAGGTCGCACCGGAAGGCTGTGCCGTCGCGGGCGTCATCCCGCGGTCACCGGCCGAGGACCGCGAACGGCTCACGACCCTGCTTCCCGACCTGGAGGAGCTGATCGAGCTGCCCCTCCCCCGGCGCGAACTCCACCTCGCGTGGCGGGCAGGCATGACCACGTTCCCCGGGCGCACGGGGAACGGCGAGATCCGGAGCGCCAAGGGCATGCTCCACAGCGCGAACGCCGTCGCTCCGCTCGGCAGGCATGACCGGATCAACGAGCCAGGCAACCAGACGGTCGTGACCGTGCACGACGTGACCGCCTGGACGCATCCGGACGCCCTCCCCAAGGGCCGGGCCGCGCTGCTGCGGGCCATGGTCAAGCGGGCTCACCGCTACGCCGACGCCGTCATCACGCCGACGCATGCGGTGGCCGAGCAGCTCAATGAGATCCATAATTTCGGCGATCGCATCCGCGTCATCGGCGGTGCCGTGAGCAGCAAGCTCGCGACACCGGTCGATGCGGATGCCCGTGCCGAGGCCCTCGACCTGCCGGAGCGTTACATCCTCACCGCGGGGACCCTCGAGCCTCGCAAGCGCCTCGGTGCACTCATCGCATCGCTCGCCCACCGGGACGCCGTCGATCTGCCCCTTCTCATCGCCGGGCCGGAGGGCTGGGGTGGTGTCGATGTCGCGGCGGTCGCCGCCGACCACGGACTCGCGCCCGACCGGGTGCGCACGCTCGGCTTTCTGCCCGACGCCGACCTCGCTGTCGTCATTGCGCGCGCCAGCGCATTCGTGCACCCGAGCGTCTCCGGCGGGTTCCCGCTCCCCGTCATCGAAGCGTTCAGCTTCGGGGTACCCGTCGTGCACTCCGACGACCCTTCGGTTGTTGAAGTCGCGGCCGACGCCGGTGTCGCGGTCGAGGCATCCGACGACTCGGAATACCCGGCACGGCTCGCCCGCGCGATCAGCGATGTCGTAAGCGACGAGGAGCGCGCCTCGCGCCTGGCGTTGCTCGGGCAGGACCGCTCACGCGCCTACGCGTGGGACTCCGCGGCGCGCGAGGTGTGGAACCTGCACGCCGAACTCTGACACGGCGGGCTACTCCGCGGGCCGCACCAGCGAGTCCTGCACGATCGCGTGGATCGACGCATAGTCGGGGTAGACCGTGTCGACACCCGAGTCGGGAACGAGTTCGAGCGTAGCGATCGCATGCTCGCGCGACTTGCCAGCCAGGTCGACGAGGACGCTGATCATGACGCCGGGGATGTCGGTCTTCACGACCTGCGTGCCGGCGTCGGCGACCGCCTGGAACTTGTTGACGACGTTCGTCGGCTCCATCTGCGTGATGATGGCCTGCTGCACCTGACGCTGGCGCTCCATGCGCTCGAGGTCGTTCCCGTCGAAGCGGGAGCGCGCATACCAAAGGGCCTGCTCGCCGTTCATGCGTTGCGGGCCCGCCTCGAAGTAGCCGAAGGGGGTTGGGCTCGTGACCGGCCCGTATGCGAGGCGCTCCGGCACCTCGACCTCGACGCCGCCAAGCGCGTTGATGAGCTGTTCGAAGCCTTGCATGTCGATGAGTACGTAGTAGTGCAGGTGCAGGCCGGTCACACCCTCGACGGCGTCGCGCATCGCCTCAAGCCCGGCGTTGCTTCCCTCCGCCTCGGCATCCGGATACAGCTCCGAATGCTCCTGTCCGACCGTGTAGAGGTAGCTGATGAGGCATTCGTCGCCGCAGTCGTAGCCGTTCGGGTAGGCCTCGAACATGGGCGAGCCCTCGGAGAAGGTGGCCCGCTCGAAGTTGCGCGGCACGCCGATGATCGTGGTCGCGCCCGTCTCGGCGTCGACGCTGACGACGGAGATGCTGTCGGGCCGCAGCCCCTCCCGGTCGGCTCCCGCGTCCCCGCCGAGGAGGAGGATGTTGTAGCGACCATCGACCGGCTCGGCGTAGTCACCGCTCTGGAACACCGAGACGATCGCGTCGCGCGCCACGCCCGCGAGGTGTGCGCCGTAGGCGGCCCCACCCGCCGTCAGGACGAGGGCGACGACCGCGACACCGGCCAGAAACGGCCGCGCACCCGGCGAGGCCTTCACAAGCCTGACCAGGCGCAGGGCGTCGAGCGTGAGGACTACCCAGAGCACGGCGTATGCGCCGAGCAGCACCTGACCGACCGTGAGCGCGATCGGGTTCGTCGCGAGGGTCAGCAGCACCGAGCTGTTCACCAGGAACACGACCAGCACGAGGAGCGCGACCGCCCACAGCACGAAGGTCGCCGAGACGCCGAAGCGGCCGAGGCGGCGGTTGCCCGCGAGCAGCTGGGCCGATCCCGGGATGAGCACGTTAAGCGCGACCAACCACCAGGCCCTCGCGGTCATTACCTCGCGCGAGCTGGTGTCGGGGTGGCGCACGGTCGGCCTCGCCGAGTGCATGCTTCGTGCTGCGGATGCCACGGGCTAGAGGCGTGCCTTCAGTGCGGTGTTCTTCTCCTCGACCATGTGCTCGAGGTCACGGGAGTACTGCGCGAGTTGCCCGGCGATCGCGGCATCCGTCGATCCAAGGATGCGCAGCGCGAGCAGGCCCGCGTTCTTCGCTCCCCCGATGGAGACGGTCGCGACGGGGATGCCGGCTGGCATCTGCACGATCGAGAGCAGGGAGTCCATGCCGTCGAGTCGCGCGAGGGGCACGGGCACGCCGATGACCGGCAGCGTCGTGACGGAGGCGACCATGCCCGGCAGGTGTGCTGCCCCGCCGGCGCCCGCGATGATCGCACGGATGCCCCGGCCGGCCGCCTCACGGCCGAAGGAGATCATCTTGTCGGGCGTGCGGTGCGCCGAGACGACCTCGACCTCATGGGGTACGCCGAACTCGCTGAGCACCGCCGCCGCCTCGCCCATCACGGGCCAGTCGGAGTCGGAGCCCATGATGATCGACACGATCGGTGAAGGCATGGGCACGATAGTAGCGGCTAGGAGGCGAGCATCTCGGCAGCCGCGCGCGCCTGGTAGACGACGTCGTCGAGGTCGTCGCCGCCCATCGAGACGTGGCCGACCTTGCGTCCGGGGCGCGACTCCTTGCCGTAGGAGTGGAACTTGACGAGCGGATGCTCCCCCATCGCCCGCGAGTAGCGCGAGTCCAGGGACTCACCCATGGGGCCGCCGAGCACATTCACCATGACCGACCAGGGGTCGCGACATCCGGTGCCGCCGAGCGGGAGGTCGAGCACCGCCCGGAGGTGCTGCTCGAACTGGCTCGTGGTCGAACCCTCGATGCTCCAGTGGCCGCTGTTGTGGGGACGCATCGCGAGCTCGTTGACGAGCAGGCGCTCGTCGGTCGTCTCGAAGAGCTCGACGGCGAGCACACCCGTGACGTCGAGGCCCTCTGCGACGGTGACGGCGATCTGTTCCGCGACATCCGCGAGCTTGCCCGCCGAGTGGGGCGCCGGGGCGATGACCTCGGCGCACACGCCGTTCTGCTGCACGCTCTCGACGACGGGCCACGCCGTGATCGCGCCGGAGGGACGACGGGCCACCGACTGGGCGAGCTCGCGGCGGAACTCGACGAGTTCCTCAACGAGCAGGGCGCCGACCGCGGCATCCTCGAACCAGGTGATGGCCTCGTGGCCTCGGCGCACGACCTTGACCCCCTTGCCGTCGTAGCCGCCCCGCGGCGTCTTGACGACGGCCGCTCCCCCGTGGGCCTCGATGAACTCGTCGAGCTCCGCCTCAGTCGAGACGGCGGCCCACTCGGGCATGGGCAGCCCGAGCTGGCCGAGCCGCTCACGCATGAGGAGCTTGTCCTGCGCATACAGGAGCGCGTGTGGGCCGGGCCGCACAGGCACGCCCGACTCGACGAGGCGCTGGAGCACCGCCTGGGGAACGTGCTCGTGGTCGAAGGTCACGGCGTCGAGCCCCTCCGCCCAGCGCAGCACCTGATCGGCATCGCGGTAGTCGCCGACGGCGGTCGCGGCGAGCCCGGCGGGGCTACCCTCCGCCTCAGCGAAGACCCGCAGTTGGATGCCCAGGTGGGTCGCCGCGGGGATCATCATGCGGGCAAGCTGCCCGCCCCCGATTACACCGACGGTCAAGGTCATGGGATCTCCTGGGGTCGACGAGCAGCGTTCGCACAGCCCGTTCCTGCACAGTGAACGGGCGGATGTCGGCGGTTAGACTGCGAACCGCCACACACCATCTTCGCCTATCCACGGGGTCCCCACTTTGCGCAGCGCACCGAGCACCACGGCACGGGTCGGCCGGATGCTGCAGAGTCGCCTCTTCGCGCAGCTCGCCCGCTTCGGCGTGGTCGGCACGGTGGGCCTCGTGATCGACGTGACACTCTTCAACGTGCTGCGCCTCACGGTGCTTGCACCCGAGGTGCTGCACGAGGGTCCCGTCGCGGCGAAGGTCATCTCCACCTCCGTCGCGATCCTCGCGAACTGGCTGGGCAACCGCCACTGGACCTTCCACCGCGAGCAGCGCGCGCATCCCATCGGCGAGGGCCTGCGCTTCGCGGCCGTGAGCATCGTGGCCATGGGCATCCCGCTCACCTGCCTCTGGGTCTCGCACTACGTGCTCGGCTTCACAAGCCTGCTGGCCGACAACGTGTCGACCAACGTCGTCGGGCTCGCGCTCGGCATGGTGTTCCGCTTCTGGCTCTACCGCACGTGGGTCTTCGCTGAACCGGCAGCCTCAGGGGCGGCCGAGCGCCCGGTAGTGCCATCCGGCGTCGCGCCACTGCACCGGGTCCAGGCAGTTGCGCCCGTCGACGATCGCCGGCACGCGAACGACTGACGCGAGCGCCGCGGGGTCGAGTTCCCGGTACTCGCGCCACTCCGTGAGGAGAAGCACGGCATCCGCTCCCTCGGCGGCCTGCGAGGCCGTCAGCGCGACGGCGAGGTCGGGCTTACGGCGGAGCGCGGTGTTGAGCGCCTGGGGGTCGGTCGCGACGACATCGGCACCGAGTTCGGTCAGGCGCAGCGCGACGTCGAGGGCGGGCGAGTCGCGCACGTCATCCGAGTCGGGCTTGAACGCGAGCCCAAGCACGGCGATGCGCTTGCCCCGCACGTCGCCGCCGACGACCTCCTTCGCGAGGTCGACCATCCGCTCGCGGCGGCGCAGGTTGATCGCGTCGACCTCCTGCAGGAAGGAGAGCGCCTGGTCGACCCCGAGTTCCTCGGCGCGCGCCATGAAGGCACGGATGTCCTTGGGGAGGCAGCCGCCGCCGAAGCCGAGCCCGGCGTTGAGGAAGCGGCGGCCGATGCGGGCATCGTGGCCGATCGCGTCGGCGAGCGCCGTGACATCCGCCCCCGTCGCCTCGGCAACCTCCGCCATGGCGTTGATGAAGGAGATCTTGGTCGCGAGGAAGGCATTGGCTGAAACCTTCACCAGTTCGGCGGTCGCAAAGTCGGTGACGACCTTGGGCGATCCATTCGCGAGGGCGGCACCGTAGACCTCGTCGAGGAGACTTTCGGCCGTGTCATCGCCGGGGGCGAGCCCGTAGACGAGCCGGTCGGGCGTGATCGTGTCCTTCACGGCGAAGCCCTCGCGCAGGAACTCCGGGTTCCAGGCGAGGGAGGCGCCCGGGGCGGCCTCGCGGATGCGCGCATACAGCCCGGCGGCCGTGCCGACGGGCACGGTGGACTTGCCGACGACGAGGTCGCCCGGCTTCAGGTGTGGCAGGAGCGACTCGACGGCGGCGTGCACGTAGGTGAGGTCGGCGGCGTTGCTGCCCTCGAGCTGGGGCGTGCCGACCGCGATGAAGTGCACGCGGGCGGATGCGACGGCCGAGACATCCGTGCTGAACGACAGGCGACCTGACGCGCTCGCGGTCGTCAAGAGCTCGGGCAGCCCTGGCTCGTAGAAGGGCGGACGGCCCTCGGCGAGCAGCTCGATCTTGAGCTCGTCGACGTCGATGCCGACGACCTCATGGCCGATCTCCGCCATGCAGGCCGCGTGGACGGCTCCCAGGTACCCACAACCGATGACCGAGATCTTCACGCCGTCTCCCTCTCCAGGCCGAGCGCCGGGGGCGGCGGTGTCGCACCCCGGCGCGTCACTGCATCCGAATGAGGGCAACCTACCTCACCCGGGTTACCGGCCGCGGTCAGTTCCAGGCCGTTGTCTCATCATTCGCGTGCGACGCGTCGTGCTGACGGCGTGCCGCGATGGGGTTCATGTTCTTCTCCATGAGGTCGTGCAGCGCGCCCTGCACGAGCTGCGCGCCCGGCACATCACGCAGCACGACCGGATGCTCGAGTCCCGAGTTGATGAGCACGTCGCCGCTGCCGAACATCGACTGCAGCGCCCGCTGCCGCACGGTGATGTCATAGCCCCTGCTGTGCAGCAGTTCCTGCCGCGTGCGCGTCGAGAGACCGCGACGGATGACGATGCGCCGGGTCGTGATGACGGTGCGGCTCGCGAGCCAGCGCAGGAGGGGAATGAGCCAGATCAGCGCGAGGGCGAGGCTGCCGAGCCCGAGGAGCAGGGCGTTCTGCCACGGTTCGGGGAACGCCTCGGAGAAGTAGGCGAGCGCCCCGGCTCCTGCGATGAGGATGAGGCTCGGCCAGAAGAGTGCGCGGGCGTGTGGCCGCAGGCGCGCGAGCACTCGCTCGCTTGCGGGCGCCGGATCCGAGAACTCGGTGGACATCCCTTATTCATACCTCACGTGGGTCACGTCACCGGCGGCGACGACGTGCCGCGTTCCGGGTCGGTCGTCGCGCTCGATCACGAGCCGCCCTGCCTCGTCGATCTCTAACGCGAGTGCCATGACCGTCTCATCTCCCGGCAGGGTCACGCGCACCCGGCGTCCGAGGGTCGCGCACTCCTTCGAGACGAGAGAGCGGATGCCACTGCGCTCCGCATCCCCGCCATGCTCCTGCAGCGCGGAGTACAGCTCGCGCAACTCACGCAGGTAGACGGAGAGCGCACGGTCCAGGAGCGCGTCGGCTTCGGCACCCTCGAGCGTGAGGGAGGTCGCCGTCTCGGTCGGCAGGGTGTTTTCGGGGATCGTCAGGTTCAGTCCCGCCCCCAGCACGACGGCGGCTCCGTCGTTGCTCGGCGCAACCTCCGCGAGGAGTCCCGAGACCTTCCGTCCGCGCACGAGCACATCGTTGGGCCACTTGACGGCGACCGGCCGGTCATCGCCAGCGGGCAGCACCGACCGCACCGCGCGCGCCATCGCGAGGCCAGCGACGAGGGGAAGCCAGCCCCAGGCATCCCTGCCGAAGCCCGGCCGCAGCAGCACCGAGACCGCGAGCGTCTGTCCCGGCGGGGCAACCCAGGTGCGCCCAAGACGGCCGCGACCGGCGGTCTGCGAATCCGTCGCGACGACCGTGAAATGCTCGGCGCCAGCGGATGCCCGTGCCACCAGTTCCGTGTTGGTCGACCCGCACTCGGGCAGGAACTCGAGAACGGTGGCCTCGGCGCGACTCAGTGGCAGCAGCATCCGTTTAGCGTATCGGGGCAGTGAACCTCCAAGGCTTTTGTCGCAAACCTCCCAAGCCCGGGCAGGGGTGGCCGGTAAAGTGATGCGGGTGACTGCCGACAACGACGCCCCCACTCCTGTTCCCGCCGCAGCCGAGCAGTCGAGCGTGACGCCCATGACGACGGCCGACAAGCTCGCCGACCTCAAGGTTCGCTACCACGAGGCCGTGACCGCGAGCGGCGAGGCCGCGATCAAGAAGCAGCACGCCAAGGGCAAGAAGACCGCCCGCGAGCGGATCGAGCAGTTGCTCGACCCGGGCTCCTTCGTCGAGCTCGACGAGTTCGTGCGCCACCGCACGCACGCCTTCGGCATGGACAAGGCGCGCCCCTACGGAGACGCGGTCGTGACCGGCACCGGCACGATCCACGGTCGCCATGTGGCCGTCTACGCGCAGGACTTCACGATCTTCGGTGGCTCCCTCGGCGAGGTAGCCGGCGAGAAGATCATCAAGGTCATGGACCTCGCCCTTCGCCTCGGCATCCCCATCATCGGGATGCTCGACTCCGGCGGCGCGCGCATCCAGGAGGGCGTCGTCGCCCTTGGCAAGTACGGCGAGATCTTCCGCCGCAACACGATGGCCTCCGGCGTCATCCCGCAGATCTCGATCGTCATGGGCCCCGCCGCCGGCGGCGCGGTCTACTCCCCCGCCCTCACCGACTTCGTCATCATGGTCGACAAGACGAGCCAGATGTTCGTCACCGGCCCCGACGTCATCAAGACCGTCACGGGTGAGGACGTCGGCATGGAGGAGCTCGGCGGCGCGCTGACCCACAACAAGGTCTCGGGCGTCTCGCACTACCTCGCGAGCGATGAGGACGATGCGCTCGACTACGCGCGCACCCTCCTCTCCTTCCTCCCCGACAACAACCTCGCCGAGCTGCCGCTCTACGCGAGCGAGGTCGAGCTCGAGATCACCGACGATGACCGCAAGCTCAACACCGTCATCCCCGACAGCCCCAACCAGCCCTACGACGTCGGCACGATCATCGAGCACATCGTCGACGGCGGCGACTTCCTCGAGGTGCAGCCGCTCTTCGCGCCCAACATCGTCGTCGGCTTCGGCCGCGTCGAGGGCCGCTCGGTGGGCATCATCGCCAACCAGCCCAACGCCATGGCGGGCACCCTCAACATCGAGGCGGGAGAGAAGGCCGCACGCTTCGTGCGCTTCTGCGACGCCTTCAACATCCCGATCCTCACGCTCGTCGACGTGCCCGGCTACCTGCCCGGCACCGACCAGGAGTGGACGGGCGTCATCCGCCGCGGAGCCAAGCTCCTCTACGCCTACGCAGAGGCGACCGTGCCGCTCGTGACGGTCATCACGCGCAAGGCCTACGGCGGTGCCTACATCGTCATGGGCTCGAAGCAGCTCGGCGCAGACCTCAACTACGCCTGGCCGACCGCCGAGATCGCCGTCATGGGCGGCCAGGGCGCCGTCAACATCCTGTACCGCAGCGAGCTCAAGGAGGCGGAGGCCAATGGTGAGGATGTCGCGGCCGTGCGCACCCGCCTCGCCAACGAGTACACCTACAACGTCGCGAGCCCCTTCCTGGCGGCTGAACGTGGCGAGCTCGACGGGGTCATCGAACCCGCGGCGACCCGCGTCATCGTGACGAAGGCACTGCGCACCCTCGCGACCAAGCGCGCGAGCATGCCCCCCAAGAAGCACGGGAACATCCCGCTGTGACCGATCGCTCGAGCAACTCGGCCCCCTCACTCGAGGAGTCGATCCCGGCTGCCGAGATCTCGGTGCTCGCGGGCAATCCCAGCCCCGCCGAGGCGGCCGCGGTCGTCGCGGTCGTGACGTCGGCCATCGATGAGCTTCGCGAGCAGGGGCAGGTGCTGCCCGCGCCTCGACAGGATGCCTGGGCTCGCAGCGCCCGCGGCCTGCGAAAGCCCCTTGTGCCGGGCAGCTGGCGTTCCTTCACGGGCTGAAAGGCTGGCCTGTTGTGCCGCTCCTTCCGAGGTTCGAGCTTGGGAGCGCTCACATCGCATTTGTCCCCCGGTACGTACCCCGAAGAGGGGCCGCGATCCCGGCCGCATCGCAGTATTTCAGGGCGTTCTGGAGAAATTGTCCCCCGATCGTCCCCCGAAATGACGACTTTGCTGTATGGTTTCGAGCAAGCAACATAGACAGTGCTAGGTGTCACTCCAAGAGTCACACCACCATTCGATAGCCGACTAGGGTAAGCGGGCTAACGAATTGGGGGCGGGTTAGGGCGATATTCGGGTTATCGCCCTAACCCGGGGTCTTGAAGGGCCGGAACCGAGGTTCCGGCCCTTCGCCAGTTAACCGGCCTGCGCGGCGGCCTCAGCGCCGCTGCGGGGAATCTCAAGCCACAGCGCCACCTCGGAATCGTCGGCGTCCGCATCGGAGTCGCCGAGCAGGTTGACCCCGCTCGCCGTGAGGCCCACGACGGTCACGGCGACATCCGAATCATCCGCCACCGTGCGGACGATGATGGTGTCGGCGGAAGACGACCGCATGGCGGCAGCAATCTCGCGATGGATCCGAGCGCTCTCCTCCGGCGCCAGGTCATCGAGACCACCCTCGTCCAGCAGCGTGACCGTTGCGCCGCGACGCCGGGCAGCCATGACCTGCTCGCGAACGGCATCATCGAGCAGCGTGCGGCCCCTGATCTCGTCGCGGATCGCCGCCTCGAGGTAGATGCACTCGCGCTGCTGCCCGGGGGTGAGCACCGCCTCGCTCGCAACGATGTGGCGAAGCATGGGGAGCGCCATTCGCGCCGTCTGCCCCAGGCGCGTGCGACGCTCCGAGAGGTGTGCCTCCTGGGCGGTGCGCCATTCGGCCGCCTCACGCTCCGCGACCGAGTACGCCTTCGCATCCCGCTCCGCCTTCGCGAGCGAGCGCTGCAGCATATGCGAGACCCCGACCCAGAGCACGCT
This sequence comes from Salinibacterium sp., assembly GCA_015234465.1. Taxonomy (GTDB): domain Bacteria; phylum Actinomycetota; class Actinomycetes; order Actinomycetales; family Microbacteriaceae; genus Homoserinimonas. The sequence goes on along the minus strand of JADGNA010000023.1, from coordinate 179,079 downwards.
GCCGATCACGCCGAGGGAGCCGAGCGAGCCCACGCCGGCCCACAGCACCGACTGCACGACGAGGGTACCGACGCCGATCCACGCGAGCAGCTGGAAGCCACGGGCCGAGGTGATGACCATGAGCACGCCGACCGCCGCCACGTGCCACGTGGAGTAGTCGGAGCCGATCTCGTGATCCTCCGGCAGCTGGGTGGCCACGAGCACGGGCAGCAGGATGGCCACGAGCACGTTCGCCGACGCGATCCACGGCGTGAAGCGGCGGTCGACCACCGCGAGGCTCACGATCGTGGCGATCGCATAGAGCACCATCGCGAGCACGACCTGGCCAGGGCGGTTGCCGACCGGGAGGGAGGATGCCGCGAGCACGAGCTGGTATGCCGAGAAGACCGCCCCCAGGGCGATGATCGCGAACTTGGGCACCGCGATGTTCATGCGCTCGAGCCCTCCCCCGCGTCGGCGGGCCAGTCGATGAACACGAGCGTGCCATCGCCGCGCGCGGACTCGATGCGAGCCTCGCCGCCGGCCCCGTGCATCCGGTCGATGATCGAGACGCGCACGCCCAGTCGCTCTGACGGGATCTCGTCGACGACGAAGCCGACACCCGTATCGCCCACCTCGATCCGCACGCCCGCAGCGCCGCGCCGTCGCATCGTCACCCACCGCGAAACGCCCTCGGCGCCCGCATGCTGGATGCTGTTGACCATGGCCTGCCTCGTGGCCGAATACAGGGACTCCGCGGCGAGCACGGGCAGCACGGTATCGCCGAGGTCGTCGATCTCGATGCGGAACGGCTGGCCCATCCGCGCCTGGGTCTCGGTGATGCGCCGCGCCACGACCTGCGCGTAGACGCCGCCCCGTTCATCCGGCGGCGCCAACTCGGCCGCCTTGAGGTGCACGATCGCGGTCTTCGCGAGACTCGTCGCCTGCTGCCGGTGCTCGTCGGTCTCAGCCCGGCCGGCCGAGAGGAAGGCGCTCAGCACGGTGTCGTGCACGATCGCATCCACCTGCACGCGCTCCACCTCCCGCGCGTGTTCCCCCACGGCATCCAGGTAGCGCGAGAGCGCGGTCGACTGGGCGGCGTCGACCGAGGCGGCGGCCGAGCGCAGCATCGTGATGATCGCCAGCACGGCGCCGCCCAGCAGCACGGAATAGATCACGTCGAGTGCCGTGATGGTGGGGTCGGCGCTGCCGCCGAAGACCGAGAGCCGCAGGATGCCGTAGAGCACCGGCGTGACGAGCAGGTAGATGGCGGCCGCCCAGACCGAGAACGCGACCGCCGCGGCCGCCGTCGCGACCGTGACCATGAACCAGACCCAGGGCCGCTCGACGGCGCTCCATCCGCCCTCCGCCACGCCGGGGATCCAGAAGACGAGCGAGAGCAGGAACACGACCGCGATCGCCGCGTTGGCGAGCCGCGTGCCCCTGCGCAGTACCGATGCGACGCCGCTCGCGAGGAGCGCGCCGTAGAAGGCGACAACCATCACGGTCCACCAGACGGGATCGATCAGCGCACGCTGGCCGAGTGCCGCTGGCAGGGTCTGCGCTCCAAACAGGATCCCGAAGAGGGCGACGGCGCGCGCGATGACGACCTCGAGGCTCGCCACGCTGATGGGGCGTCTCGGATGCTTCTGCCCCGGCTGGGGTGGGAGCGCGACCGGGCGCTCAGGCGCCATTGAGCGTGTCGACATCCATGCTGGGCAGGATGCCGTCTTCGACAGCCCGGCGCAGCAGGTCCACCTTGGTGGGCGCGGGACGCCCGACCTCCACGTACTTCATGCGGATGCGGTCGAGGTACTCGCGCGCGGTCGAGTAGCCGATGCCGAGCTTCTCGGCCGCAAGCTTGAGCGGCAGGCCCGAGGCGTAGAGGTGCAGGATCTCGCGCTCGCGACGCCCGAGCTGGGCCTTGGCGAAATCGCTGTCCGCATCGATCGCGGTCGCCCACTCGAGGTTGTTGAGCACCTCGCCCCTCGCAACGGTCTTGACCGCCGTCATGACGATCTGGGTCGCGGAGGACTTGGGGATGACGCCAGCAGCCCCTGCGGCGAGCGCCTCACGCACGAGCGCGACGCGGTCTGCGATGCTGTGCACGAGCACGGCGGAGCCGGTGGCCTGCACGCGCTTGACGTTCTCGGTGACGGTCGAGCCGTCGCCGAGCGACAGGTCGAGCACGACCACGTCGTTCTCGCGACCGGCGAGCTCCCGCTCGAACTCCGAGACGGATGCCGCGGCGACAAGGAACTCGTAGCCGGCCTCGATGCACGCCGAGCGCAGGCCGAGCCTCACCGACTCGTGGTCGTCCACGACCGACACCCTGACGGGCGACGCTGGGGTTGCATTCATCGGGCTGGATCTTTCGCTTGCGTCTGAACCTTCGGGCGGCAAACGTCGCCCTCTTCAAGCCTAGACCGCGGAGCACCGCGGGGGACGGTGAATAAGCGACATTCCTTCGGTATGTCACTCACGAATGAAGCTTGCGACCGCCTCGACGTGGTGCGTGTGCGGGAAGAGGTCGAAGGCACGCAGCCGTGAGAGCCGGTAGCCGCGCTCGCGGAGGAAGCCTGCGTCACGCGCGAGCGCAACGGGGTCACACGCAACGTAGACGAGCTGTGTCGGCCCGAGCTCGACGAGTGAGTCGATGACCTGGCGGCCTGCTCCCGCCCGGGGCGGATCGAGCACGACGGTCGCGCCCTCCAGCCGCTGCTTCGACGACGTGAGGTCGCGAAGGTAGCGGTCGACCCGGTTCGTCACGGCGCGCGCGCCGACCCACTCGACGAGGTTCTCGGCGGCGTGGTCCGTCGCGAGCGAGTCACCCTCGACGGTCGTGATGCGAGTTGTCGGACCAAAGCGGTCTGCGACGGCGGCCGCGAGCAGGCCGACGCCCCCATAGAGGTCTTGGTTCGCGGCGCGGGGGTCGAAGAGTTCCGCGTCGATCGCATCCTGCACCGCCCTGGTCAGCGTCTCGGCGGCGGCACGGTGCACCTGCCAGAACCCGCGAACGTCGACACGGAATTCCCGCTCCCCCACGACCTCGGTGATGCGCTGGGGCTTCGGGCGCGTCTTCGACGTCGAATCGCCCGCCAGGACGAAGGCGTTGCCGGCCGACGGTGCGACGATGTCGACGTGGGTCGAGCCCGCGAAGCGCTCATCGAGCGGCGTGATCCGGGCCACCTCGGCAGTCGCGAGCGGCACGGATGCCACGGGCACGACATCGTGCGACCGCGCCGCATAGGGGCCAAGCGTGCCGTCGGGTGCGACGTGCAGGCGGAGCCGCGTGCGCCAGCCCGTGCCATCGGCTTCGCCCGGGATCGCCTCGACCGCGACATCCGCCTCGATGCCGCCCATGCGCTGCAGTGAGTCGACGAGCACCTGGCGCTTCAGTTCGCGCTGGTGCTCGAGGTCGATGTGGCCGAACTCGGCACCCCCGGCGCGCACCTCGGGCGCCCGGTCGACGGATGCCTCGGCCCACACGTGCTCGCGGCGGTGCGCTGAGGGCTCGAGCACGCCGACGGTCTCGGCGCGCCAGAACTTGGCCTTCGAGTCATCCGTGATCCGCGCCAGCACCCGCTCACCGGGAATCGCGTCCGCGACGAAGACGACGCGACCCTCCATGCGAGCGACGGAGACTCCCCCGTGGGCGATGTTGGTAACGTCGAGTTCGACCTCGGTGCCCCGCGACGCGGTGCCATGTGATTCAGCCATCCCTCGAGCATAGGAGCCCCCACATGCCAGAGCGCCGAGCAGACGACGCCCCGGTGCGGCTCTACCTCGCCTCGACCTCGCCCGCGCGCCTCGCGACGCTCCGGGCGGCCGGCGTGGAACCAGCGGGGCTCATCAGCCCCGGCGTCGACGAGGATGCGCTCGTCGAGTCGCTGACGTCGTCGCGGGGACCGTTGAACGCGGCCGAGATGGTCGGAGAACTCGCGCGCGCCAAGGCAGAGGCCGTCGTCGGACGCCTCGTCGAGGGTGAGCCCATCGACGGCTTCATCCTGGGCGGAGACAGCGCCTTCGAGATTGACGACGTCGTGCACGGCAAGCCGCACCGGGATGAGGTCGCGCGCGAGCGCTGGAAGGCCATGCGCGGCCGTCGCGGTGTGCTGCACTCCGGCCACTGGCTCGTCGATCACCGCGGCGGCGTGCCGGGACTCGGTGTCGGCCGGGTCGAGGATGCCGTCGTCGAGTTCGCCGACGACGTGACCGACACCGAGATCGACGCCTACATCGCGACACGCGAGCCGCTCTCGGTCGCGGGCGCATTCACGATCGACAGCCGCGGCCAGGCCTACATCCGAACGATCGACGGGCATCCGAGCACCGTGATCGGCCTCTCGGTGCCCGCACTCCGCAGCCTGCTGCGCGAAGGCTTCGGCGTCGAGTGGCACCGACTCTGGAACCGCTGACCGCACCGCTTGTGAACATGGCTGCGAAAGCATCCGTGATTTTTGTCGCGTGTATCTAAAAATGAGGCCCTGAGGGCGAATAGGCTAAGCAACTATGCCCCGCATTTCGAAGGTCCTCATCGCCAATCGAGGCGAGATCGCCGTACGCATCATCAGGGCAGCGAAAGACGCGGGGCTCGCCTCCGTCGCCGTCTACGCCGATCAGGATCGCGACGCCCGCCACGTGCGCCTCGCGGACGAGGCGTACTCCCTCGACGGCAGCACGAGCGCCGAGACCTACCTCGTCATCGCCAAGATCCTGTCGGTCGCGCGCCGCTCCGGGGCCGACGCCGTGCACCCCGGCTACGGCTTCCTCGCCGAGAACGCCGACTTCGCCCGCGCCGTGATCGATGCAGGCCTCATCTGGATCGGCCCCTCCCCCGAGGCCATCGAGAAGCTCGGCGACAAGGTCTCCGCGCGGCACATCGCCGAGAAGGTCGGCGCACCGCTCGCCCCCGGAACCCTCAACCCCGTCTCGGGCGCCGACGAGGTGCTCGACTTCGTCGACCAGCACGGCCTGCCCGTCGCGATCAAGGCAGCCTTCGGTGGCGGCGGTCGCGGCCTCAAGGTCGCCCGCACGCGCGAAGAAGTCCCGGAGCTCTTCGACTCCGCCACGCGCGAAGCCATCGCCGCGTTCGGTCGCGGCGAGTGCTTCGTCGAGAAGTACCTCGACAAACCCCGCCACGTCGAGACCCAGTGCCTTGCGGATGCCCACGGCAACGTCGTCGTCATCAGCACGCGCGACTGCTCCCTGCAGCGTCGCCACCAGAAGCTCGTCGAAGAGGCGCCGGCGCCGTTCCTCAGCGAGGAACAGAACCGCCTGCTCTACGAGGCGTCCAAGGCCATCCTTCGCGAGGTCGGCTACGTCGGCGCTGGCACGTGCGAGTTCCTCATCGGGCAGGACGGCACTATCTCGTTCCTCGAGGTGAACACGCGACTGCAGGTCGAACATCCGGTATCTGAAGAGGTCACCGGCATCGACCTCGTGCGCGAGCAGTTCCGCCTGGCAGAGGGCGGCGTGCTCGACTACGACGACCCTGTGCCGCACGGCCACTCGATCGAGTTCCGCATCAACGGCGAAGACCCCGGACGCGGCTTCATGCCGGCCCCCGGGCCCATCCACGTCTTCCGCGTTCCCGGCGGGCCGGGCGTGCGCGTCGACAGCGGCGTCACGACGGGCGACGTCATCAGCGGCGCCTTCGACTCGATGATCGCCAAGCTCATCGTCACGGGCGCAACCCGCCGAGACGCCCTCGAGCGCGCCCGCCGCGCCCTCGACGAATTCGAGATCGCGGGCCTCCCGACCGTGCTGCCCTTCCACCGGGCCATCGTGAGTGACCCCGCCTTCACCTCCTCCCCCTTCAGCGTCTACACGCGCTGGATCGAGACCGAGTTCGACAACACCCTCGAACCGTGGAGCGGTGAACTCGAGACCGCCGGCCCCAGCCCCGAACGCCGTGCCGTCACGGTCGAGGTCGACGGCAAGCGGGTCGAGGTCAGCCTGCCCGGACGCGTCATCCCCACCGCGGGCGCGCCCGTGCTGCCGCCCGCCCCACGTCGTCGCAGCGTCGGCGGTTCCGTCGCCACCGCAACCGGCGACTCCGTCAAGGCGCCCATGCAGGCGACCGTCGTGAAGTTCGCCGTCAACGAGGGCGATGCCGTCGTGAAGGGCGACCTCGTGCTCGTGCTCGAGGCCATGAAGATGGAGCAGCCCCTCACGGCGCACAAGGACGGCGTCGTCAAGGGCATCAACGCGAAGGTCGGCACGACGGTCTCGTCGGGCCACCTCCTCCTCAACATCGTCTAGCTCACCCAGCTCAGGAGCTGGCTTTCACAACTCAGGAGCTGGCTTTCACAACTCAGGAGCTGGCTTTCACAACTCAGGAGTTGGCTTTCACAACTCAGGAATAGTGTCCAGTGCCCCTTGAGAGCGGCTCGCCCTGATCAGACCGCAGAGTAATGACGGATGCCTCGCCCTGCGTCAACGCGGAGAAGATAATACTCACGCAGCCCTCCCAGTCCCCGACGACCTCTTCGTAGCGCAGACGCACCACAACATAGCCCTGCGCGACCAGCTCCCTGTTGCGACGGGCGTCCTCCACCCTCGCCTCGGGGGTGTCATGGAAGCTGCTGTCGATCTCAATCACGACCTTCGAGCCCACGATCCGAAGATCCACATGGCCGACGCCGGGCACTTCGAACTGCTGCTCAACCTCGACACCAAGTGATTCAAGTCTCTGCCGCGCTAGCGACTCAGTGCCGGACTGTGACCCCGCACGCGCCCGCGCGACCAGGCCCTGATCGGCGGGCGAGGCATCCGAGAAGATCATGGCGAGCTGCGAAGGCGTGAGCCCACCCACTTCGATCGCCGTGTCGAGACAGGCCAGCGCAGTCTCGGGATCGCACCACGCGACCACCTGTCGAAGGCTCGTTTCCAAGGTGACCCGCCAGCACTCGACGTCGGGGCCTCGCACCCCACCGCCCTGCAACCAATGCAGCCGAACAGTGCGGCGGATGAGGTCGCCCGTGAGCGGCTCACCGCGTTCGACAGCGCTCGGGGGTACGGCTGTGCGCAACCGCGAAGCGTTATCCGCGACACTCACATGGAGCCGCGTGTCGAGACCGCCCCAGAGGCCGTATGACCGGGCAGCAGAAGGCCCAGCAAGCATCCCGCCGACTCGTGCCGCCACGATCGCGTCGAGCGATGCCTCCGCGCTGGCATACCTGGCCCTACGGATGCGACGGAGCTGCCCCAACCGCACGGCTCGTGTGATGTCAGTGCCCGAGCATCCGCCGACCAGGATCTGTTCGCGCGTCGCGACGCCGCCGAACTTGTTGACTATTACCACCGGATCGAACATGACGCCATGCTGTGCATTGCCATATCAACGCGGCGGGGCAAGTCGTAAGACTCGGGAGACCGGCCTATCGCTGCCGTTGTGGAGGGACCTTCGATGTCCGAGTAGTGGCTGAGGTCCTGAGTTAGTAGCGAAACTCCTGAGTTCGGAGAGCACGATTCCTGAGTTCGGAGAGCCCGACTCCTGAATTGGGAAAGGGAACTCCTGAATTGGGAAAGCAGGCCCTAGTTGACGATGTGGAGGGCTCGCGCCGCGTCGGTGATGCTACCCGAGAGCGAGGGGTAGACGGCGAAGGCCTGCGCGACCTCGTCGACCGTGAGGCGCTGCTCGATCGCGATCGACACCGGCAGGATCAGCTCGGATGCCCGGGGCGCGACCACGACGCCGCCCACGATCGTGCCCGTGCTGGTGCGGGCGAAGAGCTTCACGAAGCCGTGCTTGATGCCCATCATCTTGGCGCGCGGGTTCTGCGCGAGCGGAAGCTTGTGCACGCTCGCCTTCACCAGCCCGCTCTCGATGTCGCCCTGCGTGTAGCCGACGGTCGCGATCTCGGGCTGCGTGAAGACGTTGGATGTCACGTTGCGCAGCTCGGTCGGGTTCACGGCGTCGCCCATCGCGTGATAGACGGCGGTGCGGCCCTGCATCGAGGCGACGGATGCGAGGGGCAGGAACCCGCTGCAGTCACCGGCTGCGTAGATGTTGGGCACGGAGGTGCGGGCGACACGGTTGACCCGGATGTGCCCCGAGTCGCTCAGCTGCACGCCGGCTTCCTCAAGGCCGATGCCGGCCGTGTTGGGAATCGATCCGACGGCCATGAGGCAGTGGCTGCCCTCGACCGTGCGGCCGTCGGTCAGGGTTGCGATGACAGTGTCACCCTTGCGCACGACGCTCTCGGCGCGGCTCTTGTTCATGACGTTCATGCCGTTGCGGGTGAAGACGTCTTCGATGACGCGCGCGGCATCCGCGTCCTCGCCCGGGAGCACCATGTCGCGGCTCGAGATGAGGGTGACCTCTGCACCGAGGGCACGGTAGGCGGAGGCGAACTCGGCACCCGTGACGCCGGAGCCGACGACGATGAGGTGCTCGGGGATGGCGTCGATCGAGTACAGCTGCGTCCAGGTGAGGATGCGTTCCCCGTCTGGCTTGGCGCTGTCGAGCACGCGCGGATGCGATCCGGTCGAGACGACGATCGTGTCGGCCTCGATCTCGTCGAAGTCCTTGCGTGACTTGCCCGACCCGGCAGAGACGACGACGCGGCTCGGCCCGTCTAGGCGCCCGTCGCCCTGCACGATCGTGACGCCGGCGCGCGTGAGCTGCGAGCGCATGTCTTCGGACTGCTGGCGGGCCAGGCGCAGGAGTCGCTGGTTGACGGCGCGCAGGTTGACGGCGATCTCGGGCCGCACGGGACGCCCAGATTCGCCGCGCACGAAGAACTGCACGCCGAGGTCGCTGGCCTCGCCGATCGCGTTGGCGGCCTCGGCGGTCGCGATGAGGGTCTTGCTGGGTACGACATCCGTCAGCACGGCGCTGCCGCCCACACCGACGCGTTCGACGAGCGTGACCTCCGCGCCGAGCTGGGCCCCCGCGAGCGCCGCCTCGAAGCCGCCAGGGCCTCCCCCAATGATCGCGATCCTGTGCTTGCGCTCGAATTTGTCGGCCATGACAAACATTCTCTCGCACCTTCCGAACATTCCATGTGAAAGCGACAGGAACTCGGCAGCTGGCATCCACCCGGGCACCCTGCGCCGCAATAGAGTGGTCGGATGACACGTGAGCCGATCTCTCAGAGCCACCCCCTCGACGATCCGGCAGCGGACCCCTTCGAGGTTGCCGCCGCCGCAGCAGCAGACATCGCGCGGCTGACGGGCGTCGAACGCCACGACATCGCCCTCACGCTCGGCAGCGGATGGGCGAAGGCCGCCGACCTCATCGGCGAGACGACTGCCACGATTCCGGCGACGGATGTCACGGGCTTCAGCCGCCCGGCGCTCGAGGGCCACGTGGGCTCGCTGCGCTCCGTGCTCCTGCCGAGCGGCAAGCGTGCGCTTGTGATCGGTGCGCGCACGCACTACTACGAGGGCCACGGGGTGCGCCGCGTCGTGCACAGCGTGCGGACTGCCGCGGCGACGGGCGCGACGACCATGATCCTCACGAACGGCGCGGGCGGCATCAAGGAGCACTGGGCTCCCGGCACCCCAGTGCTCATTAGCGACCACATCAACCTCACGGCGGATTCGCCGCTCGAGGGCGCGACCTTCATCGACCTGACCGACCTCTACTCGGCACGCCTGCGGGAGCTCGCGAAGGGCATCGACGCGAGCCTCGACGAGGGCGTCTACTGCCAGTTCCGCGGCCCCCACTACGAGACTCCCGCCGAGGTGCAGATGGCGAAGGCGATCGGCGGCCACATCGTCGGCATGTCGACCGCCCTCGAGGCGATCGCCGCCCGCCAGGCGGGGATGGAGGTGCTCGGCATGTCGCTCATCACGAACCTCGCGGCGGGCATCCAGACCACCCCCCTCAGCCACGAGGAGGTCATCGAGGCAGGCCGCGCCGCCGAGCCCGTCATCAGCCGGCTCCTCGCGCAGATCGTGAGCGCGCTGTGAGTGCCCAGCGCGACGAGGTACCCGGCGCCGTCGACGAGGCTGGCGAGGAGCTGCGTCCCGAGAAGGATGTCATCGCCGCGGCATCCGCGTGGCGCAACCAGGACCCGGACGACGAGACGCGGGCCGAGCTCGATGGGCTCATCAAGGCTGCCCGTGCTGGTGACGCCGAGGCGATCGCCGGCCTGCGTGACCGCTTCGACGCCCGCCTCGTGTTCGGCACCGCCGGCCTCCGCGGCGAACTCGCCGCAGGGCCGAACCGCATGAACCGCGTGCTCGTCTCGCAGGCGGCCGCTGGCCTCGCCGCTTACCTGCTCGGCCACAACGACGAGCCCTCGGTCGTCATCGGATATGACGGCCGCAAGAACTCCGACGTCTTCGCGCGCGACACCGCAGAGATCATGACGGGTGCTGGTGTGCGGGCCATCCTGCTGCCCCGGATGCTGCCGACCCCTGTGCTGGCCTTCGCCGTGCGGCATTTCGATGCAAGTGCGGGCGTCATGGTCACCGCCTCGCACAACCCTCCGCGCGACAACGGCTACAAGGTCTACCTGGGCGGCGAATCGCAGGGCTCGCAGATCGTCTCCCCCGCCGACGCCCAGATCGAGGCCCACATTAGCCGCATCGCGAGCGAACGCACGATCGACAGCCTGCCGCGCTCGACCGCCTACGTCACGGCGAACGACGAGGTCATCGACGAGTATGTGCGCCGCACGGTCGAGCTCGCCCCGCGGAAGGCCGCGCCCCTCCGCTACGTCTACACGGCGATGCACGGCGTCGGCCTCGAGGTCGCCCGCCGCGTCTTCCTCGCCGCGGGATTCCCGGAGGCCGTGCTCGTCGAGGAGCAGGCGCAGCCCGACGGCGACTTCCCCACGGTCGCGTTCCCGAACCCCGAGGAACCCGGCGCCATGGACCTCGCCTACGCGAAGGCGAGCGAGGTGGGCGCCGACCTCATCATCGCGAACGACCCTGACGCCGACCGGCTTGCCGTCGCGGTTCCCGAGGGTGACGGATGGCGCAGGCTGAGCGGCAACGAGGTGGGCGCGCTGCTCGGCTGGCGAGCGGCGGAACGGCTGGCGGCATCGGGCGAGAAGGGTGCGCTCGCGGCATCCGTCGTCAGCAGCCCGGCCCTGCGCCACATCGCGCAGCACTACGGCCTCGACTATGCCGACACCCTGACCGGCTTCAAGTGGGTCTCGCGCGTCGACAACCTCGCCTACGGCTATGAGGAGGCCCTCGGCTACCTTGTCGACCCGGGCAAGGTGCGCGACAAGGACGGCATCTCGGCAGCTCTCGACTTCCTCGGCCTCGTCTCGGACCTCGCCGACGCGGGCACGAGCATCGAGGAGCACCAGGCGCGGCTCGACCGCGAGTTCGGCACCTTCGCCTCCTCGCAGGTGTCGCTGCGCGTCACCGACACGAGCGTCATCGCAGGCATCATGGCGCGGCTGCGCAACGAACCGCCGCGGGCGCTCGGCACGCACGCCGTCGACTCGATCGACGACTACGCGGAAGGCATCGGTGCGTTCCCGCCGAGCGACATCCTGCGCATCAACCTCGCGGGTGGCTCACGCGTGATCGTGCGACCGAGCGGCACCGAGCCGAAGCTCAAGGCCTACATCGACGCGGCCGTGCTCGATGGTGACGTCGACGGGCGTCGCGCGGCTGCAGAGGCGGTCGTGAAGGAGCTCGAACAGGCCGTGCGCGACCTCATCGCCTAGGGACGGCCCTGTCCAGGGCTGGCCTCGTGTTGGGCGGGCCCCTCAGCCGCCCATGATGTCGAGCACCTGCTCGGCCGTGCGCGCGCTTCGCAGCGCTGCGATGGCGCCCGGGTCATTGAAGATGTTGGCGATCGCGGCGATCGACGGCAGGTGCGTGTCGGGGCGCAGCGCCGCAAGCCCCAGCACGACCGAGACCGGGTCGTTGTGCGGATGCCCGAACGCGACCGGCTCGGTCAGCGTCACGACCGAGAGGCCGTCCGCGAGCACCTCGGGCCCCGGGCGGGCGTGCGCGAGCGCGAGCCCGGGAGCGATGACGACGTAGGGCCCGTGCTCCTCGATCATCCGCACCATCTCGTCGGAGTAGCGGGGAGTCGCGAAACCCGCCGTCGCGAGCGCCTCGCCCGCGATACGCACCGCGTGCCGCCAGTCCGTCGCCTCGGCGCGGATGACGACACCCGATGGGTCAATCGCGGGGAGCGGCATCAGGCGTCCTCGAAGCCCGCACTGATGGCATCCAGCAGGTCGAGCCTCTCCTCAAGCGGCAGGAAGGTGGCGGCGGCGGCATTGCGCTGGAAGACCTCGAAGTCGGCACGGTCGTAACCGAATGCGTCGGAGAGGAGCGCGAGCTCGGCCGTGAGCGAGGTGCGGCTCATGAGCCGGTTGTCGGTGTTGACCGTGACCCGGAAGCCGAGCTGGTAGAGCAGGTCGAAGGGGTGGTCGACGATCTCGTCGCCCCACGCCGCAATCGCACCCGTCTGGAGGTTGCTCGACGGGCTCAGCTCGAGCGCGATCTCGCGGTCCTTGACCCACTGCGACAGGCGGCCGAGGGTCACATAGGTGGCCTCGTCGTCGCTGCTGTCGATCGTGATGTCCTCCGCGATGCGCACGCCGTGGCCGAGTCGCAGCGCCCGCCCGTCGACGAGGGCACTGCGGATGCTGTCGAGCCCGTCCGCCTCGCCCGCATGGATGGTCGCGGGGAAGTTCTGCTCGGCGAGATAGTCGAAGGCCGCCCGCGCCCGGCTCGGCGGAAACCCCGCCTCGGCGCCCGCGAAGTCGAAGCCCACGACCCCGTTGTCCCGGTGCCGCACGGCAAGCTCCGCGATCTCGAGGCCGCGGTCGGCGTGGCGCATCGCGGTCACGAGCTGGCCCACCCGGATCGAATGGCCCGAGCGCGCGGCATCCGTCACCCCTGCATCCAGGCCCTCCTGCACGGCCTCGACGACCTCATCGAGGCTGAGGCCGCGAGTCAGGTGCTGCTCCGGCGCCCAGCGGATCTCGCCGTAGATGACCCCGTCGGCGACGAGGTCGTGCACGAACTCGCGGGCGACCCGCTCGAGTCCCTGCCGCGTCTGCATGACGGCCGTCGTCACATCGAAGGTCTTGAGGTAGTCGACGAGCGAGCCTGAGTCGGCACTCTCGGCGAACCAATCGGCCAGCGCCGGGGCATCCGTCGCCGGCAGGTCGAGCGAGATCTCGTCGGCGAGTTCGATGATCGTCTGCGGCCGCAGTCCCCCATCGAGGTGGTCGTGGAGCGAGACCTTGGGCAGAGCGGCGATCTCGGCGACCCCTCCGGGCAGCAGCGGGGCATCAGGCGACGTTGTCATCCCTCAAATCTACCGCCCCTGATCAAGAGGGCAGACGGATGTTCGCCGCAGCAGGGCAGGAATCATCCGTCTACCATCCGAAACTATGAGATGCGGTCAGCGATGAGTGGCTGCACCTCGAAGGGCGTGCCCGGCTCCGCGACCTCGTAGGCGCCCTCGAGCGACTCGAGTGCCCGCTCGAAACGCTCCGGCTCGTCCGCGCTCAGCGTGAAGAGCGGCTGGCCCTTCGTGACCGTGTCACCCGGCTTCGCGTGCAGGTCAATGCCCGCAGCGTGCTGCACGGGGTCCTGCTTGCGGGCGCGGCCGGCGCCGAGACGCCACGCTGCGACACCGAAGGGCAGTGCCTCCTGCTGCACGAGGATGCCATCACGGTCGGCCGTCACGACGTGCTGTTCGCGGGCAACCGGCAGTGCGGCATCCGGGTCTCCGCCCTGGGCGCTGATCATGGCGCGCCAGGTGTCCATCGCACGGCCGTCCTTGAGTGCCGCCTCGACATCCGCGTCGGGCTGGCCCGCCAGCGCGAGCATCTCGCGGGCGAGCGCGACCGTGAGCTCGACGACATCCGCCGGGCCGCCGCCCGCGAGCACCTCGACCGACTCCCGCACCTCGTTCGCGTTGCCGATCGTGAGCCCGAGGGGCACGTTCATGTTCGTGAGGAGTGCGACCGTCGCGACGCCCGCGTCCTTGCCGAGCGCGACCATCGTCTCGGCGAGCTCGCGGCTGCGGGCCGGATCCTTCAGGAACGCGCCCGAGCCGAACTTCACGTCGAGCACGAGGGCCGCCGTGCCCTCCGCGATCTTCTTCGACATGATCGACGAGGCGATGAGCGGGATGGCCTCGACCGTTCCCGTGATGTCGCGGAGCGCGTAGAGCTTCTTGTCGGCGGGCGCGAGGCCGGCACCGGCGGCGCAGATGACGGAGCCGACATCCTCGAGCTGGGCGAAGAACTCCTCGTTGCTGAGGTCGGCCCGCCACCCCGGGATCGACTCGAGCTTGTCGAGCGTGCCGCCGGTGTGGCCGAGGCCGCGGCCCGAGAGCTGCGGAACCGCGACGCCGAAGGATGCCACGAGCGGCGCGAGCGGCAGCGTGATCTTGTCGCCGACCCCACCCGTGGAGTGCTTGTCGGTCGTGGGCTTCGAGAGCGAGTCGAAGTTCATCCGCTCGCCACTCGCGATCATCGCGAGGGTCAGGTCGCGGATTTCCTGGCGCCCCATGCCGTTGAGGAAGATCGCCATCGTCATGGCCGCCATCTGCTCATCGCCGACGTAGCCGCGCGTGTAGGCGTCGACGAGCCAGTTGATCTGCTCGGTGCCCAGCGCACCCTTGTCGCGCTTGGTGTGGATGAGGTCGACCGCGTCGAACTTCTCGATGGCCATGGTGGTGCTCCTTGATCTGGCCGGTTCGGCCTTGGTGGCGTCGAGCTGCCCTCGTGGGGCTACTCGCCGCGGGATTCGCTGTAGGCGTCGAGTTGGCGCGGGCCGAAGGCGTCTGGCAGCACCTCGTCGATCGTGCGGATGCCCGAGACCGTCTCGAGCAGCATCCCCTCGGCCGAGTGTTCGAAGAGCAGCTGGCGGCAGCGTCCGCACGGCATGAGCGCGTCGCCGTTGCCGTCGACACACACGAAGGCCGTGAGGCGACCTCCCCCGCCCATGATGAGGTCACTCACGAGCGAGCACTCGGCACAGAGGGTGACGCCGTAGGAGGCGTTCTCGATGTTGCATCCGCTCACGACGCGGCCGTCATCGACGAGGGCCGCGACCCCCACCGGGAACTTCGAATAGGGCACGTATGCCTTCTCCATGGCCGCGAGCGCGACCGTGCGGAGCCCACTCCAGTCGATTGTCATTTCAGATACGGCTTTCCGGATGCTGCTGGCGCCTTCGACTGCCCGACGAAGCCAGCGACCGCAAGGATCGTGACGAGGTACGGGATCATCGACAGGAACTCGGTCGGGATGTCGGCGCCCACCTGCGTGACGAGCGTCTTGATGTTGATCGCGAAGCCGAAGAGGAGTGCCGCAAGGGCGGCCCACAGCGGGTTCCACCGGCCGAAGATGAGCGCCGCGAGGGCGATGTAGCCCTGGCCGCTCGTCATCTCCTTGCCGAAGGCACCGACGGCGCCGAGGGTGAAGAAGGCACCACCCATTCCGGCCACAGCGCCGCCGAGGAGCACGTTCCAGAAGCGGGTCGCGTTGACCTTGATGCCGACCGTGTCGGCCGCCTTCGGGTGCTCACCGACGGCCCGCACGCGCAGGCCCCAGCGGGTGTGGAAGAGGCCGATGTAGACGACCGCGACCGTGATGAACATCAGGTAGGTGATCGCCGTGTTGTTGAACAGCAGCGGACCGATCACCGGGATCTCGGAGAGGAACGGGATCGGCTCGCGCGTGAACTTGACGGGCGAGTTCAGCACGCTCGGGTTCTTGTTGAGCACCGAGGAGTACAGGAAGCTCGTGAGCCCGATGACGAGCATGTTGAGCACGACACCGACGACGACCTGCTCCACAAGGTACTTGATCGAGAACACCGCGAGGATAATCGAGACAAGCGCTCCGGCGACGAGCGCCGCGAGCAAGCCCATGAAGGGGTTCTGCGTGAGCGACGCGACGAGCGCCGAGGTGAACGCGCCGGCGAGCAACTGGCCCTCGATCGCGATGTTGACGACGCCGACGCGCTCGCTGATGACACCCGCCATGGCGCCGAAGACGAGCGGGGTCGCGAGCGCGAGGGTGCCCGTGAGGAGCCACACGACGGGCACGGTTGCCCCCGTGCCGATCCACACCAGCAGGCCGAAGACGAAGAAGACGCCGAAGGCCAGCAGCATCCACATGGGTGCGGCCGGGCGCCGCTGCCACGTGAACCAGGCGGACACCGCGGCGAGGGCGATCAGCACGACGCCGACGACGATCCCGGCACCCTGGCTCGGCACCTCGATGGGCGTGATCGTGAAGAAGTCGGTGCTGCTCGCGAAGGTCAGCCGACTGGTGCCCTCACGGCCCAGCAGGCCGAAGACCACGAAGGAGACGACGGCGAACACGCCGAACGCGATGGGCGCCTTCCAGTTGCGCGGTGTCTCGATGACGGATGCACGGGCATCCGTCTCTGTGATGGTCGCAGTGCTCATCACTTCTCCTCCGTGCTTGCGCTCTGGTCGGTGCTTGCGCCCTGGGCAGTGCTTGCGCTCTGGTCAGTGCTTGCGCTCTGGGTCTGGGCGGCGGGCGTCTGCGGCGCTGGTCGCCTCAGACGGTCACGCAGGCCGCGCCTCGTCGGCTGCGGCAGCCGGAAGATGGCGCGAACGAGCGGCGGGGCGGCGATGAAGAGCACGATGAGCCCCTGGATGACCGCGACGATGTCGATCGGGATGCCCTCCGCGATCTGCATGGGGAAGCTGCCGGCCTTGAGGGCACCGAACAGCAGGCCGGCGAAGATGATGCCAACGGCGCTGTTGGCGCCGAGGAGCGCGACCGTGATTGCGTCGAAGCCGATGCCGGCGTCGACCGTCGGCGTCCACCCAGCAGGCACCTTGCCGAGCACCTGCATGGCACCCGCGAGGCCGATGAAGGCACCGGATGCCGCGAGGGTCACGACGTAGGTGCGCCCGATGTTGATGCCGGCGGTGCGGGCCGCGTGCGGGTTGAGGCCCACGGCGCGGATGCGGAAGCCGGTCGTCGAGCGCTCCATGAGCCACCAGTAGACGAGCGCCGCGGCGAGGGCGAGCACGAAGCCGATGTCGAGGTCTGTGCCGGGGATGAGCGTCGGGAAGACGGCCGTGCTGTCGATCGCCTTCGCCTTCGCGTTGCCGCCCGCGTTCTCCGCCTGGAAGACCGGCGTCTTCAGCAGCCAGGTGACGAGGTAGAGCGCCACGAAATTGAGCATGATCGTGACGATGACCTCGTGCGCTCCTGTGCGTGCCTTCAGCACGCCGACGATGGATGCCCACAGGGCGCCACCGACGATGCCGCCGAGCACGGCGACCGCGAGGTGCAGGCCGAAGGGCATGTCGAGGTTGGAGCCCACGAAGCCGACGAACAGCGCGGCGATGAGCATCTGCCCGCGGCCACCGATGTTGAAGAGGCCCGCCTTGAAGCCGACCGCGAGGCCGAGGCCCGCGGCGATGAGGGGGCTCGCCCACGACAGGGTGGACAGGAGCGGCTTGAAGCCGCCGCGCGGGCTGAAGACCGCACCCTCCCACATGGCGCGGAAGGCACCGGCGATCGTGTCCCACGCCGCTGACAGGAGGTCACTCGGGCGCGAGAAGAAGTAGCCGGCGGCCGCCTGCACGTCTTCGTTCACGATGACGACGAGGAGGCTGCCGATGAAGAGCGCGAGCACGACCGCGAGCACGGAGCGGACGAGGCCCCCGCCGAGGATGTCGCGCCATGCGCCCTCCCAGCGGTTGTCGGCGCTCGGCGCCTTCTCCTCCGGGGTGACGGGAGGCTCGATGTTGGGTGTCAGGGTGCTCATGCTGGAATTCCCGCCATCATCTGGCCGATGACCTCTCTCGCTGTGTTGGGCTCGACGATGCCAACGCTCCTGCCGCGGTACATGACCATGATGCGGTCGGCGAGCTCGACGACCTCGTCGAGCTCGGTCGAGACGATGAGCACCGGGATGCCGGAGTCCCTAGCCCGCACGATCTGCTCGTGCACGAACTCGATGGAGCCGACGTCGAGTCCTCGCGTCGGCTGTGACGCGATGAAGATCCGCAGGTCGCGCTCCAGCTCACGCGCGAGCACGACCTTCTGCTGGTTGCCGCCGGAGAGCCGGCCGGCGTGGGTGTCGATCGATGGGGTGCGCACGTCGTATTCGCCGACGACCCGCTCCGCGAAGGCGCGGATCTCGCCGAGCGCGAGCGACAGGCCCCGGGCGAATGGTGCACGGTCGAAGCGGTCGAGCACGGCGTTCTCGGCGATCGTGAACTCGGCCACGAGGCCGTCTTCCGTGCGGTCCTCCGGCACGAAGCCGACGCCCGCGTCGAGCACCTGCTTGACGCTGCGGCCGAGCAGTTCCTTGCCGTCGAGGCGGATGCTGCCGGCGGTCTTCTTCTGCAGGCCGAGGATGGCTTCCGTCAGTTCGGTCTGGCCGTTGCCCTGCACGCCCGCGATGACGACGATCTCGCCCTGGCGGATGTTGAAGCTGAGGTCGTCGACCACGCGGTTGCCGTTCGCGTCGAAGACCGTGAGGTTCTGCACCTCGAAGGTCGGGTCGCCGAGTGTCGGCGGCGCCTTGTCGACGGTGAGGTCGACCGAGCGGCCGACCATCTTGGAGGCGAGTTCCGTCGTGCTCTCGCTCGGGAGCGCGGTGCCGACGACCTTGCCGAGGCGGATGACGGTGATGCGGTCGGCGACGGCCCGCACCTCGCGAAGCTTGTGGGTGATGAAGACGATGGAGGTGCCGCTCTCCTTGAGCTGGCGCATGATCTCCATGAGCTCGTCGGTCTCCTGCGGGGTGAGCACGGCGGTCGGCTCGTCGAGCACGAGCACCTTGGCCTCGCGGGAGAGCGCCTTGATGATCTCGACACGCTGCTGCGAACCGACGGGGAGGTCGCCGACGACGGCATCGGGGTCGATGTTGAATCCGAAGCGCTCTGAGATCTCGCGCACCTTGGCACGGGCGCCGTCGAGGTCGAGGAAGACCCCGCCCTTCGTCTGCTCGTGGCCGAGCATGACGTTCTCGGCAACGGTGAAGACGGGAATGAGCATGAAGTGCTGGTGCACCATGCCGATGCCCGCCGCCATTGCGTCGCCGGGCCCCGAGAAGTTCTGCACGGCACCGTCGAGGAGGATCTCGCCCTCGTCGGCTTCGTAGAGACCGTAGAGCACGTTCATGAGCGTGGACTTGCCCGCCCCGTTCTCCCCGAGGAGGCAGTGGATCTCCCCCGCCTCGACGACGAGATCGATGTGGTCGTTGGCGACGAGTGCGCCGAAGCGCTTGGTGACCCCTCGCAGCTCAAGCTTCATGTGTTCTCCCGGTCATGGGCCGAGGAGGCCGCAGGGCGGCCTCCTCGGCGATGTGGTGCGACGTGCGGGTGTCTCGCTACTTGGGCGAGAACTCCGAGAAGCCCGAGAGCTCCCCGTCGATGATCTGCTGCTTGAGCGCGTCAAGCTCGTCCATCATGCCCTCGGGCAGTTCGCCCTCGAAGTCGTAGAAGGACGAGAGGCCAACGCCCTCGTTCTCGAGCGTGCCGGTGTAGACGTCAGCCTCGAACTCGCCATCGAACGCCTGCTTGATCGAGTCGAAGACCGTGACGTCGAGACCCTTCATGATCGAGACGAAGATGAGGTCCTTGTACTTCTCGTCTGCGACCGCGAGGTCGGAGTCGACACCGAGGATGACGGCGTCAGCGCCCGCGTCGAGGATCGCCTCAGCGCCACCCTGGTAGAGGGGGCCGCCGACGGGAAGGATCACGTCGGCGTTCTGGCTGAGGAAGCCCTCGGTGATCTGCTGTGCGCGCACCTGGTCGGTGAAGTCGCCGACGTAGTCGAACGGCAGGACGGTGACGGAGTCACCCTTTGCCTCGTTCCACTGCTCGACGCCAGCCTTGAAGCCGTCCATGAAGATCGTGACGGAGGGGATCTCGGCGCCGCCGTAGGTCGCGACGACCTTCGAGGTGCTGTAGCCGGCTGCGGCGTAGCCCGCGAGGAACGCGGCCTGGGCCGTGTCGTAGTTGAGCTGCTTGATGTTGTCGCCCGACAGGTAGTCGACGTCAACGATCGCGAAGTTCACCTCGGGGTTCGCATCGGCAACCGCCTGGGTCGCGTCGGCGAGCTTGAAGCCGACGGGCACGATGATGCCACAGCCGGCGTCGACCATGCCCTCGAGGTTGGGCTCGTAGTCCGCCTCGCTGCTCGACTCGGACTCGCGGATCTCGATGCCGAGCTCCTCCTCCGCCTGGAGGAGGCCGTTGTAGGAGAGCTCGTTGAACGACTTGTCGTCGAAGCCGCCCTCGTCGGAGACCATGCAGGCGAGGAAGTCGCTGCCGGCGTCACCGTTGGCGTTGTCGTCGCCCTCGGGTGCAGCGGCGCAGGCGCTCAGCGTGAGTGCGGCAGCGCCGAGGATGCCGAGGGTACCCAGCACCCGCTTGCGGGAGATTGTGTTCACGTGTCCTCCAAAGACATGTATGCAGTGATTGCTCGAACGCTCTGCGATGCAGATGAATCGATCGTAGGTGCCTGACACCCGCCGCCCGACCAAGGGACGCCGGTTGGTATCAGACCGATATTCTCGCATCCGCGCGCGACAGTGAAGCGCTCATACGAGCAGTCCACTGCTCCCCTCGCGCAGTGGCGAGCACTGGTGGCGCTGGGTCAGCGCGGCGACGCTTCGCTCTCGACCACGATGTCGCCCGCGATGATCGCGTCACGGAGGGCCTCGACCTCGTCAGCGAGCTCCGCTGGCACCTTCGACTCCCAGTCGTGGAATGGCGCGAGGGCCACCCCGTTGTTCTCGAGCGTGCCGATGTAGCTGCCGCCCTCGAACTCCCCCTCAAGGTCCTGCGAGACGATCTCGTAGACGGCGTCGCTCATCTGCTTGAGCACAGTCGTGACGATGAGCGGGCGGAACTGCTCCGCAAGCGTCTCGTAGCCGTCGGCGTCGACCCAGATGATGCCGACCCCGCCGGCCTCGAGGGCGGCCGTCGCGGCACCCTCGCCCGCCTGCGCCGCGACCGGCATGATGATGTCGGCGCCCTGCTCGATCAGCCCGTCGGCGAGGGTGCGTGCGAGCACGGCGTTGACGAAGTCATCCGTGAAGGAGCCGGTCTGCGAGGGCTTGTCCCAGCCGACAACCCGCACGTTCGCGCCCTTCTCGGCGTTGTAGTGCTGCACGCCGTCCCAGTAGCCGTCCATGAAGACGGTCACGGGCGGCTGGTTGCCGCCACCGAAGGTGCCGACGACGCCGGTCTGGCTGAGCCCCGCAGCGAGGTAGCCCGCGAGGAACGCCGCCTGCGCCGTGTCGTAGACGATCGAGCGGATGTTGTCGCCCTCGACCGTCTCGTCGACGATCGAGAAGTTGATGTCGGGGTAGGTCTCCGCCCCCACCGCGGTCGCCTCGGCGAGCTCCCAGCCGACCGTGAGGATGTAGTCGCATCCCGCATCCGCCATCGCGTTGATGTTGGTCTCGTAGTCGCCCTCCGATTGCGAGACGGCCGTGCGCAGCTCGATGCCGAGCTCCGACTCGGCGCGCTGCAGCGCCTCATAGCTCGCCTGGTTGAAGGAACGATCCTCCAGGTTGCCGCTGTTGGCCACCATGCAGGCGGTGTAGTCGGATGCCGCGACATCCGTCGACTCGTCGGGAGCTGCGGCGCACCCGGCCAGGGCGAGGAGGACGACGGCGCTGGCGGCCGGGATACGGAGGAACGAGGTTGACGAGGTCATACGCTCGAATCTAGAGGACGTCGCCGCGCCCCGAGAGCTTGAGTGCGTCGACGACCGACTTCACACGCTGCGCGTTCTGTGTCGTGGTGACGAGGAGCGCATCCGGAGTGTCGACCACGACGATGTCCTGCACTCCGATGAGGGAGATGAGTCGCTTCGAGTGGCTGACGACGACGCCCGTCGAGGCATCCGAGAGCACGCGCGGGTCTTCACCGAGGATCGCGAGGTTGTTGGAGCGCCCGCCAGAGTGGAGCTTGCCGATCGCCGCGAAGTCACCGACGTCATCCCAGTCGAAATCGCCGGGCACGACCGCGAGGCGCCCCGCCTTGGCCGCGGGCTCGGCGACCGTGTAGTCGATCGCGATCTTGCGCAGCCTCGGCCACACCCTGTCGACGGTCGCGCCTCGGCGAGGGGTGTCCCACGCCTCAGCGAGTTCCTGCAGCCCCGCGAGGAGTTCGGGCTCGGCCTCCCCCAACTGTGCAAGGAGCACGTCGGCGCGGGAGATGAACATGCCGCCATTCCAGAGGTAGCCCCCGTGCTGCAGGTAGCCCTTCGCAACGTCGAGGTTTGGCTTCTCGACGAAACTGTTGACCGCGTAGGCATTGGGAGCGCCCTGGATGTCGAGCTTGGTGCCACACAGGATGTAGCCGAAGCCGATGGCCGGCTCGGTGGGGGTGATCCCGATCGTGGCGATGTAGCCGGCGTCGGCCGCCGCAACCGCCTCCACGACGCTGCGCTTGAAACTGCGGGTGTCGGAGATGACGTGGTCGGCTGCGAAGGAACCGATGATCACACCGGGCTCGCGATGCTGGAGGATCGCGGCGGCGAGGCCGATTGCGGCCGTCGAATCCTTCGGCTCGCTCTCGAGCACGACGTTGTGGTCGGCGAGGGTCGGCAGCTGCGCCTCGACCGCCGCGCGGTGGGCGCGCCCCGTCACGACCATGATGCGCTGCTCACCCGAGACGGGAACGAGACGATCCCAGGTGGCGCGAAGGAGTGTCTTGCCCGTTCCGGTCAAGTCATGGAGGAATTTTGGGGCGTCGGCGCGGGAGAGTGGCCACAGCCGCGAGCCGATGCCGCCGGCCGGGATGACGCTGTAGAAGCGCTCGAGCGCGGGAGTGTCGGTCATGCGCACCACCCTAGCCGCGGCATCCGTCGCGGCCACCGAGTCGCGACGATCGTGACGGTATCTCGATATCGAGATGGTTAGGCATGCCTAAGCGGTTAGCAGTCTCCGACAGGGAATAGACTGGAGGCCGTTGCGATGCATCGCGCTCGCATGCCGCCCATCCCCCACGGAACGCACGCGCTCCCGGCGAGACGGGCGGGCACAGACAAAGTTGCACCTATCTCGAGGAGGGTTGCTCGTGCCAGAGAAGTCGGCGGGAGGCCTGGCCGAAGCCCAGCCATTGGATCAGATCAAGCACAATCCACGACCTGGCGGCACCCTGTACCGCGGTCGTGAGGGAATGTGGTCGTGGGTGCTGCACCGGATCACCGGTGTCGGCATCTTCTTCTTCCTCCTCGTGCACATCCTCGACACGGCCCTCGTGCGGCTCAGCCCCGAGGCGTACAACGCCGTCATGAGCGCCTACAAGACGCCCATCATGGGCCTCGGTGAGGTCGGCCTTGTCGGCGCCATCGGCTTCCACGCGCTCAACGGCCTGCGCATCATCCTCGTCGACTTCTGGTCGGTGGGAACGCGCCACCAGCGCCTCCTCTTCTGGCTCGTGCTCGGCCTCTGGGTCGTGCTCATGCTCGGCTTCGTGCCGCGCCACCTCATGAACGTCTTCGGAGCGTGATGATGACTGTCTCGATCGAATCCCCTCGCACCCTGCCCCAGCGCCGCGGCGTCAACTGGGAGAAGTGGGGCTGGATCTACATGCGCGCGAGCGGCGTGATCCTCGTCGTGCTGATCTTCGGCCACCTCTTCGTCAACCTCATGGTCGGCGACGGCGTACACGCAATCGACTTCGCCTTCGTCGCCGGCAAGTGGGCTGACCCGTTCTGGATCGTGTGGGACACCCTGCTTCTGTTCCTCGCGCTCATCCACGGTGCCAACGGCATGCGCACGATCATCAACGACTACGCGCAGAAGCCGAGCACGCGCCGCGTGCTCAGCGGTGCCCTCGCCGGCGCGACCGTCATCCTGCTCATCCTCGGGGCGCTCGTCATCTTCACCTTCGACCCCTGCCCCGCCGGCTCCCCTGCCGACCTTCTGCCCAAGTTCTGTGGAGACATCAATTGAGTGAACGCAACATCGGAGGCTCGCTTTGGGCCGACGCCAAGCCGGCCGTAGGAGAGACGCGCGTCGTTGACGGCGTGCACTACCACCAGTACGACGTGATCATCGTCGGCGCGGGTGGTGCCGGCATGCGGGCCGCCATCGAGGCTGGGCCCAATGTGAGCACCGCGGTGATCTCCAAGCTCTACCCGACGCGTTCCCACACGGGCGCGGCGCAGGGCGGCATGGCCGCTGCGCTCGCGAACGTCGAGGAGGACAACTGGGAGTGGCACACCTTCGACACCGTCAAGGGTGGCGACTACCTGGTCGACCAGGACGCGGCCGAGATCCTCGCAAAGGAAGCCATCGACGCGGTCATCGACCTCGAGAACATGGGCCTTCCCTTCAACCGCACCCCTGAGGGCAAGATCGACCAGCGCCGCTTCGGTGGCCACACGCGTGACCATGGCAAGGCGCCTGTGCGCCGTGCCTGCTACGCGGCCGACCGCACCGGCCACATGATCCTGCAGACGCTCTACCAGAACTGCGTCAAGCACGGCATCAACTTCTTCAACGAGTTCTACGTGCTCGACCTCGTCATGAGCGGCGAGGGCGCTGACCGCAAGCCGGCCGGTGTCGTGGCCTACGAGCTTGCGACCGGCGACCTGCACGTCTTCCACGGCAAGGCAGTCGTCTTCGCGACGGGTGGCTTCGGCAAGGTCTACAAGACGACGTCCAACGCCCACACCCTGACGGGCGACGGCGTCGGCATCATCTGGCGCAAGGGCCTCCCCCTCGAGGACATGGAGTTCTTCCAGTTCCACCCGACCGGCCTCGCCGGCCTCGGCATCCTGCTCACGGAGGGTGCCCGCGGTGAGGGCGCCATCCTGCGCAACGCCTCGGGTGAGCGCTTCATGGAGCGCTACGCGCCCACCATCAAGGACCTCGCGCCGCGCGACATCGTCGCCCGCTGCATGGTGCAGGAGGTCGCGGAGGGCCGCGGCGCCGGCCCCAACAAGGACTACGTCTACCTCGACTGCACCCACCTCGGTGCCGAGGTGCTCGAGACGAAGCTCCCCGATATCACCGAGTTCGCGCGCACCTACCTGGGCGTCGACCCCGTCTACGAGCCCGTGCCCGTCATGCCGACGGCGCACTACGCGATGGGTGGCATCCCCACCAACAACAACGCCGAGGTGCTCTCCGACAACACGACCGTCGTGCCCGGCCTCTACGCCGCCGGCGAGTGCGCCTGCGTCTCGGTGCACGGTTCCAACCGCCTCGGCACCAACTCGCTCCTCGACATCAACGTCTTCGGCAAGCGGGCCGGCGTCAACGCCGCCGAGTACGCCAAGACGGCCGAGTTCCCGCCGCTGCCGGAGGACCCGACCGCCGAGATCCGCGGCCTCATCGAGATGCTGCAGTCCTCGACCGGCACGGAGAACATCGCGGCCATCCGTCGCGAGCTCCAGGAGGAGATGGACCGCAACGCCCAGGTCTTCCGCACCGACGAGTCGCTCGCGAAGGTCACCGAGACCATCCACGGCCTGCGCCTGCGCTACCGCAACATCGCGGTGCAGGACAAGGGCAAGCGGTTCAACACCGACCTGCTCGAAGCGATCGAGCTCGGGTTCCTGCTCGACCTCGCCGAGGTCGTCGTCTTCTCGGCCCGCAACCGCAAGGAGAGCCGCGGCGGCCACATGCGCGACGACTACCCCGACCGCGACGACGAGAACTACATGAAGCACACGATGGCCTACCTCTCGGGCGACCCCCTGTCGGCCGACGCGGCAGACCACATCCGGCTCGACTGGAAGCCGGTCGTCATCACGAACTACCAGCCCATGGAGAGGAAGTACTGATGTCCACGGCAACACTCGAGGGCTCAACCGCAGCAGCTGAGGCGGTGCAGTCCTTCACGGTCACGGTCATCATCCGCCGCTTCGACCCCGAGGTCGACTCGGAGCCGCGCTGGCAGGACTTCGACGTCGAGCTCTTCGCGACCGACCGTGTGCTCGACGCGCTCCACAAGATCAAGTGGGAGCAGGACGGCTCGCTCACGTTCCGTCGCTCCTGCGCCCACGGCATCTGCGGCTCCGACGCCATGCGCATCAACGGCCGCAACCGCCTCGCCTGCAAGACGCTGATCAAGGACCTCGACATCTCGAAGCCGATCTACGTCGAGGCGATCAAGGGCCTCCCCCTCGAGAAGGACCTGATTGTCGACATGGAGCCGTTCTTCGACTCCTACAAGGACATCCAGCCCTTCCTCGTGTCGAGCACCGCGCCCAAGGAGGGCAAGGAGCGTCACCAGTCCGTCGCCGAGCGCGAGCGCTTCGACGACACCACCAAGTGCATCCTCTGCGCCGCCTGCACCTCGTCGTGCCCCGTGTTCTGGACCGACGGCCAGTACTTCGGGCCCGCGGCGATCGTCAACGCGCACCGCTTCATCTTCGACTCGCGCGACGAGGCCTCTGAGACGCGTCTCGACATCCTCAACGACAAGGAGGGCGTGTGGCGCTGCCGCACGACCTTCAACTGCTCCGAGGCATGCCCCCGTGGCATCCAGGTGACCAAGGCGATCGCCGAGGTCAAGCAGGCCATCATGCGCGGCAAGCCCTAAGGCAGCTCGCAAGCGACGGCGCCGGTTCCCCCTGGGGGCCGGCGCTTTCGTCTTCTACGGACACGACAGACGAGAGCAGCGGATGCCCCTCCCCACACCCGAAGCGCAGCTGGCGACCAGGCGCCGCTGGTTGGCCCTTGTGGTGCTCATGCTGCCGGTGCTGCTCGTGTCGATCGACAACACCGTGCTGAGTTTCGCGCTCCCCGCGATCTCTGAGGCCCTGCGACCCAGCGGCACGGGCCTGCTCTGGATAATCGACGCGTATCCGCTCGTATTGGCGGGTCTCCTGGTGCCCATGGGGAGCCTTGGGGACCGGCTGGGCCGACGACGGATGCTCCTGGTCGGCGCGACGGGCTTCGCAGCGCTCTCAGTCGTCGCGGCCTTCGCCCCCACCGCTGAGGCGCTCATCGCCTCGCGGGCGGCGCTCGGCTTCTTCGGCGCCATGCTGATGCCGTCCACGCTGTCGCTCCTGCGCAACATCTTCCTCGACAGGAACGAGCGGCGACTCGCAATCGCGGTCTGGGCGGCCGGCTTCGCCGCGGGCGGTGCGCTCGGCCCCATCGTGGGAGGGGCGCTGCTGGAGTACTTCTGGTGGGGCTCGATCTTCCTCCTCGCGGTTCCCGTGCTCGTGCCGCTGCTCGTCTTCGCGCCGCTGCTCATCCCTGAATCGCGGGATCCGAATCCGGGCAGGGTCGACGTGCTGAGCTTCCTGCTCGCCATGCTCACGATGGCGCCCGTGGTCTATGCCGTGAAGGTGCTCTCCACCGAAGGGCTGTCGTTCGGCGGCATTGTCGCCCTCGTGGGGGGACTCGTCGCTGGCGTGCTGTTCGTGCGCCGCCAGCGCCGCGAACCCGAGCCCATGATCGACCTGACCCTGTTCTCGCGGCCAGCCTTCAGCGGTGCTGTGCTCATCAACCTGCTCGTGATCGTCGCCTACATCGGCTTCATCTTCTTCGGCTCGCAGCACCTCCAGCTGGTGTTGGGGCTTACGCCGATGGTCGCAGGAATGGCGTTGCTGCCCGGGCTCATCGCCATGGTTGTGGCCGGCCTCGCCGTCGTTCCCCTCTCGCGCAGGCTGAGACCGCGGGGCATCGTCGCCGTCTCCCTCATGGTCGCGGCGAGCAGCTTCGTGCTCGTGGCCGTGACCGGCGGCGATGGGTCGACCCTCGTGCTGGTGCTCGCCTTCTCCCTGCTGGGGTTGGGTGCTGGCGCGGCCGAGACGGTGTCCAATGACCTCATCATCGCCACGGCCCCGCCCGAGAAGGCCGGCGCTGCCGCCGCCATCTCCGAGACGGCCTATGAGTTGGGGGCCGTGCTCGGCACGGCCGTGCTCGGCACCATCCTGACGGTGTCGTACCGAAACAATGTCGTCGTCCCCGAGGCCGTGGGCACCGAGGCTGCGTCCGCCGCCGGTAAGACGCTGGGCGGGGCGGTCGCCGTCGCTCGCGACCTGAGCCCCGGCCTTGCGGCCGAGCTGCTCGAGTCGGCGAGGAGCGCGTTCGACAGCGGCATCGCGCTCACCTCCGCGATCGGCGCAGCGCTCGTCGTCGCAGCAGTGGTGGTGGCACTCGTGAGCCTGCGCCGCGTCGAGATCGACAATGGCGCCGCCGACGAACTCGCAGCCGAAGCGACGGGCGCGACCCCGGCTGAGTGACGGCGATCAGCCCGAGGGCGTCGGCACGACCGCGACGAGCGGCTCGAAGAGCGGATGCGACGGCCCGATGCCGCACACCTCCTGCACGAACTCCTCCGGCGTGAGGGCCTGCAGTTTCTCACGCATCTGCACCGACTGCTCGTCGTCGGGAACGTCGAAGCCGAGGGCCGTGCCGACGGCGTCGATGAGCGCCTCGGGCACGGTGCCGCGCTCCGCGAGTTCGGCCGCGGGGCCAATAAAGCGCTCGTTGCGGCTCAGCTTGCGCAGTGGCTGGCGGCCGACCCGGTCGACCGTGTCGGGCAGGTGCGGGTTCGCGAAACGGGTCAGGATCTTGTCGATGTAGGCCTGCTGGGCCGACTCGTCGAGGCCGTGCTTGGCTACGAGCAACTGCTTCGTCTCGGCGAGCACGGCGCGCACCGCGGATTCGACCTCGGCGTGACCAAGGGCATCCGATATCCCCTTCGCCCCCGCCGCGAAGCCGTAGTAGGCGATCGTCGCGTGACCGGTGTTCACCGTGAAGAGCTTGCGCTCGATGTAGGGCGCGAGGTCGTCGACCCAGGAGGCGCCCGGGATGCTCGGCTCCTCGCCCCCAAAGGGTGAGCGGTCGATCGCCCATTCGAAGTACGACTCGACCGTGACGTCGAGCCCGCCGGCACCGGGCTGGCCCGGCACGATGCGGTCGACGGCCGTGTTGGCGAAGACCGCGCGGGAGAGGGCGGTCGCGGCATCCGCTTCGCTCCCCTTGTCGGCGAGTGCCTGCGCCACGTGCTCGCGCAGGGTGTCGGTCGCGTTGATGGCGTTCTCGCACGCCATGACGGCGAGCGGCGCCTCGGCGGAACGCTGCAGGAGCGCGTCGGCGATGAGCGGGGCGACGAACTTGAGCACGTTGGGCCCGACCGCGGTCGTGACCACCTCGGCGGTCGCGATCTCGGCGACCACCGCATCCGGATCAGCAGCACTGTTGAGGGCACGGAAGAACTCGACACGATGGTCGCGCGCACCCTCCCCCACCTCGTGCACGGTGTAGCTCTCCGCGGCAGCGAGTGAGTCGATCAGTTCCGCGGCGACGTCGACGAAGACCACCTCGAAGCCGGCCTCGTGGAGCAGGAGGCCCACGAAGCCCCTGCCGATGTTGCCGGCTCCGAAGTGGACAGCCTTCATCAGTTGTTGACCTCCGAGAGGATGTCGAGGATCTCCTCCGCGCTGCCCGCCTTGAGCAGCGCATCCACCTCGTCCTCGTCAGAGAACACGATCGCGATCTTGGAAAGGATCTCGAGGTGCTCGTTCTCGACGCCGGCGATGCCGACGACGAAGTGCACGGGGTTGCCGTCCCAGTCGATCGGCTGCGCGTAGCGCACGAAGGAGAGCGCCGAGGAGAGGATCGCCTCCTTGCTCTCGTTCGTGCCGTGCGGGATGGCGAGGAAATTCCCCATGTACGTCGAGACCGATTCCTCGCGCTCGAGCATCGCCGGCAGGTACGCGGCCGTCACCGCTCCGGCATCCACGAGGATGCCGTGGGCCTCCCGCATCGCCTCGAGCTTGGTCGTTGCCTCACCCTCGGTGCGGATCTGTGCGAGCTGCAGTACCTGTGACGCCATGGGGAACTCCCTCTTCCAGTTGTTGTCAGCTGTCGGACTGCCGCTTGAGCAGGTCGACGACCTCGTCGTACTTCGGGCTGTTCATGAAGTTGTCTACCGACACATGCTGGGCGTTCGGTGTCTTCTGCGACGCGCGGTCGGTGAGGTCCTGGTGCGTGATGACCAGGTCTTCCGTGCCGTCCAGGTTGGCGATCGACTTGTTGACGACCGTCACGCCCTCAATTCCAGCCTTCTTGACCTTGTTCCGCAAGACACTGGCGCCCATCGCACTCGACCCCATTCCGGCGTCGCAGGCGAACACGACGTTCTGGATGGTCCGGTCGACCGTGGCGGTCGCGGTCGCGGTCGCGCCGGCGGATGCGACGCTATCGGTCGTCTGGGCGGATGCCTCGGCGCCCGAGAGCCCGCCGAGCACGCTCGACGACTTGCCCTTGTTCGCCTCGGTCTGCGCGACCGCCGCGCCGAGGTCACCGCCGCCGGCCTCGAGGTCCTTCTTGCGGCTCGCGCGGAGGATGACCGCCGCGACGAGGAAGGAGACGGTGGCAGACAGCACCACCGACAGGATGACGCCGAGGTAGCTGTCATTCGCGGTCTGGATGAGCACCGCGAAGATGCTCCCGGGCGCCGCAGGGGCGCGGAGGCCGCTGTCGAAGAGCACGTTCGTGAAGACACCGGTCATGCCACCCGCAATGACGGAGAGCACGAGGATGGGCTTCATGAGCACGTAGGGGAAGTAGATCTCGTGGATGCCACCGAGGAACTGGATCAGGATGGCACCGGGGGCACTCGCACGGGCGATGCCGACGCCGAAGACGGCGAAGGCGAGCAGCAGGCCGAGGCCGGGGCCGGGGTTCGCCTCAACGAGGAAGAGGATCGACTTGCCCGCCTCGCCGGAGGCCTGCTGCGTTCCGATGGGCGTGAACACACCGTGGTTGATCGCGTTGTTGAGGAACAGGATCTTGCCCGGCTCGACGAAGATCGACAGCAGCGGCAGCAGCGAGAGGCCGACCAGCCAGTCGACGACGGCCTCGAGCGCGTTGCTGAGGGCGGTGACGACGGGGGCGAAGGCGAACAGGCCGGCGATCGCCATGATCGCGGCGAGGATGCCAGCCGAGAAGTTGTCGACGAGCATCTCGAATCCGGGCTTGATCTTGCCTGCCCAGATGCGGTCGACCCACTTCATGAGGAGTGCCGTCAGCGGGCCCATGATCATGGCGCCGAGGAACATCGGGATGTCGGTGCCCACGATGACACCAACGGTGGCGATCGCCCCGACGACGCCGCCGCGGGTGTCGTAGACGATGCGTCCACCCGCGTAGGCAATCAGGAGCGGGAGCAGGTAGGTGATCATGGGGCCGACGAGACCGGTCCACACGGTGCCGTCGGGCGTCTCACCGCCGCCGATGATGTTGGAGTCGGCCCACTGCCACGCCGCCACGGGGCTGTCGAAGCCGACCCAGCCGTTGGGAATGAAGAAGGCCGTGATGAGGCCCCACGCGATGAATGCCCCGATGTTGGGCATGATCATGCCGCTGAGGAAGGTGCCGAAGCGCTGCACTCCGACTCGCGCACCCCCGCGCTTGGCAGCGGCGGGTGCCGTTGGTGACTCCGTTGTCATCTTGTGTCCTTTTCTCTCAAGTGGTGCAGTTCGTATCGGGTGTGGTCGTTCAGCGCTCGGCGATGGCCGTGCGGACGGCGTCGCGAGCGGCAGCTGCCGTGGGGGCGGCGAGGGCGGCCTCGGCGAGCGCCGTCGCATCCGTCGCCGTGTGCTGCAGGAGTTCGGCCCGCACGTCGGCGAATGCGGCGGGCGTCATCGACAGGGAGTTGACCCCGAGCCCCACGAGCACAACGGCGAGGAGTGGGTCGGCGGCCGCCTCACCGCACACGCCGACGGGCTTGCCGTGCGTGCGGCCGGCGTCGCCGAGCATGCGCACGAGGCGCAGAACAGCCGGATGCCACGGGTCCTGGTACGCGGCGACGGAACCGAGCATCCGGTCGGCTGCCAGCGTGTACTGGGTGAGGTCGTTGGTGCCGATGCTGACGAAGTCGCTCGCAGCGGCGACCTGCTCGGCCATGAGGGCAAGCGAGGGGATCTCGGCCATGACGCCCGCGACGCGGATGCCGAGCTCGCGGGCGACCGCGACGAAGTACTCGGTCTCGGCGACATCGGCGACCATCGGTGCCATGACCCAGAGGTCGGCCTCGGTGGCCTCCTGGGCGCGTGCGAGGGCCGTGAGCTGGTCGCGCAGGATCTGCTCGTTCGCCCGCAGGGAGCGGAGCCCGCGCAGGCCGAGCGCCGGGTTCTCCTCCTCGGCGTCGTTGAGGAAGCTCAGGGGCTTGTCGGCGCCGGCGTCAAGGCAGCGCACGACGACCTTCTTGCCGGGGAAGGCCGCGAGCACGGCCGTGTAGTCGGCCTCCTGCCGCTCGATGCTGGGTGCCTCGGTCGCGTCGAGGAACAGGAACTCGGTGCGGAAGAGGCCGACGCCCTCGGCGCCGAGCCCGACGGCGGCCGCGGCATCCTTCGGGTTGCCCAGGTTGGCGAGGAGCGGAATCCTGGTGCCGTCCGCGAGCGCACCGTCGGTGATGGGAGCGTTCACGATCGCGCGAATCTCGGCCGTGCGGGTCTCGGCGTCGGCGAGTTGCGCTGGTGAGGGCTCCACCGTCACGGTGCCCGCGCCGGAGTCGACGAGCACCATCGTGCCGTCCGTGAGTGACTCGGCACCTTCGACGCCGACGATCGCGGTGATGGACTTCGAGCGCGCGAGGATCGCCGTGTGGGAGGTTGGGCCGCCGTCGCGGGTCACGAGGGCGAGCACCTTGTCGAGGTCGAGCAGGGCGGTGTCGGCCGGCGCCAGGTCGCGGGCGACGAGCACGAAGGGGCTGTCGGAGTTCGGCACGCCGGGGGCCGGCACGCCGCGGAGACGCGCGATGATGCGCTGGGCGACATCAGCGAGGTCGGCGGCGCGCTCCCCCATGTAGCCGCCCATGCCGGTCAGGAGTTCCTGGAAGGCGGCGAAGGCCTCGAATACGGCCCGTTCGCCGGTGCTGCCGCCGTCGATGCGCGCGTTCACGTCATCGACGAGCCCGGGGTCCTGCGCCATCATCGCCTGCGCGTCGAGCACCGCCTGGGCGTCTCCGCCCGCGCGCTGGCCGCGTTCGGTCAACTCGGATGCCACGGCCGCGAGTGCCTCGCTGACGGTGGCCTTCTCGGCCTCGGCATCGGCGGTGCGGGGGGTCGCATCCGGTTCGGGCAGGGGGTCGGGCATCCGCAGTACCGGGCCGGCTGCTATGCCGCGCCCCACGCCGACTCCTCGAAGCTCTCGCATCCCGCACTCCCTCGTCATTGGGCCTCGCCGACGGCATGCCGCGGCGATGTGAAACCGAGAGTACCCCCAACTCGATTGACAAACAAACAAATTCGGAGATAAAAATACGCAAGCAGACTTTTGTTTGTGATGTTTCTCTCGTGCGCCACGGCGCCGAGCCGCACCTGTGAACGACGAGGTCACGATGTACGCACCCGAACGGCACCAAGCGATCCTTGAGCAGGCTCGCGCGAACGGACGCGTCGAGGTGCGGGAACTCGCGGAGCTGCTGCGCGTCACCCCTGAGACAATCCGGCGCGACCTCACAAGCCTCGAGCGGCGCGGACTCGTGCGCCGCGCCCACGGTGGCGCGATCCCCGTCGAGCGGAGCCTCGTCGGGCCCGCCGTCTCGGAACGCAACGAGATCCGGGTGGCCGAGAAGCTTGCGATCGCCACGGCCGCGATCGACGAACTCCCGGATGGCGGCTCGATCCTGATCGACGCGGGCACGACGACGATCAAGCTCGCCGAACTCATCCCCACCGACCGCCGGCTGACCGTCGTGACCCACTCGCTCCCCGTCGCGATCGCGCTCGCCGACCGCGAGAACATCGAACTCCACGTGCTCGGAGGCCTCGTGCGGTCCACCTCCCGGGCCACCGTCGGCACCTGGACGCATCAGATGGTGAGCATGGTGAGCGTCGACGTGGCATTCATCAGCATCAACGGCATCACGCCCGAGCGCGGCCTCACGACCCACAACATCGCCGAGGCCGCCGTGAAGTCGGCCATCATCAAGGCCAGCCGCCGCAGCATCGTGCTCGCGGACCACAGCAAGTTCGGCCGCGAGGAGTTCAGCAGGGTCGCCCCGCTCGCCGCCATCGACACGATCATCACCGACGCGGGCGTCAACGCTGAGCTCGTGCACGAGGTCGAGGCATCCGGCCCGGACGTGATCCTCGCGGGACCCTCACCGACACCGGCAGTAGCATGACGACACCAACACGGGAGGACAACGCCATGGCAGAAGCACAGCGCACGGTCGCATTCGGGTCAGCAGTCGGCCTGCACGCACGCCCCGCCGCGACAATTGCAAAGGCGGCCGGCGAGAGCGGGCACAGCGTCACGATCGAGGCGTCGAACGGCAAGAAGGCCAACGCGGCCAGCGTGCTGCTCCTCCTCGCGATGGGCGTCTCGAAGGGCGACGAGCTGACCATCACGGTGAGCGGCGACGACGCGGATGCCACGGCCGACCGCCTCGCGGAACTCATCGGCTCGGAGCTCGACCCGCAGTAGCATCCGCTGGCGCGCCCCTCCCGCGGAGGGGCGTCCCGGCCTAGCCTGAGAGCGATGGACCGGATCAAGCAACTCATCGCCTGGGTGACGGCGTCGCGACCGGTGCGCGTGTTTCAGCACTACCTGCTCAAGCGCGGGCCGATCCTCGCATCCGGCCTCTCCTACCAGGCCCTCTTCGCGGTATTCGCCGCGATCTGGGTCGCGTTCTCGGTCGCCGGACTCGTCATCACGGGCAACGAGGAGCTCACGCAGGCCATCTTCGCGCTCATCGACTCCTACGCGCCCGGGCTCATCGACTCGGGCGACGGCGAGGGCGCGATCGATCCCGACGACCTCACCGAGGCCGGCATCTTCGGATGGACGGGCGTCATCGCCGCGGGCGGCCTCCTCTTCACGGCACTCGGATGGCTCGCATCCGCTCGCGATGCCGTTCGGGTCATGTTCGAGTTGCCGCCAGAGCGCCTCAACATCGTGCTGCTGCGACTCAAGGATGCGGGGCTCGGCCTCCTCCTCGGGGTCGCCGTCATCGTCTCCGCCGGCCTTCTCGTCTTCAGCACGCAGGCGGTCGAGTGGACCTTCGAACTCGTCGGCATCGACCCCGACTCGTGGTTCGCATCCGCCATCGGCTCGGGCGTCGGCCTCCTGCTGATGTTCGTGGTGGACGCGGTGACGCTCGCCGCCCTGTATCGCTTCCTCGCGGGGCTGCGCATCCCCGTGCGCCGACTCGCGACCGGGGCACTCCTCGGCGCGGCCGGGATCGGGGTGCTCAAGGTGCTCGGTTCCGCCCTGCTCGGAGGGGCGACGCGAAACCCGCTGCTCGCATCCTTCGCCGTCATCATCGGTCTGCTCATCTGGTTCAACTTCCTCTGCCAGGTCATCCTGATCGCGGGCACGTGGATCGCCGTCGGCATGCGCGACCGCGGCCTCATCGCCGACGAGCGCATCGAGGATGAGCGCCGGCAGGAGCGGGAGCGTGCGGCTGCCCACGAGGCCGCCCTACGCGAGGAGGCGCGTCGGCGACTCGCGCGTATCCGCCGCACCCGACGGTGGGGCTGGCTCTTCAAACGATGAGGTCACGGCGGATGCCTGCTGTCGGATGCCGCCGCTAGGGTCGAAGCATGTCGAAGCCGCTCCGCATTGCCTCCGTCAACGTCAACGGCATCCGTGCCGCCTACCGCAAGGGCATGGGTGACTGGCTCGCCGCTCGCGAGGTCGACATCCTCGCGCTGCAGGAGGTGCGCGCCGACACCGAGCACATCACCGAACTGCTCGGCGACGAGTGGGACGTGCTGCACGACCCCGCCACCGCGAAGGGCCGCGCGGGCGTCGCGCTCGCGAGTCGCACCCGTGCCGACGGCCGGCGCGGGGCCAAGATCCACCGCGTCGAGCTGGGCGCCGCCGACTTCGACTCGGCGGGGCGCTGGCTCGAGGCCGACTACGAGGTCGGCGACGAGATCATCACGGTCGTGAGCACCTACGTGCACTCGGGCGAGGACGGCACGCCCAAGCAGATCGAGAAGTACAAGTTCCTCGACGCGATGGCTGAGCGCCTGCCCGAGCTCGAAGCGCACTCGAAGTACGCGGTCGTGCTCGGTGACCTCAACGTCGGCCACACGAAGCTCGACATCAAGAACTGGAAGGGCAACGTCAAGAAAGCCGGGTTCCTCCCCAAGGAGCGCGCCTACTTCGACCGCTTCCTCGGCCCTCGCGGCGAGGAGTTCGAATGCCAGGACGGCACGACCGGCACCGGCCTCGGCTGGGTCGACGTGGGCCGACGCCACGCAGGCGAGGTCGACGGTCCCTACACGTGGTGGTCGAACCGCGGACAGGCCTTCCCGAATGACGTCGGATGGCGCATCGACTACCACCTCGTGACGCCCGCCCTCGCCGAGACCGTCGTCGACTACAAGGTCGACCGCTACCCCTCCTACGAGGAGCGCTGGTCAGACCACGCCCCAGTCGTGGTCGACTACAAGCTCTAGGCGCTCGCTCACTCCGCCTCGTCCACGCCCGTATTGGCGTCGTTCCCCGCTCCTGGCGCGCAAGCGGTGAGTGTTGACGATCTGCGCCAACGCTTCATTCGATGCTGCATGTTCTCGACACTCGCCGCCGTTGCATCCGACTCGCACGTTCACGCGCCCGTACAGGAACGCACTCCTTTCCTCCGCACACCGGGCGTGAGTGTCGAAGATGCGCGCCACAGGCTCGCGGGGTAGCGCGCATTCTCCACACTCGAGGCCCCGGGGCCCGGCATGCGCGCCCCGCTGAGTCCTCCGCAGGCGCTGCAGCGGTGCTCCTTCCACGCAAGCAGGCCCGCTTCATCCTGAGACGCTACGAGCATGGAAACGTGGCGGGATGCCTCGACTCGTACCCCTCCCCGACGAGCTTCGCGGACGCGCGTTCAGCATCGATGACGTGAGAGCCGCGGCCCTCACACCCGGACGCCTGCGCAGTCCCGATCTGGTCGCTCCGTTCCGAGGAGTTCGGGCGGCTGCTGGCGCGATCGCGAACGTTGACGACGTCGCCGCCGCTTACGCTGTCCGGATGCCGCGGCATGCGTTCTACTCACACGTGACCGCTGCCTCGCTTCACGGCATCCCGCTTCCCCCGAGGCTCGACTCACAGCTCCAGCCGCTCAACTCGATCTCCCTCGACGTCTCCGTTCCTGTCGGAATGGTGCCCGCCACCGGCGCTCGTATCCGCAGCCACCGCCTCCGAATCGCCAGCGAGGACATCGTCGAGTCCCGCGGCATGCGGTTCACCAGCGCCGAGCGGACCTGGTGCGATCTGGCCGCGCTTCTCACTGAGGAGGAACTCATTGCCGCGGGAGACTTCCTCGTGTGGAGGAAGCGCCCTCCGCTGCTGCGACTCACCCCCGAGGCGCTGTCGCTGGCCATTGCTCGGTTCGAAGGCCGCCGGGGACGACCCGCGCTCCTCCGAGCTGCGCCACGCCTGAGTAGCCGCGCAGACTCTCCACCGGAATCAACCATTCGAGTACGCGCTGTCGATGCGGGGCTGCCAGAGCCTGAGGTGAATGAGGAGCTTTGGACCGTTGAAGGCGAGTTCCTCGCGCAGCCGGACCTTCGCTGGCGACGCTGGTTCACGACGTTTGACTATGAAGGGGATCTCCACCGCACCGATCCCCGGCAATGGGAGAAGGACATCGCGCGAGTCCCGCGACTCGAGAATGCGGGATACCGCCACATCCGAGGTTCGAAAGCCGATCTGCGCAACTCGACTAATCTGCTCGGCAACATAGCGATGCGGCTGCAAGATCACGGGTGGATGCCGCCGCCCCGCACCCCAATTCGGCGGATTTTACGGTCCTTAGGCCGGTGAGCACTGATTGCTGAGTGCTAAGGAATTGCGCCAACCGACCCGGCCGAAACGAATGTTCTCGACACTCACTGGAGGGCAGAGGCGCGTATCGAAGAGGCCCTGAGTGCGCCGGAGTCTCGCCAGATTCGCGGAGCCGTTGCGTGTCGAGTATCTGCGCTACTAACCGGCGAGAGACGCGTCTTCTCGACACTCAGTTTGTCAAGGGCGCGAGTGCGGGACAGGCGGGCGGGAGGACGGGACGGGAGCGGGAGCGGGAGCGGGAGCGGGAGCGCACCAGCGGAGACCCGCGATGCGAGAGAATGGGGGGATGACCGCTAAGCCCCGCCTGTTCTCCGGTATGCAGCCATCCGCCGACTCGCTCCAGATCGGCAACTACATCGGGGCGCTGCTGCAGTGGCGGGAGATGCAGGAGACCCACGACGCCATCTTCTGCGTCGTCGACCTGCACGCGATCACGGTTCCCCAGGAGCCGAAGCAGCTCCGCGAGGCCACCCGTCGCACGGCTGCCCAGTACATCGCGGCGGGCATCGACCCCGCCAAGTCGACGCTCTTCGTGCAGTCGCACGTCTCGGCGCATCCGGAGCTCGCGTGGGCACTCAACACGATCACGGGCTACGGCGAGGCCAGCCGCATGACCCAGTTCAAGGACAAGTCGGCGAAGCAGGGGGCGGATGCCACGACCGTGGGCCTCTTCGCCTACCCCGTGCTCATGGCGGCGGACATCCTGCTCTACGACGCCGAGGTCGTGCCGGTTGGCGAGGACCAGCGCCAGCACATCGAGCTGACCCGCAACCTTGCTGAGCGCTTCAACTCGCGCTTCGGCGAGACCTTCGTCGTGCCGGAGGCGCAGATCCAGAAGGCCTCGGCGAAGATCTACGACCTGCAGGACCCGAGCTCCAAGATGAGCAAGTCGGCCTCGACCGAGAAGGGTGTCGTCTGGCTGCTCGACGAGCCGAATGCGACGGCCAAGAAGATCAAGTCGGCGACGACCGACAGCGAGGGCTCGGTGCGCTACGACCAGGCCGAGAAGCCGGGCATCTCCAACCTGCTCACGATCTACTCGGCGCTCTCGGGCACCGCGATCCCCACGCTCGAGGAGCAGTACGCGGGCCGCGGCTACGGCGACTTCAAGAAGGACCTCGCCGAGGTCGTCACCGAGACCTTCGCCCCCATCCGCGCCCGGGTGCTCGAGCTGCTTGACGACCCCGCCGAACTCGACCGCATCCTCGCGGGCAACGCCGACAAGGCGGCGGAGATCGCGGATGCCACGCTCGCGCGCGTCTACGACCGCATGGGCCTCCTCCCCCGCCGCTGACGCCTCTCTCATGCATCCCTTTGAACTTCGCACCGAGCGGCTCGTGCTCTCGGCCCCCACGCCCGACGATGTCGAGGCGATCCACGAGCACTGCCAGGATCCCGTGCTGTCGAAGTACATCCCCGCCATCACGCAGCCGTACACGCTCGAGAAGGCGCGCGAGTTCGTCGCGTTCACCGAGCGCGGCTGGGCATCCGGCGAGGAGCTGACCTGGGGCATCCGTGCCGACGGCGAGTTCGTCGGCGTCATCTCACTGCGGCGCGTGACGGCGGATGACATCGGCTTCTGGTTGGGCGCCAAGCACCGAGGCCAGGGCTTCATGCCTGAGGCCGTCCACGGGGTGCTCGATTGGGCCTTCGACCCGGCGAATCCGCTGCGGGTCGAGTCGGTAGGATGGGAGTGCCTGACCGGCAACATGGCGTCGGCGAGTGTCGCGCGCAAGTGCGGCTTCACGTTTGAGGGCGAGGGGGCGGGCCGTCGCCCTGACGCAGGGGGAGAGCATCCGCTCTCCTGGCGTGGGCGCATCGACGCAGGGGACGCGCGCAGAGTGAAGGCGGGTTGGCCCACCGCCTGAGCCCGCGTCGTCGTTCCGCGGAGTGGCATCCGGAATAGTCCGCAGATGCGCGCGTTGTAGACTGCAGCACAGTACGTGCTCCGGGGTCGGTGAGAATCCGAACCGGCGGTGATAGTCCGCGACCCGCGGCGTTGCGAAAGCAGCAAGGCGGTTGAGCCGGTGAAATTCCGGCACCGACGGTAATGGGATGGCAGTTCGCTGCGCTCCCTCAGTCCGGATGAGAGGAAGCACACGTGGTTCGCGCTATCGCGACACCATGGCCCGTACGCGGCACCCCCGGAGACGTGTAGACGACACGAGGACCGGGATGAGCGAAACAGGCCACGAGACCGAAGCGCGGGATGCGCACGCGCTTGAGCACGCCATGCGACACGCACTCTCGCTGGCCCAGCGCGGCCCCGCGTGGGGCATCAATCCGCAGGTCGGATGCGTGCTGCTCGACTCGGCGGGCAACCGCGTCGCCGAGGGCTGGCACAAGGGTGCTGGCACCCCGCACGCCGAGGTCGACGCGTTGTCGAAGCTCGGGGCGGATGCGCCGAGCCGCCTGACCGCCGTCGTCACCCTCGAACCCTGCAACCACACCGGCTTGACCGGCCCCTGCACGGAGGCACTGCTCGCGGCGAACGTCTCCCGCGTCGTCTACGCGGTCGCGGACCCCGGCGCCGAGTCCGGCGATGGTGCGGCGACCCTGCGCGACGCGGGCATCGAGGTGGCGGGTGGCGTGCTCGCCGACGAGGTGCAGGAGCTGATGCATCCGTGGCTCACGGCGGTGAGCCGACAGCGCCCCTGGGTCACGCTCAAGTGGGCCTCGACCCTGGACGGGCGCGTGGCGGCCGCCGACGGGACGAGCCAGTGGATCACGGGCGCCGCCGCCCGCCAGCGAGTGCACGAGCAGCGGGCCGCGAGCGACGCCATCGCGGTCGGCACCGGCACCGTGCTCAGCGACGACCCCTCCCTCACTGCGCGCGGCGAAGCGGGAGAGTTCATGGAGCACCAGCCGATCCCCGTCGTGATCGGCGAGACCCTCGTGCCGCGATCCTCGCGCGTGCTCCACCACCCACAGGCGGCGATCCTCACGGCGAGCCGCGACCTGGATGCGATGCTGGCCGATCTCTATGGGCGCGGCATCCGTCGCCTCTATGTCGAGGGCGGCCCGACGCTCGCGAGCGCATTCATCGCGCAGGGACTCGTGGACGAGTATTCGATCTACCTCGGCGCGCAGCTGCTGGGTTCGGGCCGCACGGCCGTCGGCGACCTCGGCGTCGGCACGATCGGCGAGGCGCGGCGGTTGGAGATCCGCGGGGTTGAGGTGCTCGGCGGCGACGTGCTGGTGACGGCGCGGCCGGTGGGCGGCGGGGTTTCGACACTGCCGCACGCCCACGAAGCACAGGACGGTCGGGCCCGGTCGACCGGCGATGGGCTCGGCGGCGAGCTCGACGAGCAATACGAACAGGGAGACAACTGATGTTCACGGGAATCATCGAGGAAATGGGCGAGGTCATCGCCTGGGAGCCATCGACGGATGCCGCGCGCATCACGGTGCGCGCCCCCAAGTCTGTCTCGGATGCCGGCCACGGCGACTCGATCGCTGTGAGTGGCGTGTGCCTCACGGTCGTTGACCAGGGCGAGGACTGGTTCACCGCCGACGTCATGGCGCAGACGATCGCCATGAGCACCCTCACGGGCCCCCGCCCGGGCGAGCGCGTCAACCTTGAGCGGGCGGCGCCCGTGCACGGGCGCCTCGGCGGCCACATCGTGCAGGGACACATCGACGGCACGAGCGAGCTGCTCAGCGTCACTCCCGGCGAAGCCTGGCGGGTCCTGCGCTTCTCCCTCTCCCCCGAACTCGCGCCCCTCGTCGTCGACAAGGGTTCGATCGCGGTCGACGGCGTCTCGCTGACGGTCTCCGCGGTGGGCGACGACTGGTTCGAGGTTTCCCTGATTCCCGAAACGCTGAGCGCCACGACGCTCGGGATGCGCGCGGTGGGCGACCGCGTGAACATCGAGACCGACATCCTCGCCCGTCATGTGCAGCGGATGCTGCGCCTGCAGTCTCCCGCGAGTGCGGGCACCACCGAGAGGAGCGAGCCATGAGCCTCGCCGAAATCCCCGCCGCGATCGCGGAACTCCGCGCTGGCAAGCCCATCATCGTCGTCGACGATGAGGGCCGCGAGAACGAGGGAGACGTGATCATCTCGGCCCAGCTCGCGAGCCGCGAGTGGATCGGGTGGATGGTGCGCCACACCTCCGGCTACATCTGCGCCCCCATGCCGCGTGAGATCGCCGACCGGCTCGACCTTCCCGCCATGGTCGTCAACAATGAGGACCCGCGCGGCACCGCCTACACGATCTCGGTCGACGCGGCCGAGGGCATCACGACGGGCATCAGCGCGTCTGACCGCACGACGACACTGCGTGCCCTCGCCGACCCCGCGTCGACGCCGGCGAGCGTCATCCGGCCGGGGCACATCCTGCCGCTCCGCGCCGTCGATGGCGGCGTGCGGGAGCGCGCGGGCCACACCGAGGCGACGGTTGACCTCATGCGCCTCGCGGGCCTCGAGCCGGTCGGCGCGATCGCCGAGATCGTCGAGGACTCGGGCGAGATGATGCGCCTGCCCGGCCTCATCGCCCTGGGGCAGGAACACGGTCTCGTCGTCATCACGATCGAGGAGCTCAGCAATTACCTGGACGCACTCGATGACGACACGGCCGCACCACTCGGCGCGCAGATCCCGCAGACCTCGCGGGTCGTCTTCGAGGTCGAGACTCGGCTGCCGACCGTGCTCGGCGAGTTCACGGTGCGCGCCTACCGCGACCGCATGAGCGGCGCCGACCACGTCGCGATCATCTCGGGAGAGCCGAAGGACGGATGCCTCATTCGCGTGCACTCGGAGTGCCTGACCGGTGAGGTGTTCGGCTCGCTGAAGTGCGAGTGCGGCCCGCAGCTGGAGTCGGCGCTCGCGCAGATCCGCGAGGACGACGGGGTCGTCATCTACATGCGCGGCCATGAGGGCCGCGGCATCGGGCTGATCAACAAGCTGAAGGCCTACCGGCTGCAGGACGCGGGCCTCGATACGCTCGACGCGAACCTCGCGCTCGGCCTGCCGGCCGACGGACGCGACTACGGCGCCGCGGTCGCGATTCTCGAGGACCTCGGCCTCGGCTCGGTGCGGGTCATCACGAACAACCCCGACAAGGTCAAGCAGCTGACCGATCGCGGCATCGTCGTGACGGAGCAGGTGCCCATCCTCGTCGGCCTCGACCCGCTCAACGAGGGCTACCTCGAGACGAAGCGCGACCGCATGGGGCACCTCCTGCCCGAACACATCGACGTGAACGGGGTCGACCCCGTCGAGATGGCTCGCCAGAGCCAGAAGGAGCAGGCACTGTGAGCGGCGAGGGTTCCCCGATGTTTGAAACCGGCGCGGCCGAGCTCGACGGACGGGGCCTGGCGGTGACGATTGTCGCCGGGCAATGGCACGAGGTCATCACCGATGGGCTCCTCGCTGGCGCGCGGCGGGTGCTCGAGGCATCCGGTGCGTCCATCACGGAGGTGCGGGTGCCGGGCAGCTTCGAGTTGCCCGTCGTCGCGAAGGCGGCGCTCGAGAACGGTGCGGATGCGGTGGTCGCCCTCGGCGTCATCATCCGCGGTGGCACTCCCCACTTCGAGTATGTCTCCGCCGCGGCAACCGACGGCCTGACCCGCGTGGCCCTCGACACGGGCAAGCCGGTCGGATTCGGGCTGCTCACCCTCGACGACGAGCAGCAGGGCCTCGACAGGGCCGGGCTGCCGGGGTCGAAGGAGGACAAGGGCGCGGAGGCGGCATCCGCGGCGCTTGCGACGGCAGTGGTAT
The DNA here is from genome assembly GCA_015234465.1 of Salinibacterium sp. Taxonomy (GTDB): domain Bacteria; phylum Actinomycetota; class Actinomycetes; order Actinomycetales; family Microbacteriaceae; genus Homoserinimonas. The sequence continues at coordinate 135,701 of JADGNA010000023.1, read as the reverse complement.
TGCGAGGCATCCGGACGTAGCGTGCGAGGGGCCGGCGTGCCACGCGGGCATAGGATGAATCATCCGTACACGTAGGAAGTTGCCCATGTCTGTCAACGCCACCGCTGAAGTGCCCACCCCGGCGAACCCGCGCTCCCGCGTCATCCTCGCGAGCCTCGTCGGCACGACGATCGAGTTCTACGACTTCTACGTCTACGCGACCGCCGCCGTGCTCGTGTTCCCGCACCTCTTCTTCCCCGCAGGGGACGAGACGACCGCGCTGCTCTCCTCCTTCGCGGTCTTCGGCGCCGCCATGGTCGCGAGGCCGCTCGGCGCCGTCTTCTTCGGCCACCTCGGCGACAAGGTCGGGCGCAAGACGACGCTCGTCGCCGCCCTCCTCACGATGGGCATCGCGACCTTCCTCATCGGCGTGCTGCCGACCTACCTGGTCATCGGATGGTTCGCGCCCCTCCTGCTCGTCATCCTCCGCCTCGCCCAGGGCTTCGCGCTCGGCGGGGAATGGAGCGGTGCCGCGCTTGTCGCGACGGAGAACGCGCCGAAGGGCAAGCGCGCCTGGTACGGCACCTTCCCGCAGCTGGGCGCCCCCATCGGCTTCATCATCGCCAACGGCCTGTTCCTCATCATCGCGGCGCTCCTCCCCTCCGACGACCCCAGCCGCCCCTCCGAGGCCTTCCTCGAGTGGGGATGGCGCATCCCCTTCCTCTTCTCGGCCGTCATGGTCATCGTGGGCCTGTGGGTGCGACTCAAGCTCGTCGAGAGCACGGCCTTCTCCAAGACCGTCACGGGTGGACGCGTCGTCAAGCTGCCGCTCGGCCTCGTCGTCCGTCGCAACTGGCGCGAGCTGATCCTCGGCACCTTCTTCATGCTCGCGACCTACGTGCTCTTCTACCTCATGACCACGTTCTCGCTCAGCTACGGGCGCGCCCCGATCGACCCGCAGGACTCCGGCGTGCAGCCGGGACTCGGCTACGACTACACGACATTCGTGCTCATGATGATCGTCGGCGTCGTCTTCTTCGGCATCTTCACGCTCGTCTCGGGCCCGCTCGCCGACCGTTTCGGCCGACGCCGCACGCTCATCATCGTGACGCTCGCCATCATCGCCTTCGGGCTCCTGTGGGTGCCCCTCCTCGGCGCGGGCTTCGCGGGCGTCATGGCGTGGCTCATCATCGGCTTCACCCTCATGGGCTTCACCTTCGGACCCATGGGTGCGCTGCTGCCCGAGCTGTTCCCCACCAACGTGCGCTACACGGGCTCCGGCATCTCCTACAACGTGAGCTCGATCCTCGGCGCGGCCGTCGCCCCCTTCATCGCCGTGTGGCTGTGGGCCACCGCCGACGGCAGCCCCGTGCTCGTGGGCGTCTACCTTGCCGTCATGGCAGCGATCACACTCGTGTCGCTCATCATCGGCAAGGAGACCAAGGACGTCGACATCGAGCGCTGACGCGCTGGGTAGGATGGATGCCATGAGCAATCGCAACGGCGCGCGCGGCGCGGTCACCTTCTGGTCCTGGGTTCTCGTCACCGTCTCCGCGGTGCTCTTCGCGGGCTGGGCCTACACCGTGTTCGTCGAGCCCATCCCGTTCCTCAACCCTTAGGCTTCGCTGGCCGCCGCTCGCGGCCGCTCCGGCGGGATCGCCGCCAGCAGGGTGCGCGTGTAATCGTGCTGTGGGTCGGCGTAGAGCCGCTCATTGCTTGACAGCTCGACGATCTCGCCCTGCCGCATGACCGCGATCTCGTGGCTCATCTGCTGCACGATCGCGAGGTCGTGGGCGATGAAGAGATAGGTGAGCCCCAGATCCTGTTGCAGGGTCGCGAGGAGTTCAAGCACCTGCGACTGGATCGACACGTCGAGGGATGCCGTCGACTCGTCGAGGATCATGAGCTTCGGTTCGACCGCGAGCGCCCGGGCGATGCTGACCCGCTGGCGCTGCCCACCCGAGAGCTCGTGCGGGAACCGGTCGGCGAACTCGCGCGGCAGCCGCACGAGCTCAAGCAGCTCCTCGACTCGCCCGCGACGACCCTTGGCCCCCGCGGCGAGCCTGTGCACGCGGAGGGGTTCCGCGATCGCCTCTGCCACCGACATCCGTGGGTTCAGTGATGAGAACGGGTCTTGGAAGACCATGCTGATCTCGCGTCGCAGCTGCGTGAGCTCGGTGCCGCGGCGCCCGAAGATGTCGCGTCCCTCCAGCGTGACGGTGCCGGATGCCGGCTCGGTGAGGCCCGTCAGCACGCCCGCGACGGTCGACTTGCCGGAGCCCGACTCCCCCACGAGGCCCAGCGTGTGCCCGCGACGGATGTCGAGGCTCGCGCCGCGCACCGCGTGCACGGTGGACTTGCCGGTCGCCGTCGTGATGGGAAAGCTGACGTCGAGGTCGCGGATCGACAGCAGCACGTCGGCGTTCGGATCGGCGGGCGCAGGAGTGGCCAGGCCCAGCACCGGCCGGGCGTCGAGGAGGGTGCGCGTGTAGTCGTGGCGGGGCTCGTCGAAGACCTCGACGATGGGCCGCTGCTCGACCGCCTCTCCCCGATAGAGCACCGTGACGTCGTCGGCAACCTGGCCGATCACGCCGAGGTCGTGGCTGATCCACACGACCGCCATCCCTCGCTCCTCCTGCAGGCCGCGCACGAGGTCGATGATCTGCGCCTGCGTCGTGACGTCGAGGGCCGTCGTGGGCTCGTCGGCGATGAGCAGGTCGGGGTCACAGGCGAGCGCGACCGCGATCATGACGCGCTGGCGCTGCCCACCAGAGAGCTGGTGGGGGTAGGCGGCGAGCCGGTCCGAGGGGTTCGGGATGCCGACGGAGTCGAGCAGTGCAAGGGCACGCGACCGGGCCTGGCGGCGGGTGAGTCCGAGGTGCGCTTCGGGGCCCTCCGTGAGCTGGCGTTCCAGCGTGAGCAGCGGGTTGAGGGACGTGCTGGGGTCCTGGAAGATGAACCCGATGCGGTCGCCGTGGACTCGTCGGAGCTGGGTGGGCGTCGCTGCGACGAGGTCGAGCCCCGCGGCATCCGTCGACCCCAGCCGACTCGCGCCCGTCACGACGGCGCCCGGCGCATCGATCAGGCCGGTCGCGGCGAGCACCGTCATGGACTTGCCGGAGCCCGACTCCCCCACGATGCCGAGCGTCTGGCCGCGTTGGACATCGAAGGAGACGCCGTCGACGATCGTCGAACGGCCGATCGTGACGCCCAGGTCACGCACCGAGAGCACCGCGCTCATCGCCGCCTCCTTGCCTCGAGGATGGTTCGCTGGCGCGGGTCGAGCACGTCGCGCAGGCCGTCGCCGACCAGGTTGAACGCCAGCACGGTGATGAAGATCGCTGCGCCGGGGAAGATGCTCATCCACCACGCCATGCCGAGGAAGCCCTGCGCGTCGAAGAGCATGCGGCCCCACGACGGCTGGGGCGGCTGCACGCCGAGGCCGAGGAACGAGAGGGCGGCCTCCGAGAGGATCGCGAAGGCGAGTGAGAGCGAGGTCTGCACGATGAGCGGGCCTGTGATGTTGGGCAGGATGTGCCGGCGCAGGATGAAGAACGACCCCGTGCCCATCGTGCGGGAGGCCTGCACGAAGGGTTCGACGGCGACACTCAGGGTGCTGCCGCGCGTCACGCGGGCGAAGATCGGCGTGTAGACGATGCCGATCGCGAGCATCGTCGTGAGCAGGCCAGGGCCGAGGATCGCGACGATCGCCATCGCGAGCAGCAGCACGGGGAAGGCGAACATGACGTCGACGCCGCGCATCAGCACGGTGTCGAGCCAGCCGCGCGTGTAGCCCGAGACGATGCCGACGACGACCCCGATGACGAGGGCGAAGGCGACACTCGCCACCGCGACGAGGAGCGAGACCCTGGTCGCGACGAGCACGCGCGAGAAGACGTCACGGCCGAGGTCATCCGTGCCGAACCAGTGCTCGGCACTCGGCGGCTGGAGCGCATTCACGACGTTGGTCGCGTTGACCCCGTAGGGCGCGACGAGAGGGCCGATGATCGCGACGACGGCGACGATCAGGAGCACGATGCATCCGGCGAGCGTCACCTTGTTCTGCAGCAGCAGGCCGATGAGGCTCCCCCGCGAGGGTGGCGTCGCGGCGGCGGGTGCCTGCTTCTCTGACATGGTCATGACAGTCGGATCCTCGGGTCGACGACGGCGTAGAGCACGTCCACGAGCAGGTTGATGAGCAGGAACATGACCGCGATCAGGAGCACCGCCCCCTGGATGATCGGGTAGTCACGGGAGGCGACCGCATCGAAGACGAGCCTGCCGAGCCCCGGCCAGGCGAAGACCACCTCGACGACGATCACCCCACCCAGCATGGTCGCCATCTGGATGCCCGTGATGGTGAGCACCGGCACGAGGGCATTGCGCACGATGTGCCGGAACGTGACGACCTTGGGCGCGAGGCCCTTCGATCGCGCCGTGCGGATGTAGCCCATGCTCGCGACATCCAGCACGGCCGCGCGGATGTACCGGGTCATGATCGAGCCCGCCACGATGCCCATCGTGATCGCCGGCAGGGTGACCCGGCGCAGCCACTCGAGTGGGTCATCCGTGATGGCCACATAGCCGGAGGACGGCAGCCAGCCGAGCACCGAGGAGAAGAGGGTGATGAGCAACATGCCCATCCAGAAGTCGGGAACCGAGACGCCGAACTGGCTTGCGATGCGCACGATGCCGTCGCTGAGACGCCCCTCGCGGAGCGCTGAGTAGATGCCGGCCGGAAGCGCGACGGCGAGGCCGATCACGAGGCCCGCGAGCGCGAGGGAGATCGTGGCGGGCAGGCGCTCCAGCAACACCGCCGTGACCGGCTCCCCGTTGCGGAAGCTCACGCCCAGGTCGCCCGTGAGTGCCCCTCCGAGGTATCCGACGAATTGCTCCCACAGGGGGCGGTCGAGGCCGGATGCCGCACGCAGGGCCTCATAGGAGGCCTCCGTGTACCTCGTGCCGAGCGCGATGCGCACGGGGTCGCCCGGCACCAGTTGAACGATCGAGAACACCACGACCATGACCCCGACCAGCACGACCGCCGTGTAGGCGAGCCGCCGGGCCAGGAACCTGACCGTGGTGTTCTCGAGCACTCCCCTCATTTCGCGGATGTCAGTCGCTGAACGAGACGCTCTTGAAGCGGATGGCGCGGTCCCCGCGCGCCTCGTAGTCCTCAAGCTCCGGGCTCCATGCCTGGATGACCGAGGGGTTGTAGAGGTAGATGTAGCTGGCGTCATCGGCGATGAGCGCTGCGGCCTCGTCGTAGAGCGCCTTGCGGGCATCCGTGTCGGTCTCGGTGCGGGCCTCGTCGAGGAGCGCGTCGACCTCGGGGTTGGAGTACTGCTGCGCGTTGCTGCCACCCGCGCTGTGGTGCTGCGCGTAGTAGAAGTCGTCGGGGTCGATGTTGCCGAGCCAGCTCATCATGAGCATGTCGAAGCGTCCCGCGTTCTGCGCGTCGAGCCAGCTCGCGAAGTCGGGGCTCGAGATGCTCACCGTGATGCCGATCTCGGCGAGGTTGTCGGCGATGACCTGGGCGGCCGCGACCGACTCCGGGTAGTCGGAGGAGACGAGCAGTTCCATCTCGGCGGAGGGCACGCCCGCGTCAGCCATGAGGCTCTTGGCCTGGTCCACGTCGGTGCTGTAGGTGTCGTACTCGCTGTACCAGGAGCTGGCCTTCGGGATCGCGAGCTGGTTGACCTCGGCCGTGCCGTAGCTCGTGACCTGCGCGATCGCGTCGCGGTCGATCGCGTAGGCGACGGCCTGTCGCACGCGCACGTCGTTCCACGGCTCCTTGGCCTGGTTCATGGCGAGGTACCAGTAGTCATTGCTGGGGTTCTGGCCGAGCACGATCGTGTCGTCGCCCTCGAGGCCCTGCACCTGCTGGGCCGGAATGGAGTCGGTCCAGTCGACGTCACCGCTCTTGAGCGCGGCGAGCGCCGTCGATCCCTCCGAGATGAAGCGGAAGGTGACGCCCGCGATCTCGGGCGCGCCACCCCAGTAGTCCTCGTTCGCGACGAGCTCGATGCTGTCGCCCGAGGTGTAGTTCTCGAGCGAGAAGGGGCCCGTGCCGACGGGGGCGGTCGAGATGTCGCCGCTCTCCGCGTTGTCCTCGCTCACGATTGCGAGGCCCTTGAAGCCGCCGAGGCTCGAGAGCAGGTTGGGGGTCGGCTGGGCGACCGTGATCTCGACGGTCGTGTCATCCGTCGCGGTGATGTCGGTGATCGCGGAGAGGCGCCACGCGTTGGAGAGCTCCTCGTCGATGATGCGGTTGTAGGAGTAGACCACGTCATCGGCGGTGAATTCGGAGCCGTCGTGGAAGGTCACGCCCTCGCGCAGCTCGAAGGTCCACGTGAGCTGGTCGTCGCTGAGTTCCCAGTCCTCGGCGAGCGCGGGCTGCATCTCGAGGTTCTCGTCGGGCTCGACGAGGGTGTCGTAGATGTTCTCGAGCACCTGGAACGAGAAGTACGAGGTGGTCTTGTGCGGGTCGAGCTGGTCTGGTTCGCCCGCGATTGCGGCGGTGAGCACGCGGCCATCTGCGCCGTCGAGGTCCACCCCCTCCCCCGTGGAGCAGGCGGCCAGGGCGGCGACGCCCGTCATGGCGATGCCCGCCAGCAGCATTCGTGACTTCATGGGGGTGTCCTCCGAGCTCTCGGGTGAGCGGTCGACTGCGACCGTCCGGCCATTTCGATCAATCTACTGATGTTTGCATCATTATGGAGTAGCTTGATCGGGCGGACAAGGCCCGCGAGGCAAAGAAACACGATCGCAACATCCGGCCGCGAAAGGACCCATGACCTACAGCCTGCTCCTCGCCCACCCCGCGAGCCGCACGCTCGCCGTCGCGACCGCGAGCTACTCCCTCGCCGTCGGCAAAGCGGTGCCCGCGGTGCTCCCCGGCATCGGGGCCGTCGTGAGCCAGGCCTACACGAACACCCGCCTCCGCGGCCCACTCCTGCGGATGCTCGAATCCGGGCACAACCCCGCGGCCGCCCTCGACGAACTCCCCCGCCTCGACGCCGACCCCGCCCACCGCCAGGTCGGACTCCTGGCCGCCGACGGAACGCACGCCGCCCACACGGGCAGCGAGTGCAGCGACTGGGCCGGCCACCGCTCCGCCCCAGGGATGCTCGTGCTCGGCAACCTCCTCGCCGGCCCCGAGGTCGTCGACGGGATGCTCGCCTCCCTCACCGCCTCGCCCCTGGTCGACTCGCTCCTGGCCAGCGGGACGGATGCCGCGGCGCACGGCATCGCCCGACGCGCCGTCAGCGCGCTCCGCGCCGGCCTCGCGGCAGGGGGCGACCGCCGCGGGCAACAGAGCGCCGCGCTGCAGATTGCCGTGGGAGGGCGCGACACTGACTGGCCGCCCGCCCTCGCGGTCGACCTGCGGGTCGACGACCACGGGCATCCGCTCGACGAGCTCGACCGGATGCTCGACCTGAAGTTCCGCGCCTAGCGCGTCAGGCCTCGAAGGGGCTCACGGCCCCCAGGACGACAGTCGTGCCGTCGGAGGCGTTCGCCCACCAGTGGGGCACCGAGCATCCGTAGGTCATGGCGTCGCCCTCCTCAAGCACAACCTCTCGGTCTCCGTGCACGACCCTGAGCGAGCCCGACTCCACAAGGACGCACTCCGTGCCCAGGTGGCGGAACGGCTGCCCCTCATTGGAGAAACCGGGCGGCAGGGTGCTGCGGATGAGCTGCATGGTCGTGTGGCCGCGAGGGGTGATGAGCTCACGCACGACTTGCTGGTGCTCGGGGCCCGCCGGGGTCGGCAGCGCGAAGCGTTCCCCCGCGCGCACGACCGCGCCGTCGCCCGAGGAGTCGCCGCCGAGCAGAGTCGCCATGGGCACGCCCAACGCGGTCGAGAGGCGGTGCAGCGACGCGAAGGACGGGTTACCGAGCCCGCGTTCGAGCTGGCTGATGAGGCCGAAACTCACGCCCGAGCGCGAACTGAGCGCCTGCACGCTGAGCCCCTGGCGCTTGCGTTCCGCCTTGAGCAGCGCGCCGAGGGCCGCGATCTCAAGGTCGACATCCGCGTGCGATTCTTCTGGCCCGGCCATCACACCAGACTAGGGCGGCGGCGAAGAAGACGGATGCCCCCACACGGGTGGGTGGCGACGGCTCGGTGGCGACGGCTCGGTGCCGCCAGCCGCGCAGAGGTGCGTGTCAGCCGGGCGGCAGGGGCCTGTCGCCGAAGCGTCGACGTTCCCGCCGGGCCACGAGCAGCCCCTCGACCACCAGCAGGAGCACCGCCAGGCCGATCCCCACGTAGGTGAGGTACTCGGAGGGCTCGATCGCCTCCCCCAGCAGGAGCAGGGCCACGAAGACGAGCACGATCGGCTCCACATAGCTGAGGAGGCCGAAGAGGCTGAACGACAGGAAGCGGCTCGCCACGATGTAGAGGGTGAGCGCGACCGCGCTGAGCGCCCCGAACACGATGAGCATGAGCCACGGCCGCTCACCATCCGAGGCCCCAGGCCCCACAGCGAACCACAGGCACGGGATGAAGAGCACCAATAGCTCGATCCACATGGCGCCGGGGGTATCGACCCTGATCGCCCTGCGGATCGTGAAGTACAGGGGATAGCCGAGCGCGACCGCGAAGGTCGCCCACGAGAGGCCGCCCGAGGTGAAGAACGCGGCCCCCACGCCCACGACGGCAGCCGCGACCGCCGCGATGCGCACGCCGCCGAGCTTCTCGCCGTGCAGCAGCACCCCCACGACCACCATGGTCAACGGCATCAAGAGGTACCCGAGAGCCACATCCAGGCCGTGTCCCGACATGGGCGCCCAGGCGAAGAGCCACAACTGGAGTCCGAGGAGGGCGGCGTTCAGCACCAGCACGAGCACCTGCCAGGGCTTCGCGCGGAGGCGAGCCCACGCATCCGTGACGGATGCCCACGACCGGATCGCCAGCAGCAGCAGGGCCATGAACGGGACCGTCAGCACAATGCGCCACGACACCGCCTCGGCATCCGTCATTCCCTCGAGCGCCGCCGGAATGAAGTACACGGCGCCGAAGAGCACCGACGCGACCACGGACGCGATGACGCCGCGGCCCTGCGTCTCGGCCTTGTGGGAGGGATGCGTCACCTCCCCATTGTCTCAGGCTCACGGGAAGGCGCTCGTAGACTTGACTGCGGCGCCGCAGTCGACCGCGCCACCGATCCCCGGAGCTGAACAGCATGAGCATGAGCGCGCCCGCACGAGGCAAGAAGCGAACACCCGAAGGGCCCAGGGCGAAGTTCAGCCAGCTGCTCCCCTACCTCGCGGAGCACAAGCCCGTGCTCGCCGTCGTGATCGTGCTGAGCATCCTGGGCGCCATCGCCTCACTCGTGCAGCCGCTGCTCATCGGGCAGGTCATCACCGCCGTGCAGTCGGGCGAGACCCTCGGCGGGCTCGTGTGGGTGCTCGTCGCGCTCGTCGTCATCGCCGCGATCATCAGCGGCGTGCAGCACTGGCTCCTCCAGCGCACCGGCACCGGCATCGTGCTGTCGGCCCGCCGCCGCCTCATCTCACGGATGCTGCGCCTGCCGATCCGCGAATACGACACCCGCCGCACGGGCGACCTCGTCTCCCGAGTCGGCTCCGACACGACCCTCCTCTACGCCGTCATGACGCAGGGACTCGTCGACGCGATCGGCGGCGTGCTCATCTTCATCGGCGCCCTCATCGCCATGCTCATCCTCGACCCCGTGCTGCTGGGCCTCACTGTGCTCGTGATCGGCGTATCGATCGCCGTCGTCGGCGGCCTCTCCGGTCGCATCCGTCGCGCCAGCCAGCAGCAGCAGGAGAAGGTGGGCGACCTCGCCGCGGCCGTCGAGCGGGCGCTGAGCGCCATCCGCACGATCCGCGCCGCGGGTGCGACCGAGCGCGAGAACGAGACCATCGACGGCAACGCGCGCGCCGCCTGGAGCAAGGGCATCAAGGTCGCCAACGTCTCAGCCTTCGTCGTGCCGGTCGCCGGCATCGCCCTGCAGGTGTCGCTCATCACGGTGCTCGGCATCGGCGGCTTCCGCGTCGCGGCGGGCGAGACGAGCATCGCCGAACTCGTGATGTTCGTGTTCTTCCTCTTCATGCTCATCAGCCCGCTCGGCCTCGCCTTCGGCGCCGTGACCTCCGTCAGCCAGGCGCTCGGTGCCCTCGGCCGCATCCAGGAGATCATCGACCTGCCGAGCGAACGCGACGAGGATGCTGCCGCCGCGCCGCTCCCGCCGGTCGCCACCGACGACGCCATCACCTTTGACCACGTGCACTTCTCCTACCCCGAGTCGGCCCACAAGACCGAGGCCGAGAAGCTGCTCGTCGCCGAACTCGGCGAGGACGCCGTGCTCACGGAGACCGAAGGCCACGACCGCACCGTGCTGCACGACGTGTCGTTCACGGTGCCCCGCGGGCAGCGCATCGCCCTCGTCGGCCCCTCCGGCGCGGGCAAGTCCACGATCCTCGCCCTCATCGAACGCTTCTACGACCCCACCGCTGGGGCTGTGCGCATGGAGGGCCGCGACATCCGCTCGCTCGACCGTGACGAACTCCGCGCCCGCATCGGCTACGTCGAGCAGGACGCCCCGGTGCTCGCCGGCACCATCCGCGACAACCTCACCCTCGGCGCCCCGGACGCGACGGATGCCGCGTGCATCGAGGTGCTCGCATCCGTCAACCTGACCGGGGTGCTCGAACGTAACCCCGCCGGCCTCGACGCGCAGGTCGGCGAAGACGGCGTCATGCTCTCGGGCGGCGAGCGCCAGCGGCTCGCGATCGCGCGGGCGCTCCTCGCGGCCCCGCCCATCCTGCTGCTTGACGAGTCGACCTCCTCGCTCGACGGGCTCAACGAGCAGCTGCTGCGTGAGGCGATCGACGCCGTCGCGGAGCACCGCACCCTCATCGTCATCGCCCACCGCCTCTCGACCGTCGTCGACAGCGACCGCATCGTCGTGCTTGAGAAGGGCCGCGTCGTCGGCGAGGGCACGCACTCCGAGCTCGTGGCGAGCACGCCGCTCTACCGCGACCTCGCGAAGCACCAGCTGCTCGTGTAGGAGGCGCGGCGGGTTATCGGCGCCTCGACGGGGTTTCGATACGGCCGCGGGAGGAGGCCCAGCATCCGCGGCACGACCGCAGGCTCGCCGCGCTCGCTTTTCGGCGGGATGCTCGTGCCAGCGCACGCGCGTGCCGCCGAAAAGTGAGCGCCGCGGCCGGATGGCGCGGGCGCCGGCGCGAGTCCTCCTGAGTTATGAAAGTCAGAGGGTGCGCATCGTGAAGGCATCCGCGAGACGCCGCGAGATCGGCGGAGCGCCGAGCGAGCGGATCGCGAGCGATCGAGCCGCGTGCCCCGACGGCGACAGCGCACGGCCCATCGCCGTATTGAACGCCGCCTGCGCGATCGCGCGGCGCGTGGCCCGCACTCGCTGCCCCTCGAACGCCGCGAGCGCCTCGGGCGTGACCGGCCCCGCCGTCAGCACGCGGGCGAGCGCCCGCGCCTCGAGCCAGCCCAGGTTGAGGCCCTGGCCGCCGATGGGGCTGATCTCGTGCGCCGCATCGCCGATGAGCACGACGCCGTCGCTGACCATCCGCGCCGCGAGCGCCTGCTTGGCCGTGAAGGCGCTCACCTGCGCTGGCGAGGCGAGCACGTGCCCGGTGCGGGCCTGCACCGCCGAGGCGAGCGCCTCGAAGTCGGCGCCCGGCATGGGCTGGGGCACCCTCGCGACCCAACGCCGGCGCCCGTCCGGCAGCGGGAACGACTCGACGACCCCCTCCCGTTCGAACGCCAGCAGCGCCCGGTCGCCGAGCGCATCCCCGTCGACATCCGCCATCAGGTAGTGGGCGGTGCCGCGACGGCGCACGACCGGGATGCCGAGCCCTTCGCGCACCGTGCTGCGCAGCCCGTCGGCGGCCACCACGAGGCGAGCGGATGCCGCGGCCCCGCCCTCCACGTCGAGCCCGTGTCCGCCCGGCACGGGGTGCAGGCCCAGCACCCTCCGCCCGAGCGAGAGGCTGCCTGGGGCCAGCGCTTCGAGGCGCTCGCGAAGCATCCGTTCGACGTGCTGCTGGGCGAGGGCGTAGACGCCGTCGAGGGGCATTCCGCCGAGCACACGCCCGTCGGCCATGGCCTCACCATGCGCGATGGGGCGGCCGTGTGCGGGAACATCAACCCCCGCCTCGGCGAGCGCCCCGACAGAGGGCGGGTGGATGCCGATCGCGCGCGCTCTCGGCGAGATCGTGTCGCGCGCCTCGAAGACGGCCACGTCGCGCCCGGCCTGCGCCAGCAGCACGGCCAGCAGCATGCCGACCGGCCCGCCGCCGACGATCGCGACGTCGTGCATCACGGGCGTGCGGGCGGTGTCGCGACTCGGTGCTCCCCCGCGCTCGCAACCCGAAGCAGCAGGTACCGCGAGGGGAAGCGCCGGATGACCCGCCAGTCCTCACCCACCGCGCGGCGAAGTTCGCGGGCCGTGTAGGAGCGGCGGATCGAGATGAGCCCGTCGGGCCGGATGAACGACCCGCGCAGCACGGGCCACGCGAGTGCCGTGCCGGCCGCGAAGGCGAGGTAGCCGCCCCGGCTCCGTTCGATGTCGGCGTGGATCGTCATGACCCGTGCCCGCGCGTGCGTCGCCTGCAGGAAGCCCTCAAGGTCGTCGAGGTGGTGCAGCACGTGGTTCGAGATGACGAAGTCGTAGCGCTCCTCGAGGTCCTCGACCCGGGCGGCAATGAAGTGCACCCCGTAGGACGACACGGAGGTCGCGTAGTCGTGAGCACGGGCATCCGGATCCACGCCCGTCACCTCGAGCCGCACGCCGTCGCGCCTCGCCCAGCGCGCGAGGGCGCGGGAGAGGTCTCCGCCGCCGCACCCGACATCGAGGAGCGTGCGGGGCTCGGTGGGGCTCAGCAGGGGGCGGATGACATCGCGATAGGTCGCCCGCCAGCCCGAGACGACCGCATTGACGTAGGTGAAGCGGCAGTAGGTGCGCTCGAGCATCCGACGATCGCAGTCGGGGTCGTCCATGAACTCGGCGAGATGGGTCGCGCGCCGGCGCAGGTCGTGCATCACGTCGCCGTGAAGAGCCCGGACTCGACCGTCAGGCCCGGACCGAATGCCATGGCGCACACCCGCTCGCCCGGCTGCGCCGACCCGAGGATGTGCTTCAACACGAAGAGCACGGTCGCGCTGCTCATATTGCCGTAGTCGCGCAGCGTCTCCCGCGACGGCACGAGCTGGGCCTCGCTCAGCCCCAGCGTGCTCTCGACGCGGTCCAGGATGCTGCGGCCACCTGGATGCACGGCCCAGTGCTCGATCTCGGGCACAGGCGCGTGGGCGAAGAGGGGCTGCAGCGCCCCCTCGATGTACTGCCCGATGATCTTCGGCACGTAGCTCGAGAGCACCATCTCGAAGCCCTCGTCGCCGATCGTCCACGCCATGTCGGCCTCGCCGACCGGGGTGACGACACTCTCGAAGGCGTCGAGGGAGCATCCGCCAGCCACGGTCTCCGCCGCGACGACCGCGGCGGCCGCGCCGTCGGAGAAGAGGGATGCCGCGACGATCTGGTCGGGGTCGTCGGAGGTGCGCACGTGCAGCGTGCAGAGCTCGACGCTCACGACCAGCACGACCGCGTTGGGGTCGGCGTCGACGAGCTGCTTTGCGAGCTTCAGGGCCGGCATGGAGGCGTAGCAGCCCATGAATCCGAGGTGGTAGCGCTGCACGCCGGGACGCAGCTTCAGTTCGCGGGCGATCAGGTACTCGGGGCCGGGGGCAAAGAAGCCCGTGCACGAGACCGTGATGACGTGGGTGATGCGGTCGCGTTCGATGCCCTCGGTGGCCTTGCGCGCGACCTCGACATAGAGGCGACCAGCCTCCTCGGCATAGAGGTCGTTGCGCGCTTTCGTGCTGGGCACGAGCAGCCGCCCCGACTTCGAATCGAAGAAGAGCGGATCGTCGCTGTCGCTCTCCCACGACATCTCGGCGATCGCGCTGTGGCGAGTCTCGATCGCGGCGTTGTCGAAGGTTGCAGGCACGAGCCGCTGGGCGAGCCGGCCCAATCCCGGCTGGGCGGCGAAGACGTCGCGCACGGCGTCTTGGTGGAGGACCGTGTCGGGCACGAGGGTCTCGAGGGCGATGATGGCGGGCATGTTCCCGTGTTTACCACCGGCACCTGCGCGCGGCACTTTCAGAATTCAGGACCGTAGAGGAACGATCCCGCGCGGAACACCTCCTCCCGGTACGGTCCTGAATTCTGAAAGTTGGACGAGCCCGCGACTTATGTGTATGTTGTGAATACATATACCGAGCATGCAAAGGGGGAACGATGTCGGTGCGGATGAGCATCCTCGCGATGCTGGCCCAGCAGCCCAGCTACGGCTACCTGCTGCGGGCCGAGTTCGACCGCCGCACGGGCGCGCCCAAGCCCCTCAACGTCGGCCAGGTCTACAAGGTGCTTGAGACACTCGAACGCGACGGCTTTGTCACCCGCAGCGAGCAGACGGATGCCGACGGGCACGTCTTCTACGAGGCATCCGCCGCCGGCCGCGCCGAGGTGGAGCGCTGGCTCAGCACGCCCGAGCAGGCGGACGCCCCCGCCCGCAGCGACCTCGCGGTCAAGGTCGCGATCGCCTCGACACTCCCCGGCGTCGACATCGAACGGATGCTCGCCCTCCAGCGACAGGCCGCCATCGAGCGACTGCAGCAGCTCGCCCGGGCCGCCACCCCCGACGGTGCCGGGCTCGGCCCCCAGCTCGCCGCCGACGCCATCATCTTCGAGGCCGAGACGGAGGTGCGGTGGCTCGACCACGTGGCGGAACGCATCCGGGCCGCCCGAGCCGCGGGGACTCCCCTCGACGTGCCCTTCGACACCGAACCACCCAAGCGCGGGCGACCGCGCAAGGCCAGCAAGGAGACACCATGACCGAGCTGCTCACCCTCAGCGGCGTGACCCGCGGATGACGTGGAGTCGGATCTAGGGAGCGCGCGAACCACTCGGGCGATCGCGCCCAACGAGAGCACGTCGGGCCGCCATCGATTCCGGGTGTGAAGCCGAGCGCACCGTGAGCTGCTGCTCCTCCTCGTAGGCCTGCCTGAGCGGCAGGAACTCCGTGCGATTGAGCGACTCCTTGGCCCACCGCAGGGCATGGGTGCCGTGGCGGGCGATCCGTGCGGCGAGCCCGCGAGCGTGCATCCCGAGCAGCTCTCGTGGGACCACCTCGCTCACTCCCCCGAACCGTGCGAGTTCAGCCGCCGGCATTGCATCTGCCGTGAAGTACATGCGCCGCATCACCTGCTCCGGCACGAGCCGCGCGAGGTGTCGCGCTCCCCCAAGCACCCCCACCTGCACTTCGGGTGTGCCGAAACGGGCATCCTCGCTCGCGACAATGATGTCGCACGAAGCGGCGATGGCCACGCCCGTGCCGAGGGCGGACCCCTGCACTGCAGCGATCACCGGGATCGGACATTCGTGGATAGCGGCGAAGGCCTCCCGCACGACCCGCATGCGACTGGCAGCGTTCGTCGCATCCATCGTGGCGAACTCGTGCAGGTCATTGCCGGCACAGAAGTGCGGGCCCTCCGCCTCGAGGATGCACACCTCTGCGTCCGGATACGCCGCACCCAAGCCATCGAATGCGTCCCGCAGCATTCGGTACATGGGCACATCGACCGCATTCACGGGCGGTCGCCCGAGGGTGACAACGACGACGTCGCCCTCGATTGTGGTTCGTACCGGCCTGGTGTCGTTCACGTCGACCTCGCCTCCAGATGTAATCTGTGTAATCTATTACATTATGCCGACGACGACGTCAGGAGACCTTGTGGACCCACGCCACTTCCGGAATGTGCTCGGACACTTCCCCACCGGGGTGTGCGTCATCACCGCCATAGGGACCGATGGCGAACCCATCGGCATGGCCGTCGGGTCATTCACCTCGGTCTCCCTCGACCCGCCGCTTGTCGCCTTCCTTCCCGACAAGTCGTCGTCGACGTTCCCCCGCATCCGTGACGCCGCATCATTCTGCGTGAATGTGCTTGCGGCCGATCAGGAACCGGTGTGCCGCACCTTCGCCTCCAAAGGCATCGACAAGTTCGCCGCAACGCCGTGGCATCCCGCCCCGTCCGGCGCTCCCGTGCTCGACGGCGTGGTCGCGTGGATCGACTGTGTGCCCGAAGCATCACACGAGGCGGGCGACCACTACATCTACATCGGCAGGGTTACCGCCCTCGAGGTCGAGAAGCCCACCCTGCCCCTGTTGTTTTTCCAGGGGGGATACGGAGCCTTCAGCCTCGGTTCCCTCGTCATGGGCGCTGACGCCGGACTCAGTCACGAGATCGCCCTCGCCGATCGCGCGCGCGGGGCGCTGGAGGCTCTCGCTGAGGAGTCGGGCACAGAGGTGCAAGCCTTCGCCCAACATGCTGACGACTTCGTGCTCGTCGCGACAGCCTCGCCCGAGGGGGCCGGAACGACGACTCCATTCCGCATCGGCATCCACATGCCGTTCGCGCCGCCAGCGGGCCGCATCTTTGTCGCCTGGTCGGGCCGCGACGCTATCGAGGAGTGGTACGCCCGCAGCCCCCAGCCCCTCGACGACCAGTCAAGGGCACTCCTCGACCGACAGCTCGAGTCCGTGCGCCGCCACGGGTGGACGCCCGCACACTACTCCGACCGTCTCGATGACGTCGTCGAGACGATCGGGCGCATCGGCGAGGTAGGGCAGACCCCGCACCTCGTGCGTCATCTCACAGAAGCCATCACACAGTTGGAGCGACACAGTGACCCGGCCGACCTCAACGAGGAGACGGCGGGCACGGTGCAGGCACTCATCGCCCCGGTCTTCGACAGCGACAGCAACGTCGCCCTCATGCTGACCCTTGTGGGAATTCCCCGCGGCTCCAACCTCGCCCGTATCGAGACCCTGCGAGACCAACTGCTTCAGGCAGCGGATGCCGTCACCGGCGAGATCGGCGGCGTGCGACCGGAGTGACTCGTCGCACGATCCGCCCACAGCTATGCGTGCTGGGCGATCCAGCCTGACTGCAGTGCCGCCGTGAGCACGGGGTCCTCAAAGTAGTACACGTGCCCGGCACCGTTGATCGTGACGAGACGGGAACCCGGAATCGACTCGTGCAGATGGCGCGAGTTGTCTGGCGGCGTCATGATGTCTTGCGCCCCCGCAGTGATGAGCGTTGGGGCCGAGATGGAGGCGAGATCCTCCTGTGACATGTCGTGGCCCCAGATCGCGTTCACGTGCCCCATGTAGTTGCGCATGGAGAACTCCCGCGTGTGACTCACGACATCGCGCGGCAGCTGGGTCTGCATTCCTTCAGCCGATGCCGCGATCATCCGCAGGAACTTCCGCACGAACTTCGGCGCCTCCTCCAGACCCGACTCGAGCAGCTCCAAGCGGAAGCGACCGGAGTCGACCGTCCGCTGGTCGAGCTTCGCCGAGGTGGCGTGAAGGGTCAGCGTCACGACGAGGTCCGGACGCATGGCGGCAAGCCGCATTGCGATGAAGCCACCCATGGAGACGCCGCACACGTGTACGGGGCCCTCACCGAGCACCTCGATCAGCGCCGCAGCATCCCTCGCCAGGTCCTCGATCGACATGTCGTCGACGACATCGGAGGCCGAACCTGTTCCACGATTGTCATACGTGACGCAGTGCACCCGCGACGCGAGTTCATCGACCAGCGCGTTCCACGCGCCCTTGCCGGTGCCTCCGCCCATGATCATGAGGAGAGTCGGCCCTTCGCCCTTGCGCATGATCTCCGTCGTGAACGACGGCGTCGTGATGGTCTCAATGATCGCTTCCATGTGCAACTTCCTCACTGTCGGGGATCGGAGCGACCGCCGCGCGGCCCCAAGGAGAGCGGCGGACGCGCGGCGGACGACGTCAGGGCATGTCTCGGATGGTTCCGCCGTCGACCGGAACGGCAACACCCGTCGTCCAACTGGACGCTTCGGAGCAGAGGAAGACGATCATGCGAGCAACCTCTGCCGGGTCTCCCGTGCGGCCCATCGCGATTGGCTGAAGCTCCAGCATCCGCTTCTCGACGTCTTCAACCGAGACGCCCATGTGCTTCGCCGCCGACTCATAACCGGAGACCACGCTTTCGCTCAGCGTCAGCCCAGGGAGAACGCTGTTCGCGGTGATGCCGTACTTCGAGAACGAACGCGACATTGCGCGCGTCGCGTGCATCAGGGCCGCCTTGGCCGCGCCATAGGACGCGAAGCGGGGGTCGGGGTCGCGACCAGCCGTTGACGCGACCGTGATGATGCGCCCCCAGCCCCGCTCGCGCATGGCGGGGATGCACGCCATCGACAGTCGGATCGCGCTCAGGGTATTGACCTGGTATGCCTTGGCCCACGACTCGTCGGAGAACTCGCGGAGGTGCTCCCCCGTCGAGATTCCCGCGGCATTGACGACGCCGTCAATGCGACCGAATGCCTCGAGGGCCGCGTCGCGGATTCGCCCGCTCGATGCCTCATCCGAAACATCCGCGACGACCGTCGCAACGTCCCCTCCAGCCGAACGCAAGGAGTTCGCGAGCGACTCAAGCTTCTCGGCCCCCCGCGCCACCAGCACCACCTTGGCGCCCTCCTCCACGAGGATCTGCGCCGTTGCCCGGCCAATGCCAGCGCTCGCGCCTGTCACGATGACGACGCGTGAGTCGAGTCCGAGATCCATGTCATTTCTCCAATGTGAGGTCGACGGTGTCGGGAGTGACGCCGTCTTTCTTGAGTTCGTTCTTCTGGACCTTCATGGTCGGCGTGCGGGGCATATCGTCGACCACGCGCACGAAGCGCGGCACGGCATACTTCGGCAGGTTGCCTGCGATGTCACGCACAATCGCCCGAGGGTCTAGGTCTGGCTCCTCCAACAGCAGGGCCGCCATGACCTCCTCGTCGCCGTCGATGACCACCCCATACACGGCAGCTTCCACAACCCTCGGGTCCGCGACCAGCACACTCTCGACCTCCCACGCCGAGATGTTCTCGCCGCGGCGCCGCAGCGAGTCCTTCGCTCGCTCCGCAAAGAAGAGATCACCGTCAGCCGAGAGGTACCCGCGATCCCCCGTATTGAACCAGAGGTCCTGCGTGGCGGCGACGGTTGCACGGTCATTGCCGTAATAGCCACGAGTGAAGACGTCATCCAGTCGCGGGCGCAGCTGGATATCGCCCGGCTCACCAACGTCAGCAGGGCCCCCATCGTCGGCAACAACCCGCACTTCGAAGAACTTGCTCGCACGACCCGCTGACCCCACGGCACAGCCGCTGCCGATGAGGTTGACGGTCGCCATCGGTGCCTCAGTCAGGCCGTAGACCTCGACGAGTTCCACCCCGAAGCGTTCACGGAGCTCTTCACGGTCCTTCTGCGAGGCGCCCGCACCCCAGCCGACCCGCACCGAGTGGTCCCGATCCTTCGCGGCATCAGGCTGCGCCCCCGAGAGGATCATGGTGAGCACGGAGCCCAGATAGTTGAACGCGGTGATGCCTCGATCACGGCACAGAGTCCAGAATCCGCTGCTGCTGAACTTGCGCTCCAGATCCACCGCCGCCCCCGCGGCGATCGCGGCCAACACACCCGTGTAGCGGGCATTCTGGTGATACAGCGGGAAGAAGTTGAGCAGGCGGTCTCCTGGGCCGTACCCGCACACCTCCGCGACGTACTGCGCCAGCAGGATTGCTCCGCGCTGATTGTGGACGACACCCTTTGATGGGCCTGTCGTGCCAGAGGTGTACAGGATGACTTCTCCGCCTGTGATCCCGTCCAGATCCAGCGCCTCGGCATCCCGATACAGGGAGCCGAGCGAGACGGCGCCGCCAGGGGCATCCGCACCGTTCACGATGACGGTGATCTCGCGGGAAGCATCGCGAACGACACGCTGCACTTCGTCGAGGTGCAGCGCGTCGCAGACGATGAACTGCACCTCGCTGTCCTCCACGAGATGCAGGAGCAGGGAGCCACGGTAGTTGCAGTTGAAGGGGGCGTCGACGCATCCGAGCAGCGAGAGCGCGAACCACACGTCGATCGTGCGGTGCGACGTATCCATGAGGATGCCCACGCGCGTGCCCGAGCCGACGCCGAGTGCGGCAAGCCCCGCAGCGAGGGAGCGAGTGTCGCGCATCAGGGCACCGTAGGTGCGACCCTCACCGTCGACGCGGAGCATCTCCTCGTCCCCGTAGTGCGCAGCCTGCGCGCTGAGGAACTCTGCCATGGCCGTCACGGGGTCACCTCCAGTGTGAATCGCGTCGCTGACCAGGTGTGCATTCACTTTGTACGCGAGGAGAACGCGTTGAGACGGTCGCGCACCTCATCGGTGAGCATGGTCTCGTATGCGTCTTCCATCGACGACAGGGGCCGCGTCTCGTTGAGGATCTTCTTGTAGAGACGGATCGCGTTGAGCGAGGCCTTGCCGAGTTCGGCAAGCATCTCCTGCACGGCATCCTCGAGGCCTCCCGCCGGCACGATCTTCGTGACAATGCCGGCGCGGAAGGCATCCTCTGCCGAGAACGTCACTCCGGAGTACAGCCAGTACCGCAGCCACGCCGGGGGAATCCGGTCCCGAAGGAGTCGAGGCATGTGACCGTCGACAACACCCACCCGCGATTCCGGCATCGCAAACCTCGACCCCTCAGTGGCGATCACCATGTCACTCACGAGAGCGAGCGTGAGCCCGCCGCCAAGGCAGAGTCCATCCACCGCCGCGATGGTCGGCTTCGGCAGACTGCGAATCGCCTCAAACGGCACCGCCTCGTCGTAGCCGAACACATCCAGGCTGGTCTCGTCGTTGAGCGAGGAGAGCATCTCCTTGAGGTCTCCGCCCACCGCGAAGGCACCCTGTGTCCCCTCCAACACGACAGCTCGGACACTGTCGTCGCGGTAGGCCCGGCGGTACTCGTCGCGAATCTCGCCGTACATTTTCTTGGTCAGGGCGTTCTTCGCCTCAGGGCGATCGATGATCACCCGCATGACGCCGTCTTCGATGCTGCTTCTGATCTTGTTCTCAGTCATGGTGATGCCTCGCTTCGTCGGGGGAATCGTGTGATTTCGGGGTACGCGTTCAGGCAGCTGGCGTGACGCGGGGGGCGACTTCGCTGTGCAGCAGCTCGAGGCTGTGGTTCCACGGCGAGGGGTCGTCGATGAAGTCGTGGCCGAAGATGAGGGTGGTCCCCCACCCACCGCTCTGCTCCATGAGGATATTGAGCTTCTCTACGACGGTGTCGGGGCTGCCGACGATCATGTGCTTGCGGATGACGTCGTAGAAGTCGCTGTCGAGCGTCCAGAGCGGTTCCACGCCCAAGCGCGAGGCCCTCCGGAGTTCGTTGGGAATGAGATGCTCGCGCCAGGCGTGCCCGATTGGCCCCTCTGCCACGAGACGCTCCGCTTCAGCATCCGAATCGGCGACGAAGATCTCTCGACCCACATGGTGGATGTCGCGGCTCAGCGTGTCGGTATCGATGCCGCCGTCGCGCGCGCCCTGCAGATAGGTCTCCCAGTGGTTGCGCACGAGCTCGGGACTGCCGCCGAAGGAGAGCGGAATGAAGCCCTGGTTGCCGGCATAGGCGATCGACGTGGAGTCGGGGCTCGCACCCGCCATCGCGATGGTCATCTCGCCGCCGTAGGGACGCATGTCTCGAAGGTGGTGGCCGCCGTGATCGGCACCCGGCAGCTGGCAGTTCCAGTACTTTCCTTCGAAGTCGACCGGACCACCGGCCCACACCTTCCGCATGAGTTCGAGTGACTCGATCGACATCTCGAGGTTGTCAGACTGCGTCTTGAAGCCGTGGAACTTGGCGTCGATGGGGTTCACTCCGGTCGCAACGCCGAGGATGTAGCGGCCCTCCGTGATGTGGCTCATCCAGGAGGTCTGCGAGGCAAGGTGCGCGGGGTGCTGGTATGGCAGCAGGTGCGCTCCGGGAGCGAGGATGATGTTCTCGGTCTCTCGTGCTGCGGCGGCGAGCACAAGCTCGGGGTTGGGGATCGCCTCCCACCCGAGGGTGAAGTGCTGCCCAACCCAGAACTCCTCGAGACCGGCTCGGTCTGCGGCTATTGCCTGGTCGACCGCCCAATCGAAGACTTGGCGGGGTGAGCGCTCTGGGCGGGTGAATGGAGTCTGGAACAGGCCGAACTTCACTGTAGTTCCCTTCTACTGGCGACATTGCCAAGGTGGACCCGTCGGGCGAACACCTTGCCAATACCTTACATAGATTGCCAAGATTCACAAAACCCTCGCCTGCCATCCTTTTCTATGTAATGATTTAGAGTGCAAGGCAGGTCGGTTGCCCGGCCCGCAGTCTGACCCACAGCGCAAAGGAGTGCAGCGGTGCCACCTGAGAGGACCATCGACGAGCTTCGACAGGCGGTGCGCGACTGGTGCGCCACGGCCATCCCAAAGGACTGGCGCCGCACCGAGGCCGATGCCACCCGCGACGAGTTCGTCGCCTTCCAGCAGGAGTGGCTCCGCCGCCTCGACGCCGCCGGGTGGGCCGTGCCGCACTGGCCCGCCGAGTGGGGCGGGGGCTACACCCTCGCCGAACAGGGCGTCATCTATGAGGAACTCGCCCGCGCCGAAGCACCACGCCTCGTGCTGCAGTTCATATCACTGCACCACGCAGCATCCACCCTGCTGCACGCTGGCACGGAGGAACAGCGCCAGCGTCATCTCCCCGCGATCCGGCAAGGCGAGATCTGGTGCCAAGGCTTCTCCGAGCCCGGAGCGGGTTCCGACCTCGCGTCGCTCGCGACCAAGGCCGTGCGAGACGGCGACCACTACGTCGTGAACGGTCAGAAGACCTGGGCCAGCCTCGCCATGTATGCCGACTGGTGCCTCCTACTCGTGCGCACCGACCCCACAGCGCCGAAGCGCAAGGGCATCTCCTACATGTTGCTCGACATGAAGACCCCGGGCGTCGAGGTGCGGCCCATCAAGAAAGCCACGGGTGAGGAACACTTCTGCGAGATCTTCCTCACCGACGTGCGCATCCCAGTCGAGAACCTGATCGGCCCGGAGAATGACGGATGGCGGGTCGCACAGTCCACCCTCAACTCCGAGCGCGGCGCCACGATGGTCGAACTGAGTGAGCGACTGAAGGTCGGCTTCGGCTGGCTGTGGGACGAACTGCATGACCCCGACCGGGACCCGAGCCTGCTCTCCGCACATGACGCACTGGTCGCGGATGAGCTGGCTGGCTACGCAACCCAGCTGGAAGCCCTGCGGCTCCTCGTCGCCCGCGGACTCGCAGACGACATCTCCCCCGCCAACGTGGGCACCCTCGCATCGATCACGAAGCTGGTCTACAGCGAGCTCCTCCAAGACATCACCGGTTTCGGCGCCTCCCTCAACGGGGTGGGCGGCCAGCTGGCGACGCCCCGAGTGGCGAGCGGCGGCTGGGAATCGGGCGAGTGGCTGCTCGACCACATCTCCTCCTGGGAGTGGACCATCCCTGGCGGCACGAGCGAGATCCAAAGAACGATCATCGGGGAGCGCGGCCTTGGCCTTCCCCGGGAACCGAGGTGATGACGATGACAACAATCTTGGGCATCAGTGAAGAACGCGCTGACCTCCGCGAGATGCTCTGGGACCTGCTGTCGCAGCAGTCATCCCCCGAGCAGGTGCATCGCATCGTCGACAGCGGAGACGCCAACGACCCCAGCCTCGACGCAGCCCTCGCGGAACTCGGACTCGTCGGCATCGACGCCCCCGAGGACCTCGGCGGTGGCGGCGGCGGCGTATCCCACCTTCGCCATGTCGCTGAAGGATGCGGCTGGAGCACGGCGGCGACCCGCCTGCTTGGTACGAGTGCCGCAATGGGTGCGCTCCTCGCAAGCGACGCGACAGACGCTCGCGAGCAGTGGGTCCCGCGCCTCGCCGACGGCAGCGCCGCCGGCGCAGTCGCCCTCCCAGGCGTGTTCGGCGGGGATCGCGGTGACCACGTCACTGCACAGTACGACAACGGTTCGCTCCGGCTGAGTGGCACCGTCTCCAACATCGTCGACCTGCCCGTCGCCTCGATTGCGGTCGTGCTTGCCCACACTGAGGAGGGCCGGGCCGCACTCGCGCTGGTGGAGCTCGACTCACCCGGCGCGACTGTAGCCAGGCTGGAGGCACTCGACCTCACCCGCACCATCGGCAGTCTCGAGTTGGATGGAGCGCGGGCCACGCTGCTGGCCGGAGCGGATGCAGCGTCGGCGGCCGTCGAAGCGATCGTGCAGCGCGCATCCTTGGTCCTGGCCGCCGATTCCCTCGGCATCGCCGCCCGCGTTGTCGAGGTCACGGTGGAGTACGCGAAGCAGCGCGAACAGTTCGACCGGCCGATCGGATCGTTCCAGGCCGTCAAGCACCAGGCCGCCGACATGCTCACGCGCACTGAAATGGCGCGCGCCCTCGTCGACGAAGCGGCCCACGCGCTCGAGGAATCACGCAGCGACGCGGCCCTCCTCGTCTCGATGGCGAAGGACCTCGCGTGCGGCACCTCGGCATGGGTCGCGGGTCGCGGCATCCAACTCCACGGCGGCATCGGCTACACGTGGGAACACGAGATGCACATCTACTTCAAACGCGCCAAGTTGAACGAGATGCTCTTCGGCGACCGCCGCTGGCACCGGGGCCGAATCATCGAACTGACCCGCGCACAGCGCGGCAACCACGAGGAGAAGCACTAATGGAGGTCACCTACTCGCAGCTCCCCGCCCTGGCGGGCACAGAACTCGGGCCGTCTGAGTACCGCGTCATCACACAGGACGACATCCAGGTCTTCGCCGACCTGACCGACGACCACTACTGGCTTCACGTGGACTCCGAGAAGTCGAAGGACGGCCCGTTCGGCACGACCATCGCGCACGGCTACCTGACCCTGTCGATGATCAGCGCACTGTGGCCAGGGCTTCTCTGGGTGACGGATGCTCCCCTGATGGTCAACTACGGCTTCGAGCGGGTCCGTTTCACGGCCCCCGTTCTGAGCGGATCACGAATCCGCATGCAGGCCACGCTTGCCGAGGTCATCCCGACGGCTCGGGGATGTCGCCTGCGCATTGAGATGGCGATCGAGCGCGAGGGCGAGGACCGCCCCGCAATCGTGGCCACGGCGCTGTTCGATCTCACCGCGCCAGACGGCACGGCCGGCCACGCGGCCCCCAACGCTGCCTAGAAAGGCTTCTGCGCCCGTTCATCCTTCGTTCTCCCCCATCGGGACCACAGTGTCGTGGTCCCTCGTTCGAAAGGAATACCCCCATGAAGAGTTCACGGACGCGGAGGGGCGCGGTCATCGCAGCGGCCCTCACGCTCGCCCTCGTCGGCTGCTCGTCGGGCGGCGACGAGCCGAACATCCCCGCAGCACCGCAAGGTCCCGTATCGCCGGAATGGCAGGCCGTGATCGATGCCGCCAACGACGAGGGCAGGGTCACTTGGTACTCCGTCTCACCCCCCGCCGCCCGAGAAGCACTCAAGGAGGCATTCGAGGCCGCCTACCCGGAGATCTCCGTCGAGATCCGTGCGATCAGTGGCGCCGAGATGGATGCCGCCCTCGAGACCGAGCACGACACGGGCACCCCCGGCGCCGACGTCGTCTCGGCGGTGAACTACGCATGGGCTGATGAGCGCTCGAATGCCGACGACTGGTTCGCTCCGATCACCGGCCCGTCCTTCGAACACCAGGACTGGGTCGACAGCGGGTACATCGTGAACGGAAACATGGTCATGGCCCCGATCGGGCTCGTGGTCATCGGATGGAACACCCAGCTGTTTCCCGAGCAGATCACTGGGTACGAGGATCTGCTCGACCCCAGGCTCAAGGGCGGCGCACTCGGCATGATCGAGCCCTATGCCGCGGTATTCAGCGACTGGTGGAGCTTCATCGAGGAACACCACGACGCTGACTTCCTCGAGAGGATGGCCGACCAAGATCCAACGTTCTATCCCAGCGCCGCCGTCATGAACGAGTCGATCGCCTCCGGCGAGATCGCCGTGGGAGGCTTCGCGACTGCGGTGGATCTCGCCCAGCTCAAGGAGGACGGTGCCCCCGTCGACTTCATGGTGCCTGATCCTGCCTGGACCGCACAGAACCTCTTCTACGTGCCGCAGTCCGCTGGCAACCCGAATGCTGCGCAGGTATTCATGGACTTCTTCGCGTCGCCTGCCGGGCAGGCCGCTGTCGCGGAGTTCGGTGCGACACCTCTCAAGGAAGTGGCTCCCGACACACTCGGAGCCAACACGCCCATCGTGCTGACAACCATGGAGCATGTGCTCGATCCCAACTGGACTTCTGAGTACGAAGCGAACTGGCGCACGATCTTCAGCCGCTGACGCAGCGTCGGGACAGCATCGAGGAGGATGGTCATGTCTGGTTCACCCGCCAAGGCAACACCTGCCGAGAGTGGCGTAGCACGCTGGGTGCGTCGCCATGGTCTGGGCGTGGGACTGGCGCTCATTCTCAGCTTCCTCGTGCTGTTCCCGCTCGTCCGCCTCCTCCAGCTCGCCCTGGAGAACGGCGGCGAGGCCTTCGCCCAGGCACTCGCCGTGCCGGGTATCGGGACGACTCTCCTGACGACAGCGCTCCTCGGCGCCGGCTCGCTCATCATCTCCGTCGTGCTGGGCACGCTCCTCGCCTGGTTCGCGCTCCGTCTCCCGCCGCGTCATCGTTGGCTCGCCACCGTTCCCATCCTGCCCATGGTGCTGCCCGGGGTCGCGGTCGTCGTGGGCTGGGCCTTCCTCCTGTCTCCGCAGGTCGGCTACATCAATGTGGCCCTGAGGGAGCTCCCCTTCATCAATGTGCCGGCACCCGAGATCGGACTGCCGAGCGGGCCGCTCAACATCTATTCGGTGCCAGGAATCATCCTCGTCACGGGTCTCCAGATGGTCCCACTTGTCTTCCTTTTCGTGCAGGGAAGCCTCCGGCAACTCAACTTCGAGAGCATCGAAGCCGCCGCCGTCGCAGGCGCCTCTCCGGCGCGCGCATTTGTCTCCGTCGTGCTGCCCCTGCTCAGGCCCGCTCTCGTGTACTCCGCGGCATTCGCAATGCTCATCGGCCTTGGCCAACTGACCGCACCCCAGTTCCTCGGCTCGCGGGAGAACATCCGGGTACTCGCGACAGAGATCTACCGCTTCGGCGCGGAGTCGCCGACCAACTTCGGCCTCGCGGCCGCCATCTCATCGCCGCTGCTCCTCGCCGGCGTAGCGTTCATCATCGCCCAGCGCCTGCTGCTGCGCGACGAGTTCCGCTTCGTCACCGCAGGCGCTCGCGGCGCATCGCGGCCACTACCGCCGTCGCGGCTCGCAGCCCCCGTCATCGCAGCATTCGGCGTACTCACACTGGCCCTGCCATTCCTTGCCCTCATCTTCGTCGCGCTGTCGCCCTACTGGACCGGGCAGTTCAACTTCGAGGTGTTCTCCCTGCGGAACTTCGAGAAGGCCTTTGCCGATCCAGGCATCCTCGACGCCCTCGTGACGAGCATTGTGACATCGCTCGGTGCCATGGCCATAGCGCTTCCGCTCGGCTACCTCCTCACTGAGGTGCTGTACCGTCGTCGCGGCAATCGGGTCGTGCTCGCCCTCTTGGAGTTCATCGTGCAGGTGCCGCTCGGCGTACCCGCCGTCGTCTTCGGCGTCGGGCTGCTGTTCGTCTACGTCGGCAATCCGTTCATGCTGTACGGCACACGCCTGCTCCTCGTCCTCACCTACGTCGTGATTGTGCTGCCCTTCACCGTGCGCATGCAGCTCGCGACCCGGATGACCCTTGGCTCTGCCTTCGACGACGCGTCGCGCGCCAGCGGGGCGGGCATCCTGCGAACCCACTTCAGCGTTGTCATGCCCATGATGCGCGGCGGGTTGGTCGGCGCGAGCGTGCTGATGTTCGTCATCCTGTCGCACGAGTTTGCAGCATCCATGTTCGTGCGCTCCACCCGCACCCAGGTGCTCGGCACCCTGCTCTACGACCAGTGGTCGCGCGGTTCCTACCCCATGGTCGCCACGGTCAGCATCATCATGTCGATCGTGACGGCCGTGGGCCTTTTCATCGCCGTGCGCGCTGGCGGCAGGGACACGCTGCAGCGCTTGTGATCGCTAGGAGCGCCGCTCCAGCAGGTTCACTGCCGCCACGAGCAAGAGCAACACGCCTGCGACGATGAGGGCGGCCTGCACGGAGAACAGTCCGCCGATGCCGCCCAGCAGCAGGCCACCGATCGGCA
Organism: Salinibacterium sp.; assembly: GCA_015234465.1. Classification (GTDB taxonomy): domain Bacteria; phylum Actinomycetota; class Actinomycetes; order Actinomycetales; family Microbacteriaceae; genus Homoserinimonas. The sequence goes on along the minus strand of JADGNA010000023.1, from coordinate 107,561 downwards.
GGAATCCGCCCCACGCCCAGGTGTAGAGACTCATGACCCGACCCCGCGTTTCCGGGTCGAGTCCTGCCTGGAGCCGGATGTTGAGGGTGATGGCCGTCATCACTCCCACGCAGGAGAGGACGCCACTCGCGAGCACGGCGACGGAGAGCGCTGGCGCGAGGGCGAGCAGCACGAGTCCTGCGGCATGCAGCGCGAACAGGATGCTGATGGGTCGGAACGTACGGATCCGGGCGAGCGGGAAGATCGCGCCGAGCATGGCCCCCAGACCCCCCGCCGACATCATCGACGCGTAACCTGCCTCACCGACACTGAGCACGGTATTGGCGACAATGGGAAGCATCGCCACGTGTGACAGCCCAAAGATCGAGTTGGCAAGGGTCAGGAGCAATGCCCTCCGTGCAAGCGGAGACCTGCTGGCGATCTGGAAACCCGAGAAGACGCTGCCGACTTCCGCGGCGCTTCGACGGGGTCGCGGGGCGAGGCCGTTCGCTGGCACCACAAGGAGCAGCCCTGTGAGCGCAACGATCGACACGAAGACCAGCGACAACGACACCCCGACCCCGAGGAGGAGGAGGCCGGCTGCCATGGGGCCGAGGAGGCGAGCGACGTTCTGTCCGACGGCCACGAGCCTGATCGCTCGCGGCAGCGCCTCACGCGTGACTGTCGTGGGGACGAAGGCGTGAATCGACGGCGAGCCGACTGCCATGCACAGGCCGAGGCCCGCAGACAGCGCTGCGCTGAAGCCGAAATGCAGCAGTTCCCCCTCGGCGAGAAGCCAACCCGCGACGCCGACGAGGGTCATGAAACTCGCGGCGGCGATGAGGACGGGGCGTCCACCCACCTGGTCGAGGAATCGCCCCACGAAAGGGGTGAGGAACAGCATCGGGGAGAGCTGGATGAAGTAGAGCAGCCCGAGGGTGTCGGGGGTGGATCCGGGCAATTCCGCCACATGCCATTGCAGCACCGTGATGGCCAGCCAATAGGCCGCCCAGATGAGCAGGGCAGCGAGGAGCGTTCGCGGGAACGCCCCTCGCCAAGCCACGAGGAAGGTAAGCCGTGTGCTCACCGATGTGCGGTCATTGCGCGCACGGTGCTACTGCGCAATGTAGGTGTGCAGGCTCGAGTGCGGGACGCTGACAGCCACCGATGCTCCGGGCTCCAGGGTCCGCACCCACGCCTCCCCGGCGCCCGTGCCGGTGCGCGAGTGCAGACGGACGCCCCCAGCGTTGAGCGTGACATCCACATGACGACCACCGTACTCGGCAGTGACCAGGGTGGCGTCGAGCACGAGACGTCCGCTCGCAGATTCCGGGCGCTCCGGGTGGAGCGTCAGATCGTCGGGCCGGATCAGCGAGACCGCCCGCTCCCCCGGCACCGCGCTGAGGGCGGATGCCTCAACCCGAACGCCACCGTCGGTGACCCACTCGCTGCCCGTTCGATTCCACTCGAGACGGTTCGACATGCCCACGAAGCCAGCGACGTACTCGGTGGCGGGCTTCAAGAAGAGGCCCTCCGGGGTGTCGAGCTGTTCGATGCGGCCATCTTTCATGATCGCGACGCGGTCACCGAGCGCAAGGGCCTCTTCTTGGTCGTGCGTGACGAGCACAGCGGTGAATCCGAGCTCCTGGTGGAGCTCGCGGATCTCTGTGCGCACCTGGTCGCGCAGCTTGGCATCGAGATTGCTGAGCGGCTCATCGAGGAGCACGACCGAGGGCTGCGCGACCAGGCCACGCGCGAGCGCGATGCGCTGCTGCTGGCCACCGCTGAGCTGCGCCGGATAGCGATCGAGCAGGTTCTCGCAGTGCACCATTGCGGCCGCACGCTCGACCCACCCCTCGGCGAGCGCCTTCTTCATGCCGCGCACCTTGAGGGGGTAGGCGATGTTCTGGCGCACGGTCATGTGGGGCCAGAGCGCGTAGGACTGGAACACCATGCCGATGTTGCGCTTGTTGATGGGCACGTTCAGTCGGGTGCCGCTGTCGAAGACGGCGTTGTCGTCGAAGCGGATGCTCCCGGCACTCGGCGTCTCGAGGCCGGCAAGGCAGCGCAGTGTTGTGGTCTTGCCGCATCCGCTCGGGCCGAGCAGCACGAGGATCTCGCCCTGCGCGACTTCGAGGTCGAGACCGTCGACGACGGTGGTGCTGCCGAAGCCTTTGGTGAGGTTCGACACTGTGATTCCAGCGGTCATCGACCCTGCCTCCTTTGGTGGGTGTGTTGGTTTCTTGCGAGTGGTTCGGTGTCAGGCATTGCGCAGTGTCCACCCAAGTTGGATCGACGCGAAGAGGTTCGGGTCCTCTGCGTAGTACGCGTGCCCGCCACCTTCTACGACAAGCAGTTCAGCGTTCTTGATGCCGCGGTGGAGGTCGCGGGCGTGGTCGGGCGTGGTGAGGATGTCTTCCGAGCCGACGGTCACGAGGGTGGGGGCGGTGATCTTGGCGAGTTCCTCATCGGTCATCCACTGCTCTGTGGCAACCCTGAGGTGGGCCGAGTACTCCTCGGGATTGATCTTGTCGATCTCGGTCGCGCCCACAGGCAGGGGTTGCGACATGCGGTCTTGGCTGAAGGCGGTGATGGCAACGAAGAGTCGAAGCAGCTCGGATGCCTGTCCGCCGTCAACGATCTTCTTGCGGAAGGCGAGGATCGCGAGGAGTCGCGGGTCTGGTCGTGCCGCAGTGGAGTGAAGCGCGAGACTTGATACGAGATGCGGATGCCGGGATGCCACCCGCATCGCGATGGCGCCCCCCATGGAGACTCCGCAGACGTGCATCGGCCCTTCGCCAAGCGCTTCAATGAGTTCGGCGGCGTCGTCTGCGAGGTCCTCCATGGTGGTGTCGGGCCCAACGTTTGATGCCTCTCCGACCCCCCTGTTGTCGAAGGAGACGCAGCTGAGGTGCGACTGCATGCGCTCCATCACGGGGTCCCAGGCGCGGTGATCGGTGCCGAGCCCTTGGATCATGAGCAGACGCGGCCCCTGCCCTGCCTTCTTGACCTTGGTGGTCATGCCGGAGAGTGAATAGGTCTCGATCACAGGGTCCACTGGATGTCCTCACAGTTCCAAACGTCGTCGTCGGTTCGGTACGAGCCTATACCAAATCCCCCACAAATATATAAGGATTACAGGTAATGGGTTCCGAGTGGCGGGTTGGAGTACTAGGTTGCCCGCTTTATATGTAAAGATTATGAGTGAACGGAGGCGCGCGTGCCTCCAGACGGCTCGCAATGATGCGAACGAGGAGGCCCCGAGTGTCGGCACCGAGCACCACAACGCCTGAGCAGGCGACGACAACCCAACCCGGCAGCATCCGGGGACGCGCCGCAGGCCAGTGGCTACGCCAACACGGCATGACCACAGGCCTCGCGCTGATCCTTGCCTATCTGGTGCTCTACCCGCTCCTCCGGCTCCAGTACCTCGCGATGCAAGACGGGGGTCGTGCCTATATCGAGGCGATCAACCTCCCCGACATCGCACAGACGCTGCTCACGACGGCCGCCCTCGGCATCGGATCGCTCATCATCTCGCTGGTGCTCGGCACCGCCCTCGCCTGGTTCGCCCTGCGCCTTCCGAAACGACACGCATGGATGTCCATCATCCCCATCCTGCCCATCGTGCTGCCCGCCGTCGCCGTCGTCGTCGGCTGGGCCTTCCTCCTCTCCCCCCAGGTGGGATTCATCAACATCGCCCTGCGCGCCCTGCCCTTCATCGACGTGGCGGCACCCGAGGTGGGCCTCCCCAGCGGCCCTCTCAACATCTACAGCGTTCCCGGCATCATCATCGTCACCGGACTCCAGCTGACGCCCCTGGTCTTCCTCTTCCTGCAGGGCAGCCTCAAGCAACTCAACTTCGAGACCATCGAGGCTGCATCCGTGGCAGGTGCATCCCCCACCCGCGCCTTCTTCTCCGTCGTGCTCCCCATGTTGCGACCCGCCCTCGTCTACTCCGCCGCATTCGCCATGCTCCTTGGCCTCGGACAACTCACGGCGCCACAGTTCCTCGGCTCCCGCGAAGGCATCCGCGTGCTCGCAACAGAGGTCTACCGCTTCGGCGGCACGGCCCCCATCGACTTCGCACTGGCCTCTGCCGTCGCCTCCCCCCTCCTGATCGCAGGGGTGCTGTTCATCTTCATCCAGCGCCTCCTGCTGCGCAGGGACTACCGCTTCGTCAGCACGGGCACGAAAGGCACCTCGCGCCCCGGCAAGCCCTCGCGCTTCTCGGCACCCCTGATCGCGATCTACGGCCTCATCACGATTGTGCTGCCCTTCGGAGCCATCATCCTGGTCTCGCTTGTGCCCTACTGGACCGCGACCATCACGACCTTCACGCTCGACAACTTCACCCGTGCCTTCAGCACCCCGGCGATCATCGATGCGCTCTGGAACAGCGTCAGCACCTCGGTCGCCGCGATCGCAATCGCCCTCCCCCTCGGATACCTGCTCACCGAGATCCTCTACCGCCGGCGCGGCAACGCTTTTGCGCGCGGGGTCATCGACGTGCTCGTACAGATTCCGCTCGGAGTGCCTGCCGTCGTCTTCGGTGTCGGCCTGCTCTTCGTCTACACCGGCAATCCATTCGTGCTCTACGGCACCCCCCTGCTCATCGTCGTGACCTATGTCGTGCTCGTGATCCCCTTCACGGTGCGCATGCAACTCGCCGCCCGCATGGCGGTCGGCACCTCGCACGAGGATGCCGCTCGCGCGAGCGGTGCCGGCGTGCTGCGGGCACATATCTCAGTCGTCATCCCCATGATGCGCGGCGCACTCGCCGGAGCGGGCATCCTCGCCTTTGTGATCCTGACGCACGAGTTCGCCGCATCGGTGTTCGTGCGCTCGGCGCGCACGCAGGTGCTCGGAACCCTGCTCTACCAGGAGTGGACACACGGCTCCTACCCGATGGTTGCGACCGTGAGCCTCATCATGTCGGCGGTGACGGCGGCAGGGCTCATCGTCGCGGTGCGCCTCGGCGGAAAGAACACCCTCGATTCCCTCTAATGGGCGCCGAGACGACGGAGCGGCGTCGAGCCCTCCCTCTCGGCCATCACAGAAGCATCGGGCACACCGAAGGCTCAAACGAACCCGGAAAGACTGCAGTCAAATGGCGCTCAGCACCAATGACATCGTCGAGATCCAACAGCTCCAGGCGCTGTACGGACATGCGGTCGACGCAGAGGATTCGACACTGTTGGCCCAAGTCTTCAGCGCCCAAGCGGTGTTCGATGCCCGCGGCGCAGGCCCCAACAGTCTCAAGGTGGGCCTGGAGGCCATTTGCGCCTGGTTTGCGAAGGGCAAGCCGCCCCACCCGCTGACCCACACAATGTCCAATGTCTGGGTGCACGAGTCGGATGGCGAGGTGCGCGTCAAGGCGAAATGGTTCGTGCGGGCCCATGACGGCACGCTGTGGTTCGGAGACTACGACGACGTCATGGTTCATTCGGCAAACGGTTGGCGGATCGCGCATCGTGTCGCCACCGTGCGCGATCCTCGCCCCCAGCGCGGAGGCGTTGCCGCAGCCGATCGAGACGTCGGCGAATATCTTTCCAAGTGAAACGCTTGGCACCGCATTAGGAATACAAGTATCATAAAGATTAACAAGTCCCGCTACAAAGAAGTGAAGGGAAACACAGTGAAGAGGCAATCTAAGCGCATGAGCGTGGCGGCAGGGTCGCTGCTGACGCTCGCTCTCATCGCCACCGGCTGCGCCGCCGACGAGAGCGAAACCCCCACCACCCCTGACAGCGCCGTCGACGGCGAATGGCAGGAAGTGATCGACGCCGCGAACGAAGAGGGGCAGCTCACCTGGTACTCCGTCGCACCCGCCGAGGTGCGCGAAGGACTCAAGGCCGCGTTCGAAGAGAAGTATCCGGACATCACGCTGGAGATCCTCGTGATGGGCACTGCCGACATGAACGCCGCTCTTGAGGCCGAGCATGAGACCGGAGCCCAGGGCGCAGACGTCGTCACCTCAGTCGACTACGGCTGGATCCTCGACAAGGCCGAGCAGGGTTGGATCAGCGAGCTCGAGGGCCCCTCGAGCGAGCTTGAAGAGTGGGGTGAATACGTCACCGACGACATGGTCGTCAACGCCGGCCTCGGCCTCATGGCGATCGGCTGGAACACCTCGCTCTATTCCGGGACCGTCGAGTCATACGACGACCTCCTCGACTCCGCGCTCGGCGACGGGGCCATTGGCACCGCCCGCCCTGAACCGGCCATCCACGCCGACCACTGGGCGTTCGTCGAAGAGACCCACAACGAGAACTACGCCGAAGATCTCGCCGCGCAGGACCCCGCGCTCTACCCGAGCGCCTTCGCCCTGCAGGAGGCCCTCGCGGCAGGCGAGGTTGCCGTCGGTGCATTCGTCTCAGCTGCAGACATGGTCGGCCTGAAGGCAAAGGGTGCTCCCATCGAGTTCTCGGTGCCCGACCCCGCCCTCGCGATCGGCAACATGTTCTTCATCCCCACCTCGGGACAGAACCAGAACGCCGCGCAGCTCTTCATGGACTTCTTCATGTCGGAGGAGGGCCAGTCGATCGCCGCAAAGAACGCCTTCAGCCCGCTCTCGTCGGTTGACACCCTCGCCGCAGGCAAGGACATCCAGCTCACCAACGTCGAACGCGTGCTCGACACCGACTGGTACAACGACTACCTCGCCAACTGGAAGACCATCTACGAATGATCTGACACCCAACGCAAAGGGCCCGGGGCGCACATCGCGTCCCGGGCCGTTTGCGTTGGTGAGCTACGAGGCCTCGCGGTGTCTCCGCACCCACCCCTCCGTCAAGGTCGCGACGAGGTCGGGTTCCGAAATGTACATACCGTGCCCGCCTCCCTCGATCGTGACCAGGCGTGCGTTGGGGATGTTGCGCCAGAGGTGCTTCGCATTGTCGGGAGTCGTCGAGATGTCGTCGCTGCCAACCGTGATGAGTGTGGGAGCGGTGATGCCCTGCAGATCCTCGACTGTCATGTGGTGCTTGCTCGCAGCGTGCATGTGCGCGATGAAGTTGTCTTTGACAAACTTCTCCGAGTTGACGACCTCCGCAGGGATATCCCAGGTCAGGCCGGACTGGCCCTCGGCGAACAGGAAGACGAAGCGTCGCAGCACATCGACGGGGAGATCGAGCTCGAGCAGCCGCAAGCGGAACGCCGAAGCATCCTCTCCTCGCCCGTGACGCTTCGCCGTCGTCGAATGCAGCGTGAGGCTCGTGACAAGATCCGGACGCATCTGCGCCAATCGCATCGCCGTCATTCCACCGAGTGAGACCCCGGCGACGTGCACGGGTCCACCGATGTGTTCGATCAGGTCGGCCGCATCCCGCGCCAGATCCTCGATTGTGAGGTTGGTCGGCGCATCGGGCGCCTTTCCCACTCCCCGGTTGTCGAATGTGACGCAGCTCACCCGATCCGAGATCCGCTGGATGATCGGCATCCAGGCTTCCTTCGCGGCCCCGGCCCCCTGAATGAGTAGCAGCGTCGGACCCTCGCCAGCCGAATAGACCTCGGTCTGTGTTGACGGCAGGGTGACCATCTCGGTTTTCGGCATGATCGCTGTCCTTCCTATGGTTCAAATGGAAAATTGAGAGGTTGCCCACTGCGGCAGCCCCGACGTGCCGCGATCAGCGCCGCTCAACCGGCAAGCGCACGAACGACCCCGGAGGGCGCCGGTCGACCGAGTACTCCAGCCATCCACGTGCTCGTCTCAACGAGGGCGTCGAGGCTGATCCCGGTTTCGATGCCGAGTCCGTGCAACATCCACACAAGATCCTCGGTCGCGAGGTTCCCTGTGGCTCCGGGGGCGTACGGACAACCACCGAGGCCTCCGGCGGACGAATCGAATGTCGTCACGCCGGCTTCGAGTGCTGCGTAGGCATTCGAGAGCGCCTGGCCGTACGTGTCGTGAAAGTGCACGGCGAGATCATCCACGGCAATGCCCGCGTCGACAAAGCCCGCAATGAGTTCCTTCACGTGCCCCGGGGTGCCGACGCCGATCGAGTCGCCGATCGACAGTTGCGAAGCACCAAGGCCCATGAGCCGCTTACCGACCTGCACCACCTGCTCGACAGGGACATCCCCCTCCCACGGGTCGCCGAAGCACATCGAAACGTAGGCCCGCACATCGAGCCCATGTTCGCGAGCACGTGCCACCGTGGGCTCGAACATCGTGAACTGCTCCTCGAGCGAACGGTTGAGATTCTTTCGCGCGAACGAGTCGGTCGCGCTGCCGAAGATCGCAATCGTGCGAACACCCGCCGCGAGCGCGCGGTCTAGCCCGCGCTCATTGGGCACAAGCACGGGCATCGATACGGGCCCATTCAGGTCGAGTTCGGCCAGCACCGCATCAGCGTCGGCGAGCTGCGGCACCCATTCCGGCCGCACGAAGCTCGTCGCCTCGATCACCGACAGCCCGGCAGCAGCGAGTCGGCGAATGAAATCGATCTTCGACTCGGTCGGAACCAGCGCTGACTCGTTCTGGAGGCCGTCACGCGGGCCCACCTCGTAGATGGTGACCTGCTTGGGAAGCCCCGCTTGGGCCTGCCGCTGTGGGTGGCGCATCCGAACTCTCCTCTCTTCTCGTCGGTCAGTAGGAGCGCTCGAGACCGAGCACGTGTTCTGAGATGTAGTTGAGCACCATCTCCTGGGGCACAGGCGCGCTCTTCATGAGCCGCGATTCGACCCAGAAGCGGCCCACGTCGTATTCGTCGGCGTAGGCGAAGCCGCCCAGCGTCTGCATTGCACGGTCTGCGGCGAAGAATCCCGCCTCAGAGGCGAGATACTTCGCCGTGTTCGCCTGCTCAGCGCAAGGGAGGCCGTTGTCGTAACGCCACGACGCCTCACGCACGGCCAGCTCGGCCGCGTGCAACTTCATGTGCGCCTCCGCAAGAGGGAACGCGATGCCCTGATTCTTGCCAATGGAGCGTCCGAATACGTTTCGCTCCTTTGCATAGTGGGTCGCCTTTCGAAGCGCCGCCCTCCCGATGCCGACGGCTTCGGCGGCAATGAGGATGCGCTCCGGGTTCAGCCCGTCGAGGATGTACTTGAACCCCTTTCCTTCGTCGCCGACACGGTCGGTGACATCGACCCGCAGCCCGTCATACCGGGTCTCGCAGGAACCGACAGCATTCCGACCGATCTTGTCGATGAGCCGGATGTCCACTTCGGGCACCTGCAGGTCGGCGAGCAGGAGCGTCATGCCGTCCGTGCGACGCGCAACCTCGCTCAGCGGCGTCGTGCGTGTGAGGAGCAACACCTTCTGCGCGAGGTGCGCCTTGGTCGTCCACACCTTCTGCCCGTTGACGACGTAGTGGTCTCCGTTGAGCACGGCGCGAGTCGCGATGGACGGGGTGTCGAGCCCAGCGTCAGGTTCGGTCACGCCGAAGGCGACGTGCAGTTCGCCTTCAGCGACGGCAGGGAGGTACTTCTGTTTCATCTCCTCGCTGCCGTGTTTCACGACAGGGTTCATGCCGAAGATCGAGATGTGCAAGGCACTGGCGCCATTCATTGCGGCCCCGGATGCCGCGACCTCCTCGAGCACGATCGAGGCCTCAGTGATTCCTCCGCCTCCACCGCCGTATTCCTCCGGGATGGCGATGCCAACCCAGCCCGCTTTCGCCATGGCATTGTAGAAATCCCACGGGAACTCGTGCTCTCGGTCGCAGCGGCGCCAGTATTCATCGCCGAACCCGGCGCAGACGTCGCGGATTGCATGGCGGATTGCGGTGAGGTGGTCAGGTTCTTCGAAGTGCATCGATGCTCCGGCAGTCAGTCGCGATAACAACTCTGGACAGTATCTCTCTAAATCATTTAGTGTATTACGAAGGGTAGTGATGGGGAAGAGAGAGACATGAAGTTGCTCGAACGCGACGAAGCGTTCAGGGACCTTGGACCCGGCACTCGCTTCGTCGCCGGCAATGTCACAGGAACGCCCTCGACGCTCCTGGCCGCACTCGCTCACCGCGCCGACGAAGTGGGTGACCTCACGTTGGCGAGCGGCCTTCTCCTCGGCGATGTCCCACTGGAGGCATCGATTCGAGCCGGCAGCCTCCGCCTCCGCGCCTGGCACATCCCTGCGTCACTCCGCCGTCTCCAGCGCGAAGGCCTCATCGACTACGCCCCCCTGCGCCTGCTGGATCTGCCGGAGGTCGTGCTCGAATCATCCGATGTCGCTCTCCTGCGGGTTGGACCCCCGGATGCTGACGGCAACTGCAGCATCGGGGCCTCGGCCAGCTACACCGTGGAAGCGGTGAACCGGGTTCCCCTCGTGATTGCCGAGGTGAGCCCCGATATGCCCCGCACTCTCGGCGACAGCATGATCCACGTCTCCAAGATCGATCGCATGGTGCGATCACAGTCGCCGCTGCCCGAGGTGCGCCCTTCCACCCCCGACGACATTTCACGCGCGATCGCGCGCAATGTCGCTGGCCTGCTCCCCGCCGCGGCGACCCTGCAGTTGGGCATCGGTGCTGTGCCCGAAGTGCTGGCGGCCGAGCTTGCCGCCTCGTCGGATGCCGGCCTCGGCCTGCTCGGACTCGTCACCGACGCAATGATCCCGCTCGCTGAACGAATAGCCGCCGCGGGCGGCACCGTCACTGCGCTGGAGCTGATGGGCACAGCCAAGCTCATGCGCTGGGCGCACGAGAACCCCGCCATCGTGATGGCAAGCTCGCAGGTGGTGCACAATCCGGCCTGGCTCGGCACGATCCCGAACCTGGTCTCGGTCAACTCCGCAGTCGCCGTTGACCTGCTCGGCCAGGTCGTCGCAGAATCGGTCGGCGGCGCGGTTATCGCAGGAGTCGGAGGCAGCGCCGACTTCTCCGAGGGCGCCCACCTCTCCCCCGGCGGTCTTCGCATCATCGCCCTCAGCTCCACGACCCGCAGCGGAGCATCCACAATCGTCGCGACCCACGACCCTGCCGACGCGATCACAGCCCCTCATCACAGTGTCGACGCCGTCGTCACTGAACACGGCGTCGCGATACTGCGCGGTGCCACCCGCCGCGAACGTCGGCACGCGCTCATCTCGATTGCCGACCCCCGGCACAGGCACACACTGGGTGAATAGCTCTCACAACGGAAGGAAGACCACCATGACGCAGAAACGCCTCGGTTCCTGGTATGAGGAACTGCCGGTCGGCACGGTGACGGAGCATGCGATCACCCGCACCCTCACAGAGGCCGACAACGTCTTCTTCACGACGATGACCATGAACCCACAGCCGCTGCACCTTGATGCCGACTTCGCTTCCCGCACCGAGTTCGGTCGCCCACTCGTCAACTCGCTGCTCACACTGAGCACGGTCGTGGGCCTCACGGTGCCGGAGCTCACACTCGGCACAACCGTGGCGAACCTCGGATTCGGCAGCATCGAGTTCCCCCGCCCCGTCTTCGCGGGCGACACAGTGCGCGCCGTCACCGAGGTCACTGCGGCACGTCTCTCGAAGTCGCGGCCCGACGCAGGAATCGTCGAGTTCCGCCACGACGGCTACAACCAGCGCGGCGAGCTCGTCTGCCGCGCCGTGCGCAGCGCACTCATGCTGCGAGACCCCGAACGAGCCGGAGCCGCCGGATGAGCCACACGCATGGCGCAGGCGCGGGTCCGCTCGCCGGGGTGACCGTCGTCGACACGACAAGCATGCTCATGGGGCCCTACTGCACCGCCGTGCTCGCTGAGATGGGCGCGCGGATCATCAAAATCGAGGCGCGAGAGGGCGACATCGCGCGCGGCATCGATGATCGCACGGGTAAGAAACTGGGGCCCATCTACCTCAACCTCAATCGGGGCAAGGAGTCAATCGCGCTCGACCTGAGGAACCCCGATGACCGCGCGCTCTTCGAGCGCTTCGTCAAGAACGCGGATGTGGTCACGCACAACCGTCCGCCAGGAGGGGAGCTGCGGCTCGGGCTCGACTACGCGACCCTCTCGGCAATCAACCCAAGAATCATCGTGTGTGGCATGTTCGGCTTCGGTGCCTCAGGACCGTACGGCGCACTCCCCGCCTACGACGACGTCATCCAGGCGGCCTCGGGCCTCGCTGCACACCAGACCGGCGATGGCGAGCCACAGTATGTGCGCACCCCGCTGACCGACAAGATCACGGGCATCCTTGCGGCGGGAACCATCAGCGCTGCCCTGTACGAGCGCGAGCGCTCTGGACAGGGACAGTACGTGGAATTGCCCATGTTCGAGACCATGGTGCGCTTTCTTCTCGCTGAGCAGCAGGGGGGTTACATCTTCGACCCGCCCCGCGGTGACGCGGGCTACGCGCGAACGAACTCTCCCCACCGACACCCGTTCGCGACCAGGGATGGGCTCATCGGCATCCTTGCGAGCACCGATGCGCATTGGCTCTCGTTGTTCACGGTGCTCGGGAGCGCGCATCTGATCGAGGATGATCGCTTCTGCAGCATCACCCAGCGCACCATCAATATCGACGAGCTCTACCGCTGGCTCGGCGAGGCGGTCTCCAAGCACACGACGACGGAACTTCTCGCCAGACTGAGAGCCGAGCGCGTTCCTGCAATGCAGGTCAACAGCATCGAGGATCTCTTCGCCGATGAGCACCTCGTCTCCACCGACTTCCTTGAGTCAGTCGAGCATCCTGAACTCGGGGCATTGCGCCAGGCGAGAGCCCCCTTCGGTTTCTCCCGCAGCGGGGCCCCAACGCTTGCCCCAGCGCCCGTGCTTGATGCCCATGGAGAGAACCTGCGCGCCGAATTCAGCGAGTAGGCCGCGAATCGCTCAGAGGCTCTTGAACGCCTGCACGGCCGTCAACGATGAGGAGTCGACGACCTCGTCGCCGTGGCGGTCGAGCACGATCTGCTGTGTCGCCCGAATGTGCTTCTCCGCCAGCGAGCGCACACCCTCGACATCACCTTCATCAATCAGCTTCGCGAGCACACGGTGCGTGCGCAGCGACTCGCGCTGGTCTTCTTCTGGCGGATACAGCGCGGCCGCCTTGACGTTCTCCGCCCACGTCTGCTCCTGGATGGACCATACGGCGGTGAGGGTGCGCACCAGCAGGCGCAGGCTCTCGTTCTCGACTCCACCCACGAGGATCTCGTGGAAGACTCGGGCCTTCGCCGAGTACTGGTCACCGATTCCGATCACCTTCTCGGTGTCGTCAAGGTTCTCCCGCAGTGCGGGAACGATCGTCTCTCGGCGGTCAGCCCGCGAGGCACACGCTGCAGCACACATCGGCTCCAGCATCTCAAGCGACTCCGCGAGATCTGACAGTGTGACCCCCTGGCCCTGCATCGAGAGCGCCACAGCGAATGCGGCAGACGACCAGTCGGGCTTGTGCACGTAGGCACCGCCGAACTTGCCTCGGCGCACCGTGATGAGCCCTTCCGCCTCGAGGATGCGTAATGCCTCCCGAACCGAAGGACCACTGACCCCGTACTGCTGCACCAGGTCGTCCTGCCTGGGCAGCGGCACATCTGTGAGTTCGCTCTTGAGGATGCGCTGGCGAAGGTCCGCCGCGATAGCCTCGGCGATGCGCGGAGTGAGACCTACCCTGCTCGCCGAAGTCCTCTGATTGTCATCTGCCACGTGATCCGTTCCTCCGAACGATGCGCTGGAAATGTTGAATTCACAAACATTATAGGTTCAGCCCGCGGAACGTCAGCGGCTCGCCGTGGCGATATGACCGAGTTCAGAGTATCCTGCGCGCTCCACCGCCGAAAGGAAGGCGCCCGTAGTGCGCTGGGAATCCTCCGGCAGTCGGCGCACCGCCTGACTCGCCCGCGACAGCCACGAGACATCCACCTCGTCAGTGAACCCCATGGCGCCGTGCAACTGGTGGGCGCCCCGTAGCACAACGCCGGCAGCCCGCTGAAGGGCGACGCGAAGCCCGAGCGCCTCGGCGAGAGCGTCATCGTCATCCGCACTGTTCGTGATCGACCAGAGCGCATACTTCGCAAGCTCGCTCGAGCCCTCTGACTCCAGCACCATGTCGGCCAGCTGGAAGGCCACAGACTGGAAACGCACGAGCTTGCGGCCGAACTGCTCCCGTTCTTCCGTATAGCGCGCGGTGTCCTCGATCGCGTTCTCCAAGAGACCCAGGAGCCACCAGCCCTGCAGGAGCACCAGGCGAGCTGCACCACGAACCGCCTTGTCGCCGCGTGGCACCGGGTCGACCTCTGACCCGAATGGCGCCAGCTTGGTCGCCGACGGAAGTCGGCGCCCAGATGGGAGGTCATAGCGGCTGCCCTCCAGGTCGAGGGCGTTCCACGTCAGATCGAGATCCCGATGGTTGGCGATTGCCTGGCCGCGGGCACTGACTAGCGCCGTGGCATCCGCCCCCGTTGCACCGAGCCTCTCCACAACGGGATACGGCAGCGCGTAGCGGCCCGCCGCGCGGCAGACCTCGGCAGCCACCTCAAGCTCAATCGGCCCCTCTGAGATGTCAATCTCCCAGATCCCGAGCTCGCCGAGCATGTCACCGACAGCGCCCCGCACATCGGGATCCGCGACACAGCGACGCAACACGTCGACGCCGCCCTCCCCCTCGATACGTTCGCGCACCATCGCCCCCACCTCGACGGCCTCCGGGCACAGATCGAGCCTCACGAGCCGGCCGCCGCACGTGCAACGGTGTTCTTGTTGATCTCAAGCGTGCCAGACGCCACGGTGGACGCTTGGGCGTAACGCCAGTGGTCCTCAACCTCGCGCACGAACACAGCGTGCCCATCGCTTGTGCCGAGCGCAGCGTTTCCGACGATCTCCATGAGCACTTCTGCTACCTCCTGATCGAGGGTGGTGACGGCGACTCGGTAGAGCGCCGCCTCGGAGATGGGAGGAGTGCCCGACTTGGCACGCTCCAGCAGCCGGTATGCGAGCAGCCGAGTCTGCCTCGTTCTCACCATGGCGGCGGCCCACCGCTCACGCAGCCCCGACGGCAATTCAGCCCATGCGTCAGCGCCGAGCGCCTCCGGTGCTGCACGCAGGAGGCTCTCGCAGCGGGCATACCGGGCGATCCCAATCCTTTCGAAACTGAGCACATCCATCACGATGCGCCAGCCGCGGTCAACCTCACCGAGCACACCCGAGTCGGGAACCCACGCGTCATCGAAGTACACCTCGTTGAGGTGGTGAGGGCCAAGCATCGTGGGGATGGGGCGCACTTCGACGCCTGGCTGGTTCATATCGAGGAGGAAAACCGTGATGCCGTCCTTGCGCCCACGCGGGTCGCCCGTGCGGGCGAGGAGGAAGCACCACTGCGCCATGCTCGCGTACGACGTCCAGACCTTCTGGCCCGTGATGCGCCATCCGCCCTCAACGCGCGTCGCGCGTGTTCGCAGCGCGGGCAGATCTGACCCGGCCTCCGGTTCACTGAAGCCCTGGCACCAGATCACCTCGCCCGAGGCAATGGGAGGGAGGTGCAGCGAGCGCTGCTCCTCGGTGCCGTGGCGCATGATGACGGGTCCGACCCAGTTCAGGCCCATGTACTGGGCGCCGCGCGGCTCGTGGGCCGCCCACATCTCTTCACGGAGCGCGGTCTGCTCGAGCACGCCTGCCCCGAGCCCCCCGAACTCCTCAGGCCACGCCATCGTGAGAAGGCGCCTCGAGCCCAACTCCCGACTGAACCGTTCAGTCACCGCCAGGTCGGCGGGATCGTCAGTGAATGCACCCAGGAATCCGCGCGGCACGTGCTCGTCGACGAGCATCCGCAGCTCCGCACGCAGGCTCGTCACCTTCGCCGGTTCGCTGTAGTCGAGCGTCATCGCTACTCCTCAGCCTAAGACCTTGCTATCTATATAAACTATAACCGTGAAATGCTCCATTTTCGGCGCATTTCCATAATCTTATAAAGCATTATCTAGTAACAATACTCCGGATGCAAGAAGTGAGGACGATGATGACCGATCAACGCAGTATCCACACCCCCCTCAGCGGCCGACGCGCGTTGGTGAGCGGCGCCGGCCGAGGTCTTGGTCGCGCAATCGCGACGTCACTTTCCGAGGCAGGAGCGGTCGTCGTCGGTGTCTCCCGCAATGCTGAGCAACTCGCCGACTTCGTGCGGGAAGCACAGGACGCCGGACGGGAGGCGCACGCGGTCTCCGCCGACCTCCGCAGCGACGAGGACGTGAGCCGGGCGGCCGAGAAGGCGCTCGCGCTCGTTGGCGGCATCGACATCCTCGTCAACAACGCCGGCATCAACATCAAGCGACCCACCGTCGCACTCCCCGCGGATGGCCCCGTCGGCCAGCCAGGTACCGGCCCGGCATCAATGCCGATGTCAGTCGAGGAGTGGGACTCGATCCTCGAAACACACGTGCACGGCTCGCTCCGCCTGATCAGGGAAATCGTTCCCGGGATGCTCGAGCGACGCTTCGGCCGTGTCATCAACATCGGCTCCAGCACGGTGGGCCGCTTGGCCAACATGGTCGCGCCCTATCAGGTCGCGAAAGGCGCCCTGACGCACCTCACCCTTGCCCTCGCCAAGGAATGGGCGCCCTATGGGGTCACGGTGAACGCGATCTCGCCGGGACAGTTTCGCACCGACATGTCCAAGGCGCTGCATGACAGCAAGGAAGGACAGGAGTTCCTGAAGGCCCGCATCCCCATGGGGCACGCGGGCGATGCTCGTGAGCTCGGCGCGCTCGCCGCACACCTCGCATCCGACCTGTCATCGTTCATCACAGGGCAGGTCATCTACGTCGACGGTGGGGAAACACTCTAAGACCCTTCGTTGCCGGCAGTGAACCGCTCCTGCGAGGAGACTGCCTCAACCTCCCACGCCGCGGAGACGTCACGTTCCCGCTGCCTCGCGCGCGCGGTGCCGTCGTCATCGACGGCACGATACATGCCGACAGCGTTGGTCGCGGCCGCCACCGGGGTCCCAGCGATCCGTTCGGCCAGCCTGCGCACGCGGTGCCTCAGCTGGGAGTGATCGACAACCTCGTTCACGAGGCCCCAGGCAAGGGCAGTGCGGGCGTCGATGGGCAACCCCGTGAGCGTCATCTGCCGAGCACGGGCGACTCCGATCGCTGCGGGCAGTGCGGCGCTGAGCCCCCAGCCCGGCGTGAGCCCCAGCAGGGCATGCGTGTCGATGAACTCTGCCCGATGCGAAGCGATGGCGAAGGAGCATGCCAACACGATCTCAATCGCCCCCGAGACACAGGCCCCATTGACAGCCGCGATCGTTGGCGTCGCCATTCCGCGCAGGCGGGTCGCGGGATCGATTGGCGGCGGCGCGTAGGCGGGGTCGCTCAGTAACTGCTTTGCGTCGACTCCGGCACTGAACGCAGGTTCTGACCCGGTCACCACGACGACGCGAACCGAGGGGTCACGGTCAGCGTCATCGAGGAGATCCACTAGGGCAACACGGGTCTCGCGGTTGAGCGCGTTCCTGGCTTCAGGTCGCGCGAAGGTGACCGTCAGCACAGGCCCCTCGCGTTCAAGATCGAGATGAATCGCCACAGCACTCCTTCATTGATAACCTTCATAAGTATTTGGCCTATAAGGGAGAGAGTCAATGGCGATCCCGCACACCCTGTCCGAGCGCCTCGCCCTGCCCGCAATCTGCGCCCCGCTCTTCTTGATCTCGACCCCTGAACTCGTCACCGAGGCCCGAAAGGGCGGGCTCGTAGGGGCGCTTCCCCGCCAGAACGCCCGCACCCAGGGGGAGTTCGATTCATGGCTTTCGACAATGTCTCGCATGCTCGATGAATGGTCCGACAGCACCGGCATCACGCCGGGCCCGCTCGCAGTCAACGTGCCCACAACGCTTCCGCCAGACGAGCTGCGACGAGAGCTCGAACTGTGCGCCCGGCGCGACGCCGACGTCATCATCACCTCGGTGGGAAAACCCACCGAGGTCGTGCGAATCGCCCATGACCTCGGGATGGCGGTGCACCACGACGTCACCTCGATCGAGTTCGCCGAGAAGGCGATCGAAGCGGGGGTTGACGGACTCAACTGCATCGGCGCTGGAGGCGGCGGACACTCCGGCACGATCAGCCATCTGGCGCTCATCCCGAGAATCCGCCGCATGTTCGACGGCGTCGTCTCGCTGGCCGGCGCCGTGGCGACCGGGTCGGCCATCCGCGCGGCGGAGGTGCTCGGCGCTGACCTCGCGTTCATCGGCACACGCTTCTCGGCAACAACCGAGTCAGGCGCCGACCCGCTCCAGAAGGCATGGCTGGCGTCAGGCACATCCCGCGACCTCGCCTACACGCGAAAGGTAAACGGCATCCCGGCGAACTGGATGCTCGCATCACTCCGGCACCACGGGATCGACCTCGACGAGCTCCCTGAGCCTGAGGAACGCGGCCACGCGCACCTCCCCGACGGAGTCACCCCGTGGCGTGACCTCTGGTCTGCCGGACAGGGCATCGAGCTCATCGACAACATCCCCACCGCGGAAGAGGTCATACGTCAACTCGCAGAAGAGTATGTCGCCGCATGCGCGGTGCCCGACCGCTCAGCATCCGTCCAACGCCTCACAGGTGGCGCCTGAGGCACTCCCGCTGCTTGCGGGATGGGTGAGCCTAGGTCGCGACGCTCACACTGGGCAGCCAGGTGGCTAGCTCTGGCACCAGGATCAGCAGGACGACGACCGCCACAGCGACAGCGGCGAACCACGCCACCCCCTTGAACACCTCGACGAGCGACACAGTGCTCCCCAGATTGACGGCCGGGTCCTGAGTGATGCGGTGCACGATGAACGAGAGGATTCCCAGCGGCGGGGTGAGGAGACCGACCTCCGCCATGATGACCAGGAAGACACCGAACCACAGCGGGTCGACCCCAACCGCGGCAAGGGGTGCGAGCAATACCGGAATGGTCAAGAGCATCATCGCGAGGGTGTCCATGAACATGCCGAGGATGATATAGACGACGATCAGCACGAGAAGGAAGGCGACGCGCCCCAGCCCGAGGTCACTGACCGACGTCGCAAGCACATTCGCGACCTGGCTGAGCGCGATCGCCCGTGTCAGCACCTCGACGCCCAGGAGTAGCAGGAAGATCGATGCGGTTCCCGTGAGGACTCCGAGAACTGCCTCCCGCAGCATCGTGCCGACCTGGCGCCACGACCGCGTGAGACGCAGCTTGTGGGCCACCCCGAAGATGAGGGCGACGAGCATTCCGAACACGGCCGACTCTGTCGCCGTGAACAGGCCGGCGAAGAGACCACCGATCACGACCAACACCACCAGCACGATGGGCACGATCCCCACAAGCGAACGCATCCGGGTGCCCCAGGTCACCCCGGTCATGTCCGCGCGCGGGGCGAGCTTCGGGTTGAGACTGGCACGCGCAACGATCATGACGGCGAAGGCCAGGGCCAAGACGATGCCCGGCACGATTCCCGCGAGCAGCTGGGGGCCCACCGGCACGGATGCTGCTCCCGCATAGATCACGAGGAGCAGGCTCGGGGGAATGATCTGCCCGAGCGTTCCTGCAGCCGCGACTGTTCCGACGGCGAGCGACGGCCGGTACCCGGAGCGGATCATCTCAGGGACTGACACGCGCCCGAGCGCATAGGTGATGCCGATCGTGCTTCCGCTGCCAGCGGCAAGACCAGCACCGGCGAAGTTCGTGGCGACCGCAAGTCCGCCGGGCATCCAGCCCACCCACTGCCGGGCGGCCTCGAACGCCGACGCCGTCAGCCCCGACTTCCACAGCAGCATGCCCATGAGGATGAACATGGGAATGACGCTGAACGACCAGGAGTCAGTCGCGCTGTACGCCGCCGCCTCCATGGTGCCGATGACGACTCGAATGCCGCCGATCTCCCAGAGTCCGAGAAGTGAGGCTCCGAGCATCGCGACACCCACGGGGATACCGAGAAGTATCAGCACAACGGAGAGGGCGATGACGAGCACTCCGCTCGTGAGGCTCGGGAGGTCCGCGAAGAGGAGCAGGGCCATGGATGCGACAGCGACACCGAGCCCCAGGAAGAAGGTGATGCGTCCTGCGCGCTGGGCGCCGCGAGGGAGGAGCGCTGCGCCAGACTCGTCGACTGCGTGCTGCTGGGTCATGAGACGTCACCCTCCGTCGCGAGCGAGTCCGCCCTGGGCAGCAGTCCCGCGAAGTGCCGGTACGCGGTCGCCGCCATCTGGACTGCGAGCATGGCAATACCGGCGGCAGCGACGAATTTGAACGGCCAGATTGGGATGGGCGGGGTCGAGTTCGCAGCCAGGCGGAGCTCCTCGGCGTCGATCGCATTCGCGAGTGTGAACCAGGCGAGCGCCAGCAGCAGGAGCGTCGCCAACACGCTCACAGAACCCTCGATGATCTGCCGCATGCGAACGGGCAACGAATCGAGCAGCAGCGTGACCTTGATGTGCTCCTGATGACGCTCGGTGACGGCGAATGCGAGAAGGGTGAGCGTCGGCATCCACCAGAACGACGTCAGTTCCAGCGTGCCCGCGAAGGGAGAATTGAAGAGACTTCGGCCGATGACGTCGATGACGATGTTCACTGCCATGAGTACCAGCGCGATCGCAGCGCCGAGGGACATGGCGTCGCTCAAACGATCGACGATACGAACTGCGCGTGGCATTGCCCTCTGCGGTGGCGCTGTTGTGCTCGCGTCGCCCATGTCTGTCTCCTCGTTGCGACTGCTTGTCCGTGCTCCCTGCGGGTGAGGGAGTGTGGGGCCCCGCGGGTTTCCACCTGCGAGGCCCCCATCATGCTGATGGTCAGTTTGGCATCGTTGCCGAAACGAACTCCTCCTCGAACACCTCGAAGTAGCCGGAGAGATCGACATCACCGAGTCCGGCGAAGGCCTCGAGGATCGCCTCGGGGGTCCGCTCCGCAACCTCGTAGCCTTCGTCGACGAGCACGCTCGTCCAGAAGTCGATTCGGTCCATGTACTCCTGGATGACGGCGTCCGGGTCGCTGACACTCGCGGGGGCATTGTCGACCATTGCCTTCAGGGCCCCCTCGCGCTGTGCCTGCGCGATGGGCTCAAGCTCACCGACATCGCTCGTGCGGATGCTGTCGCCTGCCGCGATCAACTCACCCGCGCCTGCTTCGATGTCGAGGTAGCCCTGCCAGATCTCGAGTGCAGCCTTGCCCGATTCCTCGTGCATGATCTGCTGCAACTCCACGGGGAAGCTGTCCCAGACATCCTTGTTCATGACGAAGGTGGATGCCTGGAGCTGCGCGAACGTCACAGGCACGAAGTCGGTGACGACGTCCTTGAGCTGGAGCCCACTCACGAGCTGGTTGGGGTTGATCACCATGCAGTCGATGACACCGCGCTGCAGGCCCTCATAGCCCTCATTGAACGCGAGCGATACCGACTGCATCCCGAGCGCCTCGAGGGTGCCCGTCCATGCGGGACCGCTCGAGCGGCCTCTCTTGCCCTGTGCGTCCGCCTCCGACTCGATGGGAGTCGTGCAGAGAAGGTTGTAGGCGGGCGAGGAACTCACCTGGAGCACCTGGAGGTTATGCGACGCATACTCCTCGACGAGGGGCTCGAAGGTCAGAGCGTTCTCGTAGGCGGCTGCGCCGCCCGCGGCGACGTCATGCACGGTCGAACCGCTGAGTGCGTTGCCGAGACCGGAGATCCAGGATCCGACCGGGAGCTCCTGGGGATAGTACGACGGGATGATGAGCCCGATGTCGGCGACACCGTCGCGCACGCCGTGCAGTGTGTCGGTCGCGCCGAGGAGGGATGCCGACCAGTAGTTCTCGAACGTGATCTTGCCGTCGGTGCGCTCCGTGATCGCCTCCTCCCACTTGACCATGGCCGCACCGAAGTTGGCGGTCTGGTCACCGGAGAAGTCGGCGAGCTTGAGCACGCGGGGCTCGAGTTCGTCGAGCCATGCCTCGCCTGACGATTCACCGGGTTCAGCTGCGCCGCCCGAGCAGGCAACAAGCGCTCCGACGGCAAGTAGTGCTGTAGTTGTCGCGAGGACGCCTCGTGCCCCGCGTCGCGTTGTGATTCGCATTCTTCCCTCTTCTCTGAGGGGCGCGGCCTTGTGGCTCGTCATCAGTGACGATCCGGGGCCGCATTGCCCCGCTCTGGGTGTCCTCCGGCGCCGACACGAAGGGTATCGGCGTTGAGACAACTGTAGCGGTAATCTACACAAAGATTCAAACAATAGATGCGTGGTGAGCCGCGCAGCCATTCGCCGAGACGAGAGGCGTTCAGCTTCCCTGCACCGCCGCAATTTCCTCGAACCAGGCCACGCCTCGCTCTCGGTGCAGAGCATCACTCGGCATGAGCTCGGGAGTGCGCCCCTCGCGCACCGCAGCACTCGATGAGCGCAGTGCTGCAGCGAGCGCAGATCGCGCCGCGTCAAGCATCCCGTCCTCGATCTCGTAGATTGCCAGCCAGGGCAGGTCGGGGTGCGCCTCACCTGCCTTCTCTGGCACGAAACGGTAGCGGCGCGCTGCAGTGAAGCCTTCAAGCCTTACAACCTCAGGGAGGTGCACAGACGTATACCACTCGTCGAATTCCGCCTCGCGGCCCTCGACGGGCTTCGTGTACACCACCAAAATCGACTTGGCCATGGTTGTCTCCTTTGACACCTTGATTGGTAAAGCTATAAATCAATATTAGTATTAGATCGCTATTTGGTTCTCAACGAGGAGTGACATGACGAATACCCCGTACTTCGAGAGCGATGTCCTCGACGTCGCCGTCAACGACGGGGTCGCCCTCGTCACGCTCAACCGCCCGGCGAACGCCAACGCTCTCGACGACACCCTCATGGGCGACCTCAACCGGCTCTGGCGCAGGATCGCTGACGACCGAAGCATCCGCTGCATCGTGCTCACGGGCGCTGGTCGGCACTTCTGCGCGGGCGCCGACATGTCGCTGCTCTCCGCGAACCGCACGAATGTGGGCCGCGACGCCGACGAGGAGCTCAACTTTCTGCCCGGCGGCGTGGTCGACATGCCGGTCATCGTCGCCGTCAACGGCACGTGTGCGGGCGGCGGCCTCCACTTCGTCGCCGACGCCGACATCGTCGTCGCGTCGGAGACCGCACGCTTCATCGACTCCCATGTGAGCGTCGGACAGGTCAGCGGAATCGAACCCGTCGAACTGATGACACTGATGCGCCGCGATCGCGCCGTTCGCATGGCGCTGCTCGGCCGCCACGAAGTGGTCGATGCCGCGACGGCTCTCGACAGTGGCCTCGTCTCGGAGGTCCTCCCCCACGGCGAGCTCCTCGACCACGCGCTCGACCTGGCACGCAAGGTCTGCACCGGGTCACCCGCGGCCATCCGTCACACCCGCCGGGTGCTCCGCGCCTACATCGACGACAGCATCCGCAGCTACCGCGACCTCGGTTGGGAACTGGTGCAGCGGCACTGGTCACACCCGGATTCGAAGGAGGGCCCCGCAGCCTTCCAGGAGAAGAGGGAGCCACAGTGGCAGGAGTGAACGACCGCTGGCCCACGCTTCGTCCCGACCGCGTCCCACGGGAACTCGCCCAGCACTGGCGCTCGACCGGCGCCTGGACCGACGAGACGATCGGTGACCTGCTTGAACGCAGTGCCGCCGCGTGGCCCGAGCGCACCGCCGTCACGACCGCCGAAGGGCGCGTGACGTTCGGCGAACTCCACGCGCAGTCATCAGCCATCGCACGCACCCTCGTCGACGCGGGCGTGCAGCGAGGCGATGTGGTGTGCTGGATGCTCCCCACTGGCCCCGAGGCGATTGCCGTCGCATCCGCAATCTGGCGTATCGGTGCCGTGAGCAGCCCCATCGTGCCGCTCGCTGGCGTTGGCGACATGGCGAACGTGTTCGCCCAGGTCAGGCCGACTGCCGTCATTGCGGTTCGCGAACACCGACGGCGCACCCTCACCGACGAACTCGACCAGGCGCTTGCCGACGCCAACCTCGATCCCGCCCGTCTCGTCGTCGGCGCGGCTGCGCACGGGTGGCGACCAGCGGATGCCTCAGGGCCAGGTTCCCTCCCCGCCGGGGTCACGCCCGGCGACCCGTTTGACCCGTGCCTGATCCTCTTCACCTCGGGCACCGAGTCGGCCGCGAAGGGGGTGCTGCACTCGGCCGCAGCACTGCACCATGAGTTGCGAAGCACGATCGCGGAGTGGGGTCTCACCTTCCGCGACAGCATGGTCATGGCGTCGCCCATGACCCACATCACGGGCCTGCTGCAGGGATTCCTTATTCCCGCACGCGTCGGCGCCAGTGCCGTGCTCATGGACCGTTGGGACCCGGCCGAGTGCGTTGACCTCATCGAACACACCGGCGCCACATATATGGCTGGCGCCGCCCCTTTCCTGCGCGGGATCCTGGATGCTTACCGCAGCAGCGGTCTCGATCGTTCCTCACTGCGCCAGTTCTGCAGCGGCGGAGCGGCCGTGCACCCCGAACTGGTCGAGGGGATCCAGGAGTTCGGTGTTGCCGCCTATCGCGCCTGGGGGATGACCGAGCTACCGACCTCCTCCTTCTCGAATGAGCTCGACTCGCTCGAGCACCGCTCCATGACCGATGGGCGACTTGCTCCCGGCGTTGAGCTGCGGGTGCTCGCGGATGACGGCAGCGCACTCCCCCGCGGCGAGGTCGGAGAGCTCCAACTGCGCGGCCCAGAGATGATGCTCGGCTATGTGCTGCCCGAGCACGATGCACGCGCGTTCACGGAAGACTGCTGGCTGCGCACAGGCGACATGGGATCCCTCGGCAGCGATGGTTGCGTGCGCATCACGGGGCGCCTGAAGGAGATCATCAACCGCGGTGGCGAGAAGTTCAGCGCGCGCGAGATAGAGGACGCGGTGCTGAAGCACCCCGACATCACGCAGGCTGCGGTCGTCGCGGTCGCCGACGAGCGCCTCGGCGAGCAGATCGGCGTCGCGGTCGTGTCGAGTCGCACCGACCTGAGCGTTGCCGAGATCGGCCGAGTCGTGACATCCACGGGCCTCTCGCGCTACAAGCAGCCGGAGCACCTCGTGATCGTCGACGAGCTCCCCACGAACGCGACGGGCAAGACCGACAAGAATCGCGTCGCGAGGCTCTTCGAGTCGTAGACTTCTGAGGCGGGGATGCCTCGCATCCCCGCCTCACACACCGTTGACCGATGCCGTCAGAGCCGCTCGATGATGGTCGCGTTCGCCATGCCGCCGCCCTCGCACATGGTCTGCAGGCCGTAGCGACCGCCCGTGGCCTCGAGATGATGCACGAGGGTCGTGAGCAGGCGCGTGCCCGAGGAACCCAGGGCGTGGCCGAGCGCGATCGCGCCGCCGCGCGGGTTGAGCTTCTCGGGGTCGGCGTCGAACTCCGCCGCCCATGCGAGCGGCACCGATGCGAAGGCCTCGTTGACCTCGTAAGCATCGAGGTCACCGAAGGAGAGCCCTGAACGCTCCAGGATGCGATGCGTCGCCGGAATCGGGCCCGTGAGCATGTAGAGGGGGTCGTCACCTACGACCGCGAAGCTGTGGAACCGCGCCCGGGGCCGCAGCCCGAGCTTCGATGCCATGGTCTCGCTCATGATGAGGGCGGCGGATGCCCCATCCGTCAGCGGCGACGAGTTCCCTGGGGTGATGGACCAGCCCAACTCGGGGAAGCGCTCGGCCATGGCGTCGGTGCGGAAGGCCGGCTGGAGCCCAGCAAGGCCCTCAGCGGTCGTGCCCGCACGCACCGTCTCGTCACGGTCGACCGTTGTCGTCGCGCCGTCGTCACCGGTCACCGTGACGGGAAGGATCTCATCGGCGAAACCACCATTCGCAGTGTGCTCGGCGGCACGCCGATGCGACTCTGCCGCGTAGCCGTCGAGTTGCTCCCGGGAGAACCCCCACTTTGCGGCAATCAGCTCGGCAGAGACCCCCTGGTTGACGAGGCCTTCGGGGTAGCGGGCACGCACCCGCGCGCCGTTGGGCGTGCCGCCGGCGGCTGCGGTGCCGAGCGGCACCCGGCTCATCGACTCCACACCGCCCGCGATGACGATGTCGTAGGAACCGCTCATGACCCCCTGGGCTGCGAAGGTCGCCGCCTGTTGGCTGGAGCCGCACTGCCGGTCGATCGTCGCGGCCGGAACCGAGGTGTCGAACCCGGCCGCCAGCACAGCCCCCCGTGCGACGTTGGTGCTCTGGTCGCCGACCTGGCTGACGCATCCGATGAGCACGTCATCGATCTGCTTCGAGTCGAGGCCGTTGCGCTCCAGCAGTGCGGCCAGCACGGTGGCCAGGAGGTCGGTGGGGTGCACGCTTGAGAGCGCACCGCCCATCTTTCCTCTCCCGGATGCGGTGCGGACGACGTCGACGATGACGGCGCGTTCCATGGGACTCCTTCGTTCGGGGTGATGTTCTTAGTTGGCCTGTTGCGCGGCGGATCGCTCGACGAATCGCCGGATGCGTTCCTGCGCATGTGGTGTGGTTGCGGCCTCGGCAATCGTCTGCTGCTCATCGGCGAGCTGGGCAACGTATGCGGTCTCAGTCGCGGACCGGATGAGGCGTTTCGTCTCGCCGAGGGCCGGCCCGACCGTGCGGGCGAAGGTCTCGGCACGTCGTGCCACCACGTCCGCGAGCTCCTCGCTTGCGACGACCTCGGCCACGATGCCCCAGTCCCGCGCCTCTTCCGCGCTGAGCACGCGGCCGCTCGACGCGAGGGCGAGGGCCCGGTGCATCCCGACGCTGCGGACGAGGAGCGATGACACACCGCTGTCGGGCGTGAGGCCGACCCCCGCGTAGGCCGTGAGGAAGCTCGCCCTGGGTGTCGCGACGAGATAGTCGGCGGTGAGCGCCAGGCCGAGCCCACCTCCGGCCGCCGCGCCGTCGATTGCCGCCACCACGAACACGGGTGAGGCGCTCATGGCAGCGAGCGCCTCGTGCATGGCTCCCGCGAGCTCGTCGAGGTGGGCTCCCGGGTCGGCGGATTCAGCCATCGAGACGACATCGCCGCCCGCGCAGAACACCTTGCCTCGGGCAGCGAGCACCATGACGAGCGCTCCGGATGCCTCGGCCTCGACGACCGCGCGGTGCAGGGCGCGTGCCGTCTCGAGGTCTACCGCGTTGCCCGCCTCCGGGCGGTTGAGGGTGACCGTGACGACATCACCGCGGCGGGACGTCTCGATCGGGCCGCTCATCGCCCCTTCCAGATGGGTTCCCGCTTCTCAGCGAACGCCTGCGCGCCTTCCTTGGCGTCCTCCGAGCCGAACACCCGCTCGAACTCCTCCGTGATGACCTCCCACGCCTCGGTCTCCCACGTGCCAGAGTGGGCGGTGAGGGCGACGATGCGCTTGCTCGCCTGCACGGCGACGGGAGCATTCTGAGCGATGTGCTCGGCGAGCTCCAGGGCGGTGTCGAGCACCTCGTCGGCGGCGACGACCTCATTGACGAGGCCCCAGTGCTGGGCGTCATTGGTCATGATGGGCTCGCCCGTGAGCACCATGCGCATGGCGACCTTCTCGGGCATCTGCTGCACGAGACGGGGCACTCCGCCGCCCGCTGCGAAGAGGCCGCGCTTGACCTCGGGGAGCCCCAGCGCGACGCCCTCGGCCGCGACGATGAGGTCGCAGGCGAGCGCCAGTTCGAGCCCTCCCCCGAATGCGTAGCCGTTGACCGCGGCGATGAGCGGCTTGGAGCAGTAGTGCCGCACCCACTCGCCGAAACCGCGCTCGGGCTTCTCGAGCACTGCCTCGCCCGCCGCGAGCGCCTTCAGGTCCTGGCCCGCACAGAAGGCCACGCCCGTGCCGGTCAGCACGCCGACCCGCAGGTCGGCGTCGCCGTTGAGCTGCTCGAGGGCTGCCCCGAGCGCCCGCGCGGTCGCCGTATTGATGGAGTTGCGCGCTTCCGGGCGGTTGATGCGGATGATGAGCACATGGCCGCGCTTCTCGAGCACAACCTCGTTGTTGTCTGTCACGTCACTCTCCTGTCTTGGGAACCCGGATGATGAGGGCGTCGCCCTGCCCTCCCCCACCGCAGAGCGCGGCGGCCCCGATGCCGCCACCGCGGCGTCGGAGCTCGAGGGCCAGTTGGAGCACGATGCGCGCTCCCGACATGCCGATGGGGTGGCCGATCGCGATGGCACCGCCGTTGACGTTGACCTTCTCCGGGTCGATGCCGAGCTCAGAGGTCGACGCGATGCCGACGGCGGCGAACGCCTCGTTGATCTCGATCAGGTCGAGCTCGGAGGGGTCGATGCCCTCGCGACGGCACGCGTCACGGATGGCGGCAGCGGGCTGGTGCTGCAGGGTCGAGTCCGGCCCAGCCACCATGCCGGGCGCGCCGATCTCGGCGATCCACTCGAGGCCGCGCTTCTCGGCCTCCTCCTTGCTCATGATGACGAGCGCGCAGGCTCCATCGGAGATCGGCGAGGAGTTGCCGGCCGTGACGGTGCCGTCGGGGCGGAAGGCCGGCCGAAGCCCCGCGAGGGACTCGAGCGAGGTGTCGGGGCGCACGGTCTCGTCCCGATCCACGATGATGGGGTCACCCTTGCGCTGGGGCACCTCCACCGGCACGATCTCGTCGGCGAAGCCACCGGAGGCGTGCGCGGCGGCGGCGCGCTGGTGCGAGCGGGCGGCGAAGGCATCCTGCTCCTGACGCGAGAGGCCATCGCCGTCATTGCGCTGTTCCGTGAGCAAGCCCATTGACTGCTGCGTGAAGGCGTCGAAGAGGCCGTCGATCTCCATGTGGTCGGCCATCGTGAGCGCACCGTACTTGTGGCCCGTGCGGGCGTTCTGCAGGTGTGGTGCGTTGCTCATCGACTCCTGGCCGCCCGCGACGACGGCCGAGTAGAGGCCCGTGCGGATGTACTGGTCGGCCACGATGATCGCTTGGATTCCCGAGAGGCACACCTTGTTGACGGTGAGGGCATTCACGCTCATGGGGATGCCGCCCTTGACGGCTGCCTGCCGCGCCGGCATCTGGCCAGCCCCTGCCGTGAGCACCTGCCCCATGACGACGGCCTCGATGTCGTCTCCTGAAACCCCCGCTCGCTCGAGGGCGCCGCGGATCGCGAGACCCCCAAGCTCTGCCCCGGAGAAGACCGAGAGCGATCCGAGAAGTTTGCCCACCGGGGTCCTGGCTCCCGCCACGATCACGCTTGTCACTGTGTACCTGCCTTCGCTGTCGACGACCTCGTCGACGTCACTGTCTGGTCGGACTACTGGGGCGGCATCCGCAGCGCGCCGTCCATGCGCACCACTTCGCCGTTGAGGTAGTCGTGTTCAACGAGCATAAGCGCGAGCTGTGCGTATTCGCTGGGCTGCGCGAGGCGCTGCGGGAAGGGGATTCCGGCCGCCAGTGACGCCCCAACCTCGGGCCCGAGAGAGGCGAGCATGGGGGTGTCAACGATGCCGGGGGCGATCGTGTTGACGCGGATTCCGTAGCGTGCGAGGTCCCGGGCAGCCGTGATGGTCATGCCGACGACGGCACCCTTCGAGGCTGAGTAGGCGATCTGCCCGATCTGGCCCTCGTAGGCGGCGACCGAGGCGGTGTTGATGATGACGCCGCGCTGTCCGTGCTCGTCGCCCTCCTGCTGCGCGATGAGCTCAGCGGCGAGGCGCATGACGTTGAAGGTGCCGAGCGTGTTCACCTCGAGGGTGCGACGGAAGGTCTCCAGGTCGTGTGTGCCCCGTGACGACAGGATGCGACGTGCCGGCGCGATGCCGGCGCAGTTGACCACGACGCGCAGGGGGTGTGACTCTTCAACCTCGTCGAGCGCCGCCCGCACTTGGTCCTCGGAGGTCACGTCCGCAGCGATGTAGCGAACCCCTTCGCGTGCCTGCGCCTTCTCCACCTGGGATGCGAGGTCGATGCCGAGCACTCTCGCGCCGCCTGCGGCGAGCGCCTCGGTGGTGGCGGCCCCGAGTCCGGATGCGGCGCCCGTGACGACAGCGGTGATTCCTTCGATCTTCATTTCTCTCCTTCGAGTGGTGCGTGTGCTCAGCGCGACACCTTGCCGGTGAGCGAGGCGATGGGTCGCAGGATGACGGGGCGCGCGGCGATCCAGGCGGCGATCATGGCCACAACGGATGCCGCGAAGATCCAGAAACCGAGCCACGAGACCTCGTCCCGTGCAGCGTACATGTGGTTGAGATTGCGGAGGGCCCCGGTCGTCATGACGAGAGCGACGTGCGTGATGATGAACAGCACGAAGTAGAGCATGACGGGGAAGTGGATGGCGCGGGCCACCTCGACGGGATAGATCCGGTTGAGCTTCTCAGCGTTGCTGGGCCAGGCGCCCGACATCCGCACGCCGGTGACGATCGCGAGCGGTGCCGCGATGAAGACCGTCGTGAAGTAGGCGAGCAGTTGCAGGCTGTTGTAGTTCACCCAGCCGTTCTCGACGGGCCAGTTGAGCGAGGCGTACTGCAGCGCGGCGGAGAGCGCGTTGGGGAACACCTCCCAGCTGGTCGGCACGATGCGCATCCAATGACCGGTTGCAAAGAGCAGCACGATGAAGACGACCCCGTTGACGATCCAGAGGATGTCGAGGCTCTGGTGCAGCCAGAGGTCAAGGCTGATGCGCTTGGGCGCTCCCTTCGTTCGCAACAGCCCTGTGTTCTTGCGGGTCCAGTAGGCGGGCGGGCGTTGCCGGGTGCGCACCAACCATCCGCTCCGGATGATGAGCACGATGAAGAAGGCGTTGAAGAAGTGCTGCCAGCCGAGCCAGGCGGGGATTCCGACCGGGGCGGTCTCCGGCAGGTGCGTCTCGCCGGGGTACCGGGCGAGGAAATCCGCCACGGCGGGCATCTCCCTCAGCCAGCGGGCGAGGAAGACGACCGCGGCGACCGCGACGATCGCCGCGGGTATCGCCCAGAGCAGGGTGCGCCAGCGGGGGTTCTCTGTCGTGTTGCTCAACTGTCGGTTCGCTTTCCTCGTCGTCTCGGATGCTGGTCTGGGCTCAGGAGAGCAGCGCGAGCTGCGAACGCATGATGTCCTCGGCATCCGAGACGATGCGCCCGACGACGTTCTCGACGGTGTCGATGTCGTGGATGAGTCCCTGGGTCTGGCCCGCCCACCAGACGCCGCCCTCCATGTCGCCTCCGGCGAGCACGTTTTCGCGACCGCGGGCGCCAGAGGCGAGGTGGGCGACATCGGCGAAGGTCGATCCCGTGCGCTTCTCGATCTCGACGATCTGCTCCGAGATGGAGTTGCGCGCCACGCGTGCGGAGTTGTGGAACGTGCGGAAGACGATGACGGTGTCACGTTCGTTGTTGGCCACGATCTGCTTCTTCACGTTCTCGTGCACGGGCGCTTCGGTTGTCGCGACGAAGCGCGTGCCCATGTTGACGGCGCAGGCGCCGAGCGCGAGGGCTGCCGCGAGCCCCGAGCCGGTCGCGATGCCGCCGCTCGCGATCACCGGGATGTCGAGTGCACGCACGGCAGCTGGGATGAGCACGAGGCCGGGCACGTCATCCTCCCCCGGGTGGCCGGCACACTCGAAACCATCGATGCTGATGGCGGCAACGCCGTGCTTGGCTGCGGAGACGGCGTGGCGAACGGAGGTTGCCTTGTGGATGACCTTGACACCGGCACGGTTGAAGTCGTCCATGTGGGGTTCGGGGCTTGACCCCGCGGTTTCGACGATCGTCACACCTGATTCGATGATGGCCGCCCGGTACTCGTCGTAGGGCACAGGGTTGATCGTCGGCAGGATCGTGAGGTTGACGCCGAAGGGCTTGTCCGTGAGTTCACGCGTGCGGGCAATCTCTGCCGCGAGCGCCTCAGGCGTGGGCTGGGTGAGGGCAGTGAGGAAGCCCAAGGCGCCCGAATTTGCGACGGCCGAGATGAGGGGCGCAGTGCCGAGCCCTGTCATGCCGCCGCACAGCACGGGGTGCTCCACGCCGAAGGTGTCAGTGAACTGCGTACGAATCATGTCCTGTCGCTTTCTGTGTGGGTGTGCGCCGCATGGCTGATACCTGCGGAAAGGAGTTCGGAGAGGGCGGCATACCCCTCAGCTGCTGTGAGGCCCGTGGCGGCTTCGACCTCGCCGCGGTGAATGGACTCGATGACGAGGCCCGCTACGACGCCGACGAACCGTGGGTCCACGCGTGAATGTTCAGGGAGCGCCGCCAGGGCGAGTTGCTGCACGCGTTCCGATGCGCTTCGGATGTTGGCGAGATAGATCCGCCTCGCGGGCCCGAAGGCACCGAGGTCGTCGAAGAAGCGACGATCCACGTGGGCGAGTTGGGCGGCGATGGCCGAGAGGTAGGAGCCGAGGCGCTCGCGTGGCCCCTCCCCGGCCACCTCGCGTTCGACGTTCTCCGTGGCGCGACGGAAGAACTCCCGCACGACCGCCTCGATGATGCCGTCCTTGCTCGCCGCGACCCCATACAGGGTCGACTTGGAGCGCTTCGACAGCCTGGCCATGTCCTGCACGCTCAATGACAGGAAGCCACACTCCGTGAAGAGACCGACGAGGGCGTCGATCGTCTCGGCATTGCGCATGTCCGTCAGTGGCATATTCGGAGAGTACCAGATAGTCTGTGCTGGTACTTCATTCTCTTATAGTTTTTCATTCTTATGCGTGATGTGGACGCTGTCGTCCGGGAAGCCAGGAACAATGAGCGTGTACAGGATCAGCCTCGATGACGAGGCCCGGGCACTCTTCGACCTCACGGAGGAGATCGCCAAGAAGGAGCTGATTCCGCGGGCGGCCGCCGCGGAGCGCGACGAGACCTTCGCACGAGACGTCTTCCTGACACTAGGCAGGGCAGGCCTCATGAGCCTCCCCTACCCGGAGGAATACGGCGGCGGCGAGCAACCCGCTGAAACCTACCTGCAGGTCTTCGAGCAGATCGGCGCAGCCTGGGCGAGTGTGGGAGTCGGCGTGAGCGTGCACGCACTCTCCTGCTTCCCGCTCGCCAACTACGGCACTCCCGAGCAGAAGGAGCGCTGGCTGCCCCGGATGCTCTCAGGTGAGCTGCTGGGCGCATACTGCCTCAGCGAGCCCCACGCGGGCTCCGACCCCGCCGCCATGATCACCCGCGCCGTGCGCGACGGTGACCACTACGTGATCCGGGGCGCGAAGGCGTGGACCACCCACGGCGGGCACGCGGATTTCTACACCGTCATGGCGCGCACTTCCGACAACGGCGGAAAGGGCATCTCCTGTTTCCTCGTGCCGGCCGACACCCCCGGACTCTCGGCGTCCTCGCCGGAGCAGAAGATGGGGCTCACGGGGTCGACGACCGCGACCATGAACTTCGACGACGTGAGGATCCCGGCCGATCACCTCATCGGTGAGGAGGGACAAGGCCTGGCAATCGCCTTCGCCGCACTCGACTCGGGGCGACTCGGCATCGCGGCCGTCGCGACAGGACTCGGGCAGGCTGCCCTCGACCTCTCGGTCGAGTATGCGCACAGCCGCGAGACATTCGGCAAGCCGATCATCGAGCACGACGGACTCGCCTTCCTCCTCGCCGACATGGATGTCGCGGTCGCCTCCTCACGGGCCCTCTACCTCGCCGCCGCGCGACTCAAGGATGTCGGACGCCCCTTCACGCACGAGGCATCCGTCGCCAAGCTCCTCGCGACCGACAACGCGATGAAAGTCGCGATCGACGCGGTACAGGTACTGGGAGGGGCGGGATACACGCGGGACTTCCCCGCCGAGCGCTACATGCGCGAAGCGAAGGTCATGCAGATCTTCGAGGGCACCAACCAGATCCAGCGGCTCGTGATCGCACGCAACCTTCGCAAGCGGGTCTAGGCGAGCGCATACATCGCGACGGCCGAGGCGGCCGCCACGTTGAGGCTGTCGATGCCGTGCCGCATGGGGATCTGCACGACGGTGTCGGAGGCGGCGAGCGCCTCGGGCGTGAGCCCCTCCCCCTCCGTGCCGACGACGAGGGCGACCCGCTCGGGCGCCGCGGCCGCGAAGTCGCGCAGCGCCACGGCGTCGTCGCTCAGCGCAAGCGCGGCGATGTGGAAGCCGGATGCCACGAGCTCCCGCCGCGCGGAATCCCAGGGCCCGATGCGCGTCCACGGCACCTGCAGCACGGTGCCCATGCTGACCCGGATCGCTCGGCGGTAGAGGGGGTCGGAGCAGCGCTCCGTGACGAGCACGGCGTCCGCGCCGATGCCGGCGACCGAGCGGAAGATGGCGCCGACGTTGGTGGGGTCGACGACGTTCTCGATGATGACGACGCGGCGGGCATCCGCCAGCAGTTCCGACACGGAGGGCAGCCGGGGCCGCTCCATCGACGCGATGAGGCCGCGGTGCAGCGTGTAGCCGGTCAGCTCGGCGAGGAGTTCGCCCGGGCCACTGAAGATATCCACGTCGGGGCCGACGAGCGACTGCGCCTCCTCGGCCGAGCCGCCGAGCGCGAGCACCGCGCGCGGGCGGTGGCCCGCCCGGAGCGCCCGCTCGAGCACGATCGCCGACTCCGCGATGTAGAGGCCAAGCTCTCCGCTCGGGTCGCCGTTGTGGCCCGCCTTCTTGAGCGCGACATCCGTGCGATGCGCGAAGTCGGCCAGCCGCGGGTCACCGAGGGAGTCGACGCGGATGACGGGCATGGTCTCAGTCGGCCTGCATCATTCCGAATCGTGCACCCGAGGGGTCGGCAACAATCGCGAACATGCGTCCGTCCTGGATGCGCGACGGCGGCGTGAGCACCGTCCCGCCACGCGTGACGGCAGCCATCAGCGCGGCGTCGAGATCCGCGACACAGAAGTACGTGCGCCAACACGGCAATTGCCCTTCTTGCAGCCGTCGAACGGCCGCAACGCGGGAGCCGTCTGGCAGCCTCGCGAGCCGGTAGTCGTCGAGTGGACTGGGCTCGTCGATCTGCCACCCGAGGGTCTTGGCGTAGAAATCGGCACCCGCCAGCGTCTCGTCGGCGTAGAGCACCGTCCAGGTGATGAATCCCGGCTCTGCACGCGACACGGGTGCAAGATCGCCAGGAGTCTGCCAGAGACAGAAGCCCGCGCCGTTCGGATCCAGGAGAAACGCGACAGAGCCGGCTGATTCCTCCCCACCCCCGACTTGGAACGGCTCAGCCAGCACGATCGCGCCGTTCGCCTTCGCCCTGGCGACGGCATCATCGAGGTCATCGACCGCGAAGTAGGCGTTCCAGACCGCTGGAAACTCCAGCTCCTCAATACCCTGCTGGATCGAGGCGACCGGCACCGATCCAGCGGTGGCGACGCGAACATCGAACGGGACGTCGAGGAGCAGGCTCGACGACATGAAGCGCCACCCCAGCACCGCGGCGTAGAACTCCTCAGCCGCCACAGCATCCGGTGTCACCAACCCGGCCCACGTGATCGCGCCGCTCCTGCGCTCCGTGTCGACCACCGGTTCGGCCATTATGCGGCGATGCGCATCTCGGTGGGCGTCTCGGGCACGGCAAGCTTGGCGCCGGTTGCCGCGACGACCTCTTCGACCGTGATGCCCGGGGCGACCTCGCGCAGCACGAGGCCCTCGGGTGTCACGTCGATGACCGCCATGTCGGTGATGATGCGCTCGACGCAGCCCTTGCCTGTGAGCGGCAGGGAGCAGCGCTCGACGACCTTGGGGCTGCCGTCCTTCGCGACGTGCTCCATGAGCACGATCACGCGGTCGGCGCCGTTGACGAGGTCCATCGCGCCGCCCATGCCCTTGACCATCTTGCCCGGCACGGCCCAGTTGGCGATGTCGCCGTTCTCCGCGACCTGCATGGAGCCGAGCACGGCCGCATTGATGTGGCCACCGCGGATCATCGCGAAGCTCTGCGCAGAGTCGAAGAAGGAGGCACCGGGGAGGGTCGTGACCGTCTCCTTGCCCGCGTTGATGAGCTTGGGGTCCTCCTCACCGCGCCACGGGTAGGGACCCGTGCCGAGGATGCCGTTCTCGGAGTGCAGCACGATCGTCTTGTCCGCCGGGAGGTGGTTCGGAATGAGCGTCGGCATCCCGATGCCGAGGTTAACGTACATGCCGTCCTCGAGCTCGAGCGAGGCGCGGAACGCCATCTGGTCGCGGCTGAGCTTCTTGAGTTCGGAAGCCATGGTCAGTTCTCCTCCTGGCGGTCGCGCACGGTGACCTTCTCGATGGGCAGGTCGTTCGCCTGTTCCGGCGTGAGCTGCACGATGTGGTCGACGAAGATGCCAGAGAGGTGCACCTCGTCGGGGTCGATCTCGCCCGGCTCGACCAGCTCGTCGACCTCTGCGATCGTCACGCGGCCCGCCATCGCGGCGAGCGGGTTGAAGTTGCGCGTCGACTTCTCGAAGACGAGGTTGCCGTGACGGTCGCCCTTGGCGGCGCGCACGAGCGCGAAGTCGGTGCGGATGCCCTTCTCGAGCACGTACTCGCGCTCCTGGCCGAGCGAGTCGAAGGTGCGCACCTCCTTGGCGGGCGACTCCGTGATGACCTTGCCCTCGGCGTCGTAGCGCCAGGGCATGCCGCCCTCCGACACCATGGTGCCGACGCCCGTCGCTGTGAAGAAGGCGGGGATGCCCGCGCCACCGGCGCGGAGCCGCTCGGCGAGGGTGCCCTGCGGGGTCAGCTCGACCTCGATCTCGCCGCTCAGGTACTGGCGGCCGAACTCCTTGTTCTCACCGATGTAGGAGGCGATGACGCGGCGGATGCGCTTGTTGCTCAGGAGCTCGCCGAGCCCCCAGCCGTCGACCCCACAGTTGTTCGAGACGACCTCGAGGCCGCCCGTGCCCTGGTCGCGCAGGGCTGTGATGAGGGCCATGGGAACGCCGACGAGGCCGAACCCGCCCACCGCGAGGGACGAGCCCTCGGTGATGCGGGAGACGGCCTCCGCGGCGGAGGCGCAGGTCTTGTCCATCGGTTGTGGTCCTTTCTGGCGCCGAGACGGCGTCAACCTTCTGGTGGTTCCGTGCGAAGCCGTGGTGCTTCGCGAGTGTTCAGGACGTGCGGATGAGCGCACCGGCGCGTTCGAGCTCGGCAAGCGCTGCCTCGCTCGATTCCCGGCCGACGCCCGCAACGAGGTCGGTGAAGACGGTCACTGTGAGCCCCGCCTTGAGCGCGTCGGATGCCGAGGCGAGCACGCAGTGGTCGGTTGCGATGCCGGCGACGTCGACCTCGGTCACGCCGCGGGCTGCGAGCGCCTCGGGAACCGTCTCACCGGCATCCGTCGTTCCCTCGAAGATCGAGTAGGCGGGCACGCCCTGGCCCTTGCGCACGTGCACCGTCACGGCGCTCGTGTCGAGTTCGGGGTGGTAGTCGGCGCCAGCGGTGTCGGCGACGCAGTGCACGGGCCAGGTCGTGATGAAGTCGGGGGCCGCCTCGAGGGCGAAGTGACCCCCGTTGTCGCCCTCCGCGTCGTGCCAGTCGCGGGATGCGAACACCTCGGCATAGCGCTCGCCGTGCGCCGCGAGGTAGCGGGTGATGCCCTGCGCGACCGCGGTTCCCCCATCGACGCCGAGGGCTCCGCCCTCGGTGAAGTCGTTCTGCACGTCGATGATGAACAGAGCGCGGGACATACCGCTATCCTATTGCGTTCGCCGAGCCGGCCTAGGGCGCGTGCACGTCGGCGAGGTTGTCGCCGCACGCGTGGATCTCGGCGACGAGGCTCTCGAGCGCGAGGCCCGTCGCGCTCGTGACCTCGCCCGTCGACTGCAGCGCGAGCGCCAGCACCGCGCCGTCGGCTGCCGTCAGGATGCCCCCGAGCGTCGTCGCCGCGTCGCCCGCGCTGCCGACCCCGCCAAACGCGGAGTGCACGGCCGAGAGCTCGCCGCTGAAGCGGTGCGCCAGGGGGCCGGACACGCCCGCGACCGGGAGCCCCGTGTGGACGGGCTCGAGGCCGGGATAGCCCGAGGCGATGACGGCGAGGAGCCGCGCGGTCTGCGCGGGGAGCGCCGCGCTCTCGACGCTGAGGCCGGAACCATCCTTGGCGACGAAGCCGTCGCCCGGGATCTCGTGGTCGAGAAGGGCCGATTCGTAGAGCTGCTGGAGGGAGGCGGCCGAACCGTCGCCGCCGATCGCCTTGGAGGAGAGCCGCGCGAGCATGTCGGCGAGCGTGTTGTCGTTCATGTGCAGCATGTGCTGCACGAGCACGGAGACGGGCTGCGAGTACACCTCGGCGAGGAGCGGCCGGTCGGTGATGGCGCCACCGTGGATGACCTCGGGTGCCGCAGACAGCCCGAGGGCACCGATGAAGGCCGCGGTCGCGGTGCCGACGGGGTCGCCCGTGCGGGGGCTCGCGACGATGGCCGGGTCGGTGCGGTCGCCGTCGACCATGAGCGGGAGGATGTTCGCCTGCTCGCCCGAGTCGGCGGCGGGCCAGGTGGCATCCCACTTGTCGCCGTGCGCCCACATGCCGGCGTCGACGACGACCTGGGTCACCTCCCAGTCGGGTTCCGGGTCGCGGTCCAGGAGGTCCCAGAACTTGCGCCGTTCCTCCTCGCCCTGCTCGGCCGGCTCCTCTTCCTCGTCGTCGTCGCGGCGGTCGAACCAGCCTTCGCGCCGCGGCTCGCCCGGATAGAGCCGGTCGAGGGAGGCCCGCGTCTGGCTGGCAAGCTCGCTCATGCGAGGCGCACCAGGGTAGACGCCCTCGACGCCGTCGGGCAGCGCACTGAGGGTGGGGTCTCCCCCACCGACGATCACGATGCTGCCCTTGATGCTGCCCTCATAGACGCGCGTGACGAGTCGGGTGTCGGGGCCGAGGGTCTTGAGCGCGACGGCCGCCGTGTGCAGCTTGTGGAGGGCAGCGGATGCCACGGGCTCGTCACCGCCGCGGCTAAGGAGCTGCTCACCCGTCGTGACGTTGATGACGGATGCCGCGAGCGCCGCAAAGGCCGGATCGCTCGTGTCGACGGCGCAGGTGCGGGCCTTGACGGGCGCGGCGGCGAGCTCGGGGACAACCCGGGCCTCCGGCGCCTCCGGCTGGACGGCGATCGACGCGGCGGAGGGGCGCGCCGAACTGGCGCCGGCTGCGACGGCACCGGTGCCCATGGCCGCGACGATGATGCCGGCGGCGACCGCGAGCACGGCCCGCGGCCGCGCCGCGAACCAGGACGATGCGCTCGCGAGGGGTGCCCTGGAGGGCGCGCGGCGTCGGGCTGCGCGGCGGGGACTCGGGGGCGTCTCCTGCTCGATCACCCGCTCATAGTAGTGGGTGGCCCTCGTTCGGGGGAATGCCGACTATCCGTCGGCATCCATGGGGTATCGGAGCCCGATCCGCTCGCGGATGGTGTCGAGTGTCTGCATGATCTGCACAGACTCATCCGGGCTGAGCAGCTCGGATTCCGTGCGGCCCTCGGCCACCAGCCGCTCGAGTTCCCATGCCTGCCACTGCATTCCGCGACTGCCGGGAGCCGAGTGATCCCCCTGGCCCGCCTCATGGCGCTCGACCACCGCGCCCCCGCTGTCGTAGCGCGTGAAGCCCGTCGGCGTGTACCAGACGGAGTCGATCTCGATCCGCCCGAGCGTGCCGATCACGCAGGCCGTATTGGGCCCGAGGGTGTCGAGGGCCGTGTGGAGCACCGCGCGTCGGTCGCCCTCGAACTCCAGCACAACGGCCGTCTGGCGATCGACGCCTGTCGGTGTGAAGGTCGCGCTCGCGTGCACGCCCGTCGGCGTGCCGAAGAGGTCGTGCGCGAAGGAGACGGGGTAGATGCCGAGGTCGAGGAGCGCACCACCGCCGAGGGCCGGGTCCTGCAGACGATGGTTGGGCTCGGAGGGCAGCAGCTGGTTGTGGTCGGCGATGAGGGTCGTGACCTCCCCAAGGTCGCCGGCGGCGATGCTCTCGCGGATGCGCACCATGTGCGGGAGGAAGCGCGTCCACATGGCCTCGAGCACGACGAGACCACGCTCCCGTGCGAGGTCGACGACGGCACGGGCATCCGCCGCCGTCACCGTGAAGGGCTTCTCGACGAGCACGTGCTTGCCCGCCTCGAGCGCGAGCAGCGCGGCTGAGACATGGAAGGGGTGCGGCGTCGCGATGTAGACGACATCGACCTCGGGGTCTGCGACCAGCTCGGCGTAGGAACCGTGCGCGGCAGGAATACCGAATTCAGCGGCAAAGGCCTGGGCCGAGTCGAGCCGTCGGGAGCCGACGGCCGTGACCGTGAAACGGTTGGCGAGCAGGTCGCGGGTCTGGGCGCGGGCGATACCACCCGGTCCGAGGATTCCCCAGCGCAGTGACATCCGATCGCTCCTTCGTGCTCCGCCATGGAGCTCGACGCAAGGCTACCGGCTCAGCATCCGCCCCAGCGGGCCGCGGCACGCATGAAGTTGGGCGCCTCGTTGAAGGTCGTGCCAACGCCGCCGTGGGTCGCCGCGAAGTAGATGCAGACGCCCGCGATCGCCCCCTCGTAGCCGGGCTTGTAGAGCGAGGCGCGGTGGGCTCCCGAGCTCCACCACTTGTCGGCGACGGATGCACCGGTGTCGCCGCTGCCGCCCGCGAGGTTGCCGTCGCAGCCGACGCTCGGCACGCCGTCGCTGCGCACAGACCCCATGTGACCCCAGGCGCTCAGCGGGTCGTCGCTCGGGTCCTCGGCCATCCAGACGAGTCGGTCCTCCATGCAGGAGTCGTAGCGGAAGTTCTCGGAGGGCACGGGCTGCAGGCAGTTGGCGACACGGATGGCGTTGTACTGCGCCGCGAAGGCGGCGAGGTCGGCCGGGGTGGTGCCCGTGATGACGCCGCCGCCCGCGGTGCGCGCGGGCGCCGTTGCGGCGGTGCCCCCGGCCGCAGTCGGGCAGGCGAGCCCAACCGCCTCGACCGCGGTGCGGCGCTCGGCCGTCTCGACGGCCGCGACGGCGGGGATGGGGCGCTGCGCGAGGTGCTCCGTGTCGCTCGCGAGCTCTGCGGCGGGACGCGCGGCGACGAGCGGGCGGGCATCCGTCGCTGGCGATTCGGCGACGACTGCGGGGTCTGAGGCGAAGGTGGGGACCTGCGTCTGGTCGGCTTCCGCGCGCGTCGCTGAGAAGAGGGACGGGCCGCCACCGCCAACGAAGGGAAGGGCAACCGTCATGATGACGCTGAAGGCGGCGACGAGGAGTGCTGAACGCTTCATGCGCTGCTCCCCTCGCTGGTATCTCAGTTGTACCCCGTAGCGCCTTTCGGCGTTGGCTCGACTCTAGGTCGATCGGGGTACGCCGTTCAAGCCAAACGGGGTACAGATATACCGGATGTGCCCCATACTGGGGCGCAACTGGGGTACAGATCTCCTAACGAAGCCGCGGTGGCATCCGAATGAGTCCCCCAAGTTGTCCCCCATTTCGAGGACGGGAGCAGGATCGGGGCCTAGCGCGAAAGCCAGGCGACGACGACATCCCCGATGAGATCGCGGTAATGGTCGCGTCGATCCTCGGCCATGAGGTCGCGCTCGAAGAGATAGCCAAAGGTGTGCTGGTTCGCGACCTGGAAAAAGCAGTACGAGCTGATCATGAGGTGCACGTCGATTGAATCAACGTCGGAGCGCAGGCTCCCGTCGAGCCTCCCTCGCTCGAGCACATCCTCGAGCAGGCCGAGCGCGGGCTGATTCAGATCGCGCAGCGAGTCGAGGTGTCGGATGAAGCGCCCGTGGTTGATGTTCTCGATCGACACCAGACGGATGAAGTCGGTGTGGTTGCGGTGGTGATCGTAGGTGAGTTCAGCGAGGCGCCGCACCGCTTCGACCGGCTCAAGGTCGCCGACGTGGAGCGACTGCTCCGCCTCGCGGATGCCGCGGTAGGCGTTCTCAAGCACCGCGATATAGAGCTTCTCCTTGCTGCCGAAGTAGTAGTAGATCATCCGCTTCGTCGTGTGCGTGCGCTCGGCGATCTCGTCGACCTTCGTGCCGTCGTAACCGAACTCGGCGAACGCCTCAGTGGCCACGCGCAGCAACTCGGAACGCGTGCGCTCTCGATCTCGGCGGCGCACAGGAGCTTCGGTCACGGTTTCACCATAGTTCTCAGGGACTTCCCAGCCCGGCAGGCAGGGGGTCGCGTCTAATCGTCGCCGCAGAGTGCGCGCCGAGGGTTGTCGGTC
This sequence comes from Salinibacterium sp., assembly GCA_015234465.1. Lineage (GTDB taxonomy): Bacteria > Actinomycetota > Actinomycetes > Actinomycetales > Microbacteriaceae > Homoserinimonas. Next base: position 65,783 of record JADGNA010000023.1, on the reverse strand, counting down.
ATGAGCTGCTCGATCGTCGCGTCGTCGAGGCCCTCCGACCGGAGTCGGGGAAGGATCGCGCGCGACAGGTGCTCCATGTGCCAGTTGGGGGTCGTGGCCGCCCGCCACGATGGCGGCGTCACCCGGCTGAAGAAGGCGGCATCGTGTGACACGACGAGCTGCCGCGCATATCCCTCCTCAATGAGGGTGAGGAGACTGCGGATGCGCGTCTCATCCGAGCCCATATGCTCCATGCCGAAACGATCGAAGCCAAGGAACGAGCCGCGGGCTGCCAGCTCGCGCAGGTAGCCGAGGTCATCCGAGTCGCCGCTGTGCCCGATCACGACCCGGTCGAGCCCAACGCCGAGTCGCTCGAGCAGGTCCTGCTGCTCGAGTCCCCCTCGCGACGGTGCGTGCGAGTGGGTCGTGATGGGCACGCCGGTCTGCTCGTGCGCGATGGCCGCCGCGCGGAAGACGCGTGCGACGTCCTGCGTGATGCCCTCGGCATCCGATGCCACCTTGAGCATGCCGGCGCGGATGCCCGTGCCCGCGATGCCGCGCTCGATGTCGCCGAGGAACAGCTCCACGAGGGGGTCCTCGCCGCCGACGAGGAGGCCGGGTCCGTGGGTGCGGAAGAAGTGCGGCAGCACGTCGCTCGTGTAGTAGCCGGTGGAGGCGACGAGTTGCACGGGCGAACGCTCGGCAACCCGCCGCACCCGCTCGACGTCCCGGCCGAGGCCGAGCACGGTGAGGTCGACGACGGTGCGCACGCCGAGCGCGTGGAGGCGCTCGAACCCTGCGACGGCCCGCTCGATGGCCTGCTCCTCATCCCATTCGGGATGGGGCAGGTTCACATCGAGTTCGGGGTGCATCACGAACACGTGCTCGTGGATGAGGGTCATGCCGAGCTGCTGCGGCATCACCTCACCGGTGAACGTCGGAACCGTGCGCACCGTCATCGTCTGTTACTTGGAGGAGGTGGAGCGGATCGCCTCGAAGACCTCGAGCGACTCGCCCTCGAGGGTCTCCTCGAGGTAGGCGACAGCCTTGGTCTGGAACGCGTCGACGTCAACGTCGTCGATGACCTCCCAGTCGCCGCCCGTGCGCCACTCCTCGATCGTCGCTTCCTCGTCCTCGGCGACGCAGGCGGTGACCTCGTCGACCGCGACCTCAACCGCGTCGGTCAGGGCCTCCTGCTGCTCCTCGCTCAGCTCGTTCCACTTCTGGCTCATGATGATCAGGTTGGTGTTGAGCTGGTGGGCGCTGAGGCTCAGGTAGTCCTGCACCTCGGCGAGGTTCTGCGACTTGATGTTGGTGATGGGGTTCTCCTGGCCCTCCACCGTGCCCTGCTGCAGCGCGAGGTAGAGCTCCTCGTATGCGACCTCGGTCGCCGTCGCTCCGAGCGCCTTGGCGTTCATGAGGAACTGGGGCGAACCGGGGAAGCGGATGCGCATGCCCTCAAGGTCTTCCGGCGTGCGGATGGGCGAGTTCGCCGTGAAGTGGCGAGCACCGGCCGACCAGGCACCGAGGGTGTAGACCCCAGCGGTGTCGGCGAAGCCCTCGATCACCTTGTCGGAGGCATCGCTGTCCATGAACGCCGCGAGGTGGGCTGCGTCATCGAACGCGTAGGCCGCGTCGAGCACCGAGATCGGCTCGTACACCGCACCGAGCGCCGAGGCGCCCTGGATGTCGATGTCGATGTCGCCCGAGGCGACCGAGGCAATGCGGTCAGCGTCGCCACCGAGCTGGCTCGAGCCGAAGAGCTCGATCGTGAGGCCGACGTCGGCCTTCTCGACCTCCTCCTTGATGACGGCCGCGCCGCAGCGGTCCTGCGGCTGGTCGGGGTTGTAGCTGTGAGCGAGCGTGAGTTCCATGGTGCCGCCCTCGGCGCCACCCTCTTCGCCCGAGTCGCCCGCGCAGCCGACCAGCAGCAATGCTGGTGCAGCCATCAGGGCGATCCACTTCATTCGGTGTGAACGACGTGCGATCATCAGTGTTTTCCTCTCATTGGTGTGCCACAGGGGCAGGGGCTCCCGTCGCTTCAGCAGCGACGAGATTCTTGAGATCGGCGAGCATCGCTCCCCGATCGGCTGGTTCTCCAGTGAAGATTTCAAAGGCGTCGGCTGCCTGGTGCATGGCCATTCCGAGGCCGGACATGGTGCGGCATCCGCTTTCCTTGGCCTCGTGCAGCAGCTGCGTCTCGACGGGCCGGTAGACGATGTCAGCGACGAACATGTCGGCAGACAGCAGCGAGGTGTCGAAAGCCGTACCCGGATGCGCGGCCATGCCCCACGGGGTCGCGTTGACGACGCCGGCAGCCCCGGCCAACCACGCGGGCAGGTCGTCGAGCGCTGCCGAACGCACCTCGCCGCGGGCGGTCGCGCGCACGCTCGAGGCGAGCGATTCGGCACGCTGCACGTCGACATCCACGATGACGAGCTCGGCAACCTCGCGGGCGGCGAGGGCGGATGCCACGGCGGCGCCGGCCCCGCCGGCCCCGACGAGCACGACCCGGCCGTGCCGCACGACCCCGAAGGCATCGTCGAAGGCGGCACCGAATCCTGTGACGTCGGTGTTGTGGCCGATCATCCGCTCGCCATCGAAGACGACCGTGTTGACGGCGCCGACGAGCTGCGCGCTGGGCGCAAGCTCATGAAGGTGCTGGATGACGGCCTGCTTGATGGGGTGCGTGATGTTGAGCCCCGTGAAGCCCATACGGCGCGCGGCCCACAGCAGCTGCGCGACGTGTTCGGCACTGCGCTCCTCGGGGGCGAGATCGATCGTGCGGTACACGTAGTGCATGCCGTGACGGGCGCCCTCGAGCTCGTGCATGGGCGGGGTCAGCGACTGGGTGATGCCCTCGCCGATGAGGCCGATCAGCACAGCACGGCGGCGAGCGACCACGCCGGCAGCCTCGACGGTGATGGTCATAGTCCGAGCGTCCTTGGCAGCCACATGACGGCATCCGGGAACAGGATGACGAGCACGACGATCACGAGCGACGGGATGATGAAGGGCAGACAGCCCTTGAACACCTCTCCCACCCGGGTCCTCGAGACCGCCGCGGTGACGAACAGCACGGTGCCGACCGGCGGGGTGAGCAGACCGATCATGAGCGAGATGATCAGCATGACGCCCAGCACGATCGGGTCGACGCCGTACTCCAGCGCGATCGGCATGAGGATCGGCACGACGAGCACGAGGATGGCGGTCGCGTCGATGACCGTGCCCAGGATGAGCGCAAGGAGCGCCGCGAGTGCCAGGAAGACCGTGGGGTTGTCGGTCAGCGAGAAGAAGAACTCGGTGAGGATCTGCGGCAGGCGTTCGCGGGCGAGGATGTAGCCGAGCAGCGATGCGCTCGCGACGATCACCATGATCGCGGCGGTCGTGAGCACCGACTCCTTGACGGCGGCGAGGAAGCCCTTGAGGCTCAGCGAACGCTGCACGATGCCGACGAGCAGGATGTAGACGACGCCGACCGCGGCCGCCTCTGTCGGCGTGAAGAACCCGCCGAGGATGCCGCCGAGGATGATGAACGGCGTGATCATCGGCAGGATGACGCCCTTCGTCGAGGCGAGCACCTCCTGCTTATTCCATACGCCCTTCTGGATGTTGGGATTGCGGCGCACGAGGACGAAGACGACGATGCAGAGCCCGACGGCCATCAGGAGGGCCGGGATGACGGATGCCGCGAACAGGGCTCCGGTCGAGATCGCCGCGAGTCCCGCGAAGATGACGGCGGGGATGCTCGGGGGCATGACGGGCGCGATGAGCGACGATGCCGCATTGACACCCGTCGCGAAGCGGCGCGTGTAGCCCGCCCGCAGCATGGCGGGGATCTGCACCTTGCCGAGCGCCGCGGCATCCGCAACCGCGGAGCCACTCATCCAGGAGAAGCCGACACTCGTGCCGACCGCGACATAACCGAGGTTGCCGCGCACCTTCGCCAGCACGGCGAGCGCGAAACGGAAGAGCCGGTCTGCGATGCCCGCGTGATTGGCGAGCGAGCCGAGGAAGATGAAGAGCGGTACGGCGAGGAGCGGGAAACTGCCCATCGCATTCGTGACCGTGCGCAGCGCCATGCCGGCCGACTGGCCCTCGAGGGTCATGTAGAGGAGCGACGGCCCCAGGAAGGCGAAGGCGACGGGCACACGGATGACGAGCAGCACCGCGATCAGGATGCCGAGGATTGCGAGACTCATGCGGCCACCTCACTTTCGAGCTCGTCGTAGTCCGAGAGCTTGGGGCCATGGATCGCCACGTCGAGCGCGGCGATCAGGGAACGAATGGTCAGGCTGATGACGCCGACGAGCACGGGGATGTAGACGAGCGACATCGGCAACCGCAGCACGGGCGACTTGATGATGGCCTGCGTGCTGACGAGCCCCCAGGCCTCCATCGCGAGACCGAGACCGATGATCGCGACGATCACGAGCGCAAGCGTCTGCACCACGCGCACGATCATCGGGTTCTTGAAGCTGTCGACGATCTCAAGCGCGATGTGGCCACGGGTCGTGATGAGCACGCCGATGACCGAGAAGCTCAGCCAGATCATGCTGAACTTCGCGAGCTCACCCGTCCAGGCGAAGCCCTCGAAGGGCGTGTACCGCTGCGCCGCCTGCATGAAGACGAGCACAAGGATGGCGAGGATCGCGACCGAGCCGATCACGATCTCTATCGCGGTGAGGACGGCAACCAGGCGCCCGAGGGGGCCTTGTCGCCGTTGACGTGGTTGTGAGGTGCTCACGAGACTTCCTTGATCTCAGGGGCCGCAGGACTGCGACGCGCAGCGGTGTGCGCGGCAACTAACGTACTGGTTAGTGCATTAGCGCTGCAAGCCCGCTGCCGAAATAATGTACAAGTCGGTACATTGGTCACTATGCGCACCTCCATCGCCACCGTCTGCCTGTCCGGGAGCCTCACCGAGAAGCTCCACGCCTGCGCCGCGGCAGGCTTCGATGGCGTTGAGATCATGGATGCCGACCTCATCGCCGCCTACGAGTCGCCCGAGGAGATCAAGGCGCTCTGCGACCGACTCGGACTCACGATCGACCTCTTCCAGCCGTTCCGCGACTTCGAGGGCGTCGACGAAGAGACCTTCGCCGACAACCTGCGCCGCGCCGAAGCGAAGTTCGACGTCATGGAGCGCATCGGTGCCGACACGATCCTGCTCTGCAGCAACGTGGGCACCGCCATGATCGACGATGACGAACTCGCGGCACGCCAGTTGGGCGAGCTGGCCGATCGTGCGGCAGCACGCGGCATCCGAATCGCATACGAAGCCCTCGCCTGGGGCCGCTTCGTCGACGACTACCGCCACGCCTGGCGCATCGTGCAGCTCGCCGACCGCCCCAATCTCGGCACGTGCCTCGACAGCTTCCACATCCTCTCGCGCGGGCACGACCCGGCCGAGATCGAACAGATCGACGGCGACAAGATCTTCTTCCTGCAGCTCGCCGACGCCCCCGCCCTCGATATGGACGTGCTCTCGTGGAGCCGCCACCACCGCCTGTTCCCCGGCGAGGGTGACTTCGCACTCACCGCCTTCCTGGGCCACGTCATCCGTGCCGGCTACACCGGACCACTCTCGCTCGAGGTCTTCAACGACACCTTCCGGCAGACGGATGTCACGCGCACCGCCGCGCACGCCCGCCGCTCCCTCACGTGGCTCGCCGACCGCACCGCCGCCGAACACGGCTGGAGCGACGACCGCCTGGGCACGGCGCAGGCCGCCAGGGGCGTGGACTTCGTCGAGATCGCCGGCGCCGACCTTGCCGACCTCGACCAGATGCTCTCCCAACTCGGCTTCGCCTTCCGCGGGCGCCACCGCAGCAAGCCCGTGCGTCTCTGGAGCGCGGGTGAGGCACGCATCATCCTCAACGAGCAGGCGAGGCACGAGCATCCGCAGCTGGCCGGCTTCGGGCTCGTGGTCGACGACGCCGCCGCGGCAGTCGAACGCGCGCTCGCCCTCGGCGCGCCAAGCGTCTTCCGCCGCACCTATGCGGGCGAGGAGGAGTTGCGTGCGGTCGCCGCCCCCGACGGCACCGAGGTCTACTGGCACGACCGCCCCGCCGATACTTCCTGGGCGAGCGAGTTCGACGGCGGCAGCCCCGACGCCGGCACGACGAGCGGAACGATCGACCACGTGAACCTCGCCTACCGCTGGCACGAGTTCGACGAGGCCGTGCTCTTCGCCGCGAGCGTGCTCTCGCTCAGCACCGAGTCATCCGCCGAGGTGCCCGGCCCGTTCGGCCTCGTGCGCAGCCTCGTCATGCGCACCGAGGACGGGGTCGTTCGCGTGCCCATGAACCTCGCCCCGCCGACCGCTCCCCTGCCGAGCCGCCACATCGCCGTGCGCTGCGACGACGTCATCGCGGTGGCACGCCGCGCGCGGGCCGCCGGACTCGACTTCCTGCCCATCCCCCGCAACTACTACGACGACCTGGCCGCGCGCTTCGATCTCGCGCCCGAGTTCCTCGCCGAGCTGCAGGAGCTCGACCTCTTCTACGACCGGGACGCGCAGGGCGAGTTCATCCACTTCTACACGCCGACCGTGGGCGGGGTCTTCCTCGAGATCGTCGAGCGTCGTGGCGGCTACGACGGCTACGGCGGCGCGAACGCGCCCATCCGACTCGCCGCCCAGCGCGCGGCCCGCGGCTGAGCGCCCACGCTGCGGCGAACAGCAAGGTTTCTGCGCGACACGCCGCCCCCGGAATCCGGGCGGCGGCGTGTCGTGTCAATTCGTTGCCGTTGACCGCAGTCGTTGGCCAGCGCGGCTGATCGCTAGTCGGCCTGCTCGTCCTCCTCGGGCTCGAAGGTCGACTTCTCGCCCGTGTAGCCGGCCGCGACACCGTCCGGGTCGTTGGGGATCGTGCCGTCCTCGCCAGCGCCGTCGGGCTTCGGGGTGCCCTCTTCGTCGTTGGTGGGCATCCTGTCGTTCGTGTCAGACATGTGACCTCTCCTTCGTCGTATGAGGCAGAGGCTACCCCCGAGTCCTAGAGCTCGCTGGGTGGCGTCGGCTCAGCGTCGGCGGTCTCCGGATGCCGCGCCAGGTTCACGACGGCGGCCACGAGGCCGCCCCACACCGTCACGATCGCGATGACCAGCATGACGACTGCCGTGGGGGTCATGACGCCCCTCCTCTCTCCGGCGCGACCGCGCGCACGGTATCGGTCTCAGGGTCTGGGTCGTAGTGCTCATCGCTGAGGAAGTCGTCGTATTCGGGGTCATCCTTAGCGCGCGAGCGGCCGCTCCACGGCAGCAGCGAGAGCAGGAGGGCCAGCACGACGAGCCCGATCACCATGCCCCACCCGAAGATCGAGAGGAACCACGTCGGGTACCCGCTGTACGGCTCCGAGATCTTGGCCACGAGTTCGGTCACGAAGAGGTAGCCGAGCACGAGCGGCACGAGGCCTGCGACGAGCACCTTCCACAGCACGCCGACGCGGAAGCTCGACCGCCCATTGAGGTGCGCCTGCAACGTCGGCAGCTTGTGCAGGAGCCAGGCCACGACGACCACGGCCACGAGCGCCACAGCCATGATGCCGAAGGAGTTGACGAAGGCATCCGCCGTATCCAGCACCGTGAGGGCGGTTGTCGTCGAGAAGAGCGCCATGGAGATGACCGCCAGCGGAACCGACACCGTGAGCGTCGTGCGCACGCGACCCCAGCCGAGCTTGTCCTGCAGGGCCGCGACGATCACCTCGAGGATAGAGATCATCGAGGTCACCCCCGCGAAGACGAGCGCCCCGAAGAACAGCACGCCGATGATCGACCCGCCGACCGCCTGCGACACGATCGTCGGGAAGGCCACGAAGGCGAGGCCGATTCCGGATGTCGCGACCCCCGCGACATCCGTCGCCTGCACCTGCGCCATGAAGCCGAGGGCGGCGAAGACACCGATGCCCGCGAGGACCTCGAAGCCCGAGTTCGCGAAAGCGACCACGAGCCCGGAGCCCGTCAGGTCGGTCTTGCGCTTGAGGTACGAGGAGTAGGTCACCATGATGCCGAAGGCGACCGACAGCGAGAAGAAGATGTGCCCATAGGCGGATGCCCACACCGCCGGGTCTGCGAGCGCCTCCCAATTGGGGGCAAAGAAGGCGTTGAGCCCCTCGAGGGCGCCGGGCAGGAAGAGCGACTGCACGACGAGGACGATGAACATGAGGGTCAGCAGCGGCATGAGCACGAGGTTCGCGATGCCGATGCCGCGCTTGACGCCGAGCGCCATGATGACGATGACCGCCAGCCAGACGACCAGCAGTGGCAGGCCCACCTGCGGCACGAAGTCGGTCGAGACGCCCACCTCTGCGACATCCGCCGACTGCAGGAAGTCGGTGAAGAAGAAACCCTCCTCGTTGCCCTCACCCCAGGTGAGCTGCGCCGAGAACCAGGTGTACATCGCGGCCCACGCGACGATGACGGCGTAGTACACGGCGATGACGACGCAGATGAGCACCTGCCACCATCCGAGTGGCTCGGCCGCACGATGCATCCGTCGAAACGCGAGCGGCGCCGACCCGCGGAAGCGGTGCCCGATCGAATAGTCGAGGAACAGCAGCGGGATGCCGGCCGTCAGCAGCGCGCACAGGTACGGGATGAGGAAGGCCCCACCGCCGCCCTCGTACGCCACATAGGGGAAGCGCCAGATGTTGCCGAGCCCGACGGCCGAACCGATGGCCGAGAGGATGAACACGTTGCGTGAGCCGAAGGCCTCGCGCTTGCGGGTCTGCGTCGATGCGGTCGCCATGCGGCAGACCTTACCCCAGCGCGCGCGAAACGGCGCGGGCTACATTGCGGCGGCGTGCGCCCGCCCTGGTGGGCGGACTACTCCGCGTCGGGCGCTGCCTCGTCCTCTTCGGGCTCGAAGGTCGACTTCGCCCCCGTGTAGCCAGCGGCGACGCCCTCGGGGTGGTTCGGAATCGTGCCGTCCTCGCCCTTGCCGTTCGGCTCCGGAGTGCCCTCTTCGTCGTTCTTGGGAGTACCTGTGTTCGACATATCTCATGGCTCCTTCGTCGTGTGACGTCAGGGTACCTCGACCCCCTGCGTGGACAGCAGGGGTGTTGCAGAAGTGGCCCCCAGGGAGGCTGCTCCAGAAGCGCCCTAGCGCTCGACGGTCAACCTGGCGGTTCCCTCGTCGACAAGACGGCGGGCCCCTACAGCCGCTTGAGGCTCAGTGTCGCCGTGATGTCCGTCGCTGGCGCGGTGCCCTCCGGGCGGATCGCGATGTGCGAGTCGGCAAAGAGCTGAACGATCCCCGAGTACTCGGCCGTTCCACCGTCGACGAAGACCTTCAGGGTGGGCCCGGACGGCATAGCCACATTGAGCGTGGGGAGATACACGCGGCTTGGGGCCAGCGGCTGCGAATTGACATGGACAACGAAGGAGCGATGGTCGCTCGCGGCCAGGGAAGCTGTCGAAACTCGGCCCGGGACCGGGCGCACTGCATAGTTGATCTCGTAGTAGCCGGTCTGCGTGACGATGACTCCGTCGCTGGTGTGCCTGAAGTACGTGGCGTTGAAGCTGAGAACAGGGAATGTCAATGGACCGCTACCCCCATCGACGCTCTGGACACCCGTGACTCCAGCTGCCCATGGCACTGAATTCACACCGCTGGGCCCTGCAGGGCCGGCGGGACCAACAGGGCCGGCGGGACCAGCAGGGCCGGTTGCGCCAGTAGGGCCCGCTGCACCAGCAGCTCCAGTTGCGCCGGTGGCACCGACGGGCCCCGCTGCACCGGGTGCGCCCTTGGCTCCCGCTTCACCTGCAGGACCCGCGGCTCCGTCTGCGCCTTTCTCACCAGCATCGCCCTTGGCGCCGGTCGAGCCGTCTCTGCCATCCACGCCATCGCGACCGTCTTGCCCGCTGGCCCCGGTCGCTCCCCGCTCGCCAGTTTCCCCCCGGCTACCAGCCGCACCCGGGGCCCCCGCGACACCTGGGGCGCTGGTCGCGCCGGTCACGATCGCGGCACCCGCCGCTCCACCTCCCAGGCCCAGCGCCAACGTAAGCGAGAGCAGGATCACAGTGGCCTTGCGGGTTCCGAGCATGAAGCGACTCCTTCGTCGAGGCGCGGAATGCGCGATGAACTGAGCCAGTATATAGGCTGCAGTCCAAGATTCCGATCTCTTTATTACCGCGTCGCTATGCGAGCGGCCACAAGAGACGTCGACTGCGGCCGACCGCGATGGAGTGCTGGCTCTTACGCCCGCCCCACGAACGACAAAGGGACCGGGGCCAGTGGCCTCCGATCCCTTTGTTTATATGGAGCCGCCTGTCAGAATCGAACTGACGACCTTCTCATTACGAGTGAGATGCTCTACCGACTGAGCTAAGGCGGCGGGCGACGAGCTAGCTCGTGCGCACAGCAAGAAAGCTTACCCGATGCGGAGGGGTGTTCCGTACCGTTTGCGCCATCAGCGTGCTGCGAAGAGTTCCCTCGCGAGCGCGAAGGACGAGCGGACACACTCCTCCATCGGTTCCGCGCCGTCGAGGTCGACCCAGCGCATCCAGGCACTCCGGAGCACACCGAAGGCCGCGAAGGTCACGACAGCAGCGCGGCTTCGCACCTCATCCGTGACCGCGCCGGGGGCGGCAGCGTCGGCCAGCAGGCGCTCCTCGACGATCTCGAGGAGCTGGCTCTCGAGGGTGCGGGTCGTCAGGAGCCTGCGGGCCGCGAGCTCCGGATGACTCGCGACAAGCCGTCGACGCAGCAGGAAGACCTCGCTGTCGACCGGCTCGTCGCCCGACATGTCGGCCAGCATCTGCGTGAGGTCGCTGATGAGGTCGGAGCCGGGCGCTGCCGTCACGAAGCGCTCCCGCGCGATCCCTGCCGGGAGCGGCGGCACCGTGCCGAGGAAGGCATCTTCCTTTGTCGGGAAGTAGTTGAAGAAGGTGCGGGGCGACACCCCGGCGCGACGGCTGATCTCCTCGACCGTGACACCCAACCCGGACTCGAGTGCGAGCTCGATTGCGGCACGCTGGATCGCCGACGCTGTGGCCCGGCGCTTGCGCTCCCTGAGTCCCGGTTCGTCATCGATCGCAGCCTGCGAAATACTCATGGCCGCATTCTTGCAGCAATGCAAAAATGCAGCAAACCGGCTCTCCGCGCAGCGGAGATCAGCAGAGCGGGTCGGATTCCGGCACGGTCCCGTCGATGAAGAATCCGTCGACGGCGTCGTTCACGCAGGCGTTGGACTTGTTGTAGGCCGTGTGCCCCTCGCCCTCATAGGTGACGAGATGCCCGTTCTCGAGCTGCTCGGCAAGCGCCACCGACCACTTGTAGGGGGTCGCCGGGTCATTCGTGGTGCCGACCACGAGGATCGGCGCCGAACCCGCGGCCGCGATCGGCTGGCGGTCACGCGTCGGAGGGAAGGGCCACTCGTCACACGACGTGCCGCCATAGGACATGAGCGGGCCGAAGACCGGGGCGAGCCGGGCCAACTCGGCGGCCTCCGCCGGCAGCGACTCGCGCGTGCTGGTCGAGGAGTAGTCGAGGCAGTTGATCGCGATGAACGCCTCGGTCGAGTTGTCGGCATACGTGCCGTCCTGGTTGCGCCCGTTATAGGCATCAGCGAGCGAGAATGCCAACTCGGCGCTCCCCGACTTCACGTCGGCGATGAGCTGGGAGAGATACCCCCACGTGTCCTGGCTGTAGAGGGGCAGGATGACGGCGGTGAACATGGCACTGCTGCCGAGCATCCGCCCGTCCTCCGCCCGGAGGGGGCTCGCTTCGAGGCGGTCGAAGATGCCGGCCAGTTCGGCCATGCCCTCGTCGACGGAAGCGCCCGAGAAGGGGCACGCCTCACCCGTGAGGCAATCGGCGAGGAAGGCGCGCATGGCGCTCTCGAAGCCCTGCGCCTGCGCGGCCGTGACGTCGAAATCGCTCGTCGCGGGGTCGAGGGCACCGTCGAGCACCAGGCGGCCGGTCTTCTCGGGGTGCAGCTCAGCGTAGGTCGCACCGAGCAGGGTGCCGTAGGAGTAGCCGAGATAGTTGAGGCGTTCGTCGCCGAGCGCCGCCCGCAGCACGTCCATGTCGCGCGCCGCGCTCACCGTGTCGACGAGGCCGAGCAGCTCGCCCGTGTGCTCGAGGCATTCCTCGCCGAAGCGCGCGTTGCTCTCCTCGACCGCGTCGAGCCACTCATCCGTGCCCGCCTCATACGGGACGACCTCGTAGATGAACTCCGTGAGCACGTCCGGGTCGTCGTAGCAGCTGACGGCATCCGACGCGCCCACACCCCGCGGATCGAAGCCCACGATGTCGTAGTGACGACGAAGCCTCTCGGATGCCGCGTAGTCGACACCATCGCGAACCTGGTCGACCCCGGAGCCGCCCGGGCCGCCGGGATTCACAAGCAGCGAGCCCATCGACTCACCCTCGGCGGGGGCACGGATGAGCGCGATCTCGATCGACGCTCCCTGCGGCTCGTTCCAGTCAAGGGGAACCTCGGCCGTCGCGCAGTGGAACTCGCCATCGCACCACTCCCACTCGATGACCTGGTGGTAGTACTGCTCGAGTTCGGCGGCGACACTCTCGCCCGTCGGCTCGGAGGCATCGGGGGCTGGCCGCGAGAAGCCCGGCATGCAGGCCGTCAACAGCAGCGACGTCGCAGCGAGCAGGGCGACGGCGGCGACGCGGATGCGCTTCACGCATGGTCCTTTCGGGTGGCGGCAATCAGCATCGCCTCGAGGGCGAGTGCCGGCGCGACATTTCCTTCGATGCGGCGGCGGGCCGTCGCGATCGCGTCGAGCACCGCGAGCGTCTGGTCGGGCCGGCTCGACTCAGCCGCGGCCCGAAGTTCGGCCTCGAGGCTCAGGTTCACGAGCTCGACCGAGGCACCGAGCTGCACGAGCAGCACGTCGCGGAACAGGGACTGCAAGTCGACCATGACGCGGTCGATCCCATCGCGAAGCGAACGCGTCGCCCGGCGCTTCTGGTCTTCCTCGAGGTTCTTCAGCTGGGACCGCAGGGCAGGCGGGATCGTGCCGCCCGGCTCGATCCCGAGCGAGCGCAGCGCACTCTCGCGCTCCTGGGCGTCGCGCTCCAGCGTGATCGCCTTGGCGTCGTCACCCGCCAACTCGAGCATGGTCGCGGCCGCCATGACAGCATCCGACACCGAGCGGATGCCGAGGGCCGTACGGAGCGTCTGCTCGCGTCTGCGCCGCGCATCGTCGTTGGTCGCGAGCCGGTGCGCCATGCCGATGTGGCTCTGCGCCTCGCGGGCCGCCCGCAGGGCGATCTCGGGGCTGACGCCGTCGCGTCGCTCGATGAGCTTGGCCACGTCGGCCACTGCGGGAACCCGCAGTCGAACCGAGCGCACGCGCGAGCGGATGGTCGGGATCAGGTCGGCCTCACTCGGGGCGCACAGGATCCACACGGTGCGTGGCGGCGGCTCCTCGAGCGCCTTCAGCAGCAGGTTGGAGGTGCGCTCCGTCATCCGGTCGGCATCCTCGATCACCATGACGCGGTAGCGCGCCACCGAGGGCGAGAACTGGGAGCTCGCGACGAGCGTGCGCACCTCGTCGATCGTGATGATGACCCGCTCGGTCGCGAGCACCGCAAGGTCGGGGTGTGACCGCGCCTCGACCTGCCGCCGCGTCGCCTCATCGCCATCCGGATTCGTGCTCAGTAGGGCGGTGGCGAAGGCGTAGGCCAGGTTGGAGCGACCGCTGCCGGGAGGGCCCGTAATGAGCCAGGAGTGCGTCATGCCGCTGCCCGTGGGGTTGTCTTGCAGGGCGGATGCCGCGGCCGCACGGAACAGCTCGATGGCCTCCGTCTGCCCGGTCAGGTCGTCCCACACGCTCATGGGCTCAAGCCTACGGGGCACGGGCGACATGGCCGCCCGCGCTCCCGTCGGGCTGTCACACCTCGCTGCGACGTCGTTTCAGCGACAGCACCGCGAACAGGAGCAGCAGACCGAATCCGGTCGCACCGAGTCCGAACGCGAGGTGACGCTCGATGCCCGTCACACCGGTGGCCGGCAGGTCACTGTCCGCTGCTGGCGCGAGCGGCGCCGGCGGAACCGTCGCTGTCGACGGGGGTGTGCGCAGCACCGACGAACCACCGACCGGCGAGCCAGTCGACGTCGCAGTGTTGCTGATCTCGCCTGCCGCGATATCGGCGTCAGTGACGACGTAGCTGCCCGTGAACACCGCGCTTGCCCCGACGGCGATCGTTGCGGTCGCCGGTGTGATCCCAGGGAGGGTTGGGTCATCGATGGCCACGTTCTCGAGCACCACATTGCCCGTGTTCGTCACGGTGAAGGTGAAGGTCACGACCTCACCGACATCTGCCATCGAGTTGCCGTTGGTGTCGGCGAGGGCCGCCGTCTTCGTCAGCAGCATGCCCGGGTCGAAGGTGGGGGTATCGACCGTGCTCGGCGGCGAGGTGACCGTGCTGCCGGCCGGCGGTGTGCCCGAACCGGTCGCCGTGTTGCGCACAACGCCGGCGTCAACGTCTGCACCAGTCACCGCGTAGGGCGTCGACACGAATGACTGGCTCTGGCCGGGCGCGAGCGTCACTGCGGTCGCCGGGGTGAACCCTGCCACGAGCGGGTCGCTTGGGAAGACATTGTCGAGCGTGATGTTGCCCGTGTTCGTCAGTGTCACGGTGTATTCGATGGCCTCTCCCTCATCGGCGACAAGGTTCCCGTTGGCATCATTGAGCGATGCTGTCTTCGTGGCCGTCAGTGCTGGCGCCGCCGGAGTGGACGGCACCGTCACCTGGTCAGTCGGCGGCGTCAGCGGCAGGCCGCCCGGCGGTGTGCCGTTTGCGGTCGCGGAGTTGCTGACCTCACCCGCGTCGATGTCGGCCTGCACGACCGTGTAGGCCGCCGAGGTGAAGGTCACAGTCTGACCCGGCGCGACATCCTGCGCCGCCGGAGTGACGCCGGTGACCCGCGGGTCGGTGATCGTCACCCCCGTGACCGTCACCGAGCCGGTGTTGGTCACCTCGAAGCTGTACGTGATGGTCTCGCCCAGGTCAGCAAAGCCGTCGTTGTTCGTGTCGGCATGATCAGCGACCTTCACGAGGGCCAGACTGGCCTCGGCTGTCACCGTGGTCGTGGTGGTGGTCGATGGCGGAGTCGTTATGGCGGCGCCTCCGGTGG
Organism: Salinibacterium sp.; assembly: GCA_015234465.1. Lineage (GTDB taxonomy): Bacteria > Actinomycetota > Actinomycetes > Actinomycetales > Microbacteriaceae > Homoserinimonas. Next base: position 50,703 of record JADGNA010000023.1, on the reverse strand, counting down.
GCGTGCCGGATGCCGTCGCCGAATTCACGACGCTGCCTGCAAGCACATCCGCGTCGGTGACGACGTAGGGGTCAGCCGACACGCTCACCACTGCGCCCGGGGCGAGCGCGAAGTTGCTGGGCGAGAGACCGGTCACCCTGGCATCGGTGACCGAAATGCCGTCGATCGTCACGTTGCCGTTGTTGGAGACGAGGAATGTGTAATCGATCGTCTCTCCAACCTCAGCCAGGGCGTTGCCGTTGGCATCGTTGAGCGACGCGAGCTTCACGATCGCGAGCTGCGGGGCTGGCGTCGGCGTGCTCGTCGTGGAGTCGTTGGAGCGCACTACGTCCATGTTGCGAGGATCGCGCCCGTTTGCATGTGCCGTGTTGATCACCGCGCCGGCATCGACGTCGGCAGCCGTCACGACGTACGGGTCTGCGCCGAATGTCACGGAGTCGCCCGGCGCAATCGATACGCCACCCGGCGTGAAGCCGCTAACGCCGGGTTTGGCGTCGAGGATCTGCACGTTCGCGGCCGACACAGTGCCGCGGTTCCACACTTCCACCGTGTACTGGATGGTCTCGCCCACGTCTGCAACACCGTTGCCGTTGGCGTCGGCGAGCACGGCGCGCTTGACAGCGTGCAGCAGCGGCTCGCCTCCGGTGGGCGTCGTAACGTCGACGGGAGTCGGCGGCGTGATCGGCGTGCCGCTCGGGTACTCAGCGCTGCCTGTGGCCGTGTTAGGCACGGATCCTCGGTCGACGTCGGCCTGGGTCACCTCGTAGCCCGTGTAGTCCACGGTTCGGGCTTGGCCGGGAACGAGCGTGCCAATGCTCCGCACGCTTGGGGCGAACATTGCGTCGACCACCTCAACGTTGTAGAGCGTCACATTGCCGGCGTTGATCGCCGTAACCGCATAATCGATGGTCTCGCCGACATCAGCAAGGCCGTTGCCGTTGAGGTCGTTGAGCGTGAATTCTTTCTCGAGCTCGAGGAGCGGAGCCGCATTCGTCGGCACATTCACCGAAGACGGATCGGACACGATCGGCGTCCCCCCTCCCTGCGGGGTGCCGCTCGCTGTCGCGGTGTTCGTGAAGAAGCCGTCGGCAGCCGTCGCATCGAGGTCCGCCTGGGTCACAGTGTGCACCCCAATGAGCTCCACCTGACCGCCCGCGGGGATACTCGCGACCGTCACGGGCGCGTCCAGCATCGGGTCGTCGATCTCGACGGCCTCGAGCGCGGTATTGCCAGTGTTCGTCACCACGAAGCGATATTCGATCTCCTGGCCAACACTGGTCGCCGCGACATTCGGGGCCACGGCCGACTTGACGAGCTCGATCCCCGTTCGGACGGTCTCCTGCGTCGTGCGCGTCGGTGGGCTCTCCACCACCTGACCGCCCGGCGTCGTGCCCTCGGCGGTCGCGACGTTGATGATGGAACCGGACGTGACATCGGCCGGCGTCACGACATACACGCCCGTGAAGGCCTGCGACTCGCCAGGAGCAAGCGTTGCGGATGCCGGGGTCAGGCCCGGCACGAGCGGGTCATCGACCGAGACATCCGACATTGTGACATTGCCTGTGTTGGTGACCGTCACCGTGTACGTGATCTCCTCATCGACGTCGGCGACGCCGTTGGCATTCGCGTCGTCGAGCGCGTGCGACTTGATCGCCTGCAGCGCGGGGAACGCACGAACAGGCAATTCTGCCGTCGATGGCGTCGTCGTGTACGGATCGCCCGCCATGGTGCCGGTGGCGGTCGCGGTGTTGCTGATGAGGCTGGCGTCGACGTGCGCCTGCGTGACAAGGCCAGTCGCCGTGAAGGTGGCGGAGTCACCAGCGTCGATATCGGCAGCGGCCGGCGTGATGCCGGTCACCGTCGGATCATCGATCGAGACGCCCGTGGCATCGATGTCGCCGTTGTTGGTCACGCGGAAGCTCCAGGTGACCGTCTCGCCGACATCCGGGTTGCCGTTGTCGTTCGCGTCGACGTAGTCAGCGGTCTTCACGAGCGCGAGCGAAGGCGCCACGACCGTGAATGCTGCCGATGCACTGTTGTTTGAAGCATTCGTGTCTTCCTCGTTGCCGAGCACGGTCGCAGTGTTCGTCACAGCGAGCCCGCGGGAAGCGTTGGAGTTGACCACGGCCTGGAACGTGCGGGTGAGCGAGTCCTGTGGCTCAAGCGTGCCTTCCGCGCAGCTGATGAGCTGGCCCGTGAGCGAGCAGTGTGCCGGCACGGAGGCGGGATCGATGGTGAGGTACGTGGGCACGGCGTCGCGGATGGTGAAGCCGGAGGAGATCGCATCGGTCGTCGTGTTCGTCACGGTGAGGGAATAGCTGACCGTGTCGCCGATCTCCTTGGTCGGTGCATCCACCGTCTTGGCGATAGCGAGGTCGACGGGCGTGCCGGGCGATGCTGCAGCGTCGTTGTTTCCGGATGCAGGGCCTGACATATATGAGACGGCTGTGAAGCTGGGCGTCGCGGAGGCAGGGTCAGAGATGCTCACCTGCACCGTTCCGCCGGCGTTGTTCGTGAAGCCGAGGTTGCCGTTGCCGTAGGTCCAGGCGCCGCCGAACGAGGGGCTGGAGACTCCTCCCCCGAAACGGGAGGTGTCAAGGCCTGGGAAGGGGTAAGTCGTAACGACCCCGCCGAGACCAAGCCGGAACATCCGGGGCGTCGCGGTGGTCGCATCCAGTCCCCAGAAGTAGCCGCCCGACCAGGCCATGTCGACGGGCGAGAACGTGCCCTGCAGGTTGGTGGCACCCGTGTTGCCGTTGGCGACGTTGTACCAGCGCAGCTGGTTGCCCGCGAGGTAGTAGAACCGGTTCGAGTTGGCACCGTCGCCGAACGCACCCACGATCGCGCCTGCCGCCAAGGTGCTTACGACCTCCCAGGAGCCGTCGGAAGAGATGCGGATCAGGGCAGGGTTGCCGGTGCGCGTCGCGTAGAGGTAGTTGTCGTTGACGTTATAGGCGAGGGCGTTGTAAGTGATCGTGGTGGTTGGCCCGATCGGCGAGAAGACCAGATCGGTTCCAGTGGCCGTCGCGGCGTAGAGCCGCGTCGGCGAGTCCTGGCCCACGTACACCATCGCAGCGCCCGTCGGGAACGGTGTCATCGCGGCCGCTGCCCGCTGGGGGACGAACAAACCACCGGCCGCAAGCGCGAAGGCCATCATCGCCGTGATCATTACGCGGACGATTCCGCTGCGAGCGCCCTTTCTCTGCCGGAACGGTTTTTGGGACGCTGCGCTGCGGGTTTCTGCCATGAGGTGCTGTTCCTGTGCCTGTGAGGTGCCGAAGAAAAGGTCGGTACCCCGACACGGGGTACAAGACACTCATGAAACTATCGGATTTCTCTAAGCAAGAGCAAGGATTATTCGCAGACTTTGGAGTTCTGCACGTCAGGTGGACGTGAGCAGCGTCTCCACGCGCTTCCGGATACTCGCCGCGAGCTCCCCCACCGGCTGGGCAGCATCCAGCACGAGGAAGCGCTCGGGCTCCGCCGCGGCGAGCGCGAGGTACCCGGCCCGCACACGGGCGTGGAAGTCGGCCTTCTCCGCCTCGAGCCGGTCGAAGCGGGTGCGCGAGACATCTAGCCGCTCACGCCCCACCGTCTCGTCGAGGTCCAGCAGGATTGTCAGGTGCGGCAGGAAGCCCTCCGTCGCCCAAAGGGACACGTCGCGCACCTCTCCCCCGTCGAGCACACGACCGGCACCCTGGTAGGCAACCGAACTGTCGAGATAGCGGTCCTGGATGACGACCGCACCGGACTCGACGGCTGGCCGCACCTTGGTCGCGATGTTGTGGGCACGATCCGCCGCGTAGATGAGCGCCTCCGCGCGCGGGGAGATGTGCCCGCGGCGGTGCAACACGATCTCCCGCAGCTCGAGTCCGAGGTCGGTGCCCCCTGGCTCGCGGCTGCGCACGACCTCCCGACCCTGCTCCTCGAGCCACGAGGCAAGCAGCTCCGACTGTGTCGTCTTGCCCGAACCGTCGCCGCCCTCAAAGCTGATGAAGAGGCCGGATGCCACTACTCTGCCTTCTTCTTGGGGGCGGCCTTCTTCGCCGCAGGCTTCTTCGCCGTCGTCGCCTTCTTGGCGGGAGCCTTCTTCGCCGGAGCCTTCTTGGCGGGCTTCCTCGCCGGACCCTTGGCCCGCTTGTCGGCCAGCAGCTGCACCGCGCGCTCGAAGTCGATCTCCTCGACCGTCTCGCCCCGAGGGATGGTCGCGTTGGTCACGCCGTCGGTGACGTAGGGGCCGAAGCGACCGTCCTTGACCTTGATCGGCTTGCCGCTCTCGGGGTCAGCGTCGAACTCCTTGAGGGCGCTCGACGCCTTGCGCGCGCCGTACTTGGGCTGCGCAAAGAGCTCAACAGCGCCAGCGAGGTCGATCTCGAAGATCTGGTCCTCACTCGGCAGCGTGCGGGTGTCGGTGCCCTTCTTAAGGTAGGGGCCGTAGCGACCGTTCTGGGCCGTGATCTCCTCGCCCGACTCGGGGTCGGCGCCCACGACGCGGGGCAGGTCGAGCAGGCGGAGCGCCGTGTCGAGGTCGATCGTCGCCAGGTCCATCGACTTGAAGAGGGATGCCGTGCGGGGCTTGGGTGCCGCCGCCTTCTTCTTGGCGGGCGCCTTCTTGGCGGGGGCATCCGCTACCTCGCCCGTCGCGGAGTCGACGACGAGCTCCTCCTCGGGCTCGGGGTCGAGTTCCGTCACGTAGGGGCCGAAGCGGCCGTCCTTCGCAACGATGTTCTTGCCGTTCTCCGGGTTGACGCCGATGACGCGGTCGCCGACGACGGGGGCGTCGATCAGTTCCTGCGCCTTCGCGGCCGTCAGCTCGTCGGGAGCGAGGTCCTGCGGGAGGTTGACGCGCCGCGGGGTCTCCGGGTCGTCGCCGGGAACCTCGAGGTAGGGGCCGTACTTGCCGATGCGCAGCGTGATGCCGTCGGCGATCTCGATCGAGTTGATCTCCCGCGCGTCGATCTCGCCCAGGTTGTCGATCACGGTGCGCAGGCCTCGGTGGCCCTCACTGCCGAAGTAGAAGCCCTTGAGCCACTCGACGCGATCCTGGTCGCCGCCGGCGATGCGGTCGAGGTCATTCTCCATCGCCGCCGTGAAGTCGTATTCGACGAGGTCGCCGAAGTACTGCTCCAGCAGGCGAACGACCGAGAAGGCGATCCAGCTCGGCACGAGCGCCGTGCCGCGCGGGGTCACATAGCCGCGGTCGACGATGGTCGAGATGATGGCGGCATAGGTCGAGGGTCGCCCGATGCCGAGCTCCTCGAGCGTCTTGACGAGGCTCGCCTCCGTGTAGCGCGGCGGCGGGCTCGTCTCGTGGCCCTTCGGCTCGGTCTCGACGACCGTCAGCTCCTGCCCCTCCTCGAGCGGCGGGAGCTTCGCCTCCTTGGCCTCTGCGGTGTCGTTGCGCTCCTCGTCGCGGCTCTCCTCGTAGGCCTGCAGGAAGCCGCGGAAGGTGATGACGGTGCCCGAGGCGCTGAACTCCGCGACGGTGCCGTCCGCGACCGTGGCGGCGATGGCGACGGATGCCGTGACTCCCTTCGCATCCGCCATCTGCGAGGCGACCGTGCGCTTCCAGATGAGGTCGTAGAGCTTCCACTCGTTGCCGCGCAGCGTGCCCTCGAACTCCGAGGGTGTGCGGAAGGTGTCACCCGAGGGACGGATCGCCTCGTGCGCCTCCTGTGCGTTCTTGCTCTTGCTGGCGTAGGCGCGTGGCTTCTCGGGCACCGTGTCGGCACCGTAGAGCGCCTTCGCCTGCGCACGGGCGGCCGCGACCGCCTGCTGCGAGAGGTTGAGCGAATCCGTACGCATGTACGTGATGTAGCCGTTCTCATAGAGCGACTGGGCCACACTCATGGTCTGCCGGGCCGAGAAGCGCAGCTTGCGCGCGGCCTCCTGCTGCAGGGTCGAGGTGCTGAAGGGCGCGGCGGGCCGGCGCGTGTAGGGCTTCGACTCGACCGACTTGACGACGACGGATGCCTCGGAGCTCCGCAGCGCATCCGCGAGCGTCTTGGCCGACGCCTCGTCGAGGGTGCGCACGCCCGACTTCAGGTTGCCCTTGTCGTCGAAGTCGCGACCGGTCGCGATGCGTTCGCCGTTGATGCGCACGAGGCGCGACTCGAAGTTCTGCCCGTCGCCCTGCGGCGCGAGGAGCGCTGTGAGGTCCCAGTAGCTGGCGGCGACGAACGCGAGCCGCTCGCGCTCGCGGTCGACCACGAGGCGGGTGGCGGCGGACTGCACGCGACCGGCGGAGAGGCCTGGTCCGACCTTGCGCCACAGCACGGGCGAGATCTCGTAACCGTAGAGACGGTCGAGGATGCGACGGGTCTCCTGTGCGTCGACGAGGGCGGTGTCGAGGTCGCGCGGGTTCTCCTGGGCGCGCTGGATCGCATCCTGCGTGATCTCGTGGAACACCATGCGCTTGACGGGCACCTTGGGCTTCAGCACCTCGAGCAGGTGCCACGCGATGGCCTCTCCCTCGCGGTCCTCATCAGTTGCGAGGTAGAGCTCGTCGGCGTCCTTGAGGGCGCGCTTGAGGTCTGCGACGGTCTTCTTCTTCTGGTCGGAGACGACGTAATAGGGAAGGAAGTCGTTCTCGACGTCGATCGAGAACTTGCCGAGGAAGCCCTTCTTCTTGTCGGCCGGCAGGTTGCGCGGCTCGATGAGGTCACGGATGTGCCCGACTGAGGCCTGCACCTCATAACCGTCGCCGAGGTACTGGGCGATCGTCTTCGCCTTCGCCGGTGACTCGACGATGACAAGCTTCTTGGTTCCGGACACCGGACTCCTCGTGGGGTTTCGCATTGACCGGGCAGCCTCTCGCTGCGCACCAGTCCCCGGCCACGTTCGTTGGGCCGACAACCGACACCATACACAGAGATTCCCTGTGCCCACGGTCAGGGGGCCGTTCCGGGAGGCCCCGCGGTCGCCGTGGCGGTCGCCGCGAAGGGTCCGGATGCCCGGCTCACGGCAACCGTCGCGACGAGGCCGTCCACCCGGCATCCGGTGAGGCTCGCGCCATTCGCCTGGGCCGTGCGGGCAGCGTTGGTGCACGGCGCACCTGGCACGATGCCGACGGCGGTATCGGCGGCGGCGAGCGCCGCGGCATCCGCTGCTGTCGCCGCCTTCGCGCTGTCGATGTGGGCGGCCATGAGCGGCGCGATGAGGAGCGTCGTCGCCATGAGTGTGGCCACGAGGGCGACGACCAGGACGGAGCCGGCGCCGTTCTCCGCAGCCAGGAACTTCACGCGCCACCCGCCAGGGAGCACGCGGTGCCGCTGACCGACATGGGGAGCGCCGGGAGTCCGCGTCTCGTCACCGTGACGCACACGAGTTCGCCGCGGCTGATGCTCGCGATGGCCGAACCGGGAGCCGCTGCGGCGGCCCGTGCGGCCGCGGCCGACTCGGCTTCACCGCGCGCGAGGGACCGGGCGGCGGCCGCCGCGGCATCCTGCACCGCCATCGCCGCCATGCCGAGGTTCATGCCCGCGAGGCAGAGCGCCAGCACGAGGGCGACGGCGGGCAACGCCACGACGAGTTCCGCCGTGACGCTGCCCCTCTCGCCTGCGCGTATCATCCGCCGGACGTGAGCGCGCTCTGCACGAGGTCCGTCAGGATCGTGCGCACCGCTTCGCTGCGCATGATGACGACGAGCAGCCCCGCGAAGCCGACGGCCGCCATGATGACGATCGCGTACTCCGCGGTGGCAGCGCCTCGCTCGCGTCGGAGGGCGGTGCCGATGCGGGCGAGCCTCGCCCAAGCCCGGCGCAGCGGGCCCCGGCAGAAAGAAGTGGTCGTGTCGTGCATGGGTGTCCTTTCTCTATGGGCTTCCAGAGTTCGGTCTCTGCCGCGGCCTCGCTGCTGTCTCGACAGGAACGGTGGAGAACGCGGATGCCGTGCCCTGTGGGTGGGCGTGATGGTCACGCGGGCAGCGTGCCGAGGCTCGAGGAGATGACCGCGATCATGAGCGGCACGACCCCCACAGCGACGAAGGCGGGGAGGATGCAGGCGCCGAGCGGGAGCATGAGTGTGACCCCGAGCTTCGCGGCCGCCCGTGCACCATCGCCGCGAGCCCTGGACCGCTGCTGCGACGCCTCGGCCCTGAGGAGGCCCGCTGCCGGCACGCCGGCACGCTGGCTCAGGTCGAGCGTCTCCTCGGCGAGCGCGAGGTCACCCACGGGCAGTTGGCATCGCTCGAGCGCGGCCCGCACCGCCTCGCGGGCACGGTCGACGGATGCGCCGCCACCGACCGCGATCGCGAGTAGGTCGAGCTCGAGGCCGGGCGTCGTGCTCCGGCGTCCTGCAGCGCCGAGCAGGCGTCGGGTCCAGGCGCGACCGGCGAGAAGGAGTGCGGAGCCGATCAGGAGACATGCCCACCCGGCCGGTGTCGTCGCGAGCACGGTGAACGTATCGAAGCCAAGCGCGGCACCGAAGAGCAGTCCGATGCCGGGGAGCACCATGACGAGCTTCGATGTCGACGCGGGCCCCGCGAGCGCGGTCGCGACCTCGCGCTCCGTCTGCTCGACGTCGCGCAGCGCATCAGCGACCGACTCGAGCGTGCCGGCGAGCGGGGCACCCGCGTCGGAGGCGACCTGCCATGCTGCGGCGATCGCGAGCCACGCGGCATCCGTGTGTTGAGAGACTGCGCGTTGCCGCGCGGGCGGCTCCCTCTCGACGGCCCGCACGCTCACGAGGATCGCCTCGGGAACCGTGAAGCCCTCGGCGACGAATGCCGCCACCCGCTGCACTCGCGGCGGCGACCCGGCGGACTCGGCGACGTGGGTCCACGCCGAGGCGGGCGCCGTGCCAGCCGCCAGCAGGACGGCGAGGCGACGAGCGAGGGCCGCGACATCCTCCGTGTCCCGTTCCGCCACGCTCATTCCTCGACCACCGCGAGACGGTCACGCTCGTCGAGCACGAGCCTGCCGATGCTCTCGAGCCTGCGTCCCTTGGCGTCACGCACCAGGTGGAGCACGCTGCCGATGGCGCTCACCGCCTGCCGCGCGACGGCATCCGGCCCCATCCCGGCGAGCGCGCCGAGCGCCTCGAGGCGTGCCGGAACATCCGAGAGCGAGTTGGCGTGGAGGGTGCCGGCGCCGCCGTCATGTCCCGTGTTGAGGGCGGCGAGCAGTTCGCGCACCTCGGCGCCGCGGCACTCGCCCAGCACGAGCCGGTCGGGACGCATCCGGAGCGCCTCCCTCAGCAGGCGGGTCAGGCCGACCTCGCCCGCGCCCTCGAGGTTGGCCTGCCGCGCCTCGAGCGAGACGAAGTGCGGATGCTCGACCTGCAGCTCGGCGACGTCTTCGATCGCGATGATGCGGTCGCCGTCGTCCGCGGCCCCGAGGAGGGCCGCGAGGAGGGTCGTCTTGCCGCTGCCGCCCGCTCCCGTCAACAGGATGTTGGCCCGCGCCGTGACGAGGGCCCGCACCCGGGCCACCGGCACGGCCGAGAAGAAACCGCTCGATTCGAGCCGCGTAAGACTGACGTGGCCCCGTCGCGGGATGCGGATCGAGAGCAGGCAGCCGCCCGTCGAGATCGGCGGCAGCACGGCATGCACGCGGATGCCACCGCCAAGGCGCACGTCGACACAGGGACTCGCCTCATCGACATGGCGGCCTCCCTGCGAGATGAGGGCGACCGCGAGGGCGCGCAGCTCGGGCTCGCTCATGCCGACGGGCCCGGCATGGCTCGCCCCCGCGCCCCGGTCGACCCAGACGTCGCGGTATCCGTTGACGAAGACGTCGGTCACCTCGTCGTCGACGACGAATCGGGCGAGCGGCCCGAAGGAGTCGAGCTGCGCCTGGCTGAGCCTCGGCGCAGCCTGCTGCGCTGCCGTCTCGGGAGGCTCCGCTCCCTCCCGAACGGGAACGAAACGGGCGGGAGCAAGCGCGCTGTGCATCGTCATGGCGAGACGTTAAGGGGCGAGGGGCATGACCGATCCGGAGGCCGGGATGGACTGTGGGAGCCTCGCATCGGATGCAGTTGTGAGGGGATGCGGCGGCCCCTCGACGGGCAGCGGAATGGGTGATCGTCCCCCGATCCGCGCACAGCCCGGCAGAGGGTCGAACGCCTCGGGGTACAGCGCCGAACCTGCCGCGTTAAAAAGAGAGGGGCGGCGCCTGTTGGGGGGAACTGGCGCCGCCACAGCGGCGCGTGATTGGGGGGAATCACTAGAATGCGCCGCAAGCCGAATTGACATCCGGTGCTCACAGTGTACCCCAGAGCCGAGGGAACACAACAGGAATTTTCATTGCGGGTTAGTCTCAAAACGGCATGCGAGAATCACTCCGCTGACTGCCTGTCTGACTTACGCAAAGGAGCGCCGAGAATGACCATGAGCGACCACATCGACAACCTGCAGCACGAGACCAGGCGCTTTCCTCCGAGCGAGGAGTTCGCCGCTGCATCCGTCGCCTCCCCCTCGCTCTACGACGCCGGCCGGAAGGATCCCGAGGCCTTCTGGGCTGAGCAGGCACGCACCATGCTGCACTGGGACAAGGACTTCACGCGCACGCTCGATTGGGACAACGCGCCCTTCGCCCGCTGGTTTGCCGATGGCCGCCTCAACGTCGCCTACAACTGCCTCGACCGCCACGTCGAGGCGGGCATCGGCGAGCGCGTCGCGTTCCACTGGGAGGGCGAGCCTGGCGACAGCCGCACGATCACCTACGCGGAGCTGACGGCGGAGGTCAAGAAGGCGGCCAACATGCTCACCGAGCTGGGCATCCGCTCGGGTGACCGCGTCGCGATCTACATGCCGATGATCCCCGAGGCAGTCGTGTCGATGCTCGCGGTCGCCCGGATCGGTGCCGTGCACTCTGTCATCTTCGGCGGCTTCAGCGCCGACAGCATCCGTTCCCGCGTCGACGACGCCGATGCCAAGCTCGTCATCACGGCCGATGGCGGCTGGCGCAAGGGACGCGTCTCGCCCCTCAAGCCGACCGTCGATGAGGCGCTCGCGAAGGAGGGCGCCCACTCGGTCGAGCACGTCATCGTGGTGCGGCGCGGCGAGAACGAGATCGAATGGAACGACGACCGCGACCTCTGGTGGCACGAGCAGATCGAGAAGGCCGCGCCTGAGCACACGCCGGAGGCCTTCGACGCCGAGCACCCGCTCTACATCCTCTACACCTCGGGCACGACGGGAAAGCCCAAGGGCATCCTGCACACGAGCGGCGGCTACCTGACGCAGGCCGCCTTCACCCACAAGTACGTCTTCGACCTCAAGCCCGAGACGGATGTCTACTGGTGCACGGCAGACATCGGCTGGGTCACGGGCCACAGCTACGTCGTCTACGGGCCGCTCGCCAACGGCGCCACGCAGGTGCTCTACGAGGGCACGCCTGACAGCCCGCACCCGGGGCGCTGGTGGGAGCTCATCGAGAAGTACAAGGTGAGCATCTTCTACACGGCGCCAACGGCCATCCGCTCCTTCATGAAGATCGGGCGGCAGGTGCCAGACGAGCACGACCTCTCGAGCATCCGCCTGCTCGGCTCGGTCGGCGAACCGATCAACCCCGAGGCGTGGATCTGGTACCGCGACGTCATCGGCGGCGGCTGCGCCCCCATCGTCGACACGTGGTGGCAGACCGAGACGGGCGCGATCATGATCTCCGCCCTCCCCGGCATCACGGAGGCCAAGCCCGGCTCAGCGCAGGTGCCGATGCCCGGCATCAGCGTCGACGTGCTGAACGACGCGGGCGAGCACGTCGGCAACGGCAACGGCGGGCTCCTCGTCGTGACCAAGCCGTGGCCGTCGATGCTGCGCGGCATCTGGGGCGACCCCGAGCGCTTCATCGAGACCTACTGGGAGAAGTTCGACCTGCCGGGCGCGGAGAACCGCCGCATGTACTTCGCCGGCGACGGCGCGCGCCTCGACGAGGACGGCGACATCTGGCTCCTCGGCCGCGTCGACGACGTCATGAATGTCTCGGGCCACCGCCTCTCGACAGCGGAGATCGAGTCGGCCCTCGTGTCGCATCCGATCGTCGCCGAGTCCGCCGTCGTCGGTGCCTCCGACGAGACGACCGGCCAGGCTGTCGTGGCGTTCGTCATCCTGCGCTCCGACCAGGAGGATGCCCAGACCGCCGACGAGGCGAGCGGGATCCTGCGGGCCCACGTCGCCGAGCAGATCGGCGCGATCGCCCGCCCCCGCGAGATCTTCGTCGTCACGGAGCTGCCCAAGACCCGTTCCGGCAAGATCATGCGCCGACTGCTGCGCGACGTGGCCGAAGGTCGTCAGGTGGGCGACACGACGACGCTCGCAGACACGCACGTCATGCAGGCGATCAGTGACCGGCTGAGCGGCGGCACGAAGAAGGACTGACCCCAATCAGCGTCGAGAACCTGCGCAACCGAGTGATTCGGAAGCGCAGGTTCTCGGCATTCAGCGCCTGAGCGCTACGCGAACTCGAGGACGAGCTCCACCTCGACGGGCGAGTCGAGCGGCAGCACCGCCACGCCGACCGCGCTGCGCGCGTGCTGGCCGATCTCGCCGAAGACCTCGCCGAGCAGTTCGCTGGCGCCGTTGATGACTGTGGGCTGGCCCGTGAACGAGGCATCCGATGCGACGAATCCGACGACCTTGACGACGCGCGTGACGCGGTCGAGCGAGCCGATGACGGATGCCGCGGCGGCGAGCGCATTGAGGGCGCACTGCCGCGCATAGCCTGCGGCGTCCTCGGCGGTCACGGAGGCGCCGACCTTGCCGGTCGCGGGGAGCGCCCCGTCGACGAAGGGCAGCTGGCCGGAGGTGTAGACGTGGTTGCCGGCGACGACGGCGGGCACGTAGGCCGCGACGGGCTTGGCGACGGCGGGCAGTTCGAGGCCGAGCTCGGCCATGCGCTTCTCGATGCTCATGCTCATGCCTCCGACGCCACGGGGCGCTTGAGGTAGGCGACGAGTCCGCCCTCGGGGCCCGTGACGACCTGCACGAGTTCCCACCCCTCCGAACCCCAGTTATTGAGGATCGCGGCCGTCGTGTGGATCATCAGGGGCGTGGTCATGTACTCCCACGTTTGCATGTCGCCATCCATTCAGCTTCGTCGGTGTTCCGATCCTTTACTCTAGGGCGTATGTCTGCCCAAAATTCGAAGCCCACCGGCGTCCTCGGCGCCCTCGCCGGGCTCGTCGGCCTCGGCGCCCTTGCCGGAGTGCTCGTCACGGCCCTCGTCACGCCGGCCCTCGCGGTCACCGGTATGACGGCGAAGGCCTCCATCGACATCTTCAATAGTCTTCCCGAATACCTCGAGATCAATCAGCTCGCTACCAAGAACACCATCTATGGCCTTGGTGATGACGGGGTCACCCCCGTGCCGATCGCCCAGATCTACAAGCAGAACCGCGAAGAGGTCGAGTGGGACCAGGTTTCGCAGTACTTGAAGGATGCGGTGGTCGCTGGTGAGGACCGCCGCTTCTATGAGCACGGTGGCGTCGATGTGGCATCCGTCGTGCGTGCGGCCGTCGGCAACGTGGCAGGCGGCGAGATCGGCAGTGGTGCTTCGACCCTGACGATGCAGTTGGTCAAGAACATCCGCATCCAGGCCGCCCTCGACGAGCCGTCTGAGGCCCTGCAGAAGGCGAAGCGTGCTGAGGCGGAAGAGCAGACGATCGAGCGAAAGCTGCAGGAGGCCAAGCTCGCGATCGGCCTCGAGAAGAAGTACAGCAAAGACGAGATCATGCTCGCCTACCTCAACATCGCGGGCTTCGGCGGCAGCACCTACGGCGTGCAGTCGGCAGCCAAGCAGTTCTTCTCGGTGCCGGCCTCGGATGTGACGCTCGCGCAGGCGGCCAGCCTGATCGCGATCGTGCAGACTCCGGCCTCGCACAGCCTCATCTGGGAGGACAACTTCGAGGCGAACAAGCAGCGCCGGGACTTCATCCTGGGCAACATGCTCGAGCTCGGCTCGATCACACAAGAGGAGCACGATGCGGCCGTTGCGTCGCCCGTCGAGGTCGCCTACAGCGCGCCGCAGAACGGCTGCATGTACGCGGCCAGCGCGCCCTACTTCTGCGACTACATCACCAAGCTCGTGCCGGAACTCGAAATGCTCGGCGCGAGCGCCGAGGAGCGCCAGGCGAACTGGGACCGCGGCGGCTACTCCGTCTACACCTCGCTCCAGTTGAACCAGCAGAACCACGCGCAGGCCATCGTGGCAGCCGAGGCCCCCGCCGAGGAGGCCAGGATGGAGCTCGGTGCGGTCGCCAACGTGGTCGAACCGGGCACAGGCCGCATCCGCGTCATGGTGCAGAACAAGTACTTCGACAACACCGAGACGGGCCAGGGCCCTGCCTTCACGGCCGTGAACTTCAGCACCGACCGCCCCTACGGCGGATCGAGCGGCTTCCAGACCGGCTCGACCTACAAGATCTTCACGCTCGCGGCATGGCTCAACGCCGGCCACGGCCTCAATGAGGTCGTCAACGGTGCAAAGCGTCCGTTCCCCATGGCTTCATTCACCGACTCCTGTGGCGATGCCGGTCTCGGCGGCCCCGCGTGGACCCCGCCGAACTACGGCGGCGCGGGCGGCTCCTCGTCTACGACGGTGCTGCAGTCGACCATCAACTCCTACAACATCTCCTACGTCACGATGGCGCAGAAGCTCGACCTCTGCTCCATTCGCGACACCGCGGCGGCGCTTGGCGCCCACCGCGCTGACGGCGCCGACCTGCAGTACAACCCTGCGACGGTGCTCGGCACCAACGAGATGGCACCGCTCACGATGGCCGCGGCAATCGCTGCGGTCGGCGCGGGCGGCCTGTACTGCAAGCCCACCGCGATCGACAACATCGTCGCGGCGGACGGCACCGAGCTCGGTGGCCAGGCGCGCGAGTGCTCGCAGGCAGTGAGCCCGGAGGTCTCGGCGGCCATGGCGTATGCCCTCAAGCGGGTCGTCACGAGCGGCACCGCGACCGCCTCGAACACCCGCGACGGCATCGAGGTCGCAGGCAAGACGGGAACGACCGACAACTCGGAAGACACCTGGATGATCGGCACGAGCACGACCAACGCGCTCGCGGTGTGGGTCGGCAACATCAACGGCTCGACCAACATGAACCGCATCTACCTGCCCGGCGGCAACGGCGCGCAGGCGCGTCACCGCATCTTCCGGCCCGTCATGGCGGCACTCAACGGCCAGTATGGCGGTGGAGCGTTCGCGGATCCACCCGCCTCGCTGCTGAACGGCCGTGGCGCCGTCGTGCCCAACGTGGTCGGCCAGACGCAGGAGCAGGCCAAGGCACTCATCGAGAGCCTCGGCTTCACCTACGCCTACGGCGGGGAGATCAACTCCTCGCTCGAGGCCGGCAGGATCGCAGCCGTCGAGCCCGCCCCCGGGGCCACTGTGCCCCGCGGCACGACCGTGACGGTCTATGGCAGCCTGAGCAACGCCGCGGAGATGCCGAACGTGATCGGCAAGTCGCTCGGTGATGCGAAATCGGAGATCGGCCGCGGGTACACCCTGGTCGAGGACTGCAAGCTCCTCCCCGAGGACACGGATCCTGACAGCGACGCGATCGGCAAGGTGACGGCAACCGATCCTGCCGCCGGCGGCGAGATCTTCCCCGGCGCCACCATCACGCTGTCCGTCTCCCGATTGAAGTGCTGATGACGTCCCGCTCCCCCGGGCGCGCGATCGGTGCCGCACTCGCAACGGCGACCGCCGTCGGGGTGGGCGCCTTCGCGTGGGGCTCGCTCGTCGAACGGCGCAACTATCGCGTGCGCCGCGAGATGTTGCCCGTGCTCGACGCGGGTGCCGACCCCATCCGCGTGCTGCACATCAGCGACCTGCACATGGCGCCCTGGCAGCGTGAGAAGCAGGAGTGGGTGCGCAGCCTCGCTGACCTCGAGCCCGACCTCGTGATCAACACGGGCGACAACCTGGGGCACCGTGACGGCATCGAGGGTGTGCGCTACGCCCTTGCGCCGTTCAAGGATGTCCCCGGCGTCTTCGTGCACGGCTCCAACGACTACTTCGGCCCGACCGGCAAGAACCCGTTGAGCTACCTCACGGGCCCCTCTGGCAAGTCGGTCGCCGCGGAACAGCTCGACACGGGTGCCCTCGAAGAGTTCTTCGCCTCGCTCGGTTGGGTCGACCTCAACAACGCCGCCCACTGGATGACGGTGCGCTCCTCGCCGCTCGAGTTCATCGGCACCGCGGATGCGCACCGCAACTGGGACCGGCTCGACGTGCTTCCCGGGGCGATCGACGAGCTGCGCGAGCAGGTGGAACCCGACGACGGCCCCGCCGACCGCGAGGCGGTCATGATCGGCGTCACGCACGCCCCCTACCAGCGCGTGCTCGACTCCTTCGTGACCCACGGGGCCGAGGTCATCTTTGCGGGCCACACGCACGGCGGCCAGGTCTGCGTGCCGGGCGTCGGCGCCCTCGTGACCAACTGTGACCTGCCGCGCGAGAAGGCGAGTGGCGTCAGCCTGTGGCACCACGCCCTCGGCACGGCGTTCCTTGAGGTCTCGGCCGGCCTCGGCACCTCCATCTACGCGCCCGTGCGCTTCGCGTGCCCGCCGGAGGCCGTGCTCGTGACACTCGTCGGCTCAGATATCGGCTATTCTTGATGAGTTGCCCGCGAGCGGATGCTCGCGGTGACGGATCGGGGTATGGCGCAGCTTGGTAGCGCGCTTCGTTCGGGACGAAGAGGTCGCAGGTTCAAATCCTGTTACCCCGACACAGAGAAGACCCCCTCGCGGCACGCGAGGGGGTCTTCTGTTTCTACGGCCGCGGGCTAGGTGAAGTCTGGGTCTGGCGCGGAGTCGTAGACGAAGTCCACGAGAGGTTCGCGTCCGCTGCTGAGGGTGCCGCCGCTCTCCTGCAGGTAGCACTCGCCGCAGAGAGACTCGTAGCTGACGCTGAAGCGCCCCGTCGCACCGAGCGCGCTGCCGGCAGTCGTGCTCGCGACATCAGTCGACTGGTCGATCGCGACCTGGTCACCCGCGAAGGTGAAGGTGTCACCGACCTTGCGCGCATTGAAGACCGCCTTGCGGCCGCAGCGGCAGATGGTCTTGAGCTCCTCGAGGGAGTGCGCCACCTCGAGCAGGCGACGGCTGCCCGGAAAGGCGACCGTCTGGAAGTCGGTGCGGATGCCATAGGCCAGCACGGGCACATTCTCAAGGATCGCGATGCGCAGGAGGTCGTCGACCTGTCGCTCGGTGAGGAACTGGGCCTCGTCGACCAGCAGGCAACTCACGTCGAGGCCCGTGCGCGAGCGGACCTTCGCGCGCTCCTCCGCAAAGACGCTGTAGGCGTCGTCACGCGGCTCGATCACGAAGTCGACCGTGCGCGTCACGCCGAGGCGCGAGACGATCTGGTCGTCGCCCTTCGTGTCGACCTGGGGCTTCGCGAGCAGCACCTGCTGCCCGCGCTCCTCGTAGTTGTAGGCGGCCTGGAGGAGGGCCGTGCTCTTGCCACTGTTCATGGCGCCATACCGGAAATAGAGCTTGGCCATTACTGCAGGAACCCATCCTCTGCTGCGCGGCGGATGAGTTCCGCCTTCTTGCTTGCCGGCCGGTTGACCTTGGCGTACTTCTCACGCACGCGCCGCAGGTAGGTCTTGGCCGTCTCGTACTGCACGTTCATCTGGCGGGCGACCTCGGTCGTGCTGTGGCCCGTCACATAGAGCTTGAGTGCGTCGATCTCGCCCTGGCTGAGCTTGGGGCGCGCCTGGTTGATCGCGCCCGTCGGGAGCGGTCGCCAGCTCTGCTGCTGCACAACACCGCGGTCGAGGCCCATGACGCGACGTGCGACATCCATCACCTCGTTCATGGGCAGTGACTTCGAGAGGAACGCGGCCGCGCCAGCGCTGAGGGCGCGGTCGCGGGCATCACGCGTGTCGAGGCTCGTGAGCACGATCACCTTCGCGCCAGCAGCACGGCAGGTGCGCACGCGTGCCTCGATCGACACCGACTCCTTGAGTTGGAAGTCGAGGAAGACGAGGTCGGTGGGAAAGTTCTCGCTGTGCACGAGCTCGAGCCAGGTGTGCGCACTCAGCACGAGTTCGAAGTCCGTCGCGTTCGTGCTGATCCAGCTCGACAGGCTGTCGAGCAGCACCTCATGGTCGTCGAGCAGCGCGAGTCGGATGCGTCGCGCGTCTGCCTGCGGACGCGGGGCGGCCTCGCCCGCGACGTCCGACCCCCCTTGGCTATCGCTGGTCATAGGAGAATCTTACTGTCAGCACCGATTGCAGGTGCTCGGCGCGCAGGCGCCGGAACACGACCCGCATGACGGCGAGGTATGGCCCGAACTTGGATTTCACGAGCGGATCGACCATGTCGATGTCGACGGCGACGAAACCCTGGCAGCGCTCCCCCACGCGGGCGATGACGATCTCGAGGTTCTGCGGGCGGTCATCCGTCAGATCGAAGATGGCCACGAGGAGGGCCCGCAGGGCCGTGCGCTGGTCGTAGGTCATGAGGTTCGCGACGTTGTCGTCGTCGAACACGACGCGCGCGCCGTCGGGTGCCTCGCCGTGTCGGCGCGCCCGCGCTCGCAGGTGGTCGACGAGGTTCTCGAGCCAGGTGCGGTCCACCTCAGCCACCATGACCGCCCGGATGGCATCAGCGATCGAGCGCGCATGCTCGCGCACGTCTGGCGTGATCTCCCTCCCGCCGAGCACCTCGGTGAAGAAGGGCACCACCTCGCGGTTGAGGATCGTGACCCGGTCCTGCTGCACGGAACGGGCGACGCCGGTCTCCTGCTCTGCCGAGAGGCGCTCCGCCGCCCGGGCCTCGGCGCGCATCCGCTCGATCGACTGGATGATGCTGTGCGTGAACGCGGCCGCGCTGAAGTTGAGCGCGAGCAGGGGCAGCAGGTGGATGCCGACGATGGCCGCGTCGGGAACGTTCGGCAGTGGGGTCGCCTGCGCCTGCAGCATCGAAGTGAAGCCCATGAAGACGCTCGCAAGCGCTCCGTAGGCAACGATCTCCCGCACGGGACGATAGGCGGCCATGCCGATCGAATAAAGGCCGAGGCTCGCCGGACCGACCCAGCCGAGCGCGAAGAGCGCATCCGTGTCCCAGGCTCCCGCCGTGATGAACGCTCCCGCGAGGATCGACAGGGCGACGACCCAACCGTGCGGCCCGCGGTGGAAGGGGCCGCGGTAGGGGTCGGTCGCCGACGTGACGATGATGCTTGCGACACCGAGTGAGAGCAGGCCCATGAGGGCGAGCGCGGGGTTCTTGATCCAGTCGATGTAGCTGACGACCATCGCCGCGGCGAAGGCGAAGGCGACGAGGGCGCTGCCGATCGTGATCGCCCTCGATGCGAAGGCACCGACCGGGTCGAGTTCCTGCCGCGTGCGCTCCGGGGGCCTCACGACGCCGGTCCAGCGTCGCCCGGTCCCCGGTCGCCCAGGGTGATCGTGGGAAGTGGGCCCGACACGAGCCTGCTTGGACCCGTCTGGGGTGGCACCTGGGCCGCCTCCCCCACGGGGAACTGGATGAGCACCGAGGTGCCGGCACCCGGAGTCGACCACACCTGCACGAGGCCACCCACCGACTCGATGCGACTCTGGACAGAGGCCCGCAACCCAAGGCGGTCAGAGCCGACGGATGCCTCAGAGAACCCGCGCCCCGCGTCGATGATCATGACCGACACCTCATCGTCCGAGGCGTACACGGCCACCTCCGCCGTCATGACGCCCGAGTGCTTGATGACGTTGACGAGGCACTGCTTGGCCGCGAGGCCGAGCGCCTGCGCCTGCTCCGGACTCAGGCGCAGCACGGAGCCGAAGTCTCCCGTGCCGGTCACCTCGAGCCCCTCGTCCCGCACCTGCGCGATGGCGTCGCGGAGAGGAGACGCGCGGTCGAGCGAGTCTGCCGTGGCCGTGGCATCCGAGGCCGAATTGATCCACTCCTGCCCGGAAAGGATCTGCAGGTCGCGATCGATCTGCTCCTTCTGCCGGTCATCGAGCTCGGCACCCGAGGAGGAGGCGATCGCGGCGAGGTGGCTCAGGATCGTGTCGTGCATGAGTGCGGCCGCGCGGACCTCCATGCGTGACCGCAGGTCATCGAGCAACTCCTCGCGGGCGGCGTGCTGCAGGCGCGGATGCGCGCGGACCGCGCCCCGCACCGAGAGGAAGGCGAGTAGGCACACGCCGATCGCCTCCAGCAGGAGGGCGAGGGTCAGGAGGTCGAATACGTATGGCACGCCCGCGAGCACGAGGGCAACGGATGCCGAGACCTCCGCGACGACGTACCCGGCGAGCAGCCAGACGACCGCTCGCCCGAGTCCGACTCCCGCGGCCGCGACCAGCACGAGCACGATCTTGGGCGGGGCAAGCCAAAGGGTGAGGTCGTCGAGCACGTGCGGCACCGCGAGTGCGTAGGTGATCGTGTGGACGTAGGTGGCACCCGCGCCGATCGCGAGGTACGCGAGGCCCGCCCCCAGGGTGCGGTGACGCTGCACGAACCAGACCATGGGAAACATCACCGCGAGGGCGAGGAGGGCGGGCCACAGGACGCGGTCGGGATACGCGGCCGCGAAGCCGAGGGCGACGACGAGACCGCAGCAGAGCACTGCGAGCGACATGCCGTGGGCGGCGCGTGACAGGGCGAGGCTCATGGCGCGAGGCGCCACGTGCGCAGGCAAGCCCATGGTCACAGCGATCATCCCTCCCACTGCTCAGTGGTCCGAGTATGGCAGCATACGTCACCTGCGCTGTACCCCGTTTAGCGGGGGGAGAACGAGTTCTCCATTGTGTTGTCGCGACCCCTGTGCCCCGGTCGCCTCAAAGCCCGCTGAGTGTTAGACGAGCGACAAATCGCGCGAGGTCGACTCGATCATCTGCTGCGCGAGTTCCGGGTCGTCCGAGAGACGACGTCCGAGGCTCGGCACCATCTGGGCGATCGACGGCTTCCACGCCTCGAACCGGTCAGGGAAGCAGCGCTCGAGCAGCGAGATCATGATCGGCACGGCCGTCGACGCGCCGGGGGAAGCGCCGAGGAGCCCCGCGATCGAGCCATCCTCGGCCGCAACGACCTCGGTGCCGAACTGGAGCACGCCGCCCTTCTTGGCATCCTTCTTCATCACCTGGACGCGCTGGCCGGCCGTGATGAGCTCCCAGTCCTCGTCCTTCGCCTCCGGCATGAACTGGCGGAGCGAGTCGAGCTTCTTGGCCCGGGATGCGAGCAGCTCAGTCACGAGGTACTTCACGAGGTCGAAGTTGTCTTTCGCGACCGCGAGCATGGGGATGATGTTGCTCGGGCGCAGCGAGAAGGGAAGGTCGAACCACGAGCCCGTCTTCAGGAACTTGGGCGAGAAGCCGGCATAGGGGCCGAACATCAGGCTGCCCTTGCCGTCGACGACGCGCGTGTCGAGGTGGGGAACCGACATGGGAGGTGCGCCGACCGCCGCCTTGCCGTAGACCTTCGCCGTGTGGCGGGCCACGAGGGCGGGGTTGTCGGTGCGGAGGAACTGGCCGCTGATGGGGAAGCCGCCGTAGCCCTTGATCTCCTTGATGCCCGACTTCTGCAGGAGCGAGAGTGCGCCACCGCCGGCACCGACGAAGACGAAGCGCGCGCGGGTCACGGCGGGCGTGCCGCCGACCGTGTGGCGCGAACGGATGGTCCACAGGCCGTCGCGGCCGCGCTTGAGCCCCGTGACCTTGCGCTCAAGGGTCAGCTTGGCGCCGTTGTCGGTCAGGTAGGAGAGCAGCGCCCGCGTCAGGGCACCGAAGTCGACATCCGTACCACCGACGACACGGGTCGCCGCGATCGGCTGCGACTTCGCCCGGCCGGGAAGGAGGAGCGGTGCCCAGGAGCGGATGACGGCAGGGTCATCCGTGAACTCCATGTCATCGAAGAGGGGGTTGGCCTTGAGCGCGTCGAAGCGACGGCGCAGGTAGTCGACGTTCTCCTCGCCCCACACGAAGCTGATGTGCGGCACGGGGTTGATGAACGACTTCGGGTCGGGCAGCGAGCCCTCCCGCACCATGAACGACCAGAACTGGCGCGACACTTGGAACTGCTCGTTGACCGTGACGGCCGTCTGGATCTCGAAGGTGCCGTCGGCCTGTTCCTTGCCGTAGTTCAGCTCGCAGAAGGCCGCGTGGCCCGTGCCAGCGTTGTTCCACGGGTTGGAGCTCTCGAGCGCCGTCTCGGAGAGGCTCTCGAAGATCTCGATCGACCAGTCCGGCTGGAGCTGCTTGAGGAGCGCGCCGAGGGTGGCGCTCATGATGCCACCGCCGATCAGGGCGACGTCAAGGGGCTGGGTGGCGGAATCTGCGGAGGCACTCACACCCTCCAGTTTACGACTCGCTGAGGACGTCAAATCTCCACCACCGCCGCCCTTGCTCACGCTGCCGCGAGCCTCCGTGCGGCAACGAGCTCCGCGATCTGCACCGCGTTGAGCGCTGCACCCTTGCGGAGGTTGTCGTTGCTGATGAACAGCGCGAGGCCGCGGCCACCGGGCACGCCCTCGTCCTGACGGATGCGTCCCACGAAGCTCGGGTCCTTGCCGGCGGCCTCGAGCGGCGTCGGCACGTCGGAGAGCTCGACGCCAGGGGCATCCGCAAGCAGTTCACGCGCACGCTTAGGACTGATGGCGCGCGAGAACTCGGCGTTGATCGACAGCGAGTGTCCGGTGAAGACCGGCACGCGCACGCAGGTGCCACTCACGAGGAGCTCGGGCAGCTCGAGGATCTTGCGGCTCTCGTTGCGGAGCTTCTTCTCCTCGTCGGTCTCCTCGAGGCCGTCGTCAACGATGCTGCCGGCGAGGGGGATGACGTCGAAGGCGATGTTCTTTGGGAAGGCGCTCGGGGCCGGCATCGTGACGGAGGAACCGTCGTTGACGAGCCCCATGGCGTCTTGCTCGACCGCGGCGCGGGTCTGCTCCAGCAGCTCAGTGCCGCCCTTGAGCCCTGCGCCGGAGACCGCCTGGTAGGTGCTGACGATGAGGCGCTCGAGCCCGGCCTCCTCGTGCAGGACCTTGAGCACGGGCATGGCCGCCATGGTCGTGCAGTTGGGGTTCGCGATGATGCCCTTGGCCGCCTGGTCGATCGCGTGCGGGTTGACCTCACTCACGACGAGCGGAACCTCGGGGTCGAGGCGCCAGCCGGAGGAGTTGTCGACGACCGTCACGCCCGCGGCAGCGAAGCGCGGCGCCTGTGCTTTGGAAAGCGTCGCGCCCGCCGAGAAGATCGCGACATCGAGGCCGGAGGGGTCGGCCGTCGCGGCGTCCTCCACCACGACGTCTTCGCCCTTGAAGGGAAGCGTCGTGCCCGCCGAACGCGCAGACGCGAAGAAGCGGATGCTCGCGACGGGGAAGTCGCGCTCCTCCAGGAGGCGACGCACCACAGTGCCGACCTGGCCGGTGGCGCCGACGACGCCGATGTTGATTCCTGCTGCAGTGCTCATCGGCCGGTGCCTCCGTAGACGATTGCTTCACCTTCGGCATCGAGGTCGAAGGCGGTGTGGATGATGCGAACGGCGTCGGGCACGATCTCCGCGCGCGTGACGACGCTGATGCGGATCTCGCTCGTCGAGATCATCTCGATATTGATCCCCGCCTCGGAGAGCGCGGCGAAGAGCTTGGCCGAGACGCCCGTGTTGGTGCGCATGCCGGTGCCGACGACCGCGATCTTGCCGATGCCGGCGTCGTGCTGCAGGCCCGCGAAGCCGACCTCGCTGCGTCCCGCCTCGAGAGCCTCGAGGGTCGCGGCGACCTGCGACTTGGGGAGCGTGAAGGAGATGTCGGCCAGACCCGTGTCGACCGTGGAGGAGTTCTGCACGATCAGGTCGATGTTGGCGCCGGCGCTGGCCGCGATCGTGAAGATGCGCGCGGCGGTGCCCGGGACATCCGGAACTCCCGCGACCGTGATCTTGTCTTCGCTGAGGTCGGCAGCGATGCCCGTGATGATCGGTTCTTCCACGGTCTCTCCCTCTGTTGAATTCACCACGATGGTGCCGGGCTTGTCACTGAACGAGGAACGGACGTGCAGGGTGACGCCGTGCCTGCGCGCATATTCCACTGCGCGAATATAAAGAACTTTCGCCCCCGCGGCCGCGAGCTCGAGCATCTCCTCCGTGGTGATGCGGTCGATCTTGTGCGCGGCGGGAACCATGCGGGGGTCGGTCGTGAAGACGCCGTCGACGTCGGTGTAGATCTCGCAGACCTCGGCGTCGAGGGCCGCCGCGAGGGCGACCGCGGTCGTGTCAGAGCCTCCACGGCCGAGGGTCGTGATGTCGCCCGAGTCGCGGTTGAAGCCCTGGAAGCCCGCGACGATGGCGATGTAGCCGTGGTCGAGGGCATCCTGCACGCGGCGAGGGGAGACCTCTACGATGCGGGCCGCGCCGTGCTTCTCGTCGGTGATCATGCCGGCCTGGCTGCCCGTGTAGGAGCGCGCCTCCTCACCGAGGTCGCGGATGGCCATCGCGAGGAGCGCCATCGAGATGCGCTCCCCCGCCGTCAGGAGCATGTCGAGCTCGCGGCCGGCCGGGGCCTCAGACACCGCCGCCGAGAGGTCGAGGAGCTCATCGGTCGTGTCACCCATCGCTGAGACGACCACGACGACGTCGTTGCCCGCGCGGCGGGTGGCGACGATGCGGGACGCAACGCGCTTGATGCCCTCGGCATCCGCAACGGATGAGCCGCCGTACTTCTGCACAATCAAGGCCACGCGAAAATCTCCCGGGGTCGTGAGGGGGGTTGGGCGCAATCGGGGTGAAGCACCAAGCACCCAAGTGTAGTGGCTGCTCCGGCGCCTAGTTCTCGACCAGGCGGCGCCCCTCGAAGGCACGCCCGAGCGTCACCTCGTCGGCATACTCGAGGTCTCCCCCGACGGGAAGGCCCGAGGCGAGGCGCGAGACTGAGAGTCCCGGCTGGTTGAGGAGCCGCGAGAGGTAGGTGGCCGTCGCCTCGCCCTCGAGGTTGGGATCGGTCGCGATGATGACCTCCGTGACAGTGCCATCGGCGAGCCGCTGCATCAGCTGGCGGATGCGCAGGTCGTCTGGGCCGACGCCATCGATCGGGCTGATCGCACCGCCGAGCACGTGGTAGAGGCCGCGGAACTCGCGCGTGCGTTCGATCGCGACGACATCCTTCGCCTCCTCGACGACGCAGATGGTGGCCTGCGAGCGGCGCGGATCGCGGCAGATGCTGCACGTCTCGTGCTCCGTCACGTTGCCGCAGATGTCGCAGAAGCGCACCTTCTCGCGCACGATCGTGAGGAGCTCGGCCAGGCGGCCAGCGTCGTAGGACTCCGTCTGGAGGATGTGGAACGCGATGCGCTGGGCGGACTTCGGCCCGATTCCCGGCAGGCGACCGAACTCGTCGATCAGCTCTTGGACGACTCCCTCATACATATCAGTTCATCCCTGGGGTCACGCGCGGAGTGTGGGGCTGCTCTTCGATGAAGGTCGCACCGAGGACCTGCCGCACGACGGCCTCGCCGTACTTCTGCGGGCCGTTGTGAGGAGCGCCCTGTCGTGCTGGTGCGCTCGCCTGCGGGCGCGCGTTCGGTGCCTTGCCTGCCTGCGCGGGCCTCTGCTGGCCACCGGATGCGCCTTGCGAGGACGGACGGCGAGCCCCCGAGGGCGCGCCGGGTTCACCGGGCGGCGGCACCCGGTCGTAGTCGGGGTCGAAGGGGGGCTCGTCGTCGAACGGCGGTTCGTCGTCACGGCTGGCACCGGCCGCCGCACGGCTGTCGGGTGCCGCGCTGGTTCGCGCGCCGCCGGGTGATGCGGGTGCCGCGCCTGTTGCGGACGGCTCCACGGGCACACTGGGCTCGGCACCAGGGATGGCGACGGTTGCCCAGTCGGAGACGGTCGCGCTGGGCTGCGACCCCGAGGGGGCGCCGTCGCTTGGCCGGGCCGGCGCGCTGGAGTTGGCCGAGGGAGCCTGGCGGGACGGGGCGTTCGACGGGGACTGCGGCGGGCGTGCCTGTGACGGCGCTCCCGAGGCGGGCGCTGCGGCGGGCGCTGCGGCTGCCCCCGTCGCGGCGACGCGGGCAATGAGCTTCGGGGTGATGCCGAGCACGGATGCGACGCCACGCTTGAGATAGTCGCCCACGCCCTCCCCCGGCGCGGACTGCGCCTTGAGCGACTCGACGTCTTTCTGGCTCGGGAACTCAAGCACGAGCACGTCTCCGTCGCGCAGCTCACGCACCTGCGCCGTGAACAGCACCATCCACGCGGTGCGCTTGGCCTGCTGCACCGCATCGAGGATCTGCGGCCAGGCATCCCGCACCTGCTGCACCGTGACGGGGCCGACCGGCTGCTGGGGCGGAGGAACCTGCTCGGACGGCGCGGCGCTCCCTGCCGGCGCGGCAGTTGCTCCTGCGGGCTCGGCTGCGGGAGCCGGGCGCTCCTCACTGGCGGGCGGGGCGGCGGCGGGCTGGGCGGCAGCCGGCGGGGTGGGCGCAGGCTCGGCGGGAGCGGCGCGGGACGCTGCCGGGATCGACGCAGGAGCCGGCGCGACACGGGAGTGCACCTCAGCCGAAACGCTCGCCTGTGACTGGGCGGCGGGCGCGACATCCGCCGCCGCCACCCCGACCCGGCGCTCGAGACGTTCGACGCGGGCGAGTGCGCCGCGCTCGGTGTCGTCGGATGCGGGCACGAGCACGCGCGCGACCATGAGTTCGAGATGGAGTCGCGGCGAGGTGGCGCCCGTCATCTCGGTGAGCGCGGATGCGACGATGTCTGCCGTGCGGCTCAGTTCGGCCTGCCCGAAGCGGGCCGCCTGCTGCGCCATGTGGTCGAGCTCGTCGGGCTGCACGCCGCGCAGCACGGCCGCGGCGCCCTGGTGGTTGCCGAGCGGGAAGGCACTCACGACGATGAGGTCGCGGAGCTTCTCGAGCAGGTCTTCGACGAAGCGCCGCGGGTCTTGCCCCGTCTGGATGACGCGATCGACCGTCTCGAACGCGGCCGAGGCATCCTTCGCGCCCAGGGCATCGATGACCTCGCCGAGCAGTGCGCCGTGGGTGTAGCCGAGAAGCGCGACGGCCCGCTCGTAGACGACCGTGTCGCCCTCCGAGCCAGCGATGAGCTGGTCGAGCAGGGAGAGCGTGTCACGCACGGAGCCGCCACCGGCCCGCACGACGAGCGGAAGTACGCCCGCCTCGACAGCGACGCCCTCGCTCTCGCAGAGGTGACCGACGTAGTCGAGCATCTGGGCGGGCGGCACGAGGCGGAACGGATAGTGGTGCGTGCGCGAGCGGATCGTGCCGATGACCTTGTCGGGCTCGGTCGTCGCGAAGATGAACTTGATGTGCTCCGGCGGTTCTTCGACGATCTTGAGGAGCGCGTTGAAGCCCTGCGGCGTGACCATGTGGGCCTCGTCGAGGATGAAGATCTTGAAGCGGTCACGCGCGGGAGCGAAGACGGCCCGCTCGCGAAGGTCGCGCGCGTCGTCGACACCGTTGTGGCTGGCGGCGTCGATCTCGACGACATCGAGGGAGCCGCCACCGTCGCGGCTCAACTCGACACAGCTGGGGCACACGCCGCAGGGGGTGTCGGTGGGACCCTCGGCACAGTTGAGGCAGCGCGCCAGGATGCGGGCGGATGTCGTCTTGCCGCAGCCCCTCGGACCGCTGAAGAGGTAGGCGTGGTTGACCCGATCGGTGCGCAACGCGGTGGTGAGCGGATCGGTCACCTGCGACTGCCCGATGAGTTCGGCAAAGGTCTCGGGCCGGTAGCGGCGATAGAGGGCGGTAACCACGGGCTCAATCGTAGTCGGGGCCGCCGACATGAGCCCCCCAATGGGGTGGACACAAAGGTCTGTCTGCGCGGTTTAGTCTGGACTCGACAGTTCGTATACGCATTTCATCGAGGAGGATGCGTCGTGATACGTCGAGCGAGCACTCACGACAGGGCATATCGCTACCAGAGGGACCTCCTCCGCCTCATCGCGGGATACAAGTCGAGCGCGGATGCCAGGGGACGGGCAATCGCCCGCCTCGAGCAAGCGGTGGCTGCGCGGAGGGGCGCCATGCTGGCCGGCCCCGCCGGTGTGGGCAAGGGCCTCGTGGTCGAATCCGTCGTCGCGATGGCCGGGACCGACGAGGTGCACCGACTGCGCTGCGGCTCGATGGGCGACGCAGACCGGCTGCGGTCCCTCACCCAGGCGGATGCCCGCGTGACGGTCGTCGTGTCACAGGCCCATCTCCTCAGTGCTGAAGGCATCGAGGCCCTCAATGAGCTGGTCGCCCGCCAACACGCGACAGTCGTCGCGACCTTCTCGACGAGTCGACACTTCATCCACGACGCTGACTCGGAGTCCCTAAGAGCCGCCCTGTGGTCGCACAGTGGTTTGGAGCGCATCGATCTCACCGGCGTCGGCATCGACGAAGCCGACCAGATCATCCAGCACGCCGCCGAGTCGATTGACACCCATCTGGGCCTCGGCACCCGTGCCCGCATCATCGATGCCGCGAACGGCAATCCCCTCGTGCTGCGACAGCTCGCCCTCGAACTGGCCGAACACGACCGCTCCGTGGGCTTCGAGGACTTTCTCTTCAACTCCGCGGCCCTCTCCCCGCGTCTCGTGGACAGCCTGTACCCACACATCGCGGGCCTGACGCCACAGGAGGGCATCGCCCTCGCATCCCTGGCCCGGATCGGCCGTGTGCCGCAGCAGCGGGCGGCAAGGCTTGTCGGCCTTGCCAACGTGCGGGCCCTCGCCCAGTACGGACTCGCGACGGTCTCAGGCCACGGAACCACCGTGCAGGCGTGTCGCGTCTATGGGCTGGTCTACGAAGCGAGGCACCCCCTCCCCGCGGGCGTGCTCGAGACGGGGCTCATCGAGGAGGCACGGTCGGGCCAGTCCCTCAGCGACACCGAATGCTTCGTGATCGCCAACTTTTGGGTCAACGAGCCCGCGTGCGAGCCCGTTGCGGCACTCGACCGCCCGCAGGCTGCGGCCATCTTCGAAGCGGCCTCCCGCCAGGCGGATCTCTGGGGGTTCGACGCGCTCACGCAGGAGTTCGCCTCCCGCTCACTCGCGCTCTGCAAGACGGTGGCGTCGGCGACGATGCTTTCCCGCGGCATCGCCGCGCACGGTCGGTTTGCCGAGGCCTGCGCCGTGCTCGACGACGATGCGCTCGAGCACGGCTCGCCGGTCGACGATCTGGAGCATGTGCTCTGGCGCGCCTCGCTCGCGCCGCTCGTACCGCAGGCGGGCTCGCCGCGGGAGGTCTTGGAGAAGGCCAGGGAGTGGCAGTCGATCGATGACTTCATCGATCGTTCGGCGCCACTCATCGCCCTGCTCAGCCGAGCGGACGGCACGCCCATCGGCACCGACATCCCCCTCCTGAACGAACTCGCAAGCGACGAGATGCTCCCGCTGACCGTGCGAGTTACGGCGCTGACGACGCTCCTCACCACCCACGCCTACCGGGGTGAGGAGGATGACCTCGTCAACACGATCGTGAGGGGACGCGCCCTGCTCGCAGACCTCTGGTCGACCGAGGGACACATCTCGCGCAACACGCAGAAGGTCGCGATGGTGTTCCTGTCGGAGGCCGCTGTGGTCGAGGCCGTGACCGGCGTACATCGCAAGCAGCTCGAGGACAAGGTCATGGCGCTCAGCCTGCGATCCGCCGAGCGGGCGGACCTCCTCGGACTCACACTCCTTGACCTCGTCAGCGGATACATGGACTTCAAGGCGGGCAAGCACGTCGCGGCCGTTGCATCCCTCGAGAACGGCGTGACACTCATCCAGCGCACCGGCCACCAGCGGTGGGGCACCTCGGCACGCTGCCTCCTGGCCCGGGCCCTCGCGTGCGCCGGACAGCTCGACGACGCCGAATCAGTATTCCGAAGCATCCGGCCCGGCTCCCCAGGGCTTCTCTTCACGTACGACACAGACATCACGCGGATCGCGCTGGCGCACGCACGGGGAGACGCCGACGGAGCACGGAGACTGGCCCTCGCTGCTGCGCAAGAGTTCGCGCACAAGAGCCGGATCGCAGCGTCGCTCATGCTCTACTTCGCATACCAGCTGGGCGAACCGGCCGCAGCGCTCACCGACGTCATCGACGGCATGACAGCGCCGGGTTCGCTGCCGACGACGCGCGCGATCGAGGCACACCTGCGAGCCTCGGCAGCGGGCGACGCTCGTGCCCTGCGTGCTGCTGCAGAGGGCTACTCGGAGCTCGCCTTTCACGCCGCCGCACAGCTCACCTACCGCGAAGCGCAGGCGCTCTACGTGGAACGCTTGGAGTTCGCGGACGCCCACGAGTGCGAGCAACTGGCCGGCGGCTCAGATGTCGAGTCGCTGCCCCTGGCCCAGGATGCCCGGCCCACGCTCACGCGTCGGGAGGCGGAGATCGCCATGCTCGCGAGCCAGAAGATGACGAATGCCGAGATCGCCAAGAAGCTCTTCCTGAGCGTGCGCACGGTGGAATCGCACATCCTGCAGGCTCGCGCCAAGACGGGCTCCGCGAGCAAGGCCGAACTCGCGAACAACTGGGGACGATTCGCGCCTCGGTAGTACCGGAATGGCTACGGATTCCGGTACCGAAGCACGGCCAAGGGGCGGCGCCGACTCCTAACGTGAAAGGATCATGCGCGAAAACTCCCCGGCCACGTCCGCAGCGACTGCCAGTGATCCGGACCGTCGGCACCGCTCGCGGCCCCTTGCCCTCAGGGTGAGGGCAATCCTCGCTGCCGGCCTCGTTCTCGGAGCGGGCACCGCGGTCACGCTCGCGGCATGGAGCGACTCCGAATTCGCCTCCGGCACCTTCGCATCAGGAAGCGAACTGACCCTCGTCGGCAGCACCGACGGGGTCAGGTTCTCGGCCAGCTCAGGTGCGCCAGGGCACAGCCTCGCCTTCTCAGCGGATGTCGCCGGCATCGCTCCCGACGAGACGATCCACGCGCCCTTCCACCTCGCCCTCGCGGAGGGTGCGACCGGAACGGGAACCGCCGAACTCACGGTCGCCTCCGTCGAGAGCAGCGACACGGCCGGGAGCAACTCCGAGCACCTCGCCTGGGCCTTCTACGAGCTGCCCGACGGGGCCGGATGCGACGCGGCCGCCATCATGGGACTGACGCCCCTGGCATCGGCACCGACGCTTGCGAGTGCGGCATCCGTCGCCTCAGGCAGCGTCACCCTTGTCGGCACCGAGCCCGTCAGCCTGTGCGCGAGCGTCACGGCCGGCTCGCAGGCCGACGGATTCGAGTCGGCCGCGTCGACGACGGCCACCTGGCAGTTCTCCGCAGCATCCGAGTAATGGGTCGGGGCCGACACTCGAACGCCGCCGCCCGGCCGCGGGGACGCACCAGGCTGCGTGCGCTCCTGGCAGCAGGGCTCGTGCTGGGCGTCGGGGGCACCGTGACGCTGGCCGCGTGGACCGACAGCGAGTCGGCCGCGGGGAGCTTCGAGGCGAGCGTCTTCAGGATCGAGTCGAGCACGGGCGGAGAGTGGCGCGAACACGCCGCCGAGGAGCCTGCGACGCTCGAGTTCGAGGCGGGCTCCATGAGCCCGGGGGTCTCGCACTTCGCGCGCATGGGGGCGCGCACGACCGCGGACAGCACGACGAGCGGGGTCGTCACGGTCGCGAGCGTGAGTCACGACGGCGGGGCACTCGTGCCCGCGCTCGAGTATCGCGTGACCATCGCCGACACCTGCACCGCGGCTGCCTTTGAGAAAACGGATGCCGCAGCGCCCGCCTACGCGGGAATCGAGGCGACGCTCCCGAGCCCGGAGGTCGACATCTCGAGCGCGGGCGCCGACACCGCATGGTTCTGCTTCGATGTGCGGATCACGCCGGATGCCTCCCCCGCGTTCCAGGGCACGACAGCCCTCCTGCGTTGGACGCTCGGGGCCGTGTCAACGTGACGCCGAAAGCGCTCCGACAGACGGTCGGCACCCGCCTGCGTCGCGCCCTCCTCGACCTTGCCGCGGCACTGGGGGCGATATGCATCGTGCTGGCGTTGCTCGCCCACCTCTTCGGCGTGCACCTCATGATGTTCAAGACGGGCTCGATGTCTCCCAGCATCACCGCCGGCTCCGTCGCCGTGGCCTACACGGTGCCGGCGAGTGAGGTCGAGCCGGGCGACGTCGTCACGGTCGATCGCGTCGGGGCGCTCCCGGTGACGCACCGGATCGTGAGCGTCGAGCCGGGCACGACGACGGAGACTCGGTCGCTCACGCTACGGGGCGACGCCAATGAGCATCCCGACCCCCTGCCCTACGAGGTGTCGTCGGTGCGCCTCGTGCTCTTCTCCGTGCCGGGCATCGCTCCCGTGCTGCAGGGGATGTCGCATCCGCTCGTGCTCGGAGGCCTGACGGTGGCGTGTGCGGCCCTCGTGGGGTGGGCCCTCTGGCCGGAGCGAGGGCTCCCCCGCGGACGCCGCAGGGCGACGCAGGCAGCCTCGCGATGAACGCGCGCGCCAGGGCGCGAGTGGCCGCCCTTGCGGGGATCGTCGCTGTCGCACTGACGATGTCGCCGTCGCCCACGCTCGCCAGCTGGACGAGCGTGGAACACGCTGAGTCGGCCTTTGCGGCATCCATCGTCCAGACGGCCGACGTCTCGGAGTGCACGACGTCGTACCGGGTCGCCCCACTCCGGGGAACCGTCACGCTCGTCTGGTCACCAGCCGACGGGCTGCCGCTCCCCGAGGGCACGACGCTCGCCGTGGCCGCAACGAGCCGGCAGAGCCTCACGAGCGCCTGGAGACCTCGGCCGGATGTCGCGGCCTCGACGACCGCGAATGGCACCGTCTATACGACGATCCTCGCCGATATCGAGGACAGCCCCGGTTCGGTGGTCGTCGGCGAGAGCTGGGAACTCGAGTTCGCGTTGCGACTGCAGTACGGCGACGGAGGCTGGACCTCGGAGCCGACGGTCGTGCGCGCCTCACCCATGTGGGCTCCCTACCGCTGCACCTCGTTCTGAGGCCGACCAGCCTCGACGAGGGCATAGGCCTGGCGCGCGATCTCGAGCTCCTCGTTGGTGGGAATCACGAGCACCGCGACGGGGGCTCCGTCGGGCGAGATGAAGCGTTCCGCGCGGGACTGCAGCTCATTGCGGTCAGGATCGATCTCGATACCGAGAAACTCGAGTCCCGCGAGGGCGCGGCGACGCAGCAGCGCGTTGTTCTCGCCGATGCCCGCCGTGAAGACGAGCGCATCGAGGCCACCGAGCCCGGCAATGTAGGCACCGATGTAGTGGCGGATGCGATGACGCCAGATCGCGAGGGCCGCCTGCGCGGTCTCGTCCCCGCTCGAGGCTGCCTCCTGCACATCGCGCATGTCCCCCGTGCCCGTCAGGCCGAGCAGGCCGCTGCGCCGGTTGAGGAGCACGTCGATCTCATCGATCGAGAGCCCCTCCTGCCGCGCGAGGTGGAAGACCACGCCCGCGTCGATGTCGCCCGAGCGCGTGCCCATCACGAGGCCCTCGAGCGGCGTGAGTCCCATCGAGGTGTCGACCGAGCGCCCGCCATCGACCGCCGTCACGGATGCGCCGTTGCCGAGGTGCAGCACGATCGTGCGCAGCGACTCGAGCGGGCGGCCGAGGAACTCCGCGGCGCGCCGCGACACGTACTGGTGCGAGGTGCCGTGGAAGCCGTAGCGCCGCACCTTGTGGCGGCGGGCGAGTTCCGTGTCGATCGCATAGGTGTGCGCCGCGGGCGGCAGCGTCGCGTGGAACGCCGTGTCGAAGACGGCGACGTGCGGCACGGCGGGAAGGGCAGCGCGCGCGGCGCGGATGCCGAGAACCGCACCGGGATTGTGCAACGGGGCGAGCACCGAGAGGGCGTCGATCTGCGCCTCGACGTCGTCGTCGATGAAGGTCGCCTCTGCGAAGTTCGGCCCACCATGGACCACACGATGCCCGACCGCGACGATCTCGTCGCCACGATCGCCCAGCTTGGCCAACACGATGCTCATGCCGAACTCGTGGTCGGCGATGGGCGAACCCGGTTCGCCGATGCGCTCGAGGAGCCCGCTGACGACCGCCTCGCCCGATTCGAGGTCGAGGAGCTGGTACTTGATCGAGGAGGAGCCCGAGTTGACGACGAACACGAGGGTCATGCGTTGGAATCCTTGGTTTCGACAGGCTCAACCCGCGTAGCCGCCTGAATGGCGGTGATTGCCACGGTGTTGACGATGTCCTGCACCAGGGCGCCCCGCGAGAGGTCGTTGACGGGCTTGTTGAGGCCCTGCAGCACGGGGCCGATCGCGACAGCACCCGCGCTGCGCTGCACCGCCTTGTAGGTGTTGTTGCCCGTGTTGAGGTCGGGGAAGATGAAGACCGTCGCACGCCCTGCGACCTCCGAACCAGGCAGCTTCGAGGAGCCGACCGAGGCGTCGACCGCAGCGTCGTACTGGATCGGGCCATCGACCTTCAGCTCGGGCCGGCGTTGCCGCACGAGCGCGGTCGCCTCGCGCACCTTGTCGACATCCGCACCGCTGCCGGACTCCCCCGTGGAGTAGGAGAGCATCGCGACCCGCTGCTCGATTTCGAACTGCTGCGCGGTCGCCGCAGAGGAGATCGCGATGTCGGCCAGCTGCTGCGCATCCGGGTCAGGGTTGACGGCACAGTCACCGTAGACGAGCACCCGGTCTTCGAGGCACATGAGGAAGACGCTCGAGACGACCGAGACGCCCGAGACGCCCGGCACGGTCTTGATGATCTCGAAGCTGGGGCGGATCGTGTGCGCCGTCGTGTGCGCCGCCCCCGAGACCATGCCGTCGGCGAGCCCCAGGTGCACCATCATGGTGCCGAAGTACGAGACATCCGTCACGATGTCCATGGCCGCCTCAGGGGTGACGCCGCGGTGGGCTCGCAGCCTCGCGTACTCGTGGGCGAAACGCTCCCGCAGTTCGGGGTCGAGGGGGCTCAGCACGGTCGCGGCCGCGATGTCGACGCCGAGCTCTGCGGCCCTGGCACGCACCTCCGCCTCCTCGCCGAGGATCGTGAGACGCGCAACATTGCGGCGGAGCAGCGTGCTCGCGGCCTGCAGGATGCGGTCGTCGCCCCCCTCGGGCAGCACGATGTGCTTCTGTGCGGCCCGTGCCCGGGCGAGCAGGTCGTATTCGAACATGAGCGGGGTCGTGACATCCGAACGGCTCACCTGGAGCGTCGACAGCAGCCGCCGCGCGTCGACGTGCTCCTCGAAGAGGGCGATGGCCGTGTCGTACTTGCGGCGCGAATCGGCGGCCATGCGACCCCGCGCGGAGGTGACCCGCCTGGCCGTGTCATAGGTGCCGAAGCCGGTGCGGATGATGGGAAGCGAGGAACCGAGGCCATCGATCAGGCGCTCCACCTGCGGCACGAACTCGAAGCCGCCGTTGAGGATGATGCCGGAAAGCGACGGGAAGGTCTCGGAATGGTGCGCCAGCAGCATCGCCAGCAGCACGTCGGAGCGGTCGCCCGCGATGACCATGACGCCGCCCTCGATGATGCGGGTCAAGCAGTTCTCCATCGACATGCCCGCCATGACGACGCCCAGCGCTTCCCGCTGGAGCATTTCGGGGTCGCCCTTCACGAGCTCGCCCTCGACCGCCGTGAGCAGCTGCGCCATCGTGGGGGCGATCAGGAAGGGGTCTTCCGGGATCACCCAGGCCGGAACGTCACCCGCTGCGACCTGGAGCTCCGCGAGGACCTCCTGGAGGCGCTCGGGGTCGACGCGGTTCGCGATGACGCCGATGAGATGGGCGTGCTCCGACTCCAGCTCCTCGAGCGCGATGCCGAAGACCTGCCGCACCTCGTCGGCCGTGCGCGGCCCCCGCTCGTCATGCTGTCCGCCCAGCACCAGGAGCACGGGGGCGCCGAGATTGGCCGCGATGCGTGCGTTGTAGGAGAGTTCCGTGGGGCTGCCGACATCCGTGTAATCGGAGCCGAGGACGATCACGGCCTCGCACTGGGCCTCGACCGCCTTGAACCGCTCGACGATCGTGGAGAGCGCCGCATCCGCATCGTCGTGCACCTGCTGGTAGGTGACTCCGAGGCACTCGTCATAGTCGAGATCGACGGCGTCGTGGCTGAGGAGCATCTCGAGCACGTAGTCGCGCTCCTCGGTCGAGCGGGCCACCGGGCGGAAGACGCCCACCCGGCCCGTCTCGTGAGAGAGCGTGTCGAGCAGCCCGAGGGCGATCGTCGACTTGCCGGCATGGCCCTCGATCGAGGTGATGTAGATGTTGCGCGTCACCCTTCAACCCTACGCTCGTGATTCACGGTTAACCCGAGAACGACCCCGGGGCAGGGGGTGCCCGGGGTCGTTCTCTTGTTCACGGTCGGTTACGCCGCCTGGCGCCGAGCTCGCGCTGTCAGGATGGCACCCGAAGCCATCAGCAGAAGCGCGGCCAGGAAGCCGAGGAACGGCTCCGAACCCGTGAACGGCAGGGCGGCGACATAGCGGAACCCGCCGTCGGCCACCCCGGTGCCGCACTCGCCGGCTCCGACGACAGTGATGTCGACGGTACCCGTTCCAGCGGGTGCGACGGCCTCGATGCGGGTGTCGTCCAGGACCCTGAACGACGTCGCCGCGGTGTCACCGAAGTACACCGCCGTGACTCCCGTGAAGCAGTGTCCGGCGATCGTGACGGTCGTGCCACCATCCACGGAACCCCGGTCGGGCGAGACCTCGTCGATCGTCGTGACCGCCGTGTAGGTGAAGTCACCCGGCGCCGACGGCACGGTTCCCTTGAGCACGACGACGTCCACCACGCCCGGGGCTCCGGCCGGGGTCGTCACGGTGATCTCCGTGTCGCTCACGACCGTGAATCCGGTGCCCTCGGCGCCGCCGAAGGTCACCCCGGTCGCGCCTGTGAAGTCAGTGCCCGTGATCGTCACGACCGTGCCACCCGTCTCCGGGCCCGTGCTCGGGTCGATCGTCGCGATGACCGCCGGTGCCACGTAGGTGTAGCCATCCGGGTCGGTGACGTCACTGCAGGTGACACCGCCCACGACCGTGATGTCGACCGTGCCGACTCCGGCAGGAGCGACCGCCGTGATGGTCGTGTCATTCACCACGGTGAAGGATGTTGCCGACACCGAGCCGAAGAGCACATCGACCGCGCCCGTGAAGCAGGAACCCGAGATGGTGACCTCGGTGCCGCCGGCCTCGGGGCCCTCGTCGGGGCTGACCGTGTCGATCACGGCCTGCGCCTTGTAGGTGAAGGTTCCGGGAGCCGAGGGCACGGTTCCCTTCTCGACGATGACGTCCACGACGCCGGGGGTGCCCGCGGGTGTCGTCACGGTGATCTCCGTGTCGCTCACGACCGTGAAGTCGGTGCCGGCGACGCCGTCGAAGGTCACCCCGGTGGCACCCGTGAAGTCGGTGCCCGTGATCGTGACGACCGTGCCACCCGTCTCTGGCCCCGTGTTCGGGTCGATCGTCGCAATGACCGCCGGTGCCACGTAGGTGTAGGCATCCGGCTCGGTGACGTCGATGCAGCCCGGGCCGCCCACGACCGTGATGTCGACCGTGCCGACACCGGCGGGAGCAACCGCCGTGATGGTCGTGTCATTCACCACGGTGAAGGATGTCGCCGACACCGAGCCGAAGAGCACATCGACCGCGCCCGTGAAGCAGGAACCCGAGATGGTGACCTCGGTGCCGCCCGCATCGGGACCCTCATCGGGGCTGACTGTGTCGATGACCGCCTGCGCCGTGTAGGTGAAGGTCAGCGCGGAGGAGTCGCCAGCCGGATCCAGCACGACGACATCCACCGCACCGCGGGTGCCCGCGGGCGTCGTCACCGTGATCTCGGTGTCACTCACGACCGTGAAGGAGGTGCCTGGGGCGCCGCCGAAGGTGACCCCCGACGCGCCCGTGAAGCCCGAGCCCGTGATGGTGACGACCGTGCCGCCAGCCTCGGGTCCGTTGTCAGGCGCGATCGTCGACACCACGGATGCGAGGTGCGGCTCATAGGTGAAGCCGTAGGGGGCGCTGGGTGCGACATCCGTCGTGACGACGACATCAGCGAGACCGACCGTGCCGGGCGGGGAGACCGCGAGCACCGTCGTGTCGTTGACGAAGACGACGCCCGTGCTGGGGACACCGGCGAAGGTCACGCCCGTGACGCCAGTGAACGACGAGCCCGTGATCTCGACGAAGGTGCCGCCGATCGACGGCCCGCGGTCGGGCGTGATGCCCGTGATCACGGGAACCGTCTGGTAGGTGAAGGCATCCTCGATCGTCGCGTCACCACAGGCGGGGGCGCCAGTGACCGTGATGTCGACGACACCGGCTCCCGCCGGGGATTCAGCCTCGATCCTCGTGTCACTCACGACCGTGAAGGTAGTCGCCGGCGTCGTGCCGAAGAGCACCTCTGTCGCGCCCGTGAAGCAGGACCCGATGATGACGACAGGCGTGCCTCCCGTCTCCGGGCCGCGGCCCGGCGTGACCGTGTCGATCGTTGTCGCCGAGAGGTAGGTGAAGCTCATCGGTGCCGAGTCGCCCGCCGGGTCCTCCACCACGACCGGGACAGGCCCGACCGCCGCGCCCGCAG
Source organism: Salinibacterium sp. (assembly GCA_015234465.1). Taxonomy (GTDB): domain Bacteria; phylum Actinomycetota; class Actinomycetes; order Actinomycetales; family Microbacteriaceae; genus Homoserinimonas. Next base: position 12,301 of record JADGNA010000023.1, on the reverse strand, counting down.
GCGTCGTCACCGTGATCTCGGTCTCGCTGACGACCGTGAACGAGGCACCAGGCACTCCGTCGAAGGTCACAGCCGTCGCACCGGTGAAGCCCGAACCCGTGATCGAGACGGGAGTGCCGCCCGTGACGGGGCCCTCCGTCGGGGTCATGCTCGTGGCATTCGCCGGGGTTCCCACATAGGTGAACGTGCCGGGAAGCGAGCCTTCCACGGGGTAGGCGACGACCACGTCGACCGGGCCGACGACGCCGGGCGGCGTCGTGACCGTGATCTGGGTGTCGTTGTCGACGTTGAAGGGGGTGCCGACGTTGCCGTCGAAGGTCACGCCGGTCGCGCCGGTGAAGCCGGTGCCCGTGATGACGACGACCGTCCCGCCGCTGTCAGGGCCGGATGCGGGGGCAAGGCCCGTGATGACCGGCACCTCGAGGTAGGTGAAGGTACCCGCGCTCGAGTTCTCCGTGGGGTGCAGCACGACGACATCGGCCGGCCCCTCGGAGCCGGGAGGCGTCGTGACCCTGATCTCGGTTTCACTCACGACGGCGAAGCCCGTGCCTGCAGCACCGTCGAAGTCGACGCCCGTCGCACCCGTGAAGCCCGAGCCCGTGATCGTCACGATCGTGCCGCCCGTGATCGGCCCCTCGTCGGGCGTGATTCCCGCGATGCTTGGCACTGGGAGGAAGGTGAAGGGTTCGGGAGCGGAGTCACCGATCGGGTGCTCCACGACGACGCTGGCGACGCCTGGGGCGTGCACGGGGGTCGTGACGGTGATCTGGGTGTCGCTGTCGATATGGAAGACGGCGGCGGGGACGCCGCCGAAGGTCACACCGCTCGCGTTGGAGAAGTTGTTTCCCGTGATGACGACAGTCGTGCCGCCCGTCTCGGGTCCCTCCTCGGGCGCGATCGAGATGATGTCGGGGGCGCCGGGAACCACGAAGGTGAAGGCGTCTTCCGCCACTGCGGGACCGCAGTCCGCGCCGATGATCGCTACGTCGACGGTGCCGCTACCCGCGGGAGTCGTCACCGTGATGCGCGTGTCGTCCACGAACACGAAGTCGGTTCCTGCCACGCCACCGAAGGTGACGTCCGTGGCTCCCGTGAAGCACGACCCCGTGATGGTCACGGACGTGCCGCCGAGCGAGCTGCCCTCATCGGGTGCGACGCCCGTGATCTTGGTCACCTGCGTGTAGGTGTAGCTCTGGGGAGCAGAGTCCCCGCCAGGGTGCAGCACGACGACGTCGGCCGTTCCGACAGCGCCCGGCGGTGACACCGCCGTGATCTGCGTCGCGTCCACGACGTCGACGGATGTCGCGGGCACGCCGTCGAACGTGACCCCGCTCGCCCCCAGGAAGTTGGAGCCGGTGATCGTGACGGATGTGCCGCCCGTCTCCGGACCCGATGTGGGGTTGATTCCCGTGATGGCGGGGGCCTCATAGGTGAAGACTCCCGCGTTCGCGTCGCCGTCGGGGTGGAGGATCACGACGTCGGCAGGTCCCGCGGTGCCCGCGGGAGTCGTGACGGCGATCTCGGTGTCGCTCACCACGTCGAACGTCGCGGCGTCGGTACCGTCGAAGGTCACCCCGGTCGCGCCCGTGAAGCCCGTGCCCGTGATGATGACGGTCGTGCCGCCCGAGACGGGGCCCGCGCTGGGGGCGATGCCCGAACTCACGGGCACGGCAAGCGGAAGTGCGCTGACCGTCGCGGAGGCCAGGTTGATGGCCGTCAGCCCGTCGTCTGCCAGGAGCCCGGGGAGCACCCGCACCTGCACGGCGCGCTGGGTGAATGACGGCACGGAGGGGTCCACACTCGCCTCGCGGAAGGAACCGGGACTCTCCTGCACATTGAGTCGCACGCTCGCGATCGAGCTGACCATGTCGAAGACGGGGTCGAGCGCGGTGACGGTCGTGCTGACGAGCGAGCCCACCTGGCCGGTGAGCACGTCGAGATCGAGGATCGGGCGGAGCACTCCCCCGACCGTCGACGTCACGAGGTTGAGGAGCGGCTGGAGGATCGAGCCGAGCGCCGAGATGATGGGCAGGCCGAGCACGGAACCGTCGATGACGGAGGTCGGCGCGGGGGCGCCCTCGAGTCCCAGGAGGCCGCCGAGGGTCGTCGACAGCTGGAGGTCGATCTCCGCGAGCGGGATCAGGCCGAGGACGGCATCCGCTTCGACGCCGAGCGCGATCGTGGCGGAGGTCGTGTTGAGTGTGTCTTCCACGAGGTCGAGCACGCGCTTCGGGAGCTCCGTGAGGAGGAGGTCCTCGATGATTGCGCTGACCGCGGCGTTGAGCGTCGTGGCATCCAGCAGCTCGGTGTTGGGGGCGACGTCGTTGAGGTCATAGAGCGTCGCGAGGTCGACCCGGATCGTGCCTGCAGTGAGGTCGATCGTGACGGTGCCGTTGTCGTCGACGAGGGGCTCGCTGAGGAGGTTTGCGAGCGCGGCCGTGAGGTTGAGATTGACGGCGAGAGTGAGTTCCTCGACCTCGATGTCGGCAACGGGGCCAAGCAGGGCAAGGATCGGGCGCAGGCCGTCGAGCAGCGCGCCGACGACCGAGGAGAGCCCGCCCGCTCCGGTGAGCGCGTTGACGGTGGTGTCGAGGCCGCCGACCGTGGAGTTGAGTGTCGTCGTCAGCTGCCCGAGAGTGGGGCTCGCGATGACGAGGTCAGCGCCTGCGACCTGGTAGTCACCGACGAAGCCCGGCGTGGCACCACGCGTCGCCTCGGCACGCGCCGAGAGGGCCCCGAGCTCGAGGTTGACGTCGCTGATGACACTGTCGAGCGCGAGCACGTCGAGGAGCGGGCCGAGCTTGACCCGGGTGTTCTGGGCGGGGTCGCTTGCCGCGCCGAGGTCGATGAGGCCGGTCTCCGTGACAGCCCCCGACGACGAGACGGCACCGCTCGAGTTCGCCGCGGCGTACTGGCCGACGACGCCCAGCTCGACCAGTTGGCCGAGTGAGAGCGTGAGCAGGTCTTCGAGGTTGAGGTTGAGGAGGCTGAGCGCCGTGAGGTCGAGGTCCACCGAGTCGGGGATGCCGGGACCGAAGTGCGAGAAGGCTCCACCGAGTTCCGCGATCGCGTCGATGTTGATGCCACCGCCGCCCGCGAGGAGGGCGCCCTCGGCCGCCGTGCGCTGGATCGGCGCCGCGGTCGCGGGGGTCTGGGACGTGACGACCCCGGATGCTACGGCCACCGTGATCGCGGCGGCTGCTGCCACGAACCTCGGTATGCGTCTCGACTTCGACCGCGTCGTCGCGACGCGCTTCCGTGCCATGGCCAGCATGGGTCTCCTCTTGTTTCTCCAGCACGAGAGGACACCAACTCTGTCCCCCGGTACGCCTCGCGGCGTCGCCAATATACGAGGAGAGAAGCCCGGAAATACGGGCTTTTTGCAAAGGTACGCATGCGGGAAATGTCCCCCACTGCAACTCGGTAGTGACCGGTAGTGACTACTCAGTAGTGGCCGGTCAGGCGGCGTTCAGGCCTCGCCACGATCGCCCCACAAGAGGCGCAAGTGTCGCCGCGGTGTAGATGGCGGCGATGCCGAGCACCGAGGCGAGGAACCCCAGGCCGTCAACCGCGACACCGGCGAGGAGGCTCCCGAGCGGCATGGCGGCCGTCGCCCCCGTCGTGAGCGCACCGAACACCCGCGCGCGCATCGCCCGCGGCACCTGCTCATAGAGCACGGTGTAGACGAGCGGGTTGATGGAACCTGCCGCGAGTCCCGAGAGCGCGAAGACGAGAAGCACGGCGGGCAGCGGAAGGTCAAGCGCGATCGCGAGGTAGGGCGGCGGGCCCGCGAGCACGAAGCAGGCGACAAGCATGGCGCGCCTCGGCAGCCGGTGCCCGAACCAGGCGAACAGGGCAGAACCCGTGAGCGCGCCGCCCGCGAAGAACGCGATCATGACACCAAGGAACTCGCCGTCGGGCGAGACCGCTCGGGCGTACACGGGGTGGATGACGAGCATGCCCGCCGCGTCGAGGCAGTTCGTCACGACGATGAGGAGCACCAGATTGCGCGTGACGGGCGTGCGGGCGAGATGTCGCACCCCGCCCGCGAACTCGTGCCAGAAGCCCTCGCTCCGCTGTTCTGTGTGCCCCGTGGCCCCGGCCGGCACGAAGAAGGCGAGGAGCAGCGCCGAGAGCGCGAAGGTTGCGGCATCGAGCAGCAGCGCATTGAGTGGGCCGAGCAGCACCACCGCGACCGCGGCGAGCGATGCGCCCAGCATCGTGGCGGTGCGCGAGACGGCGCCCGCCGCACCGGATGCCCGCGTCAGGGCGACTCCGGCCGCCTCCGCAAGGTCGGGCACGAGTGAGGACTTCGCGGTGTTACCCGGGGTGTCGAGGAGCCCGCTGAGGAAGACGAGCGCCAGCAGCGCCCAGAACGGCAACCCGATTGTCGCGGCGAGGAGCGGGATGGCGGCGACCGTGACGCCGCTCGCGACATCCGCTGCGATCGCGGCCCGCCGGAAGCCGATGCGGTCAACGAGCACTCCCCCGAGCGCGCCGCCCACGATCATCGGCACGGTCGCGAAGACGCCCGCGACACCCGTGGCGACAACCGATCCGGTCAGCTCGAGCACATAGAGGGGCACGACGATCATCGTCACCGCGTTGCCGAGCAGCGAGAGCCCGTGGGCGGCAAGGAGCGCACTCAGGGGCAGGAGGCGCGAGGCCTTCCGCTGGTCGATGTCGGTCACGGGCGGCGCACCGCGCTGACGATGAGCTGCACGGGATGGGCACCATCCCGCGTGCGGTCACTGCGCTCTTCCCAGCGGCGCAGCACGTCGTGAAGCTCGGCGGAGACCTCCGCGAGCTGCTCGGCGGTCAGGTGCACGACCGTGTCGGAGGTTCCGGCGGCTTCGGCCCACTCCCTCGGTTGTCTGGCGCTCGCATCGAGGGCGGCGTGCAGGGTGGCCGCGTAGCTGTCGATGACCTGGTGGCGCATGACGAGGGATGCCTGCACCTCCTCGTCCGCGGCATCCTCCGCGGGAGGAACCACGCGCGTGAAGTCGTGGGCTGCCCGCCACCAGCGTTCACGCCGGTCGGTGGCGAGTTCGGGAGCTTCCTCGACAAAGCCGAACTCGGCGAGCTTGCCCATGTGATAGCTGACGTTGCCCGGCGCCTCGTCGACGATCTCGCACAGGCGCCCCACCGTGAGGGGGCCCTCGACGCGCAACTCCCCAAGGAGCCGCATGCGCAGCGGGTGGGCGAGCGCCCGCATCTGCTTGGCACTCGTGAGTGCGACGACACGACGTTCGGAGCTCGCTTCCATGCCGTCAGACTAGTTACACAAGAGTCCTTGTGCAATATCTCTTGTCAATTGCACCGGTAAAACGAGGTGCGGGGCGGGGCGGGGCGGGGCGGGCGAAGCCCTAGAAATGCAAAGGACCCCTCGCGCACCCGCCAGAGCCCGGTTACCCTTGCTGCATTTCTGCCCTGGGGGAGTTGGCCTGGATGGCGCCACGCGAGGAGCCGTGAACAAGTCTAGCGGATGCTCACCCGCCCGAGCGAAGTCACGCCCGGGCGGGTGGGCGTCTCAGAACGGGTAGATCGCGATCTCCGGGCGCATGGTGAGCCATTGGGTCTCGGTGTAGGCCTCGATGTTGGCGGTCGCACCGCCGACACGCGAGCCGGTGCCGGATGCGCCCACGCCGCCGAAGGGCGAGTTGGCCTCGTCGGAGACGGTCTGCTCGTTGATGTGGATCTTGCCCGAGTTGATGCGGTCGGCGATCTTCATCGCCTCCCCCACGTCGCCCAGGATGCCGACCGAGAGGCCGTACTCGCTCGAGTTGGCCAGCTCGACGGCTTCATCGATCGTGCTGAACTTCATGACGGGGGCGACGGGGCCGAAGATCTCCTCCGTCCAGCCGGGGTTGGTGTGGTCGATGCCCGAGAGCACGGTGGGGCGGTAGAACAGGGCCTCGCCACCACCACCAGCGGACACCGTTGCGCCCGCCTCGACTGACTGCTTGACGAGGCCGTCGATGCGATCCCACTGCTTCTCGTCGATGATCGGCCCGAGCGCGACCTGGCCCGAGGCGGGGTCGCCGACGGGCAGGCCCTCCGCCTTCTCGGAAAGCAGGCGCACGTACTCGTCGTACATGCTCTCGTGCACGAGGTGACGGCCGGTGGTCATGCAGATCTGGCCCTGGTGCATGAAGGAACCGAAGGCACCCGCCGAGACGGCCTTCTCAAGGTCGGCACCGGGCAGCACGATGAGGGCATTGTTGCCGCCCAGTTCAAGGTGCGCGCGCTTGAGGTTGCGAGCCGCCGACTCGCCGACCTTGCGGCCCGCAGGCGTGGAGCCGGTGAAGGCGATGACTCGCACCTCGGGCGCCTCGCAGACCGCGACACCGACATCCGCCCCGCCAGGAAGCAACTGCAGCACACCCGCTGGCAGCCCCGCCTCCTCGAAGATGCGCATGAGCACGACACCGCCAGAGACCGCCGTGCGGGGGTCCGGCTTGAGGAGCACACTGTTGCCGAGCGCGATCGCCGGGGCGACCGAACGGATCGACAGGATGAGCGGGAAGTTGAAGGGCGCGATCACGCTCACAACGCCGGCGGGGCGGCGGCGGGCGAACGACCAGCGGTCCTCGTTGCTCGTGAGCACCTCGCCATGCGGGTGGCCGGGAAGGGCGGATGCCTCGAAGCACTCGTTGGCGGCGATGTGGGTCTCGAGCTGGCCCTTGGGCGGGATGGCACCCGTCTCGCGCACGATCCAGCCCTGGATCTCCTCCGCGTACTCCTCGAAGAGCTGGCCGGCCCGACGAAGCACGGCTGCGCGCTCCTCAGGCTTGCGGAGCGCCCACTCGCGCTGCGCACGGGCCGCCGCGGTGGATGCCTTCAGCACGTCATCGACGGATGCAGCTCCGACACTGCCGAGGTTGCGGCCGGTGGCGGGCTCCGTGACGGCGATGGTGCCGCCTGAGCCGTCGGTCCAGCCATCGACATAGATCTTGGCCTGCCAGGAGGAGGTGGCGAGCAGCGACATGGTGATACTCCCTAGTGGTGATTCTTGGTTCAATTCGATGGTGCAGATCGGTCGGTGGTGTCAGTCTGTGACGCGAGTCTGGGCATCCGCTGTCGCGGGGGCCGCAGGTTCGTCGCCGCCGGACGGAGTCGGCGGGGTCTTCGCCACGGCCTCCTTGCGGCGTCGGGTGACGAGCGTCGCCGCGGAGACCGCGATGAGCAGCGCGACACCGTTGAAGACGTGGGTCACCCACGTCTTGGCACCCAGGATGATGAGGCCGTTCGCGCCGACCGCCAGCAGGTAGACGCCGATGACCGTGCCCCACACGTTGAAGTAACCGGCACGGATAGCCGTGGCGCCGAGGAAGGCGGCCGCGTAGGCCGGCAGGAGGAACTCGGGGCCCAGGTCGGGCGTCGCATTGCTGGCGCGGGAGGCCTGGAGGGTGCCCGCGATGCCGGCGAGCAGGCCCGCGCCGATGAACGCCGAGGCGAGGTAGCGCTTGGTGCGCACGCCCGAGAGGGTCGCGGCATCACGTCCCATGCCCGTCGCGCGCAGGTAACGGCCGAACGGGGTGCGCTCGAGCACGAACCACAGCACGACGGCGATGACCGCGAAATAGGCGATGACGAGCTGGATGCCGCCGATGCGCGTGTTCGTCATGGCGGAGAACGCCTCGGAGTTGTGGATGATGAGCGTGCTGCCGGTGAGCAGCAGGTTGAAGCCGGCCAGGATGGTCGCCATCGCGAGGGTCGCAACGAAGGCGTTGACCCCGACGACGATGACCATGAAGGCGTTGATCGCGCCGATGAGGGCGCCGGCCAGGATCGTGGCCGCGATGACGACGATGAGGGGTGCTCCCGTGCTGGCGAGCGTGATGCCGAGGATCGTCGTGATGCCGAGGTTCGCCCCGACGGAGAGGTCGAATTCTCCGGCCGCAAGTGGAAGCACCACGGCGAGCGCGAGGATGCCGGGCACCGCCTGGTCGGCGAGGATCTGGCGGAAGTTGCCGGCCGACGCGAACGTGCCGGGCATGAGCGCGGAGAAGACGATGATCATGAGCACGAGGAATACGGCGATGCCGTAGTTGCGCATGATGGAGCCGAAGCCCCAGGCTGCGGTCGAGCCGCGGGTGGTGGTGGTCACGGTGTGCCTCACTGGGTCAGCCGGCTTGCGCCGAGGTTGTACAAGTCAGAGCGATGCGGTCTTCGGTGATGTCCGCGCCCTCGAGCGTGGCGACGTGGCGCCCGCGGTTGAGCACGAGGACACGGTCAGCGAGTCCGACGAAGTCGTCGTAGTCGGTCGAGGCGACGACGACGGCCACCCCGCGCTCCGCGAGAGCGCGCAGGATGTTGGCGATCTCCTGTTTGGCGAGCGCATCCACCCCCTGTGAGGGCTCGTCGAGCAGCACGACCGAGACGTCGCCGGAGGCGGCACGCGCCACGACGACCTTCTGCTGGTTGCCGCCCGACAGGCTGCGCACGGGCGCGGCGAGGCTGGCCGTCTTGACGAGGAACGCCTCGCTGAGGGCCTCGGATGCCGCAGCCTCACCCCCGCGGTCTACGACGCCGGCCCGCGTGTGCCGTTCGAGGCGCCCCAGGGTGAGGTTCTCGCCGACACTCATGTCGAGCACGACGCCCTCGGTGCGACGGTTCTGAGGCACACAGGTGACACCCTCGGCGATCGCATCCGCCGGGGTGCGGGGCCGGTAGTCCTTGCCGGAGAGCCTCATGCTGCCTGCGGAGGGCTGCTGCGCCCCCGCGAGCATGCGCACGAGCTCGCTGCGACCGCAGCCGATGAGTCCCGTGATGCCGACGATCTCGCCGGCTCGAACGCTGAGGTCAACCCCCTGCAGGCGGTTGCCGCGCAGTCCGCGCGCCTCCAGCACGCTGTCCCCCTCGCGCACCTCCGCGCGGGAGAGCTGGCGCTTCTCCAGGGGGCGGCCGATGATGAGCGAGACGATCTCGTGCGAGTCCCGCGCCCCGAGGGGCTCGTCGGCGACGAGCATCCCGTCACGCAGCACGGCGACGCGGTCGGCGATGCGCCGAACCTCCTCGATGCGGTGGCTCACGTAGATGGCGGTGCCGCCGTTCTCGCGCAGGAGCTCGAGCATCCCGAGCACCCGGTCGACCTCCTCCGCGGGGAGCGAGGCGGTGGGCTCGTCAAGCACGAGGATGGTGCGGCGCAGGCTGTCGACGCCCCCCTGGAACGCGCGGGCGATGCCCACCATCGTGCGCGTCGACGGCGAGAGCTCGCCGACGAGCGTCGCCGGGTGCTCGTCGATGCCGAAGAGCGCGAGGGTCGTGGCCGCGTGCTCGTTCTGCCGCTTGGTGTTGATCGCGCCGACGATACCGCGCGCGAAGAAGCGGTCGACGAGAGCGAAGTTGTCGGCGATGGTCAGGCTGTCGACGAGGCCGAGGTCCTGGTGGAGAAAGCGGAGACCCGCGTCGTGCGACTCGGTGGGGGTCAGTGGGAGCGAGAGCTCCGTCTCCCCCACCCATGCGCGACCACCGGTGTCGGGCTCATAGACGCCCGCGAGGATCTTGATGAGGGTCGACTTGCCCGAGCCGTTCATGCCGAGCAGGGCCGTGATCTGACCGGCCGGGATGTCGAGGGTGACATCGGAGAGTCCACGCTGGCCGGCGAACGTCTTGCTGACACCCTCGATGCGAAGTGCTGTGCTCATGGGGTTCCTTCTGACGAGCGGGTTGAGTAGAGAGCGCCAGCGAACATATCGAAACCCGGTTTCGATGCGACCCTGGCGGGCCTACTCAACCCGCTACCGTTGTTACTTGGCGGATGCCCAGAGCTCTTCGAAGCCGGACTTCCAGTCGGAGTCACCCGTCCACGGGAGCTCCGGCATCGAGTCGGCCGTCACGAGGCGCTTCGGCATGTCGACGATCTCGTACTCCGTCAGGTCGCCCTGGAAGAGGCGGTTCATCTGGTGGACCATGAGGTAGCCACCCCACTCCATCGGCTTGATGACGTCGAGGAACTGGCTCTTGTCATTCATGATGAGGTCGAGGTTGGCCGAGTTGCCATCGAAGGACAGCATCTTGATGGTGTCGCCGTTCGCGCTGCGCTCGACGGTGGCCTGGCTGCCGACCACCGCGGCGCCCGTGTGGGTCCAGATGTAGTCGATCTGCGGCTTCGCCGTGAGCGTCGCCTGGATCTGCGGCGGGAGGCCCGACTGCAGCTGCGACATCTGGGTCTCGAGGGTCTCGACGATCTCGCAGTCGGGGCACAGCTCGGGGAGCCACTTCTCGAACGCGACCGTGCGCGCCGCGATCGACGGGAACGCCGGGTCGGTCGTCACAAGGATCTTGGCGTCGCCGCCGCTGTCGAGGGCGATCGCCGCAGCCGACATCTTGCCCGACACGTCCTCATCCGGGGTGATGTCCACATCGAAACGCTCGTCGCCGGGCGACATGCTGTTGACGAGGAAGATGCCTGCCTCGCGGGCCTCAACGAGCTTGTCGTTGATCTGGTCACCGACCGCGGCCGTGAAGATGATGCCGTCGGCACCGAGCTGCATCGCCTGGTCGATCGCCTGGCGAGCCTTCTCCGGGTTGCCACCCGGGTCGATCATGCGGGTCTCCCAGCCGAGGAGCTCGGCGGCCTCCATGGCGGAATCGGCGCCGCGCGCACACGCCTCGGAAGCGTAGGTGCACGGGATGACGACGACGGACTTGCCGGTCGCGATCGCGGGCGAGCTCGAGGGCACCTCCTCGTCGAGAGGAGCCTGGAAGTCCTGCATCATCTGCTCAAGCGATGCAGCGTCAACGGAGCCGCCGGAGCTGGCATCCGTCTCAGGGGCGGTCTCGCTGCAGGCGGCGAGCCCCGCGATGAGCAGCGGAGCTGCAAGGATGGCCGCGATGGCCCGGGAACGGGAGTGCGTCATTGGACGTGCCTTTCACTGTGTGGGTGCGTCGATGGACCCAACAGCCGTCACACGGCGGTAGACGGCGACGGATGTCCGCGCCTACCCCCGGCGACCGCTGGTGATCTCCCCCAGACTGCACACGCGCGCATCCGCGGACCCCACCATGGCGGAAACAGGCAAGCGAACTGGCCGCCCTGGTCAAACCGAAGGATCAGCCCGCCAGCGACGCTCCCCGGAACTCACTCGGCGAGCATCCGAATCGAGCCTTGAAGGCCCGCGAGAAATGGGCTGGCGACACGAAACCGACAGAGGCCGCAACCCCCGCCACCGGCATGGCCGACGGCGACGACACCGACAGCAGCTCGCGAGCCCGCGCCAGCCGTGCCTCCATGACGAACGTTGCGACCGTCAGGCCAGCATCGGCAAAGACCCTCGCCAGGTGACGCTCGCTCAGGCCCACCGCACGCGCGATGCGCGACAGCGACAGGTCAGACTCGCCGAGGTAGCGGCGCACGAAATCCTTCGCCGCCAGGAGATAACCGGTGCTCGCCGCATGGGGCGACTGCCCCGAGATGAGCCCAAACAGCTCTAGCATCGAATCCTCCAGCGCCACCACATCGTCAGGGGGCGACTCCATGGCGCGACGCACCGCCGTAGCGGCAGCCCGCGCATAGTTCGACGCCGCCGCCGAATCGGTGAGCCTCAGCACACGCGGCCGGAAGGCCGACTCCGAACTGTCCCGGCCCTGGAAGACCGCACGCGGCAACTCAAGGATCACCTGCCGCATCGCAGACGAGAAGCCATACATGAACGGCCGCTCCGTGTCATAGATGACCGCGTCACCCGCCGTCAACGTGTCACAGCCATCCGAGTGGTAGAAGAACGCATCCCCCTCCAACAGCAGGCACAACATCACCGAATCAACAGGCTTGCTGGCGATATTGCGAGGCGTGCGCTCGATCACGTGGTCATTGCCCGCGATCTCCGTGAAGCGCAGACGCGGCAACTCAAGGTTCGTCTGCGTCGCAAGAAGCCCCCGCTGCGAATGAGTCGACGCCCGCAGCCCGAAGAGCTCACGCTCGTTGTACTCCTCCCACGCCGCCAAACGCTCAGCAGCCGGAACATGAGCCGTCGAGAAACGAAGAGGTGCCGGCGCGGACGCGCCCGGTGCGGTGGGAGAAGCGGTAGCCACCAGACAAGCTCCTTAGCCGGTTGACGTATCGCACGAGTGTAGGCGAGAAGACATCCGAATGCGCTCCCACGACCGCGCGAACCTCGGGCCTCCCGAAATCGCGTAAGATCTTGTGAGGCCGATGCGGGAGACCGCACTCAGCCGTCAGGAGAATTCGCCTAGTGGCCTATGGCGCACGCTTGGAAAGCGTGTTGGGTTAACGCCCTCGGGGGTTCGAATCCCCCATTCTCCGCCACAGTTTCCGCCGCGTGTTGGGTTACCG
>JADGNA010000022.1 GCA_015234465.1 Salinibacterium sp. | reverse complement strand
TCCTCGACGAGGCGCAGAACACGACGCCCGAGCAGATGAAGATGTTCCTCACGCGGCTTGGCTTCGGTTCGAAGATGGTGGTCACGGGCGACATCACGCAGATGGACCTGCCGACGGGCGCGAGCGGTCTCAAGCTCGTGACCCGCGTGCTCGATTCGATCGACGAGATCCACTTCGCGGAACTGACGAGCGACGATGTCGTGCGTCACAGCCTCGTCGGCCGCATCGTCGACGCCTACACGCGCTACGACGCCGAGAAGCAGCGCGACGACTACGAGAGACGGGGGCGCTCCAGGTGAGCATCGAGATCAACAACGAGTCGGTCGTGGAGGTCGACGAGGCCGCGCTGCAGCGGCTGGCCACCTACGCGCTCGACGAGCTTCACGTGCATCCGGATGCGGAACTCTCGATCGTGCTGGTCGATGAGGCAGCGATGGAGCAGCTCCACGTGCAGTGGATGGACGAGCCGGGTCCGACCGATGTTCTCAGTTTCCCGATGGACGAACTGCGGCCGGGTACTGAGGATGCGATCACCCCGGCCGGACTGCTGGGCGACGTCGTGCTCTGCCCCCAGGTGGCGCAGGCGCAGGCGGAGACCGCCGGCCATAGTCTGGGCGACGAACTGCTCATGCTGACGACGCACGGCATCCTGCACCTCCTGGGCTTCGACCACGCCGAGCCCGAGGAGGAGCGCGAGATGTTCGGCCTCCAGCGCGACATCCTGGTGGGCTTCACCATGCAGGAGCGTCGACGACGGTGAGCGACGGCCCGAGTACCACCCTGCCGACGCGGGGAGTGCGCTGGTGACCGCGGCGTTCGTCATTGCGGCGATCCTGTTGATCGCGTTCGGCGGCCTGCTTGCCGCCATCGACTCCGCGCTCGGCGTGCTCTCGCGCAACGACCTGCAGGAGCTCGCCCAGCGCTCGCGCAGCCGCGACGCGATCCTCGCAATCGCAGCGGATGTCGGCGCCCACGTCAACGTCGTCAACTTCATGCGAGTCGTGGCCGAGACGACGGCGGCGGTGCTCGTCACCATGAGCTTCGCGACGCTCTTCGAGGACTGGTGGTGGGCCCTCCTGTGCTCGGCGCTCGTCATGATCGTGGCGTCCTTCGTCCTCGTCGGATCGAGCCCGCGCTCGGTCGGGCGCGAGCATGCTGCCCCGATCGTCCTGACGACCGCGGGACTCGTCCACGCGCTGCGGGTGCTGCTCGGCCCCCTCGCGGCGGCCCTCGTGGCCGTGGGCAATCGCGTCACCCCCGGCCGGCCGCGCACGGTGACCTTCAGCTCCGAGCAGCAGTTGCTCAGCATGGTGGATGAGGCGACCGAGCTCGAGGTGCTCGAGGAGCAGGACCGCGAACTCATCCATTCGATCTTCGAGTTCAACCAGACCGTCGTGCGTGAGGTCATGGTGCCGCGCACCGACATGGTGACGATCGACGGCACAGTAGGCATCGGTGAGGCGCTTGCGCTGTTCTTCGGCAAGGGTGTCTCGCGCATCCCCGTGACCGGTGAGGACATCGACGAGGTGCTCGGTGTGCTCTACCTGCGTGACGTGGCCCGGCTCAGCCACGAACAGCCGCGCGGCCACGAGAGCCTGACGGTGGCGGAGGTCGCCCGACCCGCGCTCTTCGTGCCGGAGTCGAAGAACGTCGACGACCTCCTTCGCCAGATGCAGTTGGAGTCGAACCACCTCGCGATGGTCGTCGATGAGTACGGCGGGATCGCCGGTCTCGTCTCGCTCGAAGACCTGATCGAGGAGCTGGTGGGGGATATCTCCGACGAGTACGACCGCACGCTGCAGGAGGTCAAGGACCTCGGCGAGGGGCGATACCGTGTCTCGGCACGCCTCGCGATCGATGAGCTCGGGGAGCTGTTCGGCTTCGACCTGGACGATGACGATGTCGACTCCGTTGGTGGCCTCCTCACGAAGGGACTCGGCCGCATCCCGGAGAGCGGCGACACCGCGAGTGTCTCGGGGCTGCTGCTCACGGCCGACCGCACTGAGGGCAGGCGTCGACGCCTCGCCACGGTGATCGTGGAACGAGACCAGAGCCTCGCACCCGACGCCGACGACGACGATGATGAGAGAGAAGACGAGTCATGAATGATGCAGCGCAGGAGTCGGCCCCCCACCGGGCGGGCTTCGTGACCTTTGTCGGCCGCCCGAACGTCGGCAAGTCGACGCTCACGAACGCGCTCGTCGGCGAGAAGGTCGCGATCACGAGCAGCAAGCCGCAGACGACGCGACGGGCGATCCGGGGGATCGTCCACCGCGAGCACGGGCAGCTCGTGCTTGTGGACACGCCCGGGATGCACCGCCCGCGCACCCTCCTGGGCGAGCGACTCAACTCAGTCGTGCAGGACACGCTCGCTGAGGTCGACGTCATCTGCTTCTGCGTGCCGGCCGACGAGAAGCTCGGCCCGGGCGACCGCTTCATCAACGAGCAACTTGAGGCCTACCCGCGCGCACGTCGTGTGGCACTCGTGACGAAGGTCGACAAGGCCTCCAAGGCCGCCGTTGCCGAGCAGCTCCTCGCCGTGTCGAGCCTCCGCGACTGGGACACGATCATCCCGGTCTCTGCCCTCACGAATGTGCAGTTGGACGTGCTCGTCGATGAGCTCGTCGCCCTCATGCCCGAGTCACCGCCGCTCTATCCGGCCGAGTCGGTCACGGAGGAACAGCTCGAAGACCGAATCTCAGAACTCATCCGCGAGG
Source organism: Salinibacterium sp. (assembly GCA_015234465.1). Lineage (GTDB taxonomy): Bacteria > Actinomycetota > Actinomycetes > Actinomycetales > Microbacteriaceae > Homoserinimonas. The sequence continues at coordinate 6,682 of JADGNA010000022.1, read as the reverse complement.
CGGCCCTCGAGGGCGTGCAGGACGAGCTGCCGCATTCGATCGCTGTGACGGTCGACGACATGATCGAACGCGAGGACAAGGATCTCGTCGAGATCTACGCGAACCTCTTCGTGGAGCGCGACAGCCAGAAGGGCATCATCATCGGGTACAAGGGCGAGCGACTGCGCGAGGTCGGCGCAGCAGCGCGTGCGCAGATCGAACCACTCGTGGGCTCGCCCGTCTACCTGTCGCTGCGGGTCAAGGTCGCCAAGGAGTGGCAGCGTGACCCCAAGCAGCTCGGTCGCCTGGGGTTCTGACCGCGTACATCCTCAGGATGATCTTCGCCCCACACGGTGCTGATTGGCTGCCAGCGCGGGCGAGCACCGCGTAGCGTTGGATGATGCTTCGTCGCCTGACCGCTCGCCAACTCACCTTCGACGTGGTGGTGTCGGTGCTCTGCGTGCTCGCACGCCTGGCGATGACCGTGGGGTTCAACCTCGCAGAGATCACCTTCGTGCTCTGCATGGGGGCGGCGCTGGCAACACGGCGGCTCAGCCCGCCCATCGCGTTGGCGATCGCCTGGCTGGGTGCCGTCGTGCAGATGTTCGGCGGGTTCCCGCCCGACCTCGCGAACCTCGCGATACTCGCGGTCCTGTATGCGACGGCCGCCTACGGTTCCCCGCGGGTCAAGTGGATCGGCCTCATCTCAGCCGGCGTCGGCGCCCTCGTCGCGGCGACCTACCTCGTGCTCCTTCCCTCGATGATGTCCGGGTGGGAGATGTCGCCCGCGTCGATCCCGATCGGCTCACTCCCCGTGACCCTGTTCGTGTTCGCCTTCACCGTGGGCGCCATGGTCACGCTGCTGGGCCTGAGCTGGACGCTCGGGCTCCTCACCCGCACCCGGGCGGCCGCCAAGGCCAGCCGCGAGGCGCAGGTGCGTGCCGAGGAAGAGGAGCGCCAGGCCCGGCAGCAGGCCATCGTGGAGCAGGAACGCAATCGCATCGCCCGCGACATGCATGACGTCGTCGCGCACTCGCTTGCGGTCGTGATCGCCCAGGCCGACGGCGCGCGCTTCGCCCTCCGCGCGGACCCGGACACAGCCTCCGGAGCGCTCTCGACGATCGCGACTGTCGCCCGCGAGGCGCTCGGTGATGTGCGCGTGCTGCTGGAGCAGCTCCGGCACAGTCAGGTCGAGGGGCCGCAGCCGACCCTCGACGACCTGCGGCAGCTCCTCGAGCAGGTGCGCGCATCCGGACTCCCGGTCTCGGATTCGACGATCGGCATCCCGAGGGAGATCAGCGCGGCGCACCAGATGGCCGTCTACCGCATCGTGCAGGAGGCGCTCACGAACGTGCTCCGTCATGGCGATGCGGGCAGGCCTGTGTCGGTCGTGTTCGACTGGTCGAAGCCCGACCTCAGCATCGTGATCGACAGTGCGACCCACGGCGCGGTTCCTCCCGAGCGCGCGCTCGTCGGCCACGGCCTCGCGGGCATGCGGGAACGCGCGACACTGATCGGCGGCACATTCGCGGCTGGTCCACGCGGCGACCGTTTCGTCGTCGAGGCGAGCATCCCCGCGCCCGAAGTCTCCAGCCCGCCATCCACTCAACAGCATGGAGTCTCCCTTGGCTGAACCCATCACCGTCGCCCTCGTCGACGACCAGGCATTGTTCCGTGCGGGCATCCGCATGCTCGTTGCCTCGCAATCCGACCTTGAGTTCGCGGGTGAGGCCGGCGACGGTCAGCAGGGGGTGGACCTCGTCGCGTCGTGCCAGCCCGACGTCGTGCTCATGGACATCCGGATGCCCGTCATGGACGGCATCGAGGCGACCGCCCAGATCCTGGCCGACGCGGAGCTCCGGGGTGGAGTCGCGCCGAAGATCATCGTCCTGACCACCTTCGACCTCGATGAGGCTGCCACCCGCGCGATCAGGGCCGGAGCGAGCGGCTTCCTCCTGAAGGACGCCGAGCCCGAATTCCTCCTCGCGGCGATCCGGACGGTGCATTCCGGCAATGCCGTGATCGCGGCATCCGCGACGCGCGAACTCTTCGAGCACTTCGGAGCGGCGCCCGTGCGCCAGGAGCCGGAGGCCTACGGCACGCTCACGGACCGCGAGCGCCAGATCTTCGAGCTCGCGGCACGCGGGCTCAGCAACGCGGAGATCGCACGACAGGAGTTCCTGAGCGAGGCGACCGTCAAGACGCACGTGAGCCGCATCCTCTCCAAGCTCGCGCTGCGAGACCGGGTGCAGCTCGTCGTCTTCGCCTACGAACACGGCCTCGCGACCTAGGCCAGATCATCCTCGCGATGTAGTGCCAGGCGACGAGAGGGCGACGCGCGACGGGCGACCGGGCTCGTAGCGTCGATGCCATGTCCTTCATCAACTCCGACGCTGGCCTGGTCGCCCGCGTCTCCGCCGTCAGCAAGTCATATGGTTCCTCGTCGAACCGCGTCACCGCGGTCGATGCGGTGTCACTCGGGATCCGCTCGGGCGAGTTCACCGCGATCATGGGGCCGAGCGGCTCTGGCAAGTCGACCCTCATGCACATCATGGCGGGGCTCGACACCCCGACGTCCGGCCGGGTCTGGCTGGGCGACACCGAGATCACCTCGCTGAGCGATTCGGAGCTCACGGTGCTGCGCCGCCGTCGCGTCGGTTTCGTGTTCCAGGCCTTCAATCTGGTGCCGACGCTCGATGTCGCGGGCAACATCGAGCTGCCGTTCGAGCTCGACGGACGTCGTCCCGACGCAGAGGAGCGCGAGCGCATCACGGAGCTCGTGAATGCGCTCGGACTGGGGGAGAGGCTCACCCATCGGCCCCACCAGCTGTCGGGCGGGCAGCAGCAGCGGGTTGCGATCGCGCGCGCTCTCGCGACCCAGCCCGACCTCGTCTTCGCCGACGAACCGACCGGCAACCTCGACTCGCGCACAGGCCGCGAGGTGCTGGCGCTCCTCTCCGCCGCGAGCAGCGACTATGGCCAGAGCATCGCGATGGTGACGCACGATCCGATCGCTGCGAGTCACGCCGATCGCATCGTGTTCCTTGCCGACGGCCGCGTCGTGGAGGAACGTGAGCGTTCGACCCCGGAGGAGATCAGCTCGTTCATGCTCGGAATGGAGCGTGCAGCGTGAGAGGTCCACGGCGCGACACCATCGCCAGCATCGTCGTGACGGCGCTGAGCGCGGCGTTCGGCGTTGCCCTCATCCAGGCCACCTCGATCCTCGCTACCGTCATCTCGGCCGACGACATCAGCTCCCGCTCAACCGCACAGCTGGCTCTCGTGATGGTCGCTGCCGTGTTCATCGTCATCGCCGTCTATGTCGGCTCGATCGTCACGACGAACACCTTCGCCACGATCATCGCGGGGCGCACGCGCACGATCGCGCTCATGCGCCTCATCGGCTCCTCCGCGTCTGCCCAGCGGCGGGCAGTCGCCAAGGAGGGCCTGATCGTCGGGCTCCTGGGGTCCGCGATCGGCGCCGTCGTTGGCGTGGTGCTGACGGCTGGCGGGATTCGGATTGCCGCAGCATCCGGTGCCGTTCCCGACCTCGACTACGTGCTGGTCGACCCACTCGTGCTGCTCCCGGTCGTGATGGTTGTCGTGTCGACCTGGGCCGCATCGTGGCTTGGTTCTCGGGGCGTGCTCGAGGTCTCGCCCATGCAGGCGACCGGTGCTGCGATCGAGCCCTCGCGCGAGGAGAGCGTGCGCCGTCCCGTGCGCAACGCCTTCGCTGCGATCTTCTTCTTCGGCGGGCTTGCGGTGATGGGCGCCGGCGTCGCCTTCGGACTCGTGAGCCCGCTCGGGTTCCTTGTCGCCTTCCTCGGTGGCATCGCATCGTTCAGTGGAATCGTGCTGGGTGCGCACGTCGTGATCCCGCCGCTCCTGCGGCTCACCGGTCGGATGCTCGGGGGCAGCGCCGCCGCCAGGCTCGCGGCAGAGAACGGCATGCGGTACCCGGGACGCAGCGCGCGCACGACGATCGGCCTTGTCATCGGTGTGACGCTCATCACGACCTTCGCGGTGGCGGCGCAGGGCTACCTCGACATGATCGAGTACTCGCAGCAGCAGTCGCCCGAATCCTACGGAGGAGGGGTCGACGAGGTGCTGCTCGTGACGGTCGGGATCTTCAGCGCCCTCATCGGCTTCTCTGCCGTGACCGCGGCCTTCGGCATGGTCAACACGCTTTCACTGAGCGTCCTTCAGCGGTCGCGCGAGCTCGGCCTCCTGCGAGCGCTCGGCTTCACGGCACGCCAGGTGCGGTCCATGATCATCGCGGAGAGCCTGCAGCTGACCGTGACGGGGGTCGGGTTGGGAGTGCTCCTCGGCGTCGTCTACGGCTGGGCGGGGGCCCAATCCCTCTTGGGCGCCATCGAGGGCAGCCCGGGTCTGGTGTGGCCCTCGGTGCCATGGATGCTTGTGGTGGTCGTCATCGCCGGTGCGGCGCTCGTCACCCTCGTCACGGCCCAGTTCCCGGCTCGACGGGCCACCCGTGTGAGCCCCGTGGCAGCCCTCGCGGTCGATTGAGCGCGGCGCGCGGCCCGTCGACTCGTCGTCAGTCGACGGGCCGCAGCTGCGACCTGACGACGGCGACGTCGGCACCGTAGAGCTCGTCGAGTTCCTGCTGAAGCGTTCCGTCATCGTGGATGACCTCGACGAAGACGTAGCCGTTGTCGATATAGGTGGCCAGCACCCCATCTCGTGCGCCGAGTTCCTGTTGAACCCGCGTGAGCTCCGCCTCGGGAGTCGTGCCGGCGTTGGCGGGGTCGGCGTAGGGGTCCTCGGTCGCGATGGGGTCGTAGAGCGCGAGCATGATCGGCGGCTCCGTCACGGTGAGGCGCGTGCCATCCCACGTGCCCTGCACCGCATAGGTGCCCCACGTCGTGCCACCCTCGGTCTCCGCGCCGTCCACGGAGTCCCAGTCCCAGCCGGCGACCTCCGGGCCTCCGCATGACGGGGGATAGATCATCGTGATGGGTCCGAGGCAGATCTCGACCGGGCCGTCGTCCTTCTGGATGACGGTGCCCTGGCCGATCACCTCGGCCCCGATCGCGGGTGCGGGAACGTCCATGATGTCTCCGGGGTCAGCGCCAGTGCCCGCGCACGCGGCAAGGAGCAGGCAGGCGGTCGCGGCGAGAATCGCGATGCCAGCGCGCGGGGTCGTTTTCGTCATGCTGAAATTCTCGGCGTCGCGCGGACTCGGCGCCACCCAACGTTTTGCGCATCCTGATCGTCAGCGCTGCGGTTCGGGCCACGCGAGGTGGTGTTACCCTGTTGTTGTGCTGTTCGGTCTGCTTCTCCTTAGCTGCCGCGACGAGTCCTAGTCTCCAGGCCTCCCTCGTCGCGGTGTTTGTCATCGGCTGATCCGAACCGAAGCGAGAGAGAACCAAGACCATGAAGAACACGCAGAAGCCGTCCGCGATGCCGATCCACCGGTACCGCCCCTTCCATGAGCAGATCGTCGTCGACCTGCCCGATCGTACGTGGCCATCCAAGCGCATCACGCAGGCGCCCCGCTGGTGCGCGGTTGACCTCCGTGACGGCAACCAGGCGCTCATCGACCCCATGAGTCCCGAGCGCAAGCGCATCATGTTCGAGCTGCTCGTCAAGATGGGCTACAAGGAGATCGAGGTCGGCTTCCCCTCGGCGAGCCAGACGGACTTCGACTTCGTGCGCTCGCTCATCGAGCAAGACCTGATTCCTGACGACGTCACGATCCAGGTCCTGACGCAGGCGCGCGAAGCGCTCATCAACCGCACCTACGAGTCGCTCAAGGGTGCGAAGCGCGCGATCGTGCATCTCTACAACTCCACGAGCATCCTGCAGCGTGATGTCGTGTTCCGCACCGACAAGCAGGGCATCATCGACATCGCGCTCGAGGGTGCGCGCCTGTGCAAGGCGGCCGAGCCCATCGCCGAGGGCACCGAGATCTACTACGAGTACTCGCCCGAGAGCTACACGGGCACGGAGCTCGAGTTCGCGGTCGACGTCTGCAACCAGGTGCTCGAGGTGCTCGAGCCGACTCCCGAGCGCAAGGTCATCATCAACCTGCCCGCCACGGTCGAGATGGCCACCCCCAACGTCTATGCCGACTCGATCGAGTGGATGTCTCGGCACCTGAACCACCGCGAGAACGTCATCCTCAGCCTCCACCCGCACAACGACCGCGGCACCGCGGTTGCGGCCGCCGAACTCGGGTACATGGCCGGGGGAGACCGCATCGAGGGATGCCTCTTCGGGAATGGCGAGCGCACGGGCAACGTCGACCTGGTCGCGCTCGGCATCAACATGTTCACGCAGGGCGTCGACCCGCAGATCGACTTCAGCAACCTCGACGAGATCAAGCGCACGGCCGAGTACTGCAATCAGCTGCCCGTGCCGGAGCGCAGCCCCTGGGCCGGCGACCTCGTCTACACGGCCTTCAGTGGCTCGCACCAGGACGCCATCAAGAAGGGCTTCGAGGCCATGGAGGCGCGGGCGGCCGCGCAGGGTGTCTCGGTCGATGAGCTCGAGTGGGCTGTTCCGTATCTCCCTGTCGACCCGAAGGATCTTGGCCGCAACTACGAGGCGGTCATCCGGGTCAATTCGCAGTCGGGCAAGGGCGGCGTCGCCTACCTTTTGAAGTCCGACCACGCGCTCGACCTGCCCCGCAAGCTGCAGATCGAGTTCTCGGGCGTCGTGCAGGCGAAGACGGATGCCGAGG
>JADGNA010000021.1 GCA_015234465.1 Salinibacterium sp. | reverse complement strand
CGGTCGACGCCGTGCTCTCGACCGAGCTCAGCATGCCGATCGAAGACCTCGACCTGTCTGTGCGCAGCTACAACTGCCTCAAGCGCGAGGGCATCAACAACGTGAGTGAACTGGTCGCCCTCTCGGAGACCCAGCTCATGAACATCCGCAACTTCGGACAGAAGTCTGTGGATGAGGTCAAGGACAAGCTTGTGGAGATGGGCCTGTCGCTGAAGGACGCGGTTCCCGGGTTCGACGGCGCTCACTTCTACAGCGGCTACGACGAGTCCGAGGGCAACTAGCGCCTTCGGCCCCGGCCGTCTGCCTGCCTGACACCCCCTTTTTGATTACTGGAGATCTAGAAAATGCCTAAGCCCACCAAGGGTGCCCGCCTCGGAGGCGGTCCCGCGCACGAGCGGCTCATGCTCGCCAACCTGGCGGCTGCCCTCTTCACCCACAAGAGCATCAAGACGACCGAGCTGAAGGCCAAGCGCCTCCGCCCCGTCGCCGAGCGCATGGTCACCTTCGCGAAGCGTGGTGACCTGCACTCGCGTCGTCGTGTGCTGTCGGTCATCCGCGACAAGAGCGTCGTGCACGAGCTCTTCACCGAGATCGCGCCGCTCGTTGCTGAGCGTGAGGGCGGCTACACCCGCATCACGAAGCTCGGCTTCCGCAAGGGCGACAACGCGTCGATGGTGCAGATCGAGCTCGTGCTCGAGCCCGTCAACGCCAAGCCGAAGCCCAAGGCCGACAAGCCCGCCAAGGCTGAGAAGCCTGTCGAGGAGCCCGCCGCCGACGAGACGACGGATGTCACGGAGGAGACCCCCGCGACCGAGACCCCCGTCGAGGAGACCGCTGTTCCCGCCGACGAGGCGTCGGTCGAGGCGACCAACGAGGCCGCTGTCGAGGCGACCGCCGGCACCCCCGAGGGCGCTGCCCCTGAGGGTTCGGGCAACCAGCAGAAGAACTAGTTCCGCAAGGAACATCGCGAAGGCCCCGCTCATCGAGCGGGGCCTTCGTCGTTTCTGGGCTCACGTGTCGTCAGCTTGCTTGTGTAGCTTCAGTTGCCCAGTTCGGGTGCTCAGGGGTTCGCGGAGCCCCTGAAGTGGGCAACTCGTCCGATCTTGAAAACATAAGCGGGTCACTCGAACCTCAGGTGGGCTGTGGGGCGAGGCCGTAGTCCCGTGGTCCAACGACGGGCGGCAGTTCCGCGAGGCGCTGCAGTGCATCCTGCACGGCGGCCGCGTAGACGAGCCCGCCCGCGTCGCCGGGATGGATCTGGTCGCGAGCAAGCAGCCGCAGCTGGGGCGCGATGGAGTCCCGCCAGTTCGCGAGTTCCACATCGCGGTACTGCTGCGCAAACGACGTGAGGGTCGAGTTCACCCCGTCGGTCCACCAGCGTGGCGCGTGCACGTTGACGAGCACGAGCTGGTGCGAGGTGCCAAGCAGCTCGCGAACTTCGGCGAGCGTCTCGGTGTCGACCGGGCCGTTGGTGCCGAGGCCGAGCAGCACGACGGGACGCAGCGTGCCGGCGTCAAGATGCGCGCGGATGAGTGCGGGGGCGCTCGAGAACTGCCGGGAGACGGCGGCGTCGATATCGATGCCGGGGAGCACCTGCTGCATTGAGGCAGCGGAAGCGAGCATGACGGAGTCGCCGATCGCCGTGATCTGGTCGCCACCGGGGGTCTCCGCGGGGGCGGCCTGTGCCGCTCCCTCCGCGTCTCCACCGTCGCCGGGCGCGTCGGGTGCGGGTGTCGCGGCATCGCGGATCGCATCCTGGCCCGCCTGGATCTGCTGCTGCACGCTTCCCGTGCCGGGGTCGGCCGCGATGCCTGCGATGGTGCCCGCGATCAGGGCGATGCTGCAGGCGACTGCGAGACCGGATGCCACGGCACGGCCCCTGCGCTGGGTCGCGGTCGCTGCAGGGTTGACGGCGGCTCCGCGCCATCCGCTCAGGGCACGCCACCCCGCTTGGGTCGCACCGCGGAAGCCGAGCCGTCGCACCGGTTGCTCGAGGTAGGCGTAGGAGAGTTGCGCGGCGATGACCGTCGCGAGGAGGGCGATGCCCGCCGTGATCCACGGTGCGCTCGGCCCGGGGGCGAGGTCGGTGACGACGGCGGCGGTGAGCACGTGCGCCGGCCAATGCCAGAGGTAGAGGCCGTAGGAGCGTTCGCCGATCCACGCGAGGGGGCGGATGTCGAGCGCGCGGCCGAGGCGTGATTCCGGCTGGATCCCCGCGAGGATGACGAGCGCGGTGAGGACCGCGACGATGGCGAGACCGCCGCGGTAGGTGAGCACGGAGTCGTCGCGCAGCACGACGGCGGCGGCGCCGATGAGGCCGAGCGAGGCTACACCGGCCGCCTGGATGACCTTCGCGGCACGCCCAAGCGGCCCGGCCTGCGCGATGAAAGCGAGCGCCGCTCCCAGCGCGAGCCCGAAGCTGTGCGTGTCGGTGCCGAAGTAGGCGCGGGTCGCGTCACCCGCCGGGTCGGCCGTGAGTGCCATGCCGATGGCGGATGCGAGGGTGAGGGCAAGCAGGATGGCGATCCGCACGCGTCGCGCGGGCACGAGCAGCAGGAGCAGCAGCAACGCTGGCCAGACGACGTAGAACTGTTCCTCGACGGCAAGGGACCAGAGGTTCCTGAAGAGCTCGGGTGTGGAGTCGTCGAAGTAGCTCTGGCCTGCCGCGACGGCGATCCAGTTGCTGCTGAAGGTCGCCGCCCCGAGCACCTGCAACCCGAGCCCGATGAGCACGTCTCCGCCGATGAGCCAGGCGATGCCGCCGCAGGTGATGACGAGCAGCCCGATCGCGGGGAGCAGCCGTCGGGCGCGGCGGAGCCAGAAGCGCCCGAGGTGGATGCGGCCGTCGCGTTCGCGTTCGCGCAGGAGCAGCGAGGTGATGAGGAAGCCGCTGATGACGAAGAAGATGTCGACGCCGAGGAAGCCGCCCGGGAGCGCCGCGGGCATGAAGTGGTACACGATGACAGCCAGCACCGCGACGGCACGAAGCCCGTCGAGGCCTGTGAAGCGACCGGCCACCGGGGTGCCGCGGAGGGCAGGCTCGGTCGTGCTGGGTGTCGCGGTCATGGCCTATCGATGGTAGCCGGGCCTCGTAGACTCGGCCTGTGGATTCGCAGACGACGGTGGCCGGCGAGGCGACCACGCGCATCCGCCTCGACATCGCCTACGACGGGTCGGGCTTCAGCGGCTGGGCGAGGCAGCGGGGCCAGCGCACGGTGCAGGGCGAGATCGAGGCGGCACTCGAGGTGCTCCTGAAGCGGCATCCGCCCGTCCCTCGGCTGGTCGTTGCCGGACGGACGGATGCGGGCGTGCACGCGACGGGCCAGGTCGCCCACATCGACCTCACGGCCGATCAGTTGGCGGCCCTCTCGCTCAGGAGACGGCCTGGTTCGAAGGGCGCGGCAGCGAACAGGACTACGGATGCCGACGGCCCAGAGTCCCTGGCGCGTCGCATCAACGGCATCGCTGGCCTCGACAGTGACTTCGTCGTGCATCGCACCACCGTCGCGCCCACCGGCTTCGACGCGCGATTCTCACCCGTGTGGCGCCGTTACGTCTATCGGGTCGGCGACGCCTCGGTGGCGAGGAACCCGCTCCTGCGCCACAACACGGTCTGGTACCCGGCGCCCCTCGACGAGGCACGCATGAATGAGGCGGCGGCCGAGCTCCTTGGCCTGCACGACTTCGCCGCCTACTGCCGCCCGCCGCAGGAGGGCGCGACGACCGTGCGCACCCTGCAGGAGTTCTCCTGGCGGCGCGATGCCGACGGCGTGCTGGTGGGGGAGGTGCGGGCGGATGCCTTCTGCCACAGCATGGTGCGCTCGCTGGTCGGCGCGTGTGTCTCGGCGGGGCGCGGAGTGCTCACGGCGACCCGCGTCGGCGAGATCCTCGAGGAGCGCGTGCGCGGCAGCGAGTTCAAGGTCATGCCCGCGAAGGGACTCACGCTGGTCGAGGTCGGCTACCCGAGCGACGAGGAGCTGGGTGCGCGTGCCGAGCAGACGCGTGCCCGACGCGCCCCGCTCGACTGACCCCCGCTTTCCCAACTCAGGAGTCCCGGGCTGTGCCGGTCGGCCGGTGCAGTGACTCCTGAGTTGGGAACGTGAAATTGACCGACGGATGCCCGTGGGATAGAGTTTCCCCTTGGTGTGTGCGTCTCGTGCGCCACGCCCGATCATGAGCCCTCCACCGGCCTGTTCTCACGTCATCGATGTGACAACCGCCACCGGAGTGGGATTCACGAACACCTCACTCGATCAGAAAGCAGCACTATTGTGACTCGCACATTTTCTCCCACGCCCGCTGACGTCAAGCGCGAATGGCTCGTCATCGACGCGACCGACGTCGTGCTGGGCCGTCTGGCCAGCCACGCTGCGACGCTTCTGCGTGGCAAGCACAAGCCGACCTTCGCGCCCCACATGGACATGGGTGACTTCGTCATCATCATCAACGCGGACAAGGTCGCGCTGACGGGTTCCAAGCTCGCGCAGAAGAAGGCCTACCGTCACTCGGGTTACCCGGGCGGCCTCAAGGCCACGAGCTACTCGGAGCTCCTCGAGACGCGCCCTGAGCGTGCGGTCGAGAAGGCCATCCGCGGCATGCTCCCCAAGAACTCGATCGGTCGCGCCCAGCTCGCGAAGCTCAAGGTCTACTCGGGCCCGGAGCACCCCCACGCTGCCCAGCAGCCCAAGACCTACACCCTCGGCCAGGTCGCGCAGTAGCGCCGGCCGTAAGAAATAAGGATTTCGAAGACTATGGCGAAGATCGCAGACTCCATCGAGCAGGCTCCCGAGAGCTTCACGACTGAGACCCCCGCATCGGAGGCGCCCAAGGCTCCCCGTGCCGTCCTCAACGTTTCCGGCGCAGCCGTCGGCCGTCGCAAGCAGGCCATCGCCCGCGTGCGCATCGTCCCCGGCAGCGGCAGCTTCACGGTCAACGAGCGTCAGCTCGCCGACTACTTCCCCAACAAGCTGCACCAGCAGCTCATCAACGACCCGTTCAAGGTGCTCGACCTCCTCGGCAGCTACGACGTGACGGCCAAGATCACGGGTGGTGGCCCCTCGGGCCAGGCCGGTGCACTCCGCCTTGCGATCGCTCGCGCGCTCAACGAGGTCGACCGCGAGAACAACCGCGCGACCCTCAAGAAGGCTGGCTTCCTCACCCGTGACGCTCGCGTCATCGAGCGCAAGAAGGCTGGTCTCAAGAAGGCCCGCAAGGCGTCGCAGTTCTCCAAGCGCTAATCCTTTCCGGCGACGGACAAAGGAATGGCTCGGCTGTTCGGTACCGACGGTGTTCGGGGTCTCGCTAACCGCGACCTGACCGTCGAACTCGCGCTCGGCATCGCACAGTCTGCGGCCGTCGTGCTCGGCAAGGGCCGAGTCGCTGACGGCCGCAGGGCCTCCGGCCGCCGTCCCGTCGCGGTGATTGCACGTGACCCCCGAATCTCGGGCGAATTCATCTCGGCCGCTGTGGCCGCTGGGTTCGCGAGTTCGGGGGTCGACGTGCTTGACGCGGGGGTCATTCCGACGCCCGCTGCCGCATTCCTCATCGAGGACATCCGCGCCGATTTCGGCGTCATGATCTCGGCGTCGCACAATCCGGCTGACGACAACGGCATCAAGCTCTTCGCGGTGGGCGGTGTCAAGCTTCCCGACATCGTCGAGGACCGCATCGCGGATGCCTATGAGAAGGGTCGCAAGCTCGCGCCGACTGGCGTGGAGGTTGGGCGCATCCGTCGCTTCGCCGACGCCGAGGACCGCTACGTGCTGCACCTCCTGTCGACGCTTCCTGCGCGGCTCGACGGGCTGCACATCGTGCTCGACTGCGCGCACGGCGCCGCATCCGGTGTCTCGCCGCAGGTGTTCACGGATGCCGGTGCCCGCGTCACGGTGATCGGCGCCGATCCCGACGGCTTCAATATCAATGACGGCGTCGGCTCGACCCACATCGATCGCCTCGCGGAGGCGGTCGTCGCCCATGAGGCAGACCTCGGCATCGCCCACGACGGTGACGCTGACCGCTGCCTCGCGGTCGATCACACGGGCGCCATCGTGGATGGCGACCAGATCATGGCCATCCTCGCCGTTTCTCTCAAGGAGCGGGGCCTGCTCAAGCACGACACACTCGTTGCCACCGTCATGAGCAACCTCGGGCTGCGCCTCGCGATGGAGGAGAACGGCATCTCGACGGTGCTCACCTCGGTCGGCGACCGCTACGTGCTGGAGGCGATGGAGGAGCACGGCTACAACCTGGGCGGGGAGCAGTCCGGCCACGTCATCATGAGCGATCACGCGACGACGGGCGACGGCATCCTGACGGGGCTCCAGTTGGCGGCCGAAGTCACTCGCACCGGAAAGTCCCTGGCAGAGCTCGCCTCGGTCATGACTGTGTACCCGCAGGTCATGATCAACGTGAAGGGTGTCGACCGCACGGCCCTCGAGGGCAACGAGGTCATCGCATCCGCTGTCTCGGGCTGGGAGGAGCGCCTCGGTTCGACGGGTCGCGTGCTCCTGCGCCCCTCCGGCACGGAGCCGATGGTGCGCGTCATGGTCGAAGCGGCCGATCACGAGACCGCGCAGCAGGCAGCTGAGGAACTCGCTGCCGTCGTGCGTGAGCAGCTCGCGAACTAGCCGCGAGGGCCCTCAGATCTTGCGCAGCAGGATCTTCTGCACGGCGTGATCGGCGTCCTTGCGCAGCACGAGTGTCGCCCGCGACCGTGTGGGCAGGATGTTCTCGCTCAGGTTGGGCAGGTTGATTCTGTTCCAGATGCCTGAGGCTGTCTCCCGCGCCTGCTGCTCGTCGAGCGACGCATAGCGGTGGAAGTACGACTCCGGGTCGGCGAATGCCCCGCGCTGCAGCTTGAGGAAGCGCTCCTCGTACCAGCGGGCGATGTCGTTCGTGCGCGCGTCCACATAGATGCTGAAGTCGAAGAGGTCGCTGAGCGCGAGGGTGTGCCCGGGCTGGGGCGGCTGCAGCACGTTGAGTCCCTCGACGATGAGGATGTCGGGCCGCCGCACGACGACCTCGGCGCCGGGAATGATGTCGTAGGTGAGGTGCGAGTAGACGGGGGCGCGCACCTCCGCGACACCGCTCTTGACCTGTGTGACGAAGCGCAGGAGGCTGCGGCGATCGTAGGACTCGGGGAAGCCCTTGCGCTGCATGAGACCCCGCCGCTCGAGTTCGGCGTTGGGATGCAGGAACCCGTCGGTGGTGAGGAGGGCAACGCGCGGCGTCGACTCCCAGCGGGCCAGGAGCACGCGCAGGAGGCGGGCGATGGTCGACTTGCCCACCGCGACCGATCCGGCGACACCGATCACGAAGGGTGTCGTGGGGGAGCGTTCTCCGAGAAAGCCGCTCGTCGCGGCGTGCAGTTCGCGGGCGCCCACGACGTAGAGGTTGATGAGCCTGCTGAGCGGCAGGTAGACGTCGGAGACCTCGTCGACGCCGAGTGCGTCGCCGAGGCCACGAAGCCCGACGATCTCCTCCTGGGAGAGCGGCAGCTTCGTCGCTGGCGCGAGTTCTGCCCAGGCGGCCCGCTCGATCTCGACGAATGGCGTGCTGCCTGGCGCGCCTGTAGTGGGGTCGGACATCGCTGAGAAGCCTAGCGCGCGCGGCGCGCGCGGATTTTCGCTCAGCACCGCTGGCATAGAATCGGGCGCATGTGTGGAATTGTGGGATACGTCGGAACCGACAAGAGCATCGAGGTGCTGATGGGCGGTCTTCGTCGTCTTGAGTACCGTGGCTACGACTCGGCTGGCATCGCGGTGCTGGGTGCGGACGGCACCCTTGACACCCGCAAGAAGGCGGGCAAGCTGCAGATGCTCGCCGATGAACTGGTCTCGCAGCCGGTCGCGAATGGCGCCACCGGCATCGGCCACACCCGCTGGGCGACGCACGGTGGTCCCACCGACTCGAACGCGCATCCGCACCTCGGCGATGACGGCCGCCTGGCCCTCATCCACAACGGCATCATCGAGAACTTCGCCGAGCTCAAGCAGGAGCTGCTCGACGAGGACCCGGAGACCGAGTTCCTCAGCGAGACCGACAGCGAGGTCGCCGCGCTCCTCGTGGGCCGCGCCTACCGTCGCGCCGGCAACCTCGCCGAGGCACTTCGCGAGGTCGTCGCGCGCCTCCACGGTGCCTTCACGCTGCTCGTCATGCACGTCGACGAGCCGGGCGTTGTCGTGGGCGCACGCCGCAACTCCCCGCTCGTGATCGGCCTCGGTGACGGCGAGAACTTCCTTGGCTCGGATGTCGCGGCATTCGTCGAGCACACGCACCGCGCGATGGAGATCGGCCAGGACCAGCTCGCGATCATCACCCCCGACAGCGTCACCGTCACCGACTTCGACGGCCACGCGGTCGAAGCCAAGACCTTCGAGGTCGCCTGGGATGCCTCCGCCTCGGAGAAGGGCGGCTGGTCGAGCTTCATGGCGAAGGAGATCAGCGAGGAGCCCGAGGCTGTCGCGAAGACCCTCCTCGGCCGCGCGACGGAGGACGGCGTGAACATCGCCGAACTCGATGGCATCGGCGACGACGCGCTCCGTGCCATCGACCGGATCGTGATCGTCGGCGCGGGCACAGCCAACTACTCGGGCATGGTCGCGAAGTATGCGATCGAGAAGTGGGCCCGCGTGCCCGTGGACGTCGAGCTCGCGCACGAGTTCCGCTACCGCGAGCCGATCCTCACCCCCGACACGCTCGTCGTCTCGATCAGCCAGTCGGGCGAGACGATGGACACGCTCATGGCGGTCAAGTACGCGAGCGAGAACGGCGCGCGCACGGTGTCGATCTGCAACACGCAGGGTGCGACGATCCCGCGCGAGTCCGACGCCGTCATCTACACGCACGCCGGCCCCGAGGTGGCTGTCGCCTCGACCAAGGCCTTCGTCGCCCAGGTGATCGCGCTCTACCTGCTCGGACTGCACATCGCGACGGCCCGCGGCACCCTGTCGGCGCAGGAGGTCGCCTCCGCGGTCGAGGAGCTTCAGGCGCTTCCCGACAAGATGGCGACCGTGCTCGAGGAGCACGAGACCATCAAGCAGATGGCCGGCTGGATGGCCGACACGCGTTCCGTGCTGTTCCTTGGCCGCCACGTGGGCTTCCCCGTCGCGCTTGAGGGTGCGCTCAAGCTCAAGGAGATCGCCTACATCCACGCGGAGGGCTTCGCGGCCGGTGAGCTCAAGCACGGTCCCATCGCGCTGATCGAGCCCGGCATCCCGGTCTTCGTCGTCGTGCCGAGCCCGCGCGACCCCGACTCGCTGCACAAGAAGGTCGTCTCGAACATCCAGGAGATCCGCGCTCGCGGCGCCCGTGTGCTCGCGATCGCGGAGCAGGGCGACGCGGCAGTGCTGCCCTACGCGGATGTCGTGCTGCCGATCCCGCTCGCGGGTCGCTTCTTCGAGCCGCTGCTCGCGGTCATCCCGCTGCAGATCTTCGCGATGGAGCTCGCTTCGGCCAAGGGCCTCGACGTCGACCAGCCGCGTAACCTCGCCAAGTCCGTCACGGTGGAGTAGGCCGTGATCCTCGGGGTGGGCGTCGACCTGGTCGATCTCGCCCGCTTCGAGCGGGCGGCGAGCCGGACTCCGAGGCTCCTCGACCGCCTGTTCGCCGAGAGCGAACAGTGGTCGGATGGCCGTCGGCGTTCGCTGCCCTCGCTCGCGGCACGGTTCGCCGCGAAGGAGGCGCTCATCAAGGCGGTCGGAGATTCGACCGGGATGCGCTGGCACGACATGCGCGTCGTCTCGAACGAGCTGCGCAACCCCTCGTTTGAGCTGCACGGCGGCATCGCCGAGATCGCCGAGCGGCGCGGCATCGGCACCTTTCACCTGTCGATGAGCCACGATGGCGGTCTCGCGATCGCCTACGTCGTCGCGGAGGGCCGGGCATGAGTGGGCGGATGCGGGAGGCATCCGTCTCGCTGTCGGCCATCAGCGGCAACGTGGCCAGGCTCCGGGAGCTTGCGGGCGGCACACCGGCCATGGCGGTCGTCAAGGCCGACGGCTACGGACACGGAACGGCCGAGGTGGCGCGCGCTGCCCTTGAGGGCGGCGCGGAGCGGCTGGGCGTCGCCGACATCGGTGAGGCACTCCTGCTGCGCAAGGCCGGCATCACGGCGTCGATCCTCGCGTGGTTGCACGCGCCGGACGAGGACTTCGTGGCCGCGGCTGCTGCCGGTATCGAGCTCGGGCTGAGCCGCGTCGAACAGCTGGAGCGGGCCGCGGCGACGGATGCCACACCCACCGTCCATCTCAAGGTCGACACCGGCCTCGGCCGCAACGGCGCCGAGCGTTCCTCATGGCCCGCCTTCTTCGAGCGTGCGGCGACGTTGGAACAGCAGGGGCGCATCCGCGTCGAGGGGATCTTCTCGCACCTCGCGAACGCGGGCCGTGAGGAGGACCTCGCGCAGGTCGCAGCCTTCGATGCGGCGACGGTAGCGGCTCGCGATGCCGGCCTGCACCCGCGGTGGCGGCACCTGGCGGCCACGGCCGGCGCGATCGATGTGCCCGAGGCGCGCTTCGACCTCGTGCGGCTCGGCATCGGCATGTATGGGCTCTCTCCCTTCGACGACCGGGATTCTCGATCACTCGGGCTGCGGCCAGCGATGCGGCTCTCCGCGCAGGTGGCCTCCGTCAAGCGGGTTCCGGCCGGCTCGGGGGTCTCCTACGGGCTCACCTACCGCGCCCAGCGCGAGACGACGCTCGCCCTCGTGCCGCTCGGCTATGCGGACGGCATTCCCCGCCAGGCCTCCGGCCTCGGCCCCGTCGCGATCAACGGCGGCACCTTCCAGGTGGCCGGCCGCATCGCAATGGACCAGTTCGTGGTCGACGTGGGCGACACGGAGGTCGCCGTCGGCGACCGCGCCGTGCTCTTCGGCGACCCGGCGGATGGCGCGCCCGCGGTCGACGAGTGGGCCGCGGCGGCGGGCACGATCAACTACGAGGTCGTGACACGGATCGGCCCGCGAGTGGCGAGGACGTGGCATCCGTGATCGAGCGCATCATCGAGACGCCCGAGGCGATGGGTGAGTTGGGGGCGCGGATCGCGCGCGAGCTGCGCGCGGGCGACGTCGTCGCGCTCAACGGCGAGCTCGGGGCGGGCAAGACCACCTTCACGCGCGGGCTCGGCGAGGCCCTCGGCGTTCGCGGCCCCGTGACAAGCCCGACCTTCGTGCTCGCCCGCACGCATCCGAACCTCGGCGACGGCCCGCCCCTCGTGCACGTCGACGCCTACCGGCTCTCGCACCCCGCCGAGCTCGATGACCTCGACATCGACTTCGAGGCATCCGTCGTCGTCGTGGAGTGGGCGGCAGGCATGCTCGACGCGGTCGTCGATGAATGGCTCGAGATCGCGATCCATCGGCCCAAGGGCGCCGACACGGCGGTCGAGGGCGAGGAGCCGGTCGAACCGCGGCGGGTGACGATCGAGGGCCATGGCCCCCGCTGGCGCGAGATTAGGCTGGACTGATGCTCCTCTCCATCGACACCTCGGCGGGCACCTCGGTCGCCATCGTCGACCGCGACCGGGGCATCATCGTCGAGCTGGGCGAGAGTGACACGCGACGCCATGCCGAGGTCGTCGGCGAACTCATCGCACGCTGCCTCGAGCAGGCGGGCGTCCAGGTCGCCGACCTCTCCGGCGTCGCGGTCGGCATGGGGCCCGGACCGTTCACGGGGCTTCGCGTCGGCATCGCGGCCGCGCAGGCGTTCGCACTCGGCGCGGGCAAGCCGGTCGTGCGGGTCGTCAGCCACGATGCGATCGCCTTGCAGCACTATGCGGCGGGAGTATCCGGGCCGCTCCTGGTGGTGACGGATGCCCGCCGCCGCGAGGTCTACTGGTCCGCCTACTCGGGGGTCGACTCCGAGGGGCTGCCCGTCCGCTCGGGCGAGCCGGCCCTCGCGGCTCCCTCGGAGCTGCCCACCGGTGCAGGGGTGACCCGCATCGACGCCGCTGAGGTTTCGGCCGGTGCCGCCGGAATGCTGGCCGAGTTGCTGTACTCCCACGGGCGCGACTTCGCGGGTGCCGAGCCGCTCTACCTGAGGTCGCCCGACGTGACCCTCTCCGCCGGCCCGAAGCGCGTGACGGGATGACCTGGTTCCTCCGTCGCGCCGGCATCGGCGACCTCGCCGACATCATGCGCATCGAGACCGCGACCTTCGCGAACGACGCCTGGTCGGAGAAGGCCATGGCGGCTGAGCTTGAGAGCGAGCACACCTACTACCTCGTCGCGGAGCGCAACGACACCGGGGAGGTGCAGGGCTACGCCGGCCTGCTTGCCCCCTCGGGGTCGCGACAGGGCGACATCCAGACGATCGCGGTCGATGAGGCCGCCCGCCGCGGAGGTCTCGGACGCGCCCTCATGCTGCAACTCATGGGCGAGGCGAGGCAGCGGGGAGCGCGTGAAATGTTCCTCGAGGTGCGGGCCGACAACCCGGGGGCGAAGCGACTCTACGAGGAGCTCGGATTCGAGATCCTCGGGGTGCGTCCCCGCTACTACCAGCCCGACGGGGTCGACGCCATCGTCATGAGGGCGACCCTGGAGCATCCGATCGCCGGCGTTGCCGAGGAGGGAGCATCATGACCCGCGAACCACTCGTGCTGGGCATCGAGACCAGCTGCGACGAGACGGGCGTCGGCATCGTGCGGGGCACGGAGCTCCTCGCCAACGTCATCGCCTCCTCGATGGACGAGCACGCCCGCTACGGCGGCGTCGTGCCCGAGATCGCCGCGCGCGCCCACCTCGAGGCCATGAACCCGACGCTCGAAGAGGCGCTGAAGCGGGCGGATGTCTCGCTCGCCGAGCTCGACGCGATCGCCGTCACGAGCGGCCCCGGCCTGTCGGGCGCCCTCATGGTGGGGGTCGGTGCTGCCAAGGCGCTCGCCGTGGCGACGGGCAAGCCCCTCTACGCGGTCAATCACCTCGTGGGCCACGTGGGCGCCGACGTGCTGACGGGTGAGGACGTCGAGTACCCGACGGTCGCGCTGCTCGTCTCCGGCGGCCACACCTCGCTGCTGCTCGTGCGCGACCTCGTGAGCGATGTCGAGATGCTGGGCGAGACGATCGACGATGCGGCGGGGGAGGCCTTCGACAAGGTCGCGCGACTGCTCGGCTTGCCCTACCCGGGCGGTCCCGAGATCGACAGGGCCGCGGCATCCGGTGACCCGAAGGCGATCCGCTTCCCTCGCGGGCTGAGCCTGCCCAAGGACATGGCGAAGCACCGCTACGACTTCTCGTTCTCGGGCCTCAAGACGGCCGTCGCGCGCTGGGTCGAGCAGAAGCGCGATGCCGGCGAGGAGGTGCCGGTGGCGGATGTCGCGGCGAGCTTCCGCGAGGCCGTCGCCGACGTGCTCATCACGAAGGCCGTCGCCGCCTGCCGCGACCTCGGTGTGCCGCGCCTGCTGCTCGGTGGCGGCGTCGTCGCGAACGCTCGCGTGCGAGCCCTCGCGGAGGAGCGGTGCGCGGAGGCCGGGATCGCGCTCCGCATCCCACCCTTCTCCCTCTGCACCGACAATGGGGCCATGATCGCGGCCCTCGGGGCGCAACTCGTCGCGGCGGGCCGGGAACCCTCGGGGCTCGGCTTCGGTGCCGACTCGACCCTCCCCGTGACGAGCATCCAGGCGTAACGTCGAAGAAAGCGGGTGTCGTTCGTTGACACCTGTTCGGGGTGCTGCCACCATAGGCACCGCATCAATCCGACGTTTCATCAAGGAGACTTCCGTGTCTGAATCCATGCCGGCTGCCGCCCCGGAGCCCACCCCCTACTCCGCCGCACCCGCCGGTGGTGCGCCCAAGAAGGCGCCCGTGCTGAGCATCATCGCGCTCATCGCCGGAATCCTGGGCCTCCTCGGGTCGTGGATCGGCCTCTTCTCGCTCTTCGGCCTCATCGGCGTCATTCTGCCGATCGCCGCGATCATCCTCGGCTTCCTCGGCAAGTCGAAGGAGCCGCAGGCGTCGAAGGGCCTCTGGCTGACGGGCATCATCACGGGCTTCGTCGGCCTCGCGATCACGGTGCTCCTCGTCATCGTGAGCACCGCCTTCATCGGTGCGATCAGCGAGCAGTACAGCGACATGACGCCGTACGAGCTCGAGCAGCAGCTCGAGGAGCTCAACAACTAGTTGCAGTCACCGAAGGGCCCGAGTCGAACGACTCGGGCCCTTCGCTGTTGCCGGGGGCGGGCATCCGACAGAATGGCTGCATGAGCACTCACAACCCCGACGAGGTTCCGCCGGTCCCCACGCCCCCCGCCGAGCCGGCAGCCGAGCAGGTGCCCGCGCCCGAGCCGATGCCAGAGGTCGCCGCCTCCGAGGCGCCCTCACCCGACGCGCCCGCGGCGGATGCTGCCCCGGCCGCCTCGCCCTATGGCCCCGCGGCCACGGCGAGCGACGCGACGGCGGCAGCGCAGCCCGAGCAGCCCTACGGGGTTCCGCAGCAGCCCTATGGAGCCGGCCAGCAGCCGCCGCAGGGCTCGGCCCAGCAGCCGTATGGTGGCGCCCAGCAGCCCTACGGGGGAGCGCAGCAGCCGTACGGCGGAGCGCCCTACCAGTCGGCGCCGGCGGGTCCGCCCAAGGGCCTCAGCCTCACGTCGATGATCACCGGCATTGCGGGTGCCTTCCTGAGCCTCTTCGGCGGCCTCGGGTTCCTCCCCGCCCTCGCGGGTGTCATCTTCGGCCACATCGCGCAGCGCCGCGAGCCCCACGGCAAGCCCTTCTGGCTCACGGGCATCATCACGGGGTACTCAGGCCTGACGATCAGCCTGCTCTGGGGCCTCATCTGGATTATCCCGGCCTTCTTCTTCCTCGTGGCGGGAGCCTCGGGCGGCTACTACAGCCCTCTCGGCCAGTAGCGCAACGCGTCGACCCGCCACCCTCGTCAATACGAGGGTGGCGGTGCCGTCTCCGCGGGGTGCGAGGCGGCGCCGGAACGCGGCGGGGTCGATGTCGACGCCGCGTTTCTTGATCTCCACACGGCCGATCCCGCGTACCTGCAGTTCGCGCTTGAGGCGTCGTTCGTCGAGTGGGAGTTGCGCGATGATGCGAAACCGCGACGCGAAGGGCGTGTCGAGTGCTCGGTCGCTCGTGATGTAGGCGATGTCCTGGCTGACCATGCGCCCGCCGAGCTGGCGCGCGAGGTCGCCGATCAGCCGTGCGCGGATCACCGCGCCGTCGGGCTCGTAGAGGTACTCTCCGAGCTCGCCCGTCTCCGCGTCCTCGCTGTCGGCCGCCGAATTCAGCTCAGCGGCGCCCCCTTCCGTGATGACAAGGGCAGAGCGACGGATGCCGGGCCTCGCCAGCGAGCCGAGCCACACTCCCAGCTCCACCACGTCGTGGTCGACCGAGACCCACTGGGCCTCCGCGTCGGTGGGGATCACGTCGCGGTCGACGCCCGGTCCGAGCTTGACGCCCACGGGCATCCGCTCGGCCAGGCCGAAGGCGAAGTCGAGGCTGGGGGACCAGTCGGCGGGGTCGTGGAGTCGCCCGTGCTCGTTGCGGCGAGCGGGGTCAAGCCACGCGGCATCCGTCTCGGCGAGGTCGGCGTCTTCCACAGAGGCGTGCTCGACCGTGACGGATGGCCAGGGGGAGAGGTTGTAGGCGGCGATGGCGGCGGTCACCTCGTCGCGCTCGACCGCGAGCACGCCGAGGTCGAGCGCGGCCATCGCGAGTGAGTCGGCACCGATGCCGCAGCCGAGGTCAGCGACGCGCGTGACGCCAGCGGTGCGGAAGCGCTCCGCGTGCCTCGCCGCGACGCTCAGGCGGGTGGCCTGCTCGAGCCCCGCCTCGGTGAAGAGCATCCGCTCGGCGAAGGGGCCGAACTTGGCCAGCGCTCGATGCCGCAGTCTTGCCTGCGTGAGCACCGCGGCGACGAGGGCGGACGGATGACCGGCACCACGGAGCTCGCTCACCATGCGCACGACATCACCCTTGCTGTCGTAGGGCGGCAGGGAGTCGAGAAGCCGCAAGCCCTCGGGCGTCAGCAGGTGGGTGAGCTCGGCGGAATCCATCCGGCCCATTATGGCCGCACGCGCCGTGATTGGCACTCGGATTGCGAGAGTGCCAATCACCCCGCTACAGTTGTTCTGGCACTCTCCCCGTGAGGGTGCTAACCCCAAGTTTCTTCACGCACTTCAGAAAGAGGTCAACCGTGTCGGTGTCCATCAAGCCGCTCGAAGATCGCATTGTCATCAAGCAGGTCGAGGCCGAGCAGACGACTGCATCCGGTCTTGTCATCCCTGACACTGCCAAGGAGAAGCCCCAGGAGGGCGAGGTCGTGGCGGTGGGTCCCGGCCGCATCGACGACAACGGCAACCGTATCCCGCTCGACGTTGCTGTCGGCGACAAGGTGATCTACTCCAAGTACGGCGGCACCGAGGTCAAGTACGGCGGCGACGACCTGCTCGTGCTCTCGGCCCGCGACGTGCTCGCGGTGGTCGTGCGCTAGTCGCATCCATTTCTCGAAGGCCCGTCCTGCTCCGGCAGGGCGGGCTTTTCGTTTCTCGGTTGTAGCATTCTCGAATGAGCCGCCCAGCACCCGTACTCGAAGACGTGCGGATGCACCGGCGGGCCGGTCTCCTCTACGCGGTCGGTGCCTACGGCCTCTGGGGCTTCCTCCCCGGCTACTTCCTGCTCCTGGCGCCCTCGGGTCCCTTCGAGGTCGTCGCGGGACGCGTCATCCTGTCGCTCGCCTTCTGCGCCCTCCTCCTCACGATCACGCGCGGCTGGCGTTCGGTCGCCGATGTTCTGAGGTCGCCCAGGCTCGCGCTCATCATGGGGGTCGCCGCGGCCCTGATCTCGGTCAACTGGCTCGTCTTCGTCTTCGCGGCGCTCAACGGCCAGGTGCTTGCGTCATCCCTCGGGTACTTCATCAACCCGCTCTTCACGGTGCTGCTTGGTGTCGTGGTGCTGCGCGAATCCCTGCGGCCGCTCCAGTGGCTCGCAATGGGCTTCGGCGCCGTCGCGATCATCGTGCTGGCGATCGGTCTCGGCGAGATCCCCTGGATCTCACTCGCGCTGGCCGGCAGCTTCGGCCTCTACGGCCTCATCAAGAAGCAGGCGGGCCCGCGGGTGGGTGCCGTCTCGGGGCTCACGGTCGAGACGATGTGGCTGACGGTCCCCGCGGTCGTCGTGCTCCTTGTCCTCGCGTCGGGCCCGGGCATCGCGGCCGGGGCGAACGGGCCCGTGCACCTCGCGCTCTTCCTCATGTCCGGCGTGGCGACCGCCGTGCCCCTGCTGCTGTTCGCCGCGGGCGCCCGCCGCCTGCCGCTCGTGACCATCGGCCTCGTGCAGTACCTCGCGCCCATCCTGCAGTTCATCCTCGGCGCCTTCGTGCTGCATGAGGCCATGCCGCCGGAGCGCTGGGTGGGCTTCGGGCTCGTCTGGGTCGCACTCGTCGTGCTCACGATCGACATGCTCGTCGAGGGGCGGATGTCGCGCCGCGCCTTGCCGGAACCGCTCTGATCTCTCGGTAGGGTTCCTGAGGCGTCGCCCGTCGGCGCCTCCCCGAATGAGAGGAACGCCATGGTGCGCCGTGCCCCCGTCACTGCCGTCGCGATCGCTGCAGCGCTTGTGCTGTCGGGCTGCACAGCCGAGGTGGAGGTCACTCCTTCCGCCTCACCGCGCCCCAGCGCTCCCGCCGCATCCGGGGACGGAGTCCTGCGCATCGGCACGCTGTTGCCGACCTCGGGGGAGACGGCCTTCCTCTCGCCGGCGCAGGTCGCGGGCGTCGAGCTTGCGGTGCGTGAGATCAACGAGGCCGGCGGCGTGCTCGGTGCCCCCGTCGAGGTGTTCCACCGCAATTCGGGCGACGCCTCGACTGAGACGCTCGAGGCCTCCTATGCCCAGCTCGTCGAGCACGGCGTCGACGTGATCGTCGGGCCCTCCTCATCCGTGCTCGCCGAGCGACTCCTCCCGCTCGCCGTCGCCGACGGTATCGCTGTCATCTCGCCGTCCGCGACGGCATCCGCCCTCTCCGACCTCGATGACTCCGGACTCCTGCTGCGCACCTCGCCGCCCGTGAGCCTGCAGGGTCGCGCCCTCGCCCAGCTGCTCGCCGATGACGACGCCGAGACGGTCGCCACCGTGACCTTCGACGACGCCGAATCGGCGGCCGTGACATCCGTGCTCTCCGAGGCGATGGGGGATGGCGCCGTCACCCTCGCCGAGACCTTCGCCGCCGACACGGATGCCGCGGCCCTCGCTGCCCAGATCGCCGACTCGGGCGTGGACGCCATCGTGCTGTCGAGCCCCTTCGCGCCCGAGGTGCCGACTGCCGCGCTGCTCGACGGCCTTGTGACATCGGGAGTCCCCGCCACCTCCCTCTGGGTGACCGCTGCCGGCCTCGCGGACTACTCGCAGGCGCTCCCGGCTGGCGCGCTCGAAGGCGTGCGCGGGGTGCTCGACGGGCGGGAGCCCTCTGAGGAGTTCGCGGCCAGGATCAAGTCGATGGACCCGGGTATCAACGATGTGCGCTATGCCGCCGAAGCCTACGACGCGACCGTGATCGCGGCGCTCGCCGCGATCGTGGCGGAGGATGACGGCGGCCCATCGCTCGCCTACTCGGCCATCGACGTGTCTGGCGCGGGCATCAAGTGCATGAGCTTCGGGGAGTGCCTCGATGTGCTCGAGAGTCGCCCCGACATCGACTACGACGGCGTCTCGGGTCCGCTTGCGCTCGACAATTCGGGCGACCCGACGGTCGCCGTGTTCCGCGTGTTCACCTACGGTGCCGACAACCGGGCGGTGCCCGGGGGAGACGTACTCGTCGAGTAGACAGGGCCGTCGCGCATGTTACCGCCCCGTAACACGGAGGTATTGTGCGCGGGCGTGCCGGGCAATACCGTTGCAAGACGGCAGTGTCCTGCCGTGGTTTTTATCACATTTCATGAACGCAAGGAGCAACATGAGCGTATTCGCGAAGGCCAATGCCGGATCGCGCGGGCGCAAGGCCCTTTACGCAGGTGTCGCAGGTCTCGGAGCCGTCGCACTCGTGCTGAGCGGCTGCGCGGCGGACGACGGTGGCAATGGCGGCAATGGTGGCAACACGGGGGAGGACCTGACGCTCAAGATCGGTTCGCTGCTGCCGGCAACCGGCAACCTCGCCTTCCTCGGCCCGCCCGAGTTCGCGGGTGTCGACTACGCGATCTCCCAGATCAACGAGGCCGACCTGGGCATCACGGTCGAGCACGTGCGCGGTGACTCGGGTGACACCGACAACAAGGCCTACGAGACTGAGGTTCCCCGCGTGCTCGGTGAGGGCGTCTCCGCCATCATCGGTGCGGCGTCGTCCGGTGTCTCGCTGCAGTTCATCGACCAGGTCATCGCTGCCGACACGATCCTGTTCTCGCCGGCCAACACGTCCGACGCGTTCACGACCTACGACGACAACGACCTCTACTTCCGCACGGCACCGTCCGACGTGCTGCAGGGCGAGGTGCTCGGCAACCTCATCGCAGAAGACGGCCACCAGACGCTCGGCATGATCGTGCTGAACGACTCCTACGGCACCGGCCTGCAGAAGTACGTCACGGAGGCCTTCGAGGCCGCCGGTGGCGAGGTTGTCGCCACGTCGTCGTACAACACGGGTGACACGAGCTTCAGCGCCCAGATCAGCGAGGTCCTCGCTGCCGCTCCCGACGCGATCGCCCTGATCACGTTCGAGGAGGTCAAGACGATGCTTCCGGACATCGTCTCGTCGTTCCCCGCCGAGAACCTCTACTTCGTCGATGGCAACCTTGCCAACTTCGGTGACGACGTTCCGCCGATCGAGGGCGCCAAGGGCACCTTCCCCGGCACCAACGTCGATGACCTTGCGGCGTTCACCGAGGAACTCAACGAGTTCTGGGTCGGACAGGGCGAGCCTGAGCTCACCGAGTTCACCTACGGTGCGGAGTCGTACGACGCCGTCATGCTGCTCGCACTGGCCGCCCTCAAGGCCCAGTCGACGGATGCCGCGGACATCGCCGCTGCACTGCAGGAAGTCTCGGGTGGTTCGGGTGACGGCGAGAAGTGCACGACCTTCGCCGACTGCGCCGAGATCATCAACAACGGAGACGTCGCCGACTACGACGGCATCTCCGGCCCGATCACCTTCGACGAGGTCGGCGACCCGACCGAGGCCGTGATCGGCACCTACATCTTCGGCCCGGACAACACGTACTCCGCGTACTAAGCCGAACGACTGAGGGAGGGGCCCGGATGCCACGGCATCCGGGCCCCTTCGCGTCCCTCAATCCACAACAAAGGGGCTCGGCATCCGCGTGGATGCCGAGCCCCTTTGTTGGGCTTCTAGTCCTGCCCGAGCGTGCCCAGGTAGAGGCCGATGACCTTGGGGTCGTTGAGCAGCTCGCGGCCCGTGCCGGTGTAGGCATCGCGACCCTGGTCGAGCACGTAACCGCGGTCGCAGATCTGCAGGCAGCGGCGTGCGTTCTGCTCGACCATGATGGTCGTGACGCCCGCCTTATTGATCTCGGAGACGCGGATGAAGGCCTCGTCCTGCCGCACGGGGGAGAGGCCGGCAGACGGCTCGTCGAGCAGCATGACGTGCGGGTCCATCATGAGGGCACGTGACATGGCGACCATCTGGCGCTCACCGCCCGAGAGTGAGCCAGCACGCTGCTTGAGGCGCTTGCCGAGTTCACCGAAGATGCCGACGACGAACTCGAGGCGCTCGTCGTAGATCTTGGGGTTCTGGAAGAGCCCCATCTTCAGGTTGTCCTCGATCGTCAGGCTCGGGAACACGTTGTTGTTCTGCGGCACGAAGCCGACACCCTTGGCGACGAGCTTGTTGGCCTTGAGCCCCGTGATGTCCTCGCCGTTGAGCGAGATCGAGCCGCCACGGATCTTCACCTGTCCGAAGATGGCCTTGAGCAGGGTCGACTTGCCGGCGCCGTTGGGGCCGATGATGCCGATCAGCTCGCCCTGTCGGGCCACGAGGTTGGCGTTGTTGAGGATGTTGACGCCGGGAAGGTATCCGGCGGTCAGGTCCTTGACCTCGACGACCGGCGTGCCCGTCGCGGCAGGCGTGGGACTGGACTGCTGTGTCGTGGGGGTGCTCATTCGCCGGCCTTTCGGTTCTCGAAGGCCGCGGCATCCGCTGCCTGTTCCTGCTCGATATCGGCGGCAAGGGCCTCGGCAGCCTCTGACGGCACCTCGCCAGCGATGCGTCCCGTGACGACACCGAGGTCGACGTCCTGGTGCGCGCCAAGGTAGGCGTCGATCACGGCGGGGTCCTTCATGACCGAGTCCGGCGGGCCCTCGGCGACGACCTTGCCCTCCGCCATCACGACGACCCAGTCGGCGATGTGCCGCACCATGTGCATGTCGTGCTCGACGAAGAGCACCGTCATGCCCTGGTCCTTGAGGTCGAGGATGTGCTCGAGGAGCGATTGCGTCAGCGCGGGGTTCACGCCGGCCATCGGCTCGTCGAGCATGACGAGGGTCGGGTCGCTCATGAGTGCCCGGGCCATCTCGAGGAGCTTGCGCTGGCCGCCCGAGAGGCTCGCCGCGAAGTCGTCCTTCTTCGTGTCGAGCTTGAAGCGGGCGAGCAACTCAAGTGCCTTGGCCTCGAACTCCTCCTCCTGCTTGCGCCAGAGGAAGGGGAAGAGGCCGGCCCAGAAGCTCTCACCGCGCTGGTGCTTGGCGCCGAGCTTCATGTTCTCGAGCACCGTGAGCAGGCCGAGCGACTTGGTCAGCTGGAAGGTGCGCACCTGCCCACGCTGCGAGACCTTGAAGGCGGGGATACCCGAGAGCGACCTGCCCTCGAAGGTCCACGAGCCCTTGTCGGGCTTGTCGAAGCCAGTCAGGAGGTTGAAGAGGGTCGTCTTGCCGGCACCGTTCGGGCCAATGAGGGCCGTGATGGCGTTGCGCGGGATCTCGAGGTGGTCCACGTCGACGGCCGTGAGCCCGCCGAAGGTGCGCGTGACCCCGTCGGCGATAACGATGGGGTCGACCTTCTCGACGCCGGGACGGATGTCGCCCTTGTGCAGGCCGGTCGACTTCTGTCGGGGCACGGGAGCGGATGTCGCTGCTGGCGTTGCTGCGTCACTTGACAAAGGTCAGCTCCTTCTTGTTTCCGAGGATGCCCTGCGGTCTGAAGATGACGAGGAGCATCAGGGCGACACCGACGAGGATGAATCGAAGCGTCTGGGCCTGGCTCGTCGACATGAAGGGCAGGATGCCCGCCGTCACGAGCGCGGGCAGGATATTGCTGAGGAGTGTCTGCACGACCCAGTAGAGCACCGCGCCGAGCACGGGACCGAAGATGGTCGCGGCACCACCCAGGAGGAGCGCCGTCCAGACGAAGAATGTGAGCGAGGTCACGTAGACGCCTGGGTTGACCGAGGACGGCAGCGCGTAGACGATGCCGCCGAGGGAGCCGAAGACACCACCGAGAATGAGCGCCTGCATCTTGTAGGAGAAGACGTTCTTGCCGAGCGAGCGCACGGCATCCTCGTCTTCGCGGATGCCGCGGAGCACGCGGCCCCACGGGCTGCGCATGATGGCCCACACGATGAGCAGCGCGAGGGCGACGAGCAGGATGCCGACGATGCGCACCCACCAGCCATTCGCGGTGTACTCCCACGGGCCGAAGCCGTAGGTGCCCTCGGGCAGCGGGTTCGACTCACGGAAGCTCGCGTGGTAGCCGCTGAGGCCATCCGCGGAGCCCGTGTACTCGTCGAAGGTCGTCGACAGGAAGAGCAGTCGCACGATCTCTGCGGCGGCGATCGTCACGATTGCGAGATAGTCACCGCGTAGACGCAGCGTCGGGATGCCCAGCACGAGCGAGAACAAGACGGAGCAGGCCATGGCGATGAGCACGCCGGCCCACCAGGGCAGTCCGAAGGTCAGGATCGAGATGGCATAGCCGTAGGCGCCGATGGCCATGTAGGCGGCGATACCCATGTTGAGCAGTCCGGCGAAGCCGAAGTGCACGGCGAGGCCGATCGCCGCGAGGGCGTAGCCGAGGGTCGCTGGGGAGATGAGCGAGGAGGCAGTGTTGCCGAAGATAGTCAGCCAGTCCATGAGGGGCCCCTTAACCTATTCTCTCTCTGCGACCGAGGATGCCCTGTGGTCGGAAGAGCAGCACCAGGATCAGAATTCCGAGCGCGCCCACGTACTTGAGGTCCGAGGGAATCCACAGCCCCGAGATCTCGACCATGACGCCCACGATGATCGCGCCGATGAGGGCGCCGAAGGCGGTGCCGAGGCCACCGAGCGTGACGGCGGCGAAGACGAGCAGCAGGATCTGGGCACCCATGTCCCACTTGATGCCGGGACGGAAGTAGGCGTAGAGCACGCCGGAGAGGCCGGCCATTGCGGCAGCGACGATCCAGACGATGCGCACGACGCGGTCGACATCGATTCCGGATGCCGCGGCGAGCGAGGCGTTGTCGGAGACGGCGCGTGTGGCCTTGCCGATCTTGCTGAGCATGAGCCACGCGGCGAAGCCGATGATGACGAGGATGCTGATGCCCATGCTCGCGAGGTCGATCCACGACAACTGCACGTTGCCGAAGAGCTGGATCTGTGCCGCGTTGGAGCCTGGCAGTTGCAGGGTGCCGCCGCCGATGAAGAACTGGAACACGTACCGCAGCGCGAGGGAGAGGCCGATGCTCACGATCATGAGCTGCACGATGCCGAGCCCGCGTCTTCGCAAGGGTTTCCAGAGGCCCGCATCAAGCGCCCAGCCGAAGGCCGCACTCACGACGACCGTGAGCGGGATGGCGATCCACATCGGCAGCGACATCGTCACCCCTAGGAGGAGTGCGATCACCGCGCCGAAGGTCACCATCTCGGCGTGGGCGAAGTTGGAGAGCCCGGTCGTGCCGAAGACCAGGGAGATGCCGACGGCGGCGAGGCCGAGCATGAGGCCGAAGTTGACGCCGTCGATCGAGCGCGAGACGAGCTGGTCGACGAAGCTGACGGTGTTGCGCTCGCCCTCGCCGATGAAGAAGTTCATCGTGACGCGGCCGCCGGGCCCGATCTCGACCTCCTTCTCATTGGGGGTCTCGTCCTCGCCCGTCTCGTCGACGACCGCGATGCCCTCGGGGAGGGTCTCCTCGTCGAGCGTGACCGTGTAGGCGTCGCGCTCGGGCACGCCCGCGCGCCACTGCCCCTCAGCATCCGTCTCGACCTCGAGGTCGACGCCGTTGCCGGTGACCGTGAGGCGAACGTCTTCGAGCGGTTGGCCGTCGAG
Organism: Salinibacterium sp.; assembly: GCA_015234465.1. Taxonomy (GTDB): domain Bacteria; phylum Actinomycetota; class Actinomycetes; order Actinomycetales; family Microbacteriaceae; genus Homoserinimonas. The sequence goes on along the minus strand of JADGNA010000021.1, from coordinate 56,223 downwards.
CTTGACGTTGCCACTGATCTTGAATGGCTCATCCTCGCCGACCTCATCGGCCATGGCGGGGGAGCCGAGCATCAGGAATGCACCGACCATCGCGACGAACGTGACGGCGTGCCATCGGGAGCGGCGCTGTCGAAGCCTGCTGGTGTTGCTCATGGAACCTCCAAGGCAGTGCACTCAGGGATCGGGTCAATCCCCCCGCACGTACCGTCGTCGCTGACGTTACTGGCCGATTGTGTCGCCGGTGTTACTCGGGTAGCGATCGGTGTTGGGTAATTATGGTCGCGGAATAGCAGTCAGCGCCAACCGGTTAGCATGGAGCACCGGGAATCATCGCAGCTTCACCGGCACCCCTCGCCCGGATTTCCGGGCATTTTCGCCGACTCTCACAAAAGGGGAACAATGACCCAGCCGGATCCCTTCGGTTTCATCGGACTCACCTACGACGACGTGATGTTGCTGCCCGGGCACACGGATGTCATCCCGAGCGAGGTGGATACGTCGTCTCGTCTGACCCGCAACATCCGGGTCAACACCCCCCTCATCTCTGCCGCGATGGACACCGTCACCGAGGCGCGCATGGCGATCTCGATGGCGCGCCAGGGCGGTCTCGGCGTGCTGCACCGCAATCTCGCGATCGACGAGCAGGCCGCGTATGTCGACAAGGTCAAGCGCTCCGAGTCGGGCATGATCACGAACCCCGTGACGACGACTCCGGATGCCACGGTCGCTGAGGTCGACGCCGTCTGCGGGCAGTTCCGGGTCTCGGGCCTCCCCGTCATCGAGGCTGACGGAAAGCTCGTCGGCATCATCACCAACCGCGACATGCGCTTCGTCTCGCCCTTCGAGAAGGCGACGACGCTCGTGCGCGACGTCATGACCCGCATGCCGCTCATCACGGCGCCCGAGGGAATTGACCCCGACGGTGCGATCGCGATCTTCGCGGAGCACAAGATCGAGAAGCTCCCGCTCATCGATGCGAACGGTCGACTGACCGGCCTCATCACGGTCAAGGACTTCGACAAGACCGAGCAGTACCCCTACGCGACGAAGGATGAGGAGGGTCGTCTGCGGGTCGGCGCCGCAGTCGGATTCTTCGGCGACGCGTGGGAGCGGGCCGGTGCGCTCGCCGATGCGGGCGTCGATGTCATCGTCGTCGACACCGCGAACGGCGACTCGCGGGGCGAGATCGAGATCATCCGCCGGCTCAAGGGCGACAGCGCCTTCGCGGGCATCGACATCATCGGCGGCAACGTCGCGACCCGTTCGGGCGCCCAGGCGCTCGTGGACGCGGGAGCGGATGCCATCAAGGTCGGCGTCGGGCCGGGCTCGATCTGCACGACGCGCGTCGTCGCCGGCGTCGGCGTTCCCCAGGTCACGGCGGTCTACGAGGCATCCCTCGCGGCGCGCGAGGCGGGCGTTCCCGTCATCGCCGACGGCGGGCTGCAGTACTCGGGCGACATCGCCAAGGCGCTCGTTGCGGGAGCCGAGACGGTCATGCTCGGCTCGCTCCTCGCGGGCACCGACGAGAGCCCCGGCGACATGATCTTCGTCAACGGCAAGCAGTTCAAGACCTATCGCGGCATGGGTTCCCTCGGGGCCATGCAGACCCGCGGCAAGAAGACCTCCTACTCGCGCGACCGCTACTTCCAGGCGGACGTGCCGAGCGACGAGCAGCTCATCGCCGAGGGCATCGAGGGCAAGGTGGCCTACCGCGGCCCCGTCGCATCCGTCACCTACCAGCTCCTCGGCGGACTGCGGCAGTCGATGTTCTACGTCGGCGCCCGCACGATCGACGAGCTGCGCGAGAAGGGCAAGTTCGTGCGCATCACGGCGGCGGGCCTCAAGGAGTCGCACCCCCACGACATCCAGATGGTCGTGGAGGCGCCGAACTACCGCGGCTAGCCCCCCTCGGGCCTCAGCGGCGGCGCGTGAGTGCGGCGGCCAGGCCGCCCACGACGAGGAGCCCGCCGACGCCGAGCACGATCCACGCGGGTGAGATGTCGATCCCGCCGATCGCGCCCAGGTCGACCGCGACCTGCACGGCGTAGAGCGCGGCGATGATCACGAGGATGGTCCCCCATACGATGGGGCCGCTGAGCGCCCTGCGCTCGGCGTCCTCGGTCGCGGGGCTGTCGCTGTGAAGCTGTTCGGTGTCGTTCGTTGCGTGCATCCGGTCCTCCTGGGGAACGTCGTCGTGCTTGTCTGTCGCGGCCATCAGTCGGCCCGCCGTACCGTCACGTCGCCCGCGATGACGAAGACGTCGACGATGACGCGCCTGTCGTTCGGCGAGTCGTATCTGGCGACTGAGGAAGCGAAACCGCCCGAGTCGACGATGTCGCCATCGACCTCGATGCTCCCGCTGATGGTGTCGACCTCCACCCGGCCGTCGGCCTCGCCCGGCATGATGACCTCGACGTCGCCGTTGACGACGAAGAGGTCGACCGTGCCGATGCGCGCGTTGCCGGAGGCGAAGTAGTCCTCCAGGTCGACGACCATGTCGCCGCGGATGACCATGCGGGAGTCGCTGCGGTCACTCGCGCTCGGCTCCCAGTGGGTTGTGCCGTCGGAGATGAGCGGGCGCGGGAACCATCCGAGCACGCCCGTGAAGAGCAGGGCGATGATGACGAGGATCGCCACACCGCTCGAGCCGCCGCTGCGACGCCCGCGGATGCCGTTGACGATGATCGCGAGACCCAGCACGGCGAGCGTCACGGCGAGGGATGCCGCGGCGAGCGTCGCGAACGACAGGTCGCTATCGCTCAGGACGAGCGCGGTCGCGGCGCCGGCCACGAAGGAGAGCCCGACCGCGACGAGGGTGAAGGCCGTGTTGGGGCGCGTGCGGAGCTCCTTCTCGCGAGCGATGCGGGCACGTTCCGCGGCCTCCTCCTGGCGCTGGCGACGCGCCTCCGCCTGGCGCTGCTCGCGGGCGGCCTTCTCCGAGGCGGACTGCTGGGCGCGCCAGTTGTCGTGCTCGCGCTTCCATTCGGCCTGTCCCTCGCGCCAGGCGGCGAGTTCCGCATCGCCCGCGGTTGCCGGGGGTGCCGGCGGGGCGGTCGGCTCGGAGACGAGCGGGAGGGTCGCTGCGGTCGCGGAGGCAAGGGCATCCGTCGTGGTCATGGCCGGTGCATCCGTCGTTGCTGGTGCATCCGTCGTTGCGGTCGGCGCAGTTCCATCGGCGGGCGGCGTGGGCGTTGCCGGGGGCGTGGTGCCCTGGCGATTGGCGAGCCAGACGACGAACCAGACGACCGCGCCCATCAGGATCACGGTCCAGATGATGGCGCCGAGGCCGGGGCCGCCCCAGCCGCCGCCCCACCAGTCGCCGTCCCACCAGCCACCCGTGAACCACCAGCCGGTGCCGCCGCCCACCGGCAGCATTGCGAGCAGCAACAGGACCGCGATGCCCGCGAGGGCACGATCGAAGGTGCCGCGGAAGAGCTCCTGCAGGTGGATGCGACCCGTCGTGTCGGGCAGGAGCAGCCAGGCGGCGGCATAGAGGAACAGCACGGGCGCGCCCAGGATGCCGATCACGACGAGGATGCCGCGCACGATCAGTGGATCGATGCCGAGCCGGAGTGCGATGCCCGCGGCGACACCACCCAGCCATCCCGGCTCACGGGTGAGGCCGAGGCTGCGCAGCCACGGGAAGAAGCCCGAGTCGGCCGCCGTTCCGCCGCGGGGCGGAGTGGGTGAGGGAGGGGTGTCGTTGTCCATGACACCCATCGTGGCGGGATGGCCTGGCCCGGGCCATGGGGGACGTCCCTGAGCGGACCCTGATTCATGGCATCCGGGTCGCTCCAAGCCCCGCACCTCTGCTTGGATTCAAGGGTGAGCCAGACCGAGACCAGCGCGCGACCGCCACTCGTGCGCCCTCGTCGCGCCGTCATCGGCGGCGTCTCCGCCGGGCTCAGCGAGCACCTCGGCTGGCCCGTGCGCCGGGTTCGCCTGCTCCTCGTCGTGGCCTCGCTGCTCGGCGGGGCGGGCATCCTCTTCTACGGCTGGCTGTGGGCGCTCGTTCCCCTCGCCCCAGGGGAAACGGGGGATGCGGAGGAGACCCCGCGCAGGCGCGCACCGATCGCCGCCATCCTCCTTGTGCTGGGCGCCGTCGCGGCGATCGCCGCCATCGTGCAGGCCAACGTCGAGGGGTCCGCATCGACCGCCGTCAGCCTGAGCCTCGCGCTCACGGGCGGTGCTGTCGTCTGGAGCCTCGCCCTCGACGAGCACGACCCCGACCGCTCACCGCGCTACCGCCTCATCATCCGCAGCGCGGGTGCGACCGTGCTGCTCGCGACCGGGCTCCTGCTCCTCGCCTCGAACGACTGGCGGCCCGAGGCCATGACGGCCGTCGTCGCGGTCGGCATGATGGTGCTCGGCCTCGCCGTAGCGGTCGCGCCCTTCATCGTGCGCCTCTGGAATGAGCTCATGCGGGAACGCTCCGGCCGCATCCGCGAGGAACAGCGCGCCGAGATCGCGGCGCACCTCCACGACTCGGTGCTGCAGACCCTCGCGCTGATCCAGAACCGCGCGGGCGCCTCGAGTGATGTCGCCCGCATCGCCAGGGCGCAGGAGCGCGAGCTGCGCGAATGGCTCTTCGCGGGCGATGGCGCCCCGGGCGCCGACCTCGTGAGCGAACTGAGCGAGGATGCCGCCACGATCGAGGTCGAGTACCCCGCGCGCATCGACGTCGTCACGGTGGGGGAGTCGGTGCCAGCGCATCCCTCGCTCGTCGCGGCGGCGCGCGAGGCGATGCTCAACGCCGCGCGGCACGGTGGAGGCGAGGTCTCCGTGTACGTCGAGGCCGCGACATCCGCCGTCGACGTCTTCGTGCGCGACCGCGGAGCCGGCATCGACCTCGACGCACTGCCCGCCGACCGCCTCGGCGTGAGAGAGTCGATCATCGGCAGGATGCAGCGGGCCGGCGGCACCGCGACCGTGCAGCGCGGCGCGGGCGGTGTCGGCACCGAGGTGCACCTGCACCTCGACCTGTGAGCTCGCAACTCTGAGCCCTCGAACCGTGAGTGGAGAAACCATGACAAGAGTCGTGATCGTCGACGACCATTCGATCTTCCGGTCGGGCCTCAAGGCGTCGCTCGATGCCGCGGTCGAGGTGCTCTCGGAGGCAGCGGACGTCGATGCCGCCGTCGCCGCGGTCACGGAGCATCGGCCCGAGGTCGTACTGCTCGACGTGCACCTGCCGGGCGGCGCGGGTGGCGGCGGGGCGGAGGTCATCCGCCGCTGTGCCGGACTCCTCGACTCGGTGCGCTTCCTTGCTCTCAGCGTCTCCGACTCGGCCGAGGACGTCGTCGGCGTGATCCGCGCGGGCGCCCGCGGCTACATCACGAAGGGCAGCTCTGCCGATGATGTGAACTCGGCCATCCGCACCGTCGCGAGCGGCGACGCGGTCTTCTCGCCGCGCCTCGCGGGCTTCGTGCTCGACGCTTTCGGGGCGGCCGCGGGTGAGCAGGCCGTGGCCGACGACGAGCTCGACCGGCTGTCCGCCCGTGAGCGTGAGGTCATGCGGCTCATCGCGCGCGGCTACGCCTACAAGGAGGTCGCGACGGAGCTCTTCATCTCCATCAAGACCGTCGAGACGCACGTCTCCGCCGTGCTGCGCAAACTGCAGCTCTCGTCCCGGCACGAGCTCACCGCCTGGGCGCTCGAGCGCAAGCTCCTCTAGCCCCGCCTGCCTGCCCAACTCAGGACTTTGCTTTCCCAATTCAGGAGTCCCAGCTCACGCTCCTGAATTGTGAAAGGGCGGCTCGCTAGTGGGAGAAGGCGAGGGATGCCGCGAGCGTCAGCATGATGACGGCGATCGAGGCGTCGAGGATGCGCCAGGCCTTGGGCGATGCGAGCTTCTTCGACAGAAGCTTGGCCCCGAAGCCGATGAGCGTGAACCAGGCGAAACTCGCGAGGATCGCGCCCGCGCCGAAGATCCAGCGTGCCGGGTCGCCGTGCGTGTTCGCGACCGAGCCGAGCACGACGACGGCGTCGAGGTAGGCGTGCGGGTTCAGCCAGGTGAAGGCGAGCGCCGTCAGCACGGCCGTCGCGAGGGTGCTGCGCGTCGCCGTCCGCGTCTCGACGACAGGCACGGTGAGGGTCGCCGTGCCGCCACCGCCCGACGCTGGGGAAGCCTCGGATGCCACTTCCGCGTCCACCGCGCTCGGCGCCGGCTCCTCGATCGTGAGCCCCTGTCCCGAGGGGCGCCACGCGCGCTTGGCAGCAAGCAGCCCGTAGGTCGTCAGGAACGCGACGCCGAACCAGCGCACCAGCGTGACGACCCAGGGCGCGTTCTCGAGCACGGCGCCCACCCCGGCGATGCCGCCGAAGATGAGCACGAGGTCGGATGCCGCGCACACGAGCACCACGGCGAGGAGGTGCTGCCCGCGCACGCCCTGGCGAAGGATGAAGGCGTTCTGGGCGCCGATTGCGGCGATCAGGCCGAAGCCCAGCACGAAGCCGGAGAGCGCGATCGCGAGGGTCGGGTCGAAGGTGGCGGGGAAGATCACCCGTCCACGCTAGGGGAGACCCGTATATTCACGGAAGCTAATGTTCCTTAGCCAGCATTAGCATTGCTTCATGCAGATCCCACTCGACCTCGCGAAGACCGTTGCCGCCGTCGTCGACGAGGGAACCCTCGAGGGCGCCGCCCGCGCGCTCCACATCACGCCCTCCGCAGTGAGCCAGAGGGTCAAGGCGCTCGAGCAGCGGCTCGGGCGCGTGCTGCTTGTGCGCTCCAAGCCGGTGCGGGCAACGGATGCCGGCGCCGCGATCGTGCGCCTCGCCCGCCAGGCGACCCTGCTCGAGCATGAGGCGCTTGCCGAGGTCGGGCTCGATGATGACGGGGAGCGGCTCACCCCCATCGGCATCGCCGTCAACGCCGACTCGCTTGCCACCTGGCTGCTGCCGGCGCTCGCCGAGGTCGCGCGCGAGCATCCGATCGTCTTCGAGCTGCACCGGGAAGACGAGGAGTACACGACGCGCCTGCTCGAGTCCGGGCAGGTGATGGCGGCCGTGACCTCGCAGGCGACGAGCGTGCCCGGCTGCGTCGTGACCCCCCTCGGCACGGTGCGCTACCGGGCGGTCGCGAGTGCCGAGTACATCGAGCGGTGGATGCCTGAGGGCGTCACCCCGGGCGCCCTGGGCCGCTCTCCCCGCATCGATTTCGACCGTCGCGACGACATGCAGGCTGCGTTCCTCAGGTCGTTGCGCGTGCGGTCGACCCCGCCCATCCACTACGTGCCCGCGTCGACCGAGTTCGCGGCGGACGTGCGGCTCGGCCTCGGCTGGGCCATGCTCCCCGCGGAGCAGACGCGCGGCACCGACCTGGTCGAACTTACGCCCGAGCGCCCGCTCGACGTGCCGCTCTACTGGCAGCAGTGGAACCTGAGGTCACCCCTGCTGCAGGCGGTGTCGGATGCGGTGGCCCGCGCAGCACGCACGGTCGCGCTCACCTAGCTGAAGAGGCGCTGCAGGCGCTGCACGCCCTCGAGGAGCGGTTCGTCGCCGAGCGCGTAGGAGAGGCGCACGTAGCCGCTCGGGCCGAAGGCCTCGCCGGGCACGACAGCGACCTCGGCCTGCTCGAGGATGAGGTCGGCGAGCTCGAGGGAGGTCGTGGGGGTCACGCCGCCCCATTCGCGGTTCAGCAGCCCCGTGACATCCGGGTAGACGTAGAAGGCGCCCTGCGGGGTCGGCGTGACGACGCCGGGGATCTTGTTGAGCTCGGCGACGATGAGCTGGCGGCGGCGGTCGAAGGCGTCGCGCATCGCGAGCACGTCGTCCTGCGGGCCGGTGAGGGCCGCAATCGCGGCGTGCTGCGAGATGTTCGACACGTTCGACGAGAGGTGCGACTGCAGGTTGCCTGCCGCCTTGATCGCGCGGGCCGGGCCGACCATCCAGCCGAGGCGCCATCCGGTCATGGCGTAGCTCTTGGCGACGCCGTTGACGAGGATCGTCTGTTCGGCGAGCTCGGGCACGACCTCGACGATGGAGGGGGCGTGGGCCGAGCCGTCGTAGACGAGGTTTTGGTAGATCTCGTCGGTGATGACCCAGAGCCCGTGCTCGAGGGCCCACTCACCGATGGCCTTCGTCTCCTCGCGCGTGTAGACGGCGCCGGTGGGGTTGGAGGGTGAAACGAAGAGCAGCACCTTGGTGCGTTCGGTGCGGGCGGCTTCGAGCTGCTCGACCGTGACCTTGTATTCCTGCTCCGAACCCGCAAAGACCTCGACGGGCACGCCGCCCGCGAGCTTCGTCACCTCGGGGTAGGTCGTCCAGTAGGGCGCGGGCAGAAGCACCTCGTCGCCCTCGCTGATGACGGTCGCGAAGGCCTGGTAGACGCCCTGCTTGCCGCCGTTCGTGACGATGACCTGGCTGGGGGCGACCTCGAGCCCGCTGTCGCGGCGGGTCTTCTCGGCGATCGCCTCACGCAGCGCGGGCAGGCCGGCGGCGGGCGTGTAGCGGTAGTTCTTGGGGTCGAGCACGGCGGCGGATGCTGCCTCCACGACGTGCTGCGGAGTGCTGAAGTCGGGCTCACCCGCCGCGTAGCTGATGACGGGTCTGCCCTCGGCCTGCAGTGCTTTGGCCTTGGTGTCGACCTTGAGCGTTGCGGACTCTGCGATGGCGGCGATTCGGCGGGAGATGCTGGGGAGTTCAGTCACCCTCTCAGGCTAGTGGAAGGTGTTTCGGGCAGGCTGGTTATTTCACCGGCACCACGATGGCCGCCGCGGGGCGCTCAACTTTACAGCCCTGTGGGCGTGACCTACACTGGAGCGTGGTGGTTGAAATCCACCAAGCTTTTCTATGCCCATTTGAGGCGCTCATCCCGAACGGATCTGCAGGATAGCTTGGTGTGTTCACACACCGAAGGGCGGTGGCTCAATTGGTAGAGCAGCGGTCTCCAAAACCGCAGGTTGCAGGTTCGAGTCCTGTCCGCCCTGCAGCGTGACCAGCGCACACGTGTGCGCTGGCAGGCACCTGCCGACGGCCCGATGGCCGTTCGGTCCATGTCCGGAAGGTAATCAGCTGTGGCGAGAAACGTGACCGACGACCCGAGTGAGGATGTCGTCGCCAGCGCCAAGGCGGAGCGCGCGACCCGTCGCGGCCCCTTTGGTCGCCTTGCGCTGTTCCTGCGCCAGGTGATCGCGGAGCTCAAGAAGGTCGTCACCCCGACCCGCAAGGAGCTCATCAGCTACACGGCTGTCGTGCTGGTCTTCGTCGTCATCATGATGGCGCTCGTCTCCGGCCTCGACCTTCTCTTCGGATTCGTCGTCGCGTATGTCTTCGGCAACGGACCCGTCGGCTGACGCCATCGCCCTCCTCGCCGGCACGTGCTGCCGGATCGCCTGAGAACAACGGAATGAGAATCAGTGTCTGACACAGAACGCGACGAGATCGAGCACTCCTCCATGAGGGAGTTCGCTGTCGACGAGTCCGACGCCGCGTCGGCCCTCGAGGCCGCGCTCGACGCGCAGGCCCCTGCCGCCGAGAACGAGACCCCCGGCGACGAGGCTGCAGCCGACGAGGCTCCCGCCGACGCCGCTGAAGAGACCGAAGAAGCCGAAGAGGCCGAGGTCGACCCCTACGAGGAGTTCCGCGCCGAGCTGCGTTCCCTCCCGGGCAAGTGGTACGTCGTGCACTCCTACGCGGGATTCGAGAAGCGCGTCAAGCAGAACATCGAGAACCGTCGCGTGTCGATGACCATGGAGGACTACATCTTCCAGGTCGAGGTGCCGATGGAAGACGTCGTCGAGATCAAGAACGGCCAGCGCAAGCTCGTCACTCGCGTGCGCATCCCCAGCTACGTGCTCGTGCGCATGGACCTCAACGAGGACAGCTGGTCGGTCGTTCGCCACACCCCCGGCGTGACGGGCTTCGTGGGCAACGCCCACAACCCGACGCCGCTGCGCTTCGAGGAGGCCTTCAACATGCTGAAGAGCCTCGTGCAGGTCGTCGAGGCTCCCGCGAAGGCTGGTGCGAAGGGCGGCAAGGCCGTGCAGCGCAGCATCCCGCAGGAAGTCGACTTCGAGATCGGCGAGACCATCACGATCAAGGAGGGCTCGTTCGCGGGCCTGCCCGGTTCGATCAGCGAGATCAAGCCCGAGAGTGGCAAGCTCACGGTGCTCGTGTCGCTCTTCGAGCGCGAGACCCCCGTCGAGCTCAGCTTCGACCAGGTCACCAAGCTCTAACACTCCACAGTCCACCGCGGCTCGGATAGGCCGAGCAGGCGGAAGAACATCCGGTTCACGGATGCTCGAACACGAAAGAAGGAAACAATGGCACCGAAGAAGAAGGTCACGGGTCTGATCAAGCTGCAGATCCAGGCCGGCGCCGCCAACCCCGCCCCGCCCATCGGCCCGGCGCTCGGTCAGCACGGCGTCAACATCATGGAGTTCTGCAAGGCGTACAACGCCGCGACGGAGTCGCAGCGCGGCAACGTCATCCCCGTCGAGATCACGGTGTACGAGGACCGCTCGTTCACGTTCATCCTGAAGACCCCGCCCGCCGCCGAGCTCATCAAGAAGGCTGCTGGCGTTGGCAAGGGTTCGGGCACGCCCCACACCTCCAAGGTGGGCAAGCTCAGCAAGGACCAGGTTCGTGCGATCGCCGAGCAGAAGATGGCTGACCTCAACGCGAACGACATCGACGCCGCATCGAAGATCATCGAGGGCACCGCGCGCTCGATGGGCATCACGATCGACGCGTAAGTCACCACAGTCTTTTGGCGACCACGGTCGCCGCAGTGGAAGAGCCCGCCTGGCTCGCTACCCACGAACTCATTCCTAGGAGAACAAGCATGGCAACCAAGTCCAAGGCCTACCGGGCCGCAGCAGAGAAGATCGAAGAGGGCAAGTTCTACGCGCCGGCCGACGCCGTCGCCCTTGCCCGCGAGACTGGCTCGAAGAAGTTCGACTCGACCGTTGAGGTCGCGCTCAAGCTCAACGTCGACCCGCGTAAGGCCGACCAGATGGTTCGCGGCACCGTGAACCTGCCCCACGGCACCGGCAAGACGGCCCGCGTGGTCGTCTTCGCGACGGGCCCCGCGGCTGAGGCGGCCATCGCCGCTGGCGCCGACGAGGTCGGTGGCGACGAGCTCATCGAGCGCGTGGCCGGCGGATGGACCGACTTCGACTCGGCCGTCTCGACCCCCGAGTTCATGGGCAAGGTCGGTCGCCTCGGTAAGGTCCTCGGACCCCGTGGCCTCATGCCGAACCCCAAGACCGGCACGGTCACGCCCGACACGGCGAAGGCTGTCACCGAGATCAAGGGCGGCAAGATCGAGTTCCGCGTCGACAAGCACGCCAACGTGCACTTCATCGTGGGCAAGGCGTCGTTCGACACCGAGAAGCTGCAGGAGAACCTGCGCTCCGCCCTCGACGAGGTTGTGCGCCTCAAGCCGAGCTCGGCAAAGGGCCGCTACATCACCAAGGCGACGGTCACGACCACGTTCGGCCCCGGCATCCCCGTGGACGTCAACGCGATCTGACATCTGTCTCTTTAAGGAGGGGGTCCGCTTCGGCGGGCCCCCTTCTTGCATGTGTGCGCCGTGGGCGCTCGCGTGCGGCAGGATGGGCTGGTGAAGCCCCGCGATCGCCTCCTCGCAGCGCTCGTCGCGCTCATCTGGGGCCTCAACTTCGTCGTCATCGACTGGGGCATGGATGGCGTGCCGCCCCTGCTGTTCGTCGCCATCCGTTTCGTGGTGGTGCTGCTGCCCGCGATCTTCTTCGTGCGGCGGCCCCAGGTGCCCTGGCGTTTCATCGTCGGGGTGGGGCTGTTCATGTCGCTCGGCCAGTTCGCCTTGCTCTACTCGTCGATGCACCTGGGTATGCCGCCGGGCCTCGCCGCGCTCGTGCTGCAGGCGCAGGTGGTCTTCACGATGCTGATCGCCGCGGGGGCACTCCGCGAGATCCCGCGTCCGGCCCAGCTCGCGGGCGCGCTGATCGGTTCGCTCGGGCTTGCCGTCGTGGCGTTCGGGCGTGACGCACAGGTTCCGCTCCTCGCCTTCCTGCTCTGCATTGGTGCGGCCCTCTCGTGGGGTGTCGGCAATGTCATCTCGCGGGCATCCGGCGCCAAGGGCGGTTTGTCGTTGACGGTGTGGTCGGCGGTGGTCGTGCCCGTGCCGCTCTTCGCGCTCTCGCTCCTGATCGAGGGGCCGCAGGAGGTTGCGACGGCGCTGTCAGGGCTCGGGCTGGAGGCCATCCTCGCGACCCTCTACACGGCCGTCATCGCGAGCCTCGTCGCCTACGGAATCTTCAATTCGCTGCTGTCGCGGCATCCGGCGGCGTCGGTTGTCCCGTGGATCCTGCTCGTGCCCGTCGTCGGCATCGTTGCGGCGTGGTTGTTGCTCGGGGAGGTTCCCAACACGGCGGAACTGCTCGGCGGCGCGCTCATGCTCGCGGGCCTGCTGGTGGCGCAGCGCGCCGGCGCCGGGCCGTTCAGGCGAGTGCGGAGCTGACCGCCGCCCGCAGCGCGGCCAGGTGCGCGGCCATTCCGTCGTCGCGCGCGGGCAGCATGGTGAGCGTCGAACCGCGGATGCCCGCGTGCCACTGCTCCGCAATGGAGACCGGATGCACGGGGTCGCGGGGTGCCGCGATGACCGTCGCCGGCGCATCCAGGGTCGCCAGTTCCTCGACGTCGCGGAAGGCCCGGTTGCGCGGGACTTCGACGAGGCGGATGGCGCGAGCTGCAGCATCCGGGGCCCGGAACTGCTGCAGGGCGGCGTTCGCGCCCGCATGCGTCACGAGGGTCATGGAGTGGTAGAGGCTCGAGGCCTTGAATCGCTGCTCGGCCGCGGCGGCGCCGTGCCGCATGAGCAGTTCGCCCATGACGGGAAAGCCCCGCAGGTTGTGGGGGAGCGGCCGATCGGTGAAGGAGGGGCGGATGAACACGAGCCGGTCGATCTCGAACTCGCCCGAGAGCGCGAGGCGGAGGCCCAGTGCCGCCCCCATCGACACCCCGACGATCGAGAGCGCCTCCGACGTGGCGGAAGCGCGCACGGCGTCGGCGACCTCTGCCGTGAGCGCGGCGAAGGAGAAGTCGGCGGCGTCGCCGATGAGCGTCGATTCGCCGTGCGCGCGGACGTCGGGCGCGACGAACTCTGCGCCCTCAGGCAGTGCGGGCCCAAGCTGCTTGAGCAGGTGCGCGGCGCTCGTGCCGAGCCCGTGGAGCAGCAGCACGGCCACGGTCAGCCCCGGCTTCGCTCGGCGAGGGCAGCGACGACGCGGTCGGCGAGCTGCACGAGGATGTGGATCTCGTTCTCGTCGCGGTCGATCCAGCGGTGCTGCGGTTCGGCGTCGACGGGAACGAACTCGCTGTGCTGTTCCCAGACGAGGAGTGTGCGCTCGGCGCCGAGCACGTACTGCTGCCACCACACCTGGCGCAGGTAGCTGCGGGGGATCGAGCGCCACGGCGAGCTCGTCGTCTTGATCTCCGCGAGCTCGACGACACCGGACTTCGCGGCGATGCCATCCGGCGTCGCGAGGTGCAGACGGTTGGCAGCGGCGTGGAAGAGCGCGTCGCTCGGCGCGATGCCGAAGTGCTGCTGCACCCAGGCGGCGATCTCGGGTTCCCGCCGGCAACCGTGGTCCGTGAAGGCGTTGCCCGAGAAGCGGCTGCCGTGCCACTTCTCGTCGACGACGGCCTGCACCGATCGCTCGGTCGCGAGCTTCGCGACATCCGTTGCCGTGATGCCGCGGCTGCGGGCGCGGAGCCAGGCGATGCGGTCGGATGACCGTGCCAGGATGCGTGAGGTGTGATCGGGTCGCGCCGGCGGCTCGTCCCAGAGGGGGAGCATGGGCTGGGCGATCGTCACCTGACCATTCTCGCCGATGCGGGCGACATCGTTGGCCTTGGGTCGGCGCGTCAGTGCGTCATCATGTCGATGCTCTCGGGCGAGAGGGCGTGGTGGATGGCGAGCATACTCGCTCCGATGACGGCGGCGTTGGCCCCCGCGCTCGACTGGACGATCGAGAGGTGCTCGGTCGACAGGGGCATCGAGCGCGCGTAGACGACCTCGCGCACTCCCGCGATGAGGTGCTCTCCCGCCTGCGCCATCGACCCTCCGATCGCGATGACGGAGGGGTTGATGAGGCTCACGCACGCCGTGAGGACCTCCCCGATGTCGCGCCCGGCCTGCCGCACGGCCTGGATGGCATCGATGTTCCCGCGCTTGACGAGGTCGACGACCTCCTGCCCCGTCTCTACCTCCACGCCGACTTCGCGGAGTGCCCGCGCGATGGCCGGTCCGGAGGCGAGCGCTTCGAGGCATCCGCGGTTGCCGCAGTGGCAGGGGATGCCCGAGCCGCGCGCTACCGCGGCCCGATCTCGATCGAGTAGGAGGATGCGGGCATGGACCGGCTCCACGGGGCGCAAGAGGCGCTCGGCTTCATCCGCTCGCTGTTGTGGAAGCTGCCCGAGCAATCCTTCGACGCGGCCTTCAGCAACCAGTAGCCTTTCCAGTCGCGTACAGCCGGTTCATAGGCGGCTCTTAGTTTCGTCGGCATGATTGAGGCATGGCCGATGCTGCTGCGCCCCTCACCCACGCCGACGGTTCGCCCGTGCGGGCGGTCGTGGTCGACGACGAGGCGACGCTCGCCGAGCTCGTGACGATGGCGCTGCGCTACGAGGGCTGGGATGTACGTTCGGCGGCCAACGGTCACTCCGCCGTCACGCTCATCCGCGAGTTCGATCCCGACGTCGTCGTGCTCGACATCATGCTGCCCGACATCGATGGCCTCGAGGTGTTGCGGCGGGCCCGCGCGGGCGGCAACGACGTGCCCATCCTGTTCCTGACGGCGAAGGATGCCCTCGACGAGCGCATCGCCGGCCTCACGGCGGGCGGGGATGACTATGTCACCAAGCCGTTCAGCCTCGAGGAGGTCATCGCGAGGCTTCGTGGGCTCATCCGCCGCTCGGCCCGCCTCGTCCCGAGCGCGGCCGACCCCATCGTGCGCGTCGGTGACCTCACCCTCAACGAGCTCAGTTATGAAGTGCACCGCGGAGACCGCGCGATCGAGCTGACGGCCACGGAGTTCGAGCTCCTGCGCTTCCTCATGCGCAACCCGCGCACCGTCATGAGCAAGGCGCAGATTCTCGACCGCGTCTGGAGCTACGACTTCGGGGGTCGCGCGAGCATCGTCGAGATCTACATCTCCTACCTTCGCAAGAAGATCGACGCGGGCGAGAAGCCCATGATCCATACGGTGCGCGGCGTCGGCTACATGATCAAGGCACCCGAGTGACCACGCCGGGTGGCTGGACGCTGCGACGACGCCTCATCCTCGGCATCGTCGCGCTCCTCGCCGCGGCGAGCGTCATCATCGGTGCCGTGAGCGTGCTCGCCCTGCGGGGCTTCCTGCTCGACCGCGTGGATGCGCAGCTCGCCTCCGCGACAGGCCGCACGCAGCTCGCCGCGAGCGGGCAGCTGGGCGATGCTCCCGCCCCAGAACAGCCGGGGAGCGGTTTCACGACGCTCCGCTTCGGCGTGCAGGGGCCGCTCACGGTCACGGGCGTGGTCGTGGGGGACTCGGCGCGGGCCGGCATCGTGACGGAACACGGTCGCATCCGCTTCCTCGAAGCCGAGGCGTCCGAAGCGCTCCTCGAGGTGCCCGCGACGGGGGAGCCGGTCACGGTGAACCTCGGCGGCGACCTGGGCGATTACCGCGCCTCGGGTGACGAGTTCGCGGCCGGTGTCGTCGTCGTCACGGCGCTGCCCCTCGCCGACGTCAACCAGACGGTCGGCCAACTGGTCGCCGTGATCGTGCTGGTCGCCCTGCTCGCCCTCGCGGCGGCGGCGATCGCGGGCCGGGCTGTCGTGCGGCTCGCCCTTCGCCCGCTCGAACGCGTGGCCGCGACCGCCTCCGCCGTGGCCGACCTGCCTCTCGACCGCGGCGACGTCGACCTCGCCGAGCGGGTCGCGCTCGCCGACGCCGACCCGCAGACCGAGGTTGGCCGCGTCGGTGCCGCGTTCAACCGGATGCTCGACCACGTCGCCGCGGCATTCACGGCCCGGCAGGAGAGCGAGAACAAGGTGCGGCGCTTCGTGGCCGATGCGAGCCATGAACTCCGCACCCCGCTCGCTTCGATCCGCGGCTATGCGGAACTCACGCGGCGAAGCGGACACGAGCTGCCGCACGACGTGGTCCACTCGCTTGGCAGGGTCGAGTCGGAGGCGGTGCGCATGACCTCGCTCGTGGAGGACCTCCTGCTGCTCGCCCGCCTCGACGAGGGTCGCGACCTCGAACGACGGCCCGTCGACCTCTCCCGCCTGCTCGCGGATGCCGTGGGGGATGCGGCCGTGACGGCGAGCGATCACGAATGGGCGCTCGAGATGCCCGACGAGCCCGTCACGGTGTCGGGGGACGACAGCCGCCTGCGCCAGGTCGTCGCGAACCTCCTGGCGAACGCCCGTGTGCACACGCCCGCGGGCACCGAGGTCGTGGCCCGCCTCGCGGTCGATGACGACTCCGTCGTGCTCACGGTCTCAGACAATGGGCCCGGCATCCCTCCCGAGCTCCTGCCCCGCCTGTTCGAGCGCTTCGCGCGCGGCGACGGCTCGCGCTCGCGGACAGCCGGCAGCACTGGCCTCGGCCTCGCGATCGTGCGCGCGGTTGTTGAGGGCCACGGCGGGCACGTCTCGGTGCGCAGTTCCGAGGGCTCCACGACGTTCACGGTGCGCCTGCCCGCAGTCTGAGCGCTTCCACTGCGAGAATTGCCGCACCCGAAACCCGAAGGACCATCTGTGGTCATGGCACCGTGGCGC
Source organism: Salinibacterium sp. (assembly GCA_015234465.1). Lineage (GTDB taxonomy): Bacteria > Actinomycetota > Actinomycetes > Actinomycetales > Microbacteriaceae > Homoserinimonas. The sequence continues at coordinate 39,473 of JADGNA010000021.1, read as the reverse complement.
GGACTCACCCGACTCCTCTGCGCGCTCCTCCTGCTCGCCATCGCGAGCGGTCTTGTCGTGTCCACGAGCCAGGCCACGCATGCCCTCGACTCGGACGAGCGGATGCCCGACCAGGTCGCCCACTACTTCGAACACGGTCTGCTGCCCCGCCTCACGGAGCTGTATGCGCCGGGCGAGGATGCGGCATCCGGAATCGACTTCGACGAGTCGGCCCGTGTGGGTGCGGTCGTGCGACTTCGTGCCTGGACGGCCCAATTCGTGGCTGGGGGCGAGGCGGAACCGCCAGCCGAGGTCGTGAACGAGTGGCTCGCCCCCGTGCTTGTGCGTGGGCTGGTGGTCGGCGCCGCCCTCGTGTGGGTCAACCCGGGCTCCGGCCGCGCCGAGCTCGCGGAGTTCTATCCCGGCTCGGCCTTCGCGACCGCGGTGCAGTCGCTCCCCGAGGGCGGGGTGCTCGTGCGCGACCAGCCCACCGGCTCCTGGTTCGTGCTCGCCGACGACACCGCGACCCCCATCGTGACGGGGACGACGGGGGTCTCCGGCTCCGTGCCGGTCGACGCCATGCCACCCGTGCTCGAACGGCCGAGCCAGGACGAAACGGATGCGGGGGTGACGCCCGTCCCGGCCATGCTGCTGCTCGTCGCCTTCGCCGCCGCCGCAGGCCTGCTCCTGCGCTCAGCGCGAGTCAGGGCATCCGCCAAGGCCTGACGGTGTTCGGTGGCCGGGTGCGCATTTGCCTCAGTGGGGCCCGTGGCATATCCTTGTCGAAGCCAAAGACCGCTGGTTATCGGCGTGCGCGTGTTTACACGTGCGTGACGATCGAAGTCTTGCTCTCGAGCAGGTGCCCGCGCAGGTGTGTGAAGTTAGACATCCGGATCTCATTCGGATTCTCCAGCTCCGTGCGCTTGCGCCGGGGCTTTTTTCGTGAGCGGGGTCGGGTCTCGACCCGGGGTCTGGTGCGGTGCACATCGCACCGCAACGCATCAACGAAATTGAGGAGCCACATGGCGAACAAGGAAGCTTCGGTCGCCGAGCTTACGGAACTGTTCCGTAACTCGACCGCCGTACTGCTCACCGAGTACCGCGGCCTCACGGTGGCACAGCTCAAGGAGCTGCGCACCTCCATCCGTGAGAACGCGTCTTACGCCGTGGTGAAGAACACGCTGACCAAGATTGCAGCCAACGAGGCAGGCATCTCGTCGTTCGACGACGAGCTCGCCGGTCCGTCCGCAATCGCCTTCGTGCACGGTGACCCTGTCGCCGTTGCGAAGGGCATGCGCGACTTCGCCAAGGCAAACCCTCAGCTGGTCATCAAGGGGGGTTACTTCGACGGTAACCCGCTGACCGCCGCCGAGGTCACCAAGCTGGCCGAACTCGAGTCGCGGGAGGTGCTGCTTGGCAAGCTTGCCGGCGCCTTCAAGGCTTCGCTGTTCGGTGCCGCCTACATGTTCAACGCGCCGCTCGCGCAGGCGGTTCGCACCGTCGACGCTCTGCGCGACAAGCAGGAGTCCGCGAGCTAGTCACCCTCACGGGTCCTGGCGAAACGGCATTCAGAAGTACACACAAGGAGAAAAACAATGGCAAAGCTTTCCAGCGACGAGCTGATCGAGGCGTTCAAGGAGCTCACGCTCATCGAGCTCAGCGACTTCGTCAAGAAGTTTGAAGAGGTCTTCGAGGTCACGGCTGCTGCCCCCGTCGCGGTTGCCGCGGCCGGTGCCGCCGGTGGCGGCGCAGCCGCCGAAGAGGTCGAGGAGAAGGACTCGTTCGACGTCGTCCTCACGGCTGCTGGTGACAAGAAGATCCAGGTCATCAAGGAGGTCCGTGCCCTCACGAGCCTCGGCCTCGGCGAGGCCAAGGCCGTCGTCGACGGTGCTCCCGCGAACGTCCTCGAGGGCGTCAACAAGGAGACCGCCGAGAAGGCAAAGGCTCAGCTCGAAGAGGCTGGCGCCACCGTCGAGCTCAAGTAGTCGCACGCGCGGGATTCCCGCGCAGGCTGCATGAAGAAGCCCCCGGCCGTTTGGCCGGGGGCTTCTTTCGTGCGCGCGGGCTAGGCGTCCTGTGCGAGCGCGGCGCGACGGCGCAGGCGCGTCGTCACGACGAATCCGCCAGCGGCCATGAGGAGTGCCGCGAATGCTGCGAGTGCGGCGAACTCACCGGGACCGGTCACGGGGAGGGTCGGCAGCTGCTGGCTTGGCGCGGCCTCTGGCAGCGGCAGGGTCGGCAGCGTCACGCTCTCCGCGATGCAGGGGACGACATCGGCGAGATCGACCGTCTCGCCGACGACCGAACCGCCCGGCTGCAGCTGCAGCACGGCCGCGTAGCTGGCGGGAGCCTCGAGGCCCTGGAAGATGACCTCGTCATTCGTGACGCCCGTGATGATCTGGCTGGCGACGGATGCGCCGGCCTCGTCGAGCAGTACGACCTCATACTCCTCGGCAGCCTCGAGCCCGGTGACGGAGACCGACACGGTGGGCGTCGTCACGTCGCTCGAGCAGTCGACGGGCGTGATGACGAGGCGCGGGGTCGACACCGGGGGCAGCGGCTCCTCGGGATCGATCGGCGGCGCCTGGGGTGCGCAGTCGACGGCCGTGATGGTCGACGACGTTGCCGAGGTGCTGCCCGTCGCCTCGACCTCGGCGCGGTAGTCGCCGGGCGCGAGGCCTGCGAAGGTCGCCGTCACGGTGCCATTTCCTGCCGTGCCGGTGGCCGAGTCGACGACGGTCGGGCCCGAGAAGAGCCGGATGGTGTAGGTGGCGCCGTTCGGCAGGCCGCTCACGGAGGCCGTGACATCCGTCGTCGAGGTGCCTGCGTAGACGCAGGGCTCCGCGGTCAGCGCGATCTCGGGCGTGACGGGGGGCTGCGGGTCGACCGGCGGGTCCACGGGCGGGTAGACGGGCGGCAGTTCGCACTTTCCGCGGAAGTCATTGGGTGTGATCGTGGCGGATCGCGGCTTGTCGGTGACGTTGCCCTTGGACCAGTGGCCGACCACCGTGAGGGTCCTGTACGTCGGGCCGTCGACAGTCTCGGTGGCAACGAAGGTCTCGGCGGCGCCGATCTTCGTGCCGACGGGCACGATCTCGGGCTGGTTCGACGTGATGATCGTCTCGCTCTTGTAGCGCTCCGAGTTCGTGATCTTCCAGGTGATGGTCCAGGTGTTGTCGACACACGCGGCAGACACCGACACGGTGTTGTGATGGGCAAGAGCGGCACTCGCGGGCGAGAGCAGAGCGAGGCCAGCTGCGGACAGAAGGGTTGCGAGGGCAAGCGCGAGAGCACGCCGGAGTCGCATGAATTCGGGTTTCATGGTCGTTCCTATTCGGGGTAATCGCGTCACGCTCGCGGCATGGGGGATGCCGGCATATCGGGGTAGGCGGGACGCGTCTCAAATACTGCCACCCAAAAGGGGGGTTCGCAATGTATTGGCGAATTTCTCTCGCGACCGGAGTGTCGCCGCGCGCCGGTAACGGCTGGGTCGCATCCGAGCGCAAACGCTTGCATAGGACAGTTCCCTGACGTACGGTCAACATCGAGAGCGCTCCCGGACCGGGGGCGCAGCGGTCTGCGCGTGCCGCACTGCAAGGCGCGAGCGACCTCAACGAGGAGGATTCGAATGCACACAGCACATCGACGCCGCGGCCTCACTGCCGTGGCACTGGCCGGCGCTGCCGGACTGGTTCTCGCCGGCTGCACGAGCGGCGGGGCCGGGGGAGGCGGCGATGCCGACTGCTCCGACTACGAGCAGTACGGCACCTTCGACAACGCATCGGTCGAGGTCTACGCGACCATCATCGACGTCGAGGCCGACCAGCTTGTCGAGTCCTGGGCGGACTTCGAGGAATGCACCGGCATCACGATCGACTACGTCGGCACGCAGGAGGCCGAGACCCAGATCAACGTGCGCGTCGCCGCGGGTGACGCGCCCGACATCATGATCGTTCCCCAGCCGGGCCTGCTGCAGCGCCTCATCGGCGACGGCGCGGTCGTGCCGGCATCCGCCGAGGTCGAGGCAAACGTCGACGAGTTCTGGTCGGAGTCGTGGAAGGGCTACGGCTCGGTCGACGGCACCTTCTACGCCGCGCCGCTCATGGCGAGCGTCAAGGGCTACATCTGGTACTCCCCGGCGGACTTCGAGGAGAACGGATACGAGGTTCCCGAGACGTGGGATGACCTCGTCGCCCTCACCGAGGAGATGGCCGACAACAACGACTCGCAGACCTACCGCCCCTGGTGTGTCGGCTTCGGTTCCGGTGACGCCACCGGTTGGCCGGGCACCGACTGGATCGAGGACCTCGTGCTGCGCATGCACGGCCCGGAGGCCTACGACCAGTGGGTCGCGGGCGAGCTGCCCTTCTCCTCGCCGGAGATCCAGGAGGCATTCGATGCCGCCGGTGAGATCCTCCTCAACCCCGACTTCGTCAACGGTGGTTTCGGTGGCGTCGAGTCGATCAACTCGACGACCTTCCAGGACGCGGGCCTCGCGATCCTCGACGGCAACTGCTCGCTCCACCACCAGGCCTCCTTCTACGAGGCTCAGTGGGGCGAGGACGTCGAGGTCGCAGAAGACGGTGACGTCTGGGCCTTCATCACCCCCAAGGTCGACGCTGACGCTGGCGACTCGGTCACGGGTGGTGGCGAGTTCGTCGCTGCCTTCACTGACAACGAAGAGACGGATGCTGTGCAGCAGTACCTCTCGAGCGACACCTGGGCAAACATCCGCGTCGGTCTCGGTGGCGTGATCAGCGCCAACAACGGCGTCGACCCCTCGGTCGCCGGCAGCGAGATCGGTGCGCAGTCGATGGAGATCCTGCAGGGCGAAGACACCGTCTTCCGCTTCGACGGCTCCGACCTGATGCCCGCCGCAGTCGGAACGAGCTCGTTCTGGACGGGAATCGTTGACTGGGTCGGTGGCGACAGCACCTCGTCGGTCACGGCCCGTATCGACGCCAGCTACCCGCGCTAGGCGACACGTCATCACGGCCGTCGGCTCGCAGACTCCCGTCTGCGGGCCGACGGCATCCCGAAACGACATCCAATCCGCGCGGGCATCGACGCGGCACTGAAGAGATGAGGAGCGCACCATGGGCGTAGGTCCGGTGGTCGCACAGGTCGCTGAGGCGGTGCAGCACGTGCTGCCCACAGCGCGACGCGGAGACTTCTGGGGGGCGACGATCGAGAAGTTCGGCGTGCTCTTCATCGGGCTCGCCGCGTTCGCCGCCGTCATCGGCCTCGTGCTGTTCTTTGCCGACCGCACGCCCAAGAAGATGCGCGACGTCGTGCAACTCACGGCGTTCGTGGCCCCCGCGCTCCTGCTTCTCCTCGTCGGCCTCGTCTACCCGGCGATCCAGACCGTCTACCTCGCGTTCACCAACCGCCAGGGCGAGTGGATCGGCTTCCAGAACTTCGTCTGGATGTTCACGCAGGACGAGATCCTCCAGGTGCTGCTCAACACCATCATCTGGGTGCTCCTCGTGCCGGCGCTCTCGACGACCATCGGTCTCGCATACGCCGTCTTCATCGACAAGTCGGCGGGCGAGAAGGTGCTCAAGTCCCTCGTCTTCCTCCCCATGGCGATCTCCTTCGTCGGGGCCGGCATCATCTGGCGCTTCATCTACGAGTACCGCGCCGAGGGCTATGAGCAGATCGGCCTCCTCAACCAGATCATCGTCTGGTTCGGGGGAGAACCGCGGCAGTTCCTCATCGAGTCGCCCTGGAACACCTTCTTCCTCATCATCGTCATGATCTGGATCCAGACCGGTTTCGCAATGGTGCTGCTGTCGGCGGCCATCAAGGCGGTGCCGACCGAGATCATCGAGGCGTCCCGGCTCGACGGGGCAAACGCCTGGCAGCAGTTCTGGAACGTCACGGTGCCGGGCATCCGAAGCACCCTCGTGGTCGTCGTCACGACCATCACGATCGCGACCCTCAAGGTCTTCGACATCGTGCGCACCATGACGGGCGGCAACTACGGCACGAGCGTCGTCGCGAACGAGATGTACACGCAGGCCTTCAACCGGGCCGAATGGGGCCAGGGCGCCGCCCTGGCGGTCGTGCTCTTCATCATGGTGCTGCCGATCATCATGTACAACGTGCGAGTAATGCGAAAGCAGAGGGAGATCCGATGAGCGCCACCGACGCCGCCGAGGCGGCCCTCGACTCCCCGCTGAACTCCAAGAAGGTGCGCCGCCAGCGCCCCGAAGGCAAGGCCGACCGCGCCAAGAAGGTGCTCACCTCCAAGTGGGCCACGGCGGGCGCTATCATCATCGCGGTCATCTGGACGATCCCCACAGCAGGCCTCTTCATCACCTCCTTCCGCCCCGCTGACCAGATCAAGGGCTCCGGCTGGTGGACCATCTTCCAGAACTGGGGCTTCACCTTCGACAACTACGCCGAGGTGCTGACAGCCCAGGGCGCATCATCGGCGAACCTCTCCTCGTACTTCATCAACTCGATCGTCGTCGCGGTACCGGCCACGCTGTTCCCCCTCGTGCTGGCATCGCTCGCGGCCTACGCCTTCGCGTGGATCAAGTTCCGTTTCAGCGCAGCGATCTTCATCGGCGTCTTCGCGCTGCAGATCGTGCCGCTGCAGATGGCGCTCATCCCGCTGCTGCAGATCTTCTCGGGCGCGCTCGGCATCAGCGGCACCTTCCCCGCCGTGTGGATCGCCCACACGATCTTCGGCCTGCCCCTCGCGATCTTCCTGCTGCACAACTTCATCTCGGAAATCCCCGGCGATGTCATCGAGGCGGCTCGGGTCGACGGCGCCAACCACTTCCAGACCTTCTTCCGCATCGTGCTGCCGCTCGCGATGCCGGCCCTCGCGAGCTTCGCGATCTTCCAGTTCCTGTGGGTGTGGAACGACCTGCTCGTCGCGCTCGTCTTCTCGGGCGGCGGCGTGGATGTCGCGCCCCTGACCCAGCGCCTCGCAGAACTCTCGGGCAACTACGGTCGCAACCTGCACCGGCTCCCGGCCGCCGCGTTCATCTCGATCATCGTTCCGCTCATCGTGTTCTTCAGCCTGCAGCGCTACTTCGTGCGCGGGCTCATGGCCGGGTCGACCAAGGGCTGACCGCGGCAGGGGAACGCGGCATCCGGAATATTTCCGCGCCCCGGGCGGTTGAAAGATCCTGATGAGCGCAGGCGGGCCCACGGGCAGATACGGGAAGCAGCGCACCCGTATCTCTGCTGGGGACCCAGAGGCGCAGCGCCGGGAGAACGCCGAGGCGCCCAAGGTGCCCGACCTCCTGCCGCGCATCGGTCGTCTCTTCGCGCCCCACAAGCGCGCCCTCATCCTCACGATCACGCTCGTATTGATCGGCGCCGGCCTCAGCGTCGCGCCGCCGCTGCTCACGCAGCAGGCCTTCGACCGCGGCCTGTTCCCGGGCGGCGGCGGGCCCGACGTGCCCGTGCTCGTGGAACTCGTGCTCATCATGATCGCCCTGTGGGTGGCATCCGCTGCTCTTGGCGTGTGGCAGACGTGGCTGACGGCATCCGTCGGCAACAAGGTCATGGCCGAACTGCGGGTGCGCCTCTTCGATCACCTGCAGCGCATGGAGCTCGCCTTCTTCACGCGCACCAAGACGGGTGTCATCCAGTCCCGCCTGCAGAACGATGTCGGCGGCGTCGCAGGCGTGCTCAGCAATACCGTCTCGAGTGTCATCGGCAATACCGTGACGGTCATCGCGGCCTTCGTCGCCATGCTGCTGCTCAGCTGGCAGATGACGATTGCGACCGTCATCCTGATGCCGCTCATCGTCGTCGCGCAGCGACGCATCGGCATCGTGCGGGCGCGCATCGCGGCGCAGACGCAGGAGTCGCTCAGCAACCTGACCGCCATCACGCAGGAGTCGCTGAGCGTCAGCGGCATCCTGCTCGCCAAGAGCTTCACGCAACAGCGCGCCGAGGTCGAGCGCTACACGCAGGAGAACCACAGCCAGGCGCGACTGCAGGTGCGGCAGACCATGAGCGGGCAGTGGTTCTTTGCCTCGGTGCAGGTGTTCCTCTCGATCATCCCGGCGATCATCTACCTCGTCGCGGCATGGCTCATCCTGCGCGATGTGCCCGTCACGGCGGGAACCGTCGTCGCCTTCACGACCGTGCAGGCCCGGCTCATGTGGCCACTCATGGGACTCATGCGGGTCGCGCTCGACCTGCAGACGTCATCCGCCCTCTTCGCCCGCATCTTCGAGTACCTCGATCTCAAGCCCTCGATCGAGGACGCTCCGGATGCTCAGCCAGTGCCGCGCGAACAGCTCGGCCGCATCGAATTCGATGGGGTCGTGTTCCGTTACCCGGACGCGCCCGAGTCGTCGCCCGCGACCCTCAAGCACGTCTCGTTCACGATCGAGCCTGGCCAGTACGCCGCCTTCGTCGGCCCGTCCGGCGCGGGCAAGACCACGGTCTCCTACCTCGTGCCCCGCCTGCACGACGCGACGAGCGGCACCGTGCGCTTCGCGGGCGTCGACGTGCGCGACCTGCAGCACGAGGACCTCATGCGCAACGTTGGCATCGTGAGCCAGGAGACCTACCTCTTCCACGCGACGATCGCCGAGAACCTGCGCTACGCGAGACCGGATGCGACGCAGGAACAGATCGAGGCGGCCGCCCGCAAGGCCAACATCCACGAGACGATCGTCTCCTTCCCTGACGGCTACGACACGGTCGTGGGGGAGCGCGGCTACCGCCTCAGCGGCGGCGAGAAGCAGCGGGTCGCGATCGCGCGCGTGCTGCTCAAGGACCCCGCCGTGCTCATCCTCGACGAGGCGACGAGCGCGCTCGACAGCGTCTCGGAGCGCATCGTGCAGTCGGCGCTCGATGAGGCGGCCCGAGGCCGCACAACCGTCGCGATCGCCCACCGCCTCTCGACCGTCGTGGGCGCCGACGTGATCTTCGTGATTGACGGCGGCCGCGTCGTGGAGCAGGGCACGCACGATGAGCTGCTCGGCCTCGACGGGGTTTACGCGACACTGTTCCAGCGCCAGGTGGCTGGCGCGTAGCATGCGCGGTAGCACCGGGATGCTACCTCGGGTAGCATCGATGGCATGAAACTCAGCGTGAGCCTTCCGGAGGATGTCGTCGAGTTCATCGATGAACAGACTCGGTCTGGCGCGTTCGAATCCCGTTCCGCCGTGCTTCGGGCGGCGGTGACAGCGCTGCGCCAGACGTCGATGAGCGACTCCTATTCGGAAGCGTGGCAGGAATGGGAAGCGTCTGGCGAGGATGAGCTCTGGAGCTCCGTGCTCGCCGACGGTCTCGGTGAGAAGGAGTGACCGCTCGTGGCGAGATCCACCTCGCGTCGCTTGACCCCGCGGTCGCGCACGAGCAGGGGAAGGTGCGCCCCGTCATCATCGTCAGCAACAACGCAGCGAACTCCTCGGCGGATCGACGCGGTCGCGGCGTAGTGACGGTCGTACCGGTGACGACGAACGTCGCGAACGTGTATCCCTTCCAGGTGTTCTTGTCGCGAGAGCAGACGGGCCTTCCCGCGGACTCCAAAGCACAGGCAGAGCAAGTGCGATCTATCAGCACCGATCGTCTCATCCGGCGTGTGGCGACACTGCCGGCCGAACTGGTGGGCGCCGTGGATGACGCCCTGAGGTTACACCTGGCGCTCTGACCCGAATGCGGCCTCTTCGCGTGCCCCCTGCTTAGGGGACTCGCCGGTTGGTCCCGCCGGAGAGATCATGAGACTGCAGGGGAGTACCCGAAATGCTCCCGAGGTCCAGGCAGTTCCACCCGCACGACACCCGACCCGAACCGCTGCCGCGCGCCACCCGAAACGGTGCGAGGGCGCACGCTTACCCGAAATGAGCACTGTCATGCCTGTCGCGACCCTTCAGACCACCCTGCCCGCGCACTACTCGGCCATCACGGCCGATGCCGACTCGGCACTCGAGTGCCCCTCGTGCGGCTCGCGCATGACCGCGACGCCCAACCCTTACTACGGCGCGGGGCTCGCGCAGCACCGCACGATCGCACTCTGCAACGGATGCCAGCACATCGCGTTCCTCGCCGAGGCGGAGCCGGAACCCGCCATGGAGGGCGTCGCGAAGCGGATGCGCGCACTCTTCGCGCGCCGCTGAAGCCGGGTGACGCGGGGCGCTCCTAGCGGCGCGCCTCGAGGAGCTCGTTCATGAAGACGATCTCCTTGTCCTGCACCGTCACCATGCCGCTCGCGAGCTTCGTGACGACGGGATTGGTGCTGCGCTCCAGCACGGCCTCGGCCATCTCGACGCCGCCGATGTGGTGCTCGATCATGAGCTCGAGGAAGTAGACCTCCGCCTCGAGTCCCTCGAGCGTCTCGAGCTCCGCCATCTGCTCCGCGGTCGCGAGGCCAGGCATAGGCTCACCCGGAATGTGGCTGTGCCCCGACTCGCCCTCGCCGCCGTGGTCGTGGTCGCCGCCGTCGAGCGTCGGCCGCGACATCCATGTCATCGACGGCTCGGGGGGAGCATGCGGCAGGCCCCACACCTCGAGCCAGCCGAACATCTGGCCGGCCTGCTGCTGCTGGGCCGTCGCGATGTCATAGGCGAGGGTCGTGATCTCGCGGTCGTCCGTCGCCTGCAGCACGATCATCGACATGCGCACCGCCTGGTTGTGGTGCTCCTGCATGTCGCGGGAGAACCCCGCCTCCGCGCTCGTGTTCGAGGGCGTCGAGGCCGTCGGAACGCTCAGGCGGCCGATGCCGAACGCGAGGGCCGCGAGCAGCGCGCCACCGAGGATGATGGCGACGAGAGCCCTCGTCGAGAGGCGCGGTTCACGCTGTGCCAAAGGCCTCACGCAACCTTGCCGGGGCCATCCATCACGCCGTCGCAGCGCGCGCCGGGCTCGGGCACGTCACCCGACTGCCAGTACTTCTCGACGAAGTCGCCGAGGCGCTCGTCGTCGACGCCGTCGAGCTTGACCTGGGCGCCCCACGCGGATGCGACGACAGGGGCGTCGAGGTCGGCGATGGGGGAGAGGATGACGTAGGTGCTGGGCAGCGAGTCGCGCAGCGCCTGCAGGTCGTCGCCCGCGACCTCGTCGGGGTTGTACGTGACCCAGACGGCACCGTGCTCGAGCGAGTGCACCGCGTTCTCAGCGGGCTGCTCCTCCTCGTAGATGCCGCAATTGAGCCAGTACTGGCTGTGGCTGCCACCCGCGGGCGGGTTCATGCCGTACTGCGCCTCATAGTCCACCCGCGTCTCGACGTGCTGGTAGTCGATGTCGGCCCAGGTCTGCACGCCGTCGACCGTGATGTCGTCGGGGTTGCGCTTGGGGGTGCCGCTCGTGACGACGATCGTGACGATGACGGCGATGACCGCGAGGGCGGCGACCGAGCTGAGGGTGACGGCGATGATGCGGTTGCGCTTGGCGCGCGCCTGCTGCTTCTTGAAGGCCTCGACCTTGGCTAGGCGGCGCTGCTCGCGCTCCTGCTTGACCGTGAGCTTCTTGGCGGCGGGCGGCACGGGGGCGTCGTCGGAGGGAGTGTTGTCGCGAGGTGACACTGCTGTGGTCCTGTCGGGTCGGTCGGCAAGGGCTGCAGGCATGAGCCTATCGAGGGCTCCCTATGCGCAACGTGAAGGCGGCGGCCATATTCCCGCTTGCGGGTGGGAAGTTGCCTCGGATGCTGGCGAATGACGCTGGTAGATTGGCCCGACCATGAAGTACGCAGAGACCGTCCTCGATCTGGTCGGAAACACGCCCCTCGTCAAGCTCAACAAGGTCACGGAGGGGATCTCGGCGACCGTGCTGGTCAAGGTCGAGTACCTGAACCCCGGCGGATCGTCGAAGGACCGCATCGCGACGAAGATCATCGACGCAGCCGAGGCATCCGGAGATCTCAAGCCCGGCGGCACGATCGTCGAGCCGACATCGGGCAACACGGGTGTTGGCCTCGCGCTCGTCGCGCAGCAGCGGGGCTACCGCTGCGTCTTCGTGTGCCCAGACAAGGTGGGCGAGGACAAGCGCAATGTGCTGCGCGCCTACGGTGCCGAGGTCGTCGTGACGCCGACCGCCGTCGCGCCGGACAGCCCCGAGTCGTACTACTCGGTCTCCGATCGGCTCGCCCGCGAGATACCCGGCGCGTTCAAGCCCAACCAGTACGAGAACCAGAACGGCCCGCTCAGCCACTACGAGACGACGGGCCCCGAGATCTGGCGCGACACCGAGGGCAAGGTCACGGCCTTCGTCGCGGGCGTCGGCACGGGTGGCACCATCAGCGGCACGGGCCGCTACCTCAAGGAGGTCTCCGACGGGGCCGTGCGTGTCATCGGCTCAGACCCCGAGGGCTCCGTCTACTCCGGCGGCACGGGACGCCCCTACCTCGTCGAGGGGGTCGGCGAGGACTTCTGGCCTGGCGCGTACGACCCCTCTGTCGTCGACGACATCATCATGGTGACGGATGCCGAGGCATTCGACATGACGAAGCGGCTCGCCCTCGAGGAGGGCCTCCTCGTCGGTGGATCGAGCGGCATGGCCGTCGTCTCGGCGCTCAAGGCGGCGAAGGAACTCGGCCCCGACGATGTCGTCGTCGTGCTCCTGCCGGATGGCGGACGCGGCTACCTCGGCAAGGTCTTCAACGACGGCTGGGTCGACAGCCACGGCTTCGGCGCCTCCGAGGGCGGCGAAGACCAGCGGGTCTCCGACGTCATCACGGGAAGCGCTGAGGACCTGCCGCACGTGCGCACTGACAGCACCGTGCGCGAGGCGGTACGCCTGCTCACGGAGTCGCCCCACACGGCGATCCCCGTGCTCTCGGCCGCGCCCCCCGTCGTGCTCGGCGAGGTCGTCGGCAGTGTCTCGGAGGCTTCGCTCGTGGCCGCCCTGCTCAAGTCAGAGAATGGCCTCGACGACCTTGTGTCGAAGGTCATGAGCCCGCCACTCGCCCTCGTCGGCGCGTGCGAGACGCTCGACGACGCAGAGTCCCGGCTCGTCGACCACGGCACGCTCATGGTGATGAACCAGGGCAAGCCCGTCGGCCTCCTCGGGCGCCGCAGCCTTCTCGCCCACTTCACCGTCTAGGAGCAAGCATGCAGGATTTCAACACCCGCGCGATCCACGCCGGTCAGGACTTCGACCCCACGACGGGCGCCGTCGTGCCGCCCATCTACATGACGTCGACCTTCGTGCAAGACGGCATCGGCGGCTTCCGTGGCGGCTATGAGTATGCGCGCGGCGGCAACCCCACGCGCGACACCCTGCAGGAGCTCCTCGCCTCGCTCGAGGGCGGCGCGCACGCCTACAGCTTCGCCTCGGGGCTCGCGGCGGAAGACGCGCTGCTGCGCGCCATCCTGAAGCCGGGCGATCACGTGCTCATGGGTAACGACGTCTACGGCGGCACCCACCGTCTCGTCAACCGGCTCCACGTACCGTGGGGCGTCGAGCTCAGCACGGTCGAGATGAGCGATGCGGATGCCGTGCGTGCGGCGATCAGGCCCGGCACGACGCGCGTGCTCTGGCTCGAGACGCCGAGCAACCCGCTCATGAAGATCACCGACATCGCGGCGCTCGCCGCGATCGGCCACGAGGCGGGCGCACTCGTCGTCGTGGACAACACCTTCGCGACGCCCTACCTGCAGCAGCCCCTCTCGCTCGGCGCTGACGTCGTCGTGCACTCGACGACGAAGTACCTCGGTGGGCACTCCGACGTGCTCGGCGGCGCGGTCATCGTGAACGATGACGAACTCGCCGAGAAGGTCGGCTTCCTGCAGTTCGGCGCCGGCGGGGTCTCCTCTCCCATGGACGCCTGGCTGACCGTGCGGGGCATCAAGACCCTCGGGGTGCGCATGGACCGACACTCCTCCAACGCGCACACGATCGCCGCGACCCTCGAGCACCACCCGGCGATCGAGCGCGTGTACTACCCCGGACTCGAGTCGCACCCCGGCCATGAGATTGCCACTCGGCAGATGTCGGACTTCGGCGGCATGCTCTCCCTCGCGCTCAAGGGCGGGCCGGATGTCGCGCGCGCCGTCGCGGAGGGCACAAGCGTTTTCCAGCTCGCCGAGTCCCTCGGCGGCGTCGAGTCGCTCATCGGCTACCCGAGCGAGATGACGCACGCATCCGTCAAGGGGACCGAGCTCGCGGTGCCCGAGAACGTCATCCGTCTCTCCGTCGGCATCGAGGGCATCGACGACCTGCTCGCCGACATCACGGGGGCGCTCGACCGCGTGTAGTCTTCCGCTCGGGCCGCGCTGGAGCGGCCCCGGGAGGCGAAGTGACCGACGTGCGTGAGGGCATCTACAGTGCCCGCTACCGCTGGACGACCATCGGGGCGCTCGCGCTCGTCTTCCTGAACGCCTTCCAGACCCTCGCGGTGACGACCATCATGCCGCTCATCAGCGCCGAGCTTGATGGGCAGGAGCTCTATGCCCTCGCGTTCGCGGCGCCGCTCGCGGCGGGTGTCGTCGGGATGGTCATCGGCGGCAACTGGGCTGACCGCGTGGGGCCCGCGGCGCCCCTTTACGTCTCGGCCGTGATCTTCACGCTCGGGCTCGTCATCGCAGGGGTCGCCCCGTCCATGGCGGTGCTCGTGCTGGGACGCCTCGTGCTCGGCTTCGGGGGTGGGGCCGTGACGGTGGCCCTGTATGTGCTGATCGCCCGGGTGTTCCCTGCCACGTTGCATCCGAAGGTCTTCGCCGGCTTCTCGACCGCATGGGTCGTGCCGGCACTCGTCGGGCCGGCAGCGGCGGGCTTCATCGCGGAGGGCATCGGGTGGCGCTGGGTGTTCCTGGCGGTCGTCGTGCTCGTCGCCGGGTCGACGGGGCTCATCCTGCCGAGCGTGCGGGCCCTCACTCCGGCCGAGGGCGATGCCCCGCCGTGGGCGCTGCGACGCATCGCGTGGTCGGTGCTTGCCGCGGCCGGCGTGCTCGCGGTCAGCCTCTCAGGGCAGGCAGGCGAGGAGTCCGCCGGCGAATCGGCCGTGCCCGTGGTGCTCGCCGTCGTCGCGGCCGCCGTCGCGCTCTTCGCAGCGCGCACACTCGTGCCGCGAGGAACGCTCCTCGCGGGGCGCGGCCTTCCGTCGATCATCCTGCTGCGCGGGCTCGTCTCGGCGACCTTCTTCGGCGCGGAGGTCTATATCCCGTACCTGCTGCAGGCCGAGTACGGCTTCGACGCGGCCATCGCGGGGCTCGCCCTGACAGGCGGCACCCTCACCTGGGCGACCGCCGCGCAGTTGCAGGGCTCGGCGCGACTGAGTGACGCCGCCTGCCTGACGGGCGGCTCGCTCCTGCTGCTCGCCTCGACCAGCGTCGTGATCGTCGCGACCGTCTGGATGCTGCATCCGGCCGTGCTCATGGTGGGTTGGGCGATCGGCGGGGCCGGCATGGGGCTCGCGTTCCCGCGGCTCAACACCATGACGCTCGCGCGCTCGGCGATCCGGGAGCAGGGCTTCAACTCCGCGGCCCTCACGATCGCGCAGTCGCTGGGGGCTGCGCTCGCGCTCGCGATCACGGGCGTCATCGTCGTGTACTTCGCATCCCTCGGGGGCGCCGTCTCGTTCGTGGCCGTCTTCGTGCTCGCGGCACTCTTCGCGCTCGCCGCGGTCATTGTCTCGCCCCGCGTGCGCGAACTCCGCTGAGACGGAGGATGCGCGCGAGCGCACGGGCGGCATAATGGATGCGACTCGCAGCATGTGAACGTACACATCACGACAGGCCTGGTGGATCCCATGGAACCGGAGAAGGTTCGCGCCCCGAACATCCGGGATGTCGCGAGGCTTGCGGGAGTCTCGTACCAGACCGTCTCGCGCGTGCTCAACGAGTCGCCCAACATCCGCCCCAGCACCAAGGAGCGGGTGCTCGAGGTCATCGACGAACTGGGGTACCAGCCCAACCAGGCGGCGCGCACCCTCGTCACCAACCGCAGTCGCACGATCGGCGTGCTCTCGGGCGACACGGCCCACTACGGGCCGACCACGAGCGTGCACGCGATCGAGATCGCGGCGCGCCAGTCGGGCTACCGCGTCATGATCACCAACACGACGAGCGACTACGACTCGATTCGCGCGGGACTCGACTTCCTCCGCCAACAGGCGGTCGAGGCGATCGTGATCATCGCGCCGCAGGTGCGCGTCTTCGACGCCATCGCCGACATGAACCTCACGATCCCCTTCGTGACCCTCGACTCGACGCAGCGCGACACGCACAGGAGCGTCTCGGTCGACCAGTTCAGGGGCGGGCGCCTCGCGACCCGCCACCTCATCGACCTGGGGCACCGCGAGATCGAGCACCTCGCCGGCCCGCAGGACTGGATCGAGGCGGACGCCCGCATGCGGGGCTTCCTGCACGAGATCGGCGACGCCGAGCTCGCCACCCGCCCGCCCATCCTCGGCGACTGGACGGCCGCGTTCGGGCACCATGCGGGAAGGGAGCTGTTGCGGCATCCGGATTTCACGGCCGTCTTCTGTGCCAACGACCAGATGGCCCTCGGGCTCATCCACGCGCTGCATGAGGAGGGCGTGCGGGTTCCCCAGGACGTGAGCGTGGTCGGCTTCGATGACATCCCGGATGCCGCCCACTTCTGGCCGCCCCTCACGACCGTGCGGCAGGACTTCGCCGAGATCGGGCGGCGCTCGCTCGCGATCATCCTCGATGAGGTGCTGGGGTCGTCGGATGCGAGCCACGAGCAGGTCGTTCCGGAGCTCGTCGTGCGCGCCTCGACAGCGCCGCCGCAGTAGCCAAATCACGATTTCGTTTTGCGTTGACACCATGCGCGCAGATGGGGGTACCATTGCGGCTAATTGTGAACGGTCACACGAACGGTCACATTTCGTTCCACCCGTGCCCCGCCCGCTTTCTCCCCCGGAAGCGTTGACGAAGGAGTCGACCCGGTGAGTTTCCCAGAGACCCCGAGCCCTGCCGAGCGCTACGTGATCGGCGTGGACTTCGGCACCCTCAGCGGCCGTGCCGTGGTCGTCAGGGTCTCCGATGGCGAAGAGCTGGGTTCTGCGACCCTTGAGTACCCGCACGCCGTCATGGACACGACCCTCGCCGCGACGGGCGACCGGCTGCCGCCCGAGTGGGCCCTCCAGGTTCCCTCCGACTACGTCGACGTCATCAAGACGGCCGTGCCGCAGGCCGTCGCGGCCGCGGGAATCGACCCGGCATCCGTCATCGGCATCGGCACCGACTTCACGGCATCGACGCCCATGCCCGTGCTCGCCGACGGCACACCGCTCAACGAGGTCGCCGGCTTCGAGAACCGCCCGCACGCCTACATCAAGCTGTGGAAGCACCACGCGGCGCAGGGCCAGGCCGACCGCATCAACCGCATCGCGGCCGAGCGCGGCGAGTCGTGGCTGCCCCGCTATGGCGGTCTCATCTCGAGCGAGTGGGAGTTCGCCAAGGCGCTCCAGCTGCTTGAAGAGGACCCCGAGGTCTACCAGCGCATGGACCACTGGGTCGAGGCGGCCGACTGGATCGTCTGGCAGCTCACGGGCCGCTACGTGCGCAACGCCTGCACGGCCGGCTACAAGGGCATCTGGCAGGACGGCGAGTACCCGAACCGCGACTTCCTCACGGCGCTCAACCCCGACTTCGCGGGCTTCGTCGACGACAAGCTCGCCCACGAGATCGGCCAGCTGGGGGATGCCGCCGGCACGCTGAGCGCCGAGGCTGCGGCCTGGACCGGCCTGCCGGAGGGCATCGCGGTCGCGGTCGGCAACGTCGACGCCCACGTGACGGCGCCCGCCGCGAAGGCGGTCGAGCCGGGCCAGATGCTCGCCATCATGGGCACGAGCACCTGCCACGTCATGAACGCGGATGTGCTCGCCGAGGTCCCCGGCATGTGCGGTGTCGTCGACGGCGGCATCGTCAGCGGGCTCTACGGCTATGAGGCCGGGCAGTCGGGCGTTGGCGACATCTTCGCCTGGTACGTCAAGAACCAGGTGCCGGGGGAGTACCACGAGGCGGCGCGCGAGCGGGGCCTCAGCATCCACCAGTACCTCACGGAACTCGCGCAGGAGCAGCCCGTCGGCGGCCACGGGCTCGTCGCCCTCGACTGGCACTCGGGTAACCGCTCGGTGCTCGTCGACCACGAACTCAGTGGCCTCGTGCTGGGCGCGACCCTCACGACGCGGCCGGGAGAGATCTACCGTGCGCTGCTCGAGGCGACCGCCTTCGGCACCCGCACAATCGTCGAGACCTTCAACGCGAGCGGCGTGCCCGTCACGGAGTTCATCGCGGCGGGCGGGCTCATCAAGAACCCCTTCCTCATGCAGACCTACAGCAACGTGCTCCGGATGCCCATCTCGACGATCGCGAGCGAGCAGGGCCCTGCGCTGGGTTCCGCCATCCACGCGGCTGTCGCGGCCGGCGCCTACCCCGACGTGCGCGCGGCGGGCGAGGCGATGGGACGCGTCAACCGCAACGTGTACACGCCCGATGAGGCCGCGGCGGATGCCTACGACGAGCTCTACGCCGAGTACACCCAGTTGCACGACTACTTCGGTCGCGGCGCCAACGACGTCATGAAGCGGCTGAAGGCGCGTCGGCGCGATGCGCTCGCAGGGTCGGACCTCGAGAACGCAAGCCACGACGACGCCGAGCGGGAGGCGCGAGTATGAACGACTTCACGCCCGAGATCCAGGCGGCGATCGACGAGGTGCGCGCGGATGTCGCATCCCTCCACGCAGAGCTCACCCGCTACGGGCTCGTCGTGTGGACGGGTGGCAACGTGAGCGGACGCGTTCCCGGCGCCGACCTCTTCGTCATCAAGCCCAGCGGCGTCGACTACGACGAACTCGCGCCCGAGAACATGATCCTCTGCGACCTCGACGGCACCGTCATCCCCGGCACGCCCGGCAGCGGCCGCAGCCCCTCGAGCGACACGGCGGCGCACGCCTACGTCTACCGCAACATGCCGGAGGTCGGGGGAGTCGTGCACACGCACTCGACCTATGCGACGGCGTGGGCCGCGCGGGGCGAGGCGATCCCCTGCGTCATCACGGCGATGGCCGACGAGTTCGGCGGCGAGATTCCCGTCGGGCCCTTCGCGATCATCGGCGATGACTCGATCGGCCGCGGCATCGTCGCCACGCTGCAGGGCCACCGCTCGCGGGGCGTGCTGATGCAGAACCACGGACCATTCACGATCGGCAAGAACCCGCGCGACGCCGTCAAGGCGGCCGTCATGGTCGAGGATGTCGCGCGCACGGTGCACATCGCCCGCCAGGCAGGGGAGCTCATCCCCATCCCGCAGGAGGCGATCGACTCCCTGTTCGACCGCTACCAGAACGTCTACGGCCAGAAGCCCGAAGGAGCACTCTAGACATGCCCAAGCTCTCCACCTCGCTCGACCACTACGAGGTCTGGTTCGTCACCGGCAGCCAGAACCTCTACGGCGAGGAGACCCTGCAGCAGGTCGCCGAGCAGTCGCGCGCTATTGCGGAGGCCCTGGATGCGGCATCCGACGTGCCTGTCAAGGTCGTGTGGAAGCCCGTGCTCAAGGAGAGCGACTCGATCCGCCGACTCGCCCTCGACGTGAATGCGGCTGACAACGTGATCGGCATCATCGCCTGGATGCACACCTTCAGCCCCGCCAAGATGTGGATCGCCGGGCTCGACGCGCTGCGCAAGCCGCTCCTGCACCTGCACACGCAGGCCAACGTCGAGCTGCCGTGGGGCGAGATCGACTTCGACTTCATGAACCTCAACCAGGCTGCCCACGGCGACCGGGAGTTCGGCTACATCCAGACCCGCCTCGGCGTCGCCCGCAAGACCGTCGTCGGCCACGTCAGCAACCCGGATGTCACGGCGCAGGTCGCGACCTGGCAGCGGGCCGCCGCGGGCTGGGCCGCCACCCACTCGCTCAAGCTCGCCCGCTTCGGTGACAACATGCGCTACGTCGCCGTCACGGAGGGCGACAAGACCGAGGCGGAGCTGCGCTTCGGCGTGCAGGTCAACACCTGGGGCGTCAACGAGCTCGCGGAGGCCGTGCACGCGGCATCCGATGCCGACATCGACACGCTCGTCGCCGAGTACGAGGAGCTCTACGCGGTCGTGCCCGAGCTGCGCAAGGGCGGCGAGCGGCACGAGTCGCTGCGCTACGGCGCCGCGATCGAGCTCGGCCTGCGCAGCTTCCTCGAGGAGGGCGGCTTCGGCGCCTTCACGACGAGCTTCGAAGACCTGGGTGCGCTGCGCCAGCTGCCCGGCCTCGCCGTGCAGCGGCTCATGGCCGAGGGCTACGGCTTCGGCGCCGAGGGCGACTGGAAGACCGCGATCCTCGTGCGCACCGCCAACGTCATGGGCGCGGGCCTCCCCGGCGGCGCGAGCCTCATGGAGGACTACACCTACCACCTCACCCCGGGCGACGAGAAGATCCTCGGCGCCCACATGCTCGAGGTGAGCCCCTCGCTCGCGACCGAGAAGCCGAGCCTCGAGATCCACCCGCTCGGCATCGGCGGCAAGGAGGACCCCGTGCGGCTCGTCTTCACGGCCGACCCCGGACCCGCCGTCGTCGTCGCGATGAGCGACATGCGCGACCGCTTCCGCCTCGTGGCGAACGTCGTGGAGAACGTGGCACTCGACGAACCGATGCCCAACCTTCCCGTGGGCCGCGCGCTGTGGAAGCCCGCGCCCGACTTCGCGACCTCCGCTGCCGCGTGGCTCACGGCCGGCGCCGCCCACCACACGGTCATGACGACCGCAGTGGGCGTCGACGTCTTCCGCGACTTCGCCGAGATCGCGGGCACCGAGCTCCTCGTGATCGACGAGCAGACCACCCTGAGGGACTTCCAGCGCGAGGTGCGCTGGAACGCCGCCTACTACCGGCTCGCGCAGGGCCTCTAGCGGCATCCGCGCAGCCCGAACAACGACCAGCACCACTACAGGCACCATCCCAGCACCAACAACCGCACTGGAAGGAAGCACTGTGAACAAGAGAAAGTACCTCGTCGGCATCGCCGCCGCGAGTGCGCTAGCGCTCGGTCTCAGCGGATGCGCGGGCGACCGCTCAGGAGGCGACGGTGGCGATGACGCCTCGGGCGCCCTCGTGGGCGTCTCGATGCCGAGCCAGCAGCTCGAACGCTGGATCGCGGACGGCAACAACGTGCAGGCAGAACTCGAGGAGCTCGGCTACTCGGTAGACCTGCAGTACGCGGCGGATGACACGGCAACGCAGATCTCGCAGCTCGAGAACATGATCACGAGCGGAGCGAAGGCGCTCATCATCGCCTCAATCGACGGGACGACGCTCACGAGCGTGCTCGAGCAGGCGGCGGCGCAGGACATCCCCGTCATCGCCTATGACCGCCTCATCCTGGGCTCGGAGAACGTGGACTACTACACGACCTTCGACAACTTCCAGGTGGGCGTGCAGCAGGCGACCTCGCTCCTCACGGGCCTCGGCGTGCTCGACGAGAGCGGCGAGGACACCGGCGAGGCGGGGCCGTTTAACATCGAGCTCTTCGCCGGCAGCCCCGACGACAACAACGCGACGTTCTTCTGGGACGGCGCCCGCTCCGTGCTCGACCCCTACATCGAGAGCGGCGTGCTCACCGTGCCCTCCGGCCAGCTCGACTTCGAGCAGGCGGCGACACCCGGATGGCTCGCCGAGAACGCGCAGGACCGCATGGAGAACCTGCTCACGATCATCGGTGACACGAGGCTCGACGGGGTGCTCTCGCCGAACGACGGCCTCGCATCCGGCATCATCGCGGCGCTCAGCTCGGGCGGCTATGCGGGCGACATCCCCGTCATCACCGGCCAGGACGCCGACGTCGGCGGCGTGAAGGCGATCATCGCGGGCGAGCAGTACTCCACGATCTTCAAGGACACGCGCCTCCTCGGCGCGCAGGCCGTGGAGATGGTCGACGCGCTCCTCAACGGCGAAGAGCCTGAGGTCAACGACACGGAGACCTATGACAACGGCACGAAGGTCGTGCCGTCGTTCCTGCTCGAGTCGCAGGTCGTGACGATCGACAACTACGAAGAGGTACTCATCGACGGCGGCTACTACGAGCCAGCCGACCTCGAGTAACCACGCACCAACCCTTCGGTCGGGGAACGCTCCAGGAGTGTTCCCCGACCGGGACCCAAGAGAAAAGGAAGACACAGTGAAGACCAACAAGTTGCTCACCGGCGTCGCCGCCGCGAGCGCGCTCGTGCTGACCCTTGCCGGATGCTCCGGCGACCGCACGGGCGGCAGCGGAGACGGTGACACCGAGGGCGCCATCGTCGGCGTCTCGATGCCCACCCAGACCTCCGAGCGCTGGATCGCCGACGGCGACAACGTCGAGGCAGAACTCGAGGAACTCGGCTACAACGTCGACCTCCAGTACGCCAACGACGACATCCCCACGCAGCTCTCGCAGATCGAGAACATGATCTCGGGTGGCGCTGAGGCGCTCATCATCGCGGCCATCGACGGCACCGCGCTGACCGAGGTGCTCGAGCAGGCTGCGGCCCAGGAGATCCCCGTGATCTCCTACGACCGCCTCATCCTCGGCTCGGAGAACGTCGACTACTACACGACCTTCGACAACTTCGAGGTCGGCGTGCAGCAGGCGACCTCGCTCGTCACGGGCCTCGGACTGCTTGACGAGAACGGCGAGGAGACCGGCGAGACCGGCCCCTTCAACGTCGAACTCTTCGCGGGCAGCCCCGACGACAACAACGCCACCTTCTTCTGGGACGGTGCCATGTCGGTGCTCGAGCCCTACATGGAGAGCGGCGTCATCACGGTTCCCTCGGGCCAGACCGAGTTCGAGCAGGCCGCCATCCTGCGCTGGGAGGCCTCGCGCGCCCAGGCCCGCATGGACGACCTGCTGACGATCATCGGCGGCACGCAGCTCGATGGCGTGCTCTCGCCCTACGACGGTCTCTCGATCGGCATCATCTCGGCGCTCACGGCCGGTGGCTACTCGGCCAGCGACCTGCCGATCGTGACCGGACAGGACGCTGAAGAGGGCTCCATCAAGTCGATCATCGCGGGCGAGCAGTACTCGACCATCTTCAAGGACACGCGCCTGCTGGGTGCGCAGGCCGTCGAGATGGTGGATGCTGTGCTCAACGGTGAGGAGCCTGAGGTCAACGACACCGAGACGTACGACAACGGCGAGAAGGTCGTGCCGTCGTACCTCCTCGAGTCGCAGATCGTCACCGCCGACAACTACGTCGAGGTGCTCATCGACAGCGGGTACTACGACGAAGGTACCTTCGAGTAAGACACGCACCAGCCGGTGGGGCGCAGGGATGCGCCCCACCGGCATCCGTCACAACCACAACGAATAGAGGCAGGGAATGGTCGCGAACATTCTCGAGATGCGCAGCATCACCAAGACGTTCCCGGGCGTGAAAGCGCTGCAGGACGTCAACCTCTCCGTCGCCCGCGGCGAGATCCATGCGATCTGCGGCGAGAACGGGGCAGGCAAGTCCACCCTCATGAAGGTGCTCTCGGGTGTCTACCCGCACGGCACCTACGAGGGCGAGATCCTTTTCGAGGGCGAGCCGGTCAGCTTTCGCGACATCCGTGACAGCGAGAAGAGTGGCATCGTCATCATCCACCAGGAGCTCGCCCTGAGCCCCTACCTCTCGATCGCCGAGAACATCTTCCTCGGCAACGAGATCCAGCGCGGCGGCTTCATCGACTGGAACAAGACCAACCTCGAGGCCGCGAAACTGCTCGCGCGCGTCGGACTGAGCGACAACCCCACGACCAAGATTACCGACATCGGCGTCGGCAAGCAGCAGCTCGTGGAGATCGCGAAGGCCCTGTCGAAGGAGGTCAAGCTCCTCATCCTCGATGAGCCCACGGCGGCGCTCAACGACGAGGACTCGGCCCACCTGCTCGACCTGATCAAGCACCTGCAGAAGCAGGGGATCACGTCGATCATCATCAGCCACAAGCTCAACGAGATCAAGGCGATCGCCGACAAGGTCACGATCATCCGTGACGGCCGCGCGATCGAGACGCTCGACATGAACAGCGACGAGATCTCTGAGAACCGCATCATCAAGGGGATGGTCGGCCGCGACCTCGAGCACCGCTACCCCGACCGCACCCCCAAGATCGGCGAGGAAATCTTCCGCGTCGAGGACTGGACGGTGCACCACCCGACCGAGCACGACCGTGTCGTCATCCACGGTGCCAACCTCACGGCGCGGGCCGGCGAGGTCGTCGGCATCGCGGGCCTCATGGGTGCTGGCCGCACGGAGCTCGCCATGAGCATCTTCGGCCGCTCCTACGGCTCCGGCATCTCGGGTCGCGTCTTCGTGCGCGGCAAGGAGGTGAAGGTGCGCACGGTCTCCGACGCGATCGACGCCGGAATCGCCTACGCGACCGAGGACCGCAAGCGCTACGGGCTCAACCTCATCGAGGACATCAAGCGCAACATCTCCGCGGCGGCGCTCGGCAAGCTCTCGAAGGGTGGCTGGGTCGACGACAACAAGGAGTACCTCGTCGCATCCGACTACCGCAAGAGCATGAACATCAAGGCCCCCTCCGTGGCATCCGTCACCGGCCAACTGTCGGGCGGAAACCAGCAGAAGGTCGTGCTCTCGAAGTGGATGTTCTCCGACCCCGACGTGCTGATCCTCGACGAGCCGACGCGCGGCATCGACGTCGGCGCGAAGTACGAGATCTACACGATCATCAACAGGCTCGCGGCGGAGGGGAAGGCGGTCATCGTGATCTCCTCCGAACTCCCCGAGCTCCTCGGCATCTCCGACCGCATCTACGCGCTGTCGGAGGGCCACATCACGGGTGAGATGAGCATCGAGGATGCAACACCGGAAGCTCTCATGCAGTACATGACCAAAGAGAAGGAAAAGTAGATGAGCGTGCTCAAGGAATCGCTGGGCTTCCTCGCCAGCCGAATGCGCCAGATCGGTATCTTCATCGCGCTCATCGTGATCGTGGTGCTGTTCCAGATCCTCACGGATGGACGCCTGCTGACGGCCGGCAACGTGTCGAACATCATCGTGCAGAACAGCTACATCCTGATCCTCGCGATCGGCATGGTGATGGTCATCATCGCCGGCCATATCGACCTCTCCGTCGGTTCGGTCGCGGCATTCGTCGGAGCGATGTCGGGCATCATGATCCAGGACTGGGGCGCGCCCTGGTGGGTCGCGATCATCGCCTCGCTCGTGATCGGCGCGCTTGTCGGCGCATGGCAGGGCTTCTGGATCGCCTTCGTCGGCATCCCAGCCTTCATCGTGACGCTCGCGGGCATGCTGATCTTCCGAGGACTCACGCAGATCGTGCTCGGCAACCAGCGCATCACGCCGTTCCCCAATGAGTACCGCCAGCTCGGTGGTGGCTACGTGTTCCCGCAGCTGTTCCCCGCGAGCTCCTCGCCTGCCGAGTGGATCACGGTCGGCCTCGGCATCCTCGCCCTCATCATGCTCATCGCATCGCAGGTCAAGGGGCGGATGTCCCGCGTCAAGCACGGCCTCGAGAGCGAGCCGCTCAGCTGGTTCGTCGCCAAGCTCGCGTTCACTGGCGTGCTCGTGATCGGCCTCACCTACCTGCTCGGCATCGCGCCCGGCTCGCGTGGAACCCCGATCGTGCTGATCGTGCTCGGCGCCCTCGTGGTGATCTACACGGCCGTCATGAACCGCAGCGTCTTCGGCCGCCACGTCTACGCTCGCGGTGGCAACCTGCACGCGGCGCAACTCTCGGGCATCAAGACGCAGAAGGTCGACTTCTACCTCTTCGTCAACATGGGTGTGCTGGCGGCCCTCGCGGGTCTCGTCTTCACGGGTCGCCTCAACTCGGCCGGCCCCGGCGCTGGCAACCTGTTCGAACTCGACGCGATCGCGGCAGCCTTCATTGGTGGTGCCGCCGTCACGGGCGGTATCGGTACCGTCACTGGCGCCATCACGGGTGGCCTCATCATGGGTGTGCTCAACAACGGCATGTCGCTCATGGGTGTCAGCACCGACTACCAGCAGTTCATCAAGGGCATGGTGCTCCTGCTCGCCGTCGCGTTCGACGTCTTCAACAAGCGTCGTTCGGGTGGCCGCCGTGCCGCCCCGAAGAACAAGACGGTGCTCGACCGGACCACTGGTGTGGCCACCGTCGAATCCGGTAAGCCGGATGCAATGAAGGCCGACACCAAGGCGGGCCCCGCGGGCGACTGACCCGCTGCTCGTCGCGATGCCGGCCGTCCCTCGGGGCGGCCGGCATCGTTGCTCCCGGGGGTTAGGCTTCTCCTCTGCCATCGATCAAGGAACCGTGTGAGCCAGACCAATTCCATTCCCGTCATCACGCCGGGAGACCTGAAGGACAAACGTCCGCATCCCGGTGACGCGCTCACCTCCCGCCAGCGGCTGGTCTACGTGTTGGTGCTCGGCACGCTCACGGCCCTCGGCCCCTTCACGATCGACCTGTACCTGCCGGCGTTCCCCGCCCTCGAGCGCGACCTGGGGGTCGGCGCGGCCGCAATCCAGCTCACGCTCACCGGCACGACCATCGGCTTCGCCCTCGGCCAGCTCCTCGTGGGCCCGTGGAGCGACAAGGTCGGCCGCAGGCTTCCCCTCATCCTCGCGACGGCCGTGCACATCGCCGCGAGCGTCGGCGCGGCGCTCGCCCCCGACATCGCCTGGCTCGGCGTCTTCCGCGTGCTGCAGGGCTTCGGCGCGGCGGCGGGCGGCGTCGTCGCGATGGCGATGGTGCGCGACCTCTTCGGCGGCAAGCGGCTCGTGACGATGCTGTCGCGCCTCGCGCTCGTCAACGGCCTCGCGCCGATCCTCGCGCCCGTGATCGGTTCGCAGCTCCTGCTCATCACCGATTGGCGCGGCATCTTCTGGGTGCTGGCCGGCTACGCCGTGCTCGTTGTCGGCGCGGTGCTCCTGCTCATCACCGAGACACTGCCCGCATCCGCCCGCCGTGTGCCCGGCCACAGCACGATGCGTTCCCGCTACCGCGCCCTCTTCACCGACCGGGTCTTCGTCGGGGCGGCGATCGTCGGCGCGATGAGCTTCACAGGGCTCTTCGCCTACCTCTCGAGTTCATCGTTCCTGTTCCAGGGTGTCTACGGCTTCAGCCCGCAGCAGTACGGGCTGCTCTTCGGCATCAACTCGGTGGGCGTCGTGCTCGGCGTGCAGACGAGCTCGCGCCTCATGGCCCGCCTCGGCGTCGGCCCGCAGTGGGTGCTCGTGGGCGTCACCAGCGTGCAGCTCGCGATGGCGATCACGATCATGTCGCTCGACCAGGCGGGTGCCGGGCTCTGGGGCACGCTCATCCCGCTGTGGTTCTACATCACGGCCTGCGGGTTCGGCTTTCCCGCCGTGCAGGTGCTCGCCCTCGCGCACCATGGCAAGGAGGCCGGCACCGCGGCATCGCTCCTCGGCGCCCTCAACTTCGGAACCGCGGGCCTCATCTCGCCGCTCGTCGGCCTCATGGGGGTTGCGACGGCGACGCCCATGGCCATCGTCATGGGCGGCGCGGCGGTGCTCGGCGTCGTGATCGTGTGGGCCGTCGTGCGTCCACGCTCGGTGCCGCCGCTCGAGGACTGAGCGAACGGCCCCAGCTCCAGGCCGCAGCTCAGGGCAGCAGCGGCGCGGTGGAGCGACGCAGCACGAGGCCCGGCACGTGGGGCGCCCGCGCATCCGGCAGGTCGCCGTCGTCGAGCAGCTCGAGCAGCCTCGTCATGATGTCGCCCCCAAGGCCCGCGAAGTCCTGGTGCATGGTCGTGAGCGGGGGAGTGAAGAACGCGGCCTCGGGGATGTCGTCGAAGCCGATCACGCTCACATCCTCGGGAACACGGATGCCTCGCTCCTTGAGCGCGAACATCGCACCAAGCGCCATCTGGTCGTTGCCGCTCACGATCGCCGTGAAGCCCCGGGATGCCGCGAGCTGGAGCCCGATCTCGTAGCCGCTCTGCGGGGTCCAGTCGCCCTCGAGCGGCGCGCGGGCGACGAGGCCCGCGTGCGACAGCGCGGCACGCCAGCCGCGCTCGCGTTCCGTGGCATCCATCGAATGCTGCGGCCCCGCGAGATGCACGATCTCCCGGTGGCCGAGTTCGATGAGGTGCTGCGTCGCGAGGCGGGCACCCTCGAACTGGTCGATCGAGACACTGTGGAAGCCGGGTCGCGCGCTGCTGTCGACCGCCACGAGCGGCACACCGAGGTCGAGGCCCTGGATGGCGTCGAGCGCCCCACGATGGGCGGCGATCAGCACCATCGCCTCGATGCTCTGCGAGAGCAGTGTCTCGACGGCCGCGCGCATCGAGACGGGGTCGGCCTGCAGCATGCTCGTGATGCTGATGGTGTAGCGGGCGCTGCGCGAGGCCTCCGTGAGGGCCTGCAGCGTCGCGGAGGGCCCGTAGTCGGGGCTGCCCGTCGTGATGACCCCGATCGTGCGGGAGCGGCGGGTGACGAGGGCGCGCGCATTCGTGCTCGGGCGGTAGCGCAGCTGCCGGATGGCGTCCTCGACCCGCTTGCGCGTCGCAGGGCGCACGCTCGGGTGGTCGTTGACGACCCGTGAGACGGTCTGGTGAGACACCCCCGCGAGCCGAGCGACGTCGAAGATATTGGCGGCCCGCGCCTTGTCTTCACCGCTCACTCGTGCACGCCCCCAGCATCCGCCCTTCTTGAATTATGCCCGTCCATCGCGGCCATGACCGTTCTCAGTGCCGGCGGGCGGTGAGGATGCGCTGCAAGATGATGAAGAGCAGCAGCAGGCCGCCGATCACGATCTTCGTCCACCAGGAACTGAGCGTGCCGTCGAAGCTGATGATGGTCTGGATCGAGCCGAGCACGAGCACGCCGAGGAGCGAGCCAAGCACGAAGCCGTAGCCGCCCGTGAGGAGCGTGCCGCCGATGACGACGGCCGCGATCGCCTCGAGCTCCATGCCGACGGCCGTCAGGCTGTAGCCGGAGAGCGTGTAGAGGCTGAAGAGGATGCCGGCGACGCCCGAGCAGAAGCCGCTGATGACGTAGACGAGCACCTTGGTGCGCACGACCGGAAGCCCCATGAGGTGCGCCGAGGCGCCGCCGTCGCCGATCGCGTAGACCGTGCGGCCCGTGCGCGTGAAGTGCAGCACGATGAAGGCGATCACGACGACCGCGACCGCGATGATGACGGTCGGCGTGATGCTGAGGCGGTCGGCGAGCGGGATGCGGGTCTGCGCGAGCCCGACGAAGAACGGGTCGGTGATCGAGATCGAGTCAAGGCTGATGACGTAGCAGAGCCCCCGCGCGAGAAACATCGCGGCCAGCGTCGCGATGAAGGGCTGGATATCGAAGTAGTGGATGACGAGGCCCACCAGCAGGCCAAGGGTCGAGGTCGCGAGCAGCACGACCACGATGACGGCGAGTGGGTTCCAGCCATCGCGCAACAGGGTCGCCGTGATCATGGTCGAGAGGGCCACGACCGCACCCACCGAGAGGTCGATGCCGCCCGTGAGGATCACGAAGGTCATGCCGACCGCGAGCACGATGAGGAAGGCGTTGTCGATGAAGAGGTTCATGACGACCTGGCCCGAGGCGAAGCCGCGGTAGCGGCTCGCTCCCACGGCGAACATCGCGACGAGCAGCACGAGGGTCACGAGCACCGAGGTGTAGCGCGACGACGGGATGAGGCGCGCCAGCCGACTGCGGGTCGAGAACGCCTTGACGGGAGGGAGGGTCGTGGTCATGACGCAACCGCCTTTGCTGTCGCTGGGGTCGTGGCTCTCGCGCGCCGGCGCATCCGTTCCCGCATGGCGGGAGACTGCAGCAGGCAGACCGCGATCACGACGAGGGCCTTGAACACGAGCGTGATCTCGGGGGCGATACCGACCGTGTAGACCGTCGTCGTGAGGGTCTGGATGATGAAGGCGCCCACGAGCGTGCCCGTGAGCGAGTAGCGCCCGCCCATGAGCGAGGTGCCGCCGATCACGACCGCGAGGATCGCATCCATCTCGATCCAGAGGCCAGCGTTGTTGGCGTCGGCCGCCGTGACGTTGGAGCTGATCATGAGGCCTGCGACACCCGCGCAGAGGCCGCTGAAGACGTAGACGGTCCACGTGATGCTGCGGGAACGCACCCCCGCGAGCCGGCTCGCGGCCGGATTGATGCCGACCGACTCGATGAGCAGGCCGAGCGCGGTGCGACGCGTCAGGAGGGCCGCGACGATGAACATGCCGCCCGCAATGATGATCGAGGCCGGCAGGCCGAGCCAGTAGCCGCCGCCGATGACCTTGTAGGCGGGGCTCGAGACCGTGATGATCTGGCCCTCCGTGATGAGCATCGCGATGCCGCGGCCCGCCGTCATGAGGATGAGCGTGGCGATGATGGGCTGGATGCCGAGGGCCGCGACGAGCAGGCCGTTCCACGCCCCGAGCAGCAGCGAGAAGCCGAGGGCGACGGCGACGGCGGTCACGACCGTCGCGACGCTGCCGGGGTCTGGCGAATCGGCGATGATCGTGCAGGCGAGGGCGCCCGCGATCGCCACGACCGCGCCGACCGAGAGGTCGATGCCGCGGGTCGCAATCACGACCGTCATGCCGAGCGCGACGAGCAGCGTGGGCGCGCCATTGCGAAGGATGTCGATGAGGCTGCCGAAGAGGTGCCCGTCGTGCACCCGGATGGCGAGGAACGACGGCGACACGATGACGTTGAGGGCGAAGAGCGCGAGCAGGGTCACGATCGGCCAGAAGAGGCGGCTGTGCAGTGCTCGGCTCGCGAGGCCCTGGCGGCCCCCGACCTGCGCGCCGCTCATGCCCCGGCTCCCACGGTCGTGGCGACGGCATCCGTGTCGTCTTCGGAGCCGCTCGCGATGAGGGTCATGATCTCGCCGACCGTCACGTCTTCATTCACGAAGTCGGCGACCTTGCGGCGGTCGCGCATGACGGCGATGCGGTGGCTGAGGCGCAGCACCTCCTCGAGCTCTGCCGAGATGAAGACGACCGACATGCCCTCCTCCGCGAGGTTGGCGACGAGTCGCTGGATCTCGGCCTTCGCACCGACGTCGATGCCTCGCGTCGGCTCGTCGAGGATCAGGAGCCGCGGCGCGACCGCGAGCCATCTCGCGAGGAGCACCTTCTGCTGGTTGCCGCCGCTCAAGTTGCGCACGAGCGCGTCGGGATCGGCCGGGCGGATGCCGAGGGCCGAGATGTAGCTCGTCGCCAGTTCGTCTCGCCTGCGCTTCGGGATCGGGCGGAACCAGCCGCGGTCGCTCTGCAGTGCCAGGACGATGTTGTCGCGCACCGTCAGGTCGTCGACGATGCCCTCACGCTTGCGGTCCTCGCTCGAGTAGGCGATGCGCCGCTTGAGGGCTGCTCGCGGGGAGCGGAAGCGGCGTTGGCTGCCCGCGACCGTCAGGGTTCCCGTCTCGGCACGGTCGGCGCCCGTGAGGAGTCGCGCGAGTTCGGTGCGGCCGGAGCCGAGGAGGCCCGCGAGGCCGACGACCTCTCCCTGCTGGATCGTGAGCGAGGTCGGCTCGATCGAACCCTTGCGGCCGATCTCGTGCGCCGTGAGGTACGGCGCACTCCCCGCGGAGTCAGTGCTGTCGAGCGATTTCGAACGGGTCTCGAGTCGCTCCAGCAGCTCGATGTCCTTGCCGATCATCTTGTGCACGAGTTCGATGCGGAGGATCTCCTCGGTGCGGTACTCGCCCACGAGTGCTCCATTGCGCAGCACCGTGAGCCGGTCGGCGATCTCGTAGACCTGGTCGAGGAAGTGGCTCACGAAGAGGATTGCGACGCCGTCGTCCTTGAGCCGGCGGATGACGCGGAACAGCTCGGCCACCTCATCCGCGTCGAGACTTGAGGTCGGCTCGTCGAGGATCAGCACCTTGGCGCGGATGTCGATGGCACGAGCGATCGCGACGAGCTGCTGCACCGCGAGCGAGTGCGAGCTGAGGGGGGAGGCGGGGTCGATGTCGAGGTTGAGCCCCGCGAGCACCTCCGCCGCGCGTCGCCGCGTCGCCGCCCAGTCGATCAGGCCGAAGCGGCGGGGTTCCCGCCCGAGCATGATGTTCTCGGCGACCGACAGGTTGGAGAGCAGGTTGACCTCTTGGTAGACCGTGCTGATTCCGGCATCCTGCGCCTGCGCCGGGCCGTTCACGCTGAGCGGCTCGCCCGCGAGCATGATGGTGCCGGAATCGATGGGGTAGACGCCGGTCAGCGCCTTGATGAGCGTGGACTTGCCCGCGCCGTTCTCGCCCATGAGCGAATGGACCTCGCCAGGGAACATGCGAAAGCTCACCGAATCGAGCGCCTTCACGCCGGGGAAGCTGATCGAGATGTCTCGCATCTCCACGACGGGGGCAGGGCTGGTCTCGCTCATGTCTCTCCTCATTGAGAAATCGGCCGGGCGCCTCCAGGATTCAGGAGGGTCGCCCTCCTGAATCCTGAAAGCCTTTGGTGCCTAGTACTGCCGGTTGGGCAGGGCCTCGGCGGCCTGCTCCTGCGTGAACGTCGTCTCCTCCGTCACGATGCGCTTCTCGACATCCTCGCCCGCGACCACCTTCTGCACGATCTCGACCAACTGGTCGCCGAGGAGCGGCGAGCACTCCACGATGAAGTTGATCTTGCCATCGACGAGGGCCTGCATGCCGTCCTTGACCGCGTCGACCGTGACGATCTTGATGTCCTCGCCCGGAACCAGTCCGGCCGCCTCGATCGCCTCGATCGCGCCGAGGCCCATGTCATCGTTGTGGGCGTAGACGAGGTCGATGTCGGGGTTCGACTTGAGGAAGGCCTCCATGACCTGCTTTCCGCCGGCCCTCGTGAAGTCGCCCGTCTGCGAGGCGACGACCTCGAACTTCGGGTCGGTCACGACGTTGCGGAATCCCTCGGCGCGGTCATTGGCGGGAGCCGCACCCGTCGTGCCCTGCAGCTCGACAATGTTGACCTGGTCGGCGTCGGCGAACTCGGTGTTGACCCACTCGCCAGCCCGCTCGCCCTCGAGGACGAAGTCTGAGCCGAGGAACGAGACATAGAGCGACTCATCCTCCGAGTCGACCGCTCGGTCGGTCAGCACGACGGGGATGCCGGCGTCCTTGGCCTCCTTGAGCACGGTGTCCCAGCCGGATTCGACGACGGGGGAGAACGCGATCACGTCGACCTGCTGCTGGATGTAGCTGCGGATCGCCTTGATCTGGTTCTCCTGCTTCTGCTGGGCGTCGGAGAACTTGAGCTCGATGCCCGCCTCCTCGAAGGCGCGCTTGATGTCGGTCGTGTTGGCTGTGCGCCATCCGCTCTCGGCGCCGACCTGGGCGAAGCCGACGACGATGTCCTCGCTGCCGCCCTCCCCGCCCTGTGCGCCCGAGCCGCCGCCTCCGGCGCAGCCGGTGAGTGCAATGAGCATGGCGGCAGTGGCGGCCACACCCGTGAATTTCTTGATCAACCCAAACTCCCTTGTTCAGTGATCCCGCGGTGTCGAGTGGTGCGGGCGACATCCGGGTGTCCAGCTCGTTCTGGATGACAGAATGTTAGCGTTCACATTGCGGGGCTGCAATGGTCAGTTGTCACGGATCAATAACGGCCAGAAAACGTGGTGAGCGGGAGGGTTGGAAGCGCACCGTCGCCCGATGTGAGGGTTCTCATAGCGTGTGTCGTGGCGCGTGGACCCTGTATACGGGGGGCGCGGGTGGCGCAGTCGGCTTGCGCCGCCCGGGGCATCCGCCCGCAGGAGATTTGGGTCGACACGCCGTCCGTCTGCCGCGTCGCCCGGCGCGCCCGCCCGGTTCTCCTGTTGACTGTCGGCATGAGCATCCCTCGCGAGCACTCACCCGACCATCCGCGTCTCGGAGGCACGCTCATCCTGAGCGCGGGCGTCGCGCTCTTCGGATGCTGGTTCACCGGCCTGTACGCCTTCACCGGCTCCGCATGGGTCGGCGCAGGGATCGCTATTGTCGCGCTCGTTGCGGCGGTCGTCGGAGTGGCG
This sequence comes from Salinibacterium sp., assembly GCA_015234465.1. Classification (GTDB taxonomy): domain Bacteria; phylum Actinomycetota; class Actinomycetes; order Actinomycetales; family Microbacteriaceae; genus Homoserinimonas. The sequence continues at coordinate 5,682 of JADGNA010000021.1, read as the reverse complement.
CTGCTCTTCAGCCGGAGGCCGCGGGCTGCTGGGGTGCAGGTGGCTGAGCGGATGCTCGGGCGCGGGCCGCGCGTCGTGCTCGGTGCCGTGGCATCCGCTGTCCTCCTCGTGGTGGTCGCCCTCGGTTTCCTTGACGGCTACGTGTGGATGCCCGAGGCGCTCATGCCGGGGATGACGGCCGCTGAGATCCGAGTGCGCATGGGGCATGCGGGGGAGCTCGATGGGGCGCTCGTGATGTTGCGGATCTGGGCGGTGTGCTGGGGCCTCGCGGCGCTTGCCCCGTTGGTGCTGGGCCTGATCGGGCCGGCCTGGCTCACCGCCCGACGGATGCTCCTGGTCACGTTGGGAATCGTCGCCGCTGCGATCTTCTTCCAGTGGATGGGCACCTTCGCGATGGGCATGGGCGTCGCCGACACCTTCGGCACGAGCGGCGGCCAGTCGCCGTTCTGGGTGTTCTACTCGCTGCTGGGGCAGGCGTCGCTCATCGCCGCCATCGCCCTGTGGCTGCGGCCCTGGACTGGCGGCCCGGGGGTCCCGTAGCGGAACGGCGTCAGCCGTTATGCGTGCACGGATGCCGCGTAACTTCGGAGATTCGGCGACACGCCGCCCGCGGCATCCGCTCGTCGCGGTGTGTCGCCGAATCTCCGAAGTTGCAGCGGTTCCCGGCGCGAAGCGCCATGCGGATCGCGACTCGCCCGAGGTGCGCCGCGACAGCGGTGGTGTGTGACACAACACTGGGTACAGGAGACAGAAGGAGCGGATATTGGCCAAGGCAACACTCGTCATTGACCGATCGGCGTTCGTCACCCGCATCAACCGGCGCATCTTCGGCTCGTTCGTCGAGCATCTCGGCCGCTGCGTCTACGACGGCATCTATGAGCCGGACCACCCAACCGCGAACGAAGATGGCTTTCGAGCCGATGTCATCGAGCTGGTCAAGGAACTCGGCACCACGACCATCCGTTATCCCGGCGGCAACTTCGTCTCGGGATACCGCTGGGAAGACGGCATCGGTCCGCGCGACCAGCGGCCGGTGCGCCGCGACCTCGCCTGGCACTCGCTTGAGACCAACCAGGTCGGCATCGACGAGTTCGCGCGCTGGGCCAAACTCACCGGCAGCGAGATCATGATGGCCGTCAACCTCGGCACTCGGGGCGTGCTCGAGGCCCTCGACCTGCTTGAGTACGCGAACCACCCCGCGGGCACTCGTCTGAGCGACCTGCGCATCGCCAACGGGGCAGAGGATCCCTACGACATCCGCATGTGGTGCCTCGGCAACGAGATGGACGGCCCCTGGCAGGTCGGCGCCATGAGCGCCGACGACTACGGCAAGCTCGCTGCGCGAACCGCCGCGGCCATGAAGATGGCCCAGAAAGACCTCGAGTTGGTCGTCTGTGGCAGCTCCGGTTCGATGATGCCGACCTTCGGCGAATGGGAGCGGGTCGTGCTCGAGCACGCCTACGACCACGTCGACTACATCTCGTGCCACGCCTACTACCAAGAGCGTGGCGGCGACCTGGGCAGCTATCTCGCCAGCTCGCTCGACATGGAGTACTTCATCTCGACCGTCGTGGCGACCGCCGACCACGTCAAGCACAAGAAGCGCTCCGACAAGACCATGCAGCTCAGCTTCGACGAGTGGAACATCTGGTACCTCGACGAGCACAAGGAGAGCGAAGAGGTGAGCGAGACCGAGTGGCCTGTCGCGCCCCGCCAGCTGGAGGACGTCTACTCCGTGGCCGACGCCGTCGTGCTCGGCAACCTGCTGATCACCCTACTCAAGCACCACGACCGCGTCACCAGCGCATCCCTCGCCCAGCTTGTCAACGTGATCGCCCCCATCATGACCGAGCCGGGCGGAGACGTCTGGCGGCAGACGACCTTCTTCCCCTTCTCGGTGACATCACGGATGGCGCGGGGCAGCGTCATCCGGCCCTCCATCGCCTCCGACCGCTACGACACCGCCGTCTACGGAGAGGCGGATGTCGTCGACTCGGTCGCGACGGTGGATGACGACGGCACGGCATCCGTGTTCCTCGTGAACCGCAGTACGAGCGAGCCGGCCGCCATCACGATCGACGTGCGCGACCTCGGCGTGAACCGGGTGACCGAGACGCAGCTCTTGCACGACGACGACGTCTATGCGAAGAACACGCTCGCCCAGCAGCAGCGTGTCAGGCTCAGGGCGATCGAGGACGTGACCCTCGACGGCGGCATCCTCACCGTCACCCTCCCGCCCGTGTCGTGGGCTGCGGTCGGCCTGGAGTGATCAGGCCCATCACATGGGCCGAGGGCTGGCCGAGCGTTGGCTGGGAACCCGACGCGGGCGGGCAGTGAAGACTGGGGTCATGCCGATGGATCATGACGACGAGATCAAGGGACTTGTGCGACGCGTGGGAGAGGCGGTGGGATCCCGCACGGTCGCATGCGCCGAATCGCTGACAGCGGGACAGATCGCGACAGCGCTCGGCGCGGGGGAGTCGTCGTCGGAGTGGTTCCGCGGCGGCGTCGTCGCCTACCAGCGTGAGACCAAATACCGGGTGCTCGGAGTGACGCCGGGGCCCGTCGTGAGCGAGAGCGCGGCGGCCGAGATGGCGCGCGGGGTGGCCGAGGCGACCGGTGCCGACCTGGCGGTCGCCGTGACGGGAGTGGGTGGCCCAGACGAGCAGGACGGCCAGCCCGTCGGCACCGTCTTCATCGGCATCTTCGGGCCGGGTGGCGAGCGTGTCGAGCACCACCGCTTCGAGGGAGAACCGGTGGAGATCGTGCGGGCGACCGTCGTAAAGGCACTCCTCCTGCTCGCGGAGACGATCGACGCAGGCTCGCGCCCCACATGAGCCACAACTGGGCGGGCAACCTGCGCTACGCGGCGACGCGGCTGCACGAACCCTCGAGCGTCGACGAGGTGAGGCGCATCGTCGAGGGGTCCGAGCGCATCCGTGCCCTTGGCACACGCCACTCCTTCAACACCGTGGCCGACACGCGGCACGAGCTCCTCTCGACCGCATCACTCGTGGGCCCGGTCACGATCGATGCCGACGCGCGCACCGTCACCGTGCCCGCGGGCATGCGCTACGGCGACCTCGCCCAGGCGCTCGAGGCAGAGGGCTGGGCGCTCGGCAATCTCGCCTCCCTCCCACACATCTCCCTCGGCGGCGCCATTGCGACCGGCACGCACGGTTCGGGCGACCGCACCGGCAGCCTCGCCTCCGCTGTCGCCGCGCTCGAACTCGTCACGGCCGCTGGCTCGCTCCTCAGGCTTCGCCGGGGCGAGCCAGATTTCGACGGCGCCGTCGTGTCGCTCGGGGCGCTCGGCGTCGTGACCGCCGTCACCCTCGACATTGAGCCCAGCTACGCGATCGAGCAGCACGTCATCGAACGGATTCCACTGGCCGCCGCCCTCGACGACCTCGACGCCGTGACATCCGCCGCCTACAGCGTGAGCCTCTTCACGACCTGGCAGGACCCCGACACGATCGGCCAGGGCTGGTTCAAGCGAAGGCCCGAACGTGACGCGCCCCTGCCCGCCTTCGGTGGGGTGCCGGCCGACGGGGAGCGGCATCCGCTGCCCGGCATCTCGCCCGTCAACTGCACGCCGCAACTGGGCGCGCCCGGCCGCTGGCTCGACCGGCTGCCGCACTTCAGGCTCGCGTTCACGCCCTCCAACGGCGACGAGCTGCAGAGCGAATACCTCGTGCCCCGCGTGCACGCCGCCGATGCAATCCGCGCCATCCGCGACCTCGCTTCGCGCATCGCGCCCCTCCTGCTGGTCGCCGAGATGCGCACGGTCGCGGCCGATCAACTGTGGTTGAGCCCGGCCTACGGATGCGACGTGCTCGGCCTGCACTTCACGTGGCAGCCGCGCCAGCCCGAGGTCGAGGCGCTCCTGCCCGTCATCGAGGCCGCGCTGGAACCGTTCGCACCTCGGCCGCACTGGGGCAAGCTCTTCGCGGCGGGCGACGTGTCGGGACGCTACCCGCGGGCGGCTGACTTCGCGGCGCTGCGGGCGCGGCTCGACCCCTCAGGCAAGTTCGGCAACGAGTTCCTTGAGCGGCACCTGCCCCGCGACTGACGCCGCCCCAACCCGATGAGGGGCCAAAAGTTCGGCTTCCCGGGGCGCGTTGGCCGAAAGTTTGGCCACTCGGGGCCGGGATGCTCGTGCCTCAGACCGCTCGGGCCGCCGTGTCCCGCGCCCGCGCGTAGCGCTCGCGGATTACGGGGCGGTGGTCGGCGTCGAGCTCGCTCGCCATCGCGACGGGCCACTCGGGGCGTGCCCCAGTGAGCGCCCACGCGGCCTGCCGCGCCATGCCGTCGGCGACGTACTCGCCAGCGACGGGCACCGTGACCGGGACCCCGAAGACCTGCGCCGCGATCGCCTGCACGGCCGGGTTGCCGGCCGCCCCGCCGATAAGCAGCACGCGCTCCGCCGTGACGCCCTGCGCGAGCACGGCGTCGAGTCCGTCGGCGAGGCCACACAGCATGCCCTCGATGGCCGCGCGGGCGAGCGCGGGGCGGGTCGTCGTGCCCAGCGTGAGCCCGCTGAGGGTCGCTGTCGCGTTCGGCAGGTTGGGGGTGCGTTCGCCCTCGAACCAGGGCACAAGTACGGGCCCGGATGCCGCATCCGCCTGCAGCGCGAGGGCCCCGAGTTCCGCGTGGTCGACGCCGAGCAGCCCGGCGATCGCGTCGAGCACGCGCGCGGCGTTGAGGGTGGCGACGAGGGGGAGGAACTCGCCCGTGGCGTCCGCGAAGCCGGCCACCGTGCCGGTCTCGTCGGCGACGGGCGTGGGGGAGCCAGCGAAGACCGTGCCACTCGTGCCAAGCGAGACGGCGACGTCGCCGGGCCGGGCGTCGAGCCCGAGCGCGGCGGCGGCGTTGTCGCCCGCCCCGGCACCCACGATGAGCGACTCGGGCAACGGAAATTCAGGAATCTGCGCCGCCACCGGCCGCGATTCGTGCGCGGCAAGCACCGTGGGGAGTGTGATTCCTGAGTTTCCGAGAGCCGCCGCCAGCAGCTCGCGGTCATAGTCGCCGCGTGCCGTATCGAAGTAGCCCGTGCCGCTCGCATCGGAGCGGTCGGTCACGAGCTCGTCGAGCCGCGGGTTGTCGGGCCCGAAACCGCGCAGGCGCCACGTCAGCCAGTCGTGGGGGAGCGCCACTGCGGCGACCCGCGCCGCGTTCTCCGGCTCGGCATCCCGCAGCCAGCGCAGCTTGGTCGACGTGAAGGAGGCGACGGGCACACTGCCCGTGCGGGCCGCGAGTTCGGCATCGCCGAGCTCCGAGCGCAGTGCGAGGGCGGCGTCGGCGCTGCGGGTGTCGTTCCAGAGCAGGGCGGGGCGGATGACGCGGCCCCCGGCGTCGAGCGCCACGAGGCCGTGCTGCTGGCCGCCGATCGAGATTGCCGCGACATCCGCGAGGCCACCGGCCGCCGTGATGGCCTGCCGCAGGGCAAGCCACCAGGCTTCCGGGTCGACCTCTGTGCCGTCGGGGTGTGGCGCGCGCCCGTAGCGTTTCAGCGCCCCCGTCTCGGCGTCACGGATGACGACCTTGCAGCTCTGGGTCGACGAGTCGACTCCTGCGACCAGCATCCCTAGCGTGCTCCAAGGAGGTGCTCGGTCGCGAGCTGCTGCAGGCGCACGAAGCCGAAGCCCTTGCCGTTGAAGTAGGCGTCGGCGTCGAAGTCCT
>JADGNA010000020.1 GCA_015234465.1 Salinibacterium sp. | reverse complement strand
GGGGCTGAGCGAAGCCGCTGCATGGGAGAGCCGGGCATTCGCATCGCGAAGAAGAATGCTGTGTGGTGGGCGATACCAGACTCGAACTGATGACCTCTTCCGTGTGAATGAAGACAGCCGCATGACATCGCGTGACGCCGAGTGCTGGGACGTAGTCGCTAGTTGGCGTCCCAGCACTCGGGCGCGTCACCTGTGACGTCTGGTGATGGTCAATGCCCGGCAGTGTGCACAATCAACTGCACAACAAGCAGCACACTCGGAGGCACGCCAGCACAGTTTTACCCGACGTGTGTCCTCGCTCACGGTGTCCTCCCGTCGAGCGCGAACGTCGGTGCGTCGCGGCACCATGGGATCGAGCAGGGAGGATGAGCATGCTGACGTTTGATGAAGCGCGCGAGATCGCGGCTGCGCACTACGGCGAGCCGTTCGCACGCGAAGGCTTCGAGGACGACGGCGTCTGCCTCGTGACCGCGCAGCGCGTGCGCGACGACCAGGCGCGCGGGCTCGTCCTGATCGGCGGTGCGTGGATCGTCGTCGACCGTGAGACGGGGCAGATCGACGAGTGGCCGCATCTCCACTACGTCGACCGCGTTCGACGCATGCGTCGTGTCGGCGGTGCCCGGTAGCGTCTCACTTGTGGAATGGATCGCTACTGGTGTTGCCGTCGTCGCCGCGCTGATCGCTGGCTGGCAGGCGTGGGAGGCTCGCCGATCCCGCCTCGATGCGCGATCGTCAGCGAGTGAGGCCGAGGAGCACGAAGAGCGCACTGTCGCGGCGTCTGAGCGCATCGCAGCAGCGGTGGAAGAGCAGAACGCTCGCGCACGCGCGGCGGCCGACCTTGATCGTGCAGAACGTGAGCGCTACCGGACCCCGTGGACCATCGAGCCACAGGCTGCCGCCAGCAAAGCGTGGAAGTTTCTTCTCGGTGGCAACGAGCAGGTGACCGGGGTGGCGCTTAGATTCGCTCGGGCTCACAAGGGTGATCGGGTGAACGTGAATATCCCTGAATCGGGTGCGACGCAGCCGGGACAGTCTTTCCGGCTCGACTGGTGGCGTGGGTTGCAGTCATCGCAGCAGATCGACGCTCACCTTCACTGGACACGCCCGAACGGCGAACAGCACAGCGCCGCAGTGACACTCGACTGATCGCTGTCATGGCCCGAGGGAGAGGCGCTCCGCGCCTATGTCGGAGGGCGCCGATACGCTGGCCTTGATATGACGATCTCAATTGACCGACCACCGCATGCCTCGCTGGTGCCATCTGCGGCAGAACGCAGCTATGGAGCCGAAGAGAAGAAGCGCGGCGCAATCTTCACGAAGCAGTCCGTAGTGGACTTCATGCTCGACCTAATCGGATATACGACTGACTCCGACCTCGTGGACCGCGCGATTCTTGAGCCTTCATTTGGCGGAGGACGGTTCGTGCTATCGGTGGTCGACCGGCTTCTTGACTCCTGGCGCTCCCGCGGCGGCGAGGACGCTGGTGACCTTCTCAACAGTCTTCGCGCAGTTGAACTCGATACCGATACATACCTAGCGTTTCGGTCGACGCTGGCCGACCATCTTGTTTCACGCGATGTCCCCTTCAACGACGTCGTTCGGCTCGTCGACGCTTGGCTCGTCCACGGCGATTATCTCCTCACCGACTTGGGTATGCACTTCGATTTCGTCATCGGGAATCCGCCATACGTACGACAGGAACTGATCGAGCCTTCATTACTCGCTGAGTATCGGCGGAGTTTTTCGAGCATGGTCGGGAGAGCCGACCTCTATGTCGCGTTCATGGAACGATCGCTCGACTATCTGAATGAAGACGGTTCACTCTCCTTCATCTGCGCGGACGCTTGGCTAAAGAACGACTATGGGCGCGGGATTCGCGCGAAGATCTCTCAGTCTTTTCATCTTGCGTGCTACGTCGACATGTATGGTCTTGATGCATTCGAGGTGCAGGTCGGCGCCTATCCATCAATCACCCTGATACAAAGGTCCTCGGCTCTCAGGACTCGTGTGGTTCGAGCGGAAGCCCTTGACGCAAATTATCTGCGGGGGCTCTCGGAGGAACTAGCAGCGCCGGAACTCTCGCCGGGGATCCAATCAATCAATGCTGTGCGAGGTTCACAGCCGTGGCTCGTGAACGCGAACCCCGCGTTGCAGATCATCCATGACTTCGAGGATCGTTTTCCGACTCTTCAGGAGGCTGGGTGTCGAGTCGGCATCGGCGTTGCAACTGGCAACGATCGAGCGTTTATCGCCGATTACGAGTCCTTCGACGTCGAAAGTGACCGACTACTACCCCTCGCGACCAATAAGTGCGTCGTCGAGGGTGAAGTGACGTGGACCGGCAAGGGCATTCTGAACCCGTTCACAGATGAGGGGACGCTAGTCGACCTCGGTTCATACCCGAAACTTGCGTCCCACTTCGAGCAGCATCGCGAGGCTCTGGCCAAGCGTCACACTGCAAAGTCCAACGTCGCGAAGCGATGGTATCGGACGATCGACCGAATCACACCGAGTCTCACCTGGGAGCCCAAGTTGCTCATTCCCGACATCCGGGGGAATGGCGATGCCATCGCGTACGACCCTGGGCATCTCTACCCCCATCACAACCTGTATTTCATCACTGCCGAGCGCTGGAATCTGCGTGCCCTTCAGTCACTGCTTCGAAGCGGCATTGCGCACATGTTCGTGGAGGCGTACTCGGTCAAGATCGGCGGAGGCTACCTCCGCTTTCAAGCCCAGAATCTCAAACGGATACGCATTCCACTCTGGGAGGACATCTCGGAATTGGACAAGCAGGAGATGATCGACCACGGGGAGGCGGGCACGAAACTGCCGATCAGCCTTCTAGAACGCATCTATGAATTGTCGCCCGGGTCACTTGAGTTCCTCACTGAGAAGAAAGTAGCCACAGCATGAGTCTCGATCTCGCCAACTTCGAAGAGCGTGCTGCGCATGCAGTTCGCGTCTTCTGGGATGCTCGTGCGGCTGCTGCTGAGCGCCAGCGACTCGCTGGCGTCGTCGATACCGGTGAACGTGCCGGAGTGACCAGCGGGAAGAATATGGATGGGTTCGTCACCCTGATCGCAGAATTGGTCTACGCCAACGGTCTGCACGACGCGGACGTGCACTTGACGCGTGGTGTGAATACGCTCCCCGGCTACTTCCGCCCCACGAAGGACTGGGACGTAGTCGTTATTCGCAGAGACGAACTGATAGCCGCGATCGAACTGAAGAGTCAAGTCGGCCCGTCGTTCGGCAACAACTTCAACAACCGCGCGGAGGAAGCAATCGGGTCTGCTCTCGATCTCTGGACTGCGTACCGCGAAGGCGCTTTCGGCGACCAGCCTCGCCCTTTCGTTGGCTGGCTAATGCACGTCGAAGATGCGCCCGCGTCGCGACGGCCCACTAGCCCGGCTTCGCGGCATTTTCCGGTCTTCCCCGAGTTGCGAACCGCATCGTATTTGGAGCGCTACGACGTCTTGTGTCGCCGTCTCGTGCTGGAGAACCTGTACACCGAAACAGCCCTCGTCGCTTCGACGCGGGAGGGTGGACCGTTCGGCGAATACAGCGATGTAAGTGAAGCAAACAGTCTGCGTCGGTTCGTAGCCTCGTTCTCCGCGCATATTGCTGCTGAGGCTGCGCTCTGACCGCGTTTGAGCGCTTCATCCCTTGGGAAGAGGGCAAGCGTCTCATCTGCGGTTTCTGGCCCCGTTGTGCATCGAATGTGCATTCGCGCTTGAGCCCATAGATCAAGTGTTCCGCTTCTTCGATGGGTACACTTCGTGTTCTGCATCCCACCAAACCACGTGGAAGACGTGCTCTCGAAGAAAGCCATACAATCGCGGGCGGCCTCCGCACCTCAGACGCGCGATTTCCGTCTCATCGTCGCGCTCGATCTCGCGAAGTCGCTTCAACGCGCGGGCCGGTAAGTTCTCGACGACGTACCTCTTGCCATGTTCCGAGCCTGGCCTGAATATCTCGCCAAGCGTCATCGACTCATAGTCGGCCATCTTCTTTAGAAGGTCACCCATAGCATCGAAACCAATCGCGGCAGGTGGCCAGGATCCGCCAGAGTCGATCTCTCCGAAGCGCCACACGAGTCTGCGGGCAGTTACGTCAGGATGATCGATATCAAGCAGGAACGCTCGTTTCTCGGTACTGACGTCCGGGGTGCTCGGCACGCCCTTCGCCGCTTGCCACCCACCGGTCGGCACCTGAACACGCGCGCGCTTGGGCTTGCGGTCTTTCGCCATTTGGGCACTCAGGCAGTGCGGGCCGAGTAATACTCGTGCATCGAAGCAAGGGAGATCGGCCTGTTGCTTCGGACACCATCGTTTACACCCTCGCGGGCGATCCGCCACGGGTCTTCGTGGTGCGTCATCTCGCTCAGTTGATGAGCCGTAAAAGGCATGTACGCGTCGAGCACCGCGTCAACCGAACCTGCCTCGTCGGCGTTCAAGCGTGACGCATCACCGTGGGGCCACTCGCCCACCCGGAATTGCCCGGAGTGCTTGCGGTAAATGTCGTATACGACGGGGCCGTTTGCCCAGGCTTGAATTTCTTCGCCGAAGAGCGGCTGCTCCGACCAAACGAGGTGCCAAGCCTGCGAGTAGTACAAAAGTTTCTGCAACTTCATCGCGGTCATTTCACCGCACTTGTCGATGATGTACGCGGCAACGTCCTGCGCGTTAGCCATGGCCCCTCCCTCCGTTCAGTTCCAATGTAGCAGCGCGGTCTGTGGACACAGTGGCTTAGACGCCCGGCGTGGTTTGCATCTTATGGCTGCCCTCCGACAACGACGTGCCCGAGGAGGGCGGCGAGGAAACGCTCGACCGCCCCTCCCGGTTTGACGTAAGACGACCTTCGACCGCGCCGGATCACTCTTTCATTGCGAGATCGAGTTGGCGAACCCATTCGTCGACGTTCCCGTCGATGCCCTCGCGAGCCGTCGCATACCCGTCGGCGTCGACGCGGTATACATCTTGCCAAGCAGCGATGCTCGCGTCGCTGCCTTCCGCCGCCTCGGTCATCACGCGCCGCCAGGCGATTAGCGGCGCACTCTGCTGCTCGGCAGTCCGTACTCTTGCGGCGCTTTCGATGCCTAGGTTGGCCAGCCGCTCGAAGACGAGCCCTCGCACTTCGGCGACGATCTCAGCGCCGCTCCGCGATTCAAGCACCTGCGGGAGAATCTCGACGAGATCGGCGATCGCGAGCGCGCGCACATCGTCGGCCTCCGCGATGATCTGCCCCAGGGGACGCCCCGCGTCGAGCAGCGCGCGCACCTTCGTCTGCTCGTGCTGCATCCGTGCGATCTCGTCAGCGCTCGTCGCTGCGAGGCTCGCAAGCACTTCAACGCGGCTCGTCCCGCTCTCCGGCAACGGCGGTACAGCAGCCAGCAGCCGAGCACGTGCGGCGTCGACAGCGGCGCGCTGCCTTGCTGCGACTCCGGTCGCACTCAGATCGTCGTCGCTGATCTGCCGTGCAGCAGCGATCTCGTCACGGTAGCCGCGCACGGCGGCAGCGAATCGGCTCGTGTCACTCACGAGGCCCTCCTTTGGTCGGTGGCCGTTCGGCCAGTTGCAACCGCACGGTCTGCGCGGTGGTTCATGGCGCGGCGGTCCGCGCGGCGTGCGAGATCACGAGCCGTCTCGCGAGCGCGATACTCGGGATCGGCGCGCAGGCGACGACGACGTTCGCGGCGGCAGCCCTGGCACTCGCCCTTCGAGTCGACACCCCACGTCGTCCGATAGTGACCGCGAGGGCAATAGAGCCAGTCGCCGCCCTTATCGAGTTGATGATTATGCGAGTCGCAGCACGGCGCGTAATCGTTCAGATCGGTCGACCAGCGCACGATCTTGTCCTCGCTGTCGCTCTTCTCGCCCCAGTTCGTCGCTTCGCCTACCAGCGCCCACCCATCAGCGAGCCGGCTGCAACCGGGTGCGACGCACGGCAGACCGACAGCGCTGCCACGCCTCGCCCGAAGTTCGGCATGGATCGCTTGGTAACCCCTGCTCATGACACACCGCCGATCTGCTCGCTGAGAATCGCGGCGAGCATTTCGCGCAGTTCCTGAGCATCCGCGCGCTGGGCAGCGGCCTCAGCGCTCAACGCGGCGGCGTAGGCCTTCACCGCGCCGTAGTGGCGGGGCTGCATCTCGTCGAGCGCCTTGCCGTAGCCGGCGGCCGTTCGGCGGCGCTGCCGCATCGCTGTGCGCAGACTGTCGCGCTTGGGCGTCGTGACGAGCCGGTGTGCGCGGGCGACGAGCCCGTCGAGTTCTACACTCATCGTGCACCGCCGATCTCGCCGCAGTGTGGGCACTCGGCACCGAGCGTGCGCGCAAGCGGTTGCGCGGGTACGCGGATGCCGCGCCCGTTCTCGCCGACGCGGATGCTTTCGATCTGTCCGGCTCGGATCATCTTGTATGCCGTCGATCGGTCGATGCGCATGATCTCGGCGACGTCCGAGACGGTGAGCATCACGCGGTCGGCGAGCAATTCGAGCGGCGATTCGATGACATGCTTCGGCGGGTTCTCTGAGAGATGCAGCAGCGTGTCGATATGGCTTCGCGAAGGGTCGAAGATGTCACCGGGGTCGATGATGTCGTCGGGGTGTGTATTGGTCATCGGTTTGTCTTCCTCTCGTTGATCTCTTCCGGGCCTATGAAGCGCCCACCTGTCTGATCTGCGGTTTCTTGGGGTGCTGGCTCAGTGGTTGTGCAGTGTCTGGACGGCGCGAGGTCGAGGATCATCAGCGCTGCTGCTGTCGAATTCACGTGGCACCACCGTCCGGGCCGAGGTAGCGCGCGAAGATCGCAGCGTTGCGGTCGGCGACCGTGTCGCCACTGCGCGGGTGCGGCAGCGCGTCGTCCCACCGGTCACCGTTGAGCCATGTCGAGAGCATCGGCACGAACCGCTCAGGCGTGTGAGCCCCATGCGCCCGCCCGTGAGCGATCGCGTCATCGGCGAGCCCGTGCAGCCCGCCCGGGTGACGTTGTGCGGCGGTATGGAACTTCGCACGCGCAGTCTTGCGTGAGGTCTTTTTAGGCCACTCACCCCAGACGCGATCGAAGACGGTGTCTATGTCGAGGACGACCGCGCTGGCAGCGTCGCGGCGCTCGATCGCTGAGATGTCATCGCTGACCAACTCGTCGCTCGCGACGGTGTCTGGTTCATAAGTCTCGTTGGTAGGTCTCGTTAGAGTCGCTGGGAGCGACCACCCCTGGTTGCTGTAGGCGACTGCCTGGTCGCTGTGAGCGACTACCTGCTGCGAGCGACCACCCTTGGAGTGGTCGCTGTGAGCGACCACTCGACCGCGCTCAACATGCAGTGTGTACAGGTTCGGCAAATTCTTCGCGCCGACGCGACGGCGCTCGATCGAGATCAGCCCGCGCTCTTCGAGCGAGCGCAGCGACCGCATTACAGAGTCGCGCGAGAGACGCGCCTGAGCGGCGATCGTCGCGAATCCCGGGTGACACTGCCCGCTGCTGCGCGCGTGCTTCATCAGGACGATCAGAACGGCGTAGTCGTGCAGCGAGATCGCGCTGCTCTCGACGAGCCAATCCGGGATCATCGTGAAGCCGTCGCCCTCGTGGCGGTCTGCGGTCGTAGTCATCGTGTGCTCGCCCTCCGTCGAGTGAGTCGGTCATGCCGTTCGATCAGTTCTCAGCGAGCCAGGTGAGCAGAGCGGGAACGGGCACGAGATAGCGCCGCCCGATTCGCTTGACCGGGAACGCGTCGCCGCTGCGAGCACTCGCATAGGCGGATGCACGAGAAACGCCGAGCACAGCAGCCGTCTCGTCGATCGAGATCGTCGCACGATCGCGAATGTCGTCGAGTGTCAGCGTTTGCATAGTCGCGGTGCTCATCGTGCGCCTCCGGTGATCTGCTGAAGTTCGCGCAGCAGCGCAACGTAAGCGATGAGTCGCTGACCGGACGGCTTGAACGTGCCCGCTTCCCAGCGGCAGATTGTCATGCGGGTGACGTCGAGTTCTCTGGCGATCCCTTCTTGGCTCACCCCAGCGGCCTCGCGGATTGCTCGCGCGAGTGCTGGCGACGGCAGTTCGCGTCGTGCTCTCGCTTCGTCGATCAGAGTTGTCATGTCTTCGACGTTACGCTGATGCGACAGTCGCGCGCGTGGGAGCAAAGTTTCATTTCCGCGCGCACATTGAGACACCTGTACGCCCGTAAAAACGAGCAACGCGGCAACCCTCGGTGTCTCACGCGCAGGTGTAGCAAAATGAGTTACAGCGGTGTAGCGTGGTGCCCATGAGTACGAGACGGCCCCGCCAGCCACGACCGCTGACCGATGACGAGCAGCGTGTGATCGACGAGCGCATCGCAGCGCGAGCAGCGAACCCGCAGCACGAGCCGATGCCCGGCGCGCGCACTACACACGCCGAGTGGGACGTCGACCCGCGACCCGTCACGCCCAGCGACGACGCTCAGGGCGACTGGTACGCCGTGCGCGGCACCACCGACCGCACTCGCGCAGCGGGCGATTTGCTCGTGCGAGTCGGTGAGTCGACAGACGGACGACTGATCCTGACCGGGCTGCGCATAGTCGGCGAGAGGGAGATCACCGCGAACACACTGCGAGCGATCCAGCCCGCGAAGATCGTGCAGACGATCGCCTGGCGCGAGACGAGCGGCAAGCCGCCGCGTGCAGTCGGCGACGTTGATCCGCTCACCGCTCTCGCCCGCTTCGAGGGAGTCGCGATGGAGTTCGAGGCGATCGCTGCCGATGCTCCCGTGACAGGTGGCGAGTCGAAGCGTGGGCGGCGCGGCCCGAGCCGCGACGATCTCGAACAGTTCGCCGATGTCTATCTCGGGTTCTATCGAGCGGGCAAGGCCGATCCGGTCAAGCAGACAACGCGAGCACTGAACATCAGTCGTGCGACGGCTCATCGTCGCATCACCCAGGCCCGAAAACTCGGGTTCATCCCACCACGAGAGGAAGAGAAATGATCTATCGCAGATGCTCATGCCGTGACGAGCGCGGCAAGCCGTACGGCAACCTTCCCGAGAACGCGAGCGAGCAGCAGATCGCGCGAGCGTGCCCGACGCTGCTCGCCAACCCGAAGCACGGCAAATGGGGCTACTACCTCAGCCGCGGCTTCGCGTTCGATCCGAAGACGAAGAAGATGCGGCGGCTACAGACCCGCGTCGCGAACTTCACGAGCAAGCGCGCCGCGCAGTCGGCCTACGCGAAGGCGAAGGCAGAGCACGACACGGGCCAGTTCCGAGAGACGAACCGCACACAGTTCGCGCGGTGGTGCGACGAGTGGCTGAGCACGAGCGGGCTCTCTGCCGGGCTCGTCGCGGCGTACCGACGCTACTTCGAGAATGACGTCGCGCCGAGCGCACTCGGGCGCATGCGGCTCAGCGACATCAGGCGCGCTGACGTGCAGCGCTTCGTCGACAGCATGCTCGCTGCCGGTCGCGGCGTGCCGACCGTAAAGAAGGCACACCGGGGGATCAGCAGCGCGCTCACGGCAGCCGTGCGGGGCGATCTCATCCCAGCGAACCCCGCGACCGGTGTCGTGTTCCCCAAGGAGCGGCGCGCGAAGTTCGAGCCGTGGTCGCCCGCCCAGGCTGGGCGGTTCCTCGATCACGCCGCGCAGCACCGACTCGGCGTCGTGCTCGAAGTAGCGATGTTCACCGGGCTACGTCCCGCCGAGTTAGCCGGGCTCAGATGGATCGACGTCGATCTCGCGTCGCGCACGCTCACGGTGCGGTGGACGCGCACGATCGTCGACGGCAAGGTCGAAGAGAAGGAGCCGAAGACCGAAGAGAGCCGAGCGAGCATCGACCTCGAAGACCAGACGGTCGGCGCGCTCGTCGCGTGGCAGATCACCCAGCAGGCCGACCGGGAACGGCTCGGCGCTCTCTGGCAGAACAGCGGGTACGTCTTCACTCACGAAGACGGGCGCCCGCTTCGACGCGACTACGTGCTGAAGAACGTCTTCAAGCCCGTGTGGGCGGCGACGAACGCGACGATCACCGCTGAGAACGCCGAACGTGCGGCACGCGGCGAGAAGCCTCAGCCGCTGCTGTCGTGGATCAAGATGCACGGGCTACGGCACATGCACGCATCGCTCATGCTCGCGAGCGGGGCCGACATCGCTCTGACGTCGAAGCGGCTGCGGCACTCGTCGGTCGTCATCACGTCGGACGTGTACACGCACCTGATCGGCGACCGCGCCCGGCACGCTGCCGAGGCCGTCGCGGCGCTCATTCCGCGAGCGGATGCACAACAGGTGCACAACCGCAGCAGTCAGATCGCGTAGTGCGATGCTGCGGGTGTCGGAACTTCCGCGTGATTACGCGGCTTCATGTGGTGGGCGATACCAGACTCGAACTGATGACCTCTTCCGTGTGAAGGAAGCGC
>JADGNA010000019.1 GCA_015234465.1 Salinibacterium sp. | reverse complement strand
CAGCTCCTCGTGCTCGAGAGCCAGGACCCCGACCGCGACATCGTCATGTACATCAACTCGCCCGGTGGCTCCTTCACGGCCATGACGGCGATCTACGACACGATGCAGTACGTGCGCCCGCAGATCCAGACGGTCGTGCTGGGGCAGGCGGCGTCGGCGGCGGCGGTTATCCTCGCGGCAGGCACGCCCGGCAAGCGCCTCGCGCTGCCGAACGCGCGCGTGCTGATCCACCAGCCCTCGGCCGGTGACGCGGGTCGCGGGCAGGCATCCGACATCGAGATCCAGGCGCGGGAGATCCTCCGCATGCGCGAGTGGCTCGAGGAGACGATTGCGAGCCACTCCAACCGCACCAAGGAGCAGGTGAACCAGGACATCGAGCGCGACAAGATCCTCAGCGGACACGAGGCGCTCGAGTACGGCCTCGTCGACCAGGTGCTGACGTCGCGCAAGAACATGCCGGCGATCACCAAGTAGGTATCGACGCTGAGGGCCCCGTCGCAATTGCGGCGGGGCCCTTCGCGTCCCGCGGCGTCACAGGGCGCGCGGGTGACGACGGATGCAGCGGGATGTCACTGGATCGGGTTAGGCTCGTATCCACTATCCCGATCGATGGAGGAGGGGGCGCATGGCGCGAATTGGCGAGAGTGCCGACCTGCTCAAGTGTTCTTTCTGCGGAAAGAGCCAGAAGCAGGTCCAGCAGCTCATTGCGGGCCCCGGCGTATACATCTGCGACGAATGCGTCGAACTGTGCAACGAGATCATCGAGGAGCGCCTTGCCGAAGCGGGCGAGGTGGCCACGAGTGAGTTCGACCTGCCCAAGCCGCGCGAGATCTTCGGCTTCCTCGAGGAGTATGTGATCGGCCAGGAGAAGGCCAAGAAGGCACTCTCCGTTGCCGTCTACAACCACTACAAGCGTGTGCGGGCACGCAACACGATCGCGCCCGCCGACGCCGCCGTTGACGACGTCGAGATCGCGAAGTCAAACATCCTGCTGATCGGTCCCACGGGCTGTGGCAAGACCTACCTCGCGCAGACGCTCGCCAAGCGCCTGAACGTGCCGTTCGCGGTCGCGGATGCCACCGCACTGACCGAGGCGGGCTACGTCGGCGAAGACGTCGAGAACATCCTGCTGAAGCTCATCCAGGCCGCCGACTACGACGTCAAGCGCGCCGAGACGGGCATCATTTACATCGACGAGATCGACAAGATCGCGCGCAAGGCTGAGAACCCCTCGATCACACGAGACGTCTCTGGTGAGGGTGTGCAGCAGGCGTTGCTCAAGATCATCGAGGGCACCGTCGCATCGGTTCCCCCGCAGGGCGGGCGCAAGCATCCGCATCAGGAGTTCATCCAGGTCGACACGACCAACGTGCTCTTCATTGTGGCGGGAGCGTTCGCTGGCCTCGAGGAGATCATCTCCCAGCGCGCAGGCAAGAAGGGCATCGGCTTTGGTGCGCCCCTGCACAGCAAGGGCGACGAGGTCAACCTCTTCAGCGAGGTACTGCCGGAAGACCTGCACAAGTTCGGGCTCATCCCCGAGTTCATCGGGCGCCTGCCAGTCGTGACGACGGTTACGCCACTCGACCAGGCCGCGCTCATGGACATCCTCACGCAGCCGAAGAATGCGCTCGTCAAGCAGTACCAGCGCATGTTCGAGCTCGATGGTGTCGAACTCGAGTTCGAGCCCGACGCGCTCGAATCGATCGCCGACCTCGCGGTCCTGCGCCAGACGGGTGCCCGCGGGTTGCGCTCGATCATGGAGGAGGTGCTCGGCTCGATCATGTTCGACGTGCCTTCCGATGACGACATCGCCCGCGTCGTCGTCACGCGCGATGCGGTGTTGAGCGGTGCCGCTCCGACGATCGTGCCGCGCACGCAGAGGCGCCAGGAGAAGTCTGCCTAGTAATTGGCGGGAGGGCTTCCTCGCGCTTCAGCCGGTGTCGACCGGAATCGTCGCTTCGCTGAGCGGCTTTGCAAGCTCGTTTCCGCTCGTCATCGCGGGGTTGCTCGCGGTCGGCGCGAGTGATTCCCAAGCGGCATCTGGACTGCTCGCGCTGTGCGTGACATCCGGCATCTTCACCGTGCTGCTCTCGTGGCGATACCGGCAACCGATCTCGATCGTCTGGTCGACGCCCGGGGCAGCCGTGCTGATCGCGGCGGGTGGGGGCGGTGTCAGTATCGAGACCGCCGTCGGCGCGTTCATCGTGTGCGGGGTCCTCATCTTCCTGTGCGGCCTGTGGCCTGCTCTCGGCCGCGCCGTTACGCGCATCCCGACACCGCTTGCAAGCGCGATGCTCGCGGGGATCCTGCTTCCCATCTGCCTGGCTCCCGTTACCGCCGTCATCGAGCACCCGCTGCTCGCGCTGCCCATCGTGCTGACATGGCTCGTGCTCCTGCGCTGGGCACCGCGCTGGGCGGTGCCGGCAGCGATGGTGGTCGCCGTCACCGTGATCCTTGTCCAGGCGGGGACGGAGTGGCTCTCGGCCACGACGCTCGCGCCGGTGCTGGTTCCAGTGCTTCCGCAGTTCGACCCGCTTGTGATTGTCAGCCTCGGGCTCCCGCTCTTCATTGTGACGATGGCCGGTCAGAATGTGCCGGGCTTCGTCGTCATGAAGAGCTTCGGCTACACGCCGCCGCCCCGCTCCGTCTTTGCGCTCACCGGCCTGGGCACCGCGGCGGGAGCCTTCTTCAGTGGCCACGCGATCAACCTCGCCGCGATCACGGCCGCCATCTCCGCGAGCCCGGAGGCGCATGCAGATACCCACAAGCGTTGGATCGCCGCCGCGAGCAGCGGCGCCTTCTTCATCCTTCTTGGGTTGGGCGCAGGCGCCGCGACGGCCGTGGTGGCTGTGGCGCCCACCATCCTGATCATCGCGGTGGCGGGTCTCGCGGTGCTCGGCGCCCTCGTGAGTTCGGTCGGCACGGCGCTCGAAGATCCGAAGCACCGCATCTCGGCGATCGCCACATTCCTCGTGACAGCTTCCGGGGTCACGTTCCTTGGGATCGGTGCCGCATTCTGGGGTCTGCTCGTGGGCGTGGTCATCATGGGGTGGCTCGGTTGGCGACGTTCGTAGCTAAACTATTCTCATGAATGAGCGAAAGCCTGAGCGGTACACCCACGGCCACCATGAGAGCGTGCTGAGGTCGCACACCTGGCGAACCGTCGAGAACTCCGCTGCCTACCTTGAGTCCCACCTGCGGCCCGGCGTGAGCGTGCTCGACATCGGGTGCGGCCCGGGAACCATCACGGTCGACATCGCTCGTCGGGTGGCACCCGGACGGGTCGTCGGGCTTGACGCGGCTCCCGAGGTAATCGAGAAGGCGCGCGCGCTCGCGCTCGAGGAAGGCCTCGACAATGTCGAGTTCGTCGTGGGTGATGCCTACGACACACGCTACGACGAGGCATCCTTCGACGTCGTCCATGCGCACCAGACGCTCCAGCACCTGGCTGATCCTGTTGCGGCACTGCGGGAGATGCGACGTGTCGTCGGCGACGACGGTGTCGTCGCCGCGCGCGACGTCGACTACGCGGGCACCATGGTCCACCCGTCCTCGGCCGGCCTGGAGGCGTGGGCGGCGCTGTACCAGCGTGTGCACAGGAGCAACGGCGGCGAGCCGAATGCGGGGCGCCAGCTTAAGGAATGGGCGCTGGCTGCCGGGTTCACCCAGGTCGCCAGCACGGCGTCGATCTGGTGCTTCGCATCCGCTGAGGAGCGCGAATGGTGGGGCGGCATGTGGCGCGATCGTGCCCTCGAATCCGCCTTCGCGAGCGACGCGATGTCAAAGGGATTGGTGACCCGCTCCGAGCTGGAGGACGTGTCGCGCGCCTGGCAGTCCTGGGCGGCCGAGCCCGCTGGCTGGATGGGCATGCCGCACGGCGAGGTGCTCTGCCGCGGCTGAGCTCCCGCGCCGCTAGGGGAGCACGTACGTGAGTAGATCCTGCGCCAGTGACACGGGGAGGATTGCCAGCAGCGCGACATTGGCCGCCACGGTCACCCAGAAACCGGTCTGGAAGCTCGCCTTGACGGTCTTGTGGCGCAGGGCGACCTGGGCGAGGAATGCCCCCGGCCATCCGCCCAGCAGCGCGACGATGTGCAAGCTCGACTCCGAGACGCGCCACGCGCCGCGGTTCGCCGCCGCCTTGTCGCTTCGGTAGGCGGCGTATGCGATCACGCTCGCGATGGCATACAGGCCGAGCACGAGCAGCCACGGCAGGCCGTCACGGATGCGCAGGGCTGAGACGAGCAGGAGGGCTCCGAGAGCGATGGTCCCGGCCGCCCAGCGGACAGCCTCGCCGCGGCGCTTGCCGCGTCGGCCCGAAGCCGTTGGCGCACGGAGAGCGCGAGACCCACGCCCAGTGCGCACGGAGTTATCCGGCTGGCGTGACGAGGACCTCGCCCGCCGCGCCGAGCGTCACGATCGTGCCATCATCGAGCTCCGCGATGGGGCGGCCTTCGAGCCAGGTGAGGGTCCACCGCCAGGTCGTGGGGTCGAAGGTCTCGGATGCGAGGGCCAGCAGTTCCTCGTCCACGCCACGGATCGCGTCGCGCACGGCGGCAGGCAGGCGGTCGGGGCTCGCCGCCCCGACCGACCAGCGTGTGCCGAGCTGCATCAGGACGCCTGCTCCTCGAGCACGATGTCGGTGACGGCGAGCTCCTCGCCGGCCACGAAGCTCAGCTCGGCGATGCGTCCGACGGCTTTGAGGTCGTCTTCGGCGAGCCGCAGGAGCGAGAGCTGCTCCTCGGGTGCGGCAATCGTCGCGGAGGTGACCGGCGTCTTCTGCGATGCCTTGGCATCCGTCTTGGCGCGCCGGATTCCGATCAGCGCGGCGCTCACGGCAGGCAGGATGCCGGTGGGTGCCTCGCTGCTGCGCGGCACGGGCCACTCGGCGGCGTGGATCGAGGACTCGTGCGTCCACGACCACACCTCTTCCGTCGCGAAGGGGAGGAAGGGTGCGAGCAGGCGCAGCATCGTGTCGACGGCCGCACGGAGGGTCAGCACCGCGCTGGCCTGCCCCTCGGCCGTCGATGCACCGTAGGCGCGTTCCTTGACCAACTCGAGGTAGTCGTCGCAGAAGGTCCAGAAGAACTGCTCGGTCGTCTCGAGTGCACGCGCGTGGTCGAACTCGTCGAACGCAGTCGTCGCCGTCGCGACCACCCGGTCGAGTTCCGCCAGCACGTCCCGGTCCAGCGGGTTGGTGATGTCGTGCTCTCCGCCAGGCAGTTCGTAGGAGTAGGCGAACTTGGATGCGTTGAGCACCTTGATGGCGAGTCGGCGGCCGATCTTGATCTGCTTGGGGTTCTGCGGGTCGAACGCGGCATCCGTGCCGAGCCGGCTCGAGGCAGCCCAGTAGCGCACCGCGTCGGAACCGTGGTCGTCGAGCATGCCCGCCGGCGTGACGACGTTGCCCTTCGACTTCGACATCTTCTTGCGGTCGGGGTCGACGATGAAGCCGGAGATCGCGGCGTGCTTCCAGGGCGCGACGCCGTCGTGCTCGAGGTGGGAACGCAGGGCGGTCGAGAACAGCCAGGTGCGGATGATGTCCTGGCCCTGGGGACGCAGGTCGTAGGGGAACACGAGGTTGAAGAGCTCGGGGTCGGTCTTCCAGCCCCCCGCGAGCTGCGGGGTCAGCGAGGAGGTGGCCCAGGTGTCCATGACATCGATCTCGCCGACGAAGCCGCCGGGCACGCCGCGCTGGGACTCCTCGAAGCCGGGGGCGGCATCCGATGAGGGGTCGACGGGGAGCTGCGCCTCGCTCGGCACGATGGGGGAGTCGAAGACGGGGTTGCCGTCGCCGTCGAGCGGATACCAGACGGGGATAGGCACGCCGAAGAAGCGCTGACGGCTGATGAGCCAGTCACCGTTGAGGCCGTTGACCCAGTTCTCGTAGCGCACGCGCATGAAGTCGGGGTGCCAGTCGATGTCCTTGCCGAGGGCGACGAGGGCGTTGCGAAGTGCCTCGTCGCGCCCGCCGTTGGTGATGTACCACTGTCGCGTCGACACGATCTCGAGGGGCTTGTCACCCTTCTCGAAGAACTTGACCGGGTGCGTGATGGCCTTGGCCTCGCCGATCATCTCGCCGGATGCCTGCAGCAGCTCCACGATGGTCTTCTTGGCGCTGAAGACCGTCTTGCCGGCGAGTTGGGCATAGGCCTCGCGTCCCGTCTCGCTCGTGATCGCGTCGGGTGCCTCGCTCACGACGCGGCCGTCGAAGCCGATGATGGCGCGGTTCGGCAGGTCGAGTTCGCGCCACCAGATGACGTCGGTCAGGTCGCCAAAGGTACAGATCATGGCGATGCCGGAGCCCTTGTCCTTCTGCGCGAGGTGATGGGCTACGACGGGCACCTCGACGTCGAAGAGAGGCGTGCGCACGGTCGTGCCGAAGAGGGCCTGGTAGCGCTCGTCATCCGGATGCGCGACGAGGGCGACACAGGCGGGCAGCAGTTCCGGCCGGGTCGTCTCGATGTGGATGTCGGCCTCGGGGCCATGGAACGCGAGCCGGTGGTACGCGCCGGGTTGCTCCTTGTCCTCGAGCTCGGCCTGGGCGACCGCGGTGCGGAAGGTGACGTCCCAGAGGGTCGGCGCATCCGCCTGGTAGGCCTCGCCGCGCTCAAGGTTGCGCAGGAACGCACGCTGTGCGGTGGCCTGGGCCTCGGGGGAGATCGTGCGGTAGGTCTGGCTCCAGTCGACGCTGAGGCCCAGCTTGCGCCACAGGTCTTCGAACTGCTTCTCGTCTTCGACCGTCAGGCGCTCACACAGCTCCACGAAGTTGCGGCGGCTGATCGGCAGCTGGTCTGCCGCCTTCGAGCTCTTGTTGTCCCCGCCCTCGAAGGGCGGAGTGAAGTCCGGGTCGTAGGGGAGCGTGGGGTCGCAGCGCACGCCGTAGTAGTTCTGCACGCGGCGCTCGGTCGGCAGGCCATTGTCGTCCCAGCCCATGGGGTAGAAGACGGTGCGGCCGCGCATCCGCTGGTAGCGCGCGACGACGTCGGTGTGCGTATAGCTGAAGACGTGCCCGATGTGGAGTGAACCGGATGCCGTGGGCGGGGGAGTGTCGATCGAGAAAATGTTCTCGCGCGTCGCCGAGTCACGATCGAAACGGTAGGTGCCCTTCTCCTCCCAGCGCGGGCCCCACTTCTGCTCGAGGCCTTCGAGGGCGGGCTTGTCGGGGATGGCGTCGGCCATGGGATGCTCCGGTTCGATGTGTGCGGCACCGTGTCTGTGCTGAGGTGCCTGAGTGTCAGGTCATCCCATGCTATCGGAGTGCCCGAATGCGCCCGCGGTGCTCAGCTGGCGTGCGCGTAGCCCCGCAGCACGGGGCTGACCGTGACGTCAAGGTAGGCGGCCAGCGTGCCGCGTGTTGGTCCCGCGGCGGCCCACGACTGTGTCGCGGCGACGGTCGCCCCCATGACGGCATAGGAGACGGCCTGGGCCATGTCGGCCGCGATCCCGCGCTCGACGAGGAAGCTGCGGATGCCGCGGGCTGCGGCCACGAAGCGGGTCACGGCGGAGGCCTGGAGTTCGTGCACGCCGCCGATCAGTTCCCGTTGCGTCAGCGCGAAGGGCACGGCGTCTGCACCGTAACCCCCGCCAAGCGCGAGCAGCACGTCACGCAGCGCGGGCAGGGGTTCGCTGACCGGGTCATGCGCCGCGAGCTCCTGCGCAAGCCGCGCGAGCGCATCGTCGAGCTCGACCCAGAACACATCCCCCTTGGCGTCGAAGTAGTTGAAGAAGGTGTTGCGGCTGACGCCCGCCCTCCGCGTGATGTGTTCGACGGTGGTGCCGGAGTAGCCCTGCTCGAGGAAGAGCTCGAATGCCGCATCCTGGAGCATCTCCCGCGAGGCCGCGGGAGGGCGCCCCTTGCCTGTTGCGCGCGTGCTCGTCATGAGCGCTGGTTCCTCTCGAGACGGGGTGTGGATGCCACGAGCTGCCGGGTGTACTCGTGCTGCGGCGAGGTGAACACCGTCGTCGCGTCGCCCTCCTCCACGATGGTGCCCGCGCGCATGACGGCGATGCGGTCGCTCATGTGCTGCACGACGCCGAGATCGTGCGAGATGAAGAGGTAGGCGAGCCCGTGCTCGCCCTGGAGCTCATCGAGCAGGTCGAGGACCTGTGCCTGCACCGAGACGTCGAGGGCCGAGACGGGTTCGTCGCAGACGAGCACCTCGGGCCGGGGAGCGAGGGCGCGGGCGATCGCGACCCGCTGGCGCTGTCCGCCCGAGAGATGCAGCGGTCGGCGCGCCAGCACGGAGCTCGGCAGGCCGACCGAGTCGAGCAGTTCCGTGAGCCGACGGGGCGCGTTCGCCTCCTTCGGGTCGAGCGCGTCGCGAAGGATGCGCTGCACCGTGTGACGCGGGTCGAATGAGCTGAGCGGGTCTTGATAGATGGCACCGAGCATCCGTCGTCGTCGCCGTCGCTGGCGCTCCGGGATGTCGCTGAACCGCGCGCCATCGAGGTCGACGGTGCCGTCATCGGGCGTCACAAGGCCGAGGAGCATGCGCGCGACGGTCGTCTTGCCCGAGCCGGACTCGCCGACGAGGCCGAGGGTGCTGCCGCGCCGAAGTGAAATCGAGACATCGTCCACCGCGAGGAGCGGTGCCTGATGGCGGCGGGGGAACGACTTGCTGAGCCCCCGCGCCTCCAGCACGATCGGCCCGGTCGAGGGCGCTGGAGGCGCGGTGTTCCTGGTGCTGCCTGCATCCGCCGATGCCGCGAGCGGCATGCCGCGCGGCACGCCCGACGGCACCGAACGAATGAGTGCGCGCGTGTATTCGTGGCGTGGAGCATCCAGCACCTCGCCCACGCTGCCGGCCTCGACGATCTCGCCGTCGCGCATGACGACGATCCGGTCGGCCACCTCCCGAACGACCGCGAGGTCGTGGCTGATGAGCAGGAGCGCGGTGCCGTCGGCCCGGAGCTGCGCGAGCAGCCGCAGTACTTGGGACTGCACGGTCGCGTCGAGCGCTGTCGTCGGCTCGTCGGCAATGATGAGGTGTGGCGATGCCGCGATCGCACTCGCGATGAGTGCCCGCTGTCGGAGGCCGCCGGAGAGTTCGCCCGCGCGTTGCAAGGCGCGGGACGCGGCATCCGGCATCCCCACCGACTCGAGCACCTCGATGACGCGGTCGCGACGTTCGGCGGGGGAGAGCGAAGTGTGCAGGCGCAGCGTGTCGTCGATCTCGCGGCCCACCGGCCTCAGCGGATCGAGCGAGACGAGCGCATCCTGCAGCACGAGGCCGACCTCGCCGCCGCGGATGGAACGCCACTGCTTCGGCCCGGCAGACAGGAGGTCATGCTCGCCCAGGCGCAGGCCCTCGGCCGAGACGCGGCCGCCCGTGAGGCCCAGGAGCGATCGCGCCGTCACACTCTTGCCAGACCCGGATTCGCCAACGATCGCGAGGCATTCGCCGGGGCTGACCTCGAACGACACGTCGCGGACGACCGTGACACCCGAGAAGGCGACCGAGAGCCGGTCGACCGTGAGCAGCGGCGCCGTCATGACTGCTCCTGTCTCGTGCGCGACTGGAGGCTCCGGCCGAGCGCGGTCGCGGATGCCGCGGTCGCCACGATCGCGAGGCCCGGGAAGACCGTGAGCCACCACGCGACGGAGATGTAAGGGCGGCCCGCTGAGAGCATTGCACCCCACTCCGCCGCGGGAGGCACGACGCCGAGGCCGAGGTAGCTGAGGGACGAGGCCCACACGATCGCCTGGCCGACCCCGAGCGTCGCGAGCACGAAGACCGGTGCCACCGCGTTGGGCAGGATGTGCCGCCCGAGGATCGTCAGCGGGCCGTGGCCGAGCACGACGGCAGCTTCGACGTACCCGGAGCGTCGCACGGCCAGGATGCGACTCCGGATGATGCGCGCGTAGCCGGGCGCGGTCGAGAGACCGACGGCGATCGTCGTCGTCGTGACCCCCGGGCCGACGATCGCGATGAACACGAGCGCGAGCAGCAGGCCGGGGAGCGCGAACAGCACCTCATTGATGCGGGTCGTGGCGAAGTCGAGGGCGCGTCCGCCGACGGCCCCGAGCGTGCCCAGCACGAGGGCGAGGCCGATCCCGATCGCGGTTGCCGCAAGCCCGATGAGGAGGGACTGCCCCGCGCCGTGGACGACGCGGGTGTAGACATCCCGACCCGATTCGTCGGTGCCGAAGGGATGCTGCCACGAGGGTGCCTGGAACGCCTCTGTCGGTGAGATGGCGAGGGGGTCGCCGGGCGCGAGCAGCTGGGGCACGAGTGCGGCGGCGGCCAGGAGCAGGATGACCGCGAGGCTGATGACCTCCCCGGCCGTCAGCCTGGCACCGGGCCGGGCGGCGACGTGTGCCGTTCCGTAGGCCGTGCCAGCGGTCTCGGGGGCGGTCATGCGCGCCTCAGCCGCGGGTCGGCGACGCGGTCGATCGCGTCGGTCGCAATCGTGACGAGCACGAACGCGAGCGCCGAGACGAGCGCGATGCCCGTGACCATGGGGATGTCGCGCGCCGTGACCGCGTTGAGCAGGCTCCGGCCGAGGCCAGGTCGGGCGAAGACCGTCTCGACGACGACCGCGCCACTGATGAGGGAGCCGAAGGCCCAGCCCGAGAGCGAGATGGCCGGCAGTGAGGCGTGCCGGATGGCGTGTCTCCACCGGACGCCAGTCTCGCTCTCCCCGCGGGCGCGCGCCGAGAGCACGAAGGGCGATTCGAGTGCGTCGGCGAGCGATTCGCGCATGACCTGCGCAAGGAACCCTGCGAGGGGCAGCGCGAGCGTGAGCACTGGCAGCACAAGCCCGCTCGGCCCTTCGACGCTCACGGGCGGCAGCAGCCCGAGGAGTGAACTGAAGAGCAGGATGAGCATCGACGCCAGCCAGAAGTGCGGCACGGCGGAGGCAACGACCTCGAGGCCGGATGCCACGGCGCGGCCAGAGCGGCTGCCTCGCGTCGCCCACGTCGCCAGGAGCAGCGCGATCGCCCACGCCGTCGCGAGCGAGAGCACGGTGAGCAGCAGGGTGCCCCAGAACTGTTCCCCGATCAGCGTGAGCACGTCCTGGCGGAGTGAGTAGGACGTGCCGAGGTCACCCGTCGCGAGCCGCCCCATCGCGAGGAGGTACTGTTCCGCGAGCGGCAGGTCCAGGCCGTGTTCGCGACGAACGAGGGCGAGGGCCTCCTCCGAGGCCTGCGACCCGGGCCCACCGAGGAGTGCCTGGGCCGGGTCGCCTGGGATCAGTCGCAGGCCGAAGAAGATGAGCGTCGCGATGGCCCACAGCACGAAGGCGCCACCGGCAACCTTCGCGGCGACCCACCGCAACACCCTCGCTCCCATCGCGGCGTCAGCGCGCGAGCCAGGCGTCGAAGAACGTCGGGGTCGACACGGTCGGCAGGGCGCGCATGCCCTCCACGTCCTCGCCATGCAGGTAGTGGTTCTGCTGGTCGTAGAGCGGGAGCACGTGGTAGCCGGAGAGCACGATGTCCTGCGCCTCCTCGTAGAGCTCGGCGCGAAGCGTGGCATCCGTCGTCTCGCTCGCCTGCGTCAGGAGCGCGTCGAGCTTGGGGTCCTTCAGCTGGGCGAGGTTGGCGAAGTAGCCGCTCGGCGCCGGCACGGTGGAGTCGCTGTGATACAGGATGCGCAGCACGTCGGGCCCAACCTTGGTGTACGGCGCGCTGACGAGGTTGTACTCGTGCGCGGCGAGGGCGCCGTACCAGCTCGACAGGTCGAGGGGTTCGAGGATCACCTGGAACCCCGCCTGCTTCGTCGTCGCCTGGATCTGCTCGAAGAGCGACTGCTCGGCCGGCACCGACTGGTTCGTGCTGACGGGGAACTCCAGCACGAGACGTTGGCCATCCTTCACCCTGTAGCCATCGGCGTCACGCTGCGTCCATCCTGCGGCATCGAGGAGCGCGTTGGCGGCGTCGAGGTCGACGTCGAAGTACTCGGGCGTGGAGAGTGACTCGGCCTCGACACTTGAGAGCACGGAGTATGACCGGGCCACCGTGCCGAAGAAGAGGCCCTCGATGCCGTCGTTGACCTCGGCGGCGCGGATGAACGCCTCGCGAACGCGCTCATCGTCGAACGGCGCCTTGCCCGCGTTCAGTTCGATGCGGTTGGAGGCGCCCGGCCGCGGTGCGGCGATCGCGGTGATCGGCCCGTCTTCTGTGGCCGCCGCAAGGGAGTTGGGCTGGGGGTTGTCGATCACGTCGACCTCGCCGGACTGGAGAGCGGCATAGCGCGTCGCGGCATCCGGGATGAAGCGCCAGTCGATCGCCTCCAGCCAGGCGGGGCCTTCGTGCGCGGCGTCGCCCGGCCATGAGTTGTAGTCCTCGTTGCGAACGAGGCGCACACCCTGCTGCCTCGTCCACTCCTCGACGATGAAGGGACCCGTGCCGACGGGGGACTCGCAGTTCACGTCCTGGCCACGTTCGAGTGCTGTGGGGGACTGGATGCCGACCCACGGCATGCTGAAGGAATCGAGCAGCGCGCTGTCGGGAGCCGAGAGGTCGATGCGGAGCGTGTGCTCATCGACGGATGTCATCGACTCGATCTTGCCGACCGCGAGGTAGCCGGTCGACGACGCGGTCTGAGGGTCCTTGAGGTGGGCGATGTTCGCGGCGACGGCGTCGGCAGTGAGCGGCGTGCCGTCGGTGAAGCTCACGTCGTCGCGGAGCGTGAACTCCCAGCTGAGGCCGTCGTCGCTCTCCTTCCATGACTCCGCGAGCCACGGGAGGATGTCGCCGTCCGCGTTCTTGGAGACGAGGGACTCGATGTACTGCGTGGCGAGTAGCGCCTGCGGGTAGTTGCCGCCGACGTGGGGGTCGAGGCAGCTGGGCTCGGCGTCACCCGTCGCGTAGATGAGCGTGCCGCCGGCGACAGGTTCCTCAGAGGTGGGAGCGGCGGCGGCACAGCCCGCAAGCAGGCTGAGGGTGAGAGCGGATCCGCCGATGACGGTCAGAGTTCTTGGGGCGCGACGCATGAAGTCCTTCGAGGTGGGTGCGGTCGGGATCGGGATTGTTGGGCTGAGTGCAACAAATCCCACCGACAAGCATAGCCCCGCAGACGACGACGGCCCGACCGCACTGCGGTCGGGCCGTCGCTGACGGTTGGGCGCTGTTAGTCGCGCGCCTTCGCAATGCGGTCGGCGAGCTTCCACGACGCAGGGACAGCAGCCGCGGCGATGCCGGCCTTGATGATGCCGCCGATGATGAAGGGGTAGAGGCCCCACGCGAGCGTCTGCTCGAGCGTGCCGCCGAGGGTGATCGCGAGGCCGAGGAGACCGAAGGCGAAGATCACGACCGTGCCGGCGCTGAAGGAGAGGGCGGCGCCCAGGAACTTCTTGTCCCAGTCGCGCTGGGCGAGCCAGCCGGTGAGCGCGGCCGCGAAGGCGAAGCCGATGATGTACCCGCCGGTCGCGCCGAACAGCACCGCCGCCCCCGACGCACCCTCGCTGAAGACAGGAAGGCCCACGAGACCCAGCGCCATGTAGAGCACCATCGCGAGCGTGCCGCGGAGTGCTCCGAGCGTGCTGCCGACGAGCAGCACCGCGAGCGTCTGCATCGTGATCGGCACGGGCTGGATCGGAATGTAAAGCTGCGACGCGACCGCGACCACGGCGGCGCCCGCCGTGATGAGCACGACGTCCATGGCGAGGCTCCGCGAGACGAGACGGTCGGCGAGGGTCGGGCGACCAGGGCTGAGGGTGAGAGTCGACACGCGACATTCCTTTCGACGGGTGGTGCCATCCTATGGGGGCCAGACCAGCATCCTCCACGTTCCCCGAGCATCCGTGCACGACCCGCACAAGCGATGCACAGTGGGTCTGTAGACACCGGCGGTTCGACATGAGGAGTGAGACATGGCACCCGACAATCAAGCACGATCGACGGCGCGGGGCACACTGACCAACAGGCAGGGGCATCCGGTTGTCGACAACCAGAACACGCGCTCGGTGGGCGCGCGAGGGCCGGCGACGCTCGAGAACTACCAGTTCCTCGAGAAGATCAGCCACTTCGACCGTGAGCGCATCCCGGAGCGCGTCGTGCACGCCCGCGGCTTCGTCGCCTACGGCTACTTCGAGGCGACCGGCAAGGTCGGCGACGAGCCCATTGAGAAGTACACGCGGGCAAAGCTCTTCAACACGGCTGGCAAGCGCACGGATGTCGCGGTGCGCCTCTCGAGCGTCATCGGCGGACGCGATTCATCCGAGACGGCGCGCGACCCGCGTGGCTTTGCGGTGAAGTTCTACACGGAGGACGGCAACTGGGACCTCGTGGGCAACAACCTCGCGGTGTTCTTCATCCGCGACGCGATCAAGTTTCCCGACGTCATCCACTCGCTCAAGCCCGACCCCGTGACCTTCCGCCAGGAGCCCGCGCGCATCTTCGACTTCATGTCGCAGACCCCCGAGTCGATGCACATGCTCGTGAACCTCTTCAGCCCGCGCGGCATCCCGGCGAGCTACCGCACGATGCAGGGATTCGGCGTCAACACCTACCGCTGGGTCAATGCGGAGGGCGTCAGCCACCTTGTCAAGTACCACTGGATCCCCAAGGCCGGGGTCAAGAGCTTCACTGAGGCGGATGCCGCGGCCGTGCAGGCGGGCGACCTCGGGCACGCCTCCCACGACATGTACCAGGCGATCGAGTCGGGCGACTACCCCGAGTGGGAGCTCTATGTGCAGCTCATGAGCGACGACGAGCACCCCGAACTGGACTTCGACCCCCTCGACGACACCAAGGTTTGGCCCGAGAACGAGTTCCCCACGCGCCACGTCGGCACCATGGTGCTCAACCGCAATGTCGAGAACTTCTTCGCCGAGAACGAGCAGATCGCCTTCGGTACGGGGGTGCTGGTCGACGGTCTTGAGTTCTCCGACGACAAGATGCTCGTCGGGCGCACCTTCTCCTACAGCGACACGCAGCGCTACCGCGTCGGCCCGAACTATCTGCAGCTGCCGGTGAACCAGGCGAAGAACGCGAAGGTCGCGACGAACCAGCGTGACGGCCAGATGACGTACTACGTCGATGGCGGCGGTGAGAACCCGCACGTCAACTACGAGCCGTCGATCACGGGCGGCCTCGCTGAGGCGCCGCGCGAGTACCAGTCCGAGATCGGCCCTGAGATCAATGCGCGACTCGTGCGCGCCCGCATCCCGCGCACGAACGACTACCTGCAGGCCGGCCAGCGTTACCAGCTCCTGGAGGACTGGGAGAAGGACGACCTCGTGCTCAACTTCGTGACCCTCATCGGGCAGGCTGCGCGGCCCGTGCAGGAACGGATGCTGTGGCACTTCTACATGTGCGACGACGAGCTCGGCGCGCGGGTCGGTGAGGGCCTCGGCATTGCGCTCGAGGAGGTGGCCGACCTCGGTCCGCTCGCGACCCAGACGCTGAATGCGGAGGAGATCCAGCGCATGCAGAACCTCGGCAAGAACGGGCCTCGTGACGTGACAGGGCTCGTGATGACCCACTGCGTTCCCAACGAGCGGGTCAACATGGTCGACGTCCCCGCCATGTCCTGACGAAGAATCGACGTGCCGCTTCGGGGAGTTAGCGCTTCCTCGGGGCGGTGAAGGCGGCGATGAGGCGCTGCGCATCCGGGGTGCTGAACGCCCGCGCGATCGTGCGCGCCTCATCGTCGAGGGACTCCTGCACTGGGCGGAGGGGCGCGGCCCGCAGCAGGCGTCGCGCTTCTCCGTAGGCACCGGCCGCCCCCGCGAGCCAGTGCGCCGCGACCTCCTCGGCGCGAGCGACGATCTGCTCCGCCGGCACGACCTCGGTGACGAGCCCCCATTCCTTGGCCTCGTCCGCCGTGAGGCGCACGTCGCTGAGGGCAAGCTGGAGCGCGCGGCGCATGCCGACCGCCTCCGTCAGGAGCGTGCTCACGCCGCAGTCCGGGGTGAGGCCGATCGCGGCGTAGCGCGACGCGTAGAAGGAGGTGTCGGCGGCGACGATGTAGTCGGCGCAGAGCATGAATCCGAGGCCGCCGCCCGCGACCGCGCCCTGGACCGCCGCGACGATCGGCTTCGTGCTCGCCCGCAGGAGGGCGTGGCCCTCATGGATCACGTCCGCGTGGTCGGCGATCGATGCGGCGTCGTAGTCTGCGGTCGCCATCGCCTGCACGTCGCCACCCGCGCAGAATGCCGCCCCCGCGGCATCCAGCAGCACGGCCTGCACATCGTCGCGCTCCGTGACCTCGCGGGCGACGTCGCGCCAGCGGTCCGCCGCGTCGGCGTCGATCGCGTTCAGGCGGGCGGGGCGGTTGAGGGTGATCCGGGCGAGGCCGTCGGTCACACTGAGCAGTACGGTCGAGTTCTTGGCGTCGTCATTGGCGGTCATGGGAGCCGATGGTAGCGGCGGCGATGCGTTCGATCGCCTCCGTTAGCACTTCCGGCGAACATCCGAAGTTCAGGCGGGCGAAACCTGTGCCCTGCCCACCAAAGTCCGGACCCGGACTGAGGGCGACGCGAGCATCCGAGAGCAGGCGCTCGGCAGGGTTGTCGCCGAGCCCGAGCGCCCTGAAGTCGAGCCACGCGAGGTAGCTCGCAGCGGGCTCGCGATAGACGACGCCGGGGAGCTTCTCGGCGAGAAGGCGCGTCAGCAGGGAGCGGTTGCCCTCGAGCGTGGCGATGGCGTCGTCGAGCCACGCACTGCCGTGGCGGAACGCCGCGACACTCGCGATGGCACCGAGGTGCGAGGTGCGCCAGAAGACCTCCTGGTACATGCCGGAGACGACGGCACGCATGCGCGCACTTGCCGTCACCATGACGGCGCACTTCAGCCCGGCCAGGTTGAAGGCCTTGCTCGCCGAGGTAATCGCGATGCCGTGGTCGCGGGACTCCTGGCTCACCGTGAGGTAAGGCACGTAGTCGCCATCGCTGTGCGTGAGGGGAGCGTGGATCTCGTCGCTCACGATCGTGACGCCGTAGCGGTCGGCGATGCGGGCGAGCTCCTCGAATTCGCTCCGCGGGTGCGGATGGCCGAGCGGGTTGTGCGGGTTGCACAGCACCATTGCCTTCGCGCCGGCTCGGAACGCCGCCTCGATGGCGTCGAGATCGAGGGCCCAGGCGGAGTGATCCGAAGCATCCGATTCTCGGAGCGGCACCTCGACGACGGATGCTCCCGATTCGCGCACGAGGTCGAAGAACGGCGGATAGACCGGAGGCGTGATGATGACCCCGTCGCCCAGGTCGGTCAGGCGGCGCAGGCACTCGACGATCCCCAAGCTGACGTCCGCCGTCGAGCGCACGTGCTCGACATCGACGCTCCAGTCCAAGCGCTCGGCGGCGAAGCGGCTGAATGCCTCGGGCAGTTCAGCGTCGCCCGAGGCGTAGCCCGTGTCGCTGCGACGGATGCTGTCGTGCAGCGCCTCCGCGATGGGGTCGGCGAGCGCGAAATCGAGTTCGGCGACGAAGAGGGGGAGGACGTCACTCGGGTGTGTGCGCCACTTTGCGCTCGAACGGGTTCGGAGCTGCTCGAGGGACGGGACCGAGATCGTCATGCGTCCAGCATTGCGCATGTATCGCATCGCAGCGAGAGTAGCTGCACGATGTGAGAACGTGGGAGTCGCGCAACAGTGGCGACGTTGAGGAAGGGGTTCCGTGGACAGGCGGAGAGGGGCACAGGTCGCCGGCGCGGGCATCGCGATCGCGGCGGCAGGACTGTGCGCCGTGCTCCTCTGGCCGCGCGACGATGCCGCCCCAGCCGAGAGAGCGTCCACGAGCACCGAGAGCACTGCGATGCCCAGTCCGAGCCCCAGCCCCAGCCCCAGTCCCGGCCCCAGTCCTGTCGAGCAATACCCGGTGGACCCCTCCACCTACGACCTCGCCGCGCTGCCCGCGACGCAGGTGTACTCCGTCATCCCGCAGCTGCCGCTCGACCCCGAGCCGCATGCGCCCGTGCTGCCGCTGACCGCATCCGCGCTCGCTCCCTCGATCCCCGTCTTCCCCGAACCCGGCGCATCGCCCGTCGCCCAGCTTCCCCATGCGCAGGCCCACGACGGCACGGCGGTCCCTGTTATCGAGCAGCACCCGCACTGGGTGCGGGTGCTCCTGCCGGCGCGGGCCGGCCTTCCCTCGGGCGGGGTCGTGGGCCAGACGACCGGGTGGGTTCGGGCCGCCGACGTGACGCTCAACGAGAACCCCTACCTCGTGCGCGTCAGCCTCAGCGAGGGCACGATCTCCGTCACGGAGTCGGGGCGAAGCGTCTACGAGAGCTCCGGTTTCGGCTTCGGCACGCCGGCGACGCCCACCCCGCTCGGCCGCACCTTCGTCATGACGGTCTTCACCGACCCGGCGGCCACGTACACGCGGGGCAACCCGACGACAGCCCTCGCGGTGCAGTCCCCGACCCTCGACGGCTTCGGTGGGGCATCCGTCGCCGTCACGGCGTTCCACTATCACGACGCCCGCTCCGGGCCCATCTCCAACGGGTGCATCCGCGTCGATGCCGCGACGGCGCAGTACTTGGCTGGGCTGCCGCTCGGCACGCCGGTACTGGTGGCCCCCTAAAGGGAGAAGGATGAGCACGGAACATCGGATGCGCCGCGCGGGGGCGAAGGCCAGCACCGCGATCGGGCTGGCGTGCTGCCTCCTCCTCAGCGCCTGCACGGCGAGCGAGCAGGGCAGTCCCGAGCCCTCCAGCCTGGGACCGGAGGCCACATCTGATACCCCGGGCGATCCCGACTACATGCCTCCGGCATCGCAGGCATGCCCCTTCCTCATCGGAGAGGACGGCGCGGGATTCGCGGCGTTCAACGGCACGGACCTCGGCGGACTGACCGTCGTGTACGACGTCGAGGCCCTGGCCGAGAGCGGGCACCTGGAGTGGATGTCGCCCCTCATCGAGCACGATCCACTCGTCTGCCTGCTCTCGCCCGGCGAGGCCAGTGAACACGTGGCGTTCGCCTGGCTGCCCATCGACGAGGAGCAGCGCGAGCAGGCGATCGCCGAACTCGAGGCCGCGGGATACGAGCGTCGCGACAGCGAGGGCGGCACCGAGATGAGTGACCCGAGTGGCGCAGCCGCATCGCACCTCGTCACGAACGCGGGCTGGTACTACTCGACGGCGGTCGATGGGGCTCGCTACCTGCGCATCGTCTTCGAGGACTGAGGACTGAGGGCAGCGCCAGCGCCCATGCCGGAGGCATTCGTGTCGTGCCGAGCCGCACGGTATCCTTGAGCCACAGGCGCTGATCCGGCCATCACCGGGGAGTCTTCGGCAGAACAGCGGATGCCCCGGCACCCGCCCAGTAGAACCGAACGGGTCTGGCCCGTCACAGCCAAGGAACAAGCGGTCGCATCGCGGGTTGAGCTCGTCGAAACCAGATGCGGCAAGCGAGGTGGTACCGCGGAGGGTGAGCAGATCATCCGTCGTCCTCGTGCAGATTCGTCACTGCCAGGAGAAGACTTGACCTACCCGCGCCCCTCCCACGACGGCACGCCCGCAGCCCCCGTGACGCCGAGCCCTGAATTCCCGGCGATCGAGAAGGGCATCCTTGCCTTCTGGAAGGGCGACGACACCTTCCAGGCGTCGATCGACAACCGTGAGGGATGCGACGAGTGGGTCTTCTACGACGGCCCGCCCTTCGCGAACGGCCTGCCGCACTACGGCCACCTCCTGACGGGCTACGCGAAGGACCTGTTCCCGCGCTACCAGACCATGCGCGGCAAGCAGGTGCACCGCCGCTTCGGCTGGGACACCCACGGGCTACCCGCCGAGCTGGAGGCGATGCGCCAGCTGGGCATCACGCGCAAGGACGAGATCGAGTCGATGGGCGTCGAGGCCTTCAACGCGACGGCGCGCGAGTCGGTGCTGCGATACACGAACGAGTGGCAGGACTACGTCACCCGGCAAGCCCGCTGGGTCGACTTCGAGAACGATTACAAGACCCTCGACATCTCCTTCATGGAGTCGGTCATCTGGGCCTTCAAGCGCCTCTACGACAAGGGCCTCGCCTACGAGGGCTTCCGCGTGCTGCCGTACTGCTGGAACGACGAGACCCCGCTCTCCAACCATGAGCTGCGCATGGATGACGACGTCTACAAAATGCGCCAGGACCAGACCGTCACGGTCACCTTCCCGCTCGTGGGCGAGAAGGCCGAGGCGCTCGGGCTGACGGGCGTGCGCGCCCTCGCATGGACGACGACCCCCTGGACGCTCCCCACCAACGCCGCCCTCGCGGTCGGCCCCGAGATCGAGTACGCCGTGATCCCGAGCGGTCCGCTGGGCGCGGGCGACGGCTCGGCCGAGGCGGTCTCCCAGTACCTCCTGGCCGCCGACACCGTCGCGGCCTACGCGAAGGACCTGGGCTACGAGAGCGCAGCGGATGCCGCGGCATCCGTCACCCGCACCCTCAAGGGTGCCGATCTGGGCGGTGTGAAGTACGACCGGCTCTGGGACTTCTACGCCGACGCGGAGGGCTACGAGAACGCGTGGCAGATCCTCGTCGCCGAGTACGTCGCGACGGGTGAGGGCACGGGCATCGTGCACCAGGCGCCCGCCTACGGTGAAGACGACCAGGTGACGTGCGCCAAGGCGGGCATCCCCGTCGTGATCTCGGTCGATGACGGTGGCCGCTTCCTGCCCGCCGTCGAGCCGGTCGCCGGCCTGCAGGTCTTCGACGCCAACAAGCCGCTCACCCAGCTGCTGAGGGCTGACGGTCGCCTCCTGCAGCAGAAGAGCTACGAGCACAGCTACCCGCACTGCTGGCGCTGCCGCCAGCCGCTCATCTACAAGGCGGTCTCGAGCTGGTTCATCCGCGTGCCGGAATTCCGCGACCGTGCCGTCGAGATCAACGAGCAGATCAACTGGGTGCCGGAGAACGTCAAGCACGGCCAGTTCGGCAAGTGGATGGCGAACGCCCGCGACTGGTCGATCTCGCGCAACCGCTACTGGGGTTCGCCGATCCCGGTCTGGAAGAGCGACAACCCCGAGTACCCCCGCGTCGACGTCTACGGCTCACTGGAGGAACTCGAGCGCGACTTCGGCACGCTGCCGCGCAACGCGGAGGGCGAGCCCGACCTGCACCGCCCCTTCATCGACGACCTGACCCGCCCGAACCCGGATGACCCGACGGGCCAGTCGACCATGCGCCGCATCGAGGACGTGCTCGACGTCTGGTTCGACTCCGGCTCGATGCCCTACGCCCAGGTGCACTACCCCTTCGAGAACAAGGACTGGTTCGACACCCACAACCCTGCCGACTTCATCGTCGAGTACATCGGGCAGACGCGCGGCTGGTTCTACACGATGCACGTGCTGTCGACGGCCCTCTTCGACCGCCCTGCGTTCAAGAACGTCATCAGCCACGGCATCGTGCTCGGCAATGACGGGCAGAAGATGTCGAAGTCGCTGCGCAACTACCCGGATGTCAACGAGGTCTTCGAGCGCGACGGCGCGGATGCCATGCGCTGGTTCCTCATGTCATCCTCGGTCATCCGCGGTGGCAACCTCATCGTGACGGAGGAGGGCATCCGTGAGGGAGTGCGGCAGTTCCTCCTTCCGCTCTGGAGCACCTACTACTTCTTCACCCTCTACGCGAACGCGGCGCAGGAGGGCGGCTACGAGGCGAGCCGCCGCACCGACTCGAGCCACGTGCTCGATCGCTACCTGCTCGCGAAGACCCGGCAGTTGGTGACGGATGTCACGGCTCACCTCGACGCGCTCGACTCGCCGCTCGCGGCCAATGCGCTCCGCGACTTCGCCGACGTGCTCACGAACTGGTACGTGCGCAGGAGCCGCGACCGCTTCTGGGCGGGCACCGACAAGGACGCCTTCGACACGCTCTACACCGTGCTCGAGACCCTGACCCGGCTCGCCGCCCCGCTCGCACCGCTCGTGAGCGAGAAGGTGTGGCAGGGCCTCACCGGCGGGCGCAGTGTGCACCTCACCGACTGGCCCGACGCGGAGGAGTTCCCGGCCGACGCGACCCTCGCGGCGACGATGGACCGCGTGCGTGAGATCGCCTCCGCCGGACTCGCCCTGCGCAAGGCGACGGGTCGCCGCGTTCGGCTGCCGCTCGCGAGCCTCACAATCGTGAGCGACGACGGGGCCCGTCTCGAGGAGTTCAGCTCGATCGTGCGCGACGAGCTCAACGTCAAGGCGGTCGACCTCGTTCCGCTGGCGGAGGACAGCCTCAGCGCCTTCGGCATCGAGCGCAAGCTCACGGTCAACGCCCGCGCGGCAGGTCCTCGTATCGGCAAGGCCGTGCAGCAGGTCATCGCGGCGGCGAAGTCCGGCGACTGGACCCCCGCTGGCGACAATGTGATCGCGGGCGGCGTCGAACTGCTGCCGGGCGAGTTCGAGCTGCAGCTCACGGCAGGATCCTCCGAGCAGGCCATCAGCTTCCTGCCCGGCGGCGGCTTCGTGCTGCTCGACACCGCGACGACGCCCGAGCTTGAGGCGGAGGGACTCGCACGTGACCTCGTGAGGGCCGTGCAGGACGCTCGCCGCGGCGCTGGATTCGACGTGAGCGACCGCATCCGTCTCGACGTCTTCACCGAGGCGGACGCGGATGCCGACGCGCTCGAGTCGTTCACGGAACTCGTGTCGGGAGAGACCCTCTCGCGCGAGATGCGGGTGCATCGCGGCGCAGGGGCCGAACTGCAGGGCGAGGCTGGCGCGCACCGTGCCGAGATCCGCGCGGGGCAGTACTCGAATGCGGGCCGCATCGTGCTCGATGTCGCGCGCTGGGGAGAGGGAATCGATGTCTGAACTCACGAATGATCCCGAGCTGTCGGACGACGCCCTGTTGCAGGGCGACGCCGACGCCGTCTATGCGGAACTGCTCGCGCGCGTCGGTGAGGCGACACCGCGGGTGCGACTCGAGCCGACGCGTCGGGCGGCGGCCCTCCTGGGCGACCCGCAGGCGGCCGCGCCCGTCATCCACGTCGCGGGCACCAACGGCAAGACGAGCACGGCCCGCATGATCGACAGCCTCCTCAGGGCGCACGGGCTGCGCACGGGGCTCCTCACGAGCCCGCACCTCAGCCGCGTCAACGAGCGCATCCTCATCGATGGTGAACCCATCAGCAATGAGGCGTTCATCGCCAACTGGCGCGACATCCAGCCTTACCTTGAGATGACGGATGCCCAGCTTGACGGTGAGGGTGAGGCTCCGCTCACGTTCTTCGAGGCGTTCACCCTCTTGGCGTTTGCGAGTTTCGCGGATGCGCCCGTCGACGTCGTCGTGCTGGAAACCGGCATGGGCGGAGAGTGGGATTCGACCAACATCGCCGACGGTGCGGTTGCCGTGATCACCCCCATCGCCCTCGACCACATGCACCGGCTCGGTTCGACCGTGCAGGAGATCGCCCGCACGAAGGCCGGCATCATCAAGCCCGGCGCCATCGTCGTCTCGGCCCAGCAGGATGCGACGGCCCTTGGGGAGCTGCAGGCGAAGTCCCGCGAGGTGGGCGCCGAGCTCGTGCTCCAAGGGGAGGCCTTCGATGTGGCCTCCTCGACCGTTGCCGTGGGGGGACAGCTTGTCTCCGTGCGGGGACGTGCGGCGAGCTACTCCGAGGTCTTCCTGCCGCTCTATGGAACGCACCAGGCCCAGAACGCCGCGCTCGCGGTTGCTGCTGTCGAGTCGTTCCTCGGCGGCGGTGACCAGGCGATCGTCAGCGACGTCATCGAGCAGGGTCTCGCCGAGTCGACGTCACCCGGGCGCCTCGAGCTCATCGGCGTGGACCCCACCGTCATCGTCGACGCCGCCCACAACCCCCAGGGTGTCGATTCCCTCGTCGCTGCCATGCGGGACTACTTCGACTTCGACGAGGTCGCCGTCGTGCTCGGCGTGCTCGAGGACAAGGATCTGGACGGCATCGTGGCGCGGCTCGCACCGATGGCGACCCGTTTCTACGTGACGCAGTCGGAATCCGAGCGCGCCGTGGCATCCGACGACCTCGCCTATGTCGTGCGCGACCTCGCTGGAGCCGACGCCACCTGGGAGTACGACGTGCTCGCCGAGGCGACGGATGCCGCGCGCCGCTGGGCCTCGGAAGCGCCCAAGCGCGCCGTCATCGTCACGGGATCCATCACGCTCGTGGGCGAAGCGATGGACCTCGCCAGGAGCGAGGGGTGGAAGGCATGATGGCCAGCGCGCCCCGGCAGCGCCGAGTCCGCAGCGTGACCGAGAGCCTGCTCTCGATCGTGCTCGGCCTCGAAGCGGCCCTCGTGTTCTTCGTCGCCCTCACGATCTTCGGGCTCGACATCCTGCCGCCCCTCGTGGCGCTCGGCGGGGGAGTGCTGCTCATCGCACTGCTCCTGGTTACGGCGGCGTGCCTGCGCTTCCCGTGGGCAGAGTGGCTGGGGTGGGCGCTCCAGGTCGGCCTCATCGCGCTGGGGCTGCTCCTGCCGGCCCTCTACGTCTCCGGCGCCATCTTCGTGGCCATCTGGATCTACTGCTTCGTCACCGGTCGCAAGCTCGACCGACGCAATGCCGCTATGGGCATCACCCCCGCCTGACCTTCGTCCCCCAGCAAAAGGAGCACCATGTCAATGGAAATCGAAGAAACACTCGTCCTCGTCAAGCCCGACGGCGTTGCCCGTGGACTCACGGGGGAGATCCTCCGCCGCATCGAGTCGAAGGGATACCAGCTCGTCGACCTGCGCCTCGTGCAGCCTGACCGTGAGCTGCTGGCGAAGCACTACGCCGAACACGAGGGCAAGCCCTTCTACGAGCCCCTCGTCGAGTTCATGGAGAGCGGCCCGGTCGTCGCCATCCGCCTCGCGGGCAACCGCGTGATCGAGGGCTTCCGCTCCCTCGCCGGCACGACCGACCCCACGACCGCGGCGCCTGGCACCATCCGCGGCGACCTCGGACGCGACTGGGGCGCACGCGTGCAGCAGAACCTCGTGCACGGCAGCGACTCGCCCGAGTCGGCCGCACGGGAACTCGCGCTCTGGTTCGCCTGAACCCAGCTCAGAGGTGAGCGATCACGTCGAGCCGTAGCTGTGCGAGCACGGCAACGACGAGGTAGCTGAACACCGTCAGGGTGGGCCACCACCCCGCGATGCGGGCGCCCCCGGCCGAGAGCCGGGGGCCTCCGACCCGCCGCGCGAGTTCGGCCGAGACCCACCAGAACACGGGAATCGTGACCGACCACGTCACCATGCACCACGGGCACAGGGTGCCGAGCACGGAGATGCTCTGGCCGATGAGCCACAGCACGAACGCCATCGCTGCGGCGACGCCGACCGTGAAGGCGACCCAGAGCCAGTCCGCGATGCGGATGCCGATGAACAGGCAGCCGCCCACCGCGATCACGGCCGACCATCCCACCAGGCCGAGCAGCGGATTGGGAAAGCCGAGCAGTGAGCCCTGCCACGACTCAAGGTTCGCGCCGCACTGCACGAGCAGGCTGAAGTTGCATTCGAGGGGAGCCTCCGGCTGCGTCAGGGTCACGACCTTGTCCGCCGTGAGTGCCCATGCGGCGAGTAGGCCGACTCCGCCCGCGACGACGAGCAACGCTCCCGCCAGCCGCCGCGGTGCCGTTCGTGTGCCCTCGCTCGAGCGGAGGGCCGCCGCGCGGATGCTCGCGAGGGCGATGAGTAGCGTCGCGGGCGGAAGGGCGGCGGTCGGCGCGGGCACTCCCAGGAGAAGCGATTCGAAGGGCGATTCCGGAGACATGCCGCTGAAGGCATGCAGTGTCAGCACGAAGCAGGCGACCGCGATGGACAGTGCCACGGCGGCGGTTGCAAGGAGCGCCCAGACCTGTCGGCGGGCACGCTGGACGTCGACCATAGGGCCATCCTGTCATCCCTCGCGGCTGGTAGTCGCAGGCGACTTGCACCCCTCAATGCGGCACTCTCGCGGATGCATGCGATAATTTGTGAGATGTTCACCGCGAGCCGCGCTCACGGTGACGAAGAAGAAGCTTTCCGGCCTGCCAGCCGAGTCGTTCGCGACAGTGACGACGAGGTCGTCACAGGCATGGCACGCCGGGCGTGCAGTACCGAATGACAGAAGACGAGCGAGACAGGGCCGATACCGCTACAGCAGCATCCGTGAGTTCGCCTGAGGACGAAAGCGTCAAGGGCAGGAGCCGCAGGGCACAGCTGCACGTATCCGCGCGAAACGCGTCGTAAGGATTAGCGGGACCGCCGATTGCGGTCCCCGCGAGAGAGTTCCGGATGGCAGCGCGGTTTGCCACACCGGCTTAGGAGTGCACCAGCGATGGTGGAGACAAACGAAAACAATGACGGTGGTACGCAGAAGGAAGGCTCGCGCAGGCGTGTGAGGCTCTTCGGGGGCCGCAGGGCGAAGGGCAGCGAGGCCGAGGCCTCGCAGGGTGCCGCATCCGCACCTTCCGAGGAACGAGCGAATGCGGCTGCTGAGGCCGTGACTGCTTCTCCGGAGACCGCTGCAGCGGACACGGCCCCGCCGGCAGAGGTTCCCACCCCGGAAGGTGATGGGGCTGCCGTCGCGACGGAGCCTGCCGAGGACGCCGCAGCTGAGACGTCGGCCACTGCCGAGTCGCAGGAGAGTCCCGCGGCGCCTGAGCCGCTCGTCGCGATGTCGACGACGACCCTGCTCTTCCGTGCCCCCGACCTGCCGACCATGGTTCCGCCGTCGCCATCCGACGATGCCGTGGACGAGTCCTCTTCGAGCCGTCGTCGCACCCGTCGCCGTTCCGGTGACGACGAGCAGGCAGAATCCGAGCGCTCCCAGGACCGGGCGCCGCAGGAGCGCTCCTCCGGCCGCCAGGCTCGCCAGCCCAAGCAGCAGCCAGAGCCCTCGAACGAACCGCAGAAGGTGCGCGGCTCGACGCGTCTCGAGGCCAAGAAGCAGCGCCGTCGCGACGGCCGTGATGCCGGCCGTCGTCGTCCCGTCGTCACGGAGGCGGAGTTCCTTGCGCGTCGCGAGAGTGTCGACCGTGTCATGGTCGTGCGCCAGAAGAACAACCGCATCCAGATCGGCGTGCTGGAGGACGGTGTGCTGGTCGAGCACTACGTTGCCCAGTCGCAGGAGTCGTCGCTCATCGGCAACGTGTACCTCGGTCGCGTGCAGAACGTGCTCCCCAGCATGGAGGCCGCCTTCGTCGATATCGGTCGGGGCCGCAACGCCGTGCTGTACTCGGGCGAGGTCGACTGGGATGCTGCGGCCGAGAACTCCGCCGAGGGCAAGAACCAGGCCCGGCGCATCGAGCTGGCGCTCAAGCCCGGCGACAAGGTGCTCGTGCAGGTGACGAAGGACCCGGTTGGTCACAAGGGCGCCCGGCTCACGAGCCAGGTCTCCCTGCCAGGCCGCTACCTCGTGTACGTGCCGAACGGCTCGATGAACGGCATCAGTCGCAAGCTGCCCGACACCGAGCGGGCGCGTCTCAAGAAAATCCTCAAGGAGGTGCTCCCCGACAACACGGGCGTCATCGTGCGCACGGCTGCCGAGGGTGCGACTGAGGAGCAGCTGACGCTCGATGTCAACCGCCTCACCTCGCAGTGGTCGGCGATCAGCTCCGCGATCGAGTCGGTCAACGCGCCCGCACTGCTCCACAGCGAGCCGGACCTCCTCGTCAAGATCGTGCGCGATGTCTTCAACGAGGACTTCCACAAGCTCGTCATCGAGGGGGCGGATGCCCGCGAGACCATCACGAGCTACCTGCGCCAGGTCGCACCAGACCTCGTCGACCGGGTCGAGGCGCACGTCGGCGAGAAGGACTCCTTCGACGAGTACCGCATCAGCGAGCAGATCGAGAAGGCGCTCGACCGCAAGGTCTGGCTGCCCTCGGGTGGTTCGCTCGTGATCGACCGCACCGAGGCCATGACCGTCGTCGACGTCAACACGGGCAAGTTCGTCGGCTCCGGCGGAAACCTCGAGGAGACGGTCACCAAGAACAACCTCGAGGCTGCCGAGGAGATCGTGCGCCAGCTGCGCCTGCGTGACATCGGCGGCATCATCGTCGTCGACTTCATCGACATGGTGCTCGAGTCCAACCGCGACCTCGTGCTTCGTCGCCTCGTCGAGTGTCTGAGCCGTGACCGCACGAAGCACCAGGTCGCCGAGGTCACCTCGCTCGGCCTCGTGCAGATGACGCGCAAGAAGCTCGGACTCGGCCTGCTCGAGTCCTTCAGTGAGCCCTGCGAGACGTGTGCCGGCCGCGGCATCATCGTGCACCACGATCCCGTCACGAAGCACCGCCAGACGCCGCAGCCCGAATCGCGCCGCGGCCGTGGTGGCAAGGGCGGCAATGGCAACGGCAACAACAATGGCAACGGCAACGGCAACGGCAACGGCAACAACGGCGCCGGTTCCAATGCCGCTCCCAAGGCGGCCGCGACCCATGCCATCACGGAGGACGTGAAGAACGCGCTCGCCCAGATTGCGGCGAGCACGATCGCCAACCAGCCGGCGGACTCCGACAGCGCAGAGAAGTCGGACACGCAGGCGGCGCAGGCCACGGCCGATGCCACGACGGGCGGCACTACCGCCGAGGAAAAGCCCTCGAAGTCGCGTTCCCGGCGTTCG
Source organism: Salinibacterium sp. (assembly GCA_015234465.1). Classification (GTDB taxonomy): domain Bacteria; phylum Actinomycetota; class Actinomycetes; order Actinomycetales; family Microbacteriaceae; genus Homoserinimonas. Next base: position 61,621 of record JADGNA010000019.1, on the reverse strand, counting down.
CGTTCGAAGGGCACGACGGAGTCAAAGGATGCAGACGCTGGAGACGCGGCGGCGAAGGCCGACGCGACCCCGCCGGCAGACACGAAGGGCGACAGCGCTGCAGAAGACCGTGCTGCCGAATCGCAGGAAGAGGTCGTCGAGATCCTCGACATCCCCGTCGTGAAGGCGCCCCGTGCCGCGCGCAAGATCAGCTCGGAAGACGCGGAACAGATCCTCGGAACCGTGCTGGATGCCCTGCCGGAGCCGAAGCAGCCCGGGCAGGGCCGCTCCCGCGGCTCACGCCGCGCATCGAGCGCCGGCGTCGTACAGGCGGGATCAGGCACGTCGATCACGCTCGACGACTGATCGCGATCGGCCACACATGAGCAAGGCGACGCGAGGTCGTGCCCTCAGGGTCGGCCTCGCGGTGCTCGCGCTCGGGGTTGTCGCTGTCGTGTCCTTCGCGTTCCTGCGGGCGGACGGTCCCCAGGGCGCGGGCGACGCTGCAGCTCCACTCCCGGAGGCGCGCACGGGTTACATGCTCGATCGTGCCGACCCCGCCGTGGGCGGCCTCGATTCTGTCATCGAGTTCGACCTCGAGTCGGGCGAGACATCCGTGGTCTATTCGGCCGAGCGGATCGATACATTCGCTGCCACTGAGCGCAGCCTCGTCATTGTGAGCGGCACGCCCGATGCTCACTCCCTGACGAGCGTCGATGTAGCCTCCGGCACCGCGAGGGAAATCGCTCTCCCCGCGGCGGGAGCTGTCGATTCACTCGCGTCAGAGGGCGAGCGAGCCGCATTCCGGTTCACGAGTGCGGGCGATCCGCAGGAGCGCGAGTTCTCGAATGCCTTGCTCTGGCTCGAGGCCGGTGCGGACACCGTAAAGCTCGTCGAACGCGACGGAGCTCCGTTCGAGGCGGTTGCATGGTCCTGGCTTCCGGGAGGAGCCGAGATGCTCGCGATCGACACGGAAGAGGAGTTGCTGCGATTCGCCCCCGACGCGCCGAATGACGTCGAAGGCCTGGGGGAGTGGGAGGGCATCGAGGCTGTCTCGGCAGACGGCGGCTCCGCCATCGTGCGCGACCACCACGACACCGTCGTACTGTCCCTCGACGACGGCACAGCCATGCCGTTCGGCCCCACGCCGGTCGACGGCGCGGCTCCCTTCGGCGGTGACGTCGTGTTCCTCCTCGATGGGCCGGAGCGGGTGCAAAAGCTCGCGCTGCCCTTGGATGAGAGCGGGCGCGTGTCGAGCGCCATCGTGGTCGACGACGGCGAGTCGCCCCGCGTGCTTTACCGCGCGAGCGAACGGGAGGGCATCGATGGTTTCGAGGTCGCACCAGACGGGCGGCATGTCGCGATCGAAGTGGTTCCGGATGTCGCGGGCATGGTCTCGGACGCATACTTCCCGCACGCCCGGGCGGTGTCGATCGTGACCCGCATCGTCTCCGTCGCCGAGGGGGAGGTCGTGGCTGAGTTCACGGGGTTTGGGACACAGTGGGGCGCTTCAGCGGGATGAGTCTCCCGCGCGTCGTTCACGCTGGCTGACCCGGAGGCCGCTCGCGGCGAGACGCCGCACGAGCTCGCGGTTGCTCACGGGTGTGGCCCCCAGCTCGACAAGTGCCGCGACCCGCTCGGCGGGCACGTCGTAGTGGTCGAGGTCGAACGACCGCCGGGGGAGTCCTGCGCGCTGCGCGAAGTCGTGGAGCTCGTCGATGGCCTCGTCACTCACGAGGTGAGCCCAGAGCGTGCCGTGCGCCGGCCACATGGGCGTGTCGATCAGAACCGCCATGTGTGGAGTCTAGACTTGGAAGCCTTGCGAGCGTCGTGCGGCCGGCTCATGGCCCGGCGGCGTTCGCAGAGCGGCTATGCTTGATGAGGTTTGACCGCCAGCCCGGGTGTCGACTAGTATTGACCCTTGGCGTGCGCTGGCCAAGCCCGCATTCAACGCCAAGTTCTTCGTCGGGCATCAGCCGCGGCGAAATCATGAAGCTTTTCTTCAAGTAGTTAGGGTTCCCAAGTGGTTTACGCAATCGTGCGCGCCGGCGGTCGGCAGGAAAAGGTCGAGGTCGGCTCGGTCGTCGTCCTTGACCGTGTCGCGGCCAACAAGGATGGCAACATCGAGCTCGCCCCCGTGCTGCTCGTTGACGGCGACAAGATCACGCACGACGCGAAGGCGCTTGCGAAGGTCACGGTCACTGCAGAGGTCCTCGGCGACCTCCGCGGCCCCAAGATCGTCATCCAGAAGTTCAAGAACAAGACCGGCTACAAGAAGCGCCAGGGCCACCGCTCGGAGCTCACGCGCGTCAAGATCACCGGCATCAAGTAAGCATCGAAAGCATTAGGGGCTGACAAATGGCACACAAAAAGGGCGCATCGTCCACCCGTAACGGCCGCGACTCCAACGCGCAGCGCCTCGGCGTCAAGCGCTTCGGCGGCCAGACCGTCAACGCCGGCGAGATCCTCGTCCGCCAGCGCGGCACGCACTTCCACCCCGGCGTGAACGTCGGGCGCGGCGGCGACGACACGCTGTTCGCACTCGAGGCTGGCGCCGTCGAGTTCGGCCAGAAGGGCGGCCGCAAGGTCGTCAACATTGTGGCGGCTGCCTCCTAGGCACAATCACTCACTCGTGGGGCGGGCTTCGGCTCGCCCTTCGCTGTTTTCACCCCGGCCGCTTCGGCCCGTTTCGAGACAAGGATCACGGTTATGGCAACCTTCGTGGACCACGTGACCCTGCATCTGCGCTCGGGGCACGGCGGCAATGGCTGCGTGTCAGTCAAGCGCGAGAAGTTCAAGCCCCTCGCGGGCCCCGACGGGGGCAACGGTGGCAACGGTGGTGACATCGTGCTGGTCAGCGACCCGCAGGTCACGACGCTGCTGTCGTACCACCGCTCTCCGCACCGCAGCTCTGAGAACGGGCAGCCCGGCATGGGAGACCACCGTGCGGGCACGACAGGATCCGAGCTCGAGCTGGCGGTTCCCGTCGGCACAGTCGTGAAGGACCCAGACGGCACCGTCCTCGCCGACCTCACGGAACCGGGCATGCGCATCGTCGTCGCGCCCGGTGGCCAGGGCGGTCTCGGCAACGCGGCCCTCGCCAACACCAAGCGCAAGGCCCCCGGCTTCGCCCTGCTCGGCACCCCCGGCTGGGAGGGCGACGTCGTCCTCGAGCTCAAGGTCGTTGCGGATGTCGCTCTCGTCGGGTACCCCTCGGCGGGCAAGTCGAGCCTCATCGCGGCACTGTCGGCTGCGAAGCCCAAGATCGCCGACTACCCCTTCACGACGCTGCACCCGAACCTCGGCGTCGTGCAGGCGGGGGAAAGCCGCTACACGGTCGCTGACGTCCCCGGCCTCATCGAGGGCGCGAGCGAGGGCAGGGGACTCGGACTCGAGTTCCTCCGTCACGTGGAGCGGTGCTCCGCGCTCGTGCACGTGCTCGACTGCGCGACCCTCGAACCGGGCCGCGACCCGCTCAGCGACCTCGAGATCATCCGTCACGAACTGGAGTCCTACGAGGTGCCGGAGGGGCAGACGCCACTGCTCGAGCGCCCGCAGGTCGTCGTCCTGAACAAGATCGACGTGCCGGATGCGCGCGACCTCGCCGAGTTCGTGCGCCCCGAGCTCGAGCAGCAAGGGTACCGCGTCTTCGAAGTCTCGGCCGTGAGTCGCGCCGGGCTCAGGGAGCTCTCCTATGCCCTCGGCGAGCTCGTCGAGGAGGAACGCGCCGCCAAGGCAGCAGAGCCTCCCCGTGAACGCATCGTGCTTCGACCCCGGGCGGTCAATGAGGCGGCCTTCGACGTGCGTGTCGAGGGCGGCACCCACGGCAACATCTACCGCATCATCGGCGCCAAGCCGGAGCGCTGGGTTGCCCAGACCGACTTCACGAACGACGAGGCGATCGGCTTCCTTGCGGATCGCCTTGCAAAGCTCGGCGTCGAGGATTCGCTCTTCAAGTCGGGGGCCGTCGCCGGATCGACCGTCATCATCGGTGCCGGCGAGGGTGTCGTCTTCGACTGGGAGCCGACGCTGACCTCCGCCGCGGAACTCATCACGAGCCCGCGAGGCACGGATGCTCGTCTCGGCGAGTCCGCAAGGCCGACCCGCAATGCGCGCCGCGAAGCGTACTTCGAGCGCATGGATGCCAAGGCGGCCGCCCGCGCCGAGCTCATTCGCGAACGCGAGGCCGGCCTCTGGAATGATGATGAGGGCTTCGCGGTGGATCGCCGCGACTCCGCAGCGTCCGAGCAGACCTCGGGCGAAGCATCCGTTTCAGACGACTGACAGGACCGATGACAGCGCAGCCCACGACAAGCACGATTCCCACGCTGAGCCCCGTCACGTCGCGAGCGGACATCCCGCGTGCCCGCAGGATCGTCGTCAAGGTGGGCTCCTCGTCGATCAGTGGTGAGAACGCAGGCCAGGTCGCACCCCTCATCGATGCCCTCGCCGCCGCCCATGCGCGTGGTGCGGAGATCGTGCTCGTGTCGTCCGGTGCGATCGCGACGGGCCTGCCGTTCCTGAATCTGCAGGACCGGCCGACAGACCTCGCCACGAAGCAGGCCGCCGCGGCCGTGGGCCAGAACGTGCTCATCTACCGCTACCAGGAGAGCCTCGCTCGCTACAGAATCGTCGCTGCCCAGGTGCTCCTGACCGCAGGCGACCTCGAGGCGAAGGTCAATCGTGCCAACGCCCGGCGCGCCATGGAGCGACTGCTCGACCTGCGGATCCTGCCGATCGTCAACGAGAACGACACGGTCGCGACCGCGGAGATCCGCTTCGGTGACAACGATGAGCTGGCGGCTCGCGTGGCGAAACTCCTGAATGCGGATGTGCTCGTGCTGCTCTCCGACGTCGACAGCCTCTACACGAAGCCGCCGTGGGTCGAGGGCTCGGAGCGCATCGTCGACGTTGCCTTCGGCGAATCGCTCGACTCGGTCGAGTTCGGCGGCATCGGAGCGGCCGGGGTCGGCACGGGAGGAGCGCGCACGAAGGTGGATGCTGCTCGGCTCGCGGCCAGCGCCGGCACCCCTGTGCTGCTGACCTCGACCGCGCAGGTCAGCGAGGCGCTGGGCGGTGCGCCAGTCGGCACGTGGTTCGCGGCGGGCCTCGTCGAGCACTCCCTCGGCTGACGGGTAGGTGCCTTCGGGCGGTCGATAGACTGGGCCCATGCCCGAGCAGACTCTTGCGACCCCCACTCTCCAGCAGAAGCTGGTGGCGTCGAGAGACGCTTCCCGTGCCCTCGCCACGGCGACGACGCAGCTCAAGAATGACGCGCTGGAGGCGATCGCCGCAGCCGTCCTGGGGAACGCCGATCGCATCCTCGCGGCGAACGAACTCGACCTCGCCAACGGGCGCGAGAACGGGCTGAGCGAAGGCCTGCAGGATCGCCTCCGGCTCGACGAGGCGCGACTCGACGGCCTCGCGGCGGCGGTGCGGGAGATCGCGGCCCTGACCGACCCCGTGGGTCGCGTCGTGCAGGGCTCGAGCCTGCCGAACGGGCTCGCCCTCACCCAGGTGCGCGTTCCTTTCGGCGTGGTCGGCGCCATCTATGAGGCCCGACCCAACGTCACGATCGACATCGCCTCGCTCGCCCTCAAGAGCGGCAACGCCGTCGTGCTCCGGGGAGGTTCGGCAGCGATCCACTCCAATACGGCCCTTGTGCAGATCATCCAGGATGCTGTCGCTTCCGTGGGCTTGCCCGGCGAGCTCGTGCAGGGCATCGACGAGTTCGGCCGCGATGGCGCAACCGAGCTCATGCGCTCCCGTGGCCTCATCGATGTGCTGATCCCGCGCGGCAGCGCCGACCTCATCCAGACGGTCGTGCGCGAATCCCAGGTGCCGGTCATCGAGACGGGCGCTGGCGTCGTGCACGTGTTCCTCGACGCCTCGGCCGACGTCAGCGCAGCGGTCGAGATCGTGCACAACGCGAAGACCCACCGCCCCAGCGTCTGCAACGCCGCCGAGACCCTGCTGGTGCACGCCGATGCGGCGGAGCGACTGCTGCCTCCCGTGCTCTCCGCGCTCCGCGCGAGCGGCGTGACCCTGCATGCCGACGATCGCACGGCGGCCATCTTCGCGGATGTCGTCCCCGCGACGGAGGACGACTGGGCGACCGAGTACATGAGCCTCGACCTTGCGGTGCGGGTCGTCGACGACCTCGATGGCGCGCTCCACCACATCCGTCGCTACTCCACCCACCACACCGAGTCGATCGTCACTTCGGATCTCGCGAGCAGCGAACGCTTCCTCGCCGAGGTGGATTCGGCCGTCGTGATGGTCAACGCGTCGACCCGTTTCACCGACGGGGGAGAGTTCGGCTTCGGCGCCGAGGTGGGCATCTCGACCCAGAAGCTGCACGCCCGCGGCCCTATGGGGCTCCCTGAGCTGACGAGCACCAAGTGGATTGTGCGCGGTTCCGGCCAGGTGCGCGGCTGACCCGCCACGCACGGTAGATTAGAGACGCGTCGAACGGAGAACTAATGTCACTGCTTGCTGTCATCGCTGCTGAAGAGGGCCACCACGAGCTCGCCCCCATGATCATGGACCCCATCTGGTTCGCGGTCATCGCTGCGGCCTTCTTCGTGACGGTCGGCCTCGTCACCTACAGCTTCCGCGACGTGGCGCACCGCAACAAGCGTCAGTCCACGAACGCGGGCCCCGGCGCGGGCACGCACGACTGACGGCGCGTCGATGACGGCGGTGGACCCCGACTCAGGTCGTCCTCGCGTCGGCATCATGGGTGGCACATTCGATCCCATCCACAACGGCCACCTTGTCGCGGCCAGCGAGGTCGCCCAGCACTTCGGCCTGGACGAGGTGGTCTTCGTTCCGACGGGGCAGCCGTACCAGAAGCCGGATGCCACGGGCAGCGAGCACCGCTACCTCATGACGGTGATCGCGACGGCGTCGAACCCATCGTTCACGGTGAGCCGGGTTGACATCGATCGAGACCGGCCCACATACACGATCGACACGCTGCACGACATGCAGCGCCTGCGGCCGGAGGCCGAGCTCTTCTTCATCACGGGAGCGGACGCCATCGCCCAGATCGTCGACTGGAAGAACGTCGACCAACTCTTCGAACTCGCCCATTTCGTAGCGGTTTCACGGCCAGGTCACATCCTGAACGTTTCCGGTTTGCCGGAGCACGACGTAAGCTTGCTAGAGGTGCCTGCCTTGGCGATTTCTTCGACGGACTGTCGTAGCCGGGTAGGTAGGGGGTTTCCCGTCTGGTACCTCGTACCCGACGGGGTAGTACAGTACATCGCCAAACATCATCTGTATCGGAGTGAGTAATGACAGCCTGGGGTGACCAGCCGCCGCTTTCGCGGAGGCAGGTCAGGATGAACGAGCGAACCCACAAGGGTGGCAGTGAGTTCTCCAGCGCCCGGGCCCAGACGGGCAGCATCGATCTCGACAACCCGGAGGCGACCATGGGCGATTCCGGCCACGAGGATTCTGTTCCGTTCGATACCTTCCCGCCCGCAGCTCCCGCAGCCCCGGATGCGACGCCCGCCCGCTTCGACGGCGCGCCCTCGACCTCCGCGAACCCCATCCGGCCCGGATCGCGTCGCGCGCAGCGCCTTGCCGAGACCGGGGCACTTTCCTTCGCCGACCTTGCCGCCTTCGCGCCGGCAGCAGACGCGCGCGAGGCTCCGGCCGCGCCCCCGGCCGAACCCGATTCGGACGCCCACGCGTACCGGCTCCGCGACTTCCGTCCGGCCGAGCCCGCCGCCCCGGCGGTCACCCCGCCGCCGGCACCAGCCGTTGACGACGTTTCGCCAGCTCCGGCCGGCCGCCCGCTCACCCGGCGTGAACTTCGCGCGCTCGAGGCCGCCCGGGCCCGCGAGGCGGAGCAGGCAGCCGGAGTCGAGGCGCAGGATGCCGCGCACGAGAGTGCGCCGTTCCCCGCGCCGACAGCACCGCCGCAGTTCGACGCCTCCTTCGTTGACGTCGCGCTCACCAGCACGGTCGAGCCCATCCCAGTCCAACCAGAACCGGCTGACGCGCAGGTGGCCCCAGCACAGCCTCAGGCAGTGACGGAACCTCCGCCCCTCGTCGAGCCGCCGCACGCGGCGCTTGCGGACCCCCAGTACATCCCGTCCTCGCTTGACGTGGCTCCCGTCGCGCCCGTTGAGCCGCGGGCGGAAGAGGAAGTCGAGACACCGTCCGACACGGGCGTGCCGCTCTCAGCGCTTGCGCCGCCTGCCGGGATGCCGTTCGGCACGTCGCCGACCGAGATCCCCACGCTCGCGGACCTGCCGGCACCCCAGCTCCCCCCGCCCCCGGCACCGACGGGCGAGTTCGTTCCCCAATACTCGCTTGCGCAGTACCCGCCGCCCACCATGCTGCCCGGCTCACCCGAGTCCGCTCGAGGCATCGACTTCGCACCGCAGCAGCAGGTCACTCCCGTCGGCCACTGGTCGACCCAGGAGGCGCTCGACGACGCGAGCCAGTCCGCCGACTCGGTGACGTCGCGCGACATCTCGACATCGACCGGTCCCATCACGAGCAATGCCCTCGTGCTTCCCGCGGTGCCGGAAGGCTCCGACCTGGCCGTTCCCTTCGCGACGGCGACGGGCGAGGTGCTCATCACCGGCTCGATCACGCTGCCGACCACGCTCGGTACGACGGGAGCGCACCCCGCGCGCTACGACCACTCCGAACTCGACGCCATCATCGATGCTGCCGACCGGGATGACATCGAGGGGGAGTCCGCTCCCGTCCGCGCGATCCGTGCCGTCAGCACGCACACCTCTCCGCGCGACGTCATCGCGATGTCGCGCAACTCGGGCAGCGGCAACCGTCTTCCCGTCGTGCTCGCGATCACCGCGGGAGCGATGATGGTGAGTGTCACCGTGCTGGTTGTCGCGGGATTCGTGTTCGGCACGTTCTAGACTCGTCCCCACGAATGTCAGTACCCACCCTTTAGGAATCTGTGACCGCCTCCCAGCACGCCCTCGAACTTCTCACCATCGCCGCGACGGCGGCCGACTCGAAGCAGGCGTCCGACCTGGTCGCCCTCGATGTCTCGGAGCCGCTGCCATTCGCGGACGTATTCCTGCTCGCATCCGGGCGAAATGAGCGCAACGTGCTCGCCATCGCCAGCGAGATCGAGGACAAGCTGATCGAAGCCGGAAGCAAGCCCCTGCGTCGCGAGGGGCGCAGCGAGGGTCGCTGGGTGCTCCTTGACTTCGGCGACCTCGTCGTGCACGTCTTCCACGAGGAGGAGCGAATCTACTACTCGCTCGAGCGTCTCTGGAAGGACTGCCCGGCGATTCCTCTCGACCTGCCCGAAGCACCCGGTGCCGGCAGTGCAGGAGCCGACGCGCGGGCATGACCGCGTGGGTGCCCTCATGGAGCGGCAGTGCGGGAGCCGCCGAGGCGACCGCTGACGGCATCGCAGCATGGGCATGTTCCGACGCGCTCGGGCAACTCGTACGTCTCTGGGGTGGGCAGCGCCCCGCCGACGGCGAGACGGAGTCTCTCCTCGAGTGGCTCGACGCCTTCTCAGCCGAGCACTGGGACTTTCGTCGGGGGAGGGAACGCAACCTCGCGGCATCCGCAGTACTGAGCCCGGAGCAGGCAGCCGCCGTGCTGCAGGTCGCGCCGGAACTTGGCCTCGTCTCATCATTGCCCGGGGCCCGGAGCTATGACGCCATCGTGATGACGGGTGGGATGGTGCGCGCTGGTGTCGTGAAGCCGCGGTTCGTGCGCTCGCTCCTGGACGCGGGTATCGCTGCGCGGCAAGTCGTGTTCCTGGGGGCACACCGGGCGTTCCAAGGCGACGAGGCTGCGCTGGCGGCAGCCCTTGGCGTTCCCGGCGACGACGAGGTGGATGCCATGGCCGAGGGGATGCGCCGGGCGTTCGACCTGGGCGCACCCGCTGTGACCCATGGCGGTGAGGGTAATGCGCGGGCGACCCGCCTCACATGGGACGCTCATCCGAGCGTGCGTTTCGAAGTGGTCGCGGCTCCGTCCAGTGCCCCCGAAGCGCGGCGCGCCGACACCGCCGACACGTTCCGGCACTGGGCGCAGTTGAGTGGGCGCGACACGAGCTCGGTGCTCGTCGTGACCACGCCCATCTACGTGCCGTATCAGGCGGCCGTCGCGGTGGAGACACTTGGCATCGAGGCGGGGATGGCTGTCGAGACGGTGGGGGCGGATGCCCGGTCGAATGACCTCGGAGAGCACACGCAGCACTTCGGTGCGCAACAGCATCTGCAGGAGATCCGCTCCGCCATCCGTGGAATGAAGACACTCCGGGCGCACTCGATTTTGCGCTCGGCAGGAATGTAGTAATCTTGAGAAGTTGCTTCACGGAGTGACAAACACCGAGGGTCCATGGCGCAGCCCGGTAGCGCACCTGCATGGCATGCAGGGGGTCAGGGGTTCAAATCCCCTTGGATCCACCAAAGTCCTCTTGGGGCAACATGAACGGCTGAATCCCAGCGATTGGGGTTCAGCCGTTTTGTGTTCTTACTCGATTTCGGGGGAGTGGGCACGGATCGCCCGCTGCACCTGATCGTGTGTCGCCTCGTCGAACGCCACGATGCGGATCTCCTCGACGCGCGTGGGGGTCGTCGCGAGCATGGCGACCGCGGCGATGGCGCCGTCGACACCGCCGCCGCCGCGCATCCGATTGTTGGCCGCGTTGACGATCGCATCGACTGACTGCTGCGTGATGTCGCCGTGGGCTGCCAGCGGGAGCGTCATCGGGGTGCCTCCGCGAGCGCGAGTTCCCCGACCAAGAGCGCGTGGAACTCCTCTGGCTGCTCCATCATGACGTCGTGGCCCGCGTCGAGCGAGAAGTGGCGCAGCTCATCGCCCGCGCGGCGCAGGAACCCGGATGCGAGGAGCGAGTCTCGATAGGGGGAGCGGCGTCCCGATACGAGCGTGAGTCGTGACAGGTCGAGGGCGTCGAACTCCTGGATCACCGGGCGTTCGATGATGCGAGGCGCCGTGTCGTGCCTCCAGGTCCAGCCGCCGTCGTGCGGGCGTAGGCTCCGTTCCCCGATGAAGCGCGCGAGCCAGCGCGGCCAGTGCTGGCGCGCCGAGCGATCGGCGAAGGCTGCGATGCCGTCGCCGAGGCCGCGATAGGAGGGCGTGCTGGCCGACTGTTCCGCCCGAGCAGGGGCGTCGCCTGGGACGAGGGGAACCGCGTCGACGGAGACGACGTGGCGGATGGCAGGAACAGCGCCGGATGCCGCGGTGAGGATCGAGAGCATGCCGCCGAGCGAATGGCCGACCAGGATGAGCTCGTCGTCTGCGCCGAGGGCGGCCGCGACATCCTGCACCTCGCCCAGCCACAACTCGGCTCGATAGTGCTCCCGCCACTCGCTGTCGCCATGCCCGGAGAGGTCGAGCGCCGCCCACTTGGGCGTGTCAGGGCCGAGGAGGGCTATCTGGTGCGCCCACCAGGCGGCGTGAGCGCGCCCGCCGTGCACGAAGAGGATGCGGGGCCCGTCGCCGTTGCCACCCGTCCGGTAGCGGATGCGGACGCCGCTGCTGACGAGTTCGTGGCGCAGTCCAGAGTCATAGGGCGCCGGGTCGAACCACGGCGGTGTGGTGTGGGAAGGCATCGTTCACAGTGTATTGCGGGGCCTTGGCGGGAGGAGAGGGCGGCGGCATGATTGCGGCATGGACGGCCTCGCCAGGGACAAGGAAGTCATGCTCGCCCGCCACCTGCGTGCGAGGGGGATCGATGACGAGCGGGTGCTCGCGGCGATGGCGGCGGTGCCGCGCGAGGAGTTCGTTGCCGAGCACGCTCGCCAGTATGCCTATGCTGACCGGCCGCTGCCGATCGAGGAGGGCCAGACCATCTCTCAGCCCTACATCGTCGCCTTCATGGCGCAGTCGGCGCAGGTGGAACAGGGCGACAGGGTGCTCGAGATCGGCGCAGGGTCGGGCTACGGAGCCGCCGTGCTGGGAAGGCTGGCTGCCCGTGTCGACACGGTCGAGCGCCATTCCCGCTTGGCGGAGCAGGCGGCGGAGCGGATGTCGCGACTCGGCTACAACAACGTGCACGTGCATTCGGCGGACGGAACGTGGGGACTGCCCGAGGGGGCGCCCTTCGACGCGATCGTCGTGACGGCGGCGGGGCCCTCGGTTCCTCCGCCGCTCCTCGAGCAACTCGCGCCCGGCGGCCGGCTCGTGATGCCGGTCGAGGGCTCCTACGGCCACCAGCAGCTGCTCCTCGTGCGCAAGGATGTCGACGGCCGGGTCACCGAGACGCCACTCCTCGGCGTGGCGTTCGTGCCGCTCGTGGGGGAGCACGGCCATCCTGGGGGAGGAATCGAGACAGATCAGCAGAATAGGCAACACATCTATTGACGCTCGTGCAGCGAGTCGTTACTCTTCTGGGTACTGAGTCGACCCTGAATGCCGAGGGAGCCCCCGAGGCATCGGCTGAATCCAATGGAGAATTCACATGCGCCTGCACCGACCCATGGCACTCTTCACTCTCGGCGCCGCCGGGCTGCTCCTGGCGGGATGCGCCACGCCCGCCGAGGAGCCGGACCCCACGGAGCCCGCGACCGGGACCGCTGAGGCGCCCCTCTACGACGAGCTTCCCCAGTGGGCGAAGGATAAAGGCACCCTGACCTTTGCAGGCGACAGTCACCCGCCCTATCGCACCGTTGAAGAGGACGGATCGGTCACAGGCATCGACCCCGAGTTCCAGGCCATGCTCGAGGAGCAGCTCGGCGTTGACATCGAGATCGACATCGCCTCGGGGCTCCCCGCAATCCTCACGGGCATGCTCTCGGGGCGCTACGACGCGTTCAACGGTCCTGTGCGCACGACCGAGGAACGCGAGGCGGACTTCGACGCCGTCGTGTGGCTCACGACCCGCACCTCCTACGTCTTCCTCGAGAGTCGCGAAGACGACTTCGAGTCGGAGGAGGACCTCTGCGGCATCCAGATCTCGGGAGTCACGGGCTCCGTCACCGAGACACAGGTCGCTGCGCTCAATGACTGGTGCGTCTCGGAGGGCATGGAGGCAAACACCTTCGTCGGGCTCGCCGACACCAACTCGACCATCCTCGCCGTGCAGTCCGAGCGAGTCGACGCCCTCGCCGTGACGGAGACCGCCGCGATCGACATCCTCGACAAGACGCCGGACACCTTCGCGTACCACACGCAGTCCGACGCGCAGGGGGCCGGCGTTGACCTCCTCGCAATGTTCGCGCCGAAGGACAACGAGCTCGGCCCGGTGCTGTACAAGGCGATGCAGAACCTGTTCGAGAGCGGCCAGTACATCGAGTTCATGGAGAAGTGGGGGCTCGAGAACGTCGCTGTCGACGAGCCCCTCTACAACCCCGTCACGGGCTGACGAGTCAGCCGAGCGGCGGGCCCGGTGACGGGCCCGCCCACCCCTTGCCAGCCTTCGCACCAGGAGAAGAATGAGCACCCCAGCCCTCGCGACGCATGACGTCGCATCCGCCCGACCCCGGTTCCGGCCGTGGCGACTCGTCGGCGGCGCCGCGATCGCGATCGTGATGCTGCAGGTCGTCATCTTCCTCGTGACGAACGAACGCCTCGAGTGGGGCGTCGTCGCGAGCTATCTCTTCAATCCGAACGTGCTCACGGGCCTGTGGATGACGATCTTCCTGACGATCGTCGGCATGGTCATCGGCTCGGTGCTCGGCACGCTCATCGCGGCCGGGCAACTGAGCGACTTCGGCCCCGTGCGCTGGATCTGTCAGCTCTATGTCGGGGTCTTCCGCGGCATCCCGCCCCTCGTGCAGCTGATCTTCTGGTTCAACCTCGCGTACCTCGTGCCGCGCATCTCGATCGGCGTGCCATTCGGCCCCGAGCTCTACTCCTGGTCGTCGAACGACCTCATCAGTCCGCTCACGGCCGCCATCATCGGCCTGAGCCTGCACGAGGCCGCCTACATGGCGGAGATCGTGCGCTCCGGCATCCTCGCGGTCGACACGGGCCAGAAGGATGCCGCGAGGGCGATGGGCTTCAGCCGCCTGCAGACCTTCATGAAGGTCGTGCTGCCGCAGTCGATGCGCGTCATCATCCCGCCCACGGGCAGTCAGTTCATCGGGCTGCTCAAGGGCACGTCGCTCGTCTCCGTCATCGCGATGGGTGACCTGCTGCACTCCGTGCAGGTCATCTACAACCGCACCTACCAGGTCGTGCCGCTGCTCCTCGTCGCGGTCATCTGGTATCTCGTCGTCGTGACCCTGCTCACGATGGGGCAGCGCCGCATCGAGCGCTACTTCGGCCGCGGCTACGACCGTGCCGCCACGGCGATGCCGAAGACGGGGCAGGTGCGCACGATGCTCACTGGCGCCGTTGCGCTCCCAGAACCCGCCGGCGAGACGGATGCCACGGGGCGCGCGCGCAGGAAGGGGAAGGGCGCATGAACGCCGAGACCACCCGCAAGACCGTGCTGGAGGCACGGGGCGTCGTGAAGCGATTCGGTGACACCCTGGCCCTGGACGGAGTGGACCTGAGCGTCGCCGAGGGTGATGTCGTTGCGATCCTGGGACCGTCCGGTTCCGGCAAGTCGACGCTCGTGCGCTGCCTGCACCAGCTCGAGTCGATCGATGGCGGCGCAATGTACCTCGACGGCGAACTCCTCGGCTTTGAGGAGCATCGCGGGGGCCTCCGTCCCCGCAGCGAGCGCCAGGTGGAGCAGCAGCGCAGGCAGATGGGGATGGTCTTCCAGCAGTTCAATCTGTTCCCACACTGGAGTGTGCTGCGCAACATCACGGAGGCTCCCACGAAGGTGCATGGGGTGCCCGCCGCGAAGGCTCGCGCCCGCGCGCTCGAACTTCTCGAGAAGGTCGGGCTGTCGGACAAGGCGGATGCGCACCCGCGGCAGCTCTCCGGCGGCCAGCAGCAGCGGGTCGCGATTGCCCGCGCCGTCGCCCCGAATCCGCGTGTGCTCCTCTTCGATGAGCCGACGAGCGCACTCGACCCGGAACTCGTCGACGAGGTGCTCGCGGTCATGAAGAGCCTCGCGCGTGCCGGCATGACGATGGTCGTGGTGACCCACGAGATGGACTTCGCCCGCGAGGTCGCCGACCGCTGCGTCTTCATGGCGGAGGGTCGCGTCGTCGAGGAGGGCCCGTCGGCGGAGTTCTTCGCCTCGCCGCGCACCGACCGTCTCAGGTCGTTCCTCACGCGGTACTCCGAGGGAAGGCAGGCGGTCTCATGATGAAGCAGCCGGTGACGATCATGGCGGTCGGCGACCTCGTGCTCGACGAGCCGAATCCCGACTTCTACTTCGAGGCGAGCACGCCGCTGTTGCAACAGGCGGATCTGGCCATCGCCCAGGTCGAGGTGCCACACACGACCTCGACTGAGTGCGCGAGCGTCGACGTGCCGGCCCCTCCGGCCGACCCCGCGAACCTCGCTGCGGCGGGACGCGCTGGCTTCGCCGTCGCGACCCTCGCGGGCAACCACATCTACGACTGCGGCCCGCAGGGGATCGCCGACACCGTGCGGCTGTGCCGCGAGGCGGGCATGACCCCGACCGGCGCGGGAATGAACCTCACGGAGGCGTGGGAGCCCGCCATCGTGGAACGGGGTGGCCACCGCATCGGCGTCATCAACGTCAACTGCGTCGGCCCCCGGGAATCGTGGGCGACGTCGCGCAAGCCGGGTGCGGCATCCGTCAAGGTCATCACGCACTACGAGCTCGACAGCGCCAACCCCGGCGGGCCGCCCACCGTCTACAGCTTCTGCGACCCCGCCTCGCTGCGCACCTTCACGGATGCCGTGCGCGAGCTCGCAGGGCGGGTCGACATCGTGATCGCGGCGCTGCACAAGGGCATCGGGCACCTGCCCGCTGAGATCGCGGCGTATGAGTTCGAGATCGCCCGCGCGGCCGTCGACGCCGGGGCATCCGCCGTCATCGCCCATCACGCGCACATCATGCGGGGCATCGAGGTCTACCGCGGTGCGCCAATCTTCCACGGCTTGGGCAACTTCGTGACCGTGACATCCGCCCTCTCGAGCGGCGACGAGAACTCACCCGAGCGCCAGGCGTGGGCGAAGCGGCGCAAGAAACTGTTCGGCTTCAGCCCAGACCCCGCGATGCCCACCTATGCCTTCCACCCCGAGAGCCGCAACACAGCGATCGCCGTCATCTCGGTCGACGAGCAGGGCGCGGTCTCGGGCGGATTCATCCCGTGCTGGATCGACGACGATGCGCGACCGGTGCCGCTCGGGGACGACGAGAAGGGGCGGCAGGTCGCCGCATACATCGAAGACATCACGCGCGAGGTCGAACTCGACACACGGTTCAGCTGGCAGGGCCGCGAAGTCCGCGTCTCAGCCCCCGACGCGTGACCTGGAAGGACAAGCACCACATGAGCACCACCGCACGCCCGCTCGAGGGCAAGACCGTCATCGACCTCACGACCGCCCTCTCCGGCCCCTACGCGACGCTCCTGCTTGCGGGCCTCGGCGCGCGAGTCATCAAGGTCGAGAACCCGACGCGGGGAGGGGACAGCTCGCGCAACAACTCTCCCTATGTGACGCGCGAGGGGTTGAGCGTGCTGCGGACCAGCGACGAGGACATGTCGGTCTCGATGATGCTCCGGGGGCGAAACAAGGAGAGCGTGACGCTCAACATGAAGCACCCCGAGGCTCGCCAGGTCTTCCTCGATCTCGTGGCCAACGCCGACATCGTCGTCGAGAACTACAGCGCCGGCGTCACCTCGCGTCTCGGAATCGACTACGAAAGCGTGCGGCACCTGAACCCCGCGCTCGTCTACACGTCGATCAGCGGCTTCGGCGCCCAGGGCGGCGCCGGCACGGGCAAGGCCATGGACACGATCATCCAGGCGTTGAGCGGCGTCATGATGACGGCGGGCAAGCCGGGCGACGGTCCCGTGCGCTTCGGGCTGCCGATCGGCGACCTCGTGGCGCCCCTCTTCGGCGTGATCGGCACGCTCGCGGCCGTGCTACAGGCCGAACGCACGGGCGAGGGGCAGCACGTCGACGTCTCGATGCTCGGTGCCCTGACCTCGCTCGTGGCCTGCGAGCCCTTCGACGCCTTCGAGAAAATCGGCCTGCCGCTCCGCACGGGCGACTACGTTCCGCGCCTCGCGCCCTTCGGCACCTTCGCGACGAGCGACGGCTGGTTCGCCCTGTGCGCGCCGACCGACGAGTTCGCGCGCGGCGTCATGACTGCGCTGGGCACTCCCGAACTCGCCGACGACGAGCGCTTCGCACGTCGCGACGGGAGGGTGGCGAACGCCGACACCCTGCACGCCATGATCGCCCAGTGGGCGCAGCACCTCACGACGGCGGATGCGACGGCTCGCCTCGAGGCGGCGGGCGTGCCGGCCGCGCCCGTGCGCAGCACCGCGGAAGCCGTGCGCGATCCGCTCGTGCGCGAGAGGGGAGAGGTCGTGCAACTCGCGCACCCGAGCTTCGGGGTGCAGGAGGAGCTGTTCGGCGCGGGGCTGCCGATGCGACTGTCCGCGAGCGAGACCTCCCTCAGCGAGCCCGCGCCCGGCCTCGGCGAACACACGGAGACCGTCTTGCGCTCCCTCCTCGGCTACGCCGACGAGCAGATCGCAAAGCTTCGCGACTCCGGTGCGCTGTGACCGGCCTGGACGAGTGACGAATGCGGAGTCGGCGGTGAAGGCTGCAGGGGGGACGGGCGGATCGCTCGCGGCCTTCCGTGTGCCCAATTTCACGCGCTACTTCACGGGCCAACTGGTCTCCAACACGGGAACCTGGTTCCAGAACCTCGCCATCTCGCTCATCGTCGTGCAGATTACGGGTAGTGCGAGCGCGCTCGCGCTCGTCACGGTGGCGCAGTTCGGCCCGATCCTGCTGCTCGGGGCGCCCGCCGGGAGGCTCGCTGACTCGGTGCCGCCGCGAATGATCCTGGCCGTGACATCCGCCATCGCCGTGCTCGTGACATGCGGGCTGGCGGTCGCGGTCGGCCAGGAGGAACCCTCGCTCGGCTGGCTCTATGGCCTCATCGTCGTCTCCGGATGCGTGCACGCCTTCGAGCGGGTGGCCGCCCAAGCCTTCATCTATGAGCTCGTGGGTGCCGAGCTCCTGCGCAACGCGGTCGTGCTGAGCACCGTGTACATCTCGGCCGCCCGCTCGATCGGGCCGGGGCTCGCGGGCGTCGCGTTCCTCGCGGTCGGCCCGACGGCATGCCTGCTCATCAACGCCGCCACCTACCTCGCGGTGCTCGTCGCCGTGCTGCTCATCAGGCCGAGCGAGCTCCACCCGCGCCTGCGTGCGGAGGGGCCACGCCCGACCGTGCGCGAGAACCTGCGGGAGGTGCGCTCGAACCGGGCGCTCGTCGTGATCCTCGCGGTCAACGTCATCGTCACGGTCGCCGCGATGAACATGAACGTCGTGCTCACGTCGATCGTCTCGCTCTCCTTTGAGGGAGACGCGGGGCAACTCGGCGCGACCCATGCGCTCAACGCTGTCGGCGCCGTCGTCGGCGGTCTGCTCCTCGCCCGCTACACGCGCCTTGGAGCGCTCACCCTCGTGCCGGCGTGCCTCCTCTTCTCCGTGACCCTCGCGGTGAATGCGGCCGCCCCGAGCCTGCTGCTGTTCCTCATGGCGGCGCCTCTGCTCGGCGTCGGGATCGGCGTCTACCAGGGAGTGCTGAGCGGCGCAGCCCAGGGCGAATCTGCACCCCACGCCCTCGGCCGCACCATGTCACTCGTGACGATGGGCCAGCAGGGGGTTGCCCCCATCGGCGCGCTCCTCGTCGGCGTGCTGATCGACCTGACCTCGGGCCAGACGGCGCTCGGCGTCGCCGCCGTCGTCACGGCAGTGTGCGCGGGCGTGGTCTGCCTCGCCCTTGGGCGACAGCGAGCGCGAAGGGAGGTGGTCGCCGATGGCTGAGAACAACTCCGCACCGCCGCCCATCGCCCCGCCAAACCAGGGAGTCCCCTTGCCACCCACGTCTGCAGCATCCGCCCTCGCCGAGATCAGCAGCGCGGCACGTCGCGATGCCTCGTACCGGCCCGAGGCATTCGTCGTCGGCACCGTGGGGCAGGACGTGCCGGTCGAGATCATCGATGCTGCCGGCGCCGTCGCGCTGCGGCTTCGCGGCAACCCGGCTTGGCTGACCGAGAGCGCCGACCGATACCTCGGCAAGGGGCTCGATCCCGCCATGCGCTCGCTCATGGAGGGAATCCTCGACGGTGCCTTCGGCCGCCTCGACGCGATCGTGATCTCGAGCGACTGCGACGCATCGCAGCGGCTCTTCTATGTGCTGAGGGAGATGCGCCGGGTCACCCCCGAGATCGCGGTGCCGCCCGTCTACCTCGTCGACATCCTGCACCTGCCGCGCGAATCGACCGCTCGCTACAACCGCGTGCGCGTGCGGCAATTGCTCGAGGTGCTCGAGCGATGGACCGGCAACCGGGTGAGCGACGCCGGGCTGGAGCACGCCGTGATCGCCCACAATCGGCGACGCGAACTGCAGCGGGCCGTCATGGAGCTTCGTCGTTCGCCCGAGCCCAGGTTGAGCGGGGTGGACGCCCTCGCGGTCTTCGCCGCGGCCGACAGGATGGCAGGGGAGCGATACGCCGGATGCCTCGAGTCGCTTGTCGCGGGCGGTGACGAGCTTGGGCCGCGCCCCGGTACGCGCATCTTCGTGACCGGCAGCACACACGACAGCCCCGACGTCTACCGGGCGATCGAGGCCCATGGCGCGACGATCGTGGGGGAGAACCACGACCGCGGAGAGTTGCTCGCGGAACGGGACGTTGCCCCCGCCCGCGACCTGGAGAGCCTCCTCGACGCGATCGCCGACCGGTACCAGTACAGCGGGCCCACCGCGCAACGCGGGTCCATCGCCGCGAGGGCGGAACACACGGCGGAGGGAATCCGACGCACCGGCGCTGAACTCCTGCTGAGCTACGTGCGGGTCATGGACGAGGCGCCGCTGTGGGACTTCGCCGCACAGCGGGCCGCGGCATCCGTACCCTCGGCCGTCGTCGTGCGACAGCCCTACGGCGCGATCGACGCCGAGGAGCTCGACGTGGCCCTTCGAGCACCAGAGCAGACGGGAGTCAACCGATGAGCCGACACCGCGGTGACCGCCTGACCGCGGCGGGGGATGCGGTCGCCTACCAGCGCGAGTGGTTCCGCGGACTGCAGGAACACGTGGCCAATGGGGGCCGCTTCGCGCTCGTGAACGCCGACACCCCCCATGAGATCCTGCGCGCCTTCGACATCCCCTACGTCGTCAACCAGTGGTGGTCATCCATCGCCGCCTCGAGGTCTGGCGCCCAGCGCTACCTCGACCTTGTCGCTGAGCGCGGGCTGCCGCGTGACTCCGAGCAGTACAACGCGATCGGCCTCGGTTCAGTCTTCGACAGCGACCCCGCAACGGCGCCTTGGGGTGGCCTTCCTCGACCGTTCCTCGTGCTGGGCGACATCACGGGTGACGTCACCCGCAAGGTGTTCGATGTGTGGGGGGAGCAGGAGGGCATCACGTTCTTTCCCCTCGAGAACTCGGCGGAGCCGGAGATGGACGGCGAATGGTGGGATGCCCTCCCGCACGACTGGGAGCGACTGACCGGCTCGCATCGCATTGACCTCATGGTCGATGAGCTCCGCGAGCTCATCGCGTTCCTTGAGGAGGAGACCGGCTCGAAGTTCGACTCGACACGGCTCGCGGAGATCATGGCACTCGGCAACGAGCAGGCGGAGTGGAATCGCCGCACGCGTGACCTCCTCGCGATCGCCGTGCCGTGCCCCGTCAGCGTCAACGACAGCATCTCTTCAGTCATGGTGCCGCAGTGGCACCGGGGCACGGAGTGGGGGCGGGACGCCGCCGAACAGCTCTACCGGGAGGTGGAGGCGCGGGTAGAGAGCGGCAGCGCACTCGCGAACCCCGAGCGTGCGAGGCTCATGTGGGTGGGCCGCGGGCTCTGGTTCGACCTCGGCTTCTACCGGCACTTCGAGCAGGAGTACGGTGCGGTGTTCGTGTGGTCGATGTACCTCGCGATCGCGGCCGACGGCTATCTTCGCTACGGAGACGACCCACTCCGTGCCCTTGCTGCCCGCTTCGTCGGCTTCCACGAGCACCTCTACGTGCCGCCCATGTCAGCCGAGTGGTACGTGCACCAGGCGCGCCAACACGGCGTCGACGGCGTCGTGCATCTTGTGTCGGATGACCCGCGCGGCAACTGGGCGACCACCCGCGCCCTCGAGGCGGCGGGCATCCCCGTGATCGAGGTGCATGCCGACAATGCTGACGACAGTTCCTATGATGTCGACGAGTTCAGGGGTCGCGTTGCGACGTGGCTCACGAAATCGGTGCTGTCCTCGGATAACGTGGAGCAGTCATGACCACGCCGACGAGGGGCGAATCGAGGATGGACTTCCTCCCAAGCGGGCCCCACCTGCCCCGTTCCACGACGGGCCGCGAGCCGCAGTACCTCATTGTCACGCTGCTCGGCGACTACTGGTTTGGCCGGCGCGAGAAGATCCCGTCCTCTGCACTCGTCGATCTCCTCGCCGAGTTCGACGTCACCGAGAGCAGCGCGCGTCAGGCCATGCGTCGCTTGACGAACCGCCGGATGCTCGAGCAGTCGAAGTCTGGACGCACCACGTATTACGGCATCCCGGAGCAGATGACGGAGTCGACCGCGGCGAGGCGCAGCCGCGTGCTGCGCTTCGGCCTCGAGTTCACCGATTGGGACGGGCAGTGGACCATCGTGTCATTCTCGATCCCCGAGAAGGCCAGGGACGTGCGCAGGTTGTTGCGCAACGGCCTGCGTGACCTCAAGTTCGGGCTGCTCAACGATGCGATCTGGGTCTCCCCACATCACAGGACCGAGCAGGCGCTCGCGCTCCTGGAACAACTTGATGTCGCGGATGCGAGTGTCATGCGGGGCGAGATCCTGCCGCGACCCGGCCGCGATCTCTCGTTCGTCGATGTCTTCGACCTGCGCGAACTCGAGGCGGACTACCGCGACTTCATCGCAAGGCACGAGCCCATGATCGAGGCCGTCGTCGCGGGCCGGATCGCCCCCAGCGAGGCGCTCGTGCTGCGCACCGAGGTCATGAGCGAGTGGCTGCAGTTCCGACAGGTCGACCCCAGCCTGCCCGCCGAGCTCCTGCCGGAGGACTGGCCGCGTCGTCGCGCCCGAGAGGTCGCCTACCGCATCTACGATGAGCTGGGCACGACGGCTGAGGGCCGCTTCCGGCAGATCATCGGCAATGTCGACCGCGACCTCGCCCAGCTGGCCTCGCACCACACCTCGCGCGACGCCTAGGCGGCAGTCACGCGCAGGGGCACGCCCTGTGCGCCGACCTCCGGCATCCGTGTCGTCTCGATTTCGCCCGCGAGCTCGATGCTGCTCGTGCGTCGGAGGAGTTCCTCGAGTGCGATGCGCAGGCTGAGCCTCGCAAGGGACATGCCGACGCAGCGGTGGCGTCCGCGCCCAAATCCCAGGTGCTTCATGATGTTGGGCCGGTCGAGGATGAACTCGTCGGGGCGTTCGAACACTCGCTCGTCGCGATTCGCGGATGCGTAGACGAGCGTCACAGGTTCGTCGGGATTGATCGTGCGGCCATGGAGAGTGACCGGTTCGGCCACTGTGCGCGCGAAGCCGCGGTAGGGGGTGTAGAGACGCACGAACTCTTCGACCGCGGCGGGGAGCAGCTGGGGGTTCTCGCGGAGCTGCTGCTGGAGTTCGGGGTCGCGTGCCAGGTGCACGCAGATGCCGCCGAGAAGAATGGGCGGAGCCACCATGCCGACGACGAGGGACTGGCGCAGGGCGCCGACCACGAGCTCCTCGCTGAGTGGGGCACCCTCGTATTCCTCAGAGAGCAGCGAGCTGGCGGGATCGGTCTCGACGGGCCGTGGGTTCGCCTTGCGATCGGCGACGAGGGCGCGGGCCATGTCGTACATCTCGTTGCTGCGTTCGGTGACGAAGTCTCCGTCCTGTCGCCGCCAGGCATCCACCCACTCGGATGCCGTCGATGCAAGTCGGTAGACGTCGTCATGGTCGAGATTGAGCCACTCTGCTGCGGTGAAGGCCGGGTAGATCGTGCCGAAGCCCTGGCAGATGTCGCTCGTGCCGGCCTCGATGAACGGCGTGATCTCGCGGGCAGCGTGTTCCTGCAACTTGGCCTCGATCCGTTCGAGGCGGGAGTGGTGCAGGGTGCGGTCGAGCGCACGGCGAAAGGGGGAGTGCGCCGGTGCGTCGAAGTTGAGGGGCGGGCGGCGAATGCCTCGGGGATCGCTCGGCACGACCGCGCGCACGGATGAGATGTAGAGGTCGGAATCCTTTGCCGCCGCCTCAACGTCAGCGAAGCGCGTGAGGGCCCAGAAGCCACCGTAGGCATTCGAGCGGGCGACTGGATGCTCGTCCCGGAGCTGTCGATACATCGCGTGGGGACTGTCGAAGGTCTCGGGCGCGCCAGCGTCGAAGTCGTCCGGAACAGGCTGCTCGAGGTCTCGAGCGGGCGTGATGGTCATGGTGCTCCTTCGCGTCATGCCGGTATCCATCATTCTACTATTGCATGCCCCGAGCGGCAATCGTCGTGTCGCATGAATGGATGTGCCCCTCTGCCTGTGTGAAGCACAGCTTTGAGGCAATGCCGAGGTGCTGCGAAGAAATATGCGACAAATACGTTGACGATCGTAAACAATCGCTGGATACTATTGGGCGACAGCACGCCCGCGCTCGCTCGCCTTTGAGCGCTGGGCCCATCAACGGAGATAGGACTCACGTGCGCACCTCGAGAAGAATCGCCGCAGCAGCGCTTGCGGCCGCAATGATCGCGGGTCTTAGCGCCTGCGCCCCCGAATCGTCCAGTCCGAGCGCATCGCCCGACGGCGAGCCCGTTGCGGGCGGCGACGCGACCATCATCCTGGGCATCGAGGCCGTGCGCGGCCTCGATCCCGCCTTCCTGTTCAACCTGACGCCGTCGGGTGACGCCAACCGCATGTCGGCGATCTACGACGTGCTGTTCTGGTCCGACGCAAAGACGGGCGAGGTGACTCCGCAGCTCGGCGAGTCGCTCGAACCGAACGACGATGGCACGGAGTGGACCCTCACCCTGAACGAGGGAATCACCTTCACGGATGGCACGCCGCTCGACGCGGAGGCGGTCGTCTTCAACTACGAGCGCATCCAGGATCCCGCGACGGGCTCTCCTCTCGCCGGCCTGCTCGAGGGAGCGAGCTTCACTGTCGCCGACGACACGAGCCTGACGATCGCACTGCCCGAGCCGAACCTGCAGTTCGATCGGGTGCTCGCGACGAGCCTCACGCACATCGCCTCACCCACGGCGATCGAGAACGACGCCGACTTCGCCAACAATCCCGTGGGTGCCGGGCCATTCGTGCTTGAGGAGTGGGTGCGCGACGACCACATGACGCTGGTGCGCAACGAGGACTACTTCAAGGAGGGCGAGCCATACCTCGACTCCATCACCTTCACGCCCATCAAAGACCCGACGCAGCGCATCAACACGGTGTCAACGGGACAGGCGCATGCCGCTGTGCCCGGCTCCGAACTCTCTTTCAAGGAGTCGGCAACGGGAAGCGGACTTGAGGTGACGAGCGCCCCGACCGGCGGCGGGCCCCTCCTCATGTTCAACGTCGAGAACGCGCCCTTCGACGATGTCCGTGCACGCAAGGCCGTGCAGCTCGCGCTCGACATCAACGACCTCACGGCGGTCGTTGATCCCGGGTCGTCGGCTCCTGAGAGCTTCTACGCGCCCGACTCGGCCTTCTTCCCCTCAGAGAGCATGTTCGTGCAGCCCGACAAGGACGCCGCGCAGGAGCTCTTCGACGAGCTCGCCGCCGACGGCAAGGCGGTCTCCTTCGCGATCACGATGCCCGCGAGCGGCTTCTTCACGAGGACGGCGGAGTACCTGCAGAGCCGGCTCTCGCAGTTCGACAACGTCTCCGTCACGATCGACACCGTCGACAACGCGACGCTGGACGAGCGTGTCTTCCGCAACCGGGACTACCAACTGTCGGCACAGATCGTTCCCGTGGGTGACCCGGAGCCCAACTTCGCCAAGCTCCTGCAGACGGGCGGCCAGACCAACTACATGGGCTACTCGAACCCCGAGGTCGACGCGGCGCTCGAGTCCGCACGCAACTCGACCGACGAGGGGGAGCGTGGAGATGCCTATGCGACGGTCGAGCAGATCATCGTCGACGAGGTACCCGTGCTGCTCGTGCGCAACCAGGAGGCGTACACGGTGCACGCGACAGCGCTCAACGGGCTGACGCTCCACGGCGACGGCTCGCTGTTGTACGACCGGCTGTGGTTGGCGGCGCCGTAGCGTGACTGTGCTCCAGCGGGAGCGGGCCCGGGTGTCCAACATCCGGCCCCGCTCCCACACGCTCCACCGGCTCCGCTCGATCGGCGGCCGTGCGCTGCACCTCGTGGCCGTGCTCGTGCTCGTGACCCTCGCGGGCACGGCGCTGACCGACCTCATGCCTGGCTCGCCGGCATCCATCATCCTTGGGCCGACAGCCAGCGACGAGGCCATCGCGGCGCTCAATGCCGAGTACGGGTATGACCAGCCGCTGCTGCTGCGATACCTGCAGTGGCTCGGCAACGCGATCACGGGCGACCTCGGGGTCTCGATCCAGTCGAACCAGCCCGTCGTCGAGGTGCTGCTGCAGCGCCTGCCCGTGACGCTCGAACTCACGGTGCTCGCCCTGCTGCTCTCGCTCGCGATCGCGATTCCCGCTGCCGTCTATGCGGCCTCACGCGAGAACTCGATGTTCGACCGCATCGTCTCGGGGCTCGCATCGGGGTTTATGTCGGTGCCCGTCTTCGTCATCGGCGTGCTACTTGTCTATGTACTGGGGGTGGCGACCCGCTGGTTCCCTGTCGCTGGCTGGGCGCCGCTCAGTTCGGGTCTCGCCGAGAACCTCCATTTCGTCTTCGTGCCCGTGCTCGCCCTCGCTCTGGGGGAGTTCCCCGCCTTCTATCGCCTCCTCCGGAGCGACGTCATCTCGACCCTGCGCGAGGACTTCGTGCAGACGGCCACCGTTCGCGGCATGCCACGCGGCTACATCCTGCGCAGGCATGTGCTGCGTCCGTCGTCGTTCTCGCTCATCACGGTCGCCGCGGTTGCGTTCGGGCGACTCCTCGCCGGTTCGGTCGTCGTGGAGAGCCTCTTCGCCCTTCCGGGGCTCGGCAGCCTCGCGCTGCAGTCGATCCCGGCGAAGGACATCCCCATGATCCAGGGCATCGTCGTGCTCGTCGCCGTGACCTACGTGCTCATCAACGCGGTCGTCGATGCGACCTACGCCCTTCTCGACCCCAGGATGCGACGCATATGACCGTCACGCTCGAAGACCCCGCCACGAGGCCCGCACGCACCAGCCGCCCGCCGCGCTTCACCCTCACGCGTCGCGTGGGCTTCATGCTTGCGGTCGCATGGATCGCGCTACTCACGCTGCTGGCGCTTGTCGCCGACCTCCTCCCCATTCCCGCAATCGACGAGCCCGTCGGAGGGCCAAGCATCCCGCCGTTCTCTGG
The DNA here is from genome assembly GCA_015234465.1 of Salinibacterium sp. GTDB lineage: Bacteria > Actinomycetota > Actinomycetes > Actinomycetales > Microbacteriaceae > Homoserinimonas. The sequence goes on along the minus strand of JADGNA010000019.1, from coordinate 35,159 downwards.
TGAAGGGCCGCTTCTCGGCACCGACGCGATTGGTCGCGATATCGCCTCGCGGCTCATCCACGGCGTCCGTATCTCCCTCGCTGTCGGTGTCGGGGCAACCGCAATCGCGGTTGTCGTCGGTGTGCTGCTCGGCTTGCTCGCTGCCTACACGCGCGGCGCGGTCGAGCGGATCATCAACGTGCTGACCGACACGGTGCTGTCGTTCCCGCCGCTGCTGCTGCTGCTGGCCCTCGCGACCGTCGTGACACCGGGCGTGCCGACCCTCGTGATCGCGCTCGGCTTCCTCTTCGTGCCGCCCTTCGTGCGCTTGACGCGGGCGGCGGCCCTCAGCCAGCTGGGCCGTGACTACATCACGGCCGCCCGGTCCCTCGGGGCGGGCCACGCGCGCATCCTGTTCCGCGAGCTCCTGCCGAACAGCATCCAGCCGATCATCTCCTACTCGGTCGTGGTCGTTGCGCTCATCATCGTGATCGAGGGCTCCCTGAGCTTCCTTGGCGTCGGGGTGCCGGCACCCGCGCCGAGCTGGGGCTCCATGATCGCCTCCGGCAAAGACAACCTCACGCGCGCGCCCTACCTCGTGATCGCGCCATCGCTCATGATCTTCCTCACGGTCTTCGCGTTCAATACGATCGGCGACCACCTTCGTCGGCGGATCGCGACGGGAGGCGAGTCATGAGCGATGTGCTGCTCGAGGTGACGGGTGCTCGATGCGAGATCCCGACGGCGCGCGGCGATGTCATCGCACTCGGCGGGGTCGACCTCACGGTGCGCCGGGGAGAGATCGTCGGTCTCGTGGGGGAGTCCGGCTCCGGCAAGTCGACGCTCGCCAAGCTCATCGTCGGCGCGAAGGCGCCCGGTGCGCGCATCTCTGGGCGGGTCGTGCTCGACGGCGAGGACCTCGAGTCGGTGAAGCCCGAGACAGCACGTGGCATCCGGGGCCGCCGCATCGGCATCGTCTTCCAGGACCCGATGATGGCGCTCAACCCCGTCGTGCCGATCGGCCGGCAGATCACCGAGGCCGCCGTGCACAACCGCGGCATCACGCGCGAGCAGGCGCGCGCCGAAGCCGTCGAGCTGCTCTCGCAGGTGGGGATCCCGGATGCCGCGAGTCGCCTGCGTCACTATCCGCACCAGTTCTCGGGCGGCCTTCGGCAGCGCGTCACGATCGCGATGGCGCTCGCGTGCGACCCCGACCTGCTGATCGCGGACGAGGCGACGACCGCCCTCGACGTGACGGTGCAGCGGCAGATCCTCGACCTGCTGAGCCGCCTCGCGCTCGAGCGTTCCCTCGCGATGATCATGGTGAGCCACGATCTCTCTGTCATCGCTGGGCGCACCCACACGACTGCCGTCATGTATGGCGGCATCATCGTGGAGTCGGGGCCGACCGCAGCGGTGTTCGATGCGCCGCAGCATCCGTATACGAAGGCGCTCCTGGAGGCGATCCCGCGCATCGATGCGCCTCCGCACAGCCGCCTGACGGCGATCCCGGGCAACCCGCCCGACCTCTCCCGGCTCGGCACGGGTTGCCCGTTCGCTGCGCGTTGCGCCAACGCGCAGCCCGACTGCCTGCCGGTCGTGCCTCCCGTCACGCACCCGGTTGCCGACCGCACCCTTCGCTGTTACCACCCCGTCGACTCGTTCGCCGACGCAAGAAAGGCTCCCTGATGGCGCTCCTGGAAGTGACCGACCTCGTCAAGCGATTCAAGGTTGCCGGGGGAACCATCGAGGCCTCCTCAGGGGTGAGCTTCACGCTCGAGCGCGGCGAGACGCTCGCACTCGTGGGGGAGTCCGGCTGCGGCAAGTCGACGACGGGCCGGGCCGTGCTGCAGGTGCCGGGGCCGGACTCCGGCTCGATCAGGCTCCGAGGCGAGGAGCTCGCCGGTCGTCCGCCGCGCGAGACGAAGCGCCAGCGGCGTGCGCTGCAGATGATCTTCCAGGACGCGCGCTCCTCGCTCAATCCGCGTCGCAGGGTGCGCGACCTCGTCGCGGAGGGCCTCATCATCGGCGGAATGAACCGAGTGGATGCCGCGACCCGCGTCGACGCCATGCTGCGGAGCGTCGGGCTCGAGCCGGACCGGGTCGGCGAACGACGTGCCTCAGAGTTCTCGGGCGGCCAGTGCCAGCGCATCGCCATCGCGAGAGCCATGGTGATGCAGCCGGAGATCCTCGTGTGTGACGAGCCCGTCGCATCCCTCGACGTCTCGGTGCAGGCCCAGGTCATCAACCTGCTCGAGGACATGAAGCAGCAGCACGGGCTCGCGATGCTCTTCATCTCGCACGACCTCTCGGTGGTTCGCACAATCAGCGACCGCGTGGCCGTCATGTACCTGGGCCGCATCGTCGAGATCGGCGGGGTCGAGGAGGTGTACTCGCGGCCGCGGCATCCCTACACCCGCGCCCTACTCGACTCGGTGCCGGTCGCCGACCCGCATCAGCCCTCGACGGGTCCCGCTCTCGCGGGAGACCTGCCCTCGCCCATGAATCCACCGAGCGGATGCCGCTTCCGCACTCGCTGTCCCATGGCGCAGGAGATCTGCGCCACGGCCGTGCCCGAGTTGCGGGTGATGCCGGAGGGGCAGCGCTCCGCCTGTCACTTCGCCGAGCAGGTCGCGGCGTGACGGGATCCACCTCGGCGTTCTCGCGATGGTCGGCCGCGCTTGACGTCGACGCGCTGCCCGACGACGTGGTCGAGATCGTCCTGAGGCACACGCTCGATGCGGTCGGCGCGATCGTCGTCGGCTCGCGCCGCGCATGGACCGCCGCCGCGCGCGACTACGCCGACACCGAATCGCCCGACGGCGACGCGATCGTGCCGCTCCTCGGCCGGCGGCTGCGCCCGGAGTGGGCGGCCTTCGTGAACGGCACTGCAGCCCACGGCTTCGAGATCGACGACTACGCGCTCCCCGGTCTCTCGCATCCCGGCAGCGTCGTCGTGCCGACCGCCCTCGCCCTCGCCGAACACCACCACCAAAACGGTCGTGACCTCATCGCTGCGCTTGCGGCCGGCTTCGAGACGACCGTGCGATTCGGTGAGGCGTGCACACCCTCGCTCACGAGCGACAGGGGCTTCCACGTGACGAGCGCGCTTGGCGTGTTCGGCGCGGCCGCCGTCGCGGCCAATCTCGGACGACTAGGCGAGGACCAGTCGCTCGCCGCCTTCGGCATCGCCGCCTCGCACGCGAGCGGTACGAGCGAGTTCACCAGGACGGGTGGAGACATCAAGCGACTCCACGCCGGCATGGCTGCAGCGGCGGGCATCCGCTCGGCCTCGCTCGCGGCGCGCGGATTGACCGGCCCGTCCGCCGCGATCGAGGGAGAGCGCGGCTTCCTGCGCGCCTTCGTCGAGAGGCCTCGGCCCGATGCCCTCACGGATGCGCTCGGCACGCGCTGGGCACTGCGCGGACTCGCGCTCAAGCGCTGGTGCGTGTGCGCCGGGCTCCAGGCTCCGCTCGCGGCGCTCGACGCGATCCTCTCGGAGGGCGATGTCTCGACAGGGCCGGGCCACGACGACATCGTGCGTGTCACGGTCGGCGTCGACCGGGCGACGCTCGCGCACGTCGGCCACATCGGCGGCAGCCCGCGCGACATGACGGAGGCGCAGATGAGCGTGCACCACGCGATCGCGATGAGGCTCGTGGCGGGCGGCAACGACCCAGAGCACTATCGACTCTTCGAAGAGGGGCTCGCCGTGTCATCCGTCGCCGAGCGCGTCGAGTTGCGCATCGACGAGGAGTCGGAGCGGCTCTTCCCCGACCGACTCGTGGCGGAGGTGTCGGTCGAGACGCCGCGCGGCACGGTCACCAGGCGCGCCGAGGCGCCCGGCACGCGCGAGAATCCGCTCTCGCTCGAGGCGACTCGGGCAAAGTTCCGCGCCCTGTGCGTGCCCATCATCGGCGAAGCCGCGAGCGAGGGCATCATCGCGGCGGTGGACGCGCTACCGGGCGGAGCTCACGCCGGCCGCCTGCTCGCCCCATTGGCCACCATGAAGGAAGCGACAGCATGATCAGATTCACCGCCGTTGGCGATGTGGGGCCAGAACGCCCCGACGTGGACACCCTGTTCGAGAGGGTGGCCGAGCACATCCGAGAGGCGGATGTCGCCTTCATGCAGCTGGAGATGACGCTCACGGAACGCGGGCAACGGGTGCCCCAGACGAAACACACCTCGCGCACGTCACCCGAAGCGGCCCACGCCTTCCGACGTGCAGGGTTCACGCACGCGGGCTGGGCGAGCAACCACTCGCTCGACTGGGGCTACGACGGCTTCTTCGACACCATCGAGGCGCTGGAGGCGGCTGACATCGTGCCGCTCGGCGTCGGACGCGACCTGGCAGATGCGCGCAGCATCCGGGTCGCCGAAGTTGGGGGAGTGCGCGTCGCGATCCTGGCCTACTGCAGCATCCTGCCCGCCGACTACTGGGCGACGGGCAACAGGGCAGGGGTCGCGCCGCTGCGTGCCTTCACGGTGTTCGAACCCGCCGAGCCCGACCAGCCCGGCACTCCTCACCGCATGCTCACCTTCCCCCACCCCGACGACCAGCGCGGAATGGTGGAAGACATCGCGCGCGCCCGGGAACTCGCCGACGCCGTCATCGTCTCGGCCCACTGGGGCATCCACTTCACGCACGCCGAGCTCGCCGACTACCAGCGGATGCTCGGGCACGCCGCGATCGACGCTGGCGCCGATCTCGTGATCGGCCACCACGCCCACATCCTCAAGGGTGTCGAGGTGTACAAAGGCAAGGCGATCTTCCACAGCCTCGGCAACTTTGCGATCGAACTGCCGATGGACGAGGAGCACGCCAACCGGCCGAGCTTCAAACACCTCATGAGCCTGCATCCGGGCTGGGAGCCCGATATCGGGGGCATGTTCAACTTCCCGCCCGACTCCCGCAAGTCGATGGTCGTCAGCTGCGACATCGACGGTGGGGGCGTCTCGCGCGTGCGCTTCCGTCCGGTCATGATCGACCGGATGGCTGTGCCCGAACTCCTCCCGGCGAGCGACGCGCGCCACGTCGAGGTCGTCGACTACGTGCGAGCGATCTCCGCTGAGGCGGGCCTTGACACGACGTTCACGGTCGACGGCGACGACGTCCTGGTCGGCTGAGGATCGGGACGAGCGGCGCGGCCTACGCCCGCACGAAGTCGAGCGGCACAGAGCGCGTGCCCCACTCCGCCCAGATCGCCATCTCGGGATCCCCGGCCGCTGTGAAGCTCGCGCTGCGGGCGAGGGCCTCCTCGAGCGTGATGACCATCATCAGGCGGGCGAGGGGCGCCCCCGGGCAGCTGTGGGTGCCGCGGCCGAAGGAGATGTGCTTGGCGATGTTGGGCCGGTTCAGCACGAACTTCTCCCCGTCGGGAAAGACGCTCTCGTCGCGGTTGGCCGAGGTGTAGACGAGCGCGATGGGGTCGTCCTTGCGGATCAGCTGCCCCTCGAGCACGACATCTTCGCGGGCCGTGCGGGCCATGCCGCGGTAGGGCGAGTAGAGGCGCAGGAACTCCTCGACCGCCGCGGGGATGAGCGTGGGGTCACGTCGAAGCTGCTCCTGCAGTTCGGGGTCGCGGGCGAGGTGCACGAACATGTTGCCGATGAAGACACTCGGGGCGACCATGCCCGTCACGATGAGCTGGCGCACGGTGCCGAGCACCATCGCCTCCGGCAGCGGCTCGCCATTGGGACGGGCGGCCAGGAGCGCCGCGGTGAGGTCGACCTCGGGGTCGTAGCCGCCGACCTTGCGCTCGTCGATGATGCCCTGGGCGATCTCGTAGAGCTTTCCGCTCAGGCTCTTGACCACATCGTGGTTGAGCACCTGGATCGCGTCGACGTAGGTGCCCGTCACCGACTTGATGGTCTGTGAGGTCTCGACGTCGAGGTTGAAGAAGTCGGCGAAGACGTGGGCGGGGAACTTGTGGGCGTACTGGGCACAGACATCCGCCCAGCCAGCATCGATGAGCGGCTCGAGGAGCGCCACGGCGGATGCCCGCACCTTCGGCTCGAGGGCACGCATCTTCGGCGGCGTGAAGGCCTTGTTGATGATGCGGCGGTAGTCGGTGTGCTCCGGCGGGTCGAGGTGCAGCGGCGGGCGCACGCCCGTGAAGGCGAACTTGGGCACGGCGTTCTGCTTGGAGGTCGTGAAGTGTTCGATGTCGGTGATCACGTTGAGCACCGCGTCGTAGCTGAGGGCGGCCCAGAAGCCGTCGTACTCCTGGCTGCGAGCGACCGGATGCTTCGGCCGCAGCTCGTGGAACTCCTCATGTGCACTCGTGAATGTCTCGGCCGGACGCACCGGGTCGAAGTCGTGGGCACTGCGCCGTTCGTCGGTCGTGCTTGCGTCGATCATTGGTCCTCCTTGTGCTGCTGCGGGGGCGAGGATGACGGCGCCCGGCCTGGGCCGGGCGCCGTCATGCGATCAGTTCGCCCCCAGCAGTTCGTTGATCTTCGCCTTGGTCTCGTCATTGACGGGGCCGGGCGAGACCCAGCCGTCGACCATGTTGAGACCGAAGGGTGAGCCGTCGCCGGTCTCCTCGGCGAGCACCTCGCTGCCCTCCTGCGAGAGCAGGAAGTGCGCGAAGAGCTTCGCGGCGTTCGGGCTCGGGCTCTCCGCCGAGAGGGCGATGCCGATCTCGGGTCCCGTCGTGGGGCCGAGCAGTGCTGCCTCGACGGGAGCGCCCTCCTTCTTGAGGGTGTTGACGATCGCAAGCACGCCGGGGTGGGCGAGGTCGCCCTCGCCTGCGGCGACACCCTGCGTCGTCACGACGGCGCTGTTCATCCATGTCGGCTCGTTCTTAGCCACATCGCGCAGGAAGTCCTCACCGAACTCGTCGATCATGAGCGACCAGAACGTCAGGTTCGCGGGCGAGGTGTCGGGGGCCGCGAAGAGCAGCTTGCCCTTGTACTTGGGGTCGGCGTACTCCTCCCAGCTCGTCGGCTCGTCCTCGACCGCGTCGGTGTTGTAGACGAGGCGCGTGGGCACGAGGCTCACGATCGCCGCGCCGCCATCGTTGCGCACGAAGTCGGCCGGGTACTCGTCGAACCCAGGGATGTCGGCATCCGCCAGGGGCGTCAGCCACCCCTTGTCGAAGCCGTCGGAGTAGAACGGCGAGTGCGTCAGCATGACGACATCGGCGACCGTCGCGCCCGCTTCGGCCTCTGCCGAGTAGCGCTGCTGCAGGTCGGCCGAGACGAGTCGCTGCACGCTGACGTCGACGCCGTACTTGTCGGTGAACGCCTGGGCGACCGCCCGCATGGGCCCCTCATCGATGATGCTGTAGAGGGTCATCTCGCCCTCATCCGTGGCTGCGTCGATGAGTTCCTGGAGTGCGGGATCGTCGACGGTCACGTCGGGCGCCGCCGTGCCGCCCCCTCCGCCGCCGCCACTACAACCTGTCATGGCGAGGGCTGCCACGAGCCCTGCCGCGAGTGCTGCGTTGCGAATCTTCATTGATTGCCTCCTTGCTCGGTGTTTCTCGGGTGGGTGTTTCTGCGGTGGGTGGAACAGACGGACGGCTAGCCGATCTTGGCCGTGATGCCGAAGCGGGACTTGCGGCGTGCGTAGACCATCACGACGACGAGCACGGTCGCGGTGATGAGCACGAGCACGGTCGAGAGGGCGGCGAGCAGCGCGTAGGAGCCGCCGTTGAACACCTCGAGGATCCTGAACCCGACGACGGGGTTGCCCGTGCCGGCGAGGATCGCCGACGCCGTTAGGTCACCCACCATCCGGATGAAGAGCAGTGCCCAACCCGCCACGAGGCCCGGCACCATGAGGGGCAGGTAGACCTTCACGAAGGTGCGAAGGGGCGAGGCGCCAGAGACAGCGGATGCCTCGGGCAGCTCCTTGCCGACACTGCTGACCGCCGCATCCGCCGCGATGGATGCCTGGGGCAGGTAGAGGGCGATGTAGCCGATCAGGAGGATGGCCAGCGTGCCACCGAGCCCGAACGGTGGCCCAGCAAGCAGGAGCAGGATGCCGACGGCGATGACCATGTTGGAGACGGCGGCCGGCATCTTGATGCCGAGGTCGAGCGCCTGCGCGAACCCGGTTCGCTTGCGGGCGACATAGAGGGCGACGAGCGCTGCCGCGATGATGCCGATGAGCCCGCCCACGACGCCGAGCCCGAGACTGTTGGCGAGCGCCTCCCGCGTGATGCGGTCGTCGATCACGGCCGCCTGGAGCGCCCGCAGGGAGAGGCTGTCCCATCCGATCTTCGGTGTCCAGTAGCCGTTGAGCGAGACGATGACGAGCGCGAACATCGGCAGCAGCGTCGAACCGGCGACGTAGAGGAGCATGAGCCCGCGGAGCGGCCACTTCCACACACCGAGGTTCGTGGGGTTCGAGCGGGCCCCCTTGCCCGTGAGGGTCGCGTAGCGCCCCTTGCGCAGGATGCGCACCTGCAGCGCGTAGGCGAGGCCGACGAAGAGCACGATGAAGGCACTGAGGCCGACCGCGACATCCGTCTCCGGGGGATAGGTGAAGGTCAGCAGCTGCACGATGCGCACCGAGAGCACGTCGATGCCGGCGGGTGTTCCGATGATCGAGGGGATCGAAAACATGCCGAAGCCGAACCAGATGCTCAGGAGGAGGCCCGCACCGATGCCGGGGGCGATCGCGGGGAGCGTGACCTTGACGAGCGTGCGGAGCGGGCTGGCGCCGCTCAGCCGCGACGCCTCCTCGAGGCTCGTGTCGAAGCTTCGCAGGCTCGCGGCCGCGTTCATGTAGACGAAGGGCACCGCGTAGAACGCGAACACCATGACGAGCCCGTACCAACTGTTGATGTTGAAGGGGCCCGTCTCCATCTCGATGCCGAAGATGCCGATGAAGTCACGGAACCACGCGTTGAGCAGCCCGGCGCGGGGCGAGAGCAGCATGGTCCAGCCGACCGCTCCCGCTACGGGCGGCAGCAGGAAGGGCAGGAGGGGGAGGGCATCGCCGATGACGCCCATCCGTGCCGTCGTGCGCTCGTTCAGCCAGGCAAGGAGCACGCCGATGACGACGGCAAGGATGCTGCTGCCCGCGACGACGATGAGCGTGTTGAGGATGAGCTGCGGCAGGTCGGGGACCGCGAGCGTGCGGGCGATCGGCCCCGTCGTGAACTGCCCGTCGACCCAGAACATCCCGACGACGACGCGCCCGAGGGGAACGATGACGATCGCGATCAGGATGAGTGCGATCGCGACGGTGACGGCGTCGAAGGGAGTCGTGCGCTTCTCGCGGAGGCGGCCTAGTCGGCCCAGGCGGCTCGGCGGCCTCGTCAGGGTGTCGGTCATCGCGTCGCCCGTGTCGCGACCGAGCCCGTCACGAGCGGCCCACCCTCTGGATCGCTCGCGGGGAGCACCCGCACGTCGTCGGGGCGCACCGAGACCCAGGCTGATTCTCCTGCCGCGACGTCGTCGAAGCGCGGGCTCCACAGCCTTGCCGTCATCTCGCCGTGCCGCACGAGGTACTCCGTGTGCGAGCCGACGAAGAGGGTCGCGTCCACCGTCATCTCCCAGCGGTTGACCGTCGTGGGTTCGCTCGCACTCAGCACACCGCGCTCCGGGCGCCAGAGCGCGACCGCCGCGTCACCCACCTCGAGGCCAGCGGAGGTGTCGGTCGAGGCGATACGACCGTGCGGGGTGTCGATCACGAGCCCCGAGGCATCCGCTTGCGCGACGACCCCCTCGCTCTCATTGATGGCGCCGATGAATCGTGCGACGTAGCGCGTCGCCGGTCGAGAGTAGATCTCCTGCGGGGTGCCGAACTGGGCGATCCGGCCCGAATCGACGACCGCGATCCGTGTCGCGAGTTCCATGGCCTCGGTCTGGTCGTGCGTCACGAAGAGCGCCGAGAAGCCGAGCCTGCGCTGCATCGAGACGAGCTCGAGGCGCAGCTGCTCGCGCACTTTGGCATCGACATTCGAGAGCGGTTCGTCGAAGAGTATGACCTCGTCATTGCTCACGAGGGCTCGGGCGAGTGCCACGCGCTGCTGCTGGCCACCGCTCATCTGCCCGGGGTACTGGCCCTCCAGTTCCGGGATGCCGACCTGCGTCAGTGCCGTGCGCACGCGCTGCGCGACCTCGTCTTTGCTGAGGCGCACGCCCTTGCGGCTCGCGAGCGGGTAGGCCACGTTCTTGAATACCGTCATGTGCGGCCAGAGGGCGTAGGACTGGAAGATCATGCTGATGCCGCGGCGCTCCGGCGGTGCCGCGATGCCGCGCGAGGAGTCGTAGAGTGCGCGCCCTGCAATCTCGATCGTGCCCTCATCGGGTGTCTCGAGGCCCGCGATCGTGCGAAGCAGCGTCGTCTTTCCGCATCCGCTCGGGCCGAGCAGCACGATGAACTCGCCTGGGTCGACGTCGAAGCTCACGTCGTTTATGGCGAGCACCTCGCTACCGTCTTCGCGGCGGAATCGCTTGCGGAGTGCCGTGACGCGCACGGCGGGTTCCGGGGTGGTCGCCGCGTTGGCGCGCGTTGCCGGGGCGTTGGTCGCTGCGGTGCTGAGCGGCATTCGAGATCTCCATTGATTCGAGTACTTGTGCTCATCAACGATAACGGTCGTCAACTATTCTGTCTAGCAATTTACGCGCGCAGGGCGTCACACCGGCGTCGGTGTGCCGTCGCACGGCCGACCCATCGCGTAGGGTGCTGTTGCCTCACACGCTCAAGCGCGCAGCATTAGGCGTCGCGCAGCATCCGCTCGGCAAGGCTCGCGAGTTCGAGGCTCGCGGATGCGGCTTCGCTGTCGCCGTCGTGCGTCGACCATGCCGCGCTCAGCGCGCACGACGCGATGGCCCACTCGAGCACGGTGTTCACGGCAGCACCGCTTGACTCGGCGATGAGCTCGACCCGTTTCTCGAAACGCTCGAGGGCGACCTCCCTCCGCGGGTTTCGAAGCAGCACCGTGTAGTCGAAGAGCCGGTTGCCGTGCACGCCCTTCGGGTCGATCGCACGCCAGTCGCCGTCGCCGAAATCGAGCACATTGTCGTGGTGCAGGTCGCCGTGCAGCACGACGTCCTGGCTCGCATCCGCGAGGAGTGTCGCGGCGAGACCTGCTGCGCGACTCCAGAGACCGTCGGCTCCGTGAGGATCGTGCTCGGCCATCTCGAACAGCTCACGGAACCAGTCGGCAAGCGCCACGAGCCCCACGGGCGGCGACGAGACGGCGGATGCCCCGTGCAGGGTCTGGGCGAGGGAACAGAGCTCGAGGGTTGCGGCATGGTCGTCGCCGTCGATGGCGATGGTGGCGAGTGAGCGGCCGGTGGCTCGCGCCAGCAGCACCGCGTGCTCGTCGACGCGCCAGACGGGCGCCGCACCGGCACCGTTCCACCATGCCAGCACGCTGTTGCCGCGCGCCTCCTCGTCGATGCGGGCGACCTTGAGCATCCCGTCCCGGCCGTCGAACGATACCGGGATGAGCGTCGACGACGGGGTTGTCAGCGTCTCACCGGCCACGGTGAGCCCCCACTGTGCGAGGTAGTCCTCGGGCTGCGCGGGGGTCCACATCGGCATCACCAGGCGGCGGGCTTGTAGTCCTTGAGGAAGACGCCGAACAGGTCGGTCCCCGCTTCGCCCATCACGATCGGGTCGTAGACCCGCGCCGCGCCGTCGACGAGATCGAGGGGAGCGTGGAAGCCCTCCTCCGCGAGGCGCACCTTCGTGTGGTGCGGGCGTTCGTCGGTGATCCACCCGGTGTCGACGGCACTCATGAGGATGCCGTCGGTCTCGAGCATCTCGCCAGCGCTCGTGCGGGTGAGCATGTTGAGGGCGGCCTTGGCCATGTTGGTGTGCGGATGCCCCGGGCCCTTGTAGCGCCGCGAGAACTGGCCCTCCATCGCCGAGACGTTGACGACGTATTTGCGACGGGCCGGTGACGCGGCCATCGCTGCGCGGAGGCGGCTGATGAGCAGGAAGGGCGCGGTCGCGTTGGCGAGCTGCACCTCGAGCATCTCGAGCGGCTCGACCTGCTGCACGTGCTGCGTCCAGCTGTTGATGTGGTCTTCGTCGGGGATGAGCCCGCCGGCGTCGATCGCGGTGCCGGCGGCGAGTCGCTCGAGTGACGACGACCCCGCCATCATGGCCTCGGCCGCGAGCGCTTCTGCCGCCGTGCGTCGGTCGGCGTCGACAGCCGTGCGAGCGAGCAGCGGATGCGCCGTGACGGAGGCCGCGATGGAGAGCGGATGCTGGTCATTCGTGTGGCCGAAGGTCACGAGTTCGACCTGGGGGCCGTCTGGCAGGGGAGCCCGCTCGGCCTCGACGAGCGCGCTGTAGGCACCGGGGGAGCGGCGCACCGTCTGGGCGGCGTTGTTGATGAGGATGTCGAGGGGGCCCTGCTCGGCGACGGAGTCTGCAAGGCCGATGACCTGGGCCGGATCGCGCAGGTCGATGCCGACGACCCGCAGGCGGTGGAGCCACTCTTCTGAGTCCTCGAGCGAGGAGAAGCGGCGCACGGCGTCGCGGGGAAAGCGCGTCGTGATGGTCGTGTGGGCGCCGTCGCGCAGCAGGCGCAGGGCGATGTGCATGCCGATCTTCGCGCGGCCGCCCGTCAGCAGGGCACGCTTGCCCGTGAGGTCGGTGCGCGCGTTGCGCTTCTCGTGGCTGAAGGCGGCGCAGTCGGGGCAGAGCTGGTGGTAGAACGCGTCGACCTGCGTGTAGTGCTGCTTGCAGATGTAGCAGGCGCGCGACTTGATGAGGTGGCCGGCGATGGGGGCGGTCGTGCCCGGCGCGAGCGGCACGCCGCGAGTCTCGTCGTCGATGCGGTCGGGCGCACCCGTCGCGGTCGCCGCGACGACGGCACGGTCGGCCTCCGCGATGGCACTGCGCTTCTCGACCTTGCGGTTGCGCTTGACGGCCTTGAACATCCGCGCCGTCGCGCGGCGCACGGCCACGAAGTCGGGATGTTCGTCGTCGAGATGATCGAGTTCAGCGAGCACCCGCAGGGTCGTGGCGAGATCGTCGGGGTCTATCCCGTCGTGGCCTGTCGCGGGCGACACGTCGGTCGACGATTCTGGGGCGGCGCTCATTGGGCCGATTCTACCCGGCGCAGGCTTGGAGCGGCCCGCCACATTGTCATGCGCTGCTCGTATCCTCGGCAGCATGAACGACGTCGGCCACGGGGAGCACGCGCCCCTGCACGTGTCTTTCGTCGAACTCGTGCTCGTGCACGGCATGGGTCGGCAGCGGCCGCGCGAGACGCTCCTGAGGTGGGCCGAGCCGCTGGTTCGGCGCATCGATTGGCTCGCGGCAGACGGAGCATCCGCTCGCCTCGTCGCGGTCGACCTCGATGTCGACCAGGACCCGAGGGTGGTCGTGGCGACCCAGGTGACGGATGACTCGGGCGCCCGGCGTCTCGTCGAGGTGACGATCACGGAGGCCCGCTGGGCCGAGGCGTTTCCCGGGCTCGGCAGGGGCGCGACCTTCGTCTGGGGCCTCAGCTTCCTCCGCCGCACGATCGGCCGTCTCGGTGGCTTCATCGCCCGGCTCCTCGTGCAGATGATGCTCGACGTCGTCGCGCTCCCTGGCTGGGCCGCGGCGAGGACGCCCGTGCCCCGCACCGTATGGGCGGGCCTGCTGCTGCCGCTGATCGTGGCGACCGCGGTGACCACCGTGGCTGCGCTGGTGGTCCTCGGGCTCGCGCTCGGCGCGCTCCTCCTCAGCGGCTACGCCGCGCTCATCCTCATCGGCCCCGTGCTGCTGATCCCCGGTGTCGCCCGAGTGCTCGGACCCATCGTGGAGCTTGTCGTGGAGTTCATCGGTGATGCGGCCGCGTGGACGCGGCGACCCGTGCGGGCCGCCGCGATGCGGCGCGTCGTGGAGGAGGCCCTGGAAGAGGCAGAGGGTCGGCTCGATCGTGCGGTCGCGGCCAATGGCGGCGAGGGCCGGCTCGTGGTGCTTGGGCACTCCCAGGGTGCCTCGATCGCGGCGGACGTGCTCTTCAACCGGCCCGACGGTCACATGCCGCCCCGCGTCGATGCGCTCATCACGGTCGGCGCGGCCGTCACGCTCCTCGGGCGCGCCCGATGGTCGGGGCCAGCCCAGGACCTCCCCGCGATGGAGAACCCGGTCGTGGGCTGGTCACGGCGTGAGCCGCCTGTGCGCTGGAGCAACTTCTGGGGCGTCTTCGATCCCTTCCCCTCCGGGCCGATCTCGACGACCGCCGTCAACCGCCTGCGCCGCTGGCGGGAATCCTTCGAGCGCACGACTCCACGGAATCCTGCCCCCGGGCCGGAGGAGCGCCCCGTGCACAACACGGCCTGGCCGTTCACGGAACACCTCGCCTATGCGGGCAACATCCCCCAGGTCGTCGACCCGATCGCGCGCCTCCTGCTCGACCTTCCGGTGCCCGCCGCGGATGCGCACGCGTCGCTGCGTCGCATCCGGCACTCCCGCGGGGTGCGTGCGTTGGGACTGCAGCGGATGCTCGTGCTCGCGCTCTCGGCGACCGTGCTGCTGCTCGGCCCGCTGCTTCTCGGCCCGGTCGAATGGACGCCCTCGGCCCTCACCGACCTGCTCGGGGAGAATGCGGCCTGGATCGTCGCGGCCGTCGCAGTCGCCGTGTTGGGGCTGTGGATCAACGAGGCGCTCTGGCGACAGCACGCGGCCAGGATCGCGTGGCGGCGGGTGCCGCATCCGCCGCGCCTGTGGCTCGGTGGCCTCGTCTACAGGGCCATCCTGCTCGCGATGCTCACGGCATCCGCGGCACTCTCCTGGCCGGGCGCGGCCACCGTCGTGCTTGCGGGCGCCATCTCAGTCGTGCTGCTCGCGGCGCCGCACGTGGGCAGGCTGCCGCGCGTCGCCCCACCCCGACGTGTGCTGCCGCGTCAGCCGGCACGCCGCGACTAGGGCAGGATCGAGAGATCATGCCGACACATCCCGTGGACCTCGCCGCCGCCGTCGAAGGACTCGGGGGCGACCCCGACGGGGTCTACACCGCCTTTGAAGCGTGGGCGTCGGGGCGGGGCTTGACGCTCTACCCGGCACAGGAGGAGGCGGTGCTCGAGATCGTCACGGGCGCCAATGTCGTGCTGAGCACGCCGACCGGCACGGGCAAGTCCCTCGTCGCGGTTGCCGCGCACGCGGCCGCCCTCGCCTCGGGGCGACGCAGCTACTACACGGCGCCCATCAAGGCGCTCGTGTCGGAGAAGTTCTTCGCGCTCGTCGAGATCTTCGGGGCAAAGAACGTCGGCATGGTCACGGGTGATTCGAGTGTCAATGCGGATGCGCCCATCGTCTGCTGCACGGCGGAGATCCTCGCGAACGTCGCGCTGCGACACGGCGAGCAGGCCGAGGTCGGGCTCGTCATCATGGACGAGTTCCACTTCTACGCCGACCCGGAACGCGGCTGGGCCTGGCAGGTGCCGCTGCTCGCCCTGCCGCACGCGCAGTTCGTGCTCATGTCGGCAACGCTCGGCGACGTCGCCTGGCTCGCCGACGACCTCTCCCAGCGCACCGGTCGCAGCACCGCGACGGTGACGGGCGTCGAACGGCCGGTCCCGCTCTCCTACGAGTACGTCACGACCCCCGTGCATGAGACGGTCGAGGAACTCCTCGAGACCCACCGCGCGCCCATCTACATCGTGCACTTCTCCCAGGCGGCGGCCCTTGAGCGGGCGCAGGCGCTCACGAGCATCCGTGTCGCGACCCGCGAGCAGCGCGACCGCATCGCCGACGCGATCGGCGACTTCCGATTCACGACCGGCTTCGGCCGCACGCTCTCGCGCCTCGTGCGTGCGGGCATCGGCGTGCACCACGCTGGCATGCTGCCCAAGTACCGCCGCCTCGTCGAGCAGCTCGCCCAGCAGGGCCTGCTCAAGGTCATCTGCGGAACCGACACCCTCGGCGTCGGCATCAACGTGCCCATCCGCACCGTGCTGCTGACGGGCCTCACCAAGTACGACGGCACCCGGATGCGCCAGCTCTCGGCTCGCGAGTTCCACCAGGTCGCAGGGCGGGCCGGGCGTGCGGGCTTCGACACGGCGGGAACCGTTGTCGTGCAGTCGCCCGAGCACGAGTCGGAGAACGCGAAGGCCGTCGCGAAGGCGGGGGACGACCCCAAGAAGCTCAAGAGGATCGTGCGCAAGCGCGCGCCGGAGGGCTTCGTGTCCTGGGGTGAACCGAGCTTCGAGCGCCTCATCTCGGCTGAGCCGGAACGTCTCACCTCGACCATGTCGGTGAGCCACTCCATGGTGCTCAATGTGATCGCACGCGGGCAGGATCCCTTCGGTGAGGTGCGACGCCTGCTCGAGGACAACCACGAGCCGCGTCCACGACAGCGCGCGCTGTTGCGGCAGGCGCTTGCGATCTACCGAACGCTGCGCACGGCAGGTGTCGTTGAGGAGGTCGACGGCCAGATCCGCCTCACGGTCGACCTGCAACCGAACTTCGCCCTCAACCAGCCGCTCTCGCCGTTCGCGCTGGCCGTGTTCGACCTCATCAGCCCGCCCGAGGACGGCTCGGCGCCGCCGTCGGACACGCTCGCGCTCGACATCATCTCGGTGCTCGAGGCGATCCTCGAAGACCCGCGTCCCGTGCTCTCCGCGCAGGAGTCGCGCGCGCGAGGCGAGGCCGTTGCCGCCATGAAGGCGGAAGGCATCGAGTACGAGCAGCGCATGGAGCTGCTCGAGCACGTGAGCTACCCCAAGCCGCTCGAAGAACTGCTGCAGCAGGCCTTCGAGACCTACCGTTCCTCGCAGCCCTGGGTCGGCGACTTCGAGCTCAAGCCGAAGTCGGTCGTCAGGGACCTGTACGAGCGCGCGATGACGTTCAACGAGTACGTCGGCTTCTATTCGCTCGCGCGAAGCGAGGGCCTCCTGCTCCGCTATCTCTCGGATGCCTACCGGGCGGCCAGACAGACGATTCCCGACGAGCTCAAGACCGAGCAGCTGCGCGACCTCATCGAGTGGCTGGGTGAACTCGTGCGCCAGGTCGATTCGAGCCTTCTCGACGAGTGGGAGGAACTGAGCCATCCCGATCCGGAGCGGCATTCCGAGGCGCCCGTGACGCCGCCGGCGCCGCGCGGCGTGACGTCGAACGAGCGGGCCTTCATGGTGCTCGTGCGCAACGCGCTGTTCCGGCGAGTGCAGCTCGCGGCGCTCGAACGCTACGACGACCTCGGCGAACTCGACGCGCAGGCGGGCTTCACGTCCGAGCGCTGGCGGGAGGCACTCGACTCCTACTGGGAGGAACACGACGAGATCCTGACGGGCGCGGATGCTCGCAGCAGCGCACTCCTCCTCGTCGAGCGAGCCCCGGGGGAGTGGCGCGTGAGGCAGATCCTCGATGACCCCGAGGGGCACCACGACTGGGGCATCAGCGCTGTCGTCGACCTCGAGGCTTCGGATGAGGCGGGCGAGGCGGTCATCGCGGTGACGGCCGTCGATCGCCTCTGACGGCATCCGCTCGGGAATCCCGACCCTCCCGGACTGGGGTGAAAGCCTCCCAGACAGCCTCGTTAGTGTGGAGGAATGCGCACGCCGCCCACGCCCCACCGCCTCGCCGAGGTGCTCCCGGGCTCGTGGGGCCTCGGCGCGACAAGCCAGCTCTTCTGGCTCGACGGGCGCCATGGCGAGCCTCGTTTCACCTTCCGGGTCGCTGGCACCTCGCCGCTGCGCCTGACCGAGACGATCGAGTTCGCGGGCTTGGACGGCCGACCGCGCACCCTGACCGGCAAGACACGCTGGGTCCGTGACGAGTTCGCGTGGAGGGGTTCGGGCACCGATGCCCTCGTGACCCGCCGCTGGTCGGCCGCCGGAATCGACGAGACGGGGTCCATCCTCGTGATGCGCAACCGGCGCACGCGTGCCGTCGCAAGCGGGATCGACATCCTGGTGCGCGAGGGTGCAGAGCTCGGCGAGTTGCGCACGATCGTCGCATCGACGGCCACCGAGTTGGGGATCTCAGCCGAGGACTTCGCCTCGCTCACCTGGATCCGATCGAACGACTGATGCGGCCGTCACTCGCCCGGCAGGGTTGGCAGCTGCACGCCGAGGAGCGGGTCATTCACGGCGTCGGGGGACACGTCGGCGATACCGATGCCACCCGTGTTCGCTCGCGCTGCCGGCACGGTCGCGATCCCGGCGGCGAAGACCGCCGCGAGTGACACGACCGCCGCTGCCAGCATGACGCTCGCGACCGCGTGCACGGCGGTGAGTCGCGATTCGCGTCGGAGACGTAGCACATCGACCGCCAGCACGACGAGGATGCCGCAGGCCGCGGCGATGACGAGGAGCACGGGCACGCTGACGAGGCCGGTGACATTGAATGTCGTCTCGTCGTGCGTGACGAGTGCAGGCTCGATCAAGACGAGCGCGGGGGTGCGCACGGACATGGCGGGTAAGGCCTTCGGGTAAGGGACTGCCTTCGGGTGTGCAGTGCTCGAACGCTAGCAGCGGGCCCCGTGCTGGTCAATCATTGAGGGCGTTATCCACGCGGGCGGGGCCGCACGCCTCGGCTGATCACGCGTCCTCGCGCCCACCCATGATCTCCTCGCGCACGCGCCGGAGGTCTTCCATGAGGGCACCGATGAGGATCCAGTGCTCGGGGTGCGGCACGGCGATCGCGAGCGGGGCCGTGAGCGCCGGGAGGTCGGCCGTCAGGGGTTCGGCATCCGGTTCGCGGCGCGGTGCGGCGAGCAGTCGCAGGTCGTGCGCGGCACGGTCGAGTTCCGAGCCGATCGCGCGCACCATGGGCTCCGCGCGGAGTGTCTCGTCGTAGTGATCGTGCACCGCCCTGGTCATGCCGAGCACACGCGTCACGAGCACGTTGAGCCGGCGCAGCAGTTCCGCGTCCCAGGCGATCTCCTCGCGGTGGATGCCGCGGCGAGGGTTGAGCAGCAGGCTCTCCTCAGCTCGGGTGACGTGTTCGGCCGCATCCCGCTGGAGGGCACGCAACTGGCGCGCGCGCGTCAGGATCTCCTGGAGTTCGCCGCGTTCGGTGCCGCGCGTGAGCACCTGCGAGAGCTCGTCGAGCGTGTCGGCGATGCGATTGGCGAGCTCCCGGACCGCGCGCCGCGAGGGCTCACGGAGCACGGGCGGCACGATGGCGAAGTTGACGATGAGTGCCACGATGACGCCGATGACGGTCTCGATGATGCGTTCTAACGCGTAGTCGGCCGTGTTGCCGGCGCCGATCGCGAGCACGAGCATGGCGCTGATCGGAATCTGGTTGGTGGAGCCGGGCGTGAGGCGCAACGCCCAGGCGAGCAGGAGCGCGACGACGATGATCGCGAGCACGCCCCAGCTCGAGCCGCCGAACAGGTGGCTTGCGCCGTAGGCGAGCAGCACACCGAGGAGCACGCCGAGACTACGCTCGATCCCCTTCGCGAGCGACTGGTTGAGGCTCGGCTGCACCACCAGCAGGGCCGCGATCGTCGCAAAGATCGGCAGCGGCTGGTCGAGCAGGAGCCACGCGGCGACCCACGCGATCACGGAGGCGAGTGAGGTCTTCACCACCTGCAGCAGGGGGCTGCGCGAGGCGGCTCTCACAGCGGCGATCGGGGGCATGCCCCCACCGTATGCCCGGGCGCGCGTGCGCGTCGCTGACTTGTGGGTCAGTCCTCAGGGTCGCTCGGGTCGATGGGCGCGTGGTGGTCCCGTCCCTGCTCACCGCGACGCCAGTAGCCGTCGACCTTCACCTGCGTGGCTGGCAGGCTGAGCTCGCGGCGGAGGTAACGGCGCACGGGCACGAGGGCATCCGCTTCGCCCGCGAGCCAGAGGTAGGTGTCGTCGCCGATGTCACCGAGGCGACGGATGGCGCGCTCGAGCGAGCCGGCCCCGCCATCAAGCCAGATGACGTTCGCTCGGTGCACCAGTTCGGGATCGAGGTATCCAGCGTCTGACGGATGCTCCAGCTCGACGAACGCACAGATCTCCACGTCCTCGGGCAGCATCTCGATCCAGCGGGCGACGGCCGGGAGGGCGCTGAGGTCGGCGCCCAGGATGACGCGTGTCATCCCCGTCGGCGCCGGATGCGATCCACGGGGGCCTCCGACGACGAGCGTGTCGCCGGGGGCGGCCGCGTTCGCCCAGGTGCTGGCCGGGGCATCCGTGCCGTGGATGACGAAGTCGAGTTCGAGCTGTGCGGGGGAGTCCTCGGTCGCGGGCCTGAAGGTGCGCGGGGTGTAGTCACGGGCGATGACGCTGCCGTGCTCTGGACGCTTCATGCCCTCGGCGGTCATGGTGGGCACTGCGAGTTCGCCGGTCACCGGGTCGGGAAAGAAGGCCTTGACGTGGTCGGCGGGGCCCGTGCTCGTGAAGCCTCGCAGGTCGGAGCCCGTGAGGGTCACCCGCACGAAGGAAGCTCCGAGCCGGGCAACAGAATCAACCGTCAGCGTGCGGATCGCCATCGGGTGGCGTTCAACGGGCGGGTGCTCGATCATTGCTCTCCATGCTCCAGGGCCGCCAACGGTCGTCGTTGGCATACGGCATCCCACGCTAGCCCATGGGCTGTTCAGAGCGGGTCCGGCCCGATCAGCTGTTCGGAAAGGCCAGCACCGTCGGGTGCGTAGTACCAGGGTGTCGCGGTTGTCTCGGCGCGCTCGTCGTCTGACTTGCGACCACCCGCGAGCACGGCCTCACCGGTCGAGAGCTGGCGGATCGCGATGGCCTGCACCTGCTCGGGATGCTCCTCGGCGAAGCTGCCGTAGATCTCTGGGTCGTGCTGGCCGTCGTCTCCGACGAGCAGCCAGCGCATGTCGGGGAACTCCTTCGCGAGGCGGCGCAGCGTCTCCTCCTTGTGCAACCGTCCGCTGCGGAACCAGCGGTCGTGCGTCGGTCCCCAGTCCGTGAGCAGGAGCGGGCCGCTCGGGTACAGGTGGCGAAGCAGGAATCGACTCAGGGTCGGCGCGACGTTCCACGCCCCCGTCGAGAGGTAGAAGCAGGGGGCGCCCGGATGATCGTGCAGCAGCCGCTCGTAGAGCACCGCCATACCGGGCACGGGCCGGCGGGCGTGCTCATCGAGTACGAAGGTGTTCCAAGCTGCGAGGAAGGGCCGCGGCAGTGCCGTCACCATGACGGTGTCGTCGACATCGGAGATGAGCCCGAAGCGCACCGCGGGATCGACGACGAAGATGGGTGCCTCAACCTCTTCGGAGCCCTCCGTGCGGATGTGCACGGTGTTCCAGCCGGGCTCGAGTTGGACGGCCACGACGGCGTCGATCACGCCACCGCGGTCGGCGTGGACGGGATGCTCCTCGTCACCGATTCGGATCGTGACGCCGACGTCGTTGAGGGGCACGCTCGTGAAGCTGCGCCATCCGCGGATCTTCTTGTACCTGGTGGCGGTGCCGGGCTTCGAGAGCAGCACGCGGCCGAGCACGCGGATCCAGTCGGTCGACCCGTAGCCGGCGTAGGGGATCACGGTGGGCTGGTGTCCCCGGCGGCGGGCGCTGCGTTCGCGGAAGTCGTGGAGTGCGTCTTCGAGCCGTGAGGCGAAATGAGGAATCGGCGAGACCTCACTGCCGCTATCCGACGCGCTGTGGGACTTCGCCATTGCTCCAGTCTGGCATGCGCGCGGCACATCGATGAGCGGATGCCCGGTGTTGCCGCCCCCACGCAATCTGAAAGTTTGCCTTGACATGCTGGGGCCCGCGCCCGACCCGCGCCCCCGCTACGGGGGCGGGGCGTAGGATTACAAGCTGAACATTCGTTAAAAGAGGAGCCCCCGCCTTGCCCAATTCCGATCTGGACGCGACCCTGCACGGCACCGCGGCTGCCCTTCGAAATGAGCCTGTCCAGGCCCGCAGTGCCGCTCGACTGACGCGTCTGCTGGACTCCGCGGCCGAGGTCATCGACGAGATCGGATACGAGCGCCTCACGACGGCCATGGTTGCCGAGCGCGCGGGCGCCTCCATCGGCACGGTCTAC
The DNA here is from genome assembly GCA_015234465.1 of Salinibacterium sp. GTDB lineage: Bacteria > Actinomycetota > Actinomycetes > Actinomycetales > Microbacteriaceae > Homoserinimonas. The sequence continues at coordinate 13,319 of JADGNA010000019.1, read as the reverse complement.
CGCTACTTTCCCGACCGCATCGCCGTGCTGCAGAGCCTCAGCGTGCGTTTCCTCAACGACTTCATCGAGGAGGTGTCGAGCGCGCTCCAGGCGGAATCGGTGACCTCGTGGCAGTCGGCCGTGGACGCCGTGATCGACACGGCAGTGCGCTCCTTCGCGACGAAGCCGGGCTTCCGTTCGCTCCGCTTCGGCGACGTGATCGACGTGCGCCCGCGCGAGGAGGACCGCACGCACAACGCGGTCGTCGCATCCGTCCTCGCGGAGGTGTTCTCTGACCGCTTCGACGTGACGGGCGACGATCTCTCGCTGCGTGTCGAGGTGGCCGTGCAGCTCGTCGACTCGCTGCTCGCGCGTGCCTTCGCCTTCGACTCGGCGGGCGACGAGCGCATCATCGCTGAGGGACGGTCCCTCGTGCACTCCTACCTGGCGAGCGCCTTCGCATCTTGATCGCCGCTCGCGTCAGTCGTTGTCCGTCACTCGTCGATCGTCGTCGCGTTGCCGTCACCCGCACGCTGCATGTAGCGCGCCTCAGCCCGTCCGAGCAGGTACTTGGCGAGCACGACGAGCAGCAGGAATGCGACGATGACGGCCACGAAGATGTACCCGGCGTAGTGCAGTTGGTCCGCCAGTTCGCGGTATGACCCTGCCGCGAGCCATCCGACCGTCACATACCCTGCGGCCCAGAGTAGGCAGGCCGGCACGGTCCAGGCCATGAAGGTGCGGTAGCGCATGGAGCTCATGCCCGCCGTCAGCGGTACGAGGGAATGCAGCACGGGCAGGAAGCGCGAGATGAAGACCGCGACGCCCGCGCGCCTGTCGGTGTAGTTCTCGGCGCGCACCCACTGTTTCTCGCCGATGCGCCGACCAAGTCTGCTGGCACGGATGCGCGGGCCGAAATAGCGGCCAAGCATGAAACCGATGCTCTCGCCGCCGAGGGCTCCGAGCACCACCGCGACGAGCATCGCGACGTACTCGACGATGGAGCCGATGGCGGTCGACGCGACGATCACGATCGAGTCGCCCGGCACGATCAGGCCTACGAGCACCGAGGTCTCGAGAAGGATGCCCACCCCCGCGAGGATCGTGCGCAGCACGGGATCGACCGACTGCACGAGGTCGAGGAGCCAGGTGAGTACCTCGTTCACGCGGGGGCCACCGTCATTTCCGGAAGCGGGCGACGCAGGGTCTCGAGCCGGGCACGCCATGCGCCGAGCCTTCCGGGCTTCTCCGCGGTCGCGGGCCCATCCACCCACTCCGTGACGATGCGCGCTCCATGCAGGGCGTTCAGGGTCCAGACCTCAAGGCCGTCGAGCTCTTCGGGTGTCGTCGTCTCCCACGAGAGCTGCGTGCCCGTGGCGGTCGCGAGCGCGAGGAGGGCGCGCGCCGTCACGCTGTCGACACGATCCAGTTCCTGGGCGGGAAGACAGAGGATGTCGCTACGCCACCAGGCGAGCGCAGACGAGGCCGTCTCAGCGACGTGACCGAGCGGGTCGACGAGCACGATGTCATCCGCGCCCCTGTCGCGAGCCCGCGATCGCAGGGCCTCGAGCACCTCGAGCGAGGGACCCTTGATGCGGGGCAGCTCGCGGGGTTCCTCGCCCTCGTGCGTCAACAGCGTCGTGCTGAGGCGTCGCTCGGGCGCCGGGCGCACGCGGAGGAAGGCCTCGACGCGACCGCCGGCGCGACGGAGCTCCACCCGGGGAAACCATTCGCCCGTGCGGGGGATGGCCGCAATCGCCGCATCCCAGAACGCCTCTGCATCCCGAGCAAGCCCGCTCGCGGTCGCGAGGAAGCGGTCCCGGTGCAGGGCGATCGCGAGGGCGGTGCCATCCGTGACGAGCCACGAGTCGGCGACGAGGATGTCTCCGTCATCGGCCTCGCCCTGCATGGCAGCGTCGAGTCCGGTTCCGGTCCACCGCAGGATCGCGTGAGCACTCATATTGTTAGCGTATGGGTCGACGGGTTCTTGAAGCTCCACTGGGGCTGTGGCTGGACCCTGAAAGCGCATACCTCACGCTGCATTCGCAGGATGAGCACTCCTTCTGGCTCGACTGCGGCCCGACGGCGAGCGACGGTGTGAGTGCCATGGGGCGCGCATCCGCCCGGGTCTCTCCCCGGCCAGGTGAGCCGCTGCTGCACGCCCTCCGGCGGGAGTCCGCCGCGCACGCCGACGTCGAGGTTTCCAGTTGCCGTGGCTTCCGTCTCGGCTGGGTCGGCTGGATCGGCTACGACTACAGCGCCCACACAATGGGGGAGTCGTTCGGGCCCGCGAGCCAGCATCCGGATGCGGCCATGCTGCGCGTCGATCGAGCGCTCGTCTTCGATCACGCGGCCCGCACGGTGACGCTGCTCGCCCTCGGCGAGGAGTGGAGCGGTGAGCTCGAGGCGTGGCGGGAGTCGACCTGCCGGGCCCTCCGTGGCGCCGCCGCGCATCCGCCGACCGCCCCCGCGGTAGCGCCGTACGACGGGCCGGTCGTATGGGCGCACGACGACGAGCAGTACCTCCGCATGATCGCGGAGTGCCAGCACGCCATCAGGCAGGGCGATGCCTACCAACTGTGCCTCACGACCTCGGCGCGGGTCGAGGGCGCGACGGATGCGGTGGCCGCCTACCTCGCGCTCCGGCGGTCGAGCCCCGCCCACCATGGTGGACTCCTGCGCTTCGGCGACACCGCCCTGCTGAGTGCCTCGCCGGAACAGTTCCTCGCGGTGGACCCCGTCGAGGGAACCGTCGAGACCCAGCCCATCAAGGGCACGCGGCCGCGGGGTTACACGCCCGAGGCCGACCGCGACCTCGCGCGCGAACTCCGGGCGAGCGACAAGGAGCAGGCCGAGAACCTCATGATCGTCGACCTCATGCGCAACGACCTGGCTCGTGTCTGCGAGCTCGGAACGGTCGCGGTGCCCTCGCTCCTTCGCGTCGAGAGCTATCCTCATGTGCACCAGCTCGTGAGCACGGTGCGTGGCCGACTTCGCGCCGGCCTCTCCGCCATCGACGCAATCGAGGCATGCTTTCCCGCCGGCTCGATGACTGGCGCCCCCAAGCTCGAGGCCGTGCGCATCCTCGCCCGCCTCGAGGGCCGCCCGCGTGGCATCTATGCGGGGTCGTTCGGGTATCTCGGTTTCGATGGCCGTCTCGACCTCGCGATGGTCATCCGCACGATCGTGATCGACGGGGCAGGGGCGACGGTCGGCGCGGGGGGTGGCATCACGGCGCTCTCCGTCCCGCATGAGGAACTCGCGGAGGTTAAGCTCAAGGCGGCTGCGCTCCTGAGGGTGCTGCTCGAACGCGATGGGCAGTCGGCGACTTCGGTCAGCGAGCGACACCGTAGGGTGTTGGCGTGACAATTCGATACGTGGCACTGGGCGACTCGTTCACGGAGGGCGTCGGCGACCCCGACCCGACCCTGCCGAACGGCGTCAGGGGCTGGGCAGATCGCTTCGCAGCGCGCCTCGCGGCGACGGATGCCGACACGAGCTATGCGAACCTCGCGATCCGCGGACGCAAGCTGCTCCAGGTGGCGCAGGAGCAGGTCGAACCCGCTATCGAGATGGCGCCGACGCTGGTCACGATCTATGCGGGCGGCAACGACATCCTGCGCCCCTCCGTCGACATCGATTCGCTCATGGCCGTCTATGACGACGCGGTAGCGCGCATCCGGGACGCGGGCGCAGAGGTCGTGCTGTTCACGGGGTTCGACACGGCCAAGTCGGCGTTCTTCCGCAAGACCCGGCCGCGCACGGCCATCTACAACGAACTGCTCCGAGAGATCGCCGACGAGCGCGGTGCGCACATCGTCGACTACTGGCGTTTCGACGAGTACAACGACCCGCGCATGTGGGATGTCGACCGGCTCCACATGTCGACGCGGGGTCACATCAACATGGCGAAGCGTGTCATGGCCCGCCTTCGCGAAGATCACATGGTCGAGCCTGAACCGCTCGAGCCGCTCCCCAGGCGCAGCCGGCTGGATGCGGCGCGCGCGGATGCAGCGTGGGCACGCGAGTATCTCGGCCCCTGGGTCGGACGACGGCTTACCGGGCGCTCCTCGGGCGACGGGCTCGCACCCCGCTGGCCGCAGCTGCGGCCGGTCGCGCCAGACGAGGGGTAGCTCGGGGGTGCGCCCAGTTCGCTAATCTGGGAGGTCTGCACCGAATCACGCAACGAATAGAGAGCACCTGTGGCCCAGCAGCACGATGACGGCACCGAGTACGACTTCCACTCCATCCAGGCGAAGTGGCAGGCCGTCTGGGAGGAGACCAAGCCCTTCCGCACCTCGAGCGACGACAGCAAGCCGCGCAAGTACGTGCTCGACATGTTCCCGTACCCCTCCGGCGACCTCCACATGGGCCACGCTGAGGCATACGCCCTTGGCGATGTGATCGCCCGCTACTGGCGGCAGCAGGGCTTCAATGTGCTCCACCCGATCGGCTGGGATTCCTTCGGCCTGCCGGCTGAGAATGCGGCGATCAAGCGCGGCATCGACCCGCGCGACTGGACCTACCAGAACATCGACCAGCAGAAGCGCAGCATGAAGCTCTACGCGGCGTCCTTCGACTGGGACCGCGTCATCCACACGAGCGACCCCGAGTACTACAAGTGGAACCAGTGGCTCTTCCTCAAGATGTACGAGAAGGGCCTCGCGTACCGCAAGGCGTCGTGGGTCAACTGGTGCCCGCAGGACCAGACCGTGCTCGCGAACGAGCAGGTGGTCGACGGCACGTGCGAGCGCTGCGGCGCCGCGGCCGAGAAGAAGAAGCTCACGCAGTGGTACTTCAAGATCACCGACTACGCCGACCGCCTGCTCGACGACCTGAACCAGCTCGAGGGCAACTGGCCGTCGAAGGTCATCGCGATGCAGCGCAACTGGATCGGTCGATCGATCGGTGCCGAGGTCGACTTCGAGATCGAGGGCAGGAGCGAAAAGGTCTCCGTCTTCACGACCCGCCCCGACACGCTCTACGGCGCGACCTTCATGGTCGTTGCCCCGGATTCCGACCTCGCCGCAGAGCTCGTCGCGGACTCGAACGAGACGGTCAAGCAGCAGTTCGCCGGCTACCTCTCCGAGGTCCAGAAGAAGTCCGAGATCGACCGGCAGGATGCTGGCCGTGAGAAGACGGGTGTCTTCCTCGACCGCTTCGCCATCAACCCCGTCAACGGGGAGCGCCTGCCGATCTGGGCTGCCGACTACGTGCTCTCGGACTACGGAACGGGCGCCATCATGGCCGTTCCTGCCCACGACCAGCGTGACCTCGACTTCGCACTCAAGTTCGGCCTGCCCGTTCGCGTCGTCGTCGACACCAACGCACCGGTCACCGGTGCGATCCCTGTCATCGAGACCGACGAGAATGGCGACCCGGTACTTCCCGATCTCGCACCGGTCGACCCGGCCGTCACCGGTGAGGCGCTCGGCGGCGAGGGGCGGATGATCAACTCCGGTCCGCTCGACGGCTTGAGCAAGGCCAACGCGATCAAGCGCGTCATCGAGCAGCTCGAGGCCGCCGGCACGGGACGCTCGGCCCGCAACTACCGACTGCGCGACTGGCTGATCTCGCGCCAGCGCTACTGGGGAACGCCCATCCCGATCATTCACGGGGAGGACGGCTCGATGGTCCCCGTTCCCGAGGACCAGTTGCCCGTCGTGCTGCCGCCCTCCGAGGGGCTCGACCTCAAGCCCAAGGGCTCGTCACCGCTCGGTGCGGCCGAGGACTGGGTCAACGTGCCGCATCCGATCGATGGATCGCCAGCGCGTCGCGACGCCGACACGATGGACACCTTCGTCGACAGCTCCTGGTACTTCCTGCGCTTCCTGAACCCGAAGGACGACGGCCAGGCATTCGACCCGGCCGAGGCAGAAAAGTGGGCGCCCGTCGACCAGTACGTCGGTGGCGTGACCCACGCGATCCTCCACCTGCTCTACGCACGCTTCATCACCAAGGTGCTCTACGACCTCGGCTACGTCACGTTCACGGAGCCCTTCTCGGCGCTGCTCAACCAGGGCATGGTGCTCATGGACGGCTCGGCGATGAGCAAGTCCAAGGGCAACATCGTGCAGCTGAGCGAGCAGCTCGAGGAGCACGGCGTCGACGCGGTGCGCCTCACGATGGCCTTCGCCGGTCCGCCCGAGGACGACATCGACTGGGCGGATGTCTCGCCCGCCGGTTCGGCGAAGTTCCTCGCGCGAGCATGGCGCCTCGCGGGCGACGTGACGAGCTCCCCGGATGTCGAGTGGAAGACGGGGGACGAGTCGCTGCGGCGCGTCACGCACCGCTTCCTCGCCGACGCCCCCGGCCTGACGGAGGCCTTCAAGTTCAATGTCGTCGTCGCGCGGCTCATGGAACTGGTCAATGCGACGCGGAAGGCGATCGACGGCGGCGCCGGAGGGGCGGATCCCGCTGTTCGCGAGGCGACCGAGACGGTTGCGCTCGGGCTCAGCCTCTTCGCTCCCTACACGGCTGAGGACATGTGGGAGCGGCTCGGCTACACGGGCTCGGTGGCCCACTACGGCTGGCGCAAGCCTGACCCCGTGCTGCTCGTCGAGCAGTCGGTGACGGCGGTCGTGCAGGTCGACGGCAAGGTGCGCGACAAGCTTGAGGTCAGCCCCACGATCGATCCCGCCGAGCTCGAGTCACTCGCGCTCGCGTCGGCTGGCGCGGTGCGGGCCCTTGGCGACCGCGAGGTGGATCGCGTGATCGTGCGCGCGCCGAAGATCGTGAGCATCACGACCAAAAAGTAGCGTCCTCCACGGCGCGCGGCCGCGGTCTGCCTTCACAGGGCATCCCCCGAGCCGTCGCCGTGGGTGGCGGCGTGCGTAGCGTGCCGACATGGCCTCGCAGCGATCCTCAGGGATGTCGTCAGCGGCTGCAGCGATGCTGGCCGCACCCGGGCCGGCGCGCCTGCGGGTTGGTGCGGGAGCGGCCGTCATCCTGCTGCTTCTCGGGCTCGGTGTTGCGGTCCTCGTCTCGGCACTGGGATCCAGGGGCGAGACCGGCACGCTCGGGCAGGATGTCCCGTCGATCCAAGCTCCTGCCGTGAGCATCTACGTCCACGTCCTCGGGGCCGTTGCCGCCCCGGGCCTGTTCGAGCTGCCGGAGGGGTCGCGGGCGGTGGATGCCATTGCGGCGGCGGGCGGCTTCGCGCCGGATGCCGATCGTGGCGCCATCAACCTGGCCCGCTTCGTGGACGACGGAGAGCAGATCGCAGTGCCCGTGATCGGCGCCGCCGGCGACCCTGTCGGCGCCGCGGGAGCGGCCGGGGACGGGCGAGTCAACATCAACACGGCCGACGCGACAACGCTTGAGACCCTGCCGCGGGTGGGGCCGGCGATGGCGGCGCGCATCATCGCGTGGCGCGACGCCAACGGTCGCTTCTCCAGCGTCGACGACCTGCTCGCCGTCACGGGAATCGGCGAGAAGACGTTGGAAGGCATGCGGAGCCTCGTGACCGTATGACCGCCCGCCCGAAATGAGCGATCGACGTCCCCCGCTCGACCTGCGTCTCGCGGTGCCCGTCGCGGCCTCCTGGCTTGTCGTCGGCATCCTGCTCGGCGTCGAGGGAGCCGCCGCTCCGGCGGCGTTTGTCGCTGCGCTCCTCGCCGTCCTTCTCTTCCTCATCGCACGAGCTCGGCGGCGCGGGGTGCTCACGACACTTGCGTTGGCCTCGGCGGCGTCGGCGCTCCTGCTGGCGAGCGCCGCGGCATCCGTCGACGGGCGACGCCCTGTCGACCTCGTCGCCGCCGCCGAGGAGTCGCGCCACATCACGCTCGAGGCGACCGCCACGCAGGCGGTCGTGCAGCCGGCGACAACAGCAAGGTTCGGTGCGCGAATCGATCACGTGGAAGGAGCGGGGCTGCGCATGAACACCGCCGTGCCGGTCACGATCTTCGCGACGGTCGCGGAGCCGATCGAAGTGGGAGACCGCGTCACGGTCTCGGGCACACTCGCCGTGACCTCGCCAGCCGACGCGTCGGCATTCCTCGTCTTCGCGAGGGGTCAGGCATCCGTCGAGCAGGTCCAGTCGGGGCCGGTCGCATGGGCGGGGGAACTCCGGGAGGGGTTCCGGATGCTCGTGGCAGGGATGCCGCAGCCGGGGGCCGGACTGCTCCCTGGCCTGGCGATCGGGGACACCAGCGCTGTCGAGGAGGCGTTGGAGGAAGAGATGAAGGCCTCCTCCCTGACGCACCTCACCGCCGTTTCCGGCGCGAACTGCGCCATCGTCGTCGGGCTGGTCCTCGCGCTGGGCGCAGCTTTACGGGTTCCGCGGAGCCTGCGCGTGCTCACCTCCCTCGGGGCCCTCGCCCTCTTCGTGCTCATCGTGACACCGGAACCGAGCGTCATGCGCGCCTCCGCCATGGCTGTCGCGGTACTCGTGACCAAGGCATGGGGGAGAGGGGCGGCCGGGGTGCCGGTGCTGGCCCTCGCCGTGCTCGTCCTGCTCGCGATCGATCCCTGGCTGGCGCGCAGTTATGGCTTCGTCCTCTCAGTACTCGCGACGGCGGGCCTCCTCGTGCTCGCCGGGCCCCTCGCGGCGCGCATGGCCACCGTGCTTCCGGCGCCGCTTGCCGCCGTGATTGCCGTGCCCCTTGCCGCGCAGCTCGCCTGCCAGCCGGTCATCATCCTGCTCGCGCCTTCGATTCCCAGCTACGGCGTGCTCGCCAACCTTCTCGCGGGGCCCGCGGCGCCAGCAGCGACGGTGCTGGGGCTCGTTGCCTGCGTGGTCAATCCCCTTGCTCCCTGGGCCGCCGGGGCGATCGCGTGGATCGCATGGCTTCCGTCCGCCTGGATTGCCGCCGTGGCCGCGTTCTTCAGCGGCCTCCCCGGTGCCCAGCTCCCGTGGGCGGAGGGCGCACTCGGTTTCGGGCTCGCGGCCGCGCTGACGGTGCTCGGCCTTGGCGTGACGCTCGCGCGGAGGAGGCGTTGGTGGACCCTCGGGCTGTGCGGTGTGCTCGTCATCGCGGGCGGCCTCGTCGCCGGCGACCGGATCCGCGTGGCCCTCCACACTCCGGCGGAGTGGCAGTTCGCAGCGTGCGACGTGGGGCAGGGCGATGCCCAGCTCCTCCGCGACAGCGACACCGTCATGCTGGTCGATGCGGGCCCCGCCGCCGCCGCGCTCGACACCTGCCTCGCACGGCTCGGCATCTCCCACATCGACATTCTGGTGCTCTCGCATTTCGACCTCGACCATGTGGGCGGCGTTGATGCCGTCGTCGGCAGGGTCGGCACCGTCGTTGCGGGCCCGCCAGCTTCGCCAGAGGACGAGCGGATGCTTCAAGTCCTCGCTGATGCGGGCGCCCACCTTGTCCCGGCCACAGGCGGCCTCGCGGGCGAGCTCGGACGACTGCGCTGGACGGTCCTGTGGCCGGCGCGGACGCCTGCCATGCCGCCCGGCAACGATGCGAGCGTCGTGCTCGCGGTGGACGGGCGCGCGTGCCAGTGTCTGAGCACGCTCCTGCTTGGTGACCTCGGACGCGAGGCACAGCTCCGGATGCTCGCAGGCGCCCGTTCGCAGTTGAGTGCCTTGGGCGGTGTTGACATCGTCAAGGTGTCGCACCACGGCTCCGCCGACCAGTACGAACGCCTCTACGAGTCCGTTCCCGCCACCATCGGGGTCATCGGGGTCGGAGCCGACAACACCTACGGGCACCCGACCCCGAGCATCCTGTCGCTCCTCGGCCGCCTCGGCACGGCCGTGGCGCGCACCGATCAGCACGGTCTCGTGCTCGCGTGGGCGCTGCACGACGGCAGGATCGGGGTGTGGAGCGAGTCCGGACAGGTGGCACCTGCGTCGGGTCCAGACGAGGATGTCGCCGCCCGACACTAGGCTGTTATTCGTCGTCGCGAGACCGAGTCTCGTGCCTCGGGCGACCTTGAGTGAGTAGGAGCACCGTGGCAGCAAGGCCCGCAGCGCGAAGCGCGAAATCGTCGGTCGCCATCCCGCAACTGGACTGGTCGAAGGTGCGCCCGGCCCCAATCGTGCTCGTGTCGGGCACGGAGGGTTTCCTCGCTGACCGTGCCATCCGGATGCTCCGCGACACGCTCAAGACCGAGGACCCGAGCCTTGAGGTGAGCGATATCGACGCGGCCGGCTATGCGCCGGGGCAGCTCCTCACGGTCGCAAGCCCATCGCTCTTCGGCGAGCCTCGCATGATCCGCGTGACGGGCGTCGAGAAGTGCACGGATGCCTTCATCGCCGAGGCCGTCTCGTACCTGGAGGACCCCGCCGAAGGCACCTACCTTGTGCTGCGGCACGCGGGCGGCGTGCGTGGCAAGAAGCTGCTCGATGCCATTCGCAGTGGCACTGGCGGCGGGATCGAGGTCGTCTGCACAGAACTCAAGAAGGAGTCAGAGAAGGCAGACTTCGCCGTCGCCGAGTTCAAGGTCGCGGGGCGCCGGGCCACGGCTGGCGCCATCCGCGCGCTCGTTGCCGCGTTCGCCGACGATATTGCGGAACTCGCGTCCGCCTGCCAGCAGCTCATCTCGGATTCGAGCGCTGAGATCACCGAGGCGACGGTGGAGAAGTACTACTCGGGCCGGGTCGAGACGACGGCGTTCAAGGTCGCGGATGTCGCGATCGCGGGCCGCCACGGGGAGGCCCTCGTCATGCTGCGCCACGCGCTGGCATCCGGTGCCGATCCCGTGCCGCTCGTCGCAGCCTTCGCAATGAAGCTCCGCACGATGGCCAAGGTCTCGGGTGCGAGGGGAGGCTCGGGCCAGCTCGCGCAGCAGCTGGGGATGGCGCCGTGGCAGGTCGACCGTGCCAAGCGCGATCTGCAGGGCTGGAGCGGCGATGGTCTCGGCCGCTGCATCGAGGTGCTCGCCGAGACGGATGCCGCGGTCAAGGGCGCCGAGCGCGACCCCGTCTTCGCGCTCGAGCGCATGGTCGGCGTCATCGCCTCCCGTGGCGCCTGAGCGCGCACGCCGGGCGCGCGCGGAATGCAGAACGCCCCGCCTCGCGATGCGAGACGGGGCGTGTGAGTTTCTGCTGCTTAGAGCGCTGCAACCTGCTTGGCGATCGCCGACTTCTTGTTGGCGGCCTGGTTCTTGTGGATGACGCCCTTGCTCACGGCCTTGTCGAGCTTCTTGCTGGCGAGCTGGAGCGCGGTGGTGGCGGCTTCCTTGTCGCCGGCGGCGATCGCGGTGCGCGTGGCGCGCACGGCGGTCTTGAGCTCGCTCTTGACGGCCTTGTTGCGCTCCGTCGCCTTCTTGTTGGTGAGGATGCGCTTCAGCTGCGACTTGATGTTTGCCAAGGTAGTTCTTTCTGTTGTTCCGGACGGTGTGTGGCAGCCATTCCCAGCGCCGTTGTAGAGGGCAACGAGCGGTGGCGGGGCTGCAGTTCGCACCGGGTGAATCGTGGGGGATGAACGCGGTGCGCAAGCCAACAGGCAACTTTACCAGTGTGCGGGGCGATTCGACAATTCGATTGCCGTGTCGGGGTGGGGCGGGATTCGAGTGCCGGCCCTCGTCATGGGACAATCGTGGCGTCCATCTTCGTGCCGCGTCCGCGGCGCCGACCCAGTCACAGAGGAACGCGTGAGTCCCAAAGCCCAGAAGGCCCTCCAGCCGGCGTCGACCGACCCCGCCTTCATTCGCAACTTCTGCATCATCGCGCACATCGACCACGGCAAGTCGACCCTGGCCGACCGCATGCTGCAGGAGACCGGCGTCGTCGCCGACCGTGACATGCGCGCCCAGTACCTCGACCGCATGGACATCGAGCGCGAGCGCGGCATCACGATCAAGAGCCAGGCGGTGCGGATGCCGTGGGCACTCGATGGCCAGTCCTACGCGCTCAACATGATCGACACCCCAGGCCACGTCGACTTCACCTACGAGGTGTCGCGCAGCCTCGCGGCCTGTGAGGGCGCCATCCTGCTGGTCGACGCTGCCCAGGGCATCGAGGCGCAGACCCTCGCGAACCTGTATCTCGCCCTCGAGAACGACCTCACGATCATCCCGGTCCTCAACAAGATCGACCTGCCTGCGGCCGACCCCGAGAAGTACGCGAACGAGCTGGCGGGGCTCATCGGCGGGTCGCCTGATGAAGTGTTGCGCGTCTCGGGCAAGACGGGTGTCGGCGTGCCCGAGCTCCTCGACCGCGTCACGGAACTCATCCCCGCGCCCAAGGGTGTCAAGGATGCTCCCGCTCGCGCGATGATCTTCGACTCGGTCTACGACAGCTACCGCGGTGTTGTCACCTACGTGCGAATGATCGACGGCAACCTGCACCCGCGCGAGAAGATCCAGATGATGTCGACCCGTGCAACGCACGAGGTGCTCGAGATCGGCGTGAGCTCGCCCGAGCCGATCCCCAGCAAGGGCCTCGGCGTGGGCGAGGTGGGCTACATCATCACGGGCGTGAAGGATGTGCGGCAGTCCAAGGTCGGTGACACGGTGACGACGGCCGCCAAGCCGGCGACCGAGGCACTGCCGGGCTACACCGAGCCCCTGCCAATGGTCTTCTCGGGGCTCTACCCGATCGACGGGAGCGACTATCCGGTGCTGCGTGAGGCGCTCGACAAGCTGAAGCTGTCGGATGCCGCGCTCAAATACGAGCCCGAGACATCCGTCGCCCTCGGCTTCGGTTTCCGCTGCGGCTTCCTCGGCCTGCTGCACCTCGAGATCATCACGGAGCGACTGCGCCGCGAGTTCGACCTCGACATCATCACGACGGCGCCGAGCGTGATCTACGAGGTCACGACCGACGACAAGAAGACCGTCACGGTCACGAACCCGAGTGAGTTCCCGGTCGGCAAGATCCAGAGCGTGCGAGAGCCGGTCGTGAAGGCGGCGATCCTCGCACCCAAGGACTACGTCGGCGTCATCATGGAGCTCTGCCAGAGCCGTCGCGGTTCGCTCATCGGCATGGATTACCTCGGCGAGGACCGCGTCGAGATCAAGTACACGATCCCGCTCGGCGAGATCGTCTTCGACTTCTTCGACCAGCTGAAGAGCAAGACGGCCGGTTACGCGAGCCTCGACTACGAGCCCGCGGGGGAGCAGGAGGCTGACCTCGTCAAGGTCGACATCCTGCTGCAGGGCGAGCAGGTCGACGCCTTCAGCGCGATCGTGCACCGGGAGAAGGCCTACGCCTATGGCGTGCTCATGACGGGCCGCCTTCGCGAGCTGATTCCGCGGCAGCAGTTCGAGGTGCCCATCCAGGCCGCCATCGGCGCGCGCATCATCGCCCGCGAGAGCATCCGGGCGATGCGAAAGGACGTGCTGGCGAAGTGCTACGGCGGTGACATCACCCGAAAGCGCAAGCTCCTCGAGAAGCAGAAGGAGGGCAAGAAGCGCATGAAGATGGTGGGCCGCGTCGAGGT
>JADGNA010000018.1 GCA_015234465.1 Salinibacterium sp. | reverse complement strand
CTCATCGCCGACATGGAGCATGACCTGCGGGACCGCCTGCGCAAGGTGCAGCGGGAGGCGGAGCGGGCGATCGACGAGGGCGACCCCGGCCCCATCTGGGATCAGATCACCGATTGGCTGGAGCAGCGCGTCGCCGCGGCTGTGGCAGAGACGTTCGTCTGGACGGACGAGCGGTCGCGGTGGTTGTCAGAGGAGGTCGCCAGCCTGTTCAGCGAGGGAGAGACCGGCATTCCCACGATTCATGTGGGCAGCACCGACGGCGTGCTCGACCCGGTGGAGGAGCTTTCGAATCTTGATCCGGGCAAGTTGGGCGCGGGGGAGAAGATCTACATCGGAGTACGGGGTTCCTACGGTGGGGTTCTCATGGTGGGGCTTGCGACGGGGCTGATCGGGATGGCCCTGATCAATCCCCTCTCGCTGCTGGCCGGGGTCTTCGTCGGCCGCCGCGCATACCGGGAGGACATGCAGACGCGCCTCAGTCGGCGGCAGCAGGAGGCGAAGACCCACGTGCGTCGGTACATCGACGAGGTCATCTTCCAGGTCGGCAAGCAGTTGAAGGACCGCTTGCGCCTGGTGCAGCGGATCTCCCGTGACCACTTCGGCGGCATTGCCGAGGAACTCCACCGGTCCCTTTCGGAGGCGCTGCTGGCGGCGAAGCAGGCGGCGGGCTCCTATACGTCCCGGCGCGATGAGCGGGTTGTGGAGTTGGGGGTGAAGCTCGCACAGCTCGAGAGGGTGCGTGAGGCGATCCCGCCGCTTCCCGAGCTCACGGCTTCGCCATCCCCCAGGGCCGTGGAGGCGCCAGCTTCGGCCGTGGGGAGCGCGTCGTGACCTTTCTCGCCGCTGCTGAGCAGCTGATCGCGCAGGCGCGGAGCGCCTATGCGGATGACCCGATCGCTGAGACGTTCCTCGATCAGCTCGAGGCTCGGTTTCGTGAGCCCTTGCGCCTCGCCGTCGTGGGGATGGTGAAGGCGGGCAAGTCGACGCTGCTGAATGCCTTCCTTGGTGAGCAGATCGCGCCGACCGACACGGGGGAGTGCACGCGGGTCGTGACCGCCTACCGCTATTCGGCGACGCCCGAGATCACGATCCATCCCTTCGACAGTGCGCCCCGGCGCATGCCGATCCGGCGCGACCGCGGGCGCCTGGTGTTCAGCCTGGACGGCATGTCGGCCGAGGAGGTCGAGTGGGTGGATGTCGCGTGGCCATTGGAGTCGCTGCGTTCCCTCGTCCTGATTGACACCCCTGGCACGGCGTCGCTCTCAGAGAAGACGTCGATGCGCACTGCTCGCTACCTCACGTCTGAGGAGTCACCTTCGGCGGCGGATGCCGTCGTCTACCTCATGCGTCACCTGCATGGGGCGGATGTGCGCTTCCTTGAGGCGTTCCGCGACAACGCTCCCGGCTCAGCACAGACGGTCTCGACGGTGGGCGTGCTGTCCCGTGCCGACGAGATCGGTTCAGGACGCATCGACTCCCTGTTGTCGGCGCGAAAGGTCGCCGGGCGCTATGAACGCCACGACGATCTCGGTTCGCTGGTGCTCGGGGTGATTCCGGTCGCCGGGCTCCTGGCGGAGGGTGCGCGCACCCTCCGCGAGAGCGAGTTCATCGCGCTCCGGGAGCTGGCGCGCCTCGACCGCGCCGCGCGGGAGCGGCTCCTCGTCTCGGCCGACCGGTTCATGCGGCCCACCGACCTGACGTCGGTCAGTGAAGCGGTGAGGGCAGACCTCCTTGACCGTTTCGGCACCTACGGCATCCGCCTCGCGACGGCACTCGTCCGTGGTGGGGCGGCGAGTTCCTCGGAGCTCTCCCAGGCACTTGTCGAGCAGAGCGGGCTGCTCGAACTGGAGGAGTTCGTGCGGGAGCAGTTCCTTGCCCGCACCGCCGATCTCAAGGCTCGCGGGGTCGTCGTGCAGCTCGAGTGGTTGCTTCGCAATCGTCCGCGGCCAGCGGCTCACGGCATCCGCGATGGGATCGAGGCCATCGTGTGCCGGGCGCATGCCTTTCGTGAGCTCGAGCTGCTCGCTCGCGCGCGGCTGGGTGCCCTGCCCTTGTCTCCGGATGACGCGGCCGCCGCGCAGCGCATCCTGGGCGCGCGCGGGGTGAGCCCCCACAGGCGTCTCGGTCTGCGGGAGGCCGCTGATGCAAGCGAGATGCGTGCTGGGGCGCTCGATGCCCTCGCGCACTGGCGGAGCCTGAGCGCTGCTCCGCTCGCCAATCATGAGCTGCAGATGGTCTGCAGGGTGGTCATCCGAAGCCTCGACGGCATCGCGTCAGAAGTCGGCGCTGCCCGTGCCCTCCGGCCCGCGCCGCACGTCGTGTTGCCGAGCGGACCAACGGAGAGCGCCGGGAAACGCGCTGATGAGCAGGGCGAGCAGGCCTACCGTCGCCTGCGTCGCCAGAAGCGGCTGAATTGGTTCGCCAGGTTCGTCGAGCGCCACCCATTCCGGCGCTAGGGCGACGACGGCGCCGAGCAGCACGAGCGTCGCCAGCTGCCACCAGCGAATACGGGGGCGCCGGCTCATGAACGACACCAGCAGCACGACTTGGAGGAACACGATGCCCACGAGCACTCCGAAGACGGTCCAGAAGATGATGTCGCTCGCTGTGTCGTAGACCGCGTCTGGTCGTCCCTCGCTGACGCGACGGGCGTTGTCGGCGATGAGCGGCAACAGCGCTTCGCGCTGCACGAAGTAGTACACGAGGGCGAACGCGCCTACGCCGAAGCTCGCGACCCAGAAGAACTGGCTCAGCCGCACTGAGAACGGGGCGACCATCTTGACCAGCACGGGCGGGGCATTGTCGCTGACCAGCGACGGTCGCGCGGGGGCCTCACGCGGCGTTTCCGGCTGAGCGGTTCCTGCCGTTCGCATGGCCCGGGCCCGTGGTGCTGCTGGAGACGCGCTTCTCGCCAGCGCGTCCCCAGCAGGTTCGGATGCTTCGGGTGTTCGGTTCGAGGTATCGGTCACGGGCAGTTCGGCTTATTCCTCGACAGGGGCGTCGACCGCTGTGTCCTCGACGGGAACGGCCGCGGCCTCGGTGGCGTAGGTATCGCCGGATGCCGCCGTCAGGTCGGACTCCAGGTAGTCGGCTGGTTCGGGCAGGGACGCTGGTGTCGACGCGGCCTGCGGGACGGCCACTTCGCCGGACTCCGCAGCAGCGACTGTCTGGCTTTCGGCACCTGTCGTCTCGGTGCCGCCATCCGATGGCGTCACCGGGGCCGCGCTCCCGGGCTGCGGAACGCTGACGTCGGCGTCGTTGAAGCTGTCGTTGTAGGTGTCATTGCCCGCGGTGACGTCACCGACCGTGACGTCGAGGTCTTCATCATGCGTGCTGGCATCGGCGCCAGCTGCGACGGCATTGTTGCCTGAGGCGATGATGGCCTCCTGGTCGAAGAGCTGCGTGACATCGCCACCCTGCGTCCAGATGTTCTGGTTGACCGATTGGTCGACCATGGTCGAGCGGGCATCGACGGTCGTGAACTGGTTCATGATCCGCACGATCTCGCCCACGACTTCGTTGGGTTCGGTCGTCGACCCCAGCACCGAGGGCGTCGGTGGCCTCGGTTCCACCTCGGGGTGGTCGTAGATAACGGGCTTGACCGCCCGCAGGTCCGCCATGCATGCGCCCTGTACGCCGTTCGCCGCCATCGAGCCCTCGGGGTCTTCCTTGAACTCCGCTGCGGCGTTCGGGTCTCGCAGCAGGCTCAGGATGAATGCCATCAGTGCGTCAGCGATGGTTGCGACGGGTGAACTCATGATCTGACTTCCTCACTTCCCGGGGGTGTTAGAAGTATTGGAACTCTGTCGCTCCACACAGCGGCTGGGTCTTATATCAGATGCTACGGCTCGCGATGCCGCTCGGCATCGGGGATGGCCCCGATGCCGGATGGGGGTGCTATGGGGCTGCCTCCGCAGGCCGTCCCTCGCGCATGGCCACGGCGGACGTTCCGTGGTCATCAAGCAGGAGTCGGAGCTTCGCCAGCACGTCTGAGCGTGAGGTGGCGCCGAGTCGTCGCCGGATGTGCGCGATGTGATGCTCCACGGTGCGGGGGGAGATGTAGATCGCTTCCCCGATCTCGACATAGGTCTTTCCCTGCAGCACCAGCTGCGCCACCTCCACTTCCCGCTCGCTCAAGATTTCCGCGGCGGGGGCCTTGGTGCTCGCGCTCTCGTCTGGGGCGGGTGCGGCACGCTGCCCCGTCTCGGTCGGGTGGAGCGTGCGGGCACAGGCGAGCAGCCTGGCCGCGACCTTGCGGTCCTCGGTGCGCGCAGCGCCGTGACCGGCCAAGCGGGCGGCGTCCCAGATCAATCCGATCGAGGCGAGGTCCGTCGCGGCGGCCTCGACCGCGTCGACCGCGACCGACCCGGCCAGCACCGAGGTCCAGACCCGGCCGGCCCTCGCCATGACGGAGGCGACTCGACTGTGAGCGGATGCCCCGACGAGCGCCTTCGCGTGGGGTGCGAGCAGTTCGGGGCGCCCCGCGAGGATCCCCTGTTGCACGCCGGCCCAGCGCAGATGTGCCGTCCAGAGTGGCGGCTCCTGCAGTCGGGCGCAGACTGCCAATGCGCGTTCGAAATGGGGCCTCACCCGTTCGAGGTCGCCGAGTCGTGTCGCAGAGCACAGCAGCTCTGAGAGGGGATGCAGGAGATACAGGTCGACGTCGGTGCGCAGGATCATGCCCCGACTGCGTCGCCACGCCTGTTCGAGTCCGGCGGCGCCGTCGTAGCGGCGCGCTATCGCGATCTCGACCGCGCTGGCAAGCAGCGCATCCCGTGTTCCTGTCTCGCTTGCGCCTTCTTGCGCCAGGTCGAGGGATGCGCGCGCTTCGGCCGGTCGTGCCTGCTGAACGTCGATCCAGGCACGCCACAGCAGGAGCCGCCGGCGCCCCCAGTCGCCGCCGTGCTTGCCGCGGAGGGCGTCAGCGATGATGCCCTCCGCCGTGGCAAGGCCGCCAAGGTTGAGGGCGACGATCGCGGCGATGACGGCCGGGAGTTCCGGGATCGCGGCCGTGGTTCGCGTGCGGGTGTAGAGGTCGGTGGCTCGAACGAGGTCTGCGAGGGTTCCTGCGGGAGGCTCCTGGTCGACGGATGCTGTGAGTCCGCGGCGCAGGAGTTGCATCGCCACCCGCAGTGTCGAGGGTGGCTGCGCCTCGCGGAGCAGCGAGCCGCTGGACTGGCCCAGGTTGCCCACGGCAAGCCCCGCGATCGCGGCACGCGTCTGGGACTCACCGGAGACGGGCGGTCGCGCGCGGTAGAGCTCGTCGGATTGCTCCATCATGCCCCTCATGGCCCAGATGGCTGCGGCGATGTCGGTGAGGCGATCGCTCTCGCTCGACACCTCCGGCGGCGGGGTGTCATCGACGATGTGACTCGCCGTGTCGAGGTCGCCCGTGGCCCACGCCGCCTGGGCGCGCATCCCCGCCAGCGGCGCAGGGTCGACTCCCGATTCGAGCGCGGAATCGAGCAACGAGACGGCTTGGGCGGGTTCAATGTCGAGCACCTGCTGGGCCTGCGTTGCGAGGGCCTGCCCGATGTGCTTGTCGGACACGTCGCCGAGCCAGTCCCTGTAGGCGGCGTCGCCGTGGGCGACCGACTCCGCGATTCCTTCGATGAGGGCACCCGTGTGGTCGACGAGGTGCGGGATGGGCGTGGTGGCGCGCACTGCCGAGCGCACGAGCGGCACAGGCTGGCCGTTTCGGAGCAGGAGGCCTTCGGCGTAGCCGTGCATGATCGTGTCGCGGTCGGTCAGCGCGCTGGCGCGGTCGGTCAGCGCGCTGGCGCGGCTCGGTGCGGCGATCGCCAGCTTCTCAATCGCGTCGCGAAGGGGCGGGGAGACCGTCTCGAGACGGTGCGCGATGTGCTCCTGGAGGTGCCGTCGTAATTCGCTGTGACTGCTGTCGACCGCGCAGTCTCGCTCGTCGTGCGAGTGCAGTGCCTCGGCGACCAGCCACGACACCCCGCCGGTGGCGTGCAGTATGTGCTGGAGGCAGGAGGGGGAGAGCCGCTTATCGCCCTCGCCGAGGTAGTCGAGCACATCGGATGGCGAGACGTGCCCCAGCACGACGGCGGGGCGGGTCAGTTCCAAGCGGTGTGCGATTGCCGCTATCGTGCCGGAGGTTGGCCAAGGACGGCTCGCGACGATCAGGCCCGCGTCGGCAATCTCGGCCCTCCTGAGCACCGCGGCGACCTGCTGGTCGCTCAGGAGGTGGAGGTCGTCGACGAGCACGACGTGCGATGCCGGGATCTCTGCCAGTCCGCCCGAGTCCTTGCCCACCAGGTGCGCATCCCGTTCCCTTGCCTGGAGCAGTTGGTGGAGATGGCGAAGCGTCGACGACTTGCCGGAGCCGGCGTTGCCGACCACGTACGCCCGCGCCAGGGCGGCGGGGGCGGCGACAGCATCGAGAGCGGGGCGGATGTGCCGTTCCCAGACAAAGGGTTCGCGCATGGCAGGGAACGGCATCGCGGTGAGCGGTGACATGGAGATGCTCCAGGGTCAGTTCGTTTGCACTCCCGGCGGCTGCTCCTGAACTGGATCCTGGGGGGCGGGATCCTGCGGGACAGGATCCTGAGGGGCCGGCTCGGTGGGCGGGTCGCTTGTCGGGGGTGGGTCCGCGACGGGCGCGGGTTCCGGGTCCGGATCAAGTGGCGGGCTCGGGTCAGCCGGGGGAGTCGTCGGGTGGGTCGACGGTGGAGGCGTCTCGGCAGGATGAGGGTCTGCCGGTGTTTCTTGCGTGGGTGTTGCGGTGGAGCTGGGAGTCGAGGGCGACTTCGCCGGGGGGCGCGTCGCGGCGGAACTGCTCGGGCTGCTGGCTCTGGGTTGCTGCGCGATCAGGGCACTCTGCACGGGACGCTGCGGTGCCAGCGGAGGCCGGACAGCCTGGGATGAACGCGTACCGGTCCCGGGCTCGGCGGCGCCGGCGTTCCCATCGGGAGCGGGAGCCTTCTCGTCGGGCGTCGTCTCGACGTCTTCGCTCGCGTTGGCCGGCACGGCCCAGATGCCGTCGAACTCGAAGGCGTCACCACGCGGCGTCGTACCGCCGAATGGATCGACTCGCGTGTCGCCGAGTGCGGCTGCGCCTCCCACGACGAGGGCACCCGCAAGCGCCGCGATGACGACGGCGGGGAGGATGAGCGAGCCCTTCCGGTGCGCGGAGCGGCCGTGTGCTGCCCTCAGGAGTGCTGGCGAGAACCGCTGCGCTTCTTCGTCGAACTCGTCGCTCGCCTCGTCTGCCACCTGTTCGAGTACCTGCTGCGCGCGCAGCTCGGCGAGTCCTGCGTGTGCGGCACCGAGCGCCGCAGCCGCTTCGGGGGAGGGGTCACTCGCGGTGGGCCGCTCAAACCTGTCCGCGAGCCGTTGCGTAACGAACGGGATGCGCGACGAGCCCCCTGCGAGCACGAGCGTGCTCAGGTCGTCGTGGCTGAGCTGGGCGGAGTCGATCGCCTGCGTGACCGCGTCGAGGCTGTGCTCCACCTCCGCCGCGATGGCGTTCTCGAACTCGGCCCGGGTGACCCGCACGCTGGTTCCACCGGGAAGGGCGACAGTCGCATCCGGGTGTGCTGACAGCGTCTCCTTGGCCCTGCGTAGCTCATCGCGAAGCAGCAAGGCGTCGTGGTGGGATGCGACGGCAGCGGTGTCGAGCTGGGCGGCCGCGACGACGTGCTCGAGCACGGCATCCTCGAACCGTGTGCCACCGGTGCCGTCGATGTGCACCGCGTCGCCGACGAACTCGAAGTGACCGTCGTGGCGTTTGCGCAGCACGACGCTCTCGACGGTTTCGGCCCCCAGGTCGTAGACGGCGAGGGTGTCGCCAGGCTCGATCGGATGCGAGCGGTCGTGATGCAGCGCCACGGCCTTGGCGGCCGGGATGGTGCTGACCGGGCCGATGCCCTCTTCGCGCAGCGCCACCCGAAGGACGTCGAGCCTATGTTCGCCCCAGTGGGCCGGGTGCGTGAGGACGATGGCGGCGGGCGCTGCCCGCTGTACGTCAGCGACCGCGTCGATCACCCATGACACCGCCTTCGAGAAGACGTACTCCGCGGACAGCGCACAGCCGTCGATGACGAAGGGGATGTCGTCACCGAGGCGGTGACAGAAGTTGGTCACTGCGCGTGGCGGGTCTGCGGCGGCGCTCTCGGCGGCATCATCACCGAAGAGGAGGGTGTCGTCGTTGCTGAGGTAGGCGATTGCGGGCGCTGTCGGCCGCTCGTGGCCCCACTGGTGTAGGGCGACGTCGGTCTGCTCGCTCTGCGAGAGAGCGGCAGT
The DNA here is from genome assembly GCA_015234465.1 of Salinibacterium sp. Classification (GTDB taxonomy): domain Bacteria; phylum Actinomycetota; class Actinomycetes; order Actinomycetales; family Microbacteriaceae; genus Homoserinimonas. Next base: position 4,155 of record JADGNA010000018.1, on the reverse strand, counting down.
AGCCACGACGATGTGGCTGCCGCCGATATCGATCGCTAGAGCGAATCTGGCTTCGCTCACTGACTGACCAACCGTTTCCGATAGGAATCGACGAGCCTCACTATAGAGCGCTGGGGGCGCAGAAACTAGGGGCGCATCCGATCACCTGCCCGGCTGCATATACTGCGAATATGGCAATCACTCGGGGCATTCCCTCCCTGCCGTTCACCCGCTCAGTCCTCGGAGTCGCCCTGTGAGCGGCGGCCTCGTCGCCCTCCTGGACGACATCGCAGCGCTGGCCCGCATTGCTGCCGCCTCCCTCGACGATGTCGCCGCTGGAGCCGCGAAAGCGGGGGCCAAGGCCGCGGGTGTCGTGATTGACGATGCGGCTGTCACGCCGCAGTACGTCTCCGGGTCGCATCCGTCTCGCGAACTGCCGATGATCAAGAAGATCTTCTGGGGTTCGCTGAGGAACAAGCTGCTGATCATCCTTCCGGCGCTGTTGCTCGTGAGCGCGTTCATCCCGGCGGTCATTCCGTTCATCCTCATGCTGGGCGGCACCTACCTCTGCTACGAGGGCGCCGAGAAGGTCTGGCACAAGCTGCGCGGCCACTCAGCGGCGAAGGAGGCGCCCGCCGTCGAACGGGGTCCCGCGGCGGAGGCCAAGGTGACCAAGGGCGCGATCACGACCGACTTCATCCTGTCGTGCGAGATCATGGTGATCTCGATGAACGAGGTCGCCGACGAGTCCATATGGGTTCGGGCGGCCATCCTCGTCGTCGTCGCGATTGCCATCACGATCCTCGTGTACGGTGCCGTCGCGCTCATCGTCAAGATGGACGACATCGGACTGCACCTCACCACGAAGGATTCCGAGCGCACCCAGCGCTTCGGGCGGATGCTCGTCAAGGGGATGCCCGGCGTGCTGGCCGCGATCACCCTCGTCGGCACGGTCGCCATGCTGTGGGTGGGCGGCCACATCATGCTGCAGGGCGTCTACGACCTCGGATGGCACCTGCCCTACGACCTGGTCCATCTTCTCGAGACACCCTTCGTCGGCATCCCCGTGGTCGGCGGCTTCCTGGTCTGGCTCGTGGACACCCTGTGCTCGGCGATCCTCGGGCTCGTGTGGGGACTTGCCGTGTTTGCGGTCGTGCACCCGCTCCTGAAGGCGCTGCCGTTCGGCAAGAAGAAGGGCGGGCACGAGGAGGGCGACGTGCGCGCCGCCATCGCCGGCTACCGGCCGACAAAACAGGGCGACTGACGCGGCGCTGCCGGATGTCCGGGTTGGTCTAGAGCCGCGCGTACTTCGCGCGGGCGAAGCAGTACACGCCGTATGCCATGAGGCCGAGTGCGACGACCGTGAGGATCGCCGGACCGAGCGGGAGTTCGACGAGCGCCTTGAGCGCTCCGTCGAGACCGGTGGCTTCGCCGGGGTCGGAGGTGACCGCTGCGACGCCGAAGAGGATGCCGACTACAGAGATCGCGACGCCCTTGGCGATGTAGCCGATGCGACCGAGCATCGTGAGCGTCTTGCCGGTCTTGCCGTCGGGGGCAGAGATGTCCTGCAGGAACTTCTTCTTCGCGCCCTTCACGACGAAGTACACGCCAACGGCAAGCCCTCCGAGCCCGAGAAGGACGACGAGGAACACACCACCGGGCGCGGAGAGCAGGGTTGCCGTAATGCTCTGCGTGTCCCCCGAGCTGTCGCCTCCACCGCCCATGGCAACACTGGCCGCGGAGGACCCGATGGCGAGGTAGGCGATTGCCTTGCCGCCTTCCTTGGCTCGCTCGACCCAGCTATCCTTGTCGGTGCCGCGAACAAGAAACGCCTCGAGCACCTGGAACATACCGAGCGCAAACAGTCCGACGGCGACGACCCACAGCAGGATTCCGCCACCGGGGGTCGATGCGAGCCCGCTCAACGCACCACCCTGGTCGGCGTCCCCACCGAAGGCGAAGGCGACGCTTATTGCGATTCCCCCGATGAGCAGGTGGAGTAACCCGTTCACCGCGAAGCCTGTGCGCGCAGCGAACTGGAATGCACGGTTGTCCTGTAGGCGAGACGCGGTGGAACGAGCGGATGCCGCGGATGAAGAAGAGGAAGCCACCGCTTCACCATAGGCCGGTCCAAGAGTGCGGTGCGGCTGTTCTTCTGTTCCTGCGTGCCTGCACCTAGGGTTCAGGAATGAACGCGCGTGGCGATCAGATCCCGATCGAGCAGTATTTCGCAGGCTGTGACCCGGGCTCGCGCCAGATCTTCGAAGCGGTGCGGTCGGCGATCGCGTCGACTGGCCCCGCCGACGTGCGAGTGTCGAAGAGCCAGGTAGCGTTCCGACGCCGTCGCGGCTTCGCCGCGGTATGGATGCCCGCCCAATACCTGCGCGGAGAGATTGCCCCGCTTGTCCTCACGATCAGTTTGGATCGTCGAGACGAGTCACCCCGCTGGAAAGAGGTGGTCGAACCCCGACCGGGGAGGTTCACTCATCACCTTGAACTGCGCGCCGTGGAACATATCGATGACGAAGTTCTCAACTGGCTCCGCGAAGCATGGGTCGAAGCCGCATAAGACTCGCCAGCTGAAGCGTCTGCTCTGCGACTAACAGAAGCGCCAGAACGGCGCTATAACCACAGAATCCCCGAGCCTCAGCTCGGGGATTTCGTTTCGTGGGAGGTTCGGACAATCCATATTGCGCTGTACCTGCAGGGGAGTGGGCGGGGTACGCGGAGGGGCGTTCCACGCAATAACCCCTCGGATTCCACGCTACTAGTTCCTTCCCACAGCGCGAGGCGCACGAGCGCCCTAGTCTCCGCTCCCGACGAAGGTGGGTCGCAGGATCGGGGGAAGGTTCTGGATGCTGATTCAATTCGGCGAGCGCAGAACGAGGGCCTGTGCCTTGGAGACGCTCGCCGAGGTCCAGGAACAGGGGGGGGTGTTCACATCAGTAGATCCGCGAGGACGATGTCATGCGTCTCCGCCGCGCGCAGGAAACCCAGGCACCTGTACGTAGGGTCAGATCGCGGAACGTGCTTTGCTGGGGCTCCTGGGGGTGGGTTCTCCGTTGTACTCTGGCGGATCCTGCGGAACATGTCTTCTTCGACGTGGGTCAGCGGTCCGATCGTGTGAAGCAGGAGGACTATCGACTCGTCAGCCAGCTGCAACGCAGCGACGAGGTCCGCGTCGGACGGCGGGGAGAAAGACGCCTCAGCGGGCACGAGTTGAAGGAAGAAGACGTTGAGGGTCCGCTTCGGTCCCGGTTCAACCCATATGATTTTGCTGGCGTCCGGCTCTGGGGGGTCCGACTCAACAACATCGTCTGCCGGAGTCATGATCCGTACGATCTCGATCGCACCATGGACTGCAGGCGCGGGGCGTTGCCACTTTTCCAGAACCCTATGGACTCCGAGCGCCTGAGCCTCCGAGTATTCGTACTGCAGTCGCCAGTCACCGGAAGCGTGGAACGAGTACTTTGAATCGATAGCCTTGCGACCATCGCGCACCGCAAGGTAGAAGTCAGGCGTGTGCATTGAAGACCAGAGGCGCCACACAAATCCGTGACCGCTTGGAGTACCGACCGCAAACCGCACCGCTGCGGCGGGCGCTTGAACGTCGACCTCGTATGAGGAACCGTCTGCCTTGCTGACCCGGATCGCGCCGACGGGGGGTTTGCTCTTCGTTGCCATGTTTGAGTGTCCCACCTGTCAGGGGTACGTCCTTCTCATTCGGCTTCGAGGAAGCTAGTCACATATTCGTGAGCATTGTCAAAGCCGAGTAGTTGACCTTGCTCTCTGTGGCGCCTATTGAGTTCGCTGTGATCGCCGTACCATGCGTGCTGGGATTGGCGGAGAGTTGGGGACGAATCGCTTGACCTGCCGCGGGGCGCTACCTTCGTTAGTTCTTGCTCGATGTCGCCCATCCTTGTGCGAACTTCGCGGAGTCGCCTTACGATTGCGGAGCGGCGGCGATGCGAGCGAACGACCACTAGGAATGCAATAACGAACTACGCCACGGTCGCAGGCACCCAACCAAGGGCCCACCGGAACGCGGTCCGTTTGTCGGCGCGGTCGAGGGAACCTCCTCCCGCCATTTGGAATCCAAGCTGACCACGTTCCTCCTCTAAGGCGGCATGGGCGGCCTCATGGGCATGCTTCCTGGCGCAGGCCAGATGAAGAAGG
>JADGNA010000017.1 GCA_015234465.1 Salinibacterium sp. | reverse complement strand
GGTCGGTGCCGACCACGTCTACCGCATGGACTTCAGCCAGATGATCGACGCGCACATCGAGTCCGGTGCCGGGGTGACGGTCGCCGCGATCCGCCAGCCGATCTCCCTCGCGAACCAGTTCGGCGTCATCGAGGTGGAGAAGGACGACCCCACCCGCATCCATGCCTTCCATGAGAAGCCGCAGGAGCCGGTCGGCCTGCCCGACTCCCCCAACGAGGTGCTCGCGTCGATGGGCAACTACGTCTTCGACGCCGACGTACTGATGGATGCCGTGCTGCGTGACGGCGAGACGCCCTCGTCGAACCACGACATGGGCGGGGATATCGTGCCCGACTTCGTCTCGCGAGGCGACGCAGCCGTCTACGACCTGATCCGCAACGAGGTGCCGGGGGCTACGGACCGCGACCGCTACTACTGGCGCGACGTGGGAACGATCGATTCCTACTACGACGCACACCGGGACCTCATCTCGGCGTTGCCGGTCTTCAACCTCTACAACCGCGCCTGGCCGATCTTCAATCAGCAGTTCAACGCTCCCCCGGCGAAGTTCGTGCGCGACGCCTCCGGCAACCTCGGCACGACGATCGACTCGATCGTCTCACTCGGGTCGCTCCTGTCGGGCGCACATGTCGAGCGCAGCGTGCTGGGACCGTGGGCGACGATCGAGTCCGGTGCCCGCGTCGTCGACTCGATCGTCTTCGACCACGTGCGCATCGGGCAGGGAGCGGTCGTGCAGCGGGCTATTCTGGACAAGGAAGTCGTTGTCGACCCGGGTGCGACAGTGGGGGTGGATGCCGCTGCTGACCGCTCGCGCGGCTATACCGTCACCGATTCGGGCATCACGGTCGTCGGCAAGGGAGTCCACGTCGTCACCTGATCCCGGCGCTGGTGCGCCGCCCGTCGTTTGGATGCGCCCATGCCCTTTCTCGTTGTGCTCGACGTCGACTCGACCCTCATCGAGAACGAGGTGATCGAGCTGCTCGCTGAGGAGGCGGGCAGCCTGGAACTCGTGGCGGATGTCACAGCGCGGGCGATGAACGGCGAGATCGACTTCGCGGAGAGCCTCCGCCTGAGGGTGGCGACGCTCGAAGGCCTCTCGACCGCAGCCTTCGAGACCGTCCGCGCCCGAGTGGAGGTCACCAAGGGTGTGCCCGAGCTCGTGGCGGGCCTCCACGCCGTGGGGGCGAAGATCGGGGTCGTCTCGGGAGGGTTCCACGAGATCGTCGATCCCTTCGCCGCGGAGCTCGGCCTCGACTACTGCCGCGCCAACCGGCTCGAGACGCGCGATGGCGTACTGACGGGTCGAGTGCTGGGCGAGGTCATCCACGCGGAGGCTAAGGCGGATGCCATCGCGGAATGGGCCCTGGATGCCGGAGTACCCCTGCGTTGCACCGTCGCGGTCGGGGACGGTGCCAACGACCTCCGGATGATGGAACGCGCTGGGCTCTCGATCGCATTCGATGCCAAGGCGCCCGTGCGCCAGGCGGCAGACCTCGTGCTCGACGAGCGGGACCTCTCCCTCGTGCTCGGCGCTCTGGGGCTCGGCGCCGACTGAGGAGTGCCGAGCGGGCTAGTGCCCCATCCCGAGGCCACCGTCGACAGGAATCACTGCTCCGCTGATGTAGGCGGCATCGTCGCTCGCGACCCAGGCGATGACGCGCGCGACCTCTTGGGGCGACGCGAAGCGGGCGGCCGGGATGCTCGCCTTGTACTGCGCCTGCGTGTCGGCCGGGAGTTCCGCCGTCATGTCGGTCTCGATGAAGCCGGGCGCGACGACGTTGGCCGTGATGCCCCTGGCGCCGAGCTCCCGCGTGACGGAGCGCGCAAGGCCGACGAGGCCCGCCTTCGAGGCGGCGTAGTTGGCCTGCCCCGGGCCGCCGTAGAGGCCGACGACGCTCGAGACGAGCACGATCCTGCCGTAGCGGGCCTTGAGCATGCCCTTCGAGGCGCGCTTCACGACGCGGAACGCACCCGTGAGGTTCGTGTCAACGACCGAGGTGAAGTCCTCATCGCTCATCCGCATCAGGAGGGTGTCGCGAGTGATGCCGGCATTCGCGATGACGACCTCGACGGGCCCGAGTTCGGCCTCGATCTGGGAGAAGGCGGCATCGATCGACGCAGGGTCGGTGACATCCGCTCGCACCGTCAACGCACCCTCGGGGCCCTCGCCCGAGCGCGCGGTCACGGCGACCCTGTGGCCCTGTGCCAGGAACTCCTCGGCGATCGCATAGCCGATGCCTCGGTTGCCGCCCGTCACGAGCACAGTTCTCTTGGTCATCCTTGCCCTCATCACCTTGATCTGCCGGCGTCGGAGATGTGCCGACGCATCCGTGCCGGGCATGGTCCGGTACCCGGCAAACTCATACGATCTTAGTCGTAGGCTAGAGCGAGACCCTCATGGCAAAGCCCCAATCGATCACATCCCTTCCGCCGTCGCCGGATGACGACCGCAGGAGCCGGATGCTGCGCTACACGATCGCGATGAGCATTCGCGTCGTGTGCCTCTTCGCGTGCTTCGTCGTGCCAGGTTGGTGGATTGCGATCCCGGCGATCGGCGCGATCGTGCTTCCCTATATCGCTGTCGTCGTGGCGAATGTCTCGACGGGAGTGCGCGGCGGGGTCGAGGCTCCAGATCCCCGCAGTGTCGAGCTCTATCGCGGTGAAGGAGAGCAGTGATCTCGTTGGACCAGGGCCCACAGGCCCCCCAGTGCTCGCGTGCCGGCTGCCGTGCCGATGCCGGGTGGTCAGTCAACTGGCGCAACCCGCGTATCCATGACGAGTCACGCACGAAGGTGTGGCTGGCGTGCGAGGATCACGTCGAGTACCTTCGCGACTACCTCGCTACGCGGGACTTCCCTGTCGAGGCCGTTCGCTTCGAGGAGACCCGATGAGCGGCTGGCGCTTCGTGCTCTCGTGGCGATGGGCGGGCTACACGGCGCTCGTCATCGTCTTCGCGATCGCCAGCTGCGGCTTCGGCAACTGGCAGTTCGACCGGCGCGCTGAAGCACAGCATGCGATTGCCCTCGTCGAGTCCAACTATGAGCGCGAACCCGTTCCCGTCACCTCCGCGCTGGAAACGCTCGACGCCTACGACGAGAGCCAGAAGTGGACGCCGGTCACACTCAGCGGCACCTACCTCAAGGATGAGGAGGTGCTCGTGCGCAACCGTCCCTACCGGGGCTCGCCGGGCTTCGAGGTGCTGACTCCCCTGCTGCTTGGCGACGGAACCGTGTTCGTCGTGAACCGTGGATGGGTTCCGACCGGCAACCTCCAGGACGCTCCCGACTCGGTCGCCGAGGCGCCCGACGGTCCGGTGACGGTGATCGCTCGCTTGAAGGAGGGAGAGCCGATCCTCCCGGGACGAAGCTCCCCCATCGGCACCAACCAGATCGCGACGATCCACCTGCCAGAGGTCGCGGAGCGCCTGGACCTGCCCACCTACACGGGCGCCTTCGGCGCGGTTGAGTCGCAGGACCCCGCGCCGCGCGAGACCCTCGTGACTCCGCCCAAACCGGAACCAGACGAGGGCCCCCACCTCTCCTATGCGCTGCAGTGGTACGTCTTCGCGCTGCTCGCGTTCATCGGGCTGTGGTGGGCGCTGCGCCAGGAGTACCGCGTCGTCAACTCGGAGGACGAGCGGGTGCAGCGCGATGCGGAGCGCCGCGAAGCCCGCAGGTCGCGGCGAACGCCGAGTGACGACGAGATCGAGGATGCCCTCCTTGATGGGGCAGGGCGTCGCTAGGTCGGTTTACGCCAGCGTGATGAGGTCCGCGTAGTCGGGACTCCAGTGGTCCTCAACGCCGTCGGGCAGGATGAGCACTCGCTCCGGGTTCAGGGCCTCGACGGCGCCCTCATCGTGGCTCACGAGCACAACCGCCCCCGCGTAGTTGGCCAGGGCATCCAGGATCTCGATCCGGCTCGCGGGGTCGAGGTTGTTCGTGGGCTCGTCGAGCAGAAGCACGTTGGCGCCCGAGACCACGATCATCGCGAGTGCGAGGCGAGTCTTCTCGCCGCCCGAGAGCACCCCGGCGGGCTTGTGGGAGTCGTCGCCCGTGAAGAGGAACGATCCGAGCACCCTTCGCGCCTCGGTCTCGGTCAGGTTGGGAGAGGCGGAGACCATGTTCTCGAGCACGGAGCGCTTGACGTCGAGCGTCTCGTGTTCCTGGGCGTAGTAGCCGATGCGGAGGCCGTGGCCCGGTTCCACCTGGCCCGTGTCTGGCTTGTCGACGCCGGCGAGCATCCGGAGCAGCGTGGTCTTGCCCGCACCATTGAGCCCGAGCACGACGACCTTCGAGCCGCGATCGATCGCGAGGTCGACCGCCGTGAAGATCTCGAGTGAGCCGTAGCTCTTGCTGAGGTTCTTGGCGGTGAGGGGGGTGCGGCCGCAGGGGGCCGGCTCGGGGAAGCGGAGCTTGGCCACGCGGTCGACCGAACGCACCTCTTCCAGGCCGGAGAGCATCTTCTCGGCGCGACGCACCATCTGGTGTGCCGCGGCCGCCTTGCTCGCCTTCGCCCCGAAGCGCGCCGCCTGCTGCTGCAGCACGGTCGCCTTCTTCTCGACGTTGGCGCGCTCCTTTTTGCGGCGTTCCTCGTCGGCCTCGCGCTGGCGTAGGTAGTGCTTCCAGCCCATGTTGTAGACGTCGATCACCTGGCGGTTCGCGTCGAGATAGAACACCTTGTTGACGGTCTCCCCCACGAGTTCGATGTCGTGGCTGATGACGATGAACCCGCCGGAGTAGCCCTTGAGGAACTCGCGGAGCCACACGACGGAGTCGGCATCGAGGTGGTTGGTCGGCTCGTCGAGGATCATGGTCTCGGCATCGGAGAACAGGATGCGTGCAAGCTCGATGCGGCGCCGCTGGCCACCCGAGAGCGTCCTGAGTGGCTGGTCCAGGATGCGATCGGGGAGGTTGAGGTTGCTTGCGATCGAGGCAGCCTCCGCTTCCGCCGCGTAGCCGCCGAGGGCATCGAAGCGGTCGGTTAGGCGCGAGTACCGCTTCATCGCCGCCTCGGCCACCTCGGGGTCGTCCGAACCCATCTGCGCGCTCGTCTCCTGCATCCCGAGCACGAGCTGTCCGAGCCCGCGGGCATCGAGGATGCGCGTTCGGGCAAGGTCATCGGGGTTGCCAGAGCGGGGATCCTGGGGAAGGTAGCCGACCTCGCCGGAGCGATCGATGCGCCCGCTCGTGGGCAGCGTCTCGCCGGCAAGCGTCTTGGTCAGGGTCGTCTTGCCCGCGCCGTTACGGCCGACGAGTCCGATCTTGTCTCCCCTGTCGACGCGGAATGTGACGCCCTCCATGAGCGTGCGAGCTCCGACGCGGATCTCGAGGTCTTGCACGCTCAGCACAGGCAGCATCCATTCAGGGGCTCCGGTCAAGGAGCAGAGGGGAAAGGGGGAAACCCCTAGTATATTTGCGTTCAGATGTGTGGGAGCTCCAGCACGAGAGGGTGAGGATGCTCGACCCAAGGACGGTGGGCCTGCGAGGGGCGTTCAACTCGCTCAATCGTCGACGCCTGCACCTCGGTCCCGAGACGCTCGCGGACCGCGTGTTCGCGCCGTCACTCCTCATGGATTTCGTGCTCGTGCTCTGCGGGGCGGCGATCGTGTCGCTCGCCGCCCAGTTCGTCGTCGCGCTGTGGCCCGTGCCGTCGACGGGCCAGATCATCGGCGTACTCCTCGTCGGATACTGCCTGGGTGCCCTGAGGGCGGGGCTCGCGCTCGTGCTCTACCTCGTGCTCGGCGGCGTCGGCGTTCCCGTGTTCAACAACGGCGGAGCCGGCTGGCAGCACCTCTCGGGAGACACTGGCGGATACCTCGTCGGCTTCGTCGTCGCGGCGATCCTGGCAGGACTGTGCGCTGCGCGAGGATGGGATCGCCGGTTCATCCCGAACTTCGTGTGTTCGTGGGTGATCACGCTCCTGGTCTACGCCTTCGGCGTCGCGCGGCTCATGAACGTCCGCGGCTACGACCTGGGAAGCGCACTCAACGACGGATTCCTGCCGCTCGTCTTCGCGGGTGTCGTGAAGGTGATTGCTGTCGCCATCGCGGTCCCCCTCGCGTGGCGCCTCGACGCGGGGCTCCCCATGCCAAGGTCATCACAGCGGTCGACGATCGTCTGAGATCGTCCTTACATCGCGAAGCCGAGGGCCCGCATCATCTCGCGGCCGTCGTCCGTGATCTTCTCGGGACCCCACGGCGGCATCCATACCCAGTTAATGCGGAACTGCTCGACGACCCCATCGAGCGCCTGGGCCGTCTCGTCCTCGATCACGTCGGTGAGGGGGCATCCTGCGGAGGTCAGCGTCATGCTGATGATGAGCGCGTCGTTTTCCTCGTCCCACGTGAGGTCGTAGATGAGGCCGAGGTCGACGATGTTCACGCCGAGTTCGGGGTCCATGACCTCCTTGAGCGCCTCTTCGACCTGGTTGAACAGTTGGGGCGCGAGTGCAACAGCCATGGTTCTAGCCTACGTTCGAGCCTGAAAGATAGCGATCGTAGCCCTCGTTCTCGAGACGGTCAGCCAGCTCGGGACCGCCCTGCTCGGCAACGCGGCCGTCGACGAAGACGTGCACGAAGTCCGGCTTGATGTAGCGGAGGATGCGCGTGTAGTGCGTGATGAGCAGGATGCCGAGGTCGGTGGTCTCCTTGGCGCGGTTGACGCCCTCGGAGACGACCTTCAGCGCGTCGACGTCGAGCCCGGAGTCGGTCTCGTCGAGCACGGCGAAGCGCGGCTTGAGGAGCTCCATCTGGAGGATCTCGTGGCGCTTCTTCTCGCCACCCGAGAAGCCCTCGTTGACGTTGCGCTCGGCGAAGGTGCGGTCCATGCGAAGGTTGTCCATCGATGCCCGCACGTCCTTGATCCAGCTGCGGATGGCCGGAGCCTCTCCGTCGATCGCCGTCTTGGCGGTGCGGAGGAAGTTCGAGACCGTGACGCCGGGGATCTCGACGGGGTACTGCATCGCGAGGAAGAGCCCGGCACGAGCCCGCTCGTCGACGCTCATCTCGAGCACGTCTTCACCATCGAGGGTGATCGTGCCGCTCTCGACCTTGTACTTGGGGTGTCCGGCGAGCGTGTAGGCGAGCGTGGACTTGCCGGAGCCGTTGGGGCCCATGATCGCGTGGGTCTGGCCCGAGGCGATCGTGAGGTCGACGCCCTTCAGGATCTGCTTGTCGCCCTGCTCGGTCTCGACGCTGACGTGGAGATCGCGGATGATCAGTTCTGACATTGTGCGAATTCTTCTTTCTCTTCGGCCGCTGGGCCGGATGCTTTGGGCCGGGTGCTCAGGAGGGGTAGGTCGGCGTGGGGTCGACGAAGACATCGCCGTCGACGACGGAGACCGCGAAGACCGGGACCGGTTCGTAGGCGGGCAGCGTCAACGGCTTTCCGGACTTGAGGGAGAACTGGGAGCCGTGCGCCCAGCATTCGAGGGTCTCGTCCTCGACGAAGCCCTCCGACAGGGAGATGTCGCCATGCGTGCAGGTGTCGCCGATTGCGTGGACGTCGCCGGCGGAGTCGCGCACGACCGCGATGGGCGTCTCGCCGATCACGACACGCACCGCCGCGTTGACGGTCAGTTCTTCGAGGGCGCAGATTCGAACGCTCATGCGCTCACCGCCAGTTCGGCTTCAACCGCTGCGTCAAGACGCTCCTCGATCGACGGCACGCCGATCTTCTGGATGACTTCACCCAGGAAGCCGCGGACGACGAGACGGCGTGCCTCGTCCTCGGGAATCCCGCGTGCCTGGAGGTAGAAGAGCTGCTCGTCGTCGAAGCGACCGCTCGCGCTGGCGTGGCCCGCGCCGAGGATGTCGCCCGTCTCGATCTCGAGGTTCGGCACGGAGTCGGCGCGTGCGCCGTCCGAGAGCAACAGGTTGCGGTTCTGCTCGTAGCTCTCGGTGCCGTTGCCCTCGCGACCGATCAGCACGTCGCCGATCCACACGGTGTGCGCGCCATCGCCCTGGAGGGCGCCCTTGTAGGTGACGGTCGACTTCGTGTGCGGGCCGTCGTGGTGCACGAAGACCTGGTGCTCGATGTGCTGCCCGGCGTCGGCGAAGTAGAGGCCGTAGAGCTCGACCTCACCGCGCTCTGCGCCGAGGTGTGCCGTCGGGTTGACGCGCACGACGTCGCCGCTGAGCGTGACCGTCACGTGCTTGAGTCGCGCGCCGCGTCCGACATTTGCGAAATGGCTCGCAAGGTAGACGGCGTCGTCGGCCCATTCGTGCAGCACGACCACGCTGAGGTCGGCGTTGTCGTCGACGATGATCTCGACATTCTCCGCGAGCATCGCGTCGCCCGCGTTCTCGAGCACGACCAGGCCACGGGAGTTCGCGGTCGCGTGGATGAGGAGGTGTGCCGCGCGAGCATCCGCGCCGATCGCCGAACGGCTCACGGTCGCGCTCGCCTCATCACCCTCGAGGGTCACGACGAGGGCCTGCTCGAAGGAACTCCAGGCGTTGGCGGATGCCCGGTCCTCCGGCTTTCCGGCGCGGCCGATGCGTGCATCGTCCCGCCCGGTCCACGCCACGCTCGCTCCGCCCTCTGTCGCGGCGGAGTATTCGTAGGTCGAGCCGTCGAGTGCGTCGCCCGTCAGGGGAGCGACCTTCGCGAGCGGGGTGTACTTCCACTCGGCGTGGTTGGGCACGACCGCCTCGAAGTCGTTCACGTCATAGGACGCGAAGCGCTCCGAGCGTGTCTGCACGGGGGTGAGCCCGAGGCCGCCCACGCTGTGCTGGCGCGAGGCGATCTTGGAATGGTCGGTGGGAGCTGCGGTATTGGCGTTCGCAGAGACTACGGGCGCTGACATCTATCCGACAGATCCTTCCATGCCCATCTCGATGAGCTTGTTCAACTCCATGGCGTACTCCATGGGCAGTTCGCGAGCGATCGGCTCGATGAAGCCACGCACGATCATCGCCATCGCCTCGTCTTCGGGCAGCCCACGCGACATGAGGTAGAAGAGCTGCTCCTCGCTGACGCGGGAGACGGTCGCCTCGTGTCCCATGACGACGTCGTCTTCACGGATGTCGGTCACGGGATAGGTGTCGGAGCGCGAAATCGTGTCGACGAGTAGGGCGTCGCAGCGCACCGTGTTGGCGGAGTGGTGCGCTCCAGCCGCGATGCGGATCTCGCCGCGGTAGCCGGTGCGTCCCCCGCCACGAGCGATCGACTTGGAGACGATCGACGACTGCGTGTGCGGCGCCATGTGCACCATCTTGGCGCCGGCGTCCTGGTGCTGGCCCGGGCCGGCGAACGCGACGGAGAGGGTCTCTCCCTTGGCGCGCTCCCCCACGAGGTACACGGAGGGGTACTTCATGGTGACCTTGGAGCCGATGTTGCCGTCGACCCACTCCATGGTCGCGCCCTCGTGTGCGATGGCACGCTTGGTGACGAGGTTGTAGACGTTGTTCGACCAGTTCTGGATCGTCGTGTAGCGAACGCGCGCGTTCTTCTTCACGATGATCTCGACGACGGCCGAATGCAGCGAGTCCGACTTGTAGATGGGCGCCGTGCAGCCTTCGATGTAGTGCACGTAGCTGCCCTCGTCGGCGATGATGAGCGTGCGCTCGAACTGGCCCATGTTCTCCGTGTTGATGCGGAAGTAGGCCTGGAGCGGGATCTCGACGTGCACGCCTGGCGGCACGTAGACGAAGGAACCACCGGACCACACGGCCGTGTTGAGCGCGGCGAACTTGTTGTCGCCGGCCGGGATGACCGTGCCGAAGTACTCCTGGAAGATCTCCGGGTGTTCGCGAAGTGCGGTGTCGGTGTCGAGGAAGAGCACGCCCTGCTCCTCCAGGTCCTCACGGATCTGGTGGTAGACGACCTCGGACTCGTACTGGGCAGCGACACCGGCGACGAGGCGCTGGCGCTCGGCCTCGGGGATGCCGAGCTTCTCGTAGGTGTTCTTGATCTCCTCGGGAAGGTCTTCCCAGGTGGTCGCCTGCTTCTCGGTCGAGCGCACGAAGTACTTGATGTTCTCGAAGTCGATGCCCGAGAGGTCAGCACCCCACGAGGGCATGGGCTTCTTGTAGAAGAGCGAGAGCGCCTTGAGGCGGTTCTTCAACATCCACTCCGGCTCCGTCTTGAGCTGGGAGATGTCGGCGACAACCTCCGGGGAGAGTCCCCTGCGGGCGGATGAACCCGCAACATCCGAGTCGGCCCAGCCGAACTCGTAAATTCCCAGGCTCGAGAGTTCCGGGCGGTCGATCAGAACGTCTGACATGGCATACCTCTTCATTCCTCACTGGCCCCAACAGGTCGGTGTGGGCAAACATTCCCGACCCGAGTGCCGTGACGGCACACTCGTGCGTGCATTTCAATGCGCGGGGTCAATCGCAGGATCGGATGCGCGAAGCATCGTGCCCGAGCTGCCTGCCTAGAATGAACAGGAGGAACGGGGGTGAACCCCGTATGTCTGCGCTGACACCCCGGCATTGGCTGTGTTCATGAACCTGTCAATTGTATAGGGTGCCGCTGCCGAAACGAGAAAGTTGCCAGTGAACCGCCAGTCGTCTACCGAAGTCCGTCACCGTGGGTTTATCGGCAGCGTCCCCGTCCCCCTCGGTCGCGGCATCCGCATCGCCGCGTGGGCTTCGTTCTGTGCTGAGGTGCTCATCATCGCGACGGGTGGCGCCGTGCGCCTCACCGGTTCGGGCCTCGGATGCTCGGAGTGGCCCCTCTGCACGCCGGAGTCGCTCGTACCGACTGCGGAGCAGGGCTTCCACGGCGTCATCGAGTTCGGCAACCGCACGCTGACCGGCCTCGTGGGCATCCTCGCGATCGTCGTGCTCCTCCTGACCCTGCGCGCGCTGGGCGGGCGACGCTCCCTCACATCGGCGCTCCTCTTCGCCGTGGGCGCTCTCGGTGCCGGCGGTGCGGCCTGGACCGTCGCCTCCGTCCTCGGCTTCGAGGGAGACAAGGGCTTCCCGTTCTTCACGGCCGCGCTCCTCCTGGTGACGATCATCGGTGCCGTTCGTTCTGTGCGCATCACCCCGCAGCGGCGTGACCTCTCCGTCCTGGCCTGGATCGTGCTCATCGGTGTCGTCGCGCAGGCCTTCGTGGGCGGCATCACGGTGCTCACGCAGCTCAACCCCTTCATCGTTGGCTTCCACTACGTGGCATCCGTGCTCCTCGTGACGGTCACGGCCGCCTACCTCGTGCGGCTGACGGCGGTCGCCGGCCCGCGGGTGCGCGCCGTGCCCAAGTGGTTCGCCATCGTCACCCACGTCACGGGGCTTGCCCTCACGGCCACCATCTTCTTCGGCGTGCTGACCACGGGCTCGGGGCCGCACTCGGGTGACGCCAACGTCGTGCGGAACGGCTTCGACGCCACCGTGCTCGCGCACGTTCACTCGTGGCCCGGCTATGTGCTCGCCGGCCTCGTGCTGCTGCTCTCGCTGGCCGCGTGGATCCAGCGTCTCCAGCCGCGCCGCTGGCTCCTCGTGCTCGCCGCGGTCATCGTGCTGCAGGTCGTCGTCGGCGTCATCCAGGCCCGCGAGGGACTCCCGGCTCTGCTCGTCGGCATCCACATGGTGCTTGCCGCGTTGTCGGCCGCGACCTATGTCGTCGTGGTGCTGCGACTCAAGCGGCCGGCCTAGCAGGCAGCAGCGGGGTCTAGAAGGGCAGCAGCGGGTCGACGCCCACGGCGACGAAGACGAGCGTCAGGTAGGTGATCGACGCGTGGAAGAGCTTCATGGGCTTGGCCTCTTCGCCGCGGATGGCCCGGTTGTAGAGACGGTGCGACTCGATGATGAACCAGGCACCCGAACCGAGCGCCACGAGCGTGTAGGTGAGACCCATGGGGTGCACGGGAATCAGCAGGAGTGAGCACCCGACGGTCGCCCACGCGTAGAGGATCGTCTGCAGGCCCACCTGCGCACGACCGCGGATCACGGCGAGCATGGGCACCTGAGCGCTCGCATAGTCGGCGCGGTACTTCATGGAGAGCGGCCAGTAGTGGGGCGGCGTCCACAGGAAGACGACGAGGAAGAGGATCAGCGGCGACCAGCTGATGGACTCCGTCACGGCGGCCCACCCGATGAGCACGGGGAAGCAGCCCGCGATCCCGCCCCAGATGATGTTCTGCGAGGTGCGGCGCTTGAGGATGAGCGAGTAGACGACGACGTAGAAGAAGATCGCGGCGGCGGAGAGCGCGGCGGCAAGCCAATTGGTCGCGAAGTACAGCACGCCGATCGACAGGAAGGTCAGCACCCACGAGAAGACCAGCGCCTCGCGGTCGGTGAGGGCACCCGTCACAAGCGGGCGGTTGCTCGTGCGCGCCATCACGCGGTCGATGTCGCGATCGATGTAGCAGTTGAACGCCCCGGCGGCTCCAGCGCTGAGTGCACCACCGACGAGCGTCCACAGCATGAGCCAGAGGTTTGGGATGCCGCCCTGCGCCAGGATCATGACGGGAGCCGTCGTGACGAGCAGCAGCTCGATCACGCGGGGTTTCGTGAGGGCGAGATAGGCGCGGGCCTTTGCGATCCCGCGGGCCCGTTCCTGACGGATCGGGGTGTCTACGGTTGCGTTCATCGCTCCTCTAACGGCTCTGCTGTGTCCAATGAACCAGTCTAGTTCACCGCTGGCGCGCTGCGTTCCCTTCGAGACGCGCGCTTCCCCTGTCGACGCTGCACCTGTCCCTATACTTGGGAGGGCCTCCCCCCACGTTCGAGGCGACTCACCTGAATCGATCGCACCGTGGCGACGTCGCACGCGGGCCGGCCGGAGTCGCCAGGGCGGGTGCATTACGGATGCGCACCGCGTCGGTCGCGCACGCAAACCTGCGTCAGAAGGGTCAGAACAACGTGGCAGCTCTCCAGTGGGACCCCATCGATAACCTCGCCGTGGATACCGCGCGTATCCTTGCGGCCGATGCTGTCGAGAAGGTCGGCAACGGTCACCCGGGCACCGCGATGTCCCTCGCGCCGGCGGCATACCTCCTCTTCCAGAAGGTCATGCGGCGTGACCCGAGCGACAACGAGTGGATCGGGCGCGACCGCTTCATCCTCTCGGCGGGTCACTCCTCGCTCACTCAGTACATCCAGCTCTACCTCGGTGGCTACGGCCTCGAGCTCGACGACCTGAAGGCACTGCGCACCTGGGGCTCGAAGACTCCCGGACATCCGGAGTACGGCCACACGGACGGTGTCGAGATCACGACCGGCCCGCTCGGCCAGGGCCTTGCCTCGGCCGTCGGCTTCGCCTACGCGTCCCGCTTTGAGCGTGGCCTTTTCGATCCCGAGGCAGCGCCGGGCACGAGCCCCTTCGACCACCACGTCTACGTCATCGCGAGCGACGGCGACCTGCAGGAAGGTGTCACGGGCGAGGCATCCTCCCTCGCCGGACATCAGGAGCTCGGCAACCTCGTCGTCATCTACGACAGCAACCAGATCTCGATCGAGGACGACACCGACATCGCCTTCACCGAGGACGTGCAGGCACGCTACGAGTCGTACGGCTGGCAGGTCGTGGTCGTCGACTGGAAGAAGAACGGCGACTACCACGAGGACATCGAGGAACTGCACGCCGCGATCGAGGCCGCGAAGGCCGAGACGACGAAGCCCTCGCTCATCGTGCTCAGGACGATCATCGGATGGCCCGCCCCCAACAAGAAGGACACGGGCAAGATCCATGGCTCGGCACTCGGCGCCGAGGAGCTCGCCGCAACCAAGCAGGTGCTCGGCTTCGACCCCGAGAAGACCTTCGAGGTCTCGGACGAGGTCATCGCGCACACCCGCAAGGCGGTCGAGCGCGGCCAGGCGCAGCACGCGGAGTGGCAGGAGCAGTTCGAAGCCTGGGCGCAGGCGAATCCCGAGCGCAAGCAGCTGCTCGACCGCGTGCTCACGGGAGCGCTGCCGGAAGGCGTCGATGAGGCACTCCCCACCTTCGAGTCTGGCAAGGATGTCTCCACGAGGGCGGCATCGGGCAAGGTCCTTGGAGCCCTGGGCGCCGTGATCCCCGAACTGTGGGGCGGCTCCGCAGACCTCGCGGAGTCGAACCTGACGACGATCGCTGGCGCTGCCTCCTTCGTGCCGGCGCACCGTTCAACTGAGGAGTGGAGCGGCAACCCCTACGGACGCGTGCTGCACTTCGGCATCCGTGAGCACGCAATGGCGGCGATCCTGAACGGCATCGTGCTGCACGGCAACACGCGCCCCTACGGTGGCACCTTCCTCATCTTCAGCGACTACATGCGGCCCGCGGTGCGCCTGGCCGCCCTCATGAAGGCACCGTCGATCTTCGTGTGGACGCACGACTCCGTCGCGCTCGGCGAGGACGGGCCAACTCACCAGCCGATCGAGCAGCTCGCGACGCTGCGCGCGATCCCCGGACTCGACATCGTGCGTCCCGCGGATGCCAATGAGGTGGCGTGGGCCTGGAAGACGATCCTTGAGCGCCGCGAGGGCCCGGCCGGCATCGCGCTGACTCGCCAGAACGTGCCCGTGTTCGAGCGCGGTGAGGGCGACGCCGACGGCGACAGCCTCGCATCCGCCCGCAACGTCTCGCGGGGCGCGTACGTGCTCGCAGAGGCGCCCGGCGGAACGCCCGACGTGATCTTCATCGCGACTGGCTCCGAGGTACAGATCGCGGTGGAGGCACGCGAGAAGCTGAGCGAAGAGGGCATCAACGCGCGGGTCGTCTCGGCCCCGTGCCTCGAATGGTTCGAGGAGCAGGACGAGGCCTACCGCGAGTCGGTGCTCCCCGCGTCGGTTCGCGCGCGGGTGTCGATCGAGGCCGGCATCGACCTCACGTGGCGCCAGTACGTGGGTGACGCGGGACGCTCCGTCTCGATCGAGCACTTCGGCGCCTCGGCCGACTACAAGACGCTCTACCGCGAGTTCGGGATGACGACCGAGCACGCCGTCGCGGCCGCACACGAGTCGCTCAAGGCTGCAGGCTGAGCATCACGCGAGATCAAGCTCTCAACACCCCCACAGAAGTCGAGCGGAAGATGAAGTCATGACCACCAATCCCCTTGCAGAACTCTCCGCAGCCGGCGTCAGCATCTGGCTGGATGACCTTTCCCGGGAGCGCATCTCCTCCGGTGCGCTCCAGAAGCTCCTCGACGAACGGCACGTCGTGGGCGTCACGACGAATCCCACGATCTTCGCGACGGCACTCGCAAAGGGCGACGCCTACGACGAGCAGGTCGCCGCGTTGGCAGCCTCGGGCGCCGACGTGACGACGGCGGTGTTCGAGATCACGACGGATGACGTGGCCGCTGGGTGCGACATCCTTCGCCCTGTCTACGACGCGACAAACGGCATGGACGGGCGCGTGTCGATCGAGGTCGAGCCCGGCCTCGCCAACGACGCGGCCGGCACGATCGAGCAGGGTCGCCAGCTCTGGGAGAAGGTGAGCCGGCCCAACGCGATGATCAAGGTTCCCGCGACCGTCGAGGGGCTCGAAGCGATCACGGCGCTCACGGCATCCGGCATCAGCGTGAATGTCACCCTCATCTTCAGCCTGGAGCGCTACCGCGACGTCATCAACGCCTACCTGACAGGGCTCGAGCAGGCTCGTGCCGAGGGCATCGACCTGGCGACCATCCGCTCCGTCGCCTCCTTCTTCGTGTCACGTGTCGACACCGAGATCGACCGTCGACTCGAGGAGAACGGCAGCGAGAAGGCCCTCGCCCTCAAGGGCAAGGCCGGGATCGCAAATGCCCGGCTCGCCTACCAGGTGTTCGAGCAGTCCTTCGAGACCGAACGGGCCAAGGGCCTCCTTGCCGCGGGTGCGAACATCCAGCGGCCGCTCTGGGCGTCGACGGGCGTGAAGGACCCGGCGCTGCCCGACACCGCATACGTCGTCGAGCTCGTCGCACCCAACGTCGTCAACACGATGCCGGAGAAGACCATGGAGGCGACCTTCGACCACGGGGTCATCCGGGGCGACACCATCACGAACTCCTACCCCGAGGCGAATGAGGTGCTCGACGAGATCGATGCACTCGGGATCTCCTACGAAGAGGTCACCAACGTGCTCGAATCGGAGGGCGTCGACAAGTTCATCGTGTCGTGGAACGAGCTGCTCGACACCGTCGGAGCTGCCCTCGAGGCCGCGCGATGAGTTTCGACATCGCGGTCAGCGGCGCCGCTGCGGCCGCGGTCGAGCGCGTCGTGCCGCAGCTCGTGGCCGACCTCGTGGCATCGAGGATCACGGCACAGGATGCGACGCTGTGGGGCCGCGACGCCGAGGAAGAGTCGTCGAAGCGGCTCGGCTGGACCGAGGCGGTCGTGGTCTCTGAGGGTCTTGTCGACGACATCATCGCGCTCCGCGACCACCTGCGCGAGAACGGTGTCGACCACATCGTGCTGTGCGGCATGGGTGGTTCCTCCCTCGCTCCCGAGGTCATCACGCGCACGGCGGGCGCTCCCCTGACCGTGCTCGACGCGACCGAGCCGAGCCAGGTCGCTGCGGCACTCGGCGAGCGGCTCGAGGCGACGGCGGTCGTCGTCTCCTCGAAGTCCGGTTCGACCGTTGAGACCGACAGCCAGAAGCGCGCCTATGAGCAGGCCTTCCGTGACGCAGGCATCGACCCCGTCGACCGCATCATCATCGTCACGGATCCCGGCTCCCCCCTCGACGACTCCTCTCGCGCGGCGGGATACCGAGTATTCAACGCAGACCCCAACGTGGGCGGCCGTTACTCGGCGCTCACGGCCTTCGGGCTCGTGCCTTCGGGGCTCGCGGGCGTCGACATCGCCGCGCTGCTCGATGAGGCATCCTCGGTCGCAGGCCGCCTCGCGGTCGACCACGAGGAGAACCCGGCGCTCATCCTCGGTGCCGTGATGGCAGGCACGCGTCCCCTTCGCGACAAGCTGGCGATCGTCTCCGACGGCACCTACATCGTGGGTTTCGCCGACTGGGCGGAGCAGCTCATCGCGGAGTCCACCGGGAAGGAGGGCAAGGGCATCCTGCCGATCGTGCTTGGCACAGACTCCCCCGAGCTCACGAGCCGCCCCGATGACGTGCAGGTCGTTCGCCTCGTCGAGAGCGCCAAGGAGACGCGGGATGTGATCGAGGGCGAGGTCGAGATCAGCGGCACGCTCGGTGCGCAGATCCTCGTCTGGGAGTATGCGACGGCAGTCGCGGGACGGCTGCTCGGTATCAACCCATTCGACCAGCCGGACGTCGAATCGGCAAAGACCGCCACGCGGGGTCTCCTCGATGCCCAGCCTGAGGCACCGGACCCCGCCTTCATCGATGCCGGAGTTGAAGTGCGCGGAACCTCCGCCGTCACGGCGGGCGAAGCGACACTCGAGGCGGCTGTGACGCGCCTGCTGGAGGCAGTGCCGAGCGACGGCTACGTCGCCGTACACGCCTACGCCAACCGTGCAGCCCACCCCGAACTCCTTGAGCTTCGCGATCGCATCGCTGCTCGAACGGGACGCCCCACGACCTTCGGCTGGGGACCACGGTTCCTGCACTCGACCGGCCAGTACCACAAGGGCGGGCCGGCCAACGGTGTCTTCCTGCAGATCGTGACTGAGGGCGAGCACGACCTCGAAATCCCCGACCGGCCATTCTCCTTCGGCATGCTGCTCCGTGCCCAGGCTGCGGGCGACGCGAGCGTGCTCGAAGATCACGGGCGCCCCGTGCTGACACTCACCGTGCGCGACATCGAGCACGGCCTCACCGCCATCCGGGACTCGATTCGCTGATGCCGGTGGAGATCACCCCCGAGTTCAATCCACTTCGACTTGCGAGCGACCGGCGGCTCAGCCGGATCGCCGGACCGAGCGCCCTCATCATCTTCGGTGTCACGGGCGACCTCTCACGCAAGAAGCTCATGCCGGCCGTCTACGACCTGGCTAACCGAGGACTGCTTCCCCCCGGCTTCGGCCTCGTCGGCTTCGCACGGCGGGAATGGGAGGACGAGGACTTCGAACGCGAGGTGTACGAGGCAGTCAAGCAGCACGCGCGCACCCCGTTCGACGAGGACGTGTGGGCACAGTTGGCCCAGGGCATCCGCTTCGTGCAGGGCGACTTCGACGACGACGAAGCCTTCGCCGAACTGAAGAGGACCCTCGACGCGCTCGATCGCGACCGCGGCACGATGGGCAACCACGCCTTCTACCTGTCGATTCCGCCGAAGTCGTTCCCCGTCGTCACCGAGCAGCTTCGCCGCTCCGGCCTGGCCGAGCAGTCGGGCAAGGGATGGCGTCGGGTCGTCATCGAGAAGCCGTTCGGCAGCGACCTGACGAGTGCCCGGGAACTCAACAACGTCGTGGAGTCGGTGTTCCCGCCCGACTCCGTGTTCCGCATCGACCACTACCTCGGCAAGGAGACGGTGCAGAACCTCCTGGCACTGCGCTTCGCCAACCAACTCTTCGAGCCACTGTGGAACGGCCACTACGTCGACCACGTGCAGATCACGATGGCCGAGGACATCGGCGTCGGCGGGCGCGCCGGGTACTACGACGGCATCGGCGCGGCACGCGACGTCATCCAGAATCATCTCCTGCAGCTCCTCGCGCTCACGGCGATGGAAGAACCCATCTCCTTCAATGCCGCCGACCTTCGCGTCGAGAAGGAGAAGGTGCTCTCGGCGGTCTCCCTGCCCTCCGACCTCAGCACGGCCACCGCGCGCGGGCAGTACAGCGCCGGGTGGCAGGGCGGCGAGAAGGTCGTCGGCTTCCTCGAGGAGGAGGGCATGAACCCGCAGTCGGAGACGGAGACCTACGCAGCAATCCGGCTCGACATCGGCACGAGGCGCTGGGCCGGGGTTCCCTTCTACCTGCGCGCCGGCAAGCGCCTCGGCAGGCGCGTGACCGAGATCGCGGTGGTCTTCAAGCGCGCCCCGCAGACGCTCTTCGCTGAGGACCAGACCACCTCGCTCGGCCAGAACGCCCTCGTGATCCGGGTACAACCCGACGAGGGGGTCACGATCCGCTTCGGCTCGAAGGTTCCCGGCACGAGCATGAGGGTGCGCGACGTCACGATGGACTTCGGCTACGGCCACGCCTTCACCGAGGCGAGCCCCGAGGCCTACGAGCGGCTCATCCTCGATGTGCTCCTGGGTGACCCGCCCCTCTTCCCCCGCCACGAGGAGGTCGAACTCTCGTGGAAGATCCTCGACCCCATCGAGGAGTACTGGGCCGGGCAGGGACCGCCAGAGCAGTACCGGCCCGGCACCTGGGGTCCCGCATCGGCAGATGAACTGCTCGCTCGCGACGGCCGACAGTGGAGGCGCCCATGATCGTCGATCTTCCAGACACCACGGGAAGCGCCATCTCGAAGGCCCTCGTCCGCATCCGGGAGGAGGGCGGAGCGGTCGCCCTGGGCAGGGTGCTCACCCTCGTCATCTCCACCGAGATCGGGCGAGAGGAAGAGGCGATCGAGGCGGCGAATGAGGCCTCCCGCGAACATCCCATGCGCGTCATCGTCGTCTCCACTCCCCCTGATGGTGAGGCCGATTCCAGCGCACGCATCGATGCCCAGATTCGGGTCGGCGGCGACGCGGGCGCGAGCGAGGTCATCGTGCTGCGCGCCTACGGCGACATCGCGCGAAGCGAAGAGAGCCTCGTGATGGGCCTGCTCCTGCCGGACGCGCCCGTCGTCGCGTGGTGGCCGGGGCGCACGCCCGAGGTCGTCTCGGAATCCGCCATCGGGCGGATCGCGCAGCGACGGATCACGGATGCTGCGGCGCAACCCGATCCCGCGGCCTTCCTCCGTTCGCGCAGCGTGAGCTATGCACCGGGCGATACCGACTTCGCGTGGACACGCCTGACCCTGTGGAGGGGCCAGCTCGCCGCCGTGCTGGACCAGCCGCCCTACGAGCCCGTGACGGCCGTGCACGTTCGCGGCTCATCCGAGTCCCCCTCTACCTTGCTGCTGGCCGCGTGGCTGCAGCGGCAACTCGAGATACCCGTCACGGTTGAGATCACCCGGCCGGGCGATGTGGGTATCCACGGTGTGACGCTCACCCGCGCCTCGGGCGATATCACGCTCGAGAGAATCGAGCCCCCCGTCGCGACGCTCACGCAACCGGGCCAACCGGTGCACGACATCTCGCTGCCGCGGCGTGGACTTCGCGACTGCCTCGCAGAGGAGCTTCGCCGACTGAGCCCGGACAAGCTCTTCGGTTCTGTCCTGCAGGAGGGGCTCAGCGCCCTCGCGACGCCGACCAGGAAGGAGTGAGCGTGCCCAACAAGGCTGTGGTCGTCCACGAATCGAAGGACCAGCTCATCCAAGCCGTTGCGGGTCGTTTCGTGTCCGTCGTACGGGCAGTCCTGGAGGGTCGCCCGACCGTGCACGTCTGCCTCACGGGAGGGAGTGTCGGTATCGCGGTGCTCGGCGCCATCGCCGAACACGCCGAAGTAGACGCCCTCGAATGGGAGCGAGTGCACGTGTGGTGGGGGGACGAGCGATGGCTCGAATCCGGGGATGCGGAACGGAATGACCACCAGGCCGACGTGGCGCTGCTCACGCGCGTAGCGATTCCCGCCAGCAACGTACACCGCTTCCCGGCGGCGGATGCTGGGGTTGCGCTCGACGATGCCGCCCTCCTGTACCGGGGCGAGCTCGCACGCCACGCAAGCAATGGGGGCGCCGCACCGGCCTTCGACGTGACGTTCCTCGGCGTAGGTCCTGACGGCCACGTCGCTTCGCTGTTTCCGCATTTCGAACAGGTCAATGCGCAGGACTCGGTCGTCGCGGTGCGAGATTCACCAAAGCCGCCACCCGAGCGACTCAGCCTGACCCTGCCCGTCATCAACTCCTCAGAGCGGATCTGGCTCGCACTGGCAGGCGCAGACAAGGCTTCACCAATCGGGCTGGCGCTTGCGGGAGCGAGTCGCGACCTGGTGCCGGTCGCGGGAGTCAAGGGCGTGCTCGAGACGGTGTTCTTCGTCGATGAGGACGCAGCAGCGGATGTGCCGCGTGAGTTGATCGTCGACTCGTACTGAGGAGGTTCGCGTTGCCGAGGCAACGCGAACCTCGCTCAGTGCTAGGAGTTGACGGTGCCGCGACGGGCGCGGAGCTGCTGGAGAGCTTCCTCAAGGAGGGCCACGGCCTCTTCCTCAGTGCGGCGCTCCTTGACGTACGCGAGGTGCGTCTTGTAAGGCTCGAGCTTCGCGACCTGCGGCGGATTCTCCTTGTCACGACCAGCGGGCGCGCCACAGTTCGGGCAGTCGAGCTGCTCGGGAATCTCCTCAGGCTCGATCGTCGCGAGGAAGTACGGGCTCAGCTGGTGACCGCTGCCACACCAGTAGTGCACCTGGATGCGCTCCGCGTGGAACCCCCGGTCCTGCTCTCCCATGGGGCCTGCTCCGACTCGGGAGCCCCTGATTGCACTGCCACCTGACGCCACGATTACTCCTTAGACTGCCGAGTCGAACTTGGTGATGAGGCCGAGGACCACGATCGACGTGAGCCAGACCAGACCAAGGATGACGGTGAAGCGGTTGAGGTTTCGCTCAGCGACACCTGACGCTCCAAGATTCGAAGTGACCCCGCCGCCGAACATGTCGGAAAGGCCACCGCCGCGCCCCCTGTGCAGAAGGATGAGGAGCGTCAGGAGGACGCTGGTGATTCCCAGCACCACCTGGAACAGTACCTGGAGGATTTGCACGTGAAGCCTTTCGGTGGATGCGCGCCGGCACGGTGAAGCGCCTTCGGGAGCGCGTAAGCCGTTGACCAGTATAACCTGCGACCTGATCTGTGTGGGTGCTGGAGGTCAGGTGCCGACGTGAGCCTTGTAGCGGCAGATACTCGCGAACTCCTCGACCTGGATGCTCGCTCCGCCGACGAGGGCACCGTCGACGTTCGGCTGTCGCATGAACGAGGCGATGTTGGCGGCCTTGACGGAGCCGCCGTAGAGGACCCGAGTCTTTGCCGCCGCTTCCTCGCCGAGACGGGACCGCACAACGTCGCGCAATGCCGCCGCGACCTGCTCCGCCTGTTCTGGCGTTGCGGCCTGTCCCGAGCCGATGGCCCAGACCGGCTCGTAGGCGACGACGATGTCCGCACCCTCCGCGACGTTCTCAAGGGCGGCGGTGAGCTGTGCGACGGGAACCGCGCTCGGACCGTGCTCGGCAAGGTCATCGGCGGTCTCTCCGACACAGATGACCGGCACGAGCCCGTGCTTGATCGCGGCCAGCGCCTTGGCGCCGACCTGCTCGTCGGTCTCGAGGTGCAGCGTGCGGCGTTCCGAGTGGCCCACGATCACGTAGTCGCAGTCGAGTGCCGAGAGGAACGCTCCCGAGACCTCGCCCGTGTACGCACCGGAGTCATGAGCCGAGACATCCTGTGCACCGAACTTGAGCAGCAGCTTGTCAGCCGAGATGAGCGTCTGCACCGAGCGCAGGTCAGTGAAGGGCGGGAAGACAGCGACCTCGACCTCGTCGAAATCGAAGTGGGCGTCCTTGAGGCTCCATGCAAGCTTCTGCACGAAGGCGATCGCCTGGAGGTGGTCCAGATTCATCTTCCAGTTGCCGGCGATGAGCGGCGTACGACCGCCGCTCTTGCCCTGTGTTACTGCCATCCGAGTACCTCCAAGCCGGGCAGGGACTTGCCCTCGAGGAACTCGAGACTCGCACCCCCGCCAGTAGAAATGTGACCAAACTGTGCGTCGTCGAACCCGAGCGCACGAACCGCTGCTGCGGAGTCGCCACCCCCGACCACTGAGAGCCCATCGACCTCAGTGAGTGCCTGGGCAACCGTCTTCGTGCCTGCTGCGAAGGCGTCGATCTCGAAGACACCCATGGGGCCGTTCCAGAAGACCGTCTTCGACGAGGCGATGACCTCGGCGAAGCGGCGTGCAGTCTCCGGCCCGATGTCGAGGCCGATGCCCTTCTCGCCCCACTCGGTGCTCTCGAGCTGGTCGGCGGGCCTTACCTCGTGGCGCGCGTCCGCTCCGAAATGCGACGCGACGACAGCGTCGCTGGGCACCACGATCTGCACCCCGCGTTGCTCCGCCTCCGCAATGTAGCCGCGCACGTTCTCAAGCTGGTCCTCCTCGAGGAGGCTCGAGCCCACGCTGTGCCCCTGTGCGGCGAGGAAGGTGAACATCATGCCGCCTCCCACGAGAAGAGTGTCGACCTTGGGGAGCAGGTGCCCGATGACGCCGAGCTTGTCGGAGACCTTCGAACCCCCAAGCACGACCGTGTACGGGCGCGTCGGACGCTCGGTCAGCCGGTCGAGCACGTCGAGCTCCGCCTCGATCAGGAGCCCCGCCGCACTCGGTAGTGCCTTCGCGAGTTCATACACGCTGGCCTGGCGGCGGTGTACGACGCCGAAGCCGTCGGAGACGAAGGCGTCACCGAAGGCGGCGAGACGCGCAGCGAACGCCGCACGCTCGCCGTCATCCTTCGAAGTCTCCTCCGGCGAGAACCGCAGGTTCTCGAGCAGTACGATCCCCCCGGATTCGAGCCCCGCCACGGCGGCCTTGGCTGACTCCCCCACGGTGTCGTCCGCGAAGACGACATCCTTGCCGAGCAGCTCACCGAGGCGCGCGGCCACGGGTGCGAGGCTGGAGGCCGGATCAGGGGCACCCTTGGGGCGACCGAGGTGGGAGACCACGACCACCTTCGCACCTGCGTCGAGCAGGCGCTGCAGGGTGGAGAGCGAGGCACGGATGCGCCCATCGTCAGTGATTCGGCCTTCATCGAGCGGCACGTTCAGGTCGCACCGCACGATGACGGTCTTGCCTGCGAGCTCACCAAGGCTGTCGAGCGTTCGGAGGGTCATTTGGCGGATCTTCTCAATTCGTTCTGGAGGTGACGGAGCCGGAGACTGTGCTGACGCTGCGGGTCATTTGAGGCGAGCCGCGACATACTCCGTCAGGTCGACGAGACGGTTCGAGTAGCCCCACTCGTTGTCGTACCAGGCGGACAGCTTCACCTGGTCGCCCATGACGCGCAGCAGGTCGGAGTCGAAGATCGACGAGTGCGGATCGGTGACGATGTCGCTCGAGACGATCAGGTCCTCCGTGTACTTGAGGATGCCCTTGAGCGGACCCTCTGCCGCCTCGCGGTAGACCGCCTTGATGTCGTCGACGGATGCCGTGCGGCTCGCCGTGACCGTGAGATCGGTGATCGATCCGGTCGGCACGGGAACGCGCAGAGCGAAGCCGTCGAGCTTGCCCTTGAGCTCGGGCAGCACGAGGCCGATCGCCTTGGCAGCGCCGGTCGAGGTGGGCACGATGTTGACGCCCGCTGCACGCGCGCGGCGCAGGTCCTTGTGGGGGCCGTCCTGCAGGTTCTGGTCGGCGGTGTAGGCGTGCACCGTAGTCATGAGGCCGCGCTCGATGCCGAAGTTGTCATTGAAGACCTTCGCGAGCGGCGCAAGGCAGTTGGTCGTGCACGAGGCGTTGGAGATGATGTGGTGGTTCGCCGGGTCGTAGGACTCGTGGTTGACACCCATGACGAAGGTTGCGTCCTCGCCGGAGGCCGGCGCGGAGATGAGCACCTTCTTGGCGCCTGCGTCCAGGTGCTTGCGGGCCGCCTCGGCCTTCGTGAAGAAGCCGGTGGACTCGATCACGATGTCGACACCGAGGTCGCCCCACGGGAGGTTTGCCGGGTCGCGCTCCTCCATCACGGTGATGGACTTGCCGCCGACGATGATCTTGTCGCCCTCAAGCGACACCTCTGCGTCGAGACGACCCGTGATCGAGTCGTACTTGAGGAGGTGCGCGAGGGTCGCGTTGTCCGTCAGGTCGTTGACCGCGACGATCTCGAGGTCACTGCCCTGTGCGAGGGCGGCGCGGAAGTAGTTGCGGCCGATGCGGCCGAAGCCGTTGATGCCGATTTTGACGCTCATGGAGACTCCTGTCTGACTATGCCCCGATGACCAGGTCTTGGTCTTCGTGGCGGGAAGGTAGGGAACAGTGGTGCGGTGTCACAGTGTTGCCAGTTGTGCTGAGCACGGCCTTCGTGGCGCCGAGCGAGTCGAGCAATATGAGAGCAGGGGCGGCCGGGCCAGAAGGCCCGGCCGCGACTAGTTGCTAGGAGAGAACGATGAGGCCCGAGGTCGACGTGCGAGCCGTCTCGAAGCGCTGCTGGACGTTCTGCCAGTTGACGATGTTCCAGAACGCCTTCACATAGTCGGCACGGACGTTCTTGTAGTCGATGTAGTACGCGTGCTCCCAGACATCGAGCATCAGCACCGGCACGGTGCCGAGTGCTGCGTTGCTCTGCTGGTCGAAGAGCTGCTCGATGATGAGGCGCTGGCCGATCGAGTCCCAAGCGAGGACGGCCCAGCCGGAGCCCTGCACGCCGAGCGCGGTCGCCGTGAAGTGCGCCTGGAACTTCTCGAAGGAGCCGAAGTTGTCATCGATCGCGGCCGCAAGCTCGCCAGTGGGCTTGTCGCCGCCATCCGGGGACATGTTGGTCCAGAACACAGAGTGGTTGACGTGCCCGCCAAGGTTGAACGCCAGGTCCTTCTCGAGCTTGTTGACGTTGGCGAGGTCGCCCTTGTCGCGCGCCTCGGCCAGCTGCGCAAGCGCGGTGTTGGCACCCGTCACGTACGCCTGGTGGTGCTTGCTGTGGTGAAGCTCCATGATGGTGGCGCTGATGCTCGGCTCAAGCGCTGCGTAGTCGTACGGAAGTTCGGGAAGGGTGTATTCAGCCATTTACTTCTCCTTGGGGTGTTACCGCTGCGCACAGAATTCGTGCGCACAGGGGGATGTTCGCCAGTCTACGCGTCCTCGTACTCCGGCGGCAGGTTGGCGTCGGTACCGGGAACGCCGAGCTCCTCGGCCTTCTTGTCGGCCATCGCGAGGAGCCGTCTGATCCGGCCGGCAACGGCATCCTTCGTCATGGGAGGCTCAGCCTGGTGGCCGAGCTCGTCGAGACTGGCTTCACGGAAGCGCAGGCGGAGTTCGCCGGCGTAGCGCAGGTGCTCGGGGATGTCCTCGCCGAGGATCTCGAGGGCACGCTCGACCCGGGCGCACGCCGCGACGGCGGCCTGGGCCGAGCGGCGAAGGTTGGCGTCATCGAAGTTGACGAGTCGGTTCGCGGTTGCGCGCACCTCGCGGCGTTGGCGCAGCGCTTCCCATGCCGTCACCGTCTCGACGGCGCCCATCGTGATGAGCATCGCGCTGATCGCCTCGCCGTCCCGGATGACGACGCGGTGCACGCCGCGGACCTCGCGCGCCTTCGAAGCAATGCCGAGCCGAGATGCGGCACCAACCAGCGCCATGGCCGCCTCGTTGCCGGGGCAAACAACCTCGAGGGCCGCCGAGCGGCCCGGGTCGGTGAGGGTGCCCTGCGCGAGGAATGCCCCGCGCCAGATGGCGGCGAGATCCTCGCGGGAACCGGTGGTGAGCCGATTCGGCAGACCGCGGATCGGGCGACGCCGCGCGTCGAGGAGGCCTGTCTGGCGAGCGAGCGTCTCGCCGTCGAGCACGCGCACAAGGTAGCTGCTCGCCTTGCGCATGCCGTTCGCTGGGATGACGGCCACGTCCCCGCGAACGCCGTAGAGCTCCGCGAGGTCCTTGCGGACGCGGCGGGCGAGCGCGGGACTGTCGACCTCCGACTCGACCGCGATGCGCCCCGAGATCGTGTGGAGTCCACCCGAGAACCGGAGGATCGTCGACAGCTCCGCGGCGCGAACGCTGGTCTTGCTCACCTCGACTCCGGTGAGCTCCTCCTTGACATCGGCGGTGAGAGCCACGGGCGAATCCTTTCGTGCAGTCTGTGAAGAGAAATGAGATGCGTGAGGCGGGCGATGCCCGTCTACTCACGACCGAGGTCGCGGTGCTTGACGCTGGTGGCCACGCTCGGCAGCGAGGAAAGCCTGCGCGCCAGCTCCTCCGCCGCAGCGACCGAGCGGTGCTTTCCACCCGTGCAGCCAACCGCGATGGTGGCGTGCCGCTTGTTCTCGCGCTGGTAGCCCGCGAGCACGGGCTCGAGCGCCCGAACATAGGCGTCAAGGAACTCCTGCGCCCCTTCCTGCGCGAGCACGAAGGACCTGACGGAGTCGTCCAATCCATTCTGGGATCGCAGTTCAGGAATCCAGAACGGGTTGGGCAGGAAGCGCATGTCCACGATGAGGTCGGCGTCGGTCGGCACGCCGTACTTGAAGCCGAAGCTCATGACGGTCGTCTTCACGCCGGGAGTGCCTCCCGGCGCGAAGGTCTCGGTGACCACCGTGGCCAACTGGTGGATGTTGAGATCCGAGGTGTCGATGACGAAGTCGCTCTTCTCGCGGATCTCGAGCATGCGGGCCCGCTCCTCCGAGATACCGTCGAGCAGCGTGCCATTGCCCTGCAGCGGGTGCGGGCGTCGCACCTGCTCGAAGCGGCGGACCAGCGCGGCATCCGTCGCGTCCAGGAACATGACACGCACGGTCGAGCTGGAGCTGAGCATATCGATCGTCTCAGCGAGGTCGGAGAACAGGCGCCCGCCGCGAACGTCGACGATTGCAGCGATGCGGGGCAGGTTGCTCCCCGCTCTCCCAGCGAGTTCGACCAGGGGGCGAAGCATCTGGGGCGGAAGGTTGTCGACGACGTACCAGCCGAGATCCTCCAGCGCGTTCCCCGCCGTGGAGCGGCCTGCGCCGGACATGCCGGTGACGATCAGGACTTCCTGTCGTTCGGATCCCTCCGCCATTCCGGTCGCCCTCATCCCCTCGCCGTCTCGTGCGCTCCAAGCCTACCCACCCTGCGCACCTCCCGGGGACTCACGCAGGCGCGAATGGATCGCCGTCGCCACGACCAGCCCCACGCCCTTGACCTGCGAGATGTCGTCGACGGATGCCTCGCGCAGGCGCGCGACGGAGCCGAAGTGCCGCAGGAGCTCCTTGACGCGGGACGGACCGACGCCGGGGATCTCGCTCAGGACGGTCGTGATGTCACGCTTGCGTCGCTGGCGTTGGAAGGAGATCGCGAAGCGGTGCGCCTCGTCACGGATCCGCTGGATCAAGAAGAGGGCATCACTGTTGCGGGGCAGGATGACCGGGAAGTCCGTGTCTGGCAGCCAGACCTCTTCGAGCCGCTTCGCGATACCGCAGAGCGCAATGTCTGTCACATCGAGCTCTCGGAGCACGGCGGCTGCCGCCGCAACCTGGGGCTGGCCGCCGTCCACGATCAAGAGGTTGGGGCGGTATGCGAATCGCTTCGTCGCTCGAGCGCCGTCAGTCGCTGGTTCGTCTTCCTCCTCGCCGAGGTGTGAGAGCCGGCGACGCAGCACATCGGCGATTGCCTCGGTGTCGTCAGCGGCCTCCTTGATGCTGAACCGGCGGTACTGGTCCTTGCGTGGCAGGCCGTCTTCGAAGACGACCATCGAGGCCACGATGTTGGTGCCCGAGAGGTGGGAGACGTCGAAGCACTCCATTCGGAGGGGAGCCTCGCCCATCCCGAGCGCCTCCTGGATGTCAGCAAGTGCCTGGGACCGTGAGGTGAAGTCTGCGCTCCGGCGGGTCTTGTAGAGGATGAGTGAATTCTTGGCGTTGGTGTCGACCGTCTGCGCGAGGGCTGCCAGCTCGCCGCGTCGCGCGACCGAGAGCGCGATGCGACCGCTGCGCCCACTGAGCTCCCACTTTCGTGTGGCGAGCCAGTGCTCCAGCTCGGTCGCGTCGGCAGGAAGCGCCGGCACGATGACCCTGCGGGGCGGCTCCATGTCATCGCCGTAGGCCTTCTGGATGACCGATTCGACGAGGTCGGGCAGCTCGACGTCGAGTTCCTTGTCGACGACCCAGCTGCGCACGCCCCGGATGCGACCACCGCGCACTGAGAACTGCTGCACTGCCGCCGCGAGTTCGTCGTGGGCGATTCCGAAGATGTCGGCGTCGATCGAGTCGGAGAGCACGATGGTGTTCTTGGAGAGCACGGTCTCTAGGGCGCTGCGCTGGTCACGGTAGCGCGCGGCAGCCTCGTAGTCCTGCCGCTCGGCCGCCTCGGTCATCCGTTTCGTGAGCTCCGCCACATAGCGCTTGTCCTGCCCGGCCATGAACGACGCGAAGTCGAGCGCGATCGACTTGTGCTCCCCCTTCGACACGCGTCCGACGCAGGGCGCGGAACACTTGCCGATGTCGCCGAGGAGGCACGGCCGACCCGACTGCTCGGCGCGCCGATAGATCGTGTCCGTGCAGCTGCGCATCGGGAAGGCCTTGAGCATGAGGTCGACCGTCTCGCGGAGCGCGCCGACCTTCGTGTACGGGCCGAAGTACCTGGCACCCCGGATTCCCTTGTTACGGGTCACAAGCACGCGGGGCACGTCGTCTTGGAGCGTGATCGCGAGGTAGGGGTAGGACTTGTCATCCCGGAACTGCACGTTGAAGGGCGGGTCGAACTCCTTGATCCACGTGAACTCGAGTTGGAGCGCCTCGAACTCGCTCGCAACGACGGTCCACTCGACGGATGTCGCCGTCGTCACCATGCGCCGCGTCCGTTCGTGCAGGCTCGCGAGCGGCGCGAAATAGTTGCTCAGACGCGCGCGAAGGTTCTTCGCCTTGCCCACGTAGAGCACCCGCTGCTGGGCGTCCCTGAACCGGTACACGCCCGGTTGTGTGGGTATCTCCCCCGCCTTGGGCCTGTACGAGACCGTGTCACTCATGCAATCGACTCACGCGGCCCGCAGTCTCACCGAGCCGAGCGTGCGGTTCGCGCCTTGGCGCCAGCTGCCGCTGTCTTCGAGGTGGAACCTGTCGCGCGGGCGGGCTTCTTCCGCGGCGTCTTGGTGTGCCCCGCGGCCACTGCCGCTTCGACGGATGCCGCAGGGAGGAGTTCCCGAAGGAAGCGGCCCGTGTGGCTCACCTCAGCACCCGCGACTTGTTCTGGCGTGCCGGTCGCGATGACCTGGCCGCCTCCCGCGCCGCCCTCCGGGCCCATGTCGATGATCCAGTCCGCCGACTTGATGACGTCGAGGTTGTGCTCGATCACGACCACTGTGTTGCCCTTCTCGACCAGGCCGTCGAGCACGAGCAGGAGCTTGCGCACGTCTTCGAAGTGGAGGCCGGTCGTCGGTTCGTCGAGCACGTAGATGCTGCGACCGCTTGAGCGTCGCTGCAACTCGGTCGCCAGCTTGACGCGCTGGGCTTCACCGCCCGAGAGGGTCGTCGCGCTCTGTCCGAGACGCACGTATCCGAGCCCGACATCGACAAGGGTCATGAGGTAGCGGTGGATGGCACCGATCGCCTGGAAGAACTCTGCCGCCTCGCTGATCGGCATCTCGAGCACCTCGGCGATGTTCTTGCCCTTGTAGTGCACCGAGAGGGTCTCGCGGTTGTAGCGGGCACCATTGCACACCTCGCACGTGACGTACACGTCCGGCAGGAAGTTCATCTCGATCTTGATCGTGCCGTCACCGGAACAGTTCTCGCAGCGGCCGCCCTTGACGTTGAAGCTGAAGCGACCAGGCAGGTAGCCGCGTGCCTTCGCCTCGGCCGTCTCCGCGAAGAGTGTGCGGATGCGGTCGAAGACGCCCGTGTAGGTCGCGGGGTTCGAGCGCGGCGTGCGCCCGATGGGCGCCTGGTCGACGTGGACGACCTTGTCGAGGCTCTCGAGCCCGCGAACGCGCGTGTGCTTGCCGGGGATCTGCCGAGCGCCATTGAGCTCGTTGGCGAGGACCTTGTAGAGGATGTCGTTGATCAGCGTGGACTTCCCCGAGCCGCTGACGCCCGTGATGGCAGTCAGGGTGCCGAGCGGAATCTCGGCCGTCACGTCCTTGAGGTTGTTCGCCCGTGCTCCCTCGATCCGCAGCATGCGCTCGGGGTCGATAGGGCGTCGGGACTGGGGAACAGCGATGCTCCTGCGGCCGGAGAGGTAGTCCCCCGTCACCGACATGTCGTTCACCAGGAGGTCGTCGTACGAGCCGGAGTGCACGACCTTGCCGCCATGCTCACCCGCCCCCGGGCCGATGTCCACCACCCAGTCGGCCGTGCGGATCGTGTCTTCGTCGTGCTCGACGACGATGAGCGTGTTGCCGAGGTTCTTGAGCTTGACGAGCGTCTCGATGAGACGACGGTTGTCGCGCTGGTGGAGGCCGATACTCGGCTCATCGAGCACGTAGAGCACACCGGTCAACCCCGAACCGATCTGGGTCGCCAGGCGGATGCGCTGCGCCTCGCCTCCCGAGAGCGAGCCGGCGGAACGTGCGAGGTTCAGGTAGTTGAGCCCCACCTCGAGCAGGAACTCGAGACGCGCCCGGATCTCCCGCAGCACGGCAGCCGCGATGTGGGCCTCGCGCTCGGTCAGCGTGAGGTCGTGCATGAAGCCGTAGGCATCAGTGAGGCTGAGCTCCGCGACGTCGGCGATGCTCTTTCCCTGTACCGTGACGGCCAGCACCTCCGGCTTGAGACGCTTTCCGTTGCACACGGCACACGGGATCTCGCGCAGGTAACTGGCGAAGCGCTGCCGCGCCGAATCCGTCTCGGCCTCAAGGAACTTGCGCTCGATGTAGGGAATGACGCCCTCGAAGCCCGTCGTGTACTTCATCTCACGACCGAATCGGTTCCGCCACTTGACGCTCACCTGGAAGTCGTTCCCGCGCAGCACAGCCTCCTGCACGGAGGGCTCGAGCTCCTCCCATGGCGTCTTCAGCGAGAAATCGAGGTCGCGGGCGAGACCCTCCAGCAGGCGCTGGAAGTAGTTGTACAGTCCCTTGCCGCTCTGGGTCCACGGCAGGATGACGCCGTCAGCGAGGCTCAGGGCCGGGTCGCCGAGCAGCAACTCGGAGTCCACCGCCATGCGTGTGCCCAGGCCCGAGCACTCGGGGCACGCGCCGAATGGCGCGTTGAACGAGAAGGTGCGCGGCTCGATTTCGGTCAGCTGGACCGGATGGTTGTTGGGGCACGAGAGCTTCTCGGAGAAGCTGCGCCACGCAGCATCCCCCTCTTCGTCGACGAAGTTCACGGCAACGAGCCCGTCAGTCAGGCGGAGCGCTGTCTCGAGGGAGTCGGTGAGCCGATTGAGGATGTCGTCTGCCGCAACCAACCTGTCGACCACGACCGAGATGTCGTGCTTGACCTGCTTCTTCAGCGTGGGAGGAGCACTGAGCTGGATGACCTCGCCGTCGACGATTGCCCTCGAATAGCCGGATGCGGCCAGCTCGCGGAAGAGGTCGACGAACTCCCCCTTCTTCTGCGAGACGACGGGCGCCACGACCTGATAGCGCGTGCCGGACTCGAGCGTCATCAGCTGGTCAGCGATCTGCTGCACGGTCTGCTTCTGGATCGGCTCGCCGCACTGGGGGCAGTGGGGGATGCCGATGCGCGCCCAGAGAAGGCGCATGTAGTCATAGATCTCGGTGATCGTGCCGACGGTCGACCGCGGGTTGCGGTTGGTCGACTTCTGGTCTATCGACACGGCGGGGCTGAGGCCCTCGATGAAGTCGACATCCGGGCGGTCGACCTGGCCCAGGAACTGGCGCGCGTATGCCGAGAGCGACTCCACGTAGCGCCTCTGGCCCTCCGCGAAGATCGTGTCGAACGCGAGGGACGACTTGCCCGACCCCGAGAGGCCCGTGAACACCACGAGGGCGTCGCGAGGGATCTCCAGGTCGACGTTGTGCAGGTTGTGAACGCGCGCTCCGCGCACGCTCAGTCGCGACGACGATTCGACGGGGGTGATGGACACGTTTGTCAGCCTATGTTCTCTCAGTTCGGGTCTCTCGATGGGATGCTGCGCACAGGTCACCCCGTTCGAACACCTGTTCTATTGTATCGCTCAGATATGGCCAGCGGCCTCCATGCGCCGCAACTCCTTCTTGAGGTCCGCGACCTCGTCGCGAAGCCTGCCGGCGAGCTCGAACTTGAGCTCGGCGGCCGCCTGGAGCATCTGGTCGTTGAGGTCGCGGATGAGGGCGTCGAGGTCGCTGGCGCCCGATGCGGCAAGGCCTTCGAAGCGTCGGCCTTCCGCGCCGAGTGCCGGGGTGGGTGCCCGCCGCCGGTCTCCCCCTCGGCCAGCGAGGAACTCCGCCGTGTCGGCTTCTTCGCGAGCCAGCACGTCGGTGATGTCGGCGATCTTCTTGCGAAGCGGCGTGGGATCGATGCCGTGCTCGAGGTTGTAGGCGACCTGCTTCTCCCGCCGCCGGTCGGTCTCCTCGATCGCGAGACGCATCGAGTCGGTGACCACGTCGGCATACATGTGCACTGCGCCCGAGACGTTGCGGGCCGCACGACCGATCGTCTGGATGAGCGAGGTCGACGAGCGGAGGAAGCCCTCCTTGTCGGCGTCGAGGATGGCGACGAGTGACACCTCGGGCAGGTCGAGGCCCTCACGCAGCAGGTTGATGCCGACGAGCACGTCGTAGACGCCCTGGCGCAGTTCCGTGAGCAGTTCCACACGACGCAGGGTGTCGACGTCCGAGTGGAGGTAGCGAACGCGAACCCCTGCCTCTGTCAGGAAGTCGGTCAGCTCCTCGGCCATCTTCTTGGTCAGCGTCGTGACGAGCACGCGCTCATCGCGCTCCGTGCGGCGACGGATCTCCTCCAGCAGGTCGTCGATCTGCCCCTTGCTCGGCTTGACGACGATCTCCGGGTCCACGAGGCCCGTCGGGCGGATGATCTGCTCGACCACCCCGTCCGAGACCCCGAGCTCATACTTGCCGGGTGTCGCGGAGAGGTAGACCTTCTGGCCCACGCGGTCGAGGAACTCGCTGAACTTGAGCGGGCGGTTGTCGAGCGCGCTCGGGAGACGGAAGCCGTGCTCGACAAGCGTGCGCTTGCGGGATGCGTCTCCCTCGAACATGGCGCCGATCTGCGGCACGGTGACGTGTGACTCGTCGATCACGACGAGGAAGTCGTCGGGGAAGTAGTCGAGGAGGCAGTTCGGCGGGGCACCGGGCGCGCGGCCGTCGATGTGGCGCGAGTAGTTCTCGATGCCGCTGCAGAAGCCGATCTGCTCCATCATCTCGAGGTCAAAGGTCGTGCGCATGCGTAGACGCTGTGCCTCGAGCAGCTTGCCCTGGCGTTCCAGTTCCCCGAGGCGCTCCTCGAGTTCCTCGCGAATGCTGACGATTGCGCGCTGCATGGTCACCGGGCTGGCGGCGTAGTGCGTCGCGGGAAACACGGAGACGGCATCCATCTTCTTCAGCACCTCGCCCGTCAGCGGATGCAGGGCATAGAGCGCCTCGATCTCGTCACCGAACATCTCGATGCGGATCGCGTTCTCCTCGTACATCGGGATGATCTCGATCGTGTCACCACGCACGCGGAACTTGCCCCGGGAGAAGTCGACATCGTTTCGCTGGTACTGCATGTTCACGAACTGCCGGATGATCGCGTCACGTGCAATGCGCTGCCCGACCTGCAGGGGAATCATCGCCTCGAGATACTCCTCGGCCGCACCGAGGCCGTAGATACACGACACTGTCGACACCACGATGACATCACGGCGGCTGAGGAGCGAGTTGGTCGTCGAGTGGCGAAGCCGCTCGACCTCGGCGTTGATCGAGCTGTCCTTCTCGATGAAGGTGTCGGTCTGCGGCACGTAGGCCTCGGGCTGGTAGTAGTCGTAGTACGAGACGAAGTACTCGACGGCGTTGTTGGGCATGAGGTCGCGGAACTCGTTCGCGAGTTGTGCCGCGAGCGTCTTGTTGTGCGCCATCACGAGCGTCGGTCGCTGCACCTGCTCGATGAGCCACGCGGTGGTCGCCGACTTTCCGGTTCCAGTCGCTCCGAGGAGCACGACGTCGGTCTCCCCCGCGTTGATACGCCCCGCAAGCTCGGCGATGGCCGCCGGCTGGTCTCCACTTGGGCTGTACTCGCTGATGACCTCAAAGGGCCGCACGGACCTGGTCGGCTGCATGCTCCAAGTCTAGGCAGGCCCACCGACACTCGGCTGGGAGGAGCCCGCACCCCGAGCGTCCAGCTCGCGCCAGTACTCGTCGACGCGCTCGATCACTTGCTCGACCGTGCCGTTGTTCTCGATCACGACGTCGGCGATCGCCAGGCGCTCTTCATCACTGGCCTGGGCGCCCACCCGACTCAGTGCGTCGTCTCGGGACATGCCTCGATACTCGACCATGCGCCGTACCCGCTCTGGCTCATCTGCGTGGACAACGACGATCGAGTCGAACGGCACTGCGTGCTTGCCTCCCGCCTCCGCGAGGAGGGGGACGTCGTACACGATGATCGCGGCAGGATTGGCTGTGGCCGCCTCCTGGATGCGCGCCGTGGCGAGTTCCCGTACACGAGGGTGGGTGATCCGATTGAGCACTGCGAGCTTCTCCGGGTCACCGAAGACACGGGCCCCCAACGCGGCGCGGTCAAGCGCTCCGCCGCTGTCGATCACCTCGGGACCGAATTCCTGCGCGATCTCGCGAAGTCCATCCGTTCCCGGCTCGACCACCTCCCGAGCAAGCTGGTCGGCGTCGATGTGGACGGCGCCAAGGTCTCGGAGGCGCGACGCGACGAGCGACTTGCCAGACGCGATTCCTCCCGTCAAAGCGATGAGATACACGGGCCAATGCTAGTGGGCTAGTCTCACCTCATCACCGCCCAATGGTCAGGTGCTGGCGTCAGCCAGCAGAGGGAGCGCGAATGATCGAGGTTCTCACCGGGGCGGGACTCGCAATGTCGGCGGGACTCAACGCATACGTCCCGCTCCTCGTGTTGGGTCTCGCAAGCCGATTCACGGAACTCGTGGCGCTGCCTGCCCAATGGGCGTGGCTCGAGAACGAGTGGGTGCTCGGCATCGTCGGGCTCCTCCTGCTCATCGAGGTCGTTGCCGACAAGGTGCCGGTCGTCGACAGCATCAATGACTGGATCCAGACCATCGTGCGTCCGACCGCGGGCGGCCTTGCGTTCGGCTCGGGTTCATCGGCCGAGACTGTTGCTGTGACCGATCCCGCACAGTTCCTCGAGTCGAACCAGTGGGTGCCCATTGTCTCCGGCGTCGTCATCGCGCTCGTCGTGCACCTCGCGAAGCTCGCAGTTCGCCCGGTCGTCAATGCGGTCACTGCGGGTCTCGCCGCCCCCGTCGTCAGCACGCTCGAGGATGTCACGAGCGTGACGCTCACGGTGCTCGCGCTGGTGCTGCCCGTCCTCGTGATCGTCGCCGTGCCACTGCTCGTATGGTTCGCCATCGCGACCGTCAGACGGGCGCGTGCCCGCCGCGCCTGAGTCGCAGGGAAACACGACTCCCGAGGGCAGCACGCGGAAACGCAAAACGGCCGGACCCTGGGGCCCGGCCGTTTCGCATGCGTCTGGACGACGCGATCGTGCTAGTTGCTCGAGAGCTTCTCGCGAAGAGCGGCAAGCGCCTCGTCGTCGGCGAGCGTGCCAACCGAGGACGACTCGCTCGAGAAGGACGATCCACCGGCCGAGGGGACATCGTCGATGTCCTTGGCGGCGGCAGCGGCGACCTGCTTCTTGTGAGCTTCCCAGCGAGCCTGAGCGGCCGCGTAGTCGGCCTCCCACTTGGCGCGCTGCTCCTCGAAGCCTTCCTTCCACTCGTTCGTCTCGGGGTCGAAGCCCTCCGGGTACTTGTAGTTGCCCTGCTCGTCGTACTCCGTGAGCATGCCGTACAGCGCCGGGTCGAACTCGGTGCCCTCGGGGTCGACACCCTCGTTGGCCTGCTTGAGGCTCAGCGAGATGCGGCGACGCTCGAGGTCGATGTCGATGACCTTGACGAAGACCTCTTCGCCGACCGACACGACCTGCTCGGCGAGCTCGACGTGCTTGCCGGAGAGCTCGGAGATGTGGACGAGGCCCTCGATGCCCTCTGCGACGCGAACGAACGCACCGAAGGGGACGAGCTTCGTGACCTTGCCCGGTGCAACCTGGCCGATGGCGTGGGTGCGGGCGAAGACCTGCCAGGGATCTTCCTGCGTCGCCTTGAGCGACAGGGAGACGCGCTCGCGCTCGAGGTCGACCTCGAGGATCTCGACGGTGACCTCCTGGCCAACCTCGACAACCTCGCTCGCGTGCTCGATGTGCTTCCAGCTGAGCTCGGAGACGTGCACGAGGCCGTCGACGCCACCGAGGTCCACGAAGGCACCGAAGTTGACGATCGACGAGACCGTGCCCTTGCGGACCTGGCCCTTGTGCAGGTTGTTGAGGAACGTGGTGCGCGACTCGGACTGCGTCTGCTCGAGCAGGGCGCGGCGCGACAGCACGACGTTGTTGCGGTTCTTGTCGAGCTCGAGGATCTTGGCCTCGATCTCCTGGCCGAGGTACGGCGTGAGGTCGCGCACGCGGCGAAGCTCGATGAGCGAGGCCGGGAGGAAGCCGCGGAGGCCGATGTCGACGATGAGGCCGCCCTTGACGACCTCGATGACCGTACCGGTGACGACTCCGTCGTCTTCCTTGATCTTCTCGACGTCGCCCCACGCACGCTCGTACTGCGCGCGCTTCTTGGACAGGATCAGACGGCCTTCCTTGTCCTCCTTCTGGAGAACGAGGGCCTCGACCGTGTCGCCGACCGTGACAACCTCGTCGGGGTTCACGTCGTGCTTGATGGAGAGTTCGCGGGAGGGGATGACACCCTCGGTCTTGTAACCGACGTCGAGGAGGACCTCGTCACGGTCGATCTTGACGACGGTGCCCTCGATGAGGTCTCCGTCGTTGAAGAACTTCAGCGTCTTTTCGACCGCGGCGAGAAAGTCTTCAGCAGATCCGATGTCGTTGATGGCGACCTGCTTGGGTGCCTTACCGGTCGTTGCGATTGTCATGTAGTAGTTGCTCCAGGATGGACATGCCCGGGAGGGCAGAAATCAGGCCACGAGCGATGTGCTGCTTGTGTGTATCGCCGTGCTGGATGAAGTCCAGACCGACGTCGCCGTGGCAGGCGGATAGGTATTCGCAGAAATTGCGACTCTCCAGCATACCCGGCTTGCCCGCGCGGGAGCAACAGTCCGGCGGGCCCCTAGCTGGACGGAACGCGGTACGCCGCGGTCTCGTACTTCCATACTCGATCGTCGTAGCTGCGGATCACGTGATCCCGCTCAGACGCGCTGGCGGTGTAGAAGTGGTGGCGCTTCGTGTCGCTCCAGAACCGGTACACGGGTTTTGTGGCCGTGATCGCACTCGATGTCGGGTAGACCCAGTAGGCGATCGTCTCGTACTTCCACACGTTGTCGTCATATGCCGCGATGACGTGGTTCTTCTCAGCCTCGCTCGCCGTGTAGAAATGGCCGTTCATGGTGTTGCTCCAGAAACGGTAGAGCGGGATCGTGCCTGGCTGCTTGCTCGTGAAGGCTCGGTAGGCGACGGCCTCATATCGCCAGATGTGGCTGGGGTAGTTTGCCTGGACGTGCGACTTCTCGGCCGCGCTGATCGTGTAGAAGTGGCCCTGGTAGGTGTCGCTCCAGAAGCGGTAGACCGGGAAGGATCCCCCGGGACTCGCTGTCGACGTTGCGGTCGAACCCAGGG
This sequence comes from Salinibacterium sp., assembly GCA_015234465.1. GTDB lineage: Bacteria > Actinomycetota > Actinomycetes > Actinomycetales > Microbacteriaceae > Homoserinimonas. Next base: position 75,108 of record JADGNA010000017.1, on the reverse strand, counting down.
TGACCTTCACGCGCATCGACGTTGTGGGTGATCCCGAGACGGCCGTGACCTTGATGCCCCCGGACGGGCTCGACAGGGACTGCCCAGCACGGATGGCGGGAAGGTGCGCTCCCCCCGGCTGCGCGGAGGTGACCGCGGCGGATCCGTTCTTCACGGCCTGCAGCATCCGCACTCCCGGCGTGAATGTCACCGTCGTACCGGAGAGACTGCGTTGAGCCGAAGCGTAGTAGGGCGTCGGGGTGCCCTGGCCACTGCGGAGCTCAATGTGGAAGCGCTCCCCCGTCTGCGGGTCTGTCGCCGCCACGTGCCGGATGCCACCCGCGGAAAGAAGCGGTGCCAAGTCGATCGTCCAGGACTTCGTCGCAGTGCCGGCCGGCAGCGCGAGCGTCGTGGTCGCAGACGCGGGAAGGAAACCCAGCCGCGACGCGGTTGACGTGTTGAGCGGGGTGAGGGTGTCGTAGCCCTGGACGCCGAGCCCCATGACGTCATAGATGTCCCAGTACTCGTGCTTCGAGCAGGAGCCGCTCGTGCAGACGTGCAGGTCCGAGTGACCCAGGCCGAGGTTGTGCCCGAGTTCGTGTGTGAGTGTCGTCAGGTCGACGTGCTTGCCGATCGACTGTCGAACAGCGCCGCCGTAGTGCACACTGCTGCCGACGACTCCGACACCGGTCTCGGCGCACTCCGCCGGGTTCAGCACGACCAGATGGCGAGTCGTGCCCGGCGTGCTCGTGCGGAACGCGGACCAACCCGAGTAGCCGAGCTTCTGTGCGGCGCGGTTCCAGGTCGTGAAGGGGTCTTCGCCGCAGCTCCCTCCCGCGAGTTGGGTGACAGAGGGAGCAATGGTGAAGCGGCTGATCTGCCCGTTGGAGGACGTACGCCAGTGTGCCGCCGCCTGTTCAGCGAGAGTCCTCAGCTGAGCGTCGGAGCGGTTCGGCCGGCTGAGGCCCGCGGGCGCATTCGCGACGATGACGATCTCGTGCGCCTGTCCGGGGGCGGCGGCCGCTGCCGCAGTGACCGTGACCTGCGCCTGCACGACCGGCAGCTCGGTGCCGCTCGCGTCTGCCGCGGCAATCGCCTCCTGGGTCGCCTCCGCCGCCTCGGGTAGGGCACCCGACCCCTGGGTGGACGATTCCAACTCGACCGCGGTCTCGGGTGCGAGCTGCTCGACGACGGTGTCGACGGCGACGGTCCCGGTGAACTGGTCACCAGTGGTGACCGAGTCCGGAAACTCGCCCGTGACCGGTACGACCTGCCCCGAAGCGGTCTCGACGGCGTAGTGGGTGTCGACGGTCGGCTGGCTGTGCGCATCGACAGAAAGCGTCTCGGAGATCGAGACGACGATCTCTCCGCTCAGTTCGACCGCGGCATCCTGAGCACGCGCCGGGTCGTCGATCGCAATCTCGGTGCCCGGCACCGGCTCGGTGGCATCCGGCTGGGCCGCATCCGTTTCCGGGGCGGCTGAGACTTCATGGGATGCATGGATGCTGCGGTGAGCGACGGTGACGGCGGCTGCAGGGCTCGGCGAGACAATGGATGCTCCCAGCATCAGACTCGCGAGAAATCCCCCAAGGACCACCAGCCCACCACGAATGGGGTTGGTCATGCCGGAAGCCTAGACAGCGATTATGAGAACCCGCGAGGAGAAATCTTCACGAAGTCTCAATGGCCTGACCCCAGTTCAGGGGTGAGACACCCCGCCTCAGTCGAGGAGAGCGGAGCGCAGGGTGTCGAGGCCGACCCCGCCGAGTGCCAGCGCGTCACGGTGGAAGGAGCGCACATCGAAGTCTGCGCCCGCGCGACGGCGAGCCTCATCGCGGAGTTCCATCCAGAGACGCTGGCCGACCTTGTACGAGGGTGCCTGGCCGGGCCAGCCGAAGTAACGATTCACTTCGAAGAGGGTGCTCGGGTCTGACTCGTGGCAGTTCTCACGGAAGAAGGAGAGGGCGTAGTCGAAGTTCCAGCTCCCCTCACCATCCAGGCGAGGCTTGCCGAGATGCACGCCGATGTCGAGCACGACCCGCGCGGCACGCATGCGCTGGGCATCGAGCATCCCGAAGCGGTCGCCTGGATCGTCGAGGTAGCCGAGCTCCTCCATGAGCCGCTCCGCGTAGAGCGCCCAGCCCTCCGCGTGGCCGGAGGTTCCTGCCAACTGGCGTCGCCACGTGTTCAGCTCTCCGCGATTGACGACCGCCTGGCCGATCTGCAGATGGTGGCCGGGAACGCCCTCGTGGTAGACGGTTGTCGTCTCGCGCCAAGTCGAGAACTCGGTGATGCCGACGGGAACCGACCACCACATCCTGCCCGGCCTGGTGAAGTCGTCAGACGGCCCCGTGTAGTAGATGCCGCCGTTCTGCGTGGGCGCGATCATGCACTCGAGGCGGCGAATCTCCTGCGGGATGTCGAACTGGGTCTGCCCAAGCTCAGCGACGGCGCGGTCGCTCAGGTCCTGCATCCAGGCCTGGAGCGCATCGGTGCCGTGCAGGATGCGCGACGGGTCTGAGTCGAGCACGGCGATCGCCTCTTCGACGGAGGCGCCGGGCGAGATCTCGTGGGCGAGGGCCTCCTGTTCGCTTCGCATCCGTGCGAGCTCCTCGATACCCCACTCGTAGGTCTCGTCGAGGTCGATCGTCGCACCGAGGAAGCGGCGTGAGTGCAGCGCGTAACTCTCGCGTCCTACCGCGTCGATCTCGGTGGCGCTTGCCGCGAGCTCGATGCGCAGGAACTCGGTGAGCCGCGAGTAGGCTTCGGTTGCCTGTCGGGCGTTCGTGCTGAGGGTCGCGCTGAGCGACTCGGGCACGTCTGATGCCTGCTGAGCGAACTCCGAGAAGAAGCCGCCCGCCGTGCCGACACGTCCCGTCAGCTCCGCGACCGCGAGCACCTGACGGCGTGCGGGGGTAACCCCTTCCGCGATGCCTCGACGGAGCGTCTCGATGTAGCCGTCGACCGCGTCGGGGACTCCGCCCATCCTGCTGGCGATATCGCTCCAGTCACCCTCCGTCTCGGTGGGCATGAGGTCGAAGATCTCGCGGATGTCCGTGGCGGGTGAGGCGAGCACATTCAGGTCGCGCAGGTGGAGTCGCGCTTCGTGGGACTCGAGCTCCAGCTCGAGCGCCGCTCCGAGGTCTGCCGCCGTCACGCGGTCGACGTCGTCAACTGGTGAGCATGCGCGAAGTTCCGCCAATGCGGCGCGCGCGGCCGCCGCCTTGCTTTCCGCACCCTCGGGCGAATAGTCGCCGTACTCGCCCAGTCTCCCAGGGACGCCGATGTAGGTGGCGATCGTGGGATCGAGATCGGTGAGCGTGTTCACCCACCGTTCTGCAACCTCGTCGATGGGGCTCGGGGTGCGTGGCGTCGTCATGCTTTCAGCGTACGGGAGGATCACACTGGGCGCTGGGGGCGCTCAGTGCGCTGCCGCCTCCCAGTTCGCACCGATGCCGACCTGGACCTCAAGGGGAACAGCAAGCTCTGCCGCTCCGCCCATTCGTTCGCGCACGACCGCCGAGAGCGACTCCAGCTCGCCGTCGGCAACCTCGAAGACGAGTTCGTCGTGCACCTGCAGGAGCAGTCGGGATGCCATGTCCTTCTCGCGCAGGTCGCTGGCGATGTCGATCATCGCGATCTTCATGATGTCGGCTGCTGAGCCCTGGATGGGCGCATTGAGGGCCGCTCGCTCGGCGTTCTCGCGCAGCACCCGGTTCTTGGAGCGCAGGTCACCGAAGGGCCGGCGGCGGCCGAAGATCGTCTCGGTGTATCCGTCTTCACGCGCCTTCTCGACGACGGAGCGGAGGTAGTCGCGCACGGCCCCGAAGCGGGCGAAGTAGTCGCTCATGAGCTGTTTGGCCTCGGCCGTGTCGATACGCAGTTGCTTGGACAGTCCGAAGGCGCTCAGGCCGTATGCGAGACCGTAGGACATCGCCTTGACCTTTGTGCGCATGAGCGGCGTGACATCCGCCGGCTCGACGTGGAAGATGCGAGAACCGACGAAACGGTGAAGGTCTTCCCCCGCGTTGAAGGCCTCGATCAGTCCGGCGTCGCCGGAGAGGTGCGCCATGATGCGCATCTCGATCTGGGAGTAGTCGGCGGTCAGGAGCGTCGTGAACTGCTCGCCGTGCGTGAAGGCTGAGCGGATCTCCCGCCCCACCTCGGTCTTGATGGGGATGTTCTGGAGGTTGGGATCGTTGGAGGAGATGCGCCCCGTGCTCGTGCCGGTCTGCTCGTACGTCGTGTGGATTCGACCGTCTGGCCGAACGCTCTTCTCGAGGGTGTCGACGATCTGGCCGAGCTTCGTCACATCGCGGTGCTGCAGGAGCAGGCCCAGGAAGGGATGGGGGTTCTTCTCCTGGAGGTCTGCAAGGGATGCCGCGTCAGTCGAGTAGCCCGTCTTGTTGGCCCTCGTCTTCGGCATTCCGAGTTCTTCGAACAGCACCTGCTGCAACTGCTTGGGCGACCCCAGGTTCACCTCGCGGCCGATCTCGGCGTATGCCTTGGCCGCGAAGTCCGCGCCCGACGCTGCGAGACGCGAGCGGAGTCCGCTGAGGATGTCTGCCGAGACCTGGATGCCTGTGCGCTCCATCTCGGCGAGGACTGGCACGATCGGAAGCTCGATGTCCGTGAGCACGCGCTTCGTGCCCGCGTCGAGCCGCTCGGCGAGTGCCTCGGATAGTCGCAATACGAACCAGGCCTCGGTCGCGACGCTGAGGGACTCGACCTCCGGCAACAGCTGGTTGGGGTCGGACACGGTGACGGTCTCCCCGAGAACTGCGTAGACCTGCGACGCGAGATCCTCTGAGCGTCCACCGGGCCGCAGCAGCCACGACGCGAGGCTCGTGTCGAAGGTCACGCCGCTGATCGACAGCCCGACAGCAGCCAGGGCCTTGTACTGCCGCTTGGCGTCGAGCATGACCTTGGGAGCATCGCTCGCGAGCCATGACTCGAGGGCGGCATAGTCCTGCCGGCCTTCTGCCCACGGCACGTAGACGGAGTCATCCTTGGCCGCGATGCCGAAGCCCGTGATGCCTCCTGGGCCCGACTCGATCTGCAGGCCGAGCGGCGTCGCGTCGCTCCCCGAGTGGCGAGACAGCCACTGCGCGAGTTCTTCATCGACCATCGTGCGCACGACGGGTGCGAGCTGGGCCGCGCTCGCGTCGTCGACGGAGGCGGGTTCCGTGAGTGCCTCGGTCGAGCCCTCCGCCGCCGCGATCTTGAGGACTCGCTCGAGCAGCGTGCGGAACTGCAGCCGGTCGAAGACCTCGCGCACCGCTCCGACGTTGATCTGCCGGCGCTCGAGCTCGGTGAGTGCCAGCGGGAGCTCCACGTCTGTGACCAGACGGTTGAGGCGCCGGTTGCGGATCGCATTTTCCTTCTGGTCTCGAAGGTTCTGGCCCACGACGCCCTTGATCTCGTCGGCGTGCGCGAGGATCTCATCGAGCGAACCATATTGCTTGAGCCACTTGACGGCGGTCTTCTCGCCGACCTTGTCGATGCCGATGAGGTTGTCACTCGTCTCACCGACTAGCGCCGCGACATCCGGGTACTGTGCCGGCTCGATGCCGTAGCGCTCGACGACCGCGTTGTGGTCGTAGCGCTTGAGCTCGGAGACTCCGCGCGCGTTGGGGTAGAGCAGCGTCACGTCATCGTTGACGAGCTGGATCGTGTCTCGGTCGCCGCTCACGACGAGGACACGGTAACCCTCAGCAGCACCCCGGGTCGCCAGGGTCGCGAGGATGTCGTCGGCCTCGTAGTCCTCCTTCGAGATCGTCACGATGTTCATCGCGGCGAGTGCCTCTTCGAGAAGGGGCACCTGGCCGATGAACTCCGGCGGCGTCTCGCCGCGCGTGCCCTTGTACTCGGCATACTCGCGCGTACGGAAGGAATAGCGAGAGATGTCGAACGCGACCGCCAGGTGCGTCGGCTTCTCCTGGTTGAGAAGGCTCAACAGCATCGACAGGAAGCCGTGGATCGCATTCGTGTGCTGCCCCTCCCTGTTGACGAAACTGTCGACCGGAAGGGCGTAGAACGCCCGGAAGGCGAGGGAATGGCCGTCGATGACGAGGAGGGTAGGCTTTGCGGTATCCGACACGATGCCAGCCTAACGGGGGCCGCTGACACGCCACCGCGCGGTTACGAAAGGCGCTCCTATGACGACACTTCCCGCTGACCTCGACCCCCGCCTGGTAGAGATCCTCGAGCAGACGGGAGGCGGTGAGCTTCCACGCCGGATGGGCATGGAGTTCCTCGAACTGTCGGCCGAGTACTCGGTGGCACGGATGCCCGTCGAGGGCAATCGGCAGGTCACGGGACTCCTCCACGGGGGCGCCCACGTCGTGCTGGGCGAGTCGCTCGGGTCCATCTCATCCGCCATCCATGCGGGACCCGGCCGCTACGCCGTCGGTATCGAGATCAACGCCACCCACAGTCGCTCAGTGACCGAAGGCTGGGTCACGGGAACGTGCAGGGCACTCACGCTCGGCCGCACCCTCGCAACACATGAGATCGTCGTCACGGACGAAGCAGGCAATCGCCTCTCGACCGTGCGGATGACCAACATGCTCCGCGACGTGCGCTGAGCACGTTCCTGCCGGCGCTTGGCGACGTCGGCGTTCGACGCCCTACTTCTTGGGCGCGAACTGGTCGATGATCGTCTTCGCGACGTCATGCATCGTCAGGCGACGGTCCATCGAGGCCTTCTGGATCCAGCGGAACGCCTCGGGCTCGGTGAGACCCATCTTCTCGTTGAGCAGGCCCTTGGCGCGGTCAACGAGCTTGCGGGTCTCAAAGCGCTCGACCAGGTCGGATACCTCGGTCTCGAGCGCGATGATCTGCGCGTGCCGGGCCAGGGCGATCTCGATCGCAGGCAGCAGGTCGTTGGGCGTGAAGGGCTTCACGACATAGGCGAGAGCGCCGGCCTCGGTGGCCCGCTCGACCAGTTCCTTCTGGCTGAATGCCGTGAGGAGCACGACGGGCGCGATGTGGTTCTTGCTGAGCTTCTCGGCGGCGGAGATGCCGTCGAGGAGCGGCATCTTCACGTCCATCACGACGAGATCAGGACGAAGCTCGGTCGCAAGGGCCACGGCGGCTTCGCCGTCGCCAGCCTCGCCGACGACATCGAAACCGTTGTCGCGAAGGGTCTCGACGATGTCGAGACGGATGAGTGATTCGTCCTCCGCCACGACGACGCGACGGGGGGCCTGCGTTGCTTCCTGGTCTGCCACGAGGTAAAGCCTACGGTATTCTGATCCCGGTCAACGTGCGCCGGTGTGGCGGAATGGCAGACGCGGAGCACTCAAAATGCTTTGTCCGAGAGGACGTGTGGGTTCGACCCCCACCACCGGCACAGTACCCAGCTCCCAGATGGGGCCCCGAAAGCCTTCGCTACTCTGACGACATGCAGCGCGTCGTCCTCGTCCTCCCGGTCGAGCCGCTCAGCGTTGACGACAGCTTTCGCGTCGATCGGTGGCCGCTCCACATCACTGTCGTGCCGCCGTTCACAGCGCGCGTCTCGCTGGCCGAGATCGTGCGGCTCGTCCACTCCGTGGCGCACGACGAGAAGCCGTTCACCGTCACGGTGGGCGACGAGGCCCTCTTCGGGCGGGACCACGATGTGCCGGTTAACCTCATCGTCCATGAGGAGCGGTTGTTCGGCCTCCAGCACAAGCTCACAGACGCACTCGTCGAGGCGGGACCCGGCGTGCCGCGGCATCCGTTCTCACCCCACATCACCATGAAGGATCACGCGCGGGCGTATGCCGGAGATTCGCACCTCATCGACAGGCTCGCCGTCGTCGACATGGCACCGCGTTCAGACCCGAAGGGGCGACGGGTGCTCGCGATCGCGCCCTTCGGGTCTCGCCCGGCGTGAAGCCGGTTTAGGACTCCGGAACCGCGTTGCCGGGGAGTTCGGTGGCCCAGGCCGGCGCGACGGCGTTGCGCGCATCCCCCACGCGGTGCACGCGAAGGTCGTTCGTCGAGCCGGGAATTCCGGGAGGCGAACCCGAGATGACGATGACGCGATCACCGATCTCCGCGAGCCCCTTGCTGAGGAGCACCTCGTCGACCTGGCGGTACATCGCGTCGGTGTGGGTCACACGCGCGACCTTGAAGCTCTCGACACCCCAGCTCAGCGACATCCTGCGCTCAATGGACTCCTCGGGAGTGAAGCCAAGGATGGGAATCGGGTTGCGCAGGCGCGTCATGCGCCGCACCGAGTCGCCCGACTCGGTGAAGACGCAGAGGTACTTGGCCTGGACGAACTCGGCGACCTCTGCCGCCGCGAGCGTGATCGCGCCACCCTGCGTCCGCGGCTTCGTGCCGAGCGGAGGAACCCGCTCGAGGCCGTGGTCCTCGGTCGACGCGATGATGCGGGCCATCGTCTGGACGGTGACGACGGGGTACTCCCCCACACTCGTCTCGCCACTCAGCATGACCGCGTCGGCGCCGTCGAGGACAGCATTGGCGACATCCGAGGTCTCGGCGCGTGTGGGAATCGGGTTGGAGATCATCGACTCGAGCATCTGGGTCGCGACGATGACGGGCTTCGCCATGCGGCGGCAGAGCTCGACCGCCCGCTTCTGCACGATCGGCACGGCCTCGAGCGGGAGTTCGACGCCGAGGTCACCGCGGGCGACCATGATGCCGTCGAAAGCGTCGATGATCGCCTCGAGGTTGTCGACCGCCTGTGGCTTCTCGATCTTCGCGATGACGGGCACGCGGATGCCCTCCTCCGCCATGATCTCGTGCACGCGGGCGACATCGTCGGCGTTGCGGACGAAGCTCAGCGCGATGTAGTCGGCGCCCAGCTTGAGGCCCCAGCGCAGGTCGTCCTCGTCTTTCTCGGACAGGGCCGGGACATTGACTGCGACGCCCGGGAGGTTGATGCCCTTGTTGTTCGAGACCGTGCCGGCGACGACCGTCTCCGCGACGACCTTGGTGTCGTCGGAGGAGATCGCCTTGAGCTTCACGCGGCCGTCGTCGATCAGGAGGACGTCGCCCGGCTTCACGTCGGCAGGCAGGCCCTTGTAGGTCGTGCCGCAGATCTCTGCGGTGCCCTCGATGTCCTCAGTCGTGATCGTGAAACGATCGCCGACCTCGAGGAAGTGCGGGCCATCGGCGAACTTGCCGAGACGGATCTTGGGACCCTGAAGGTCGACGAGCACGGCGATGGGCCGATTCGTCGCAGCTGCGGCGCGCCTCACGTTGCTGTAGACCTCTTCATGCACGGCATAGCTGCCGTGGCTGAGGTTCATGCGAGCGACGTTGACACCCGCCTCGATCAGGGCCCGGATGTTCTCATAGCTTGAGGTCGCAGGCCCGAGGGTAGCAACGATCTTGGCGCGTCTCATTCAGTTCTCTCCGTCGGGCACAGGTTGGGACGGTTCCCAAGCCTATTGCCAAACACTCGCCGACGTAAGCATCACAGGGCCAGCGACCGGTCACTCGGGCGGACAGGGGCCGGAAGCAGCGTGTCGCCCTCGAGGAAGCGATCCACCTCGGCCGCGGCCGCCCGGCCCTCGGCGATTGCCCAGACGATGAGGGACTGGCCGCGACCAGCGTCGCCCGCGACGAAGACACCGGGGTGCTGCGTCTCGTAGTTGTCGCCGCGTGTCGGCAGGGTGCCGTCGAACGGGACGGCGAGCTGTGCCTCGAGGTCCTGTTGCTCCGGTCCGGTGAAACCGAGCGCGAGCAGCACGAGGTCAGCAGGGATCTCGCGCTCCGTGCCCGACTTGGGCACGCGACGCCCGTCGAGGTACTCGGTCTCGGCGACGCGGATCGCCCTGACCTCACCCACGTCGTTGGAGAGGAACTCGACGGTCGAGGCGAGGTACACCCGCTCGCCGCCCTCCTCGTGTGCGGACTGGACCTCGAACAGGGTCGGAGTCGTCGGCCACGGCTGGTGATCGGGCCGTTCGACCGGCGGCTGCTTGCCGATCGCAAGGTTCGTGACCGAGAGCGCCTTCTGACGGTGCGCCGTTCCGATGCAGTCAGCACCGGTGTCGCCGCCGCCAAGAACCACGACGTGCTTGCCCTCGGCCTTGATCTGGTCGACGACCTGGTCGCCGGCCACGGCGCGGTTCTGCTCAACGAGATATTCCATCGCGAAGTGCACGCCCGCGAGGTCACGGCCCGGGATGGGGAGGTCGCGCGGCACCGTCGCACCCGTCGCGACGACGACGGCGTCATAACGGGCACGAAGGTCAGACCACGAGATGTCGACGCCGATGTTCACGCCAGCTCGGAACCGGGTTCCCTCTGCCTGCATCTGCTTCAGGCGGAGTTCGAGTACCCGCTTCTCCATCTTGAAGTCAGGGATGCCGTAGCGCAGGAGGCCGCCAATGCGGTCGTCGCGCTCGAACACCGCGACCGTGTGCCCGGCACGGGTGAGCTGCTGTGCAGCGGCGAGGCCAGCGGGGCCAGAGCCCACCACGGCAACCGTCTTGCCCGTCAGCCGCTCCGGCGGGTGCGGCTGCACCCAGTCGTTGCCCCACGCCTGGTCGATGATCGACACCTCGACCTGCTTGATCGTCACGGGGGGCTGGTTGATGCCGAGGACGCAGGAGCTCTCACAAGGCGCGGGACAGAGGCGTCCCGTGAACTCGGGGAAGTTGTTCGTCGCGTGGAGACGCTCAATCGCCTCGCGACCCTCCCCACGCCGCATGAGGTCGTTCCACTCGGGGATCAGGTTGCCGAGCGGGCAGCCCTGATGGCAGAAGGGGATGCCGCAGTCCATGCAGCGACCAGCCTGACGACGCAGCGTCGCCGCATCGCCCTGCTCGTACACCTCTTTCCAGTCCATGAGGCGCAAGGCGACAGGCCGGCGGGCGGGCAGTTCACGTTCTCGGGTCTTCAGGAATCCCTTCGGATCAGCCACCCGTCACCTCCATGATGCGAGACCACACGACGTCGCCGTCGGGGTCGAGTCCTTCACTGATGGCCGCTTCGCGTGCTTGCAGCACGGCGGCGTAGTCGCGCGGTACGACCTTGACGAAGCGCTCCATGGTCGCCTCGCCACCCTCGAGCATCCGCTTGGCGAGCGTCGAGCCCGTTTCAGCGATGTGACGCTCGAGGAGGTCGGTCACGATGGCGACGTCCCCGCTGCCGAGCGGCTCCAGGAGGAGTTCTCCCGAGGCGAGGGACTCGCGGTTGACGCGCTCCTGCGTGAGCTCGTAGACGTACGCGGTGCCACCCGACATGCCGGCACCGAGGTTGCGACCCGTCGAACCCAGGATGAGTGCCAGGCCGCCCGTCATGTATTCGAGCGCGTGGTCCCCCACGCCCTCCACCACGCCCGTCGCGCCGGAGTTGCGCACAAGGAAGCGCTCGCCCACGCGGCCGCGGATGAACATGCTTCCCCGCGTCGCACCGTAGCCGATCACGTTGCCGGCGATGACGTTGAGCTCGGCCGGGAAGACGGCGTCGCGGTCGGGACGAAGGACGATGCTGCCGCCCGAGAGGCCCTTGCCGACGTAGTCGTTGCTGTCGCCCTCGAGGCGGATCGTGATGCCCGAGGGGAGGAAGGCTCCGAGCGACTGCCCGGCAGAGCCGCGAAGTCGCACGTCGATCGTGCCGTCAGGCAGGCCGTGCTCACCGTAGGCGAGCGTGACCCGGTTGCCGAGCATCGTGCCGACGGCACGCTCGGTATTGCGCACCGGTAGCTCGATCGTGACCGGAGCCCCGTTCTCGAGGGCCGGAGCCGCCTGCTCGATGAGGCCGACGTCGAAGTGACTCTCAAGCTCGTGATCCTGCACGGTCAGGTTGCGCTTCGGCTCCTCGGGAGCGAAGTCCGGGCCGACGAGGATCGGCGAGAGGTCAAGCCCCTCAGCCTTCCAGTGCTTGACCGCACGGTCGACCTCGAGCAGCTCGCTGTGGCCGATCGCCTCGTCGAGGGAGCGGAAGCCCAGCTCTGCGAGGTACTCACGGATCTCCTGCGCGATGAACTCGAAGAAGTTCACGACGTACTCGGCCTTGCCGGTGAAGCGCTCGCGCAGTTCGGGGTTCTGCGTTGCGACGCCGACAGGACAGGTGTCGAGGTGACAGACGCGCATCATGATGCATCCGGAGACCACGAGAGGCGCGGTAGCGAAACCGAACTCCTCCGCGCCGAGAAGGGCTGCGACGATGACGTCGCGGCCCGTCTTCAGCTGGCCATCGACCTGCACGACGACGCGGTCGCGCATGCCGTTGAGCATGAGCGTCTGCTGCGTCTCGGCGAGCCCGAGCTCCCACGGCGTGCCGGCGTGCTTGAGCGAGTTGAGTGGGCTCGCGCCCGTGCCGCCGTCGTGGCCGGAGACCAGCACGACATCCGCCAGCGCCTTCGACACGCCGGCAGCGACAGCGCCGATGCCATTCTGGCTCACCAGCTTGACGTGCACGCGTGCCGCAGGGTTCGCCCGCTTCACATCGAAGATGAGCTGCTTGAGGTCTTCGATCGAGTAGATGTCGTGGTGCGGCGGCGGCGAGATCAGGCCGACTCCCGCCGTGCCGTGCCTCGTTCGCGCGATCCACGGGTAGACCTTGCCGGCGGGCAGCTGCCCGCCCTCGCCGGGCTTGGCCCCCTGCGCCATCTTGATCTGGATGTCGGTCGCGTGCGTCAGGTACATGCTCGTGACGCCGAAGCGTCCGGATGCGACCTGCTTGATCGCACTGCGGCGCTCCGGGTCGAGGAGGCGGTCGATATCCTCGCCGCCCTCACCGGTGTTGCTGCGGGCGCCGAGGCGGTTCATCGCGATCGCGAGGGTCTCGTGCGCTTCCTTGCTGATCGAGCCGTAGCTCATGGCACCCGTGTTGAAGCGCTTGACGATCTCGGAAACCGGCTCGACCTCGTCGATCGGCACGGGCGTGCGTGTGCCGCTGCGGAGCTCAAAGAGCCCACGCAGGGTCATGAGGTTCTTCGCCTGCTCATCGACGAGCCTCGTGTAGTCCCTGAAGATGTCGTAGCGACGCGTGCGAGTCGAGTGCTGCAGCCGGAAGACCGTGTCTGGGTTGAACAGGTGCGGCGGTCCCTCGCGGCGCCACTGGTACTCGCCTCCGGTCGAGAGTCGCTCGTGTGCTCGCGAAGTTCCCTCCTCCGGGTAGGCGGAGAAGTGGCGCGCGAGGTTCTCGGCCGCGATGGCCTCAAGCCCGACGCCACCGAGCTTCGTCGTGGTGCCGGTGAAGTACTCGTCGACGAACTCCTGCGAGAGTCCCACTGCCTCGAATGCCTGCGCACCGATGTAGGAGCCGACGACCGAGATGCCCATCTTCGACATGATCTTGAGCACCCCCTTGCCGAGCGCCTTGATCAGGTTATGGACGGCCTCATCCGGGGTCACGCCCGTGATCGTGCCGTTTCGCACAAGCTCCTCGGCGGTCTCCATCGCGAGGTACGGGTTGACGGCGGAGGCCCCGTAGCCGACGAGGAGGGCAACGTGATGCACCTCGCGCACGTCTCCGGCTTCGACGATGAGCCCGACCTTGAGGCGGTTCTCCTGCCTGATGAGGTGGTGGTGTACCGCCGAGAGGAGCAGGAGCGACGGGATGGGCGTCATGTCCTTGTTCGAGTCTCGATCCGAGAGCACGATGAACTTCGCACCACGCTCGATCGCATCGTCGACCTCGTCGCAGATCGCCTTCAGGCGGTTGCGCAGCGCATCCTTGCCCTCGTCGAAGTGATAGAGACCCTTGATCGTCGTCGTCGTACGGCTGCCAGGCGAAGAATCGATGCGCGTGATCTTCGCGAGCTCGTCGTTGTCGATCACGGGGAAGTCGAGCGTGATCTGGTACGCGTGCTCGGGCGTGGCGGCGAGCAGGTTGCGCTCCGGCCCGAGCCCGCAGCGCATGGACGTCACGACCTCCTCGCGGATTGAGTCGAGCGGCGGATTCGTGACCTGCGCGAACTGCTGAGTGAAGTAGTCGAACAGGAGACGAGGACGCTCGGAGAGCACCGCGATGGGGGTGTCTGACCCCATCGCACCGATGGGCTCCGCGCCGGATGCGGCCATGGGACCGATCAGGACGCGGACCTCTTCCTCCGTGTAGCCGAAGGTGCGCTGGCGGCGGGTGACGGAGGCCGGCGTGTGCACGATGTGCTCACGCTCCGGGAGATCGCGCAGGTTGATGCGGCCGCTGTCGAGCCACTCCTGCCAGGGCTGCGCCGCAGCGAGCTGGCCCTTGATCTCGTCGTCTTCGATGAGCCGACCGGCCTCGGTGTCGACGAGGAACATGCGTCCGGGACGCAGCCGCCCCTTGCGCACGACTCGGCTCGGTTCGACATCGAGCACGCCGATCTCGCTTGCGAGCACGACCAGGCCGTCGTCCGTGATGAGGAAGCGGCCGGGACGGAGGCCGTTGCGGTCAAGCGTTGCACCGACGAGGCTCCCGTCGGTGAAGACGAGTGCGGCCGGACCGTCCCACGGCTCCATGAGCATCGAGTGGTACTCGTAGAAGGCGCGCCTGGCGGGGTCGATATCTGCCTGGTTCTCCCACGCCTCGGGCACCATCATCATCATGGCGTGCGGGAGCGAGCGCCCCGAGAGCTGCAGCAACTCGACGACCTCATCGAAGGAGGCGGAGTCACTTGCGCCCGGGCTCACGATCGGCATGAGCGGTGCGAGGTCGCCCAGCAGTTCGGACTCGAGCTGCGACTGCCGCGCGCGCATCCAGTTGCGGTTGCCCTGCACCGTGTTGATCTCGCCGTTGTGCGCGATCATTCGGAACGGCTGCGCGAGAGGCCAGGAAGGGAAGGTGTTGGTCGAGTAGCGCGAATGCACGAGCGCGAGCTTCGACGCAAAACGCTCATCAGCCAGGTCGGGGTAGAACGGCTGCAGCTGGAGCGTCGTGACCATGCCCTTGTAGACGAGGGTGCGCGAGCTCAGCGAGGGGAAATATGAGCCCAGGACGCGTTCGGCGCGCTTCCGCAAGCGGAAAGCGCGCCGATCGAGTTCGAGGCCGGAGAGAAGCTGGCCGTCTCCTCCCTGGTTGCTGGAGATGAACAGCTGCTCGAAGGCCGGCATGGCCTGGCGGGCAAGGTTGCCGAGCACGCCGGGCACAACCGGCACCTCTCGCCAGCCGAGCACCGTGAGTCCTTCTTCGCGCGCGATGTCCTCGATCGCGCCCTTCTCTGTGGCGCGAACGTCAGCCTCAAGGGGAAGGAACGCCGTGCCGACGGCGTAGTGGCCGGCGCGGGGCAACTCGAAGTCGACGACCTCGCGAAGGAAGGCGTCAGGAACCTGCACCATGATGCCCGCGCCGTCACCGGTGCCGGCGTCGGAGCCGATGGCGCCGCGGTGCTCGAGGTTGCGAAGTGCCTCGAGCGCCGTCTCGACGATGTCGTGGCCCGGCGTGCCGCGAAGCGTGGCGACCATCGCGAGGCCACAGGCGTCGCGCTCCTGGTCGGGGCTGTAGAGCCCCCCTGCCTCTGGCAGCGCGGAGAACCGGGAAAAGGGGTTCGGAAGAGTCATGGGGACCGTCCTCAGGGTTGGAACAAGTGGGACGTCGCTGGCCCGCTGGAGAAACTCTTTCCGGCTCGCTGATTACCGACCGGAAGAGGGGGTGGTGCTCGACTCGCTTGTGGCAGTCTCGCTTGATGACACCTCGTCCGACGAGGCGTTTGCACTGACCACGGCCCTGTAGTCATCGTCGTTGTCGGAGTAAGTGTCGTCAGAGTGTACAACACCCTCCGGCTGCCAGGATCGACCGGGCACGTACGGGCTCGGCTCGAGTCCTGGATGCCGTCGGGCCTGCACGAGCATGATGATGATGCCGACGACGACCGCGAGGATGGCGGCCCACACGTTCGTTCGGAGGCCGAAGAACACCTCGCTCGGGTCGACACGAATCGACTCCCAGACGATGCGACCGGCCCCGTACCAGACGAGGTACAGGCCGAATGTCCTCCCCCACTGGAGCGTCAAGCGACGCGAGACGGCGATGATGACGAGCGCGCCGAGCAGGTTCCAGATCACCTCGTAGAGGAAGGTGGGGTGGAAGAGGGTGTCATCGGGGAGTCCGACCGGGAATGCGGGATTGTCGGGCTCGATCTCGAGGCCCCACGGCAGGTCGGTGGGGGTGCCGAACAGCTCGTGGTTGAACCAATTGCCGAAGCGGCCGAGCGCCTGGGCGATGAGCAGGCCCGGCGCGAGGGCATCCGCGTAGGTCCAGAACCGCAGTCCGGTCATGCGGCAGCCGATGTATGCGCCGACCGCGCCGCCGAGGAGCGCGCCGAAGATCGCGATGCCGCCCTCCCAGACCCGGAACACGGCGAAGGGGTCTGCGCCCACGCCGAAGTAGTCGTCCGGATGGGTCACGACATGGAAAATGCGAGCGCCGACGATTCCGAGGAGGACGGCGAAGAGGCTCACGTCGATGACGATCCAGGGCTCGGCGCCACGGGCGGTCAGGCGATGGTTCGTCAGCCACGCGGCCACCAGGATGCCGGTGAGGATGCACAGCGCATAGGCCGCGACGGTGATGTCGAGCGTGAACCACTCAAGGCCGAGATCGCGCAGCCAGGCGCCGATGTTGAACGCGCGCCACTCTTCGCTCGGGCTGGGAATGCTGGAAGGCACGAACACGCGACAACCTTTCGTCGGGATCGGGCTGCGACAGCAGGCAACCCGCGGGGAAAACTAGTTAAGCGTAGTACCGGCGGAAAGCGCCGCCGCAGTCTCGGCGAGCTTCGACACTCCCCCGTCGGCGAGAGCCTTCACCAGCGCGGTGCCCACGATCGCGCCGTCGGCGTACTCGAGGACCTGGTGCACCTGCTCGGGGTTCGAGATGCCGATGCCGACACACGCGGTGCTCGCGCCCGCGACGCGGAGGCGTGCGATGAGCGTGCGCGCCGCGGCATCCAGGTCGGTGCGAAGCCCAGTGATGCCCATCGTCGAGACCGCGTAGACGAAGCCGCGTGTCGCCTGCACCGTGCGCTTGAGGCGTTCATCGCTCGAGGTCGGCGCGGCGAGGAAGACACGGTCGAGGCCGGTCCTGTCGCTCGTGGCGATCCAGTCGTCGGCGGCATCGGGGGTGATGTCTGGCGTGATGAGGCCGGCGCCCCCTGCGGAGACAAGCTCGTCGGCGAAACGGTCGACCCCGTACTGGAGCACGGGGTTCCAGTAGGTCATGACCAGCACCGGCACGTCGACGCGGGCCCGGATCTGTTCGACGGCCGTGAAGACGTCACGCACGCGAAAGCCCTGCTTCAGGGCCTCCTGCGTGGCCCGCTGGATCACGAGGCCGTCCATCACGGGATCGGAGTATGGCACGCCAAGCTCGAGGACATCGACGCCGTTCTCCGCGAGTGCCACAGCCGCGTCGACACTCGTCGCGAGGTCGGGGAAGCCGACGGGCAGGTACCCGACGAGCGCACCGCTGCCTGCGTCGCGCCGACGCTGGATGACGGACTCGACGGTGGTGGAGTTCAGTGATGCGTTCATGCCTGCCGTGCCCCCTCGTCGAACAGCCCGAACCATTCGCCGGCTGTCGCCACATCCTTGTCACCGCGGCCGCTGAGGTTCACGAGGATCGTGGACTCGGGCCCCAGCTCCTTGCCGAGCTTGAGCGCGCCGGCGAGGGCGTGCGCAGACTCAATGGCGGGGATGATGCCCTCCGTGCGGCTGAGGAGTCGCAGGGCATCCATCGCCTCGGTGTCTGTCGTCGGGCGATACTCGGCGCGCTTGATGTCCGCAAGCCAGGCATGCTCCGGCCCGACACCGGGATAGTCGAGTCCCGCCGAGATCGAGTGGGACTCGATCGTCTGGCCGTCTTCGTCCTGCAGGAGGTAGCTGCGCGCCCCGTGGAGGACTCCTGGCCGGCCCTTACCGATCGAGGCCGCGTGGCGAGGCGTGTCAACGCCATCGCCCGCCGCCTCAAAGCCGAACAGACGCACATCGGGGTCGTCGAGGAAGGCGTGGAAGATGCCGATGGCGTTCGAACCACCGCCCACGCAGGCGGCGACGGCGTCGGGAAGACGACCGGTCAGCTCCTGCACCTGCTCGCGTGCTTCTTCACCGATGATCTTCTGGAAGTCGCGCACCATCAGGGGGAACGGATGCGGGCCAGCGGCCGTTCCGAAGACGTAATTGGTGGTCTCGACCGAGGTCACCCACTCCCGGTAGGCCTCGTTGATCGCATCCTTGAGGGTGCGCGATCCGGTCGTCACCGACACGACCTCGGCACCCAGCAGCCGCATGCGTGCCACGTTGAGCGCCTGGCGCTGCGTGTCGACCTCGCCCATGTAGACGGTGCACTCGAGCCCGAAGAGCGCTGCCGCCGTCGCCGTGGCGACGCCGTGCTGTCCGGCGCCCGTCTCCGCGATCACCCGAGTCTTGCCGAGTCGCTTCGTGAGGAGCGCCTGGCCCAGCACATTGTTGATCTTGTGCGAGCCCGTGTGGTTCAAGTCCTCGCGCTTGAGGATGATCCGCGCGCCGCCGGCGTGCTCAGCGAAGCGAGACACCTCCGTGATGATCGAGGGCCTGCCCGTGTAGGAACGGTGCAGCTCACGCAGCTCCGCCTGGAAGGACTCATCCGTGCGGCACGCCTCATAGGCCTCGGCGATCTCGTCGATGGCGGCGATGAGGGATTCCGGCATGAAGCGTCCGCCGTATTCACCGAAGAATGGGCCGGTGTTGTCACGCAGCGACATGTGCTTGGGGTTCCGTTCTTGGAGGCCGTCAGACGGCGAGGAAATCCTGGAGGGTGCGCACGGGGTCGCCCTGGGTGACGAGTGCCTCGCCGACCAGCACGACGTCAGCCCCTGCGGCGCGGTAGTGGGCGACATCCGCTGCCGATTTCACCGCGGACTCGGCGACCCGGATGACGCCGGCCGGAATCTGCACCGCGAGTTCACCGAAGAGGTCCTGGTCGAGCTCGAAGGTCGAGAGGTTGCGGGCGTTGACGCCGACCAGACCAGCGCCAATGTCGAGCGCACGGCTCAATTCCTCGGCACTGTGGGTCTCGACGAGCGCCGTCATTCCCAGCTGGCGAATCAGCGAGTACAGCGAAGCGAGGCGGTCCTGGTCGAGGGCGGCGACGATGAGGAGCACGATGTCGGCTCCCGCTGCGCGTGCCTCGAAGACCTGGTACTGGTCGCCGATGAAGTCCTTCCGGAGCACGGGGAGCGCCACGGCGCTGCGCACGGCCGCGAGGTCGTCGAGGGAGCCACCGAACCTGCGCTGCTCCGTCAGCACGCTGATCGCGCTCGCCCCTCCGGTCTCGTAGGAGACCGCGAGGGCCGCGGGGTCGGGGATCTCGGCCATGGTGCCGCGCGAGGGGCTCGCTCGCTTGACCTCGGCGATGATCTTCACCCTGTCTGCGGGAGAAAGCGCCTCGATCGCATCGATTGCCGGAGGACGCGCGAGCGCGAGGGCCTCGACCTCGTGCAAGGGGCGCTCAGCACGACGCGCTTCGGCGTCCGCAAGGGCCCCGGCTAACAGGTCATCTAGCACTGCGGGTCAGTGATCCTTCGGCGTGTAGCGGTGCCCGCCGACGCCGTAACCGACCTTCGCCATGATCCAGCCCACGATCAGGCCGACGACGAGGAGCCCGGCGGATGCCCAGACCAGGGCAGGCATGTCGAACCAGAACGCCAGCGTGCCCGCGGCAAAGGCCACGAGCATGATCGTGACGGCGGTCCATGCTGCCGGAGAGTGGCCGTGGCCGGGATCGGTGTTGTGGTCGCTCACTGAAACTCCTTCTCGGTGCGATTTGGCAAGTCTATCGTGACCCCGAAGGGCTCGTCGGGTCGTCGCCGCCGCTGAGCGAGTCCCAGTCGGAGACCTTCGACGGAGCAGCTGCCGTCGTGTCGATCGTGCCGGCTGCGGTGTCGTAGCGTGCCGAGGCCAAGCCCCAAGCGCGCGAGGTCAGTGCCAGCACGATGCCCCACACGAAGACCAGCGCGCCGGCGATGAGGGCGACCATGGGCCACGGGGTGACCTCGAGCGCAACGACCGCGGAAGCGACGGCGGCCTCACCCTCAAGTCCCGTCGAGGAGACCACGGATGCCGTCGCCGCACGGAGCGGTTCGATGAGCGCTCCGGAGGCGACCGCCACGACGGCGCCGCCGAGCATCATGAAGGTGACGGAGAGCACCACGCGGACCAGGCGCGACGCGATCGCGAGGGCCGCGACAAGCGCCACCATCGCCAGGGCAAGGGGCGCCAGGGCGGGCGCTGCAGTGTCTCCTCCGACCGGGATGCGCTCCTCAAGTGAGATGCCCGGTGCGAGGGTGCCGATGATCCAGGTCTGTGACCATGCCAGCAGCACTGCGCCGCCCAGGAGGGCGCTCACTGCCAGCGCGATCGGCTTCGAGCGGAGGAGCCGCGTCATCCGTCGATCCGCCGCATGGCATTCGCGATCGCGACGGCGCGGAGGGGTGCTGCTGCCTTGTTCTTGGCCTCCTGGTGCTCCAGCGCAGGGTCGGAGTCGGCGACGAGACCCGCGCCGGCCTGCACTCGGGCGACGCCGCCCGCGATCGTCGTGGTGCGGATCGCGATAGCAAGGTCGATGTCACCCGCGAGGCCGAAGTAGCCCACCACTCCCCCGTAGAGACCGCGGCGGGAGACCTCGAGTTCATCGATGATCTCGAGCGCCCTGGGCTTCGGCGCCCCCGAGAGTGTGCCCGCGGGGAAGGTCGCGGTGAAGACATTGAGCGGGGACGCTTCGTCCCGCAGGTCGCCCTCGACACTCGAGACGAGGTGCATGATGTGGCTGTATCGCTCGACCTGCATGAACTCGGTCACCTCGACCGAACCCGGTTCGCACACCTTCTGCAGGTCATTGCGGGCGAGGTCGACGAGCATGAGGTGCTCCGCCCGCTCCTTGGGATCGCGCAGCAGGTCGTCAGCGAAGGCGACGTCCTCCTCCGGCGTGGCCCCGCGCGGGCGCGAGCCGGCGATCGGATGGCTGAAGACGCGGCCGTCCTGCACCTTGACGAGGGCCTCGGGCGAGGAGCCGACGACCCAGTATGGTTCGCCAGTCGCCGACTCGAGCGAGAGGAGGTACATGTACGGGCTCGGATTGAGCGTGCGAAGCACCCGGTAGACATCGATCGGCTCGGCTGTGATCTCATGGTCGAAACGCTGGGAGATCACGACCTGGAACACGTCACCGTCGCGGATGAAGCGCTTGGATGCCTCGACCATGCCGGTGTAGTCCGACTCGGCGATGCGAGGCGTCGGCGTCGGGGCGAGCGACATGTCGACCTCGGCCAACCACGCCTCGGCGGGCTGCGAGAGGCGTTCCTGCAGGCCATCGAGGCGAGCCGTGGCATCCGCCCAGAGCTCCTCCGGCGTGGACACCCCGTCGTTGAGTGCGGCGACGACGAGCAGCACCGATCCGGTGCGGTGGTCCTTGACGGCGAGCTCCGAGACGAAGCTCATCGCCTGTCCGGGGAAGTCGTAGTCGGCCGGGGGCGCATCAGGAAGACGCTCGATCTGGCGCACCGCCTCCCAACCGATGAACCCGACGAGCCCGCCCGTCAGAGGAGGATGCCCCTCGACCTTCGGCGTCGCCCACCGGCGCTGCAGGTGATCGAGCGCGGCGAGGGGACCCTCGGGAATCGCCTCGCCGAACGCCCTCGACTCGCCGAGACCGTAGTCAATCCACCGGGCGCGGTCGTCGTGCTCCGTCAGCACCCCGAACGATGACACCCCGATGAAGGAGAAGCGGGACCAGATGCCACCCTGTTCCGCCGACTCGAGCAGGAACGAGCCCGGGCGGCCGTCGGCAAGCTTGCGGTAGATGCCGACCGGGGTCTCGCCGTCGGCGAACACCTCCCTGATCACCGGGATGACGCGGTGCGTCGGGAGCAGGGCATCGAACTGTGCCCGTGTGGTCGAATCATTCATTGTCTGGACTTCCCAAGGCCGGCTCGAGCGGGTCGACATCGAAGCAGCGCCGCGCCCCCGTGTGGCAGGCGGGCCCCACCTGGTCGACGCTCACGAGGATCGTGTCAGCGTCGCAGTCGAGGGCGGCACCACGGACGAACTGCATGTTGCCCGAAGTGTCGCCCTTGCGCCAGTACTCCTGGCGAGAGCGAGACCAGAAGGTGACCCGACCCTCGGTGAGCGTTCGGCGAAGCGCCTCGGCGTCCATCCAACCGAGCATGAGTACCTCAAGGGTGTCGTGCTGCTGGATGATGGCGGGCAACAACCCGTCGCTGTTGAACACCGCTCGCTCGATCACTGCGTTGACATCGCCTCCGGTCATGAGCGTGGCCTCCTAGCGCACGGTGAAGCCAGCGTCGCGCAGGCCTCCCTTGACATCGGCCACCGTCAGCTGGCCGAGGTGGAATACGGATGCCGCAAGCACCGCGTCGGCCCCCGCCGCGATCGCGGGCGGGAAGTGCTCGACGGCGCCGGCTCCCCCGCTCGCGATGACCGGCACGGAGCTGATCTCACGCATGGCGGTGATGAGCTCGAGGTCGAAGCCCGACTTCGTGCCATCAGCGTCGATCGAGTTCACAAGGAGCTCGCCCGCACCGCGCTCAATCGCCTCGCGGGCCCACTCCAGGCCGTCGCGCTCGGTCTCCGTCCTGCCACCGTGGGTCGTCACGACGAAGCCGGACGGGGTGCGCTCGGAGCGCTTGAGGTCGAGCGAGAGCACGAGTGCCTGCGAACCGAAGCGGTCAGCGATCTCGGAGAGCAGCTCGGGCCGAGCGATCGCCGCGCTGTTGACGCCGACCTTGTCTGCACCGTGCCCCTGCAGCCGGGCCACGTCATCCGTGCTCCGGACACCGCCGCCCACCGTGAGTGGGATGAAGACCTGCTCGGCCGTCGCCTGGACCACGTCGTACATGGTCGCCCGGTCGTCGACCGTTGCGGTCACGTCGAGGAAGGTGATCTCGTCTGCGCCCTGCTCGAAGTAGCGCCGCGCGAGCTCGACCGGATCTCCCGCGTCGCGAAGGTTGAGGAAGTTGACCCCCTTGACGACCCGTCCCGCCGCGACATCGAGGCACGGGATGACTCTCACGGAGACGGTCATGTCAGAGCCTCGCAGCGTGGATGGGGCTCACGAGGATTGCACGAGCGCCGAGGTCGTAGAGCTCGTCCATGATGCGGTTCATGCCGACCCGGCGCACCATGACGCGGACGGCGACCCACGTTTCATCCCTCAGGGGAGACACGGTCGGCGACTCGAGGCCCGGCGTGATGGCGGAGGCCTTCTCGAGGAGCTCGATCGGGAGGTCGTAGTCCATCATGACGAACTGGCGTGCGACCAGCACGCCCTGCAGGCGGCGCTGCAGCGTGGCGATCCCGGGGATGCTCGCGTCGGCGCTGATGAGCACGGCGCTCGACTCGAGGATCACCGGCCCGAAGATCTCGAGGCCCTGGGCGCGAAGCGTGGAACCCGTCGAGACGACGTCGGCGACAGCATCCGCGACCCCGAGCTTGACGGCCGACTCGACGGCGCCATCGAGCTTGACCAGCTCGGCCGTCACTCCCCTCTCGGTGAGGAAGTCCCCCACGAGGCCCGGGTAGCTCGTTGCCACCCGCACACCCTGGAGGTCTTCCAGCTCCGAGAAGCGACCGGCGGGGCCCGCGAAGCGGAACGTCGAGTCGCCGAAGGAGAGGTTGGTGATCTCCTTCGCGTCGGAACCCGAGTCGAGAAGCAGGTCACGACCCGTGATGCCCACATCGAGTGCACCCGACCCGACGTAGGTCGCGATGTCACGCGGGCGAAGGAAGAAGAACTCGACGTCGTTCTGGGGGTCGGCGACCGTCAGGGCCCTGGGGTCGCGGCGGCCCGCATACCCGGCCTCGTGCAGCATCTCGGCTGCGGTCTCGGCAAGGGAGCCCTTGTTGGGCACTGCAATGCGAAGCATCATTCTCTCTCTGTGGGCCGGATGCCCGTGTCGAACGTGAGTGGAG
Source organism: Salinibacterium sp. (assembly GCA_015234465.1). Lineage (GTDB taxonomy): Bacteria > Actinomycetota > Actinomycetes > Actinomycetales > Microbacteriaceae > Homoserinimonas. The sequence goes on along the minus strand of JADGNA010000017.1, from coordinate 51,274 downwards.
GCGGTGGCTCAGAGATGTCGGTAGACGTCTGCCGTCGACAGGCCCTTCGCGAGCATCAGCACCTGCAGGTGGTACAGCAGCTGGGAGATCTCCTCTGCCGTCTCCGTGTCGGACTGGTACTCCGCGGCCATCCAGACCTCGGCGGCCTCCTCGACGATCTTCTTGCCGATCGCGTGCACGCCCGCATCGAGTTCGGCGACCGTGCGGGAGCCCTCGGGACGCTCGGCGGCCTTGGCCTCGAGCTCAGCGAACAGGTCATCGAACGTCTTCACGGTGTCAAGGGTACTAGCCCCGGAAGGGCTGGACGCCCACGCCCTCAGCTGACGCCGAGCAGGTCGATCACGAAGATGAGGGTGCGGCCCGAGAGCTGGTGTCCGCCACCGGCCGGTCCGTAGGCGAGGTGGGGCGGGCAGATGAGCTGGCGCCGACCGCCGACCTTCATGCCGGGGATGCCCTGCTGCCATCCGGCGATCAGGCTGCCGAGCGGGAAGTTGATGGACTGGCCGCGGCTCCACGAGGAGTCGAACTCCTCGCCGCTCTCCAGGTCGACGCCGAGGTAGTGCACGTCGACGGTCGCGCCGGGCATGGCCTCAGCGCCCGTGCCGACCTCGATGTCGTTGATGACGAGTTCGGTCGGGGCCTCGCCCTCGTAGAAGTCGATCTCGGGCTTCGTGCGGTTCGTGTCAGTCATGTGACCATCCAAGCAGACGAGAGCGGATGCACGGGCATCCGATCGGTCAATGGCGGTGCTGTGACGCGAGCGCAGCGGCCCGTAGCGCCTTGATCTGCTCCGCGGGGTCCCCCGCGTTGTAGACGCTCGAGCCGGCGACGAAGGTGTCGGCCCCCGCCTCGGAGGCGATCGCGATGGTCTCCTCCGTGACTCCCCCATCGACCTGGAGCCACACGTCGAGGCCACTTCGGGAGACGGCCTCGCGCAGTGCCGTCAGCTTCGGCATGACCTCGTGCATGAACTTCTGCCCCCCGAAACCCGGCTCGACCGTCATGACGAGCACCTGGTCGAACTCGGCGAGGAGCTCCAGGTAGGGCTCGACGGGGGTACCTGGCTTGAGCGCGACGCCAGCTCGCGCACCGATCTGCCTGAGCCGCCGCGCGAGCGCCACCGCGTCGGCCGCAGCCTCGGCATGGAAGGTGACGGAATAGGCGCCCAGTTCGGCGTATCCGGGTGCCCAGCGATCGGGATCGTCGATCATGAGGTGCACGTCGAGCGGCACGGGAGACACCGCCTGGATGCGCTCGACCATCTGCGGCCCGAAGGTCAGGTTCGGCACGAAGTGGTTGTCCATGACGTCGACGTGCACGAGGTCGGCCGTCGCGATGCGATCGAGCTCGCTCTGCATGTTGACGAAGTCAGCCGACAGGATGCTGGGGTTGACGCGCACTGGCATGGAGTGAGCCTATCGAGGCACGCGGAGGAGCGAGATGAACATGGCGTCCGTGCCGTGCCGGTGCGGCCAGAGCTGCACCGTGCCATCCGAGTCGCCGAGGTCCAGGGGGTGCGTCACGACATCAGCCAGGACGGCGCCCGCGTCGAGCCGTTCGACCTCCGGATGCCGTTTCAACACCGAGGCGAGCACGGCACGCGTCTCCGCGAGATGGGGCGAACAGGTCACGTAGGCGACGACCCCACCGGGGCGCGTGGCCTTGAGCCCGGATTCGAGCAGCTCCGCCTGCAGCGAGGCGAGCGCGGGAACATCCTTCGGCTGCTTGCGCCAGCGAGCCTCAGGACGGCGCCGCAGCGCGCCGAGTCCCGTGCAGGGGGCGTCGATCAGCACGCGGTCGTAGTGCCCCGGCGTCTCGGTGCCCGCAAGTCGTCCATCGTTCGCGGTGACCTGGATCGCCGACGAGATCGGCGCGAGGGCGCGCCGAACGAGTTCAGCTCGCGCCGGCACGACCTCGTTCGCGACAAGGGCGGCACCGGATGCGACCGCCTCTGCCGCGAGCAGGGCCGCCTTGCCGCCGGGGCCGGCACACATGTCGAGCCAGCGCTCCCCCGGTCTCGGCTCGGCGACACGACTCAGCGCGAGCGCGGCGAGCTGCGAGCCCTCGTCCTGCACGCGCGCCCTGCCGTCGGCGACGGCGGGGACGCGTGCCGGGTCGCCGCCCGAACTCGTCACGGCGAAGGGCGAATGGTGCCCGGGTTCGCCGCTCAACTCCTCGGGCTTCGATAGTCCGGGCAGGGCCGCGAGGCTCACCGCCGGGGCGGAGTTGTCGGCCTCGAGAAGGCTCTCCAGCTCGTGCTCCCGCCCCTCGGCGGCGAGTGCCCGTCGCAGGGCGCGGACGACCCACACCGGATGCGAATGCTCGAGCGCGAGTCGTTCGTCCTCCGAGCGAGGTGCCGCGAGCACCCGTTCGCGCCACTCTGCCGGAGTGCTGCGCGAGATGGTGCGGAGCACCCCGTTGACGAATCCGGTTGCGGAGCGTGAGCCGACCTGTCGCGCCTGCGACACCGCCTCGTCGACGGCAGCGTGTGAGGCCACCCGCATCGAGAGCAGCTGGTGCGTGCCGAGACGCAGGACATCGAGGATCGCGGGATCGATCTTGTCGATGGAACGGCCTGCGGCGTGTTCGATGACGGCGTCGTAGTAGCCGCGCTGGCGGAGGGTGCCATAGGTCAGCTCGGTCGCGAGTGCTGCGTCACCCCCGTGCAGTCCCGCCCGTTCGAGCTTCACGGGGAGGAGGAGGTTCGCGTAGGCATCCGTCTCTCGCACCGCCGCGATGACCTCGTAGGCGACCCGGCGTGCCGGCTGCACGTTGCCCTGCCGAGGTGCCCCGGCTGCTGAGCGGTTCATTCCGTGCCTCCAATCGCTTCGAAACGGGTGGGCCTACCCTGCCGCCCGCGCAGCCAGTCCCCCGCCGCCATCGCCTTCTTGCCTGCCGGCTGCACGAGCAGCAGCTCGATCGCGGCACCGGCCGTGCCGACCAGGATGCGGCCGTCCGTCTCGACCACCTCGCCGGCCTCGAGAGGATGCTCGTGCAGTCCGGGCGCGATCGCCAGGAGTTTGAGGCGCTGTCTTTCGACCTCCGCATAGGCGCCGGGTTCCGGCGTCACGCCGCGGATGTGGCCGGAGACGAGTGCCGGGTGGCGGTCGAAGTCGACGAGTCCATCAGCCTGGGTGAGCTTCGGCGCGAGGGTGACGTCGCCGTCCTGGGGTTCGGGCCGTGCATCGCCCCGCGCGATCGAGTCGACGACCCGCATCACGAGCTCTGCGCCAGAATCTGCCAAGGACCCGAGGAGGTCTCCCGCCGTGTCGCTGGGTGCGATCGACTGGGTGAGGCGCCCGAAGACATCCCCCGCGTCGAGTTCCCTCACGAGCTGGAACACCGTCGCCCCAGTCACATCGTCGCCGGCCATGAGTGCACGCTGCACGGGGGCGGCGCCTCGCCAACGCGGCAGGAGGGAAAAGTGCAGGTTGATCCAACCGAGGGGAGGCCGCGACAGCAGCGGTTCCCGCACGAGTCCGCCGTAGGCCACGATGACGCCGAGGTCTGCTTCCAGCGCCGTGACGATTTCATCGACGCGCTCATCGAGCCGATTGGCCTTGATGACGGACACGCCGTACTCCTGCGCCGCGAGGGCGACGGGGGTTGGCGTCATGACCCGCTTGCGCCCCTGGGGCGAATCCTCGCGAGTGATCACGCCAACGACGTCGTGGGACGACGCCGCGAGGGCGCGAAGGGTGGGGACGGCGGCATCGGGAGAGCCGGCGAAGACGAGACGCATAGCGTGGAAACCACTTCTCACTGGATGACGGGAACGATCGCCCGTCAGAGGAACGGCTCGGGATCGTCGAACCGCACTCTGAGTTTAGGCAGTGGCGCTCGCTCGTTCGATCCGGGTGAGAGGCGACGGCGCCGATTCGCCGCGGCGCGGATGACCTCGGAGCGCAGTGCCGACGCGACCTCTGCCCCTGCGCCATAGTCGAAGCGCACGACGGCGCGTAGGCCATCGTCCGTCAGGGTCGGGCCCAGGACGTCGACGCCCGGCAGGGTCGACACCGCGGCGACGGCATCGTCGACCGGCTCGCGCGAGCCCGTGATCGTCGCGACGCGGACTGCCGGTGGAAAGCGGAGCGTGCGTCGCTCGGCCAGCTCGCGGGCGACAAAGTCGCTCGTGCGCCAGGTCGCGAGCGCCTTGGCGAGGTCACCGCCGACGCCCACGAGCACGGTCGGCGCCCCTGGCGCGGCGAGGGACACCGCGCTGGCCCACCAGCGGAGGCAATCCTCGGAGACCGTGAGGCTCTCCCGGGCCAGCATCCTCTCCCCGTCGAGCAGCAGTACGGCGCGGTAGCCGCCGGCAGCGACCGGTTCAGCGCCTCGAGTCGCGATCACGAGTGCGGGCCTGGCGGACACGGACTCGAGGGGGCGATCGCCGTCGGACACGACGACCCGCACCCCGGGGAAAGCCCTGCCCAGGTCGTCGGCCGTGCGGTGCGAGCCCTGCCCCAGCGTGCGCATCCGGTCATGGCCACACTCGGAGCACCGCCACGCGGTCGCGATGGCTCCGCAGAGCCGGCACGACGGTGCGGAGCCGGCTGTGCGCATCGCGAGGGGGCCGCCGCAGGTGGCGCAGCGGCACGCGACGCCACACGATGCGCAGGCCAGCTTCGGCGCGTATCCGGGCCGAGCCACCTGGACGAGCACGGGGCCGGAATTCAGGGCCTCCCTCGCCTCCCGCCAGGCGAGCGACGGGATGCGGGCGACGGCTGCGAAGCCCTCGGCCGATTCCTGCGCGGCAGTCGCTATGACCCGCGGAAGCACGGCACGGTGAGGCTCTACCGCCGTCAACCACCCGAGCTCGACGAGCCGCTCGGTCTCTGCGCTGCGCACGTGCGATGCGAATATGAGGGCACAGGACTGCTGTTCCTGCCGCACGAGCGCCGCATCCCTGGCGTGCACGTATGGGGCAAGGGGCTCGGAATGAAGCGGGTCGCCGTCATCCCAGAGCGCAATGAGGCCCAGGCGCGGGGCCGGCGCGTAGACGGCGGAGCGATTGCCCACGACGACCTTCGGCACGCCATCCAGCGCCGTGAGGTGGGAACGGTAACGCTCCGGATTCGACTGGCGCGCATCGCAGCGCACGATGCGCTCGGCGGGCAGCACCGCGTGGAGTGCGGCCAGGAGCTGGTTCTGGTCGCGATAATCCGGCACCGCGAGGATCGCACTCGTGCCCCCGGCAAGCGCGTGACTCGCCGCCGCCGCGAGCGTGACCGCCCAATGTGCAATCCACTGGGGCTCCTCGCCGCCCTCCGCGGCCGGCAGGGCCACGACCCGCGGAATCGCAGACAGGGCCACACGTTGCCTGCCCGCAATGAGATCGCGGAGACGCCCCTCGCCATATTCGGGGACCTCGACGGGCGAGACATGCGTCGTGCCCGACTCGTCCTTCGCTTGGCCCGCAGCCTGCAGCCAGGCCTTCTCGACGCGAACCTGGCGCCGGGGAACGGCAAGCCTCACGACATCGCTCGCCGTCCCTGCGGCGCGGTCGGCGACGCGTCGCGCCAAGGACCACACCTCGGGGGCGAGGACCGGCACGGTCGAGACGACCTCCTCGAGCGAGCTCAGCTTGCCGTCGTAGTCCGCGTCATCGCTGACCTCGACCACATAGCCGTCTGCGATGCGCCCGACAGAACGAAGCGGCACCCGCACTCGCACGCCGACGGCGCAGTCCCCCGCCATGTCGGCCGGGATCTCGTAGTCGAACAGTCGGTCCAGCTGCGGCAGGGAGGATTCGATCATGACTCGCGCGACGCGCGTCGAGCCCGCCGGCACTAGAGCCTCGCGGCGGAGCGGAGATCGTCGACGCGGTCGAGCCGCTCCCAGGTGAAGTCAGGAAGCTCGCGGCCGAAGTGACCGTAGGCGGCCGTCTGCGCGTAGATGGGACGCAGCAGTTCGAGGTCACGGATGATCGCGGCAGGGCGCAGGTCGAAGACCTCCCGGATCGCGTCGATAATGACGCTGTCGGCCACCTTCCCCGTGCCGAAGGTCTCGACATAGAGCCCGACGGGAGCGGCGCGGCCGATCGCGTAGGCGACCTGCAGCTCGAGACGGTCTGCGAGACCCGCGGCCACCGCATTCTTCGCGACCCAGCGCATGGCATACGCGGCCGAGCGGTCGACCTTCGAGGGGTCCTTGCCGCTGAAGGCGCCGCCACCATGCCGCGCCGCGCCGCCGTAGGTGTCGACGATGACCTTGCGGCCCGTGAGGCCCGCATCCCCCTTGGGCCCACCGATCTCAAACTTGCCCGTGGGGTTCACGAGCAGCTTGACATCCGAGTGGTCGAGTCCGGCCTGCGCGAGCACGGGTTCGATCACGAACTCGCGCATCTCCGCCTCGAGGGCAGCCGCGCCCACGCCGGGAGCGTGCTGTGTCGAGAGCACGACCGTGTCGATTGTCTTCGGCACATGTCCCTCGTAGCCGACGGTGACCTGTGTCTTGCCGTCTGGGCGCAGGTAGTCGACGTGGCCGTCCTTGCGCATCTCCGCGAGACGCTCGGACAGTCGGTGCGCCAGCCAGATCGGCACGGGCATCAGCTGCGGTGTCTCGGTCGTCGCGAAGCCGAACATGATGCCTTGGTCGCCGGCTCCCTGGCTGTTGAACGCGTCGCCCGTGTCGCCCAGGCGCTCTTCGAGGGCCACGTCGACGCCCTGCGCGATATCGGGCGACTGCGCCCCGATCGAGACGGTGACACCGCAGTTGCTCCCGTCGAAGCCGACCTCGGAGGAGTTGTATCCGATGCGCGTGATGACGTCGCGCACGATCCCGGGAATCTCGACATAGCCGTCGGTCGTGACCTCACCCGCGACGTGCACGAGGCCCGTCGTGACGAGCGTCTCGACCGCGACGCGGCTGCGGGGGTCCTGCTCGAGAAGGGCGTCGAGGATCGAGTCGGAGATCTGGTCACAGATCTTGTCCGGGTGACCCTCGGTGACCGACTCGGACGTGAAGAGGCGCAGGGAACTGGTCATGGAGCGGAACCTTCGGTCGTGAGGTCAGATGAGCAGGTCAAGGATACGGTCGGCCACCGACGCCTTCGACCCGGATGCCTCCCCGACGATGGCACCCGATGGGTCGAGCACCGTGATCCTGTTGCTTTCGACGCCGAAGCCTTCGGCCCAACCGACGCGGTTGAGCACGAGGAAGTCGCAGCCCTTGCGCTTGATCTTCTCGCGCCCGAGCCGGAGCATCTCCTCGTCGTCGCTCTCCGTCTCGGCGGCGAAGCCGATGATCGTCTGGCCCTCACGGCGCCCCGACGAGAGCTCAGCAAGGATGTCGGGATTGCGGACGAGCTCGATCGAGAGCGTGTCGCCCTGCGACTCCTTCTTGATCTTGGACTCCGATACCGAGCTCGGTCGGTAGTCGGCGATCGCCGCAGCCATGATCACGATGTCGTGCCGCGATGACGCCTCCGCCATCGCCTCCCTGAGGTCGGCCGTCGACGACACCCGCACGACGGACAATCCTCGCGGTGCCTCGACCTCGCCGTTGGCGAGCACGAGGGTGACCTCCGCCCCGCGGCGTGCCGCGGCGGTCGCGATCGCGATCCCCTGCCTTCCCGTCGAACGGTTGCCGACGAAGCGCACGGGGTCGATGGGCTCACGAGTGCCACCAGCGGATACGACGATCGAGCGGCCCATGAGGTCTCGCGGAGCCGCCGCCGCGAGGGCAGCGTCAACGAGCACGTCGGGGTCGACGAGGCGGCCGGGGCCGGAGTCCGAGCCCGTCAGCTGCCCGGAGTCGGGACCGACGATGACTGCGCCGCGTTCACGAAGGGTCGCGACATTCGCGACGGTGGCCGAATGCTGCCACATCTCGGTGTGCATGGCGGGAGCGACGACGAGCGGGGCCGTGCTTGCCAGCACCGAGTTGCCGAGGAGGTCGTCCGCGGCTCCCGACGCCAGCTTGGCGATCGTGTTGGCGGTCGCAGGCGCGATGACGATGACATCCGCCCGCTGCCCGAGGGCGACATGGCGAACCTCGGCGACGCCCTCGTAGAGGTCGGTGTGCACCTGGTTGCGACTGATCGCCTCGAATGTCGGCTTGCCGACGAAGCGCAAGGCGGCCTCGGTGGCCACGACGTGCACGTCATGTCCCTCAAGCACGAGCCGACGGATCGCTGCGACGGCCTTGTAGGCGGCAATGCCGCCAGTCACGCCGAAGAGGACGTTGAGCCGTTCAGTGTGCGCGGTCGTTGCTGCGTCGACTCCCATATGAGCGAGGCTACTCGGCGAGCGGCTTCGCTACGAGCTTGTCCTCGTTGATCTCGTGCAGGGCGACCGTGAGGGGCTTGTCGTCGATCGTCGAGTCGACGAGCGGGCCCACGTTGTCGAAGAGGCTGCCTTCGTGGAGGTCAGCGTAGTAGTCGTTGATCTGGCGGGCGCGCTTGGACGCGAAGATCACGAGCGCGTACTTGGAATCGACCTTCGAGAGCAGCTCGTCGATGGGCGGATCGATGATGCCCTGTGAACGGTTGACCATGGTCGGAACTCCTTGAATGCCCTCAGCGGGCCGTCGTGCGTCTGCGAGAGGTAGACATCAAGTCTACGACCTCTTGGGCTGCCTCGCTGACCTTATGGTTGACGACGCGATGATCGAACTCGTCCTGGGCGGCGAGTTCGACCTTGGCGGTCTCGAGTCGCCGGGCCTGTTCCTCGGCGTCTTCCGTGCCTCGACCGATGAGCCGCCGCACAAGCTCCTCCCAGGTGGGCGGGAGCAGGAAGACCAGCACGGCCTCCGGCATCGCGGCCTTCACCGAGCGCGCCCCCTGGATGTCGATCTCGAGGAGCACGCTGCGGCCGGATGCGAGTGCTTCCTCGATCGGCCCGCGCGGGGTGCCATAGCGGTAGGCGTTGTGCACGGTCGCCGTCTCGAGCATCTTGCCGGATGCCTCGAGTTCGTCGAACTGCTCGTCGCTGACGAAGAAGTAGTTGACTCCTTCGACCTCACCCGGTCGAGGCGCGCGGGTCGTCGCTGAGACCGAGAGGTGGACATCCGGGAAGTTCTCGCGAATGTACGTGGAGACGGTGCCCTTGCCAACCGCCGTCGGGCCTGCCAGGACGACCAGGCGTCCCCCGCTCCCCTGGGACTCTTCGCGGCTCCGGAGCCACTCCTCGAAACGGAGCCGCTGTCGGCGACCAAGGCCGCCCACTTTCTTGGAATCCGCGATGCCGAGCTCTCGCATGACGGCGGCAACCCGCACGGGACCGAAGCCGGGGATGCTCCCGAGCAGTTCGCGCACCCTGAGCGTTGCCTCGGGGGCACGCTGCTCACCATCCCACGCGGCGAGGGCGACATCGAGGGGCGTGCGGGCACCTGTCGCCACGGCACGCTTCACCGCGGCGCGGGCACGCCGTGCCGCGACCGCCGCGACCGCCGCAGCACTCCGATCGACCTCGGGGGGCTTGGAGCTCACCATGACGCCATCCTAGAGAGCCGCCGCGATCTCTTCCGCGTGTTCGCGGATCGCCCGGGCGACTCCGTCCGGTCCCGCGCTGAGGATGCTGCGCGAGGCGTTCACCAGCACGGAGGGCGCTGCTACGCCGAAGATCGGCCGGAGTTCGCTGAGCTGCGCCCCCTGATGACCGAACCCAGGAGCGAGCACGGGCGTGCCTTCAAGGTCTGCGGTGTCGATGGCATAGTCGCGAAGGGCGACGGTCGCACCCAGTACGAGGCCGACGGAGCCCCACGGCGCGTCAGGCGTGGCCACGCTGTTCCACCGCACGACGTCATCGGCGATCGTAGCTGCCACGGACCGGCCCTCGGCTGTCATCGATTGCTGGAGGACGCGTGACTCCGGGTTGGAGGTCGCGGCCAACACAAAGAGTCCCTTGCCCTCGCTGTTGGCAAGAGCGAAGACGGATGCCAGGGAGCCGACGCCCTGAAAGGCACTGACCGTGAGTGCGTCGGCTTCGAGCGGTGAGCCCGGCGTGAGCCACGCTTGCCCGTAGGCTTCGACACTCGTGCCGACATCGCCGCGCTTGGCGTCCGCGATCACCAGGAGGCCGAGTCTGCGCGCCGTGGCGAGCACCTCCTCGAGCGCCGCGTATCCGGCGGAACCGTGGCGCTCGAAGAATGCCACCTGGGGCTTGACCACTGCAGCGGCACCGTCTGTGGCCGCGAGCACGCGGAGCGAGAACTCCCGCGCTCCTTCGGCCGAGTCGGGCAGGCCCCAATCCTTGAGAAGGTATGGGTGGGGGTCGATGCCCACGCACAGTCGCCCGGACTCATCGACGGCGGTGCGAAGCCGTTCCCCGAAGCTACTCGACAAGTGCCAGCCGTTCGCTTCGCGCCGCTGCATAGTCCTGCAGGGACGTGACGGTGAAGCCGTCCCGCGTCGACTCGATCGATGCGACGGCCGCGCCGACCTGCGCGATCGTCGTGTACAGCGGCAGGTCTGCCGCTACGGCAGCCGCGCGGATCTCGTAGCCGTCGGCTCGCGCGCTCCGTCCACTCGGCGTATTGATGACGATGTCGACCTTGCGCTGGTCGATCAGCTCCACGATGGAAGGCTCACCCTCGACGGAGGCCTCGCCCTGGTCGTACTTGCGCACGACCTCCGCCTGGATTCCGTTGCGGCTGAGGATCTCTGCCGTGCCGAGGGTCGCAAGGATCGTGAACCCGAGCTGCTGGAGCCGCACGACGGGCAGCACGATGGCCCGCTTGTCGCGGTCGGCAACCGAGACGAAGACCGTGCCGCTGTGGGGAAGGCGCACGGATGCCGCCACCTGGCTCTTCGCGAAGGCCCGGGGGAAGTTGGAGTCGAAGCCCATGACCTCACCCGTCGAACGCATTTCCGGGCCGAGGATCGAGTCGACGATGCGCCCGTCTGCCGTGCGGAAGCGCTTGAACGGGAGGACCGCCTCCTTGACCGCGACCGGCGAGTCCATGGGGATGACCGATCCGTCGAGCGCGGGCAGCATGCCCTCCTCGATCAGTTCGGCGATGCTCGTGCCGACCATGATGCGGGCAGCTGCCTTGGCGATCTGGGTGCCCGTCGCCTTCGCCACGAAGGGCACGGTGCGCGATGCGCGAGGGTTCGCCTCGAGCACGTAGAGCACGCCAGCGCCGATCGCGAACTGCACGTTGAGCAGGCCGCGCACGCCGAGTCCGGCCGCGATGGCGTGGGTTGCCTGGCGCACACGCTCGATCTGGTCACGTCCCAGGGTCACGGGAGGCAGCGTGCAGCTCGAGTCACCCGAGTGGATGCCCGCCTCCTCGATGTGCTCCATGACGCCGCCCACATAGAGCTGCTCGCCGTCGTAGAGCGCGTCGATGTCGATCTCCACGGCGTCGTCGAGGAAGCGGTCGACGAGGAGCGGGTAGCCCTCCGCGATGACGACCTGGCCCTCCATGCGACGGAAGTAGTCCTCGAGGGAGGGCGTGTCGTACACGATCTCCATTCCGCGGCCACCCAGGACGAAGGAGGGCCGCACGAGCACGGGGTACCCGATCGCCTCGGCAACCTTCACGGCGCCAGCCGGGTCCACCGCGGTGCCGTTGCGGGGCGCCACGAGACCGGCTTCATCGAGGATGCCCTGGAAGAGTCCACGCTCCTCCGCGAGGTCGATCGCCTCAGGCGAGGTACCGAGGATCGGCACGCCCGCCTCCTTGAGGCCCTTGGCGAGGCCGAGCGCGGTCTGCCCGCCGAGCTGCACGATGACGCCGACGAGCTCGCCGCTCGCGCGCTCCGCGTCGATGATCTCGAGCACGTCCTCGAGCGTCAGCGGCTCGAAGTACAAGCGGTCGGACGTGTCGTAGTCCGTTGAGACGGTCTCAGGGTTGCAGTTGATCATGATCGTCTCGAAACCGGCGTCCGAGAGCGCGAACGATGCGTGCACGCAGGAGTAGTCGAACTCGATCCCCTGGCCGATGCGGTTCGGGCCGGAGCCAAGGATGACGACCTTGCGACGGTCGCTCGGCGTCACCTCGGTCTCCTGCTCGTAGCTCGAGTAGTGGTACGGCGTGAGTGCCGGGAACTCGCCGGCGCAGGTGTCGACGGTCTTGAAGACAGGGCGCACGCCGGCGTCGTGGCGGGCATCCCGCACCTGCTGCTCGGTGAGGCCCCGCAGTTCGGCGATCTGCTGGTCGCTGAAGCCGTGCTCCTTGGCGTGCCGGAGCACGTTTGCGTCGAGCGTGGTGGCGGCCGCGACATCCGCCGCCACCTCGTTGATGAGCACGATCTGGTCGATGAACCAGGGGTCGATTCCCGTCGCTGTGAAGACCTCATCGACGGTCGCGCCCGCGAGCAGTGCCTGCTGGACGGTCACGATGCGGCCGTCAGTGGGCACGGATGCGACCTCCAGGAGCTCCTCCTTGGAGCGGCTCTCGCCGGTCCAGTGGAAGGACGAGCCCCGCTTCTCGAGCGAACGGAGCGCCTTCTGGAGGGCGGTCGAGTAGTTGCGGCCGATTGCCATCGCCTCGCCGACAGACTTCATGGTGGTCGTGAGGGTCGTGTCGGCCGCGGGGAACTTCTCGAAGCCGAAGCGGGGGACCTTGACGACGATGTAGTCGAGCGTCGGCTCGAAACTCGCCGGGGTCACGCGGGTGATGTCGTTGGGGATCTCGTCGAGGCGGTACCCGATCGCGAGCTTCGCGGCGATCTTCGCGATCGGGAATCCGGTGGCCTTCGAGGCGAGGGCACTCGAGCGGGAGACACGCGGGTTCATCTCGATCACGATGACGCGCCCCGTCTTGGGGTCGATCGCGAACTGGATGTTGCAGCCGCCCGTGTCGACGCCCACCGCGCGGATGATCTCAATGCCGATGTTGCGCAGGTTCTGGAACTCGACATCCGTGAGCGTCAGCGCGGGCGCGACCGTGATCGAGTCGCCCGTGTGCACGCCGACGGGGTCGACGTTCTCGATCGAGCAGACGACGACCGTGTTGTCGGACGTGTCGCGCATGAGCTCAAGCTCGTACTCCTTCCACCCGAGGATCGATTCCTCGAGCAGCACCTCCGTCGTGGGGCTCTGGTGCAGGCCGTCGCTCACCATGCGCACGAGATCCTCGCGCGTGTAGGCGAATCCCGAGCCGAGGCCGCCCATCGTGAAGGAGGGGCGGATGACGAGCGGGTAGCCGAGGTCCTCCGCGAACTCGATCGCCTCGTCGAGCGTGTGCGCGATGTGCGAGCGAGCGACATCCGCCCCGCACTCCAGCACGAGCTCCTTGAAGATCTGGCGGTCCTCACCCTTCTGGATCGCCTCGAAGTTGGCGCCGATCAGTTCGACGTCGTACTTCTCGAGGATGCCGTGCTCGTGCAGGTCGATCGCGGCGTTGAGCGCGGTCTGGCCGCCGAGCGTCGGAAGGATCGCGTCTGGCTTCTCCTTCTGGATGATCGTCTCGATGACCTCCCACGTGATCGGCTCGACGTAGGTCGCGTCGGCGAAGTCGGGGTCGGTCATGATCGTCGCCGGGTTCGAGTTGACGAGGATGACGCGCACGCCCTCCTCGCGCAGCACCCGGCACGCCTGCGTGCCCGAATAGTCGAACTCGGCCGCCTGGCCGATGACGATGGGGCCGGAGCCGATGACGAGGACGGACTTGATGTCGTCGCGCTTGGGCATTACTTGCTTTCCTTCTGCTTGTGCTCGAGCACCATGTCGCGGAACCGGTCGAAGAGGTAGTTGGCGTCGTGCGGGCCGGCCGCCGCCTCGGGGTGGTACTGCACCGAGAATGCGGGGATGTCGAGCGCGCGGAGGCCCTCAACGACGTTGTCGTTGAGGTTGACGTGGCTCACCTCGACCCGGCCGAAACCGGCGGGCGAATCGCTCGGGCCGTCGGTCGGTGCATCCACTGCGAAGCCATGGTTGTGCGAGGTGATCTCGACGCGCCCGGTGCCCTTGTCGACGACGGGCTGGTTGATGCCGCGGTGCCCGAAGGGGAGCTTGTAGGTGCCGTAGCCGAGGGCTCGCCCCAGCAGCTGGTTGCCGAAGCAGATGCCGAAGAAGGGCAGTCCTTCGCGGAGCACATTCTGCAGCAGCTCGACGTGCTGGTCGGATGCACCGGGGTCGCCCGGCCCGTTGGAGTAGAAGACAGCATCCGGTTCGAGAGCGAGCACCTCGTCGATCGACGCCGTCTGCGGGAGGACGTGCACGTCGAAGCCGCGAGCCGAGATGTAGTTGAGGGTCGAGTCCTTGACGCCGAGGTCGAGCACCGCGACGGTGCCGAGTCGATCACCCTCGGCCGGGATGACGTATGCCTCGGTCGTCGAGACGTTGCCGGAGAGGTTCTGTCCGACCATCCCCTCGGCCGCTCGCACCGCCGCGAGCTGGTCCTCGGGCGACAGTTCCGCATCCGCGCCCGAGAACACGCCCGCCCGCATGGCGCCGGCATCGCGGATGCGACGGGTCACGGCACGGGTGTCGATGCCGCTGATGCCAACGACACTCTCGCGTTCGAGGCGCTCAGCGAGGTCGCCCTCTGCACGGTAGTTGGAGACGACTCGGGAGGGGTCTCGCACGACGAAGCCGTTGACCCAGATGCGCTTCGACTCGTTGTCCTCGCTGTTCACCCCCGTGTTGCCGATGTGGGGCGCCGTCATGATGACGATCTGGCCCGCGTAGGAGGGATCGGTGATCGTCTCCTGGTATCCGGTCATGCCGGTCGCGAAGACCGCCTCGCCCAGGGTGGTGCCGCGGGCGCCGTATGCACGTCCCGTGTATCTGCTGCCGTCCTCGAGTACGAGCACGGCGGGTTCTGCGATGGCCACTAGGCGGTTCCTCCCTGGGCGGATGACGGTGATGTCTGGCTGATGAGTTCGGTGACGGCGGCGATGAAGCCCGCCGCGAAGGTGGGTGCGTCGAATCGCAGATAGGAGTCGACGGGAGTGGACTCCCCCGAGTCGGCGACGAGGCGCCACGCGAGCAGGACGAGGCCGTCTGGCTCGACCACACGGTCGATCGTCCAGGTCGCCCGGTCGATGCCGACGATCTCCCCTGCCGGAATCCAGACGGGCGCCTGGCCCGGGATCGCCAACGCGACGCCCTGGCCGTTCGCGGCGATCGAGGCGCGGGCACGGAAGCCGAGCCCGCCCACCGCGATGCGCTCGAGCGGCTCCCCCGCGACCGTCGTGGCCACGTAGAAGACGTCAGAGGTGAAGCCCGGGTCCGCAAGGGCGCCATCAAGCCGACGCGGCGCCGGAATCGACGACTGCCGACGACGGCGGTTGCGCCATCCCAGCGCCATCAGCGCCGGCAGGATGATCATGAGGGCGACCACGATCGCCATCAGGCTGTTCTTATCCACGGGGGCCTCCAACGGAACGCAGCACGTCCGGGTCAACGAGCTCACCGTCGAGCACAGTGGCCCGGCCCGAATGGACCGTTGTCACGACGCGCCCGGGAAGGGTGAGGGAGAGATACGGCGAGTTCGTGCTCTTGCCTCGAAGGTCACCCTTCTCGATGACCCGCGATGCCGTGTCGTCATACAGGGTGAAGTTCGCCTCCGCGCCCACCGCGATGCCGCGCTCGTAGCCGGAGAGTCGCCCGATCTCAGCGGGAATCCTCGAGAACACGCGCGCGACATCCGCCCAGTCCAGGTGGCCCGAGTCGACGACGGATGCCTGCACGACCGACAGGGCGGTCTCGAGTCCCACCATCCCGAAGGCGGCGCCCGACCATTCGCAGTCCTTGTCCTCGGCCGGATGCGGGGCGTGGTCGGTCGCGACGATGTCGATCGTGCCATCGGCGAGCCCGGCGCGGAGTGCCTGGACGTCCTCCGCGCGACGAAGCGGCGGATTGACCTTGTATCGCGCGTCGTAGCTGCGCACGAGCTCCTCATCGAGCAGGAGGTGGTGAGGAGTCACCTCGGCCGTCACCGCGATGCCCCGGGACTTGGCCCAGCGCACGACCTCGACGGACCCGGCCGTGGAGAGGTGGCAGATGTGGACCCGTGAGCCGACGTGTTCGGCGAGCAGCACGTCCCGCGCGATGATGGCCTCTTCCGCGACGGCGGGCCATCCCGCGAGTCCCAACTCGCTCGAGACGATGCCCTCGTTCATCTGGGCACCCTCGGTGAGACGTGGTTCCTGCGCGTGCTGGGCGATGACGCCGTCGAAGGCCTTGACGTACTCGAGGGCCCGGCGCATGAGCAGGGGGTCGGAGACGCACTTGCCGTCGTCGCTGAAGACGCGCACCGCTGCGCGGCTGCGGGCCATGGCGCCGATCTCCGCGAGGGCCTCGCCATTCAGTCCGACCGTGACCGCGCCGACGGGGCGAACCGTCACGTAGCCAGCGGCGTCCCCGAGGGATGCGACCTGCTCGACAACTCCTGCCGTGTCGGCGACGGGCGAGGTGTTCGCCATCGCATGCACGGCTGTGAAGCCACCCGCTGCCGCTGCGCGAGACCCCGTCAGGACAGTCTCGCTCTGCTCGAACCCGGGCTCACGAAGGTGGGTGTGGAGGTCGACAAGGCCAGGCAGAGCGATGAGACCGGCCGCGTCGATGACCCGCGCACCGCCCTCGCTGAGGCCAGAGCCCATCTCCGCGATGACTCCGTCGCGCACGAGCAGGTCGGTCGCCCCGCCGCCCAGTAGCCGCGCGCCCTTCACAACAATCGACTCGCTCATGCCAGGTCCTCCCGTTCGCCAGAAAGCAAGAGGTACAGCACAGCCATCCTCACCGAAACCCCGTTCGAGACCTGCTCGAGAACCGTCGAGCGCGCTGAATCCGCCGCTCCAGAGGAGATCTCGAGCCCGCGGTTCATCGGTCCGGGGTGCATGACAATCGTACCCTCGTCGAGACGGGCCAATCGTTCGTCATCGAGGCCCCACAGCCGGGCGTACTCACGCGCCGTGGGGAAGAAGGCGGCGCTCATGCGCTCGGCCTGCACGCGGAGCATCATGACGACGTCGGTCGGCGTTGCCAGCGCCGAGTCGAGCGAGTAGTCGATCGTCACGGGCCACGTCTCCACCCCGACCGGCAGGAGCGTCGGCGGGGCCACGAGCCGCACCTCTGCCCCGAGCGTCGTGAGGAGCCAGGCGTTCGATCGGGCAACTCGGGAGTGCAGGACGTCGCCCACGATCACGACCGACAGGCCGGCGAGGTCGCGGCCCCTGGCATCCGCACCGAAGAACCGGCGCCGGATCGTGAAGGCGTCGAGCAGGGCCTGCGTCGGATGCTCGTGCGTGCCGTCGCCCGCATTGACCACGCCCGCGTCGATCCAACCGCTCGTGGCCAGCACCTGTGGGGCGCCGGATGCCCCGTGCCGCACGACGACCGCGTCGGCCCCGATCGCGGCGAGCGTCTGGGCCGTGTCCTTCAGACTCTCGCCCTTCGAGACGCTCGATCCCTTCGCGGCAAAGTTGATGACATCCGCGCTCAGGCGCTTGGCCGCGGCCTCGAAGGAGATCCGCGTGCGGGTCGAGTCCTCGAAGAAGAGGTTGACGACGGTCTTGCCGCGGAGTGCGGGAAGCTTCTTGATCTCGCGGGTCGAGACATCCGCCATGTCCTCCGCGACGTCGAGGATCGCAACCGCCTCGTCGCGACTCAGGTGCCGGGTGCTCAAGAGGTGCCTCACGCGGGATCTCCTTCGGGAGAGACGATGCTCACGTACTCATCGCCGTCGACCTCCGTCAGCCTCACGTTGATGCGCTCGTGCTGCGAGGAGGGAAGGTTCTTTCCGACGAAGTCCGGCCGGATGGGAAGCTCACGGTGCCCGCGGTCGACGAGTGCGGCGAGTCGCACCGCGCGGGGACGTCCGAGGTCTCCGAGCGCGTCGAGTGCCGCCCTGATCGTGCGACCCGAGTACAGGACGTCGTCGACAAGCACGACGACGGCCCCGTCGATGCCGCCGGGCGGGATCTGGGTCGGCGACGGTGTGCGGATGCGGCCCCGCGAGAGGTCGTCGCGGTACATCGTGACGTCGAGGGAGCCGTGCGGCACTGGCACAGCGGCGATCTGGGACATCGTCGCGGCGATCCTGCGGCCGAGGAGCACTCCGCGCGTGGGGATTCCGAGGAGGACGATGCCGTCGGCTCCGCGATTGGATTCGAGGATCTCGTGCGAGATACGCGTGAGTGCGCGCGCAATATCAGCCTGCTGGAGAACGACTCGCTCCGGCATTCTGACCTCCTTTCCCGCCTCACAGGACGGTGGTTAAAGGATGTCGTGGTGTTTCGACCAGCATACAGTCCGGCCGACGCCCCCCTGCGTCAGGACCAGCGCTTGAGCAGGTACTTCTCGAGCAATCCGATCAGCGCATCCGTCGTCTTGCCAAGGATGCCGAGGAGGATGATCGTGAGGAACATGCGATCGACCCGGCCGTTGTTCTGCGAATCGACAAGCAGGAAGCCGAGGCCCATCGACGAGGCGATGAGTTCTGCCGCCACGAGGAAGAGCCACGCCTGCGCGAGCGCCAGACGCAGCCCCGAGACGATGCTCGGGACGACGGCCGGCAGCTGCACCTGTGTGAGGAGTTCCCAGCGACTCAGGCCGTAGGCGCGCCCGAGCTCGACGAGGTGGGCGTCGACGTGGCGAAGCGCCCCCGCCACCGTCGTGTAGACGGGGAAGAGTGCACCGATCGCGATGAGCGCGACCTTGGAGTCCTCATTGATGCCGACGTAGAGCACGAGGAGGGGAACCCAGGCGAGTGACGGGACAGCTCTGAAGGCACCGACCGTCGGGGACAGGAAGGCGCTCCCCCACTTCGAGAGTCCAACGAGGGCGCCGAGTGCCAGTCCGATGAGCGATCCTGCCGCGAAGCCGATCAGCACCCGCTGTGTCGAGATCGCGATATGCGTCAGCAGCGTGCCGTTCGAGCCGAGCTCGACGGCGGCCTCGAGCACGGATGCCGGGGATGGCAGGCGGTGCTCTGGCACGAGTGCCAGGGCAGAGATGGTCCACCATGCGGCGAAGAGCAGGACGGGCAGGACCACGCCGGCGGAGATCAACCAGCCGCGAGTGCTCCGCCGGCTGCCGACGGGCGCCTCTACGGGAGGAGTCGCTTCGGACCCGGCAGCGGAATAGCCGTAGGTCGATGAGTACTGGTGGAGGCTTGCGGGAGCCCCCGCGCCGGTCTCGGGCGCAGGGGCTTCAGCGATTGTGCGGTTCGGCATCAGTCTCCGATCGCGGCCGGGTCGGCCTTGGCGAAGAAGCTGTCGTTGAAGAGTGAGTCGAGCGCGTCGTCGATCTGTTCCTGCGTCTTGACGTCCTTGGACTCGACGAAGATCGGGCCGACGATCTCGAGCACCTCCCGCTGCTTCTTGCCGGGTTCGCCGATCCCCTCAAGGATGGTGCGCTCGTTGAGCACCCTGTCAGCGACCGCGATGTCGATGCCTGCGACATCCGCGAGGATCTGTGCCGCCTCGTCGGGGTTCTCCTGCGTCCACTGGCGAGCCTTCTCATAGGCGTCCACGACGACCTGGGCGACATCCGCGTGGTTCTCGACGAAGTCCTCGGTGGCGTTGAGGAAGCCGTAGGTATTGAAGTCCACGTTGCGGTAGACCAGCTTCGTGCCCGACTGGATCTCTGTCGTCGCCATGATCGGGTCGAGGCCGGACCACGCGTCGACCGCGCCCGAGGTGAGGGCGGCGCCGCCGTCGGCGTGCTGCAGGTTCTCGATCGTGACCTCGTCGAGGCCGATGCCCGCCTCCTCGAGGGTCTGGAGCAGGAAGAAGTACGGGTCCGTGCCCTTGGTCGCGGCGATGCGCTTGCCGCGGAGGTCTTCGGCGCTCTCGATGTCGGAGTCGCCCGCCACGACGATCGCCGCCCACTCCGGCTGCGAGTAGATGTCGATGACCTGGATGGGCGAGCCGTTCGAGCGGGCGAGCAGCGCGGCGGAGCCGGCGGTCGAGCCGACGTCGACGGCCCCGGCCCGGAGTGCCTCGTTGGCCTTGTTGGAGCCGGCCGACTGCAGCCAGTTCACCGTAACGCCCTCAAGCTCGTCTTCGAGCCAACCCTGCTCCTTGATGACGAGGCTCAGCGGGTTGTAGGTCGCGAAGTCGATGTTGAGCGTGTCGGTGCTCCACTCTCCCGCGCTCGCGGCGTCGTCCTGGAGGGCACTGCCCTCGCCGGCAGCGCAGCCGGTCATGAGCAGGGCGCCAGCGGCAACGAGGGCAATGGCGGAGGCGAGGGATTTGCGTCGCATGTGGTGGTCGTCCTAGCTCGAGAAGAGGTGCTGTGTTGGGAAAGGGGTCAGTGGTTGCTGTGGTGCGTGTGCACGCCGAGGCCCTCAAGGAGCTCGGCTCGCAGGTGGGCGAGGGTCGCGTCACCGCGGTCGCGGGGGCGCGAACCAGGCACGGCCGTGATGCTTCGGATGCTCGCGCCGCTGCCCGGCGCTGCGGGATCGGTGCCGAGCAGCACGACGCGGTCCGCGAGATAGAGCGCTTCGTCGACGTCGTGGGTCACGAGGATGATCGTGGTCGGCTCGGCGGCGTGCACGTCGAGGAGCAGGTCCTGCATCTGCAGGCGGGTCAGCGCGTCGAGGGCGCCGAACGGCTCATCGAGCACGAGGACGCCTGGCCGGCGGGCGAGCGCGCGGGCCAGGGACGCACGCTGTGCCATGCCGCCGGAGACCTGTCGCGGGCGGAGGCTGCTGGCATCCGCGAGCCCCACCAGGCGAAGGAGTTCACGGACGCGCTCCTGGCCCTCCGACTTGGCGGTGCCCCGGGGCAGCCCGAGTAGGGCGTTCTGCTCAAGCGTGCGCCACGGCAGCAGTCTCGGCTCCTGGAAGCCGACAGAACAGCGGAGATCGATGCCCGTAACGCGTTCGCCGTTGATCGCGATCGCGCCGGAGGACGGCAGGTCGAGCCCTGAGATCTGGCGCAGCAGCGTCGACTTGCCACAGCCCGATGCCCCGATGAGGGCGATGATCTCGCCGGGCGCGACCGTGAGGTCGACGTCCCGCAGCACGACCTTGGAGTCGAAGACGCGCGAGACGCCCGACAGGCTCACGCCGAGTGCGGCGGCCGTGCTGAGGGCAGGGGATGCTATGGACACCCGTTGAGGTTACGGCCGCCGTCACACTCGCCAAAGTTGGCGCGTAACGAAACGAAACGCAAGCCCCAGACGGCGCCAAGCATCCCCCGCGGGCGATGCCTCAGGCCCCGTGGACGCTCGCAATTCGCGCCAGGAGGCCGTTCACGAAGCCGGCCGAGTCGTCGGTGCTGAGTTCGCCTGCCAGCTTGACGGCCTCGGAGATCGCGACAGCATCCGGAACCTCGTCGTTGAACATGATCTCCCAGATGCCGATGCGCACGAGCGCACGGTCGAGCACGGGCATCCGGTCGATCGTCCACCCCTGCGCGTAGGTCTCGATCAGTTCGTCGATCTCGTCGCCGTGCTCCGCGATGCCCGTCACGATCTGGAGGGCGTAGCGCCACGACTCCTGCCGAGCGGGTTCGGTCGCGGCACGCTCCGATTCGACGGCGATGGCGTTGTTGAGGGAAATTTCCCGCAGGTCAGCGCCGTAGAGCAGGTCGAGGGCACGCTTGCGTGCCTTGGTGCGCGCGCTCACTAGTCGTTGACGCGGCCCAGGTAGTCGCCCGTGCGGGTGTCGACCTTGACCTTCGTGCCCGCCTCGAGGAACAGGGGAACCTGGATCTCGTAGCCGGTCTCGACCGTCGCGGGCTTCGTGCCGCCGGTCGAGCGGTCACCCTGGAGGCCGGGCTCGGTGTAGGTGACCTCGAGCACGACGGATGCCGGCAGATCGATGTAGAGCGGGTTGCCGTTGTTGAGGGCGATCGTGACGGGCTGGTTCTCCAGCATGAAGTTCTTCGCGTCACCGACGATCGCGTCGGAGATCGTGATCTGGTCGTAGTCGGTCGAGTCCATGAAAACGAAGGAGTCGCCATCCGCGTACAGGTAGGTGAAGTCGCGGCGGTCGACGTTCTCGACCTCGATCTTCGTACCAGCGTTGTAGGTCTTGTCGACGGTCTTGCCGGTCACGACGTTCTTCATCTTCGTGCGGACGAATGCGCCACCCTTGCCGGGCTTGACGTGCTGGAAGTCGATGACCGTCCAGAGCTGGCCGTCAATCTTGATGACGACGCCGTTCTTGATGTCAGCGGTAGTGGCCATGAGGAGAGAATCCGTTCGATCGGGACATGGACCGGCGCGCAGGGCCGGAAGAGACGTGGCAGTTGTGCCGGTGGGAGAGTTTAGCGGTTCCAGCTGGCCGACAACGAATGACGGGGCTAGACCCCGATCTCCTGGTATGCGGCGAACAGCAGGCTCTGGTCGGGACCCGCGAGCACCGTCGGGCGCCCGACGTCGTCGAGGATGATGAACCGCAGCAGGTCACCGCGGGCCTTCTTGTCGCGCTTCATGACTGCGAAGAGGCTGTTCCAGCGACCCGCCGGGTAGGTGGTCGGCAGCTGGAGGGACTCGAGGATGCGACGGTGCCGGTCGACGACGTCGTCCGAGAGCCTGCCGCTCAGGCGAGCGAGCTCGGCAGCGAACATCATGCCGACGGCAACGGCGGCCCCATGGCGCCACTGGAAACGCTCCGCGTACTCGACGGCGTGGCCGAGCGTGTGGCCGTAGTTGAGGATCTCGCGCTGGCCCTGCTCCGTGAAGTCGTCGCTCACGACCCGCGCCTTGATGCCGATCGACAGCTCCACGAGGCGACGGAACTCCTCCGTCGTCGGGTCGGTTGCGACATCCGCGTCCCGCTCGATGATGTCGAGGATCTCGGGCTCGGCGATGAAGCCGTACTTCACGACCTCGCCGAAGCCCGCGAGGATCTCCATCCTGCTCAGCTTGTCGAGCACTTCGAGGTCGACCAGCACGCCAGCGGGCGCATAGAAGGAGCCGACGAGGTTCTTGCCCTCGTTCGTGTTGATGCCGGTCTTGCCGCCGATCGCAGCGTCGACCATGCCGAGGAGCGTCGTGGGAACCTGCACGAGCCGCACGCCGCGAAGCCAGGTCGCCGCGACGAACCCGGCGAGGTCTGTCACCGCGCCGCCGCCGAAACCGACGACCACGTCGGAACGGGTGAAGTCGGACTGCCCCAAGACCTGCCAGCAGAATGCTGCGACCTCGATGCGCTTGCCCGCCTCGGCATCCGGGATCTCGGCGAGGAGCACCTCATAGCGGTCGAGGAGCGACTCGCGAAGCGCGGCCGCACGGGCGCCCAGCGTCGGCGGATGCACGATGAGCACCTTGCGGGCATCAGCACCGATCAGCTCCGGCAGGGAGTCGAGGATGTCGCGGCCGACGAGCACATCGTAGGGCGAGGTTCCCGTGACCGGGATCGTGGTGATGCTCACAGGGAGCCTTTCTGCTCGGATACGCGTGCGAGGGGGATGCCGGTCTCGTGGGAAACCCACGAGGCGATCTCCTCGGCGATGAGGTCGATGGGACGGGCGGAGGTGTCCCAGGAACGGGTCGTCACTGCCTCGTAGAAGGGCTGGCGTGACTCGACGAGAGACTTCCACGCTTCGACGCCCGCGCCGAGGAGCGGACGTTTGCCACCCGTGATCCGAGTGGCGACGGCCTCGGCGCTCACGGTGAGCCTGACAACCCGGCGCGGCGCGAGGTCTGCCCTCGTGTCAGCGTCGATGATCGCTCCCCCACCCAAGGAGAGCACGGCACGCTCCCCCAGCGCCGCTTGCACGGCAGCGCGCTCGAGTCGACGGAAGTACGGCTCGCCGTGCTGTTCGAAGATGTCGGCGATCGGTCCGTGCTCCGCGACGATCCTCTTGTCGGTGTCGATGAAGGGGAGGCCGAGCATGCGCGCCACGCGCTTGCCCACCTTCGTCTTGCCCGAGCCGGGGGCGCCGACGAAGGTGACGATCGGTTCTGGCAGGAGTGCGTCGGTCACGACAGAGTCGGGTCCGATTCGTGCGCCGTGTGCAGGCTCTGCGGGATCGCGGCAAGGTAGGCGTCGCGATTGCGGCGCGTCTCAGCGACCGAGTCTCCGCCGAACTTCTCGAGCATGGCGTTCGCCAGCACGAGGGCGACCATGGCTTCCGCGACGACACCGGATGCGGGAACGGCACACACGTCGGAACGCTGGTGGTGGGCCCCGGCGGCATCCCCCGTCGCGACATCCACCGTGCGCAGGGCGTGCGGCACGGTGGCGATCGGCTTCATTCCCGCGCGGACGCGCAGCACGGTGCCGGTCGACATGCCGCCCTCCGTGCCGCCCGCACGGTCGCTCGCCCGCGTGATGCCGGCATCCGCCTGGAAAAGCTCGTCGTGGGCCTCGGAGCCGCGCCGCGTGCTCGTCGTGAAGCCGTCGCCGATCTCAACGCCCTTGATGGCCTGGATGCCCATGATCGCTGCAGCGAGCTGGGCGTCGAGGCGACGGTCCCAGTGCACGTACGATCCGAGTCCCGGCGGCAGCCCGTAGGCCAGCACCTCGACGACGCCGCCCAGCGTGTCGCCATCGTCGTGCGCCCTGTCAACCTCCTCGACCATGCGAGCCGAGGTCGCCGGGTCGAAGCAGCGCAGCGGGTCTGCATCGAGAACATCGACGTCTGCCGCTGAAGGGAGGGGGGAACCATCGGGAACGCGCACCGTGCCGATCGCGAGCGTGTGGGCGACCAGTTCGACGCCCAGCTCGGCAAGGAACTTACGGGCAACCGCCCCGAGCGCGACACGAGCGGCGGTCTCCCGCGCGCTCGCACGCTCAAGCACGTTGCGGGCCTCAGGGAAGTCGTACTTCTGCATGCCGACGAGGTCGGCGTGACCGGGGCGGGGCCGGGTGAGGGGCGCGCCGCGTCCCTTCGGCAGGCTTGCCGGGTCCACGGGCGAAGCGCTCATCACGTCGACCCAGCGGGGCCACTCCGTGTTGCCGATCCGGAGCGCGACAGGGCTTCCCATGGTGGCGCCGAAGCGAACACCACCGGAGATCGTCAGTTCGTCTTCCTCGAACTTCATGCGCGCGCCGCGGCCATAGCCCAGCTTGCGGCGGGCGAGATCGGCCCGGATGTCATCGAGCGAGACGGGCACCCCCGCCGGCATCCCCTCAAGGATTGCGAGCAGTTCGGGCCCATGGGATTCCCCAGCGGTCAACCAACGAAGCATGTACACGATCTTCCCACAGTGGCGGGGCCCGCCTCGCCGTTCGACTGGGCTCAGGCGGCGCGCGCGACGGAACCTCGCATGAGGTCGACGATCGTGTCCTCGTCGGGCAGCGGCACGTCAGCGCCAGCGCCAGCAAAGATGCGCACCTGCATCACCGCCTGGTGGAGCAACATCTCGAAACCGGAGATCACACGGCCACCGGCGGCACTCCATGACACCGCGAGCGTGCTCGGCCACGGGTCGTAGGCGACATCGAACAGGACAGCCGAGCGCCTGAGCTGTTCGCTGAAGCCGTTGCTGTCGTCGAAGACCGTGCCATTCGGGAGCGTGCTGATGACCGCATCCGGGGCGCCTGGCACGCCATCCGTCAGCGCATGGACATCGAGTTCCAGCTGGAGCGACGTAGCGAGGTCTGCGAGGTGCAGCGCACGACTCGGCGTGCGTACCGCGACGGTGACGCGCGTGGCGCCGAGCATCGATGCCGCCGCGATCGCGGAGGCGGCCGTGGCGCCACCACCGAGCACGTGCGCGTGCTCAAGCGCCTGCACGCCGGCTTCCCGGAACGCCATGACGATGCCGTGGACATCCGTATTGAAGCCCGTCAGCCTTCCCTCCTCGAGCAACGCCGTGTTGCAGGCGCCCGTGAGGTCGACGAGCGGATGCCGCTCATCGAGGAGCGGGATGACATCGTGCTTGACCGGCATTGTCAACGAGAGGCCTCGCCACTCGGGGCCGAGCCCCGCCACGAAGTCCCGGAGTCCCGCGCCCGTCATCTCGATGCGCTCGTAGCGCCAACCCAGCCCGAGGTGCTCGTAGGCGGCCGTGTGGAGCAGCGGCGACAGGGAGTGCGAGATCGGCCTCCCCAGCACCGCCAGTCGGCGGTCGTCAGTCACAGTTCGGGCTTCCCGTCGACCTGCACCAATCCTGCATCTTCTTCACTGACGCCGAGTGCCCAGCGGATGTCTCGTTGAACTCGGTCTCACCCGTGTCGAGATTCACGGCCACGAAGTAGAGCCACGGCCCATCGACCGGGTGCATCGCCGCATCGATCGCGAGATCGCCCGCGGCAGAGATCGGACCGGGCGGCAGGCCCGTGTGGTAGTAGGTGTTGTAGGGGTTGTCGTCCTCGAGCTCTTCGCGGGTGCTGAATACCCCGCCCTCCTGCCGCTCGCCGTGCGCCCAGGCGTAGCCGTAGTGGGAGGTCGAATCGAACTGGAGCTTCATGCCCTGATCGATGCGGTTCTGGATGACACGAGAGACCTTGTAGAAGTCCTCCTCGTTGCTCCCCGCCTCACGCTGGATGAGGGAGGCAATCGTGAGCACCCTGTGCCTGTCTTCGACGGGCACTCCCGCTTGATCGAGCGACTGGAAGGTGCGGTTCACGAGGGTCGAGATCACGGTCGTGGCGTCCACCCCCGGATCAAATGTGTAGCGAGCCGGGAACAGATATCCCTCGATGTTGATCGCCTCGTCCGGCACCCCGAAGGCCGTCGGGTCAGCGGTCACCGCCTCGAACTCCTCGACCGGGATGCCCGTGGCTGCCACCAAGAGGTCAAAGGCCTGATCGGCACTGAGCCCCTCCCGGATGAGGGCGGTGTTCTCGACACGATTCGCGGGGTCGAGCAGGGCATCGAGCGCCGCATGGGAACTCATCTTCTCCGCGAGCATGTAGTTGCCCGGGTGGAATTGCGGTTCCTCCTTGAGTAGAAGCTCCCAGAAGGCCTCATAACTCGCGATCACGTTGGCCTCGAGGAGGGCGTTTGCGACATCGCCTCCCGTGTCACCGGGCATGATCACGATCGTCGTCTCGCCCGTGCCCGCGCCCTCGTAGTCCGCCGGAGGGATCTCCCATCCCATGACCTTGCGCACCTGGTCCTCGAAGTTGAGCCACACGAACGCGACGGCGCCACCGCCGAGGCCCAGGACGACGAGCAGTGCCACCAGCCAGGCGATCCAGCGCTTGCCGCCACGGGATGATGATGAACCGCCGGATGCACGGCGTTCCCTGCGGCGCGGCGCAGGCGTCTCACGAGCCGGCGTCATCCGATCCTCGGTCCCCGCTCCACTCGAGGGCTCGGGCTGTGAAGCGAAGATCGCATCCCAGTCCGGCTCATCGTTGCGGGCACGACCCGATTCGCGGGCGTCATCGTCCAGTGGCATCGTCGGGTCCTTCGAGGGGGTCGACCGCGGCTCCCGGGGCGTCTCCCCTGGATCTCTCGGCGTCGAGGGCATGCTGCAGGATTATAACGGCCGCGACCTGATCCACGACCTTGCGCGAGTTCTTCGTCGTGCGGCCATTCGCCCGCAGGGCGTGCTGCGCAGACACGGTGGAAAGGCGCTCGTCGACGAGTCGCACGCTGAGCCCCGCGGTAGCGAGTTGAACGGCGAAAGCACGTGCGTCATCCGTGGATGCCGTGCTCGCTCCCGAAAGCGACAGCGGTAATCCGACGACCACCTCGAATGCGTCGAGTTCCTTCGCGAGTGCGACGATCGCGGCCACGTCACCGGCGCCCCGGGCGAGGGTCTCAACCGGGGTCGCCAGCATGCCGTGAAGGTCGCTCCGGGCGACGCCGATGCGCACCCGACCCACGTCGACCCCGATACGAACGCCCGAACGCATGCTCAGCGGGGCAGGCCCTGGACGACGGCCTCGAGCGCAGCACCGATCGCCGTGACATCCGTGCCACCGCCCTGCGCCAAGTCGTCCTTGCCGCCGCCACCGCCGCCGAGCACCGTGGCCGCTGACTTGGCCAGCGCGCCGGCCTTGACGCCCTGCTGCCGCGCTGCCTCATTCGCAGCGACGATGACGGCCGGCTTGTCCTTCACGCGTGCCGCCAATGCGATGACCGCGGCCTCGCTGCCGAGACGCCCGCGGACGGAACCGACCAGGCTGCGCAGATCGTCAGCGGAGTTCAACGTGCCGATGTCCTCTGCCACGACCAGGAGGCTGCCGTGACGACGCGCAGTATCCGCCAAGGCGGGAACCCGCTGCGCGAG
This sequence comes from Salinibacterium sp., assembly GCA_015234465.1. GTDB lineage: Bacteria > Actinomycetota > Actinomycetes > Actinomycetales > Microbacteriaceae > Homoserinimonas. The sequence continues at coordinate 23,294 of JADGNA010000017.1, read as the reverse complement.
CGCCGCGGATTCGAACTCCGCGATGCGCTTCTCGGCTGCCTTGAGCGACGCGATGAGGTCGGCAACCTTCTCAGGAAGCTGCTCACGCGGTGTCTTGAGGTTCGACGTCAGCTGGGACACGATCGCGCGCTCAGTCGCGAGTTCGCGGAACGCATCGATGCCGACCAGGGCCTCCACCCGGCGATTCGTCGAACCGACCGACGACTCGCTCACGAGGTTGATGAGGCCGATCTGCGCCGAGCTCGAGACATGGGTGCCGGCGCAGAGTTCGCGCGACCACGGTCCACCGATGTCGACCACCCGGACCGTCTCACCATACTTCTCGCCGAAGAGGGCCATTGCGCCGAGGACCTTCGCCTCGTCGAGGGGCATGAGCCGAGTCTCGACCTCGAGGTCCTTGCGAATCGCGATGTTCGTGATCTCCTCGATCTCGCTCCGCGTCTCGAGCGAGAGGGCCTTGTTCCAGCCGAAGTCGAGTCGCATGTAGCCGGCCTTGTTGTAGGAGCCGGACTGGTGCGCATCCGGGCCCAGGACATCACGGAGTGCAGCGTGCACGAGGTGGGTCGCGGAGTGGGCCTGGGTCGCGCCGCGACGCCACTCGGCATCGACGATCGTCGTGGCGGCATCGTCGACAGCGACCTCGCCGGAGCGCACGACGACGCGGTGACTCACGAGCCCCTTGACGGGCTTCTGCACGTCGGCGACGTCGAGCTCGAAGCCCGCGCCGACGATCGTGCCGGCATCCGCCTCCTGGCCTCCGGACTCCGCATAGAGCGAGGTCTCCGCGAGGATGACCTCGGCCGTCTGGCCTGCCACCGCCTTGGAGACGGATTGTCCGTCGACGATGATGCCGAGCACGCGCGTCTCAGTCTCGAGGTAGTCATACCCCGTGAAGATCGTCTCGCCCATGGCCCGGAAATCGCTGTAGACCGACAGGTCGGCGAGAGCAGTCTTCTTCGCCTTCGCGTCGGCCTTCGCCTTCGTGCGCTGCTCCGTCATGAGGGTGTCGAATGCGGCGCGGTCCACGGTCAGGCCCGCTTCCTCCGCCATCTCGAGCGTGAGGTCGATGGGGAAGCCGAAGGTGTCGTGGAGGAGGAAGGCCGTGTCGCCGGGAATCTGAGCTGCGCCCTGTTCGCGCGTCTTCGTGACCGCCAGGTCGAGGATGCTCGTGCCGCTCGCGAGCGTGCCGAGGAAGTTCTCCTCCTCCGCGTATGCGAGGCGCGAGATGCGGTCGTAGTTCGTCTCCACCTCGGGGTAGGCCGTGCGCATCGCGTCGCGCGAACTCGTGAAGAGCTCGGGGAACGTCGCCGTGTCGACCCCGAGGAGTCGCATGGCTCGAACCGAGCGACGAAGGAGGCGGCGCAGGATGTAGCCGCGACCCTCGTTCGACGGGGTCACGCCGTCGGCCATCAGCATGAGGGCTGAGCGCACGTGATCGGCAACCACGCGCATCCGCACGTCGTCGTCGTGCGAGGCGCCGTAGCGGCGGCCGGAGAGTTCGGCGGCGCGATCGAGCACAGGACGCACCTGGTCGATCTCGTACATGTTCTCGACGCCCTGCTTCAGGAACGCGACACGCTCAAGGCCGAGCCCGGTGTCGATGTTCTTCTTGGGGAGCTCACGCACCACCCGGAAGTCGGTCTTCGACCTGACATCGTCGAGCAGGTACTGCATGAACACGAGGTTCCAGATCTCGAGATACCGGGAGTCGTCGACGGCGGGGCCGCCCTCGGCGCCGTACTTCGGCCCGCGGTCGAAGTAGATCTCAGAGCACGGTCCACCGGGGCCGGGCTGACCGGTGTGCCAGTAGTTGTCGGCCTTGCCGAGGCGCTGGATGCGCGACTCCGGAAGCCCGGCGATGCGCTTCCAGAGATCGATGGCCTCGTCATCGTCCTCGTACACCGTGACCCAGAGGTCACGCTCCTCGAAGCCGTAGCCGCCATCGGACTCGCTCGTCGTCAGCAGGTCCCAGGCATAGGTGATGGCCTGCTCCTTGAAGTAGTCGCCGAAGGAGAAGTTGCCGGCCATCTGGAAGAAGGTGCCGTGCCGCGTGGTTTTTCCGACCTCCTCGATGTCGAGGGTGCGGATGCACTTCTGCACGCTCGTCGCGCGCGGATACGGCGCGGGGATGAGTCCCGAGAGGTACGGAATGAACGGAACCATGCCCGCGACCGTGAACATGAGCGTCGGATCATCGCTGACAAGCGATGCCGAGGGCACGACCGTGTGACCTCGTGTGCCGAAGTAGTCGAGCCAGCGTTGACGGAGTTCAGCGGTCTGCATTGGGTCCTGTTGCTTGAGAGTGGGTCAGATGGATGGCGTCAGGCCTGAGCGCGCTTCAGGTCGGCGATGGTCTCTTCCGCCTCGGCGACGGCAGCCCGAAGCTCGGCCTCGCGGGAACGGTAGCCGTCGACGACAGCGCCGGTGAACTCCCCCACCCTGCTGTCGACCTCTTCGAAGAAGCGACGGCCCTCAGGCGTCTTGTTGATCTGGTGGGCGGCGACAAAACCAATGCCGACGCCGATGATGAGCATCGCGAGATTCTTCATGCCTGTCTCCTGGCTACGTTTCGTGGAGGATGGCGCCGAACGGGTGTGCGCGCCGGTCACATCCCCGCAAGCTTACCGGGACGACGAAAGCGGGCCGCCACAGGCGACCCGCTTCCGACAGATTCGAGGACTAGCGCGCTGCGTAGTACTCGACGACGAGCTGGACCTCACAGGTCACAGGAACCTCGGCGCGCTTGGGGCGACGCACGAGACGAACCTGGAGCTTGTCGAGCTCGACCTCGAGGTACGGCGGGGTCTTCGGCAGGAGGTCGACGTGACCGCCGGCGGCCGCGACCTGGAAGGGCTCCATGCCCTCGCTGCGCTGGTGAACACCGACGAGCTGGCCGGGCTTCACGCGGAAGGAGGGGCGGTCGACGCGCTGGCCGTCGACGATGATGTGGCGGTGCACGATCATCTGACGGGCCTGGGCGGTCGTACGCGCGATCGCCGCACGAACGAGAATCGCGTCGAGGCGCATCTCGAGGAGCTCGACGAGGTTCTCACCCGTCAGGCCCTCCGTGCGACGTGCCTCGTTGAAGGCGATGCGAAGCTGGGCCTCACGGATGCCGTACTGTGCGCGCAGGCGCTGCTTCTCGCGAAGGCGCACGGCGTAGTCGCTGTCGGTCTTGCGCTTGGTGCGGCCGTGCTCCCCGGGCGGGTACGGGCGCTTCTCGAAACCCTTGGCGGCCTTCGGGGTCAGCGGGATGCCGAGCGCACGAGACAGCTTGGTCTTGCTACGAGTACGTGACTTGGTAGACACGATTTCCTTTCGATACAGAAGTCATCAGTCTTCAACAGTGAATCCGCAGGCACGCGCCTGCGAACGGTTCAGAAGAGGGATGTGTGCCGCGGGGCGTCCGGCTAAAGGACCAGCCCCTTCAGCGTTGGTATCGAGGCAGCCGTGCACGAATACCCACTGTAGGCACCAAACATCGTATCACCCGCCGCGGATGATCCGCAGCAGCTTCTGCAGCCGGGCACTCACGTCCCGCTCGTTGCCGTGCTCCGTGGGTTCGTAGTATCGACGCTTGCGGAGCGTCGTGGGAAGGTACTGCTGCTCGACGACGCCGAGGGCGGAGTCGTGAGGGTAGACGTAGCCCTTGCCGTGCCCGAGCTTCTTCGCCCCCGCGTAGTGGGCATCCCGCAGGTGCTTCGGCACGGGGCCCATCTTGCCGGCACGCACATCCGAGATGGCCGCATCGATACCGCGGATGACACTGGGAGACTTCGGCGCCGTTGCCAGGTAGATGACGGCCTCGGCGAGTGGGATGCGACCCTCCGGCATTCCGATCAGTTGGACTGCTGTCGCGGCCGAGGTGGCGACGACGAGGGCCTGCGGGTCCGCCATCCCGATGTCCTCCGCCGCGTGCACAATGATGCGGCGCGCGATGAAGCGCGGGTCCTCCCCCGCCTCGATCATTCGCGCGAGGTAATGCAGCGCGGCATCCGGATCTGAACCTCGGATCGACTTGATGAACGCACTGATGACGTCGTAGTGCTCGTCACCCTTGCGGTCGTAGCGAAGCAGCGCGCGGTCGACCGCGAGTGACACGGCCTCCGCCGTGATGACGGGGGGTTCGTCGCGCTCCTCCCCTGGAGGCAGGGACGCCGCCACCGACATGGCGGCGGCCTCCAGCGCGGTCAGTGCGCGGCGGGCGTCACCCGACGCAAGCCGCACGATGTCGTCGCGCGCGTCATCCGCGAGCGTGAAGCGTCCCCCGAGGCCGCGCTCGTCGGAGATGGCACGGTTGATCAGCAGACGCAGGTCGTCATCGCTGAGCGGCTGGAGCGTGAGGAGGAGCGAACGTGAGAGCAACGGCGCTACGACGGAGAAGGAGGGGTTCTCCGTCGTCGCTGCGATCAGGATGACCCAACCGTTCTCGACGCCGGGAAGAAGGGCATCCTGCTGGGACTTCGTAAAGCGGTGGATCTCGTCGAGGAAGAGGACCGTCGACTGGCCGTAGAGATCGCGTTGGGTGAGCGAGGACTCCATGACCTCCCGCACGTCCTTGACGCCCGCTGTGACCGCCGAGAGTTCCACGAAGCGGCGCCCGGAGCTGTGCGCGATCGCCTGGGCAAGCGTCGTCTTGCCGGTGCCGGGCGGCCCCCAAAGGATGAGGGACACGGCTCCCTGCTCGGCCGATGAGGAGGCGAGCGACACCAAGGGAGAGCCGGGCGTCAGGAGGTGGGACTGGCCTGCGACCTCATCGAGGCTCCGAGGGCGCATCCGTACGGCCAAGGGGGTCGACCCCGAGAACAGGCCCTGCGCGCCACTCATGCCTGCAATGCTATGCGGCGCCGCCGACACGAGATCCCAGGGCTGGCGTCGTCGGCTAGTGTTCTCGTGGCAATCTCGGCGAGTCGGAGGACCATTGGCAGGCAATAGGAGCAACCCGAAGCAGGACCGCGTCGAGCGCGAGCGCCTGCGCTTGTATCGGGCGCGGCAGGGCGTGCACGAACATCGAGTGGCACGGCGGCGCCGCGACAACATCATTGCGACGAGTGTCGCGCTCGCAGTCGTGATCGTCGCGGTGGTCGCCCAAATCGCGTTCTTCACGGCAGGTCCCGGTGCTTCTGAGGCGGAGCCTGTCGCCTCGCCCTCCGCGAGCCCCGACTCGGCGGTGCCCTCCCCTGAGCTCGCGGAGGACCGCCTGTGGACGGGCACGCTCATGCTCAACGACGTCGAACTCGGTATCGAACTTGACGGCCGTGCAGCACCGCAGGCGGTGGCAGCAGTCATCCAGGGCGCGCGAGACGGTTACTACCAGGGCAAGTCCTGCCACCGGCTCACGAACGACGGCTTCTTCGTGCTCCAGTGCGGCTCGGTCGACGGCACCGGCGCCAGCGACCCGAGCTTCCGCTTCGGACCGATCGAGAACGCTCCCTCCGACGACGTCTATCCCGAGGGAACGATCGCCATGGCCCGTGCCTCTGGCGACGCCGAGAGCAACGGTCGGCAGTTCTTCATCGTCTATGAGGACACGACCATCCCGTCGGATACAGCGGGCGGCTACACGGTGCTCGGTCGCGTCACCGATGGACTAGAGGCGCTCGCCTCCGAGATCACGGATGCGGGCGTCGTGCCGGGCAGTGCCGAGAACGACGGCGCGCCTGTCGTCCCCACGACCATTACCGCCCTCGACATCGACTGATTGCCCGGGGGCAGTCGTGCAATAGGCTTGTTGCCGGTCGGCCACAGCTGGTCGGCCCCGGCGACAAGGTGAGGCTTTGACGAACAACAACGAGACACCATGGGGTCGCGTCGATGAGACGGGCACCGTCTTCGTCCGTGAAGGTGACGGCGAGCGAGCCGTGGGCCAGTACCCGGATGGAACGCCCGAGGAGGCGCTCGCATACTTCGAACGCAAGTTCATGGACCTCGCGGGCCAGGTGACGTTGCTGGAGCAGCGCATCAAGCGCGGTGCTCCCGGCGCCGACGTCGCCAAGACGGTCGACGCGCTGATGCAGACCGTCGTGACGGCGAACGCCGTGGGTGACCTCGCCTCCCTGCGGAACAGGCTCGAGGCACTCGGTGGCGCCGTCGGCGAGCTCGCCGAAAAGCAGGAGGCGGAGGAGAAGGCCGCCCTGCAGGACGCCATCGCCTACCGCGCGGGCCTCGTGGAAGAGGCCGAGCGGCTCGCTGCCCAGGATCCCGCCAAGATCCAGTGGAAGCACACGAGCGCCGCGATCGATGACGTCTTCGCTCGCTGGAAGGCTCACCAGCAGACCGGCCCCCGCCTGCCCAAGAACGAGGCCAACGAGCTCTGGAAGCGCTTCAGGACCGCCCGCTCGACCCTCGAGACCGAGCGAAAGGCATTCTTCGCCGACCTGGATGCCACCCACAAGCAGGCCAAGGCACGCAAGCAGGAACTCGTCGCTGCCGCGGAGAGCCTCGTAGCCCAGGGCGCAGACGGGATTCCCCAGTATCGCCGGCTCCTCGACGATTGGAAGGCCGCCGGTCGCGCCGGCAAGAAGCACGACGACGCGCTGTGGGCGAAGTTCAAGGCCGCCGGCGACGCGCTCTATGTCGCGAAGTCTGAGATCGAAGCGCGCGACAACGAAGAGTTCGAGGAGAACCTGGTGCGCAAGGAGGCCCTCCTTGCGGAAGCAGAGCCCCTGCTGAATGCCACTGACCGCGATGCGGCTCGCCAGACCCTGATCTCGATTCAGCGGCGCTGGGACGAGATCGGCAAGGTGCCGCGCGCCAAGGTCAAGACCGTCGAAGACAGGCTCCGCAAGGTCGAGGCTGCCGTGCGCAAGCTCGACGAGGAGCACTGGCAGCGAAACAACCCGGAGCGCAAGGCTCGCGCGGAGGGTCTCGCTGCCCAGCTCGAGTCGGCGATCGCCGCCCTTGAGGCAGATCTGGACGACGCGAAGCGCAGCGGTGACGCCACGCGCATCACGAAGGCTCAAGAGGCGCTGGATGCCCGGCGTGCCTGGCTGGGCGTCGTCTCCGGCTGACGAAGTCCCCAAGGCGCTTCCGGGTTGGGTTCTCCACAGTTCATGGATTGAGCGGCGGCTCGCGCCTCCCATAGGGGCACGATGTGGGAATGGCGCCACGACTAGCCCCTGTGCTCACCGAACTCGACCTCCCTCTCCAAGAGCTCCAGGCAGCCCGCCTGGACGGAGACCTCTACGCGATCGGTGACGGATTCGCCTCGATCGACGAGTTCGAGCAAGCACACCACCGCGCGCTCTCGCTCGGGGCACTCGCTCGCCCGCGCTTCATTGCCGAGCGGATGACGGCGGCGTGGGTCCACGGCGCTGTGCCCTCACCGCCCGAGGTCTTCGAGTTCTGCGTCTCACACTCGGCGAGGGCTCGTGCGCAGGTGTCGCCACGGGTGCAGGTGCGGGAGGTCGTGATCTCGCCGAGTGATGTCGTCCGCTTCGGCGGCATCGCCGTCACCACTCCCTTGCGCACCGCCATCGACCTGTTGAGGGCCGAGGGGGATTTCGCGAATGAGAGGGTGTCGCAATTGCTCCAACTCATGGACGCGCACGCCATCGAGCTCGACGATTGTCGCCGTGAAGTCGAATCCCGCCACAAACTGGCAGGCAAACGACGCGCGCTCGATCGCATCGCCGCGCTGGGGAAAGCGGCTAGGTCGTAACTCGGTAGACGTCGTAGACCGTATCGATGCGTCGCACGGCATTGAGCACACGGTCGAGATGCGTCGTATCGCCCATCTCGAACACGAAACGGCTGATCGCAAGGCGCTCCGTCGAGGTCGCCACCGTGGCGGACAGGATGTTCACGTGATGCTCGGAAAGCACGCGAGTGACATCCGAGAGGAGTCCAGCTCGGTCGAGCGCCTCCACCTGGATCTGGACGAGGAACACGCTCGTCGATGACGGGGCCCACTCGACCTCGACGACTCGCTCAGGCTCGTTCAGCAAGGCCTTCACGTTGACGCAGGAGGACTGGTGCACCGAGACTCCGGAACCACGCGTGACGAAGCCCATGATCTCGTCCCCGGGCACCGGGGTGCAGCACTTGGCGAGCTTGACGAGAATATCGGGCGCACCCTTCACGAGCACTCCGGAGTTTCCGCTCGCGCGCCGCTTGCCCTTCGCGCGAGAAACGGTGAACTCTTCCTCCGCCTCGGTATCAACCTGCAGCGTCGCAACCAGCTTCTCCAGCACGGATTGCGTGGAGACATGCCCTTCGCCGACGGCTGCGTAGAGCGCGGAGACGTCGTCATACCGCAGCTGCGCTGCGACCTCGCTCAACGCGCCCTGGTTCATCAGTCGCTGGAGAGGCAGGTTCTGCTTGCGCATGGCGCGGGCGATGGCATCCTTGCCCTGCTCCATCGCCTCGTCACGACGCTCCTTCGTGAACCACTGCCGGATCTTGTTTCGTGCCCTGGTCGACTTGACGAAGGTCAGCCAGCCCTGGCTGGGACCGGCATCCGGGTTCTTCGAGGTGAACACCTCGACGACGTCGCCGCTGGAGAGTTCGCTCTCGAGGGGAACAAGCCGGCCGTTGACCTTCGCACCCATCGTGCGGTGGCCCACCTCGGTGTGTACTGCGTAGGCAAAGTCGACGGGCGTCGCGCCCGCGGGGAGGCCGATGACCTTGCCCTGGGGAGTGAAGACATAGACCTCCTTTGCCCCGATCTCGAAGCGCAGCGAGTCGAGGAACTCGCCAGGGTCAGACGTCTCTGCCTGCCAGTCGGAGATGTGCGCGAGCCACGCCATGTCGGAATCGCCGACAGGAGTGCTGTCGGCAGAGCGACCGCCATTGACGCGCTCCTTGTACTTCCAGTGCGCAGCCACACCGTATTCGGCCCGCTGGTGCATGTCCTCGGTGCGAATCTGGATCTCGACGGGCCGACCCTTGGGCCCGATGACCGTCGTGTGCAGCGACTGGTAGAGATTGAACTTCGGCGTAGCGATGTAGTCCTTGAAACGGCCGGGAATCGGGGTCCAGCGGGCATGGATGGAGCCGAGGACCGCGTAGCAGTCGCGAACGGTCGACACGAGGACTCGGATGCCGACCAGGTCGTAGATCTCGTCGAACTCGCGACCGCGGAGGATCATCTTCTGGTAGATCGAGTAGTACTGCTTCGGACGGCCGACGACCTTGCCCTTGATGCGAGCGGCCTTCAGGTCTTCCGTCACCGCCTCGATGACCTGGTGCACGAACTCCTCGCGCTGCGGTGTGCGCTGCTTGACGAGGCTCTCGATCTCGACGTAAAGCTTCGGGTGCAGCACCGCGAACGACAGGTCCTCGAGCTCCCACTTGATCGCCTGGATACCGAGGCGATGTGCCAACGGGGCGTAGATCTCCAGCGTCTCCTGCGCCTTGCGCTTGGCAGACTCGGAGGAGACGAAGCCCCACGTGCGCGCGTTGTGGAGCCGGTCGGCGAGCTTGATCACGAGCACGCGGATGTCCTTGGACATCGCAACGACCATCTTGCGGACGGTCTCCGCCTGGGCGCTGTCGCCGTACTTGAGCTTGTCGAGCTTTGTAACGCCATCGACGAGCATCGCAACTTCGTCACCGAAGTCCTTGCGCACCATGTCGAGGGTGTAGTCGGTGTCTTCGACGGTGTCGTGCAGCAGCGCGGCCGCCACCGTCTTCGCGCCGATGCCGAGGTCGGCGAGGATCTGGGCAACCGCGACGGGGTGCGTGATGTACGGCTCGCCGCTCTTGCGGGTCTGGCCGCGGTGAGCGATCTCCGCGACCTTGTATGCCCGTTCGATCGTGTCGATGTCAGCGCGCGGATGATGCGCACGCACCGTGCGGATCAGGTTCTCGATCGCGCCAGCATGCTGGGCACGAGAGAAGAGACGAGGGAGAAGCAGCCGCCGCGTGGCGGGACTGTTGGTGACTTCGGTCATCTCACCTCCCACCTTTCCCGTGCAGCAAAACTATCACTCCTGGTATGGAGGGAATGCCGATCGAGCGAGTGACCGCCGTCACTCGACGGGAGCGGCCTCCGTGCGGCGGGAAGCCAGGATCCTGGCGTTCTGCTTCTTGATCTCCGGCTCGTTCTCGCGAAGGTGGTTGTAGACCGGCGAGGCAATGAAGATCGTGGAGTAGGCACCGACGACGATGCCGATGAAGAGCGCGAGCGAGATGTCGCGCAGCGTCTCCGCGCCGAGCGCGAAGGATCCGATGAAGAGGATCGCCGCGACGGGCAGCACTGCCACTACCGAGGTGTTGATGGAACGAACGAGCGTCTGGTTGACCGCAAGGTTGACGGACTCCGCGAAGGTTCGCGGCGAGGCCTCGCCGTCCTCCGCCGTGTTCTCTCGGATCTTGTCGAACACCACCACGGTGTCGTAGAGCGAGTAGCCAAGGATCGTCAGGAAGCCGATCACCGCGGCGGGCGTCACCTCGAAGCCGAGGATGCCGTAGATGCCTGCCGTCAGGATGAGGTCGTGGAAGAGCGCGGCCATGGCCGCAAGCGACATCTTCCACGTGCGGAAGTAGAGAGCCATGACGACGCCGGCCAGGAGCAGGAAGACGACGAGTGCCCTGATCGACTGTGCCGTGATGTCGGCACCCCAGGTGGGGCCGATGAAGGAATAGCTCACCTGGTCGACCGGCACGTCGTAGGAGGACGCGAGGGCTGTCCTGATCTCGAACGCCTCATCGTCGGTGACGATGTCGGTCTGCACGCGGACGGAGTCCTGCCCGACCACGGTGACGCGAGGCGTTGCATCGGGCACGGTCTCCCGAACCGCCTCCTCACCGAGCACCTGCTCGAGCTCAGACGTGCGCTCGACGATGAACTGCGAGCCACCGCGGAACTCGATGCCGAACTCGAAGCCACCACGAATGAATGGGCCGGCGACGGATGCAATGATCAGCACGGCCGCGATGATGTACCAGACGCGACGGCGCCCGACGAAGTCGATGGATCGACGCCCTGTGTAGAGGTCGTTACCGAAGGTGGAGAAGCTGGCCATCAGGAATCCTTGCCCTTCGAAACCGAGGCCGCGGCATCCGCGGCGGCCTTGCGCTCGGCGATCGTCTGGCGCTTCTGCGCCTCGCGCCCACTCGCCGCTCGCTTCGAGGCGCTGACGCCCACCGGCTCGCGGAACGTGGCACGGCCGCGGTACACGGCGCCCAGCGCCCGCGGGTTGAGCCCGCTCGCTGGGTGCCCTTCACCGAAGAACTTCGTCTTGGCCAGCAGCTGCATGACGGGGTGCGTGAACAGCGACACGACGAGGAGGTCGATGAGGGTCGTGATGCCGAGGGTGAGTGCGAAGCCCCGGACGTTGCCGATCGCGAGGACGAAGAGCACCGCCGCAGCGAGGAAGTTGACCGCGTCGGAGGCCAACACGGTGCGGATTGCCCTCTTCCAGCCCGCCTCGACCGCCGAGCCGAGCATCCGCCCGTCTCGCAGTTCATCCTTGATTCGCTCGAAGTAGACGATGAAGGAGTCGGCGATGATGCCGATGGCGACGATGAGGCCGGCGACACCGGCGAGGGAGAGTCGATATCCCTCGCGCCACGACATCAGGTTGATGACGAGGTAGACGATGACTCCGGCGACTCCGAGTGAGGCGACCGTGACGAGCCCGAGCGTGCGGTATTGGAACAAGGAGTACACGACGACCAAGGCGAGACCGATCACGCCCGCAAGCAGTCCGCTCCAGAGCTGGCTCTCGCCGAGCGTCGCGGAGATATTCTCGCTGCTCTGCACCTCGAAGCCGATGGGCAGCGCGCCGAACTTCAGCTGGTCAGCGAGGGTCTTCGCCGTCTCCTGCGTGAAGTCGCCCGTGATCTGTGGCTTGCCGTTGGTGATGACGGTGTTGGTTCTCGGGGCCGAGATGACCGTGCCGTCGAGCACGATCGCGAACTGGTTCTGCACGCCGGTGAGCGAGAAGAGGCGCGTGGTGACCTCTCCGAACTCATCGGATCCTTCGCCGTCGAAGACGATGTTGACGGCCCACTGGCCCGTGCTCACGCCCTGGCTGTTTGCGGCGAGGCCGTGAGTGGCATCGACGATCCGCTCGCCAGCGACCTCGACCGGGCCGAGGATGTACTTCACGGTGCGCGTGTTGTCGCAGGTGATGAGTGGCTCCGCTGCGGGCGCGACGTTGGTGCCCGCCTCGTCGAGCTCGGCGCAGTCGAAGTTCGTGAACTCGTCGAGCAGCTCCGGCGTGATCCACGCAAGGTCGCTGGCGTTGCTCGGTGTCGGAGCGGGCTCGCCCTCCTCGGGCTGCGCGGGGTCGGCCCCTGCAGAGGGCGACGGCGAAGCCGACGGTGCGGGCGTCGCCGCAGTCGCGGCCGCGGCACCGCCCTGGCCCACGCCAGCGGACGGCGAGACCGACGGCGACGGCTCCGCGTCCTCGCCCGGCTCGTCGCCTTCCCCGGTCTCGGGTGCGGGCGTCTGCGTCGGGTCGACCGCCGCCGCGACCTGGAGCACGGGACGGAACTCGAGCTTGGCCGAGGACTCGATTCGGGCGAGGGTTTCCTCGTCGGGCGTTCCGGGGATCGAGACGACGATGTTCTGGGCACCCTGCGTGTTGATCTCGGCCTCAGAGACACCGGCAGCGTCGACACGCGAGCGGATGATCTCGACGGCCTGGTCGAGCTGCTCGCCCGTCACCTGCTGGCCGCTCTCGAGCTGCGGGGCCAGGATGATCTGGGTGCCACCCTCGAGGTCGAGCGCGAGCTTCGGGGTCCAGCCGGAACCCTGCCAGATTGCTCCCGCGGCGTTGAGGCCGATGAGGCCGACGATGATTACCGCCAGCCACGTCAGCGAACGCCAGGCCTTCTTGGCCGGGGTCGATCGTGGTGCTGCCACCTGGAACTCAGCTTTCTATTGCTCCGATGGCTCGGGTGCCATGGATCAGGGTCGGGAGGTTCGGCTCAGGCTCGGCCGAACTCAGGAAAGACTAATGGTTCAGTTGTCGTTCTTGGTCGTCGGCCCATCGCCGTCGGCGATGGCGTCGGCGTCATCCGCGACGTCCTCAGAGACCGTGTCGTCTTCGACGACCTTGAGGATCGTCTGGCGGTGCAGCCGGATGACCGTGCCGGGTGTCGTCTCGAGGAGTGCCTCGTTCTTCTCCTCGTCGATCGAGAGCAGCGTGCCGAAGACGCCGAACTGCGTCATCACCTCAGCGCCGGGCACCATCTTGGTGCTGAGCTCCTCCTGCTCGGCCTTCCTCTTCTTCGAGGCGCGGAACTGGAAGAAGATGAAGAGGGCCAGGACGGCCATCATGGCAAGAAGCAGCGGATCCATACGGGTGGGAAGACCTTCCGTGGTGATGTGGCGCAGAGTTCGCGGGGACGTCGTCGAAGGACAACCCTCAGATCCTACAGGCCATCCCCGAAAAGCGTCGCTTCAGCGCGCTGCACTCCGAGGTGCTCGAAGGCGCGCCGCGTGGCAGTCCGACCTCGTGGCGTGCGCGACAGAAGGCCCATTCGCACGAGGAATGGCTCGACGACCGATTCGATCGTCTCTGCCTCCTCGCCGACGGACGCCGCGAGTGTGCCGAGTCCTACCGGTCCCCCGTCGAACTGGGTGACGATCGTGGTGAGCACCGCACGGTCGAGCCGGTCGAGGCCGAGATCATCGACGTCGTAGAGGCGAAGAGCCTCTCGCACCGCGTCGATTCCCTCCTTCCTGTGCACGAGCGAATAGTCCCGCACGCGTCGGAGGAGGCGGTTCGCAATCCTGGGAGTGCCTCGACTCCGCCCCGCGATCTCGGCGAGGGATGCGTCATCGACCTCGAGCTTCAGCAGCGTCGCGGCGCGCGAGATGACCTGAGCGAGCTCGCCATCCGAATAGAACTCCAGATGGGCGGTGAAGCCGAAGCGGTCACGGAGCGGGTTGGGCAGGAGCCCGGAACGTGTGGTCGCTCCCACGAGCGTGAACGGGGCGAGGTCGAGAGGAATCGAGGTCGCGCCGGCACCCTTGCCCACCATGATGTCGATGCGGAAGTCCTCCATCGCGAGGTACATCATCTCCTCCGCGGAACGCGCCATGCGGTGGATCTCGTCGATGAAGAGCACTTCACCCGGGATGAGGGACGACAGCAGCGCAGCCAGGTCTCCCGCGTGCTGGATGGCGGGACCGCTCGACATGCGCAGCGGCCGCGATCCCTCCTCCGCGACAATCATCGCGAGCGTGGTCTTGCCGAGCCCTGGCGGTCCGGCGAGCAGGATGTGGTCGGGTGTGCGGTTCTGGATCGTGGCGGCGTTGAGCAGGAGCTCCAGCTGCGCCCGCACCTTTGACTGGCCGACGAACTCAGAGAGCGAGCGTGGCCGGAGTGCCCCTTCGAAGGCAAGTTCGGCCTGGGATTCCGGCTGCGGGGTGGTGATCGATTCGGTGCTGCGCTCGAAGCTTCCGATGCGCCCATCCTCGCCCAGGCTCATCGCGCGCCCTCACGTGTCATGGCCTGCGCCGGCCCGAGGCTGGCAAGGGCGACGCGGAGAAGCGCCTGCATGTCGCCCGTCTTGGCGGGATCGACGGCATCCTTGGCGTCGTCTGCGGCCTTCGCGGCCGAACGCTCGTTCCAGCCGAGTCCGATGAGCGCTTCGACGACCTGTGCGCGGGCATCCCCCGCAGCGGCCCGCGCGGCGGCCGGTGCGCCCGCTGGCGCGTGCACCATCTTGCCCGCAAGGGAGACGATGATGAGCTTTGCGGTCTTGGGCCCGATGCCCGAGACCTTGCGGAAGGCGCTGTCGTCTTCGAGGTTCACCGCCTGGGCGACCTCGGCTGGCGTCATGGCCGAGAGCACTCCCATGGCCGATTTCGGCCCGACCCCCGTCACACCGCGAAGCAGGTCGAAGACCTGCAGCTGTTCGGCGTCCGCAAAGCCGAACAGGGCGAGGTCGTCCTCCTTCACGATGAGCACCGTGCGGATGCTCGCCTCGGTTCCGGCACGGAGTTTCGCCGCGTGCGCCGGTGTGATGGTCATGAGCAGGCCGACGCCGCCCACCTCGACCACGACCGTTGTGACGCCGACGGAGAGCACGGGTCCGCGCACAGAGGAGATCATGCTCCAAGCCTATGAGGAGCCCCCGACGTCACCGTCGACGTTCTGCGGCGCGCCACGCCTGCTGAGCCGGAGTTGCGGCATCCGACTGAGCGGGCGCGCTCGTCGTGCCGCCTCGCCACGCATGACAGAGGGCAAGAGCGAGCGCGTCGGCCGCGTCTGCCGGGGTGGGCGGGGCTGAAAGCTCAAGGATGCGGGCCACCATTTCGCCGACCTGCCGCTTGTCGGCAGCGCCGTAGCCGGTCACCGCGGCCTTGACCTCGGATGGGGTGTGGAGTCCCACGGGAAGCGAGCGGCGTCCCGCGGCCAACAACACGACACCACTCGCCTGTGCCGTGCCCATCACGGAGCGGAGGTTGTGCTGCGCGAAGACGCGCTCCAGGGCGATCGCGGTGGGGCGGTGCTCGTCGAGCAGGCCGTCGAGCGCGTCGCCAATGAGTTGGAGACGTCGCTCGAGGGGCATGTCGGCGGGTGTCCTGATCACACCAACGTCGACGAGTCGGGCGCGCCTGCCCGCCATGACATCGATGACGCCGATGCCGCAGCGGGTGAGCCCGGGATCAACGCCGAGGATGCGTGCAGGCGAGCCGGACAACTAGTCCTCGTCGAGTTCGGCCTGGGTCTCCGGCGACAGGGAGTAGTTGACGAAGACGTTCTGCACGTCGTCGCTGTCTTCGAGCGCATCGATCAGCTTGAACACCTTGCGGGCTGTCTCGGCGTCGATCTCGACACTGAGGTTCGGCACGAACTCCGCCTCCGCCGAGTCATAGTCGATGCCGGCGTCCTGCAGCGCGGTGCGAACGGCGACGAGATCGGAGGGCTCGGTGATGACTTCGAAGCCTGCTCCCCGGTCGACGACCTCTTCGGCTCCCGCATCGAGCACGGCGAGGAGGACGTCGTCTTCCGTCAGGCCCTCGGTCTTCGTGATCGACACGACGCCCTTGCGCGAGAAGTTGTAGGCCACGCTTCCCGGGTCGGCCATGTTGCCGCCGTTGCGCGTCATGGCGGTGCGAACCTCGGCTGCGGCGCGGTTCTTGTTGTCGGTGAGACATTCGATGAGGAGTGCGACTCCGCCCTGTGCGTAGCCCTCGTACATGATCGTCATGTACTCGACGGACTCACCAGTGAGGCCCGCGCCACGCTTGATCGCGCGATCGATGTTGTCGTTGGGCACCGAGGTCTTCTTGGCCTTCTGCACCGCGTCGACGAGGGTCGGATTGCCCGAGAGGTCAGCGCCACCGATCTTGGCCGCGACCTCGATGTTCTTGATCAGCTTCGCGAAGGACTTGGCCCTGCGCGCGTCGATGACCGCCTTCTTGTGCTTCGTGGTTGCCCACTTGGAATGCCCTGACATGGAGAACATTCTATAGAGGGGCTCTTCCTTGCCCGCTCAGCCGCGGCCCGCCGCCTCGCGGGCGAGCGCGATCAGCCTGGCGTGGAATCGATGTTCGCCCGAGATCTCCGGGTGGAAGGCAACGCCGAGCAGCCTCCCCTGCTGTACCGCGACGATCCTCCCGTCGTTGAGGCGACCCAAGACGGTCACCGCCGAGCCCACGTCCTCGACGATGGGAGCCCGGATGAAGACGGCATGCATCGACGGGCCGCCAAGTTCCGGAACGGCGACGTCGGTCTCGAACGACTCCCCCTGGCTCCCGAAGGCGTTCCGCCGCACAGTCGCGTCGAGCCCGCCGAAGGTCCTCTGGCCCGGGGCTCGGCCCTGGATGCGATCCCCCAGCATGATGAGGCCAGCACAGGTGCCCAGTACGGGCAGCCCGCCCGAGATCGCCGCCCTGATAGGTTCATCGAGCCCGAACGCGCGCGAGAGCTTGTCGATCACGGTCGACTCTCCGCCCGGGATGACGAGCGCGTCGACGGATGCGAGATCGGCCGGAGTGCGCACGGGCCGCGCCTCCGTGCCCAGGCGCCGCAGCACATCGACGTGTTCGCGCACCGCCCCCTGCAGGGCCAGGACGCCGACCGTGATCTGGGCTGGCGTGCTACCAGCCACGCTCAGCGAGCCGGTGGGGAGCCGGAAGATCGGCGACGTTGATGCCCACCATCGCCTCGCCGAGGCCGCGGGAGGTCTCGGTGATGACCGCCGGGTCGTCGTGGAAGGTGGTCGCCTTGACGATGGCCGCGGCACGCTTCGCGGGATTGCCCGACTTGAAGATGCCAGAGCCGACGAAGACGCCGTCGGCTCCGAGTTGCATCATGAGTGCGGCATCCGCGGGCGTCGCGACTCCGCCAGCCGTGAACAGCACGACGGGGAGCGTTCCCGTCTTCGCGACCTCGACGACGAGTTCATATGGCGCCTGCAGCTCCTTGGCCGCGACGTACAACTCGTCATCACTCATGGATGTCAGACGGGCGACCTCACCGCGGATAGTGCGGATGTGCTTGGTCGCCTCCGAGACGTCACCTGTGCCTGCTTCGCCCTTCGACCGGATCATGGCGGCACCCTCGTTGACGCGTCGCAGCGCCTCCCCGAGGTTGGTGGCGCCGCAGACGAACGGCACCGTGAACTTCCACTTGTCGATGTGGTTGACGTAGTCGGCGGGGCTCAGCACCTCGGACTCGTCGATGTAGTCGACGCCGAGCGACTGCAGCACCTGGGCCTCGACGAAGTGGCCGATGCGCGCCTTCGCCATTACGGGGATCGAGACGGATGCGATGATCTCGTCGATGAGGTCGGGATCGCTCATCCTCGCGACGCCACCCTGCGAGCGGATGTCCGCGGGCACGCGCTCGAGGGCCATGACTGCGACGGCTCCCGCGTCTTCGGCAATTCGTGCCTGTTCGGCCGTGACGACGTCCATGATGACGCCGCCCTTCAGCATCTCGGCGAGCCCGCGCTTGACGCGAGCGGTGCCTACTGTCGTGGACATGCGCACTCCCTTGTTTGGCTTAGGCCAAAACCTAGCATGGCATGACCCATAGACTTGCTCCCGTGACGATCGGAGACACACGACTGGCCCTTGGGCCCATCGGCGGCGAGACGGCGGCTGAGATCGCCGAGAGCATCCGCGCGCTGATCGACCGCGGGGCACTGGCACCTGGCGACATCCTCCCTCCCGTCCGTTCACTTGGGGAGCAGCTGGGAGTCAACCGCAACACGGTCGTGGCGGCCTACCGGTTGCTGAACCAGGCCGGCGCGGTGGAGACACGCGGGCGGGGCGGCACGCGCGTCGCGATCCGGGCCGCAGTGCCCCTTGAGGGGTACGCCCCCGACTCAGTGCTTCGCGATGTCGCGAACGGCAACCCCGACCCGGCTCTCATTCCCGACCTCTCCCCCGCACTCGCGACCCTCGCGGGGCGTCCAGTCCTCTATGGCGAGCCGACAATCGATCCCTCCCTCGAACGCTGGGCGCACGCGTGGATCACCCGGGACCTCGGCACGCGGGACGACCTGCGGCTCACCGTCACGGGAGGCGCGGTCGACGCGCTCGAGCGGCTCTTCGCGGATGCCCTGGCTCGCGACGACCTCGTCGGCCTCGAGGACCCGTGCTTCCTCTCCGCGCTGCGCACGGTTCGTGTCGGCGGATACCGGCCGCACGCGATCCCGGTCGACGACGAGGGCATGACGGTCGACGGCCTTCGTGCTGCCCTCGCGGCCGGCGTCCGCGCGATCGTCTGCACGCCCCGGGCCCACAACCCGACGGGAGCGAGCCTCACATCCGAGCGCGCTGCGGCCCTGCGAGGGGTCCTCGCCGAGCATCCGCATGTGCTCGTCATCGAAGACGACCACTTCTCGCTGCTGTCGCGCCGCCCCTATGTCTCGATCATCGGCCCGGGGCACCGTCGGTGGGCGCTCATCCGCTCGGTCTCGAAGTTCCTGGGGCCCGACCTCTGCCTCGCGGTCACCGCGAGCGACGCCGAGACCGCGGCCCGGCTCGCCGAACGGCTGAGCCCGGGGTCGACCTGGGTGAGCCACCTGCTGCAGCGCCTCGTGGTCGCGCTCGTCGCCGATGACGAAGTGATGGCAGCAGTCGAGCGCGCCGCCGAACACTACCGCGAGCGGAACGCCGCGTTCGCAGAGCACGCTCGCGCCGTCGGCCTGCCGTGTCATGCGGGCGACGGCTTGAGCCTGTGGCTCTCCCTGCCGGCCCCAGCCCGCGCTGTCACGGAGCAGCTGATGCGCCGCGGCTGGCTCGCCCGTCCCGGCGATGACTTCCTGCTTGCCGGGGAGGCAGCGCTGCGCCACCTCCGACTCACCGTCCATGACCTGAGCGACGAGGATGCTGCCCGGCTGGCAGCAGACATCGCCGCCGCGGTCGACACCGTCCTCCGCACCACCTGAACCGTCCGCTATCCCGCAGGAGCCCTTGTGAAGATCCTCTCCATCCAGTCCGCCGTCGCCTACGGCCATGTCGGCAACTCCGCCGCCGTGTTCCCGCTGCAGCGCATCGGCGTCGAGGTGTACCCCGTCTACACCGTGAACTTCTCGAACCACACGGGCTACGGCGCCTGGCGCGGACCGCTCATCAGCCCGGACGAGGTTCGCGAGGTGATCACGGGCATCGAGGAGCGTGGCGCCTTCGCCGACATCGATGTCGTGCTCTCCGGCTACCAGGGCAGCGAGGGCATCGCAGATGTCATCCTGGACGCGGTTGCGCGAGTCAAGGTTGCGAACCCGAGCGCTGTGTACTCCTGCGATCCCGTCATGGGCAATGCGAAGTCCGGATGCTTCGTGGCCCCCGCTATCCCGATCCTCCTGCGGGAGCGGGTTGCGCCCGCCGCCGACATCATCACGCCCAACCAGTTCGAACTGGGCTTCCTCACGGAGACGGAACCGGCCGACCTCGATTCAACGCTGGCATCGGTCGATGCCGCGCGCGCGATGGGGCCGAGCACGGTGCTCGTCACGAGCGTCGAGCGCCCGGAGCGGCCGGAGGGAACGATCGAGATGCTCGCGGTGGATGACAAGGGCGCCTGGATCGTGCAGACCCCGCACATCCCGATGAAGGCGAACGGCTCTGGTGATGTCACCGCCGCGCTCTTCTCTGCCCACTACCGCGAGACGGGCGACGCCGCGACGGCCCTCGCTCGCACCACGTCCAGCGTCTACGACCTCCTACAGACGACCTACGATGCCGGTTCGCGGGAACTGCTGCTCGTGGAGGCGCAGGAGGCCTACGCACATCCGCGCCTGCAGTTCGAGGTCACGCAGGTGCGCTGACCGCACACCGGATGCCGCCTGGTCAGTCCTTGGGCCAGGCGGCGGCGATCTCGTCGCGCACCTCGCCCAGCAGGCGCGGCACGGCCTTCGTCTTGGCGACGATGGGAAAGAAGTTCGAGTCGAGCGCCCACCGCGGCACGATGTGCTGGTGCAGGTGCTCGGCGATGCCGGCGCCTGCGATGCGGCCCTGGTTCATGCCGAGGTTGAAGCCGTCGCACGACGACGTTGCCTTGAGCACCCGCATGGCCGTCTGCGTGAGGCTCCCGATCTCGGCGACCTCCTCGGCGCTGGCCTCGTCGTAGGTCGCGATGTGGCGGTAGGGGCACACCAGCAGGTGGCCGGAGTTGTAGGGGTAGAGATTCAGGAGCACGTAGGCGTGCTTGCCCCTCGCGACGATGAGGCCCTTCTCGTCCGGCATCGTCGGCGCGTTGCAGAAGGGGCAGTCGTGCGCGGGCGGCTGTTGCCCGTCTTCGATGTAGACGAGACGGTGCGGCGTCCAGAGGCGCTGGAACGCATCCGGGCTTGCGGCGAAGCCGCTCGCGGCCTCCGGCTCAGCCCCCTCGAACTCGTCCGGCTCGTACGAGGCCATCAGACCTGGGCCTTGCTGGCGATCGTCTCCAGGATGCGCGCGATCGCCTCGTCGACTGGGATGCCATTCTCCTGGCTGCCGTCCCTGAAGCGGAAGCTCACCGCCCCATTCGCCCGGTCCTCCTCCCCAGCGATCAGCTGGAAGGGAACCTTCGCCTTCGTGTGGGTGCGGATCTTCTTGGGCATCCGGTCGCTCGAGAGGTCGACCTCGGCACGCACGCCACGCGACTTGAGCTTCGCGACGACCTCCGAGAGGTAGTCGTTGTACTCCTCCGCGACGGGGATGCCCACAACCTGCACGGGAGAGAGCCAGACCGGGAAGGCGCCCGCGTAGTGCTCGAGGAGGATCGCGAAGAAGCGCTCGATCGACCCGAGCAGCGCCCGATGGATCATGACGGGCTGTTGGCGCGTGCCATCCGCCGCCGTGTACTCGAGCTCGAAGAGTTCCGGCTGGTTGAAGTCCAGCTGCACGGTCGAGAGCTGCCAGGTGCGGCCGATCGCATCGCGCGCCTGCACGGAGATCTTGGGGCCGTAGAACGCGGCGCCACCCGGGTCGTTGACGAGTTCAAGGCCAGACTCCTCGCCGACCTGGCGGAGTGTCTCGGTCGCCTCCTCCCACTGCTCGTCCGTGCCGACCGACTTCTCGGGGTCACGGGTCGAGAGTTCGAGGTAGAAGTCGTCGAGGCCGTATCCGCGCAGCGTCTCGAAGACGAACTCGAGCTGGCGCTTGATCTCGTCCTTCACCTGCTCGGGAGTCACATAGATGTGGGCGTCGTCCTGCGTGAGGCCGCGCACGCGGGTGAGGCCCGAGAGGGTGCCGCTCTTCTCGTAGCGGTAGACGGTACCGAACTCGGCGAGCCGCAGGGGCAGCTCGCGGTAGCTGCGCCCCCGCGCCCGGAAGATCAGGTTGTGGAAGGGGCAGTTCATGGGCTTCAGGTAGTAGTCCTGGCCCTGCTTGGTGACGTGCCCCTCGGCATCCCGCTCCTCGTCGAGGTGCATGGCCGGGAACATGCCGTCCTTATACCAGTTGAGGTGCTGGCTCGTCTCGAAGAGATGACCCTTCGTGATGTGGGGCGTATTGACGAGCTCGTAGTCGTGTGACAGCAACTGCTGGCGCATGTAGTTCTCGATCTCGTTGCGGATGATGCCGCCCTTGGGGTGGAAGACGGCGAGACCCGAGCCGATCTCCTCGGGGAACGAGAAGAGGTCGAGTTCCGAGCCCAGCTTGCGGTGATCGCGCTTCGCCGCCTCCTCGAGACGGGTCGTGTAGGCGCGCAGCTCGTCCTTGCTGGGCCAGGCGGTGCCGTAGACGCGCTGGAGTTGCTTGTTCTTCTCGGAACCCCGCCAGTAGGCGGCGGCCGTGCGCATGAGCTTCCAGCCGTTGCCGATCATGCGGGTGTTCGGCAGGTGCGGACCGCGACACAGGTCCCTCCACACCGTCTCCCCCGTCTTCGGGTCGACGTTGTCGTAGATCGTGAGCTCACCGGCGCCGACCTCGACCGCCTCGTTGTCCCCGCCCTCGGCTGCGGAACCCTTGAGACCGATCAGCTCGAGCTTGTAGGGCTCCTCGGCGAGCTCAGCACGTGCCTCGTCGTCGCTCACGACCCGGCGCACGAAACGTTGGCCCTGCTTGACGATCCGCTCCATGGCCTTCTCGATCGCCTTCAGGTCTTCGGGCGTGAAGGGCTGCTCGACATCGAAGTCGTAGTAGAAGCCGTCGGTGACGGGTGGCCCGATGCCGAGCTTCGCCTCCGGGTTGATCGACTGCACCGCCTGGGCAGCGACGTGCGCGGCGGAGTGACGCAGGATGTTCAGCCCGTCCTCGGAGTCGATGTGCACGGGTTCGACCTCGTCAGCGTCGGTGACGGTTGCAGCCAGGTCCCTCAATTCGCCATTGACGCGCATTGCGACGATGTCGCGGTCTGTGAAGAGGTCGAATCCTGACTGCTGGCTCATTCGGCCAAGTTTAGTGGGCGGATGCCACACCCTCTGCCCTGCCGGGAAACGCCGAAGGCCCCGGATTTCTCCGGGGCCTTCGATGTCTGGTGGGCGATACTGGGATCGAACCAGTGACCTCTTCCGTGTCAGGGAAGCGCGCTACCGCTGCGCCAATCGCCCATTGTATTGTCTTGCCGAGTGGAGGTGGCGACGGGATTCGAACCCGTGTGGACGGCTTTGCAGGCCGCTGCCTCGCCTCTCGGCCACGCCACCGTGGAGGGTTCCCACGTGCGTGAGACTTCACTCGAGCGGATGACGAGATTCGAACTCGCGACCCTCACCTTGGCAAGGTGATGCGCTACCACTGCGCCACATCCGCATTTGCTCGCATTTCTGCGTGCTCAGGAACTCTATCCGATGAATCTCTCCGACACCAAACCGACGCAGCCCGGGCGCGTCACGCGGCGATCTGAGGGCGTTCGAGGTGTGCACGGAGCGACCGAAACCTGTGGCAAGATTGTCGGTGACGGGCGATTGGCGCAGTTGGTAGCGCGCTTCCTTCACACGGAAGAGGTCATCAG
>JADGNA010000016.1 GCA_015234465.1 Salinibacterium sp. | reverse complement strand
GCTCGGGCGTCGACGCCGCGAGGTACTGGGAGACGCGCTGGGCGGGGGAGTCCCAATCCTCGATCGACATCTCGGCGCCCGCAGCGTTGTACCAGTGCATTTCGCTCGCCGACGGCACCTTCTCGCCGAAACGACCGAAACGCACGGGCCGCAGCGCGGGGTTCTCGCGCCGCAGTCGGAGCAACTTCTTGGAGATCTCGAACAGGTCGCGCTGCCACTCCTCGTGCTCCCACGGCAACCAGCTGAGCTCGTCATCGTGGCAGTAGGCGTTGTTGTTGCCGCGCTGGCTGCGGCCGAACTCGTCGCCCGCCGTGATCATGGGGATGCCCGCCGACAGCAGCAGCGTGCCAAGCAGGTTGCGCATGGCCTTGCGCCGGCATGTGGTGATCTCGGGGTCGTCGCTCGGCCCCTCCCACCCGTGGTTGAAGGAGTGGTTGTTGTCGGTGCCGTCGCGGTTGAACTCGCCATTGCCGAGGTTGTGCTTGCGGTTGTATGAGGTGAGGTCGGCCATCGTGAAGCCGTCGTGGGCCGTGATGAAGTTGACGCTCGCGAGCGGTCCGCGCTCCTGGCTGAAGACGTGCGCGGAGCCTGCGAAGCGTCGCGTCATGCTGCCGATGCCCTGGCTCGCGGTGCCGTGGTGACGCTCTGCGGCGATGTCCGAGAGCCAGAAGTCGCGCATCCGGTCGCGGTAGCCGTCGTTCCATTCCATCCAGCCTGTGGGGAAGTTGCCGGTCTGCCAGCCGCCAGCGCCGACATCCCACGGTTCGGCGATCATCTTCACGCCCTGCAGCTGCGGGTCCTCGACGATTGCCTTGAGCAGCGGATGCTCGGGGTCGAACTCGTGGGCAGCATTGCGCCCCAGCGTCGCGGCCAGGTCGAAGCGGAACCCGTCGACCTGCACCTCGTTCGCCCAGTACCGCAGCGAATCGAGGATGAGCCGCTGCACCGCAGGCACCGAGGTATCGAGGGAGTTGCCGCATCCGGTGACGTCGATGTAGTTGCCGTCGGCATCCTGCCGGTAGTAGGAGGCATCGTCGATCCCTCGGAAGCTTGTCGTGGGCCCGCCCGGTCCCTGCTCGGAGGTGTGGTTGTAGACGACATCGAGAATGACCTCGAGGCCGGCCTCGTGGAGCAGTTTGACCATGCCCTTGAACTCGCGCAGTACCGCCGCGGTACCACCGGCTTGGGCGGCGGCCGACGCATATTCCGTGTGGGGCGTGAAGAAGTTGAGCGTGTTGTAGCCCCAGTAGTTGCTGAAGCCGAGCTTCGTGAGCCGTTCCTCGCTCACCGACTGGTGCACCGGCAGCAGTTGGATGGTGGTCACACCCAGGTCCTTCAGCTGCGCGATCGCCGTCTCATGGGCGAGGCCCGCATAGGTTCCACGGAACTCCTCCGGCACCGCAGGGTTGAGCTTCGAGATGCCCTTGGCGTGCGCCTCATAGATGACCGTGTGATCGAGCGGCACACGCGGTTTCTGCGCACCACACCAGTCAAAGGCGTCATCCTGCACATAGGAACGCCACTCGCCACTCGGGCTCCGCACGAGCCCTCTGGCATAGGGGTCGAGCAGGTTCCGCCGGTCATCGAAGCGCTCGCCCTCGCCGCGCACCCGCAACGAGTAGCGGGCACCCGGTACAAGCAGCGGATGCCGCACCGCCCACACATCGTGCTCGTCGCGGCTGAGCGGGGCCGTCGCCACGATGCGATCGGCATCGGCGTGGTCGAAGAGGCACACCTCGACGGCCGTCGCATGGGCCGACCACACGCGGAGCTCACCGCCGCCCTCGCCGGCGCGCACCCCGAGGTCGCGCAGAGGATCGTGGGAGGCCATCGTTCTAGAGTAATGAGGGCCCGTGTCACGCCGGTTACGAGGGCTACCCCAATACGGGTTCTGGAACGAGCACTTCACCTGCAAGGAGCAGCATGCCGGTCTACCTGGACCACGCGGCCACGACGCCCATGCTGCCGGCCGTGCGCGATGCCTATGTGGCGGCGCTCGATGTCGTCGGCAACCCGGCATCCATCCACGCCCACGGCCAGAACGCCAAGCGGATGCTCGAGGAGGCGCGCGAGCAGGTCGCGGCATCGCTCGGCTGCGACCCCATCGAGGTCGTGTTCACCTCGGGCGGCACAGAGGCGGTCAACCTCGGCATTAAGGGACTCTTCTGGGCGCGCAATGCCGCGGGCGCATCGAGGCCCAGGATCCTCGTGCCGCGCGGCGAGCACCACGCGACGATCGACACGGTCGAGTGGCTCGCAGCGCATGAGGGCGCGCTGATCGAATGGCTCCCGATCGACACCGTGGGTCGGATTGAGCTCGCCGCGGTAGAAACGGCGCTGCGCGGGCACGACGACATCGCCCTCCTCACCTTCCTCTGGGCCAACAACGAGGTGGGCACCATCCAGCCCGTCGAGGAACTCACGGCGCTCGCCGCAGCCCACGGGGTACCCGTGCACGTGGACGCTGTCTCTGCCTACGGGCACCTGCCCGTCTCCCTGCGCGACAGCGGAGCATCCGCCATCAGCATCTCCGCACACAAGGTCGGCGGACCGCTCGGCATCGGCGCCCTCGCCCTCTCCCGAAGCGTAACGGTCGAGCCACTGCTCCACGGGGGAGGGCAGCAGAGGAACGTGAGGTCGGGAACGCAGGATGCCCCAGGTGCCATCGCGTTCGGCGTCGCGGCGCAGCATCCGCTCTCCTCCCTCGAGCCTCTCCGCGACCGCCTCATTGAGGGCGTGCTCGCCAGCGTCGAGGGGGCCGTGCTGCGGGGAGACCCCGAGCGCCGGCTGGACAACAACGCCCACTTCACCTTCGAGGGGTGCCAGGGCGACTCCCTGCTCTTCATGCTCGACATGGCGGGCATCTCGGCGAGCACGGGCTCGGCCTGCCAAGCCGGCATCCCGGAGCCCTCGCACGTGCTGCTCGGCATGGGGCTGACCGAAGCGGATGCTCGCAGCGCCCTGCGCTTCACCCTCGGTCACGATTCGAGCGAGGCCGATGTCGACGCCCTCCTGGCGGCCCTCCCCGCCGCGGTCGAGCGTGCGCGGCGCGCGGGCTACAGCGATCGCGCCGTCTGAGACCGCCGCCAATATGCTGGCGCCATGGATGCAATGGCGCAGACAGTCAGCCGAAGGTCGATCGCGACCTACGCGGTCGGTTCGCTCGGGACGGGCGGCTTCGGCACGCTTCCGGGCCTCGTGCTCGTCTACTACCTGACCGACACGCTCGGGGTCGCGGCGCTCGCCGCGGGGCTGGTCGTCACGCTCGCGAAGATCTGGGACGTCATCATCGACCCCGTCATCGGGGCGCGCAGCGACGCGAGCCTCGTCGCGAGCGGGTCTCGGCGGCGGTTCATGGTGCTTGGCGGCATCGCGCTGCCCATCTTCTTCGTGCTGACCTTCGCTGTTCCCGCGGGGATCGGAGCGGTCGCATCCGCCGTGTGGGTCGCGCTCGCGTTCCTGCTCTGCGCGACGGCGTTCAGTCTCTTCCAGGTGCCCTACATCGCACTGCCCGCCGAGCTCACCGCTGGCTACGACGACCGCACCCGGCTGCTCACGTGGCGGGTCGTGGTGCTGACCCTCGCCATTCTGCTCTTCGGCGCAGGCGGGCCGGTATTGCGCGGCCTCGGTGATGATCCGCGGGCCGGCTACCTGCTCATGGCGGTCGTCGCGGGGCTCGTCATCGGGGGAGGGATGCTCATCTCCTCGCGCGTTGCGCCCGTCGCCTCGCCGGGGGCAGCGCCGAGGACGTCGCTTGCGGAGTCCTACCGCGGCGGGCTCGCGGCACTGCGCTCGAGCCAGCCGTTCCGCGCCCTCCTCGCGACCTTCGTGCTGCAGGGCCTCGCGACGGGCCTGATGCTCGCGGGCGCACAGTATGTCGCGACGTGGGTGCTCCGCTCCGAGGATGCCGTGACGCTGCTCTTCGTCGCGCTCATCGCGCCCGCGCTCCTGCTCGCGCCCGTCTGGGGGCGGGTGTCTCGTCGCGTGGGCAAGCACCGCGCCTTCGTGGTTGCGAGCGTGCTGTTCAGCCTTGCCGCGCTGTCGATGCTGGGCCTCCTCTGGGCACCCGGCGCCTGGGTCTACATCCCAGTGGCGGTGGCGGGCGGAGCATACGCGGGCATGCAGTCGCTTCCCATGGCGATGCTTCCCGATGTGATCTCGCACGACGAGCGGGTGACAGGGCTCAGCCGCGCCGGCATCTTCGGGGGAGTGTGGACGGCGGGCGAGACCACCGGCATGGCGTTCGGCGCGACGGCGCTCACGATCGTGCTCGCCCTCAGCGGCTACGTCGAGAGCGTCGCGGGAGTCGCTGCCGTGCAGCCCGACGCGGCGATCGACGGCATCGTGCTCAGCTTCAGCGTCGTGCCCGCGGCCTTCATGCTCGCGAGCCTGCTCCTGCTTCGCCGCTACCGCCTTCGCCGGGCAGACACCGACGAACCACAGCTCATTCCGACATCGCAGGAGACACCATGACCGCGACCCCGCTGAGCCCAGAGTCCGACGCCATCCTCGACCGCCTGCGATTGCTGCGCGGGGCGGATGCCCCCACCCACGGCGGACGCGTGCTCTCCTACGTCTACGATTCCGGACTCGCCGAGCTCGATGAGCTCGCGGCGCAGGCGATCCGCATCATGCAGCCGGTGAATGGTCTCGACCCGACCACGTTCCCTTCCGTCGCGGCCATGGAGCGCGACGTGGTGGGCTTCGCGAGACGGATGCTGCATGGTGACGAGTCCGTCGTCGGATCCGTGACCTCCGGCGGCACCGAGAGCTGCCTTCTGGCGGTCAAGACCGCGAGAGACCTGTGGCGAGCGGAAGGCGGTGTGGGGGTGCCGCAGATCATCGCTCCTGTGACCGTGCACGCCGCGTTCCACAAGGCTGCGCACTACTTCGGGCTCGACCTCGACCTCGTGCCGGTCGGCCCCGACGGTTCCGTCGCGGCGGACGACCTGATCGGCCGGTTGTCGGCGGATGTCGCGCTCGTCGTGGTCTCGGCACCCGCGTATCCGCACGCGACACTCGACCCCATCGCGGAGGTTGCGGCCGCGGCATCCGCCGCCGGTGTTTCGTGTCACGTCGATGCCTGCATTGGGGGGTGGGCGCTGCCGTGGTGGGGTGACCTCCCCGACTGGGATTTCGCGGTCGACGGGGTTTCCAGCATCTCGGCCGACCTGCACAAGTACGGCTACGCGCCGAAGGGCGCGTCGGTGCTGCTGCATCGCGGACTCGACCGCCACCGCGCGCAGTACTTCGCGACGACCCGCTGGCCGGGGTATCCGGTGGTGAACCCGACCATGCTTGGTTCGAAATCGGCGGGCTCACTCGCGGCGGCGTGGGCCATCATCGAGCGACTGGAGGAGGAGGGCTTCGCTGAACTGACCGCGAGCATGCGACGTGCGACCGAGACGCTGCGCGAGGTCGTCGCCGAGATCGAGGGACTCCGCGTCGTGGGCTCGCCTGTCGGCCCGCTCTTCGCTGTCGAAGCGGATGTCACGGTTCCGGCCGCTCGTCAGGTCGACCCGCACCACTGGGCCGACGCGGTGCGCCAGCGCGGTTGGCTCCTGCAGCAGCAGCCAGGGATCGTGCAGCCAAACGGCGTCCGCCTATCAAGGACGACGCACCTCACCGTCACGCCAGTTACGGAGGGAGTGCTGGAGGAGCTCGGGGCTGCACTGCGGGCGGGTGCCGACGAGGTCCGAGGCGTCCCCGCGGTGGCCGCGCACGATGCCCTTGCGTCGCTTCCGGCCGGCGTGCTGGCCGCAGCGGGCGCTGGCGGCATGGACTCGCAGACCGCGGCATCCGTGTTGCAGGGCCTCGGCCTCGGCGGTGCGGGCGGCGCACTGCCGGACCGCATGGCTCCGGTGCTCTCACTCATGGAGGCGCTGCCGCCTGAGGTCACCGAGCGTCTGCTCATCGAGCTCCTCGCACGGCTCGTCGAGCCCAGCGCTTGACCGGACATCCTTGCACCTGTAAGTTTCTTATGACAGGTGCAAGGGGGTGGGGTCTTGGATGTCGATGTTGACGCTCTGAGCTCGCGCCTCACCGCGATCTCGAGCGCGCAGCGGATGCGCATCATCGCCCTCCTCGAAGGAGAGCGGCTACACGTCAGCGAGCTTGCCCGAAGGGTAGGAATGTCGCGCGCCCTCCTCTACATGCATCTCAACAAGCTCGAGGAGGCTGGCTTCGTCACCGGCCATCTCGAACTCAGCGACGACGGCAAGGCGCTCAAGTACTTCGAGGTCGTGCCCTTCAGTCTCACCATCGACGCCGCCACGCTCGTGGACGCCGTCGCAAAGAGCAATGCCGACGCAGAGGGCGCCGGCGACACACAGACAGGAGACAACTGATGGAAGCCTTGGCCTATATCCCGTGGTTCGCGTGGATCGCGATCGTCGCCATCATCGTCGGCGGACTCATCACGCTCGGCAGAATCTTCGCTGAACGCAACAACAAGGTCGCGGAGGCGCTCGAGCAGAACACCGCCGTCAACGAGCGGCTCATCGCCCGTCTCGATGCGATTGACTCGCGTCTCGGCGCCGTCGAGAAGACGCTCACCGACATCCCGTGACCGCTCAGATGTCGCCGCGTAGACTGCTGCGATGAAGATTTTGGCGGCAATGAGTGGCGGGGTGGACTCCGCGGTTGCTGCCGCGCGCGCGGTCGACGCGGGTCATGAGGTCGTCGGCGTGCACCTCGCGCTGAGCCGCATGCCGGGCACACTGCGTACGGGCAGCCGTGGATGCTGCACGATCGAGGACTCGATGGACGCGCAGCGCGCCGCCAACATCATGGGCATCCCGTACTACGTGTGGGATTTCTCGGAGCGCTTCAAAGAAGACGTCGTCGATGACTTCATCGCCGAGTATGAGGCGGGTCGCACACCTAACCCCTGCATGCGCTGCAACGAGAAGATCAAGTTCGCGGCGCTCCTCGAGAAGGCAATCGACCTCGGCTTCGACGCTGTCGTCACCGGCCACTACGCCGCGATCCGTGAGGATGAGCACGGCAATCGCGAACTCCACCGCGCGGCCGACTGGGCCAAGGATCAGTCCTATGTGCTGGGCGTGCTCACGGCTGATCAGCTGAAGCACTGCATGTTCCCGCTGGCGGACACGCCCTCCAAGGCGGAGGTGCGGGCCGAGGCGGCCGAGCGCGGATTCAGTGTCGCGAGCAAGCCCGACAGCCACGACATCTGCTTCATCCCCGACGGCGACACCCGCGGCTGGCTCGCGGAGCGACTGGGCGCCGAGCCCGGCATCATCCTCGATCGCGAGGGCAACAAGGTCGGCAAGCACGAGGGTGCCGCCGCGTTCACGATCGGGCAGCGCAAGGGACTCAATCTCGGCATCCCCAGCGTGGACGGTCGCCCCCGCTACGTGCTCGACATCCAGCCCAAGCAGAACACGGTCGTCGTCGGTCCGCGCGAGGCACTCGACCTCGCCGAGATCGCGGGGAGCCGATTCAGCTGGGCGGGCCTTCCTCCCGCCGACGCCGCAACGCCCTTCGCCTGCCATGTGCAGGTGCGAGCACACTCAGACCCCGTTCCGGCACTGGCCCATGTCGAGGAGGGTGAGCTCGTCATCCGTCCCGACGTGCCCCTCAATGGTGTCTCGACGGGCCAGACCGCCGTCGTCTACGTTGGCACGCGCGTGCTCGGCCAGTGCACGATCGACCGCACCGTGAGTGCGGCGCCGCTCGCCGCGCACTGAACGCCCCCGAACTGGGGTGCCCTGCGGCACAATGGGGGAATGACGGATGCCCCTCAGCACGCCCCACTCCTCAGCGTTCGCGACCTGGCGATCAGTTTCTCGACGGAGTCAGGCCCCGTCGAGGCGGTCACGGACTTCTCCCTCGACATCGCACAGGGCGAGACGGTCGCGATTGTGGGGGAGTCAGGCTCCGGCAAGTCGACGAGTGCCATGGCGATCATCGGCCTCCTGCCGGGGAATGCTCGCGTCGGCGCCGGCAGCAGCATCCTCTTCGATGGTGCCGAACTGGTGGGGGCCAAGGAGTCGCAGCTTCGTAGCATCCGGGGCGCCTCGATCGGACTCGTGCCGCAGGACCCCATGTCGAACCTCAACCCCGTCTCCAAGATCGGCACACAGGTGGCCGAGACGCTCCTCGCGCATGAGATGGCGACGCGACGGGACGTCGACCGCAAGGTGATCGAGGTGCTGGCATCGGCGGGCATCCCCGACCCGGCCCAGCGCGCCAAGCAGTACCCGCACGAACTCTCGGGCGGCCTTCGCCAGCGCGCACTCATCGCGATCGGGCTTGCGTGCCGCCCGCGGCTGCTGATCGCCGACGAGCCCACGAGTGCGCTCGATGTGACGGTGCAGCGCACTATCCTCGACCAGATCGAGCGGATGACCGACGAGATCGGCACGAGCGTGCTCCTCATCACGCACGACCTCGGCCTCGCGGCCGAGCGTGCCTCCCGCGTCGTCGTCATGAGCCAGGGGCGCACTGTCGAGACGGGGCCGGCCCAGCAGATCCTCACGGCCCCCGAACATGAGTACACGCGCCGGCTCGTCGCGGCAGCACCGAGCATCGCCGCCATTCGCGAGCAGCCACAGCGGCACGCGGCCTCCGCCGTGCAACACGAGAACATCATGGAGGTGCGGGGGCTCACGAAGGTGTTCCGCCGGCGCGGCAAGGCGGGCGACTTCGTCGCCGCCGACGACGTCACGATCGACGTGCCCCGCGGCACGACGGTCGCGATTGTGGGGGAGTCGGGCTCGGGCAAGACCACGACGGCACGGATGCTGCTGCGCGTCGTCGAGCCAACGAGCGGCTCCATCCTCTTCGACGGCAATGACGTTGCGAGTCTCTCGAAGGCGCAACTCCGCGACTTCCGCCAGCGGGTCCAGCCGATCTTCCAGGACCCGTACTCCTCGCTCAACCCCTCGTTCACGGTCGAGCGGATCATCGAGGAACCGCTCAAGGTCTACCGCCGCGGTACCCCCACCGAGCGCCGTGCCAAGGTTCGCGAGCTACTGGAACAGGTCGCGTTGCCGAGCGACACGGCGAAGCGCTACCCCTCCGAGCTCAGCGGTGGCCAGCGGCAGCGCGTCGCGATCGCCCGTGCCCTTGCCCTCGATCCCGACCTCATCGTGTGCGACGAGCCAGTGTCGGCGCTCGACGTGCTCGTGCAGTCGCAGGTGCTCACGCTGCTCGACGATCTGCAGAAGAAGCTCGGGCTCAGCTACGTCTTCATCAGCCACGACCTCGCGGTCGTGCGGCTCATCAGCGACTACGTGTGCGTCATGAAGGACGGCCGCATCGTGGAGGCGGCGCCGAGCGAGGAACTGTTCCAGAATCCGCAGCACGAGTACACGAAGGCGCTGCTCGCGGCCATCCCGGGCAACGAGCGCGCCTCAGCCTGAGCCGATGGCCCGGGTCCGCCGTCGCGTCAGCGGCGGCGTGCTCCCGAGCGCGGGTCCAGTGCTTCGCGCATGGACTCGCCCAGCAGCGTGAAGCCGAGCGCCGTGATGGCGATGCAGAGACCCGGGAGGAATGCCAGCTGCGGCGCGATCGCGAGTTCGTTCTGCGCGTAGGTGAGCATCCGCCCCCATTCGGCGGTCTCCGGGCGCCCTCCGCCCAGACCCAGGAACGAGAGGGCGGCGGCCTCGATGACGGCCGTCGCGAGGGAGAGCGTGCCCTGCACGATGACGGGGCCGAGGCTGTTGGGCAGCACATGCGTGAAGGAAATTGCGGGCTTGCCGAGTCCCAGCGACTTCGCCGCGAGCACATACTCGGAACTCTGCTGGGCGATCATCGACGAGCGCAGGAGACGGGCGAAGATCGGCACCTGGCTCACGGCGATCGCGATCATGACGGCATAGGGAGTCTGACCCAGCACCGCGGCGATGCTCACGGCGAGCAGGAGGTTCGGAACCGAAAGGAGCACATCGACGACGCGCATGACCACGTTGTCGACCCAGCCGCCGAAGGTCGCGGCGACGAGCCCGAGCAGGAGTCCGCCGAGCAAGCCGAGGGCGGTCGAGATGAGTCCAATGAGCAGCGATGCCTGCGCGCCCCAGATGAGCTTGCTCAGCACATCCCCGCCGAAGCGGTCGAGGCCAAGCGCAAAGCCCTCCACCTCGCCGATGCCCGGGATGACGGTGGGGCGGATGAATCGTGCACCGGGCAGCTCCTGGCCACCGTAGGGCGCGAGCAGGGGCGCGAGGATCGCGACGAGCACGAATACGGCCACGATCGACGCGCCCACGATCGCCTGCGGATTGCGCCGGAGCCGGCGCCACGCATCGCCCCACAGGCTCGAGCCGCGGATCGTGCGCGCCGAGTCAGCGCCGCCGGAGGGGGCGGTGGCGCCCGTGCCGGATTCGGGGGCGGGGGGAAGGTAGGAGCTCACTGCACACGCACCCTCGGGTCGATGATGCTGTAACTGACATCAACGATGAGGTTGATGAGGGCGTACAGCACCGCGATGAACAGGATGAATCCCTGGAGGACGGGATAGTCGCGCCGGAAGATCGCGGTCGCGAGGAACTGGCCGATGCCGGAGAAGGCGAAGACCGTCTCGGTGAGCACGGCTCCCGAGATGAGCAGGCCGAGTTGGAGGCCGATCGTCGTGACGACGGGGAGCATGGCGTTGCGCAGCACGAAGCGGTCGCGGATCGAGGAATCGTGAAGTCCCTTCGCCCGTGCCGTGCGAACGAAGTCGGCACCCTGCGTCTCGAGCACGGAGGCCCGCGTGATGCGCGCGATGATCGCGAGCGGGATCGTGCCGAGGGCGATGCCGGGAAGGACGAGGTGCATGAAGGCATCCCATGCGGCGTCCCATTCGGCCGTGAGGATGCCGTCGAGCACATAGAAGCCCGTCACGTGGGTCGCGTCCATCCGGGCATCCATGCGGCCATCAGGCGGGAACCAGCCGAGCTCCACAGCGAAGAAGTACTTGAGGATGAAGGCGAGGAAGAACACGGGCACCGTGATGCCGACGAGGCTCACGACGACCGCGACGTGGTCGGGAAGCCTGCCGTAGCGCTTTGCGGAGATGTAGCCGAGGGGTACACCGATGCCGACCGCGAAGATGAGGGCGACGATGCTGAGTTCTATGGTCGCGGGGAAGCGGTTGGCGAACTCCTCGAGCACAGGCCGGCCGGTCTGGATCGAGACGCCGAAGTCCCCACTCAGCAGGCGGCCCATGTAGGTGAGGTACTGCTCGTGGATCGGCTTGTTGAAGCCGTAGAGCTCGTTGATCTGCTCGACGCGCTCCGGCGTGGCGCGCTCACCGAGGAGCGCACTCGCGGGCCCGCCGGGGAGCGCCCGCACCCAGAGGAAGAGCAGCAGCGAGAGGCCGAAGAGGGTGGGCACGACGAGCGCTAGGCGCTTCGCGATCACTTGGAGCACAGGCATCCTCAGGGTTGGCCAGCCGGGGCTGGTCGCGGTGATGGGGGCACCCAGCGGGGTGCCCCCATCATGGCGGACTAGTCGTTCAGCTCGACCAGGTTGTAGACCTCGTCATTGACGGGGCTCACGGGGTAGCTGGCGACTCGCTCGCTGAACGCGAGCGAAGGCGCCGGGTGGGCGAGGGGCACGGCCGGGATGTACTCGGCGATCATCTGGTTGATGTCCTCGTACAGCGGCAGCTGGTCCTCGATCGTCGCGGTGCCTCGCGCCTCCGTCAGGGCGTTGAAGAGTTCCGGGTTGTCGAAACCGAACTCCATCGAGGGCTGGCCGAAGAAGACGCCGACGAAGTTGTCGGTGTCGTTGTAGTCACCCGTCCAGCCGAGCAGGTGGATGCCGTGGTCGGCGCTGCCCTGCATGATGTCGAGGTACTCACCCCACTCATTCGCCTGGGGCACGACCGTGATGCCGATGGCGGAGAGCTGGGTGCTGACGACCGTGAAGATCTCCTCCGGGTTCGGCATGTAGGGGCGCGACACGTTGGTCGGGTAGTTGAAGGTCAGCTCCCAACCCTCGGGGATGCCCGCCTCAGCGAGCAGTGCCTTGGCCGCGTCGACGTCGTAGTCGTAGGTCGTGACGTCCTCGTTGTAGCCCGAGACGACCGGCGGGATGAACTGCGTTGCCAGTTCGGTGCCCTCGGGCAGCGTCTGGTTGACGAGCTGCTCCTTGTCGATCGCCATGCTGATCGCCTGGCGCACGCGCACGTCCTGCAGCTCCGGCACCGCCTGGTTGATGCCGAGGTAGAGGATCGTGAAGGGGTCGCGAGGCATGATCTGGAAGCCGTCCTCCTCGAGGGCGACGGTGTCAGAAGGTGACACGAGGTCGTAGCCGTCGATCGTGCCGGCCTCGAGCGCCTGGCGACGCGCGTTCGGGTCGTCGATGACGCGGAAGATGACATCCGTGACATCGCCCTGCTCGCCCCAGTAGTCCTCATACGCCGTGAGCTCGACCTGCGAGCCGGCGTCCCACGACGAGAAGGTGAAGGGACCCGTGCCGGTCGGGTGCTCGGAACCATACGTGGAGATGCTCGGGGCCTCCTCCGTGCCGCCGATTTCGTCGGCGCCGTACTCCTGGAGGGCGGTCGGGCTCTGCATCGAGAACGACGGGAGCGACAGGGCGGCGATGAACCCGGCCCAGGGCTGCGTCAAGTGCACGACGGCCTCGTTGTCGCTTGGTGCTTCGCAGCTCTCGTAGACCGCGCCCTCGTCACCCGCGAACCCCTTGAAGAGGTTGTTGTAGTAGTACGAGGCACTCGGGCTCTGCGCGATGCCCTCGAAGTTGTGCCAGCGGTCGAAGTTGTAGCACACGGCCTCGGCATTGAACTCGGTGCCGTCGTGGAAGGTCACGCCCTCCTTGAGCTCGAAGGTGTAGCTCAGACCGTCGTCGCTCGGCTCCCACGACTCAGCAAGCAGGGGGGCAGGGTCAGCGCTGCCCTGCTCGACGCCGACGAGGCCCTCGAAGATCTGGCGGGCGACGCGGAACGTCTCGCCGTCGTTGGCGAAGGCGGGGTCGAGCGTGACGGGCTCCGCGGATGCTGCGAACACGAAGGTGCCCGCGTCATCCCCGGAGTTGTCGCCCCGCTCGCTCGCGACGCACCCCGTCACGAGCATTGCGCCGAGCGCGGTGCCGGCGACCGCGGCGAGGCGGCGCTGTCGGCGAGTTCTTGTGTGCATGGACATCCTCCGTTGGGTAGGGGCATGGTGCAGATTTCGATGACTTTACCCCCCAAGCGGGTTACGGCATTGTTTCGATCGCTGTGTCGGCGGTCGTACATACACTTGACCTCGTGGCAGAGTCCGTGACCCCTCCAGAGCTCGAGTCGGCGAAGGCCGAGGCAGATCAGCTCACGACCCGCATCCTCGAACTGCGCGAGGCCTACTACGAGCGGGACGAGGTGCTCGCCTCCGACGAGGAGTACGACGCCATGATGCGTCGTCTCGAGGAGCTTGAGCGCCTCTTCCCCGAGCTCCAGGGGCAGGACAGCCCGACGCAGACGGTGGGGGGTCGCGCGCAGACGCTCTTCGACCCAGTGGAGCATGCGGAACGCATGCTGAGCCTCGACAACGTCTTCTCGCTCGAGGAGTTCGGCGCGTGGGCCGCGAAGGTCGAGCGCGACGCGCACCGCCACATCGACTACCTGTGCGAGCTCAAGATCGACGGCCTCGCCATCAACCTGCGCTACGAGAACGGCGTGCTCACGACTGCCGCGACGCGCGGTGACGGGCGCACCGGGGAAGACGTCACCGAGAACATCCGTCTCGTCGAATCGATCCCGCAGCGGCTTGCCGGCACGGGGCATCCGCCCCTCGTCGAGGTGCGCGGTGAGGTGTTCATCCCGGTCGAGGCCTTCCGCGAACTGAATGCGGAGCAGGCCGAAGCGGGCGAACGGGTCTTTGCCAACCCGCGCAACGCCGCCTCGGGCTCGCTGCGCCAGAAGGCCGAGGGCAAGTCGGCCGAGAAGCTCGCCCAGATGCACCGCCGTCTGTCGATGCTCCGGATGCTCGTGCACGGCATCGGTGCCTGGCCGAACCCGCCCGTCGCCGCGCAGTCGCAGGTCTACGAACTCCTCGCGCAGTGGGGTCTGCCCACGAGCTCCCACTACCGCGTCGTCGGCACGGCGAACGAGGTGGAGGCCTTCATTGAGCACTATGGCGAGCACCGGGCCTCGGTGGAACACGAGATCGACGGCATCGTCATCAAGGTCGATGAGCTCGCGCTGCACGACGAGCTTGGGGCGACGAGCCGAGCGCCGCGGTGGGCGATCGCCTACAAATATCCGCCGGAGCAGGTCAACACGAAGCTGCTCGACATCGTCGTGAGCGTCGGCCGCACGGGTCGCGCAACACCGTTCGCCGTCATGGAGAAGGTGCGCGTCGCCGGCAGCGAGGTGCGCCAGGCGACGCTCCACAATCAAGACGTCGTCAAGGCGAAGGGCGTGCTCATCGGCGACACGGTCGTGCTCCGCAAGGCGGGCGATGTCATCCCCGAGGTGCTCGGCCCCGTCGTCGAGTTGCGCGACGGCTCCGAACGCGAATTCGTCATGCCGAGCGACTGCCCCGAGTGCGGCACGCCCCTGCGACCGGCAAAGGAGGGCGATATCGACCTCCGGTGCCCCAACGCGCGCGCCTGCCCAGCGCAGGTGCGCGGTCGTGTCGAGCACGTCGGCAGCCGCGGCGCGCTCGACATCGAGGGCCTGGGCGAGGTCAGCGCCGCGGCCCTCACCCAGCCGCTCTTTCCTGCCGAGCCACCGCTCGAGACGGAGGCGGGCCTCTTCGAGCTCACGGTGCGCGATCTCTTTCCCATCAGGGTGCAGGTGCGCGACAGCGAGACCGGGATGGTCAAGCTCGGCGACGATGGTGAACCCAAGGTTGTCACGCCGTTCCAGCGCCAGCGCAAGAAGAGCGACCCGCCATACGACCCCGAGTCCGGCGAGTTCTTCGGGGACGAGCACGCAGTTCCGGCAAAGGGCGCGATCGAGCTCATCGAGAACCTCGAATCGGCGAAGACGAAGCCCCTCTGGCGCATCTTGGTGAGCCTCAACATCCGTCACGTCGGGCCCGTGGCCGCGAGAGCCCTCGCCGACTACTTCGGCTCGCTCGACGCGATTCGCACCGCGACGCGCGAGGAGCTCGCAGCGGTCGACGGCGTGGGTGGCATCATCGCGGACGCGCTCATCGACTGGTTCGAGGTCGACTGGCACCGCGAGATCGTGGACCGCTGGGCTGCCGCCGGCGTACAGTTCTCGACGCCGGGGCATCCCGGGCCCGGGGCCGCGGCAGCTGCGGGCGGTCCGCTTGCTGGCCTGACGGTCGTGGCCACCGGTTCGCTCGAGGGCTTCACCCGCGAGGGTGCACAGGAGGCGATCATCGCGGCCGGGGGCAAGGCGGCGTCGAGCGTGTCGAAGAAGACCGACTTCGTCGCGGCGGGGCCGGGCGCTGGTTCGAAGCTCGCAAAGGCCGAGGAACTCGGCCTTCGAATCATCGACGCAGCCCAATTTGCGATCCTCGTGCGTGAGGGGCCCGCGGGGCTCGAGAACAACGACTGACGGGGGGCCGCTCGCGCTCATGCGGTAGCCGATTTACGATAGACCCGAAGTAGACTCAACACGGAACTGTCCGATCGCTCGGCAGAAGGGCTACCCGTGCTGCCTCGTCTTGTGGCGCTGATCGCGGCATCGACCATCCTCCTCGGACTCGCGTCGACTCTCGTCGCCACCTTCGACGAGCCCACGAAAGGCCCGCAAGCACCGGCCACACGGGCACAGGCCGTCGCCTACAACGCGACTGTCAGCGGACTTCCCACCCTCTCCGACGAGTCGGCGGTAACGCCGGATGACCTTGCCGGGCTCTTGGGCGCTGAACTCCTCCACGCGCTTGCGCTGAGCGACATCGTGAGCCTCGAACGTTTCGCGCGCGGCCACCCCGAGGCGGTGGCTGCCCTACTCAGCGAGCCGCCGCCCGCATCCGTCGTGGCCGGCTGGTGGTCGAGCGTGCCCGCCGGACAGCGGCACAGCCTGCTGCGCACGCTTCCTCGCCTCCTCGGCAACCTCGAGGGCATGCCCTACGCCGTCCGCGACAAGGCGAACCGTGCCTTCCTCCAGAGCTCGCTGCGGCAACTCGAAGTTGACGTCGCCTCGACCACGGGACGTTCGGCGCGGCACGAGGCGGAGTCCCGCCTGTCGATGCTCCGCGAGATCGAAAAGGCGCTCGGCCCGAGGCAGGCGGCGCCCATGCGTTCCCTTATCGCGGTCGATGACGCGTGGCCGGGCCGCGCCGTCGTGGCGCTCGGTGATCTCGACGTCGCTGACTACGTCAGCTACCTCGTGCCCGGGATGTTCTTCACGGTCGAGGGCCAGATCGTGGACTGGACGGAGATCGCCCTCGATATCCACCGCGACAAGGCTGGCATCGTGCGAGGCGTTTCGGACGATGCATCCGTCGTCGCCGCGAGCTTCGCGACCGTGGCATGGATGGGCTACGAGACCCCCGATATCTTCACAGTCGGCACCCTTGAGAAGGCGAGGGAGGGCGCCGAGCAGTTGGATGCCACGGTCGCGGGGCTTCGTGAGGCTCGGGGCGTCGACCAGCCGCACGTCTCCCTCATCGCCCACTCCTACGGTTCGACTGCGGCGTCGCTCTCGCTCGCCCGCGGCACGCTCGATATCGACGCGATCGCCATCGCGGGTTCCCCCGGAGTCGGGGTCGAGCGCGCCGCCGACTTCGGGCTCGGGGAGGGATCGGTCTTCGTTGCAGAGGCGAACTGGGATCCCGTCGTCGACACCGCAATCCACGGTGCGGACCCGGGCGCCCCTGATTTCGGTGCCATCGTCATGGGTGTCGCGGGTGGAATCGACGACGCAACGGGCGAGACCCTCGCAGCGGTCACGGGGCACCTCGGGTATTTCGCGAAGCACTCCGAATCGATGCGCAACTTCGCGCTCATCGGGCTCGGTCTCGGGGAACGTGTGACAGGCACCTCGGGCCAGCAGCTCCTGGCCGCCGGATAGAATTGGCCGATTGGCCCTGACTGGGGCCCGAACCCCCGCACATCCACTTGGAGCCGCATGTCCCAGAACTCGACAGGGCGCCCCGCGCCGCACGAGCAGATCACGCCGGAACAGGTTGCGCACCTCGCCAACCTCGCGCGAATCGCCCTCACTCCCGAGGAGATCGACAAGTTGACCGGTGAACTCGGTGCCATCGTCGATTCGATCGCGAAGGTCTCCGAGATCGCGACGCCCGACGTCCCGGCGACCTCGCACCCGATCCCGCTGTCGAACGTCTTCCGCGACGATGTCGTGGGGGAGACGCTGACGACCGAGCAGGCGCTTGCGGGCGCGCCCGAGCACGACGGCACGCGCTTCGCCGTCTCCGCGATCCTGGGAGAAGAACAGTGACCGACCTGACCACCCTCACCGCGGCCGCGCTCGCGGAAAAGCTCTCGAGCGGCGAGGTGTCGAGCGTCGAGGCGACGCAGGCCCACCTCGACCGCATCGCCGCGGTCGACGGCGACGTGCA
Organism: Salinibacterium sp.; assembly: GCA_015234465.1. Taxonomy (GTDB): domain Bacteria; phylum Actinomycetota; class Actinomycetes; order Actinomycetales; family Microbacteriaceae; genus Homoserinimonas. The sequence continues at coordinate 98,310 of JADGNA010000016.1, read as the reverse complement.
CGCGTTCCTCCATGTGTCGGATGCCGCGATCGAGACCGCCGCAGCGGTCGACGCCCGGCGCGCGGCAGGCGAGACGCTGTCGCCGCTTGCGGGAGTGCCCGTCGCGATTAAGGACGTGCTGTGCACGATCGACATGCCATCGACCGCAGGGTCGAAGATCCTCGAGGGCTGGGTGCCGCCGTATGACGCGACGGTCGTGCGTCGCCTGCGCGACGCCGACCTGATTCCCCTCGGCAAGACCAACATGGATGAGTTCGCGATGGGCTCGTCGACCGAGCACTCGGCATACGGCCCCACGCGCAATCCCTGGGACCTCGAGCGCATCCCCGGCGGCTCGGGTGGCGGTTCGGCCGCGGCAGTCGCGGCCTTCGAGGCGCCCCTCGCCCTCGGATCCGACACGGGCGGCTCGATCCGCCAGCCCGGCGCCGTGACCGGCACGGTGGGCGTCAAGCCGACCTACGGCGGCGTCTCGCGCTACGGTGCGATCGCGCTTGCCTCGTCGCTTGACCAGGTTGGCCCCGTCACACGCACGGTGCTCGACGCAGCCCTGCTGCACGACGTCATCGGAGGGCACGATCCGCGCGACTCGACGTCGCTGCGCGACGCGTGGCCGAGCTTCGCCGAGGCGGCTCGCGCCGGCGCCAAGTCGCGTTCGCTCGCCGGCGTGCGGGTCGGCGTCGTCAAGGAGCTCGACCGGGAGGGATTCCAGCCGGGTGTCCACTCGCTGTTCCTCAAGGCGCTCGACACGATGGCCGCCGCCGGTGCCGAGATCGTCGAGGTCTCGGCGCCGAGCTTCGACTACGCGATCGCGGCCTACTATCTGATCCTCCCCGCGGAGGCCTCGAGCAACCTCGCCAAGTTCGACTCCGTGCGCTTCGGCATGCGCGCGAAGCTGCCGAACGGCGGCACGGTCGAGGAGGTCATGGCGGCCACGCGCGAGCAGGGCTTCGGCGATGAGGTCAAGCGCCGCATCATCCTGGGCACCTATGCGCTCAGCGCGGGCTACTACGACGCCTACTACGGCAGCGCGCAGAAGGTGCGCACGCTCATCCAGCGCGACTTCGACGCAGCCTTCACGCAGGCCGACGTGCTTGTCTCGCCAGCGGCACCCACGACGGCGTTCAAGCTCGGTGAGAAGCTCGACGACCCGCTCGCGATGTACCTCAACGACGTCACGACGATTCCTGCGAACCTCGCTGGCGTGCCCGGCATGAGCCTGCCGATGGGCCTCGCCGAGGAAGATGGGCTCCCCACGGGCCTGCAGATCATGGCTCCTGTGCGCGAGGATGCTCGCCTGTACACGGTCGGCGCGGCGCTCGAGTCGCTCTTCGAGGAGCAGTGGGGACATCCGCTGCTCAGCAAGGCACCAAACCTCGCCTTCGGTGAGGACTTCGCGGCTCAGGAGGGAGCGGTCTGATGGCCAAGGCAGAACTGATGGACTTCGACAAGGCCCTCGAGCTCTTCGAGCCCGTCCTGGGTTTCGAGGTGCACGTCGAACTCAACACCAAGACGAAGATGTTCTCGGATGCCCCCAACCCGGCAGCCGCGGACGGCGGCACGGGCGAGCCCAACACCATGATCACGCCCGTCGACCTCGGGCTGCCCGGTTCGCTGCCCGTGGTCAACGAGCAGGCCGTCAAGTACTCGATCAGCCTGGGCCTCGCGCTCGGCTGCGAGATCGCGCCGTCATCGCGTTTCGCCCGCAAGAACTACTTCTACCCGGACCTCGCGAAGAACTACCAGATCAGCCAGTACGACGAGCCCATCGCATTCGAGGGTGCCGTCGAGGTGGAACTCGCCGACGGTACGCGTTTCGAGGTGCCGATCGAGCGCGCCCACATGGAGGAGGACGCCGGCAAGCTGACGCACGTCGGTGGCGCGACCGGTCGCATCCAGGGCGCTGAGTACTCGCTCGTCGACTACAACCGTGCGGGTGTGCCGCTCGTGGAGATCGTCACCAAGACGATCTTCGGCGCTGAGCACCGTGCCCCCGAGCTCGCGAAGGCCTATGTCGCGACCATCCGCGACATCGTCATCGGCCTCGGCATCTCTGAGGCGCGCATGGAGCGCGGCAACCTCCGCTGCGATGCCAACGTCTCGCTGCGCCCGCGCACGGCACCCGGCGAGGATCCGGCTCCGCTTGGCACGCGCACCGAGACGAAGAACGTCAACAGCCTGCGCAGTGTCGAGCGGGCGATCCGCTACGAGATCCAGCGGCAGGCGGCCATCCTTGCGAAGGGCGGCACCATCATCCAGGAGACGCGCCACTGGCACGAGGACACGGGCGTGACCTCTGCAGGTCGCCCAAAGAGCGACGCCGACGACTATCGCTACTTCCCTGAGCCCGACCTCGTGCCCGTCGAGCCGTCGCGCGAGCTGATCGAGGAACTGCGAGCAGCTCTTCCCGAGCCGCCCGCCGTGCGTCGCCGTCGCCTCAAGGAGGCTTGGGGCTTCACCGACCTCGAGTTCCAGGATGTCGTCAACTCGGGCCTGCTCAACGAGGTCGAGGCCACGACGGCAGCCGGGGCATCCGCTCACGCCGCCCGCAAGTGGTGGACGGGCGAGATCGCCCGCATCGCGAACGAGCGTGGCGTCGACGCGGCAACGCTTGTCTCGCCCATGCAGGTCTCCGAGCTCGTCGCGATGGTCGAGGATGGCGAACTGACCGACCGCCTCGCGCGCCAGGTGCTCGAAGGCGTCATTGCGGGAGAGGGATCGCCGCAGGATGTGGTGAAGGCGCGCGGTCTCGCCGTCGTCTCTGATGACGGCGCGCTCGTCGCCGCGATCGATGAGGCATTCGCCTCGCAGCCCGACGTGCTCGAGAAGATCCGCGACGGCAAGGTGCAGGCCGCCGGCGCGATCATCGGTGCCGTCATGAAGGCAATGAAGGGCCAGGCGGATGCCGCGCGCGTGCGTGAGCTCGTGTTGGAGCGCGCTGCCCCGTAGTAGTTACCCGCTCGCATGACGCCGTCGCCCGTTCACGGGCGGCGGCGTCACTGCATCGGCCCGACGTCCTGACGGTTCGGGGACAAGAACTCGATGGCCGGGTGACGGAAGTCGCGGGAGGTGGGCGCGTTGAAGTGGTGGCGGCCGGGAAGCTCGAGGAATGAGGCGTCCGGCGCCGCCTCGCTGAGCGAGCGGGACTGCTCGAGGAGGGGATCCTCCGTGCCGGTCGCGAGCAGGAGTGCTTGGCGTGGAGCCTGCGCGATGTTGACCTGGGGGCCGCTGCGAAGGCCCTCCACGACGGCGACAAGAGCCTCGAGGTCATTGTCCGGAAGTGTCGATGCCATGCGCATGAAGGTTGCCGTGAGCGCGTCGTCGATTGGCCGTCCCAGGCGGACGAGATCCCGCGCTGCCGCCAGATCGAAGCGCTCCAGGGGGTCGCCCGAGGGCAGTCCGCCCAGCACGGCACGCCGCACGAGATGGGGGAACTTGGATGCTGTGAGCCAGCTCACGCGCGCACCGAGCGAATACCCGAGCAGCGCGACGTCAGGCAAGCCGTACTCCTCGACGACGGTCGCCACGTCGCGGGCGAAGCGATCCATGGAGTAGAACGCGGGATCGTGCGGGGCGTCGCTCTCGCCATGTCCGCGCTGGTCGAGGGCAAGGATGCGGTGTCCGGCCCGGCTCAAATCGCGGACCCACCCGGTGCTTCGCCAGTTGGCGATCGCGCTCGATGCGAAGCCGTGCAGCGCGAGCACCGCGGGAGCGTCGGGCTCCCCGAACTCGTGCACCGTGAGCCGCAGTCCGTCGTGCGAGGCGACCGAGCGACGAGCGTGTTTTGTCACGAAGCTGCCACGTCAGCGTCGCTCGTGTCCGCTGCCTTCGCCTCATCCGAGGGCTCAGAAGCCTGATCGTGGGCGCGGGCGAGTTCGCCGACCACAATGGTGCGGAGACCCAGCACCACATCGCTGAGTGCGGGCCGATCCTCTGGCTTGCGTGCTGTCATGGCGGCCAGCAGTGTGCGCCACTCCTCAGGCAGGTGTTTCGGCACGTCGGGATCCCGCATGAGTCGTGCAACCGCGGAGGGGATTGAGTCTCCGGGGAAGGCGCGAACGCCCGTGAGGCATTCCAGCAGAACAAGTCCGAGCGAGTACACGTCGCTGGGCGGCCCGAGTTCGTCACCACTCGCCTGCTCGGGGCTCAGGTAGGGTGCGGTGCCCGTTGCGGTCCCGGGAGTCGCGATCTCGGGGCGGCCGTCGCTCTTTGCGATCCCGAAGTCGATGAGCTTGGCGTAGGTGCGCGTGTCGGTGCTGGCGTAGGTCACGAGCAGGATGTTGGCCGGCTTGATGTCGCGATGCACGACGTTGCGCTCGGCAAGGTAGTTCAGGGCGCTGGCGATGTCATAGCCGATGAGCGCGGCCTCGAGGGAGTCGAGCTTGCCGCGTCGCAAGCGCTCGTGGAGGTTGCCACCTCGGAGGAGTTCCATCACAAGGAAGATCGTGGGCGTGTCAGGGTGCGGCAGGTAGACGCCGGCGTCGAGCACGGTCACAAGACCGGGGTGGTTGAGTCCTGCGATCGTGCGGATCTCGGCTTCTTGTCGATCGATCTCGGCCTGGTCGAGTGCGGCCGATCGATAGACCTTGATGGCAACCTCACGACCGAGCAGCATGTCTCGCGAGCGATGCACCGAGGCCATCCCTCCGACGCCGAGCGCCGGACCCAGGCGATAGCGACCGCCCAGCAGTACGGCGCTGTCGTGTGCAGCGTCGTGACTCATGGACGCAGGCTAACCCCGCGCCTCACGCTCCTGCATCGGCCGATATCGTTTCGTGATAATTGCGGAGCCGCGGCTCAGTTGCGGCGTGCCCTGCGCTCGATCTCCACCGTCGTGATGGCCCCGACTGCCGCAATGCCGAAGCACGCGAGTCCGACCCAGGCCGAGACGAGGCCAGGGTCACGGAGAAGCAGACCAGCGAAGAGCATGGCGAGCACGATTGAAACGGATGCGACGGCCCACGCAGCGAGGGTGCGGAAGTTGGAGCGGCGGTCTGGTGATGTGCTCATGAATCCATTGTCGTCGGAGCTGAAAGGGAATACGCCGGGTGGTGTGCGAGTTCAGTGTATATGTCAACGTATGAAACTCGATGAAAAAGATTGCAGGGTCTCGTGAGCGCGCAGATTGAACTAGGACTCGACACCTTCGGAGATGTCATGGCTGATGCAGACGGTGGAGCGCTGTCGCATGCCGAAAGCATTCGCAATATCGTCGAGCAGGCAGTGCTGGCAGACGAGCTCGGTGTCGACTTCATCGGCATCGGCGAGCACCACCGCAGCGACTTTGCCGTGTCTGCTCCCGAAGTCGTGCTCGCGGGCATCGCGACGCGCACCTCACGCATCAAGCTCGGCTCCGCCGTGACGGTGCTCAGTTCAGACGATCCCGTTCGCGTGTTCGAACGCTTCAGCACGGTCGACGCACTGTCGAATGGGCGCGCCGAAGTCATCATCGGTCGGGGATCCTTCACAGAGTCGTTCCCGCTCTTCGGGTTCGACATGGGGGACTACCAGCAGCTCTTCGAGGAGAAGATCGAACTCTTCAGCGAGCTCATCAAGAACGACGCGGTGACCTGGTCGGGCACCATGCGTTCGTCGCTTGCCGAGCAACACGTCTATCCGAAGCTCGAGAGCGGCACGCTCAAGACCTGGGTCGGTGTCGGCGGCAGCCCCGAATCGGTGGTGCGCGCCGCCCACTATGGCCTGCCGCTCATGCTCGCAATCATCGGCGGCGATCCCCTCCGCTTCGCCCCATACGCCGATCTCTACAAGCGCGCGCTCGCCCAGTTCGAACGGGAAGAGTTGCCGATTGGCGCTCACTCGCCCGGGCATGTCGCCGCGAGCGACGAGCAGGCCGCCGAGGAGCTGTTCCCGCACTTCAAGGCGAATCGCGACAACATCGGCCGGGAGCGCGGGTGGCCGCCCATGACGCGCGCGGAGTACGAGCAGGAGATCGCCCAGGGCGCTCTCTTCGTCGGCTCTCCAGAGACCGTCGCGCACAAGATCGTGCGGACGGTGCGGGGGCTCGGCCTCTCCCGTTTCGATCTGAAGTACGCCAATGGCACGATGCCCCACGCGCAGTTGATGTCGTCAATCGGGCTCTACGGTCGCGAGGTCGTGCCCCGCGTGCGGGAGCTGCTCGCGGCAGAAGCGTGAGTTAGCCCTTGTCCACGACGCAGAAGCGGTTGCCGTCTGGGTCCTCGAGCACGACGTAGTCCGCGTCATCCTCGTACTCCCAGTCGTGCACCTCGTGCGCGCCCAGGGCGAGGAGCCGCGCGACCTCTGCCTGCTGGTCGGCCGCGTAGAGGTCGAGGTGGTGCCGACGGTGCGTCCGGGCATCCGATGTCACCTGCATGAGCGAGATGGGCACGCCGACGCCATTGCGGGGGATGAGCGTGGCCCAGTCCACCTCGGGCTGCTCGCGCGTCTGATAGTCGAGCGCGGTGCACCAGAACTCGACGGCAGTGGGGATGTCGCGGACTCCCAACACGACGGACCCGATCGTCAGCATGCCGCCAGTATGCGCTGCGGCTGCTTCGCATTCAAGGGATTAGCCCAGCGCTGATAACTCGGAGATAGAAGCTCTACCGTGATGTTGTAGGCGACTTCACGTGAGTTGCAGCAGTACCGCGACGGCGAGTACGACACCCCAGCTGGCGAAACTTCCGACGAGGAAATACTCGGCCTTTGCACCGTGGGCGGTGTCTTTCGAGATCTCCGGGAATCGGATGATGCCCTTTGCCGCAACGAGTGCTGCGAGCGCCGTGAACTGGCCCGCCAGGATGAGGGCGAAGAGAAACACCCGCTCGAAGGGGCCGAGGATGCGCCCGCCCTTGAGTGGGAGTTCGGCCGCCGGGGCAGGGCTCACGGCGGGCTGCGACCGGGAGAACCAGGAGCGGCGAGTTGGTGGGGCCGGAAGCGGCGAGGTGGACGTTGCGCGTGGCACCGCTGCCAGGATGAGCCGCACAATGATGTTCGATGTCTCGAGCAACAGCAGCACGCTGGCGGCCGCGAGAACGAAGGTCTCGAAGCCGATCTCCCCAGCGACCTCGTAGGGGAGGTTCCGGTACCAGGTCGCGATCGCTCCGTTGTGATCCGCTTGCACGACGGGAAAGGCCCACGCTGCGACTGTCGCGGCGCCAAGTATCGCGAGCTTGAGGTAGCTGCTCTGGCCGCTCGATGGCAGCGCGGTGGAGGCGACCCAGGCCAGCATGACGCCGATGACTGCGAGGCTCCATACAAGTGGGATGCCGAGGCCCAGGGCCACGAGCACGGCGGCGATTGCGCCCGCGGCAGCGCCCAGGAGCGGCCCGGTCGGCTTGCGGAAGCGCTCGCGCGCGATGTCGGCCACGCCGACAGAGATGAACAGCAGGGCAATGAGCATCACGGACGACCTCCTGCGACAAGCGTCTCACCGGCGAGCACTGCAGCTGCGCCACTGCGGCGGAGATTCTGCGATACGGCCGACTGAGTGATGCCCTCGTCGTCGGCGAGTTGCGTCTGGGTCCGGCCCAAAAGCTGCCCCAGCAGCAGGCGGCGTTCCCTCGCAGACATCGACGTGACGAGGTGGTCCCGGGTCACGAGGTAGGCGTTGACGATGGCATCTGACGCCGGCGCGGTCGCATCGAGCGGGGCATCCGTCGCGCTTCGATACCAGGTGCGCAGGAAGGGCTGTCGAGAGTACTCGCGTTCGCGGGCCTCGGAGACGGCCTCGCGCGCTGACCACCACGCGGAGCCGTCCTGAAGCCTGCCGACGGCACCCTTGCCGATCGAGCGGAGCTCGCCATGGCCGAGCCCGAAGCGGCAGTCGACTCCCTCCGGGAGTGCCAGGCGAGCCAGGAGCGTGAGGCGTATGGCGCCCGCCAGGTCGCGGTGGATCGCCTGGAACTCGTCGCCGACGGTCGCATGGAGGGGCTCGATCGGCTCCAGTTCCGCGGACGCTCGGGCGAAGGCGGTCTCTACAGCGTCTTGCAGCGCCCGTCGGTCGGGGTGGCTGCGCGACCGCGAGACGTCAGCGATGATCGCTATGGCTCGTTCCGGAAGCTCCATGGCATAAGCATAGAGCTAATTCTCGGCGAATATAAGGTTTGAGCTTATTTAGTCGTTCGCGTCCTCGTCATCCTTGCCGCGAAGGCGAAGCAGGCGCATTTGGCCGTCCTGCTTCACCTGCACGATGTTCCCGCGCGAGGTCAGGAACTCGGTGAAGCTCTTGTAGCCCAGCGCAGACTCCTGGAACGACGGGTCCATCCGCAACATCTGGTTCTTCACCGAGGAGCTCACGAGCCAATCAGCATCGTCCTTCGCGTGGCCGAGCCTGAGCGCGCGAGTCAGGAGGGCGGATGCTGCCTGCTGTGCTGCCTGCTTGGCACGCTTGCTGGGCGCAGACGGGGTCGTGCTGTCCGAGGAGGCCTTGGGGTTGGCGCGTCGGCGAGCGCGACCGTTGCCGGACGCATCGGCAGGGGCGGTGGCATCCGTCGTCTTCGGGTCCGGCTCCGGCACCTCCACCTCGACTGGCTCATCGTCGCTGATACCGGGGAGTGCGTCGTAGTCGGCGAACTCGTCGCAGGCGGCGGCGAGGAACTTGCTCGTTGAACCGGCGACTCCGATGCCGACGACGTAGCGCCCCAGTCGCGCCGCGCGCTGGGCGAGAGGGATGTAGTCGCTGTCGCCCGCCACAATCACGACATGGGTGAGATCTGGAAGGCGGAAGAGATCTTCGACGACATCGACCGCGAGGCGGATGTCAGCACCGTTCTTCATCGACTTGACGGCGGGAAACAGCTGCACAAGATCGACCGCACGCTCCATGAGCTGGCCCTTGTAGCTGGCGTTGACCTCGATCGACCAGTCTGCGTAGGCGCGGCTGATGACGATCGAGCCGAAGGATGACGCGTAGTCGAGCACCGCGCCGATGTCGACGGTCGCGCGCTCGAGTCGTGCTGCGAGATCTCGATCGTCGCGTACGCTGTCGGCCGTGATGCTGCGGATCTGCTCCTTGATGAAGTGCCCGCGACCGTGGATCTGGTCATAACGGCTGATGACGATGTTGTCGAAGTCGATGTAGACGGCGACGCGTCCCTCTGTCGTTTCAGGCATAGGCACAGTCTGCTGCCTCCGGCTGGGAGACGGAACCACGCGGGCGCTGGGCCTGCGGGCACGCGAGGGCTATCGTCGTCGCCATGACGAACATCGTGGAGAAACTTTCGGAGCGCGTCACCTCGTCGCTGGGCGCCAAGGTCAACTACGGAGAGAAGGTGCAGATCGGCGGAGTCGACGCGGTGCCCGTCTCCCTCGTCACCTTCGGGTTCGGTGGTGGGTCTGGGGGCGATGACACCGCCGAGCAGGGCGAGGGCGGCGGTGGCGGGGGTGCGAGCATTCCCCTCGGCATGTTCGTGCCGGGGCCCAACGGCCCCCGATTCGCGCCAGCGCTCATACCGCTCCTCGCGGTCTCGATCCCGCTCACCTGGGTTGCAGGAAAGGCGCTGAGCCGAGTCATCCGCGCGCTCAAAAAGTAGGGTCAGCCGCGGTCGACGGTGACCAACTCGACGTCGTGCAACTCACCGTCGGAAGCGACCGCCGTCATCATGGTGCACTGCGGCTGCCTGCGTCGATCGGTCGGCGACCCGGGGTTGAGCAGGCGCAGCCCCCGCGGCGTCGTCGTGTCCCACGGGATGTGGCTGTGCCCGAAGACGAGCACATCGGTGTCGGGGAACGCCGCGTCGCAGCGTTTCTCGCGACCCTGCGCGGCGCCCGTCTCGTGCACGACCGAGAAACGGATGCCCGCGATCGTCTCGTGCGCAACCTCCGGCAGCCGACGCCTGAGTTCCTCGCCATCATTGTTGCCCCACACCCCGACCAGGCGTGTCGCGCGCGCCTCCAGCTCGTCGAGCACGGATGCCTCGACCCAGTCGCCCGCGTGGATCACGACGTCAGCGCCATCCACCGCGCGCCATACCTGCTCGGGGATGCGCAAAGCGCGTTTCGGCACGTGCGTATCGGCGATCAGGAGAAGTCTTGTCATGCCGTCTCCGCCTCCGCGAGCTTGTAGTGCGCCGCGGGCTCCATCTTCGCGAGCTCCGCGCCGATGCCGATGTCGACCACGACGATGCGGCCGGCGTACTTCCGGGCCGGGGGCCGGAGCAGCCCCGCCTTCATGGCGCCGAAGGTGACCGTGAGGTCGGCTGGCAACACGGCGGGTGCTGGCACAGTGCCGTCATCAGGGTCGACACCGCTCGGCAGGTCGACGGCGACGACGAGCGGATGCTTCGGCTCGCGTATGACCGGCAACACCGACTCCACGATGGCGCGGGCGGCGCCGCGCAGGGCGGGGTCTCCCGCGGAACCGGTGCCCACGATCCCGTCGACGAGCACGTCGCAGGAGCGGGCGAGGCGAGCCGAAGCATCCGCGTCTTCGACCGTCGCCCCTGCACCGACGGCCGCGCTCAGGCCCTCCTCGTGGAGCCGCGTCGAGGTGGGCAGGATGTGCACTCGGTGGCCCGTGCGGGCCAGTTCGGCGCCCGCCAGGAGCGCGTCGCCGCCGTTGTTGCCGGCGCCGACGAGCAACAGGACGCTTCCCTGCTGCGGCAACAGCCTCGCCACTTCCTCGGCGAGCGCGGCGGCGGCCCGCGCCATGAGCGGGACTCCGGCGGCGAGGAAGGGAGCCTCGGCATCGCGCACCTGGGAGGCGAGGTAGGCGTGCATAGCAAGAACCTTACGTCGGCGCGTAGCGTGGTCGGCATGTGGATCGCGGCGGCCGAGTTCGACATCCTGCTGGGAGACGTGCGGTCCCTCAAACAGAAGCGGTCGATCGTGCGCCCCCTCGTGGCGGAACTGCGCCGCTTCGACATCAGCGTTGCCGAGGTGGGGCACCTCGACCTGCATCGCCGGGCCCTCGTGGGTGCCGCCGCGGTGTCGTCGACCGCCGCACACGCGCGCGAGGTGCTCGACCGTGCGGAAGACGTCGTGGCCGAGCATCCGGAGTTCGAACTGTTGAGTGTACGCAGGACGCTGCACTCGAGCGACGACGAGTAGCGCGACCCTGAGGCCAGAATCGGGGGAGACCCCGATATCGGCGTTGCCGTGCTGCGCCCTACGCTCGAGTCGCGCCCACCGGCACCAGTACCCGAAGGAGTCACCATGCACCGCCCCGCCCGAATCGTCGCCGCCGCTTCCCTCGTCGCGGCCTCCCTCGTCACCCTCAGCGGATGCGTACTCCTCCCGCAGAAGACCTTCGACGAGACCATCGCGATCGACGAGAAGATCACCGCGGTCGAGTTCGATGGCGACTCCGGCAGCGTGACGATCCTCGGAGTCGATGACCTCGACGAGGTGACGGTGTACCGCGAACTGCGGTATCGCTTCGACCTGCCCGACGAAGACTCGCACCGGGTCAGGGAAGGCGTGCTCGTCCTCGAGGACTGCGGCCCGCAGTGCTCGGTCAGCTACACGGTCGAGGTGCCCTCGCGCATCCCCGTCAGCGGTGCCACCAGCAACGGCGCGATCGACGTGAGCAACCTCGGCGATATCGACGTGAAGACATCCAATGGCCGCATCACGCTCGACGACATCGTGGGCGAGGTCCACGCCAAGACGAGCAACGGGCGCATCGAAGGGCGCGCGCTCACCGACGGTACGGTCGAGGCCGAGTCGTCCAACGGCTCCATCGAGCTCGAGACCGACGGAACGGCGGATGTCACGGCGCACACCTCGAACGGGTCGATCACCCTCACCGCACCCAGGGGCGACTACCGCATCGACATCGAGACCAGCAATGGCGGCACCTCGAACGAGCTGGGCAGCGACCCGGATGCCGACATCCGCTTCGATCTGCGCACCTCGAACGGCTCCATCACGGTGCTTCGCGGCTGACGCGCGCTCGGGGTCAGGGGCGGAGCAGCACCTTCGTGGCCCGGCGTTCGTCCATCGCCGCGTAGGCCTCTGCCACCTCCTCGAGGGGAAGCTGCAGGTCGAAGACGCGGCCCGGGTTGATGGTGCCCGCGAACACCTCCTGCATGAGCTCCTCGATGTACCCGCGCACGGGGGCGACTCCGCCGCGCACGCCGACGTTGCTCTGAAAGAGACGCCGCACGGGCAACTCGGGGCCACCAGCGGGCACGCCGACGTAGCCCACCATGCCGCCGGGCCGCGCGGAGCGGATCGCCTGGTCCATCGACTCCTTCGTGCCGACACACTCGAGCACGCAGTCGGCGCCGACTCCATCGAAGAGCTCGCGGATGCGAGCGACCCCCTCGTCGCCACGCTCCGCCACGATGTCGGTCGCGCCGAACTCGCGGGCGATCTCTTGGCGGTCTTCGTGGCGCGACATCGCGACAATTCGGCTCGCGCCGAGTCGCTTCGCGGCGAGCACGGCGCAGAGCCCGACGGCCCCGTCGCCGACGACCACGACCGTCTTACCGGGGCTGACGCCGGCCGAGACTGCCGCGTGGTGGCCGGTGCCCATGACGTCGGCGAGGGTCAACACGCTCGGGATCAGGTCCTCATCGGGATGCCGCGGGGTGACGACGAGCGTGCCGTCGGCGTTCGGCACCCTGACGCGCTCGCCCTGGGCTCCGCTGGCGAGATGACCCTCGCGATCGGGGGCACCCCACCAGCCGCCGTGCTGGCATGAGGTCGTGACGCCATTGCGGCAGTTCACGCAGGTGTTGTCGCAGTGGTAGAACGGCGCGATCACGAAGTCTCCGACGGCGATGTGCGAGACCTCGGCTCCCGTGTCCTCCACGACACCGATGAACTCGTGGCCGATGTGCCGTGGCTCCCGCACCTTCTCCACGCCGCGGTACGACCACAGGTCGGAGCCGCACACGCAGGCGGCGACGACGCGCACGATCGCGTCACGCGGGGTCAGGATGGTGGGGTCTGGAACCTCTTCGAGGCGCACATCGCGCTCGCCATGGATCATCGTTGCTCGCATGCGTAGCAGTCTAGGCAGTCGCGATCTGCAGGAGACATACCGCTTGCGGCACCCCGTTGACCCCTGCCGCGGGCGCGGCTGCGTGCGCTAGCCTCGAGTCACCAGATCACGCGGAGGCAACAGTGGAATCGGCCGTCATGCAGCGACTCGTCGCGACCATGACCTTCGTCTTCCTCGCCTTCGCCGCCGTGCCGAGCGAGCCCATGACGGTCGTCCTGGCGATCACGACGACGCTCGTGCTCGGCTACGTCGCGCTTCGCTTGGCCTCACGCCCGAGCGCGCAGGCCACGGTGTCCGGCATCGGCCGCCGCGCGCGGGCCCACCGTCAGGCGCTCGACCGTTCACCTGAGCCGCAGCATCCGACGACCGATGGTCGTCCGCGCAGCCGCGCCCCCGGAGTGCTTCTCTCCGCGTAGCCCCGCGGGACATTCGTCCCTGCCGTTGCGCGTGCCGCGACGCGACCCTCGCGCGCGGCCTGCACGCCTGCGTGCCACTTGACGCCCCATCCGGCGTCCCTTCTTCGATGCTGAACGGAAACCCTCATGGACTTCACCTCTCTCGCCCCCTTCTCCACCGTGCTCGACGCCGCCTACTCGGTCGTGCTCGCCTTCGCCGAGCTGCTGAACCCCATCGCCGGGGCAATGTCGGCAGCCTTGGCGGTCGTGCTCATCACCGTCATCGTGCGCGCCCTCCTCATCCCCGTCGGCGTGTCCCAGGTGCGCGCCGAGTACACCCGGCGTCGTCTCGCGCCGAAGCTCGCGGAGCTGCGACGACGCTTCTCCAAGAACCCCGAGCTGTTGCAGCGCAAGACGATGGCGCTCTATGCGGAGGAGAAGGCCTCGCCCCTCGCCGGATGCCTTCCCCTGCTGCTGCAGGCGCCAGTGCTCTCGACCGTCTACGCGCTCTTCGCCTTCGCCGTCATCAACGGTCACGCCAATGTGCTGCTCGATGATTCCTTCCTTGGCACCGCCCTTGGCGATTCCCTCGTCGCGGCGGTCTCCAGCGGCGCGGGCTTCCTGGCCCACGCGCTCGTGATGGGCGTCATCGCTGTCGTCGCCTTCCTCTCGCGCCTCGTCGCCATCCGCTTCGCGGCCTCCGCGCCTGTGGTCGGCGACATCCCGGGCGCCCTCGCACCCGACGGGCCGCTCAGCTGGCTGGCCTTCGCGACCGTGGTCGTCGCGGCGGTCGTGCCGCTTGCCGCAGCGCTCTACCTCGCGGTCAGCACGAGCTGGACGCTCGGCGAGCGGGTCATCCTTCGGCGAGTGCTGGCTTCCGGGTGACGGCCTGCTCAGTAGAGGGTCTCGCCGCGCTCGAGCATCTCCACGAAGCGTGCGATCCGGCGCACGCGCGTCTCGGGGCGCTTCGCGTCGTTCGTGCGGAAGATGATCGCGAAGCGGTTCTGCGAGCTCAGCGCGTCGAAGGCAGCGGATGCCACGGGCGAGGCGTCGAGCGCGGCCCGGAGGTCTGCGGGTGCCTCCGCCGTCGCGACGCGATAGGCGGCATCCCAGCGGCCGTCCGCCTTCGCGGCCTCGACGGCGGCGATGCCGGCCGGGCGCATCCGTCCCTGCGCCGTGAGTCGATCGATGTAGTCGCGGTTGCGCTGCGACCACACGCTCTTGGGCCTGCGGGGCGTGAAGGACTGCAACACGAAGTCGCTGTCGAGGGAGTTGATCTGACCGTCGATCCAGCCGAAGCAGAGGGCGACATCGAGCGCCTCCGGGTAGCGAATGCCCGGCTTGGTGGAAGCCTTCTTGCGCAACTGCAGGCGCACCCCCGGGTGGGAGGATTCATGCTCGTCGAGCCACGCCTCCCATTCCTCGGCGGTGTGCGGATAGAGCACGGGCTTGTCGTTGTGTGCGACCACGACGACAGGCTATTGCGTGCAGCCGACATGACCGAGCGCGAGTACCGTGGAAACGACGACCAGAAGGAGACACGTGGACGATAGTGCGGGCACGCCCAGCTTCACCGCCGAGGAACTCGAGCTCATCGAGTCGATCTTCGGGATGGCTCGCTCCGGCAGCACGCAGGAGCTTGCGGCGCTCATCGACGGGGGAGTGCCCGTCAACCTGACGAACGCCAAGGGCGACTCGCTGCTGATCCTCGCGGCCTACCACCAGCATCCGGAGACCGTCGCGGCCCTGCTGGAGCGCGGCGCCGAGACCGACCGGGTCAACGACATGGGGCAGACGGCCATGGCGTGCGCCGTGTTCCGCAACAACGCCCAGATCGCGCAGGCGCTGCTCGACGGCGGGGCAGACCCCGACGTCGGCAACCACACGGCCCTGCAGATCGCGCGCCAGTTCGGCATCAGTGACATGGTCGAGCTGCTCGAGAAGCACGCCGCGGGACCCCGTGGCAACTGACGACGGTGACGCCCGGCTCATCGAGGCGCTGCGTTCCGACCTTGCATCCGCGCGGTTCACGGTCGACACCCTCACGGCGCTGTGGGGGCCCGAAGCGGATGCCGCGTTGTTCCGTGGGCAGCGCGTGCCCGCCCTTCGCGTGCTCGACAGTGACGAATCGAGCGCGGGCACCCTGGCAAGGCTCTTCGTGCTCGGCCTCCCGACGAGCGTCGCGCGGCTCGACGCGGCCCTGCCCACGCTCGGCGCGGCGGGCGCGGAACGCCTCGGGCTCATCGCCCGCCTCGGCGACGATGTGACGCCGCGCCTCGACGTGCGCCCCTATGACTTCATCGACGCACACGGTGCCGGCAGCTTCGTGCTCGCGAGCGACCTCGGCGAGCTCGCGCTCGGCCGCGCGATCCCGGAGGGACACGTGCTCGGGGTCGGTGGAGCGTCGCGCACGCTCAGCGGCCTCACGGTGCGCGACCGGGTCGGCTCCGTGCTCGACCTCGGCACGGGGTGCGGCATCCAGGCGCTCCATGCGGCCCGGCACGCCGACCGCGTCGTCGCCACCGATATCTCGGGTCGTGCGCTCCAGCTCGCACGCCTCAACAGCCGCCTTGCGGGAATCGAGACGGTTGAACTGCGCGAGGGGAGCCTCTTCGAGCCCGTTGCCGGCGAACGCTTCGACCTCGTCGTCTCCAACCCGCCCTTCGTGATCACACCCCGCATGGAGGGAGTGCCGAGCTACGAGTACCGCGACGGCGGGATGGTCGGCGACGACCTCGTCGCGGGCGTCGTGCGCGGTGTCGGCGAGCATCTGGAACCGGGCGGGATCGCCCAATTGCTCGGCAACTGGGAATACCGGGCCGGTGAAGACGGGCTCGACCGCGTCGGCCGTTGGGTCGATGAATCGGGGCTCGACGCCTGGGTGGTGGAGCGTGAGGTGCAGTCGGTGGAGGAGTACGCGGAGACGTGGATCCGCGACGGTGGCACGCGACCTGGCACGGACGACTTCGACCGCCTGTACTCGGCATGGCTCGACGACTTCGCGGAGCGCGGCGTCGACCGCGTCGGTTTCGGCTATCTCACCCTGCGCCGGCCGCGCGAGGGTGCGCCGACCCTCCGTAGGCTCGAGCGGCTGCACGGCCCGCTCGGCTCGACCGCGCTCGGCGAGGCGATCGCCACCTCACTCCGCACGCATGACATCCTCACCGCGCTGGGCGACGAGCGGCTCGCGGATGCCCGACTCACGCTCGCGGGCGATGTCACCGAGGAGCGGCACTACTGGCCGGGCGACGAGCATCCAACCGTCATGACCCTGCGGCAGGGCGGAGGCTTCGGCAGGACGCGCCAGGTCGACACCGCCCTCGCGGCCGTGGTGGGGGCGTGCGACGGTGAGTTGAGCATCCGGGCCATCACGGATGCGATCGCGCAACTGCTCGAGGTCGACGCAGGCGCGCTGGTCGCGGAGGTGCTCCCGGGCGTGCACGAGCTCGCCTTCACGGGCTTCCTGCGCTTCAGCTGAGGCCTGCGGCTCAGCCGTCGGGACTCAACTGTCCAAGACGTGGGGAGGGTCGACGATGTCGCGGTAGTCGTCGTGCTTCGTCACATACGCGGTCGCCATGGGGCACAGCGTCACGGCCCGCTTGCCCTGTGCCCGGATGTCGTCGAGCGCAGCCACGATCAACTTCGTGCCATAGCCCTGGCCCGTCTGGTCTTCGTCGACCTTGGTGTGGATGATCACGCGGCGGTCGCCGTCGTCGCGGTAGTTGATGTGGCCGATGACCCTGCCGTCGAGGGTGAGGTCGTAGTGGTGGGCCTGCTCGTTGGGGATCACGGTTGCGTCGCTCATGCGTCCATCCTCACCTCTCCGCCTACACGCCCGCTGGGTGGTGGCGCCCTATTCGAACATATGTTCTAATGGGCGCATGCGCTGGAGCGGCCAGGAGATCAATGAGGAACAGGCGGATGCCCTGCCGGGCCTTGCCCGCCTGAACAACCTGGTGCGCACGACCCGCACCCCCGAGTTCGACGGCATCACCTTCTACGAGGTGCTCGCCAAGTCCGCCCTCAACCGGGTTCCCGGGCAGAGCAAGATGCCCTTCGGGTGGACGATCAACCCCATGCGCGGATGCCTGCACCAGTGCACCTACTGCTTCGCCCGGCCCACCCACAACTACCTCGACCTCGACGCGGGCCGGGACTTCGATACGCAGATCATCGTGAAGGTCAACGTGGGCGAGGTGCTCACGAAGGAACTCTCGAAGCCGTCGTGGGGAAGGCATCCGGTCGCCCTCGGCACGAACACCGACCCCTACCAGCGGGCTGAGGGCCGGTACCGGCTCATGCCGGGAATCATCTCGGCGCTCGCCGCATCCGGCACCCCCATCTCGGTGCTCACGAAGGGCACGCTGCTGCGCCGCGACCTCCCACTCCTCGCGGAGGCGCGCCAGCATGTGCCGGTCGACCTCGCGATGTCGATCGCGATCTACGACGACGAACTGCAGCAGTCGGTCGAGCCGGGCACCCCCACGGCCGCCGCGCGGCTCGCGACCGTGACGGCGGCGCGGGAGGCCGGGTTCGGCTGCACGGTCTTCATGATGCCGATCCTGCCGTTCCTCACCGACACGCGCGCGCACCTCGACGAGACGCTCCGTCGCATCCGTGAGGCGGGGGCCACCTCGGTCACTTACTCCGCACTGCATCTCAAGCCGGGTGTCAAGGAGTGGTACTTCGCGTGGCTGGAGCGGGAGCATCCCGAGCTGCTGGGGCGATACCGCTCGATGTACTCGCGGGGCACCTACGCGCCGAAGGAATACCGCAAGTGGCTCGCGGCCAAGATTCATCCGCTCATCAGGGCGCACGGCCTGCAGCGGGGGCTCGAGGATCCCGCCACGGGCGGCGTGATGTCGAGCGCGCTCGAGGGCGAGAGCGTGCCGACACGACGAACGGGCGAGCTCCCGAAGGAACTCGCCCGTGTCGGCGCGACGGCGGTGAGCCCGCCGTCGCTCATCTCAGAGGAGTTGCCGCCGGGTCTCGCCGCTCGGGCGATGGCCCAGCCAACCCTGTTCTGAGCGCTGTCGTCAGTTGTCGACCTCGCCGCGCCAGGCGCCGGTCTCGTGGCCGCGGCCCTCGATGAACTCCTTGAAGTTCTTCATGTCGGCCTTGATCGAGCGGTCGTCGAACCCGAGCACCTCACCGGCCTTCTCGACGAGGCCCTGGGGCTCCCAGTCGAGCTGCACCGTGACGCGTGTCGAGGTGTCGGTGAGCTTGTGGAAGGTGACGACGCCGGCGTGGTTGTCGTCGCCGCCGATGCTGTTCCAGGCGATGCGCTCGTCGGGAATCTGCTCGGTGATCTTCGCGTCGAACTCGCGTTCCTGGCCGCCGATCACGACCTCCCAGTGGGTGACCTCGTCGGTCGTCTGGGTGATCTTCTTCACCATGCTCATGAAGTGGGGGAACGACTCGAACTGCGTCCACTGGTTGTACGCGGTGTTGACGGGCACGTCCACGTCGATGGTCTCGATTACCTGTGCCATATCCTGCTCCTTCGATAGTGGTGAGCCTTGGGATGGGGAGTGGCTCCCGGCTTCGGACGTTAGTCACACCTTGCTCACAGCTGTGCCTATTCACAGCGATCGCGGAGCAAGGGGATAGCCTCTCTGGGTGAGTGACGACCTCTTCGGCCCCGACCGCTACAGCTCCGATGTGCTCGCCGATTTCTCGCGACGCAAGCGGCCCACACCGCCGCCGCAGGTCGAGGCGGTCGACGACCTCGTGATCGAGTGGGCAGACACCGGATACTGCGGCGCTGTCGTCGGGATCGATGGCCGACACGTGCAACTTGAGGACTTCAAGGGGGCCGTGCGGCTGTTTCCGCTCGGGCCGGGATTCCTGCTCGAGGGCAAGCCCGTCGTGCTCACGGCACCCGCCCGCAAGGCGCCGAGCGGGATGCTGCGTTCCGCTTCAGGCTCGGTGGCCGTGACGGACCACACGGCCCGCGTCGCGCGTGCGAGCCGCATCTTCGTCGAGGGTCGCCACGATGCGGAACTCGTCGAGAAGGTGTGGGGCCACGACCTGCGGGTCGAGGGGGTCGTGGTCGAGTACCTCGAGGGTGTCGATGACCTGGAGTCGATCATCCGCGACTTCCGTCCGACGGCGGAGCGGCGCGTGGGCGTGCTGGTCGACCACCTCGTGCCGGGGTCGAAGGAGCAGCGCATCGCCGACGCGGTGCAGCGCGGACCGCACGGCAAGAACGTGCTCGTGGTGGGGCATCCGTTCATCGATATCTGGCAGTCGGTCAAGCCCGCCCGCCTCGGCCTCGACACGTGGCCCGTCATCCCCCGGGGCATCGAATGGAAGCACGGCATCTGCGAGGCCCTCGGCTGGCCCCACGAGGAGCAGGCCGATATCGCCCGCGCCTGGCAGCGCATCCTGGGCACGGTGCGCAACTATGCAGATCTTGAGCCCGTGCTGCTCGGCCGGGTCGAGGAACTCATCGACTTCGTGACGGCGGAGTGACCTCGGGTTCAGGGGCGGATGGGGGCAAACCCCGATGGCACACTGGGCGAAGCCGCGTCAGGCTGGAGGCATGCCACAACTTCAACGCCCTCGCCACGGCCGCGTCATCGCGGGAGTCTGCGCCGCGATCGCCAACCGCTTCGGTTGGTCGGCTACGATCGTGCGACTCCTCTTCGTGCTCTCGATCCTCCTGCCCGGCCCCCAGGTGCTCATCTACGTGCTCCTGTGGATCTTCGTTCCTAAGGAGCCGTGACGCCTCTGGGGCGCGCGGCGCGGTAGAGTCGAGGCATGAACATCGTCGCCTTCGTGCTGTCTTTCGTCATCTTCGCCGGTGGCCTGGTCCTCATGGGGTACGCGCCGGAGATCGAGGGCCTCGAGCTCGTGTCGTTCCTCGGCGGAATCCTCGCCGTCTCCCTCGCGGTTGCGATCCCCGCTCACGTACTGAAGCGCGCCGACCGCTAGCTCGAGCGCAGTCTCGGCCATCAGCGCCAGAGATCGCTCGGAAATGATGCGAGGAGAGGCCCCGGGTCCCAGTTGAGGGCCGGGGCCCCTCCCATGTCGATCGCCTCATCGACGGATGCCGCGAGCATTCCCCGCGGGTCCCGCCCCGTGCCGAGGTAGTAGTCCTCGTACTTGAAGGGCTCCTCGTGCCGTGTCGCGACGGCACGCGCGGGCACCCCCAGGCTCTCGGCGACGATGATCGCGTGGAGTGAGGAGCCCACCACGAGACGGCTGTCGCGAATGCGCCGCAGGATGCCGCGCATGGGCGACCGCGGATTGACGATGTCGCGGCGCCATCCCGCGGGGAACGTTGCGCGGGGCGCCAGGTCGTTCAGGTTCGGCACGACCGTCAGCTCGTGCCGCGGGGACGACGGGCGGCGTGCCAGCTCGGGAAACACGCGTGGGAGCAGGAGCGCCGGGTCGCCGTAGACCGCTGGCACCTCGGCACCGAGCGCCCTGAGCGACTCGGCCGTGCGTGGGCCGCGAACCGCGCGCACGTCGAGGGCGCCCATGGTCGTGGCATCCGTTGGCCCCTTGGGGTTGAGTCCCGTGCCCCACACGACATCGCCTGGCCCCGCGAAGTGCAGGATCGAACCGACCGCCAGGAGACGACGGTCGCCGGATGCCCGTGGCAGGCCCTGCGCGAGGCGCGAGACGATGAGCGGGCCGAGCAGGTCGCCGAAGTTGCGCAGCGGCCTCGACCGGCGCGTGGGCCGGCCCCACCTGGACGTGCGTCGCAGGGGATCCCAGTGGACGACCGCGACGCCGTTCGCGTCGCCGAGCACTACCTGTCCGTGCCGCTCACCGAGGAGCGGCCGCGCTGCCAGCCCGGTCATCCCGCTCCCGCCTGGGTCTCGGCGAGGCTGTCGCCGTCGAAGGACTTCTCGGCGGGAGTCACATCGCCGGCACCCTCCACCTCGGCCTGGGCGGGTTCGGCGAGCCTGAGGTCGCCTGCCGCGCGGTCGACGACCTCGACCTCCTTTACGCGGTTGCCGTCGCGGCCGATCGCGGCGGGCTCCTCGCAGAGTCCCGTGTTCCACCTGGCGACGATCGTGTTGCTCATGGGCATGTCGCAGTTGGAGACGTAGTCGATCACGTTGCGGTCGAACACGAGGCCCGGCAATTCTTCGACGAGCACCGAGCCGTCGATCATGGTGTTGTTCCGCACGATGACGTCGGATGCCGTCGTCTCCCGCAGGTCGAGGAGTGTGCCGTTGCCGCACAGCTCGTTCTTCTCGACACAGCCCTGCACATGGTTCGACTCGATGATCACATCCGAGATGCCGTCGCCGTTGCCGGGGGAGAAGATGATGCTGGCGTTGTGGCAGTTGCCGATGTAATTGCCGCGGAGCACGAGCGCCGAGCTGTCGAAGATCTGCACGCAGTCGGCGTGCACGTCATTGTCTGCCGTCTGGTCGTAGTCGCGGATGGTGCTGTTCTCGACGAGCACATTGGTCGCGCCCGAGAACTGGATGCCGTCGATCGAGCTGCCGCCCTCGAAGGTCGAGGAGCTGATGACCACGTCATCCGCGTGCACGAAGAGGCCGGAGCCGGTCACGTGCACGGAGTCGAGGGTCGTGCCATTCGCTCCCTCATCGAGGTAGACGACGCCGGCGACCGGCAGGTCGCGCCACGTGATGTTCGGCGCATCGGTCTTGATCGCCGAGATCGTGGGCGCCGATCCGGGCGCAGGCTCCACGACGACGTTCTCCGCGACCGAGGCGAGTGTGCCGACCTCGCCGATCTCGATCTCGCCGTACTCGCCATCGCCCAACTGGATGACGGTGCCGGCGATCGCCTTGCCGAGTGCGTCCTCGAGCGTGCAGGGCGCGGCGGCCGAGCATTGGGTCCCCGAACCATCCGGGGATACCGCGAGCGCGCCAGGGTCGGTCGCGGGGGTGCCGCCGTCGGGGCCATCGCTCGTGCAGCCGCTGAGCAGGAGGGCAGCGACTGCCGCGACTCCCGCAAGCGTGGCAGCCGCGCTGCTGCGGCGCCGGGATGTGGTGGTGGTCATGCTGTGCTCCTTTCCGTGAGGTCGCGGCGGGAGCGGGCCCGCGCGATGAAGTCGAGCAGTTGGCGGAGGTCGGCCCTGTAGGCCGGGACCAGCAGGGCGGCAGCGAGCGGCAGCGCCCCGAAGAGCCCGCCGATCGCGAGCTCGAGGAGGTCGTGCAGCTCGACGAGGGAGGCACCAAGGTGCGCCATGCCGAAGCAGAGCGGCGACACGAGGAGGGGGCGGATGACGGGAGCCGCGACATCCGTCACCGTCACTGCGGTGCCGCGAATCGCGACGAGGAAGCCGGGAACAAGCAGCGCGAGCGAGACGAGGCCGTAGAGGAGCGCGAGTCCGTGAAGCCCGCCGAGGAGCACGCCGACGATGAAGGAGGCGATCACGATCGGCTTCGTCACGAGAAAGTAGACGAGCTGCACGTGGGCCCGGCCGAGGGAGATATAGATCCAACCCGAGACATTCCCGAGGGTCTGGGCGACGCCCGCAATGGCCAGCAGGCTGAAGATGGGAGCGGCCTCCGCCCACTGCGGGCCGAGGAGCAGGCCGACGAGGGGCACGGAGAGTGCCGCCGCGATGGCGAAGCTCGGCAGTGAGACGTAGGCGAGCACGAGGAGCGAGGCGCGGATGTAGCGGCGGTAGCGTTCCGGCTCGTCGCGAAGCCTGCTCAACACCGGGAGGGCGACCCGCGCGAGTGGTCCGTTCAGCTGGTTGATCGGCAGCATGAGCAGCGCGTAGGCCCGCGAGTACATGCCGAGGGCGCTCGCGCCGAGCACCCGCCCGATGATGACGTTGTCGAGGTTCCTGGCCGCGTAGTTGAGCAGCTGCACGCCGAGGACGCTTCCGCCGATCGAGACGAGCGGATGCACGGAGCGGTCGATGCGCGGCGCGCCGAAGTGGGGGCGCACGATGATCGCGAGCGACACGAACCGCCAGGTGAAGGTCACGACGTTGAGCGCGATGAGTGACCAGACGCCGGCACCGAGGAAGGCGGCGACGATGGACGCCGCGACACCGGCAGCCATCGCGAGCACCTCGATCGTCGCGAGTGACTGGAACCGGAGGTCGCGCTGCAGGCGCGCCTGAAGGGGAGTGGAGAGGCTGTTGATGAGCACGGTCGGCGCGAGCGCGAGGGTCAGGAGCACGAGCCGTTCGTCCTGGTAGACGGCCGCGACGAGCGGGGCGGATGCCGCGGCGAGCCCCGCGAAGACGACGCCCAGCAGCACCGAGAGCCAGTGGAGCGATGACCACTGCCGCTCATCGATGCGGGAGGCCTGCACGATCGCGCTGCCGAGCCCGAACTCGCGCAGGAGTTCGGCGACCCCAACGATCGCCGTCACCATCGTGACGAGCCCGAAGTCGCCTGGCGCGAGGAGCCGCGCGAGCACGACCGTCGAGAGCAGCTGGATGAGCGTGCGCGACCACTGGCCCGCGATCGTGACCATGGTGCCGCGGGAGGTGTCGCGCGCGAGGGTGTCTGTCACACGCGGCTCGTCTCGTCGCGGTCCCAGTGATGCGTCGTGCCCGCCCGCAGCTTGCGCTCGGCCGCGAAGCGGGTCGCGGCCTGCGTCGCGCAGTAGACGAGGAAGGGCCACCAGAGCCGGGGTCGCGTCGGCAACTGGGGGAGCACGCTGCGCACTCCGGATCGCTCGGGCGAGGCATCCGCACCCTCGGGCCGTCGTGCGAGGCCGAGTCGGGCGAGCTCCCTGTTGCCGGCTGCGATGCGGCCGCCGCGCGTGATGAGGGCCCGCAGGGTGCGCGGCGGTCGCACGACGAAGCAGTGGTCGTGGAGGGTCGCCCGCTCGTTGAGGCGGAATAGCTGCTGCACGTAGCGGTCGTCGGCGACGACGGAGGGGAAGACGCCGAAGCGGGCGCGCCCCTCCCGGGACAGCGCGTAGAGCCCCGAACCGACGTGCCCCTCGGTGCGGAAGGAGGTGCGTTCCCAGATGCGGTAGTAGGCCCTCACGAGGCTGCTCGCGCCCTCGAGGTCGAGCACCATGCGTGGGCTCGCAACGAGCGGCCCGCCCGGCTGTGCAAGCAACTCGGCGAGGGCCGCGAGGGCTTCGCCGCTGACCTCGACGTCGGCATCGACGTAGGCGCGCGGGAAGCGGCTGGCCGCGGCATCCGCCGCATTGAGCGCTGCGACCTTCGACGCCGAAGCGAGCTCGATCACCCGCACCTCGGGCGCGACGGCCCGGCACCGATCGGCGGTGCTGTCTGAGCATCCGTTCGCCGCGACGATGACCTCGAGGTCGCCTGGGGCCCCCTCGAGCATCCTGCGCAGCGAGGTGCCGATGACCGCCTCTTCGTCGTGCGCTGGCACGATCACGCTCAGGCTCACGACGCCACAGCCTCTCGAGGGAGTTCTGCGGGTCGCTCGCGGGGCAGGCGCTGTGAGGCCACCCACGAGCCGAGGCCGAGCAGCACGAAGAACATCAGGAAGGTCTGGATGAACATGAAGGCGTCGAAGAAGAAGAGCGAGACGAAATAGCCGAGGATGGCGATACCGACCGCGAGGGCAAGGTCGCGCTGGCGCTCGCTCAGCCCGCGTTCCGCCGCGCCGGTGCGCCGCGCGAGCCCGATGAGGTGCATCGCGGGCAGGAGGATCAGCGCGAGCACGCCGATGACCCCGAGGATGCCCGACTCAAGGAGCGTGCTGAGCACCTGGTTGTCGAGGATGAATGCGTTCGCGAGGCGTCCGGTCGTGATGCGGCTGCCGAGCCCAGTGCCGAAGAGCGGGTTAATCGACGCCTGCTCGAGGCTCGGCGCGAGATCGGCGAGCCGCCCGGAGCCCGTCATCCCCGGTGCCGTCAGTTGCGATTCGATGAGCGCCGTGGGGCTCGTGAGGTTGCGGATCATGTCGCCAACGTTGCGCGGGGAGGCCAGGTAGGCGAGAAGGGCTGCGGGGATGCCGAAGACGAGCAGGCGGCTGATGGCGCTCGGGCGCATGAGCACGAAGACGATGGTCATGACGGCGAGCATGACCATCCCGGTGCGGGATACCGCCGCGATCATGCCGACACCGAGGCAGAAGGTGCAGCCGAGCCAGAAGAGCTGCCGGTTGCCGAGGGCCACGGGCCAGCGTGCATGGCGCGACTGGTAGATGGCGAGCGGGATGAGCAGGCAGAGGAACACCGCGAGGGCGATGGGATGCTGGGACGGGCCGAAGGCGCGCACCGTGCCCTCCTTGACGAACTCGTTCTCCTCGAGGGTCGTGCGTTGGAGGAAGGGCAGGGCGTTCGCGAAGAGGATGAAGACGTTGATGCGCGTGACGCGTTCGAGCGCGACGAGCACGCCCGTGATGGCGCCGAGCACGGTCGCGAAGGCGATGACCCTGTCGACGGCCGACTCGGTGGTCGCGAGCATCCGCACGACGAAGAAGACCGCGGAGATGAGCACGACGCTTCCGAGGCTCGACACGGCGTTCTCTGCCAGGCCCTCCTCGACGAGGCCCGGCACGTTGACGCCGATCGACACCACCTGCGTGAGCAGGTAGACGCCGATGAGTCCGCCGAACGTGAGTCGCTGCCAGCGGAAGCCCCTGTCGCTCAGGAGCGCGACGACGATCGCCGCCACGATGAGCGCGATCATGATGCGGTAGGGCTCGAGGGCGAAGGACGAGGGGATCGGCAGCGAGTACCGCCGTGCGGGCACGATCATGATGATCGTCACGAGGAGGAGCAGGAGCCCCGACCATCCGAGCACGAAGCCCGAGCGGCGCGGGCGTGCCCCCGCCGTGTCGAGCGGCGAGTCAGTGCGTGAGTGCACGGTCATCGGCTCGGTCCTCGATGAGCGGATGCTGCGGGGTTGCCGCCGCTCCGGCCCGATCTGCCCTCGCATCCCGCTCGGCGTCGAGCGCCCTCAGGTCTTCGGCCTCCCGCTTCTTGCGAGCGCGGGCCTCCCGGCGGTTCCGTCCGGCGTTGTCGACGATGAGGATGAACACGACGAAGGCGAGGAAGACACCGACGCCGACCGCGACCATGGGCAGGTAGGGGCTGCTCCCCTCGAGCACCTCGGCCTCCTCAGTGCGGAGGGTCTCGAAGATGACGCGATCGCTCGGAGGAATCGCCTGGGCATCCTGCTGGGCTGTCGCGTACTGCTTGAAGAGCTCTGCACCCGCCGTCGAGATGGCCTCGGCGCGGGCTGGCGAGCTGGAGGTGCCGAGCACATCGACGATGGGGAGCTTGTAGTCACCAGGGAAGCGCTCGCTGCCGTCAGGCTGTGTCGTGCGCTGCACGCCGCTGATGGTCTCGTCGCTGCTGAGCGGCCCAAGCTGCTGCTCGACGAGGTCACGGATGCCGTCGCTGCTGATGAGGTAGGCGTAGATCACGGCCGTGTCGGCGAGGCTGCGACTGTCGCCCGGCGTCTGCCCCTCGATGAGCGGGCGGGGCGGGATCTCGCTCGAGAAGATCGACTGGCGCGGCGTCTGCAGCATGACGGTCGTCGAGGCCGAATACTCCTGATCTGCGCGAAGGTCGAAGGTGCCCTTCTCGAGGGTGAAGCCCGAGAACAGGGCGGCGCCGAGCGAGACCAGGATGCCGAGCGCGAGGAGGATCTTGTGCCGGAACAGCGCCGCAAAGAAGAGGCCTACGTCCATGGTTGTTCTCCCTGGTGATGGTCTGCGGCGACGCGATGATCGTTCGCCTCGGTGCCGTGACGACTGGGCGGTGACGCCCGAGACCCGGCATGGATGGGGATGGGATGACGGCGACCCTGCCGCAGGAGTGGAGTTCACCCTAGGCAGCCGCTCGCCTCGAAATCAACGAAATCGGCGTGAGAAAAGCCTCATGTGAAGAGCCGTCTCGGCTCATCTTCGGGTGGTGCCCTGTGGGGGTCAGACACGACCCTGAAAGGACCGCGAATGAGCGCCATCATGAGCGCGGTGCGCTCCATCACGAGCGTGCGCACCTACCTGCATGGTCTGCGGATCGCGCACTTCTACTCCTACAGCCACGCGCGACAGCTGGGCCGCCTGGGAAGGGGCGAAGGGGTCACCTTCGCGCCTAACGTGTCATTCCGCAATGCGGAGCGGATCTGGCTTGGTGACGGCACGCACATCGGCGAACGCAGCCTGATCTGGGCCGGAGACTCGACGGGGCAGGTGCGCCTCGGCACCAAGTGCCTGCTCGCGCCGGGCGTCATGCTCACCGCCTCGAACTACTCAACGGCGCCGGGGGTGCCGATCATGGACCAGGCGAAGGTCGAGCGCGACATCCTGTTGGGCGACGACGTGTGGCTCGGCGCCAATGTCGTCG
Organism: Salinibacterium sp.; assembly: GCA_015234465.1. Lineage (GTDB taxonomy): Bacteria > Actinomycetota > Actinomycetes > Actinomycetales > Microbacteriaceae > Homoserinimonas. The sequence goes on along the minus strand of JADGNA010000016.1, from coordinate 70,755 downwards.
TGACGGCGGGCGTCACGATCGGCTCGGGATGTATCGTGGGTGCCGGCGCGGTCGTGACGCGGGACCTGCCGCCCGGCAGCATCGCCGCGGGAGTGCCTGCCAGGGTGATCGGACACAGGGGCGGCGAGGGCGCCGAGCCCGCGGCATCCGGTGCTGACGATGCGGTCGCCGTCGTCACTCCGATGGCGGGACGCTCGTGATTGCGCACGCTGCAGCCGGCGGCCTGGCTGTCATCGTCGTGAGCTACAACACCCGCGAACGCACGCTCGCGTGCCTCGACTCCATCGTGCGAGCACGCCATGACACGCCCGTGCGGATGATCGTGGTCGACAATGCGTCCCGCGACGGCAGCGCCGATGCGGTGGCGGCCCGGTTTCCCCAGGCGACCCTCGTGCGTGCGGGGGAGAACCTGGGCTTCGCGCGCGCCGTCAACCTCGGCGCAGCTCATGCCGCCGAGGAACACCTCGTGCTGCTCAATCCCGACACGCTCGTGGGGGAGCGCTCGCTCGCGACGCTCCGCGAGTTCGCGCTTGAGCACCCGGAACACGGGCTCTACGGCGGCCGGACCCTCAGCGACGCGGGAGTGCTCGACCCGAGTTCCTGCTGGGGTGCGCCGACGCTCTGGTCGCTGCTGTGCTTCGCGACGGGCCTGTCGACGGTCTTTCCGCGATCGCGCCTCTTCGACCCGGAGTCGCTCGGATCGTGGCAACGCGACACGGTTCGCGAGGTGCCCATCGTGACCGGATGCCTCCTGCTCATGCGTCGCCGCGACTTCGAGCAGCTCGGTGGACTCGACGAACGCTTCTTCCTCTACGGGGAGGACGCGGAGTTCTCGCTCCGCGCCGCGAAGCACGGGCATCGTCCCGTCATCGTGCCTGAGGTGAGCATCATCCACTCGGTCGGCGCATCGACGGGCGACCGCGGCCGCAAGATGGCGATGGTGCTCGCTGGCAAGGCGACGCTGTTCCGCACGATGTGGCGCTGGCCGAGGTCAGCGATCGCGGTCGGGCTGCTGCGCACCGGCGTGCGCCTGCGGGCGGTGCTCGAGCGGGTCACTCGGCGACCGGATGCGATGTGGACGCGCGCGTGGCAGCTGCGCGACTCGTGGACCCCGGGATACCCACGGGCGAAGCATGCGCTCTTCGGGGAGCCGAGGACCGAGGCGCCCGCCGCGGAGGGGATCGCCGCATGAGCGACTTCGTCTTCACCTTCACCTTCGAGACCTACGACGATGCCGTCACGCGGGGGATGAATCGGCCCCCCGACCGGCTCTTGGCCACCCTGCTCGACCACCCCCGCGTGGGCGGGCTGCTCGTCGCCAACCCGCACCGCAGCCTTCTCAAACGGGGAGCCAAGGAGCTCCTCGGGCGCGGCGACGCGCCATTCCCCGCGCGGGAGCGCGTCGGCCTCCACACGCCACTTCGGCTCAGGTCGAGCGACCCGGTCGACGTCGGCGGCCTGCGCGCGGCGGGACAGGACTACGACGCCTCCCTCCGGCGTGCTGCGGCGCGACTCGGGCTGCGCACACCGCACGTCATCACCGCGAGCCCGCTCGTCGCGGGATTCTCGCCACTCGACTGGGCGGCATCCGTCACCTACTACGCACGGGACGACTGGACGGAGCTGCCGGCCAGGCAACCATGGTGGCCAGGCATCCGAGAGGCCTACCGGCAGATCGCGACGCGCGGCGCGAGTGTCGCCGCCGTGTCGCAGCAGATCATCGACCGCATCGAGCCGCTCGGGCCCGCCCGGGTGGTGCCCAACGGCGTCGAACCGGCGGAGTGGGCGGGGGAGACGCCGGCCGAGCCCGACTGGCTCGCGACGATTCCCCGGCCGCGGGCGCTCTATGTGGGCACGCTCGACAGCCGACTCGACACGGTGGGACTCCGCGCGCTGGCCGACGCGCGCCCGGAACTGCAGATCGTGCTGCTCGGGGTGGTCGGCGAGGAGGCGGCCGTCGCGTCGATCGCGTCGGTGCCGAACATCCACGTGCGGCCCCCCGTGGGGCGTGCGCCCCTCGTCGCCGCGATCCGCAACAGCGACGTGTGCCTTGTCGCGCACAACCGCACGCGACTCACCGAGGCGATGAGCCCGCTCAAGATCTATGAGTACCTCGCGGGCGGCGCCCCGGTGCTGTCGATCGACCTCGAACCGGTGCGGGGGATCAGCGATCGGGTGCTGCTGACGCAGGATGTCGCGAGCTTCGCCGAGCGGCTCGATGAGGCGCTCGCCCTCGGCCTTGCGCGAGAGGACGACCGCCTTCGCTTCGTGAGCGAGAACTCCTGGCGGTCGCGCCACGAGCAGATCCTCGACCTCGCCCTCGGCGTGCGCGCCGGGGCGAGAGGGGACGGCCGATCGTGAGCGGGACTATGCGCGTCGCATCCGCCCCCGCCCGGTCGACGCGGAGGGCGAACCCCTACAACCACCTGCTTGCGTCGGCCCTCGAGTCGCTCCCCGGTGGGCCGAGGGTCGAGGTTGAGGAGTTCTCCCTCTGGCAGCTCCTGCGCAGGCCGCCCCACATCGTGCACCTGCACTGGCCGGAGCTCACCTTCCTCTCGGGTCATCGGGCGCTCCGCCACCTGTCACGGCTCATGGCGTTCCATCTGGCGCTCGCGCGAGCACGCCGCGTCGCGGGAACGCGGGTGGTCTGGACGGTCCACAATCCGCGCCCCCACGAGGAGAGGTCGATAGCGGTCGTGCGCCGCCTGTACCGGCGGATGCTCGAGCGCACGGTCGACGGCGTGCTGGCACTCTCGCACGACGGTCTCGTGGCCGCATGGCAGGAGTGGCCCGGCCTGGCGCGACGGCCCGCTGCCGTGACCCCTCACGGGCACTACGGCGATGAATATCCCCTCGACATCTCGCGCGAGGAGGCCCGCGATGCACTCGGCCTCGCGAAGACGGAGACGATCGTGCTCTTCGCGGGCCAGGTGCGCCCCTACAAGAACGCGGGCGCCCTGTTGCGTGCGGCGACCGCGCTGCGGGCCGAGGGGGCCGCGGCAGCCGAGGGCCTCCGCGTCGTCGTCGCGGGCAAGCCCTCGGAACCGGCACTCGAAGAGGAGTTGCGGATGCTCGCCGCCGCGCATGCGCAGGCCGGGGGCGCCGCGACGCTCGAACTCGAGGCGCTGGACGACGAGCAGCTGGCCCTGTGGCTGCGTGCCGCCGACCTCCTCGTGCTCCCGTATCGACACATCCAGAACTCGGGCTCGGCGATCCTCGCACTGACGGCGGGACGGCCCGTCGTCGTTCCAGCGCTCGGCGCGATGTGGGAGCTGGAGGGGGAGGTGGGCCGCGAGTGGGTGCACGCCTACCCGGGCGACTTCGATGCCACGACCCTTCGCGCTGCCCTCGAGTGGCTTCGTCGCGAACCGCGCGCCGAGCATCCGGACCTGTCCGCGCTCGACTGGCGGCACATCGCCGAGGCCACCCGCCAGGCCTTTCTCAGTGTGCTTTCCGCCCCACGACACAAGGAGTCCACGATGCACGACGCTCCATCACCGTCCGACCGAGTCATGCTCGTCGCGACGAGCGGCGGGCACCTCACCCAGCTGCATTCCCTCCGCTCGCGCATCGCCGGCACCGAGAACGTGCTGTGGGTGACGGATGTCACGGCCCAGAGCCGTTCGCTGCTGCGGGGCGAGCGCGTGTTCGGCCTCCCGAACCGCCCACCGCGGGCCTACCTCGGCGTCGTGCGCGATGCCGTCTCCCTCGCGAAACGGATGCGCCGCGAACGCATCACGCATGTCTACAGCACGGGGGCGCAGATGGCACTCTCCGCCCTCCTCGCGGCGAAGCTCCACCGCATCCCCTTCTCCTACATCGAGAGCGGCACGCGGGTGCGGGAGCTTTCAGCGACGGGCCGCGTGATCGACCGCATCCCCGGGGTGCAGCGTTACGTGCAATACCCCTTCGCGACGAATGACCGTTGGCGTTTCGCGCTCTCGGTCTTCGATGGCCTCAGCGTCGAGGAGGTGCCCCTGCCTCCCGAGGGGCACACGCCGCGGGTCGTGGTCTCGGTCGGTGGCAACGCCCACTACGGTTTCGAGCGTCTCATCCGGCGGCTGCACGCCATCATCCCGCCGACCTGGTCGGTGCTGTGGCAGGTGGGACCGACGGATGTCTCGGGCCTCGACATCGACGCCGTCCCGAGCCTGCCCGCGGCTGAGCTCGCGCGCGAGATCGAGCGGGCCGACATCGTGGTCTCCCACGCGGGCACGGGGTCGATCCTGAGCGTGCTGCGTGCGGGGAAGCGACCCATCGTCGTGCCGCGCAGGGCCGCCCATGGCGAGCACGTCGACGGGCACCAGGACGACCTTGCCGACTATGTCGACGCCCGCGGTTTCGCGCTCGTGCGCGAGGCCGACGAACTCACGCTCGACGACCTCATCGAGAACCAGCGCTGGGTGGTGCGCCCCGCGGGGCAGGCCGCACCCGTCGCGGTGGCGTGACGACCATGCGGGTACTCCATGTGACCGAAGCGCTCGGCGGTGGCTTGCAGAGCGCGATCGTCAACTATGCGCGGGTGACGCCGGACCTCGAGCACCGAGTGTTCTCCCGGGTGCGCGAGGGCCAATCGACCCATGAGTGGCCCGAGGGAGTGCAGGCGACGACCTATTCGGGCGGCCTGCCGGGCTTCTACCGTGCCGTCAACAGGGCGGTGCGACGCATCCGGCCCGATGTCGTGCACCTGCACTCCTCCTTCGCGGGCGTGGCTCGGGGCTTTCTCCCTCCCGGCACCCGAATCGTCTATTCGCCCCACTGCTTCGCCTTCGAACGCACCGATGTGCCTTCCGCCGTGCGCTTGGGATTCGGTGCGCTTGAGTATGCGCTCGCCCGCCGGCCGCAGACGACCCTCAGCGTGAGCCCCCACGAAGCCCTGCTCAGTCGCTCGCTCAGCAGGGGGAACCCGGTTGTCGTCGCTCCCAACCCCTCGCCGCTCGCGCCCGCTGACGAGGCGCCGCCGTCTCAGAGCGACGATGCGCTCACCGTGACCATGGTCGGCCGGCTGGGTGCCCAGAAGGCCCCCGAGGTCTTCGCGGAGGTGGCGCACCTCTGCCAGGACGACGGCATCCGCTTCACCTGGATCGGCGACGGGCCCGCGGGCGTGCCCGAGATGCTGCGCGCCTCAGGCGCGGCCGTCACGGGATGGCGGCCGCCCGAGGAGGTGCGGGAGTTGCTCACGCGCTCGAACCTCTACCTGCACACGGCGTCATGGGAGGGCGGGCCCGTGTCAGCCATCGAGGCGGCGACCCTCGGCGTTCCCGTGATCAGCCGCACGATCCCGAGCATGCGCTCCCTCGGCTACGCGACCGCGGGCGGCAGTGCCCCCGAGCTCGCGGGAGCCGTGCGGCGCTTCGCGCGGGACCTCGAGTATCGGCGCCACGTGGAGGCGCGTACGGCCGCCGTGCGCCGTCGCTGCAGCACCCAGCGTCTCGAGGAAGGGCTGCGCAGTGCCTACGCGATCGCCGCAGCTCGCTGACAACGCGAGCCGGACGCGGGCCGACCGTCGACTCGGTTTCTCAGTAGGCGCCGTCGTGCGCGAGCACGGCTCGTGCCGTGCGCCACAGCAGTAGGAGGTCGCCCGTGAGCGTCCAGTTCTCGACGTAGTAGAGGTCGAGGCGCACGCTCTCCTCCCAGGAGAGCTTGGAGCGTCCGCTCACCTGCCAGAGCCCCGTGACGCCGGGCTTCACGAGGAAGCGGCGGTGCACGTGCCCGTCATACTCGGCGACCTCGCGGGCGAGGGGCGGTCGCGGGCCGACGAGCGACATGGTGCCGACGAGCACGTTGAACAGCTGGGGCAGCTCATCGATGCTGAAACGCCGCAGCACGCCCCCGATGCGGGTGATGCGGGGATCGTCGCGCATCTTGAAGAGCACGCCATTGCCGTCGTCGGCCGTGAGTCGGCCCTCGCGGCGCATCCGTTCGAGCACCGCCTCCGCGTCGGGCACCATGGTGCGGAACTTCAGCATCATGAACTGCCGACCGTCGCGGCCCACCCGGGGCTGCCTGAAGAGCACGGGTCCGGGGGAGTCAAGCCGGATGGCGGCGGCCACGAACAGCATGAGTGGCGCGAGGACGGCGAGCCCGAGCGAGGTCGCGACGACATCGAGCGCCCGCTTGAGATAGAGCTTCGCGCCGTCATAGCGCGGGGTCTCCACGTGAATCAGCGGGAGTCCCGCCACCGGGCGCGTGTGGATCCGCGGCCCGCCGATATCCGTGAGGCTCGGGGCGACGATGAGGTGGTGGCGCCCCGGTTCGAGCTGCCAGCTGAGCTGACGGATGCGCTCGGCCGAGAGTTCGTCGGAACTCGTCACGATCACGGTGTCGGCGAGCGACGACTGCAGTGCCTCGAGCACCGTCTCGAAGCATCCGACGACCGGGACGCCCGCGTCGGCTTCACGGCGATCCACGGGAACACACGCGCCCAGCACGGTGTACCCGGCCTCGGGCATGCGGGCGAGTTCCCGCATGGTGTGGCGCACGGACTCGGGGGAGCCGACGAGCAGCACGCGGCTCGAGTAGTCGCCCTCGCGGCGCTTGGCGCGCAGCCAGGTGCGCCACGACCAGCGCACGAGGATGAGCGAGAGCAGCCCGATCGGCAGGGCGATCAGGAAGTAGCCGCGGGCGAGCTGGAGGTCGAAGAGGTAGACGACGATCGCCAGGCCGCCGAAGGTGGCGAAGGATGCCTGGGCCACCCTGCGGTACTCGGCGGCACCGACCCCGAGCACGCGACTGTCGCGGCTGCCCACGACCGTGAGCATGACGATCCACGCGGCGCTGACGCCAATGGAGTACACGGCGGCGAAGGGCTGCGCGGCGTTGATGCTGGCCGGGTCACCGCTCGTCATGCTGTGGATGTGCACCCACGCGAGCTGCGCGCCGAAGACGGCGATGACGACGACGAAGAGGTCGCCGAGGGCGAGGCGGCCGGCGAATCGCTTCTCCCAGCTCGCGGTCGTCGCGTGCTGGAGCGCTGGCGCGAAGTCGGCGTGCCCGACCTCGGTCCTGCCGATCGCTACCGTCACGTCGCTCCCTCTAGCCACCCGCGAGGTTCCCGCGGTCGGGCCGTCATCGAATCGATGCTGAGAAGGCCACGCTAGCGAGGGTGGACACCGCTTTCTAGGGGCCCTCGGCCGGTTCTCATCTGGGCGAGAAACCGCGGAAACACGGGCGAAACGTCACGTTCTCCGCAGGCCAGGGATGGCGGATGCGGCACCCGCGCAGGAGGCTACGACTGCGCGATCGCCAAGACGACCACGATGGTCGCGACCACGCCGCCGAAGGCCAGCGCCGCCGTGGCGATGAGGTCGAGACGAGCGGACCGGGAGAGCCCGGGGGCAGCCGGCGCGGAGGCGTCACGAGCCGACTTCGTGGGCGCAGGAGCGACGGTGCCGATGGCCATGGGGGTCAGTGTAGACCCGCCGTTCATGAATGGCTTCTCATGGTCGGCTCATGCCCCCGCGCGGCGTGTCGCGCGCCGCACATTGTCATTTCACGTCCTCGTCCACCCAGTCGAGGGTGCGCAGCACGGCCTTGTCCCAGCTGCGGTTGAGCCTGTCGCGCTCAGCCGCATCCATCGTCGGCTCCCAGCGCTTGCCCTCGCGCCAGTTCGCGCGGAGCTCGTCGAGGTCGCTCCAGAATCCTGTCGCGAGGCCAGCGGCATACGCTGCGCCGAGCGCCGTCGTCTCTCCCACCTCCGGCCGCACGACGGGGAGGCCGAGGATGTCGGCCTGGAACTGCAGGAGCGTGTCGTTGCCGGTTGCCCCGCCATCCACCTTCAACTCCTCGAGTCTCGTGCCGGTGTCTGCCGTCGCGGCGTCGAGCACCTCGCGGGTCTGGAACGCGATCGACTCGAGTGCGGCACGGGCGATGTGCCCCTTGTTGACGAAGCGGGTCAGGCCCACGAGTGCGCCACGGGCATCCGGTCGCCAGTGGGGAGCGAAGAGACCGGAGAAGGCCGGCACGAAGTACGCCCCGCCGTTATCGTCGACGCTGAGCGCGAGCGACTCGACCTCCTGCGCCTTCGAGATGATGCCGAGGTTGTCACGAAGCCACTGCACGAGGGAGCCCGTCACGGCGATGGACCCCTCGAGGGCGTAGTGGGGCTCGCCGTCGCCCAGCTTGTACGCGATCGTCGTAAGCAGGCCGTTGCCGCTCATGACGGGTTCAGTTCCCGTTCCGACGATCAGGAAGTTGCCCGTGCCGTAGGTGTTCTTGGCCTCACCCGCGTCGAAGGCGGCCTGGCCGAACGTCGCCGCCTGCTGGTCGCCGAGGATGCCCGCGATGGGCGTCTCGCGCAGCAGGCTCGACGGCCCCGCCGTGCCGTACACCTCGCTCGAGCTGCGCACCTCGGGCAGCATCGAGGCGGGGATGCCGAAGGCGTCGAGGATGTCGTGACGCCACTCGAGCGTGCGGAGGTCGAGCAGCAGCGTGCGGCTCGCATTGGTGACATCCGTCGCATGGACTCCGCCGCGTACGCCGCCCGTGAGGTTCCAGAGCACCCACGTGTCGGTCGTGCCGAAGAGCAGCTCGCCGCGCTCGGCCCGTTCGCGCGCGCCCGCGACGTTCTCCAGGATCCAGGCGATCTTCGCCGCCGAGAAGTAGGTGCTGAGCGGCAGGCCCGTCGCCTCCCTGAAGCGGTCGAGGCCCCCGTCAGCCGCGAGTCGCTCGACAATGCCCTGCGTGCGGGTGTCCTGCCAGACGATCGCGTTCGTGATCGGTCGACCCGTCTTGGCATCCCAGACGACCGTCGTCTCGCGCTGGTTCGTGATGCCGACCGCATGGATCGAGTGGCGGGTGATATCGGCCCGGGAGAGCGCCTGGCCGATGACCTCGCGCACGCCGCTCCAGATCTCGGATGCGTCGTGCTCGACCCATCCCGCGCGCGGCAGTATCTGGCGGTGCTCCTTCTGCCCGACGCTCACGACGGCCCCGGACCTGTCGAAGACGATGGCTCGGGAACTCGTCGTGCCCTGGTCGATCGCGAGAATGTATCGGGCGTCGTCGCTCATCAGAGCAGGCTATCGCGCACCACTCGCCGCAGCGTCTTGCCGATGAGGGATTTCGGCAGTTCCTCGACCTCGATCACGCGCCTCGGCACCTTGTAGGGCGTGAGCAGCGGGCGCACGTGCGTGCGCACGGCTTCGGCGTCGAAGGTGGCACCGGGGCGCAGCACGACGGCGGCCACGACCTCCTCGCCGTTGCGTTCGTTCGGGATGCCGACGACGGCCGCATCCACGATGTCCTGGTGGGTCTTGACGGCTTCCTCGACCTCGCTCGGCGACACATTGAAGCCGCCGGTGATGATGAGCTCCTTGATGCGGTCGACGATCGTGACGAAGCCGCCCGTGTCGATCGTCACGATGTCGCCCGTGCGGAACCAGGGCGCGCCGCCGTCGGGGTCGGGCACGAAGACGGCGGCCGTCTCCTCCGGCTTCTTCCAGTAGCCGCTCATGACCTGCGGGCCGCGCACGACGAGTTCACCCGGCTCCCCGAGGGGAAGCTCGACGGAGGGGTCGTCGGGGTCGATGACCTTCGCCTCTGTGTCGGGGAGGGGGAGGCCGACCGTGCCGGCGCGGCGTGCTTCCGAGACGGGGTTCGCCATGAGCACGGGGGAGCACTCCGAGAGGCCGTAGCCCTCGTTCAGGTAGCCGCCGGTTGCCTTCTCCCACGGTTCGACGAGGGTGGTCGAGAGGGGCATGGCGCCCGAGATGCTCACCTGCACGCCCTCGAGGGAGACGCCCTGCTCCTTCGCGGCCGTGAGGAGTCGCTCGTAGATGGGCGGTACGGCGGGGAGCACGGTGGCGGGGCGCTTGCGCATGACCTTCAGCACGAGGTCGGGGTCGAACTTCGGGAAGAGCACGAGGCGTGCGCCCATGCTCATGGCGAAGGTGAGGCAGAGCGTGAGCCCGTAGGCGTGGAACATGGGCAGCACCGCGTAGAACACGCAGCCCTCGCCGCGCGGCACGGAGGGCACCCAGGCGCGCGCCTGCGCGGCATTGGCCGCGAGGTTGAGGTGCGTGAGCGTGGCGCCCTTGGGGTGCCCCGTCGTGCCGCTCGTGTACTGGATGACCGCGACGTCGTCGATCGTCGGCTTCGGCACGCCGCCACTGATGCGGTCCGAGGTCAACAGCTCGTGCCATGGCGTCGTGCCTGAGACGGCAGTCATGAGCGAGGCGCGGGTCTCGCGCAGGCGCGGCACCGGCAGGCGGAGCGCCGCCCGGGTGAGTGCCGGCATGGCGCGCGTCACGTCGACCGAGACGATGGTATCCACCGTGACATCGGCGGGGAAGGCCTGGATGTGCTCGACGACCTTGTCCCAGGCGATCACGACCTTGGCGCGGTGGTCCTCAAACTGGTGGCGCAGCTCCCGCGCGGTGTAGAGCGGATTGTGCTCGACGACGATCGCGCCAAGTCGCAGCACGGCATAGAACGCGGCGATGTGCTGCGGGCAGTTCGGGAGCACGAGGGCGACCGGATCGCCCGCCGTCACGCCGAGGGCACGAAGCCCTTCAGCGGCCCGGTCGATTTGCTCGCCAAGCTGGGCGTAGCTCGTCGTCGAGCCGAAGAACTCGAGGGCGGGTGCCTCCGGGAACTCGCGCACGGAGTTCTCGACGATGTCGAGCAGGCTGCCCTTCGGGAGTTCGAGTTCGTGCGGCACTCCCGGTGCGTAGTTCGCGAGCCAGGGGCGCGGGGGATTCGAAGGGGAGGAGTGCTCGTTCACTCCGACAGCCTAGTCACGCATGCGGGCAGCGGATGCCACGGGGCGGCGCAGCAACGCGAGCCTGCTGGCGGTCCGCGCGACGTCGATGGGCAGGCCGTCGACGCCGAGGCCGAGTTCTTCACGGTCGGCGACGGCACCACGTTCGGTCGGCACGGGGGTGCCCTCGAGCACCTCCTCCGGCGACAGCTCGCTCAAGAAGCTCGCGGCGACGCCGCGGTCGTTGAGCACGTCGACGAGGTTGAGGAAGCGCTGGCGCGCCTGGGGCGAGCAGGTCGTGAGCCGGGGAACGCCCTCCACGACCCACGTCGACCAACGCTCGGCCCACTCCAGGTAGTCGCCGGGGGAGGTAGGGCGCTCACACAGCTCCGCGAAGGTGATCCAGAGCTCCGAATCATCCGCTCGTCGTGCTGTCACGCCCTTGCCGCTGCTGCGGAGTTCGTGGGCCTCTCCGGCCGTCGGCTCTGCCCGCAGCCCGTGGGGCTCCCAGCTGCCCCGAGCGAAACCCTGTCGGCGCTCCTCCGGCCGTTCGCGACGGCGGTAGTCGGTCGTGCCGTCGAGTGTGACGACCTGCATGCTCGACTCGATGAGGCGGATGCCCGGCTCGAAGAGGTGGTGGAAGAGCGGGTCGGGCAGCAGCCCGCTCGGCGGATAGTTCGAGGTGGCGAGCAGCGGGATGCCGCGCTCGGCGATGCGCCGGAGCACCCTGAGGGCGAGCGTCGCGTCGCCGGCGTCGTGGAGGTGGAACTCATCGAAGTACAGCAGCGTGACGTCGTCGAGCAGCGTGTCGATTGCGCTGTCTATCGCTCCCGGCCGAGGGCGGCCATCCCGGTAGAGGTCGGCATGCAGCTCCCGGTAGAAGGAGTGGAAGTGAAGCCGCCGGATGCCCGCCGCGGGCAGCGCCGCGACGAAGGCGTCGGCGAGCCAGGTCTTGCCGCGTCCGACCGTGCCCCACAGGTAGAGGCCTCGCCCCGGGGCATCCGTCGTCTCGTCGAGCGCGGCGCCGAAGTCGGCGAGCACCTGCACCGCGTGGAGCTGGTGCTCGTCGAGTGTGTGTCCGGCCGCGTGTGCCGCCGACTCGATCGAGGCACGGATGTCAGGGGCAGCGGGGGAGGGACTCACCCTCCCACGCTACCCGCTGCGCTCAGAGCCCCTTGCCGCCCGTCACCGGCAGCACTGCGCCCGACACGTAGCTCGCGTCCTCCGATGCGAGGTACACATAGGCGGGTGCCAGTTCGGCAGGCTGGCCGGCCCGACCCAGGGGAGTGTCCTGCCCGAACTCGGGAAGCTTGCTCGGCCATCCCGTGGCCGGGATCAGGGGCGTCCAGATCGGGCCCGGCGCAACTGCGTTGACACGGATGCCCTTCTCTCCCACCTCCTGGGCGAGGGCCTTGACGAAGGCCACCTGTGCCGCCTTCGTCATCGCATAGTCGATCAGTTCGGGCGAAGGGTTGAACGCCTGGATGGACGAGGTCACGGTGATGGTCGAACCAGCGCTGAGCGAGGGCATCGCGGTGCGTGCGATCCAGAGCATCGAGTAGAGGTTGGTCTCGAATACGCGGCGGAACTCCTCGGTGGGCAGCTCTGCAAGCGATTCACGGTTCTTCTGGTAGCCCGCGTTGAGCACGAGTGTGTCGAGCCCGCCGAACTCGCCGATCGTTCGCTCGACGACCGAGGTGCTGTGCTGCTCATCGCGCAGGTCGCCGGGGAGGAGCAGCGCGCGATGCCCCGCCGAACGGATCAACTCCGCCGTCGACTCGGCGTCTTCCGTCTCCTCCTCCAGGTAGGTGATCGCGACATCCGCCCCCTCGCGGGCGAAGGCGATCGCGACCGCGCGACCGATGCCTGAGTCGCCACCCGTGATGAGTGCCTTGCGCCCCTCGAGGCGTCCCGTGCCGACATAGCTGTCCTCGCCGTGGTCGGGAGTGGGCATGGTCTCGTCATTCGTGCCCGGCTGGGAGAGGTGCTGTTCCGGGAACCCGTCCTCGCGGTGGGCGGAGCGGGGATCCTCATTCGAGCCGTTCTGCGATGACGTCTGGCCTGGGTTCGTGGTGTTCTCGCTCATGCCGGGGAGGTTACGCTCGCGTGAACTTCGCGGCTCCCAGCGGATTCCCTGTTGTCGCGCCCCCCAGTCGGGGGTACGTTGACGGCAACGTCGCGAATCGGGTCGCGACCGCCGGGATCTTCTCACCGGCCCTTCGGGGCCGATGAGCTCGGCATGCACTGAGGGTGATGGTGAGTGGCATGACGTCGTTGGCGGAGAAGAGCACGTTCCGGACGGTGGATGGAGATCGGGCCACCGAGGCACAGGGCGTCGTCTGGAAGGAGATGGGCCAGGGGGTCTGGGTCGCGAAGCGCGGCAAGGACTTCATGGGGCTCATCGAGGAGCTGTGGGGTGCCGGCTATCGGGTGACCGACCGGAACGGTGCCATCGTGGGCGAGTTCGCGACCTACGAGAGCGCGCGCCGCCGCATCGCCTGAGCACTCAGGATTCGAGCCGTACATCCTCGACGGTCTTGTCCTCCCTGAGGCCCCGCCACGCGGGATGCCGGAGGCGGCCGGTGCGCGTCCACTCGGTGAACTCCACCTCCCCGACGAGGGCGGGCGTCACCCAGACGGCGTCGCGCGCGTCGGCGGTAGGCACATCGCTCAGTGGATTCGTCTTGCGTTCGCGCCGCCGCAGCGTCTTCTGGAGTTCGTCGAGCTGCTTCTCGCTGAAGCCCGTGCCGACGCGGCCGATGTAGCGCAGGGTGCCCTCGGCATCCGGTAGGCCCAGCAGTAGGGAGCCGATGCGGCCGCTTCGGGAGCCAGAGCCCGGGCGCCAGCCCGCGATGACGACCTCCTGCGTGCGATTGTGCTTGAGCTTCACCCAACTCTTGGAGCGGCGGCCCGGGGTGTAGGTTGATGCCCGGCGCTTGGCCAGCACCCCTTCCAGTCCGAGCGTCGTGCTCGCCTCGAGCGCACTGTCGAGGTCACCGTCGAACGCCGGCGGAACTTTGACGCGCTCCGTCTCGTTGACGGTGTCGGCGAGCACCCTCCGTCGTTCGTCGTAGGGCTCCTTCAGCAGTGAACGTCCTGCGCTCCACAGCACGTCGAAGGCCATGAAGTGCACGGGGGTGCGCTCCATGGCCTTCTCGACGTCACTCGCCTTCGTGAGGTTCATCCGGTCCTGCAGGCGCCCGAAGTCGGGTCTCCCCGCACGGTTGATCGCGACGATCTCGCCGTCGAGGATTGCAAACGCTTCGGATGCCTCGGCGAGCTCCTCCAGCTCCGGGTAGCTGCGCGTGAGGTCGCGGCCGTTGCGACTCGTCAGGCGCACCCCCGAGTCGTCGACGACGGCGATCGCCCGGATGCCGTCCCACTTCATCTCGAACGCCCAGTCGTCGCGTTCCTGCTGCAGGAGCACCCTGTCGCCGTCGTCGCCCGCGGAGGCGAGCATGGGGGAGGGAGGCGCTGGGGGTGACTCGCGTGATGTCTTGGCGCGCGCATCCGCCGCGTCGGCCTTCTTCGACCGTGTCGACGGCGACCCCTTTGGTGCCATGAGATGGATGAGCCAGTTGTTTTCGACCCGGCCGTCCCTGCCGCCCGTGTGGATGAGGGCATAGCGGTGCGTGCCGTGCTTCTCACCGTGGAGCGTCGCGATGACCTCCTTGCCATCGCGCCACTTCTCGAGTTCGTACCAGCCGCTGTCCCAGATCGTCACCTCGCCCGCGCCGTACTCGCCCTCGGGAATGGAGCCCTCGAAGGCTCCGTACTCGAGCGGATGGTCTTCCGTCTGTACGGCGAGATGGTTCGTGCCGGGGTCGGTGGGCACACCCTTGGGGACCGCCCAACTCACGAGCACGCCCTCATGCTCGAGTCGGAAGTCGTAGTGCAGGCGCCGCGCGTGGTGCTCCTGGATGACGAAGGAGGGGCGATCCGCCGAGGGGGAGGCGGATCCACCCATGGGCTCGCTCGTCTTGTCGGGGTCGCGCATGCTGCGGTACTTCGCGAGCCGCTCGCCAGTTTCTGGTGTCGCGTCGAAGCTGTCGAGGCGCTCGCGCGTCGGCTCGAGCGAGGCGAGGTGACCTTCTGTGAGCGAGGCGAGCGGGTCGCCGCGACGGCGCACGCGATCGAGCACCTCCTTGTAGTCGAGGTGGCGCAGGCCCGGTTGCGCGAGCTCTCGCCACGTGCGCGGCGCGGCGACCATGGGTCGCAGCCTGCCCCGCAGCGAGTACGGGGCGATGGTCGTCTTGGAGCCGTTGTTCTGGCTCCAGTCGACGAGCACCTTGCCCCTGCGCAGGGTCTTCTTCATGTCGCTCACGACGAGATCCGGATGATCCGCCTCGAGCGCCCTCGCGAGCTCGTGTGCCACAGCCGAGACCGCGTCGGAGTCCTGTTTCCCGTCGAGGGCCGCGTAGAGATGGATGCCCTTGCTGCCACTCGTCACCGGCAGGGGATCGAGCCCCATGTCCTTCAGGATGGCGCGGGCGAGTTTCGCGACCTCCGCGCACTCCTCGAGGCCGGCGCCCTCGCCGGGGTCGAGGTCGAGCACGAGCCGGTCGGGATTCTTGCGCACGCCCGTGCGGCCGAACTGCCACTGCGGCACGTGGATCTCGAGCGCGGCGATCTGCCCGAGCCAGGCGAGCGTCGCGCGGTCGTTGACGAGCGGATAGGTGTTGACGTGGTCGCTGTGCTGGATGTCACGGCGGGCGACCCACTTCGGGGCGGAGTTGTCGAGGTTCTTCTGGAAGAAGACCTGGCCAGGCGCATCTGCAGTGCCGACGCCGTGCACCCAGCGTTTGCGGGTCACGGGTCGGTGCGCGACGTGCGGGATCATGACCTCCGCGATGCGCGAGTAGTAGTCGAGCACGTCAGCTTTGGTGGTGCCCGTCTCGGGATACAGCACCTTGTCGAGGCTCGTCAGCTTGAGTCGTTTGCCGTCGATGTCGACGACCTGCTCTGCTCCCCGGTCACGCGTGGCCATGCGCCCATAGTGCCCCCGATTCCGTGGGAAGCCTGTGAATGCTTGTGAAAGGAGCGCACAATGTGAGCCATGAGAGCCATTTGGAAGGGTGCCATCGCGTTCGGCCTCGTGAATGTGCCCGTCAAGGTCTACAGCGCGACGGAGGACCACGACATCTCGCTGCACCAGGTGCACGACGCCGACGGCGGGCGCATCCGATATCAGCGGCGCTGTGAGATCTGTGGCGAGGTTGTCGACTATGCCCACATCGACAAGGCCTACGACGATGGGGAACGCACCGTCGTGCTGGCGAAGGAGGACTTCGACGCACTTCCCGTCGAGCGCAGCCGGGAGATCGACGTCGTCGAGTTCGTGCCGAGCGAGCAGATCGACCCCATCATGTTCGAGCGGGCCTACTACCTCGAACCCGATTCCAAGTCGACCAAGGCCTATGCGCTGCTGCGCCGCACGCTCGAGGAGACCGACCGCACCGCGATCGTGAAATTCGCGCTGCGACAGAAGACCCGGCTCGCCGCGCTGCGGGTGCGCGGCGACGTGCTCATGATCCAGACGCTGCTCTGGGACGATGAGGTGCGGGAGGCGAGCTTCCCGGCCCTCGACGAGCGGGTGCGCATCTCGCAGAAGGAACTCGACATGTCGGCCGCCCTCGTCGAATCCTTCGAGGCCGACTTCGATCCTTCGCGGTTCACGGACGAATACCAGGAGCAGCTGCGCGAGCTCATCGAGGCGAAGCTGGAGCAGGGCGACGCGCTCGACACGGATGCGACCTTCGGCGAGTCGGACGAGGGCGAGGGGGGTGGCGAGGTGCTCGACCTCATGGAGGCCCTCCGCCGCAGCGTCGAGAAGAGTCGCGGGGGCGGATCATCCGGAGGCAAGGCGCCCGCGAAGTCCTCGGCCAAGGGGTCGTCGAAGGCGAAGAGCACGTCAGGGTCGTCCACCGCGAAGTCCACCTCCTCGAAGAAGGCGACGGGGCAGAAAGCGGCGCCCAGGAAGGCGGCATCGAAGACGGCATCCGACGACAAGAAGTCGACGGGATCCAAGGCCACTGCCAAGAAATCCTCCTCTCGCAAGTCGGCGTGAGCCCGGCCTGAGGCGGCCATAGAGTGGAGCCGATGGGCTTCCACGATCACGATCACCACGACCACGCGGCTGGAGCGGCGAACCGCCGCCGCCTCGTGATCGCGATCGTCATCATCGCGTCGGTGCTCGTGGTCGAGGTCATCGGTGCCGTGCTGAGCGGCTCGCTCGCGCTGCTCGCGGACGCCGGCCATATGCTCTCCGACCTCATCGCGCTCGTCATCGCGCTCGTGGCGACCGTCATCGCTGCGCGCCCGCCGAGCGAGCGTCGCACCTTCGGCCACCGCCGCGTTGAGGTGTTCGCCGCCTTCGTGAACGCGGGCCTGCTCGCGGCCGTCGTGATCTCCGTCGCGGTCGAGGCGGTCTCGCGACTCGGCGCCCCGTCTGGGCAGGTGCAGGCGCTGCCCATGCTCGTCGTCGCGATCGTCGGCGCCCTGGCGAATGTCGCGGCGCTGCTCGTGCTGCGGGGCGGTGCCGCATCCAGCATCAATATGCGCGCCGCCTATCTCGAGGTACTGGGCGACCTGGCCGGCTCGATCGCGGTCATCGCTTCCTCGATCGTGATCCTCGCCACCGGATTCATGCCGGCGGACGCGATCGCCTCGCTCCTGATCGTCGCGCTCATCCTGCCGCGCGTCTTCATCATCCTGCGCGATGTCGTCGCCGTGCTGGGGCAGGAGGTGCCGAGGGGCACGGATGTCACGCTGATCCGCGAGCACGTGCTCGCGACGCCCGGCGTGCTCGATGTGCACGACGTGCACGTGTGGTCGGTGACGCCGGGGCAGAACGTCTTCTCGGCCCATGTCGTGGTCGACGACGGGGTGCTGAAGGGCGGCGGCGCATCCGCTCTCCTCACGAGGCTCGACGCGTGCCTCGCCGACCATTTCGACGTCGAACACTCGACGTTCCAGCTCGAGCCGCCCGAGCACGCGGAGCAGGAACCGCTGCAGCACCCCTGATGAAGCAGCGAGGGCCTCTCAGGCGGCTCGGAGGCTCCAGCGTCTAGCGTTGTGGGCTTGCCCAGCCCGGCGCCTGCCGGGAACGCACCCGGAAACGCTCTCGTGACTCTCTTCGATACTGAATCCCATCCTCCTCGCCACCTCGCCGACCCTGCCTCACCGGCCCCGAGCCTGCCGCCCGCGCTCCTGCGCCGCCTGCGGGGGGTCCGAACGGTCAAGGCGCTCCGCTCGCCCGTCGGCCTCCTGACGGGAGGGCTGCTCGCCGCCGCGTCGGTCGCCCTCGTGCTTCCGACGACTACCGGCTCCGAGGCGCTCGTCGCGTCGGTGCCCGAGCCCCCGGCGCAGTCGCTCACGATCGCGGCGGCATCGCCGCTCGCGGCGCTCGCCCGCGACTCCTATTCGGCGGTCGCGCCCCCGAAGCTCCAGTACCCGCTGCCCCCGGGCAGTGCCGTCGCGAGTGGCTACGGCCCGCGTACGTGCTCCAACTGCTACTCGAACTTCCACCATGGCATCGACATCTTCCCCGGCGCCGGCACGCCCATCGCTGCCATGGCCAACGGCGTCGTGAGCAAGGCGAATGCCACCGGTGACAATGCCATGGGCGTCAACGTGCACATCGACCATGTGATCGATGGCGTGCCCGTGACGAGCGTCTACGGGCACCTCCAGGCCGGCTCGCTCGGCCTTCGCGTCGGCGACACCGTCACGGTGGGGCAGATCATCGGCCGGGTCGGGGCGACGGGCAACGCCGCTGGCGCCCACCTGCACTTCGAGATCCACCCCGGGGGTTCGGGCTCCGTCAATCCCTATGCGTGGCTGGCCGCTCGCATCGGCTGAACGGATGACGGTGGTTGCGCGTAGCCTTATGCGGTGAGTAAGCAGGATGGCAGCGCGCGGCAGGTGAGCGCGGCATCCGTCGACAGTTCAACGTCGCCGATCCTGCACGTCGACCTTGACGCGTTCTTCGCCTCGGTCGAACTGCTCGACCACCTGCACCTGGCCAACCGGCCGGTCGTCGTCGCCCGCGACTCACCGCGCTCGGTCGTCACGGCGGCCAACTATCCGGCACGGCGCTTTGGCGTGCGGTCGGCCATGCCGCTCGCGCAGGCCAAGCGGCGCTGCCCCTCGGCGGTCGTGCTCGAGCCGCATTTCGAGAAGTACCGGCACTACTCGCGCATGGTCATGTCGATCTTCGACGACATGACCCCTACGGTCGAGCGGCTCGGCATCGACGAGGCTTTCCTCGATGTCTCGGGGGCAGGCAAGGTGCTCGGCAGTCCCGCGCAGGTCGCGACGCTCATCAGGCAACGGGTGCGCGACGAAACTGGGCTGGCCTGCTCGGTCGGCGCGGCATCCACCAAGTTCGTCGCGAAGCTCGCGTCGGGCCGTGCCAAGCCCGACGGGCTCCTCGTGATCCCGGCGGCGGAGACTCTCGAGTTCCTGCACCCGCTTCCCGTCTCGGCCCTCTGGGGTGTCGGCGAGGCGACCGAACAGGCGCTGACACGCCACGCGCTCCACACGATCGGCGACATCGCTGCTACGCCACGCGAGAGCCTGCAGCGCGCGCTCGGCACGGCGCTCGGCAGCAAGCTGCACGACCTTGCGAATGGCATCGACCCGCGGCGCGTCACGACCGAACGTGTCGAGAAGAGCGTCGGCCACGAGATGACCTTCGAGGTCGACGTGACGGATGGCGAGCAGCTGCGCCGCGAACTGCTCCGTCTCTGCACCCGCGTCGGTGCCCGACTGAGGGCCAACGGCCTCGAGGCGAACACGGTCG
Source organism: Salinibacterium sp. (assembly GCA_015234465.1). GTDB lineage: Bacteria > Actinomycetota > Actinomycetes > Actinomycetales > Microbacteriaceae > Homoserinimonas. The sequence continues at coordinate 51,253 of JADGNA010000016.1, read as the reverse complement.
CACTCAAGCTCCGTTACGCCGACTTCACGACCATCAGCCGCTCGCGCAAGCTGTCGACGCCGAGCGACCTCGCCCGCACCCTCTTCACTGAGGCGCGTGCCCTGCTCGATTCGGTGGGCGAGCATCCGCCCGTCCGGCTCATCGGGGTGCGCGCCGAGCAGCTCGTCGAGGCCGGGGGAGCGGCGCTCACCCTGTGGGATCAGGATGACGGATGGCGCGACGCCGAGCGCACGGTCGATGGCGTCACCCGACGCTTCGGCATCGACAGCCTGCGTCCGGCTTCGCTGCTCTCCCCGCGGGCGGACCGGCCAAGGCCCTAGTCGGCGTCAGCCCCAGCCGAGCTCGTGCAGCTGCACGTCGTCGATGCCGTAGTAGTGCGCGATCTCGTGCACGAGCGTCACGTGGATCTGGTCCTTGAGCTCGTCCATGTCTTCGCAGGCGGCCATGAGCGGTTCCCTGAAGAGCACGATCCGGTCGGGGAGTTCGCCGAAGCCGTACTGGCCGCGGTCGGTGATCGCGACGCCCTCGTAGACGCCGAGCAGGTCGAGCGAGCCGTCCTCCGGCCGGTCCTCGGTGACGAAGATGAGGTTGTCGAGCCCGTCCACCATCTCGTCGGGCAGCAGGTCAAGCTCATCGATGACGAGTTGCTCGAACTCCTCGGCCGACAACTCAAGCATCGATCGCCTCGATGAGAGAGTTTTGCACGAAGCCCAACCAGTCGTAGACATCCCGCATCATAGGGTCGACGCCGGGGCGATCCTCGTCGCCCTCCGCCTTGATGCCCAGCCGCGTGGCGAGGATCAGCCTGAGGTCGGTGAGGCTGCGAAGCCACGCCTGCACCTGCTCGGGTCGGAGACGCAGTTCGCCGTCCTGCACCTCGTCGAGCGCTTCGAGGATGACGCCGGCATTCGCGAGCTTGCGACCGGCGAGGTCTGCCTGGGTGAAGCGCCGGAACTCGGCGGAGGCCTCGGGGTCATCGGGGTACGCGTCGGGAAGGATCCGCCCGACCGCCGGGTCGTCGAAGTCGGCCGCAGCGACGACGTCGGCAGCCTGCCGGGCGAGGGTGCTCAGGAGCGCCACCTCGGATTCCTCGATCTGCGCCACGACAGCACCATCGGGCTGCGGCTCGAACCGCCTCATGCGACGGCCCTCGTCAGGGTGGCCCACAGGCCGTAGTCGTGCATCGCCTCGACGTGTCGTTCCATCTCCTCGCGACTCCCGGATGCGACGACCGCCTTGCCCTCGAAGTGCACGAGCAGCATGAGTCGCTCGGCCTCGACCGGTGTGAAGCCGAAGTAGGTGCGGAAGACGTAGGAGACATACGACATGAGGTTGACCGGGTCGTTCCAGACGACCGTCTGCCACGGCGAGTCAGAGGCGACCTCGGGCCGTGTGTCGGTGCTCTCGAGCGTGCGGGTCATGACTCCAGCCTGTCACATGGGGGATGAGCCGTCCGTGGGGCGGAAACAGGAAAGGCCCGGCAATGCCGGGCCTTTCCTGGGCCTCCAGGGAGGCTCACCGTGGGGTGAACGACGGGACTCGAACCCGCGACATCCGGCACCACAAGCCAGCGCTCTACCAACTGAGCTACGCCCACCATGTGTTCTCGCCTGTCGATTTCTCGACCCGGCGATGGCAACTAGAAGATTCTATTACAGACGCGAGGCGAAATCTTCCACCACGCCGGAGGAGATGACCTGCAGCTCCTCGGTCGTCGGCCCGGGGTCGGAGACGAAGACGGCCTTGCGGTAGTACTCGAGCTCGCGGATCGACTCGAGGATGTCGGCAAGGGCCCGGTGTCCGCCGTTCTTCACGGGTGCGTTGATGTACACGCGGGGGAACCAGCGGCGGGCGAGTTCCTTGATCGACGACACGTCGACGCTGCGGTAGTGCAGGTGGCTGTCGACGCGGGGCATGTACTTGGCGATGAAGGCGCGGTCGGTGCCGATCGTGTTGCCTGCGAGGGGAGCCTTGCCGGCCACCGGCACGTGCTTCAGGATGTACTCGTTCACGGCGAACTCAGCGTCGGCGAGGCTCACGCCGTTGGGGAGTTCCTCGAGGAGGCCCGACTCCTCGTGCATGTTGCGCACGAAATCGCCCATGTTGTCGAGCGCCGACTGGTCGGGCTTGATGACGATCGAGAATCCTGGGTCGACCGGGTTCAGGTCGTAGTCGGTGATGACGACGGCGACCTCGACGAGTTCGTCGTTCTCGAGGTCGAGTCCTGTCATCTCGCAGTCGATCCAGACGAGTCGGTCGGAGGTGCTAGCCATTGGGAAATCCTATCGCCGCCCAGTGACTCGCCATCACAGTGGTGCTAACAATGAGGGCATGACTGACTCCAAGCCCACACTCGTCCACGGCGACGAATACATCGTGATCTACAGCGGCGGCCCCAGCGACGGGCAGACCGACCGTCGCATCAGCACGGACGGCACCTGGGATGAGTCGCTCACCGTCATCGCCTCGGAGGGCGGCATCGAGAGCATGATGAACTACGACGCCACCTCCTGGCGTGAGGTTGGCGGCGTCTACCACGTGACCTACACCTTCGACCCCGGGGACAGCGAAGAGGTCGAAGACCCCATCGACCGCGACTGAAGCATCCGGCTCAGGCAGCAGGCAGCGCCAACGCGACGGGCACCCTCGGGGGTGCCCGTCGCGGTATCCTAGGGATGCCCAGCCTCCGTAGCTCAGGGGATAGAGCAGGAGCCTTCTAATCTCTTGGTCGCAGGTTCGAATCCTGCCGGGGGCACTTGTCACTTGCCACGCTAGTTTGGAAAATTGCCACCTAGTTTGGAAAATCGGACCACGTGCTTGCGGGAGCCGACTGACCCGAAGTCGGGGGCTAGTTGGGGCGGCGTGTCTCCTTGCCAGAGTGTCTCGTAACTGAGGTTGCGTACCGAAAAGGCTGCCACCGGTTATGCGCCATAGTTACGAGAATCGTCGCGCCAGCGAGGAGAGGATCGGGCTCCCGCTAGCGCGGACCCGCGCCGAGACGTCTCGCATCCCAAGGGTTGCGCGACACCGATGTTGCGCGACAGGAGCTTCCTTGATCCCGTCGCCACATAGGACGGTTTCGCCACTTGGCGTCGACGCAGGCGGTGCGGATCGCCCAGCGAGACGGCGCGTACTTCGAGGAAACCGTGCTGTTGTCGGCGCCTCGAAGTACACTCGAGACATGACATCCACGGCAAACCGACTGCTGGAGAGCGCGAAGACGCTCTCCCCTGCAGAGCGCGCTGAGATCGCCGAGGAACTGGTGCTTACGATGCACGCGAGCGACGTCGATGACACCACCCGGCACGTGGCCCTGCGCGCGGCGATCGATGTCGCAGTGCATAGTGCCGACGCAGGCGAAGGCATCCACATCCCGGCCGAAGGCACCCGCGAGTTCGTACGCGATCTAGGGCGTGAAGCGACTCGGCTTGTTGACTCCCGCACGGCGTGACCCGCCCATACGAGGTCACTCCGCACGCGCGAGCGGACATCGTTGCGACCCTCATCACCTCGTATGACAAGTTCGGCTGGCGCATCCGCGAAGGCTACGAAGAGCTCATCGCCGCGGCGATCGACTCCGTCGTCGAAAACCCCAGCCGAATCGGAGTGCAAGAGCGTCCCGACCTGGGCGAGGGTATCTGCGCGTGGCACCTTCGTTTGAGCAGAGACAGCGTCCCCGAAGACGTCCGACGGATTATCATCCCGCGGCACATCGTGTTCTTCCGCGAAGCGGGCGATAACGTACAGATCCTCCGAGTCCTGCACGAGGCGATGAACCTCACCGAGCAGCGTTACGCGTGAACTGACGCCCGAAGCAGCCAGCGTCTTGGAAACTACGTGGGGCTCGTCACCAGAGGCTTAGCGATGACTTCGGGCGGATAACCGAACAGCAACGTTCTGAACGCGACCATTGCTACTTTCGCCGGCGGCATGGGACTGTCGAATCATGCCTGCACCCGTCCGATCGGCGCGCACAGGAATCTCGGCTCTGACAGCGGCAGTCTTAGCGGTTTCGATGGCTGGTTGCTCATCGCCGTTCGAGCGAGCGTGCCCCGCGGTGGCCTGGATCAACACCATCGAAGTTCGTCTCGACGGCACGCCGTCTGCAATCGATCGAGTGGCGTGGGTGGTGCTCTGTGATGAAGCAGGATGCTCGACTTCCGACGCCCAGCAGGCAGCCCAGCCGGAGTCTCCAGAGCCTGATCCCGAGCCTCCGTATTACCAGGCCAGGCCGGCCGGGCCCGCGCGCTGGGCGGTGACCGTGATGATGGCCGCGCCGGAGAACGTCACTGTCAGCGCTTACGCGATCGACTCGACCTTGCTGGGAGAGGCTTCCACGCCACTCAGTTGGACTCGCGTCGGCGGAAGTGACGAATGCGGCGGCCCGGGCTCCGCCGGCCCAGTAGAACTCCCGATCGCCGGATGACGACTGTCTCATAACCTGAGTGCCTCGATACCCATGGGATGTGACACAGGTGGCTGCATCTGAGGGCTGCGGGTAGCAAGGCGGAGTCGTCGTCGATGACTTGATTCAGTTGGCTTAGAGCATCCGCGGGCGGTGGCGAGCGGAGGTTTCCGGAATGGAGTGTCACACCCCTGGCTGGAGTTCCTATCGAGTCGCCCGCATATTCGGCATTCCGCCGTTGTCAACTTTTCCGGACTAGCGAGGCAAGTGACAGCACTTGTCACTTGCCACGCCAGTTCGGAAAATCGCCACCTAGTTTGGGAATCCGGGATCACCTGCTCGCGCCACCCAGTCCGCTGGCAATCTGGCGGGACTGGGTCTCTAACGTGGAATCTCGGCGCACATGATCAGGTGTCGGTGTGCTCTTCTCCAGAGTCGTACTGGACTTCTGCAGACAGAAGCTCGTTCAAGATCGTTGCGTGGCGGACGAGGAAGGTCCGCTCGTCCAGCTTCTTTCGACGAAGCCACGCTGTGACCTCGCCATTGTGCTTGCTCGCATTGCACGAGGCGCAGGCCGGAACCACGTTCGCCAGGGTGTACCGGCCGCCGCGCGAGATCGGCATGATGCAGTCGCGCTGCACGACGACACCGGCTGCCTGGCAGTAGGCGCAGCCGCCCCACGCATCGCGGATACCGAGCCACTGCTCGGGAGTGAGGTCATTGTCCACCCGTGCCAGCCGCTGCTTCCTGCGCTTCGCATATCGCGCCTGAGCCGCGGGGGATTTCGCAGCAGCGGGGAGCTTACGACCAGGAGACACGTGTTCACCGTACTGTGCAGTTCGCTGGCCATGCAGCAACGTGGACTCCGCGGCATACAAGCGCAAACATCAGATCTCGGCCGATTTCTGATGCGGCGCCGGTGATGACTGCGAGGCGGTCACTGAAAAGCGCTCGAACGCGGGCATGAGGTCAGGATGCGTGCGACGGCTCCAACGGTGGCGAGCGGAGGTTCTCGTAGCAGAGTGTCACACCGCTGGCTGCAGTTCCTATCGGGTTCCCGCATGTTGGGCATCCCGGTGTTATCAATTTTCCCGAACTGGCCGGGCAAGTGAGAGAGCACAATCGCTTGCCATGCCCGTGTGGTCCGCAGGCCCTTGCCAAGAAGTCCGAGCCGCGGCAGACAGGTCATTCGACCCCCATTTCGGGGTGGATTAATCGGTCTCGGTTAGGTGTGCGCGTGCGCATGCCGCATCCTTGATTGTGCGGGGGAGTAGGAGCACCACGGGGGCCCCTCCCGCACATGACATCCACGGGGGACGAATGGGCTTCACGCGCGCGCGCCTGCGCACGGCGCTGCCTCTCGCGCTGTCGGGGGTGCTTCTCGCCACGGGGATGACGGTCAGCGCCCACGTGGCTTTGGCAGGTCAGCTGGAGAGCCCTGACCACGTGAAACCTGCGGCGGAGGGCGTCGGCCAGATCACGACCACCCCGGATGCTCCGGCTTCTCGTGCTCGCGACACTTTCGCCGACCCGGACGCCGCCGCCGACGACGAAGCGCCTGACTCGCCCTCGTCGCCTACCCCACAAGACGACACGGTCGTCGCGCCGTTCGGCGGCCAGCCGCCTATCGAGGCGGCAATGCCAAGTGAGGCTGCGATGCCCAGCGAGGCGCCGGTGGCTGGAGCAGGCACCACCGTCGGCGACGAGGTCTCCGCGCCCAGGCTCGTCATCCCGGACCCCAAGATCGTGCCGCCCGGCTCGGTGGGCGTGCCGGTGGGCGCCGCGCTCGCGGTGCACGAGGGCGACCTCACGATCCGTACCGCGGGCGCCGTCATCTCCAACCTCGATATCCGAGGCTTCGTGCGCGTGGAAGCTCCCAACGTGACCATCCAGAACACGATCATCCGAGGTCGCCCCACCAGCGGTGACGCGATCCTTCTCTACGCGGGCCTGGGAACCTCCCCCGGCCTCCGCGTGATCGACAGCGAGATCTCGCCGACCCACATGACCCCCCGCACCAACGGGGTCTACGGCTACGGCTTCACCCTCACCAGAGTCGACATCCATCACGTCATCGATGCCGTGCACATCTTCGGCGACAACGTCACGGTCGAGCACTCGCGCCTGCGCGATAACCTGCACTACGCGGATGACCCGTACCATTCCGACGGAAGCCACGACGACAGCATCCAGATCCAGAACGGCCGCAACATCAGCATCGTGGGAAATACGATCCGCGGAGCCTACAACGCCGCCGTGCAGATCACCCAGGACCGCGGGCCCGTCGCCGATGTGGTCATCAGTGGCAACAAGATCTCCGGCGGCGGCTGCACCATCAATGTCGCCGAGAAGGGGAAGGGCCCCATCGCGGGTCTCACGGTCAGCGACAACGTCTTCGGCACATCGCGCTTCACCTGCAACATCCTGGTTCCCCCAACCACGACGGTGATCGGGTCACTCCAGAACACGGTCGAGAGCGGCTCACTCAAGATCGTGCGTCGGGCACAGTAACCGCGGCTCACTGAGGCGACCGCGAGCCTTCTTGCCCCAAGCGGACCCGTAGGCTTCAGGACGTGCCGCACACCCTGACGGATGCCGGGCTCGCCTTCGCGACCGAGCGTCACCTAGCCACCCTGTCGACCCACGCTGCGGATGGCAGCATCCACGTGGTTCCTGTCGGCTTCACGATTGTGAGCGGGACCGCTCGAATCATCACATCCGGGTCGTCGCAGAAGGTGCGAAACATCCGCGCACGCCAGCACGCAACCATCTCGCAGGTCGATGGTGCCCGATGGTTGACCCTGGTGGGCACGGGAAGGGTGGTCGATGATGCGGAGTCCGTCGCCGAGGCGGTGGGCCTCTATGCGGAGCGCTACCGCCAGCCCCGCGTGAATCCGCATCGCGTCGCGATCCTAATTGAGATCACGAAAGCGATGGGCTCACGGGGGATGATCGCCGACTGAGGCCGACGATCATCCCGCGCTTCTGGGCTTAGTAGTCTCGTTCCTCTGGCGCTGTGCGCTGCCGCACGGTGCCGGCGGAGACAGGCCCCGGCGTCTCATCGCCGTCTGAGGAGGTCGGAGACTCGCCCGCAACGGATCCGGCCCCGGCAGACGAGCTCGGGCCGTCCACCGCGTCGGTCGAGCTGGGCGATCCGGTACCTGACGTTCCGGGAGGCGTGGCCGGTGTAGAGGCTGTCCAGTCTTCGACAGGGGCTTCGCTCCCACGCGCGGTCACTGATTCGGGCAGCGCATAGTTCGGGGCCGTGAATGGCTCCGCTGCTGTCGCGTCCTTGCCGCCGCTCGCAGCGGCGCTCGTAGGCCCGGCTGTTGCGGGCGCGGCAGTTGCGGGGGCGGTTGCGGGCGCGGCGGTCGCGGGGGCGGCCTCGTCAACCTGCTTGCGAGCCCACTCCTTCTGCTGGCGCACGAGGTCCTGGTCTGCCTGGCCGGCTTCGTAGGCCCACGTGTCGAGGTCGGCCTTGAAGAGCTTCTTGGCGCGTCCCGGCCGCATCTGCCACTCCACGAGCCGGTTGCGGAACTCGATGAGTGACTGCTCGGCCTGGAAGCTGAACGACACCGAGTTGCGCTTCATTTCCTCGATCTCGTGCGCGGCCCAGTCGGCGACCATGCCGCTGCCGTTGAGGGGGAGGAGTCGCAGGCGAGTGTCGGCGTCGTGCAGCAGATGCTCGGCGTGCTGCTGCTCCGGGTGGGAAAGCGCATTCCAGCGTGCGGCACGGCGTGCGCCGCTGATGAGCGCGGCCACCGTGGCGATGCGTCGCTCCTGCTCGGCGTGCGCGATTGCGCGGCGCGCGCTTCCGCGGCCGATGAGGGCGGCGACGACGCCGGCCACGACGATCGCGAGGAAGGGGATGACCGCCGTCGAGATGACGCGCCACCCATCGTCAGAATTGAGCCAGTCCACGAGATCGTTCCACCATTGCATGGGGCAGATACTATGCGAGACCGGGGTACATCCCGGGCGTGGTGGCGCGTGTCGTGCCGGGTCGCGCGAGATGCTCAGGCAGCGCCGAAGCAGGCGAGCGCGTCATCCATGCGCCAGAACTCGCCAAGCGAGATGAAGCGGCGCAGCGAGCTGCTGACGCGCTTTGCCCGGTAGCGCTCGCCCTGCGGATCCTGAAAGCGCTCCACATAGCCGAGGACTTCGCCGTCGCTGCGCGTGACGCGCCAGAGTCCGCCGCGCAGGGGGACAAGGGTTGGGCCTGCCGGGCCCGCGACGCGAGTCGCCCCTGTCTCCGAGGGATGGGTGGTGGAGTGCAGGCGCGGGCTGTCGGGAGCAGTGGTCGGTGCGAGCATGGTTCTCTCCGGGTCGACGGTCATGGTTGCACCGTCGGCCGGCCCCCGATCGGTGTGAGATGCACGCTATCGACGACCACCGACATCCGTCGCCTGCGGCTCAGGCGATCGCGCGGGTCTCGCTGTCACTCAGGGCGAGGTCGGCGTCGACCACCTTGTCCTTGCGGGCGGTTTGCGCGAGCACGATGCCGATCAGGACGACCGCCGCGCCGAGGATCTGCACCCCGGCGAGCCCCTCACCGAGCCACAGCCAGGCGAAGACGAAGGCGAAGATGATCTCGGCCGTTGCCACGACCCCCGCCGCGGTCGCGCTCAGGTAGCGCAGGGCGAGCAGCGAGAAGAAGAAGGGCGCGAAGGATCCCAGGAGCATGTTCCAGGCGAGAGGCATCCAGAGGGACAACTCCAAGTGGGCAAGGTTGCCCTGAAGCGAGACGGCGTCGGTGAAGAGGGCAGGGTCGAGGTTCCACCAACCGCTGAAGAGCAGCCAGAAGACGGTGGCCGACGACATGGCCCAGAACGCCACGGCCATCGCCGATGACTTTCCCACCTCACGCTCACCACCGAGGAAGTAGATCGAGAGCGAGGCGGCCGCGCCCAGGCCGAAGAGCACGCCGACGGGGTCGAGTTCAGCCGTCCACACCTGCGCAACGACCACGAGACCGCCCAGCACGCACGCGATGGCGACCCAGAGGCGGGCCTTGACCCGCTCCTTGAAGAACGCCCACGCGATGACCGCGACGATGAGCACGGCGGTGTACTCCAGGAGCAGCGTGATGCCGACGGGCAGGCGCTGGATTGCCATGGCGTAGGTCCACTGGAGCATCGCGATGCCGAAGATGCCGAGCAGGATGAGCGCAAGCAGCTGACGCGGCGTCACGCGGAAGGCTCGCCGGTTGGCGATGAGCAGGTAGATCCCCGCGATCACCGCGGTGCTCGCGACCCTGAAGAGCGTGAGCTGGGCCGGGTCGAGTCCGGAGTCGACGACGATGCGCGTGACGCTCCCGTTCACGCCGAACAGCACGGCGGCGAGCAGCGCGTAGAAGTACCCCACGCCCGTCAGCGGGCGCCGGTGCCGTGCACCGCGTAGGGCTCGATCTCGGCGAGTTCCTCGGCAGTGAGCGCGGGAGCCTCCAACGCTGCGAGGTTGTCGTCCAGCTGCGCTACGCTGCTGGCGCCGATGAGGGCCGAGGTGACCTGCGGATGCCGCAATACCCACGTGAGCGCCAGTTGCGAGACGCTCTGGCCACGGGCATCCGCCACCTTGGAGATCGCGGCGATCCGCTCACGGTAGGCCTCGTCGAGGTTCTTCTCCGTGAGCCAGCGTCCCTCGGCGACGCGGGAGTCGGAGGGAATGCCGGCGGCGTAGCGGGAGGTCAGGAGTCCCTGGGCCAGGGGAGAGAAGACGATGCCGCCCATGCCGAGTTCCTCGAGCACGGTGAGCAGGCCATCCTCGGGCGTGCGGTCGAACATGTTGTACCGCGGCTGGTGGATCAGGAGGGGGATGCCGTGGGCTGCGAGCGCGCGATGTGCCGCCCGCGTCTGCTCGGGGTTGTAGTTCGAGATTCCGGCGTAGAGCGCGCGGCCGGACTGCACGGCAGTCGCGAGTGCCCCCATGGTCTCCTCGATGGGCGTCTCGGGGTCGGGCCGGTGCGAGTAGAAGATGTCGACGTAGTCGAGCCCGAGGCGGTCGAGGCTCTGGTCGAGCGAGGCGAGCATGTACTTGCGCGATCCCCACTCGCCGTAGGGACCGGGCCACATGTCGTAGCCGGCCTTGCTCGAGATGATGAGCTCGTCGCGGTGGCGGGAGAAGTCGCTCTTCAGGATGCGCCCGAAGTTCTCCTCGGCAGAGCCTGCTGGCGGCCCGTAGTTGTTCGCCAGGTCGAAGTGGGTCACGCCGCGGTCGAACGCGCGTCGCACGATCGCCCGCTGTGTCTCGAGCGGATGATCGTGCCCGAAGTTGTTCCACAGGCCGAGCGAGATCCGGGGCAACTTGAGTCCGCTGCGCCCCGAGCGCGCATAGGGCATCGTGTCGTACCGGTCGGCGGCTGGGATGTACGTCTCGGGGTTCACCGCTAAAGGATATGGCCGTCCCGCGGGAATGCCGTGCGGATGCCGCCTGTTGTCCCTCGTGTCTTGCAACCGTTGCAGACGTAGGGTGGTGAACATGCAGACTTTCGTACTCGCCGGTGGATGCTTCTGGTGTCTCGATGCCGTCTATCGCACGCTCGAGGGCGTGCACGATGTCGTCTCTGGCTACACGGGCGGACAGGTCGAGCAGCCGAGCTACGAGGCCGTCTGCACGGGGGCGACAGGGCACGCAGAGGCCGTCGCGGTGACCTTCGACGAGTCGGTCATTCCGGCCGACGTCATCCTCGACGTCTTCTTCACGCTGCATGACCCGCGGCAGCTGAACCGCCAGGGCGCGGATGTCGGCACCCAGTACCGCTCCGAGATGTTCTACACGGATGACGCGCAGCGCGAGCTCTTCGAGGCCGCCCGCGACCGGGCATCCGAGACCTGGGGCGGTGGCGTCGTCACGGTCATCTCGCCGCTCGGTGTCTTCTTCGAGGCCGAGGAGTACCACCAGGACTTCTTCGCGAAGAACCCCGGCCAGGGCTACTGCATGGCTGTTGCGGTTCCCAAGGTCTCGAAGGTGCGCAAGAGCTTCGCGAGCTACGTGCGCGCCTCCTGAGCTCGCTTCTCGCGACGGCGTCTGGGAGTGCACTGAATTCTGGCCTTCCGAGGGGCAGTCGTCGTATCGTCGAGGCACGACGAAAGGAGCACTCGTGAGCAACAACATCGTTGTCGGCAAGACCTGGGTCGCTTTCGGGGCCGCGGGAGCCGTGGGGTCCATCCATTCGACGGAGCAGGGCTACGAGGTGCGGATGCTCTCCGGCGGTTCCAAGGGCGTGTATCCGAGCCTCGACGTGGCCAAGAGTGCGCTGCACTCCAACCTGCTGCCGGGCAGTGACTGGCCGGAGTTCAGGGAGCACTAAGAGCTGCCCGTCAGGCCTCCACACGGGGGCTGGCCGCTGGCCCTCCACAGTCGTCGATACCAGCCCGCCCGTGTGCTCTTGCGCGCCGAAGAATGGCGGCATGACAGACACAATCACCCTGACAGGGCTCGTAGCGACCGAGCCGAAGCATCTCACGACGAGCGAGGGGCTGCCGATCACGAGCTTCCGGCTCGTATCGACCCAGCGCAGGTACGACCGCGCCGCGCAGTCCTGGGTCGACGGCGACACGAACTGGTACACGGTCACGGCATTCCGTCGCCTTGCGTCCAACGCCTCAGTGTCGCTCCAGAAGGGCCAGCGCGTGCTCCTGACGGGTCGGCTGCGCCTGCGTGACTGGCAGAGCGGCGATCGCAGCGGGCTGACCGTCGAGGTCGAGGCGGAGTCGATCGGGCACGACCTCATGTGGGGCACCGCGAGCTTCAGCCGCAACTCTGTCGTCGTCTCGGCGCCGGAGGAGCGAACGGATGCCTCGGCCGAGCCGAGCGATCCCGCACGCCCTCTCGGCGACAGCGCCTCGGATTGGGCGGCGGCACCCGCGGGAGAACTGCAGGACGCAGGCGCGGAGAAGCCGTTCTGAGCACAGCCTCCCGGCGTCGGCGTGCCCCTAGAATCGGTGGAGCCGGCGCCGGGGGAGCGCCGCCCGACCAGACCCAGGGGAGGCCGCATGCGAACGCCACGTCGCGGAGTGCTGGCCTTCACCGCAGTCGCCGTCGCCCTCACGCTTGTGGGCTGCGCCTCTGAGGCGCCGACTCCTGCGCCCTCGCAGCAACCCGTCGCAAGTCCCAGCGCCGAGCCGGAGGCGCCTGCCGCGTTCGACCCTGAGGGTGGCGCGCGCGACAACCTGGCGTACTTCGACGAGGTCGTGCGGGCTCACGTCACCGCAGGGGGCGACATGTCGAACGCCACGATCGTCTCCCTGTTGACCTCGGCCGGCTGGACCGCCGAGCAACTCGAGGTGACCCCGGATGGCACGCCGCTCGGCAACGCCACAGATGCGGTCTCCTTTGCCGCCCTGATGGGCGAGGAGTGCATCGTCGGCCAGTGGAACGGCGAGTACACGAGCGCGGTCGTGCCGGTGCTCTCGAGCGGCACCTGCCTCATCGGCACCCCGCATCGCGTGGGCTGAGCGACAACTAGACTCGAGGCATGGCCGAATACATTTACTCGATGGTCCGCGCCCGCAAGGCGGTTGGCGACAAGGTGATTCTCGACGACGTCACCATGGCATTCCTCCCCGGGGCGAAGATCGGTGTCGTCGGCCCGAACGGTGCCGGCAAGTCGACCATCCTCAAGATAATGGCGGGGCTCGACACCCCCAGCAACGGCGAGGCCCGGCTCACGCCCGGCTTCTCGGTCGGCATCCTCATGCAGGAGCCCGAGCTCGACGAAGACAAGACCGTGCTCGAGAACGTGCAGCAGGGCGTCTCCGACATCAAGGGCAAGATCGACCGCTTCAACGAGATCTCCCTCGCGATGGGGGAGCCCGACGCTGACTTCGACGCACTCATGGCCGAGATGGGCACGCTTCAGGAGGCGATCGACGCCGCCGACGCGTGGGACCTCGATTCACAGCTCGAGCAGGCGATGGACGCGCTGCGCTGCCCGCCAGCCGACGAGAAGGTCGGGCACCTCTCCGGCGGTGAGAAGCGCCGCGTCGCACTCTGCAAGCTCCTCCTCGAGAAGCCCGACCTGCTCCTCCTCGACGAGCCCACCAACCACCTCGACGCCGAGAGCGTGCTCTGGCTCGAGCAGCATCTCGCCAAGTACCCGGGCGCCGTCATGGCAGTGACCCACGACCGGTACTTCCTCGACCACGTGGCCGAGTGGATCTGTGAGGTCGACCGCGGTCGCCTCTACCCCTACGAGGGCAACTACTCGACCTACCTGGAGAAGAAGTCAGAGCGCCTCGAGATCCAGGGCAAGAAGGACCAGAAGCTCGCAAAGCGCCTTGCGGGAGAGCTCGAGTGGGTGCGATCCAACGCCAAGGGTCGCCAGGCCAAGTCGAAGGCGCGTCTTGCTCGATACGAGGAGATGGCCGCCGAGGCGGAGCGCACCAGGAAGCTCGACTTCGAGGAGATCGTGATCCCCGTTGGGCCGCGACTCGGCGACGTCGTGATCGAAGCGAAGAACCTCAAGAAGGGCTTCGGCGACCGCGTGCTCATCGACGGCCTCTCCTTCAGCCTTCCCCGCAACGGCATCGTCGGCATCATCGGCCCCAACGGCGTCGGCAAGACGACACTCTTCAAGACGATCGTCGGCCTCGAGCCGCTCGACGCTGGAGACCTCAAGATCGGTGAGACGGTCGACATCTCCTACGTCGACCAGAGCCGTGGCGGCATCGACCCCAACAAGAACCTGTGGGAGGTCGTCTCCGACGGCCAGGACTACATCCAGGTGGGCAAGACCGAGATCCCCTCGCGCGCCTACGTCTCCCAGTTCGGCTTCAAGGGTCCAGACCAGCAGAAGAAGGCGGGCGTGCTCTCCGGCGGTGAGCGCAACAGGCTCAACCTGGCCCTCACGCTCAAGCAGGGCGGAAACCTCCTGCTGCTCGATGAGCCCACCAACGACCTCGACATCGAGACCCTGTCGAGCCTAGAGAACGCGCTCCTCGAGTTCCCCGGCTGCGCCGTGGTCATCACCCACGACCGGTGGTTCCTCGACCGCATCGCCACGCACATCCTGGCCTACGAGGGCACGGAGGAGAACCCGAGCTACTGGCACTGGTTCGAGGGCAACTTCGAGTCCTACGAGCAGAACAAGATCGAGCGTCTCGGCCCCGACGCGGCGAAGCCGAGCCGGGCGACCTACCGCAAGCTCACGCGCGACTAGGCACCACACGCCACAGCGTCCGATTCGAGGGCGGCCTGCCTTCGGGCGGCCGCCCTTGAGCGTTGGGCGAGCACCTGGTCGATCGCAATGCCGATGATGATGGCGATGGCCACGCCGACTGCGGCGCCGAGCAGCGGAGCATCCTTCGCCCAGTGCCCGGCCACGAGTCCTATGATCACGCTGTAGGTGGCCCAGGATGCCGCGGCCAGGGCAGCGATGGGGAGGAAGCGCGATCGCGGCATACCGGTGGCCCCGGCCGTGAGGTTGACCGCGACGCGGCCGCCGGGGATGTAACGGCCCACGACGATGGCCATGGCTGCGCTCGTCTGCAGCCTTCGGCGTGCCCAGCCGACGGCAGCGGCCCCGCGGCGGCTTCGCATCCATCGGAACCTGTCGACGCCGATCCGGCTCCCCACGGCGTGGGTCGTGGCGTCGCCGAGCAGGGCACCGATCGCGGCAGCCGCGGCGACGGCCACGAGGTTCGCCGCTGTACCCGCGGTGACCAGGGCGGCGACGGCCACGAGGACGGCCTCGCTGGGCACCGGCGGGAACAGGCCATCGAGAGCGGCGAACGCGAACACCACCAGGTAGAGCCAGGGGGAGCCCACGAGCGTGAGTACGGCATCGGTGAGTTGCTCCATGAGTCAAGCCTCGCCGCCGGGCGAGCCGCAGACATCCGGTATCCCCCGGAGTGGACCCTGACTCTGTCGGCAGCGGATGCAATAGCCTGAGGCGGTCGTGGTGGAGTCGCCCGACGCCCGTGCACCCGCGGCCAGCCCATGCGCCAAGTGCGTGCACCAGTTGTTTCAGGGATGCTGCCAGGAGGTCCAGTAGTGCGAATCCATGTGCCCGTTCACCTTCGCTGGGGCGACCTCGACGCCTACAACCACGTCAACAATGTCGAGGTGTTCCGCATCCTCGAGGAGGCCCGAGTGAGGGCATTCTGGGCATCGGATGACTCCCGCGACGAGGCACTCGACTCCGCAGTCTTCGAGCCGGGCGGCTCCTCGCTGAGCCTCATCTCCGGGCATCGGATCGAATACATCAGGCCGCTCGCATACCAGCGCGCGCCCGTCGACGTGCAGCTGTGGTTCACTTCGCTGAGCGGGGCACGGGCAACGATCGGCTACGAGCTCTTCGACGGGGCCAGCCCGACCGTGTATGCCCAGGCGTCGAGCACCATGGTGTTCGTCGAGGAGGACGGCTATCGGCCGCGCCGGATGACCCCTCTGGAGAACGCCGCCTGGGCGCCCTACCTCGGCGAGCCAGTGTCGTTCAGTGGACGCAGCTGAGTCTCAGTCGAGGGTTGCCGTGGGCACCCGCACCATGCCCTCTTGTGCGACGCTCGCCATGAGCGCGCCGTCGCGCCGGAAGAACCGGCCCAGGGCGAGCCCCCGACCGCCGATCGCGTTGGGTGCCTCCTGCGCGTAGAGGATCCACTCGTCGACCCGCCCGAAGCGGTGCCACCACATCGCGTGGTCGAGGCTCGCCATCTTGAGGCCGGGGGTCATCCACGAGACGCCGTGGCGTCGCAGGATGGGCTCCAGCAGCGAGTAGTCGCTCGCGTAGGCGAGCGCGGCGCGGTGGATCTCGGGGTCGTCGGGGAGGGGTGAGGTGGCCTTCATCCACACCGCTTGGTGTGCGACCCGTTCGTCCTCGACCCGCAGGTAGATGGGGGAGGGGACGTGGCGGATGTCGAAGGCCCGGTCCTCCGACCACTGGCGCGCGGCCGGGTGGTCGATGCCCTCGAGCACGGCCGCCGTCGTCGGGAGGCTCTCGGGGTCCGGGATCCCCTCCGGCATCGACACCTGGTGCTCGAGGCCCGTGTCCTCGGTCTGGAAGGAGCAGATGAGCGACATGATCGGCACACCGTCCTGGTAGCTCTGCACGTTGCGGGCGCTGAAGGAGCGGCCGTCGTGGATGCGCGCGACGGAGAAGGTGATGGGCTTGCTCGCGTCGCCCGGCCGCAGGAAGTATCCGTGGAGCGAGTGGATGACGCGGCCCTCGGGGATCGTGCGCATGGCGGCGACCGCGGATTGGGCCAGCACCTGGCCACCGAAGACGCGTCCGCCGTGCATCCACTGGCTCTTGCCCGTGTAGATGTCGTATGAGGTGCGGGCTCCCGTGTCGCTGAGATCGAGCGTCGCGAGGAGTTCCTCGATCGGTGAATCAGTCATTGAGTGGCGTTTTCCCTTTTCGCTGCTGCCCGGCATGCCGGTGCTGGCCATGCGGTGCCCAGCCTGTCAAGTAGTTTAGAACCGCGATGAGTAACACTTTCACCCTTGCGGATTCCCTCTCCCTCGACGACCTGCACCTCTACTTGAGCCGTGCGAGTCGGATCGAGGACGGCGCGGTCCGGCTCATCGCGGGCTCGGGCGTGCTTGCCGTCTACACGGGCGTCATCTTTCCCATCGGACTGCTCGATGAGAGCCCGACCGTGCTCGGCCTGCGCACCTTCGCGCTCAATGACGACTCGAGCTTCGACGCCGTCGTTCCCATCCGCTCGCTCGTGGAACGGCTTGTGCGCCTCCAGGGTGCCGAACGTGACCGTGAGGCTCCCGTCACGGTCGGGGTGCCCATCCAGGTGAATACGGCGACGTGGGCCGCGATCTCTCCGCCCCGCGGGGGCTGGCGCTCGGTCGCCGAGGTCGACGCGAAGCACCTGGACACGACCGCGCGTGCGGGCATCGCGGAGGTCGCCGAGGCGATTCCCACGGGCACGGGGGAGCAGCTCGTGCACAGGGTGCGCTCCGAGGTCTGGGGTCGTGGCATCCCCGGCTTCGAATATGTGCCCGCCGGTGCCGCATTCGGTGCGCTCTCGCTCGGGTTCCTGGGCGAGCCCGCGGAGGGCCCTGTCGGCGTGTTCGAGACGGGGCCGTGGACGCGGTTGAGCTCTCCACGCGGGCACGTCCTCGTGCGGCGCCGGGGTTGGACCCTGCAGCGCTGAGTCGCGTTTCACGCTGCGGAACACTCCGGTTGGGAACTTAGGTTAGGCAATGCTAACCTTCTGATCGGCGCCCAAGCCGGGCGTCAAATACCCCACTTCCTGGAGAGCTCAATCGTGCCCAGAATCACCAGTGTCGTTGCCCTCAGTGGCGTTGCCGTGCTCGCAGTCGGACTCCTCGGCGGTTGCGCCTCCGACAGCCAGGCAGCGGATGACGCGGCCCCCGCCGAAACGATCACGATCGAGACCAACACGGGCGCTGTCGAGGTTCCCGTGAACCCTGAGCGTGTTGCCGTGCTCGACAACACCGCCTTCCAGACCCTGCTCTCGTGGGGTATCGAGCCGGTCGCCGTGCCGAAGCCCCTGCTTCCGCGGAGCGGCTTCGACGCCTGGAGCGACGACGAGGAGATCTTCGACGCGGGCAGCCACCGCGAGCCCAACCTTGAGGCTGTGAGCGAGGCGGAGCCCGAGCTGATCATCGGAGGCTTGCGCTTCCAGGACTTCACCGACGAACTCTCCTCCATCGCGACCGTGATCGACATCGCCCCGTCCGACGAGTCCAAGGATGGCTACGTGGCGGGCCTGCGTGCGCAGACCGAGATCCTCGGGCAGATCTTCGACCGCGAAGACGAAGCAGCAGAGCTCATCGCAGAGCTGGATGAGGCCGCCGAGGGCGCTGCCGAGCTCACGAACGGCGAGACGGTGTTCCTCGCCAACTCGAGCGGCGGGCGCATCGACAACGGCGCTGGTCGCCTCTCGCGCATCCTCGACGAGATCGACCTCGTCGACGCCTTCGCGAAGCAGGACCTCGACGCCGATTCGGTGCACGCGGACTCGGGCCTCGCTCCCGAGACGGTCGCCGCGGCCAACCCCGACTGGATGATCGTGATGGACCGCGACGCCATCGCGGCCGAGGGCGAGTACACGCCGGCCAAGCAGGTCGTCGAGGCCCAGGAGGCCTGGAAGTCGACGACCTTCATGACCGACGACCAGGTGATCTACCTCGAGCCCGACTTCTACGTGACCGAGGGCATCCAGGCCTACACGACGGTGTACCAGCAGATCGTCGCGGCGTTCAACGGCCGGTGACTTCCCTGACGACGAGGCGCGCCCTCCTCACCGCGACCGCGGTGGGGACGGGCGCCCTTGTCGTGGCCTCACTCCTCATCGGAGGCTATGACATCTCGCTGGTCGGGCTCGTGACCGATCCCGCGCAGTGGGAGATGTTCCTCATCTCGAGGGTGCCCCGCACCCTCGCCCTCATCTTCGCTGCCGTCGCGATGAGCATCTCCGGCGTGATCATGCAGATGATCACGCAGAACAAGTTCGTCGAACCCACGACCGCAGGCACGGCGCAGTGGTCGGGGCTCGGGATGCTCGTCGGGCTCATCCTCTTCCCCTCGGCGCCGCCGCTCCTGAAGATGCTCATCGCGTGCGTCTTCGCCTTCATCGGCACGGCGATCTTCCTGGGTGTGCTGCGGCGCCTCGCCTCGCGCTCGTCGCTCATCGTGCCGCTCGTCGGCATCATGCTCGGTGCGGTCGTCGGCGCGGGAACCACCTACCTCGCCAACACCTTCAACTTACTTCAGGCGCTCACCGCGTGGCGCTCGGGCGGCTTCAGCAACGTCGTCCGAGGGTTCTACGAACCGCTCTGGGTCGTCGCGATCATCGCGGCGCTCGCCTTCCTCGTCGCGGACCGGCTCACGGTCGCGGGCCTCGGCAAGGACCTCGCGACGAACGCGGGCGTGAACTACGACCGCGTCGTGCTCCTCGGTGTCATGATGGTCGCCGTCGCCACCGGGGTCACGACCGTCGTCGTGGGCTTCATCCCCTTCCTCGGGCTCGTGGTGCCGAACCTCGTCTCAATGCTCATGGGTGATGACCTGCGCAAGAACATGCCGTGGGTCGCCGTGATCGGCACGGGGCTGCTGCTGGCCTGCGACCTGGTCGGTCGCACGGTCGTCGCACCCATGGAGATTCCCGCCTCCGTCATCATGGGGGCCGTAGGAGCTGCCCTCTTCATCGGCCTCGTGCTGCGCCAGAGGAAGGTTGCGCATGTCTAGTGCCGACGTGAAGGCGGTCGCTGCATCGGCCGGGGTCAGCCGGGGGATGCGCCTGCGTCGCGGCGCACGCCGCCTGCCCTCCCTGTCACCGAAGGCGAGGCTGCTGCTCGCCGCGGGCATCCTCGTGATCGCGATCGCCTGTTACCTCCTGCTCTTCATCCGCGGCTCCTTCGTCTTCAGCTTCGACCGCCGATTGACGATGCTCGGCGCCATGACGATCGCTGCCTTCACGCAGGGCGTGGGAACCGTGATCTTCCACACCGTCACCAGCAACCGCATCCTGTCGCCCTCGATCATGGGCTTCGACTCCCTCTACACGCTCATGCAGACCCTCATGGTCTTCTTCTTCGGGGGAGCGGCGCTGGCGCAGACGGAGGGCATCCCGAAGCTCCTCGCGCAGACGGCACTCATGGTCGTCTTCGCCACGATCCTCTACCGCTGGCTCTTCTCCGGGCGCTTCGGCAGCCTCTTCCTCCTCCTCCTCGTCGGAGTCGTCTTCGGCATGGCCTTCGACAGCCTCAGCACCTTCGTGCAGCGCCTGCTCGATCCCACCGACTATGACCTGCTCTCGACGAGGCTCTTCGGTCGCATGAGCAACGTCGAGGCGGGATACCTGCCGATCGCGGCCGGCATCTGCGTGCTCGTGGCGCTGTTCCTGTGGCAGCGTCGCCACCGCCTCGACACCCTGCTGCTTGGCAGGGAGACCGCCACGAACCTCGGCATCTCCTACAAGCGCGAGCTCACCCTCATGCTCATCGTCATCGCGCTCCTCGTCGCGCTGTCGACGGCCCTCGTCGGGCCGATGACCTTCTTCGGCTTCGTCGTCGCGATCCTGTCGTACCAGTTCACTGGCACGCACAAGCATGCCTACGTCATGCCCATGACGTTCCTCGTTGGCCTCACGACGCTCGTCGTGGGCCAGTTCGTGCTGCAGCACATCTTCTACGCCTCAGGGATGCTCAGCGTCATCATCGAGTTCGGCGGCGGCATCCTCTTCCTCATCCTGATCCTGCGAAAGGGAACCCTGTGATCACGATCTCCGACGTCACGAAGTCCTACGGCGACGACACCGTGCTCGGCCCCGTCACGGGACAGATCGAGAAGGGCGGCATCACCTCGCTCGTCGGCCCCAACGGGGCAGGCAAGTCGACGCTCATGACCGTCATCGGGCGCCTCCTCGAGCCCACGACGGGGGAGGTCTCGGTCGGTGGACTCGACGTGCAGGCGGCCAAGTCGCGTGACCTCGCCAAGATGATGTCGATCCTGCGGCAGGAGAATCACGTCACGGCGAGGCTCACCGTGCGCGAACTCGTCGGGTACGGGCGCTTCCCCCACTCGCAGGGTCGCCTGACGGCTGCCGACCGCGAGCACGTCGACTCCGCACTCGAGTTCCTGGGGCTCGAGCCACTCGCCGACCGCTTCCTCGACCAGCTCTCCGGCGGGCAGCGCCAGCGCGCCTTCGTCGCCATGGTGCTCGCGCAGGACACCGAGTATGTGCTGCTCGACGAGCCGCTCAACAACCTCGACATGAAGCACGCCGTACTCATGATGCGCAGGCTTCGCGATGCGGCCGACCAACTCGGCAAGACGATCGTCATCATCGTGCACGACATCAACATCGCGGCGGCCTACTCCGATCGCATCATCGCGATGCGTGACGGATGCATCCTCCACAGCGGCACGGCGGCCGAGATCATGCGCGACGACATCCTGACCGAGGTGTTCGACACCCCCATCGAGGTGCACGAACTGGCTGGCCGGCCCATCGCGGTCTTCGACGCGCTGCCCAGCATGGCGCCGGCGGTGCAGCCCGCCTGATCAGGCTCCGGCCGCAGCACGCCCCGCGACGCGCCCGCTGAACAGGCAGCTGCCGAGGAATGTGCCCTCGAGCGAACGGTAGCCGTGCATGCCACCGCCGCCGAAGCCGGCTGCCTCCCCGGCCGCATAGAGCCCCGGCACGGGCGCCCCATCGGCGCCGAGCACGCGCGCCGAGAGGTCGGTCTGCAGGCCGCCAAGGCTCTTGCGGGTGAGCACGTGCAGCCTCACGGCGATCAGGGGACCCGCGGCGGGATCGAGGATGCGGTGGGGGCTCGCGACCCGGATGAGCTTGTCACCCTTGAAGTTGCGCGCCTGGCGCAGGGCGGCCACCTGCGAGTCCTTCGTGAACTCGTTGGCCATCTCCCGGTCGCGGGCGACGATCTCAGCGCGGGCCCGCTCGGCGTCGAAGGGAACCTCCGGCTCGAGCTCGGCCATGCCGCGCAGCAGCTCGTCGAGGTCGTCGGCGACGATGAAGTCGGCGCCGTTGCGCTTGAAGGCCTCGACCGGCCCGGGGGCACCCTTCTTGATGCGCTCGAGCAGCAGCGGCACATCCTTGCCCGTGAGGTCGGGATTCTGCTCGCTGCCCGAGAGCGCGAACTCCTTCTCGATGATCTTCTGCGTCAGCACGAACCAGCTGTGGTCGTGACCGGTCTTCCTCAGGTGCTCGAGGGTGCCGAGGGTGTCGAAGCCGGGAAAGAGCGGCGTCGGCAGGCGCTTGCCCGTCGCATCCAGCCAGATGCTGGAAGGCCCGGGGAGGATACGGATGCCGTGCCGCGCCCAGACGGGATCCCAGTTCTCGATGCCCTCCACGTAGTGCCACATGCGGTCGCCGTTCACGAGGCGTCCGCCCGCGCGCTCACTGATGGCGAGCATCCGGCCGTCGACGTGTGCTGGCACACCGGAGAGCATGTGCTCGGGGGGAGTGCCGAGTCGTGCGGGCCACTGCGCACGCACCATGTCGTGGTTGCCGCCGATGCCGCCGGAAGCGACGATGACGGATGTCGCTCGCGCCTCGAACTCCCCGGCGACCCCGCGGCCGCTCGCCGCACCCCGGGCCGCCGGGTCGGGCGTCAGCACGGCGCCGCGGGCTCCCACGACGGCGCCGTCCTCCACGATGAGTTCGTCAACCCGGTGCCGGAAGGCGAGCGTCGCGCGACCCGTCGCCTGCGCCGCCCGGACTCGGGCGATGAACGGCGCGACGACACCGGGACCCGTGCCCCAGGTGATGTGGAACCGCGGCACCGAGTTGCCGTGCGTCATGGCGGTGCCGCCACCGCGTTCCGCCCAGCCGACGACGGGGAACCAGCGCACGCCCATGCCGTGCAGCCACGCCCGCTTCTCACCTGCCGCGAACTCGAGGTAGGCATCGGCCCAGCGCCGTGCCCACAGGTCTTCATCGTCTCGGTCGAAGCCCGCGCTCGCATACCAGTCCTGCCGCGCCAGTTCGAGGCTGTCGCGCACTCCGAGGCGCCGCTGCTCCGGCGAGTCGATGAGGAAGAGACCGCCGAACGCCCACCACGCCTGCCCGCCGAGGCTCGCCTCGGGCTCCTGCTCCAGCACGATGACGGAACGCCCCGCCTCCAGGAGCTCGGCCGCGGTAACGAGGCCGGCGAGTCCCGCGCCGATCACGATCGCGTCTGCGGCGAGGTGCGAAGGTGCGTGGGGCTGCGGCATCCGTTGGTCCCTCCGGGGCGATGAGTCGCTCGATTGCGCCCCACGATAGCGTGCGGTGCACTCCGGCGTCGCGTGACGACACGGATGCTTGAAAGCGGTGCTTGAGTGCGGTCCTTGATTTCTGGGCCGCTCATGCGTAGCGTCGCGTTCACCGGGCAGAGTGGCCCGGTCGGCTCGAGCCACAAGCCCGAGCCGGGAGGATCGTGCCCGCCATGGCTCACCTGCTGCGGTCGGCACCGGTCGAGGAGGCAGCATGAGTTCCGTCGTTGTCAGTTCCAGCCGCGAGGTCGACGCCGCATCCGGCGGCGCGCACGTTGAGCCCGCGAGGCTCCAGCGGCCGGGGGAGCAGCTCGTCACGATGCTCGCCCCGGATGGCACACGGCATCCGAATCCTTCCCTCGACCACTTCGTCGCCGATCTCACGCCCGAGCGCTTGCTCGCCTTGCACGAGGACCTGGTGACGGTGCGCCGCATCGACACGGAAGGCGTGGCGCTGCAACGGCAGGGCCAGCTGGGCCTCTGGCCACCCCTACTCGGCCAGGAGGCTGCGCAGGTCGGCTCGGCGAGGGCACTGCGTTCCGACGACTTCGTGTTCACGAGCTATCGCGAGCACGCCGTCGCGTACTGCCGGGGCATCGCGATCGACACGATCATGCCGATGTGGCGCGGCACGGCGGCATCCGGGTGGAACCCCTTCGAGTTCGGCATGGCGCCACCGGCGATCATCATCGGGGCGCAGACGCTCCACGCGACCGGGTACGCGATGGGCTGCGCCAAGGACGGGGTCGACTCGGCGGCGATCGCCTACTTCGGCGACGGCGCGACGAGCCAGGGCGACGTCAACGAGGCCATGGTCTTCGCCGCGACCTACTCCGCGCCCGTCGTGTTCTTCTGCCAGAACAACCATTGGGCGATCTCGGAGCCCGTCGGACTCGTGGCTCGCCGGCCGCTCGCGGATCGTGCTCCGGGCTTCGGCATCCCGAGCATGCGCGTCGACGGCAACGACGTGATCGCGGTCATGGCGGCGACGCGCTGGGCGCTCGAGCGCGCACGCTCGGGCGACGGCCCGTCGTGGATCGAGGCGGTGACCTATCGCATGGGGCCGCACACGACATCCGATGACCCGGGCCGCTATGTGGACCCCCTCGAGCGCGAGGAGTGGGCCGCGAAGGACCCGATCGACAGGCTCGAGCGGCACCTCGAGCAGCTCGGCGTGTTGGGTGACGCGCATCGCGCCGCGGTGAAGGAGACGGCGGATGCGACGGCCGCAGCTATGCGGGCCGCCTGCGTCTCCCAGCCAGACCCCGAGGCGCTCACGCTCTTCGACCACGTCTACACCGAGCCGACCGCGTGGCTGCACCGGCAGAGGAGCCAGTACGAGGCGTATCTCGCGATGTTCGAGGGCGGGGAGGAGGCATGACCGAGCTCACCCTCGCCTCCGCGATCACCTCGGGACTGCGCCACGCCCTCGCCGAGGACGATCGCGTCGTGATCATGGGGGAGGACATCGGCCGCCTCGGCGGCGTGTTCCGCGTGACGGACGGCCTGCAGCGCGACTTCGGTGCCGACCGTGTCATGGATACCCCGCTCGCCGAGGCGGGGATCCTGGGCACGGCGGTCGGCCTCGCCTATCGCGGCTATCGTCCCGTCGTCGAGATCCAGTTCGATGGCTTCATCTACCCGGCCTTCGACCAGATCGTGGCCCAGGTGGCCAAGCTGCACTACCGCACCCGCGGGGTCGTGCGCATGCCGATCACGGTGCGTGTGCCGTATGGCGGCGGCATCGGGGCGGTCGAACACCACTCGGAGTCGCCCGAGGCCTACTTCACCCACACCTCGGGGCTCCGCGTCGTCACCTGCTCGAACCCGCAGGACGCCCACTGGATGGTGCGCCAGGCGGTCGCGAGCGACGACCCCGTGATCTTCTTCGAGCCCAAGCGCCGGTATTGGGTCAAGGGCGAGGTGGAGGATTCGATGCAGTCGGCGCCCCCGCTCGACAGCGCTCGGGTGGTGATGGAGGGGACGGATGTCACGCTCGTCGCCTACGGCCCGCTCGTCGCGACGGCGATCGATGCTGCCGTGGCCGCTTCGGATGAGGGCGTCTCGGTCGAGGTCGTCGACCTCCGTTCGCTCTCGCCCGTCGACTTCGAGACGGTCGAGGCATCCGTGCGCCGAACGGGGCGACTCGTCGTCACCCATGAGGCGCAGCAGTTCGGGGGACTCGGTGCCGAGATCGCCACGAGCGTCACAGAGCGCTGTTTCGAGCACCTGCATTCGGCGCCCGTGCGCGTGACGGGGCACGACGTGCCCTACCCCGCGTCGCGGCTCGAGGAGCACTTCCTCCCCGACCTCGATCGGCTGCTCGACGGCATCGACCGCGCCCTCAGTCGGGTCAACTCGCTCACCGGCTGGTCGGCACCCGAGGGGAGGACGGCATGAGCGTGCAGGAGTTCGCCCTGCCCGACCTCGGCGAGGGGCTGACGGAGTCGGAGATCGTCTCGTGGGAGGTCGCCGTCGGCGACACCGTCGAACTCAACCAGGTGCTCGCGGAGGTCGAGACGGCCAAGGCGCTCGTCGAGCTGCCGTCGCCCTTCGCGGGCACGATCTCGGAGCTTCTGGTCGAACCGGGCACGACCGTGCGGGTCGGCACGCCCATCGTCACGATCGAGACAACGGATGCTGCTGGCTCGAGTCCGACGGTGGATGCACCGCAGACCCCGGCTGAACCGCCCGCAGCAGTCGAGAGCATCCCGGATGCGCCGGATGCGCCGGAGCCGCCGCCTGCCCCGGAGGCACCCGCCCCTCCCGAGACGCCGCCGGCACCCGAGCGCACCTCGGTGCTGGTCGGCTACGGCCCCAAGGTCGCATCGGCTGAGCGTCCCCGCCGCCGCCACCGTCGGGAGGAGTGGCTCGCCTCGCGCAGTGCCGCCGCCGAAGCGACGAAGCGTCCTTCGGGCGGCGAGGCGCAGCATCCGCAGCCCTCGTCCCGAGGCGATGAAGCACGCGACACGCGCGTGCCCATCGCGGGAGTGCGTCGGCGCATGGCCGAGGCCATGGTGCAGAGTGCGTTCACGGCACCCCACGCGAGCCTGCGCCTCGACGTCGACGTGACCGAGAGCCTCGCCCTCGTTGAGAGGCTCAAGCGGCACCCGCGCCTGGAGGGATCGCGCGTGGGCTTCCTCACGGTCGTTGCGGCCGCCTGCCTCAGCGCGCTTCGCACCTCGCCCGCGCTCAACAGCCGTTGGGATGCTGAGCGAGACGAGGTGATCGAGTTCGCCCACGTGGGTCTCGGCATCGCGGTCGCGACGGACCGCGGGCTGCTCGTGCCGCACATCCGCGATGCCGATCGGCTCTCCTTCGTCGACCTCGCCCGGGAGATGGCGGAACTCGTCACGAGCGCCCGCGAGGCGACCACGACTCCCGCGCAGTTGGCGGGAGGCACCTTCACGATCACGAACGTGGGAGTCTTTGGGGTCGACGCAGGCACGCCGATCCTGCCACCGGGTGAGGCGGCGATCCTTGCGCTCGGCGCCGTGCGGAAGCGACCGTGGGAGCACGAGGGCGAGGTGGCACTGCGTTCGGTCGTGAGCCTCACCCTCTCCTTCGATCACCGACTGGTCGACGGCAGGCAGGGCTCCGAGTTCCTGACGGCGGTCGGCGACATCCTGGGCGATCCATCGAGCGCCTTGGCCTATCGGTGATGGGGCCTTGCATCGCGCTCCCGCACGGGCCAGTGTGGGCGCATGCAGAACGACTCCACCGCCACGCTGCTCCCGGAACAGACCGCCGAACGCCTGCGCGAGAGCGCCTTCACGCACCTGCAACGTGCCCTCCGCGGCTCGTACCGCACGAGGGACTTCGCCTCGGCCGCGCGGCTGGTCGCGACCGTGGCGGAGATCGCCGATGAGCTGGACCACCATCCGGAGGTGCACCTCGGCTGGGGCAGGGTGGCGTTCGAGTTGACGTCCCACGACGCCGGGGGAGTGACGGACCGCGACCTCGGCCTGGCCGCCCGCATCGACGCTGCCGCGGCGGATGCTGGTGCAACGCCCGTCGAGGCCGTGCTGAGCCTCTACGAGCTCGCGATCGATGCGGGCGATGCCGACGCCATCCGGCCCTTCTGGAGGGCCGTGCTCGACTACGAGGAGGTGCCCTCGAGTGATGGCGGCGTGGAGTTGGCAGACCCGCGGCGGCTTGGCCCTCGGGTCTGGTTCCAGGGAATGGATGTCGCTCGCACCGAGCGCAATCGCCTGCACATGGACGTCTATGTGCCTGCCGAGCATGCGGAGGAGCGACTCGCGGCGACGCTCGAGGCGGGAGGAACGCTCGTCACCGATGAGTTCGCGCCCGACTGGTGGGTCGTGGCGGATGCGGAGGGCAATGAGGCCTGCATCTGCACCTCATCCCGTTGACGGCCGGTGACGCGCATGCGGTATGAGTTCACGAGCGAGCTGTGGCGGTGGAAGGGCCGGGTCGATTCGACCTGGGTCTTCGCCTCGGTGCCGGAGGAGATCTCCGACGAGATCCAGCAGGTCGTCGCGGGCATGGAGAACGGCTTCGGCTCGGTGCGCGTCGATGTCTCGCTTGGGGCGAGCCGGTGGCGCACCTCGATCTTTCCGAGCGACCGCGCCTACTCCCTGCCGATCAAGAAGGCGGTGCGTTCCGCGGAGGGCGTGGACCTCGGCGACGAGGTGCGCATCGCGATCGAGTTGCTCGACTTTTAGTCCGCCACGCTCGGTACCATGAATCGATGAGCACCCCCTTTACGATGGGCCCGGCGATCCTCTTCTGCCCGGCCGACCGACCCGAGCGTTTCGCCAAGGCCGCGGAGCGAGCCGATGCCGTCATCCTCGACCTTGAAGACGCGGTGGGTGAGGCCAACAAGGCGGCAGCGCGTGAGGCGGTCATCGCCTCCTCGCTCGACCCAGAGCGCACGATCCTGCGAATCAACAGCACGCGCAGCGAGCACTTCGAGGCAGACCTCGAGACGCTCGCAAGGAGCGGCTACAGCACCGTCATGGTGCCCAAGGTCATGACGCCGGAGGAACTCGCGCTCCTCGCCCCATACCGAGTCGTCGCCCTCATCGAATCCGCGCGGGGACTCCTGGCCGCACCCGAGATCGCCGCGCTGCCCCATGTCGTCGGCCTCTTCTGGGGTGCCGAGGACCTCACGGTCTCCCTCGGCGGCACGAGCAGCCGAGGGCCGGACGGGCGCTACCGCGACGTGATCCGGGTCGCTCGCTCGAACATCCTCCTTGCGGCGCGCGCGAACGGCAAGGCCGCCATCGACGCGATCAACGTCGACTTCACGAAGCTCGATTCCCTCGCAGCAGAAGCAGCGGATGCGGCGGCGAGCGGTTTCTCTGCGACCGCCTGCATCCATCCGGCCCAGGCCGAGACGATCCGTGCCGCCTACCGGCCCTCCGAGGAGCAGCTCGACTGGGCACAGCGCGTCGTGGATGGGGCTGCCGCGACCCAGGGGGCATTCAGCGTCGACGGGGCGATGATCGATGAGCCGGTCATCCGTCACGCCGAGGCGCTCCTGCGCCGTGCGGGAACAGACGAGCGCTCCGCGTCTTAGCTCCACCGGCACCTGCCATTCCCGTCGAAAGGTCCACCACCGCATGACCACGCTTGCCGTCGCCGGAGCCACCGGTCACCTCGGCCGACTCGTCCTCGCCAGCCTCATCGAGAGGGGTGCGGCCCCGAGCGACATCGTCGCGATCGGCCGGGATGTCTCGAAGGTCGCCGACTTCGCCGAGCGGGGGTTCGTCGTCCGCGCCGCGGACTACTCCCGCTCCGAGACGGTCGACACGGCGCTGGAAGGCGTCGACCGCCTGCTCCTCATCTCGGGCAGCGAGGTGGGTCGCCGAGTCACCCAGCACAGCAATGTCGTGCAGGCCGCCAAACGGGCAGGGGTGCAGTTCATCGCTTACACGAGCGCGCCCCACGCCGACACGACGAGCCTCGCGCTCGCCCCCGAGCACAAGGCGACGGAGGAGCTGGTGCGCGATTCGGGCATCCCCTTCGCCATCCTGCGCAACAACTGGTACACCGAGAGCTACGTGCAGGTGGCCCAGCAGGCCAAGTACACGGGGCTCATCATCGCGAGTCTCGGCGACGGGCGGGTCGCGAGTGCTGACCGACGCGACTACGCCGAGGGCGCGGCCGTCGTGCTCGCGGGCGAGGGGCACGAAGGCGCCGTTTACGAGTTCTCGGGGGATGTCGCGTGGGGCTACGACGAGCTCGCCCGGGTCGTCTCCTCGATCGTCGAGAGGGAGGTGACCTACAAGCGTGTCTCATCCAAGGAGCATCGCAAGATCCTCACCAAGGCGGGGCTTGACATCGGTACGGCCGGATTCATCGTCACCCTCGATACGAACACGCGTGAGGGTGCGCTGGCGGATGCGACGAACACCCTCAGCTCCCTCATCCGGCGGCCCACGACCCCCCTCGCCGAGGGGCTCGCAGCCTCCTATGCCAAGTCGATGGCGGCACAGCAGGCCTGAGCCGCAGGACTAGTCCTCGAAGGTGTTCAGCAGGCTGTGCGCGGCGCGATCCAGGTACGACCACAGGGTCGCGTCGTCGAGCGGGCTGAGTTCGAGCGTGTCGAGCGCTCGGCGCATGTTCGCGAGCCAGGCGTCGCGGGCCTTCGGGCCGACCTTGTAGGCGGCGTGCCGCATCCGGAGTCGCGGGTGGCCGCGCTGCTCGCTGTAGGTGCCGGGCCCGCCCCAGTACTGCTCGAGGAACATCGTGAGGCGCTGCACCGCCCCCTCGAGGTCGTGTGCCGGATACATGGGCCACAGCACGGGGTCCTGCTGCACGCCGTCATAGAACGCTCGCACGAGGCGATCGAAGGTCTCGTGGCCGCCGACCTGCTCGAAGAAGCTTCCGCCAGCGGCCGGGCCGTTCTCGGTCGATCGCACCGTCACGGGGCTGCGCACGCCCTCGGGGCCGGCGGGGACATCGGTCGGGTGGGACTGGCTCATCGTGACTCCTTGCGGGTTCGTGCGGGCTTGGGGGATGCGGGCTCCGAGATCGCGAGCGGACTCGTCTTCGGCGGTCGCGCGCCCGTGACATTCGTGGCGCCGTCGTAGCCCTTCAAGACAACGCTGTTGAGCGCGGGAAGGCGCACGCCCATCTCGTCGAGCGTCGCCTTCAGCCGGGCGCGAAGCTCGCGGGCGACATCGTCCTTGCTCGACGACCTCGTCTTGACGACGAGGCGCACGACGACCGCCTCGGAGGAGATCGACTCGATGCCCCAGATCTCCGGCTTCTCGAGGATGCGGCTGCGCCACTTGGAGTTCTGGTGCATGTCAACCGCGGTCGCGAGCATCCGCTCCTGCACCAGCTCGACATCCGCCTCATAGGGCACCGCGAGGTCGATGATCGCGCGCGCCCAGCCCTGCGAGAGGTTCCCGACGCGCAGGATCTCGCCGTTGCGCACGAACCAGAGGGTTCCGTTGACGTCGCGCACCTGCGTGACCCGGATGCCGACCACCTCGACGACGCCCGTTGCGGGCCCAAGATCGACGACGTCACCGACGCCGAGCTGGTCCTCCGCAACCATGAAGATGCCGTTGAGCACGTCCTTGACGATGTTCTGGGCACCGAAGCCGAGGCCGGCACCCACGGCGGCGCTGACGATTGCGAAGGCACCCGAGGCATTGGGGAACAGCACCCCGACGAGCAGGATAAGCGCGAGGACGACGACGACCGCAGTCAAGGCACTGTTGACTACGGTCCCGAGTGCCCGTGTCCGCTGCACGACGCGAGCGGCGGCCAAAGGAGAAGCGGAGAGCGCCTGGGTGTCCTCGACCTTCTGCCGCTTCTTCACGCCGCGCACGACGCGGTCCACGACGCGGGCGATGATCCGCAGCAGCATGTACCGCACCACGATGGAGCCGATGACGATCAGCAGCACCTTGAGCGGCACCTGCCAGGTGTCGATGAACGTCAGCGCATCCGCCCAGAAGGCGGACCAATCGAAGGCGGCGGGAGTCTCGTCCATTTGCCGCCAAGTCTAAGCGGGGTGCCTGCGTGACCCCGAGGGATCACGCAGGCACCAGCGCCTAACGGGCGTCGCGCTCCTGCACGCGCAGTGCACGCTCGACACCATCGAGGTTCTCGACCACGAGGCGGCGGAGGGCCGGGATCTCCTGGTTGGCGTCGAGCCAGCGGCGCGTGGCAGCCACCAGCTCCTGCGAGGCAAGGGGCGCCGGGTAGAGGCCAACGATGAGGGCGGATGCGATGCCGTAGCTGCGCGACTCCCACAGCGTCAGGAGGGAGGAGAAGTAACGCTCGACGAGCGGCTCGAGCGACGAGGGGTCATTGACGTGCTGCACGCCCATGCCCGTGTGCCGCACGATCATGTTGGGCACCGTGTCGGAGTCGACGATCGACGAGAACGCGGCGAGCTTGGCCTCGGCTGTCGGGATCGTCGCGCGGGCTCGCGCTGCCGCCTGCTGGCCGTTCGCTGTGTTGTCCTTCTCGAGCGCCGCCACAATCTCGCCCTCGCCAGCAGCGCCGTTGAGCACGAGGCCCTCGAGCAGCTCCCACGAGAGGTCGGTGTCGATCTCGAGGCCCTCGAGCGTGATCTCGCCATCGCGCAGGCCGCGCAGCACCTCGGCGTGGTCCTGCGTCGATGCGATCGCCGCGAAGAACTTCACGAACTGGAACTGGGCGTCCGAGCCGGCCTCGGCCTGCTGGGCGAGCGCCCACAGTTCCGTGCCGACCTTCTCGATCGTCTCCGTGCGTGTCGCCGGGTCGACGTACATGCGCGCCGTCGTCATGAGCTGGGTCAGGGTCGTGCGGATCGTGGTCGACTCGGTCTCGCTCGCGATGTTGCCGAGCACGAGGCGCACGTAGTCGCTCGCCTTCGTCTCGCCGTCGCGCGTCGAGTCCCACGCCGAACCCCAGACGAGCGCTCGGGCGAGCGGGTCCGAGATGCGGCTGAGGTTCTCGATCGCCGTTTCGAGCGAGGCGTCGTCGAGGCGGATCTTTGCGTAGGCGAGGTCGTCGTCATTGATGAGCACGAGGGCGGGACGCTGCATGCCGACGAGCTCCGCGACATCCGTTCGCTCGCCATCGACGTCGATCTCGACGCGGTGCGAGCGGGTGAGTGCGCCGTCGGCATCGTGGTCATAGAACCCGATCGCGAGGCGGTGCGGACGGATGGTCGGGTAGTCCTCGGGCGCCGTCTGCGCGACCGCGAAGGAGGTGATGCTGCCCTCGGCATCCGTCTCGATCTCGGGCCGGAGCGTGTTGACACCCGCCGTCTCGAGCCACAGCTTCGACCACGTCGACAGGTCGCGGCCGCTCGTGGCCTCGAGCTCGGTGAGGAGGTCGACGAGTTCCGTGTTGCCCCACGCGTGCTTCTTGAAGTAGGCCCCGACGCCCGAGAAGAACGCCTCACGGCCGACCCAGGCCACGAGCTGCTTGAGCACCGAGCCGCCCTTGGCATAGGTGATGCCGTCGAAGTTGACCTGCACATCCTCGAGGTCGTTGATCGTCGCGACGACGGGGTGCGTCGAGGGCAGCTGGTCCTGCCGGTAGGCCCAGCTCTTCTCCATCGCCTGGAAGGTGGTCCACGCCTCGGTCCACTCGGTCGCCTCAGCGGTCGAGATGGTCGAGGCCCACTCCGCGAAGGACTCGTTGAGCCACAGGTCGTTCCACCACTTCATGGTCACGAGGTCGCCGAACCACATGTGCGCGAGCTCGTGAAGGATCGTGACGACGCGACGCTCCTTGATGGCATCCGTCACCTTGCTGCGGAAGACGTAGGTCTCGGTGAAGGTGACGCAGCCCGCGTTCTCCATGGCGCCCGCGTTGAACTCGGGCACGAAGAGCTGGTCGTACTTCTCGAAGGGGTAGGCGTAGTCGAACTGTTCCTCGTAGTACTCGAAGCCCTTGCGGGTGATGTCGAAGATGTAGTCGGCATCGAGGTACTCGCTGAGCGACTTGCGGCAGAAGACGCCGAGGGGGATGGTGCGGCCGTCGCGGCTGGTGAGCTCGCTGCGCACGACGTCGTAGGGTCCCGCGACGATCGCCGTGATGTAGGACGAGATTCGGGGCGTGGGCGCAAAACGCCAGGTGCCGACCTCCCCGTCGATTTCGGGCTCGGGCGTGGGGGAGTTGGAGACGACCTGCCAGCGCGCGGGTGCCGTCACGGTGAAGGAGAATTCGGCCTTGAGGTCGGGCTGCTCGAAGACGGGGAAGACCCGGCGGCTGTCGGGCACCTCGAACTGCGAGTAGAGGTAGACCTCGCCGTCGACGGGGTCGACGAAGCGGTGAAGGCCCTCGCCCGTGTTGGTGTACTCCATGTCGGCGACGATCGTGAGCTCGTTCCGCTCCGCGAGCGACTCGAGCTGGATGCGCATGCCGTCGGCGGCAGACACATCAACCTGCTCACCGTTGAGGGTGATCGAGTGCACGGTGCGCGTGATCGCGTCGATGAAGGTCGACGCCCCCGCCTCGGCCGTGAAGGCGATCGTCGTCGTGCTGCGGAAGGTCTCGTCACCCGTCGTCAGGTCGAGGGCCACGTCGTAGCTCTCCACCGAGAGGAGGGCACTGCGCTCCTGTGCCTCGAGGCGGGTGAGATTGTCTCCGGGCATGCGAATGCTCCTCCATTGTGAGTCGGTTGTCGTGCGACGCTGCGCACGTTCGGTGCGGCAGCCGTCGCCAGCAAGCCTAATCGCGAGACGGTCAGCGGATGCTCGTCGTCACGCCATCCCGCACGGGGACCGCCTGCGTGGCCTCCGTCGGCTGCGGGGCCTTGGTCAGCAGCCCCCGCGTGTCCGCGATCGCGCCCACGAGCATTGCGTGGAGCAGTGCGTCAGGGTCATCGACGAGCGCATCGGCCGCGGCGAGCACCGCCGTGCTCACGATGGCGCGACCCCGGCGCGAGAACGAGACGGGGCGGCGTGACGGTGGGATGCTCGCCGCGAAGTCCTTTGCCCAGGCCATGGCGAGCGGCGCGCTGGAGTGTGCCTCCGCAAGGAGTTCCACTGCGGCGTCCGGCTTCGGGCATGCGAGTTCGTCGAGGGCGGCCTCGCACGCGAGCACACCGGCGGCGAGGCTGCGCTGGGCGGACTCGGCGGCGACCCCGATGGGGGTGACGGCCGCGCGGAGGGCGACGAGGGGCTCGATGATCGGTGAATCACCTGTCAGGCCGACAACGCTCGGGATGTGGGTCGCGAGACGCTGGCGTCCCTGGTCGCTCGTGAAGTCGTTGACCCCTCGGGCAAGGAACGCGAGGAATGGATGCGTGCACTGCGGATGGTCACTCCACGTCTCGCCCGCGAGGTAGGAGGCGAACTCCATGAAGCAGGCGCCCTGCCGGGGGCGGCGGTGGCGTCCCCTCGACAACACGGGCATGCCGCCCGGGACCTCCCACGAGAACCGGTCGCGCTGTCCTCCAATAGCCATCAGACACCTCCACGTTGAGACGCATGTGTCCTTACAGTGTGCGCCCCTTGTTGGGCGATTACCAGAGCCAAGCGTGCAAGCACGGCTAGCGTTGAGGCATGACTGACATGACCGCCGCCGTGCCCACCCGAGTCGACTTCTGGTTCGACCCCTCCTGCCCGTGGGCCTGGATGACGAGCCGCTGGATCGATGAGGTCGCGGCGCTTCGCAACCTCGATGTGCACTGGCACATCATGAGCCTTGCCGTGCTCAACGAGGACCGCGACGACCTGTCAGACCACTACCGTGAGTTCCTCCCTCGCGCACTGCGCTACGCCCGCCTCGTCGCCGCCGTCACCGAGGTGGAGGGCGAGCAGGCGGTCAAGCCGCTCTATGACGCGCTGGGAACGCGCATCCACCCGGGCGGCTCGACCGACGCCGACACCGTCATGCGCGAGGCGCTGGCCGAAGTGGGCCTCGCCGCCGAGCTCATCGCGCACGCCGACACCGAGGAGTATGAGCCGCAGCTCCGCGTGAGCCACGCCGAGGGCATCAACCGTGTGGGCCAGGATGTCGGCACTCCCGTCATCGCGGTCGAGGGCACCGCCTTCTTCGGGCCCGTCATCTCTCCCGCGCCCAAGGGCGAGGAAGCCGCGAAGCTGTGGGACGGCGTCGTCGCCGTCGCCGCCTACGACGGCTTCTTCGAGCTCAAGCGATCCCGCACTCGCGGCCCCCAGTTCGACTGAGCGATGGGGGTGCGCACCGCTCCTAAACTGGACGGATGCGCATCCACATCGCCACCGATCACGCCGGCCTCGACTTCAGTCGCCACCTGCAGCAGCACCTCGCCGAGCAGGGGCATGAGGTCATCGACCACGGTCCGAGCGACTACGACCCGCTCGACGACTACCCTTCGTTCTGCGTCAACGCGGCACGGGCGGTCGCCCGCGACCAGGAGGCGGGTGTCGAGGCGCTCGGCGTCGTCTTCGGCGGTTCGGGCAACGGCGAGCAGATCGCGGCCAACAAGGTCACGGGCATCCGTGCCGCCCTCGTGTGGAGTACGGCGACGGCAGAGCTCGCCCGCGAGCACAACAACGCCAACGTGATCTCGATCGGTGCGCGGCAGCACCCCGTTGAGGATGCCGTCTCGTTCATCGACACCTTCATCGCGACGCCCTTCCCCGGCGAGGAGCGGCACGCCCGTCGCATCGCGCAGCTCGGCGAGTACGAGACGACCGGCCTCATCGCGGGCCACGAGATCGTCTGAGGCCAGGCTCCTCCCATGCCAGAGGGTCATTCCGTCCACCGCATCGCGCGGCAGTTCTCCCTGCACTTCATCGGCCACACGGTCGCCGTGTCGTCCCCGCAGGGGCGTTTCGCGTCGGGGGCGGCCCAGCTCGATGGTCACCGCATGGTCGACGCGGTCGCGGTCGGCAAGCAGATGTTCCTCGAGTTCGACCACGGGCTCTGGATGCGCGTGCACCTCGGCCTCTATGGCGCCTGGGACTTCGCCGGCGACATCACCGCTGACGCGACCACGGCATCCGCCGACGGCCGCATGGGCCAGACCAACATGCGCGGCACGATCATCGACGACTTCGAGGGCGAGGTTCCGGATGCCGCCGGCGCACGCGGTGAGAACGAGGCGAGCCTGCGCAGCATCGGTGCCCCACGTCGCACGCGCCTCCGTATGGCCGAGAACGAGAAGCTCGGCGACGACATCGCGGTCTTTCCCCCGGAACCCGTGGGACAGGTGCGGGTGCGTCTGCTCACCGACGTCGCGGTCGCCGACCTGCGGGGCCCGACCGCGTGCGAGGTGCAGACGCCGGACGAGGTCGCCGCGTCG
Organism: Salinibacterium sp.; assembly: GCA_015234465.1. Lineage (GTDB taxonomy): Bacteria > Actinomycetota > Actinomycetes > Actinomycetales > Microbacteriaceae > Homoserinimonas. The sequence continues at coordinate 14,938 of JADGNA010000016.1, read as the reverse complement.
ATGGCGAAGCTCGGTCCCGACCCCCTCGTTGGCGACCCCGACGAGGGTGAGGAGCGTTTCGTCGCCGCCGTTCGCCGCACGACGACACCCATCGGCCTCCTGCTCATGGATCAGAAGGTCGTGAGCGGCATCGGCAACGTCTACCGGGCGGAGCTGCTGTACCGAGCCCGCCTCGACCCGCACACGCCGGGCAAGCAGGTGCCGGAGGAGCTAGTACGCGAGCTCTGGCGGGACTGGGTGTATCTGCTCGGGGTTGGCGTTGAGACCGGCCAGATGATGACGATGGACGGCCTCGAGGGCGAGGCCTATCGCGCCGCGCTCGCGAGCCGCGACGACCGCCACTGGGTCTATCACCGTGCTGGGGAGCCGTGCCGGGTGTGCGGCACCAACATCGCGATGGAGATGGCCGCTGGCCGCAAGCTCTACTGGTGTCCGCGCTGCCAGAAGTGACGCGTCTGCCATGATTTCCCCATGCGGCACACACCCCACTTCATCGTCACCGACCCCGATGAGGTCAAGCGACTGATCCGGCGCAATCCGTGGGCGACGATCGTCTCCCACACGGCCAAGGGCCTTGTCGCATCCCACTATCCCGTCGTGCTCGAGGAGGGCCGCGACGAGATCAGCATCGTGAGCCATGTCGGCCGCCCCGACGATCGTTTGCTCGAGCTCGGCCAGCACGAGGTCATGGTCATCATCCAGGGGCCGCACGGCTACGTCTCACCCGGCTGGTATGGCGACGGGCCGGCCGTGCCGACCTGGAACCACGTGACCGCACACCTCTATGGAACGCCCGAGATCCTCAGCGACGAGGAGAACTGGCAGGTGCTCACCGACCTCGTGCACCGCTTCGAAGACGCGATGCCGCATCCGAAACTGCTGGAAGACAACGAGGAGTATGGCCGCAGCATCATGTCGGGCACGGTCGGGTTCCGCCTCAGGGTCGAGCGCTTCGAGGCGCGTGCGAAGCTGAGCCAGAACAAGCCGGCCGAGGTCGTCGAGTCGGTCATGCAGGGCCTGGAAGGCGGCGGCGACTACGCCGACCCGCAGCTCGTGGACGAGATGCGGCGAGTGCACGGGGGCAGCGAATGAACACCGCTAGCGTGCTGCGGAACGCGCGCGTGGTGGGCTCCGATCATGGCGACGCGGTCGACATCGCGATCAGCGATGGACGCATTGCCGCGGTCTCTCCCGCGGGTGCGCACACACCGGATGCCGACGCAGAGGTCACGGAGCTCGACGGTCGTTGGGTCGCACCCGGGCTGTGGGACAGCCACATCCACATGAACCAGTGGGCCCTCGCCACGCACCGCCTCGATGTCTCATCCGCGATGTCTGCGCGCGAGGCAGCCGGGCTCGTCGCGGAGGCGCTCCGGACTTCGCCACCCGCCCTCGATCACGCAGGGCAGCCGCTCACCTTCGTCGCCAATGGCTTCCGTGACGGCGTGTGGCCGGATGCGCCGAATCTCGACGACCTGGATGCGGCGAGCGCGAACATCCCCGTCGTGCTCGTGAGCTTCGACCTCCACGCGGTCTGGCTCAACACCCCCGCGCTCGAGCGCTACGGTCTCGCGGGGCACCCGACCGGCCTGCTGCGGGAGGACCCGGCCTTCGAGATCGAACGACGCGTCAATGAGGTTCCCGACTCCGTGCTCGACGCCTGGGTCTCGGAAGCCGCTGCCGCTGCCGCGGCCCGCGGGGTCGTCGGAGTCGTCGACCTTGAGATGAGCTGGAGCATGGATGCCTGGCTGCGTCGACAGGCTGCCGGCGTGGACGCGCTCCGCGTGGAGTTCGGGATCTACACGCAGGACATCGAGCGCGCGATCGGCATGGGCCTCCGCACGGGGCAGCGCGTCGGCGAGCTGCTGACGGTCGGGCGGCACAAGATCCTCACCGACGGCTCGCTCGGCACCCGCACGGCCTACTGCTTCGACCCCTATCCCGGAGTTCCCGCCGACCAGCATCCGCACGGACTGTTGACGGTGCCGCCGGAGGAACTGCTGCCACTGCTTCGCCGTTCGGCGGATGCCGGCATTCTCGCGACCGTGCATGCGATCGGCGACCACGCCAATTCCCACGTGCTCGATGTCTTCGAGCAGCTTGGCGTGCGCGGGGGACGTGTCGAGCACGCGCAGTTGCTTGCCGAGGCTGATATCGCGAGGTTTGGGCGCCTGGGCATCGAGGCGAGCGTGCAGCCCGAGCATGCGATGGACGATCGGGACATCGCGGAGCGGCACTGGCATGGCCGCACGGAGCGGGCCTTCATGCTGCGTTCGCTCCTCGATGTGGGCGCAACGCTCCTGCTCGGTTCGGATGCGCCGGTTGCGCCCCTGGACCCGTGGGTCACGATGTCTGCCGCCGTCAGCCGCTCGCGGGATGGTCGGCTCCCGTGGCATCCCGAACAGGCGATAACGACGCGAGAGGCACTCGCGTCTTCCGTGCGCTCGTCGGTGCGCAGCGGCGAAGCGGCCGACCTCGTCGTGACGGATGAGAACCCGCTCGAGCTGGAGGCGGTCTCGCTTCGCACGATGGAGGTCGCGGCAACCATGCTCGACGGTCGCTGGACCTTCCTCGACCTCTAGCCTCGGCCGGCCTTCCTCAGCGCAGGGAGCCGATCCGCGTGGCGATGCGCGCGACGTCGCGCACTCGCTGCTCGTAGCGAATCGCGAGGGCCAGGAGGATCGCGCCTCCGATTCCCGCCCAGACGTACCAGTCGGCAGCCTCGTAGACCGCCCGGATCTGCGGTGCGAAGGTGCGCAGCGCGTGCGCGAGGACGACGACCGTGCCGATCACGAAGGGCGCCTGCAGGCGGAACGCAACTCCGGCGACGATCGTCAGCACCGCGACGGCACCGAGCGCGACGAGTCGCCACACCTCAGGTTCGAAGAAGGTGGCGAGAAGGGTGGGAAGCAGCAGGAGCGCGATTCCCGGTCCGAGGTGCGGCCAACTGCGCGATTCCGGCACCCGGCGCAGGGTGATGGCGCCGCCCGCGATGAGCGCGAGCGCAGTCGGGGCGCTGAGCAGTTCGACGTGGTCGACGGTCCAGCTGCCGAGCACCGCGACGAGCGCCGCGAGCGCGAGGCTCGTCCACGCGGTGACGACGCCGAGCGGGGGAGCGGTCCATTGCAGCGCAATGACGTGCAGGGCGCAGAGCGCGAGGACGAGGATCAGGATGCGCAGCAGGGCGAGCCCGGCATCCGATTCATTCGCAGCTGCGACTTCTGCGCCGACGGCGAGCGCGATCGCTCCGCGGAATACCCAGTGTCCCGTCGTGCTCGCGACTCGGGCTGGACTGTTGGCCATGCCGCTTCGTACGCGTGCAAGCGAAATGCCGGCCGCGGCGAGCGTCGCGACGCCGGGGAGCAGCCACGGCTCCAGCAGTGCGTCTTCGGTCAACGCCGTATCCGAGCGGATGACCGTCACGATGACTGTGCCGAGGAGGCCCACCGTGCCGGCCGCCGCAGCAAGCCGAGCCGTTGCGCCCAGGGCACCTCGCCGCGACACCAGGAGGCTTGCGCCGAGGAGCAGTGCTGCCGAGGCGGTGAGCGTCAGCACGGCGCGAAGCGTCTCGACCGCGGTGGGAGCCGCGCTGCTGAACGCGAGCGGGATGATCGCGAGCGCGAGGGCGAAGAGCAGCACCCAGGGCGATACCCGGGCCGACCCTGCATTGGTCGAGCGCGCTTCGCGACGCCGGATGAGCAGGGCGACGACGACGAGGGCGAGCGCTGGCGGCAAGACGTAGGGTTCGGGATGCGTGACGTTGCCGCCGTCGAGTGCCCACCACAGGGCGGCCGTCGCGAACCCGAGCGCCGCCCAGCCGAGATGGCGGCGTCGCGAGTGGGACGCCACGAGCCCGTCCTCACTCGTCGCTGCAAGGGCGATCGCGATCGCGACAAGGGCCAGCACGAGCCATCCGTCTTCGATCCGCCCTGAGAGGGTGGCGAGGAACGGGGGGACGAAGGCGAGGGCGGCACCAACTTCGAGGGCTTGCCTGTTCGCTCGCCCCCCGGTGTCCTGTCGCGAGGTGTGGAGCAGGAGTGCCACGGCGGTCACGACCGCCGCGACGAGGGCGGGCGCGAAGCTTGGCATCGGCCCTGATGGCAGCCAGGAGGTGGCCGCCGCCGACAGTCCCAAGGCGAGGGCGGGCGCGACCGTGATGCCAGCCGCGTACTGCTCAGCGACTGCGCGGTAGTCCTTCCTCAGCGCCAGCCACGCGCACGCGGCGGCGGCGACGATCACGGAAGAGGTCACTGTGAGCACCGGCAACGGCAGGTCGGGGCTCCACCGCGTTGCCAAGGCCGCGGAAGCGACGACGGCGGATGCCAGTGCCGCCCAGAACACGCACCGGGCCTCAACGGACCGGGAGGGCGAGCGGAACGCGGCTGTGAGGAGGAGCAGCATCGCCGCGCCGGCGAGGGCACCCACGGCTGCCGTCCCCGTGCCGCCTGCGAACTGTTCGGCGGTCGCGGCTGCCGCGAGCACGACGACACCCGTCCCAGCCGTGGCGAGTGACCCCCGTGTCAACGCGGCGTGCGCCGTGCGGAGCGTCAGGACGATCGCGGTGAGCGCCACGACGGATGTGACCGGCCACGTCGAGTCGGAACCCCACCCTGCGAGCCACGCGAGTCCGAGGCCCCCGATCGCGACGGTGGTGAAGCTTGCGCCGAAATGCGCCCACCGTCGTCGAAGCACGAGTCCTGCAGCCCCGAGCGCAATCCAGCCCGCGATCGTGAGCCAGAGACTGGGCAGCAGGGGAGGAAGCAGGAGGGCAGCGACGCTCGCGGCCACGCCCAGCACGGACGCCACGCGGGCCAAGGAGCGCAGGATGGCTGCCGCCGCTACGGCAGCGAGCACGAGCGCGAGCGTCCCCGCCACGGCATCGAGTTCAGAGAGGAACCAGACCCGAAGCTCGGAAGCATCGCCCCGTGCGCCCAGGAGGGATTCGGCGACGGATGCCGTCGTATTCGCGAGAGCGATGGTCACGGCCGGCGCTGTCGCCAGGAGCGCCACGACCGCCGCCGCCCCGGCAGCCAGGCGGAGCGGAATGCGATAGGTGGCGTCCGGCAGCCGCAGGAGCAGTGTCACGAGCAGTGCCGCAGCGAGCGTGGGAGCCGCGATGGTGAGGAGGGGGAGATCGCTCGTCTCGAAGACGCGGAGGCCATACGCCGCACCCGCGAGTGCGAGCGCTCCTCCCGCGACAGCGCCGGAGAGGGCTGCGCCCACCCGGTCATACGAGCTGGCGGAGCGCAGGTGGAGGAAGGCGTGCAGCATGGCCACGAGTCCGCTACCCACGAGTGCGAGGCTCGCGCCCGCCGTCAGCTGCGGTGCAACGAGGAAGGAACTGGCAACAGCGACAAGCAGCGCGGGAGCGCTGACGAGTGTGACGAGAAGTCGTTCGGGCTGCGCTGGGCGACGGCCGCTTGCCGCAGGGAGCCAGGCCGTGTGCTGCACGGTGCCGGAGAGCGCGGTCGCGATCGCCACCGTGAAGACGGCGGCGCCGGTCTCAAGGGGGGTGACGAGGCTCGACACGAGCACGGCGGTGCCGACGGGGATCGCGAGGTAGCCGACGAGGCTCGCTGCGCGGAGACGCGAGAGTCGACTCCAGATGATGAACGCAAGACCGCTCGCGAGGAGCAAGACACCCCAGTATCGAGCGCCGTCGACCGCGGCAACACCGAGGAGGTCGTTCGCCCGGATGGCGAAGGCATCCAGGTAGGTGAGCACGAGGGCGAAGACGGCGACGGCTTCGCTGCTTGCGCTGAGTGATCGGCGTCGCAGGATGCCCGCGGTCACGAAGGCGGCCACCGTGACGCTCGCAATGATGATCGAGCGCCAGGCCAGCCCATAGTTGATGAAGGCGTACACCATGAAGAAGATGGCGAAGACCGACAGGAGCGAGATGCCCGTCACCAACAGGGCCAGTTGCACACCTGAGCGGCGTGGGCCACGGGCCTCCGGTTCTCCGGTGCGGGGGTCGCGGTCAGGCTGGCGGTCTCCGTCGGGGACAATCGACGGCGCCTGCGGCAACGGGGCATTCGGCTGTGCAGATCCCGTTGGGACAGTTGCCTGGGCCGGGGCGTGCGTGGGGGAGGAGGCCGCAGTCAGGGGAGACGGTGCAACGGACCGCCTCGCCGTCGCGCGCATCGTTGCGATGAGGGATGCGCGTTCATCGAGTAGGTCCGCGGCTCGGACGGAGAGTTCGGCGAGCTCTGCCGCACGCTCGTGGGAGAGGTCAAGGCCGCAGCGGTGACAGGTGGCGGAACGGAGCGAAGCGAAACAGGAAGGGCACTTCGTCGTGTCCCTCAGAAGAGAGGGAGCTGTCGACAGGTCCTGCCCGAGCGCGCCCTGATGCTGTTCTGTTGCTTCCACCTGATGCCTTCCGCGTCAACTGGTCTGACCCTAGTGGCGGGGAAAGGTCACGGCGGCGATTCCGCTCGCGAATGTGGAGAACGTCGTGTAGCCCGTGCGGTGGAGAGGCGGCGCTAGGGGCGCCCCACGAGCGGGGTGCGGTAGGCCGAGGAGACCTGGATCTCCGGGCGGGGAGGCTGCACCTCATTGGTCCACATGAGGCCGTTCCACCAGCGGACCTGGGGGAGGCCGAGCGGGTCGTGGTACCAGCCAGCGGGGGCAGTCGAGGTGACGGCGCTGTCGAATGTTGCGGTAGAAGACATCGGGTGACTCCTGAGTGCATTGCTCGGCAGGTTCGGGGCCTTGCCGAGCTCGGGTGGGGTAGCTCGATGCTAGCCCCCAGTAGGGGGGACATTGCAATATACGGCGGGGTACATTTTGGCCCGCGGACGGGGGCCACGATTCCGTGACTTCCGCTCGCAGCCACCTTTGAGCAAGCTGTGGTCGCCTGTGACCGGCACGCCGCCGGGCTGCCGGAGAGGAATGCCTGAATGCAGCCCACGCTCGACGCCACCGCAGTCTCGACCCGGGAGCGGTCGAAGCGCGCAATCCGGGTGGCCTCGGTTCCGGCGAACCACGTCTACGTCAGGCACATCGCGCCGGAGGTGGGCCAGGGTGCCGGGGCGCCGGTCGTGACGAGGCTGCCAGATCCGGATCCCTCTGATCCGCGCAGATCAACGGTCTCGACGTGGTGGCCTCCCGTCATGCTCGATCCCGCCTGGGTGCGTGACGCCGAGGACGTTGACATCTTCCACGTGCACTTCGGCTTCGACTCACGCTCGCCGGCGGCCCTTCGCGAGCTCGTCGGCGAACTGCGCCGCAGGGGCATCCCGCTCGTCTATACGGTGCATGACCTTCGCAATCCGCACCACGAGACGACCACGGAGCATGACGCGCAACTCGACGTGCTCATCCCAGCAGCGGATGCCCTGATCACCCTCACGGAGGGCGCGGCCCGGGAGATCGAGACCCGCTGGGGGCGCACGGCCCACGTGCTGCCGCATCCGCACGTGGTCGACCTCGGCACGGCGGCACGGCTGCGCGCGGAGAAGCCCGTCCGCAAAGACGAGTTCAGGGTCGGCGTGCACGTCAAGAGCCTGCGGGCGGGGATGGACCCGCTTCCGGTCATCACGACGCTGTCCGCCACGATCGCCCAACTCGACGCCGCCGTGCTGCAGGTCGACGGCCACCGTGACGTGCTCGAACCCGACGGAGCGCGATACTCGAGGGAGCTCGCAGAGTTCCTCCGTGCAGAAGCGGATGCGGGACGGATCGACCTTCGCATCCACGACTACTTCTCCGACGACGCGCTCTGGCAATACCTCGCGTCACTCGACGTGAGCGTGCTGCCCTATCGCCACGGCACGCACTCCGGCTGGCTCGAGGCCTGCCGCGACCTGGGCACGACAGTGGTCGCGCCGACGTGTGGCTACTACGCCGACCAGGGGCCGGTGCTGAGCTACGGGCATGACCACGCCGGCCTTGATGGCGAGTCGCTGGCGGCGGCGATCCGCCTCGTCTACGCCGACCGCCCCGACTTCAGCGCGCCGCTGGATGCGAGGCGGGAGCAGCGGGCCATGCTGGCGCGGGAGCATGCGCGCAACTACTCGGAGCTCCTCTCATGAGCGCAGCCCTTCGGGTGTGCCTCGTCGCGTCGAGCCGCTTTCCCGTCGCGGAGCCCTTCGCGGGCGGCCTCGAAGCCCACACCCACCTCCTGGCGCGCGAACTGATCGCCCGCGGCCACGAGGTCTGCATGTTCGCGGCGCCCGGGTCCGACGATTCCCTCAATGTGCGGGTCCTCGATGTCGAGACGTTCACACCGAGCGAGGTGGCGCGCCGGGATGCGAACGCCATGCCGGATGCCTGGATGAGGGAGCACCACGCCTACCTCGGGCTCATGCTCAGGCTCGGCAGGGGAGAGTTCGGCCCCTTCGACGTCGTGCACAACAACAGCCTGCATCACCTCCCGGTCGCGCTTGCGGAGTTCGCCGGATGCCCGATCGTCACGACGCTCCACACGCCGCCCACCCCGTGGTTGGAGTCGGCAGCGGCCTTCGCGCGGGGTGACGCGTCGTTCACTGCGGTCAGTGCCCACACCGCCAGGCAGTGGTCACATGTGGCGGAGGCGACCGTCGTCCACAACGGCGTCGACCTCACGCGCTGGGCTCCTGGACCGGGCGGGGGCGCCGCCATCTGGTTCGGCCGGCTCGTGCCGGAGAAGGCGCCGCACCTTGCCGCAGCGGCAGCGAACAAGGCCGGGCTCGCCCTCGATATCGTCGGGCCGCTCTCGGACCCCGACTATTTCGCGCGCGAGGTCGAGCCGCTGCTCGGCGGGCGCATCCGGTACCTGGGTCACCTGCGCCACGATGCGCTCGCCTCCGCCATCGGGGCCGCGTCGGTCGCGGTTGCGACGCCGGAGTGGGACGAGCCCTACGGTCTCGTCGTTGCCGAAGCGCTCGCCTGCGGAACCCCCGTCGCGGCCTTCGACCGTGGCGCGATCTCCGAGATCATCGATGAGTCGAGCGGATGCCTTGCGAGCCCGGGCGACGTCGACTCGCTCGCTCACGCGATGGTCGCCGCAACCGGCCTCAGCCGGGCGGATGCGCGCCGACGCGCCGAGGACTTCTGCTCGATGACGCGCATGGTCGACGAGTACGAGGAGATCTACCGCAACTCCGCCCGTGTCGCCGCGGCATGATCGGCTACTACATCCACCATCAGGGTCGCGGCCACCTGCACCGCGCCCTCGCGATCTCGGCCGCGCTGGCTGAGCCCGTCACGGGGCTGTCGTCGCTGGAGCGCCCTGACGAGTGGCGAGGCGAGTGGGTGCAGCTCGCGCGGGACGACGAGGCTCGCAACCCGGTCGGAGCGACCGCCGGTGGCGTGCTGCACTGGGCGCCGCTGCACGATGCCGGGCTCGCGGGGCGCATGGCCGCCATATCGGAATGGATCGGACGGTCGCATCCGCGGGCCGTCGTCGTCGATGTCTCGGTCGAGGTGGCGCTGCTCTGCCGCTTGCACGGCGTGCCGATCGTGACGGTCGCAATGCCGGGGAAGCGCGGCGACGTTCCTCACGCGCTCGGGTACGCCGCATCATCCGCCCTGCTCGGCGCCTGGCCGGCGAGCGCGAAGGGCATCTTCAGTTCCGAAGCCTCGGCCGAGGCCAAGGTGGCGCCCGTCGGTGCGATCTCCAGGTTCGCCGGCCGGTCGATCGCTGGAGAGCCGGATCAGAGGCGCGTGCTCGTGCTCCTCGGTCGGGGCGGCGACTCCGTCGATGTGTCCGCGCTCGAGGCGGCCCAGCGCGAGACCCCGCATTGGCGCTGGCAGGTCGTGGGTGGCGAGGGGGGAGTGTGGGTCGATGACCCGTGGGAGCTCATCTGCCGAGCGAGCGTCGTCGTGACCCACGCCGGCCAGAACTCGGTGGCGGATGTCGCGGCGGCCCGCCGACCCGCCGTGATCCTGCCGCAGCGGCGACCCCATGACGAGCAGGCGGCCACGGCACGCGTGCTCGCTCGCGATGAATGGCCCGCCGCCGTCATCCGGGAGTTCCCGAGCACAGGCTGGAGCGAACTCCTCACGACGACCCAGCGGCTCGACGGCGCACTCTGGCGCGAATGGAACGACGGCTCGGGTGCGTCTCGCGCGGCTGAGGTCATCCGCTCCGTTGCGGGACTGGGAACGTGACGCGCCTCGCCGTCGTGACGATCGCCCATGGGCGCCACGACCACCTCGGGATGCAGCACCGCGGCATCGCGGCGAGCGATCGTCTTCCCGATGACCACGTCGTGGTCGCGATGGACGATCCCGAACTGTTGCACTGGAGTCCTGGTGGCGCACCGGCACCGCATGTTGTGCCCATCGCCCGCGACCCGCTCGGGCTTCCCCTCGCGGCCGCGCGCAACCTGGGCGCCGAGGTCGCCATCGCCGGTGGGGCCGACGTCGTCGTGTTCCTCGACGTGGACTGCATCCCTGGCCCCGAGCTCATGTCGGCGTATCTCACGGCGGCTCTCACCCGCGAGACGCGCAACGACCTCCTGTGCGGGCCGGTTGCATACCTTCCCCCCGCTCCGCCCGGTGGATACCGCCTTGATGAGCTGGACGCGATGGCGTCGCCGCATCCGGCACGCCCCGCACCCGCGCCGGGCGCGGTCGAGCGGGGTGGCGACCACCGCCTGTTCTGGTCGCTGTCGTTCGCGGTGACACGACACACCTGGCATCGGCTCGGAGGCTTCCATGCCGACTACGTGGGCTACGGGGGAGAGGACACCGACTTCGCGCAGGTCGCCGGCGATCGCGGAATCGAGATCGCGTGGCTCGGCTCAGCGCGCGCCTACCATCAGCACCACACGGTGGAATCCCCGCCCGTGCGCCACCTCGATGACATCCTCCGCAACGGGGCGATCTACGCCGCGCGCTGGGGCGACTGGCCCATGGAGGGCTGGTTCGAAGGCTTCGAGCGTCTCGGGCTCGTCGAACGTGACGGGCGAGGATGGCGAGCCGCTGCGAAAGGAGTCGACACGCAGGCGACCCACCGCGTTGTTGGAGGGGATGACGGGAATCGAACCCGCGTAATCAGTTTGGAAGACTGAGGCTCTACCATTGAGCTACATCCCCGCAGCCCCCGGAATCCGGGTGCGCCCAGCAATACTAATACATCCGCGTCGGCGCATTTGTGCCGCTGTGCGTCGGCCGGGACACCGTCGGCTAGACTTGCCGAGGCCCTTTTATGGGATACCGGCATTATCCCGGGGCGTAGCTCAGGTTGGTAGAGCGCTCGGTTTGGGACCGAGAGGTCGCAGGTTCAAATCCTGTCGCCCCGACACATTTCCCAGTTTCCACTCGTCGACAACGAACACCCAGGAGAAAGCAGCAACGTGAAGACCACGCTGGAGAAGCTGAACCCGACGCGCGCGAAGCTCGTCATCTCGATCAGCCCCGAAGACCTCAAGCCAAGCATCGACAAGGCGTACAAGGCCATCGCGGAGCAGATCAGCATCCCGGGCTTCCGCAAGGGCAAGGTTCCCCCGGCGATCATCGACCAGCGCGTCGGCCGCGCCGAGGTGCTCAACCAGGCGGTCAACGAGGGTCTCGACGGTTTCTACCGCACCGCTGCCGAGGAGCACTCGCTGCGTCCCCTCGGTCGTCCCGAGGCGGATGTCACGGCGCTTCCCGAGCTGAAGGACTTCTCCGGCGACCTCGAGGTCACCGTCGAGGTCGACGTGCGCCCCGAGTTCACGCTGCCGAACCTCGAAGGGCTCGAGCTCACGGTTGACGCCGTCGAGGTCACCGATGAGGAGGTCGAGGAGGAGCTGAACGGCCTGCTCGCTCGCTTCGGCACGCTCGTGACGGTCGAGCGCCCCGCCAAGACGGGCGACTTCGCCCAGATCGACCTCGTGGCCACGATCGATGGCAATGAGGTGGACACCGCCAAGGGCATCTCCTATGAGGTCGGCTCGGGCGAGCTCATCGAGGGCATCGATGAGGCCCTCGACACGCTCACCGCTGGCGAGACCACGACCTTCGAGGCACCGCTGCTCGGCGGCGACAACGCCGGCCAGAACGCGCTCATCACCGTGACGCTCAACGCTGTCAAGGAGCGCGAGCTTCCCGCGGCCGACGATGACTTCGCGCAGATCGCGAGCCAGTTCGACACGATCGACGAGCTCAAGGCAGACCTGCGCGAGCAGCTCGGCAAGCGCAAGGCAATGGGCCAGGGCACGCAGGCTCGTGACCAGATCGTCGACAAGCTCCTCGAGCAGGTTGAGATCCCCGTCCCCGAGAAGCTCGTCGAAGACGAGGTGCACCGTCACCTCGAGAACGAGAACCGCCTGGAGGACGACGAGCACCGCGCAGAGGTCAAGGAGTCGAGCGAGAAGACGTTCCGCACCCAGATCCTGCTCGACGCGGTCGTCGAGGCCGAAGAGGTCAAGGTCGGCCAGAACGAGCTGACGCAGTACCTCATCCAGGGTGCCGCCCAGTACAACATGGAGCCGGGCGAGTTCATCCAGATCCTCGACCAGAATGGCCAGATCCCCGGCATGATCGGTGAGGTCGCGCGCGGCAAGGCTCTCGCCAAGGTCCTCGCCAAGGCGAAGGTCGTCGACAGCAACGGTGCCGAGGTCGACCTCTCGGCCTTCACCGCTGGCATCGATGACGCGGGCGACGACGTCGAGTTCCCCGCGATGCCTGAGGGTGGCGCCGACAGCCACGGCCGCGAGCCGGGTCACGAGCACTACGGGCACAACCACGCCTGATCGCGAACAGTTTGACCCGAGGGCCCGTGCGAGTGATCGCGCGGGCCCTCGTCATATTCCGAGCGAGGCCGCGATTCGCCACGTAGTTTGTTGGGATGACGCGACGCCCTGACAAACACGAGCCATCAACCCTCCGCGACCTCAGCCAGGCGGTGCACGCCGGCAATACGGTCGACGCGGGCACGGGTGCGGTGCGCACGCCCATCGTCATGGCGAACTCCTATGCGCTGCCCGAGGACCCCAGCTCGATCAGCTGGTCGTCCGCAGAGGCGACCATCTACACCCGCAACGGTGCCGCGAACCAGAAGCTACTCCAGCAGAAGCTTGCGCTCCTCGACCATGCCGAGGATTCGGTGGTGCTCGCGAGCGGGGTCGCCGCCCTCCACGCGGTGTTCTTCACCCTGCTGCGCACGGGCGACCACGCGATCATCGCCGACCAGACCTACGAGGCCAGCTTTCGGCTCTTCGACGAGTTGCTCCCAGAGAAGTACGGCATCGAGGCGAGCTTCGTCGACACCTCCGACCTCGAGGCGGTGCGCGCCGCCATCCGGCCGAACACCAAGCTGATCCACACGGAGACGATCGCAAACCCCACGACACGACTGGCGGATGTCGCGGCCCTCGCCGACCTCGCACACGACGCCGGCGCTCTCCTCAGCGTCGACTCGACCTTCACGCCACCACCGCTCTCACTGCCGCTGGATGACGGTGCCGACCTCGTCGTGCACTCGCTCACGAAGTACATCAACGGGCACGGCGACGCGATGGGCGGTTCCGTCGCGGGCTCCGCCGAACTCATCGGCCGCATCAAGGCGGATGCCATGGTCGATGTCGGGGGAGTCATCAGCCCCTTCAACGCCTGGCTCATCACGCGGGGTTCGGTGACGCTGCCCCTGCGCATCCGCCAGCACGTCGCATCCGCCCTTCGCGTCGCGGAGTTCCTCGAGGCCGACCCTCGCGTGGCGTACACGTACTACCCGGGCCTCAGCTCGCATCCGCAGCACGAGCTGGCGCGGCGCGTGCTGCCGCACGGATTCGGAGGTGTCATGGCCTTCGCTGTCGACGGCGATGCCGACACGCAGAACCGCTTCGTCTCCCAGCTGCGCGTGATCACTTCCGCGGTGTCACTCGGGCACGACGAATCGCTCATCGTGCACGTCGGCACCTCAGGTCCGCGCGTTGCCCACTACCCGGAGGAGTTCCGCCGCTACGGGCACCTGAGGCTCTCGATCGGGCTGGAGGACGCCGACGACCTCATCGACGACCTGCGCTCCGCCCTCGACGCGACATTCTGACGCGCGATCTGCCGACAGCGAACGCGGCCCGGGAGGCGGCTTGCCTAACGGTAGATTCGACATACGCGATAACTGGAATGGAGCGTAGCCAATGGCCCAACCGGCACTGGTCAGCAGTGTTTTCGACCAACTCCTCAAGGACCGCATCGTCTGGCTCGGGTCAGAGGTGCGCGACGACAACGCGAACGAGATCTGTGCAAAGATCCTCCTCCTCGCGGCAGAGGACCCGAAGCGCGACATCTACCTCTACATCAACTCGCCCGGCGGCTCGATCACGGCCGGCATGGCGATCTACGACACCATGAAGTTCGTGCCGAACGACATCGTCACGGTGGGCATCGGCCTCGCCGCCTCGATGGGGCAGTTCCTGCTCTCCTCCGGCACGAAGGGCAAGCGGTACATCACGCCCAACGCCCGCGTGCTGCTTCACCAGCCCTCCGGTGGATTCGGCGGCACGGCGGCTGACATCCAGACGCAGGCCAAGGTCATCCTCGACATGAAGAAGCGCATGGCCGAGCTGACGGCCGAGCAGACCGGCAAGTCGATCGAGCAGATCCTCAAGGATGGCGACCGCGACAACTGGTTCACCGCCCAGGAGGCCCTCGAGTACGGCTTCGTCGACCACCTGCGCGAATTCGCGTCGGATGTCGCGGGCGGCGGCGGCACGGACGTCGAGGCGTCCATCGCCGAGTCGAAGGAATAGGGGGCGCACCATGGAATTCACGACACCGACAGGACACGCATCAATGCTCAATGCACCCGGTGGCATGGCTCGCCCGGCTGAGTCGCGCTACATCCTCCCCACCTTCGAGGAGCGCACCGCCTACGGCTACAAGCGCCAGGACCCCTACGCCAAGCTCTTCGAGGACCGCATCATCTTCCTCGGCGTGCAGATCGACGACGCCTCGGCCGATGACATCATGGCGCAGCTCCTCGTGCTCGAGAGCCAGGACCCCGACCGCGACATCGTCATGTACATCA
>JADGNA010000015.1 GCA_015234465.1 Salinibacterium sp. | reverse complement strand
GCGTGTTGGGTTACCGCACAGCGTCGGTTGGGAGTTCGAATCCCCCATTCTCCGCGATGAATCCTCAGAGCAGCAGGGCGCCGAGGGGCAGCCGCGTCCGCGGCGCCAGCTCGCGGGCCTGCAGCTTCTCGGGGAGCGCATCCGCCGATCCGAGCACGCCGAGCGCCGTCACCGAGACGGGCAGGAGTTCTGGCGCGAGGCCGAAGGAGTCCCGCAGCATGTCGGGGTAGATGCCGCCCATCTGGTGCGTGTGGAGGCCGAGCAGCTGCGCCTGCAGCGACAGGTGGGCGACGGACTGCCCGAGATCGTATTCGGCCCAGCGAAGGGTCGAGCCCGAGACATCCGTCGTCGTCGCGATGTTGACGATGAGCACCGATGCCGACCGTGCCCACACCTCGTTGAACTCGATCAGTCCGGTGAGGATCGTGTCATGCGTTGGCGTGCCTCGGCGGCCGACGATGAAGCGCCACGGCTGTGTGTTGCTCGCGGAGGGTGCCCAGCGCGCCGCCTCGAGCACGGTCGTCAGCTGCTGCTCGGTGACCGTCGCGTCGGGGTCGAAGGCCCGCGTGCTCCACCGCTGCGCATGCGCATCGCTGAGGGGGACTGACGAATCGGCGAGACGGGAGGGGGCGGCAACAGACGTGGGCATAGGTCCAAGGCTAACCCGGCGTCGGCTCAGCTCCCTGAGTTGTGCGAGGCTCCCCCGTCGTACACGGTCGGGTCGGTATCGGGATCCTCCGGCGCTCCGCCCGAGTTGGTGTCGGCCTCGACCTTGGGGTCGTCGACATCGTGCACCGCGCCGTCCTGCTCGGCTGGGTCCTGTGCGTTCTTGGGGTCAGACATGCCGCACACGGTACGCCGTTGGGAGGAGTTTCGACAGGCTCAACCCGCGACAGGCTCAACCCAGGAATGACTCGACCGCGTCGGCCGCATTCTCCACGCCGCCGTTCGCTCGTGTCTCGGCACTCAGCACGGCGAGCCGTTCCCGCACCGCGGGCGAGTTCGCGACCGAGTCGACCGAGAGACGGATCGATTCGGCGCTGACCTCGGCGGCGGGCAGGTGGATGCCGATGCCCAGCTCGGCGAGCTTGTCGGCGTTCGCGAACTGGTCGACGGCCTGCGGGATGGCAACGGTCGGCACTCCGAACCACAGCGCCTCGGTGCATCCGCCCATCCCCGCGTGAGTGATGAAGGCGTCGGCGGATGCCAGCACCGTGAGTTGCGGCACCTGCTCATGCACCTCGACGTTGACGGGCAGGGGGCCGAGATCGTCGGGATTCACCCGACGGCCGATCGCCAAGACGACGTGCCAGGCGTCGTCTGCCTCGGGGCCAAGCACGTCCCCCTGCTCCCCCGCAAGACCGAAGGCCTCGATGACGCTGCGGTAGACGTGCAACTGGTCGGTGTAGGCGGTGCCGAAGGAGACGAGGAGCACACGGCGGCCGGCGGGGGGCGGGGTCCACGAGTCATCCGCGAGCCTGACGGGGTCGAGGCACGGGCCGACGAAGCGCACCGTGTCGGGCACGCGGTCGGCGAAGGGCTGCATGGCCTTCGGCAGGAGCGCGAGGATGTGGTCCGGCTGCTTCGTCTCGGCATCCCAGTCGAGGCCGTTCTCTCGGAACCACGCGGTGAAGGTGTCAAAGTAGGCGCGACCCGAGACTGAGGTCTTGAGCGCCTCATAGAACTCGCCGTTGTCTTGCTCGAAGGTGTCCCACGCGACGAAGGCGGGTGAGAGCTGCACGGCCGGCACGCCGTAGCGCGCGGCGAGGATGGCCCCCGGATGCCCGCCGATGTCATAGAGCACAAGGTCGGGCCGGTCATCGTCGAAGCGCTCGATGAGCATGGGCAGCACGGCGATGCCCTCATCGAGGAAGACCCGCATCGACTCCCCGATGTCGTCTGGCCAGTTCTCGTCACCGCCCTGGGGAAGGATCGACGGGTGCGCCACGACCTCCGCCCCCGTCGGCTGCACGAGCGGCACCAGCTCCTCGCCGACGACGTAACTCACGCGGTGCCCACGGTCGACGAGTTCCCGCATGAGCGCGAGCGAGGGGTAGATGTGGCTCGACGCGGTCGAGGCGACCATGAGGATGTGCGGCATCGGTACTCCCATCATTGCGAGTGCGCCTGCAGTCTAGCCACGCATCGACGCCACGGTCTCGACGAGCATCTCCCACGTCGCATCCGGTCGACGCACCCGCCCGACGACCTCTTGGCTCAGGATGCCATGCGCCCAGGTCCAGATCGCCGGCACCGCGACCTCACCGGCGTCCGGGCCCAGGAGTTCTGAGACGGTGCCGATGAACATCCGTGCTGCCGCGTGCGTCATCTGCGATGCCGCCTGCTGCTCGTCGAAGGGCTTGCTGTTCATGAGCAGGTAGAGCTGCGGATGTGCGAGGCCGAACTCGCGGAAGGTCGCGAGAAGCCGTCGCAGGCGATCAGTGGGCGTCGTGTCGGGCGGCATCTGCTCGAGGCACCGCTCGAACTCGGCGGCCATCAGCTGCAGGCCGTGTTCGACGAGGCCGACCTCGATGTCGGCCTTGCTCGCGAACTGCTTGTAGAGGGAGGGCGGCTTGATGCCGGCAAGGCGAGCGACCTCGCCGATGCTCAGGTGGGCGAAGCCGTCGCGTTCGAGCACCTCAAGGGCGATCTGCACGAGCTGCTGCCTTCGCGACACCTTTGGAGCGGGGGTCTCCACGGTCATGCGGCCAGACTAGTGGGCGGCCAGCTTGCTGGCCGCCTCGGCACGCCTCCGTTCTCGTTCGTGTTCGAGGCGCACGGCGAAGGGCGCCCAGACGATGATCGCGACGCCGGCGCCGATCAGCATGCCGCCGATCGTGTCGGTGAGCCAGTGCACCCCGAGGTAGGTGCGCGAGAGCAGCATGAGGATCGTGTAGATCACGCCCGCGATCCATACCCAGGTGCGCGACAGGATGATGCCGAGCGTGACCGCGATCGTCGCGGCGTTCGCGACATGCCCCGAGGGGAAGGAGCCCGCATCGGAGAGCACCATCATGTCTTCGGGCCGCGGGCGGTCGAAGATGCCCTTGAGGAGTTGCACGACACCGACGCTGATGAGCGCCGCGAGCGCGTAGTAGAGGGCAGCCCAGAAGCGACGGAAGAGGCAGAGCACGACGACCGTGCCGATAGGGATGATGTAGGTGCCCACGATGCCGCCGCCCAGCCAGTCGAGCAGCAGCGCGGGTGCGTCGAGCCAGATGGTCCTCTGCTCAGCGAGGTCCTCGAGCCATTCGTTGTCTGGTTCGAGCGCGACATTGCCGACGCCGAATGCGATGAGCGCGCCGAGCGCTGCAGCGAGCGCCACCGCAACGGCGGCGCTGATGACGGGCCAGCGGCGGGTGACCTTGTGAGCTTCGCGGGATGGCATGGCCTGAGATTATGCGGAGCGCGCGGCCGCGGCATCCAGTGCACCCGCAGGTTTCAGCACTGACGTCTGCTTTGAGCGCTGGTGTCTGCTTTCAGCGCTGGCTCTTCGGCCCCCGCGGGATCGCCCTCGTGCGGATGAGCTCCGCATACCAGTGGCCGGAGTCCTTGATGGTGCGCTCAAGCGTGCGGTAGTCGACGTGCACGATGCCGAACCGCTTGGTGTAGCCGTAGGCCCATTCGAAGTTGTCGAGCAGCGACCACACCTGGTAGCCGCGAAGGTCGACGCCTCGCTGCATCGCCCGGTGGGCCGCCGTGAAGTGGCGCTGCAGGTAATCGGTGCGCTCGACGTCGTGCACGGCGCCGTCGATCACCTGGTCGTCGAAGGCGGCACCGTTCTCGGTGACCATGAGCGGCAGCTCGGGAAACTGCTCGTGCAGCGAGACGAGGAGTTCCTCGAGGCCGTCGGGCGCGATGTTCCACCCCATGGCCGTGTAGGGGCCGGCCTGCTGCACGAACTCCACCATGTCGCTGCCGGGCCAGGGCGAACCGCCGGCATCCTTGTGCCCGTCGGCCGTCTGGCGGGGGCGACGACCGTCCCAGGTGCGCACGGTCGCGGTCGAGTAGTAGTTGACCCCGAGGAGGTCGATCGGCTGGTGGATCTGCTCGAAGTCGCCGGGGCGCACGAAGTGCCAGTCGGTGACCTTCGAGGTGTCTTCCAGCAGGTCGGCCGGGTACTCGCCGCGCAGCATGGGGCCCGTGAAGGCCCGGTTGGCGAGCGCGTCGATGCGGCGCATGGCGTCATCGGCGTTGTCGTCGCCCGGGCGCAGCACGTGGAAGTTGAGCGTCGCCGAGTACCGGGCGTCGTTGCTCACGACCGACCGCAGCGCCTGCACGCCGAGCCCGTGCGCGAGGTTGAGGTGGTGCACGGCTGCGAGCGCGTCGCGTCCGCTCGTGCGGCCGGGCGCGTGCGCCCCCGAGCCGTAGCCGAGGTAGGCGGAGCACCAGGGCTCGT
Source organism: Salinibacterium sp. (assembly GCA_015234465.1). Classification (GTDB taxonomy): domain Bacteria; phylum Actinomycetota; class Actinomycetes; order Actinomycetales; family Microbacteriaceae; genus Homoserinimonas. Next base: position 9,516 of record JADGNA010000015.1, on the reverse strand, counting down.
TGAGGGTCGTCCACGTGTGCACGCGATCGCCGAGCCTCGCGCCGACGGCCTCGGCGTAGTCCGCGAAGCGGGAGGCGGTGTCGCGCTGGGGCCACCCCCCGGCATCTTCGAGGGGCTGCGGCAGGTCCCAGTGATAGAGGGTCGCGATGGGGCGGATGTCACGGGCCAGCAGTCCATCGACGAGGCGCGAGTAGAACGCGACGCCCTTCTCGTTGACACTGCCGCTGCCCGTCGGCATGATGCGCGGCCAGGCGATGGAGAAGCGGTAGGACTCGAGGCCGAGGCGCTGCATGAGGTCGAGGTCCTCATCCAGGCGGTGGTAGTGGTCGTCGGCGACATCTCCCGTGTCGCCGTTGACGATGCGGCCGGGCTCCCGGCTGAAGGTGTCCCAGATCGAGGGGCCGCGGCCATCCTCGTCGTAGGCGCCCTCGATCTGGTACGACGCCGTCGCCGAGCCGAAGAGGAAGGTTTCGGGGAACTCGAGGCCGTGGTCGCGGTAGTCGGGGGAACCAGAGATCATGCGTCGGACTCTACCTGAGACATCCGGCGACCTGGGAGCGCTCCCAGAGGTTGCTTAGGCGCCCGCGGGGTCCTGCAACAGCGGCGCCAGGGCGAGCTCGGCGGCACCGATCAGGAGACCGTCCTGTGCGAGGCCGGCGCGTTCGATGCGTACACCCTCCCAAGCGGCGGGGACGGTCGACCGCTCGACGAGCGCATCGAACCGCTCGGGGTCACAGGCGTGGAGGCTCGCGAGGAAGCCACCGAGCACGACGAGCTCGGGGTTGAGCACGTTGATGGCATTGCTCAGGGCCACCGCCAGCACGCGATGCTGGCGCGCGATCTCGGCCAGGACCGCCTCGTCGCCCGAGGCCAGGAGGGCGGCCTCGAGCGTCGACTCGTCGGCCGTCGACATACCCAGCACCCGCAGAAGGCGCGCCCTGCTCACCTCGTCTTCGAGGGTGCCGTGCTCCGTCGCCCTGTCGTCGAGGTTGGCGAGCCCCGGCCGGTTCTGGCCAAACTCCCCCGCGTAGCCGGCGACACCGCCGAGCGGGAGCCCCCGCACGATCACGCCACCGCCGATGCCACTCGCACCGCCATTGAGGTACACGAGGTCGTCGACATCCCTGCCGACGCCGAACTCGCGCTCGGCGATCGCGGCAAGGGTCGCATCGTTCTCGGCCGTCGCAGGCATGCCGAGAGCATCCTCGATCATGCGGGTGATGGGCGTCTCGCGCCAGCCCAGGTGGGGCGCCCAGCGCACGACGCCGTCGGCCGCTCGAACGAGGCCAGGGATGGCGAGGCCGATACCACGGATGCGACGCTCCGCGCCGATGCGCTCCTGGAGGTCCGCGACGAGCCGCGCGATGATCTCGACCGCCTCCTCGGGCGTGACGATGTGGTCCACCTCGTGGCGAACGCGGTGCTCAACCCGGGCGCAGAGGCCGACGACGCCGACCGTGATGGCGTCGACCTCGGGGTTGATGGCGATCGCGACGGGACGGGGATCGGGGAGCACCCGCGGCGACGGCCGCCCGACGCGCTTGCTGGCCGAGGGCGTCGTCTCGACGACGAGGCCGAGGCCCTCGAGTTCGGCGACGAGTGCGGCGATCGTCGAGCGATTGAGTCCCGTCTGCACCGTCAACTCGGCGCGAGAGAGGTCCCCGCCGCGGTGCACGAGGCCCAGCACGGTCGAGAGGTTTCGACGCCGTACGCTCTCGAGCTTGTCTCCACGCGTGACCACGGGCCCACCTTATCCGTCAGGGTGATCGAGGGAAGTGATTTGTTGTCCTTGACCCCAAATGCTGGAGACCATAGTATGCCGACATCCCAATCACTTTCGACGGAGCCGTCGAAACTTTCGAGAGGTGTTCAACGATGAACAGATCCCGCATCACACGGGTCGCCGCGGTTGGCGCCGCGAGCGCCCTTGCGCTCGGGCTCGCCGCGTGCAGCAGCGACGGCGGCGGCGACAACGACAACGGTGACTCGGTCACCATCACCTGGTGGCACAACGCGACCTCCGACCCGCTCCAGGGCATCTACGAGGAGGTCGCGGCGGAGTTCGAGGCAGAGAACCCCGGCGTCAAGGTCGAGGTGACCGGCTACCAGAACGAAGACCTGCAGCGCACGCTCATCCCGAACGCGCTGCAGTCGGGTGACGCGCCCGACATCTTCATGGTGTGGCCGGGCGGCGAGGTACGCTCCCAGGCAGAGGCCGGGCACCTGATGGACCTCACGGAGGTCGCATCCGAGTCGATCGAGGCGATGGGCGCATCCGTCGCCCCCTGGACCGTCGAGGGCAAGGTGTACGCGATCCCCTACGCCTTCGGCGCAGCGGGTATCTGGTACAACCAGGAGCTCTTCGACGAGGCCGGCATCGAGGGCACCCCCGAGACCCTCTCGGAGCTCGAGGACGCCGTTGCGGCACTCAAGGCGATCGACGTCGAGCCCATCGCGGTCGGCGCGGGTGACCTCTGGCCCGCTGGCCACTGGTGGTACCAGTTCGCCGTCGCGTCGTGCCCCGCCGACGTGCTCGAGACCGCGATCCCGGAGCACGACTTCACCGATCCGTGCTGGATCGAAGCCGGCGAGCGCCTGCAGGAGTGGATCGCCGTGGAGCCGTTCAACAACGGCTTCCTCGCGACACCGGCCCAGACCGGCGCCGACAGTTCCAACGGCCTCATCGCCAACCAGACGGCGGCGATGGAGTTCATGGGCCCCTGGAACGCCGGAACGATCGGCAGCCTCACAGAAGACGGTGAAGTGCCCGAGTGGCTCGGCTGGTTCCCCTTCCCCAGCGTTGACGGAGCCAGCGGCGACCCCGGCGCCATCATGGGCGGCGGCGACGGCTTCGGCCTGAGCGCCGACGCACCCGATGAGGCGGTTGACCTGCTGAAGTACATCGTGAGCGAGGACGTGCAGCGTCGCTTCGCGGAGTCCGGTGCCGGCGTTCCCACGCACCCTGCCGCTGCTGACGCGCTGACCGACCCCAACCTCCAGGCCAGCGCGGCCGCACTCAGCGAGGCCACCTACGTGCAGCTCTGGATCGACAGCGCGCTCGGCCCGGCCTTCGGCGCACCGCTCAACCAGGCAGTCGTGAACATCTTCGCCGGCTCGGGCACCCCGCAAGACGTGGTGACCGCGCTGGAGCAGACGGCCGCCTCGCAGTAACTCGGCCCCGCGCGGCGAGCCCGCGCGTTCACGCCGAAAACCACCTCGGCGGGGCCTGCCAGTCCTCCGGCAGGCCCCGCCGTTTCTCCCAACGGAGTGAGAGATGACCGTAACGCAAGCTGCTCCCCCGCCCGTCGCGAGTGACACGGGGCCCGCCAAGACCCAGACTCGGGCACCACGCCGCAAGCCGGGAGGGAACAACGGCCGCAAATGGCTCGAGATCGCCCTCTTCGCCGGCCCAGCACTGCTCGTCTTCATCTCCTTCGTGATCGTGCCCGTCGCGCTCGCGGCGGTCTACAGCCTCTACAACTGGAACGGCCTCGGGCCACTCGACCGCTTCATCGGCCTCGACAACTACGTGCGAGCCTTCTCCGATCCCCTCTTCATCAAGGCGATCGGCAACAACGCGACCATCGTCATCGCCTCGATCCTCGTGCAGGGTCCACTCGCGATCGCGGTCGCCCTGCTCCTCAACCGCCGCATGCGCGGTCGCGGGCTCATCCGTGCCCTCATCTTCGTTCCCTACGTGCTCGCAGAGGTCATCGCCGGTCTTTCGTGGAAGCTGCTGCTCTCACCCCGCGGCGGCATCAACGCCATCCTCGAGGGCATCGGGCTCGGCCACCTCGCCAAGCCCTGGCTCGCCGACCCTGATACCGCCCTCTGGGTGATGTTCGGCATCCTGACCTGGAAGTACCTGGGCTTCGCAATCCTGCTCATGCTCGCGGGACTCCAGGGCGTGCCGGAGGAACTGCACGAGGCCGCCGCGATCGACGGCGCCAGCTGGTGGCAGACGCAGTGGCGCATCACGCTCCCCCTGCTCGGGCCCACGATCCGCATCTGGATCTTCCTCTCGATGATCGGCTCGCTGCAGCTCTTCGACATGGTCTGGGTCACGACCAAGGGTGGGCCCGTCGGGGCGACCAACACGATGGCCGTCTACATGATCCAGTACGGCCAGGGGCAGTACGGCTACGGCAGTGCGATCGCCGTGATCCTCTTCGTGATCTCCCTCATCGTCGCCCTCGTCTACCAACGATTCGCCATGCGCCGCGATCTCGCCGGCGCCATCACGAGCGGAGTCCGCTGACATGACAACCCTCACGCAGACAAGCACGCAACCCCGGCCGGCTCCCGCTGCACCCCTCAACGCCAAGAAGAAGCCGTTCAACCTCGGCCAGGTGTGGGTCTATGTCGTCGCGCTCACCGTGATCGCGGCATCCGTCGGCCCCGTCGCCTACGTGTGGATCGGCGGCTTCCGCCGCACGGCCGACATCAACGCGAACCCCGCTGGCTGGCCCGACCCGTGGACCATCGACAGCTACCTCAACGTGCTGACCTCGAACCGGTTCTGGGGCTCCGTGTTCTCGTCGAGCCTGGTCGCGATCGGCACGACCGCGGGCGTCGTGATCCTCGGCGTCATGGCGGCGTTCGTCATCGCCCGCTACACCTTCCGCGGCCGCGGCGGCCTCTACGCCCTGTTCGCGGCTGGCCTGATGTTCCCCGTCACGGTGGCCGCGCTGCCGCTCAGCATCATGCTGCGCGACATCGGCCTGCACGGCACCTTCCCCGGCCTGATCATTCCGCAGGTCGCCTTCGCCCTGCCGACGACCATCATCATCCTCGTACCCTTCCTGCGAGCGATCCCCAATGAGCTGGAGGAGGCCGCGGCGATCGACGGGGCCAGCCGCATCGGCTTCTTCTGGCGCATCATGCTGCCCCTCTCCGGCCCCGGACTCATCACGGTTGGGGTGCTCGCCTTCGTGAACAGCTGGAACGCCTACCTGCTGCCACTCCTCCTCATGGCTGCCGGTGGCATGCCGCAGGACCTCTGGACGCTGCCACTCGGCGTGCAGCAGTACTCGACCCAGTACTCGGCCGACACGGGCGCCGTGCTCGCATACACCTCGCTCTCGATGCTGCCAGCACTCGCGTTCTTCCTCTTCGCGGAGAAGCGCATCGTCGGCGGCCTCTCGGGCGCTGTCAAGGGATAAAGGAACCACCGCAATGACTGACACCACGACTGTGCCCCTGTGGCGCGACACCACTGTCGACCCCGCGGAGCGCGTCGCAGCGCTCATGGCCGAGATGACGCTCGAGGAGAAGATCGCGCAGCTCTACGGCGTCTGGGTGGGGGCCTCGGACGAGGGCGGCGAGGTCGCCCCGCACCAGCACGACATGTCCGACGGCGACGTCGACCTGGATGCGCTGCTCCCGCTCGGCCTCGGCCAACTCACGCGCCCCTTCGGCACGGCCCCCGTCGACCCCGCACTCGGCGCACTCTCGCTGCAGCGCACGCAGGAGCGCATCGTCTCCGCGAGCCGCCTCGGCATCCCGGCCCTCGCGCACGAGGAGTGCCTCGCGGGCTTCGCCGCGTGGGGCGCGACCGCTTACCCCGTGCCCCTCTCGTGGGGCGCGAGCTTCGACCCCGCCCTCGTGCGTCGCATGGCCGCGCGCATCGGGGCGGACATGCGCTCGGTCGGCATCCACCAGGGCCTCGCCCCCGTGCTCGATGTCGTGCGCGACGCCCGCTGGGGCCGAGTCGAGGAGACGATCGGCGAAGACCCCTACCTCGTCGGCACGATCGCGACCGCCTACGTGCAGGGCATCGAGTCGACCGGCGTCGTCGCGACGCTCAAGCACTTCGTCGGCTATTCGGCCTCGCGCGCGGGCCGCAACCTCGCCCCCGTCTCGGTGGGGCAGCGCGAGCTTGCCGAGGTGTTGCTGCCGCCCTTCGAGATGGCGATCCGCGAGAGCGGGGTGCGCAGCGTCATGAACGCGTACACCGACATCGACGGCGTCGCCTCGGCCGCCGACCGCAGCCTCCTCACGGAGCTCCTGCGCGACACCTGGGGCTTCGAGGGCACCGTCGTCGCCGACTACTTCGCGATCGCGTTTCTCGCGACCCTGCACGGCCATGCCGAGGGCTGGGCGGATGCCGCGGCCCAAGCGCTCGAGGCCGGCATCGACGTCGAGCTCCCCACCGTCAAGACCTTCGGCGCACCGCTCGTCGAGGCCGTGCGCGAGGGCGCCGTGCCCGAGGCACTCATCGATCGCGCGCTGCGGCGTGTGCTGCTGCAGAAGCTCGAGCTCGGCATGCTCGACGCCGACTGGAACCCCGTTCCTCCCGCGCTGCGGGCATCCGACGGGGTGCAGCGCGGCAGCGTCGACCTCGACTCGAGCGAGAACCGCGCGCTCGCTCGCGACCTCGCTGAGCGGGCCATCGTGCTCCTCCGCAACGACGGCGTGCTGCCCCTCGCCGCCCCGAAGCGCATCGCCGTCATCGGGCCGAACGCGCACGACCCCTACGCGGTGCTCGGCTGCTATTCCTTCCCGAGCCACGTGGGCGTGCGGCATCCCGAGTTCCCCATCGGCATCGAGTTGCCGACCCTGCTCGACTCGCTGCGGGCAGAGTTCCCGGATGCCGAGATCGAGCACGCTGAGGGCACGAGCGTCGACGGCGGCGAGACCGATGGCATCGCCGCCGCGGTCGAGGCCGCGCGGAACGCCGACATCGTGATCCTCGCCCTGGGCGACCGGGCCGGGCTCTTCGGCCGTGGCACGAGCGGCGAGGGCTGCGACGCCCCCTCGCTCGAACTGCCGGGGGCACAGCAGGCGCTCGTCGACGCCGTGCTCGACAGCGGCACCCCGACCGTCGTGACACTGCTCGCCGGGCGGCCTTATGCGCTCGGCTCCGCCGTGTCGCGCGCGGCCGCGATCGTGCAGTCATTCTTCCCCGGCGAGGAGGGGACCCCCGCCATCGCCGGCGTGCTCAGCGGGCGCATCAACCCCAGCGGTCGACTCCCCGTCAGTGTGCCCGCCCAGCCGGGCTCACAGCCGACAACCTACCTCGCCTCGCCCCTCGCCCGGCCCAGCGGGGTCTCCAACATCGACCCCACCCCGGCCTTCTGGTTCGGGCACGGCCTCGGCTACTCGAGCTTCGAATGGACCTCGCTCGAGGCATCCGAGGGTTCAATTGCGACGGATGCCTCGGTGACGGTGTCGATCGACGTCACCAATACGGGGACGCGAGCCGGCGCCGACGTCGTGCAGCTGTACCTGCACGACCCCGTCGCGAGCGTCGTGCGGCCCGTGCAGCGCCTCATCGGCTACGCACGAGTGGAGTTGGATGCGGGCCAGAGCGCCCGCGTCGCCTTCACCGTGCCGGCCGACCTCGCCTCCTTCCCCGGACGGGACGGCGCACGCATCGTCGAGCCGGGCGTGATCGAGCTCGGCTTCGGGCGCTCTGCCGGCGAGATCCCCCTGACCCAGCGCGTGACCCTCACGGGCGCCGTGCGGGTCGTCGACCACACCCGCGCACTCCACCCGCGGGTGGAGGTGGGCCCGCCCGCCCCCCCGATGACGACGGGCGGGCCAGTGCGGGTCCGGTAGCGGTGTGCACCCGAGAGCACACGAGCGCTGCCGGGCCCGCTCAGCCGTTGGCTCAGGCGACGAGGGCGGCAGTGCTCTCACGCACGACGAGGCTCGTTGCCAGGTCCATTCGTGGCGTGCCGCCGACGATCTCCCCCTGGGAGAGCCTGATCGCGAGCCGCGTCGCCTCGCTGCCCATCTGGCGGAGGGGCTGGTGCACGGTCGTGAGACGCGGGCTCACCCAGTTGGCGAGCGGGATGTCGTCATAGCCGACGAGCGAGAGGTCGTCGGGCACCCTGAGGCCGAGTGACCTGGCCGTCTCGAGCACGCCGAGCGCCTGCAGGTCGCTCCCGGCGAAGATCGCCGTCGGCGGTTCCGGCAGCGCGAGCAGGTCGGCCGCGTGACGGGCGCCGCCCGAGCGGTGGAAGTCGCCGAAGCGGATCCACTCCTCCTTCACCGGCAGGCCGGCCGCGTTCATGGCCGAGCGGTAGCCATCGATGCGGGCCAGCGAACACATCATGTCCTCGGGGCCCGTGATCGCCGCGATCCGCTTGTGCCCCAGGTCGATCAGGTGACGCACCGCGGCGAGGCCCCCGGCCCAGTTCGCGCTGCCGACGGCGGGAACCTCGGGCGAGGGGTCGCCCGCCGGGTCGACGATCACGAAGGGGATCGAGCGGGTGCGCAGCGCGGCCCGCATGGGCGCGGGCAGGTCGGAGAACACGAGCACGACCGCGACGGGGCGCCGGCTCAGCACGCCCTCCAGCCAGTCGTCGCCGGGCGCGTGACGGGTGCCGCTCTCGGTCAGCACGACGCTCATGCCGTGCTCGCTCGCGACATCCTCGACCCCGCGGATGACCTCCATCGACCACGCGGACTCGAGCTCATGGAAGACGAGCTCGACGAGCCGCGACGACGCCTGCGCGCCCTGGCGGCGTTGATAGCCGTGCTGGTCGAGGAGCGTCTCGACGCGGCGCCTGGTCGAGGCCGCGACATCCGCTCGTCCGTTGAGCACTTTCGATGCGGTCGCGATCGAGACCCCGGCCTCGGCCGCGAGCTCGGCGAGCGTGACGCGCGCCGCGGAGGGTGTTGACATGTCGACACGATACTGGAGTTTCGGCAAATTCTTCGAAAGTCTCGATCCAGTGGAAACTCCGCGCGCCGTGCGATAAGTTTGGAAGCACAACAATTCTCGACTGAGGAGCAGCAATGGCAACGACGCCCACCCCCGCGGACAAGTTCTCCTTCGGCCTCTGGACCGTCGGCTACAACGGGGCAGACCCCTTCGGCAGCCCCACCCGGGCCGCGCTCGACGTCGTGCACGTCGTCGAGAAGCTCAAGGAACTCGGCGCATACGGCCTCACCTTCCACGATGACGACCTCTTCGCCTTCGGATCGACGGATGCCGAGCGCCAGACCCAGATCGACCGCCTGAAGCAGGTGCTCGCCGACACGGGGATCATCGTGCCCATGGTCACGACCAACCTCTTCTCCGCCCCCGTCTTCAAGGACGGCGGCTTCACCTCCAACGACCGCGCCGTGCGCCGCTTCGCCCTCCGCAAGGTGCTGCGCAACGTCGACCTCGCCGCCGAGCTCGGCGCCAAGACCTTCGTCATGTGGGGTGGCCGCGAGGGAGCCGAATACGACTCGGCGAAGGACATCCGTGCCGCACTGTCGCGGTATCGCGAGGCCGTCAACCTGCTCGGCGACTACGTGACCGACAAGGGCTACGACATCCGCTTCGCGATCGAGCCGAAGCCCAACGAGCCCCGCGGCGACATCCTGCTGCCCACCGTCGGGCACGCGATCGCGTTCATCAACACGCTCGAGCGGCCGGAGCTCGTCGGCCTCAACCCCGAGGTCGGGCACGAGCAGATGGCGGGCCTCAACTTCGCGGCCGGCATCGCCCAGGCGCTCGACTGCGGCAAGCTCTTCCACATCGACCTCAACGGGCAGCGCGGCATCAAGTACGACCAGGAC
>JADGNA010000014.1 GCA_015234465.1 Salinibacterium sp. | reverse complement strand
GTTCTCCTGCACCAGCAGGCGGGAGCCCGCGCAGCAGACGTGGCCCTGGTTGAAGAAGATGCCGTTGACGATGCCCTCGATCGCGGCGTCGATGGGGGCGTCGTCGAAGACGATGTTCGCCGCCTTGCCGCCCAGCTCGAGCGTGAGCTTCTTGCCGGTGCCGGCGGTCGACCGGGCGATCGCCCTGCCCACGGCGGTCGACCCAGTGAAGGCCACCTTGTTGACGTCGGGGTGGTTGACGAGGGCCGCGCCCGTGTCTCCCGCACCCGTGATGATGTTGACGACGCCCTTCGGCAGGTCTGCCTGCTGGAGGATCTCGGCGAAGATGAGCGCTGACAGCGGCGTGGTCTCGGCCGGCTTGATCACGACCGTGTTGCCCGCAGCGAGCGCGGGAGCGATCTTCCACGCGAGCATGAGCAGCGGGAAGTTCCACGGGATGACCTGGGCCGCGACGCCGAGCGAGCGCGGGTTCGGGCCCATGCCCGCGTGGTCGAGCTTGTCGGCCCAGCCCGCGTAGTAGAAGAACCAGGCGGCGACGAGGGGCACGTCGACGTCGCGGCTCTCCTTGATCGGCTTGCCGTTGTCGAGGCTCTCGGCCACCGCGAGCTCGCGGGAACGCTCCTGCACGAGGCGCGCGATGCGGAAGAGGTACTTGCCGCGGTCGGAGCCGCTCATGCGCGACCAGGTCGTCTCGTAGGCGCGACGTGCCGCCGCGACCGCGAGGTCGACATCCGCCGCGTTGGCGTTGGAGACCGCAGCGATGTGCTCCTCCGTCGCGGGAGAGATCGTCGCGAAGCCCTCGCCACGGCCGTCGACGAACTCGCCGTCGATGAAGAGCCCGTAGGACTCGCGCAGGTTGAGGATCGCCTTCGACTCGGGAGCCGGTGCGTATTCAAGGAATGACATGGTGCGCTCCTAAGCGACGGTGACGTAGTCGGGGCCCGAGTAGCGGCCGGTGGAAAGCTTCTGGCGCTGCAGGAGCACGTCGTTGAGCAGGCTGGATGCCCCGAAGCGGAACAGGTGCGGCTGCAGCCATTCCTCCCCCACGACCTCGGCGACGGCCACGAGGTACTTGATGGCGTCCTTCGTGGTGCTGATGCCACCGGCCGGCTTGACGCCGACCTTCTCGCCCGTGAGGCGGTGCCAGTCGCGCACGACCTCGAGCATGCTGACGGTGACGGGCAGCGTGGCGGCCGGCTGCACCTTGCCCGTGCTGGTCTTGATGAAGTCACCGCCCGCGAGGATTGAGAGCCAGGATGCCCGGCGCACATTGTCGTAGGTGTTGAGCTCGCCCGTCTCGAGGATCACCTTGAGCGAGGCGTAGGAGCCATCGGGCTTGCGGCAGGCCTCCTTGACGGCGACGATCTGGTCGAAGACGAGCCCGTAGCGACCGGAGAGGAACGCCCCACGGTCGATGACCATGTCGATCTCGTCGGCGCCCGCCGCGACCGCGTCCGCCGTGTCGGCGAGCTTGATCGCGAGTGAGGAGCGACCACTGGGGAACGCCGTCGCGACGGCGGCGACCGCGATGCCGCCGTCGTCGGGGTCGCCGTGGTGCGCGCCGAGCGCGGAGACGGCATCCGCCACCATGTCGCCGTAGACGCAGACAGCGGCGACGCGCGGCGTGCTCGGCTCGGCGGGGTCTGGCGTGATGGCCTTCGCGACGAGGGAGCTCACCTTGCCTGGGGTGTCAGCACCCTCGAGGGTCGTCAGGTCGATGAGGGAGATGATCTTGTCGATCGCCCAGGCCTTCGACGTGGTCTTGATCGAGCGCGAGCCGAGCGAGGCGGCCCTCGCTTCGAGGCCCACCGCGTCGATGCCGGGGATGCCGTCGAGATAGCGCGTGAGGCTCGACTCCGTGAGGTCTGAGCCGATGAGACGCAGGGCCCGCTCGGCGGGCGCGAGTGCGACCGAGGTGTTGTCAGGCGACATGGGATGCTCCTTGTTCTGTGCCATGAGAGGCGCCGTGCGCCGAATCCTGCGTGAGCGCCCTGGCCGTCTCCTCGTCGGTGACGATGACGGAGCACAGGCCGCTTGAGACGACGGCCCTGGCCACGGGATGCTTCGACCTGCCCGCGATCACGAGCACCGAGGTCGAGGCTTCGCGGAGCACGTCGTGCCCGACGCCGACCGTGCGTGCGTCGAGGGCCGGGTCGACGATCTCGCCCTCAGCATTGATGAACCTGCCCACGACATCGCCGACGGCGCCCTGCTGCACGAGCTCGTCGACATCCGCTGCGCTCAGGTAGCCGCTCTCGACGAGCACGCTGCTGCCGTCTGCCACCCCCGCGCTGAAGAGGAACGCCGTGGCCGTCTTCGCGAGTTCGAGCACTCCCGCAACCGTGCGGTCGGACTCGATCGCCGCCTTCGTGGCGGCGTGCTCGAGAATGGCGGGGCTCGGCAGGAGGATCGCCTGGCCGCCCGCCTTGTGCGCGATGAGGGCGGCGGTCGAGGCGGCACTGCCGGCTCCCGCCCCGGGAGCACTGCTGAGGGAGATGCCGCCGTTGATCTGCACGACGCGCACCTCGTTGGCCCAGCCGGGCGTGAGCCGATCGGCGACGGCGCTCAGCGTGCGACCCCAACTGATGCCGAGCACGCGCGGGATGGGACGCAGGGCGGCGAGGTAGTCGGCCGCGGCGCGCGACACGCTCGCCTGCACATCGGCGTCGTCGGCCGCGGGCACGACAATCGCGTCAGCGAGGCCGTACTGCTCGCGCAGGAGCCGCTCGAGGCTGAGACGACGCGCTCGCGGGTGCACGATCTCGATGCGCACGATGCCGCGGTCGCGCGCCTTGGCGAGCAGGCGTCCGACCTTCCAGCGGGTCGTGCGCAGGAGTGCGCCGATCTCATCCTGGGTCTTGCCGTCTTCGTAGTAGAGCTCGGCGGCACGCACCATGAGGAGTTCGTCTGACACGCCGGCACCGCCTCTCAAGCTTGGGTGCTACCAAGGCTAGGTGCGGCTGCCGCGCGTGGCAACATCCGTAGCCACTGGTGCTCATATGAGCAACGATTTCTCGCGGCACTCAGCCGCTAGCCTTGGCACATGCCCCTCGCGCTCGCGGTCGATTTCGGAGGAACCAAGGTCGAGGCTGCCCTCGTCGATGAGCGCGGCAGAGTGTTGGCGGGCAGTCGGCACCGCGCCCCGACCGGTCGGGACGCGACATCCGCCGCCCTAGCCGATGCGGTTGAATCCGTCAGCATGCGGGCACTCGCGAGCGCCGCCGACGCCGAGATCGTCGGCGTGGGAATCGGCAGCGCCGGCCCCATCGACGCGGCTGCAGGCCTCGTGAGTCCGCTCAACGTTCCCGCGTGGCGCGACTACCCCCTCCGCGCACAGCTCGAGACCCTCGCGCCCGGCACGCCCGTGCGCCTCGCGATCGACGGACTGTGCATCGCCCTCGCCGAGCACTGGATCGGCGCCACCCGGGGCACCCGCACGAGCATGGGCATGATCGTCTCCACGGGCATCGGCGGCGGGCTCATCATCGACGGTGCGCCCTTCCAAGGCCCGAGTGGCAACGCCGGCCACATCGGACACCTCGAGGTCGGCGGCTTCGACGACGAATGTGCCTGCGGCGGCACCGGATGCCTCGAAGCCATCGCATCAGGACCGCGCACGGTCGAGTGGGCACGACGCCAGGGCTGGGCGGGCGCCACGGGGGAAGACCTCGCGGCAGCCCATGCGGCCGGGGACCCCGTCGCCCGTGCCGCCGTCGAGCGGGCCGGCACGGCACTCGGCCGCGCGATCGCCTCAGCGACCGCCCTCTGCGACCTCGAGGCCGTCGCGATCGGCGGCGGCTTCAGTCACGTCGCCCCCGAGCTCTTCACCCACATCAGGGCGGCGATGCGGCCGCGAGCCGGATGGAGCTTCGTCGAGAAGGTGCGCGTCACGCCCTCCGCGCTCTCAGGCGAGGGGCCCCTCATCGGTGCCGCGGCGCTCATCCACTCGTCCTGAGTTAGGCCCTCCCGCCGCACGCCCCTCGAGCTCATCCTCGAGCATGGTCGGGCGTCCCAACTGGCGCCCAATCACCGCCGTCAACAGCGCGGTGGCCATCAGGTAGTACAGCGGCAGGTCCCATCCCCCGCTCACGTCGTGGAGCAGGGCGAAGAGGAACGGCCCGAGCGCGGCAACCGTGTAGCCCACGCCCTGCGCGAAGCCGCTCAGGGCGACCGAGCCGGCCTGCGTGCGGGTGCGCAGGTTCACGAGGGTGAGCGCCAATGGGAAGGTGATCGTTCCCGCGCCCGCGAGCACGACCCACAGCCACGGGGCGGCAGCGGGCACGAAGATCAGCCCGGAGTAGCCGATCAGGAAGAGCACGATGCCGAAGTAGAGCAGCACGCCGACGTTGCGCAGGCGACTCGCGAGGGGCGGGATCACGAGGGCTGCCGGCAGGCCGATGAGCGCGTACAGCCCGAGCATGGCGCCCGCCTCGGCCTCCCCCACTCCGGCCTTCTCTACAAGGAGGAGCGGCAGCCAGGCGAAGGCCGAGTAGACGTGTGCCGACGACAGCGAGAAGGTGAGGGCGACGGCCCAGGCGACGCGGGAACGCCAGATCCCCGCGGGGATGCGCGGGGCCAGCGGCACGGGCGCATCGGGCTGGGTGGCGGAAGCGCGGCGGTGGCGGAGCAGGATCACGAGCCACGGCAGCAGGCACACGAGCGCCGCGACCGCCCAGACGGCGAGCGAGGTGCGCCAGCCCGCGGCATCCGTCACGGGTGCGGCGATCGACGAGGGCACGGCGGCACTGACCGAGACGATGCCCACGTAGACCGCGGTCACGAGCCCGATGCGGTCGGGGAAGTAGCGCTTGACGAGAGGTGGCAGCAACACATTGCCGATGCCCGCGCCGGCGAGCGCGACGATCGTGCCGACCAGCAGCACCCAGAACGACGGCGCCACGGCACGGAACACGTGGCCGAGCACCATCGCGATGATCGCCACCGCGAGCAGCCGTTCCACCCCGAAGCGCCGAGCGATCGCGGCCCCGAAGAGGGCCGACGCCGCGAAGGCGATGGGCGGCACGGTGCCGATGACGCCCAGCTGGATGGAGCCGAGCGTCACATCCTTCGCGATGTCGACCGCGACGGGAGCGATCGCCGACACGGCAGTACGCACATTGAAGGCGACGAGGAGGATGCCGATGAGTGCCGCCGTGCGGCCAGCCCAGAGCGGCAGCGGTGTGGCCGGATGCGTCGTCACGAGTGCGGGAGACCCAGCACCCGTCGAGTGTCGGCCACGTCATGGCGCAGCTGGTCGATGAGCGCCTCGACCGTCGTGTACTTCACCATGCCGCGCAGTCGTTCCGTGAAGGTGAGCTCGACCGTGCGCCCGTAGAGATCCATGTCCTCGTCGAGCACGTAGGCCTCGACCTGCCGCTCCGGCACGCCCTCGAAGGTCGGGTTGTTGCCGATCGAGATCGCCGCCGGGTAGGTCGTGCCGTCAACCGTGAGCCAGCCGGCGTAGACACCGTCGGCCGGGATGAAGCCCTCGGGCCGTGGCCGCAGGTTCGCCGTGGGAAAGCCGAGCTCACGACCCCGCTTCTCGCCAGGGACAACGACAGAACGCACCGTGGGCGGCATGCCGAGCACCTCGGTCGCCTTCCGTACGTTGCCCGCCGCGAGCGCTTCCCTGATCCACGTCGAGGAGGCCCGGCGACCCTCGGCCGCACGCACATCATCGACAAGTCGCACCTCGAAGCCGTGCGCCTCGCCCGCCTGCCTGAGCGTCTCGACGTTGCCCTCGCCGCGGTGGCCGTAGCGGAAGTCACTGCCGACGAAGACGAGGCGAGCCGCGAGGGCGCCCACCAGGATGTTCTCGACGAACTCTTCGGGCGTCTGCGCCGCGAAGGCCTCGTCGAAGGTCACGATCAGGGTCGCCTGCACCCCGGCGCCCTCGAGCCGCTCGAGCTTCTGCTCCGTGCTGATGAGAGCTTCGGGGGCCCGCGGCGGGTCGAGGTGGGCGAGCGGATGCCGGTCGAAGGTCACGACCGTCGGCACGAGCCCCTGCGCCTCCGCCATCGTCAGCAACGCTCCGATGACGGCGCGGTGTCCCGCGTGCACGCCATCGAACTTGCCGATCGTGACGGCACTGGGGCCGAAGCCGGCCGGCACCTCATCGAGGGAACGGAAGCACTCCATGATCAGCGACCTCCCACGGTGTCGCCCACCGCAACGCTGTCGGATGTCTCGATGTCACCGCGGCGCTTGGCCAGCCAGACGAGGCCCAGGATCGGCAGCACGAGCGGGATGAACAGGTAGCCGGCGCCGAACCACGACCAGACCGAGGGGTGCGCGAAGAGTTCCGGCATCGTGAGGCTCAGGGTGCCCACCGCGAGCACGCCAACGAGCTCGAAGATGATGGCGACGAGGGCCACCATGTACCAGGTGCGCCCGCGCCCAAGCAGCGCGGCGGTTGCCGCGATGTAGACGACGGCGGAGACGGCGGAGAGCACGTAGGCGAGCGGCGCCTCGTCGAAGCGCTCGATGATCTGCACTGCCGATCGCGCCGTCGCCGCAAGGGCGAGGATGCCGTAGACGGCGATGAGGACGCGGCCGACGCCGACCGCGCGCGAGGAGGAGTGAGGAGGCATCCCTCCAACTTTAGGCGATGGAATCAGGCACCCTGCACGAACCAGATCTCGTTCATGCGCCACACCATGACCGCCACCGCGAGGCACACGACCCCGAGGATCACGTTGCTCCACCGGTTGCGCTCGATGAGGGCCCAGAATCCCGCGAGCGGCGGCAGCAGCACGGCGGAGACAAGGTAGGTCCAGAACTCCAGGAGGCTGCCGGATGTCACATTGCCGACGACGGGCGCGATGAGCGCGACGACGACCTGGCCAAGCAGGAACACGAACACGACCGCGGTCGCGCCGAGGGTGAAGTCGTTGGGCAGCCGGCCCATGAGGCCCGCGACGAGGCAGAAGAGCCCGGCAGCGACCGCAACCGCCACCTGCACGACCGTGAACCACTCAACCATGCGTCAATCCTTGCAGATGCGAACGCCCTCGCCCGGCGTCAGGCGCCCGTCGGGAAGTTCACGAGCACGCGGGCCCGGCCCGCCCTGATCGTCACGAGCCCGACGAGATGGCCGTCGGGCGCGATGATTGCGACGGGATCAGCGGATGCCTTGGCGCCCGGCAGCTCGACCCGTTGCCCGTTCTCGAGCGCGCGCACGGTGTCGGCGTCGGCGTTGATCGTCGGGAAGAGGGTGGCCGCGACATCCGCTGCCTCGCGCAGGAGGGGCGCGATGTCGAGTTCGACGCCGCGCTCGGGCAGCACGAGGGCGTCGGCGACCGAGAACGGGCCCACCCGCGTGCGGCGCAGGGCCGTGAGGTGCCCGCCGACGCCGAGGTCACCGCCCAGGTCGCGGGCGAGGGCGCGGATGTAGGTGCCGGAGGAACACACGACGCGCACGTCGAGGTCGAGCGCCTCGCCAGCCGCGCGTGGTTCGCCGAGCAGCTCGAACGCCGAGATCGTGACGCTCCTCGCCTTGAGCTCGACCTCCTCGCCCGCTCGAGCGAGTGCGTAGGCGCGCTTGCCGTTCACCTTGATCGCGCTGACCGTGCTCGGCACCTGGTCGATGGGACCCGTGAGCCGGGCGATGCCCTCCGCGATGCGCGCCGGGTCGAGCCCCGAGGCATCCGTCGTCGCGGTCGTCTCGCCCTCGGCGTCGTCCGTCGTCGTCGAGACACCCAACCGGATGGTCGCGGTGTACTCCTTGTCGAGGCCCACGAGGAAGGTCAGGAGTCGCGTCGAGCTGCCGATGCCGAGCATGAGCAGGCCGGTCGCCATGGGGTCGAGCGTGCCCGCGTGGCCCACCTTCTTGGTGCCGGCGAGGCGCCGGGTGCGCGAGACCGCGTCATGGCTCGTGATGCCCTGGGGCTTGTCGACGAGGAGGATGCCGGAGCGCGGGGTATCGGGGGCGTTGCTCATCACGGGAGACCACGCTACCCGGCGGCACCGGGGGCCGGGCGGCAATAGGCTTGGGCGCATGCAGATCGCGGTGCTCGGGGCTGGCGCCATGGGGGGAACCATCGCCGCCCTACTCGACCGCGCGGGCCACGACCTCGAGGTGACCGCGCGAGGGGCCGGGCTCGAGGCGATCCGCGAGCACGGCATCCGGCTCAGTGGCGCCTGGGGCGAGCACATCGCCCGGGTCGCGGCGGGTGAGGCGCTGACGCGCGTTCCCGAGCTGGCGATCGTGGCCACGAAGGCGATGGATGCCGCGGCCGCCGTCGCCGCCAATGCGGGCCTCCTGCGCGGGGTGCCCGTCGTGGTCTGGCAGAACGGGCTCGGCGGCATCGAAGCCGTGCAACAGCTGCTGCCCGACACCCCCGTGATCGGCGCCCTCTCCCTCATCGCCGCGACCTACCGCTCCCCCGGCGACGTCGTCGTCACGGCACCGGCGGGCACCTGGCTCGGGATGCTCGAGGGCGACACCGCGCCGGCCCACGCCGCGGCCGCCGTGCTCGGCGAGGCCCTGCCCGTGACGGTCGTCGAAGGATTCGCGGGCGCACGCTGGACCAAACTCATCATCAACCAGGTCAACGCGTTGCCCGCCATCACGGACTTCAGCGTGCAGGAGGTCGTCGCGCACGACGGGCTGCGCCGCATCATGGCCCTCAGCATGCGGGAGGCCGTGCGCATCGCCCTCGCCGACGGCGTGCGCTTCGAGGAGGTCAACGGGGTCACGCACGAGATGCTCGAGGGCATCGCGGATGCCGAGCCCGCGGCATCCGAGGCACTCCCGCGCTTCATCGCCGACTACCTGGGCAAGGTGCCGAACCCCGGCTCGACGCTGCAGAGCATCCGCCGCGGGCAGTTGAGCGAGATCGACTCCCTCAACGGGGCCATCGTCGCCGAGGCGCATCGCATCGGGAGGCAAGCGCCCATCAACGCGCGACTGGTCGAGCTCGTGCACCAGGTCGAGGCGAGCGGGCGCTTCCTCACGGCGGAGGAGACGCTCAGCGCGGTCGCCGTCTGATCAGGACGGGTCGAGCTCCCGGTCGAAGACGTGGAGGCCGAGGTCGGCCGAGAGGCGCTCGCACACACGCACGCCCCGCACGCTGTTGCCGACCTCGTCGAGCGGCGGGCTATAGACGCCGATGCCCGCGACCCCCTGCACCGCGGCCACCAGACCGCCCGCAACCCCCGACTTGGCGGGGAGTCCCACCCTGCGCAGCCAACGCCCCGAGCCGTCATACATGCCGCAGGTCGCCATGACGCTCAGCACATCCGTCACGACCCGTCGGGAGACGACCTGCTCCCCCGTGCGCGGATTGCGCCCGCCAAACGCGAGCGTCGCCCCCATGACGGCAAGCACCTCGGTGTCGACCAAGACGGCGCAGGCTGCCGCATACACCTCGAGTGCCTCGTCAACCCCGAGGTCGAGCGTGCCCATCGAGCGCATCAGGTAGGCGAGCGCCCGGTTGCGATCGCCCTTCTCCTGTTCGGCCTCGGCGACGCCCTCATCGACGCGGAGCTCGCGACCCGCGAACGCCGAGAGCCCCGCCAGGATGCGCTCCCGCTTGGCGCGGGCATCCGAACCCTCGACGAGGTTCGCCGTGTAGATCGCGCCCGCGTTCACCATGGGGTTCGGGGGCCTTCCGGTGTCCTCCTCCAGCAGCACGGCATCGAAGGACTCTCCCGTCGGCTCCGTGCCCACCTCCTCGTGCACCGCGTCATAGTTGTCGCGCAGCGCGAGCGCGTAGACGAAGGGCTTGACCGCCGACTGCATCGAAAACTCGTCGCGCGCGTTGCCGACGGAGCGGACATCGCCGTCGGGGAAGGCGACCGCGATACCGAAGGCATCCGGATCGGCCTCGGCCAGCTGTGGCACGCTGTCGTCGACCTCGCCCCCGCGCTCCTCCAAGAGCTCGCGGTGCAGCGCCCCCAGGTCGTAGCGGGCGGCGGCACGAGCAAGGGCGTTGGTCATTCCCCCAGTCAAGCACCGGATGTCGAGAGCGGCCTAGGCTTGTGCGGTGACGATCAGCCGGGCCGTGAACGAATGGTTCGAGCAGCACGGCCGCGATCTCCCGTGGCGCGAACCCGGCTTCACGCCGTGGGGAACGCTCGTGAGCGAGATCATGCTGCAGCAGACCCAGGTGGCGCGGGTCATCCCTCGACTCGCCCAGTGGCTCGAGCGCTGGCCGACGCCCGCCGACCTCGCCGCCTCCCCGCCCGGTGACGCCGTGCGCGCCTGGGACCGGCTCGGCTACCCCCGCCGCGCGCTCGCCCTCCACGCCGCCGCGACCGCGATCGCCGAGCAACACGGCAATGTCGTGCCCGAGGACGTCGACGAACTCCTCGCCCTTCCGGGCGTCGGCGACTACACGGCGCGGGCGGTCGCCGTCTTCGCATACGGCCACCGGCATCCCGTCGTCGACACCAACGTGCGGAGGGTCATCGCGCGCGCCATCGACGGGCAGGCGCAGGCGGGCCCGCCCTCCACACGCCGAGACCTCGCCGCCATGGAAGCGCTCCTGCCGGAGGATGACGCTGCAGCCCGCATCACCAACGCGGCCGTGATGGAACTCGGCGCGATCGTCTGCACCGCGCGAAGCCCGCTCTGCGAGGCGTGTCCGATCGCGGCGCAGTGCGCGTGGCGTGCCGCGGGATATCCCCAGTACGACGGCCCCAAGGTGCGAGCGCAGGCACGATTCGAGGGCAGCGACCGGCAGGTGCGCGGGATCATCATGCGCGAGGTGCGCGCGGCCGGCGTTCCCATCAGCCCCGCCGAGATCGCAGGGCTGTGGGCGGATGCCAGGCAGCGTGAGCGCGCACTCGCAGGGCTCCTGCGTGACGGTCTGCTCGTGCAGGTCGACGGCGGCTACGAACTGCCGTGAGCGCTAGCGCTCGTCGTCGTCCTCGTCGATGATGCGGGGCTTGACGTAGGGATCCTCGTCGCCCGCATACTTCGCCGTCGCCTTCTGGCGCTCGATCTCCTGATCGCGCCGGCGAGCCTCCGCGAGGAGGTCATCGAGGTGCTTGGCGTTCTCGGGCAGGGCATCCGCGATGAACTCGATCGTCGGCGTGAGGCGCGACGTGAGGTTCTTGCCGACCTCACTGCGCAGCATCCCCGTCGCCGACTTGAGGGCGGCAGCCGAATCAGCCCGCTCCTCATCGGAGCCGTAGACCGTGTAGAAGATGCTCGCGTGCTGCAGGTCACCCGTCACACGCACATCCGTGATCGTCACGAAGCCGAGCCGCGGGTCGCGGAGGCCGCGCTCGAGGCGTCGAGCCACGATCTGCTTGATGTGGTCCGCCATGCGGGCGGCCCGTGTCGGGTCAGCCATTGCCTTCTCCTAAGACTGTGAGTGGGTGCCGCCGACCTTCGTCGACGGCACCCACCGTGCCGCTGGGCCCTATGCCCGCGGCTTCTCCTTCATCTCGATCGTCTCGATCTCGTCACCGATCTGGATGTCGTTGAACTTGCCGAGACCGATACCGGCCTCGAAGTCCGTCTTGACCTCGGTGACGTCGTCCTTGAAACGACGCAGCGACTCGATCGCCAGGTTGTCGCCCACGACGACACCCTCGCGGATGACGCGTGCCTTGGCGTTTCGCGTGATCGTTCCCGACCGCACGATGACACCGGCGATGTTGCCGAACTTCGAGGAGCGGAAGATCTCGCGGATCTCCGCGACGCCCGACTGGACCTCTTCGTACTCCGGCTTGAGCATGCCCTTGAGCGAGCTCTCGACATCCTCGAGCGCGTTGTAGATGACGTTGTAGAACCGCACATCGACACCCTCGCGAGAGGCGCGCTCGCGCGCCTTCGGGTCGGGGCGCACGTTGAAGCCGATGATGATCGCGTTGTCGATCGTCGCCAGGTTGACGTCGCTCTCCGTGACAGCACCCACACCGCGGTGGATGATGCGCAGCTGCACCGAATCGTCGACCTCGATGTCCATGAGCGACTCCTCGAGCGCCTCGACGGCACCGGAGACGTCACCCTTGATGATGAGGTTGAGCGACTCGACCTTGCCGTCCTCGAGGGCCTTCGTGAAGTCCTCAAGGCTGAGGCGCTTGCGGCTGCGAGCCAGCGTCGCGTTGCGTTCGACCGCCTCACGCTTCTCAGCGATCTGGCGTGCCGTGCGGTCATCGTCGGTCACGAGGAAGGTGTCACCGGCGCGGGGCACCGACGTGAGACCGAGCACCGCGACGGGGCGGGCGGGAGTGGCTTCCGCCACGGTCTCGCCGTTCTCGTCGAACATCGCACGGACGCGGCCGTAGGCCGTGCCCGCAACGATGGGGTCACCAACGCGGAGCGTTCCCGACTGGATGAGCACGGTTGCGACAGCACCACGGCCCTTGTCGAGCTTGGCCTCGATCGCGACACCACGGGCATCCTTCGACGGGTTGGCACGCAGGTCGAGACCCGCGTCTGCCGTCAGGAGCACCGCGTCGAGCAGCGTGTCGATGCCCTTGCGCTGGAGCGCCGAGACGTCGACGAACATCGTGTCGCCGCCGTACTCCTCGGCAACCAGGCCGAACTCGGTGAGCTGCTGGCGCACCTTGGCGGGGTTCGCCCCCTCCTTGTCGACCTTGTTGACCGCGACGACGATCGGCACGTTGGCCGACTGTGCGTGGTTCAGGGCCTCCACCGTCTGAGGCATGATGCCGTCGTCGGCCGCGACCACGAGGATCGCGATGTCGGTGACCTGTGCACCACGGGCACGCATTGCCGTGAAGGCCTCGTGACCGGGGGTGTCGATGAAGGTGATCTTGCGATCGATGCCCTCATGCTCCGCCTGTACCTGGTAGGCACCGATGTGCTGCGTGATGCCACCGGCCTCGCCAGCGCCGACGCTCGTGTTGCGGATCGCGTCGAGCAGCTTCGTCTTACCGTGGTCGACGTGACCCATGACCGTGACGACGGGGGGTCGCGCCATGAGGTCTTCGTCGCTCTCGTCCTCAAGCTCCTGGTCGAGGTCGATCGAGAAGCCCTCGAGCAGCTCGCGGTCCTCGTCCTCAGGCGAGACGATCTGGATCTTGTAGCCGAGCTCCTCGCCGAGCACCTCGAAGGTCGCCTCGTCGAGCGACTCCGTCGCGGTCGCCATCTCACCGAGGTGGAACAGCACCGTCACGAGGTTGCCGGGGCTCGCATCGATCTTGTCGGCGAAGTCCGTGATCGACGCGCCGCGGCGCAGGCGGATGACCGTGTTGCCGTCACCGCGGGGAACGCTCACGCCGCCGAGCGACGGGGCCTCCCGCATCTCGAACTCTGCCCGCTTCGTACGCTTCGACTTGCGGGCCTTGCTCTTGCCGCCACCGCGACCGAAGGCACCAGCCGTGCCACCGCCGGGACCACGACCACGGCCGCCGCCACCGGGACGGGGCGGGCCGAAGCCACCAGCGGGCGCTCCACCGGGAGCGCCGGGACGGAAGCCACCGCCGCCGCCGGGACGACCGGGGCCGCCGGGACGGAAGCCACCGGCACCGCCGGGACGACCAGCGCCAGCCGGGCGCGGCGCGCCGGGACGCGGGCTGCCGGGACGGGGTGCCGCGGGACGGGGGATGTTCGCCGGCGTCGGCCGGGTGTTCATGCCCTGCGTGCTCGCGTAGGGGTTGTTGCCGGGACGCGGCGTGCCCGGGCGCGGAGCGCCGGGACGCTGCATGCCCTGCGTGCTCGCGAAGGGGTTGTTGCCGGGACGGGCACCGCCGGGGCGCGGGGCACCCGGGGTGGGCGCACCACCCGCGGGCGGAGTCGCACCCGAGTCGGGCTTCTCCGCAGCGGGCTTTGCCGGAGCCTCGGGAGCCGGGGTCTCTGCCGCCGGGGCCTGTGCCGCAGGGGCGGCCGGCTTCTCGGGAGCCGGAGCAGGCGCCGGGGCGGGCTTGCTCGCAGCCGGCTTGGCCGGCGAGGCAGCCTTCGGGGCAGCGTCCTTGGCCTGGGGCTTGACGCCCTCCGCCTCGAATGCCTGCCGAAGCTTGCGGGCCACTGGGGGTTCGATGCTCGAGGAGGGTCCCTTGACGAACTCGCCAAGTTCCTTCAGCTTCTCGAGGGCTTGCTTGCTTTCAATGCCGAGTTCTGCCGCGATCTCGTGCACGCGTGGTTTCGCCACAATTCTCCTGTCTCGGGCCTACTCCAGACAGGAGCAGGCCATCACTTGAGTACGGGTCTCATTTCGAGCCGCTCATTAGTTGTCACGCATTGTGTGTCACTGTTTCGTTCAGCCGTTTCGTTAGGGAGCCCCATGGGGAGGCTCCGACTGGTGAAGTGCAAGGACGGACTGCTTGACCCCGGATGTATCGAGTGCCCCGCCAGCCCTCAGCGCCCGCCCGAAGGCCCTGCGCTTGAGAGAACTGTCGACGCATTCCACAGTGGGATGCAACCAGGCACCACGACCGGGAAGCGAAGCCGAAGCATCCGCCACCACCATGCCGTCGCGCGCCACGAACCTCACAAGGGAGGAAGCAGGAGCACGCCCACGGCAGCCGAGGCACGTTCTTACGGGTTCCATACTACCCCCTCGAGGCTGTGGCTCCCCCGGGTTCAGTCTTCGAGGATGCTATCGGGCTGGATGTCGATGCGCGCGCCAGTCAGCTTCGCGGCGAGGCGGGCGTTCTGGCCCTCCTTGCCGATCGCGAGCGAGAGCTGGTAGTCGGGAACGAGCGCCCGCACCGCCTTCGTCGCCTGGTCGATCACGAAGGCCGAACTGACCTTGGCGGGCGAGAGCGCATTCGACACGAAGGTCGCGAGGTCATCTGAGAAGTCGACGATGTCGATCTTCTCGTTGTTGAGCTCCGCCGTGACGGCGCGCACGCGCTGCCCCAGCTCGCCGATGCAGGCGCCCTTCGCGTTGATGCCCTGCTCATTGGCCTTCACGGCGATCTTCGTGCGGTGCCCTGCTTCACGTGCGAGGGAGACGATCTCGACGATGCCGCTCGCGATCTCCGGCACCTCGAGCGCGAAGAGCTTGCGCACGAGCGAGGGATGCGTGCGCGAGACGGTGATCTGCGCGCCCTTGAGCCCCTTGCTGACGCTCGTCACATAGACGCGGAGGCGCGAGCCGTGGGCGTAGTCCTCGCCGGGCACCTGCTCCTCGGGCGGCAGGATCGCCTCGATCGTGCCGAGGTCGACATGGATCATGCGGGGGTTGGGGCCCTGCTGCACGACACCGGCGACGATGTCGCCCTCGCGGGCCTTGAACTCACCGAGCACCGCGTCATCCGCGATGTCCCGCAGTCGCTGGTTGATGACCTGCTTGGCCGCGAAGGCAGCGATGCGGCCGAAGTCGCTGGGGCTGTCCTCCGCCTCGCCGATGACATTGCCGTCGTCGTCGAACTCGGGAACGAAGACACTCACGTGGCCCGTCTTGCGGTTCAGCTCGACGCGGGCGCGACCCGGATCGTCGGTCTTGGCATCCGCGGGTGCCGTGTGCTTGAGGTAGGCCGTCAGGATCGCCTGTTCGATGATCTGGACAAGCTCCTCGAAGGGGATCTCGCGCTCGCGCTCCATCAGTCGCAACACGCTCAGGTCAATGTCCACCGAGGACCTCCACTATTCAGCTCTCCGCCCGCGCAACCACCACGCAGGTCCTCGACTACGGTACCGGAGACTCGAGTGAATATTCGCCGAGACCTCCCGCAGAGACACCTGCGTGACTACCGTCTTGCGCATGGACACTCTCGAGGAGATCATCGGGGCCGCTGGCGGCCAACTGTGGACGTGGATCGTGCTCCCCGTCGTCGTCGGCCTGGGGCTCTACTTCACCATCCGCACGGGCGTCGTGCAGTTCCGGATGATCCCCGACATGATCCGTACCCTCACCAACAAGACACCGACGGATGCCGCGGGCAGGGCGCAGTCGATCAGCGCGTTCCAGGCCTTCACGGTCTCGGCGGCATCCCGCGTCGGTGTTGGCAACATCGCGGGCGTCGGCACGGCCATCGCGGTCGGCGGCCCTGGGGCGGTGTTCTGGATGTGGCTGATGGCCTTCATCGGCGGCTCATCGAGCTTCGTCGAGTCGACCCTGGGGCAGCTCTACAAGACCAAGGACAGAGACGCCTTCCGCGGCGGACCGGCCTACTACATCGAGCGCGGCCTCGGAGCCCGCTGGGCCGGCATCCTCTTCGCCGTCGTGCTCATCATCTGCTTCCCGTTCGCGTTCAGCTCCCTGCAGGCCAACACGATCAGCGCGAGCGTCACCTCGACCTTCGGCGGCGACACGATGACGATCGCGTGGATCGTCGGCATCGCCCTCGCCGTGCTGACCGGACTCGTCGTCTTCGGCGGCATCCGTCGCATCGCATCCGTCACCCAGTCGGTCGTGCCCGCCATGGCGCTCATCTACCTCGCCGTCGGCATCATCATCGTCGCCCTCAACGTGAGCGAGGTGCCGCGCGTGTTCGGGCAGATCTTCTCGGGCGCCTTCGGCTTCCAGGAGGTCGCGGGCGGGCTCATCGGCACGATCATCCTGACCGGGGTGCAGCGCGGCATGTTCTCCAACGAGGCCGGGCTCGGTTCGGCTCCCAACGCGGGCGCCTCCGCCGCCGTGACGCACCCCGTCAAGCAGGGCCTCGTGCAGACCCTTGGCGTCTACTTCGACACCTTCCTCGTCTGCTCCATCACGGCGTTCATCATCCTCGTATCGAACCCCGACCTCGGCTCGCTCGAAGAAGGCATCAGCACGACGCAGGAGGCCATGGTCGCCAATCTCGGCTCGTGGGCATCCGTGCTGCTGAGCGTCATCATCTTCCTGCTCGCCTTCAGCTCCATCCTCGGCAACTACTACTACGGCGAGGCGAACATCGAGTTCATCACCAACAGCGCCAAGGTGCTCACGGGCTACCGCGTACTCGCCGTCGTCGCCGTGCTCGGCGGCTCCGTGGCATCCACCTCGCTCATCTGGACCATGGCCGACGGGATGATGGGCGTCATGGCACTCGTCAACCTCGTCGCAATCGGGCTGCTCTCCGGCATCGCGTTCAAGCTGCTTCGCAACTACAGCGAACAGCGGCGCGCCGGCAAGGACCCCGTCTTCACGCAGGACCAGGTGCCCGGGCTCAAGAACGTCGAGTTCTGGCAGGACGCCGACACGGTTACCGGGCCGGTCGCGGTGCCGCGCGCGTCACGGCGGCGGTAGCGGTCGTGCGGGCGCGCCCGCTGGACTTTTTTGCGACGGATGACTGGGTTTCGGGCAGGTGATCGCGCCGCGGCGCGGTCATCTGCCCGGAACCAGGTCATCCGCGGGGGCGTCGCGGTCGGTATCGATGCGGGCGCGGGACTCCACGGAATGCGCCATGAAGCCCGCGGATGCTGCGGCCACGACCGCGCATATCCCGCCGGCCGAGAGGTAGGCGATGGTCCAGTCGGTTCCCCCTGCGGCGCGGTCCAGCGCGGTTAGCACCGCCGCGGATCCCGCTACCGCGACGCCCGACCCGACGGCCGCGAGGGTCACGCGAAACGAGCCACGCTTTCGAGTCGGCGATCGCCTACCCAGGCGGCCGTGAATGCTCCCAGAAGTGCCCAGAAGGCGGTCGCGAGACTGATCGCGGTCGCGAAGAGCGTTACGCCGGCCACGCCCTCAACGGGTTGCGTGGCGAGCTCGCCGAGACACCGGTTTCGATACGGCCCTGGCGGGCCTACTCAACCCGCCGTTCGCGGAGGGTCGCGGCGTCTTCGGCCGGGGCGTCGGCGTCGATGTCTTCACTGTCGGCGGCCGGGAACTCGACGAATGACGCCATGAAGCCCGCGCACGCAGCGGCAACGACCGCGCAGAACACACTCACTGACAGATAGAGCCCAGAGGGATCGCCGAAGGTGACGGCGTCCACAAGGCTGAGGATCGTGGCCAGGACAGCCACCCCGAGGCCCGCCCCCAACACCGACAGCACGACCCGACGCCCGGGACCCTGCTCGATTCGGCGATCGCCGAGCCACACGGCGGCGAAAGCGCCGAGCAACGCCGCCACAGCGACCACGCTGCAGAGGGCGACGAACAGCACGATGATCCCTAGGAACCCGCCGGGGTTCGAGGCGAGCATCCCTCCCCCAAAGCCGAAGCCCAGCACCACGCCAGCGGCCAGCGCGACCTGGAAGGCGCGCGCGAGCATCCGCCGGTAGCGCCTGAAGACGAGCATGGCGCGAGCCTAGCGGGGAGTGCCACGGGGGCGACAGGGTCGCCAGCGCTCCTGTTTCCGTCTCGCGCTACAGCGATTGCTGCACCGCGGGACGGAAACTGTAGCGGTGCGGTGTCGATACGGCCCTGACTCGCCTACACAACCTGCGGCGGAGGAGAGGGTCAGTCGAGGGACTTGTAGGCCTCGACGAGCTCCGCGATCGGGGTGGGGGTCTTGACGCCCGTGCGACGGTCCCAGAGCTCGACCGTGCCATCCGCTGCGCCCTTGCCGACCACGACGATGATCGGCACGCCGATGAGCTCCGCGTCGCCGAACTTGACGCCAGGCGAGACCTTGAGGCGGTCATCGAAGAGCACGTCGGCCCCCGTCGCCTCGAGGTCGGCGACGAGCTGCTCGGCGACGCCGTAGACGGTCTCGTCCTTCGTCGCAGCGACGACGTGCACGTCGAAGGGGGCGACCGAGCGGGGCCAGATGAGGCCACGGCCGTCATTGTTGAGCTCCGCGATCGCGGCGAGGGCGCGCGTGACGCCGATGCCGTAGGAGCCCATCGTGACCGTCGCGAGCTTGCCGTTCTCGTCGAGCACCTTGAGGCCCAGCGCCTCCGCATACTTGCGGCCGAGCTGGAACACGTGACCGAGCTCCATGCCGCGGGCGAGTTCGACGGGCCCCGAGCCATCCGGAGCCTCGTCACCCTCGCGCACCTCGGCGATGTCTACGATCTCGTCGGAGATGAAGTCGCGGCCAGCCGTGAGGCCCAGCACGTGCTTCTCGGACTCGTTCGCGCCCGTGACCCACTGGGTGCCCTCGACGACGCGCGGGTCGAGGAGGTAGCGGATGCCCGTGAACGAGGCCTCGCCCAGCACGGGTCCCTCGGCCGACCAGGGGCCGATGTAGCCGCGCACGAGCAGCGGGTTCTTGGCGAAGTCGGCGTCGGTCGCCGCCTCGACCTCGGCTGGCGCGAAGGCTGCCTCGGCGCGCTTCATGTCGACCTCGCGGTCGCCGGGGAGGCCCACGACGACGAGCTCGCGCGCGCCCTCGGGCGACACGAGCGCCAGCACGACATTCTTCAGGGTGTCGGCGGCCGTCCAGGGGCGGTCCTCGCGCGGGTGCTGCTCGTTGACGAGCGCGACGAGCGTCTCGATCGTGGGCGTGTTGGGCGAATCGAAGACGGTCGGGGTGCCGTGCTCGTCGAAGGGCAGCGGCTCGGGCGGCGTCGTTGCGAAGGCCTCGACGTTGGCCGCGTAGCCGCCTGCCGAACGCACGAAGGTGTCCTCACCGATGGGCGTCGGGTGAAGGAACTCCTCGCTTCGCGAGCCACCCATCGCGCCAGCATCCGCCTTCACGATGACGACCTCGAGCCCCAGGCGCGCGAAGATGCGCTCGTAGGCGTCGCGCTGTGCCTGGTAGGAGGCATCCAGGCCCTCGTCGGTGTAGTCGAAGGAGTAGGCATCCTTCATCGAGAACTCGCGGCCGCGCAGGATGCCGGCGCGAGGGCGAGCCTCATCGCGGTACTTGTCCTGGATCTGGAAGATCGTGAGCGGCAGGTCCTTGTAGCTCGAGTAGAGGTCCTTGACCGCGAGGGTGAAGACCTCCTCGTGCGTCGGCGCGAGCAGGTAATCGGCACCCTTGCGGTCCTTGAGGCGGAAGAGGTTGTCGCCGTACTCGGTCCAGCGACCGGTCGCCTCGTAGGGCTCGCGCGGCAGGAGTGCGGGGAAGAGCACCTCCTGGGCACCCGCCGCCTCCATCTCCTCGCGCACGACCTGCTCGACCTTGCGGCGCACCTTGAGGCCCAGCGGCAGCCAGGAGAAGACCCCCGGGGCCTGGCGTCGGATGTAGCCAGCGCGGACGAGGAGCCTGTGGCTCGTCACCTCCGCGTCGACGGGGTCCTCGCGGAGGGTGCGGACAAAGAGTTGGGAGAGGCGTGTAGACACGACTACAAACTTACCGCCGCCCTCTCACGATTCAGGACGGTGGGCCCAGCATCCTGAATTGTGAAAGCCAAGTCCTGAATTGTGAAAGCCAAGTCCTGAATTGTGA
>JADGNA010000013.1 GCA_015234465.1 Salinibacterium sp. | reverse complement strand
ACGGACGCTCCCGGTGCCCCACCTTCCGGCGGCAGCTGCCGAGGCAACTTTCCAAACTTACCACCCTCTGCGCTGGAGTTCTGACGGCCCAGTGGCCATGCAGACCCGCTGCGTACTCCGTGATGGAGTCGAGAGTGGGAAGGGCTTTTTATCCTAGACCCGAAGATCGTGACTTGCAACATGAGTTGCTGTTCGGAATCTTCGGCGGCTTGCGCCTTCGGATTGTGTCCCACGTGAGGCCGGGAAGCTCTGCGGCTTTCCGCACCTTTGGGGTGACGAGTGATTACTTTACGCAGGCTTCCGGACCGGCGCCAAATCATGGTGCACCCCGGGCGTGTCGCGCCTCACTCCCCCGTGCCGGCGGGCGCGCAGTACTCCGAGACGTGCGCCTGGACTGCAGCGATCTCCGGCACCGCCTGCAGGTCGAGGATGTCCCCTGCGCGATTCGTCTCGGGGAAGCTCGCGGCTCTCGCGACGATCTGGTCGATCTGCGCGCTGGCCGACGTCACCTGCTCCGCGATGACCGCCGGCGCAAGAGGAACGAGGCCCTGCCAAGACGCGGCATAGGCGGAGATCGCGGGGACGTAGCCGGCAGGGTCGTCTGCCGCAGGCCAACCGAAGTCCGCGGCATCCGTCGCCAGCACGGGCGATCCTGCCAAGGCCCCGCAGAACGCGGCGCTCTCCTCGACCAGCGCCGCGTGTGCTTCGGCGGCGGCTTGCGCGCTCTCCTCATCGGCGAGCCGCTTCTGCTGTTCAGACCAGAGGAAGACACCGGCAACGATGAACACGAAGGTCATTCCGACGGCCACCCAGAGTGAGGCCCGCGCCATGGCGGATGCCCACCCTCGGTAGGCGCGACCGCGCGCGGATGCCACCAGGCCGAGCACGAACCCGACGGGCGGGAGCACGATGGCGGCGGCGAGGGCGATGCGGTCGAGGAGCACCACCTCCTGCGGAGTCTCGTGGGGGCGGGGAGCCAGCGGTCCGAGAACAGGGTGGCCGGCGGGAGACTCAGCCGCCGTGGTCGGCGTGACGGCCGCTCCCGCGGAAGACGTTGGCGCTGGTTCCTGCGTCGGAGCGGCGGGAGAACGAAGTGGGGCCGACAATGCGACAGACGGGTTTGCCTCTGGCAACGGGGGTGCCCCTGCCGAAACCGGTGCCGCTTCGAAGGCCGAGGTCGGGGCGTCGGTGGGCGGCATCGGGGCTGGCGACACCACGGGGGCGGCCGCAGCGGGCGGTGCGTACAGCTCGGCAGCCGAGAGAGCCTGGGTTGGCGTCTCGGCGTCGGGACGCGGAGGAACCGCACCCGGAACAGCTGCACCTGGGGCAGGTGCCACGGGCAGGCCGGCGATGGACGGGTCCTGCGGAGGGACGGGCGGTTGCGTCGCCTGCGAGAAGAGCCCGGGCGTAGCGAAAGCGTGGGTCACGGGCGGAACGGCGGGGCGCGGCGGCTCCTCAAGGGGCGGCGGCTGCAGGGGCGGCGTCGCGGAAGCATGCGGCGCGGATGCATTCGACTCGGCACTGGTCGGCTGAGCGGCAATCGGCGCGGAGGCCTGTGCCGGGGCAACGGGTCGCGCGGGCTCGGAGCCATACGCGGGCGGGGTCACGCCAGAGGACTGCGGCGGTGTCAGGGGCTCAGCAGCCGCGGGAGACGCTGGCGCGGGGACGTCGCGGGAGCGCGAGGCGTCGACGGGAGCCGACTCCTGGGCCGGTGGCTCGAAGGAACGGCGTTCGAAGCCCAGCGCCTCGAATGCGCTGAAACCTCCTGTGTCAGGGAGCGCCGGCGATTCCTCAGGCTGTTCGCGAGAGACGGTCTCTTCTGCCTCTACGCGGGCGCTCTCGCGGAGTCGCCTGCGATCGCGACGAAGTCCACCGTCGGGACTGCTCGGGGCACCAGTCCCCTGACCGACATCAGGCTTATCGTCCACGCTCTCCCCTCAAAAGTTCGCCCCATCCTAACGAGGCGAGACTGTGCTTACCGTGCGATGACGCCCGCGAGGGTCTTCTTGCCGCGACGCAGGACGGCGAAGCGGGAGAACAGGAAGCGGTCGCCGATCGACTCGCCCACATCCGTCACCTTCACGTTGTTGCAGTAGACGCCGCCCTGCTCGATCGCCCGTCGGGACTCCCCCAGGCTCTTGGTGAGCCCAGTGTCGACGAGCAGCTGGGCGAGGGAGGATTCGGCCGTCGCCTCGGCCTGCGGAAGCTCGGCGAGCGCCGCGAAAAGCGTGGACTCGTCGAGCGCCGTGAGCTCACCCTGGCCGAAGAGCGCCTCGGCCGCGGCGATGGCCGCATGCGTGGCCTCTGCGCCGTGCACGAGCGAGGTCACCTCGAAGGCCAGCGTGCGCTGCGCCTCGCGGCGGAAGGGTTCATTCGCGACCGACTCTGCCAGCTGCTCGATGCGCGCACGCGACAGGAAGGTGAAGACCTTGAGCCGAGCGATGACATCCGCGTCGTCGGTGTTGAGCCAGAACTGGTACATCGCGTAGGGGCTCGTGAGCGAGGCATCCAGCCACACCGCATTGCCCTCGCTCTTGCCGAACTTGGTGCCGTCGGAGTTCGTGATGAGCGGGGTGCCGATCGCATGGACACTCACGCCCTCGGCCTTGTGGATCAGGTCGGAGCCGCTCGTCAGGTTGCCCCACTGGTCGGAGCCGCCCGTCTGGAGCACGCAGTCGTAGTTGCGGTACAGCTCGAGGAAATCCATTCCCTGGAGCACCTGGTAGCTGAACTCGGTGTAGCTGATGCCAGCGTCGGAATTCAGCCGGGCGGTCACCGCGTCCTTCTTGAGCATGGAGCCCACACGGAAGTACTTGCCGACGTCGCGCAGGAAGTCGATGGCCGACATCGGCGCGGTCCAGTCGAGGTTGTTCACCAGGCGTGCCGCATTGTCGCCCTCGAAGTCCAGGAACCGCGAGACCTGGCCCTGGATCTTGCCGACCCACTCCGCAACGACCTCGGGAGTATTGAGGGTGCGCTCAGCGGTGGGCTTCGGGTCGCCGATGAGTCCCGTCGAGCCGCCGACGAGCGCGAGCGGCCTGTGACCCGCCAGCTGGATGCGACGCAGCAGCAGCACCTGCACGAGGTTGCCGAGGTGCAGGCTCGGAGCCGTCGGGTCGAAGCCGCAGTAGTAGACGATGGGCGGGCCATCCAGCAGGGTCTTGAGCGCCTCAGGGTCGGTCGAGACGTGGACGAGTCCTCGCCAGGTCAGCTCGTCCCACAGGGACTCGAATGACTCGTCGTTGCTCTGCTGTTCTAGGTTCTGCACGCTCGCTGACACCCGACCAAGGGTACCAGCGGCGGGAGACCCCGCCTCACTCGCCGGAGTCGACGAGCGCCGTGCACCAAGCGGCCGACGGTACCCACCGCCGGCCGCATGGAAACCCCTGACGTCGCAGGCTACTGCGCGCGCTCGGGGCTGCGCAGCACGCTCGTCACGACCGGCCGCGTTGCGACGAGCGACAGGGCCACGAGCGCGATGCCGGCGACGAACGCGAGCGCGATCACGAGCAGCGACGTGGGGGCGACGATGAGCGCGTACCCCGCGAGCGGGAAGACGAGCAGTCCGCCGAGGGCCGCCGATCCCAGCGAGACCCAGCACAACGGCACGAGGATGGCGCGCGCCCGCGCCTGCTCCTGCACCTCCCTCGGCATGCCCACCCGGTCGAGCCCGACGTAGAGGTCACGGCGGTCGAGCACAGCGGATGCCTGGTTGACCCCGACAGAGCACGCAACCATGAGGAAGGATGCGACGAGGGTGATGATGATGCCCGTGCGCACGTCGACGTAGAGCGCCAGCTCGTTGGCCGGTCCGCCCTCCTCGATCAGGAACGAGACGCCGGTGCCGCCCACGACCGCGACGAAACTGGTCATTGCGAGTCCACTGACCTGACGCCACGCGACCTTGGGCGCCTCGAGCGTCGTGCGAGCGGCGATGAGGCGTGCCGCCGTGCGGGCGCGGCCGACCTGCATCCGCGCAAAGACCCAGATGAGCCACGGGCCGACCAGGTTGAGCACGGCGACGCCGACCGCGAAGGTGGCGGCGATGGCCACCGCGACCGCCGTGTAGTCGGGCAGCACGCCGAAGCTCTGCAGCACGACGACGGCGATGACGACAACGACTCCCCCGATGAGGCCGCGAAGCCAGCTCATGCGTGGTGCGCTCTGCTTCAGCCTCACGCCCAGCGGCGAGATGACGACCTTGCGAAGGCCGACGACGGCACTCACTGCGGCGAGCAGCACGATGCCTGCGATGACGCCGAGGATTGCGAGCGGGTTCAGGATGATCGACGCCGCGCCGATGGCCGCCCCGCCGAAGGGGATGAGGCCGACCAACGGAGCGGCGGCGAGGTACAGGACGACGCCCACGAGCGCGCCCGCCGCGGCCACCATGACTGACTCGAGGACCGTGATGGCGACGACGTTGCCGGGTGTCGCACCGAGCAGGCGCAGTGTCGCCAGGCGGTCGTCACGCCGACGCGCCGAGAGCCTGGCGGCAGCGCCACTCAGGCTCGCGAGCGGAATCACGAGCAGCGCCAGGGCGAGCCCGCTCAGCACCTGGTAGGTGGCCGCATTCAACTCGTCGGGCCAGTTCCAGAACATCACGCCACCGCCCGCGACCGTCAGGAGCAGGGCGGTCGTGATGGCGAAGGCGATCCCGGGGAGCATGAGCGTCGAGACCGAGTCGGCGCTGGGCCGGGCGAGCATCCACGTCAGGGTTGCGATGGGTGCGCGACGCCTCGACGGCGCGAGGCGCCCCGGGGCAGGAGCGCGGACATCCGTCATGCTGCTCATGCGGAGGCCCCCGAGACGGTCGTCGCGGCCTGGACGTCGAGCCGCCCGTCGCGCAGCCGCACGACGCGGGAGCAGCGGGCGGCGACCTGGTCATCGTGCGTGACGACGACGAGCGCACGGCCGTCTTCCGTCGCGGCCTCGAGGAGCGCCGTCATCGTCTCGGTCGAGGTCACGGAATCGAGGGCTCCCGTCGGCTCGTCGGCGAAGATCACCCGAGCGCCCGTGACCTGGGCGCGGGCGATCGCGACGCGCTGCGCCTGGCCACCCGAGAGTTCGCCGATGCGGCGCCGCTCGAGGCCGCCGAGGCCGAGCCGGCCGAGCCACTCGACAGCGTGCGCCTCGGCGGTCGCCCGCGTGCGCCCAGCCAGGAGGAGGGGAAGGGCGACATTCTCGACGACCGTGAGCTCGGGGATCAGGAGGCCCTGCTGGAACACGAAGCCGAACTCCTCGCGACGCAGTCTCGACCGTTCAGACTCCGCGAGGGCATTCACGGCAATCGCACCGTGCGGCGTGTGCACGACGACCTCGCCGCTCGTCGGCGTGATGATGCCCGCAAGTGCGTGGAGGAGCGTCGTCTTGCCCGATCCGGACGGGCCCATGATCGCGACGGACTCGCCGGGATAGATCGCGAGGTCGACCCCGTCAAGGGCGCGGGTTCCTGGGTACGTCATCGAGACGCGCGATGCCGAGAGGAGAGGAGTTGAGGCGGAAGAATTCATGCTTCCAGCCTCGTCGACGTACCGCGCGACCACATCGGTCGGGCGGCGCATCCTGCGTCATCCTCGCGATGTATTCCGCGACTTCGGCACGTGCCGCTTGTAGGGCGACACCGTGGGGTCGCCCGGGATCCAGAAGCGCCAGGGGAAGGCATCCGTGCCGCCGGGCCCGGAGACTCCCGTGCGGGGCCCGGTCGCGACATCCGGCTGCTCGCGCCCGAGGGACAAGCGGATACGCGAGGCCGACAGGTCAGCACCGCCATCGGCGAGCGTGATGCCGAGCGCCACGCAGACCCGGCCAGGGCCCCGGGCAAGGTCGGCGTCGACGCGGGAGGTGTGCCGACGCGCGCGGGCCAGCTCGATGCCCTCGACGATCTCGCCCGCTCGGATGAGGCATCCGGATGCCACGCCCTCCGTGCCGCAGACGATGTTCGAGCACGTGTGCATGCCGTAGGTGAAGTACGTGTAGAGGTGCCCGGCCGGACCGAACATGACGGAGTTGCGCGGGGTCTGGCCGCGGAAGGCGTGCGACCCGGGGTCATCCGCGCCGTGGTACGCCTCCAGCTCCGTGATTCGGAGCGTCACGCGACCCTCGGGCGAGTCGACCGACAGGAGGGAGCCGAGCAGGCGTGGGGCCGCCTGCACGGCGTCCTGCGCGAGGACGCTCGCGAGTTCGTCCGACATCACCGCACTGTCAGGTCGCGCACCCGTGCTGTGAGTGCGGCGAGTTGCTCCGCGACGCGTTCCGGCGCTGTGCCACCGACGCCGTTGCGACTCGAGACGGCACCGTCGATCGAGAGGACCTCGCGCACCTGCCCCGTGAGGCGGGGGTCGATCGACGCATAGTCATCGTCGCTCGGCTCGTGCAGCTCGAGCCCGCGTGCCTCGCAGAAGGAGACGAGCGCACCGCTGATCTCGTGCGCCTCGCGGAAGGGCACATGCTGGCGCACGAGCCACTCCGCGACATCCGTCGCCAGGGAGAAGCCCTGCGGCGCGAGCTCCGCCATGCGCTCGGTATTGAAGCGCAGGGTCGCGAGCATCCCCGTGAAGGCCGGCAGGAGGACCTCGAGCGTCTCGACGGAGTCGAAGACCGGCTCCTTGTCTTCCTGGAGGTCGCGGTTGTAGGCGAGCGGGAGGCCCTTGAGGGTCGTCAGGAGCCCCGTGAGGTTGCCGATGAGTCTGCCGGACTTGCCGCGCGCGAGTTCCGCGATGTCGGGGTTCTTCTTCTGCGGCATGATCGACGATCCCGTCGAGTAGCCGTCGTCGAGCGTGACGAAGTCGAACTCGCGCGTGTTCCAGAGGATGATCTCCTCCGCCAGGCGCGACAGGTTGATGCCGATCGTCGACGCGATGAAGGCGAACTCGGCGACGACATCGCGGCTCGCGGTCGCGTCGATCGAGTTCTCGGTCGGCGCGGAGAGACCAAGTTCCTTCGCCACAAGGGCGGGGTCGAGCCCGAGGGAGCTGCCCGCGAGCGCGCCCGAGCCGTAGGGAGAGGCGGATGCCCGCACGCCCCAGTCCCGCAGGCGCTCGAGGTCGCGCACGAGCGGCCAAGCGTGAGCCAAGAGGTGGTGCGCGAGCAGCACGGGCTGCGCATGCTGCAGGTGTGTGCGTCCCGGCATGATCGCCCTGGGGTGCGCATCCGCCTGGGCGGCGAGCGCGTCGATCAGCTGCACGACGAGGTGACGGATGTTCGCCGCGTGGTCGAGCAGGTAGAGGCGCACGAGCGTCGCGATCTGGTCGTTGCGGCTGCGGCCCGCCCGGAGCTTGCCGCCGAGTTCCGGCCCCGCGATCGTGATGAGGTGACGCTCAAGGGCGCCGTGGACATCCTCGTCAGACTCCTCCGCCGTGATCTGCCCCGACTCGACCTCGGAGGCGAGGCGGTCAAGGGCCGCGAGCATCCGCGCAAGCTCGTCCTGGTCGAGGTAGCCCGCCGCCGCGAGCGCCTTGGCGTGGGCCTTGGAGCCGAGGATGTCGTAGGCCGCGAGCTGCCAGTCGAAGTGGGTCGACTTGCTGAGGCGTGCGAGCTCGGGCGAAGGCCCGTCGCTGA
The DNA here is from genome assembly GCA_015234465.1 of Salinibacterium sp. GTDB lineage: Bacteria > Actinomycetota > Actinomycetes > Actinomycetales > Microbacteriaceae > Homoserinimonas. Next base: position 14,268 of record JADGNA010000013.1, on the reverse strand, counting down.
ACCGGCCGCCCCAGAGGGAGCCCGTGTTGGTCTCGCCCGCCATCAGCCCTGCACCCCATTGCGCTCCAGGAGCCAGACGAGCAGCGCCTTCTGGGCGTGCAGGCGGTTCTCCGCCTCGTCCCAGATGACACTCTGGCCACCGTCGATCACGTCGGCCGTGACCTCGTAGCCGCGATCGGCCGGGAGGCAGTGCATGAAGATCGCATCGTCCTTCGCGAGCGCCATCAGCTCCGCATCGACTCGGTAGCCTCCGAGGAGCTTGACGCGCTCGGCCTTCTCCTCCTCCTTGCCCATGGACACCCAGGTGTCGGTCACGACGACATCCGCCCCCGTGACGGCCTCCTTAGGGTCGTAGAAGCACTCGACCGAACCGCCCGTCGTTGCCGCGATCTCCACCGCGGCGTCGATGACGGACTGCGTCGGGTGGAAGCCCTCCGGTGCCGCGATGCGGACGTGCATGCCCGCCGTCGCACCCGCGAGCGCATAGGACTGCGCCATGTTGCAGGCGCCGTCGCCGATGAAGGTCACGGTCTGACCCTCGAGGGCTCCGCGGTGCTCGCGAATGGTGAGCAGGTCTGCCAGCAGCTGGCACGGGTGGAAATCGTCGGACAGCGCGTTGACGACGGGGACGGTCGTGCCCTCCGCCATCTCCTCGAGCCCGGCCTGGCCGTAGGTGCGCCACACGATCGCGGCGACCATGCGCTCGAGCACCCTCGCGGTGTCGGACGCAGTCTCCTTGCCACCGAGCTGGCTGTTGGCCGTGCTGATGATGAGGGGCACTCCCCCAAGATCGGCGATGCCGACTGCGAAGGAGACGCGGGTGCGCGTCGACGACTTGTCGAAAATCACGGCGACCGTCTGCGGGCCCTCAAGGGGGCGCCGCGAGAAGCGCTCGGCCTTCAGGGCGACAGCGAGGTCGAGGATCTCGCGCTGCTCCGCCTGGCTCAGGTCGTCGTCGCGAAGGAAATGCCTGGTCACTGTGCGGCCTCCAATGCCGTGCTGAAGAGTCTGCCGAACTCGTCGATCTCGACGTCGCCGACGATGAGGGGCGGCGCGATCCGCACGCTGTACTCGTTTGCCGCGTTGACGATGAGGCCTGCTTCGAGCGCGGCCGCAGACACCTTGTTCGCCACCGGCTCAGTGAGGCCGACGCCGATCAGCAGGCCGCGTCCGCGCACCTCGTCGACGAGCGGGGAGCCCATCTCGCGGATCAGTTCCCGCAGCTGCGTGCCGCGCTGCTCCGCGTTGCCGATCAGGTCGGATGCCTCGATCTCGCCGAGCACCGCGTTGGCCGCCGCGGTCGCAAGCGGGTTGCCGCCGAAGGTGCTGCCGTGGTGGCCCCGCTTGAAGAGCTCGGATGCCTCGCCGAAGGTCACGAGGGCGCTGATGGGCATGCCTCCGGCGATGCCCTTCGCGATCGTGACGGCATCGGGCTCGATGTCGAACTGCTGGTAGGTGAACCAGGTGCCCGTGCGGCCGACGCCCGTCTGGATCTCATCGAGGATGAGCAGCGCGCCGTGCTCCCGCGTGAGCTCGCGGGCCCGCACGATGAAGCCCTCCGGCAGGTCGACGACGCCGGCCTCGCCCTTGATGGGTTCGAACACGACGGCGGCGACGGTGTCGTCCATTGCCGCTTCGAGCGCCTCGATCGTGCTGTCGATGTGCTCGACACCGTCGAGGAGCGGGCCGAAGGGATCGCGCAGGGCGGCCTTGCCGGTGAGCGACAGGGCCCCCATGGTGCGGCCGTGGAAGGCATTCGTGAGGGCGAGGATGCGGCGCCGCTTGCCGCCGTCGTTGTTGAGGCGCGCGAGCTTGAACGCGGCCTCCATCGCCTCTGTCCCCGAGTTGCCGAAGTAGACGCGGCCGCGCTCCCCCGCCCCCGTGATGCGCTTGAGCCGCTCTGCGAGCTCGATCTGCGGCGGCGTCGCGAAGTAGTTGGAGACGTGCGCGAGTGTCGCGACCTGGCTCGAGACCGCGTCGACGAGCGCCGGATGCGCGTGCCCCAGCGAGTTCACGGCGATGCCGGCGAGGAAGTCCAGGTATCGCTTGCCGTTGGTTCCCCACACGTAGCAGCCCTCACCCCGCTCGAGCATCGTGAGGGGCGTCGCGTGCGAGCCCATCATGGCCGCACCGAACCTGCTGCTCCAGTCGTGATTCACCACTACCCTGCCTTCGCTGTCGAGTCGTTGTCGTGTGGGGTGGCGTCGGGCACGACCTCCGTGCCCACGCCGCTGCTGCGGAACACCTCGAGGAGGATCGAGTGGGCGACGCGCCCGTCGATGATGGCGGCCTTGTCCACCCCGCCCGCGACGGCTTCGAGGCAGGCCGTCATCTTGGGGATCATGCCGGACTCGAGCGACAGGAGCATCGCGGAGAGCTCAGACGCCGTGATCCGAGACACGAGCGAGTCGCGGTTCGGCCAGTCGGAGTAGAGCCCCGCGACATCCGTCAGTACCACCAGCTTGACGGCGCCGAGCGCGACGGCGACGGATGCCGCAGCCGAGTCCGCATTGACGTTGAGTACCTGCCCCGGCACCTCACCATCGGGTGCGACGGAGGATACGACGGGGATCTTGCCCGCGTCGAGGAGGGCGTGGAGCACGGAGGGATCGACATCGACGACCTCACCGACGAGCCCGAGATCGACCTCTTCCCCGTCGACGACCGTGCCGCGCCGACGGCCGCGGAAGAGGCCCTGCGTCTCACCCGAGACCGGCTGCGCCAGGTCACCGTGCTCGTTGATGAGCGCCGCGAGCTCCCCGCTGACCTCCCGCGTCAGCACGTCGCGCACGACCTCCATCGCCTCGGGGCTCGTCACCCGCAGGCCACCGCGGAACTCGCTCTCGATGCCGCGCTCCTTGAGGGCGCGCGAGATCTGCGGGCCGCCACCGTGCACGACGACGGGACGGATGCCCACGTGGTGCAGGTAGACCATGTCGGCCGCGAAGGCCCTCTTGAGCTCATCGTCGACCATCGCGTTGCCACCGAACTTCACGACGATGATGCGGTCACGGAAGAGGGTCAGCCACGGCAGGGAATCGATGAGCGTCTGCGCCTGCACGGCGTTGAGGTCGGTCGGCTCGGCCATCAGCTTGAGTACGCGCTGTTCTCGTGCACGTAGTCGTGCGTGAGGTCGTTCGTGAGGATCATCGCGCCCGCGTGGCCAGCGTGAAGGTCGAGTTGCAGCAGCACATCGCGACCGCTCAGGTCGACTTCCTCGCGCGGCCGGTCCGGGCCACCCTTGGTGCAGACCCGCACGCCGTTCATGGAGACGTCGACGTTGTAGGGGTCGAACTCGGCCGAGGTCGTGCCGATCGCGGCCAGCACGCGGCCCCAGTTCGGGTCGTTTCCGAAGATGGCTGCCTTGAAGAGATTGTTGCGGGCGATCGAACGACCGACCTCGACGGCGTCGTCCTCGCTCGCGGCGCCCATGACCTCGATCACGATGTCGTGGCTCGCGCCCTCGGCATCCCGCTGCAACTGGAAGGCGAGGTCCACGCACAATCCCTGCAACTGCACCGTGAACATCGACAGGTCGGGACGGACCCCGGATGCCCCGCTCGCCATGATCGTCACCTGGTCGTTGGTCGACATGCAGCCGTCGGAGTCGAGCCGATCGAAGCTGATGCGTGTGGCTGCGCGCAGGGCCTCGTCGAGTTCGGCACTCGTGAGTTCGGCATCCGTCGTGATGACGACGAGCATGGTCGCGAGCCCGGGCGCGAGCATCCCGGCGCCCTTCGCCATGCCGCCGATCGTGTATCCGTCGCCCCGCACCGTCGCGCGCTTGGGCTGGGTGTCGGTCGTCATGATGGCGCGGGAGGCGTCGTCGCCGCCCGTCGCGCTGAGCGCCTTCGCCGCGACATCGACGCCCGCGAGCACGCGGTCGCGGAAGGTCTGGTCGCCCACGCCGATGAGGCCCGTCGAGCAGACGAGCACGTCACCCGCCGAGACATCGAGCGCCTTGCCGACCGCCTCGGCGGTCGCGTGCGTCGTCTGGAAACCGAAGGAGCCCGTGAAGCAGTTCGCCCCGCCCGAGTTGAGCACGATCGCAGAGACGACACCATCCTGGATGACCTGCCGCGACCAGATGATCGGGTTGGCGACGGCCCGGTTGGAGGTGAAGACGGCGGCCGCCGACTGCAGGGGGCCGCGGTTCACGACGAGCGCGAGGTCGAGCCCACCCGAATCCTTGAGGCCGGCCTCGACACCCGCAGCCTCGAAGCCCGCGGGCTCGGTCACTCCCCCGACGCCACTCTCCACCGGCTGCCTCATGGCGCCACTCCGTTCGTCTCAAGACCCGTTGTCTCGGGCAGCCCGAGGGCGATGTTCATCGACTGCACGGCGGCGCCCGCCGTGCCCTTCACGAGATTGTCAATCGCGCTCACGACGACAAGCCGGTTGGCCGCCTCATCGACAGCGAGTCCCATGACCGCGGTGTTCGCGCCCAGCACGTCGGCCGTCTTCGGGAACTGGCCCTCCGGCAGCACGTGCACGAAGGGTTCCGTGCCGTAGGCGAAATCCCAGGCAGCCCGAGCATCCGAAAGGCTGACACCCGGCAGCAGCTGCGCCGTGCTCGTCGCGAGGATGCCCCGCGACATCGGCACCAGCACGGGCGTGAACGAGACCGTGGCTCCCTCCGCGCCGGCGACCGTGAGGTTCTGCACGATCTCGGGGGTGTGCCGGTGCGTTCCCCCGACCGCATACGGCATGGCCGAACCGTGGATCTCGCTTGCCAGGAGGTGTGTCTTCAGGCTCTTGCCGGCGCCGCTCGTGCCGACCGCGAGCACCGAGACCAGGTCCTGCGGATGCACGAGCCCGGCCTGGATGCCGGGTGCCAGGCCCAGCGTGATCGCCGTGACGTTGCATCCGGGCACCGCGATGCGGCGCGCGCCGACGATCCGTTCCCGCTGGCGCGAGCCGTCAACGAGCAGGAGTTCTGGCATGCCGTAGGTCCAGGCGCCGTAGAACTCGCCGCCGTAGAACTTGGTCCAGTCTGCCTCGGACGTGAGGCGGTGGTCGGCGCCGCAGTCGATCACGAGGGCGTCGTCACCGAGGTGGTCGGTCAGTTCCCCCGACTTGCCGTGCGGGAGGGCGACGAAGACAACGTCGTGACCCGCAAGGTTCTCGGGGGTCGTGTCGACCAGCGTGAGGTGCTGGAGGGAGCGGAGATGCGGTTGCGCCGCAATGAGCGGCTGACCGGCATTGGAGTGGGCGGTGACGGTCGTGATCGTGACATCCGGATGGTGAGCGAGGATGCGCAGCAGCTCGCCACCCGCATAGCCGCTCGCGCCGGCGACGGCAACGGAGAGGGTCATGGGTTCTACCTTAAATGAGGAACGGACGATGAAAGGCCGGAGGCGGCGACGCGGCGGCTGAGCGAAGGGCTCAGCGAGGCGACGTCGCCGCGAGTCGGCGCGCGCGGAACAGCTCGAGGCGACGCTCGCCGAGCAGGGTTCCACGGATCATGTCCACCCGAACACTGTAGCGCGAACCGCGCCCCTCTCGACTACTCGCGCAGGGTCGCGCCGAATCGCTCCGTCGCGACGGCGACGCCCGCAAGACGAGCATCGGATGCCTCGGCCGCCGTCAGCGTGCGGTCGGCTGCCCGGAAGCGCAGCGCGAAGGTGAGCGAACGGCTGCCCTCAGGAATGCCCTGGCCTCGGTAGTCGTCGACCAGTTGCGCACTCTCGAGCAGCGCGCCCGCGCCCTCCGTGAGCGCCGCAAGCACATCGCCTGCGGGCACCTCGACGGGAACCACGAGCGACACGTCCTGCGTCGCGGCGGGATAGCCGGAAATCGGTGAGGTGACGACCTCGCGGGCGCCGAGCTCGATCAGCGCGTTGAGGTCGAGCTCCAGAAGCGCGACCACTCGGGGCAGGTCGAGATCGTCGGCGATCGCCGGGAGCAGCTCGCCCGCGATGCCGACCACGCGGTCGCCCGCAAAGATCTCGGCCGTGCGACCGGGGTGGTAGGCGGGGTGGTTGCCCTGCTCGACGCGGATGTCGACCGCGAGGGCAAGTGCGAGCTGGCGGGCCGCATCGATCGCGTCGGAGACGGACGATGGCACCGCGCCGACCCCCGGCTGGCGCACGACGCGGTCGCCGACGAAGAGCGCGGCGACGTGCCACGGCTGCGACGGGATGCCGGCGTTCAGCGCCGCGACGACCTCGTCACCCGGGTGAGCGTTGCCAACGGGCAGGGGGCCGCTGCCGTAGGAGCGACCGGCCTCGGGCAGGAACACCGTGCCGACCTCGAACAGTGCGAGGTCGGTGAGGCCGCGGGAGAGGTTGCGGCGCGCCGTCTCGAGCAGGCCGGGCACGAGGCTGCGGCGCAGCAGCGGCACGCTCGCGTCGAGTGCGTTTGCGAGCCGCATGGCGGGCGCATCTCCCGAGAAGCGGGCGTGCGCCGCCTCCGAGAGGAAGGGGTAGGACTGCACCTCGGTCAAGCCATTCGCCGCGAGCATGTTCGACGCCGCGCGACGCAGGCGCTGCGATCGGGACAGGCCACGGCCGGGAGGAGCCACAGGCAGGATCGACGGGATGCGGTCGTAACCGATGAGTCGGGCGACCTCCTCCGCGAGGGTCGGCTCGTCGGTGAGGTCGGGGCGCCACGACGGCGGCGTCACGGAGAGCCCACCATCGACATCATCGATGCTGGCGCCGATCGCCTCAAGCGAGGAGCGCACCTCCTCGGCCGTGTACTCGACGCCGAGCAGCGAGGTCGTGAGCCCGTCGCGCAGCATGATGGCCGACGGAGCGGATGCCTCGAACAGCGTTGAGCCAAGGGTGTCGACAGTGCCGCCCGCGAGCTCGACGAGAAGCTGCGCGACGCGCGCCGCGGCCGCCTCGGCGACCTGCGGGTCCACTCCACGCTCGAAGCGCTTGGATGCCTCGCTCGGCAGCTTGTGCCGGCGGGCCGTGCGCGCGATCGAGACGGGGTCGAAGTTCGCGGCCTCGATCAACACGTCGCTCGTGGCATCCGAGATCTCGGTCGTCGCGCCGCCCATGACGCCCGCGAGGCCGATCGGGCCGGAATCGTCGGTGATCAGGAGGTCTTCCGTGCTGAGCTTGCGCACCTGGTCGTCGAGCGTCGTGAGGGTCTCCCCCTGGGTCGCGCGACGCACCGTGATGCCGCCCGTGAGCTTGGCGAGGTCGTAGCCGTGGATCGGCTGGCCGAGCTCGAACATGACGTAGTTCGTGATGTCGACCGCGAGGGAGATGGAGCGGACGCCCGCGAGCTTGAGTCGCGAGACCATCCATGCCGGGGTCGGCCGGGTCGGGTCGATGCCGCGCACGACGCGCGTGACGAAGACCGAGCATCCGACGTTGCCGCGGATCGGTGCTTGGTCGTCAACTGTCACCGGGAAGCCCTCGTGCGTGGCCTCGACGAGTTCGAGCAGCTTGGGCGAGAGCGCGGGGTCGCGGAAGGCCGCCCCCGTCGAGTTGGAGTACTCGCGGGCGATGCCGCGGATCGAGAAGGCGTAGCCACGGTCGGGCGTGACATTGACCTCGACCGCATAGTCGTCGAGGCCGAGGAGCGCGATCGCGTCGGTGCCGGGCTCCGGGTCGAGGCCGAGCTCGGTCAGGCGCAGGATGCCGCCGTGCTCGTCGCCGAGACTCAGCTCCTTGGCGGAGGCGATCATGCCGTCACTCACGTGACCGTAGGTCTTGCGCGCCGAGATCGGGAAGGGGCCTGGGAGTACGGCGCCGGGGAGCGACACGACGACCTTGTCGCCGGCGAAGAAGTTGTGGGCGCCGCAGACGATGCCGCGCGGCTCCGCCTCCCCCACGTCGACCTGGCACCAGCGGATTGTCTTGCCGTTCTTCTGCGGCTCATCGACGAACTCGAGCACGGTGCCGACCACGATGGGGCCGCTCAGCTCGGCGCGGTGGATGTCCTCCTCCTCGAGCCCCACGCGCACGAGCGCGGCGTGGATGTCCTCGGGGGTCGAGCTTGCGGGGACCTCGACGAATTCACGAAGCCACGAGGCTGGGACGCGCATCAGACCACCATTCCGAACTGCTGCGAGAAGCGGATGTCGCCCTCGACCATGTCGCGCATGTCATTCATGTCGTTGCGGAACTGGAGCGTGCGCTCGATGCCCATTCCGAAGGCGAAGCCCTGATACTCCTCGGGGTCGATGCCGGCCGCGCGGAGCACGTTGCGATTGACCATGCCGCATCCGCCCCACTCGACCCAGCGGGCGCCGCCCTTTGCATTGGGCTGCCACACGTCCATCTCGGCGCTCGGCTCAGTGAAGGGGAAGTAGTTGGGGCGCAGGCGGATCTTCGCCTCCTCGCCGAACATCGCGCGGGCGAGGTGCTCGAGCGTGCCGCGCAGGTGCGCCATCGTCAGGCCTTTGTCGATCGCGATGCCCTCGATCTGGTTGAAGACCGGGGTGTGGGTCGCGTCGAGCTCATCCGTGCGGAAGGTGCGGCCCGGTGCCACAACGTAGACGGGCAGCGGGCGCTCCAGCAGAGAACGGATCTGCACGGGCGAAGTGTGCGTGCGCATCACGAGGTGCGAGTCGACCGGGTCGATGAAGAAGGTGTCCTGCATCGCGCGCGCGGGGTGGTCCTCATCGAAGTTGAGCGCGTCGAAGTTGAACCACTCGTTCTCGAGCTCGGGGCCCTCCGCGACCTCCCAGCCCATGCCGACGAAGACATCCGACATCTGCTCCATGAGGAGGGTGAGCGGATGCCGCGCCCCGGGAGTCCAGCGGGAACCGAGGGCCGTGACATCCACCGCCTCAGCTGCAAGCCGCGCCGTCTCCTCGGCAGCCGCAACCTCGTGCTCACGTGCCGTGAACGCCTGGTTCACGCGGCCGCGGGCCTGGCCGACGAGCTTGCCGAGGGCGGCCTTCTGGTCGTTGGGCACGTTGCGCAGCTCGCCGTTCAGCCTGGCGAGCGCGGATGCCTCGCCGAGGTGGGCGGAGCGGACCGACTTGAGCGCGGCAGTGTCGCTGGCCTCCGCGATCGCGGCAAGGGCGGCATCCACCGCCTCGGCGACACTGGACTCGGTGATCAGGGGTTCAGACACGAGAGCCAAGTTTAGTCTGCCTCGTGCCGAGCCCCCGTCTACTTGATCTCGCCCTGGTTGGTTGCCTGGACGGCCGGCGCGACCTTCGTGATCCTCGGGTTGCGCCGCGAGCGCACCTCGACCCACTTCGCGACCGCGGAGAGCGCGAGGCAGAGCAGAATGTAGATCGTGCCGAAAACGATCGTCGACGGGATGATCGGCGAGCCGTAGGTCACCTGTCCGCCGTAGAACTTGGCGAGGTACAGCAGCTCCTGGAACGTCACGATGAAGCCGAGCGCTGTGTCCTTCAGCACCACGACGAGCTGCGAGATGATGACGGGCATCATTGCGCGGATCGCCTGCGGGTACTGGATCAGCAGCATGACGGCGGACTTGCGCATCCCGATCGCGTACCCGGCTTCGGTCTGGCCCTTGGGCAGCGACTCAATACCAGCTCGGAAGACCTCGGCGAGCACCGAGCCGTTGTAGAGGGTGAGCGCGATCACAACTGCCAGGAACGGGGTCATGAACGTGACGCCGAGCGGCGGGAGCCCGTAGTACATGATCATCATGAGGATCAGCACGGGGATCGCACGGAAGAGCTCCGTGAAGAGCATGACCGGCACGCGGATGATCGCGTGATCACTCAGGCGACCGATCGACAGCAGCAGTCCGAGCACGAGGCTCGCGACAGCTGCGACAGCGAAGGCCGAGAGGGTACGCAGCGTCGCGTCGATGATGTTCTGGTGAACGAGCGGGAAGGTGAAGATGCGCCACTTCTCCGCGGTGAACTGGCCAGTCACCGCGAGGCGGTAGATGATGAAGGCGAGCATCCCGCCGACGACGAGTACCGTGACGACCGCGAGGATGCGGTTGCGCACGATCGCCTTCGGTCCGGGGACGTCATAGAGCACGCTGCTCATCGGGCCACCCTCCACTTGTTCTCGAGTCGTCGCTGCACGAGCGACAGGACCGTCACCAGCACAACGAAGATCGCGGCGACCCACAGCAGCACGACGATCGCCGGTTCGCCGCGCTCGGAGAGGTACGCGCGAATGGCGCCGGCCTCGAAGACCGAGAAGCCGGCTGCAACCGTCGTGTTCTTGAGGAGCGCGATGAACACGCTCATGAGGGGCGGTATGACCGCCCGGAACGCCTGCGGCAGGATCACGAGCGACATGGTCTGTCCGAAGGGAAGGCCGATCGCCCTCGCGGCCTCGGCCTGGCCCACGGGAACCGTGTTGAAACCCGAGCGGATGACCTCGGCGACATACGTCGCCGTGTAGAGGCTCAGCGCGATGATCGCGAGCGTCATATACGAGAGGTTCCCGAGCTCAAGCTTCGGATACCCAAAGGCGAAGAAGAACATGAGCAGGGTGAGCGGGGTGTTGCGGATGAAGTTGACGTAGACCGTGCCGACGCCACGCATGATCGGCACGGGCGAGACCCTCATGCCGCCGACGACCGTGCCGAGGATGAGCGCCGCAACGCCTGACACCACGAACAGGATGATCGTGTTCCTGAATGCGGGAACGAAGATGTCGAGATTGTTGATCAGGGGATCCACGTCAGCGACAGTCCTTTCGAAGTGCGGGAAACGGCGGGAAGGAATGGCGGCGCCGCCTCAGCGGCGCCGCCATCCGTTGAGGGCTTAGTAGTCCTCGATCTCAGGCTGCTCGACCTCGGTGCCGGACTGGCCGAGCGTCGCGTCGTAGATCTCCTGCCAACGGTCGCCACCCTCGGTGAACATGTCGTTGATCTGGCCGCGGAGCTCGGAGCCCTTCGGCAGGCCAACGCCATACTTCTCCACCGTGAACGGCTCACCGACGACCTTGAGGTTGTCGGGGTCCTGCGAGGCATAACCAAGAAGGATCGCCTGGTCGGTCGTCACTGCGTCGACCTGCCCGTCGAGGAGCGCCTCGACACACTGCGAGTAGGTGTCGAACTCGACAGTCTCGGTGTCGGGGAAGTTGTCCTTGATGTTCTGGATGGGCGTCGAACCAGTTGCCGAGCACACAGTTGTGCCCGCGAGATCTTCCTCGCTCTGGATGGACTCTTCATCCGCAGCCACTAGGAGGCCCTGGCCCGTGACGAAGTACGGACCAGCGAAGTCGATCTGCTCCTTGCGGCTGTCGGTGATCGAGTAGGTGCCGACGTAGAGGTCGACATCTCCGTTCACGAGGGCAGACTCGCGGTTGGCGCTCGGGATTGCCTCCCATTCGATCTGGTCCTCGGCGTAGCCGAGCTCCTCGGCGACCCACTTCGCGATCTCGATGTCGAAGCCGCTGCGCTCACCGGTCGCTGCATCGAGGTAACCGAGACCCGGCTGATCCTCCTTGACACCGATCGTGATCGAACCCGATGCTGTGCCCTCGCCGTCGGTCGTGCCGCCTCCGTTGCCGCTGTCGCCGCCGGCGCATCCGGTCAGGACGAGCGCAGCCGCGGCGAGCGTGGCCACAAGTGTTGATCTCTTGTGCATGTTGTTCCTTTCGTAAGGAGTCGCGCCGAAGCGCGACCCCGCCCTGTGTGCAGGTCTCAGTGGGTCAGGAGCTTGGAGAGGAAGTCCTTCGCGCGGTCGCTCTTCGGGTTGCTGAAGAACTCCTCCGGCGCGGCCTCCTCGACGATCTCACCGTCCGCCATGAACACGACCCGGTCGGCCGCCTTGCGCGCGAAGCCCATCTCGTGGGTGACGACGATCATCGTCATGCCCTCGGCCGCGAGGTGCACCATGACGTCGAGCACCTCGTTGATCATCTCGGGGTCGAGCGCAGAGGTCGGCTCATCGAAGAGCATGACCTTCGGTTTCATCGCGAGCGAACGCGCGATCGCGACACGCTGCTGTTGGCCGCCCGAGAGCTGGGCCGGCATCTTGTCTGCCTGCACCGCCACGCCGACGCGCTCGAGAAGCGCACGGGCATCCTTCTCCGCCTCTGCCTTCGCCCGGCGGCGCACCTTGATGGGGCCGAGCGTGACGTTCTCAAGGATCGTCTTGTGTGCGAAGAGGTTGAACGACTGGAAGACCATCCCGACATCGGCACGGAGTGCAGCCAGTGCCTTGCCCTCCTTGGGCAGTGCCTTGCCGTCGATGCGGATCTCACCCGAGGTGATGGTCTCGAGGCGGTTGATCGTGCGGCACAGGGTCGACTTGCCTGAGCCCGAGGGCCCGATGACCACGACGACCTCGCCCTTGTTGACCGTCATGTTGATGTTCTTCAACGCGTGGAAGTCACCGTAGTGCTTCTCTACGTTCTCCAGGACGACGAGAGGTTCACCATGTGCCGCGTGGATCGGGTTGCTCGTGGTCTCAAAACTCGAGGTCATGTGCCCAAGGTAGTCCGGTCGGACCCCCGTCGGGGAGATCCGCCGCGCCGTTACTTGTTCGTAACCGACGAGATCCGCTGTGCGAATGCGCTCTCATAGAGACAGACGGATGCTGCGGTCGCGAGGTTCATCGACTCGGCCCGCCCGTAGATCGGCACCGAGACGGCACGGTCAGCCAGGGCGAGGTAGTCATCGCTGAGGCCCCGGGCCTCGTTGCCGAACAGCCACGCGGTCGGCTGCGACAGCACGCCCTCCTGCCGGGCTGCGAGCAGGTCGTCGCCCTTGATGTCGGCGGCGAGGACGTTCAATCCCGCATCGCGCAGGCGCTCCCGCAGCGCGGGGAACTCCGCGCCCACCGCGACGGGGATGTGGAAGAGCGAGCCCGTCGTCGAACGGACCACCTTCGGGTTGTAGAGGTCGACCGTGCGACCGCTGAAGATCACGCCATCCGCGCCCGCGGCATCCGCAGCACGGATGATCGTGCCCGCGTTGCCAGGGTCGCGGACCTCCTCGAGCACGACGATGAGCCGCGCCGCGCCGGACTCCCCCGGGGCGAGCAGCTCGCGCACCGAGACGGGGAACTGTCGACAGACGGCCACGACGCCCTGCGGCGTGACCGTGTCGGCCATCGCCTCGAGCACCTGCTCCGTCACGAACTCGACCGTGACATCCGCCTCCTCCGCCGCAGCAGCGAGGTCTGAGTGCCGCTCGAACGCCGTGGGCGTGGCGTAGAGCTCCTGCAGGAGTTCGGGGCGCCAGATGAGCGCCTCCGACACAGCCTGCGGGCCCTCCAAAAGAAAGAGCCCGGTCTCAGACCGGGCGTCTCTCTTGCGAAGTTTCGCTACGCCACGCACACGGGGTGAGCGCGGGTTGTCAAGCATGGCCTAAGTCTAGGCCGGGTGTGCGGCTATGCCGACACCTTGGGAGCCGACGTGTCGGCCGGCAGCGCCGCCTTGGCGGTCGCGACAATGGCCGCGAACGTCTTGGGGTCGTTCACTGCCATGTCGGCGAGCATGCGACGGTCAACCTGCACACCCGCGAGGCCAAGGCCCTGGATGAAGCGGTTGTACGTGAGGCCGTTGGCGCGCGACGCAGCGTTGATGCGCTGGATCCACAGGCGACGGAAGTCACCCTTGCGGGCACGACGGTCACGGTACGCGTAGACGAGCGAGTGGGTGACCTGCTCCTTCGCCTTGCGGTAGAGGCGCGAACGCTGGCCGCGGTAGCCGCTGGCGCGCTCGAGGATGACCCGACGCTTCTTGTGGGCGTTGACTGCCCGCTTTACTCTTGCCATTTTCTCTGTTCCTTAGTTCCGAATGCGGGGGCGGCTCAGCGGCCGGCCTTGCCAAGAAGGCGCTTGATGACCTTCGCGTCCTGGGGTGCCAGCACCTGGTCGGCGTTGAGGCGGCGCTTGCGCTGCCCCGACTTGACCTCGAGGTTGTGGCGCATGCCGGCCTGCTGCTTCATGACCTTGCCGCTACCGGTGACCTTGAAACGCTTCTTGGCCCCTGAGTGGCTCTTCTGCTTAGGCATCTCTCTCCTTGTTCACTGTCGTGCTTCATCACGCCCGTGCGGGCGAAGACTGGGGTGCGGACTACTCCGCAGGCGTTGCCTCGCTGGACTCGTCCTTGGCCTCGCGGGGCTCCTTGGACGACGCCTTGCGGGCATCCGTCTCGATCTTGATCTCGGCCTTCGTCTTGTGCGGGCCGATGACCATGACCATGTTGCGACCGTCGATCGTCGGGGTGGACTCGACCGTGCCGAGCTCCGCGACGTCCTCCGCGAAGCGCTGCAGGAGGCGAACACCCTGCTCGGGACGCGACTGCTCGCGACCGCGGAACAGGATCATGGCCTTGACCTTGTCGCCCTGCTTGAGGAAGCCCTCGGCGCGCTTGCGCTTGGTCTCGTAGTCGTGCTTGTCGATCTTGA
>JADGNA010000012.1 GCA_015234465.1 Salinibacterium sp. | reverse complement strand
ACCTTGTAGTTGCCCTCGATGTAGTCACGGAGCGCGACGAGCTGGTCGTCGGTGAGGTCCTTGACGCGGATGTTGACATCGATACCGGTGGCCTCAAGCGCCTGGAGCGACTTGGTGCGGCCGACGCCGTAGATGTAGGTGAGTGCGACTTCAACGCGCTTGTCGCGCGGAATGTCTACGCCTGCTAGACGAGCCATGGTGGCTTCTCCTAATGAGTGGTGGAGGTCTGGAGCAGGACCTGTGCACCGGCCTCCAACCGGTGGTCTCCCCCGCGAACGGGTTCTGGTGCTGCTCTTAGTGAATATTCAGTTGTGGGAACCGCTGGCGTCGACAGGCTCAACCGGCGGGCGTTGCTACTAGCCCTGGCGCTGCTTGTGACGCGGGTTGGACTTGCAGATGACCATCACGTTGCCGTGGCGACGGATGACCTTGCAGTGGTCACAGATGGGCTTGACGCTGGGGTTGACCTTCATGGTGATTCCTTGATCTCGCTGTCTTCGTACCCGCGGGATGCCGCGGGCCGTTACTTTCCAGCCGGATGCTGCACGAGCATCCGTTGTGCGTCACTACTTGTAGCGGTAGACGATCCGGCCGCGGGTCAGGTCGTAGGGGCTCAGCTCCACGATCACGCGGTCCTCCGGGAGGATGCGGATGTAGTGCTGGCGCATCTTGCCCGAGATGTGGGCAAGCACCTTGTGACCGTTCGTCAGCTCAACGCGAAACATCGCGTTGGGCAGAGCCTCGATCACAGAGCCCTCGATTTCGATGACACCGTCTTTTTTGGCCATAGCCTCTTCGTCGCTAAAAGTATTGATTGCTGGTCATGCGGATTGTGGCGTAAGCCCCGCGTCAAACGCGGAAGTCGGGCACGCAGAAACGGCCCACAGACACCAAAGGTCAATCCTAGGTGATTACCGGGTGTTTCGCCAAGTCGGCGCTATACTCTCGCCCCGAACCACCCGGCCGACGGATGCTGCGGCTCACGGGATCGGCACGGGCGTCACGCCGAGCGGCGCCAACGCGGCGGCGCCACCGTCATGTGCCGTGGTCACCCAGATGCCGTTCGCGTGCACCGCGACTGAGTGCTCCCAGTGGGCGGCAGCCGTGCCGTCCTCCGTCGCGATCGTCCAGTCGTCCTCGCGCACGAAGGTGTCGATGCCGCCGAGCGTGACCATGGGCTCGATTGCGACGCACAGTCCCGGCTTGACCGCCGGTCCCTTGTCGCGAACGCGGTAGTTGAAGACGGTCGGCGCCTCGTGCATGGAACGGCCGATGCCGTGTCCCACATAGTCCTCGAGAATGCCGAACTCGCCCTGCGAGTCGATGTAGTCCTCAATCGCCGAGCCGACCTCGTTGAGGTGCTTCGCCCTGGCGAGGGCGGCGATGCCGTGCCAGAGGGAGGTCTCCGTGACATCCGAGAGGCGCTGCCGCTCGGCGACGAGCTCGGGACGGCTCGGGTCCGGGATCACGACCGTGATGGCCGAGTCGCCGTTCCAGCCGTTGACCTGGGCGCCGCAGTCGATCGAGACGATGTCTCCCGGCTCGAGCACGCGGTCACCCGGGATACCGTGCACGACGTCCTCGTTGACGGAGGAGCAGATCGTGTGGCGGTAGCCCGGCACGAGGGCGAAGTTCGGCTCTCCCCCGCCGGCGCGGATGACAGACTCGGCGATCGCGTCGAGCTCTATCGTCGTTGCCCCCGGCACGATGCGCTCGCGAACGGCATCGAGCGCCTTTGCCGTCAGAACCCCGGGTGCAACCATGCCCCGAAGGTCGGCCGCGCTCTTGTAGATGCCTTTGCGCACGTTACTGAACGGCGAGGGGACGGATGCCGCGGGCGGCGAGTCCGTCGAAGATGCGCTCCGTCACGACGTCGACCTCGCCGAGGCCGTCGACCTCGACGAGGAGGTTGCGGGAGCTGTACACGTCGATCAGTGGTCGTGTCTCGCGGGCGTAGACCTCCTGGCGGTGACGGATCGACTCCTCCGAGTCATCCGCCCGCCCCTGCTCGACGGCGCGCTTGCGCAGGCGGGCGACGACCTCGTCCTGGTCGGCGACGAGCTGGATGACGGCATCGAGCGACTGGCCCTTGCCCTCGAGGAGCCGGTCGAGGTAGGCGACCTGGTCGAGCGTGCGGGGGTAGCCGTCGAGCAGGAAGCCATCACGGGCGTCTTCCTCCTCGATGCGGCTCGCGACGAGCGCGTTGGTCAGCGAGTCCGGCACGTAGTCACCCGCGTCGACGATCGCCTTGACCTCGACACCGAGCGGCGTCTGGCGAGCGATGTTGTCGCGGAAGATGTCGCCGGTCGAGATGGCCGGGATGCCGAAGCGAGCAGTGAGGCGCGCCGCCTGGGTTCCCTTGCCGGCACCGGGAGGGCCGACGATCAGGAGGCGGGCGTTGGAGTGCGCTGGGGTAAGCGTCATCGAAGCAGTCCTTCGTAGTGTCGCTGCTGCAGCTGGGAGTCGATCTGCTTGACCGTCTCGAGGCCGACCCCGACGATGATCAGGATGCTCGCGCCACCGAACGGGAAGTTCTGGTTGGCGCCCACAGTTGCGAGAGCGATGAGCGGGATGAGGGCGACGAGGCCGAGGTACAGCGAGCCCGGGAGGGTCACTCGGGTGAGCACGTAGTCGAGGTACTCGGCGGTGGGACGGCCGGCCCGGATCCCGGGAATGAAGCCGCCGTACTTCTTCATGTTGTCGGCAACCTCTTCGGGGTTGAAGGTGATCGCGACGTAGAAGTAGGTGAAACCGATGATGAGGAAGAAGTAGATGGCCATGTACAGCGGGTTGTCGCCCGAGGTCAGGTTGTCCTGCACCCAGGTGACCCACGGTGCGGGCAGTTCGCCGTTGGCCGGCTGGTTGAACTGCGCGACGAGCGCCGGCAGGTAGAGCAGCGACGAGGCGAAGATGACCGGGATGACACCCGCCATGTTGACCTTGATGGGGATGTAGGTGTTGTTGCCGCCATAGGTACGACGACCCACCATGCGCTTTGCGTACTGCACGGGGATGCGACGCTGCGACTGCTCGACGAAGACGACGGCGCCCATGATCAGGATGCCGACGGCGATGACCATGAGGAAGGTCTCGAAGTTGCGGGCAACCGCGATGCTCCAGAGCGCCGCGGGGAAGGTCGCCGCGATCGACACGAAGATCAGGAGCGACATGCCGTTGCCGATGCCGCGCTCAGTGATGAGCTCGCCCATCCACATGATGAGGCCCGTGCCGGCGGTCATCGTGATGACCATGAGGAGGATCGCGTACCAGGCCTCATTGGTGATGAGCGACTGGCACTCGGGGGCGCCGGTGGCGCCGAAGAGCGTGCCACTGCGCGCGACCGTGATGAGTGTGGTCGACTGCAGCACTCCGAGCGCGATCGTGAGGTAGCGCGTGTACTGCGTCAGGGTCGACTGGCCCGACTGGCCCTCCTTGTGGAGGGTCTCGAAGTGCGGGATGACGACGCGCAGCAGCTGCACGATGATCGACGCGGTGATGTAGGGCATGATGCCCAGCGCGAAGACCGAGAGTTGAAGGAGAGCGCCACCACTGAAGAGGTTGACGAGCTCATAGAGACCGGCGGGGCCGGTGTTGGCTGCGAGGCAGCTCTGCACGTTCGCGTAGTCCACGAACGGCGAGGGGATGAAGGATCCCAGCCGGAAGAGTGCAACGATGCCGAGCGTGAAGCCGATCTTGCGCCGCAGGTCAGGCGTGCGAAAAATGCGCGCGATAGCTCTGAACACGAAGCCTCCAGTTGTGCTTATGGGTGAGCCGTTCGGGTGGCCCCTTGAGCAGGGGCCACCCGAGTCGACTACTTGACGGAGCCGCCCGCTGCGACGATCTTCGACTCTGCCGAGCTGGAGACCTTGTCCACTGCAACGTTCAGCTTAACCGTAATGTCACCCTGCCCGAGAACCTTGACCTTCTCGTTCTTGCGCACGGCACCCTTCGCGACGAGGTCGCTGACGGTGACGTCTCCACCCTGGGGGTAGAGCTGCGCGAGCTTCTCAAGGTTCACGACCTGGTACTCGACGCGGAACGGGTTCTTGAACCCGCGCAGCTTCGGAGCACGCATGATGCTGTTGAGGTTCCCGCCCTCGAGGCCGACGCGCACCTGGTAGCGGGCCTTGGTGCCCTTGGTGCCACGACCGGCCGTCTTTCCCTTGGAGCCCTCACCACGGCCGACGCGAGTCTTGGCGGTCTTGGACCCGGGGGCGGGACGGAGGTGGTGCATCTTCAGCACCTGCGGGCGCGCCTCCTCGGCGGGGGCGGCAGCCTTCTTCGCAGGAGCCTTCTTGGCCGGCGCCTTCTCAGCGGCGGCGTCAGACGCGGCAGCCTTCGCCGGAGCCTTCTTGGC
>JADGNA010000011.1 GCA_015234465.1 Salinibacterium sp. | reverse complement strand
TGGGGGGGGCAGCGTATCGAAACCCCCTGGGGGGGTGGGGAGCGCCGCGTATCCAAACCCCGCCCCCAAAAGTCCCGGCAGGGGGCGGGCCCCCCCCCCCCCCCCCCCGAGGAGGCCGGCCATCGCCGTGTCACGGTGCTGCAGCATTCGGTCGCAGCCCCTTGTATCGCCGCCGCCGCGTGGGTATCGTGACGTCACTCGCGCGACGGCGTACCCAGACTGCCGCGGGGTTCAGCTCAATGAGGAGTCGAGTCCCATGCCCCTACGTGATGTGTCATCCGGCCTTGTGAAGGGCGCAGAGGTGATGGCTGCGGCCGCCTTGCTGTTCTTCGGTGCGGCGGCTCCCGTTGCGGCGGCGGTGGATGCCGTGTCTCCCGCTGTTGGGCCGGTGGCGGGCGGCAATACGGTGACGATCACGGGTGATTGCTTCGCGGGGGCGACGGATGTGTCGTTCGGCGGTGTGCCTGCTCCCTCGTTCAATGTGGTCAGTGACACGACCGTGACGGCAGTGGTGCCGCCCGGCGCGAGCGGCACGGTCGATGTCGCGGTGGCCGGGGTGGGTGCTTGCGGCGTCAGTGAGCTCCCGGACGGCTACCGCTACACGAGCAACCCGATCATCTGGGCGCTCTCGCCGGCGGAAGGTCCCGTGGAGGGCGGCACCGCCGTCACCATCGAGGGTGCGAACCTTGCGGGCGTGACCTCGGTGTTCTTCGGCGGGATCGAGATCCCCGACTTCACGCTCGTGAGTTCGACGCAGATTATCGTGTTCTCGCCCCCTGGCGAGATCGGCACGGTCGATGTCGTCGCGGAGGGCCCCTACGGGTCATCCACCGCACCGTTCTCCTACGTGCTGCCGGGTGGCGGCACGGTGACACCGCCGCCTCCTGTCGTTCCGGGCACTCCCGTCACGCCGGGTGTTCCCGGTGGCGACAGCGTGCTTCCCGTGACGGGCGCGGATGCCAGCATCCTGGCGGCACTCGCGGGCAGCCTCCTGCTTGCCGGCGCTGCCGCGGTGGCGCTGCGCCGGTCGCGCAGCGAGTAGCCCCTAGCGGGATTCGCGCTCGCGGCGGATGGCATCCGCCTTCGACTCCCGCTTTGGTTCCTCGGGCAGGTCGTCGGGTGTGATGCCGGCGACGAGCACGCCGGGGTCCGTGTCGAGCGCGGCGGCGAGGCGGATGAGGTTGTGCAGGGTGAGGTTACGTTGCCCGCGCTCGACCTGGCCGATGAGCGTCCAGTGCACGCCGGCGAGTTCGGCGATCGTCTCCTGGCTGGCGCCGATGGCGAGCCTCAATTGCCGCACCCGCTCGCCGAGCGTCTCGGTCGCGCTCGAACGGCCCGAGCGCGAGGGTGCCGCGGGGCTCGGGGGCTCGGCTACCGGTTCAGGTGCCGCGTCGGGTGCAGCCATGAATGCACTCTAGAGGATTGCGCCTAGTGGTCGCGGGTGACTCCGCCGATGAGGATTCCTGGGTCGGTGCGCAGGGCATAGGCGAGCCGGATGAGTGCCTTGAACTCGATGTCGACGAGGCCCGCTTCGATCTGTTGCAACTGCTCGGGGCTGAGCCCACTGGCGTCTGCGACATCCGTTCTCGTCAGGCGGTCGCGGGCGCGGATATCGCGGATTCGCTCGCCCAGCGTCTGGGCAGCGGCGGCCGGCGCGCTTCGTTGCGGTGTTCCGCGGTGTGGGGCGGGGGTCACTTTTTCAACCTACGTCAGGCCAAAGGTAGAAGCAACGTTCTGTACAGTTTTCGGTCCGAACCCCTTGTATATACGTCTTGTGCATGTATACCTTGTGCGCACACGCAGGGTTGACGCTGAGGTCATTCGGGGACGTCAGCGGCCTGGCCAGTCCACGAAAGAGGAGCTGCACGGATGCACACACGTTCTCGATCATCGCGGCGACTGAGGTCGCCGATACTCACGAAGGGCGCCGCCGTAACGGGCGTGGCGGCGCTTCTGCTGCTGGGGGCAGTGCCACCGGCATACGCACTCGCGACCGACACGACAGAGGCGGAGGGTCGCGTGCTGAGCGGGGGAGGGGCGGTCAACCTCAACGACATCGCGTCGCTGGCCCCGGCCTATACGGCGAGCCCGAGCCAGCCCGGCGCGGAGACAGCGCCGCTCGACCTCACGGTGCTGGATGCCCTGGGCATCGAGATCAACGGCGTCTCGCTGTTCGGCACCAACGGCGTGGTGGGTGTCGGTGCGCTGCAGCAGTACGCCTCGACGACGCCGACGGTCGCAAGCGCGGCCTCTGGCGCGGTGCTGAGCAACGGCGCGATCGACGTCGGCGGGAGCGGCGTGCAGGACAATGCCTTCGTGGACCTCGGCGCCCTGCTCGGCGCTGTCCCTGCGGCGGACGGCCTGATCGACGACCTCAGGGTCGAACTCGGAGCGGTCTCCGGCACGGCCACCAACACGGGTGGCGTGCTGACGAGCGACTACCAGATCGCGGGTGGCGACCTGGTGATCACGAGCCCGGCGCTCGGCGCGCTGGTGGGTGAACTCGAGGGGGACCTCGCCGAGGTGTCGACCCTGGTCGACGCGATCGCGGCCGAGGGCGGCACCCTGGACACGGCGCTCGACGGGCTCGACCTCGGCGGCGGACTGGATGCGCTCCTCGAGCTTGCCCTCGGCGGTCTCGTTGACATCGACGGCCTTGCCTTGAACGCGACACTCGACACGGACCTCTCGACGGCGGTCGCGAGCCTTCCCGCGCTCGTCTCGGCGGATGGCGCCGCGACGATCGACGTCGCGGCGGGCACGATCACGCTCGACCTGGCCACCCTGCTCGGTGCGCCAGGGGGCACGCTGAACGACCTCGCGCCCAACACCGAGCTCATCGACTCCACCGTCCTGGCCGGGCTCGTCGCTCCCGGCGGCGCGATCACCTCGGCGCTGGGGCAGCTGCCCGCGGCCCTCGTGACCGCGACGCAGGAGACGCTCAACGCACAGGCGCTCGACATCGCCATCACGGGAACGGTCTCCGCGTTCGGTGAAGAGGTCGTGGCCCTCGATGTGACGCTCGCGGGCACGGTCGGGGGCTTCCTCGGCGTGGCAGGCTCCGAGACGCCGGACGTCATCGACGAGTCGACCGCCCTCGGTGACCTCGTGCCGGTCGGCGAGGTGACGGGCCCCGTGCTCGGGTACCTGACGGGCACCTTCCTCCCCGCGATCGTCGGCCCGCTCGGCACCGCGATCACGGGCGTCGGCATCGGCGAGGGTCTCTTCGAGCCGACGGTGGCGGGGGCGCTCACGGCGCTCGGCCCTGTCGTCGGCCTCGTGAGCCAGCTGGTCTCGATCACGGCCAACGTGCAGGAGACGCCGGGTGAGTTCACGGCCGAGGGCGCGTTCGTCACGCCCGACACCTTCACGCAGCGTGCCGCGACGGTATCGGTGCTGCCGATCCTGGGCACCCTCGCAGAGGTCAACCTGGCCTCGGCGACGGTCCGCGCTCCCGTGCTTCCGACCATCACCGCCATCGCGCCGGACGAGGGGCCCGAGACGGGCGGCACGGTCGTGACGCTGACGGGCACGGACTTCGCGGATGCCACGGGCGTCACCTTCGACGGAATCCCCGGCACCGGCTTCACCATCGTTGACCCCACGACGATCACGGTGACGACTCCCGCCCACGCTCCCGGTGCGGTGGATGTCGTCGTGACCGAACCGCTCGGTGGCTCGCTCCCCGCGACGTTCACCTACCTGAATGTCCCCGGCATCACGGACATCGACCCGCGCTTCGGCCCTGACGCAGGCGGCACGCCCGTCACGCTGACGGGTGAGGGCTTCACAGGCGCCACCGATGTCACCTTCGACGGCGTTCCGGCGGTTGACGTGACGGTCGTCGATGACGGCACGATCACGGCGACCACGCCCGCGGGCGTCGGCACGGTCGACGTGGTGGTCGAGCATCCGGTCGCTGATTCGGCCCCGCTCGACTTCACCTATGTCGCTCCCGGGGCCCCCGCGGTCACGGGCATCACGCCCGACCGCGGCCCGGAGACGGGCGGCACCCCGGTGACGATCTCGGGAACCGACCTGGCGGACGTCACAGCGGTGACATTCAATGGCGTTCCCGCAACGGATGTCGATGCCGTGAGTGACACGGAGGTGACGGCGGTCTCGCCCGCCGGCACGCCCGGTGACGCGGACGTCGTGCTGACGAACGACGTGGGACCCTCTGGCCCGCTCGACTTCGAGTACTTCGCCGTGACCTCGGTCGACACGGTCGCCCCCGGGGCAGGCCCCGAGGACGGCGGCAACATCGTCACGATCATCGGTGACTGCTTCACGGGCGCGACGGATGTCACCTTCGGTGGCGTCTCCTCGCCCGACTTCGAGGTCGTAAGCGACACGACGATCACGGCCGAGGTGCCAGCGGGCGCCCCCGGCACGGTGGATGTTGTCGTGGTGGGCGCGGGTGACTGCGGCCCCGGCACGCTGCCTGACGCCTACGAGTACCTGGACGAGCCCGTGATCACGGCGATCGCTCCCGATGAGGGCCCCGAGACGGGCGGCACCGAGGTGACCCTGACGGGCACCGACTTCACGGGCGCCACCTCCGTGACCTTCGATGGTGCGCCCGCGACCGCCTTCGCTGTCGTGGACGACGAGACGATCACGGCAACCTCGCCCGCCGGGGTTCCCGGCGTCGTGGACGTTGTCGTGACCGGGCCAGGGGGCACTTCCGACCCCGTCGACTTCACCTACCTCAACGTGCCGTCGATCACCTCGGTGACCCCCGACTCGGGACCTGAGGACGGCGGCACCGAGGTCACGATCATCGGTGAGGGCTTCACGGATGCCACGGACGTCACCTTCGATGGCGTTCCCGGCACCGACTTCGACGTCGTCGACGACTCGACCATCACGGTGACCACGCCCGAGGGTGAGGGCGTCGCGGAGGTCGTGGTCGAGCATCCGGTCGCCGACTCGGCACCCGCCGAGTTCGTGTACCTGGCGCCCGGCGCCGCGACGGTCACCTCGATCGCGCCCGACCGCGGGCCCGAGACGGGCGGCACGACGGTCACCATCACGGGTGCCGGCTTCGAGGCCGGCGACGGGGTGACGGGAGTGACGTTCGCGGGAGTGCCTGCGACCGACGTCACGGTCGTCAGTGACACGGAACTCACAGCGGTGTCGCCCGCGAACGCGCCCGGAGCCGCGACGGTCGTCGTGGTCAACGAGGCCGGCCCGAGCGCGCCGCTCGCCTTCACCTACTTCGCGGTGACGTCGATCGACGATGTCGACCCTGACGTCGGCCCTGAGGATGGCGGCAACACCGTCACGATCGTCGGCGACTGCTTCACGGGTGCGACCGCCGTGACGTTCGGCGGCGTGCCGGCGACCGAGTTCACGGTCGTCAGCGACACGGTCATCACGGCCGTGGTGCCGGCCGGCACGAGCGGCACGGTCGACGTCGTCGTCGTCGGCGCCGGTGAATGCGGCGCCGCAACCGTCGACGAGAGCTACGAGTACACGGATGACGCGATCATCTGGAGCCTCAGCCCGACCGAGGGCCCCGAGACCGGTGGCACCGTGGTCACGATCGATGGTGCCAACCTGGCCGACGCGACGGGCGTGACCTTCGGCGGCGTGCCCGCCGAGGAGTTCACGGTCGTGAGCGACGGGCGCATCCTCGCGACGACTCCGGCGGGTGCTCCCGGCGTGGTCGACGTCGTGGTGCTCGCGCCGAGCGGCGACTCGGATGCTGCAGCCTTCACCTACCTCGCGGTCCCGGGCACGGGTGCCGGAGCGGGTGCCGGCGCCGGCGCCGGTCTGCCGATCACGGGTACCGAAGCCGGCTACCTGGGCATGCTCGGAGCTGGGCTGCTTGCACTGGGAGCCGCGGTGGTCGGCCTGAGCCGCCGCCCTGGGACCCAGTAAGGGCATGACGCGCGCGACCCCCGGGACCTCGGCCCCGGGGGTCGCTTGTCTGCGTACCGTGCGTAACCTTTTGCCGCTGGACAGCATGCAAAGTTATGGTGATTACCTACCCACCCCCTCGACGGAAGCAGCTCACATGGCACGCATCTACGACAACGTCACCGACCTCATCGGCAACACCCCTCTCGTGCGCCTCAATCGGGTGACGGATGGTGCGGAGGCGACCGTGCTCGCCAAGCTCGAGTTCTACAACCCCGCCAACAGCGTGAAGGACCGCATCGGCGCCGCGATCATCGATGCCGCCGAGGCATCCGGAGCCCTCAAGCCGGGTGGGACGATCGTCGAGGGGACCAGCGGCAACACGGGCATCGCCCTCGCCATGGTGGGCGCGGCACGCGGCTACAAGGTCATCATCACGATGCCGGAGACGATGTCGAAGGAGCGCCGCGGCGTCATCCGCGCCTTCGGTGCAGAGATCATCCTGACGCCCGGCGCCGAGGGGATGAAGGGTGCGGTCGCGAAGGCACAGGAGATCGTGGCCAACACGCCCAACTCGGTGTGGGCCGACCAGTTCGGCAACCAGGCCAACGCGGAGATCCACCGCAAGACGACCGGTGAGGAAATCTGGGCCGACACCGAGGGCGGCATCGACATCCTCGTCTCGGGCATCGGCACGGGCGGCACCATCACGGGCGCCGGCGGCCTGCTCAAGGAGCGCAAGCCCGAGCTGAAGGTCGTCGCCGTCGAGCCCGTCGACTCGCCGCTGCTCACGGAGGGCAAGGCCGGGCCCCACAAGATCCAGGGCCTCGGCGCCAACTTCGTGCCCGACGTGCTCAACCGTGAGGTCTACGACGAGGTCATCGACGTGACCCTCGACGAGTCGCTCGACTTCGCCCGGCGTCTCGCCGCCGAGGAGGGCATCTTCGTCGGCATCTCCTCCGGTGCCGCCGTCAGCGCCGCCGTGCAGGTTGCCAAGCGCCCCGAGAACGCCGGCAAGACGATCGTCGTCGTGGTCCCCGACTTCGGAGAGCGCTACCTCTCGACGGTGCTCTTCGAGCACCTGCAGGACTAAGTGCCGACACCAGGCGTCACACGCGAGGCCGGGCCCCGGATGCAACGGGCCCGGCCTTTCGCGCGGGCGCACGGTGCGGCATCCCTCCCCGCATCGGTGGGGGATGCCGCGTGAGCGTCTTCTCCCGCATCCGCGAGGACCTGGCGACCGCCCGCCTGCGCGACCCCGCGGCCCGCAGTAACGCGGAGGTGTTCTGGCTGTACTCGGGCGTGCACGCAATCTGGTGGTACCGCATCGCCAATCGCCTGTGGCGCTGGCGTCGCTACTTCCTCGGCCGCGCCGTGTCGCAGTTCGCGCGCTTCATCACGGGCGTCGAGATCCACCCCGGGGCCACGATCGGCCGCCGCTTCTTCATCGACCACGGCATGGGTGTCGTGATCGGCGAGACAGCCGAGATCGGCGACGATGTCATGCTCTATCACGGGGTCACCCTCGGTGGGCGGTCCTCGAAGCGGGCGAAGCGGCATCCGACCCTCGGCAACAACGTCACGGTCGGCGCGGGCGCCGCCGTGCTCGGGCCCATCACCCTCGGTGACGGCTGCGTCGTCGGCGCGCACTCCGTCGTGTTGACGGATGCCCCGCCCCGCACCGTGCTCGTCGGCAGCCCCGCCGTGCCCAAGACCCCCAAGCCGGTGCACGAGTTCGACGCCCAGTTCTTCGACGACAGCGGCAGCTACTCGATCTAGCTTTCCCAGCTCAGGAGTTCTCTTTCCCAACTCAGGAGTTCCGGAATTGTGAGGCGGCCCATTCACTACGATCAGGGGATGCCTCGGAGCTTCACCATCACCGTGCCCATCCGCTGGTCTGACCTCGACCTCAACGGCCACGTCAATCACGCCCGCATCGCGACCCTCCTGGAGGAATCCCGGTTGGCGTGGCGCCGCAGCGCGGTCGCGAACGACGGGATCGACACCTTCGAGCGGGGCCAGATCGTGGCATCCCTCACGATCGACTACCGACGCCAGGTGGAGTGCGGTCCCGACTTCGACGTCACCATCACGATCGGGCGCATCGGCACCAAGTCCTACGAGATGCTCTTCACGGCGACCCAGAACGACCAGGTCGTCGTCGAGTCGCGCACGACGATGGTGGTGATGGATGCTGCGGGCTCGAGCCGCCCGCTCACCGCCGCCGAGCGCAACTATCTAGCCCTCTGGCAGGCAGAGCCGGCGCATCCCGCAAGCTGAGGCAACGCGGATGCGCCGGCACCCGTGACCGCCGCGCGCACTTCTGTGCGGCACGCGCATGTTCAGACATGCGCGCCGCGCACAAAAGTGCGCGCCCCGCAAGAACCGTCCAGTCGGACCAGCCCCGCACCCGCAACGCTGTCAGCCCGGTAGCAGGCCGTGCTTGCGCATCGTGGCGGCAAAGCGGTGCCGGGAGATCGCGGTGCTCCAGTCCCACCGCAGGAATCCGCTCGTCACGGCACGCATCCGGTCCTCGCGTTGCTTCTCTTCCCACAGCACCTGCTCGGCGCTCTTGCCTGAGGGCGACGCCTCCCGGCCGGCGTACTTCGCTTTCCCGTCGCTTTCGCCGATGAGGTCGAGGTGCCGCCAATAGAAGTCCGCATCGCCGATGTGCCCGTCTGCGTCGGAGAAGGCCACTTGGAGTTCAGGCGCCGGGACCCCAAGCAGATGCATCTGCACCCGGCTGACTGATTCGAGTGCCGAGCCGCTGAGCCCGTCGCCGAACTCAATTGCCTTGAATGCTTTTGCAGACCCGGGGTACGGCAGAAGCCCGTTGAGGACGGCCCGGAGCTCGTCTGAGGTGGTGTGTGCGCGGCCGAGGTTCCAGCGGGTCTCGCCGCTGCGTGGCATCCGGAGACCACTGTCGATCATGGCGACAGCGCGCATGAAGGTTGACGTGCAGGCGACATCCACGAGTGTGCGCGCGAGCGACGTCACTCTGATCCCGTCGATCACGACAGCGTGCGGGTCGTCGCCGAGGCAGTGGCGCTGGATGTCCCCGTGCGAGCGCCCGCCGGTGTCGCGCGGCGCCAGCAGGTGCACTCTGGGCGGCCACGCGCCGACGCCGGGCAGGCCCCACATGTTCGCGGCCGAGTCGTGCGAGAACACGAGTGGGCGCCGAGCGGATGCCGCAGCCGCAAGCATCCGCTGTCGATACAGCTCATCGTCGCTCGCCCCTTCGCGGTCTTCCCTCGCGACGTAGGCGCCGGGTCGCACGCGCACATACTCTCCCGATCGGATTCCGCTGCGCAGCAGGTTCGCGGAGCCGGTCGCGAGCGCGTTGCGGTTGAGCATGATGCTCGGGATGCTTCGGCCTGAGTCCATGAGGCGAGTGTTGCGCTGGGGTCGCGCGCGGGTCGGGGCAGGCCGACATCCTGTGGAGCCTGGTGGGGTCGGCGAGGCTGTGGAGTGAGGCGCGCGCACTTCTGTGCGCCGCGCGCACGTTTAAACGTCAGCGTCGCGCACAGAAGTGCGCGCGACGAGGCGTCGGGCCGACTCGCGGCGCGGTGGAGGCGACCGACCAGGCCCCGCGACATCCGCCAACGTAGGATCGACCCGTGACCTACGACTACCACCGCCTCAACAAGTCCTGGCCGCGCTCGAGCTGGTGGAAGCCGCTCGTCACGGGGCTCATCGCCCTCACGATCTACATCATCCTCACGGTGATCATCGCGCTGCCGGTGGTGATCTACGCGTTCTTCGCGGCGGAACCCGGCAGCGCATTCGAGCGCCTCATCAATGAGGGCGCGATCGACATGTCTGACCCGTGGATGCTGGCGTTCACGCTCGCATCCGTGGCGCTCATGCTTCCGGCCATCATCCTGGCGACGCTCATCATGGGTCCGCGCCCCATCGGCCTGCTCTCCTCGGTCGCGGGTCGGTTGAGGTGGGGGTGGATGCTGCGGCTCGCGCTGCCCGCGCTGGCGGTGTTCCTCGTGGTCTTCGCCGTCTATGTCTTCGTGCTGCCGCCGATCTTCGGTGAGCCGGCGAGCATGCCGGAGTGGGGGCCGGAATCGGCGCTCCTGATCGCGGTGGCGGTGCTGCTCGTGCCGGTGCAGGCGACGGCGGAGGAGTACGTGTTCCGCGGCTACCTGATGCAGACGATCGGCACATGGCTGAAGCATCCGGCGTGGGCGATCCTGCTGCCGGTGCCGCTCTTCGTCGCTGGCCACATCTATGACGTGTGGGGTTCGCTCGATGTCGCGGTCTTCGCGGTCTTCGCGGGCTGGATCACGTGGCGCACGGGCGGCCTCGAGGCGGCGATCGTGGCGCACGTCATCAACAACGGGCTCATCTTCATCCTTGGGGCGGTGAACCTGATGGACACCTCGTCGACCGAGGGCAGCCCCATCGGTGTCGCCGTCACGGCGGTGACCCTGGGCGTGTTCGGGTGGTGGACGGTCCGGATGCACGAGCGCCGCGGCGAGGCGCGGACTCGTGAGGTTGCTCCCGCGCCGCTTGTCGATGCACAACCGTAAAGACCCTGTGGGTTTGTAGACCACCCACAGTCGGGCACGGGATGCCGCCGCCCGCCTTTGGAGGGCGCGAACCGCAGAATTCACGTCCCCTGTGGTCATGCATAGCGTGGAGAAACGCACGCCCCACGGTTCCAGGAGGTCCACGTCATGGTCGACATCGCCAACAGCACGTCTGCAGTCCCGCCCGCCGCCAAGGACGAGGCTGAACTCGAGCGCCACGTCGATGAGCAGCTCGACAGCAGCTCGGAGGCGGCATCCGTTGACGTTGAGAAGCTGGGGCGCCTGTTGCTCGGCACGTGGGCTGAGGAGCGCATCGAGTCGCGCAGGGCGATGGAGGACCCGCAGTTCCACCGCATCGACAACCTCACCAAGGAGGACCACCGGGAGCGGGCCCTCGGCCAGCTGAAGGCGCTCGCCGACAGTGGCAGGGTACTGAAGGCGTTCCCGAAGTCGCTGGGTGGCGAGGAGAACCACGGCGGCAACATCGCCTCGTTCGAAGACCTCGTGCTGGGCGACCCGTCGATGCAGATCAAGGCGGGCGTGCAGTGGGGCCTCTTCGGCGCGGCCGTGCTCCACCTGGGCACCGAGTACCACCACCGCACCTTCCTCCCCGGCATCATGTCGATGGAGGTGCCGGGCATCTACGCCATGACGGAGACGGGCCACGGCTCGGATGTCGACTCGGTCGGCACGACGGCGACCTACGACGAGCAGACCCAGGAGTGGGTCATCAACACCCCCTTCCGCGGCGCCTGGAAGGACTACCTCGGCAACGCCGCCAAGCACGGCATCGCGGCGGTCGTCTTCGCGCAGCTCATCACGAAGGGTATCAACCACGGCGTGCACGCCTTCTACGTGCCGGTGCGCGACGAGAACGGCGAGTTCCTGCCCGGCATCGGCGGCGAGGATGACGGCTACAAGGGCGGCCTCAACGGCATCGACAACGGCCGCCTCCACTTCTCGGATGTGCGCATCCCTCGCACCAACCTGCTGAACCGCTACGGGGATGTCGCGGCGGACGGCACCTACACCTCGCCGATCGAGAGCCCGGGTCGCCGCTTCTTCACAATGCTCGGCACGCTCGTGCAGGGTCGCGTGTCCCTCGATGGTGCGGCGACCACCGCATCCGGTATGGCCCTCACGATCGCGATCACCTACGCGAACCAGCGTCGCCAGTTCGCGGGCGGCGACGGCGAGGAGCAGGTGCTGCTCGACTACGGTCGCCACCAGCGCCGCCTGCTGACCCGCCTCGCGACCGCCTACGCGCAGTATTTCGCGCACGATGAGCTGCTCGTGCAGTTCGACCAGGTGTTCAGCGGCAAGGGCGACACCCCCGAGGCGCGGGAAGATCTCGAGACCCTCGCCGCGGCCCTCAAGTCCCTCTCCACGTGGAACGCGCTGGACATCCTGCAGGAGGCGCGCGAGGCCACGGGTGGCGCTGGCTACCTCGCCGAGAACCGCCTCACGGGCCTGCGCAGCGACCTTGACATCTACGCCACCTTCGAGGGTGACAACACGGTGCTGCTCCAGCTCGTGGCCAAGCGCCTGCTGGGTGATTACGCCGCCCAGTTCAAGGGGGCGGATGCCGGCACCCTGGCCAAGTACGCCGTCGGACAGGCGGCCGAGCGGGTCTACCACTTCGGCCTGCGCACGCTCGGCCAGCGCGTGAAGGACCTCGGTTCGACCCGTCGCGCCGTGAGCGAGGTGCGCGACACCGACGTGCAGCGTGAACTGCTCACCGACCGGGTTGAGACCATGGTGGCCGAGGTCGCGCAGAAGCTGCGCCCGGCATCCAAGCTCCCGCCGGTCGAGGCGCAGGCGCTCTTCAACCAGCACCAGAACGCCCTTATCGAGGCCGCTCGCGCACACGCCGAGCTGCTGCAGTGGGAGGCCTTCACGACCGCGGTCGAGAAGATCGAGGATGCCGGCACCCGCCAGGTGCTCACCTGGCTGCACGACGTGTTCGGCCTGGGACTGATCGAGAAGCACCTCGCGTGGTACCTCATGAACGGGCGGATGTCGCCGCAGCGCGCGCAGGCCGTTACGGCGTACATCGACCGGTTGCTCGCGCGGCTCCGCCCCCACGCGCAGGACCTCGTCGATGCCTTCGGCTTCAAGCAGGTGCACCTGCGCGCGAAGATCGCTTCCGGCGCCGAGCAGGAGCGCCAGGATGAGGCGCGCAACTACTATGTTCGCCTGCGTGCTTCGGGCGATGCCCCCGTGCACGAGAAGGACGTGCGCAAGAAGGCCAAAAAGTAGGGTCGCTCGGGCTCGGGCTCGGGCTCGGGCTCGGGCTCGGGCTCGGGCTCGGGCTCCCGCGTCCCGCGGATGACTGAGTTTCGGACAAATGACTGCGCCGCGGCGCGATCATCTGTCCGAAACTCAGTCCTTCGGATGCCGCGCCCGGGCGCTGCGGCGGATGCTGCGGCGGATGCTGCACCGGATGTCAGGGGTGCGCAGTAACGTCGGCGCATGGAGACCAAGGGACGCATCCTCTTTGACACCGCCTCGACCATCAACGGCTTCATCGCCGATGAGCAGAACTCCCTCGAGTGGCTCTTTGCGGTCGAGGGTGGGGACCATCCGGACGAGGGACTCTTTCCGTCAGGCGCGGCCGTGCTGGTGGAGGGCTCGACCACGTATGAGTGGATTCTGCGTCACGACGCCGTGATCGAGCATCCGGAGAAATGGGCGGAGTTCCACGGCGATCGGCCCGTCTATGTCATGACGACGCGGGACTTGCCCGTGCCCGAGGGAGCGGATGTGCGATTCCGCTCGGGCGCGATCGCGGAACTGCTGCAGGAGCTGCGCGAGGTCGCAGCCGGTGGCGACATCTGGGTCGTGGGCGGGGGAGACCTCGCAGGGCAGTTCCTCGACGCGGGTGCGCTCGACGAGATCGCGCTGTCGGTCGCGCCCGTCGCGCTCACGGGTGGGGCGCCCGTGTTCCCGCGGCGCATCGAGTCCGACCGGCTGCGCCTCACGAGCGCCGAGAAGTACGGCCAGTTCGCGCGCCTCATCTACGCGGTCTCCCCGCGGGGTGAGTGACGCGAATCGCTCGGTAGCAATCGCGCCAGCGATTGCACGATTCGCTCGCTACTCAACCCGCGGATCCTGCACAGGCTCGCGCACTGCCCGTTGTCCAGAGCGCAGGCGCAGGCGTCGGATGTCACAGCTAGCCTTGAACGCATGACCCAGGTGAGTTCACCCGACGCCGCCCTCGAGGTGCTTGGCCGTGTCTTCGGATACGAGGCGTTCCGCGGCGACCAGGCGGAGATCATCCGTCACGTCGTCGACGGCGGCGACGCCCTCGTGTTCATGCCGACAGGTGGCGGCAAGTCGCTCTGCTACCAGGTGCCCGCGCTCGTGCGTGAGGGCACCGGGGTCGTCATCTCGCCCCTCATCGCCCTCATGCAAGACCAGGTCGATGCCCTCGCGGCCAACGGGGTGCGGGCCGAGTTCCTCAACTCGACGCAAAGCCTCGATGAGCGCCGCCGGGTCGAGGCCGCCTTCGTCGCAGGCGAGGTCGATCTCCTCTATCTCGCGCCCGAGCGGCTCGCGCTCGAGTCGACCGTCGCCCTCTTCGACCGTGGCCCGATCGCGCTCTTCGCGATCGACGAGGCGCACTGTGTCGCGCAGTGGGGGCACGACTTCCGCCCCGACTACCTGCGGCTGTCGATGCTGCACGAGCGCTGGCCGAACATCCCCCGCATCGCCCTGACGGCGACCGCGACCCGCCAGACGCACGCCGAGATCGCCCATCGCCTGCAACTGGACGACGCCCGGCACTTCGTCGCAAGCTTCGACCGCCCCAACATCCAGTACCGCATAGTGCCAAAGGAGCAGCCCGCCAAGCAGCTGCTCGACCTGATCCGCACCGAGCATCCGGATGCCGCGGGCATTGTCTACTGCCTTTCGCGCGCGTCGGTCGAGAAGACCGCCGACATGCTCGTCGCCAGCGGCATCCCCGCGCTGCCGTACCACGCGGGCCTCCCGGCGGAGGTGCGGGCCGCCAACCAGGCGCGCTTCCTGCGCGAGGACGGGCTCGTCATGGTCGCGACGATTGCCTTCGGCATGGGGATCGACAAGCCGGACGTGCGCTTCGTCGCCCACCTCGACCTGCCCAAGTCGGTTGAGGGCTACTACCAGGAGACGGGTCGTGCCGGCCGCGACGGCCTCCCCTCGACCGCCTGGCTCGCCTACGGCCTGCAAGATGTCGTGCAGCAGCGCCGCATGATCGATTCCTCCGAGGGCGACCTCGCCCACCGACGCCGGCTCAGTGCCCACCTCGACGCCATGCTCGCCCTCTGCGAGACGGTCGAGTGTCGACGGATGCAACTGCTCGCCTACTTCGGCCAGGCGAGTGAGCCCTGCGGCAACTGCGACACCTGCATCACGCCGCCCGAATCCTGGGACGGCACCGTGCCCGCCCAGAAACTCCTCTCGACGATCGTGCGCCTGCAGCGCGAACGCAGCCAGACCTTCGGTGCCGGCCAGATCATCGACATCCTCCGCGGCAAGGAGACCCCGCGCACCCGGCAGCACGGTCACGAGCAGCTCGCCACCTGGGGCATCGGCGCTGACCTCAGCGACCAGCAGTGGCGCGGCGTCGTGCGGCAGCTGCTCGCCCAGGGCCTGCTCACAACGCATGGCGACTACGGCATCCTGGCGCTGACGGATGCTTCGGCCTCCGTGCTCTCGGGCACCCGCCCCGTCTCCCTCCGCGCCGAGCCGGAACGTGCGGCTCGGCGCGCGCCCAAGGCTCGCGCCGCCGTCGCCGACCTCGAACCCATCCAGCTGGAACTCTTCGAGGCACTGCGAGCGTGGCGTGCGGCGACAGCGAAAGAGCAGGGCGTGCCCGCCTACATCGTCTTCGGAGATGCAACGCTGCGAGCGATCGCCACGGCACGGCCCGAAACGCTCGCCGGCCTCTCGAGGCTCAGTGGCGTCGGGCAGAAGAAACTCGAGACCTACGGCGAACAGGTGCTCGCCGTCGTCGCGGCAGCATGAAGGGAACGACCATGAACGGCATCACTCCCGAGGCGCTCGCCGAGGTCGACCGCGTATTCACGCGCCAGCAGGCAAGCGGTGCTTCGCCGAGCGCGGTCTGGGGCGTCTTCGACCGCAGCGGACTCGTGCACAGCGGCTCGGCGGGGGCACTGCGGAGCGGCGCGACACCCGGCCCCGACACTGCCTACCGCATCGCCTCATGCACCAAGAGCTTCACCGCCGCGGCCCTGCTCGCGCTGCGTGACGAGGGCCGACTTGGGCTCGATGACCCCGTCAGCGCGCACGTTCCCGAGTTCGCGGATGTCGCCCTCCCCAGCGCAGATTCGCCCGCCATCACGCTTCGCATGCTGCTGACCATGTCGGGCGGCCTGCCAACCGACGACCCCTGGGGCGACCGCCAGGAGTCCATGACGAGGGAGGAGCTGAACGCGCTCCTGGCCGCCGGGCTCTCCTTCGACACGATTCCCGGCACGACCTTCAGCTACTCCAATCTCGGCTACGCCCTCCTTGGCCGCGCCATCGAGACCGCGTCGGGCAGCGACTACCGCGCCTTCGTGCGCGAACGTCTCCTCGAGCCGCTCGACCTCAGCCGCACCGCCTTCGAGTTCGATCGGTACGCGGGCGACGAGGCGGCCCAGGGCGCACGGCATCTCGACGGCCAGTGGGACTACGTGCCCTTCTCGGGCCCCGGCGCCTTCTCCCCGATTGGCGGGCTGTTCAGTACGGTGGGCGACCTCGCCCGGTGGGCGGGATGGCTCGCGGATGCCTTCGACCCGGCTGGCAGCGATGAGCGCGTGCTCCGTCGGGCCAGTCGGCGCGAGATGCAGCAGGGGCAGCGCATCGTGCCGGGCCGCTCCGAGCATCCGATGGCCTACGGGCTGGGACTCTTCGTCGAGCACTACGAGAACCAAGGCCCCGTCGCATCGCACTCGGGCGGGTACCCCGGATGCTCCGCCCACATGCGCTGGTCGACCGAACTCGGGCTCGGCGTCGTGGCCTTCGAGAACGCGACCTTCTCACGCGTGCCGCTCGCGACCACGCGGGCGTTCGACCTGCTCCTCGAGCGCGCGCGGCCCTCCCGCACCGGGTTCCTGCTCGAGCAGCTGTGGCCCGAGACGCGCGAGGCTCAGGCCGCCGTGACCGCGCTCCTCGCCGACTGGAGCGACGACGCGGCGCGCGGGCTCTTCACGCCGAACGTCGAACTCGACATGCCCTACCCGCAGCGACGGGAGACCCTCGCGGCCGCACTTCGTGCCGTCGGCGGGCTCACGGGCGAGCCGGCCCGAGACGAGACGTCCGTCGCGCCGTCGCAGGTCAGCTGGTCGATGCCCGGCCGCATCGGGGCGATCCGCGCACACATCCAGCTCACGCCCGAGCGGCCGCCGCGCGTGCAGAGCCTGCGCGTCGAGACGATCGCGCCAGCCTCGGGGCCGATGCTGCGCTGAGTCCTGCCGCGGACCCAATGCTGCGCTGAGACCCGCCGCGGACCCACTCCCGCGATGAGCGTCTGGGGCGATGCGGCGCTGAGTCGTCTCCTACTGCGCTCGACGGTTCAGTGTGAGCGCACCCTCAAGTGTGGTGTTGGCGACGTTCACGAGCTTGGTCGTCGGCGGCACGAGCATGTTGCAGTTGAAGCGCGACTTGCCGAAAACGTTGCCCTCGATCGTGAGGCCCGCGATGGCGCCCTTGCCCTTCTCCGCAACATTGATGGAGCATCCGCCGCCGGAGATGTGATTGTCCTTGATCGTGACATTGCCGACGCGGCCACGGTCCTGCGTGATCTGCACGGCAGCGTTGTGGGCGCCACTGATCGTGTTGCCGACGATGTGGATGTTGCGTCCCTGCTGGATCTGGATGCTGTCGTCGTGGCTCGGCCCGTCGCCGTGGGCGGGGTCGTTCGCGTAGTGCAGGTTGTCGCGCAGGCGCGAGTCGCTGATCGTGACGTCGTCGCCGAAGATGTGCACGCCGTCGATCACGTGGTGAATGTCGACTCGCGTCAACGTGAACCCGTAGCCATAGACGCCGTTCGTGCGCGAGGTCTTGTGAGTGGGGGCGATCTCGCTGTCGATCACGCGAAGGCCAGCGGAGGTGCCGCTGCCCGCGTACAGCAGGATCGCGTTGCCATCGGTGGCCCGGCCGCGGATGACGCTGTTCTTGATCGTCACATTGGGTGCCTCGACACGCACGAAGCCGCGGATGTCGAGCCCGTCGATCACGGCGCCCGGCGTCGCGATGGTGAGGTCACCCGCGTGCACCGCCAGCGACGTGCCGGCTGGCACGCCGACGGATGCCGCATTCGAGGTCGGCCTGGCGGGAGGCGAAGCGGGGGCCGTCTTCGCTGGGGCGCTGGCCTTCGCAGGCGCCGGAGCGGCGGGGCTCGCCGGTGCCGGCGCGGGCACTGGCACTGGCGCGGGGGTCGGCGCGTCAGGTGATGGCGCGGGGGTCGGTACAGCGGAGCCGGGCGTCGGCACAGCGGAGCCGGGCGTCGGCGCGGAGTCGGGAGACGGCACCGAGGAGTCGGGCGTCACGGGATCCCGCGGGGCAGGCGTGCGCACAGACCCTGCCTGGTCTCGGGCGTCGTCGCTGCCCTCAAGGGCGGTGTCGGCTGGCGCCTCCTCCTGCTCGCCCGGTTCCTGGCCACCCTCGGTGGGCAGACTGTCGGCGCGCTCCGCCGGGGTGTCACGAGTGGCAGCACCATCCGCGGTCAACACGGTGGTGCCAACGGTTGCGCCTGTCGAGAGGAGCACGCCGCTGAGGAAGAGGGTGAGAAGGGTGCGCCAACGGGCGCGGTCGAGTTGGGCCATGGCGAGCTCTCCGTCGGATTCGGGGGGCGGTCGGGTGGGGTGCCGTGGTCATCGAGCTTCGGGAGCGGCTCGGGCGCGACGTAGATTACGGACCCAACCTGAGTATCCCCCGAAAGGGGGGTACTTGTTCAGAGGTCTTGGAGACGCAAAAGGGCCGCCCCGACGGAGAGTCGGGGCGGCCCTTCTGTGCGAGCGGTGGCTACTGCTGGCGGCGGTCGACGCGCACGACCGAGCTGTCAGCCTTCACGTTGCCCTTGTCGTAGACGGGGGTCGTCGGCGGAATCAGCATGGAGCATCCGAAGCGCGATCCACCGAAGATGTTGTCGGTGACCTTGAGGCCCTGGATGGCGCCCTTGCCCTTCTCGGCGACGTTGACGGTGCATCCGCCGTCACCGATCCAGTTGTTGCTGAGGCGCACGTTGGAGACGCGGCCCTGGTCCTGCGTCACCATGAGGGCGGCGTTGTACGAGCCGCTGATGTGGTTGTTCGTGATGACGATGTTGTTGCCCTTCTGCACCTGGATGCTGTCATCGTGGCTGCCATCGCGGTGGTGGGGGTCGTTCGTGTAGTGCAGGTTGTCGTGCAGGTAGGAGTTTGCGATCGTCACGTTGTCGCCGAAGACGTGCACGGAGTCGATGACGTCGTGGATGTTCACGCGGTCGAGCGTGAAGTCGAAGCCGTAGATGCCGTTGGTGAGCGGCGTGGGGTAGCTCGGGGCGATCTCGACGTTGCGGACCTTGAGGTTCTGGTTCTTGCCCGCGCCCGCATAGATCATGATCGCGTTGCCGGTGGTCTGGCGGCCCCGCACGATCGAGTTCTTGATCGTGACGTTCGCCGCCTCGACGCGCACGAAGCCGCGGATGTCGAGGCCGTCGACGACGGTGCCTGCGGTGCGGATCGTCAGGTCGCCGTTGTGCACCTTGAGCTTGGTGCCGGCGGGCACGCCGGTGCTGCTCGCGGTGGGCGTGGCGGTGGGTCCGGTGACGGCGGCGGCGCTCTCGGCGCTGCCGAGGACGGTTGCGCCGGTGACGGCGATTACGGCGGCGATGAACGCGGCGGCGAACCCGCGACGGCGCGCGGAAGTAGCGTGTGTTTTGGGCACGATGAAACGGTCTCCAAGAGAGTCGCGAAAAGGGGAAAGTAGGTGCCCTGACATGCGGAATGGACGTCGCAAGGGGCAATCGTCAGTGTACGAACGATCTCTGGAAGAAGGCTGAAAGTCATGCGTATACGTACGAATCATTCGTACGTATACGTTTTACTACCGGGCCTACAGAGCGGCCCGCCGCTCAGCTCGTTGCGACTCTGCTCGCCTCAAGCAGGTCCAGGGCGCGACGCAGGCGAGTGCTCGACGTGCCGTCCGTGTAGGGGAAGTACACGACCTCGACCCCCACGGCTGAGAAGGCGCGTTCGAGCGCAAGGCCCCGCTCGGTGCCCTTCCAGTCGTCCCCCTTGAAGAAGTGAGTGAACCGCACCGACCGCCACGTCTCGAGCTTGTCGGGCACCACCTCCGCGACCGCCTCATCGACGAAGCGCACGCTTCGCACGATCTCGAGGCGCTCCTCGAGGGGGACGACCGGGCGCGCGCCCTTCGTCAGTTCGAGCATCTCGTCTGACACGACGCCGGCGATGAGGTGATCGCACAGCTCACGTGCGCGACGCAGCACGTTGAGATGGCCGATGTGGAACAGGTCGAAGGCGCCCGCCGCATATCCGATCCGGATCGGGGGCAGGGGCTGCTGGGGGATGTCACTGTGCACGTCGATCTACCCTCACTGTGTCGTGGCCGTCGGCGCGGTTATCCGCGAGCTCGGCCTGGGTGGTCGGTGGGATGAGCATTGGGCAGGCATGGCGGGACTCCCCGAACTCGTTGCCGGTGATGACGAGCCCGGCGATCGGGCCGACGCCCTTCTCGGCGACATTGATGGAGCATCCGCCCCCGCTGAGCGTGTTGTCGCGAATCTGCACGTGCGCGACGGGCCCGCGATCCTGCGTGATCTGGATGGCGGCGTTGTGGGCTCCGCTCAGCACATTGCCGATGATTCGGATATTGCGTCCCTGCTGGACCTGGATGCCGTCGTCGTGGCTCGGGCCGCCGTCATGCGAGGGGTCGCTCTCGAAGTGCAGATGGCTGTGCAGGTGCGAGTGCTCGATCGTCACGTTGTCGCCGAAGATGTGCACACCGTCGACGACGTGGTGGATGTCGACACGGGTGAGCGTGAAGTCGGCGCCGTACACGCCGTGGGTGCGGTGCGTGTGGTGGCTCGGCGCGAACTCGGTGTCGATCACGCGCAGGCCGGGGGACCGGCCGGTGCCCGCGTAGAGCAGGATGGCGTCACCCTCGGTGGCCCTCCCGCGGATCACGCTGTTGCTGATCGTGACGTTCGGCGCTTCGACTCGAACGAAGCCCCGGATGTCGAGTCCGTCGATGACCTCGCCCGGCGTCGTGAGCACGAGGTCGCCGTGGAAGATGGCGCGCGGCGCCGCGGGAGCCTCGGTGGCGACCTCCCCGGGTGGTTCCCCGGTGCCCGCCCAGTGCGGGATCAGGAGCGCGGCGACGGTCGCGAGCGCCGCCGCGAGGGCGACCCACCAGGGTGGCAGCGGGAAGGAGTGGCTCATGAGTGACGCACCTCCCTGCTGGTGGCGAGCATCCGGATGCCGCGCAGCGAACCGCTGGCAGCAGCCCAGAGCGGCCGCCATGGCCGGTGCAGGAACTGCCTGCGCCCACCACGGAGCAGCACCCGCCGCGCATACGCGGGCGTGAGGAGCGCCCAGCGGATGACATCGCGCTGGGACAGGTGGCGGGCCGCGAAGAGGAGGCGGTTGCGGCAGTTGTAGTAGTAGTACGTGGCTGACTTGGCGCGCCCGCGCGCCTGGGTTCCGCCGGCGTCGTGCACGATGCGCACGTCGTCGCGCACGACGAGGTGCCCGCCGGATTCGGTGCAGCGCCAGGAGAGGTCGATGTCTTCCCAGTAGAGGAAGTAGCGGTCGTCGAAGCCGCCGAGCCGCTGCCAGAGCGAGTCATGCACCGCGATGCAGGCGCCCGTGAGCCAACCGCCGGGCGCCGAGCTGTCAGCGCCGCGCGTGATGGTGACGCCGCGCTCGACGAGCACCGTGCCGCCCGAGAACCAGACCTCTCCAGAGGGGGTGAGGATGGTGGGGCAGATGAGGGCGTCGGGCTCGGCACCGGCGTGCTCCGCGAGGGCCGTGAGGGCCGCGGCATCCGCCACCGCGTCGGGATTGAGCATGACGTAGCGGCGAAAGCCGAACTGCCGAGCCTCGGCGATGCCCGCGTTGACGCCGGCTCCGAAGCCCAGGTTGGCCTGGGTCACGAGGCGCCAGCCGCGCTCAGCGCACAGCCAGCGCACGGCGTCGCGCTCGGCCGAGCTCGAGAAGTTGTCGACGATGATGATGCCGAAGGCCTTGCTGAGCGTGGTGTCGAGGTTGGCGCGGAGCAGTTCGTGGGAGCCGTAGTTCACGACGACCACGGCGGTGCGTTCGGGGGTCACGAGCGCACCCCCTTGCGTGGCAGCATCCGCACGATCGCGAGGACCTCGACGAGGTCCCGGCGCACGCGCGGGATCACGAGGGCCGCGAGCAGGTGCACCGCCGCGGCGGTGAGCGCGGCGGCGAGCAGTTGCAGTGCGAGGCCAAGCGCCGCCGTCGCGAGCACGACGCCCCAGGCGGATGCCGCGGCCACGGTCGCGAGCGCCAACGCCCGCGCCGCCCCGCCGAAGAGGGCGCGCGTGGGGATCGCGGTACGGCGCGACAACCACCACAGCGAGAGCGGCCATGCGAGTGCGGGGGCGAGTGCGAAGCCTGCCGCGACCCCGACGATGCCCCACTGCGAACCGATGACGATGCAGGCGATGCGGATGCCCGTGCTCACCATGGAGTAGCGGAAGAGGTCGCCCGTGAGCCCGCGGGAGAGGTAGACCCAGTAGCCGACGTAGGAGAGCGTCTGCAGGATGCCAGCCACCGCGAGGAGCGCGAGGATGGGCGCGGCCGCGAGCCAGGGCTCGCCGAGGAAGAGCAGGGTGAGGGGCTCGGCCGCGCCGACGACGATGCTGAGCCCCGCGATGAGCGTCCACGAGAGCGCGAGCTGGCCTCGCAGGAGGAAGGCCCCGTAGCGCTGCTCGTCGCCGTTGAGGCGGCTGAGCACGGGCAGCGCGACGGTCGTCGAGGGGGTGCGCAACTGCGTGAGGGGCACCATGAGCAGCTGGTAGCCGCGGTTGTAGATGCCGAGGTCGACGGCCCCGAAGCGGATGCCGATGATGACGCTGTCGAGGTTGTTGCCGGCGTAGTTCACGAGCTGGGTCGCCACGAGGTTCCAGCCGAAGCGGAGGAGGCCCCGCATGGGGGTGCCGCGCCGGGGGAGGCCGGGCAGCCAGCGCGCCACGGCCGCGAGCAGCACGAGGAAGACCACGGCCTGCAGCACCTGCTGGGCCACGAGGGCCCAGTATCCCCAGCCGGCCATGGCCGCGACGATGGCGCCGAGGAGTGCGGCGGCAGGCACGACGACCTCGATGACTGCGAGGGGGCCGAAGCGCATCCGGCGCACGAGGTCGGCGCGGTACTGCGTCGCCATGCCGTTGAGCAGGAAGGTGACCGCGAGCGCCCTCGCGATGGGTTCGAGGGCCGGCTCGCTGTAGAGCAGGGCGACGAGGGGCGCCGCGAGATACACGACGACGGCGAGCACGAGACCGATGCCGGAGTTGATCCACCAGAGGATGTCGCGCTGCCGGTCACTCAGCCGCTTCGCCTGGATCGCGGCCGAGGAGAGCCCGAAGTCGCGCAGGATCGTGCCGATGCCGATGATCGCGGCGACCATCGCGAAGAGCCCGTAGTCGGATGGCGCGAGCAGGCGGGCCAGCACCGAGACGGATGCCACCTGGATCACCATGCGCAGCAGCTGACCCCCCACCGTGGCACCCGCTCCCCGGGCGGCGCGGGTGCCGAGGCTCTCGCGGGCTGCGGTCGTCGCCGGCTCGGTCATGTGCGCGTCACCTCCCTCGACGGGGACGCCGCCGCGCGCGCCGCCCGCTCACGCAGCACGCGGGTGCGCGTTCCGCGGGCAGTGCGGAGGGTCTCGATGGGGTGTGCGAGCGCGAGACGGAGCAGCCCGAAGCCGGGGTAGCGGGGCGTGGGGCGTCCGGCGAGGCGGGCGCCGAGCATCCGCCCCAGCAGGAGGGTGCGCCTGCGCACCTGGAGGGGCTGCACGGCGGCCAGGTCACCGATGGCGAGGGGGCGCGCGTCGAGCACTCCTGCGGTGATTGCGCGGGCGATGACGTCGGCGCCGCGCCGCGTGCGGGCGATGAGTGCCGAGACGCCGTCCTGCTCGTCGAAGACGGGGTAGCCGCGCTCGTCGCTGTTCCAGAAGTCCGCCGCGGTGATGTCGGACTGTTCGCCCACACCGTCGGGGCACAGCTTGCAGCGCCACTGGGTCGCGGGGCCGAGGTGGGCGCCCCATGACTCGTCGTAGCTTGCGCTCACCTCGGTGCCCTCGAGGCTGACGGCGGTGAAGCGGCCCGGCCAGCCGCGGCCGCGATACCAGAGCTCGCGGAGGGGTGCGTGACGCGGGATGCCGAGCTGCTCGACGAGCGCGTCGGTCGCCTGCTGGCCGGGCGTGCCCGCGCAGAAGAAGGAGATGAGGAG
Source organism: Salinibacterium sp. (assembly GCA_015234465.1). Classification (GTDB taxonomy): domain Bacteria; phylum Actinomycetota; class Actinomycetes; order Actinomycetales; family Microbacteriaceae; genus Homoserinimonas. The sequence continues at coordinate 155,811 of JADGNA010000011.1, read as the reverse complement.
GGGAGCCGGCCCATCGGTCGTGAGGCTGCGGATGGCCGAGACCTCGCACGGCTTGCCGACGACCGCGGCGGCCGGGTCGAGGGCGCCCCGTACGGCCGCGTTGGACGTGGGCGCGTAGCGGGATCCCGCGGAAGCGAGCGCCTCCTCGCGCGTCTGGAGGGTGAGGCTCACGGTGCGTCGCGGTTCCACGGGGTCGGCGCGCGCCCCCACCACGCTGGCTGCCTCGCCCTGCTCGAGCAGCCAGGCGGTGAGGGCCGTGATCGCGCCGCCGCTGCTGCCGCGGTGACGGATGTCGCGGTCCGCCGCGCTCGCGGCCCACGCCGCCACGACGGGACCCATGGTGGGGTGGCGAATCGCGCTCGCGGGCCGCGCGGCCGGCATCCGGCGACCGGGGCAGGCCGCGTCGAAGCGGTCCACAGCCGCGGCGGTGGCGGTGCCGGCGACACGACGCGGCCGCGCGAAGCCCTCCTCCGAGAGCTCCATGCGGATGCCGGCATCCAGCTGGGTGCACGCCCCGCAGCCCGAGCAGTTGCCCGAGCGCACGACCTCGTCGATCGCGGCGTCCAGGGTCCGTGCCGAGCGCTTTGCCATCACACGACCCCCACGAGCGCGCGTTCCGCGTCGGCGAAGGCGGCGCGCGCTCGCTCGGCCACGTGACCGGCGTCGCGCGCGAGGTCGTGGCATTCGAACATCCGAATCACCGCGTCGACGGGCTCTGGATCGCTGCGCAGGTCGACCGTCGCATACCACTCGAGGTCACCGAGGAGGGGCGCGAACTTGCGCGAGTAGGCGAGCGGGATCGCCGGCGTGCCCTGCGAGAGTGCGTTGAGGCATGCGTGCATGCGCGACGCGATCACGAGATTCGCGGATGCCACGACCTCCCGCACATCGTCGAGGGAGCCCGGCACAAGGGCCTCCGCCCCCAGCTCCCGGGCGAGCTCCCGCACGACCGGCACGTCGTTGTCGGCGGCGGGCGAATCGAGCACATGCGCCAGCAGGGCCACCTCGCGCCCCGTCGCCGTGAGGCGCTCGTGCAGCTCGCACACGGTCTCCCGGTAACGCGCGAAGTCGACGTGGGGGTTCGGATGCCACAGCAGCCCAGACACGTTGAGCACGACATCCCGTTCCCCCGCTCGCGGCAGGGCAGGCAATGCGAAGACGACGTCGCTGCTTCGCGCATCCACCGGTCGGCCATGGCGGGACGCGTACTCCGCGCTCGCCGAATCACGCGCGATCACGGCATCCGCCCGCGCGAGCGCGCGCCGACCCAGCCAGCGGCCGCGCCGCGAGGTGAAGGGACCGATCGTCTGGGGCCCCAGGACGACGGGCACGCCCGCGCGAGAGGCGCCCTCCGCGACCGCCGACATGATCGCCATCCGGCGGAGCCCGTAGCTGTCGGAGAAGCTGTCGCCCGAGCGCGTGTCGATCACGAGGTCGAAACCCGAGAGCCAGTCGGCCATGCCACGGCGACGCGTCACGTGCTCGCGAGCCAGCGAGCGCATCGAGCCGATGGGCAGTTGCGGGATGCGGTGGCCGAAGTTCTGGAAGGTCACCTCGGCGTGCGGCCACACCCGTCGCACGAGCGCCGCCGTGCCAGCGCCGAGCGCCCTCACGCCGAGGTTGGGGGACCGGTCATCGGCCCAGAGCACGAGCACGCGCATCCGTCACCACCTGCCCGTCGCGGTCGGGTGCATCTTGTGGTGCAGGGCGCGATGCAGCACACTGTGAAAACTTCTCGCGGACCGCCGCCGCGACCCAGGGATGCAGCCACTGGAGGGAACCCCGCCGCCATGAGCAGCCGAGAAACCTACCGCGACACCCTCGCCCGACTGCGCGCTGCCCAGAAGCCTGCGGCCCGCAGCGCGCCCGCCTACTCCCGCTTCGTCAACCGTCGGCTCGGCCGCTACCTCGCGGCGGGCGCCTACCAGCTGGGCCTGACGCCCAACGCCGTGACCGGAATCAGCGCCGTCTTCACCTTCACGGCGGTGGCCCTGCTCGCGCTCGTGCCGCCGAGCATCCCGCTCGGCATCGCCGTCGCGGTGCTGCTGCTGCTCGGCTACGCCTTCGACTCGGCCGATGGCCAGGTCGCCCGTCTGCGCGGGTCGAGCAGCCCCGCTGGCGAATGGCTCGACCACATGGTCGATGCCCTCAAGGTCTCGGCGATGCCGCTCGCCCTCGCGATCGGGTTCTCCCGCTTCGATGTCGTCGACGAGTTGTGGCTGCTCGTGCCCCTCGCCTCGGCCGCGGTCTCGGCCGTGCTCTTCTTCGGCATGATCCTGACCGAGCAGCTGCGCCGACAGCGCGGCACCGCCTCCCTCGCGAGCGACGCCCCAGGCAGCCCGTCGTGGGTGCGCGCCGTTCTCGTGCTGCCCATGGACTACGGGGTGTTGTGCCTCTCGTTCCTCGTGCTCGGCATCGTGCCGCTCTTCGTCACGATCTACACCCTGATCGTTGCCGCGACGACGCTGTTCCTGCTGGCAGCATCCGCCAAGTGGTTCCGCGAGATGAAGTCGCTGGGTGCCCCCAGCCCCACCGTCGTGAACGACTGAGACAAGGAGAGCGCGCATGAACGCGAAGAGCTGGTGGTTCGTCGCCGGTGGCGTGATCGTCGCCGCCATCATCGTCGCGGTCATCGCGCTGACGGTCACGAACGACACCGCCCCGTCGACCCCGGCGCCCGGAGCATCCGCGAGCGCGACTCCGTCTCCGGCCCCGAGCACGGATGCCACGGCCTCACCCTCCGCGCCGGCCGACGACGCTCCGCCGGCAGACGCACCCGTGCCCATCGGGGAGGAGGCGACAGCGGATGACGGGGTCACGGCCGTCGTCACGGCTGTCACATCCTTCACCGCGGCGGGCGGGGGCGTGGGCGAGGTGGGCGGCGACGCCGTGCGCGTCGACGTGACCCTCACCAACACGGCGGACGCGGCGCAGTCACTCAGCGCGGTCGTCGTCAACCTTGCGTACGGGGCCGAGGCGACACCGGGTTCACCCATCTTCTACGATCCTTCCGTCAAGGAGTTCAACGGCGAGCTGGCACCGGGCGAATCACGCAGCGGAAGCTACGTCTTCAGGGTGCCGAGCGAGGAGCAGGGGTCGATCACGATCGAGGTGAGTCACACGCCCGCCTCCCCGCCCTTCGTCTTCGCGAAGTAGCCGAAGACTCCGGCGGGGCGTCGCTCAGGGGTGCCCGCCCCGGTGTCGGCATCCGCCTCGTCCCGGGGCTCGGCGAGTGAGTCTCGCGCCGCCGTTGCATCGTGCTTCGGCGTGTGGTCGCGATGGGTGCTGCCGGGTGCGTCAGCCGCCTGGGCGCGGTTGAGCACGACGCCCAGCACGGATGCCCCCACGCCGTTGAGCTCGTCCAGCGCCGCGAGCACGTGCCTCCCCTTCGCGTGGCGCGCGTCGACCACGAGCACGACGGCGTCCGCCGCGGGGTCCGAGGCCGTCGCAAGAGTCAGCGCCGCCGCGTCGCTCGCGACGGGAGGGGTGTCGACCAGCACAATGCTGCCCGAGGTGCGAGACTCGTCGATGGCATGCCGCAGGCCGTGCGTCTCGCCGCTCGCGATCTCGCTGCCAGCGGCATCCGGCAGCCCCACGACACGGCCGCCGAGCGCCTCCGCGAGCCCACGGGCCAGAGCACTCGTGCCACCGCGGGACGTTGCGGAGGTGAGGAGCACGACGCTGCCGCCCTCGGGCCCCTCGGTAGCACGGCTGCTGGGTGCGTCAGCGTCGAGGGCATGGCGCAGTCGCGCGGCGAGCCTGGCAAGGGAATCGGGCGACGGCACGTCGCCGTGACCGTTCCGCACCGCGCCGATCACGGGAACGGGCGCGATCGAACTGAGGTCGGACCGCGTGCGGATGCGCGTGTCAGTGCTGTTGCGCCAGAACGCCAGCACGATCCCCGCGAGGAGCCCGGCCAAGCCCCCCGCCGCGATGTTGAGGGCCGTGTTGGGTGAACTCGGCCGGCTCGGGGCATCCGCCGAGTCGATCGTCGACACCGAGTAGAGGGGCCCCAACTCGTCGTCGACGGGCGCCGTGGCGGTCACGTACTCGCGCACCTCGGCCGCGATCGCATTGGCGATGGCGGCAGCCTCGCCGGCCGAGGGGTGCGTCGCCGAGATCCGCAGCACCGAGGTGCCGGGTGGTGTGCTCACCTCGAGGCGCCCAGCGAGGCGGGCAACCGAGTCGTCGAGCCCGAGCTCCCGGCGCACGGGGTCGAGGATGGTCTCGGATGTCGCTAGCTCGGCGAAGGTCGGCACCTGCGTGAGCGTGTAGGCCGCGCCCTGGTTGGCGTCGGTGGCGCTGCCGCTGTAACCGAGACCGAAGAGGAGGCTCGACTGGGCGGTGTAGCTCGGTGTGGCCGTCATCGACAGGGCGAGGGCGGCGGCAGCGCCGAGCGCTGCGGCTCCGGCTGGGATCCACCAGTGACGGCGGACCTGTGTTGCAGTGATCATCGGGAGGTGCCTTTCTTCGCGTCAACGGCCGGGATCGGTCGGTGCGAGCGGGGTGGGACCGACTCGCTGGGGGAGGGGAGGTGGAGCGGGGCATGCGTATCGGGCGCCCGTGCGTGCGGGCGTGCGGCCAGTTGCGTCGCGACAGCGAGGCCGACCATGAACCAGGTGAGGATCGCGTACTGGGTGATGAGCGCCGTGGTCGCGAAGGCGGGCACCTGGGCCACGACCGCGATCGTGGCCGGGGTGGCCCTCCCGCTCGCCACGAGCACGATGCCCGCGACGATCAGTGCGGTCGCGAGGCCGAGGGGAAGCACCCCGTAGCGGAGCCCGAGCAGGATGAGCGCGCTGTCGATCGAGGTGAACTCGCCGAACCACGCGGTGCCGTCGGGGGAGCGGTGGAAGGCCGGTGACTGCCCGAGCACCTGCATCTCTGAGACGAGGGCGATCAGGTCACCCCGGTAGTCGGCGCTTCCTTCGGCCTCCGAGCCCGCGAGCTCGAACACGCGATCGACGAAGGGCGCCAGCGCCGCTGCGACGACGGCGCCCGCGACCGCTACGATGGCGGCGAAGCGCCGGCTCACGACATCCCGGGCGAACACGAGCGTGAGCACGAGGGCGATCGCGGCACACGCCATGGCGGTGCGGCTGAGGGTCAGGACCGTGGCGGTCAGCACGAGCACGAGCATCACCGCTCGGATCCAGGGTCGCAGCGGGGCGGCCAGCACGAGTGGCACGGCGAGCGCGAGACTCGTGCCGAGCGCGATCGAATGCCCGAACGCGCCCTCGACCCTCAGCACCCCGCCCCGCTCCTGGAGCGTGCCCCACGTGTCATAGAGGGCGCCGGGGGCTGAGAAGCCGACGAAGGGGTTGGTGGCAGTCGCGAACTCGAGGAGGGCGAGCAGTGAGACCCCCGTGAAGGCGAGCGCCATGACGAGGTAGATCCGAGGCACCGCGATGCGGGATGCCACGACGCGGCCCAGCAGGTAGCCGAGACCCCAGTGGCCGAGGAGCACGACGCCGCTCGTGAGCGACGCCTCGCCGAGCAGCGAGGCCGCGAAGTAGCAGGCGACGATGACCCCGACGACGGCGTCGGCGAGGCTCAGGCGGGGACGGCGGAGAGGGAGCAGCGCCGTCACGAGCAAGACGGTGAAGAGGGCCGAGATCGACCAATCGATGCCGAGACGGATGCCGAACCAGTAGGGCACGAGGCACACGATCGCGACCCACAGGCTGAAGCCCGCATTCGGGTAGCGGCGCACCGCGAGGAAGGCGAGCGCGCCCAGGCCCCCGAGCAGCGCGAGCCGCAGCAGGGGGTCGATGAGCCCGAACGCGCCGCTCACCTCAGGCTCCGTTCGGGGTGGCGCAACGCGGGCCGCAGGGGGTCGGTCGCCAGTCCCGGGGCGCGATGGTCGATGGGGCCCGAGAGTCCATCGACCGCCGTCTCAAAGGTCAGGCGGTCAGCCGCGAGGTGTTCCGCGAGGCGCACGAAGCTCGAGAAGTGCGGGCCGATGAGGTATCCGGATGCCGCGAGCAGGTACAGGTCCACGATCGACGACATGACCCCCTCGACGGAGTTGTAGGGTCCCTTGTCGCTCTGGGCGACGCATCCGGGGATCGTCTGCATGACGTGCGCCTGCACATCCGGCCGGTCGCAGGAGAGGTAGAAGGTCACCTCGGGGTCCGCCGAGCGGATCTCCTGCATACGGCCCAGGAACCACTCGACCGGCGAGGCCTGGAGCGTCTTGGCATGCGACACCTGGTGCGCGCGGATCATGACGCCCACGTAGTGCCGGCCCCGCAGGCGCTCGTCGAAGAGCCGCTCGACGCGCTCCGCGATCGGCGCGGCAGGCCGGAGCCCGCGGAATCGCTCCTGCCACGGACTGGCCTCGGGCGGCAACTGGAGCGGGCTGCCCGTGCGGATCTGCCAGAGCCACTCGCGACGCTTTGCGTCGTCCAGCCAGTCGAGCTTCTCGTCGACGTAGGGAAACACCTTGGCAAGCGCACGCGAGACCGCACGGGACACGACGGGGGCCCGGAAGTCCCACAGCTGCGAGAAGCTCGGTCCGAAGAGCCGGCCCGTGGGCCAGACGTAGGCGAAGGCGCGTCCCTCGAGCTCAGCAAGGCTCTGCGCGCCGAGCACGACGCGCACCCGGTTGCCGAGCCCCGAGTCGTAACCGTTGTAGGCGATGATGCCGGGGCGCAGCATCCGTTCGCCGGTGCGTGCGTTCATGCCGACACCGCCCCCCTGTAGTGTGGGGCCACTTCACGCGGATCGCGAGGGATGCTCCGGCCACCACGATAGGAAGGGGCGCCATGACACGGGCAGGCCACAGCCGCGACAGGCTCGTCGTGCTGCAGTCGATCAAGGCGCTGCGCGACACGACCAACCCCTACCTCGTGCAGCTCGTACGCTCGCTCGAGGGGGAGGCCGAGGTGCAGTTGTTCTCGTGGCGCCGCGCGCTCTTCGGCCGCTGGGACGTGCTGCACGTGCACTGGCCCGAGCTGCTCTTCCTGCGTGAGAGCCGGGCACGCACGATCGTCGGCGCCGCCCTGTGCACGGTGCTCGTGCTGCGGATGCGTCTGACGCGGCGTGCACTCGTGCGCACCGCCCACAACATCGCCCCGCACGACCACCGCGGAGTGCTCATCGATGCGGTGCTGGGCCTGCTCGACCGCGCCACGACCCGCTGGCTGCTGCTGAACGACTCGACGCCGGTTCCCGATGGCGCAGCGCGCGAGGTCATCCCGCACGGCCACTACGTCGACTGGTACGCCCGGCACAGCGTGCCGAGTCCCGTGCCGCGGCGCGTGCTCTGTTTCGGGCTCATCCGCGCCTACAAGAACGTGCCCGCCCTCGTGCATGCCTTCACCGGCATGGAGGATGCGACGTCGAGCCTCCATGTCGTCGGGCGACCCGATCCTGCCCGTCTCGCGGAGGAACTCCGCGACGCTGCGAGTGGCGACGACCGCGTCACCCTCTCGTTCGGCTACGCCGACGACGAGCGACTCGTCCGGGAGATGGGAGAGGCGTCGCTCGTGGCGCTGCCCTACCGCGACCTGCACAACTCGGGTGCGCTCCTGCTGGCGCTCTCCTTCGGCCGACCCGTGCTCGTCCCCGAGAACGGACCGACCGCGGCACTCGCCGCCGAGGTCGGCGAGGCGTGGGTTCGCCGCTACACGGGTGAGCTCACGGCGGAGGTGCTGCGGGCTGCGCTTGCCGAGGGAGTGCCGGCCGGCACCCCGGATCTCTCCCGGCGTGACTGGGCCACGCTGGGTGCCGCACACCTCGGCGCCTACCGCAGTGCCCTGTCCCAGTTGCGTCATGAGCGGCGATACTCGGAGTAGACGTGGCCCCAGGCTCCCGAGAGCATCCCGCTGCCACGCTTGAGCCTGCGCAGGCCCCGCGCCTGCAGGTGCTGCGCGCGCGTCACCTCTCCCATCACGCGCAGCGATCCGCCCGAGGCGAGTCGAGCGAGCCCCTCCGCCGTGAGACGCAGGCGCGTCGTGGTGCGCTCGAGCGGTGTTCGCGCGAGACGGATGCTCGTGCGGCTCCAGGAGTTGCCGCTGCGGAACGCGCGTCCCAGCACCCAGTCGCGACTGAGACGTGTGGGCGGCACGACGTCGTGGACGATCGCCTCGTCACACCACAGCAGCCGGCCGCCGGTGTGCACGAGCTGACGGGTGAAGAGCGTGTCTGAACCGCCCGAGATGCCGAAGTCGGGGTCGAAGCGGAGTGCACCGACCGCCCGCACGTCGAGCAGCAGGTTGTTGGTCGCCGCGACCGTCACGGCCGTTCCCGTGGGAAGGCGGCGTCGTTCGAAGAACTGCCCCGCGTTGATGAACTCCTCCGGCTCATGCGCGTATCGCGAGATGACGGGACCGACGACGCCAGCGGGCCGGTGCGTGCGGTACACCCGCAGCAGGCTCTCGAGCCATCCCGCAGTCGGTCGCTCGTCGTCGTCGATGTAGACGAGCACATCATCGCCCTGCGCGGCGTCGAGCGCGCGGTTGCGTGCGGCCGAGATGCCTGGGACAGGCTCGTGCAGGTACTCGATGCCGCGCTCGGCATATGCGCGCACGGCCGAGGCAGCGCCGGCATCCGGATCGTTGTCGACGACCAGGATACGCACCCCTTCCCGTGACGCATCTGCTTGCTCGAGGAGGAGCGGAAGCAGGGCCGTGAGGTCGTCATTCCGCCGGTAGGTGAGCACGGCGATCGCGACGCGGAGGGCAGTGGTCATGGCCGTCCTCCCGCCAGCACTGGCTCCTGGCTGCGGTCGGCAGCCCAGGCGCGCGGGCGGAGTGACAGCACGGCATCCACGACCCTGCGGCGGTATGTGGCGGGCGAATGCCGTTCCTCGGCGAGGGCGACATCCTTCCATGCCGCAGAGCGCATGTAGTGCCAGTTCGAGGCCATCTCGATGAGGCAGTCGGCGAGGGCCTCGGCGTCTCCCGCCGGAACCGTGCGCGAGGCCCGGTAACCGGCGGTCGCCTCCAGGAGGCCACTCGTCGCGCTCGCGATGACGGGCCGGCCGCACAGGATCGCCTCGACGGCCGTGTTGCCGAAGGGCTCGTCTGCTCGCGATGGCACCACGACGACATCCGAACTCTCCACGTGCTGCCACACGGACGGCACGAATCCGTGGAAACGCACCCATGGTTCGAGCCCGAGCAGGCGCACCTCGTCGCGCAACTCCTTCTCGTACCACTCGTACCCGGTGAAGACGGTGCCCATGAGGTCCAGCCGCGCCGGCACACCGTGCCGGTGCAGGATCGACAGCGCCTCGACGGCGACATCGACGCCCTTGCGCGGTGAGAGTCGACCGACATAGGCGATGCGGAGGGGCGTGTCGAGAGCCTGCCGCGCCTGTTGCCGCGAGTCCGGCCCGGGCACGCCGTTGTAGATGACGCTCGCCCTGCGGCCCAGCGAGGGGAATGACCCCGCGATTACGCCCACGCTGAAGCGGCTGTTGGCCACGACCTCGTCGGCGAACAGCAGCGGGGCCGCGATCGCGGCACGCACGGCGGCGGATGCGGATGCCTCGCCCTCGTGCACGTGGCACAGCACCCCGATGCGACGAACCTTCGCGAGCGCGATCCACAGCGGCACCGTCAGCGTGCTGACATAGATGCGGTTGGGTCGTACCCGGGTGATCAGCCGCCAGCCATCCGCGAGTCCGCCAACCGTCGCCGCGAGGAACGCCGCGAAACCCCTCGGGGTGAGGGCGCTCTTTCGCAGCACGGGGCTGCGGCAGATCGTGACATCCGCCCCCAGGTCGCGAAGTGCGGGCGAGAGCGGGCCATCGCACGGAAGCGCGACAGCGACGCGCGCACCCGAGTCGAGGAGGCCCCGCACGCTCTCGAGCAGCATGCGGTCGGAGCCGTAGAGCTCCGCGCTCGGATGTGCGACGAGCACCGTGCCCGCCCGCAGGGCCGTCGCGCCGGGCGCCAGGCGGGTCATGGCGCCGTTCCCACCACGAGGTCGTCGAAGCGGGTGATGGACGGGCCGTTGGTCGTCGAACCGGCCATGTAGGTCTCGAGCGCGACGGCGCCTGCCGACTGCAGCGCTGCCGTTGCACTCGTTGCGCTGACCTGCCAGCCGCTCGGTTCAGCGGCTCCGTCCTTCCACACGGAGGCGCGGATGGTCGTCGGCGAGCTGCCGAAGACCTGCAGGTGCACCTGCAGCCGCTCTCCGGCCGTGTACGTGACGTCGGGCAGGGTCACCGACTGGAGCACGGTGCCGCCCTCCGTCACCTGCAGCATGATCTGACCGGTCGCGAGGAGACGAATCCTCGCGCGGTAGTCGCCCGCCTCGAACTGCCGGCCGATGACGGAGACGTAGGCGCCGCCGCCGGTCGGGGGAGTGTCGAGGCTGAGAGCGACCCGCACATCCACGTCCGCCGCGCTCACGCTCGCGAGGGATGCGCGCCGCGTGCTGCCGGCCGGTGTCGACATGACACCGGTACCGGCCTCGACCGAGTAGTTCGACGCCGGGCCGATGAGCGCCCATGCGCCGCCGAGGTCGGCGGAACCCCACGCCCCCGGTGACGTGCGCTCGAACGCGTCGGCCGCGACATCCGCCCCCGTGGGGGGAGGTGCCGAGACCGTGACCGGCTGCGTGATTGAGGTGATCGCTCCCTCGTCGTCGGTCACCGTGAGGGTCACGTTGTAGGTGCCCGCGGCGGCGTAGGTGCGCGACGCCGTGACACCGGAGGCGGTCGTGCCGTCCCCGAAGTTCCACGCCCAGGCGGAGATCGCGCCGTCACTGTCGCTCGAACCACTGCCGTCGAACGAGGCGGCGAGGTCGCTCGTGCTCGCGGTGAAGGCCGCGACGGGCGCCACATTGCCGGGAGGCGGCGGTGCCGACGTCGGGGTCACGAGCAGGTCATCGAAGCGGGTCGTGATCGGACCGTTGGTCGCGGAACCCGAGATGAAGCTCTCGAGCGCGATGTTGCCCGCCGTCTGCAGGCCGGCCGTCGAGCTCGTCACGCTCGCCTGCCATGCGGCCGGTTCGGCTGCGGATGCCGGCCAGAGCTTCGCCTGGATCGTCGTGGGAGAGGTGCCCGTCACCTGCAGGCGCAGGTTGTATGCGGCATCCGCCGTGTGGCTCAGGCCGGGGACGGTGAGCGACTGCAGGGTCGTGCCGCCCTGGGTGAGCTGCAGCAGGACATCACCGCTTGCGAGCAGCCGCACGCGTGCGCGGTAGTCGAGTGAGCCCACCTGTCGGCCGATCGCCGAGAGGTACTCGCCGCCGCCCGTGAGCGCCTTGTCGGTCGAGAAGCGCAGCCGGAGGTCGACGTCATCCGAGGTGGCGCCCGGGAGGGACACCCGGAGCGTCTGGCCCGCGGCCACCGTCATCAGTCCGGCGCTGCCCGAGACCGTGTAGCGCGATGCGGCGCCGACCAGGCTCCAGTCTCCGCCCAGGTCGGCGGTGCCCCATCCGGAGGACGAGGTGCGCGTGAAGCTGTCGGCCGCGATGCCGACGGGCGGCTCCGGCGGTTCGGTCGCCTCGACCGTCACGCTCGTCGAGTCGCTCGCGCCGCCGTTGTCGGTCACCGTGAGGGTCACGGTGTAGCTGCCCGCCTCGGCGTAACTGTGCGAAGCGGTTACGCCCGTGGCGGTGTTGCCGTCACCGAAGTCCCACGCGTATCCGGCGATCGTGCCGTCGCTGTCGGAGGACGCCGAGGCATCGACGCTCAGGTCGAGGTTCGACACGGTCTCGGTGAAGGCGGCCGCAGGTGCGGCGTTGGGCGGTGCCCCCGTCGTGCCAAGCGCGTAACGGGCAGCGACCGTCGAGCCATCGAGGGCCGTCGAGTAGACGGCGACCTCATCGATGAGGCCCGTGAAGTAGGGGCTCGACGAACCCCAGGTGTTGTCGCCTCCGATCTTCCAGTGGCCCGTGTAGTCCTGCGCCTGGGTCTGCGGATGCGAGCCCACGAGCACGCCGTCGACGTACAGCTGCATGCCCGCACTCGACTGCGTTGCGACCGCGTAGTGCCACGCGCCGTCGTTGTAGGAGCTCGACGTCGTGATGGTGTTGGCGGATCCCGTCCACGTGCCGAAGACCAGGAGGCCGTCATCCTGCATATAGAGGTGGCGGTCGTAGTTGCTCGACAGGCCGTTGCGCTGGTCACCGAAGCCGATGATCTTGCCGCCCGTTTCGCTCGAGGTCTGGAACCACGCCTCGAGGGAGTAGGTGCGCGGGTTGGCGAACGCCTTGTTGCTGCCGATCACGGTATTGCCCGTGAAGCCCACCGCCTCGTCGTCACCGTCGTCGAGCGCGCCGGGCTGGCCGAGCGTCGCGGTGCCCGAATAGGTACCGGGCGTGTTCTGCATGCCCGAGTCGGCGGCCGTCGTGGCCGTGTCATCGGCGAGACGCCAGTAGAGCGTGGGGTCGTCGTTGTAGACCGACTGGCCGTAGGCGTCGGCCGGGGCGGGAGGCAGGGGAGAGGTGTTGCCCGCCGCGACGAAGTGGCTCACGACCTGCTGCCGGGAGAGCACGGTCGGGTAGACCGCAACCTCGTCGATGTCGCCGTTGAGGTAGTCGCTCGAGGGGCGCGAGGGCCAGCCACTCAGGTTGTCGCCGCCGACCCGCCACACGCCATTGAACTCCTGCCCGCTCGTGACATCGTCACGAGTGGCGACGAGCATCCCGTCGACGTGCAGGCGCATGCCGTTGGCGCCGAGGGACGCCGTGATGTGGTGCCACTGCCCGTCGTTGAACGACTGGCTCGAGTTGACCGTGCGGACGCCGCCCGGGTGCACGCCGAACCAGACGCGGCCGGAGTTGTCCATGTAGACGTGCCGGTCATAGGAGCCCGAGTTGCCGGTCGTGCGGTCACCGAAGCCGATGATCTTGCCGCCCCGGTTGGAGGTCGTCTTGACCCATGCCTCGAGGGTGAAGGCCGACGGTGCGGGCGCGGCGGACTGCGTGCTGCCGAAGCCATTCGAGGTGCCGCTCAGGTCGATCGCGGCACTCTCGCTGATGATGCCGTCCGCACCCCTCGCAGCTCCCGCCGCCAGGGTCAGGTCCTGTGCCCCGGCGTGGTCGTATGCGGTCGTGCCCGAGTCCTCGTCGAGCGGCCAGTAGGAGAGTGGTGCATCTGTCAGCACAGCCTGCGTGTAGTCGTTGCCGGCATTCTCCGTGGCGACATCCACCCAGATGGCGGCCCTGCTCGCCCAGTTCTCGAAGGCGTCGTAGGAGTGCACCCGATACAGGTGTCGCGCACCGGGGGTGAGCCCCGTGTCGGTGAAGGTCATGATCGGCCTGGTCCACTCGTTGGAGGGCTGCGTGACGGTGTGCACGACGGCGCCGTCGCGTGTCACCTCGTAGCGGATGTTCTCGTTGTCACGGTCGTGGGTCGCCTGCCACGAGACCCTCACCTCGCCGGCCTTGAACGAGATCACGTTGGGAGTGAGCCCCACATTGGACTGCGGGCCGACGTCGTTGGGGGCGATATCGGCGGTCGCGAAGCGCACGAGGCCCTGCTGGGCGACACCGTTGACGACCGTGAACTCGCCGCCCTGCACGATGTAGTTGCCGTTGCCCGTGATGTGCCACGGCCCCTGGTTCTGCCCTGTGAAGGAACCCGCGTTGATCGTCGGGTACCAGTGCAGGAGGCTCGGGCGCGGGTGCCCCTCGAAGTTGAAGTAGCCGTGCGGGTCGCGGGTGATGGTGCCCGTCGCGGCCTTCGTGGTGGCGATGGCGCGGTAGAACGTCCAGGGCTCCGTCTGCGGGAAGCCGCCGATATTGCCGCAGTAGTGCGCGTGGCCCACCGAGTAGACGACATCGCCCACTGGGTAGACCGAGTGCGTGTCGCCGTGGCAATCATTGAGCCAGATGATCTCGCCCGTCGCTGGGTTCGCCGAGAAACTGCCCTCAAGGTTGCCGTCGTTGCGACCCCACGCCCACGCGGTGCCGTACACCGCATCATCCGTCGCATAGAGGCTCGTGAAGGCGGCGTTGGAGCCGGAGGCGTAGATCGTGTTGTTGATGGCCCACGGCAGCACAGCGCCCGTGACCGGATGCACGGCCGCAAGCCCGCGGATGGCGGTGCCCCCGAGCGCGGCGAACTTGCCGCCGACGACGACCTTCGAACCGTCCTTCGTGAGCGTGATCGCATTGACGGCGCTCTCGGCATTGGGGTTGAAGGCAAGCGTGGAGCCGTCGGCCGCGCTCACGGCCGCGATGCGGTTGCGGGCCACGCCATTGACGGTCGTGAAGTTGCCGCCCAGATAGACGGTGGAAGCAGTCGCGTGGACGGCTCGACCCTGGCTGCCGAGGATGGGCCGCCAGGACGTGATGAGTGCGCCTGTCGCGGTGTCGAAGGCGGCCGCCCGGGAGAGACCCGTGCCGTTCACATTCGTGAAGTCGCCGACCGCGTAGATGCGCGAACCATCCGGCGCTGCCGTCAGCGCAAGCACCTGGCCGTTGAGCGTCGGGTTGAAGCCGCTGATGAGCGCGCCCGTCGTCAGGTTGTAGGCGAGCAGGTGCGTGCGTGGCACCTCGTTGGTGCCGGGGGCCGCCCCGGCTGGCCGTGCCGCCGTGAAGTCGCCGCCCACATAGACGGTGTTGCCGACGATGACCTGCGACCAGGCGACCCCGTTGATCTGGGTCGTCGGCAAGCCGTCGGCCGTGACCGTCGGCGAGACCGCGGGATCCGCCGGCGCCGAGTCTGCGACGGCCGGACTCGCCTGCACCAGCACGCCCGCCGCGAGCACGAAGGCGAGGGCCATCGCAACGACGCGAGACCTGGCGGCGGAGGAGCGGGGCATGGTGATCATGGCAACCTCGGGATCGAATGGGAGGGACGCGGTGCACGGAGGGGAGAAGAGGCGCGAATCGTGTAGCCCGAGGCGAGGCGGAGCCCCAGTTCCTCGTAGCCACGACTCACGGCGTCCCAGTTGTAGAGACGTTGGGCCCGTCGCTGAAGGCGCCGCCCGAGCGCCACATGGCGTTCGGGCTCACTCTCAACGTCATCGAAATGGCGCGACAGTGCTGAGGCTGAACCGAAGTAGGCAGCCTCCTCACCGAGCACCTCCCGATTGAAATCGATGTCGTACGCGAGCACGGAAGTCCCACCTCCCATGGCGCGCAACAGCGACGGGTTGGTACCCCCGACCGAATGTCCATGGACATAGGCGAGGGCGTTTGCGTACAGCTCGTCGAGCTGCAACTGGTCGTAGACGCCGCCGAGCAGCCGGATGCGAGCATCCGACTCCGCGACCTGGCGAATCTTCTGCGTGTAGGCCGCCGCATACGGGGCGCTGCCCACGACCACGAGCGGCAGTTCCGCCGAACTCCGGTGGTAGGCATCGACGATGACGTCGACGTGGTTCTCGGGCTCGAAGCGGGCCACGACGAGGTGATAGCGCTTGGGTTCGAGGCCGAGGGGGCGGATGCGATCGTGCCCGGCATCGTCCTGCACCGCGGCCCCATAGGTGAGCAGCTCGGTCGGGGCAGCGAAGTTCGCGGCGTAGTAGTCGGAGATGCCACGGGCATCCGCGATCAAGGCGTCGGCCCAATCGACCGCGAGCCGCTCGACCAGCCGGTAGTAGCGCCGGCCGAGGCCGTTCCACTTGGCGCGCTTCCACTCCAGCCCGTCGACGTGCACGGCGGTGGGGACGCCGAGCGCGCGGAGCCAGGGAACGAAGGGGGCGTTCGCGGCATTGAAGACGAACGCGACATCCGGCCGACGCCGGAAGGTCGCGTGGGCGACCGAGAGCGCGGTGTGGCTGAGCGTCTCGCCCACCTTGACCTTGACGGCGGGCAGGTGCACCAGCTGCATGCCGCGGTGGCGCCGGAGCGAGGCATCCGCGTTCCTGCAGTAGACCGTGACCTCGTGGCCGGCCTCGACGAGTCGTGCGCCGATCTCCTCAACCGCTGTCTCGAAGCCGCCGTACGCGGCGGGCACGCCTCGGGTGCCGATCATCGCGAACGAGAGCCGGGGCGGGGAGATGTGCGGCGCGTTCATCAGTAGGCCCCGACCGGGTGGCTCACCTGTCGGAGGGTGCGCCACATGATGACGATGTCGCCGACGAGCGACCAGTTCTCGACGTAGTAGAGGTCGAGCTTGACGCTCTCCTCCCAGCTGAGGTCGGAGCGGCCGTTGATCTGCCACATACCCGTGAGGCCGGGGCGGATGTAGAGCCGCCGGTGCACGTGGTCCTCGTAGTTCTCGACCTCGCGCGGCAGGGGCGGGCGGGGGCCGACGACGCTCATGTCGCCGACGAGGATGTTCCAGAGCTGGGGGAGCTCGTCGAGGGAGTGGCGCCGCAGCATCCGTCCCACCCGCGTCACGCGCGGATCGTTGCGCATCTTGAAGAGCACGCCCTTGCCCTCGTTGTGGTCGAGGAGGCCCGTGAGGTCATCGCTCGCGCTCGTCACCATCGTGCGGAACTTCCACATCGTGAACCGGCGGCCGTCGCGGCCCACGCGCTCCTGCGAGAAGAGGGCCGGCCCTGGGCTGTCGAGTCGCACCGCGAGGGCGATGACGGCGAAGACGGGCGCGAGCACGAGGAGCGCGACGCCCGAGACCGCGACATCGAAGGCCCGCTTGAGCACATGGCGGCCGCCCTCGAACTGCGGGATCTCCACGTGGATGAGGGGCAGCCCCTCCATGGGGCGCAGGTGGATGCGGGGGCCCGCGACATTCGCGAGGCTCGTTGCGAGCACCAGGTCGGTGGCGGTGCCCTCCAGCTGCCAGGAGAGGTCACGGATGAAGTCGGGCCGACCGGGCGGCGGCCCGGCGACCACGACCGAGTCGGCGCCCAGTTCGGCCGCCGTGGCCGCCACGGAGTCGAGGTCGGTGCTCGTGGGGAGCCCGGCAAGCTGTGCGGCAAGAGGTTCAGACCCCGCGGCGTCGACCACGGCACCAACGACCGCGTATGCAGCCGTCGAGGCCCGCTCGATCTGCTTCGCGACATAGGTGACATCGCTCCGGTTTCCGACCACGAGGACCCTAGAGAGGCAGTGGCCTTCACGCCCGCGACTGATGAGCCACCTTCGCCACGACCAGCGACCGAGTACGAGCGCGACGAGGCCGAGGGGGAAGGCGACGAGGAATGGAGGGGCGATGGGGCCGACACCCGCGACGACGAATGCGATCGCGAGCAGGCCGATCACGAGGGTGCTCGCGCTCACGACCCGCTTGTATTCGGTGACCCCGACGCTCAGGATGCGGCAATCCCGCGTGCGGAAGATGCTGAGCACCGTGAACCACAGCAGCGCGATGCCAGCCGCGATCAACCAGTGCGCCGCGATCTCGGCGGGACTCCACGATGACTGGGTGCTCCAGGCGATGAAGGGCCCGCTGACCGCGAGGCAGATGATGAGCGTGTCGCTCAGGAGGAGACGCTGTCGGTAGCGGCGCGCCCACGCGGGTCCTGATTCCGCAGCTGGCGCATCGGATGTGACGGGCTCGACGAGTCGCAGCGCGTTGCGTGGGTGGGCAGAGAGCGGTCGACTCGAGGTTCCGAGGCTCACTCCTGAATGGGTCATCGGGAAGTCCTCCTGCAGGCACGGGAAGCACAGGTGGGGGGCACCCGCGGGCATGCGGGTACCACGATCAGGACGTCGTTGCCGCAGATCGCTACGGGGCGCAGGGCACAGCGGTGCAATGCCGCACGAAATGACGGCGAGCACGCACTGTCAGCAGCGCGGCGCGGTGTGCGCTGGCGCTGTACGGGTGCAGCGGGGGCTGCGACGGGGTTTCGCGTCGCCGTGGGAAGCGACGCGGTGTTCGGGTCAAGCTGGGCAGCCGGCATGCGGCGATCGCTGCGGGAACAACGATTGAGGGTCCGATGTCATGGTGCTGGCCGGCGACCGGCCCGACATCGGACTCCTGGGACTGCGTTCCTCCTCGGGGGAGAAGGAATGGTGCTGGGTGCGGGGCCGCGAGCGGGAACTGGTGACCCCCATCCACGTGCCCCCCGGAAAGGGGGAGGTGAATGATTTGCTTACAGTAGCGTGGTCACCGACAGGTCCGTACCCCCCCTTTCGGGGGTGATATTTCAATGGGTGGGAATCGCTTGCGGGGGTAGCGTCTGCCCCATGACCTTCAATGACAACGCGCGAAGCGGAGGGCCTCGGGCCAGCAAACGAGGGCGAGGCGCGGCGATCGCCGGTGGCGGCGGCATCGTGGGCCTGATTGCCGTCTTCCTGATCGCCCAGTTCACCGGCGTCGACGTGAGCGGCTTTCTCGGGCAGGGCCAGACTTCCTCGGGTCCCGTGAGCGTCGTCGAGGACTGCGAGACGGGTGCCGATGCCAACGAGAGCACCGAGTGCCGCGCAGATTTCGCCGCCCAGTCGATCGAGGCCTTCTGGGAGGGGGAGCTCGGCGCCTCCTACCGCCCGCCGGGCTATGTCTTCTTCGAAGCCCAGACGAACACCGGATGCGGCGGCGCGACGAGTGCCGTCGGCCCCTTCTACTGCCCCGCCGACGAGACCGTGTACCTTGACCTGTCGTTCTACAACGAACTGCAGTCGACCTTCGGAGCCGAGGGTGGACCGCTCGCGGAGATGTATGTCATCGCGCACGAGTGGGGACACCACATCCAGAATGTCACCGGCACCATGGGCCAGATCCAGCGCGGCGACGCCGGGCCGACATCCGATTCAGTGCGCCTCGAACTGCAGGCGGATTGCTACGCGGGAGCGTGGGCGGGAGCTGCTGCGGCGACGCAGGACGAGTACGGCACCGCGTTCCTCGAGCCGCTCACGCGCGAGCAGGTGGCACAGGCGCTGGATGCGGCATCCGTCATCGGGGACGACCACATCCAGGAGACGATGCAGGGCGAGGTGACGCCGCACAACTGGACGCACGGCTCAAGCGAGCAGCGCCAGCGCTGGTTCACGACCGGCTACGAGCAGGGCGCGGGCGCGTGCGACACCTTCGCGGTGAGCGGCGCCCAGCTCTGACCCTCTCCCAACTCAGGAGTTCGCTTTCCTAATTCAGGAGCTCAGGCCTGAACTCCTGAATTAGGAGAGGTTAGGCGTTGCCCTCGGCCTCCTGCTGTGCGCGGATCTGCGCCCAGACGTGCTCCATGTCGAGGCCCTTGACGGCCGTGATGACCTCCTCGAGTGCGGGGGCCGGGAGGGCGCCCGGCTGCGAGAAGACGAGCACGCCGTCGCGGAACGCCATGAGCGTCGGGATCGACGTGATGTTGGCGGCACCCGCCAGCGCCTGCTCCGCCTCCGTGTCGACCTTGGCGAAGGTGACATCCGCGTGCTGCTCGCTCGCGCTCTCATAGACGGGGGCGAACTGCTTGCAGGGGCCGCACCAGTCGGCCCAGAAGTCAACCAGCGTGATGCCGGGCTCCGTGACGGTCTTCTCAAAGTCTGCGGCCGTCAGGTCGATGGTTGCCATGCTGTCCTCGTTTCGTTTCTTGGGCGTCGTTCGAGCCTAGGTGCTGATCGGTTCGCGGCGGGCGGCGGTCGCGACGGAGCGCACGCGTGTGAGTGCGGTCACGGCAGCTACGGCGACGACTGCGACGATGGCGGCGATCGCCGTGGGCATGCTCTCGGGCTCGCCCGTGATGCGTTCGACCGCGACCCACGCGAGGCCCCAGCAGAGGGAGAGGGCGGGGCCCACGCGTCCGTTCGAGCGCAGGGCGTAACCGCAGCCGACCACGCCGGCCGCGAGCGCGAGCACGACGCCCCACGTGTCGGGTGAGAGGGGCCCGCCGTCGAAGCCGAGGTCGGCGAGCCATGCCGCGATGTTGACGATCGTCGCGACGCTCACCCAGCCGAGGTAGAGACCGACCGTGCCGTCCGTCACGACGGCGTCGATTGGCCCATCGGATGCGGTGTCTGCCGCGATGAGGAAGGCGATCACGAGTACCGCGAGGAGCGCGATGATCGCGACGACGCTGAGGAAGACGCTGCCGGCCTGCACGCTGAGGATCCAGGCCGCATTGAGCAGCATGCTCGCCGCGATGGGGTAGCCGAGCCTTCGCTGTCGCGCCGCGTCGCGCTGGCCGGGCAGGAACTGCCAGACCGCGTATGCCGCCAGCCCGAGGTAGATGACCGACCAGATCGCGAAGGCCGGACCTGCCGGGGCGATCGTGCTTGTGTCGGTTTGCAGGGCGCCGTCAGCGGCATCCGCGATCTGTGTTCCTCCTGCGGCGCCGGAACCGATGAACCCGCCGACGAGCGCTATGAGCGCACTCACTGCGACCGTGATCTGGCGTGCGAGATCTTTTCCCCTGGTGGCTGTCATGGCTCCACAGTCCCCGCATCGCCTGAGTGTTCGCTGGCCGGGTAGGTCACGGTCGTGCCGTCGACGACTGCAAAGGAGGTCAGGGTCTCCTCGCGGGCGTTGGTGGGCGTCATGATGTCGGCGACGCGGATGCCGCGGGCGAGAAGTGCGTCGCCGACGAGCGAGCGGTGGCACCGCCACGGCACGGCCTCCGCACACATGATCGCGACGGTGTGCTCCTCGGTGAGGGCCACGAGCTCCGCGAGGGCGGCTTCGAACTCGGGGGTCTGCATGTAGTCGGCGTAGCCGCGGAACGAGAGGTTGCGCCAGGCATCGTTCGGCGAGTCCGCGCTGGTCTTGCGCAGCCCGCCGAGGCCAGCGATTCGGGTGTACCCGATGCCATGCTCCGGCAGCGTCACCCGCATCGAGTCCTCCCAGTACTGCGGGTTTCGGCGCGACTTGGGCACGGTACGGATGTCTGCGACGAGCGTCACCCCGTGGGCGCGCACGAGTGCCACGAACTCTTCGAGGCTCCTGGTTGAATGGCCGACCGTGAAGACCGGGGTGGTCATGGCGCACAGGATGGCAGCGCTGGCTGAGAGCGGAGTGGGATCGCCGCACTCGGCAGCCGGGTGAAGGATGCGCCTTCCGGCATATAGGCCGCCATGGCCCCCGCTTTGGTGGTGAAATGTCCCCCGGATGTCGGCATTTTGGCCGACTGGCCCCCGAATTCGGGGTATACCACGGTGTAGTTGTACCCCATTTTTCCTACAGAAGGGAAGCGCCCCAGCCTAATCTTTGACTACTGCAGAGATTGCAGGCCCAGAGCACAGCACAAGGCAAACCCGAAGTGATTCGGGGACGCAAAGCCAACGGGGCCCGTCGGGGGTCGGCCGGGTTGCATCACCGATTGGAGTCTCACATGACCAAGTTCCTCCTCACCCTGCAGAGCTTCGTGAATGACCGCCTCGGGCGCGACGAGCGCGGCGCGAGCGCCGTCGAGTACGCGATCCTGATCGGCGTCATCGTCGTCGTCGTTGCCGCGGCGCTCTGGGCCTTCGGCGACCAGCTGTCCACCTTCTTCACGGGGATCCTCCCCGGCAGCGTGGGAAGCACCAAGCCCACCCCCTAGTCACGGTCATGCGACGACCCGGCCCGCGTCGGCCGGGTCGTTCGCGTATTCCCCGGGAGGAATGCATGCGACGGATGCGAGGCGATGAGCGCGGCGCGGTCGCGGTCGAGTTCGCGCTCGTGGTGCCCGTGCTCCTGATGGTGATCTTCGCGATCGTCGAGTTCGGGCTCATCTACAACGCGCAGATCCAGGTGACGGCGTCCGCGCGCGAGGGCGCCCGGGCGGCGGCCCTGGGTGCGCCGCTTGCCCAGGTGAAGTCGACGGCGGTCGCCGCGGCGCCGTCGCTCTCGCCCACGCTCACTGCGGCGAACGTCGCGGTCTCGCCCTCGACCTGCGCGCCCGGCACCAACGTGACGGTCACGATCGTGAACTACCGGCTGAACTCGATCAGCGGGATGTTCACGGGGGGTATCGAGCTCAGCGGCAAGGCCGTCATGAGGTGCGGCGCGTGAGCCGCCGCGAGGGGTCCCTGGCGGCATGGGCGCGCCGTCGGCTGAGGGTGCTGCTCAACCTCCGGAGCGACGAGCAGGGTGCGACGGCCGTCATGGTCGCGATCCTCAGCGTGCTCATGCTGGGCATGCTCGGGTTCGTCGTCGACTACGGCGTCGTGGAGGCCAAGCGCAGCCAGTTGCAGGTCGCGGCGGATGCCGCGGCGCTCGCGATCGCGAACGACTGCAGTTCCGGCAACACGGCCCAGTGCCGAGCGAACGGCACGGGCCTCGCGCTGGCCACCCAGAACGAGGCCAGCGCAGCATCCGCGACGCTCGACACGACGTCGAGGCGGGTCACGGTGACCGCCGAGGGCTCCGTCAGCTTCTCGCTCATGCACACGCTCGGGATCATCGGTGCCGACCTCGAGGCTGAGGCGACGGCAAGCTGGACCCCCTCGGTCACGAGCGCGGGAACCGTCTCTCGCGCCAACGTCTACCCGATCGCGCTCGAGGGCTGTCAGAAGCGCACCGAGCTGACGGTGCAACCGATCACCTACGGGCTCTCGAGTTCCTCCGTCTGCTACGGGAACGTCATCGCGTGGCCCAGGGAGGCCGTCTACATCGGCGGCCTGTTCAGTTGCGGCAAGGAGCGGATCACGATGGGCGAGCGCGTGCGCGCCGACATCCGCCTCTTCTCCTCGTGCAGCGTGCCCTCCTCGCCCGTCATCGTCGCCCTCTGGGACGACCCGAGTGGCATCCTGATCTTCAACAGCTACCGGGTCAGCGAGTTCGCCATCTTCGAGGTGACCCAGGTCAACAGCTCCCGCATCGTCGGCAGGTTCCTGCCGTGGAACCCCAACCACCCCGATATCGTCACATCTACCGGCGGCACGACAGTGCCCGGCTCCGCAAGACTGATTGGTTGACCACAGCACATGTTCAAGAACCGTGTCATCGCCGTCGTCGTCGCGGCCCTCCTCGCCGTCGCGGGGGCGATCCTCGTCTTCATCTACGCCTCGAATGCGGAACAGCGCGCCCTCGAAGGGGTCGAGCTGCGCCCGGTCCTGGTGGTGACGGAGTTCGTGCCTGCGGGCACGGTCGCGGCGGACCTCGGCACGAGCGTCGCGGTGCAGCAGCTCCCGGCACTCTCGGTCGCTGAGGGCACCGTGTCGTCGGTGGAGGCGCTCGGCGACCGCGTCGCATCCGCCGACCTGCTGCCGGGGGAGCAGGTCTTCGACGCACGCTTCGTCGCAGCGGATGAAAGCGACGCATCCGTGCCGGAGGGCACGCAGCAGCTGAGTTTCTCGCTGCCGACCCAGCGCGCGGTGGGTGGCACGGTGCAGGCGGGCGACCTCGTGGGCGTGTTCGTCTCGATCGCGACGGCGGATGGACTGCCCTCGACGCAACTGCTGCTCGACGGCGTGCAGGTGCTGCGGGTGCAGGGTGGCGTGTCGGATGACGGTGCCGAGGTCACCGAGACCGTGACGGTGACGCTCGCCGTCACGGCGGAGCAGGCGCGCAGCATCGTCTACTCGCTCGAGTACGGCAGCGTCTGGCTCACGGAACAGCCCGAGGACCTCGACGACACGGTCTCGGGAGAACTGACGCGCGAGGGGCTGGCACAGTGAAGCACTACCTGGTCATCAGCGACGACACCGCGCTGCACGCCCGTGTCTCGGAGGCGCTCGGCGATGAGGCGACGGAGCTCGAGGCCTGGGCGCTCGCCGAGGCGGAGGCCGACGGGGGCGCGCGCATCACGGCGCCCATCCGGGGCAAGCACCCCGACACCGTCATCCTCGGCGCCGACGCCGTCGCGGGCTCCTTCGTGCTCGCGGACCGCATCGCGACGCACTGGCCGGGTGCCGCGCTCCTGCTCGTGAGTGGGGCGGATGCGGCGACCCTCCGTGCGGCGATGCGCGCGGGCATCCGCGACATCCTCGACCCGGCCGAAGCGCCCGACGTGTGGGCCGAGACGATCGCGAGCGCTCGGGATTCTGCCCGCGAGCGGCTCAGCGCCGCCCTGCTCGAGGAGAGCTCGGCACACGCGGCGGAGGAGCCGGCATCGCAGCTCATCGTCGTCGTCTCGTCGAAGGGCGGCAGCGGCAAGACGACCATCGCGACGAACCTCGCGGTCGGCCTCGCGACGGCGGAACCCCGCTCAACCGTGATCGTCGACCTCGACATCGAGTTCGGCGACGTCGCGAACGCGCTGCGCCTCACCCCCGACCGCTGGCTGCAGGATGCCGTCTTCGGCCCCGCGCGCAACGACACGATGGTGCTCAAGACCTTCCTGGCCGAGCACGAGAGCGGGCTCTTCGCGGTCTGTGCGCCCGAGACCCCGGAGGGCGCGAGCGGCATCACGGCGGAACACATCTCCCACCTGCTCGGCCAGCTCGCGCACGAGTACCGCTATGTCGTGGTCGACACCGCGCCCGGGCTGTCGGAGCACACCCTCGCCGCGCTGGAGCAGGCCACCGACACCGTCTACGTCTGCGGACTCGACGTGCCGAGCATCCGGGGCCTCCGCAAGGAGTTCGACGTGCTGACGGAGCTCGGCCTGCGGGCCAAGCGCGAGCACCTCGTCATCAACAATGCCGACGCGCGCGCTGGCCTCGTCGTGGCGGATGCCGAGAGCACGCTCGGCAGGTCGGCCGATGTCGTCATTCCCGCGCATCGTTCCGTGCGGCTCTCGACGAATGAGGGTGTGCCGCTCGTGCAGTCCGCTCGCCGGGGGCGGATCGTGAAGCCGCTCCGCCAGCTCGTCGAGCTCATCCGCACGCGCCGGGGAGCCCTGCAATGAGCCTCGCCGATCGTCTCGCCGCCGCGCGCAGGGCTGAGCAGGCGCCTGCTCCCCAGCCGACGGCCGAGCGCACTGGCGCGCTTCCGCCGCCACGGGAGGCCCTCGGCAAGCTCAAGGCGCGCGCGACGCAGGCGCTCTTCGCCAACCTCGGCTCCCGCCTGACCGACACGACCCTCACGCAGCAGCAGTTGCACGAACTCGTGCGGCGCGAGCTCGCGACGATCGTCGCGGCGGAGGAGCTGCCCCTCACGACCGAGGAGCGCACCCGCCTCAGCCAGGAGGTCATCGACGATGTGCTGGGCTTCGGCCCGCTGCAGCGGTTCCTCGACGACGACGAGGTGACCGAAATCATGGTCAACGGGCCCAACCAGATCTACATCGAGCGCTCCGGCCACCTCGAACGCAGCCGCGTGCGCTTCGCGTCAGAGCAGCACCTGCGCAACATCATCGAGCGCATCGTGCTGCGCGTCGGCCGGCGCATCGATGAATCGTCGCCCCTCGTCGACGCCCGGCTCGAGGACGGCTCGCGCGTCAACGCGATCATCCCGCCCCTCGCGGTCGACGGCTCGACCCTCACGATCCGCAAGTTCTCGCGTGACCCCTTCCAGGTCGACGACCTCGTGAACTTCGGCACCCTCACGCCGCAACTCGCGACCGTGCTCGACGCCTGCGTCAAGGCACGCCTCAACATCCTCGTCTCGGGCGGAACCGGCACGGGCAAGACGACGCTCCTCAACGTGCTCTCGTCGTTCATTCCCGAGGACGAGCGCATCGTCACGATCGAGGACGCGGTCGAGCTGCAGCTGCAGCAGCCCCACGTCGTGCGGCTCGAGAGCCGCCCTGCCAACATCGAGGGCCGCGGCGAGATCAGCATCCGTGACCTCGTGCGCAACTCCCTCCGCATGCGGCCCGACCGCATCATCGTCGGTGAGGTGCGTGGTGGGGAGAGCCTCGACATGCTGCAGGCCATGAACACGGGCCACGACGGCAGCATCTCGACCCTCCACGCCAACTCGCCGCGGGATGCCCTCTCCCGCCTCGAGACGATGGTGCTCATGGGCGGCCTCGACCTTCCCCTGCGCGCCATCCGCGACCAGATCGCCTCGTCGGTCGACGTCATCGTGCAGATCACGCGACTGCGCGACGGAACCCGCCGCGTGACGAACGTCACAGAGGTCGCCGGCATGGAGGGCGATCGCATCCAGCTGCAGGATGCCTTCGAGTTCGACCACGCCGCGGGCGTTGACGCCAACGGGCGCTTCCTCGGCACCGTGCGCCCGACCGGCCTGCGCCCCGCCTTCGCCGACCGCTTCCAGGAGCTCGGCATCACCGTGTCGGCCGACGCCTTCATCCCGCCGAGCGGCTCGCCCAGGGCGGCCCGCTGATGGAGCTCGTGCTCGGAGCCCTGCTCCTCGGCATCGGCCTGCTGGTGCTCGTCATCGGCGTCATCCTCCCGCCACGCATCCACCGCTCGCCCGCGAGTGACAATCCGGATGCCGCAGCTGAACCCGGCGTGATCGCCGCCCTCGAGCGTGCTGTCGCGGGGATGCTGCCGCGGGGGTACCGCGGCTCGCTCACGGCAGACATCGAACTCGCCGGTGGGGGCGTCACACCGGGTCGCGTCGTGCTGCGCACGCTCGCGGTGAGCATCGCCGCCGGCATCATCCTGGGCGCGCTCACGGTGCCGCTGCTCGGCGTGCTCGCGGTGTTGGTGCTGCCGCTCGGCACGCCCATCGCGCTGCGCATGAAGGCCGACAGCATCCGTCGCCGCTTCGAAGACCAGCTCACCGACACGCTCCAACTCCTCGCGAGCTCGCTCCGCGCGGGCAACAGCCTGCTCAAGGCGCTCGACACGGTCGCGGAGGAGGCCGCCCAGCCGACCGCGCGAGAGTTCGTGCGGGCCGTCAACGAGGTGCGCGTCGGCAGCGACCTGGGCGACGCCCTCGACAACGTCGCTCAGCGGATGCACAGCACCGACTTCGAATGGGTCAGCCAGGCCGTCGACATCCACCGCGAGGTGGGCGGCAACCTCGCGGAGGTGCTCGACCAGGTCTCCGAGACGCTGCGGGACCGCAACCAGATGCGACGCCAGATCCAGTCACTGAGCGCCGACGGCAGGCTCTCCGCCTGGGTGCTCATGGCGCTGCCGCTCGTCGTGCCGCTCCTGCTGAGTCTCATCAACCCGGGCTTCCTCGCCCCCATGATCTCCTCGCCGATCGGCTGGGCGCTGCTCGGGATCTCGGCCGTGCTCCTGCTGATCGGCGGCATCTGGATCCGGCGACTGGTGGCGATGCCGCTGTGATCGCACACGGGGGAGGCGGCCCATGCTGATGCTCGGCATGGCCGTGCTCGTGCTCGGCGTGCTCGCACTCGGGTGGTTGCTGCTGGTCCCCGACGCGCACGCGCACGCTCGCGGCAACCTCTCCCGCGGAGCGGCGGAGGCGGCGGGGGGCGCGGCCACGAAGACGGCAACCCAGGGTGCCTCGCGCGGTGGCGTGCGCAGGGTCATGCCCGCGGCATCCGTCGACCGCGTCATTAGGCTCATCGACGCGGCGGGGCGTCCTGCCGAGCAGGTCGAGCGGATGCTGCAGCGCAAGATCGTGCTCGCCGCAGTCGGCCTCGTGCTCGGAGTCTTGATCGGCGTCGGCACGGCATCGCCGATCGGCTGGCTGCTCGCGATCGCGCTCGTCGTGCTGGGCTGGTTCGGCCCCGAGATCTACCTCAATGGGCGGGCGGGAGACCGGCGCAAGGCGATCGACTCCGCGCTCGCCGACACGCTCGACCAGCTCACGATCGCGGTCGAGGCGGGGCTCGGCTTCGAGGCGGCCCTCGCGCGCATCGTGCACAACGGGCGCGGTCCGCTCGCAGAGGAGCTAGGCCGCACGCTCCAGGCGATGCAGCTGGGCGTCACACGCCGGGACGCATACCGTGCGCTCGCCGACCGGGTGCAGCTGCCCGACCTCGACCGCTTCGTGCGCGCCGTCATCCAGGCCGACGCCTATGGGGTGCCGATCTCCACCGTGCTGCGCATACAGTCGAATGAAGTGCGGATGCGGCGACGGCAGCGGCTGGAGGAGCAGGCGATGAAGATTCCTGTCAAGATCACCTTCCCGCTCATGCTGTGCCTCATGCCCGTGCTCTTCATCATGGTGCTGGGCCCCGTCATCATCAATGCGGTCGAGGCCTTCCAGTGACGGGCGGCGTGTTCACCCTCGCAGCGGCGCTCGTGCTCGACAGCCGGGGCAGGGCTCTCCTCGTGCGCAAGCAGGGCACGCACGCCTTCATGCAGCCGGGAGGCAAGATCGAGCCGGGCGAGACCGCGCGCGACGCCATCGTGCGGGAGCTCGCCGAGGAACTGACGCTCGAGGTCGACCCCGACTCGCTCACGCCCCTCGGTCGCTTCTCGTCGGCGGCGGCCAACGAGCCGGGCTGGATGGTCGACTGCGAGGTCTTCACGCTCGTGACCGACGCACCCGTCGCGGCGGCGGCCGAGATCGCCGAGGTGTGCTGGTTCGACCCCGCCGACACGGGCGACGCCGTCATCGCACCACTCACGCTCGAGCACGTGTTTCCCGCTGTCCCCCTGGTCGGGGGCGCCTGATGGAACGGCCGGCGGAAGCGGGGGCGTGGGCCTCCTCCATCGGGAACGACCCCGAGCTTCGCGAGATGATCGTCGGCTCGATCCACGAGGGCGTGCTCGTGACCGACGCCGAGGAGCGCATCGTCGCGGTCAACGATGCGGTGTGCCGCATGACCGGCTATGACCGCGCGGAACTGGTCGGCAAGACCTGCGCGCTGCTGCAGGGCCCCGAGACGCAGCCCGAGCTGATCGAGGGGATGCGTGCCGCGATCGAGGCGGAGGAGACCTTCATCGGCGAGGTGCTCAACTACCGCAAAGACGGCACGCCCTATTGGAACGGCCTCTCGATCGCTCCCGTGCGGCGGGGCGGCGTCGCGACGCACTTCGTGAGCGTGCAGCGCGACATCACCGACTTCGTGGCCGACCGCACGCTTGCCGAGAGCGGGCAGGAGACGGCGGCGATGATGCTGCGGGTCTCCCGCGAGCTAAGCGGCGCCGCGACCGGTAGCCAGGTCGCGCAGATCGTTGCGGATGCTGTGCCGGTGCTGTGGGGTTCCGACCGCTCGACGGTGCTCTTCTGGGACGACGAGTCGGCGCGGTTCGTCATGGCCGGCCTGAGCGGCTGGGGTGGCGCGGCGGCAGAGATGGTGCGCGACTGGGAGAGCACGCGTGCCGAGAGCCCCGACCTGGCCGAGCTGATGGACTCGGGCATGCCGGCGCTCCTGCACCGTTCGAGCTCGGAGTGGGCGCGCGAGCTCATGGAGACCTTCGAATTCGAGGCGCTCGGCCTCACCCCCGTGCAGATCGGGGGGCGCTTCCTCGGTATCATCGGCGGTCACTGGGCAAGCACGCCACCACCCACGAGCCTCAACGACACACTGCGCGAGCGGATGATGGCCATCGCCGGGCTCGCGGGTGTCGCCCTCGGCCACAGCCGGCTTCGGGAGGCGATCGACTGGTCGATGGGGCACGATGCCCTCACGGGGCTACCCAACCGACGGATGCTTGAGGAGCACATCACCGAACAGCTGGCCGAGTTGGCGGAACACGGTGGCGACGACGTTGTCGTGCTGGCCTGCGATGTCAACCGGTTCACCGCCATCAGGGAGACCTACCCGACAGCCGTCGTGGATTCTGTGCTGCGAGAGATCGCCGCGCGACTGGTCAGCACGATCGGCGATGAGGGCTTCGTCGCCCGCCTGGGCGGCGACGACTTCGTGATCGTGATCCGAGCCCGCCCCGAGGATGCGGAGGCCACGGGGAGTCGGCTCCTCGACGCCTTCCTCGCCCCCTTTGCCGTGGGCGACGACACCGTCCACGCGGGGCTCGCGGTCGGCGGAGCCGTGAGTGCCGACGTTGCGCAGTCCCCGACCGAGGCCTTCGAGGCCTTCGGCCCCACCGTCGCCCAGAGGCTCATCTCCCTCGCCCGCGCCGACCTGACCGCGCGACGCCTCGCATACCGGGCAGGCCAGAAGCCCGAGGATCCCCAGGATGCGGGGCTCGACTCCGAGCTGCGCTCGGCCGTGCGCAATGGGGAGATCGAGGTCTACTACCAGCCGCAGGTCAGGCTGCATGATGGAGCACTCGTGGGGGTCGAGGCCCTCGTGCGGTGGAACCACCCGCGATTGGGTCAGGTCAGCCCACTGCGCTTCATCCCCCTCGCCGAGTACAACGGCTCGATCCGCGAGATCGGTCGCTTCGTTTTCGAGACCGCGTGCGCGGATGCGGCTCGCTGGGCGGCATCCGGGCATCCGCTCGAGATGTCGGTCAACGTGGCCGTGCACCAGCTCGAGGACCCCACCTTCTCTGACCGGGTCGTGCGCACCGTCAGCACGCACGGGCTCCCCAACGAGCGACTGACGCTCGAGGTGACCGAGACGAGACTGGTCTCTGACCGCAGCGTGCCGCAGGCGCAACTGCACCGGCTGCGCGAGCTCGGCTTCGTGATCTCGATCGACGACTTCGGCACCGGCTTCTCCTCGCTCACCCAACTGAGCAACCTCCCCGTCGGCGAACTCAAGATCGACCGCTCCTTCGTCTCCGGCGCCACGGGTGCCGGCCGCTCCATCGTCGCGGGCGTCGTCGGCTTCGCCCGGGGGCTCGGGCTGCGCGTCGTCGCAGAGGGAGTCGAGGATGCCGAACAGTACGAGGTGCTGCGGAAGCTCGGATGCGACAGGGCGCAGGGGTACCACCTGGCGCGCCCGATGCCGGCCGAGCAGCTCGAGCGGGAGTGGCTCAGCTGATCGGGCGCGTCCCCGCCGGCCCTCCCTCCGGTCGCGTTGCGCTCGGTGCCCGGCCCCGGATGCGACGCGAGAGTTCCGTTGCGGCCCTCGTCGCCTCGCCCGCGATCTCCTGCCAGCGCTCGCGAGGCATGTCTGCCGAGAAGGTGACAGCGATGCTCGCAGCGGGCCACCCGCTGTGGTCGAGTGCGGCAACCGCGACGGAGGCCAGCCCAGGGGTGATGTCCTCCTCCTCGGTCGCGTAGCCGCGAGTGCGGGTGTCATCGAGCATCCGGGTGAGCTTCGAATAGCTGTTGACGGAGTGGTCGGCGCGTTGGGCGAAGGCGCTCGCATCCGGGAACAGGGCGCGGAGCTGAGCCTTGGGCAGGGTCGCGAGCAGTGCGCGGCCGCTCGCGGTGAGGTGACTGGGCAGGCGCACGCCCACGTCGGTCACGAGTGAAGGTCGGCGGGGTGCCCGCTCCTCGACGAGGTAGATGACGTCGCGCCCGTGGAGGACGGCGAGGTGGGCGCTCTCGCCCAGGTGGTCGACGAGCGTCGCGAGCACGGGCCCGCCGAGCCTGGTGAGGGGCTCCTGACGGGAGAAGCCGGAGCTGATCTCGAAGGCTGCGAGGCCGATCCCGTAGCGGCGTGCCTCAGGGAAGTGGATCACGAAGCCGGCGGCCTCGAGCACGCCGAGAAGCCGGTACACGGTCGAGCGAGGGATCGCGAGTGTGTGTGCGATGCTCGACGCGGCGACGGGCCCCCGTTGGGCGGAGAGATGGGTCAGGATCTCGAGGGTCTGGCGTGCGGCAGGCGCAGGGTCTCCATGGGCGGGCATGTGTCTCCTTGCGATCGTCTTGCCGTCTCCGACTGTCTCATATTTGAGACAGCAAGTGCGTTCGTGCGCCTCTGCGCGCCGCCGCCGTGTCGTGAGATTGAGACATGAACACACGAGTCATCCCCGCAGCGGTGAGCGTCGGCGTCGGGCCGGTCACGATCGACGAGGTCATCGCGGTCGCTCGACACGACGCCCGCGTCGTGATCAGCGACATGGCGCGCACGGCGGTCTCCGCGAGCCGCCAGATCATCGACGGCCTCGCGAGCGACCCGACCCCGCACTACGGCATCTCGACGGGTTTCGGTGCGCTTGCGAACACCTACATCGCGAGTGACCGGCGCACCCAGCTGCAGCAGAGCCTCGTGCGTTCCCACGCTGCCGGCTCTGGCCCCGAGGTTGAACGCGAAGTGATCCGCGCCCTCATGCTGTTGCGTCTCTCGACCCTCCTCACCGGACGCACGGGCGTGCGGATCGAGACGGCCGACGTCTACGCGGGCATCCTCAACGCGGGCATCACCCCCATCGTGCGGGAGTACGGCTCGCTGGGATGCTCGGGTGACCTCGCCCCGCTCTCGCACTGCGCCCTCGCGGTCATGGGCGAGGGAACGGTGCGTGACCGCAACGGGATTGTCATGCCGGCCGCTGAGGCCCTTGCCGCGGCGGGGATCACGCCCGTCGTGCTTGCCGAGAAGGAGGGCCTCGCCCTCATCAACGGCACCGACGGCATGCTCGGGATGCTCGCGCTCGCGATCGACGACCTCCGGATGCTGCTCAGCAGCGCGGATGTCGCCGCCGCGATGAGCGTCGAGGCCCTCCTCGGCACCGACGCCGTCTTCGCCGATGACCTTTCGGCCCTGCGGCCGCAGGTGGGGCAGGGTGTCTCGGCCCGAAATCTCTCCCGCCTCCTCGCGGGCTCGCCCATCGTGGCGAGCCACCGCGGTGAGGCCTGCACCCGCGTGCAGGACGCCTACTCCTTGCGATGCGCACCCCAGGTGCACGGCGCTGCCCGCGACACCCTTGCCCACGCCGACCTCATCGCGGGCCGCGAGCTCGCCTCGGCCGTCGACAACCCCGTCGTGACCCGCGACGGGCGGGTCGAGTCCAACGGCAACTTCCACGGCGCCCCGGTCGCCTACGTGCTCGACTTCCTTGCGATTGCCGTCGCGGATGTCGCCAGCATGTCCGAACGGCGCACCGACCGGATGCTCGACCCGGCCAGGAGCCAGGGCCTTCCCGCGTTCCTCGCCCACGATGCGGGCGTCGACTCCGGCCTGATGATCGCCCAGTACACCGCGGCCGGGATCGTCTCCGAACTCAAGCGGCTCGCGGTGCCGGCATCCGTCGATTCGATCCCCTCCTCCGCCATGCAGGAGGACCACGTGTCGATGGGCTGGGCCGCGGCCCGCAAGCTGCGCAAGGCGATCGACGGCCTCAGCCGGGTCATCGCGATCGAGGTCATGACGGCTGCCCGGGCGCTCGACCTTCGAGCGCCCCTTCTCCCCGGCCCGGCCACGGGCGCCGTGCTCGCGAAGGTGAGGGAGACGGTCGACGGCCCCGGCAGCGACCGCCACCTGTCGCCCGAGATCGAGCTCGTCGTCGAGGCCGTGCGCGGCGGAGCCGTGCTCGAGGCCGCCGCGGCCGTCGCAGAACTCTCCTGACCATCCCCAACCAGACATCGAGGAACCGATCGTGAACCAGCACCTTTCCCGCCCCGTCCGTGCCGCGCGAGGCCAGCAACTCACCGCGAAGTCCTGGGCAACCGAAGCGCCCCTCCGGATGCTCATGAACAACCTCGACCCCGAGGTGGCCGAGCGGCCCGAGGAGCTTGTCGTCTACGGCGGCACCGGCAAGGCCGCGCGCAACTGGGAGGCTTACGACGCGATCGTGCGCACCCTCGAGACGCTTGAGGCCGACGAGACGCTCCTCGTGCAGTCGGGCAAGCCGGTCGGGGTGTTCCGCACCCATGAGTGGTCGCCGCGCGTGCTGATCGCCAACTCGAACCTCGTCGGCGACTGGGCGAGCTGGCCCGAGTTCCGCCGCCTCGAGCAGGCGGGGCTCACGATGTACGGCCAGATGACGGCGGGCTCGTGGATCTACATCGGAACCCAGGGCATCCTGCAGGGCACCTACGAGTGCTTCGCCGCCGTCGCCGACAAGCGTTTCGGAGGCAGCCTCGCTGGCACCCTCACGCTGACAGGCGGTGCGGGAGGCATGGGCGGGGCACAGCCACTCGCCGTCACCATGAACGACGGTGCCGTCTTGATCGTCGACGTCGATCCCGCGCGCCTTCGCCGCCGGGTCGAGCACGGGTACCTCGACGAGATGACACACGACCTCGACGATGCGCTCGCCCGAGTGCTCGCGGCGAAGGCCGAGCGTCGCGCCCTCTCCGTGGGGCTCGTCGGCAACGCGGCGACCGTGTTCGCCGAGATCCTCGCCCGCAAGGTGCCGGTCGACATCGTCACCGACCAGACCTCAGCGCATGACCCGCTCAGCTACCTGCCCGAGGGAGTCGCCCTCGATGAGTGGCACGCCAAGGCCGAAGCCGACCCGGAGGCCTTCACCGAGGCATCCCGCCGCACGATGGCCAGGCAGGTCAGGGCGATGGTGGAGTTCCAGGATGCTGGCGCCGAGGTCTTCGACTACGGCAACTCCATCCGTGCGGAAGCATTGCTCGGCGGGTACGCGCGCTCCTTCGAGTTCGCAGGTTTCGTGCCGGCCTACATCCGGCCGCTCTTCGCGGAGGGCAAGGGGCCGTTCCGCTGGGTGGCCCTCTCGGGCGACCCCGCCGACATCGCGGCCACCGACCGGGCGATCCTCGAACTCTTCCCCGAGGATGAGAAGCTGCGCCGGTGGATCACGGGCGCGAGCGAGAAGGTGCACTTCGAGGGGCTTCCGGCACGCATCTGCTGGCTCGGCTACAAGGAGCGCCACCTCGCTGGTCTGAAGTTCAACGAGATGGTGGCCTCGGGAGAGCTGAGCGCCCCCATCGTGATCGGCCGCGACCACCTCGATTCCGGCTCCGTCGCCTCGCCCTACCGCGAGACGGAGGGCATGGCGGATGGCTCGGATGCGATCGCCGATTGGCCGCTCCTCAACGCGCTGCTCAACACGGCGTCGGGAGCCACCTGGGTGTCGCTCCACCATGGCGGTGGTGTCGGCATCGGCCGTTCCATCCACGCCGGGCAGGTGCTCGTCGCGGATGGCACGCCACTGGCTGCGGAGAAGATCCAGCGGGTGCTCGTCAATGACCCGGGTACCGGCGTCATGCGCCACGTCGACGCGGGCTACGAACGCGCCGCGGAGGTCGCACGCGAGCGGGGCCTGCGTGTGCCCATGTGGGAGAGCGAATGACGAACCTCGCGGCACCGGCTGTTGCCCACGGTCGTCTCGCTGGCCTCGACGACATCGTCGGGATCGGCAGGGATGCCCGTCGCGGCGGGTACTCCCGTCACGTCTGGCAGGGTGCCGAGCTTGAACTGCGCGCCTGGTTCATGGAACGCGCGGCCGGCCTCGGGCTTGATGTCGAGGTCGACCGCAACGGCAACCTCTGGGCGTGGTGGGGCGCGCGGGGCGCCGATGCTGTCGTCGTCGGAAGCCACCTCGATTCCGTGCCGGGAGGCGGGGAGTTCGACGGACCACTCGGCGTCGTCAGCGCGCTCGACGCCATCGCGATGCTCCAGGTGGAGGGGTTCGTCCCGAGCCGACCGTGCGCCGTCATCGTCTTTGCTGAGGAGGAGGGATCCCGCTTCGGTGTGGCGTGCCTCGGTTCCCGCCTCATGACGGGTGCGATCTCGGCCGACCGGGCACGTTCCCTCGTTGACGCCGACGGCGTCAGCTTCGCGGAGGCGGCCGACGCGAATGGCGTTTCCTCGCGCCATCTCGGTGTTGACCGGGACGCAATGCGGCGCATCGGACTCTTCATCGAGCTCCACGTGGAGCAGGGCCGAGGCCTGATCGACCTCGACAGCCCTCTCGCGGTGGCCTCGAGCATCCTGGCCCACGGTCGCTGGCGATTCGATTTCGCGGGGGAGGGGAACCATGCGGGCGCG
The DNA here is from genome assembly GCA_015234465.1 of Salinibacterium sp. Classification (GTDB taxonomy): domain Bacteria; phylum Actinomycetota; class Actinomycetes; order Actinomycetales; family Microbacteriaceae; genus Homoserinimonas. The sequence goes on along the minus strand of JADGNA010000011.1, from coordinate 120,607 downwards.
ACCCGGATGCGGGACCGCCGTGACCCGATGGTGGCTGCCGCGCGCGCCATCGTCGCGATTCGGGAGGCCGCGGCCGCCCGCGCAGACGACCGTGCAACAGTGGGGCGCATGGAAGCGGTGCCGGGCGGGACCAACGTGATTCCCTCGCGGGTCTCCGTGTGGCTGGACGCCAGGAGCCAGGAGGACTCCGACATCCGCGCGCTCGTCGGCGAGATCACTGAACGCGCCACGGAAGCCGCGACTGCGGAGGACTGCTTCGTGACCGTTACCGAGGAATCCTGGAGTGGGCGCGTGTCGTTCGACACCGCCCTCCGTGACCGCCTTGTCGCGGGACTCGGGGGAGTGCCCGTGCTGCCGACCGGGGCTGGCCACGATGCGGGGGTGCTCGCCTCGCGCGTGCCCACCGCGATGGTCTTCGTGCGCAACCCCAGCGGAGTGTCGCATTCGCCGGAGGAGCACGCGACGCTTGACGACTGCATCGCCGGAGTTCGCGCCCTTGAGGGAATCCTGCGGGGGCTCCTGTGATCCTGCACTGCCAGACGGCGCTGATCGACGGCATTGCCGTCCCAGACGTGCGCATCCACTCGAGTGCCGACGGTCGGATCGCGGCGATCGACCGCGGCGTGGCTCCGCGCGAGGGCGATGTGAGGTTGGGCCTCGTGATGCCGGGGGCAGGCAACGCACACTCGCACGCCTTCCACCGCTCGCTGCGGGGTCGCACACACGACAGGGGCGGCGACTTCTGGCGTTGGCGCGACAGCATGTACGCGGCGGCCGCGCGCCTCGATCCCGAGACTTACCACGAGCTCGCACTCGGGGTGTTCGGCGAGATGCTCACGAGCGGGTGGACGGCAGTCGGTGAGTTCCACTACGTGCACCACAGGCCCGATGGCTCGGCATGGCCCCGCCCCCACGCCATGGAGCTGGCCCTCGCTGAGGCGGCGAGCCGGGTCGGCATCCGACTCACGCTGCTCGACACCTGCTACCTCGCGGGCGGCATCGGCCAGCCGCTCGCCCCCGCCCAGTTCGCGTTCACCGACGGCTCAGCTGATGCATGGCTCGCGCGCTGGTGGCGACTGCGAGACGCACTGCCCAGCGGGGTCGTGCTGGGCGCCGCCATCCACTCCGTGCGCGGGGTGCCCCGTGACGCCATCGCCGAGATGGTGCGTTCGGTGCCCGCAGACGTGCCCCTGCACATCCACCTCTCGGAGCAGCCGCAGGAGAATGCCGACTGCCTGCGCGAACACGGCGTCACTCCAACCGCCCTGCTGGCGCAGTTGGGCGCGTTGTCGCCGCGGCTCAGCGTCGTGCATGCGACCCACTTGAGCGATGACGACGTGCGGATGCTCGGCGACGCGGGCGTCACAGTTGTCATGTGCCCGACGACCGAAGCCGACCTGGGCGACGGCATCGGCCCCGCGTTGCGCCTCGCCGACGCGGGCGCGACGATCGCGCTGGGCTCCGACCAGAATGCCGTCGTCGACCCGCTACTAGAGGCTCGCGGGCTCGAGGCCGGAGAGCGCCTCGCCTCTGGCCTGCGCGGGCGTTTCACCCCCGCCGCGCTCTTCGACGCGCTCTCGGTCGCCGGGTACGGCGCGCTCGGCCAGCGAGGCGGACTGCGGCAAGGTGCGCACTGCGACCTCGTCGAGCTCGATGGGAGTTCGGTGCGCACGATCGGCTCGGAACCTGCACAGCTTGCCCTCTCCGCAACTGCCTCGGACGTAATGCGCGTCATCGTCGGAGGCGAGATCGTGGCCGACACGGGCCGCCTTGTCCACAGCGCAGCCGTGAACTCAGACCCGGTCTCGCTTCTCTCCCGGGGCCTGCGCCGCCTCAATGAACCCGTCGCGATCGAAACGTCATCGGAGGACGCACCATGACTGGCTCACAGCTCATCACCGACATCGGTGAACTGACGACGAATGATCCTGGGCTTGGTCGCATCCGTGACGCCGCCATCGTCGTAGAGCACGGGCGGGTGGCCTGGATCGGCCCCGCCGCTGGGGCACCCGACGCCGACAAATCGCTCTCCGTCGGCGGTCGGGCCATGCTGCCCGGCTGGGTCGACTCGCACACGCACATGGTGTTCGCCGGCGACCGGTCCGCCGAGTTCGAGGCGCGAATGGCGGGCCAACGCTATGCGGCGGGCGGCATCGCAACGACCGTGGCGGCAACGCGTGCCGCCAGCGAGGCGCAGCTCGCCGACACGCTTGCCCGGCTCCGGCGGGAAGCGCTCCGTCAGGGCACGACCCTGCTGGAGACCAAGACGGGCTACGGCCTCGATGTCGAGACCGAGGCCCGGTGCGCCCGCATCGCCGCCGAGGGTGCCGATGTCGTGACCTTCCTGGGGGCACACGTCGTGCCCCAGGGCATGGACGCGCGTGCGTACCTCGACCTTGTGACCGGCCCCATGCTCGATGCCGTGCTGCCCTGGGTGAGCTTCATCGACGTCTTCTGTGAGGGCGGTGCCTTCGACGTCGAGCAGAGCAGGGAGGTGCTCGAAGCGGGCCGCCGCGCCGGACTGGGCCTGCGCGTGCATGGCAACCAGCTTGGCCATTCCGGAGGCGTGGCCCTCGCGGTCGAGCTGGGGGCGGCGAGTGTCGACCACTGCAACGCGCTCAGCGGTGACGACATCGCGGCGCTCGCCGACTCCGGCACGGTCGCGACTATCCTGCCAGCCTGTGACCTCTCCACGCGCGAGCCCCTCGCTCCCGCTCGCGCGCTCATCGACGCTGGGGCCACGGTGGCAATCGCGAGCAACTGCAACCCGGGCACGTCCTACACGACCTCCATGCAGTTCTGCGTGGCCACGGCGGTGCTGCAGATGCACCTTTCGATCGAGGAAGCGGTGTGGGCCGCGACCCGCGGCGGCGCCGAGGCACTCGGCCTTGCAGGCAGCCCGGACGCCGTGGGGATGATCAAGGTCGGGGGCCGGGCCGACCTCCAGGTGCTTGACGCCCCTTCAATCTCCCATCTCGCGTATCGGCCGGGCGTGCCGTTGACGGCGGCCGTGTGGGCCGAGGGCCAGCGCGTCGCCGAGGCCGCACCGTTCGGGTCGTGAGCGGACTCCGTCTCGTCCGGGCCCGAGACCGTGTGGCCACGCCGTGGCGAAACGGTGGAGGGCTCACGAGCGAGGTCGCGGCGGGCCCTGCGGGGGCGGGGCTCAGTGATTTCAGCTGGCGAGTGAGCATTGCCACCATCGCGCAGGATTCCGAGTTCTCACCCTTCCGCCACGTCGACCGCTGGCTCGTTCCGCTCGACGAACCGGGCCTGGAACTCGACATTGACGGCACGCGGCGCTTCATCGAGCGTCATTCGACGGTCAGCTTCACGGGGGAGGCGGATGTCGCGGCCCGCGAGGTGCACGCCCCCTCGCGTGACCTCAACCTCATGGTGGACCGCCGACGTTGCCAGGGCGAGCTCGCGGTCATGCCGTTACAGGGCGAGGCCCTCGTGCGCACTAGCCCCACCCAATGGGTGGTCGCGATTTCTCTCGAGGGCCCGGTGCGGGCGCATCCGCTCGGGTGCATGGAGGCCCTTGACGCTCTCGTGATCCCCCCGTCGGAGATCGTCGCGCTATCGGGGGACGGCCCAGTGGCGATAGCCCAGGTGGAACTTCGCGCGCACTGAGAGGGCGGTGCACGCTCAGCGGCGCCGTCCATAGAGGCGCTCCTCGAGTTCGAGCGCGCCCTTCGCTGTGAGGCTCGCGAGACGCCGACGGCGATCGAGGCCTGCCTCCACCGAGTCATCCTCGGCGCGGTCCACCTCACTCGTGGCAAACGTGAGGGCAATGCTCGCGATGGGGTGGCCGTAGGGGTCACGCACGATGCTCGCGACGGACGACATACCCGGCGTCACGTCGTCATCGACGAAGCCGAAACCGAGTTTGCGCACGCGGTCGAGCGTGCGCGCGAGCGCGGCAGGCCCAGCGGGGCCGGTGCCGTGTCGGGTCGTGAAGGCGTTGCGGTCGGGGTAGAGCGCGCGGACCTGACTTCGCGGGAGCTCGGCAAGGATCGCGCGTCCGCTCGCGGTCAGGTGTGAGGGGAGCCGCACTCCCACCTCTGTGACGAGGGGAGGTTGCGACGGGTCACGCACCTCATCGATGTAGAGCACGTCACGCCCGTGCAGCACACAGGTGTGCGCGCTGTAGCCGGTGTGCCGCACGATCTCGTTGAGCACCTGCCGGCCCTGGCGGGTGAGGGGCTGATGGTAGGAGAACGCAGCGCCGAGTTCGAACGAGGCGATGCCGAGGGCATAGCGGTGGGTTCCCTCGAGGCGCACGAGGAACCCCTCGTCGACGAGGATCTTGAGCAGCTGGTAGACGGTCGATCGCGGCAGGCCCAACTCGTCGACGATGAGGCGTGCACCGATGGGGCGCTGGAAGCGTGACATGAGACGCAGGATCGCGAGGGTGGCGCTCGCCGCGGGAGCCTTCGAATCGATGATCTGCCCCTCTCGCTCACTTGATTCTAGACCGCTGTCTGAGATACCGGACACAAATCGTCCAAGCCCGGCGCGCGTAACTTTGCCGAAATGCGGCGCTCGCTTGACTTGAGCCACAGCACAAAACGATCGTGATGGAGCCCAAGATGAAGCCTGACCTCAAGACCTACTGGAAGCCCGGAGAGCATGTCGCCTGGGATGCCGAGCTCAAGGACTTCGGCAGCGCCGACGTGCCCGGCGAGATCCTCCACGACGTGCTCGTGCCCGCCCGCGGCTTCCTCCGCGCCCGCGTTGTCGAGGCTGGTGACGTCATCCGTATCGTCAACGTGGCAGGCCAGCAGGTCATGGACGTGATGCTCTACGACGCCGACAACGTCAAGAACGTCGCATCCATGAGCAACACGATCCTCGCCGGCGGCACCAACAAGCTCACGACCGGGGTCACGATCTACGCCAAGCAGGGCCAGAAGCTCGCGACCGTGGGACTCGACACCCGCGGTGTCGCGGCAGCCGACGGCGGCTACTGCTCGGACGCAGTCAATGAACTCCGCTACGGCATTGAGGGCAGTCCCAACTGCAAGCAGAACCTCGTCGCCGCCATGGCGGACTACGGCATGACCCCCGACGACCTCGAAGAGGGATGCTTCACCGCCTTCCTCAAGCTCGAGCACGACCACGACGGCACGACCCGGCTCTACCCCTCGCCGAGCGAGCCGGGCGACATCTTCGAGCTCATCGCCGAGCGGCGCATCATCGTCTCCGCCTCGGCGTGCCCTTCGGAGCGAGCCGTCACCAACAACCACAACCCCACCCCGATGAAGGTCATCATCTACCGACCTGACGCGGCCTAAACCCCCACCCCGCTCCCTGCGAGCACCACATATTGGAGACACATTGAGAACACCACGGTTCCGCAAGGCAATCGCCGCGGCGCTCGGCACGGCCGTCGCGCTCACCCTCGTCGCCTGCACGCCAAGCACCGAAGCCGACGACTCGACGGATGCCAACCCCACCGTCGTCTTCGGCTGGCTCAAGTCCACCGCCGACCTCGCCGCGTACCACGCCGAGACGGTTGCCGAGGATGAGCCGATCGAGCTGCAGTCCGAACTCTTCAAGACCGCCGTCGACGTGCAGACCGCGCTCAACAGCAACCAGATCAACATCGGCATGCTCACCCCCGTGCACCTGCTGCGCGGCATCGAGCAGGGCCAGGACCTGCTCCAGATCTCCGGCAACACCCGCGGCAACTCGGGCATCATGCTCAGCAGCGAGCTCGGCATCGAGAACGGTGACTGGGATGCGCTGAAGGAGCTCCTGGAGGAGCGCAAGCTCAAGATCGCGGCATCGCGCGGCTCGATCAACGAGGCCCTCGCCATCGCGACGTTCGAGCACCACGGCATCGACGTCGAGAAGTCGATCGAACTCATCAACGTGACCGACTTCTCGCAGCACGGCGAGGGCATCCGCCTCGGCGAGTTCGATGGCGCGTTCACGATGGAGACCTTCGCGACCCTCATGCAGGTCGGTGGCTACGCCGAGCTCTTCGCGACGCCATACGACACCGAGGCAGGCGACATCAACACGATCTTCGTCGCCAACGGCACGTGGGCCGAAGAGAACCCCGAGGCAGTGCAGGCGTTCGTCGACACGATCGCCAAGGCGTCCAACGCGCTCGCCTCCGACGACGAGCTCAACATCGAGGTCGGCATGGAACTCATGGGCATCGACCGTGAGACGGCCGAGATGGCACTGGCAAACAACCGCTACGAGCTCGGCCTCGGCGTGGAAGAGACCAAGGTCTTCGCCAAGCTCTTCTTCGAGCTGGGCCACCTCGAGCGTGACCTGACCGACGAGGTCGACGACTACGTCGACGAGTCCTTCGTGCAGGCCGCCACAAAGTAATCCCCGTTCCCGTCCGTACGGGCCGCTGACAGAAGGTGCACCAGATGAAACCCGGTCTCGCGAGACGCTTACTCCTCGGAAGCGTCCTCCCCATCGCCCTCGTGGCGGCGTGGTCGCTCAGCTCGATTCTCGAACTCATACCCCGCACCTCCCTCCCCGCGCCGTGGAAGGTTGTCGAAGCATTCGGCACCTGGATCTTCGGCACGGGCAGCGGCCCGTACGACGGAACCTGGATCGAGGCGATCTGTGCCAGCGGCGGCCGTGTGCTGCTCGGCTTCTCTGTCGCCCTCGTCCTCGGCGTCGTGCTCGGGGTGCTCGCCGGCTACTTCCGCCCCTTCGGCGAGCTGGTGGACCCCTTCGTGCAGATGCTTCGTCCGATCCCCAGCACGGCGTGGGTGCCCCTGACCCTCGTGTTCTTCGGGTTCGGCTTCCAGGGGGCCGTGTTCCTCATCGCACTCGGCGCCTTCTTCCCCATCTTCCTCAACACGATGGAGGGCATCCGCGGCGTCACAGGCTCGCTCACCCGGGTGGGGCGGATGCTCGGATCCAACACCTTCCAGCTGCTGCGCCACTTCGTCGTGCCGGCCTCACTGCCCAACATCTTCATCGGCATCCGCCTTAGCGTCGGCCTCTCCTGGGTGCTCGTCGTCGTCGCCGAGATGCTCTCGGTGCGGGCGGGTATCGGTTACACCCTCATGGACGCCTACTCCATGGGTCGCTACGACGTCATCATCTCCGCCATGATCACCCTCGGCCTGCTCGGGTTCCTCTCCGACCGCCTCGTCGTGATCATCCAGAACAGCGTGCTCAAGTGGCACAGAGAGACGAGCATCCAGAATGGCTGACGCAATCGTCACGTGCGCCGAGGTCGTGCGCACGTTCCCCTCCAGTGACGGCACAGAGAACCGGGTGCTGCGCGGACTCGACCTCGAGGTGCAGCGCGGCGAATGCGTCGTGATCATCGGGCCCTCCGGCTGCGGCAAGTCCACCCTGCTCAACATCCTCGCCGGCTTCGACAAGCCCAACTCGGGCACCGTCACCGTCGCAGGCAACCCGGTCAAGGGCCCCGGCCCGGACCGTGCCGTCGTCTTCCAGGACTACGCGCTCCTGCCCTGGCTCACGACCCTCGAGAACGTCGCGGTCGGCCTGCGGATCCGCGGCATGCGCAAGAAGGAGCGCCTCGCGCGAGCGCAGCAGTACCTCGACATCGTCGGCCTCGGCCATGTTGCCGACCGCGAGGTCTATCGTCTCTCGGGCGGCATGCAGCAGCGGGTCTCGATCGCGAGGGCGCTCGCGCTCGAACCCTCCATCCTGCTCATGGACGAGCCCTTCGGCGCCTTGGATGCGATCCAGCGAGGCATCATGCACAAGGAGCTCACGCGCATCCGGCGCGAGACAGAGAGCACCGTGCTGTTCATCACCCACAGCCTGGAAGAGGCCGTGTATCTCGGTGACCGCGTGATCGCGCTCAGCCACGGCACGGCCGGCGCTCCCACCGAGGTGGCCGTGCCCCTCGCCTACCCGCGCGACCCGCTCTCGGATGAGTTCACCGAGATCATGCGGCAGGTGCGGGCTCTTCTCCCTGAGGAGCACTGAGCCGGTCGGGCCGGAGGGTGCCCCCTCGTCCTCCGGTCCGGCCTCACCCCGCCCCATGCCCGCCCAGCAGTTTGAGCGGGACTGGCTCAGCTGATTTCGACGTGGCGGAGTTTCTCTGGGTTGCGCACCACATAGACCTCGGTGATGAGCCCGCCGTCGAGCAGGAACGTCGTCACGGTGTCGACACCGTGCGCCCCCACGGCGATGAGGGCGGCGCGGCCGTTGAGCTCGCCGATGCGCAGCACGACGGGGGTATCCGGATTCTGCATGACGCCGAGGCCGAAGCGCAGCACCTTCTCCGCGCCGAGGATGGGACGCAGGGCCGCGCGGCGGAGCCCACCCCCGTCGCTGTAGAGCACGACGTCGGGGGCGAGCATGCCCATGAGTTCCTCGATCGAGCCGCCGCTCGCCGCCGCGAGGAAGCGTTCCGTCACCTCACGGTGCGTCGCCCGGTCAACCGGCTGGCGCGGCCTTCGAGCCTGCACGTGCTCGCGGGCACGGTGGGCGAGCTGGCGCACGGCGGCGGGCGACTTCTGCAGCGTCTCGGCGACCTCACTGAGCTGCATCCCGAACACCTCGTGCAGCACGAAGGTGGCCCGCTCGGCGGGGCTCAGCGACTCCAACACGACGAGCATCGCGATCGAGACCGACTCCGCGAGTTCCGCAGTGTCAGGCGCGTGCGTCACGGGTTCGGGAAGCCACGGGCCCACGTATGCCTCGCGCCGCCGCTCCTGCGTGCGGGCGATGTTGAGCGCCTGCCGGGTCACAGCCGTGAGCAGGTAGGCGCGGGGAGACTCGACCTTGCCATGGTCGGCCGCCGCCCAGCGCATCCAGGTCTCCTGCACCGCGTCTTCGGCATCCGTCATCGTGCCCAGTACGCGGTAGGCGGCGCCGAGGAGGGCGGGGCGGTGCTCGTCGAAGACGGCCGCCGCGGCACTCGTTGCCTGGTCTCGGGCTCCGGGCCCGTCCGTCACCCGCGCACTCCCGACGGCCTGAACTCGCACTGCTCCTTGAAGCCCTGGCTCGTGAGCCCCATGGCCGCGTTCGTGCGGGAACGCTGGTTCTCGAGTGCGACGAGCGCAGTCAACTCGACGAGGGCGGCGTCACCGAGCTCGGCACGCAGCGCGGCGACCTGCTCGTCGCTCACGGTCGGCGGGGTGGCGGTCATCGCGACCGAGTATTCCATGACGCGGCGTTCCAGCTCGGAGTAGAGCTCACTCGTGTCGCGCCGCGTGACCTGCTCGAGCTTCGCCGGATCGACGCCCTGGTTGTGCGACACCCAGTAGCTGAAGTCGAGGCACCACGAGCATCCGATCTCCGCCGCGCTCGCCAGCAGGGCAAGGGCCGCGAGGGTGGGGTCGAGGCGATTCCAGCGGGCTGCCGAGTTCTCGGTCTTCAGCATCGTCGAGAAGACGCGCGGGTTGTGCAGGGCGACGAGCCCCGTGTCGAGCACCTTGCCGTAGGTGCGGCGGCTGTACGCCTCGAGGATGCGCACCTTGAGCGTGCGACGGTGAGTGAGCGGGATTCGGGCCATCGTGTCCTCCTTGTGGTGGTCGTTCACAAGGTCAGACACCGCGGGTCGCGAAAGTGTGACATCGGGCTCGTCTTCCACGGGCCGAGTCGCAACAATGCTGTGTTTCTTATTCAGCGCTGCCGTTTATTCGGCCGCACTGAACAAAAGAGACCGCACCGTCGTGACTGGGTGATGTGCGACGCGGCGCAACCTCGGATGCAATGATCGACGGATGCCCGTGACCTTCCACTCCGCGCCCACCCGAGACCTCCCGGCCGAAGTGCTCTACCGCATCCTGTGGCTCCGCAGCGCCGTCTTCGTGGTCGAGCAGGAGGCGGCCTACGACGACATCGACGGCCGAGACCTTGAGGCCGGCACGGTGCAGTTCTGGGCGGAACGCGACGGCGAGGTGCTTTCGACGCTCCGCCTTCTCGCGGATCCGGACGGCATGCGCATCGGCCGGGTTGCCACGGCGCTCTCGGCCCGGGGCCTGGGCCTGTCGGCCCGCCTGATGACGGATGCGATCGCCCGCTGCAGCACCGCGGACATCCGTCTCGACGCCCAAAGCCACCTCGCCGACTGGTACGCCCGTTTCGGCTTCGCGGTCGACGGCGCCGAGTACGTCGAGGACGGCATCCCGCACCTCCCGATGCTCCGCCCGAGGGCTGAGTAGGTCCGCCAGGCCGACCCCGAGGGTTGAGTAGGCCCGCCAGGGCGACCCCGCGGGTTGAGTAGGGCCCGCCAGGGCCGTATCGAAACTCGAACTACCGAGCCAACACCCGCAGCGTCAGCGCATCGAAGCGCTCACCCGTGCCGTAGACCCCGTTGAACAGTGGTGCGGCGTCCGGCAGCATCCGTGTCTCCACCTCGGCCCACACGATGTGCTCGCCCTCAAGCAGGGTCTCGGCTCCGCCGAGCGCGACGAGCGGCACGCGGCCTGCCACGCCGGTGTCGGCGCTGATGACGGCACCCCGTTCATCCGATTCGAGCCACGGCTCGGCGAGCGTGAGGTCGAGGGCACCGAAATGCCCCGAGAAGTGCACGTTCCCGCCGAAACGGATCGTGCCGCGGGCGGTTGCGAGTTCGAAGTCCGACTGGTCGAGGAGTGGAAAGAACAGGAGCCCGTCGACGGATGCCGCACCCTCCGCGACCCGCACGTCGCCGCCCGTTCCGCTCACGTAGCGCACGAAGCTCCCCTTGACGCCCCAGATGAGGCCGGGAAGTTTCGTGTCCGCCGGGGTCGAGACCGTGGCATCCGTTCGTTCACTCATGATCAGGAGCCTACGGTGGGGCTGGAAGCCCGCTTAACGAAAAAACCCCCACCATGTAGAAGCTAGGTGAGGGTTTCGTGGCTCCGACCGGCGTCGATCCGGTGACCTTTCGATTTTCAGGCGTGCAGTTCATTTCGCGGCGGCCCTATGGATGCTCGTTCGAATCTCGAACCAGGTGCGGCAGAAGTCATCGCGCGCGGCTGTCTCCATCCGATCAAAACCTCCACAGGCGTGTGGGTGCGCTGCGGGTCGCGCATCAAGAGCCGCTGCGAGTCGTGCGCTGAGCTATACCGGGGCGACTGGTCCGCGATCGCTCGCTCGGGCGTCTTCGACGGCCCCGTGGAAAACTACCGGTTCTATCTGCTGACGCTCACAGCACCGTCGTTCGGTGCGGTGCACCGAGTTCCACGAAAGGGCGGTCAGCGAGCGCCGCAGTGCGGCTGCGGGTCGCAGCATCAGGCGACGGATGCCGGACTGCGCGGGGTGCCGCTGCATTCCTCGAGCTATGACTACGCGGGGCAGGTGGCGTGGAACCGTGACGCGGGTTTGTTGTGGGACCGCACGCGGCGGCGGTTGCGCGATCGGTGGGACTCTACGGAGTACTTCATTGTGCGGGAGTGGCAGGACCGTGGGGTGCTGCATGTGCACGTCTTGGTGCGCATTGAACGCGCTGAGGCTCCTGCGGCTGACGTGCTGCGCGACGCTGCACGCTCGGCTGTCGCTTTCTCGGGGATCGACGGGGCGCAAGTCATGTGGGGCGTTCAATCTCGGTGTGATGCGTTCCGCGCTGACGGTGACGGGGCTAAGACGATCTGGTACCTCTCCAAGGCGCTGAACTACGTCATGAAGGACGTGGTGCACCAGGGCGAAACCGTGCACCCTCGAGTTTGGTCGCACCTGCTCGCGCTCGAGCGTGCAGCACGGGCGATCCGCTGTGCCCCTGACTGTGACCCTGGGTCGTGCATGGGGCGGGTGCATGACCGGTACGGGGCACGCTCCCAAGTGGTTAGTGCATCACGTCGCACCAAGTACCGCACTGGCTGGTCGTTCACTGGCCTAGCTCGCACGGTGCAGCGGCGACTGCGCCTCGAGTGGTTTCTATCCCAAGAATCTGAGTCGGCAACTGCATCGGCTGAGAGTCCACCTACTTCCCCGGCGGGGGTTGCGGAGGGCCGCGCCATGCGTCTGCGGCTCGAACTGGCTCCATGTTCGGCGGCGGTTCCATGATGGAGAGGAGGTGATCTGAATGGCTGAGCCAGATTGCATGATCTGCGCGATGATGGGCCTCCGAGCGTGCGACAAGTGCGGCAACCCAACCCCTCCGAACGGGAATCGAGATGCGTTGGGACGCGAGCTGTGCGCGTACTGCGCTTGATCGGTCGTCGTTGATCGAGCGAGGCTGCGCGGATGCCGCGCGGGTGGCCCCGAAGGGGCGACGCGCGGTATCCATGTAGCCTCCTGCTCCTCCCGGCGGGCGCTAGGTTGATACCGGCAAAGGAGATGCATTGTCCAAATTCCACGTTGATCAGATCGCCAACTTCCTTCGGACGGCCTACGCCCCGACCTATGAACGCTCGGACCTTGATGAGGTAAACAACCTGAGCAGATACCTCGGCGTTTACAGCTTGGACCTAACGCTGGGCGATGATCCTAGTGCTGCGCAAAGGCTCGTCGAGGTCACTGACGGTGGAAGGGACAGGGGCATTGATGCAATTGCGGTGGATCCTGTCCGTGATCTGTTGGTCCTCTCTCAGTCGAAGTTTCGTCAAGACGGCACCGGTGGCATGGAAGTTGGTGAATGCCTGAGGTTTGTCGAGGGTGTCCGGTCCCTGCTAGGGGCGAGGAACACTGGCGAGCCCGTCCACGCTTCCCCTGAGCTGCGCGCTGCCGTCCGCGAATTGCTGATCACTCCATCAGCACGAATTCAACTTGTGACGGTGTCGACGGGCAATCAGCAACTCTCAGCCGAAGTGTTGCAGCCGATATCCGCACTGCTGAGCGAGATGAACGATCTCGAGGGCGTGGATCCAATCATGACCCACGTCCACTTGGGCCAAGCAGAACTCTTCACTTCCCTCACGGGCAGTAGTCGTCAGGCAATAGACCTTGAGGTCGATTTGCTGAACTGGGGTGGCGGGACGGCTGATCCCTTGAGGATCCTGTACGGCAAGGTCTCGGGCGCCGATATCGCCCAGTGGTACCACGAGCACGAGACTGATCTGTTTGCTGAGAATATCCGGGTGGTTATCCCCAGGTCAGAGATCAATGCCGGGATGGCCGAGACAGTAAAGAACAGCCCGGAGCGCTTCGGTTACTACAACAACGGCATTGTGATCCTCGCCGATTCCATCGCCCACTCCCCGGGAGGGCTTCTGAATAGGGACGTTCTTAGAGTCGCCCTTAACGGTGCCTCGGTCGTGAATGGTGCACAAACTGTCTCAACACTCGGGTCTCTGCTGGGGACGGAGTGGGAGCAAAACTTGAGCCAAGTGTTTGTCCTCACACGTTGCATCGAAGTGCCCGCCGACGACGCCACCTTGGCGCGCGGAATCACGCGCTATGCGAACACGCAAAATGAGGTTTCCAGTCAGGACTTCTCGTTCTTGGACGAGCAGCAGCATCGTCTCGCCCGCGAACTTTTGCTGCTCGGGTACGAGTACGTCATTCGGCAGGCTGAGCAGCCCACTGCTGATGACCCGAGCAAGATCATCTTCCTCCGGGACGCCGCCGTCGCGCTGGCCTGCGCTGACGCTGACATCACGCTTTCGATCACCGCAAAACGAGAGGTGTCACGTCTTTTCTCCCAATCCGGGAACGAATACAAGCGTCTGTTCAACGCCGCCACCGACCCTCTTGTGTTACAGCGTTCTGTGATGATACTTCGGCGCTCCGACTCGCTCTTGGACGCCATATCTGCGGAGGCGACTGGGGTGGAGCTCGGAGTAGCGGTACATGGCCGATTGGTGGTCGCGCATCTGGCGCTCATGCGGGCGGGTTTGGACAGCCTGAAGGACCCGAGCTGGGACATCGCCCCCACTCTCGCTGATCTACCGAGCTTCGTAGCTGAATGCGTTTCGGCCCTCGCTAGCGTCTTTCCCGACAACTCGTACCCCGGCAACGTATTCAAGAACAAGTCAAGGACTGAGGAGCTTCTCGTCGCTGCTGGGTTGCCTTCGCCCTAGCGTTCCGACAGCGGAGGGCAAGTGTCCTGCGCCCGAAGGGCACAGGACGCGCGGCAGCTTGATCTTGTATAGAAGATTTCGGGAGAACCGGTAGAGGAAGCTCTAGTGGGGGTCGTCCACGGTCAGCGGATGCTGCGCCCACCGATTCACCGTGCTGACTCCGACGCCTAGGTACTTGGCCGCGTCTCGCTGGGAATAGCCCATTTTCGCGAGCGAGTATTCGGCGATTACGCGCTCCCAGCGGCCGTACTGGCGGCGGAATTCGCGAAGCGTGGTGAGTGCGCGGCGATACTCTTCGAGGTGCTTGGCTTCAAGTTCGAGTTGTTCGTATTCGTTGGGTGTGTCGCCATACGCGTAGCGCTCCCGCAACTCGCTCTCCTGCTTGCGGTTGTACATGAACTCGGCAGCGCGCTGTAGTTGCTCGCCTAGGTCCCGAAGTGTGTCGGCAAGGTCGACGCGATCGACTTCCTCGACCTGGAGCGTAATCTCGCTCGGGTTCACGTCCTCGTTAGCGCTCATGCGGCAAGCGTAGCGATCACAAAGGACATTCGCACGCGTTGGCGAACGCGAACGTGCTTGTGCGCGAACAAGAACGTCGCTAACGTGGCGTACATGTTCGCGAACGATAACGCTGTCACCATAGGTGCGCTCTGGGAGAGGTACACGCCGGTCGTGTTCTCCAAGATCGCACCGGGCACGCAGCGCGCGTACGTAAACGCATGGCGGCATCGCGTTGAGCCGTGGTTCGCCCACCGTGAAGTCACTTCAGTAACCACGCTCGACGTCGAAGAGGCGTTCGCTAGCTGGTCGGGCTCGGAATCGACAAGAGCCGATGCTCTTGGCGCTCTCTCTGCTCTGTACCGGGTCGCCGTCAAGGGCCGCTACGTCGCAGTGAATCCGTGTATCGGCATCGATCGCAGACGGGACCAGGCGACAGACGTGGCTGCCCGGGCCCTGACTCTGGATGAATACTTCCGGCTGCTCGAGGTTCTGCCGACGTCGGGCCACTACCGGCGTTTTGTGCTCGCGATGGTCTACACCGGCTGCCGCCTCGGGGAGGTCGCGGGCCTGCGAGTCTCGGACATTCAGTGGTCGGAGCGGACGCTGAGCGTCAGTCGTACCGCCTCGGCGGGGGTTACAGGTCAGATTGTCATCGGACCGACGAAGGGTCGCCGCACTCGGACTGTGCCTATCGTGGATCAACTGGTCCCGATGCTGGCAGAGGCGGCGGCTGGTAAAGGTCCGCACGACTATCTGTTCACGGGTCCGCGCGGTGGTTTCCTGAACTCCAAGAACCTAAGTCGAGCGCTTGACTGGCACGCGATGCGGCATGAAGTGAAGACCTTCGCGCCCGAGGAGCCAGCTTTGCACTGGCATGACCTTCGCCACACTGCGGCGGTGTTTCTGTTCGATGCGGGCCTATCGGCTCCCGACGTGCAGGCGATTCTCGGGCACTCGTCGCTGTTGGTTACGCAGATGTGTGCGGATACGCGCCGACTAGCTGCGAAGCGAGGAGTTGCGCCCCTATCGAAGTTCTACAGCGTCCAGTCGGAAGGTCAACTTCCAGCCCTTACGGGCGGCGTTTCAGACGATGTTCCGAGAGGGGGTGAATACCCTGCGAAATCCAGCTCTGACCTGGGAAAAGAAAAGGTCCCACCCCGAGTAGAAGCCTCGAGATAGGACCAGTGGCTCCGACCGGCGTCGATCCGGTGACCTTTCGATTTTCAGTCGAACGCTCTACCAACTGAGCTACAGAGCCGCACCTGGTGCGAAACCAGATGAAGAAGGCACGGAACACTGGCGAGAGTGTACCGTGCCTTGCGACCCTGACCGGACTTGAACCGGCGACCTCCGCCGTGACAGGGCGGCGCGCTAACCAACTGCGCTACAGGGCCAAGCTATGAAACTATGTTGTGTTGTGGTGACCCCAACGGGATTCGAACCCGTGCTGCCGCCGTGAAAGGGCGGTGTCCTAGGCCACTAAACGATGGGGCCGTGAAGAAACATCCTTCGTAGCTACCGAACGACAAGCATACGGATGCCGAGGCGTTTTGCCAAACTGAGCATCCGTTTTCATTTTTCGCCCGTCTGGGGGTGGGCAGTGGAGTCTCCGAGAAAGTGCGCGTTGCTCCCCAACGGGTGCGCTTCTGCGGGCTAGATTCGGGGCATTCGGCGCGCAGCATCCCGTCTGTGCGCCACCGGGGTGCGCCGCTTTGGGGGCCCCGCCTGATCTCACAGCAGGAGTCGAGGAAGCATGGCGACGGCACGCGTTCGGCCCCGGATGTCCCGGCTCCGCCTCATCCTTGCTGTCGCCCTTGCCGCGGCAGTCGCGGTGACGGGCGCCGTTGTGGGCGAGCCCCGTCCGCTGTCGGCCGTGGCCGCCGACTACCCCAGCTGGGACGACGTGCTCGCGGCTCGCGACAACGAGGCCGCCAAGGCCGCCGAGGTCACGCGCATCGAGGGCCTGCTGAAGGCTCTGCAGGCCGACGTCAAGGCGAAGCAGGCGACGGCCGTGAAGCGCGGCGACGAGTACTTCGTCGCCCAGCAGGCCTACGACGAGGCCGCCTACCGCGCCCAGCAGCTGCAGGCCCAGGCCGATGCGGCCCGCGTGGTGGCGGATGCGTCGATGCTGCAGGCGGGCCAGCTCGCCGCCCGCACCCAGCGCGTCGGCGGACCCGACATCACGGCGACCCTGCTCTTCGGCGAGGGCAACACGGCGAACCTGCTGAACCAGCTGGGCATGGCCTCGAAGGTCAACGAGCAGTCGAGCGGGGTCTTCGCGAAGGCGAAGCAGGACGAGAACACAGCCCAGTCGCTGACCGACCAGGCGAATCTCGCGAAGGCTGCGCTCGAGGAGCTGGCGGCGATCGCCCAGGAGAAGATGGAGATCGCCCAGAAGGCGGCGGATGCTGCGGCAGCGGCCCTCGAGGAGGAGCAGGAGAACAAGGCTCGCCTCCAGGCGCAGCTCGCCTCCCTCAAGGAAGACCGCATTGCGACCGAGGCCGAGTACACGGCCGGCATCAAGGCGCTCTGGGGTGAGGGCGCGGCGGGCGTCGTCTCGGCGACGGGGTGGGCTCGCCCGTCCGGCGGCTTCATCTCGAGCAGCTACGGATGGCGCGTGCCCCCGAAGCGCGGTGCGAGCACGCTCCACGGCGGCGTCGACCTGGCGCCGGGGTGCGGCGCCCCGATCTTCGCGGCCCACGCCGGCACGGTCGAGTACGCCGGCTGGAACGGCGGCTACGGCTACTATGTGCGCATCAACCACGGCAACGGCCTGGCGACCGCCTACGGCCACATCGTCGCGGGCGGACTGCGGGTGGGCGTCGGCCAGCGGGTGGGCCCGGGCCAGCTCATCGCGCACGTCGGCACGACGGGCACCTCGACCGGGTGCCACCTCCACTTCGAGGTCCGTCCGGGCGGCGGAACGACCGATCCGGTCACCTTCCTCCGCGGCCAGGGCGTCAGCATCTAGCGCCTGCCTCTTACCGCCACCCCGCGGCATCCGACAGTCAGTGGGGCGGATGCCTCGTTCTCTCGTTCAGCGAGAAGCTATTGCCATTGGGCCTCTAGTTGTTATTGTTACTTGTGTTAACAGTGTGACGGGGGATTCCACTGTGATTGCCGAGGCCGGGATACGGGGACACATGAAGCAGCACACAACCAAGACGCGTCGATCGCGGTCGCTTGTCGCGACCCTCGCAGTCCTTGGAGTGCTGCTCACGGGCGGACTCACCGCGCAGGGGACCCAGGCCGCCCACGCCGCCGACTACCCCAGCTGGCAGGACGTACTCGCCGCCCGTTCGAGCGAATCGGCCAAGAAGAACGAGATCGCCCGCCTTGAGCGCCTGCTTGCCCAGCTTGAGGCCAACGTCGCCTCGACCGAAGCTGAGGCGATGGCAAAGGGTGACGAGTTCATCGTCGCGCAGCAGGCATACGACGAGGCCGCCTACCGGTTTGCGACGCTCGAGCAGCAGGTCATCGACGCGAAGACCGCGGCCGACGAGTCGATGACGAAGGCGGGCCAGCTCGCGGCTCGGCTGCAGCGCGCGGGCGGGGGCGACCTCACGGCGCAGTTGCTCTTCACCGACTCCGATGACCTGCTCGGCCAGCTCGGACGCGCCACCAAGGTCGGCGAGCAGTCGAGCGGGATCTTCGCCAAGGCGAAGCAGGACGAGAACGCGGCCAAGGCGCTGAGCGACCAGGCCAAGGTGGCCGAGGAGGCCCTCGCGGGACTCGCGGCCGAGGCCGAGACCGCCATGATCGAGGCGCAGCAGGCAGCGGATGCCGCCAACGCCGCGCTCCAGGAGCAGGCGGGCAACCGCGAGCGGCTCGAGGCACAACTGAGTGTGCTGCGCGAGAATCGCGCCGCGACCGAGGCGGACTTCGCGATCGGCGAGCAGATCCGCCTCGCGGAGGAGGCGCGCAAGCGCGCGGAGGAGGAAGCGCGCCGCCAGGCCGCGGCTGCCGCCGCTGCAGCGGCCGCCGCCGAGGCAGCCAAGAACCGTCCGAGCCCCTCGACCCCGACGGCCCCGAGCCAGTCGGGCTGGGTGCGCCCAACAAGCGGCTACATCTCGAGCTCCTACGGATGGCGCGTTCCCCCGACCAACGGGGCCAGCACCCTCCACGGTGGTGTCGACTTCGCGCCCGGCTGCGGCGCCCCCATCTACGCGGCATCCGCCGGCACGGTCGTCTTCGCCGGTATGACTGGCGGTTACGGCAACTACGTCAAGATCAACCACGGCGACGGTTCGCAGTCGGCCTACGCACACATCCGCCCTGGCGGCATCGCGGTCGGCTACGGCCAGTGGGTCAGCGCGGGCCAGGTCATCGCCTACGTCGGCACGACCGGTATCTCCACGGGCTGCCACCTCCACTTCGAGATCCGCGTCGGCGGCTCGACGGTCGACCCCGTCCCGTACCTCCGGGCCCGCGGAGTCGGCGTCTAACGGCCACTGAAACGACATAAAAACACCCTCCCCGAGCCGGGGAGGGTGTTTTTGTTGTCTCAGGGAGAGGTCAGTGGTCCTCGGGGACGTAGGCGGCGTAGCCAGCCTGCACGATGGCCTCAGCCTCGTTGACGTCACCCCAGCCCTCGGTCTTGACCCACTTGCCGGGCTCGAGGTCCTTGTAGTGCTCGAAGAAGTGCTCGATCTCCATGCGCTTGTACTCGGGGATGTCGTTGACGTCCTGGATGTGGTCCCAGCGCGGGTCCTTCGCCGCGACGGCGAGGATCTTGGCGTCGCTGCCACCGTCATCCGTCATCTTGAAGACGCCGACGACGCGCACGCGCATCTGGATGCCGGGGAACAGCGGGTACTCGCCGAGCACGAGCACGTCGACGGGGTCGCCGTCGTCGGCGAGGGTGTTCTCGAAGAAGCCGTAGTCGGTCGGGTAGGACATGGGCGTGTACAGCACGCGGTCGAGCACGACGCGACCGGTCTTGTGGTCGATCTCGTACTTGTTGCGGCTGCCCTTCGGCACCTCGATGATCACGTCATAGTCGGGCATGCGAGCTCCTGCTCCTCGGTTCGGCGAATGCTGGAATAACGTTACTGGATGCACGCTCGACGCCCCCGACTGACCCCGGCGATCGCTGACACCCGGCGGGCGGTGCGGGAGTGCCTCGACGGCGTCCCGGCCGATGCGCTCGTGCTCGTCGGGCTCAGTGGCGGCGCCGACTCGCTCGCGCTCGCGGCGGCGACCGCCTTCGAGGCGCCGCGGGCTGGCCTGCGTGCGGGTGCGGTCATCGTCGACCACGGCCTGCAGCACGGGTCAGCGGATGTCGCGGCACAGGCCGCACACAAGGCAGAGCAGCTCGGGCTCGACCCCGTCATCGTGCGGCGGGTCGAGGTCGCGGCGCACGGTGGCCCGGAAGCGGCGGCGAGGGCGGCCCGCTATGGCGCGTTCGCCGACGCGGTGGGGGAGCACGGGGCATCCGCTCTCCTGCTCGCACACACGCTCGACGATCAGGCCGAGACCGTGCTGCTGGGTCTCGCGCGGGGTGCCGGCGCCCGCAGCCTCGCGGGCATGGCAACGCGCACCGAGTTGCCCATTTCGGGGCAACCCGCCGCAGCAGCGCAGGCCTCGGATGCCGAGTTGCCCACTTCGGGCCTTGCAGGCGCGCAGGAGGGCCATATCTGGGCAACTCGAGCCGCTGCAGGGCCTGTGCTGGTGCTGCGACCCCTCCTCGGCATCACGCGCGCCGAGACCGAGCAGGCCTGCGCCGACGCGGGCCTCGAACCGTGGAACGACCCCCACAACGCCGACCCGGCATACGCGAGGGTGCGGGCGCGGCGTGCCGTGCTGCCCGTGCTCGAACGCGAGCTCGGCCCGGGCATCGCGCAGGCACTCGCACGCAGCGCCGAGCAGCTGCGGGAAGACGCGGATGCCCTCGACCACTTCGCCGAGGAACAGATCGAGGAACTCGCGGAGCATGCCGAAGCGGGGCTCTCGCTGCCCGTGCGGGCGCTCGAGGCGAACCCTCCCGCGCTGCGGCACCGTCTCATCCGTCTTGTCGTCTCGGCGGAGTTCGGTGTCTCGCTCAGCCGCACCCACACGCTCGAGGTCGCCCGACTCGTCAGCGACTGGAAGGGGCAGGGCGAGCTGCACGTGCCGGGCGTTAGGGTTGAACGCAGAGGCGCGCGCATCTTCTTCAGCGCGGCCGAGCGAGCCGCCGAGGGCGCCGGCGCCGCGCCACACATCAACGAGAACGACCCCAGGGGCCGATAGGGAGCACGCGATGGAATCGCACGAGATCGAAGCCGACCTGACCAAGGTGCTCATCACGCAGCAGGAGATCCTCGACAAGATCGCGGAACTCTCGCGCCGCATCGAGGCCGACTACGCGGGGGAGAAGGTGCTGCTGGTCGGTGTGCTGAAGGGCGCCGTCATGGTGATGGCCGACCTCGCGCGCGAGCTCACGCTGCCGATCGAGATGGACTGGATGGCGGTGTCGTCCTACGGTTCCGGCACGAAGTCCTCGGGCGTCGTGCGCATCCTCAAGGACCTCGACACCGACCTGAGCGGCCGCAAGGTGCTCATCGTCGAAGACATCATCGACTCCGGCCTGACCCTCTCGTGGCTGCGCGCCAATCTCGAGAGCCGCGGCGCCGAGTCGGTCGAGATCTGCGCGCTCCTGCGCAAGCCCGAGGCGGCCAAGGTGCAGGTCGACGTGCGCTACGTGGGATTCGAGATCCCCAACGAGTTCGTCGTCGGCTACGGCCTCGACTACGCCGAGAAGTACCGCAACCTGCGTGACATCGGCGTGCTCGCGCCGCACATCTACAGCTAGGCCCCGACCCCCGTTACGCCCCCAGCAAACACCGGGCGGGCGCATAGGGGCTGCACGGTAGCCTTGCAGAACTATGAATCTGAAGAAGTTCCTGCGCGGGCCGTTCATTTATGTTGCGGCGGCCCTGATCATCGTCGCCATCGGCTTCGGCCTGCTTGGCAACTCTGGTGGGTTCCGCGAGATCAGCACGCAGCAGGGGCTTGAACTCCTCGCCGACGACAAGGTCAAGACCGCGACGGTCGTCGACGGCCAGCAGCGCGTCGACCTCGTGCTGAAGAAGGCCGATGAGGAACTCGGCGGCGCCCAGGTGCAGTTCTACTACGCACTCCCGCGCGGCGAAGAGGTCATCAGCACCGTCAACGGTTCCGCGCTCGAGAGCTTCGACGACGAGGTCGACCTCGGCAACTTCTGGACCTCGATGCTCGGGTTCATCATCCCGTTCCTCATCATCGGCCTCATCTTCTGGTTCCTCCTCTCCCGCATGCAGGGCGGCGGCGGCAAGGTCATGCAGTTCGGCAAGAACCGGGCCAAGCTCATGTCGAAGGAGACGCCCAAGGTCTCGTTCGACGACGTCGCCGGGGCGGATGAAGCGATCGAGGAGCTGCACGAGATCAAGGAGTTCCTCACCGACCCGTCACGCTTCCAGGCGGTCGGCGCGCGCATCCCCAAGGGCGTGCTCCTCTACGGCCCTCCCGGCACGGGAAAGACGCTCCTTGCGCGCGCGGTCGCGGGCGAGGCGAATGTGCCCTTCTACTCCATCTCGGGTTCCGACTTCGTCGAGATGTTCGTGGGTGTTGGCGCAAGCCGCGTGCGCGACCTCTTCAAGGAGGCCAAGGAGAACGCGCCGGCCATCATCTTCGTCGACGAGATCGACGCGGTCGGTCGGCACCGTGGCTCCGGCATGGGCGGCGGTCACGACGAGCGTGAGCAGACGCTCAACCAGCTCCTCGTGGAGATGGATGGCTTCGACGTCAAGACCAACGTCATCCTGATCGCCGCGACGAACCGTCCCGACATCCTCGACCCGGCCCTGCTTCGCCCCGGCCGCTTCGACCGGCAGATCGGCGTCGACGCGCCCGACAAGAACGGCCGCCTGCGCATCCTCGAGGTGCACTCGAAGGGCAAGCCGCTCGCGGAGGGCGTCGACCTCGAGGTGCTTGCCCGCAAGACCCCCGGCTTCACGGGTGCCGACCTCGCCAACGTGCTCAATGAGGCGGCCCTGCTGACGGCCCGCTCGCACGCGCAGCTGATCGACGACCGCGCGCTCGACGAGGCAGTCGACCGTGTCATGGCGGGCCCCCAGCGTCGCACCCGCGTCATGCGCGACCAGGAGAAGCTCATCACCGCCTACCACGAGGGTGGCCACGCGCTCGTCGCTGCAGGCCTGAACCACACCGACCCCGTGACGAAGATCACGATCCTGCCGCGCGGTCGGGCCCTCGGCTACACGATGGTCATGCCGATCGAGGACCGCTACTCGGTCAGCCGCAACGAACTGCTCGACCAGCTCGCCTACGCGATGGGCGGCCGCGTCGCTGAGGAGATCGTCTTCCACGACCCCACGACGGGTGCCTCGAACGACATCGAGAAGGCGACATCCACCGCCCGCAAGATGGTGACCGACTACGGCATGAGCGCCGCGGTCGGCTCGGTAAAGCTCAGCTCGAGCGGCGGCGAGTTCTACGGCCGCGACATGGGTTCCACGCGCGACTTTTCCGAGAAGCTCTCGGAGCAGGTCGACCGCGAGGTGCGCGAACTCATCGAGGCAGCCCACGATGAGGCCTACGAACTGCTGACGGTCAACCGCGACATCCTCGACCGCCTCGCGACGGAGCTGCTCGAGAAGGAGACGCTCGATCAGAACCAGATCGCCGAGATCTTCAAGGACATCAAGAAGCTGCCGCCGCGCCCCCAGTGGCTCTCGAGCGACAAGCGACCGGTCGATGAGCGGCCGCCGGTGCCGCTGCCCGAGAAGGCGCCCATCGACGCCGGTGTCGTCGACGGCGGTGTCGACTCGACGCCGGAGCCCAAGCCGAGCCGCGGTCCCCGCACTTCGCCGGGCATCGCGACCGCATAGGGGAGGCACCCGTGCACGAGAGCAGCGCTGGGGTGCCGGGCGGGAGCGTTGCGCCCCGGGCATCCGTTGACCGACCTCGCATCGAGGCCGCCGTCTCGGAGCTGCTCGCAGCCATCGGGGCGGATGCCTCGCGACTGGCTGAGACGCCCCGCCGCGTCGCCGAGTCATACGCGGAGTTCTTCTCCGGCATGGGGGTCGACCCCGCCGTGCACCTCGGCGAGCTCATCGACCTCGAGGATGGGCGCGAGGGCGAGCTCGTGATCATGCGCGACATCGCGTTCCGCTCAATGTGCGAGCACCACCTGCTGCCCTTCGTGGGTCTCGCCCACATCGCGTACCTGCCGGGTCGCCGTGTCGTCGGGCTGGGCGCACTGCCGCGGGTGGTCGACACCCTCGCGTCACGGCCGCAGCTGCAGGAGCGACTGACCGACGAGATCGCGGATGCCCTCGCCGACGCGCTCGACGCACGGGGCGTGCTGGTCGTGCTCGATGCGCGTCAGGACTGTGTCTCGACGCGCGGCACGAGGCAGGTCCGCAGCACGACCGTGACGCTCGCGAGCCGGGGGGAACTCGCGGACAGTGGACAGAAGGCCGCCGTGCTCGCCCTCGTGGGCGGTGCAGCGGCCGCAGGTGACAACGCAGGAGGCACTCATGCCTGACTCTCCCCTCATCATGGGCGTGCTCAACGTCACGCCGGATTCCTTCAGCGACGGTGGCGACTTCGCCCGCACCGAGGCGGCGATCGCCCACGCGGTGGAGCTGGTTGCCGCGGGCGCCGACATCATCGACGTCGGCGGCGAGACCACCAAGCCGGGC
Source organism: Salinibacterium sp. (assembly GCA_015234465.1). GTDB lineage: Bacteria > Actinomycetota > Actinomycetes > Actinomycetales > Microbacteriaceae > Homoserinimonas. Next base: position 96,516 of record JADGNA010000011.1, on the reverse strand, counting down.
GCCGGCCGGGTGAGTGTCGAGGAGGAGCAGCGGCGCATCCTGCCGGTCGTGCGGGAACTTGTGGGGCGTGGCATCCGTGTCTCCGTCGACACCATGAACGCCGCGACGGCGGTCGTGACCGCCGGGCTCGGGGTCGAGATCATCAACGATGTCTCCGGCGGGCTCGCAGACCCGAACATGGCACGCACCGTCGCCGACCTCGACGTGGACTTCGTCGCGATGCACTGGCGCGGCCCGAGTTCGGGCATGGATGGCCAGGCCGTCTACTCGGATGTCGTCTCGGAGGTGCACGGGGAACTCGAGCTGCGCGTCGCCGAGCTCATCGTCACGGGCGTCGCGCCCGAGCGCATCATCGTCGACCCGGGCCTCGGCTTCGCCAAGCGGGCCGAGCACACCTGGGAGGTGCTCGTGCACCTGCGGCGGTTCCAGTCACTCGGTTCGCGCGTGCTCGTCGGCACCTCGCGCAAGCGCTTCCTCTCCAGCCTGCTCGAGGCGGATGCCGGCCCGAAGCAGCGAGACCGGGCCACGGCCGTCACGAGCGCGCTCGCGGCGGAGGCCGGCGCGTGGGCCGTGCGCGTGCACGATGTCGCCTCGACGCGGCTGCTGCTCGATGCCTGGGCCGCCATCGAGAGTGAGCAGCCGCCCATGCCGCACCGTGCCCGCTCATCGTTCCGGCAGCCGCGATGACGGCGCCGGTGCCGCTCATAGAGCGCGACCACATCACCCTGACGGGGCTTCGGGCGACCGCGCACCACGGTGTCTTCGAGCACGAGCGTCGCGACGGCCAGGTCTTCGTGATCGACGTGAGTGTCTGGCTCGACCTCTCCGTCTCGGCCGGGAGCGACGATCTCGGCCGCACGATCCACTACGGCGAGCTCGCGAACGAGGTCGTCGCATCCGTCGAACGTGACCCGGTCGACCTCATCGAGACGGTCGCGCAGCGGATCGCCGACACGGTGCTCGCGCATGAGGCTGCCGAGGTCGTGCGGGTGACCCTGCACAAGCCCTCCGCGCCCATCGAGGTGCCCTTCGACGACGTGTCCGTCACAATCACCCGGTGGCGCTCGTGAGCCTCCTCGACGTGCATCGCGAGCGGGCGGTCATCGCCCTCGGCAGCAACCTCGGCGACCGCGAGGCCACCCTCCGCTCGGCAGGGCTCGACATTGCGGCGACCAGCGCCCTCAATGTCGTCGCGGCATCCGGACTGTTCGAGACGCCCGCGCTGACCCTCGACGGGGTTGACGAGTCGGCCCCCGCCTACCTCAACGCGGTCGTGATCGTGGAGACGGCGCTCGCCCCCATCGCAATGCTCGAGCGCCTCAACGAGATCGAAGACGAGCACGGCCGCGTGCGGGAGGTGCGCTGGGGCGACCGCACGCTCGATCTCGACCTCATCGCCTACGGCGAGCTCACGCTCTCGACTTCGAGACTGACGCTGCCGCACCCGCGGGCGCACGAACGCGACTTCGTGCTCGTGCCGTGGCTGCAGGCCGACCCGGATGCCGCGCTCCCCGGCTTCGGCCGAGTGCACGACCTGCTCGCCCGGATGCCCGCGGGTGGCGTGACCCCAATCGCTGCCGCCCCGCTGCTTCCGGGCTCGGTGGGGGAGTCATGAAGCGCACTACACCAGCCCTCGTGCTCCTGCTCATCGCGATCGGTGCGGCCGTTGGCCTGCTCGCACAGCAGGGGCTCGCGATGTCGGGGCGCCCCGGCATCACCCCGCCCGTCACCCTCTCGATCGTGCTCATTGCGCTCGGCGTCATCGTCGTCGTGCTCGCCCTGCCGGTGCGCCGCGCCGTCAAGGGGGAGCGCAAGCGCGTCGACCCCTTCTACGCCCTCCGGGTGCTCGTGCTGGCGAAGTCGAGCGCCCTCTGCGGCGCGCTGCTCGCGGGCGCGGCGATCGGCTCCGTCGTGTTCCTGCTGAGCCGCACGGTGCCAGCCTTCGGCGTCGTCGGATACTCGGTCGGCACCGCGATCGGCGGGCTCGTGCTGCTCGCGGGTGGCCTCGTCGCCGAGGGAATGTGCCGCATCCCGCCGCCATCCGACGATGACGAGCAGGCGGCCGGCGCGGCCACGTGACCGGCACGCCGTCGTGCCCCGCCTGAGCCGCGACATCCGCCGCTCGGACTAGCCTGCGGGAGGGTCGCAGCGCCCGTCGACCGCCGGATAGGCTCGGTCGCGTACTCGCCCGGGTCGCCCCGCGGCGTCGCACGACAGTCCCAACACACGGATCGGAACAGCAATGTCGACTCTCCTCGACCCTCCCGGCATCGAATGGCGGCGTGTCTCACCGCGCTACGTCTGGGCTGAGGTCGTGAGCAACATCATCTGGTGGGGCGCGATCGCGGTCGGCGCCCTCGTGCTGCGGTTCTTCGTCGACGAGACCTGGACGCTCTGGGTGGCCATCGCCGCCGTCGTCATGCTCGTGCTGAGCACGGTCTTCACGGCACGCCAGGTGCGCGCCTACGGCTATCAGCTTCGCGATGATGACCTCATCGTTCGGCGCGGCATCATGTTCCGCCGCATCGTCGCGGTTCCCTACGGCCGAATGCAGCTGGTCGACATCAACCGAGGCCCCATCCAGCGTTGGCTCGGGCTCAGTGAGCTCAAGTTCGTGACGGCGGCCGCGGCATCCGCCGTCGTCATTCCCGGCCTTCCCGAGAGCGAGGCCGAGCAACTGCGCGACCGCCTCGTCGAGCTGGCCGAGAGCCGCCGGGCGGGACTGTGAGCGACCTCCCGATGCAGCCAGGTCCGGATGCCTCGGGCTCGGGCCCGAGCGAGGCCGCCGCCATCGCCCCCGAGGCCGTCCCCGTCGTGCAGACGGGGCTCGCCGACGGTGAGTGGCACCGCCTGCACCGGGCGTCGCCGCTCTTCAAGGGTGGCATCGCGCTCATCGCGATCCTCGGTGTCGTCGTCGCGAACCTCCGGGAGCGGCTCATCGACCTCTTTCTTCCCGGTTACACGGAGGGCGACGATCCCGTCGACCTCGTGCTCGAGAACGGCTTCCTCGGCTGGGCGCTGCTCGCCGTCGCGGGGCTCCTCGTCGTGCTCATCATCGGCTTCTACATCTCGTGGCGCATGCACACCTTCCGCGTCACCGATGAGGTCGTCGAGGTGCGCTCCGGCATCATCTTCCGCACCCACCGGCGGGCGCCGCTCGACCGCATCCAGGGCATCAACATCGGGCGTCCCTTCATCCCGCGACTCTTCGGGGCGTCGAAGCTCGAGATCAGCCAGGCGGGCCAGGACGCCAACGTGCAGCTCGCCTACCTCGGGTCTTCGGATGCCAACGACCTGCGGCGGGAGATCCTGCGACTCGCATCCGGCACCCGCGAGGAGCGCACCGCCGCGCAGGCGCAGGCGGCGGGCGTCGAGGGCTTCATCGACGCGCGCGTGCAGGAGTTCCTGGCACCCGAGATCACCGACAACGATGCCCCGCCGGAGTCGATCGTGCGCATCGGCATCGGGCGACTGATCGGCTCGGTGCTGCTGAGCGTGTCGACCTTCGTGCTGATCGCGGTCATCATCGGAGCGATCGTCGCGATTGTGATCACGGGCGAGCTCAGCATCCTCTTCGGTGTCATCCCCGCGTTGATCGGTTTCGGCAGTTTCTGGCTGCAGCGCTTCACGCGGTCGCTCCGCTACTCGATCGCGGGCACGCGCGACGGCGTGCGAATCGGCTACGGCCTGCTCTCGACCACGAACGAGACCCTGCCACCCGGGCGCATTCACTCGATCGCGGTCGACCAGCCGATCCTGTGGCGTTTCGCCGGCTGGTGGGAGATCAAGGTCAACCGCGCGAGCCAGGCGACCGCACAGAGCGTCTCCGGCGGGATCGCGAACACCACGATCCTGCCCGTCGGTGACGAGGCCGACGTCATGAACGTGCTGCGCCTGCTGCTCCCCGACCTCGACGACGACGCACGGGCCCTGATCGTCAAGGGCCTCGCGCCGCGCGGTGAGACCGGCGACCGTTATGAGAACTCGCCCAAGCGGGCCGCCTGGCTTCGCTGGTTCTCGTGGCGCCGCAACGGCTTCGCGGTCACGCCTGACGCGTTCTTCCTGCGCCGCGGCGCCATCTGGCGTGAGCTCGTGATCGTGCCGGCACCCCGCGTGCAGAGCGCCGCTATCCAGCAGGGGCCGGTCGGGCGGATGACGCGGCTCGCGACCGTTCACCTCCACACCGTCATGGGTCCTATCACGGCAAGCCTCGGCGCGATCGACGTCGACAAGGCCATGGAGTTCTTCGCCGACACGAGCCACCGACTCGTGGATGCTGCGGCTCGCGACCGCTCGCACCGTTGGGCCGAGACGAGCGACGAGCTCGGAGCGCCCGCGGCGCCCACGACTGAGGTGTCTGAGCCCGAGGCATCCGTTCCGCCCGCGGCGACTGCTGTTCCTCGACCCGAGCAGGATCCCCGCGAGTGAGCGTCTCTGAGCGCGCTGGTCGCCTCGGCGTCGGCATCATCGGTGCGGGCCGTGTCGGGCCCGTCCTGGGGGCGGCGCTCGCCGCGGCCGGCCACGCCATCACGGGCATCACGGCCGTGTCGAACGACAGCTTCGACCGTGCCGAGGCGATGCTGCCCGGTGTGCCGATCCTCGACGTGCCGACGGTCGTCGAGCGCAGCGAGCTCGTGATCCTCGCGGTGCCCGACACCGAACTCGAGAGCCTCGTCGCCGGCCTCGCCGCGACGGGCACGTGGCAGCCGGGTCAGCTCGTGCTGCACACGGCGCCCGGCTTCGGCACCTCGGTGTTGGCCCCTGCCATGCAGGCCGGTGCGATTCCCCTCGCGGTGCATCCGGCGCTCGCCTTCACTGGCACGAGCATCGACCTCTACCGCCTGCGCGAGGCCTTCTGCGCCGTGACGGCGCCCGCGCCCGTGCTGCCGATCGGGCAGGCGCTCGTCGTGGAGATGGGCGCCGAGCCCGTCGTGATCTCGGAGGGCAGCCGCGCCGCCTACGCGGAGGCCCTGGCCACGGCGACGACCTTCTCGACCGCCATCATCGGCCAGGCGATGCGCATCCTTGGCGAGATCGGCGTCGAGGTTCCCGGCGCCGTGCTGACGCCGCTCGTGCGTTCCGCCGTCGAGAATGCGCTCGCGAGCGAGGAGCTCGCCCACCGTGACATGCTCGCCGACGAGGTCGACCGCAGCGTCAACGGCGACCGGGCCCGTGAGAGGTACAACACACTCAACGACCTTGACACTGACGGCCCCAGCCCGAGGAACGGAGACGAGGAATGACCATCGAGGTCGTGCATCACATCGCGGAGGTGCGCCAGCGGGTCGCATCCGCTCGAGACGCGGGCCAGACGGTCGCCTTCGTGCCCACGATGGGCGCCCTGCACGCCGGCCATCTCTCGCTCGTTGAGCGCGCGGCATCCCTCGGCGACCTCGTGGTCGTGTCGATCTTCGTCAACCCGCTGCAGTTCGGCGAGGGTGAGGACTTCGGCAAGTACCCGCGCACCCTCGATGCGGATGTCGCGAAGCTTGAGCAGCTCGGCGACGCCCTCGTCTTCGCGCCCGCCGTCGAGGAGATCTACCCGCACGGGCCGAGTGCGACGCGCGTCAAGGCGGGGCCGGTCGCGTCGCGCTTCGAGGGCGCTGTGCGACCGGGGCACTTCGATGGCACCCTGACGGTCGTCGCGAAGCTCTTCAACATCGTGCAGCCCGACGTGGCGGTCTTCGGGCAGAAGGACGCGCAGCAGGTCTTCCTCGTCAAGCAGATGGTCGACGACCTCGACCTGCCCGTGCGCATCGACGTTGCGCCCATCGTGCGGGAGGAGGGCGGGCTCGCGCTCTCGAGCCGCAACCAGTACCTCTCGGAGACGGATGCCGCGGCGGCCCTGTCGCTCTCGACGGCGCTCGCTGCCGTGGCCGACGTTGCCGCGGGGTTCCGCGGGGGGAGAGCTTCGGCGGCGATCGCCGCGGGGCGCGAGGTGCTCGAGGCGGAGCAAAACGCATCCGTCGACTACCTCGACATCGTGAACCCGGCGACCTTCACACCCGTGCCCGACGAGTTCCGCGGTGAGGCACTCGCGATCGTCGCGGCACGCTTCGGCACGACCCGGCTCATCGACAACCGCGAGGTCACGTTCGGCGAGCCGCCCAGCTGCTGAGGGGGCCTAGCGGCCGAAGATTCGGGCGAAGAGGCCTTGCGCAGGCTCGTTCTCGTGGCCCTGGCACTGCTGCGCCCGGGGGACGTTACGCATGACCTGGTCGACGTGCTGGCCGCAGCCGGCCCAGGTGGTCTTTCCGCATCGGCGGCAGGTGACTGCTGAACACATGGTGGTGGGGGTTCTCCTTCGTGTGGGGTTGCTCAGGCGAGCATCAGGAAGAGCTTCTCGAGCTCTTCGGGGGTCATCTTGGTCTCGTCGTCGGCGTCGTCATGGCTCTCGGGGTTGAGGCATTCGCGCAGCGCTGACGAGACGATCGCGAATCCGGCGCGGTCGAGGGCGCTCGAGACCGCGGCGAGCTGCGTCACGACGTCCTTGCAGGGGGCGCCGTCCTCCATCGCGACGATGAGCGCGCCGAGTTGCCCCTGCGCTCGCTTGAGTCGGTTGACGATCTTCTTCTGGGCGGCCGCCGCATCGATCGCCTGCTGGGTCGTCATGATTCGGCTCCTTGCGTCGTGAGGATGTCGCGGCCGCCGTTGGGCAGCGCCGCCTTGAGGGTGAGGATGCCGCCCGAGAGGGTGGCGGAGTCAAGGCCGGCCTGCGCGAGCTGGCGGTGCGCGATGTTGGAACGCACCCCCGAGGCGCAGAGGGCACGCACGGGGCGACCGGCCGCAGCGTCGTGCACCTCGGGCATCCGGTCGCGCAGTTCCGTGTGGGGGATGTTGAGTGAACCGGGGATGTGCCCGCTCGCGAACTCCCCGCGGGAGCGCACGTCGAGTACGAGGGCTTCGGATGTCACGGCCTCAAGCTCGTCGGCGTGCCAGACCGAGAGGGTGCCCCTGAGCAGGTTCTCGCCCGCCATGCCGGCGAGGTTCACGGGGTCCTTGGCCTGGCCGTAGGGCGGGGAGTACGAGAGGTCAAGGTCGATCAGGTCATCGACCGTCATGCCCGCCCGCAGCGCGGTCGCGAGCACGTCGATGCGCTTGTCGACCCCGTCGGCGCCGACGGCCTGGGCGCCGAGCAGGCGGCCGTCGCCGGGGGCGAAGTGCACGATGAGGTGCACCTGCTGGGCGCCGGGGAAGTAGCCGGCGTGCTGGTTGGGGTGCAGGTGCAGCGTCTCGAACTCGATGCCGGCCTGCTCTAGTGAGGCGCGGTTGGCGCCCGTCATGGCGGCGGCTAGTTCGCCCATGCGCACGATGGCCGTGCCGAGTGGCGTGGGGATGGGGCGTGCCGTCGACGGGCGCAGGATGTCGTCGGCGACGAGGCGTCCGGCGCGGTTGGCCGGGCCTGCGAGGGCGACAGGGCGACGGATGCCCGTGACCGCGTCGGTGCTCACGACGGCGTCGCCGACGGCCCACACTCCGGGGGCCGAGGTGCGACCGTGCTCGTCGACGACGATGGCGCCCCGCTCGACCTCGATCCCGGCGGCCTCGAAGGCCTCGGTGTCGGGGCGCACGCCCACCGAGAGCACGATGATGTCAGCCGGGATGCGGGTGCCGTCGCCGAGCACGACAGTGTCATGGGTCTCGCCGGGTTCGACGCGCTCGGCGCCGACGCCCTCGCGCACGGTGATGCCGGCCCGGGCCATCTCGTCACGGATGAGCGAGGCGAGCTCCGCCTCGAGTGGCGGCAGGATGTGCGGGGCGAGTTCGATCACGTCGACCTCGAGACCCTGCATACGGAGTGCCTCGGCGGCTTCGACCCCGATGAATCCGGCACCGAGCACGACGGCGCGCTTCGCGCCGGACTCGACACGGTCACGGAGGGCGATGGCGTCGCCGACGGTGCGGAGGGTGCGCACGCGGGGCGAGTCGAGCCCTGGCAGTGGGGGGCGCACGGCGCGGGCGCCGGGCGAGAGCACGAGGGCGTCGTAGTCGATCGTGCTGGTGCCCTCGGCGGTGCGGACGGTGACCTGGCGGGCATCCGTATCGAGCGCGATGACGTCGTGGCGCACGCGCACATCGAGGTCGAATGCCGCGCGCAGGCTCTCGGGGGTCTGCACAAGGAGCGCATCGCGGCTCTCGATCTCGCCGCCCACGTAGTAGGGGAGGCCGCAGTTGGCAAACGACACCTCATCGCCGCGTTCGAGCACGATGATCTCGGCGGTCTCATCGAGGCGGCGGGCTCGGGCGGCGCAGCTCATTCCCCCGGCGACGCCTCCGACGATGACGATTCTCTTCTCTGGCATGCAAGCCAGGATACCCCCGGGGGTATCGGGCCGCAAGTCGAGCCACATGCCGCCGCCCGGTTCGCGGGCACGCCGTAAGCTTGATGCGTGACTGAGACGACTGCACCTGCCCTGACCCACGAGGAACTCGAACGCGAGGCCTCCGAGCAGACCCAGGTGCGTCTCGCCAAGCGGGAGCGGCTCATCGAGACGGGCGCCGAGGCCTACCCGGTCGCCCTCCCCATCACGACGACGATCCCGGCCGTGCGGGCGCAGTTCCCCGACCTCGAGCCCGATGCGCAGACGGGCGAGAAGGTCGGGCTCGCCGGCCGCATCGTGCATCTCCGCAACACCGGCAAGCTGTGCTTCGCATCGCTGCAGGCCGGGGACGGCTCACGAATCCAGGCGATGGTGTCGCTCGCATCCGTCGGCGAGGAGTCGCTCGCCTCCTGGAAGGAACTCGTCGACCTCGGCGACCACCTCTTTGTGTCGGGCGAGGTCATCTCGAGCCGCCGCGGCGAACTCAGCATCATGGTCGAGGAGTGGAAGGTTGCCGCCAAGGCCGTGCGCCCCCTCCCCAACATGCACAGCGAGCTCAACGAGGAGACGCGCGTGCGCCAGCGCTACCTCGACCTCATCGTGCGCGAGCAGGCCCGCAAGACGGTCGTCGCGCGCGCAACCGTCAACGCCTCCCTCCGCGAGACCTTCAAGGGCCACGGCTACCTCGAGGTCGAGACGCCCATGCTGCAGACACAGCACGGCGGGGCATCCGCTCGTCCATTCGTCACCCACTCCAACGCCTTCGACACCGAGCTGTACCTGCGCATCGCGCCCGAGCTCTTCCTCAAGCGCGCCGTCGTCGGTGGCCTCGAGCGGGTTTTCGAGATCAACCGCAACTTCCGCAACGAGGGCGCCGACTCCACGCACAGCCCCGAGTTCGCGATGCTCGAGGCCTACCAGGCCTACGGCGACTACCACCAGATGGCCGACCTCACCCAGCAGCTGATCCAGGATGCCGCGCTCGCCGTCGTGGGCGGACACGTCGTCACCTGGGCCGACGGCACCGAGTACGACCTCGGTGGCGAGTGGGACCGCGTCTCGATGTATGACTCCCTCAACGAGGCATCCGGACTCTCGGTCACGCCCCAGACGCCAGTCGAGGGGCTCGTCGCCCACGCCGCCACGCTCGAGATCGAGGTCGACCACCCCACCCACGGCAAGCTCGTCGAGGAACTCTGGGAGCACTACGTCAAGGGCGGGCTCACGCGGCCGACCTTCGTCATGGACTTCCCCGTCGACACCTCACCGCTCGTGCGCGACCACCGCACGATCGAGGGCGTCGTCGAGAAGTGGGACCTCTACATCCGCGGCTTCGAGCTCGCGACCGGCTACTCCGAGCTCGTCGACCCCGTCATCCAGCGCGAGCGCTTCGTTGAGCAGGCGAAGCTCGCCGGCCGCGGCGACCCCGAGGCGATGCGCCTCGACGAGGAGTTCCTGCGGGCGCTCGAGCACGGCATGCCGCCGTCGGGTGGAATGGGCATGGGCATCGACCGCCTGCTCATGGCCATCACGGGCCTCGGCATCCGCGAGACGATCCTCTTTCCCCTGGTCAAGTGATGACCGACCCGAAGAAGCCCCACAAGAAGGTGCCGCCGGCCCGCGTCGGCCTGTGGTTCATCATCGGCATCGTCGGCCTCTACTTCGTCATCACGGGCCTCGTCGGCATCCTCGGCGGCTGACTCCAAGCATCCGCAACGTAGACTGTCGCCGTGCTTGAGAACTTCTGGGCGAACGCCGTCTTCTCGGTGACGCCGACCATCCTGCTGGGTCTCGTCTTCTGGTTCGTGATCCGCTCGATCCTGCGCGCCGACCGCACGGAGCGGAAGGTCTACGCCACGATCGAGGCCGAGGAGCGCGCCAAGCTCGGTCTTCCCATCAAGGACTGACCATGCGCAGGCCCCTCTCTGCCGCGCTCGCCGCGGTGCTCGCGGCCGGCCTCCTCTCCGGATGCTCGCTCATCGAGTCGACCGTGCAGCAGAGCGTCGACGGCGCCATCGAGAGTGCGAGGGAGAGCATTGAGGGCAGCCTTGAGGGCGCCTTCGAGGGCGTCACGGGAGTCGATGTCGAGGCCAGCAATGAGCTGCCCGCCGACTTCCCCGCAGAGGTCCAGCTCATCGACGGCACGGTCGTGCACGCCGGCAGCGCCACGGTGCAGGGCGAGGGCAACTGGATCGTCGGGCTGCAGACGGAAGCGACGGTCGCCGACGCCTTCGCACAGGCACGCGAGCGACTCGTCGGCGTTGGCTTCACGGCCTCCTTCGCGACGGAGACGGGGGAGCGCAGCGTGGGCGCGTTCGCCGGCGCAGGCCTCAACGTGCTCGTGACGGTGACGCCCGAGACATCCGGCACCATCGTGAACTACGCCGTCACCCCGCTCGGCGCGCGACAGTAACGTTCAGCCGCGCGAGCGCAGCCGCACGGTCGGCATCGGCGGGGCCGGCAGCGAGGGTCCGTCGTAGACGGTGTTGCCGAAGCGCCCTTCGGCGTCGGCGCCCCCGATGACGTCGCGCTGCCATTCCTCACGGTAGGCGACAACCTCCTCGTGCGTGCGGCCGATGAAGTTCCACCACATGACGATCTCCTCGCCGAGCGGTTCACCACCGATCAGGATCACGCGCGCGCCCGCGTCGCCGGATGCGAGTGCGATCGCCGACGCGCCGGGGGAGCGGTAGGCGAGGTGGTCCGGCTCGACAGCGACGTCGTCGACCGTGACGGCGCCCGTGTCGAGCAGCACGCCGTGTTCGAACGCGGGGTCCACCGGCACGAGGATCTCGGTGCCTGGCGGCAGGTCGATCTGCGCGCCGACGAGCGGGCTGAAGGCCGTGGCATCCGAGGTCTGTCCCAGCAGGCTGCCGATGAAGACGCTCACCTGCGCGCCCTCGTGCTCGACGACGGGCGGCACGGTGTGCTCGAAGAACGGTTCGGTGTGGCGGTGCGGGTCGGGCAGCGCGGTCCAAAGCTGCACGCCGTGGAGCACATTGCTTCCGGATGCCCCGCCGCCCGTCGTCTGGCCGCCGACGTTGCCGGTGTCGACCGCGGCATCCGTCGGGTTCGGTGCGGCGGGTCGCGCGCCGACCGAGACTTCCGAGTGCTGGATGCCCCGCCCCGCCGTCATGAGGTTGAGCTCGCCAGGACGCACCACAGCGTGGCCACCACTGGAGTCGCGGTGCTCAATCTCGCCCGCGAAAAGCCAGCTCACGGTCTGGAGGCCCGTGTGCGGATGCGGCGGCACGACCATTCCGCCGCTCTCGTTGACGTCGTCCGGCCCGTAGTGGTCGAGGAAGCACCACGCTCCGATGAGGGAGCGCCCGCGCTGGGGGAGCGTGCGGCGCACCGTCATGGCCCGCGGCCCACCAAGGGGAACGTCGCGTGGCTCCAACACCTCGATCGTGCCGTCGCCGCCGGGGACCGAGACGCAGAGCAGTTCCGTGGGGCGTTCGTCGAGGTCAGACATGACAGGAGCCTATGCCGCGGGAGTCTCCGGCGTCTCTTCCACCGGAGGTTCGGTGGGCTCCGGTTCGGGCTCCGGTTCTGGTTCTGGTTCTGGCTCCTGCGTCGGCGGTGCGGGCTCCGGCTCGACGGGAGGCTCGGGCGCCGGGGGCGCGGGTTCGACGGGCGCCTCCGTGGGCGTCTCAATGGGCGCCTCGCTCGGCTCGTCGTCGACACTGGGCGACGGTGGTGGGGTCACGGAGACGCTGGGCCGCGGCTTGGGCGAGTTCGAGGGTTCCGAGTCATCCGCCCCGTTGTTGGCGAACGCGAAGGCGAGCCCGATCGCGATGACGGCGAGCAGCACGATGCCGACGATGATCCATGGCCACGGCGACCCCCTGCGCTCGTCGCCGCCGGGCGGGGTCGGGGGCAGTCCGCCCGCGCCGCCGGTCGCCGCCGAGGCGGTCGCGATGGGCACGTGTGATGCGACGGGAGCCGTCGCTCCGCCGGAGAGGGGAGCGTTGTGGCCGCCGCCGTCGATGGCCTCGAGCCGTGTCGTCTCGGCCGCATCGTCGACCGGAGTGGCTGCCGGCGTGCCGACCTCCCGGGCGCCGCCCTCGTCTGGCGGCCCGTAGACCTCGGTGCCGGGTTCGCCCGCCTGTTCCGCCTTCGGCAGTGGCTTGGTGGCGTCGAGGTCGTCGCCTCCCTGGCTGTTCACGTCGTCGTCGGGCATATCGCCGCTCCCATCGTCGGATGCCGTGCCCATTCGACGTTACCCCGGCGGGCGCGTGCCGGTCAGGGGTCGACGACGAGCAGCTCGCCGACCTCGCAGTCAAGGGCCCGGCAGATGGCGGTGAGGGTCGAGAAGCGGATGGCGCGTGCCCTGTCGTTCTTCAGCACCGAGAGGTTCACGACGCTCACGCCGACGAGTTCGCTCAGCCGCGTCAGCGTCATCCCCCTCTGCTCGAGCAGCTCATCGAGCCTGCAGTGGATGCCCGTCTCCTCGTCGTCGGCGGGCGCCATCACACGAGTCCCTTCGTGTCATCCTGCAGCCGCTCGGCCCTGCGGAAGGCGAATGCGACCGCGGCGAGGGCGAGGCCGAGGAGCAGGGGCCAGAAGTCGAGCTGCAGCATGAAGTCGGGGTCGGGCAGGCCCGTGTGGAGTGGGTCGTAGGCCGTGCCGTCCCACTTCGGCTCGGGAACGTCGGGTCCCGGCGCGTCGTCGCTGCCCCATGCGCTCACAAAGAGGGCCTGGGTTGAGGCGATGTTGCCGCCGACCGCGAAGAAGATCTGCCACGCGATGCCGCCGATCATGACCGTGAGGCCGGACATGCTGACCGCCCGTGTGACGGCGGCGGTGAACCCGCTCCCGCTCAGCAGCCGCTGGCACAGGAGGGCGATCGTGACGGCGATCACGATGAAGCTCGCCCCCTGCACCGCGTGGCCCGCGGCGAGGAAGGCGCGAGCATCCATACCGAGTCCCGTGATGAAGACTTCAGCGGAACTGAAGCCGCCCCCGGTCACCTGGGCGCTCGGGCCCTCCAGGATTGTGATCCACGGGTATGGTTCCGGCCAGAACTCTCGCACCGGGATCGTGGCCTCGACCTGCTCCGCCGTGAGCGTCGCGACGACGGCGACCGCGGTCACGATCAGGGTAAGGCAGGCGTACAGCGCCGCGATGAGGCGGCCGGCGACCAGCACGAGAGGCCGTGACTCGGCATTCGCGGCGCTGCGCCGACGGAGCAGCACGATCGCGAGGATGATGATCGCGGCCATGGCGAGCGCGATGATCGCGATGCGGATGCCGCCCATCAGACCAGTCCCTCCGTCTCGCGCTGCAGGCGCTCGCCGACCCCGAAGACGGTGCCCCCGAGGGCGGCGAGGAAGGCGACCGCGAAGAGCGGCATGACCTCGACCGACTGCACGACGTTGTTGAAGGTGCCATCGGAGATCTGGGCGAAGGCGCCGTTCGCGCCCATGTTCGCGAAGAAGGGGGCCAGGGCGGAACCCAGGAACGCTGCGAAGCCTGCCGTGAGGATCAGCCGCGTGTTCGCGCGGCTGAAGACGCGGCCCCGGAGCACGTTCCAGAGGAGTGCCAGGAGGGATGCGATGACCGTGACGACGCTCGCCGCGATCAGCACCTGCTCGCTCACGAGTGCCCAGACCGAAGCGGCAGGCAGCGCATCCGGCAGGATCCAGGCGGAATCGAGTTCGACAGTGCGGGCTGCGCCGCCGGGGCCGATGGGGGCATCCGCTGGCGTGCCGATGAACTCTGCAAAGACGCGCACGCCGTCGCCCGCCAGCACGTCGATCGTGCGGCGCACGCACTGCACGAGGGTCATGATCGCGAAGACTCCGCCCATCAGCATGAAGAACGCCATCGCGACGACATCCCCCCTCGAATGGTTGCTGCGGGTGTTGCCCGTCATGGCAGCCCCTCCTTATCGATAGTCGTTGTTATTGATAGTCGATAAGGTAACGACAATCGATATGGAGCGCAAGCCTCTCATCGCAAATATCCGCGTCACGCCCACGGCGAACAAGGGCAGTCCTTGAGGGGTTCCGTCGTTACCGTAGATGTACCGGCATCCACACCTGCCCAGATGCCAGAGGAGTTAGAGAATGTTCGAGAGATTTACCGACCGTGCTCGTCGCGTTGTCGTCCTGGCCCAGGAAGAGGCCAAGATGCTCAACCACAACTACATCGGCACCGAGCACATCCTGCTCGGCCTCATCCACGAGGGTGAAGGCGTCGCCGCCAAGGCCCTCGAGTCGCTCGACATCTCGCTCGACTCCGTGCGCGAGCAGGTGCAGGACATCATCGGCCAGGGCCAGCAGCAGCCCACCGGCCACATCCCCTTCACGCCGCGCGCCAAGAAGGTGCTCGAGCTCTCGCTGCGCGAGGCGCTCCAGCTCGGCCACAACTACATCGGCACCGAGCACATCCTGCTCGGCCTCATCCGTGAGGGCGAGGGTGTCGCCGCGCAGGTGCTCGTCAAGCTCGGCGCCGACCTCAACAAGGTGCGCCAGCAGGTCATCCAGCTCCTCTCCGGCTACCAGGGCAAGGAGCAGGTGCAGGTCGGCGGCAACGACCAGCCTGCAGCGCAGGGCGGCTCGCAGATCCTCGACCAGTTCGGTCGCAACCTCACGCAGGCGGCGCGCGACGGCAAGCTCGACCCCGTCATCGGGCGCGAGAAGGAGATGGAGCGGGTCATGCAGATCCTCTCCCGCCGCTCCAAGAACAACCCCGTGCTGATCGGTGAGCCCGGCGTCGGCAAGACCGCCGTCGTCGAGGGCCTCGCCCAGGCGATCGTGCGCGGCGACGTGCCCGAGACCCTCAAGGACAAGCAGCTCTACACGCTCGACCTCGGCTCGCTCATCGCCGGCAGCCGCTACCGCGGAGACTTCGAGGAGCGCCTCAAGAAGGTCACGAAGGAGATCCGCACGCGGGGCGACATCATCACCTTCATCGACGAGATCCACACCCTCGTCGGTGCCGGCGCTGCCGAGGGCGCAATCGATGCCGCGAGCATCCTGAAACCCCTCCTCGCCCGCGGCGAGCTGCAGACCATCGGTGCCACGACGCTCGACGAGTACCGCAAGCACTTCGAGAAGGATGCCGCGCTCGAGCGCCGCTTCCAGCCCGTGCAGGTGCACGAGCCCTCGCTGCCGCACACGATCAACATCCTCAAGGGGCTCCGCGACAAGTACGAGTCGTTCCACAAGGTGTCGATCACGGATGGCGCGCTCGTCTCCGCCGCGAACCTCGCCGACCGCTACGTGCAAGACCGCTTCCTGCCCGACAAGGCGATCGACCTGATCGACGAGGCCGGCGCCCGCCTGCGCCTCTCGATCCTCTCGTCGCCGCCCGAGCTGCGCGAGTTCGACGACAAGATCGCCTCGGTGCGCGCCGCCAAGGAGGCCGCGATCGAAGACCAGGACTTCGAGAAGGCCGCCTCGCTCCGCGACGAGGAGAAGAAGCTCCTCGGTGAGCGCCTGCGCCTCGAGAAGCAGTGGAAGTCGGGCGAAGCCGGATCCACCGGCATCGTCGACGAGGGAATCATCGCCGAGGTGCTCGCCAACGCGACCGGCATCCCCGTCTTCAAGCTCACGGAGGAGGAGACCGCGCGTCTCGTCTTCATGGAGAAGGCGCTGCACCAGCGCGTCATCGGCCAAGAGCAGGCCATCTCGGCCCTCTCCAAGACGATCCGCCGCACGCGTGCCGGGCTCAAGGACCCGAAGCGTCCCTCGGGTTCGTTCATCTTCGCCGGCCCCACGGGTGTTGGAAAGACGGAGCTTGCCAAGGCGCTCGCCGAGTTCCTGTTCGACGACGAGGACGCGCTCATCTCGCTCGACATGTCGGAGTACGGCGAGAAGCACACCGTCTCGCGGCTCTTCGGCGCCCCTCCCGGGTTCGTCGGCTTCGAAGAGGGCGGCCAGCTCACCGAGAAGGTGCGCCGCAAGCCGTTCTCCGTCGTGCTCTTCGATGAGATCGAGAAGGCCCACCCCGACATCTTCAACTCGCTCCTCCAGATCCTCGAAGAGGGGCGCCTGACGGATGGCCAGGGTCGTGTCGTCGACTTCAAGAACACGGTCATCATCATGACGACCAACCTCGGCACGAAGGACATCACGGGTGGCCCCGTGGGCTTCACGATCGAGGGTGACGCCGCCCAGGACTACGCCGGAATGAAGGCGAAGGTCGTGGAGGAGCTGAAGAAGAACTTCAAGCCGGAGTTCCTCAACCGAGTCGACGAGACCATCGTCTTCCCGCAGCTCAACCAGGACGAGCTCCTGCAGATCGTCGACCTCTTCGTCAAGCGCCTGGGCGAGCGGATGCTCGACCGCGACATGACCGTCGAGCTCACGCCCGCGGCCAAGGCGCAGCTCATCAAGGTCGGCTTCGACCCGACGCTGGGTGCTCGCCCGCTGCGTCGCGCGATGCAGTCCGAGATCGAGGACCGGCTCAGCGAGCGCATCCTCCAGGGTGAGCTCAACGCCGGCGACCACGTGCACGTCGACTACGTCGATGGCGGCTACGTCTTCACGACGACGCGCCAGCCGGGCCGCGAGCCCGTCGAGGCGGCCACCGCCGGCGCGATCGAGGGCACCATCATCAGCTAGTTCGCGCTCATGGGTTGAGTGAACCCAGCGAAGCCCGTCCCGCATCCCGCGGGGCGGGCTTCTCGCATCTTGAACTCGTGCGGTGACTGATGCACTTTTGCACGGGCGCCCGGCGTGGCGACCCCGCCGAACGGCGCGTCGCCGCCCTTCTGCATCAGAAACCGCAGCCGGTTCGCGAGAAGGCGTCCGGCATCCGGCAGTAGCATCGAAATGTGACCTCCGCCGCCCCAACATTCACCGTGCGCCCCGCCCATACGAGTGACGTGCGGCAGATCCAGAAGCTCGTCGAACCGCTCGTGCACCAGCGCATCCTGCTCGGCAAGGAGCTCGTCGTGCTCTTCGAGAGCCTGCAGGAGTTTCGCGTCGCGGTCGACGCAGACGAGCAGGTCATCGGATGCGGCGCCCTCCACGTGATGTGGGAAGACCTCGGCGAGGTGCGCACCCTGGCGGTGGCATCCGAGTGGCTCGGCCGTGGCGTCGGGCATGCCATCCTCGACTCCCTCGAGGAGCAGGCACGGGAGCTGGGACTCAGCCGGCTCTTCTGCCTGACCTTCGAGGTCGACTTCTTCGGCCGGCACGGTTTCGAGCCCATGGGGGAGCAGCCGATCGACCCCGAACTCTACGCGGAACTGCTCCGCTCGCCCGATGAGGGTGTCGCCGAGTTCCTCGACCTTTCGCGGGTCAAGCCCAACACGCTCGGCAATACCCGGATGCTGAAGACCCTCTAGCTACGCTGGTCGCATGTCGACGCTCCGGAATCCGGTTGGGCCGCAGCCACCGCAGGTGTACTGGCGGCGGCGCCTCATGGTGCTGCTCGGCCTTGTCGCGGTCATCGTCGTCATCGTGTTGATCGTCGTGCGGCCGGGGGCGGATGCCAGCACCCCGACCGCCACGGAGGAACCGTCGAGCTCCGAGCAGCAGACCGAGGGCGACGCGTCGGACGAGCGGGACACCGTGAACGGGGAAGACGAGACTGCGGACGACGGCACCTGCAAGACGCAGAACCTCACGATCGAGGCCATCACCGACAAGGACGCGTACGCGGGCGGCGAGCTGCCGCAGCTGACGATGCGCCTGACCAACATCGGCACCGTGCCGTGCATCCTCGACGTGACGCCCAGCAAGCAGGTCTTCGAGGTGGGCAGCGGCGCCGAGGCCTACTGGACCTCGAGCGACTGCCAGGCCGAGTCGGAGGCGATCATGGTGACGCTCGCCCCCAACGAGCCGCAGTCGACCACACCGCTCTCGTGGGACCGCACGCGTTCGCTGCCCTGTGACGCGAGCACGCAGCCCGTCCCTGCGGGCGACGCGACGTACCACCTGCAGGTGCGCCTGGGCGAACTCGAGTCGGCCAAGAAGACGTTCCGCCTGCTCTAGGAATTCGAGCGGTCCGTGGCTGTTGCATCCGGTGTGAAGCGCATTGGATTCCTCTCATTCGGCCACTATCAGGATGTGCCGGGGTCGCGCGTGCGCACGGCCGCCGACGCCTACCAGCAAGCCGTCGAGCTCGCTGTTGCGGCAGAAGAAGTGGGGGCCGATGGCGCCTTCGTGCGGGTGCACCACTTTGCCCCGCAGCACGCATCCCCCATGCCGCTGCTCGCCGCGATGGCGGCCCGCACCTCCCGCATCGAGCTCGGCACGGGCGTCATCGACATGCGCTACGAGAACCCGCTCTACTTCGCGGAGGAGGCGGCGATCACCGACCTCATCAGCGACGGGCGACTGCAACTCGGCATCAGCCGGGGCTCACCCGAACCCGCCCAGCACGGATGGCGCGCCTTCGGCTACCCCGACGATGGGATGCCGCGCGACAAGGCCGCGCTCTTCCTCGCCGCCATCCGTGGTGAGGGCGTCGTCACGTCCGACCCGGCCATGACGGGTGTCTCGCGCCCGCTCGCGATCGACCCCCTGTCCCCTGGCCTGCCCGACCGCATCTGGTGGGGCTCCGGCAGCCTGGACACCGCCGTATGGACGGCCGAGCAGGGCATGAACCTCATGAGCTCGACGCTCGTCTTCGGTGAGGCGGCATCCCTCGCCGACCTCCAGGCCGAGCAGATCGCCGCCTACCGCTCAGCGTGGGCCGAGGCGGGGCACGACCGTTCACCAAGAGTTTCTGTCAGTCGCAGCATCATCCCCCTCGTCACGGAGGAGGACCACCACTACTTCGGGCTCCGCGCCCGAGCGGAGGCCCGCGACCAGGTCGGCGTCATCGACGGGCTGCAGGCGACCTTCGGGCGCAGCTACATCGGCGAGCCCGACAAGCTCATCGAACAACTCGCGGATGATGCGGCCGTCGCCGACGCGGACACGCTCCTGATCACCGTGCCCAACCAGCTGGGCGTCGAGTTCAACGCTCGGCTACTCGAGTCTGTGGTGAAGCACGTGGCGCCGGGACTCGGCTGGCGCTAGCGTGCCGTAGCCGCCCGCCGAGTGTTGAGAAGGTGCGCCACCGGCCGAGGCATTGGCGCACATTTCCGGCACTCACGGTGCGGTGGAGTGCTCAGCGTCGCACGCGGTAGTGGAGGAACACCACCCCGTTGTCGAAGGTGCGCGTCTCGAGGAGCTCGAGGTTCACCCGCTGCTCGTCGCGGGCGAAGAAGGGTGTGCCGCCACCCACGAGCACGGGGAACACCCGCACGAGGTACTCGTCGATGAGCCCAAGCGTGGCCGCCTGGGCTGCGAGATCGGCGCCGCCGATCGCGATGTCGCCGTCACCGGGTTCCGCGCGGAGACGCGCGATCTCGGTCGCGAGATCGGATGCCGCGAGTCGCGAACTGCCTTCCACGGAGCTGAGGGTGCGTGAGAAGACGAGCTTTGGCAGCGGGTTCCACAGCTCCGTCCATTCCTGCTCGAGCGCGTCGAACTCCTTGGCCGGATTTTCCCAGTAGAGCATCGTCTCGTAGAGCCGCCGCCCCATGAGATGCACCCCGACGCTCTTGATCTCCTCGATCGAGTGACGGAAGACCTCCTCGCTGGGCGCGGACCAGTCGAAGCCGCCATCGGGGCCGATGATGTATCCATCGAGCGTCATGCCCATGGAGTAGGTGACCTTGCGCATCCGTTCGCCTTCCGTCGCGGTTGGGGGATACTACTGCGCGTGCCTCTGAGCGGTGTCTCCGGCTAGCCCAGGCTGAAGCCGCCGTCGCTGGTGAGTACCTGGCCGACGACCCAACTGCCGGCGGATGTCGCGAGCCAGCCGATGAGCTCGGCGGGGTCCTGTGGCCTGCCGACGCGTCCGAACGGGGTCGTCGCGACCCAGTCGTTGAGGCCCTCGAGGGGACGGTCGGTGGTGTCCGGGTCCATGTAGCCCGTGTTGACGGGCCCGGGGTTGATGGTGTTGAGGATGACGCCGAGCTCGAGGAGTTCGGCGGCGACCGTCGGCGTGATCCCGGCGAGGGCGGCTTTGCTCGTGGCGTAGGCGACTTCGCCGCGCATGGGCCCGTGGAGTTGGCCCGAGGTCATCCAGAACACGTGGCCGCGCGGCGCCGCGTAGGGCTTGTCGCCCACGATGTGTTCGCCGGGACGCCGTGGTTCGCCGGTGCCGGGCGTCTTGCGTCGGGCGAACTCCGCGGTGAGGAGGAGTGTGGCCCGTGCATTGACGTCCCAGTGGGCGTCGAGGCGTTCGGGGGTCATGTCGAGGATGCTGCCGTCGCCGCCGCTCTTCGCGTGGTTGCACACGAGGATGTCGAGGGTGCCGGTGAGTGCCTCGCCCGCGTCGATGACGGTGCCGATCGAGTCGGCTGTGCTGAGGTCGGCGCCGACGTCGGTGAACTGCGCGCCTTGCCTGAGGTGGACGCGGATGCCCTCGCGTACGGCGTCGAGCTCGTCGCCGCCCCACGGCTGTGTGAGGTCGTGTTCGCGGTGGTGGTGGATGGCGACGCTGGCGCCGAGCGAGGCGAGCTTCACGGCGACGGCGTAGCCGATGCCGCGCCGGCGGGAGACGCCAGTGATGAGGGCGGTCTTGCCGTCGAGGGGGAGTCCTGCGTGCACGGTCGCCTTTCGCTAGAACTGGGGAACGTCGGCCTGCACGGTCTCGGCGGTCGCGAAGGCGGTGCGCATTGCGTCGCGCAGGTGGGCGCTGTTGCTGTCGACGAGGGTCGTGAAGCCGAGGCGGCGAGCTTCGGAGGCGCGCTGCTTGGCGTGGGAGACGGGACGGATCTCGCCCGCGAGGCTGATCTCGCCGACGGCGGCGAGGGTGCCGGGGAACGACTTGTCGCTGTAGGCGCTCGCGATGGCGAGGGCGATCGCGAGATCGGCACCGGGCTCGGTGAGGCGGATGCCGCCGACGGTGGAGACGTAGACGTCGTTCTCGCTGAGCTTCATGCCGGCGCGGCGCTCCAGCACGGCGAGCAGCATGGCGACGCGGGAGGAGTCGACCCCGTTCGTGACGCGGCGAGGCTGTGGTGCCGAGCTCTTGACGATGAGGGCCTGCACCTCGACGGGGAGGGCGCGGCGTCCTTCGACCGAGATGGTGACGCAGGTGCCGCTCACGGGCGCGCTGCCGCGGCTCATGAAGAGCCCGCTGGGGTCGGCGACCTCGGCGATTCCGTCACCGGTCATCTCGAAGCATCCGACCTCATCCGTCGGGCCGAAGCGGTTCTTGTGGGCGCGGATGAATCGCAGCGCCGTCTGCCGGTCGCCCTCGAACTGGCACACGACGTCAACGAGGTGCTCGAGTACGCGCGGGCCGGCGATCGTGCCGTCTTTTGTGACGTGACCAACGAGAAGGAGGGGGAGCCCGCGATCCTTCGCGACGCGGATGAGCGTGGACGCGACCTCGCGCACCTGCCCCGGCTGCCCGGCGAGGCCGTCGTTGAGCGAGGAGGAGACGGTCTGCACCGAGTCGACGATGAGAAGCTCCGGCTGCACCTGGTCGACCTGCCCGATGATGGTCGCGAGGTCGGTCTCGGCCGCGAGGTAGAGGTTGTCGTGGAGCGCGTCGGTGCGCTGGGCGCGCATCCGCACCTGGTTGACGGACTCCTCGGCCGAGACGTAGAGCACCCGCTGCCCGCCCTGCGCCGCCTTCGACGCAACCTCGAGCAGGAGCGTCGACTTGCCGACGCCGGGCTCGCCGCTCAGCAGGATTGTCGCGCCGGGTACGATGCCCCCGCCGAGCACGCGGTCGAACTCGTGGATGCCGCTGGGCTGGTGCTCGACCTCGGGCGCCGTGATCGCGGTGATGGGCCGTGCCGCCCGGTCGTCGCTCACCGCGACGGGCCTCAGCGCCCGCGTGATGCCGGTCTGCTCGGCCGCCTCGACGACGGTGCCCCACGCCTGGCATTCGCCGCAGCGACCGGCCCATTTGAGGGTGGTCCACCCGCACTCGGTGCAGCGGAAGGAAGCGGTAGCGCGGGCCATGCCTCAAGAGTAGGCGGGGCCACCGACATCATGGGCGCTCCGGCGCTCCGGCGCTCCGGCGCTGCGGCGCTGTCGGAGGCTACGCCCCCGACAGTTCGCCGCGCACGATCGAGTTGCCGGAGTGGCTGGGGTCGCCATCGTCGGGCTCCAACGACACGTCGACCAGGACATACTCGCTCAGGTCGAGGCCCTCCGGCACGGTGAAGTCGGCTTCGGCACCCTCCATCACGCCGAGACTGACCAGCGCGGAGGCATCCCCAGTAATGAGCCAGACCTCCTTGTAGCCCTCGTCGGATTCGCTGTCGTCGAGCTGCACTCGTACCTGGCGCGCGCCGTCGGAGGTCTCGACGACAACCGCTTCGCCCGCAGCATCCGGATGCGAGGGGAACGCGTCGAGCGTGGCGGCTGCCACGCGGGTGGGCTGTTGCGCCTGAAGGGCGGCCCAGGTGCCTCCCCCGATCAGTCCCAGCGCAGCGACAGAGGCCGCGAGCGCGAACATCGCGCGACGTCGACGCCGGGGGACCATCGAATGCGCTCCGCCGACGGGGTCGTCGTGATCGAGTGCGGCATCCGTAGGTGCAGGGGCGCTTCCAGGAGCGCGGGCAAGTTCAAGCTCCTGCGCGATGCGGTCCCAGACCACCTCGGGCGGGGTCTCGAGCTCGCCCAGCCCCGCGGTCGACCGGCCGACCGCGACCGTGTACTCGAGCTCGGCGAGGTCGAGCGCGCACTGGTCGCACGTGTCGAGGTGGCTCTGCTCGGGCCCCGCGGCATGTTCGCCCAGGGCAAGAAGCGAGAGCCGTTCAGCGTCAAGATGCTGCATGGCCGGCCTCCAATCGGCTGCGGAGCCTCGTGAGACTTCGACGGATGTGGCTCTTCACGGTGCCCAAGGGCATTTGCAGTCGGGTGGCGATCTGCTCGTGGGTGAGGTCGTCGTAGAAGGCGAGCTGGAGCACAGCGCTCGCATCCGGTTCCAGGCGGGTGATTTCATCTGCGAGCATCAGTCGGTCACCGAGGTCGATGTCTGGCCCAACGAGGTCATCGGGGTCGGTAAACTGCCGGAGCTGGTCCTGCAGTGCTCGCACCCGCCGACGCGCTTCGAGTGTGTCCGCGATGCGCCGTCGCGCGATCGCCACGAGCCAGGTTGACATCTGGGCCTTGTCTGGATCGTAGGACTCGCGGGACGTCCACGCGGAGACGAAGGTCTTCTGGGTGATCTCCTCGGCGTCGCCGTGGTCGCCGACTGCGCGCAGCGCCAGCGTGAACACGACCGGAGACCATCTGCGGTAGATCGCCTCCAACGCTCGTTCCTCGCCCGCCCGAAACCTCTCGTGGCGATCGGGTGACTCTGGGTCATCCACTCTCGTGCCTTTCACGATCGTGCGCCGTTATGCGACCGGGGTCGCGATGACGACCACGTTATCTTCGTATCGACCGATGCTGCTATCGAAGTCGCCGCCGCAGGTGATCAACACGAGCGCGGATGCCCCGTCCCGGCCGAACAGTTCGGCCACGGGAAGCTCCTTCTTCGGATAGTAGGTCACGCTCTGCACCGAATAGAGGTGACTGGTGCCCGCGGCATCCGTCACCTCTGTGGTCGCTCCTGCGCTGAGGTTGCGCAGCTTGCTGAACGGACCGATGGGATAGTTGCCTGCGTCGACGTGCGCGGAGATCACCGTGTTGCCCTGCGAGCTGGACGGGTCTGAGCCGAATCGGTACCAGCCGGCGATGGCGGGGTTCTCCGGCAGCTCCATGAAGCCACCGGTCTCGATGCCGACCTCGACAACAGGGATGCTCACCCCGATGTCGGGGATCGCGACCTGCACGGGTGGAACCGGCTGCCGGGCGGGCTCCGGGGCCGCAGGCCTGACGGGCACCTCCTCGGCTGGCGTGGGAGCCACCGTCGAGGGACTCGGTGAGGGGATCGCCGGGGGTGGTGCGGTGGGCTCCGTCGTCCCCGTGCAGGCCACCAGCGCAAGGGCGATCGCAAGAGCGCCAAGCGCTCCTGCGATCGTCCGCTTGCTCATGCTGTTCCTCAGCTGCCGACTCGTGCGCGTCGTGCAGCGACTGCAGTGGCGGCGCCGGCGGCGATCACAAGGCCTCCGAGCAGCAGCATGCCCTGGAGCATCATGTCGCGCTCAGCGAGCTGCCCGCCCGTTCCCGAGTTGACGCCTTCGGGAGTGGAGTGCAGGCCCTCGATGGTCTGCACGGCGAGGGCGAGGTTCTCATCCTCGAGGCTGCCCCACGCGTAGACGATCGTGTGGACGCCCTCCTGCACGTTGACATCAGCCGGGCCGATCACCGGCTCCGTCGTACCCGCTGCGGCTACGGCTGCCGAGACCGTGCTGGCTGGCAAGGTCAGTGTCGCTTCGTCAGGGTTGGCGAGAACTTCGACCACGGGGGCACCGCCAGCGAGCACATCCACGGCGGGCGCTGCCGCGACGTGGCGCACCGTCAGCCGGCCCTGCCCTGCGGCGATGGTCGAGGTGTCGTTGACGAACGGGGTGACGGTGGGTGTTCCGGTTTCTCCCAAGTGAGCCACCGCCGTGTAGTTGGTGTCTGCTGCAAGGGAGACGGTCACCGGGCCAAGCACGGGAGAGCTGGCGTCGGTTGCGTCCGTCGCCGTCAGCGCCACCTCGTAGTCGCCGGGAGCAAGGTCAAGCGGCCCGGCGAGGTCGCCCGGCTGGAAGTCATCGAGAGTCAGGGCACCATTCACCCAGACGTCGACGGGCGTGTCGGGAATGCCGTGAAGCACAGACAGCGAGGCGTTGCCGGGGGTGGCCGCGTAGGCGGGAGTCACGAGGCCGAAGCCGACGATGGCTCCTGCCGCAATCCCCGCGATGATCCTGTTTCGCATGGTGATTCTCCTTCATCGGGGCTGCTGTGTGCTGCCCATCGAAAGGTGATTCCGTCCGAGGCCCCCATTTAGATGCACCTGCATGAAAAAAGTTTTTCGCGGCAGCGCTTCGGACTAGCTCCCGGAACGCTCGAGCCCGCGAGCCGACTCCCGCACGAGCGGCAAGAATGCCCTCGCCCACACGCGATAGCCGCGATCGTTGGGGTGGAAGAAGTCGGCCGCTACCTGGTTGAGCGCGTAGCGCAGTACCCCTGCGCGGCGCGTCTCGGCGTGCACAGGGGCGACGATGAGCCCGTGCCGACGGGCGGTCTCGTGCAGGATCGCGTTGGCCTCGCGCACCCGCTTCTCGGCCGCGCCGACATAGAAGCTCGGGATGTCACCGACAATCGTGTGCTCCGGCAGCGCCGAATACAGTTCCTCCACCTCGCGCTCGAAGCGCTCCCGATCGTAGGTGCCGATGTCGTTCGCACCGATGCCGACCGTCACGAAGTCGGGCTCGCCAAGCCTGCGCAGCGCGGGCAACTGCAGTTCGAGAGCCTCGCGCAGGCGGGCCCCCGAGATGCTGAGGTTCACGACGCGGATGCTGCGGCCCGTGACATCCGCAAGTTCCCGCATGATGTCGCCGACGTATCCCCGGTGTGGTTTGCTCGCACCGATGCCTTGCGCGGCCGAGTCGCCGAGGGCGACATAGAGCAGCTCGCCCTCCTGCTTGGCGCGCTCCCGCCACCACTTGGAGTGCACGGGCAGTTTCTGGGCCAGCGCCTCCATGCCCTTCATTCGGCGCTGCTGCACAAGGGACGTGCTGAGGGCGCCGGTCGCGGCGACGAGGGCCGTCGCCCCGGCCGCAATGATGACGCGCGTGGCTTTCATGCTCGAATCGTACGAATCCGCGCCTGTGAATGCGGCGCTAAGCTCGACCACCATGGCTCTCGGCGCGCTCATCCACACGTTCACGGTGCAGCTGGCAGACATGGATCGTGGCGTCTACGAAGACCTGATGCTGAGGGTTGCACGGCACCCCTCCGAGACGGATGCCTACATGGTCACGCGCGTGCTCGCCTACCTGCTCGAATACGAGGAGGGCATCGCGTTCAGTGAGGGCATCTCCTCGACCGATGAGCCGGCCGTGGTCGTGCGTGACCTCACCGGCACCCTCACCGCGTGGATCGAGGTGGGAGCCCCGGATGCTGCGCGCCTCCACCACGGCAGCAAGCTGGCAGGCAGGGCCGCCATCTACACGCACCGCGACCCCGCGAAGCTGCTGGCCGCGTGGGCGGGCAAGACCATCCACCGCGCCGAAGACATCACGCTTCGAAGCTTCGATGCGGGGTTCATCGACGCGGCCGTCGCGGCGATCGGGCGGCGGAACGAACTCACGGCGACCGTGACGGAGGGGCAGCTCTACCTCGACGTGAACGGCACGAACCTGGGCTCGAGCATCCTGCAGCACCCGCTGCGCTGAGGCGCCCGCGTTCGGGTCGACCCTCCGGGTGTATTACACTTGTCCGCGGTGACGTGTCCGAGCGGCCGAAGGTGCAACTCTCGAAAAGTTGTGTAGTGAAAGCTACCGTGGGTTCAAATCCCACCGTCACCGCCAAATCCGAAGGCCCCGAATCCCAACGAATCATTGGGAATCGGGGCCTTCGGCCTTTTGGTTTCTCGCACGGCGGTTGTGGCAGGCGCTCGTGAGTTGCGGCCCGGGCCGATGTTTGTACGTCGCGGAATGCGAGTTGCCCGGTTCGCGCCCTAAGGGCAAGGTTTTGGCCGCAGAAGTGGGCAATTCGGCATCGGTGGGGCGAAGGCGCGGCGGCCGCGTGAACAACCAGGGCCGCATCCGGCGAGCCGGATCAGTACCCACAAACACCAACGGGCAGGCCCGACCGTGAGGTCGACCTGCCCGTCGGTGTGCGCCGGATGCGTCAGAGGGTGCGGAGGATGTCCTCCACGCGCTCCTTGGCGTCACCGAACAGCATCTGCGTGTTCTCCCGGAAGAACAGCGGGTTCTGCACGCCGGCGTAACCGGATGCCATGGACCGCTTGAACACGATGACGTTGCGTGCTTCCCACGCCCGCAGCACCGGCATGCCGGCGATGGGGGAGCTGGGGTCTTCCGCAGCGGCGGGGTTGACGGTGTCGTTGGCGCCGATCACGAGCACGACGTCGGTCTCCCCGAGCTCGTCGTTGATCTCGTCCATCTCGAGGACGATGTCATACGGCACCTTCGCCTCTGCCAGCAGCACGTTCATGTGCCCGGGCAAGCGGCCAGCGACGGGGTGGATGCCGAATCGCACCTCGACGCCACGCTCACGCAGGCGGCTCGCGAGTTCCGCGACCGGGTACTGCGCCTGCGCGACGGCCATGCCGTAGCCGGGAGTGATGACGACGCTCGAGGCGCCCGCGAGCAGCTCGGCCGTGGCCTCGGCGTCGATCTCGCGGTGCTCGCCCTGGTCTTCGTCTCCGCCCTTGGCGGGTGCTTCGATGCCGAAGCCTCCCGCGATGACGGAGATGAAGGAGCGGTTCATCGCCTTGCACATGATGTACGACAGGTAGGCACCCGAGGAGCCGACGAGCGCACCGGTGACGATGAGCAGGTCGTTCGAGAGCAGGAAGCCCGCGGCGGCCGCGGCCCAACCGGAGTAGCTGTTGAGCATCGAGACGACGACGGGCATGTCGCCGCCACCGATCGAGGCGACCAGGTGCCATCCGAGGAGCAGTGCCAGCACCGTCACCGTGACGAGGAGCCACATCTCGGGGGTGATGACGTACCAGACCGTCAGTGCGACGAACGCGACAAGGGCGCCAAGGTTGAGGAAGTTCTTGCCCGGCAGCACGAGCGGCTTCGACGACATGCGTGCCGAAAGCTTGAGGAACGCCACGATCGATCCGGTCAGCGTCACACCACCGATGAACACACCGATGAAGACCTCCGCGTGGTGGATGTCCTTCAGTGCGCCCTCGAGGTGCGGTGCGTCGAGCGCGCCGTTCCAGCCGACGAGCACGGCAGCGGCACCCACGAAGGAGTGCAGCAGTGCGATGAGCTCGGGCATGCCCGTCATCTCGACGACGCGTGCACGCCAGAGGCCGATCACGGCGCCGACGATCATGACGCCGACGAGGATGGCGAGGCCGAGCATCCCCGAGGGGCTGTCCCAGGCGTTCTGCACCGCGATGACACCGGTGGCGATGAGGGCGATCGCCATACCGGCGATACCGAACGTGACGCCACGGCGGGCCGTCTCGTGCTTGCTCAGCCCAGCGAGGCTGAGGATGAACAACAGTGCGGCGATCAGGTACGCCGCCCCCGCGATTGTGGTGGCGCTCACTGCTGGGCTCCCTTCGAGAACATGCTGAGCATTCGACGGGTCACCGCGAAGCCACCGAACACGTTGATGCTGGCCACGAGCACGGCGATGCCGGCGAGGATCTGCACAACGAGGTTCTCGGAACCGAGTTGCAGGATCGCGCCGACGATGATGATGCCCGAGATCGCGTTCGTCACGCTCATGAGCGGGGTGTGGAGGGCGTGTGCGACCTTACCGATGACGTAGAAGCCGACGACGACCGAGAGCGCCAGCACCGTGAAGTGCTGTGGCAGCGGCTCGGGCGCGACCGCGACCACGAAGAAGAAGAGCGCGATGCCGAGGCCGTAGAGCGTGTACTTCGCGCCCGCCGACATCTTCTTCTTTTCCTTGGCGGGCTCGACGGATGCCTCGGGCGCCTTCGCGGGCGCGGCCGAGACCTGCGCGGGGGGCGGAGGCCAGGTGCCCTCGCCGTTGCGCACCACCGTGACGGAGCGCTGCACGATGTCGTCGAAGTCGATCGTGAGCTGCCCGTCCTTGCCGGGGGTGAGGAGTTTCAGCAGGTTGAGCAGGTTGGTGCCGTAGAGCTGCGAGGCCTGCGCGGGAAGGCGCCCGGCCAGGTCGGTGTAGCCCAGGATGATCACGCCGTTGTCGGTGACGACGCGCTCGCCGGCGACCGAGCCCTCGACGTTGCCGCCGGAACCCGCCGCCATGTCGACGATCACGCTGCCCGGCTTCATGGTTGCGACATCCGCCGCCGTGATCAGCCGCGGCGCAGGCCGCCCGGGGATCTGGGCGGTCGTGATGATGATGTCGACCTCAGCCGCCTGCTCGGAGTAGATCTCGGCAGCTCGCCGGTCGTAGTCCTCGCTCGTGGCCTTGGCGTAGCCGTCGGTGGACTGCTCCACCTCGACCTCGACCTTGAGGTATTCGCCGCCGATGGACTTGACCTGGTCGGCGACCTCGGGGCGCGGGTCGGTCGCGCGCACGATCGCGCCGAGGCTCGATGCGGCACCGATCGCGGCAAGTCCGGCGACACCGGCGCCCGCGACGAGCACCTTGGCGGGCGGAACCTTGCCCGCCGCCGTCACCTGTCCCGTGAAGAACCAACCGAACTCGTGAGCCGCCTCGACGACGGCGCGGTAGCCGGAGATGTTCGCCATCGACGACAGCACGTCCATCGACTGGGCGCGCGAGATGCGCGGCACGGCATCCATAGCGAGGGCCGTGATGCCTCGGGTCTCGAGCGACTCACGAATCTCGGGGCGGAGCCCGGGCGCAAGCAGGCCGATGAGCGTGGCTCCATCGGCGAGCAGTGCGACCTCATCAGGGGTCGGCGCCTCGACCTTCAACACGATGTCTGAGGCCCAGGCGGTGGCGCGGTCGACGACCTGCGCTCCCGCCGCGATGTATGCCGGATCGGCGAATGACGCTGACGCGCCGGCTCCCGACTCCACGACGACCTCGTAGCCGAGCTGGATCAACTTGGGAACCGTCTGCGGCGTCGCCGAGACCCTCGTTTCCTTGTCGCGCTCGGTGACAATACCGATGCGTGCCATGTAACTTCCTCTCTGAAATCACCGCGGCGCCCGATCATTCCGGCACCCTAGAAGAACCTAGTGGTGGATAAGTTCCGTTCTGGGCATGCGCAACCCGGTGCGTGCGCAACCTCGGTGGCGCCTCCGTTTGGTGTAGGTGGAGTCCAATGCCCCTGAACGATCGGGGCGGGACTGGCCCCGGAGAGTCAGTGTGGCGTACTCGCGAGCGCGAGATGATCATCTGTCGCTTGAAAAGGTCTCAAAGTCGGCCCTGCTTGCCGAAAACGAGAAGAATTGCAATTCTTCTCGGACTATCCGGCCTCACACTGGTGCAGGCTTGACGTCCAGATGAGTTTTAGGATGCGGCCCTCGTTGCGCGGACGGCCGGGGCGGCGTGCCACCCCGGCCGAGACATCCGCCGTCGTTACGCGAGCCCGGCGCGCTCCCGCAGCCGCGCGACGAGCCCGTCGCTGAGTCCTACGGCGCGAAGCGGCGTGAGCGGGTCGCCGTGCCGCTCGCGAAGCGTGCGAAGGGTGACCTCCATGGCCCGGTCGGCGCTGAAGTCGATCGCGGCGGCGCGCGCCGCGACATCCGTGTCGTATCCGAGCTTCTTCATGACGGCACCGAGGCTGGCCCGTGTGCGCTCGCCGACGCCCGCCATGTTGGCGTGGGTGAGCTCGTAGTCGGCCACGATCACCTCATCGCTCGCACCGAGGGCGAGGAGGAGGGATGCCGCGAGCACACCGGTGCGGTCGCGACCGGCCGCGCAGTGGAAGGCCACGGCGCCCGTCGAATACGCCATGATGCCGAGGGCCGCGACGAGTTGCCCCGCGGCCCGCTCGAACATGAGCGGGTAGAGCTCGCCCATGGGCGGGATAGTCCCCGGTTCGAAGGCGGGCATGCTCGCGGCGCTGATGCTGCGCATGAGCGGCACGTGGTGGTAGGTGACGGGCTGCTCCCCGAAGGGGCCGCGGCCGGTCGCGCCGAACTCGTCCGAGGAGCGGAGGTCGATGATCGCGCCCAGCCCGCCCTCGACCAGTTCGTTCGCAAACTCGGGGGTGACCGTCGCGAGGTCGTCGCTGCGGATCGCGAATCCTTCGGCGATCACGCCACCGGCGACCGGGATGCCCCCGAGGTCGCGCAGGTTCGCGGGCCGGCTCAGGACAGTGTCGATGATGGTGCTCATGTGATCCTCCTGCGGATGAAGGCGCTGCCCTGGTCGATCACCGTCACCACGAGGATGATGCAGATGATGATCGCGCTGAGGTGGCCGTAGTCGTACATTCTCATTGCGGTGGTGAGTTCGAGGCCGATGCCTCCGGCGCCCACCAGGCCGAGGATGGTCGCGCCCCGCACATTCCCTTCGAAGAGGAGCAGCGTGTAGGAGACGAGGAGCGGTGCCGCCTGCGGCAGCACGCCGTACTGGATGACCTGCCGGTGTGACGCCCCCACGGAGCGCATCGCGACCATCGGGCCCGTGTCGACTGACTCCATCGCCTCCGCGTAGATCTTGCCGATCGAGCCGAGCGACCCGAGCGTCATGGCGAGGATGCCCGCAAAGGGCCCCAGCCCGACGGCGGAGACGAACATGAGCGCAAACACGAGGTCGGGCACGGCGCGGATCACATTCATGGTCCATCGTGCCGGGTAGTAGATCCACTTCGGTGAGAGGGTGGATGCCGCCGCGAAGGCGATGAAGAGGGAGAGCACCGAGCCGAGCACGGTGCCGACGATCGCCATCTGCACCGTCTCGATCAGCAGCTCGACGATGAGGCCCAGCTTGGAGAAGTCCGGCGGGAACAGCCGCGCGAGGAACGCCCCCATGTTGACGGTGCCCTCGCCGAGCTTCGCGAAGTTGAAGCCGACCCCCTGGAACGACCAGAGCAGGAACACGACCGCCAGCACGCCGCCGAGCATGAAGCGGGTGCGCGGCACCGCGAACGCCTGCTCCAGCTGGCGCCGGGCCTCCGGGTCGAGCTCCTTCTGTGACTTCTTCGGCTCAAGCGTCGTAGACATCGCCTGCCTCCTCCCCGTCGTAGAGCACGTCGAGGCTGCGCGGGTCGATGCCTTCGGTCGGCGCGGACACGAGCATCCGCCCGTGCTTCAACCCCACGATGCGGTCGCTGTGGCGCAGGGCGAGCGGCAACACGTGCAGGCTCACGAGCACCGGGATGCCGTCCTCGCGCGCGATCGAGCGCAGCAGTTCGAGCACCGAGTCGGAGAGCTGCGGGTCGAGGGATGCGACGGGCTCGTCGGCGAGGATCAGCTTCGGTTGCTGCATGAGCGCCCGCGCGATGGCGACCCGCTGCTGCTGCCCGCCGGAGAGGGAGCGCGCCTCATCCTTGGCCTTGTGCGCAATGCCGACGCGGTCGAGCAGTTCGAGTGCGCGCTTGCGCTGCTCACTGCGGAACCCACCGATGAGGTTGTACGGCCCGGCGTCGTGCAGCCCACCGGTCAGCACGTTCGTCAGCACGCTGAGGCGCCCGATCAGGTTGAACTGCTGGAACACCTGGCCGGCGGATGCTCGCAGGCTGCGAAGTTCGCCGCGCCGCAGGTTCGCGACGTCGTAGCCGGCCGCCCGCACCGTGCCGCTCGTGATGGGTGCGAACCCGGTGAGCGTGCGCATGAGGGTGGACTTGCCGGAGCCGGAGGAGCCGAGCAGGGCAACCATCTCGCCGGGGAACAGGTCGAGGTCGACCCCGTCGAGCACGAGCCCGTCGGCCGCGTTGTACTCGACCTTCAGGTCGCGCACCTGCACGAGCGGCAGCATGGCGCGAAGTTCGGCGGTCGTGGCGGGTGCCTGCGCGAGTCCACGCGCAGGCACCACCGTCGTGTTGGCCGTCATCACTTGAGGTCCGAGATGTCGACGCCGGCGACGGCGGCCACGTCGACGAGCGACTGGAAGGCGTCACGGCCCGGGGCGAGCACAGGGTCGACGCCCATCATGCCGGCCTCGGCGTAGACGCCGAGCGCATCCTTGTTCTCCTCGACGAAGACCTTCGGCAGCGCCTCGAGCAGGGCGTCACGCTTCGCGTCGCTCATCGCCTGGCTCGCGATGACCGCCATGCTCACGTCCATCGGGATGCTCTCCCCGATGAACCGGATGTCGCCCTCCTCGAAGGGGAAGAAGTCGGTGCCGAGCATCTTCGTCAGCATGGTGGCGGTGCAGGCCGCGTCGACCTGGCCCTCCTTGACGGCGATCGCGCTGCGGTCGTGGCCGCCCGTGAAGAGGGCGTCGTAGTCGGCGTCGCGCTCGAGGCCCACGCTGTCGAGCAGGTGCACGGGCATGAAGAAGCCCGAGCTGGAGCCGGGGTCGGCGAAGGCGACGGTCTTGCCCTTCAGCTCCTCGACCGACTGGATGGGGGAGTCGGCGAGCACGTAGCACTTCGAGACCGGGTCGGGCGAGCCCGGCCAGGTCATGAGGGCATCCACCTCGCCCGTGTTGACGGCGAGGGCGCTTGGGAAGGCGCTCATGAGGGCGATGTCGACGTGGTCGGCTCGCACCGCCTCGACGACGCCGAGGTAGTCGGGGGCGTCGATGATCTCGACCTCCCTGCCGGTCTCGGCCTCGATGAGGGCGCCGAGTTCCTCGATGGGGTTCACCGCGGTGGGGTCGTCGCCCGTGGGAAGCGTGGCGATGCGGATGATGTCGGCCGACTCGTCAGCGGATGCTTCGGCCGTGCAGCCGGTCAGTGCGACGGCACCGACGAGGGTGAGGGCGCCGAGGCCCGTGAGGGAGCGGATGTTCATGGCTGTGCCTTTCGGGAGGGGAAGCAGACGCGGGAGAGACAAGCAGGTGCAGGAGACGGCGAACTACGAGACCGCCAGACTTCGAATGAATGCGAGGTGAACATCCGGTGCGCACATTTGGCCTCGACCTGAGAGCCCCGTGCAAATCGTTGAATGCTCAGGCGCCCGGTGGCACCGTGGCGGCATGAAGATCCAGGCACTGGTCGTCGAAGAGCAGGACGCAGCATTCGAGCAGCAGGAGGTCGAGCTCGAGGCGCCCGGCAGGGGCGAGGTGCTCGTGCGCATCGCCGCCGTGGGGGTGTGCCATACCGACCTGATCTCCCGCGAGGGCGACATGGGAGTCACCTTCCCCGCGATCCTCGGCCACGAGGGCGCTGGCGTCGTGGAGCAGGTCGGCGAGGGGGTCACGCAGGTCGCCGTCGGCGACAAGGTCATCATTGGGTGGCCCTCGTGTGGTGAGTGCCGCAACTGCCTCGACGGTGAGCCGCGCTACTGCCTGCGTACGGGTGACGCGCTCGTGTCGGGGCGCCGCTTCAAGGGCGAGCAGGCGGGCACGAGCGCCTACAGTCGAGATGGCCAGACGCTCAGCGGTCACTTCTTCGGCCAGTCGTCGTTCGCCACCTACTCGTTGACGCGGGCGGATGCGCTGGTCAAGGTTCCCGGCGACACCCCGGTCGAACTCCTGGGGCCGCTCGCGTGCGGCCTGGGCACGGGCGCGGGAGCCGTGCTGAATGAGACGCGCCCCCGGCTCGGCGACTCGGTGCTCATCGTGGGCGTCGGCGCGGTCGGCCTCGCCGCGATCATGGCGGCGACGAACACGGGCGCCACGACGATCATTGCGGCCGACGTGCACGACAACCGTCTCGAGATGGCCCGCGAGTTCGGCGCGACCCACACGATCAACTCCCGCGACAACGACCTTGTCGAGGAGGTCGCGAAGATCACGGGGTCGACGGTCGACTTCGCCTACGACTGCACGGGCGTCATCCCCGTCATTGAGAAGATGGCCGAGACAGTCGGGATGCTCGGAACCCTCGTGCTCATCGGCGGCGCCCCCGCCGGGGCCCGCTTCTCACTCGACCACCTCACCACCCTGTGGGGCAAGCGGGTTGTCGGCGTGCTCGGCGGCGGAGGGCGCTCCGGCCAGCTCATCCCGGCGCTCGTCGAGCTCTACACGCAGGGGCGCTTCCCCTTCGACAAACTGGTCAAGTACTACGAGTTCGACCAGATCGAGCAGGCGCTCGCCGACTCCAAGTCGGGCGAGGTGATCAAGCCGATCTTGCGACTGCCGCAGTAGGGGCTCAGCAACGAGGAGGGGCCCGGCTCGCGCGAGCCGGGCCCCTCCTGTCTTGCGGTTAGACCAGGTTGGCGGCCTTCTTGCGGCGGCGCAGCTCGTGCAGGATCGGCTCCGTGTACCCGCTTGGTTGGGTTGCACCCTCGACGATGAGGCGACGTGCGGCCTCCCGTGCGATGTTGTTGGCCGAGTTCTTCGTCAGCTGCTCATAGAAGGGGTCGCCCGCGTTCTGCTCGTCGACGACGATCGAGTACTTGTCGATCGCCTCGTCGATCTGCGCTTCCGTGATGAGCCCGTGCGTGAGCCAGTTGGCGAGCAGCTGGCTCGAGATGCGGAGCGTGGCGCGGTCCTCCATGAGGGCGACGCCGTGGATGTCGGGCACCTTCGAGCATCCGACGCCCTGGTCGATCCAGCGCACGACGTAGCCGAGGATCGACTGCACGTTGTTGTCGACCTCGTTCTGCACGACCTTGGGCGTGAGCTCGCCCTCGCCCGCGAGCGGCACCTGCAGCAGCACGTCGAGGCTGTCGGCGCCGACCTTCGGCAGCGCAGCCCGGGCGGCGAAGGCATCGATGCGGTGGTAGTGCGTCGCGTGCAGGGTTGCGGCGGTGGGGGAGGGCACCCAGGCGGTGGATGCCCCGGCCTCGACGTGCGCACCCTTCTGCTCGAGCATGTCGGCCATGAGGTCGGGCATCGCCCACATGCCCTTGCCGATCTGGCCGCGGCCGTCGAGCCCCGTGTCGACACCGATGCCGACGTTGCGCGCCTCGTAGACCTTCATGAACGGTTGCGCGCGCATGGTGCTCTTGGGTGCGAGCGGCCCGGCCTGCATGGAGGTGTGGATCTCGTCACCCGTGCGGTCGAGGAAGCCCGTGTTGATGAAGACGACACGATCGGATGCCGCGGCGATGCAGGCCGCGAGGTTGGCCGAGGTGCGGCGCTCCTCGTCCATGATGCCGACCTTGAGGGTGCGGGCCGGCAGGCCCAGCAGCTCCTCGACGGCACCGAAGAGGCGCACGGCGAACGCGACCTCGTCGGGCCCGTGCATCTTGGGCTTCACGATGTACATCGACCCGGTGCGGGAGTTGCCTCCCGCCTTGTCTCCCTCGAGGTCGGCGAGCGAGCCGAGCGCCGTCATGATGGCGTCGAGGATGCCCTCGAAGACCTCATTGCCCGCGGCATCCTTCACCGCGTCCGTGCGCATGAGGTGGCCGACGTTGCGGATGAAGAGCGTCGAGCGGCCCGGAAGGGTGAGCGTCGAACCGTCGGGGGCGGTGTAGTCGCGGTCCTCCGCGAGCACGCGGGTGAAGGAGCTGCCGCCCTTGCTGACCTCCTCCGTGAGGCTGCGGTCCATGAGCCCGCGCCAGTTGCGGTAGCCGAGCGACTTGTCCTCGGCGTCGACCGCGGCGACGGAATCCTCGAGGTCCATGATCGTCGTGATGGCGGATTCGAGCACGATGTCCTGCACGCCCGCGGCATCCGTCGATCCGATCGCGCCATCGCGGTCGATGACGATCTCGACGTGCAGCCCGTTGTGCTTCAGCAGCACGCGGGAGGGGGCGGATGCCTCGCCCACGTAGCCGGCGAAGGCATCCGTCGTCGAGGTGGTGCCGTCGAGTTCGACCACGAGGCGGCCGCCCTCGACGCGGTAGGCGGTCGCCTGCGCGTGCGAACCCTCCGCGAGGGGGGCGACGAGGTCGAGCAGCTCGCGGCCGCGGGCGATCACCTGGGCGCCGCGGGCCTCGTTGTAGCCCTTGCCGGGGGCCAACTCGCCCTCCGTGCTGATCGCATCCGTGCCGTAGAGCGCGTCGTAGTAGGAGCCCCAGCGCGCGTTCGCGGCGTTGATCGCGAAGCGGGCGTTGAGCAGCGGCACGACCAGCTGCGGCCCGGCGATGCTCGCGATCTCGGGGTCGACGTTCTCGGTCGTGACCTGCACCGAGGGGGGTTCGGGCTGCAGATAGCCGATCTCCTCGAGGAAGGCGCGGTACTCCGCCGGGTTTGGCCGCTCGGGGTTCGCCCGGTGGTACTCGTCGATCTGCGCCTGCAGTTCGTCGCGCACGCGCAGCAGCTGCTCGTTGACGGGGGTCAGGTCGCGGATGATTCGGCTCACGCCCTCCCAGAACGCCCCACTGTCCCGGCCGAACGACGCGAGCGTCTCCTCGGCGAACTCGGCGATCTGCGGCGCAACCGAAAGGTCGCTCCTCGTGACGTAGGCGCTCATGCGTCTCCCCTTCGTGGCTCGGTGGTGGTGTTGGTTACCCTAGGCTTCGAGTCGCAGGAATGGGGCATCCATTCCATGATGTGGAATGGGGTGGGTCGTGCCGCAGGAGCCCAGTGGAGTCCAATCGGTCGTGCGGGCGTTCCGGGTGCTCGAAGCGCTCGCCGATGCACCCACCGATGCGACCGTGGCGGATGTCGCGTCCCGCGCCGAACTCGCCCCCTCGACGACGCACCGGCTCCTCGCCACGCTCACCTCGCTCGGCTATACCCGCCAGACGGACGACCGTCGCTACGCCCTCGGTCCCGCCCTCATCACGCTGGGAAGCCGGGCGACGCCACAGGCCGCCGTCATCGCGGGGCCCGTGCTCGAGGAGCTCGAGCGGGCAACCGAGGAGACCGCGAACCTCGCCGTGCTCGACGGAGACCTCGTGGCATACGTGGCGCAGCGGGCATCCCGCCACCACATGCGCATGTTCACGGAGGCGGGACGGCGCGTGCTGCCGCACGCGAGCGGGGTCGGCAAGGCGATCCTCGCGACGCTGCCGCAGCAGAGGGTCACGGAGCTTGTGCGGCGCACCGGTATGCCGCGCTTCACCGACTCGACGCTGACGAGCGAGTCGGCGCTCCTCGCCGACCTCCGTGAGTCGCGGCGCCGTGGCTTCACGATCGACGACGGGGAGCAGGAGGTCGGCGTGCGGTGCATCGCGGTGGCCGTGCCGGGTGCGCCCGTGCCGACGGCCGTCTCGATCTCGGGGCCCGCGGCGCGCATCAGCGACGCGTCACTCCCTGCGGCGGTCGAGGCCTTGACAACCGCGGCGGCTCGGCTCAGCGACCTGCTCGGAGCATCCCCATCGCGCGGATGACCGAAGCGCCAGCAAACTACTTCGCGGCAGCGAGCAACTGCCTCGCGATCACGAGCTTCTGCACCTCGCTTGTGCCTTCGTAGATGCGGAAGAGTCGGGCCGCGCGGTAGAACCGCTCGACCGGCACGGTGCGCATGTAGCCGAGCCCGCCGTGCACCTGCACGCCGCGGTCGGCGACGCGTCCGAGCATCTCGCTGGCGAAGAGCTTCGCCGAGGAGGGGCCGAGCTTGCGGTCCTCGCCCGTGTCGTAGCGGCGGGCGACGCCGAGCACCATCTCGCGTGCGGCGAGCAGCTCGGCGTAGGACTCGGCGAGCATGGCCTGCACGAGCTGGAAGGTTCCGATCACCGTGCCGCCCTGCTTGGCCTCGGCGGCGTAGGCGACGGACTCGTCGAGGATGCGTTGCGCCTGTCCGACACAGATCGCGGCGATGTGCAGGCGGCCCTTCGCGAGGGATGCCATGGCGGCCTTGAAGCCGACCTCCTCTGCCCCGCCGACGAGCCGGTCGAAGCCGACGCGCACGCCGTCGAAGAAGAGTTCGGAGGTCCAGGTGCCCTCCTGGCCCATCTTCTTGTCGTGGGGTCCGATCGTCACGCCCGCGGCATCCGCGTCGACAAGGAAGGCGGAGATGCCGGCGGAGCCCTTCGCGGATGCGTCGGTGCGGGCGAACACGACGAGCACCTGTGAGAGGTCCGCGTTGGTGATGAAGCGCTTCGAGCCCGTGATGACGTACTCGTCGCCCTCGCGCACGGCGGTCGTGCGCATGCCGCTCGGGTCGGAGCCGGCCTCCGCCTCGGTCAGGGCGAAGCAGGCGATCGTCTCGCCGGACGCGAGTCTCGGCAACCACTGGGATTTCTGCTCCTCGGTGCCGTAGTTGACGAGCACCTGGCCGGCGATGCCGTTGTTGGTGCCGAACATCGATCGGAACGCGGGCGTCGTGTAGCCGAGCTCGAAGGCGAGCTGCACCTCCTCGTGCATGCTGAGGCCCAGGCCGCCGTACTCCTCGGGGAGCGAGAAGCCGAAGAGTCCCATCTCGGCCGCCTGCTGGCGCAGCTCGTCGGGGATTGCGTCGAGTTCCTCGATCTCCTCCTCGCGCGGGACCACCTGCTCGCGCACGAACTCGCGCACGGTCTGGAGGATGTCGGTGAGTTCGTCGCTCTCCATGGAACGTCCTTTCGCCTCGCACCGAACATACCGCTCGGTCGGTTCTGGCATTCCTGTCGATTGTACGAAAGAAGGCCCCGGGACCGATGGTCCCGGGGCCTTTGAGAGGCGGGATGCTGACCCGAACAGCACCCTGCCGGAGAAGCGGCGGAGTCCCGAATCTCTGCCGCGGTGAACCTATGCGTCGGCGAGCGCACCCCTGAATTCCCGCGCACGAAGGGCGCGCAGTGCCCGCTGCTCGATCTGGCGAACCCGCTCGCGCGAGATGCCGAAGACAGCGCCGACCTGGTCGAAGGTCATGGGGGCGTCGCCGTCGATGCCGAAGCGGAGCTTCAGCACCTTGGCGTCGCGCTCCGGCAGCGTTGCGATGCACTTGTGGAGGAGCTCGTGACGGATGCCCGTGCTCACGATGTCGACGACCGGCGCGTGCTGGTCGTCCTCGATGAGGTCACCGAGCACGGTGTCCTGCTCGTCGCCGACCGGGGTGTGGATGCTCACTGGGTCGCGGTCGACGTCGAGGTACATCTGCACCTTCTCCGGTGCGAATCCTGTCTCGGCGGCGATCTCCTCGATCGTGGGGCGGCGCCCCGACTCGGCCTCGAGCTCGCGGTAGAGCTTGCGGACCGTCACGACCTTCTCGGCCGCGTGCACGGGGATGCGGATGAGTCGCGATGAGTCGGCGATGCACCGGCTGATCGACTGCCGGATCCACCACGTGGCGTAGGTGGAGAACTTGTAGCCCTTTGCGTAGTCGAACTTCTTGACCGCGCGGTCAAGCCCGATGTTGCCCTCCTGGATGAGGTCCATGAACGGCACCCCGTGACCCAGGTAGTTCTTGGCGACGCTGACCACGAGGCGCAGGTTCGCCCGCACGAAGTGGCGGTAGGCGGCTTCGCCATCCTGCACGAGCTGACGGTATTCGCGAGCAAGCTTTGCGTCGTCGACACCTGCGTCGAGCTGTTCGCGGGCGAGCACGCCCGCCTCAATGGTGCGGGCCAGTTCCGGCTCCTCCTCGGGGAGGAGCAGCGGGATGGCGGCAATGCCCTGCAGGTAGTCCCGCACGGCGTCATCTGAGACCCGCACGTCAATAGCGGCAGGCCGACGAACTGCTTCGGCGTGCGGGATTTGTGCTGCAGCTGTAACGGCAGTCTTGTTCACGTTGTCCCTCTCCTGTCGATGCAATCTGCGAGAGAACGATTCCTCTCATGAGAACGATCTCTCTATACCTATATAGGGGGGAGAGAGAGCGTTCTGTCAAGTCCATATTCATAGAGAACGTTCACTATGATGAGAACGAAGCCTCTAGCCTCGTT
Source organism: Salinibacterium sp. (assembly GCA_015234465.1). GTDB lineage: Bacteria > Actinomycetota > Actinomycetes > Actinomycetales > Microbacteriaceae > Homoserinimonas. The sequence continues at coordinate 55,971 of JADGNA010000011.1, read as the reverse complement.
CGAGGGGCGGTGGACAGGGCGGTACATGAGTAGAGAGAACGTTCTTATGTGGCTAGGATGGTGCGGGCCATGACAGAGACACCGAAGCAGGGCGCACGCGAGCGCATCCTCGAAGCCGCGTACGACCTCTTCTCTCGTCGTGGCATCCGAGATGTGAGCGTCGACGAGATCATCAGCCGTTCCAAAGTCGCGATCGCGACCTTCTATCGTCACTTCAGCTCAAAGGACCAGTTGGCCGAGGCGTTCCTCAATCGGCGCGAGCAGGTGTGGACCTCCGAACTCATCGTCGCCGAGGCGGCGAAGCGCGCAGACAAGCCCGTCGACCAGCTCCTCGCGATCTTCGACATCTTCGACGAGTGGTTCGCAAGCGAGGACTTTGAGGGTGACTCCTTCGTCAAGGTGCTGCTCGAGATGGGGCCGGAGCATCCGCTCGGCAAGGCCAGCATCGCGCACCTCAATACGGTGCGATCGACCATCCGCGAGATTGCGGAACGTGCCGGGCTCACCGACCTCGACGAGTTCGCACACTCGCTGCAGATCCTCATGAAGGGCTGCATCATCACGGCCACGATGGGTGACCGCGGCGCTGGTGCGCGGGCCAAGCTCATGGCCGAGGGGCTCATCAGGGATCACACCCCGGCAGCCGGATAGCCCTAGGCGTCAGACGCGCCCCAGGCGCCGCGCGCCGCTTCGCGCGCACCGCTTGATCCCCGCTCCGCGAGCGCGGCAGCACGCTCGGCGAGGCGACGCTGCACCTCGTGCTCGGCATCCGCGGCCAACGCCGGGTCGAGCGGCGCGCTCGTGTGCTCGCTCGTGCCGTGCCACTTCTCGATGTAGGCGTCGAGCTGGGGGCCCGACTCCCACGAGGTGATGAGGCAGTAGCGGTTCTCCGGCCCCGGATGCCACACGGCGTGCCAGAAGCGCTGCGTGTCGACGATGATCTGGGCGCCAGCCGGCAGGGGAATCCGCACCTCGGTGTCGGGGTCGTAGCGTTCTTCACGCAGGATCAGGCAGGAATCTGCGTCGTCGCTCAGGTTGAAGAAGCCACGCACGATCCAGCCGTTGCCGTCGGGATTGAGGCGGTTGTTGTCGTCCTGGTGGAGGTTGTAGAGGGCCTCTGCGTATTCAGTCGGCTTGAGCTCGATCACACGGCAGCGCCCCACATTCGCGCCCGGCTCCTGCGCGCGGCGGGCGAGTGTCGGGGCCTTCTCGACCTGGGAAGCGATCCAGACGCCGTCCTTGTCGGTGCGCGGCGGCGTGTGGTTCCAGAAGCCGTTGACCTCGATCTCGCCCTTCGCGCTCGTGAGGGGCGCGAAGCGGGTGTCGCCCGACGACTTCCACTCGACGTACTCGAGGTCGAGCCATTCCTTCGGATCCTTCGCCTGCTCGTAGCGGTCGAGGATCACGAAGCCCGTCTCCTCCAACGCCGCGGACTTGATGTAGCTCATGCAGGGGCGCCTTTCGCGAGAGGGTCTGGGACACGGCGTGCGACGCCGTTTTCCACGCCACACTAACACCGGCGCTTGCCCGTCCAGGACTCAGTGCAGCCCGGCTCACCGCTGGCAGTTGGGGCACCAGTGACTCCGGCGCGTGTGCTCTCCGGGCGACTCGAAATCGGCACTGCGGATGGGGGTGCCGCAGCGCAGGCAGGGGCGCCCGGTGCGTCCGTAGACCCAAGCTTTGCCGCCCCTGACCCGCCCCGTCGTGATGCGTTCCGTGCGGTCCTTGTTGGCGTGGATCAGTCGGTGCGACAGGTCGATCAGCTTCTCCGGCTGTCGAACCTCCCTCACCGGGGTCGTCGGCAGGATTCCCCGCAGGAAGCAGATCTCGTTGACGTACTCATTGCCGAGGCCCGCGAGGTTCCTCTGGTCGAGCAGGGCGTAGAACACGGGGCGATCGGGTCGCTCCAGCACGCGGCGAAGCGCCTCCTCGGCGTCCCAGTCTGGGCCGAGGAGATCCGGCCCGAGGAAGGCGAGGGTGGCCTCCTCCTCATCACGCCGGATGACCTCGACGAGTCCCAACTCGAAGCCGACGGCGAGACGCTCCTCAGTGCCCAGGATGACCCGTGCCTGGTACGCGGGGCGTTTCCACTTGGTGCCGTGGCTGTAGAGGTGCCAGGCGCCCTCCATCTTGAGGTGGGTGTGGATGCTGTGGTCCCCGATGCGGGTCAGCAGGTGCTTGCCGCGCGGGATGACCGAGTCGATCACGCTGCCGCTCAGGTCGACCGTCGCGAAGGCGGGGATGCGGATGTCACAGGTCTCGAGCATCCGACCGGCCAGCGCCTCGTTGAGGTTCTTGGCGGTCAGGTAGACGGTGTCTCCCTCAGGCACGCAGGCTCAACCCCTGCGGCGTGACGCCGAACCCCGCGATCGTGAGGGCATCGCCGAGGGGCGTCCCCACGACGAAGTCGCCGTTGACCCGTTCCACGCGCGTGCGCCGGCCGCTCGCCCGCACGGCCGCGACGAGGCCCGCGGCAGCCGCGTCGACGACCGCGGGTTCGTCGTCGAAGAGGAGGGTGCTCTTGCCGCCCTTCTCGACGTAGAGCACGAGTGCCCCGTCGACCAGCACGACGAGCGCGCCGACCTTGCGCCCCGGTCGATGCGATCCCTCATGCTTGGGCCAGGGCAGCGCGGCGCCGTAGGGGTTGGCCGGGTCCGTCGCCGCGAGGGCGACCGCTCGGAGTCGCGGCGCGGCATCCGGGTCGACGGCGAAGCTGCGCAGGCGGTCGATTGTCGGCCCTGTCGCGAACTGGGCCGCGCCGAGGCCCTCAACGAAGTAGCCGCGGCGTGCCCGGCCGCTCTCCTCGAAGCGGCTGAGCACCTTGTAGGCGAGGGAGAACCCACCGCGGATGCCCTCGCTCATGACTGCGCCACGGGTCACGATCCCGTGCCGCTCGAGGAGCCCCTCCGCGACGGCGACGCCGCGCACGGTCGTGTCGTCACCCCCGGAGCGACGCACGAGCGACCAGCGGCCAGAGACGTTGGGGCCGCCGGACTGGCTCGGCATCGTCAGTCGCGCGCGACCGCGGAACGACCGCGTGCGCGGCGCGGGCCGGCGCGCGGGGCCGCCCGCGTAGGAGCGGAGCGGGGCCAGCGTGTCGTTCGTCACGAGTCCCGCCCACACGAGGTCCCAGAGCGCCGTCGACATCGCCTTGTCGTCGGCGACGGCCGACCCCAGCGAGGCGCCGACGGCATCCGTGAGCTGGCGGAAGAAGTAGGCGCCACCACCGGCGAGCGCATCGAGGATGCCCGCGTGCAGTTCGCTCTCGTCGTGCGTTCCCGCCTCGGCAACAGTGAAGGGCATGGTGTCGGCGAGGTGCAGGGCGACCCAGCCGTCGGAGGAGCCGAGCGAGCCGACGCCCGTCCACGCGACCTCGCCCGTCGCGGTCAGTTCGTCGAGCATGGCGGGGGAGTAGTCGCGCACCCGGGCGGGCAACACGAGGGTCTCGATGGCTGAGGCGGGGATGGGCACGCCCGCGAGTTGTTCGATCACCTGGGCAACGCCGTCGACGCCCTTGAGGGGCTCGTCGACGTGCTGCCACGACGTGAGGAAGCGGGCGAGCGTGGGCCCGTCGACTGGCTCAACCTCCTGTCGCAGCGCGGCGAGTGAGCGGCTCCGCAGGCGCCGCAGCACCTCGGCGTCGCACCACTCCGCGCCGCTGCTGCCGGGGCGGAACTCGCCCTCGACGACCCGTCGCTGCAGCTCAAGGCGGCGAAGCGCATCCCCGACGACGGCTGTGCCGAGGCCGAGCCGAGCGGCGCATTCGGCCGCGGTGAAAGGCGCGTGGGTGCGGGCGTAGCGGCTCACGAGGTCACCGACCGGGTCTTCGACCGGTTCGAGGAACGCCTCGGGGATGCCGACGGGCAGCGGCGTGCCGAGCGCATCCCTGAGCCGAGCGGCATCTTCCACGACGGCCCACCGCGGGGCTCCCGCCATCGAGACAGCGAGGAGACGGTTGCTGCGCTCGAGCTCCCGAAGCTCGGTCTCCTGTATGGGGGTGCTCGTGCGGTCCTGCAACTCTTCGAAGGTCATTGGTCCGAGCATCCGGAGCAGGTCGACCGCGCCCTCGAGATCCTTCGCCTGCCGCTCGGGGGCGAGTCGCTGCAGTTCGCGCTCGGTCTGCTCGATGACGTCGGGGTCGAGCAGCTCGCGCAGTTCAGCGCGGCCGAGTAGCTCGCCCAGCAGGGCCGAGTCGAGCGAGAGCGCGGCGGCCCGTCGCTCGGCGAGCGGGGCATCCCCCTCGTACATGAACGCGCCCACATAGCCGAAGAGGAGCGAGCGCGCGAAGGGTGACGCTGAGTCAGTCTCCACCTCGACGATGCGGATGCTGCGTGCCTCGACCTCGGTGACGAGCTCCGTGAGGGCGGGCAGGTCGTAGACGTCCTGCAGCACCTCGCGCACCGTCTCGAGCACGATGGGGAAGGTCGGATACTTCGCCGCGACCGAGAGCAGCTGCGCGGCGCGCTGCCGCTGCTGCCAGAGGGGCGAGCGCCGGGCGGGGTTGTAGCGGGGCAGGAGCAGGGCGCGGGCGGCGCACTCCCTGAAGCGCGACGCGAAGAGGGCGGAACCGCCCACCTCCCGCGTCACGATGTCGCTCAACTCGTGCGGGTCGAAGGCGAAGAGGTCGGCGCCGGGCGGGGGAGCATCCGTGTCGGGGATGCGCACGACGATGCCGTCGTCGGCCGCCATCGCGCCACCGTCGATGCCGAGGGTGTCACGGATGCGCGCGCTCACCGCGAGCGCCCACGGCGCGTGCACAGGCATGCCGAAGGGTGAGTGCAGCACGAGCCGCCAGTCGCCGAGTTCGTCGCGGAAGCGTTCGACGACGAGCGTGCGGTCGGTGGGCACGTGGCCCGTCGTCTCCTTCTGCTCGCGCACGAAGGCGATCAGGTTGTTGACGGCGCGCTCGTCGAGGCCGCCCTCCGCGAGGCGCTCCCGCATGGCTTCCTCGCGCCCGGCCGAGATCTGACGCGTGAACTCGCCGATCGCGCGACCCAGTTCCGCTGGCCGCCCAAGACCGTCGCCCTTCCAGAAGGGAACCCTGCCCGGTTGTCCGAAGGCGGGGGAGACGACGACGCGGTCGTGCGTGATGTCCTCGATGCGCCAGCTCGTCGCGCCGAGCGCGAAGACATCGCCGACGCGCGATTCGTAGACCATCTCCTCGTCGAGCTCGCCGACGCGCCTGCCGCCGCCCTCGTCGCCCACCATGAAGACGCCGAAGAGGCCGCGGTCGGGAATCGTGCCGCCCGACATGACCGCGAGGCGTTGCGCGCCCGGTCGGCCCGTGATGGTGCCCTTGACGCGGTCCCAGACAATGCGGGGTCGCAGCTCCGCGAACTCGTCGGATGGATAGCGGCCGCTCAGCAGGTCGAGGGTCGCGTCGTAGGCGCTGCGAGGCAGCGAGGCGAAGGGGGCGCTGCGCCGCACCGTGTCGAACCACTCCTCCACATCGAGCTGCTCGAGGGCCACGGCGGCGACGGTCTGCTGCGCGAGGATGTCGAGCGGGTTCTGCGGCACCGCGATCTGTTCGATCAGGCCCTGCGTCATCCGCTCGGTCGCCACCGCGGAGTGCAGTAGGTCGGCCCTGTGTTTGGGGAACAGGATGCCGCGCGACACCTCGCCGACGCCGTGACCGGCGCGCCCGATGCGCTGCAGGCCGGATGCCACGGAGGGAGGCGCCTCGACCTGGACCACGAGATCGACCGCCCCCATGTCGATGCCGAGTTCGAGCGAGGAGGTCGCGACGACGCAGCGAAGGCGCCCAGACTTGAGCTCGTCTTCGATCATGGCCCGGCGTTCCTTCGAGACGGAGCCGTGGTGCGCCATCGCGAGCAAGCCCTGCGAGCCACCCGTCTGCCCCGAAGCCCCCATCATCTGCGCTGGCGCGCTGGAGCTATGGCCGGCGCGCAGCGACGGCGCGACGCCAGCGCCGACTGAGCCTGCGAAGGAGGTTTCCGCCTCACCCCCCAGCCGCTCCTCATAGATCTCGTTCAACCGCGCGGTCAGCCGCTCCGCGAGGCGCCGCGAGTTCGCGAACACGATCGTCGACCGGCACTCCAGGATGCGATCGACGATCTGCTCCTCCACATGCGGCCAGATGGATGCCTGGGGTGCCGCGCTTGCCGTCGCACCCTCCCGCACGGGCGCCGAGCCGAGCTCGGTCATGTCGTCGACGGGCACGCTCACCGCGAGGTCGAAGCGCTTCGCCGACTCGGGCGCGATGATCGAGACGGGTGCCGAGCCCGCAAGGAAGCGCGCGATCTCCTCGCGGGGTCGCACGGTCGCCGAGAGCCCGATGCGCTGTGCTGGTGTCTCCAGCAGCGAGTCGAGTCGTTCCAGCGAGACCGCGAGGTGCGCGCCGCGTTTGGTCGCCGCGACGGCATGGATCTCATCGACGATCACGGTGTCGACCGTGCGCAGCGCGTCCCGTGCCGAGGAAGTGAGCATCAGGTACAACGATTCCGGCGTCGTGATGAGGATCTCGGGCGGCGACTTCTGCAGGGCACGCCGTTCCGCGGGCAGCGTGTCTCCGGACCGCACGCCGACGCTCACTGACGGCGCAGGCATCCCGAGCATGGTCGCCGTGCGCGTGATGCCGACGAGCGGCGAACGCAGGTTGCGCTCCACATCGACGCCAAGCGCCTTGAGCGGGGAGACATAGAGCACGCGCGTGCCCGGCGCGCGGTCTGCGGATGCCTCGGCCGCGAGTCGATCGATCGCCCACAGGAACGCGGCCAGCGTCTTGCCCGAGCCCGTCGGCGCGACCACGAGCGCGTGTCCGCCGCCCGAGATGGCCCGCCACGCGCCATCCTGCACCGCGGTCGGCCCCGTGAAGGCACCCTCGAACCAGCCGCGCGTGGCAGGGCTGAAGAGGTCGAGGGCGGAACCCATGTCATTCATCCTCGCCGACACCACTGACAGTTTCGCCCCTTGCGGTGGGACAGAATGAAGCATGAGCTCAACCGGAACCCCCGACCCTGGCAATGCGTGGCTCTCCGACGTCGAGATGCTCGAACTGCGACGGCGGATGCCCATCCTCTATGTCGAGGCGGTGCCAGTGAGGGTCGACCCGCTCGGGATCGTGACGCAGGTGGGCGTGCTGTTGCGGGCATCCGTCACGGGGGAGATGACGCGCACGCTCGTCTCCGGCCGTGTCCTGTACGGGGAGACCGTGCGGGAGGCACTGTTCCGCCACCTCGAGAAGGACCTCGGGCCGATGGCGTTCCCGCAGCTGCCCGCGAGCCCCGTGCCCTTCACGGTTGCCGAGTACTTTCCCATGCCGGGCATCAGCCCGTACACGGATGACCGGCAGCACGCCGTCTCCCTCGCCTACGTTGTGCCCATCACGGGCACGTGTGAGCCCCGGCAGGATGCGCTGGAGATCACCTGGATGACCCCGGAGGAGGCGACGAGCTACATCGTCGCCGACGAGATGGAGGGCGGCCGCGCGACGCTCATGCGCGCGGCGCTCGCCCACGTCGGCGTGCTGCCCTGACGGCGGGGCAGACTGCCCGCAGGGGTTGAGCCCGCCGAGACCTTTAGCGAACGAAACGAACCTCGGTGATCTCTTCGGCGAAGCCTCAGTCGCTCGATGCACCCGAGAGCTGATCGGCCAGTGCCGCCAGCGCGTCGCCGCCTGCGAGGTCGCCGGGGAGCAGCGGGATCTGTGTGATCGGGACGCCAGCGGTGGCGGCGCGCAGCACGGCGAGGTGCTCCTCCTCGCGCGCGCGGCGCTCGGCGAGCACCGGCCCCGCATCGCTCGGCGAACGACGGTTCACGACGATAGCGGCCGGGGCGATGCCGAGCGCGTCGAGCTGGCGCACGACGTCGATCGACTCGGCGACCGGAAGCCGCTCGGCGATGCCCACGACGATGAACGACGTCTGCTCGGGATCGGTGATGCTGGCGCGCATGTGCGCGAAGCGGTCGCGCCTGGCGATCAGGGTGCGACGCAGCTCTGTGTCGGCGGTGGGCTCCGGATCCTTCGTGCCGACGACGCTGCGCGCGGCGGCGGCGAAGCGCTCCGAGCGGTCGCGGCTGGCGAGCAGCGTCTCGGTCCACCCCGTCAGCTGCTGCGGCAGCGCCAGCAGCCGCAGGGTGTGGCCGGAGGGCGCGGTGTCGAAGATGATGAGATCGTGCGTGTCGGCGCTGCTCTCGATCAGCTGGGCGATGCGCTCGAGCACGGCTGACTCGTGGCTGCCCGGAGCGGATCGCGCCTGGTCCAAGTGCTGTTGGGCAGACCGGTGCAGGCGGTCGGGCAGCAACCGCATCATGGTGTCCGCGACCGTCGCGAAGTGCCGATCGATCGTCGCCTGCGGGTCGATCTCGACCGCATCGACGACACCGGCGCCGGCATCGTAGACCCGCGTGGGCGCATCCGAGAGCCTGTGATCCCAGGCCTCGCCGAGGCTATGGGCCGGGTCGGTCGAGACCACCAGCACCCGCGCCCCGTCTCGTGCGCGAGCCAGGGCCAACGCGGCAGCGACCGAGGTCTTGCCGACGCCGCCCTTGCCGCCGACGAACAGGATGCGGCGCGAGCGCGCGATCTCTAGCAGCATGCGACGTGGTCCAGGGGAGAGGCGGGGATGCCGATGCGGCGGTGCCAGGCGTGGAAGTCCTGCCACACTGCAGGCATCAGCTCGGCGGAGTAGTACGCGGCGGGGTCGGGCACGCCGAGCGCCTCCCCCAGCACGACGATCATGAACAGGTCGTCCTCGTCGCGCTTCTCGCGCAGGAACGTGTCGCGATACGGGCCGACGTAGAACTCGTGCAGCCCGTCGCACAGCGCGGCCCAGCGCCGGGAGAGTTCCCCCCGGCGCTGAGCCACGACGCTGTTCTTCACACGTCAGACGTTCTCACGAACGCCCTCCAGCTTGGCGTCCTCGTCCTCCGCCTCCGGCGGATCCTTGAGGGCCCGCCGCATTGCACCGATCGCCTCGACGGCGACCCAGACGCTCGCCACGATGATGACGATGTCGAGCGCGAACAGCAGCCAGTCCTCGTTGCCGGGCGCCGTGAAGCTGAACAGCTGCTCGATCGCTGCCCAGAACGACAGTACGAACACCAGCACGAGCGGGATGAGCGCCGGCCACGGATTGCGCCGCTTGCGGATGAGCATCACGGCGACGATCGACAGCGTCAGTGACGCCATGATCTGGTTGGTGGTGCCGAACAGTGGCCAGATGCGCAGGCCGCCCTCACCGCCGAGGCCCTGCGAGAACGTCAGGCCGAGGCCGACCACTACGACGACGAGCGTCGCGGGGATCTTGCTGACCTTGACCTTCACTGCGTCGCCGATCTCCTGCACGATGAAGCGCAGCAGTCGCATGCCGGTGTCCATCGTCGTGGCTGCGAACAGCACGGCCATCGTGGCGAGCACGGTGGCGCTGAGCGAGGCCGGCAGTCCGAGGCCGTTCTCCATCAGGGCTCCGCCGCCCTGGACGAACGCGGTCACGCCGCCGGCGCCGAACGAGCTGTAGATCTCTTCCCACTCGGCGACCGAGCCGATTCCGCCGATCACGGCCAGGATGGTGCCGAGCGAGAGCATGCCCTCGCCGACGGCGCCAAAGTAGCCGACGAAGCGGGCATCCGTCTCCTTGTCGATTTGCTTCGAGCTCGTGCCCGAGGAGACCATGCCATGGAAGCCCGAGATCGCGCCGCACGCGATGGTGACGAACAGCAGCGGCACCATGCTCGGCGTGCCCTCCGGCAGGTTGCCGTTGATCATCGGGGCGACGATGTCGGGCGGGTTCGCCGAGAAGAGCGCACCGATGAGCACTGCGCCGAAGAGCAGTATCAGGCCGATGAACAGCTGCACGCCGTTGATGTAGTCGCGCGGCTGCAGCAGCACCCAGACCGGCAGCAGCGAGGCGATCGCGCCATAGATGAACAGCGCCAGGATCCAGAACGTGGCCGGCGTCATGCCGAGGAAGGACTCGGGCAGCACGACCGGCACGCTGTCACCCAGAAGGATCAGCGCATACAGCGCGACGACGCCGACGATGGTGACGGGGATCAGCGGCCACTTCATCCGGTAGACGGCGACGCCGACGAGCAGCGCCACGATGATCGCCCCCCAGGCGGGGATGACGGCGCTCGGGGTGCTGATGAGCAGGTTCTTGATCACGACCGCGAAGGCGGCGATCACCATGAGCAGCAGCAGGAAGATGACGACCAGGAACAGGTTCGCGCCGCGCTTGCCGATGTAGCGCCCGGAGAGGGCACCGATCGACTTGCCCTTGTTGCGCAGCGATGCCCAGAGCGCGCCGAGGTCGTGCATACCGGCGAAGAAGACCGTACCGATCGTCACCCAGAGCAGCGCGGGGAGCCAGCCCCAGATGACGGCGATCGCCGGGCCGACGATCGGGGCGGCGCCCGCGACCGAGGTGAAGTGGTGGCCCCAGAGGATGAACTTGTTCGTCGGCACGTAGTCGACGCCGTCATTGAGCTCGTGCGCCGGGGTCTTGAAGCCGGCGTTCAGCCGGTAGACCCGTTTGGCGAGGTATTTCGAGTAGAAAATGTATCCGCCGGCGAACATCGCCAGGCCAATGATCATGAGCACAAGGGAACCCATTGAGTTCTCCCCTCCCTTTCGCGGCGTGCGCCTTTGCATGTCGTGAAGTGCACCTGGTGGTGCTTCCTGCGGATGAGACTAGCCGTATCCAGGCGTTGCCCATACGGTCTCTCATACCGGCCACCCCGTGTCCCGCACGAAGTGCAGCGCAGCGGGTGGCATGCCCGGATGGCACTGATCGTGGAGCCTGTCGCGACCTCTAACGTACGAAGCGCACCTCGACGAGGTCTTCGCCGAGCAGCTGGTGCACCTCTTCGGCGCCGTCGAGCACCATGCCGTTGCGCTTGTAGAAGGCGTGCGCACGCGGGTTCTCCTTGGCGACCCACAGGTAGCCGGGGTTCGAGCCGCAGGCGGCGTCGAAGAGCTTCTGCCCGATGCCCGTGCCCTGGTACTTCGCGAGCAGGTAGATGAAGTAGAGCTCGCGCTCGCGGGGCGGGTTCTCGTCGCGGGCCGGACCCGAGCCGACGAAGCCCACGATCTCGCCGTCGACGAGGGCGGCGAACTGGTTGTACTCCTCGCTCCTCGTCGCCATGCGCGACCACAGCTCGGCCATGCGGCGCGGCGAGAGATTCTCGAGCGCGGCCTTGCTGATGAGATTGTCGTAGGTCTCGTGCCAGCAGGTGGCGTGCACGCGTCCGAGGTCTTCGACATCGGAATCGCGAACGGGACGGATCAGTACTTCGGCAACTTCCTTGGTGCTCATGCCCGAGAGCCTAGAGCGAGCGCGCGCTGACGCGAAATCGGCCGCCGCATCGCAAAAGGGGCGGATGCAACGGTCTCCCGTCGCATCCGCCCCTCCTGTCAAGCGGTGTCAGCCCTGTGCGCGGCGTCCGGCGCGGCGCTGGCCCGCCGGTGCGGCGGACGGCGTCGAGGTGCTGTAGTTCGTGGTGCTGCGGGTGCGCGGCGCGTGCGACGCGGAGCCCGAGCCGGCGCGGGCCGGGCGGCCCTGGCCGCTGCGGGCACCGCTGCGTGCGGCATCCGTCGATCCGGCGCGGGCGGGACGTCCCGATCGCGTCGAGTCGCTGCCGCTGGCGGCGGCGGGGCGTCCCGAACGGTCGCGGCGGGGTGCGCCGGTGCCCTCGGAGCGTGCGGCGCGCTTGCGCTGGGCGTTGGCGCCCTGCGAGCGCCCGCCACCCTGCTGCTGCACCTGGCGCGGCGCCGGCGTGACGTAGGGGGCGACCTCGCCGACGAGCGTGACGACGGCGGGGGACTCGGATGTCACGCGCTGCGCCTGCACGTCGATGGCCGCCTTGCGCAGCAGCGCGAGCGTGTCCTTCTTCTGCGCGGGCGTCATGATCGTGACGACGTCACCGGACTCGCCGGCGCGGGCGGTGCGGCCACTGCGGTGCAGGTAGGCCTTGTGCTCGGCGGGCGGGTCGACGTGGATGACGAGTTCGACGTTGTCGACGTGCACACCGCGAGCCGCGACATCCGTCGCCACCAGCACCTTGGCGCTGCCGTCGCTGAAGGCCGCGAGGTTGCGGTCACGCGCGGGCTGCGAGAGGTTGCCGTGCAGGTCGACGGCCGGGATGCCCGACTCGGTGAGCTGCTTGGCGAGCTTCTTGGCGTGGTGCTTGGTGCGCATGAACAGGATGCGGCGGCCGGTGCCCGAGGCGAGGGTGCGCACGAGGGCGGTCTTCGCTTCGGCGCTGTCGACCTCGTAGAGGTGGTGGGTCATGTCGGCGACGTGCGAGGTGGCCTCGTCGACCGAGTGCAGCACCTCGTTGTGGAGGAAGCGCTTGACGAGCTTGTCCACGCCGTTGTCGAGGGTTGCGCTGAAGAGCAGGCGCTGGCCGTTCTGCGGGGTCTTGTCGAGGATGCGCGTGACGACGGGCAGGAAGCCGAGGTCGGCCATGTGGTCGGCCTCATCGAGCACTGTGATCTCGACGGCGTCGAGGGAGACGAAGCCCTGCTTCATGAGGTCTTCGAGGCGGCCGGGGCAGGCGACGACGATGTCAACGCCGGCTTTGAGTGCCGCGACCTGGCGCTGCTGGGAGACGCCACCGAAGATCGTGGTCGTCTTGAGCCCGTAGGCCTCGGCGAGCGGGTCGATGACGGCGCTGATCTGCGTCGCGAGCTCACGCGTCGGTGCCAGCACGAGGCCGAGCGGGCGGCCGGGGCGACGCTTGCCGCCGGCGAGATTGCCGCCGAGGCGCGCGACCATGGGGATCGAGAAGGCGAGGGTCTTGCCCGAGCCGGTCTTGCCGCGGCCGAGCACGTCGCGACCGTTCAGGGTGTCGGGGAGGGTGTCGACCTGGATGGGGAACGCCGTCGTCTTGCCGACCTTCTCGAGGGCGGTGACGAGGGCTGCGGGCACGCCGAGCGCGCCGAAGGTGATGTCAGTCAAAGGTTTTCTTTCACACGAAGCGGGTTGAGTAGGCCGTCCACGGCCGTATCGAAACCCGGGAGTTGGGCGAAGGTGGCGATGGCCACATCCGTTCGCCGTAAGAAGATGTCAACCAGGTGTGGTGAGTGATGCGTTCTACGACGCAGGGAACACGAGAAACGTATTCGCAAGTAACACCACCCTAGCAGTGTGAACCTGGGCGATACGATTCCCGGGTGAATGACGCCGCTTCCCGCCCCGATTCCCAGCACTCCTACCAGGTCCGGTTCGACTGGGGCCACGCGGGCGCAGCGGCGATCGTGGATGGTGCGGATGCGATCGTCTGGGTCGACGAACTCGGCGAGAGCGAGGTTCCGGATGTCGCGGCCGCCGTCGTCGCGGGAGGCATTGCCAACGCGGCCGCCGTCGCCGACTGGGTCGTCGCGAAGCAGGCGGAGCGGGGTGACCGCTTCCGCATTGCGGTGGTCGCCGCTGGCGCCTCGCGCGACGGGGAACTGCGGTTCGCCGTCGAGGACCTCCTCGGCGCAGGCGCGGTCATCGACGCCCTGACCGCCGTCGGAATCGACCACAACTCGCCCGAGGCGGCCGCCGCATCCGCCGCCTATGAGGGGCTGCGCCGTGCCGTGAAGCACCTCGTCGGCGCGTCGGTGTCAGCGCGCGAGCTGGGTGGCGTGCGTCCCGACTTCACGCCCTCGACGGATGTCCCGCTGCTCCGCGACTTCGCCAGCTGAGCGGGTTGAGTAGCGCGCGTATCGAAACCCTCACCCCGCCTTGCGGCTCCACGCGATCGTGTGCTTGGGGTTGAACCCGCGCGCGCACTTGCCGCACGACTGCACGCGCTTCGGCTCACGGTGCCGGTAGTACACGTGCCCGCCGGGGCACTGTCCCACCCACGGGGCGAGATGGTCGGCGGTCGGGCCGTCGTGCGTGGTCTTGCCGACGTAGCCGAGCTCCGCGGCGACCTTCTTCCACTTCGGTCCGTGGCCCGTGCCGGGCCCCGCGATCGCGTGGGCCACCTCGTGCAGCAGCACCTGGTGGATGTCGTCGTCCTCGAACATCCCCGCGAGGTGGCGTGAGACGGTGATGCGCTTGTCGCTGTAGTTGCACAGCCCGGCCCGTCGCCGCGCGTGGTCGAAGTCGAAGGTCCACGAGGGGTCGAGGTGCAGGGCGATGAGGGCGTTCGCCCACACGCGCACTCGAGCCAGGTCTGCCACGGGATGCTGCGGTTCAGTGGTTCGGGTCGGTGCCCTGGCTGCGCTGCACGGCCGGGTCGTCGACATACGACTCCGCGATCGCGGTCGCCATCATGGCGTTGTCGACGTCGGCGGCACTCGCGCCGATGCGCACGCGGATCGTGACGGCTCCGCGGAAGTCGATGAGCGCCGCCTTGTACTCGCGGAGCTCGAACTGCACGCGGCCGCGCTCGAGCAGCGCCCGCGCCTCGATCTCGGCCCATTCGTGCGCTCGCGCCTCATCGACGCAGGAGTTCAGTTCCACGAGGGCCGGCTCGAGCTTGCCGAGGTCGCGCTGCACCATGGCACGACGGATGCGCGCCATGCAGATCTCGTCGCGGGTGGTCGAGAAGCGGGCGGTGCGGAGGGTCTGGTTCGCGAGCTCCCAGGCTTCGTCGAGGCGGCCGACGAGGCGCAGCAGTTCCACCTTCTCGTTGAGGGCGAAGGAACTGCGCAGTTCGCCGAGTTCTTCAAGGCGCGCGGCGGCGCCGTTCAGGTCGACCTTCTCGCGAAGGGTGGTTGGGTCGTAGCCCAGGATGATGCTCACGTGCTGCCCCGATCGGTTTCGTCTCAGGTTATCCCGGCTGCTGGCCAGCAAGCTGGATCTGCAGCAGCTTGTCATCGCCTTCGCGGGGTGAGCCGCGCCCGTCCGTGTTGTTGGTGAGCACCCAGAGCGTGCCGTCGGGTCCGGGGATGGCGTCGCGCAGGCGACCGTATTCTCCCGCGAAGTAGGGCTCGGCATCCACGGATTCGAGTCCGACGACGATGCCCCAGAGGCCCTCGCCGCGGAGGGCGGCCATGAAGAGGGTGTCGTGCGTGTGGGCGAGTCCGGAGGGGCTCGCCTCGTCGGTCGACCAGTGGCGGATCGGGTTGACGAATCCCTCGGTGTCGGCGATGCCCTCGACGACGGGCCAGCCGTAGTCCTGGCCCGCGACGATGATGTTGAGCTCGTCCCAGGTGTTCTGCCCGAACTCGCTCGCGTACATGGTGCCGTCGTCGCCCCACGCGATGCCCTGCGGGTTTCGGTGGCCGATGCTGTGCACGACGGAGCCCCACGGCGCATCCGGTGGCGTGCCACCCTCCGGGGTCATGCGCAGGATCTTGCCGCCGAGCGAGGATGGCTCGCGCGCCAGGTTGGGTCGGCCTGCGTCGCCCGCGGTCGCGTAGAGCATGCCGTCGGGTCCGAATGCGATGCGCCCGCCATTGTGGTTGCCGGCCTTGGGGATGCCCGCGAGCACCACCTCCGCCCCGCCCAGCTCGAGCGAGCCCGCCGAGCCGAGGAGTGGCATCCGCACGATCCTGTTGTCGGATGCCGCCGTCAGGTAGGCATAGAGCCACACCGTGTCGCCCTGCCGCAGTGTGGCGAGGCCGAGCAGCCCGCCCTCCCCGCCCGGCGACACCCCCGGCACGGTGCCCGCATCGCGGAGTTCACCCTCGGCCGTGAGCTCGCGCACCTTCGCCGTGTCGCGCTCGCTGATGAGCGCTGAGCCGCCCGGCATCGTCCCCTCGTCGAGGCGCACGACCGACCACGGCGCGTTGAGCCCCTGCGCGAGCACGGTGGCCGCGCCCGTCGGCGCGACGGGGCCCTCAAGTGGTGTCGGGTCCGCGCTCGCCGAGGGGCTCGGGATGCTCGGTGTCGGCGTCGGGGCAGGCGCGGGTTCGGCGCCGCATCCCGCCAGCAGGGCGACGACCAGGGCGACGCCTGGCGCGATGCTTCTGGCTCGAGTCCTCTCCATGCGGGGCACGGTACCCCTAATTCAGCCCGCGCCGAAGACGCTCTTGTTGGGCGTGGGGGAGGGCACGGCGGTCTGGTCGGTCACGACGGGAGCTCCCGCGATCCAGTCGCGCAGTTCGCGCCCCGTCACGACCTTTGCGGGGTGGGGTCCGCCGGCGAGGAGTCGCGGCATCCACTCCATCGGCAGTGAGGAGGTGGAGCCGACGAGCACGACATTGCCGAAGCGGCGCCCCTTGAGGATCTGCGCCTCGGCGAGGGCCGCGACATCCGCGACCGCCATGCCGAGCGTGGCGGCCTGGCCGCGCGCGAAGGCGAGGCCGGGCCCGTCGGCGATGTTGACGGCGACGATGCCGCCGGGCGCGAGGAGTGCGGCGACAGACCGGTAGAACTCGACGCTCGTCACGTGGGCGGGGGTGCGCGAGCCGCCGAAGACGTCGACGACGACGAGGTCGACGCTGCCGCGCAGGCCGGCAGGCAGCTTTTCGAGCACGGCCCGCGCATCGCCGTGCCGCACGCGGATCGACGCCTGCTTGGGCCACGGCAGGTGCTCCCGCACGAAGTCGACGAGGTCGCTCTCGAGCTCGATGACCTGTTGCCGTGACCCGGGCCGGGTCGCCGCCACATAGCGGGGGATGGTCAGCGCGCCGGCGCCGAGGTGCACGGCCGTGATGGGGCCATCCGGCAACTGGTCGATGACGTGCCCGATGCGCTGCACGTATTCGAAGAAGAGGCGGGTCGGGTCGCCGAGGTGCACGTTCGACTGGGGCGTGCCGTCGACGACGAGGGTGTAGCTGCCGTCGAACCACTTCTCCGGCTCGATCACGGCCCGGTAGCCGCTCAGCGAGAGGACGGTCGACGGATGCTCGGAGTGGCCCATGAACGCATCATTCCACCCTCCGCCGCGGGTTGAGTAGGCGCGCCAGCGCCGTATCGAAACCCCCGCTCCAGGGTTTCGATACGCTCCTTCGTCGCCACTCGGCCAGCTCTTATAGTCCAATTCCCGATTCAGGTCAAGAATCGACTGGACAAGGCGGGTCGCGCCGAACTATAGTTGACCTTTGCGCTCCCAGAATTGCTCTGCCTTCATATTGCGGTCGGCCTGTGCGTATCGGATCCATCGATCCGGTAACCCAAATGTAGGTTCTGGCGTGCGCTTCTCGAACGATCGACTCCACCAACAAAGCACACAACACTCACCGGCTGGCAACGCCCGACTGTATTGGCCCCATGAGGGCCACGGAGGTTATTTCCTTGGCTGCTGCGCGCAACGCATCCACCACGAACTCATCACAGAAGGGACAGCCGAAGAACGGTCGCAACCATTCTCGGCTCTCCTTCGCCAAGATCTCGGACAACCTCACCGTTCCGGATCTGCTCGCTCTCCAGACCGAGAGCTTCGACTGGCTCGTCGGCAACGACGCGTGGAAGGAGCGGGCCGCTGAGGCTGCCGCCTCCGGCCGCCAGGACCTCCCGTCGCTGACCGGCCTCGAGGAGATCTTCGAAGAGATCTCCCCCATCGAGGACCTCGGCGAGACGATGCAGCTCTCCTTCACGAATCCGTTCCTCGAGGAGAAGAAGTACTCGATCGACGAGTGCAAGGAGAAGGGCAAGACCTACTCGGCGCCCCTCTACGTCGAGGCCGAGTTCATGAACCACCTCACGGGTGAGATCAAGACCCAGACGGTCTTCATGGGCGACTTCCCGCTCATGACCCCCAAGGGCACCTTCGTCATCAACGGCACCGAGCGTGTCGTCGTGTCGCAGCTCGTGCGCAGCCCTGGTGTCTACTTCGACCGTTCGCCCGAGAAGACCTCCGATAAGGACCTCTACTCGGCGCGCATCATCCCGAGCCGCGGTGCATGGCTCGAGTTCGAGATCGACAAGCGCGACCAGGTCGGCGTGCGCATCGACCGCAAGCGCAAGCAGTCGGTGACGGTCTTCATGAAGGCCCTCGGCATGACGAGCGAGGAGATCCTCGAGGAGTTCAAGGGCTACGCGTCGATCGAGGCGACCCTTGAGAAGGACAACATCCTCACTAAGGAAGAGGCGCTCAAGGACATCTACCGCAAGCTGCGCCCGGGCGAGCAGGTCGCCGCGGAAGCCGCTCGCGCGCTCCTCGACAACTTCTACTTCAACCCGAAGCGCTACGACCTCGCGAAGGTTGGTCGCTACAAGATCAACCGCAAGCTCGGCATCGAGGCGCCCCTCAGCTCCTCCGTGCTGACCCGCGAGGACATCATCGCGACCATCAAGTACCTCGTGGCCCTCCACGACGAGCGCACGACCCTCCCCGGCATCCGTGACGGCAAGAAGGTTGACATCCGCCTCGACGTCGACGACATCGACCACTTCGGCAACCGTCGCATCCGCGCCGTGGGTGAGCTCATCCAGAACCAGGTCCGCACCGGTCTCTCCCGCATGGAGCGCGTCGTCCGCGAGCGCATGACCACGCAGGACATCGAGGCGATCACGCCGCAGACCCTGATCAACGTGCGCCCCGTGGTCGCCGCGATCAAGGAGTTCTTCGGAACCTCGCAGCTGTCGCAGTTCATGGACCAGAACAACCCGCTCGCGGGCCTGACCCACAAGCGTCGCCTCTCGGCGCTCGGCCCTGGTGGTCTGAGCCGTGAGCGTGCCGGCGTCGAGGTTCGTGACGTCCACCCCTCGCACTACGGCCGCATGTGCCCGATCGAGACCCCTGAAGGCCCCAACATCGGCCTGATCGGCTCGCTCGCCTCCTTCGCGCGGATCAACTCCTTCGGTTTCATCGAGACGCCGTACCGTCGCGTCGTGAACGGCAAGGTGACCGAGCAGATCGATTACCTCACCGCGAGCGAGGAAGACGAGTTCCACGTCGCGCAGGCCAACGCGCCCCTCAAGGCTGACGGCCACTTCGTCGACGACCGCGTGCTCTCCCGCAAGAAGGACGGCGAGGTCGACCTCATCCCCGTCGACGAGGTCGCCTACATGGATGTCTCGCCGCGCCAGATGGTGTCGGTTGCGACGTCACTCATCCCCTTCCTCGAGCACGACGACGCGAACCGCGCCCTCATGGGTGCCAACATGCAGCGCCAGGCTGTGCCGCTGCTGCGCAGCGAGTCGCCGCTCGTCGGAACCGGTATGGAGAACTACGCCGCGATCGACGCCGGTGACGTGATCACGGCCGACAAGGCCGGTGTCGTCGCCGAGGTCTCGGCCGACGTCGTCACGCTGCAGCTCGATGAGGGCGGCACGCAGGAGTACTACCTCCGCAAGTTCGACCGCTCCAACCAGGGCACGTCGTACAACCACCGTGTCGTCGTCAGCGCGGGTGACCGCGTCGAGGTCGGCGAGGTCATCGCGGATGGCCCTGCGACGGAGGACGGCGAGCTCGCGCTCGGCAAGAACCTCCTCGTGGCGTTCATGCCGTGGGAGGGTCACAACTTCGAAGACGCGATCATCCTCAGCCAGAACCTGGTGAAGGACGACGTGCTCAGCTCGATCCACATCGAGGAGTACGAGGTCGACGCCCGCGACACGAAGCTCGGCAAGGAGGAGATCACCCGTGACCTCCCCAACGTGAGCCCCGAGCTCATGGCCGACCTCGACGAGCGCGGCATCATCCGCATCGGTGCCGAGGTTCGCCCCGGCGACATCCTCGTCGGCAAGGTCACGCCGAAGGGTGAGACCGAGCTGAGCGCCGAGGAGCGCCTGCTCCGCGCGATCTTCAACGAGAAGAGCCGCGAGGTGCGCGACACCTCGCTCAAGGTTCCCCACGGTGAAGAGGGCACGGTCATCGGCGTCAAGGTCTTCGACGCGCAGGACGGCGACGACGAGCTCGGCTCGGGCGTCAACCAGCGTGTGGTCGTCTACATCGCCCAGAAGCGCAAGATCACCGAGGGTGACAAGCTCGCCGGCCGCCACGGCAACAAGGGCGTCATCTCGAAGATCCTCCCCGTCGAGGACATGCCGTTCCTCGAGGACGGAACGCCGGTCGACATCATCCTCAACCCGCTCGGCGTGCCCGGTCGAATGAACTTCGGCCAGGTGCTCGAGATCCACCTCGGATGGATCGCCAAGCAGGGCTGGAACGTCGAGGGCAACCCCAACTGGGCTCGCCAGCTTCCCGCCGAGGCCTTCTCGGCCGAGCCGGGCACCAAGGTTGCGACCCCCGTGTTCGACGGTGCGACGGAGGAGGAGATCGAGGGCCTGCTCGACTCGACCAACCCGACGCGCGACGGCGACCGCCTGATCGGTTCCACCGGCAAGGCGCGTCTCTTCGACGGTCGTTCGGGTGAGCCGTTCCCTGACCCCATCTCGGTCGGCTACATGTACATCCTCAAGCTGCACCACCTCGTCGACGACAAGATCCACGCGCGTTCGACGGGTCCGTACTCGATGATCACCCAGCAGCCGCTCGGTGGTAAGGCGCAGTTCGGTGGCCAGCGCTTCGGTGAGATGGAGGTGTGGGCGCTCGAGGCATACGGTGCCGCATACGCGCTCCAGGAGCTCCTCACGATCAAGTCGGATGACATCCTCGGCCGCGTCAAGGTGTACGAGGCGATCGTCAAGGGCGAGAACATCCAGGAGCCCGGCATCCCCGAGAGCTTCAAGGTCCTCATCAAGGAAATGCAGTCGCTCTGCCTGAACGTCGAGGTGCTCTCGGCCGATGGCACCGCGGTAAGCCTTCGTGACACGGATGACGAGGTCTTCCGCGCGGCGGAGGAACTCGGCATCAACATTTCCTCCCGGTTCGAGAACTCGTCGATCGACGAGATCTAAGCCAGGCCTTTACGACACTTCAGATTTCATTTCCAAGGAGAAAAATTGCTCGACGTAACCACGTTCGATGAGCTTCGTATTGGCCTCGCGACCGCTGACGACATCCGTCGCTGGTCGCACGGTGAGGTGAAGAAGCCTGAGACGATCAACTACCGCACGCTCAAGCCGGAGAAGGATGGCCTCTTCGGTGAGCAGATCTTCGGACCCTCCCGCGACTGGGAGTGCTCGTGCGGCAAGTACAAGCGCGTTCGCTTCAAGGGCATCGTGTGTGAGCGCTGTGGCGTGGAGGTCACCAAGTCCTCCGTGCGCCGCGAGCGCATGGGCCACATCGAGCTCGCCGCGCCCGTCACGCACATCTGGTACTTCAAGGGTGTGCCCAGCCGCCTCGGCTACCTGCTCGACATGGCGCCGAAGGACCTCGAGAAGGTCATCTACTTCGCCGCCTACATGGTGATCTCGGTCGACGAGCAGGGCCGTCACGACGACATGCCCGGCCTCGAGAACGAGATCCGCCTCGAGATCGCCGAGCTCGAGAAGCAGCGCGACTCGCGCATCGCCGACCGTCTCGCGAAGCTCGAGACCGACCTCGCCGCTCTTGAAGAAGAGGGTGCGAAGGCGGATGTCAAGCGCCGCACCAAGGACGGCGCCGAGAAGGAGATGTCGCAGACGCGCAAGTCCTTCGACGAGCAGATCGCGCAGCTCGAGCGTGTGTGGGAGGACTTCCGCACCCTCAAGGTCGGCGACCTCAAGCCCGAGGACAGCGTCTTCCACGAGCTGCAGGACCGCTTCGGCATCTACTTCGAGGCCCACATGGGCGCCGAGGCGATCAAGAAGCGCCTCGAGACCTTCGACCTCCAGGCCGAGTCCGACGAGCTGCACGAGCAGATCGCCAACGGCAAGGGCCAGAAGAAGATCCGCGCTATCAAGCGCCTCAAGGTCGTCAACTCGTTCCTGCAGACGGGCAACTCGCCCGCCGCGATGGTGCTCGATGTCGTCCCGGTCATCCCGCCGGAGCTTCGCCCCATGGTGCAGCTCGACGGTGGCCGCTTCGCGACCTCCGACCTCAACGACCTTTACCGTCGTGTGATCAACCGCAACAACCGTCTCCGTCGCCTGCTTGACCTCGGTGCCCCCGAGATCATCGTCAACAACGAGAAGCGGATGCTGCAGGAGGCCGTTGACGCGCTGTTCGACAACGGTCGTCGTGGTCGCCCCGTCACGGGCACCGGCAACCGCGCCCTCAAGTCCCTGAGCGACATGCTCAAGGGAAAGCAGGGTCGCTTCCGCCAGAACCTGCTCGGCAAGCGCGTCGACTACTCGGGCCGTTCGGTCATCATCGTTGGTCCGCAGCTCAAGCTGCACCAGTGTGGTCTCCCGAAGCAGATGGCGCTCGAGCTGTTCAAGCCCTTCGTCATCAAGCGCCTCATCGACCTGAGCCACGCGCAGAACATCAAGAGCGCCAAGCGCATGGTGGAGCGTTCGCGTCCGCAGGTGTGGGACGTGCTCGAGGAGATCATCCGCGAGCGCCCCGTGCTGCTGAACCGTGCACCTACCCTGCACCGCCTCGGCATCCAGGCCTTCGAGCCCCAGCTGGTCGAGGGCAAGGCCATCCAGCTCCACCCGCTCGTCTGTGCTGCGTTCAACGCTGACTTCGACGGTGACCAGATGGCTGTGCACCTGCCGCTGTCGGTCGAGGCCCAGGCCGAGGCTCGCATCCTGATGCTCGCCTCGAACAACATCCTGAAGCCCTCGGACGGCCGCCCGGTCACCCTGCCCACGCAGGACATGATCATCGGCCTGCACCACCTCACGACCATCCGCGAGGGTGGCGAGGGTGAGGGCCGTGCGTTCTCCTCGGTCGCCGAGGCGATCCTGGCGTTCGACCAGAAGTCGCTGCACCTCAACTCGAAGGTGCGCATCCGTCTGATCGGCGACAAGTTCGAGAACGGTGCCGAGCTCAAGGAGACGACCCTCGGTCGCGCCCTCTTCAACGAGGCGCTGCCGGAGGACTACCCCTGGGTCGAGGCTCTCGCCGACAAGGGCCAGCTCTCCGCGATCGTCAACGACCTCGCTGAGCGCTACCCCAAGGTGGAGGTCGCGGCAACGCTCGACCGCATCAAGGACGCCGGTTTCTACTGGGCCACCCGCTCGGGCGTGACCGTCGCGCTCTCGGACATCCTCACGCCGCCTACCAAGCGCGCGATCATCGAGGGCTACGAGAAGCAGGCCGCCAAGGTGCAGAGCCAGTTCGAGAAGGGCCTCACGACCGACGCCGAGCGTCGTCAGGAGCTCATCGAGATCTGGAACAAGGCCACGGCTGAGGTTGCGACGGCGATGCAGGACAACATGCCGTCTGACAACAACATCAACCGCATGGTCACCTCTGGTGCTCGTGGTAACTGGATGCAGGTGCGTCAGATCGCCGGTATGCGTGGTCTGGTGTCGAACCCGAAGGGTGAGATCATCCCGCGTCCGATCCTCTCGAGCTACCGTGAGGGCCTCTCGGTCGCCGAGTACTTCATCGCGACGCACGGTGCGCGTAAGGGCCTCGCCGACACCGCGCTTCGTACGGCTGACTCCGGTTACCTCACGCGTCGTCTCGTGGATGTCTCGCAGGACGTCATCATCCGTGAAGACGACTGTGGCACCTCGCGCGGCCTCGAGCTCGTGATCGCCGCCCCCGACGCCAACGGCGTGCTGGTGCGCGACGCGAACGTCGAGAACTCGCTCTACGCCCGCAGCCTCGCTGAGGACGCGGTCGACGCGAACGGCACCGTCGTGGCGAAGGCCGGCGACGATGTCGGTGACGTGCTCATCAACACCCTCATCGAGGCGGGCATCACGCACGCCAAGGTGCGCTCGGTGCTCACGTGTGAGTCCGCCGCGGGTGTCTGTGCTGTCTGCTACGGCCGTTCGCTCGCGACCGGCAAGCTCGTCGACATCGGTGAGGCCGTCGGCATCATCGCGGCCCAGTCGATCGGTGAGCCCGGCACGCAGCTGACGATGCGTACCTTCCACACCGGTGGTGTCGCATCCGCCGATGACATCACGCAGGGTCTGCCCCGCGTCACCGAGCTGTTCGAGGCTCGTACCCCCAAGGGTGCGTCCCCGATCGCCGAGGCGGCCGGAAAGATCACGATCGAGGACACGGACCGCAGCCGCAAGCTCATCCTGACCCCCGACAACGGCGACGAGCCGATTGCCTACCCCGTGCTCAAGCGCGCCACCCTCCTCGTGGAGGACGGCGAGCACGTCGAGCTCGGCCAGCAGCTGCACGTCGGTGCGGTTGACCCCAAGGAGGTGCTCCGCGTTCGCGGTGTCCGTGCGGTGCAGCAGCACCTCGTGGACGGCGTGCAGGGTGTGTACCGCTCGCAGGGTGTGCCGATCCACGACAAGCACATCGAGGTCATCGTGCGCCAGATGCTGCGCAAGGTCACGGTCGTCGACCACGGCGACACCGACCTTCTCCCGGGTGAGCTGGTCGACCGTTCGCGGTACAACGAGCTCAACCGTGCGGCGCTGACGGAGGGTCGCAAGACCGCCTCGGCTCGCCAGGAGGTCATGGGTATCACGAAGGCGTCGCTCGCGACGGAGTCGTGGCTCTCCGCGGCGTCGTTCCAGGAGACCACGCGTGTGCTCACGCAGGCAGCGATGGACGGCAAGTCCGACCCGCTGCTCGGCCTCAAGGAGAACGTGATCATCGGAAAGCTGATCCCGGCCGGTACGGGTCTTCCCCGCTACCGCAACGTCTCGGTCGAGGCGACGGAAGAGGCGAAGGCGGAGCGGTACCCCAACCGCATCTTCTCCGACGACTCCTCGTTCAGTGAGGCCGACCTGAGCTTCGTCGACTTCGACAGCTTCAGCTCGGACGACTTCACGCCCGGCACCTACAACTAGGCAGCGCCAGTCGAACGGCCCGTCACCTCACGGTGGCGGGCCGTTCGTCGTTTCCGCCCTGTTGTCTGCGCCAGACCCGCCGCTAGACTCGGGGCGCTCGGCCGAGGGGGAGACGATGGAGCGCGAGTTGGGGGCGACTGCTTCGCGGGGCGCGACGGAGTTTGCGGCGAGACTTGCGCCGGGGCATCCGGTGCGCTGGAACCTGCTCGAAGCGGTGGCATTCCGCGATGTCTCGTCCGTGTTCGCGAGTGTGCCCCCTGCCGCCCTCGGCTGGCCGCGGACCGCGCGCGACCGCCTCCTCTGGGTGGTGGTGGCTCCGATCTGGGTCGCACCCTATGCGGGCGGCTTTTCTGTGGCATGGCGAACGAGGAATCGCTTGTGGGGCGACGCCTTCGAGCGGATTCCCACCGCCGGTGCCTGTTACGCGCTGCTCTTCCTCGGGCTCCTGGCTTGGCTGGCAATCTGGCTGGCCCGCGGCTCCCGCTGGAATCCGACCGCGGTGCTCCTGTGCGTCACGACCGTCGGGCTGGGCGCCGTGACCTTCGTCAACATGTCGATCTGGGGCGGCTGGCTTCGACTCGAGTCCTGGATCTGGTGGGCGGCCCCAGTCGTCGCGAGTGTCCTGCTGGCCGCCGCCTGGCTGATCGCCCTCTTGGTCGCCTACTCGCGCATGGCAACCGCAACGCTGCCCCGGGGAAGTGCGCTTCCGGATGCCTCAGCCGAGGTGCGTCGGCGGCAGGTGGCCCGCATCCCGGTGGTGGTCCGCGAGGAGATCACCGCAGACATCCGGGCGGCGATCACAGATCTCGAGGCCCGCGGGGTCATCTCGACGGAGGAGGCGTGGCGTGCTCGTGAGGCGGAACCGGGCATGCTGTTGCAGCGGATGCGCGAGCGAGTGGGGAATGCGCCAGCGGGCTAGGGGAGTTCTCCCCATCGACGGGCGCACCCGGGTCTGGTGCAATCGTGGAGATGTACTCTCCCGTTGCCATTGCCGTGCTCACTGCAGCACTCGTGCTGTGCGCTGCGGCGGCCGCGGTCATGCTGTCAGCCGGTGTTGCGAGCGGCACCACGGTGTGGCTGCTCTCCCGCTGGCGCCGCGGTGGGGGTGGCGCTGTCACCGCGCCGCCGAGTGCCGAGGCAACCGCGACGGAGATGGAGGTGCATCCGGCGTGGCTCGAGCCCTATGTGCCGAGCCGCGAGACGGTGCCCGGGGCATCCGTGTGGAAGCTTGAGACCGCGCAGGGCCAGCGCATCGAGCTGACCGAGACCACCGTCATCATCGGGCGAAACCCTGCCCTGCCGGAGGGCGTCGAGCGCGCTCAACTCGTCCCGCTGCGAGACTCAGACCTCTCTGTATCGAAGACCCACGCGCGTCTCGACCTTGTCGACGGCACCTGGGTCGTCACGGATCTCTTCTCCACCAACGGGGTGCGGCTCGCCGCGAGTGAACGCTTCACAGGCGACAACAGGCTCGATGCAGGGGTGCCGTCGTACGCGGAGGCGCACGTGACCTTCGGGGAGCTTGCAGCACGCATCCGTCTGGAGACGCGTACCCCCGGCGAGTGACGAGAATGTGCGCCATCCTGCCGTGGGGTGGCGCGGGTTCTCGCCAGTCGTGGGCACTCGGGGCGCTTGGATAGGGGCGGATGCCGCGCTGAGACACTAGATGTAGGGGTTCGTGTCATCTCGGCGTGTTGCCGCGACGTGGTCCCCGGATGCGGGTATGGCACTTGGGCGGTCCGTAGGGTAATTTGACTGAACCGATCGTGTCTACCGGCGCGGTCGGAGGCTTACCGGGGGCGGTAGTAAGCAGGGGGGTCCAGCTGTCATGTCATCTCTTACCGAGATCCTGATCATTCGCGGCGTCATGCCGATCGAGGCGCTCGACAATGTTGTCGACGGCTGGAAAGGCGATGACGAGATGGTGCGCCAGCTCGTCGCCGACGGCACGATCTCCGCCAAGGACTACGCCTCGGCGCGGGCCGCGCAGCACGGACTGCCGTTCGTCGAGCTCACGGAGTACCCGGTCGACAAGATGGCCGTCTCGCAGGTGCCCGCGACGATCTGTCGCCGCCACGAGGTGCTGCCGATCGCGAACATCGGCAACACCCTGACGCTCGCCGTCGTTGACCCCGGCAACGTCTTCGCGATCGATGATGTGCGCGCGGCCGTGCGCATGCAGGTCAACCTCGTCGTCGCGGAGCGCACCGACCTCCTCGCCGCGATCGACCGCTACCACCGCGCCGACAACGAGATCAACTCGCTCACCACCGTGCTGGAGGAGGAGAGCAGCGGGCAGGAGCTCGCCCTCGCCGACAACGAGCCGGGCCAGGATGACGCCCCCATCGTGCGCTTCGTGAACCTGCTGATCGGGCAGGGAATCCAGGACAAGGCATCCGATATCCACATCGAGCCCGGCCAGCACGACATGGGCGTGCGTTACCGCATCGACGGCGTGCTGCACGAGGTGCAGCGGGCGCCCAAGGCCATCCAGAATGGTGTCATCTCGCGCCTCAAGATCATGGCCGACATCGACATCGCCGAGCGTCGCAAGCCGCAGGATGGTCGCATCTCGGTCAACCACGGCGGCCGCCAGATCGACCTCCGCGTCGCGACCTTGCCGACGGTGTGGGGCGAGAAGGTCGTCATGCGTATCCTCGACAACTCGGGGACGACGCTGAGCCTGAGCGACCTCAACATGCTCGACGGCAACCTGGCGAAGTATCGCGCATCGTTCGTGAAGCCCAACGGCATGATCCTCGTGACGGGGCCGACGGGTTCCGGTAAGTCGACGACGCTCTACACGACCCTTCACGCGGTCGCGAAGCCCG
The DNA here is from genome assembly GCA_015234465.1 of Salinibacterium sp. GTDB lineage: Bacteria > Actinomycetota > Actinomycetes > Actinomycetales > Microbacteriaceae > Homoserinimonas. The sequence goes on along the minus strand of JADGNA010000011.1, from coordinate 28,595 downwards.
AGGTCAACGTCATCACGGTTGAAGACCCGGTCGAGTACCGCATGGAGGGCATCAGCCAGGTGCAGGTCAACGTCAAGGCGGGCCTGACCTTCGCAGCGGCGCTCCGAAGCATCCTTCGTTCCGACCCGGATGTCGTGCTGATCGGTGAGATCCGCGACAAGGAGACGGCGCAGATCGCGATCGAGGCGTCGCTCACGGGTCACCTCGTGCTGTCGACGCTCCACACCAACAGTGCTCCGGCCGCTGTCACGCGTCTCATCGAGATGGACATCGAGCCCTTCCTCGTCGGTTCGGCGCTCGAGGCCGTTGTCGCCCAGCGTCTTGCTCGTCGCCTCTGCGACCGCTGCAAGGAGCAGTACCAGAGCACGATCGAGGGCCTCGCGAGCCTCGGCTTCTACCTCGATCCCAGCAAACCCGCGCCCATGCTGTACCGGCCCGTCGGATGCACGCACTGCTCCAACACGGGATACCGGGGACGAATCGCGCTCCACGAGGTCATGATCGTGACCGAGGAGATCGAGCGCCTTGCGGTCGCACGGGCATCCAGCATCGAGATCTCCAAGATGGCGGTCTCGCAGGGCATGGCGACCCTGCGGCAGGACGGCTGGACCAAGGCGCTCATGGGTCACACGGCGGTCGAAGAGATCCTCCGCGTGGTGGTGTGACAGATGATCGGTGTCGCTGTGGGCGGGGGACGACCCGCAGTGCGAAGCAAGGCCGGCGGATGCGTCGGAGGCAGTGAGCAAGGGGGAATCGCATGAACGATCCGGTCTACGACCTTTCGGCCTCGGTCGACGGGGATGCAGCGCCCACGGGCGACTCGGAGCCGATGTACGAACCGCCGGGGTACCTCCCGTCGAGCTACCAGCCCGTGACCGGGCCGGTGAACCTCGTGCCGCAGTTCGACGCGCCCGCGCCGTCGTATGCCGCGCCGTCGTCGCCTGCCGCTGCGCAGTCGTCGACTGTCGCCACGAACCGTCCCGAGTCGATGGCCGAGTTCCTCCAGAGCCTTCCCGCACCGACGGATGCCCCGGTCCCTGCGCCCGCGAAGGAACCCGCCATGGCGGGCGCCCCCGCGATGGCGGCAGCCCCTGCGTCAGCCGCGACCCTGTCGAGCATGCCCGCCCCCTCCGCGGGAACGGCCGCCCAGCCGGGTGCCGCGGCCGTGCCGGGATCCGTCGCCTCGGCTCCGCCGCCCGCGGTTCCCGCGGCCGCGCCCAGCGGAGCACCAGCAACGAGGGCGGAGGCGCGCGCGGCGAGTGCGTCGTCGCCCGTCGCGCCGACCTCGTCCGCGCCGACCGCATCGGTTGCGCCTCCCTCGCAGCCTTCAGCCGCGCCCTCGGCTCCCCAGTCCTCAGCGGCACAGCAGCCGCCCGTGAGTCGTCCTGCCGCTCCGACGCCTGCAGCGTCGGCACCTGCAGCGCCGGCAGCGGCTCCGCCCGCCGCCGCGCCCTCGGCGCCGACGTCGCCCGCCGCAACGTCGCCCGTCACTGCGCCTACTGCCCCCTTGTCGGGCGCCCCGGCAGCGGCGGCTACAGCGCAGCCGAGCCCCGCGGCATCCGCCCCTCGTCCTCCCGCCTCGGAGTCGACCGTGCACACGCTGCCCGGCCCGGTGCCGGTCGAGCCAGCCGCCGTCGTGCCCGCGCCGGAGCCGAGCGCTGCCCCCGCGGCGGTGCCTGCTGGCTTCGTGTCGCGCCGCAACCCGAACCTCAAGGCCGACCCTGACCTCGACGGCGCGCTGCAGCAGGTGCTGCTGACGAGCGGTTCTGACCTGCACATCTCAGCGGGTGCCCCGCCGATGATCCGCGTCGATGGCGCCCTGCGGCCCATCAAGGATGCCCCCGTGTGGAGCCAGGACAAGGTCGCGTCGGCTCTCACGAGCATCCTGACCGACAAGCAGAAGGAAATCTTCGAGGAGCACCTCGAGTTCGACTTCGCCTACACGCTCTCGGAGAATGCGCGTTTCCGCGTGAACCTCTACCAGCAGCGGCACAACATGGGTGCGGCGTTCCGTCTCATCCCGACCGAGATCAAGCCGCTCGCGGCGCTCGGCGTGCCGGAGTCGATCGGCTCCTTCGCGAAGCTCGCGCGCGGTCTCGTGCTCGTGACGGGGCCGACGGGTTCGGGCAAGTCGACGACGCTCGCGGCGCTCATCGACCTCGTCAACAAGACGCGCACCGACCACATCATGACGGTGGAAGACCCGATCGAGTTCCTGCACCAGAACCAGAAGTCGCTCGTCAACCAGCGCGAGGTCGGCCACGACACGCACAGCTTCGCGGCGGCCCTCAAGCACGTGCTGCGCCAGGACCCCGACGTCATCCTCGTCGGCGAGCTCCGTGACCTCGAGACGATCTCGGTGGCGCTGACCGCGGCCGAGACCGGCCACCTCGTCTTCGCGACACTGCACACGCAGGATGCCCCGCAGACGATCGACCGCATCATCGACGTCTACCCGCCCCACCAGCAGAACCAGGTGCGCGCGCAGCTCGCGGCGACCCTGCAGGGGGTCGTCTGCCAGACGCTGCTCAAGCGGGCGAACGGCAAGGGCCGTGTCGTCGCGACGGAGGTGCTCATGGCGACCCACGCTGTCGCGAACCTCATCCGTGAGGGCAAGACCTACCAGGTGCACTCGGCGATGCAGGCGGGCCGCGAGGCGGGAATGCACACGATGGACCAGCATCTCGCCGACCTCGTCAACAGCGGCCAGATCACCTTCGACGCCGCGGTCGAGAAGGCGCATGACTTCGAGGTGCTCAAACGGCTCGTGACCCGTGTCGAGACGACGGGCGCACTCGGCGCCAACATGACGGATGGCGTCAACTACAGCGACGCCTACTCGGTGCAGCGCTGATGGCCACCGCGACGAAGGAGTTCGCCTACAAGGGCCGGGATGTCTCGGGCAAGGTCGTCAAGGGACGCCTCGAGGGCGCATCCGAGGGTGCGGTCATGGCCAAGCTGCGCGCCATGAACGTGACGCCCATCGACATCAGCGAGGCGGCAGCGGGAACGGGGCTTCAGAAGGAGCTCTCGATCCCGGGCATGCAGAAGGGCGTCGGGCTCAAGGACCTCGCCGTCATGGCCCGCCAGATGGCGACCATGACCTCGTCGGGCCTCTCACTCATCCGCACCCTCACGATCCTGTCGGAGCAGACGGAGAACAAGACGCTCGCGTCGACCCTGGCGACGATCCAGGCGGATGTCGAGGCTGGCTTCGCCCTGTCGGCGGCGATGGCGAAGCATCCGAAGCACTTCCCGCCGCTGTTCATCAACCTCGTGCGGGCGGGTGAGGCGGGCGGCTTCCTCGAAGACACGCTCGTGTCGATCGCCGAGAACTACGAGAACGAGGTCAAGCTCCGGGCCACGATCAAGTCGGCGCTGACCTACCCCGTCGCGGTGCTCTGCATCGCGGTCGTCGCGGTCATCGGCATGCTGATCTTCATCGTGCCCGTCTTCGAGACGATGTTCTCCGACCTGGGCGGCGACCTGCCCCTGCCGACCCAGTTCCTCGTGATCCTGTCGAAGAACATGGTGTGGGCGGGGCCGCTCATGCTCGTGCTCACGGTGATCTTCGTCTTCTGGTGGCGGGCGAACAAGAACACCGACAAGGTGCGCAACTTCCTCGACCCCTTGAAGCTCAAGATCCCGGTCTTCGGGCCGCTCTTCGCCAAGGTGGCCATCGCCCGCTTCACGCGCAACTTCGCGACCATGATGGGGGCGGGTGTGCCCATCCTGCAGTCCCTCAACATCGTGGGCGAGGCATCCGGCAACGCGGTCATCGAGAACGCGCTGAAGAAGGTCTCCGACTCGGTGCGCTCCGGCAAGTCGGTGTCTGGCCCGCTCGCGCTCGAGCCGGTGTTCCCCGCGATGGTGACGCAGATGATCGCCGTCGGTGAGGATGCCGGCGCCCTCGAGACCATGCTCAACAAGATCGCGGACTTCTACGACCAGGAGGTCGAGGCGACCGCGGAGCAGCTCACGGCGCTCATCGAGCCGCTCATGATCGCCGTCATCGGCGTCGTGGTCGGCGGGATGATCGTGGCGCTCTACCTGCCGATCTTCAGCATCTTCGAGCAGATCCAGTAGCTGGCCCCACAACTGGGGGCGAGTTGCTGAGCATTCTCCTCGTTTGGGGGGCTTCCCTTCGTTGAACGGCATCCGCAACAATCGTCCACAGGGGGTCTGAACTTTTGGGGGGCCACCTGTCCGAAGTCATCACAGACAGGAAGAGATCATCATGATCAGCACGATCAACAACGCAATCGCCAAGAAGCGCGAGGACGGCGAGAAGGGCTTCACCCTGATCGAGCTCCTCGTCGTCATCCTCATCATCGGCGTCCTCGCCGCGATCGCCATCCCGGCGTTCCTGAACCAGCGCCAGGGTGCGTGGCAGTCGCAGGTCGAGTCCGACCTGAAGAACGCCGCCATCGCGGCAGAGCAGTACGCCGTGTCCAACAACGGCTCTTACGCGAACCTCGTCGCGGGAACTAGCCCGGGCACGGCTCCGGCGCCTGATCGCGGACTTGAGGACTACGGTTTCAACAAGACTGCCGAGGTCAGCGTCTGGATTGAGGGGACTCCTGATGCGACTGGGTTCGTGCTTCGTGGCAACCACACGAGCATCACGGACAAGACCTGGGAGTACACCTCTTCGAATGGCACGATCTCGGAGATCGGTCATGTCGCGACGCCGGGTGCTGGCGGATAAGCGAGACCTTCGTTGCGGGCCGTCGCTCCGGCGGCGGCCCGCATTCGCGTCTAGGGGACGCAACCAAGCAGTATCAATCCAACCGGGGGGTGAGGATGATCAAGGCGATTCGCCGCAGATTGGAACTGCGGCACGAGGGCGGCTTCACGCTTGTGGAAGTTGTCGTGGCGATGTCGATCTTCATGATCATCTCAGCTGGGATCCTTCACACCATGCTGACGCTGTTGTCGATCACCCGAGATTCTCGAGTGCGGCAAGTCGCTGGCAACCTCGCGGCGCAGGAGATCGACCTTGCGCGCAGCGCCTCAGACATCTTCGCCCTCAACAACGCCACCCGTGTGGTCGAGCTGAACAACGACACCTTCACAGTGCACCGCACGACCAGTTGGGTGAATGCCGCAGAAGAGCTCTCAGCGTGCGGCGCAGGAGGGGGCACCCTTCGGTACAAGCAGATCAAGGTCGAGGTTGAATGGCAGACCGCCGGTGAGGTCCGCAGCATCGAGAGTGACACTCTCCTCAACCCGAGTGCCCGAATCAATGACCCCGATCTGGGTACGATTCTCGTCATAGTCACCTCGGCGGTGAGCGGCGAAGGGGTGCCGGACATCCCCGTCAAGGCGGTGCCCATCGGGGGCGGCGCGACTCTGAACACAACTACGGATGAGGCGGGATGCGCCTACTTCCTGAAGGCGACTCCCGCTACTTACAACGTGAGCCTCTCAAGTCCTGCCGGCCGCAATTTCGTTGACCCCTCGAGTTCATCCACGCCGCTACAGACAGCGGGCGTAGTGCGAGGGGAAGCGGCCACCGTGCCCTTCAACTTCGATGAGTCTGGCGACCTCAGGGTGCGCTACGACGTGCTGGGGGCGATTGTGGCCCGCAACCTCACAACCACTCTTCTCAGCACGCGCGATCCATTCCGCTCGCCCGCGACATCGGCGTCGAACCCGCGAACCATCACTGTCGCGGCCTTCGCCGACGGCTATACCCCGGTCGCCGGGGATGCGGTTGACTGCGTAGCCTCGGACCCGGCACAGTGGCCGGCCACCTCCACCCTCTCGAACGGTAGCCGTGTCGAGCCGGTCGCCGCGCTCGGCGGAGCGGTCAGTGACGTCACCGTGCCAGCCGGGGCTGTGCAGATGACTCAGGACGTCAACCGATACATCTTCGCTCGGTCGACCGTGTCGTCCACCGAAGGGCATCCGGGGTGTGAGGTGCAACAGGTGCTGCGATTCGACCGAGGCAGCAACGCTCGGCCCACGCTGATCCTTCCCTACGGCAGTTGGGTGCTTGAGTCGACGACGTCGTCAACCGCGACTAGCGGCAGCACCATCCCAGGCGCGCGCATGGCGCTTGTGGGCAATGGCGCGGTCCAGGGCAACGTCGTCACTGTCGACCCGAGGGTGCCGGTCTCGTGATGATTCCGGTTCTGCGGCGGCGGATCGCGCACGACGAGCACGGGATGGGGATGCCCGAGCTGATCGTCGCAATGTCGCTGTTCGCGGTGCTCATGACTCTCGTGCTGACGACGGTGGTCTCATTCAGCCGGGCCATGACCCAGGACACTGCCGCGAACGACAGCACGAACATCGCCGCAGTCGGCATGAACGAAATGACGCGAGTCATCCGATCGGGTACAACCATCGAGCGTCCCTCTGTCGCTTCAGTACCGACGCCGCCTCATCCAGTATTCGTCGAAGCGAAGCGGGAGAGCCTGACGCTCCATGCCTTCATCGACACCGATTCGGCGACACCCAAGCCGGTCAAGATTCGCTTCCAGGTAGACCCTGCCACGCGTGACCTTGTCGAAACTCGCTGGGACGCCTACCCAACACCTGGGCACCCGACGTACTGGTCTTTCCGCACGACAGCGTCGTCCGAGCGCGTCGTCGCGCGAAAAATCATCTCGCCGGCGTCCGGCGAACCCTCGCTCTTCAGCTATTACCGCATCAACGACACGACCAAGGTTGAGGAGCAGATCAGCCTTTCGCCGACTGGGGCGCTGACCGAGACTGAACGCCTCAGGGTTGTGGCCATCGAAGTCACCATGAAGGTCCAAGCCGATGTGACCGAACGTGCCGAGCCGGTCACGATCGTCAACCGCGTTGGACTGCCCAACCTCGGCGTCTCTCGATTGGGGCTCCTATGATTCGCCTGTTGCACGCACGGCTGCGCGCGCTCCGCCGCAACGACGAGGGCATCGCTATGGTCACCGTCATCGGCATCACCTCGGTGCTCGTCCTTCTGGTCGTTGCAGCGACGGCGACGGTGCTCGGCAGTCAGCGCAAGTCTGTCGACGACTCCGATTGGAATGCGGCCCTCGCTGCCGCTTACGCGGGCATCGACGAATACCAGAACCGCATCAGCGACGAGCCGTCCTATGTCAAGTACGGCAACCCCGCCTCAGAATTCAGCAATCCGAGTGGCTCCAGCACCTCTACGGTCCAGTTGCCGCCGACCGCGAATCCTGCATTCGGTCTCGGGGAGGACGGCGATTGGGCAACCGTCCCCGGGAGTGACAATGCTCGCTTCCGATATGAGGTCGACAATATGGACTACGGCACGACCGGCACGGTCAAGCTTCGTTCGACCGGGATCGTGGGTAGCCAAACCCGCACGATCGTCGCCAACCTTCGCCAGACCGGGTTCATCGACTTCCTTTACTTCACCGACTACGAGATGTCCGACCCTGACGTGCGGGGCATGTCCGTGAGCCCGCCCGCGACTGTTGCGTGCACGGTCGTGCACAAGTGGAAGCCTGGGGGCAGCTCTCGCGGCTGCGCGACCATCCAGTTCGGAAACTCGGATGAGATCTGGGGGCCGTTGCACTCCAACGACACGATGTTGATCTGTCGCGCACGTTTTGAAGGCGTTGTTACAACAGGAAACCCGAGCGGTCACTTTGATCGGCCATCCGGATGTTCCTATCCCAACTTCGCCGAGGGCCCACCCGTTTACAGCCCGAGCATCGCAATGCCGCCGACGAACTCGCAGCTCAAGCAGGAGACACGAACGGACCTGCCGGATGATGTTCCCCGGCCCGGGTGCCTCTATACGGGGCCGACCAGTATCGAGTTTCGCGCTGGTGGCAAGATGCACGTGAAATCTCCGTGGACCAAGTACACCAATACAAGTGGAGCCACGGCGGCAACCGGGGACAATAGTCAGTCGTCCCTCTGCGGCACCCCCGAGCAGCTTCGCAGCGGGGTCACGCTCGATGTTCCAGAGAACAACGTCATCTATGTTCAGAACATCCCGCTTTCGGGGCCGAACGCTGCTTCGAATGGCGACACGACGGCGCCCGCTGTTGCCGGAGGTTGGTTCACCCCCTCACAACCTGCGGCGTGCAAGCACGCGGCTACGGGCAGTCGGCTCACGAATAATCTCGGCCACTCTCAGAACGTCGTCGGGTATCCCCGCACCAATGAGCTGCCTCCGCGGATCGGCACTGACGCGGACACGTCCTATGGGTGCCGCAATGGCGATGTCTTCATCGAGGGTGAGCTCAGTGGCGGTGGAGTCACGGTCGCGGCTGAGAACTACGTCTACGTCACCGGCGACCTTACCTATGAGAATGCGGATCGCGACATGCTCGGTCTCGTGGGCAATAACGCCGTCTGGGTGTACAACCCGATGCGCTACAACTCGGGGACAGCAATCCTCCCCAAGCACAGGACAATCGAAGCTGCGATCCTCTCCGTGAGTCATACCTTCGCCGTGCAGAACTACAACGTCGGCGGCGACCGCGGCAAGCTCACGGTCCACGGGGCGATCGCCCAGAAGTTCCGTGGACCGGTGGGCAACACCGGGCCCAACGGGTACGACAAGAATTACACCTACGACACCCGATTCCGTTACTCGGCGCCCCCGAAGTTCCTTTCACCCGTGACGACCACATACGGTGTGAACGTGTGGGTTGAGGTGCAGCCAGCGTTCCGAGCTGACGGTTCGTATCGATGACCGCGCTCGCACTCGCGGGCGACCCGGTAGTTACCGTTGTCATCATCGTGCTCGCGGGCGTCTTGGGGCTCATCATCGGGTCCTTCCTCAACGTGGTCATCTGGCGGGTCCCACGGCGTGAGTCGCTGAGCGAGAAGGGCAGCGCGTGCCCGAAGTGCGGGCACCCGATCAGGTGGCGAGACAACGTGCCCGTGCTCGGGTGGGTGATCCTCCGCGGGCGCTGTCGCGACTGCGGCGAGAAGATCTCACCCCGTTACCCGGCCGTCGAACTGCTGACCGGGACTGTCTTCGCGGCTGTCGCGGCCTGGGTGCTCAGCCCGATCGGGCCGGTCGCGCCGACGGCCATGCCGGCGCAGCTCGTCGCGCTCGTCGCGTTCCTCTATCTGGCGTCCATCTCGATCGCGCTCACCTTCATTGACCTCGACACCCACACGCTGCCCAACCGCATCGTGCTGCCTGCATACATCGTCGGGGGAGTGCTGCTGGTCGTCACATCCGTTCTCGCCGGCACTCCGGATGCCATCATCCGTGCCCTCATCGCGATGGCCGCCATGTTCGTCGCCTACCTGGTGATGGCGCTCGCGTACCCCGGCGGCATGGGGCTCGGCGACGTCAAGCTCGCCGGCGTGCTTGGGCTCTACCTCGGCTGGATCGGCTGGGGAGCGCTCCTTGTCGGCGCATTCGCGGCCTTCGTTCTGGGGGGTCTCTTTTCGATCGTTTTGCTTGCGCTCAGGCGGGTGAACCGCAAGAGTGGGATTCCATTCGGGCCCTGGATGTTGGGGGGCGCCTGGGTGGGGGTCTTCATGGGGGAGATCCTGTGGCGGTCATATCTGTCACTGTTCGGCCTCGCCTGAGGGTCGAACGCGTAATTGGGGGGAAGGGCTGAACCATGGCCAAACGCATAGTGGGGGTCGACATCGGCAACGATGCGATCCGCGCCGTCGAGGTGCTCGATCCTGCGGGCGCGCGCCCGACGATCGAGCGATTCCACGAGGTGCCGCTGCCTGAGGGCGCCGCCCGCAGCGGTGACGTGCTCGAAGTGCACACCGTCTCGGCAAGCCTCAAGCGGCTGTGGAGCGAGGGTGGCTTCAAGAGCAAGTCCGTCGCGCTCGGCATGGGCAACCAGCGGGTGCTGGCCCGTGACCTCACGGTGCCCCGGATGCCGCTGGCCCGCATCCGCGAGTCCCTCCCGTTCCAGGTACAGGAGATGTTGCCGGTGCCGGTTGCGGATGCCCTCCTCGACTTCTACCCCGTCTCCGAGGCGGAGGGGGAGAACGGCCCAGTCATCAACGGCCTCCTCGTCGCCGCCATCAAGGACGCCGTCATGGCCAACGTCAACGCGGTCGAGCTCGCCGGACTCGCACCCGTCGAGGTCGACCTCATTCCCTTCGCACTCACGCGCGTGCATGTTCGCGGTGAACACTCGCAGGGCACGACAGCCCTCATCGACATCGGCGCGACGACCACCAACGTCGTGATCGCGACCAATGGCATCCCGCAGTTCGTGCGCATCATCCCCGCGGGCGGCGACGACATCACGACCGCACTCGTGCAGCGGCTCGACATGGCGCACGACATCGCCGAGCAGGTCAAGCGCCGGCTCGGCATCATCACGGCGGGTGCCGCACCCGAGCACCGTCCCGCGATCGAGGTCATCTACGAGTCGACCGGCCAGCTGCTCAACGGCCTCCGCAACACGCTCAACTACTTCGTCAACTCTCACCCCAACGACCCGATCGTGCGGATCGTGCTGACGGGTGGCGGGGCGCAGCTGCCAGGCTTCTCGGCTGCACTCTTTGAACTGACACGTGTCGCCGTCGTCGCGAACGACTCCTTCAGTGGCGTCAAGGTCGCGAAGTCTGCCGAGGCGGGCATCGGCCGTTCCGACAGCTACTCGGTCGCACTCGGACTCGCCCTGGGGAGCAAGGCATGAGCGCCAAGGACAACGTCGTCGTCGTTGGCGGCGAACCCAGGATCGACTTCCTCCCGCCCGAGATCCGCGAGAAGAAACAGTTCCGCCGCAGGATTCGTGCGCTGATCATGCTGGTCGTAGTCGTAGCGGCCGGCTGCGTCGTTGCATATGTCGGCGTCTCCACACTCGCCCTATCGGCTCAGGTGGCGCTCGCCGCCGAGCAAGACCGCACGCGGGAACTCATTCAGGCGCAGAACCAGTACTCCGAGGCTCGAATGGTGGAAAGCAGGGTCGCTGCCATACGGGACGCTCGCCTCGTCGCCTCGGCAAACGCTGTCCGGTGGGCCGACTACATTGCGGAGTTGCAGGCAACGATGCCCGAGGGCGGCGTCGTTACGGGGGTCACCGTCGACTCCTTCTCCGCGACTGAAGCGGTTGCCGTCGAGGCAGATCCCCTCTATGCCGTGCCGACGGTCGGGGTGCTGATCGATGCCACGCTGCCATCCCTTGCCGCGATTGCCGACTGGGTGGACGCCCTCGAACAGGTGTCCGGGGTCGTTGCCTACACTCCCGGCAGCGCCACCCTGTCGGAGGGCGGCTACACCATTCAGGTCGGGGTCTCCGCCAGCGAAGAGCGCTTCGAGCGTCGCTACTTCGAATCGCCCGGATCCGAGCCAGCGGGCGAAGCTACTGAAGGAGCAGGGCAGTGAACAAGTCAAACTTCGGCACGATCATCGCCGTGCTGGTCATCGCAGCGCTGCTTGCTGGCACTTGGTTCATTGCCATCTCTCCGCGTCTGGCGGAAATATCGACAGCGAATGATGACCGCGAGCGGGCCGAGGCGCTCAACGTCGGTCACGAGGCAACCCTCCGGCGCCTGCAGGCGCTGGCGGAGGGCATAGAGGACCTCGAACGCGACCTCGCTGTGCTGAGCGTCGCGATTCCCGACGACCTCGCCTACTCCAGCTACTTGCGAGAGTTGCAGGCTATTGGGGATGCGACAGGGACGGCCATTGCCGTCATGGGCGAGCCTTCGCTCGAGCGGTATGTCGCGCCTGTCGAGTCGGACGCGCTACATCCGGAGGTAGCCGCTGCAGTGGGCAGCGTGAGCACTGACAACTTCGTGGTGGTCGATCTGAACATCAACATATCGGGCGAGACGGCTCGAGTCTTCGACGCGATCACTCGAATCCAGGAGACGCAGCGCTTCGGGCTGGTGCACAACTTCACATTCCCCGCCAACCCGGCCGACCCTGCGGCGGCGGTGGACGCCACGCTTCAACTGCAGCTCTTCACGCTGCTCTCGCAGCCCGTGGCTGCAGGAGCAGGAACTGCAGACGCTGCCGTCGAAGGAGAGCAGCCGGTCGACGAATCTGGGGCATTCGCGCAATAGACGACGGCTGCAGAGAATGGCGGCACGCCTCCTGTCCCGCGTTCGGGGGCATTGCTAGCATGGGCGACGCGCCGCCGCGGCGTGCCGACGAAGAGGAGCCCCCATGAGCAACGCGCCTGACGACGAGCACCCCAAGCCCGACATCGCCGACCAGCTCGCTGGCACCCCCGCGACGGATGTGGAGACGACGCAGGCGGATGCGGCGGCTCCCGGCATTGCGGCGGCTGACGGCGCCGACGCCGACGGTTCAGCGGAGCCTGCTCCGCTCGCAGCACCGAACGCCAGCGCGACCGAGGATTCCTCCGGCACGGCGCCTGCAGGGTATTTCGAGGAGCGCGGCGATCGCGCCCCTGTCGGCGAGCCAGAGCCCCTCGTCGAGCCCGCGCCCTCCGCCGGTCTCTTCGACGCGCGCACGGAACCGTCGAGCGCCGAACCGGTTGCAGACCCGACGGCCACGCAGGCGGCATATGCGCACGAGCCTGAGTCGAAGGATGCCTCCGAGTCGACAGTGGCCGCAGAGGCCGCTCCGCTCCCGCAGGGAGTGACGCCGCCGGCCACATCGGAGGCTCCCACACCCGCCGCAGAGGCGCACGCGCCGGCATCCGAAGCGCCCGCCGCATCCGCCTACCCCGTCTCCGACCCGGTCGTGAGCTCGGCCCCCGCATCCCCGCAGACCGTCTACGTGACGGCCCCCACGCCACCCAAGAAGCGCAGCAACCGCGGCATCGGCACCCTCTTCGCCGTCCTGGGCACGATCGCGTTCGGCCTCCTGCACAGCCTCATCACGGCGATCGCCTACGCCGCCGCGGACCGTGCCTTCGACATCCCCCGCTTCCTCCTGTCGAGCGGCTTCCTCGTGCCGACGATCACGTTCCTCGTGGTCTTCGTGCTCGCGGTGCTCCTCATCAACCGCGCCGGCTGGTGGGCCTGGGTGCTCGGCAGCCTCGTCGTTGCGGCAGTCACCTACTTCGCGTCGATCGGCATCATCATGCTGCTCAGCAACGCGGTCGCCCTGACGCCCGCCGAGGGCCAGGAGATGTTCCTCCGCCTCGCCGTGAGCGCACCGCTCGTCGTCGCTGTCGCCGTCGCGCGCGAGGTCGCCATCTGGTTCGGTCTCGCGATCGCCGCCCGCGGACGCAAGGTCAAGGCGCGCAATGCCGAGGCCCGTGCCGCCTACGACCGCGAGCTCGCGGAGTCCCGCACACGCTACGGCGCTACTGCCGGCTAAGGCCTCCTCGCCGCGCTCACCCCAGTCGGCCCATGCCAATGGCCAGCGGATGCCCGGGCCACCACCATTTGACCGTGCACCCAGCGCCGACTATTCTTTTCTAGGTGTGCGCATTGCTGTGCGCTCCCCTGTGCCCAAAAGCGTGACGGGCGTCGGGGAGAGCATGAACTGGCACCAACCGGAATCGAGTTACGGGCGTGGCCTCACGGTCGCGCCGGGCTCCCACGGCATACCCACCACCGAAACCAGGCGAGAGCCTGCGATCAACGATGGGTTCAGCATCCGCAAGGTTCCCGGGCTTCGGGACGAAGCGGATGCATGCAAGCAACAACTGTCACCGTGCAGGATATCCAAGGAGTAAGAAGTGCCAACTATTCAGCAGTTGGTCCGGAAGGGTCGCTCGCCGAAGGTCACCAAGACCAAGGCTCCCGCCCTGAAGGCCAACCCCCAGCAGCGCGGCGTGTGCACGCGTGTCTACACGACCACCCCGAAGAAGCCGAACTCGGCGCTTCGCAAGGTCGCTCGTGTCAAGCTCTCCAACGGCACCGAGGTCACCGCGTACATTCCCGGTGAGGGCCACAACCTGCAGGAGCACTCGATGGTGCTCGTCCGCGGTGGTCGTGTGAAGGACCTCCCCGGTGTTCGCTACAAGATCGTTCGCGGCGCCCTCGACACGCAGGCCGTCAAGAACCGCAAGCAGGCTCGCAGCCGCTACGGCGCGAAGATGGAGAAGAAGTAATGCCTCGCAAGGGACCAGCTCCTAAGCGCCCCGTAGCGATCGACCCGGTCTACGGCGCCCCCATCGTCAGCCAGCTCGTCAACAAGATTCTGCTCGACGGCAAGAAGTCGCTCGCTGAGCGCATTGTCTACGACGCACTCGCGGCCGTTGAGGCCAAGAGCGGTCAGGATGCCGTGACGGTGCTCAAGAAGGCGCTCGACAACGTGCGCCCCACGCTTGAGGTCAAGAGCCGCCGCGTCGGTGGTTCGACCTACCAGGTGCCCGTCGAGGTCAAGCCGCACCGCGCCAACACCCTGGCGCTTCGCTGGCTCACGACCTACGCCAAGGGCCGTCGTGAGAAGACGATGACCGAGCGTCTCACCAACGAGATCCTCGACGCCTCGAACGGCCTCGGCGCCGCTGTGAAGCGTCGTGAGGACACGCACAAGATGGCCGAGGCGAACAAGGCCTTCTCGCACTACCGCTGGTAACCAGCTTTGCTGTCAGGGCGCGTCGGATTCGTCGCGCCCTGACAGAGCGGCACCCCATCATCGTTCATCCCCAATTTTCGGAGGACCACCGTGGCACAGGAAGTGCTCACCGACCTTAACAAGGTCCGCAACATCGGCATCATGGCGCACATCGATGCCGGCAAGACCACCACGACTGAGCGCATCCTGTTCTACACGGGCGTCAACCACAAGCTCGGCGAGACCCACGACGGTGGCGCGACGACCGACTGGATGGAGCAGGAGCAGGAGCGTGGCATCACCATCACGTCCGCTGCTGTGACGTGCTTCTGGAACAAGAACCAGATCAACATCATCGACACCCCCGGCCACGTCGACTTCACGGTCGAGGTCGAGCGCTCGCTTCGCGTGCTCGACGGTGCCGTTGCCGTCTTCGACGGCAAGGAGGGCGTCGAGCCCCAGTCGGAGACCGTCTGGCGCCAGGCCGACAAGTACGACGTGCCCCGCATCTGCTTCGTCAACAAGATGGACAAGCTGGGCGCCGACTTCTACTTCACGGTCGACACGATCGTCAAGCGCCTGGGTGCCAAGCCGCTCGTCATGCAGCTCCCCATCGGCTCCGAAAGCGACTTCGTCGGCGTTGTCGACCTCGTCGAGATGAAGGCACTCGTCTGGGCCGGAGACTCGAAGGGTGACGTCACCATGGGCGCCTCCTACGAGACGAAGGAGATCCCCGAGGAGCTCAAGGAGAAGGCGGACGAGTACCGCACCAAGCTGCTCGAGACGGTCGCCGAGACCAGCGACGAGCTCATGGAGAAGTACTTCGGTGGCGAAGAGCTGACCGTCGCCGAGATCAAGGCTGCGATCCGCAAGCTCACCGTCGCGAGCGAGATCTACCCCGTGCTCTGTGGCTCCGCGTTCAAGAACCGCGGTGTTCAGCCCATGCTCGACGCGGTCGTCGACTACCTCCCCAACCCGCTCGACGTCGGTGCCATTGAGGCCCACGACCCGCGCGACGAGGAGAAGGTCATCGAGCGTCACGCGTCGTCCGACGAGCCCTTCGCGGCCCTCGCGTTCAAGGTTGCGGTGCACCCGTTCTTCGGTCGCCTCACCTACATTCGCGTCTACTCGGGCACGATCGAGAGCGGCTCGGCCGTTGCGAACTCGACCAAGGGCAAGAAGGAGCGCATCGGAAAGATCTTCCAGATGCACGCCAACAAGGAGATGCCGGTCGATCGGGTCCAGGCTGGCCACATCTACGCGGTCATCGGCCTCAAGGACACGACCACGGGTGACACCCTCTGCGACGAGAAGCAGCAGGTTGTCCTCGAGTCGATGACCTTCCCTGAGCCCGTCATCGAGGTCGCCATCGAGCCCAAGACGAAGGCTGACCAGGAGAAGCTCGGCACGGCCATCCAGAAGCTCGCTGAAGAAGACCCGACGTTCCGCGTCGAGCTCAACTACGAGACCGGCCAGACCGTCATCAAGGGCATGGGTGAGCTGCACCTCGACATCCTTGTCGACCGCATGAAGCGCGAGTTCAAGGTTGAGGCCAACGTCGGCAAGCCCCAGGTCGCCTACCGCGAGACGATCCGCCGCACGGTCGACAAGCACGACTACACCCACAAGAAGCAGACCGGTGGTTCCGGCCAGTTCGCGAAGGTGCAGATCGCGCTCGAGCCGATGGAGGTCACTCCGGAGAGCTCGTACGAGTTTGTCGACAAGGTGACCGGTGGTCGCGTCCCGCGCGAGTACATCCCCTCGGTCGACGCCGGCATCAAGGACGCCATGCAGACGGGTGTCCTCGCGGGCTTCCCCACCGTGGGTGTCAAGGCCGTGCTGCTCGATGGTGCCTACCACGACGTCGACTCCTCGGAGATGGCGTTCAAGATCGCCGGCTCGATGGCCTACAAGGAGGCCGCTCGCAAGGCGAACCCCGTGCTGCTCGAGCCGCTCATGGCCGTCGAGGTGCGTACGCCCGAGGAGTACATGGGCGACGTCATCGGCGACCTGAACTCGCGTCGTGGACAGATCCAGTCCATGGAAGACGCGACCGGTGTCAAGGTCGTCTCGGCCAAGGTACCGCTGTCAGAGATGTTCGGGTATGTTGGCGACCTGAGGTCCAAGACCTCCGGCCGTGCGGTGTACTCGATGTCCTTCGACAGCTACGCGGAGGTCCCGAAGGCTGTTGCCGACGAGATCGTCCAGAAGAACAAGGGCGAATAGCCCCAGTTCGCAGGGGCCTCCCGCCCCGAGTAACATAAATACACACTCCACCCAGCAGCTATCCGAGGCTTTCGGATGCCTGCACCATTGTCCTGAGGAGGACCATAGTGGCTAAGGCCAAGTTCGAGCGGACCAAGCCGCACGTCAACATCGGAACCATCGGTCACGTCGACCACGGCAAGACCACGCTGTCGGCTGCGATCTCGAAGGTTCTCGCTGACAAGTACCCGTCGGCGACCAACGTGCAGCGTGACTTCGCCACCATCGACTCGGCGCCCGAAGAGCGCCAGCGCGGCATCACGATCAACATCTCGCACATCGAGTACGAGACCCCGAAGCGCCACTACGCGCACGTTGACGCCCCCGGCCACGCCGACTACGTCAAGAACATGATCACGGGTGCAGCGCAGATGGACGGCGCGATCCTCGTTGTCGCCGCGACCGACGGCCCCATGGCCCAGACGCGTGAGCACGTGCTGCTCGCCCGCCAGGTCGGCGTGCCCTACCTCATGGTTGCGCTCAACAAGTCCGACATGGTCGAGGACGAGGAGATCCTGGAGCTCGTCGAGCTCGAGGTTCGCGAGCTCCTCTCGAGCCAGGGCTTCGACGGCGATGACGCTCCCGTCATCCGCGTGTCGGCGCTCAAGGCGCTTGAGGGCGACGAGAAGTGGGTCAACGCGATCGTCGACCTCATGCAGGCCGCCGACGACAACATCCCCGACCCCGAGCGTGACCGTGACAAGCCGTTCCTCATGCCCATTGAGGACGTCTTCACGATCACCGGTCGTGGCACCGTCGTGACGGGTCGCGCCGAGCGTGGCACGCTCGCGATCAACTCCGAGGTCGAGATCGTCGGCATCCGCCCGACGCAGAAGACCACGGTTACGGGTATCGAGATGTTCCACAAGCAGCTCGACGAGGCCTGGGCCGGCGAGAACTGTGGTCTGCTTCTCCGCGGCACCAAGCGCGAAGATGTCGAGCGCGGTCAGGTCGTCGTCAAGCCCGGTTCGGTTACCCCGCACACCGTGTTCGAGGGCACCGCCTACATCCTTTCCAAGGATGAGGGTGGCCGTCACAACCCGTTCTACGCGAACTACCGTCCGCAGTTCTACTTCCGCACCACCGACGTCACCGGCGTCATCCAGCTGCCCGAGGGCACTGAGATGGTCATGCCCGGCGACACCACCGACATGACGGTCGAGCTGATCCAGCCGATCGCTATGGAGGAGGGCCTCGGCTTCGCTATCCGTGAGGGTGGCCGCACCGTCGGCGCCGGCAAGGTGACGAAGATCGTCAAGTAACTTCGGTTACCTCTCGGAAGGGCCCGCGACTTCGGTCGCGGGCCTTTCTGCATGTTCGGCGTCTGTTCGCATCTGCGTCGCTGGCGTACGTTCAGCTCATGCCCCGCCTCCGCCGCTCGAACACCGCGTCATCCGGCATCACCCGTCGGCGCAGGGGCAAGGGGTTCTCCTACTGCGACGGGCTCGGCCAGCCCGTCGACGCTGAGACTCGGCGGCGCATCGAAGACCTCGTGATCCCACCCGCGTGGACCGATGTATGGATCTGTCCCCACGCCAACGGGCACATACAGGCGACAGGCGTGGATGCCGCGGGTCGCCGCCAGTACCTGTACCACCCGCAATGGCGGGAGCAGAAGGACCGCGTCAAGTTCGACCGCGCACT
This sequence comes from Salinibacterium sp., assembly GCA_015234465.1. Lineage (GTDB taxonomy): Bacteria > Actinomycetota > Actinomycetes > Actinomycetales > Microbacteriaceae > Homoserinimonas. The sequence goes on along the minus strand of JADGNA010000011.1, from coordinate 10,297 downwards.
GGAGCTCGCGGGTGCGCTGACGCCGGCGCGGCGACAGGTCACGATGGATCTCCGCGGGGACGGCGCCTCGCGGGAGCGCGTGCTGGCGGGCGCCTTCCGGATGCTCGACCGGGGGAGCCTGCGGGTCGGTTCCGAACAGTACGTCGAGGCCAATGGCAGCCATGGCCTGTCGACGCTCTTGGGGCGGCACGCCCGGGTTGCCTCCGATGGTGTCGTGACGCTCGAGTTCCCCGCCAAGGGCGGCATCGAATGGTCCTCGTCCATCCAGGACCCTGATCTCGCGCGGCTCCTCCGCGCCCTCAAGCGCCGCGGGGGAGACGAGCGGCTGCTCGCCTGGTTCGACGGTGAGGTGTGGCATCCGCTCTCTCCCGAGGAGATCAACGCCGACGTGCGCCGCCGCACAGGCGGCGACTTCACCGCAAAGGACTTCCGCACCCTCCATGGCACGGTCGCCGCCGCCGTGAGCCTTGCGCAGTCCGGCCCGCAGGCCTCGGCCAGGGCTAGAGCCAGGGCGATCAAGCGAGCAGCGGATGCCGCGGCCGAAGTGCTCGGAAATACGCCCACGATCGCCCGCAAGAGCTATATCGACCCGCGAGTGATCGACCGTTTCGAACGGGGCGCGACGATCGATCCGGAGCGTCTCAACTCCGCCGAATCGCAGCTGTTGGAGCTGCTTTCCTGAGCATGCCTTGGGCATCGCGCCGGCGCGACACGCCCGGGTTGCAGGTGGGTGGGGAATGTGGCAAACTCTTCTAGTTCAACATTTCCGCCCGGTGCACGATCGACCGGGGCTGGGATCACTGCCAGGCAGTGCATAGATTCGCCCCTCGGGGGCATCTAGGCCGCGGGTAGCAGGACAAAGCTTAATCGACACTCGATGAACACACGGATACCCGTGTGCCCGCGAAGGCTTGCGCCTGAGCTCGGGGGTCGACACAGTGCCGTGGTCAAGAGCCACGGCGTTTGACATGAAAACAGTGGTGCGACAGCAGAAGTGCTCCGCAGCGTGTGCGTGGAACAAGCGCACTTGGTACTAAAGAGAGAGAGTCAGACATGGCGGGACAGAAGATCCGCATCCGACTTAAGTCGTATGACCACGAGGTCATCGACAGCTCGGCGCGCAAGATCGTCGACACGGTGACCCGTGCGGGCGCGACGGTTGTCGGGCCGGTGCCCCTTCCTACGGAGAAGAACGTGGTCGTCGTGATCCGCTCTCCTCACAAGTACAAGGACGCGCGCGAGCACTTCGAGAAGCGCACTCACAAGCGCCTGATCGACATCATTGACCCGACTCCGAAGGCTGTCGACTCGCTCATGCGTCTCGACCTGCCGGCCGACGTCAACATCGAGATCAAGCTGTAAGGATCACCATGGCTACTACTACGACCCGAAAGGGCCTGCTGGGCAAGAAGCTCGGCATGACCCAGGTCTGGGATGCGAACAACAAGCTCATTCCCGTGACCGTCATCGAGATCACGCCCAACGTCGTGACGCAGGTCCGCACCCCCGAGGTTGACGGCTACGAGGCAGTCCAGATCGCCTACGGCCAGATCGACCCGCGCAAGGCCAACAAGCCCGCGACCGGTCACTTCGACAAGGCCGGCGTCACGCCGCGCCGCCACCTCACCGAGATCCGCACCTCCGACGCATCCGAGTACTCGCTCGGCCAGGAGCTCACGGTCGACATGTTCGAGGCCGGCCAGAAGGTCGACGTCGTCGGCACCAGCAAGGGCAAGGGCTTCGCCGGTGTCATGAAGCGCCACAACTTCGCCGGTGTCTCGGCGTCGCACGGTGCGCACCGCAACCACCGCAAGCCGGGCTCCATCGGCGCCTCCTCGACCCCCAGCCGTGTCTTCAAGGGCATGCGCATGGCGGGCCGCATGGGTGGCGACCGCGTGACCGTCCAGGGCCTCACGGTCCAGGCAGTCGACGCTGAGAAGGGCCTGCTGCTCGTCAAGGGTGCCGTTCCCGGCGCTCGTGGCCGCATCGTTTTCGTTCGCAACGCAGTGAAGGGAGCCTGAGCTTCATGGCTACCGCAATCGACGTCATCGACGTGAAGGGCAAGAAGGTCGGCACGGTCGACCTTCCCGCTGACACGTTCGACGTGCAGACCAACGTTCCGCTCATCCACCAGGTCGTCGTCGCCCAGCGCGCCGCCGCCCGCCAGGGCACGCACAAGACCAAGGGTCGCGGCGAGGTCTCGGGTTCCGGCACCAAGCCCTTCAAGCAGAAGGGCACGGGCCGCGCCCGTCAGGGCTCGATCCGCATGCCGCAGCACCGCGGCGGTGGAATCGTGCACGGACCGGTGCCGCGCGACTACGCGCAGCGCACCCCCAAGAAGATGATCGCTGCAGCGCTTCGCGGAGCTCTCTCCGACCGCGCCCGCGGTGGTCGCCTTCACATCGTGGAGTCCCTCGCCCTCGGTGACGTGCCCTCGACCAAGTCGGTCGTCGCGCTCCTCGCCGACATCGCCACCAGCAAGCACGTCCTCATCGTGCTCGAGCGCGGCGACGAGATCAGCTACAAGAGCGTTCGGAACATCCCGACCGTTCACGTGCTTCCCTATGACCAGCTCAACGCCTACGACGTGCTCGTGAGCGATGACATCGTCTTCACCAAGGGCGCCTTCGAGGCATTCACCGCGCCCAAGGCCGAGAAGGAAGAGGTGAGCGCATGAGCGCCACATACAAGGACCCGCGCGACGTCATCATCGCGCCCGTCGTCTCTGAGAAGAGCTACGGCCTGATCGACCAGGGCAAGTACACCTTCGAGGTGGACCCCCGCTCGAACAAGACCGAGATCAAGCTCGCGATCGAGAAGATCTTCGGCGTGCAGGTCGAGTCCATCAACACGCTCAACCGCCAGGGCAAGACGCGTCGTACCAAGTTCGGTATGGGCAAGCGCAAGAACACCAAGCGCGCGATCGTGACGCTCAAGTCCGGTTCCATCGACATCTTCACGGCTGTCGGCTAGGGAGCAGAGGAATAACCAATGGCAATTCGCAAGTACAAGCCCACGACCCCCGGTCGTCGCGGTTCTTCGGTCGCAGACTTCGCTGAGATCACCCGCTCGACGCCCGAGAAGTCGCTGCTCCGTCCGCTGCCCAAGACCGGTGGCCGCAACAACGCCGGACGCATCACCACGCGTCACATCGGTGGTGGCCACAAGCGTCAGTACCGCGTCATCGACTTCCGTCGCAATGACAAGGACGGCATCAACGCCAAGGTCGCTCACATCGAGTACGACCCCAACCGCACGGCGCGCATCGCGCTCCTGCACTACTTCGACGGCACGAAGCGTTACATCATCGCGCCGGAGAAGCTGAAGCAGGGCGACATCGTCGAGTCGGGTGCCGGCGCTGACATCAAGCCGGGCAACAACCTCCCGCTCAAGAACATCCCCGTGGGTACCGTCATCCACGCCATCGAGCTCAAGCCCGGTGGCGGCGCGAAGATCGCCCGCTCGGCTGGTTCCTCCGTGCGTCTCGTCGCCAAGGACGGCCCCTACGCCCAGCTGCGTATGCCCTCCGGTGAGATCCGCAACGTGGATGCCCGCTGCCGCGCGACGATCGGCGAGGTCGGCAACGCCGAGCAGTCGAACATCAACTGGGGCAAGGCCGGCCGTATGCGCTGGAAGGGCGTCCGCCCGACCGTCCGTGGTGTCGCGATGAACCCGGTCGACCACCCGCACGGTGGTGGTGAGGGTAAGACCTCCGGTGGTCGTCACCCGGTCAGCCCCTGGGGCCAGTCGGAGGGCCGCACCCGCAAGCCCAACCGCGAGAGCGACAAGCTCATCGTTCGTCGCCGCAACGTCGGCAAGAAGCGCAAGTAGCCCAGGAAAAGGAACAAAGGGTAGAAAATGCCACGCAGTCTTAAAAAGGGCCCCTTCGTCGACGAGCACCTTTTCCGCAAGGTCGCCGCGCAGAACGAGGCCAACAGCAAGAACGTGATCAAGACCTGGTCGCGCCGCTCGATGATCGTCCCGGCCATGCTCGGCCACACGATCGCGGTGCACGACGGTCGCAAGCACATCCCGGTGTTCGTCACCGAGACCATGGTTGGGCACAAGCTCGGAGAGTTTGCTCCCACCCGCACCTTCCGTGGACACGTGAAGGACGACAAGAAGGGTCGCCGCCGCTAATCGCGGTGGTGAAGGAGGTAGAGAAATGGTGGAGTCGATCGCCCGCGTGCGACACATCCGCGTGACCCCTATGAAGGCTCGTCGTGTCGTCAACATGATCCGCGGCAAGCAGGCCCACGAGGCCCTGGCCATCCTCAAGTTCGCCCCCCAGGGTGCGAGCGAGCCCGTGTACAAGCTGGTCGCCTCGGCGATCGCCAACGCACGGGTCAAGGCGGATGCCAGCAACAGCTTCCTCGACGAGCAGGACCTGTACATCAGCCAGGCCTACGTCGACGAGGGCACCACGCTCAAGCGGTTCCAGCCGCGTGCGCAGGGACGTGCGTTCCAGGTCCTCAAGCGCACCAGCCACATCACCGTTGTGCTGGCCACGCCTGACGAGGCCGACGCGAAGAAGACGACTGCGAAGGCAGGGAAGAAGTAATGGGCCAGAAAGTAAATCCCTACGGTTTCCGTCTGGGAATCACCACTGACCACGTGTCGCGGTGGTTCGCCGACAGCACCAAGCCGGGCCAGCGTTACAGCGACTACGTTGCCGAGGACGTTCGCATCCGCAACATGCTGAAGACGAGCCTCGACCGTGCTGGCGTCGCCCGCATCGAGATCGAGCGCACCCGTGACCGCGTCCGCGTGGACATCCACACGGCGCGCCCGGGCATCGTCATCGGCCGTCGCGGCGCGGAGGCCGAGCGCATCCGTGGCGACCTCGAGAAGCTCACGAAGAAGCAGATCCAGCTCAACATCCTCGAGGTCAAGAACCCCGAGGCCGAGGCGCAGCTCGTCGCCCAGGGCATCGCTGAGCAGCTCAGCGCCCGTGTCGCGTTCCGTCGCGCCATGCGCAAGGGCCTCCAGGGTGCCCAGCGTGCCGGCGCAAAGGGTGTGCGCATCCAGGTCTCCGGTCGTCTTGGCGGCGCCGAGATGAGCCGTTCGGAGTTCTACCGCGAGGGTCGTGTGCCGCTGCACACGCTTCGCGCGAACATCGATTACGGCTTCTACGAGGCCCGCACCACCTTCGGTCGCATCGGCGTCAAGGTGTGGATCTACAAGGGTGACATCACCAACAAGGAACTCGCCCGCGAGCAGGCGAACCAGAAGTCGTCGCGCCCCGAGCGCGGTGACCGTGACCGTCCGCGTCGCGGCGCTGCTCCCAAGGCTGAGGCGCCCGTCGCAGCAGGAGTTGAGGCATAACAATGTTGATCCCACGTAAGGTCAAGTTCCGCAAGCAGCACCACCCAAGCCGCAGCGGTCACGCCACCGGTGGCACGAAGGTGACCTTCGGCGAGTTCGGCATCCAGGCGATCACGCCGGCGTATGTCACGAACCGCCAGATCGAGGCCGCTCGTATCGCCATGACCCGTCACATCAAGCGTGGTGGAAAGGTGTGGATCAACATCTACCCCGACCGCCCGCTGACCAAGAAGCCCGCCGAGACCCGCATGGGTTCCGGTAAGGGTTCGCCCGAGTGGTGGGTCGCCAACGTCAAGCCGGGCCGCGTGCTCTTCGAGGTCGCTGGCGTCAACGAGACGCTCGCCCGCGAGGCACTCACCCGTGCAATCCACAAGCTTCCACTGAAGGCGCGCATCATCAAGCGCGAGGAGGGCGACGCATAATGGCGATCGGTTCCAAGGAGCTCGCAAGCAGCGAGCTCGACACATTCGAAGACGAGCGACTCGTCGACGAGCTCAAGAAGGCCAAGGAAGAGCTCTTCAACCTGCGGTTCCAGTCGGCCACGGGCCAGCTCGAGAGCCACGGACGCCTGCGCGCCGTCAAGCGCGACATCGCTCGCATCTACACGGTTATCCGTGAGCGCGAGCTGGGCATCCGTGCCACCCCCGCCCCGGTTGAGGCTCCTGCCAAGGCAGAGAAGAAGACCAAGGCGAAGAAGGATGCTGCTGACGCGGCTCCCGAGGCCGAGAAGACCGAGGAGTCCAAGTAATGGCTAAGGCAGAAGAGAAGGCGACCGCCCCGGCCGTCGTCCGCGGCTACCGCAAGACGCAGCGTGGCTACGTCGTCTCCGACAAGATGGACAAGACCATCGTCGTCGAGGTTGAGGACCGCGTGAAGCACCCGCTCTACGGCAAGGTCATCCGCCGCACCGAGAAGCGCAAGGTTCACGACGAGACCAACTCGGCCGGCATCGGCGACCTCGTCGTCATCAGCGAGACCCGTCCGCTGAGCGCCACCAAGCGCTGGCGCCTGGTCGAGATCCTCGAGAAGGCCAAGTAGCCCTTCCGCGGTCTACTTAGGAATTAAGGACACAGACACATGCTTCAGCAGGAATCAAGGGTCAAGGTCGCCGACAACACGGGCGCCAAGACGCTGCTCACGATTCGCGTCCTCGGCGGCTCCGGCCGTCGCTACGCCGGCCTCGGCGACGTCATCGTCGCGACGGTCAAGGATGCAATCCCCGGCGGCAACGTGAAGAAGGGTGACGTCGTCAAGGCGGTCATCGTTCGCACCAAGAAGGAGACGCGCCGTCCCGACGGCTCGTACATCAAGTTCGACGAGAACGCAGCGGTCATCCTGAAGGCTGACGGGGACCCCCGCGGTACCCGCATCTTCGGGCCGGTCGGTCGTGAGCTTCGTGACAAGAAGTTCATGAAGATCGTCTCGCTGGCACCGGAGGTTATTTAGTCATGGCGAAGATCAAGAAGGGCGACCTCGTCCAGGTGATCACGGGCCGCACCCAGGCGCGCGGCGGAGACCGTGGCAAGCAGGGCCGTGTGCTCGAGGTCATCGTTGAGAAGAACCGCGTCGTCGTCGAGGGCGTGAACCTCGTCACGAAGCACGTTCGCGTCGGCCAGACCCAGCGCGGCACCAAGACCGGCGGCATCGAGACGCACGAGGCTCCGCTTCACATCTCGAACGTCGCACTGGTCGACCCCGAAACCAAGAAGCCGACCCGCGTCGGCCACCGTGTGGAGACGAACGCAGACGGCAAGACCGTCCGCGTGCGCTACGCCAAGAAGTCAGGTAAGGACCTGTAATGACTGACACCGCAGTGGCTGGCAAAATCCAGCCCCGCCTCAAGCTCAAGTACCGCAGCGAGATCACGAAGCAGCTGACCGAGCAGTTCGGGTTCACCAACCCGCACCAGGTCCCCGGCCTCGTGAAGATCGTTGTCAACACCGGCGTCGGTGAGGCTGCGCGTGACGGCAAGATCATCGACGGTGCGGTCAAGGACCTCATCGCGATCACCGGCCAGAAGCCGCAGATCACGGCCGCTCGCAAGTCGATCGCGCAGTTCAAGCTTCGTGAGGGTCAGCCCATCGGCGCCCACGTGACGCTTCGCGGCGACCGTGCCTGGGAGTTCCTCGACCGCCTCATCACGCTTGCGCTCCCGCGTATCCGTGACTTCCGCGGCCTGAGCCCCAAGCAGTTCGACGGCAACGGCAACTACACCTTCGGTCTCAACGAGCAGTCGATGTTCCACGAGATCGACCAGGACAAGATCGACCGCGTTCGCGGCTTCGACATCACCATCGTCACGACGGCGAAGAACGACGACGAGGGCCGCGCCCTCCTCAAGGCCCTCGGGTTCCCGTTCAAGTCCGACGAGGCAAAGGCCTAGTAACACCCCACACCGCTGGAGGGCATCCGTCCTCCGGCACGATCGGCAGGGTCGGCATTCGTGTAACGGATGTCGAAACCGGCCGAGACAAGGAATAAGAACACATGACAATGACAGATCCGGTCGCAGACATGCTGACCAGACTGCGTAACGCCAACTCGGCGCACCACGACACCGTGTCGATGCCGAGCAGCAAGCTCAAGACCCACATCGCAGAGATCCTCCAGAAGGAGGGCTACATCAGCGGGTGGAAGGTCGAGGACGCCCGCGTCGGGCAGACCCTCACCCTGGAGCTGAAGTACGGCCCCAACCGCGAGCGCTCCATCGCGGGCATCAAGCGCGTCTCGAAGCCCGGTCTCCGGGTGTACGCGAAGTCGACTGAGATCCCCCGCGTTCTCGGTGGACTCGGTGTGGCCATCCTGTCGACCTCCTCTGGCCTCCTCACGGACCGCCAGGCAACAAGTAAGGGCGTGGGTGGGGAAGTCCTCGCCTACGTGTGGTGATCCGTCATGTCACGAATCGGACGTCTGCCGATCGACATCCCCTCGGGTGTCGACATCAAGGTCGAGAACTCGGCCGTCATCGTCAAGGGTCCCAAGGGTGAGCTCTCGCTCTCCGTTGCGAGCCCCATCGAGGTCAAGGTCGAGGACAACCAGGTCGTTGTGACCCGTCCCGACGACGAGCGCGAGTCGCGTTCGCTCCACGGCCTGACCCGCACGCTCATCGCCAACAACATCATCGGCGTGACGCAGGGTTACACCAAGGGACTTGAGATCGTGGGTACGGGTTACCGCGTGGCGCAGAAGGGCTCCTCGCTCGAGTTCGCCCTCGGCTTCTCGCACCCCGTCACGGTCGACCCGCCTGCTGGCATCACCTTCTCGGTCGAGGGCAACAACAAGGTCACGGTTGCCGGCATCGACAAGCAGCAGGTCGGTGAGGTCGCCGCCAACATTCGCAAGATTCGCAAGCCTGAGCCCTACAAGGGCAAGGGTGTGCGCTATGCGGGCGAGGTCGTCCGCCGCAAGGCCGGAAAGGCTGGTAAGTAATCATGGCTCTCGGAACACGAGGCAAGAGCAAGTCGGCCGCAAAGAGCCGTCGGCACGCACGTCTTCGCAAGAAGATCGTCGGTACGGAGGCACGTCCCCGTCTCGTCGTCACGCGCTCTGCGCGTCACGTCTTCGTCCAGGTCGTCGACGACAGCAAGGGCCACACGGTTGCTTCTGCGTCGACCATGGAGGCAGACCTCCGCAGCTTCGACGGCGACAAGACCGCCAAGGCCCGCAAGGTCGGCGAGCTCGTCGCAGAGCGTGCGAAGCAGGCTGGCGTCGCTGACGTCGTCTTCGACCGTGGCGGCAACCGCTACGCCGGACGTGTCGCGGCGATCGCTGACGGCGCTCGAGAGGCTGGGCTGAACCTGTGAGCACTGAGAACACAACGAACAAGGAGCAGGCTGTGGCTGAAGTAGCCGAGGCGCCGGTGGAGACTGCCGCAGGCACGGAGTCCAACCGCAACGAGCCTCGCGAGGCCCGCCGTGGCGGTCGCGAGCGCAACCCCAACCAGCAGCGCGGTGCGCGTGACTCCGACAAGAGCCAGTTCCTGGAGCGCGTCGTCACGATCAACCGCGTGTCGAAGGTCGTCAAGGGCGGCCGTCGCTTCAGCTTCACGGCCCTCGTGGTCGTGGGTGACGGCAACGGACTCGTCGGCGTCGGCTACGGCAAGGCCCGCGAGGTCCCGACCGCGATCTCGAAGGGCGTCGAGGAGGCGAAGAAGAACTTCTTCCGCGTTCCCCGCGTCGGCAACTCCATCCCGCACCCCGTGCAGGGTGAGTCGGCCGCCGGTGTCGTGCTCCTCCGTCCCGCCGCGGCAGGTACCGGTGTTATCGCCGGTGGCCCCGTCCGCGCCGTGCTCGAGTGCGCAGGCATCCACGACGTCCTCAGCAAGTCGCTCGGCTCGTCGAACACGATCAACATCGTGCACGCGACCGTCACGGCACTGAAGCAGCTCGAGGAGCCCAGCGCCGTCGCAGCTCGCCGTGGTCTCTCGATCGAGGATGTCGTGCCCGAGCAGATCCTCCGCATCCAGGCAGCCTCGGCGAAGGCCGCGGCTACGTCAGCAAAGGCAGGTGCCTGATGGCTCGCCTCAAGGTAACCCAGATCAAGTCCAAAATTAGCGAGAAGCAGGACCAGCGCGACACGCTTCGCAGCCTTGGCCTCAAGCGGATCAACGACACTGTCGTCCGTGAGGACAATGCGCAGAACCGCGGATACGTCCGCAAGGTCGCTCACCTGGTGAAGGTCGAGGAGATTGACTAATGGCTGAAGAGAAGAAGTCGACCGCGAAGGCGGATTCGACCAAGGCTCCGGCCGCCGAGAAGGCTGCCCCCAAGAAGGACGCAGCGAAGGCCGCTGACAAGGCTCCTGCCAAGAAGGCTCCGGCCAAGAAGGCTGCTGCTGAGAAGGCGCCCGCCAAGGCTGCTGCCGAGAAGGCGCCTGCCAAGGCCGCTGCTGACAAGGCTCCCGCCAAGAAGGCTCCGGCGAAGGCTGCCGCGTCTGACGCCGCCGCTGAGAAGGCGCCGGCCAAGAAGGCTCC
>JADGNA010000010.1 GCA_015234465.1 Salinibacterium sp. | reverse complement strand
CTTCAACCAGGGCCACGTCTGCTGCGCGGGCTCCCGCCTGCTGGTGCAGGAGAACATCCACGACGACGTCATCGAGCGTCTCAAGCAGCGCCTCTCGACCCTCCGTGTGGGCGACCCGCTCGACAAGAACACGGATGTCGGCGCCATCAACTCCCGCGAGCAGCTCGAGCGCATCCGGGAACTCAGTGCGATCGGCGAGCAGGAGGGTGCCGAGCGCTGGGCGCCCGCGTGCGAGCTGCCGCAGAAGGGCTTCTGGTTCGCGCCGACGATCTTCACGGGCGTCTCGCAGAGCCACCGCATCGCCCGCGACGAGATCTTCGGGCCGGTGCTCTCGGTGCTGACCTTCCGCACGCCCGCAGAGGCGATCGCGAAGGCCAACAACACGCCCTATGGCCTCTCCGCCGGAATCTGGAGCGAGAAGGGCAGCCGCATCCTCGCTGTTGCCGACAAGCTGCGCGCGGGCGTCGTCTGGGCGAACACCTTCAACCGCTTCGACCCCGCGAGCCCCTTCGGTGGCTACAAGGAGTCCGGCTACGGCCGCGAGGGTGGCCGCCACGGCCTCGCCGCATACCTCGAGTCCTCGGGATGGGATGCCTCCGTCGCGTCGCCCGAGCAGGCCCTGCCCGCCACCACGACCAAGAAGGGTGCCAAGTGATGTCGCACCTCACGATCCCCAAGACCTACAAGCTCTACATCGGCGGCAAGTTCCCGCGCAGTGAGTCGGGTCGCACCTACGAGGTCGCGACGGCGAAGGGTGAGTTCCTCGCGAATGCCGCCAAGGCCTCGCGCAAGGATGCCCGTGACGCGGTGGTTGCCGCGCGCAAGGCGCTCGATGGCTGGGCCGGCGCAACCGGCTACAACCGTGGCCAGGTGCTCTACCGCATCGCAGAGCTCCTCGAGGGGCGTCGCGCACAGTTCGTCGACGAGGTCCGTCGCTCCGAGGGCGTGTCGGAGCGGGACGCGGGCCGCCAGGTCGACGCCGCGATCGACACCTGGGTCTGGTATGCGGGCTGGGCCGACAAGTACGTGCAGGTCGCCGGCAACGGCAACCCCGTCAGCGGGCCCTACTTCAACCTCTCGACCCCCGAGCCCACCGGCGTCGTCGCGATCATCGCGCCGCAGGAGTCTTCGCTCCTCGGCCTCGCAAGCGTGGTCGCCCCCGCGCTCGTGGCGGGCAACACGGTCGTCGTGGTCGCGAGCGAGCAGCATCCGCTCAGCGCCATCACGCTCTCGGAGGTGCTCGCGACGAGCGACGTGCCCGGCGGCGTCGTCAACGTGCTCACGGGCTCCGCGGGTGAGATCGCCCCCTGGCTGGCGGGTCACGCCGATGTCAACGCGATCGACCTCGCGGGTGCTGGTGACCTCGACTGGGTGGACCTCGAGATCGCGGCGGCGGAGACGCTCATGCGCGTGCGTCGCCCCGAGATCGGCGTGCCCGCCCCGACACTCGAGCGCGTCGTGTTCTTCACCGAGACGAAGACGGTCTGGCACACCAAGTCGCTCATCTGAGTTCAGCGCCCTCTCGGTCCCCACTCAGGAGCCTCGCATAAGGCCCACGTAACGTTGTCCCCTTGTTTTGGTCTCGGGGGTACAAGCAGGTGGGTCTCATGGATATTCGCGCGCGCAAGGACACTGCGCAGCGCTCGATCTGGGCGGCGGTCGTTGCTGCGCTCTTCGCGATGGTCGCGGTGCTCGGTGGTTCGAGTCCCGCTTCGGCCGCTGAAGAGGGAACCATCCACGCGCTCGCGAACCAGAGTCGCGCATCCGCTGGCCTCGGCCCGCTCACGCTCAACGGGTCGCTCAGCCAGGTAGCCCTCGGGTGGGCGCAGCACATGGCGGCCACGGGCACGCTCGCCCACAACCCGTCCTACGCCTCGCAGATCCCGCCGGGATGGCAGGCCGCCGGCGAGAACGTGGCGCAGGGTTATCCCAACGCTTCCGCCGTGCATTCGGGCTGGATGAACTCTCCCGGGCACCGCGCCAACATTCTCGGCGATTACACGGACATCGGCATCGCCCACATCGCCGCGGGCGGCACGACCTGGTCGGTGCAGGTGTTCGCGAAGTATCAGGGAGCTGCGGCGGCCGCGCCTGCCCCCGCCCCGGCGCCGGCACCCGCGCCGGTGGCCGCTCCAGCACCGGCTCCCGCCCCGGCGCGTGCTCCGGCACCCGTCGAACCTGCCCCCGCTTCTGTCGAGGAGGCACCCGTCGAGGAGGCGCCTGCCGAAGATTCGCCCGCCGCAGGGGCGGACGCCGAGTCGGAGGAGGAAGCCGCGAGCACGGCGGGCAAGGATGAGCCGCGCACGAGGAGCGACGATCACGCGGACCGCCGCTCGAGCGGCGAGGGTGGCGCGGCGGGCGCCTCCCCGATCCTGGTCACTGGCGGCGTGCTGCTTGCCGTCCTCGCAGCGGGTGCCGTCGCGTGGGCGCGTGTTCGTCCCCCGAAGTGGGGTCAGGTCAAAAAGTAACAAAACGGTAACGGGCGCGTATATGGTGGGGTCACACCCCACACACCGTGGGGTCACCCGACCTCAGGAGATCGTCGATGGCGACAGTCCTCCTGCTCGCCCGGAGCAGGCGCGCGCTCACCGCATCCGGTATCACGCTGGCCCTCGTGCTGGTGCTCGTGCTCGGACCCGCGGCCACCAAGACCCACGCGGCAAGCATGTTCGGCTCCCTGCGGGCGCCGGGCGACCCCGCCTTCATCGCGGGGCACCGTGGGGACCGCGCTGAGGCCCCTGAGAACACTCTTCCCGCGGTCCAACGCGCATTCGAGGGCAACATGGTCTTCGTCGAGGTCGACGTGCGGCTCAGCGCCGACGGCGTGCCCGTGCTTATCCACGACACGACGGTCGACCGCACGACGAACGGCACGGGTCGCGTCGACTCCCTCACCCTGGCCGAGCTCCGCCGGCTGGATGCCGGGTCCTGGTACTCGAGCGCGTACGCGGGCGTGACGATCCCGACCCTCGATGAGTTCCTCGCCCTGCTCGCGACATCCCGCACCAAGGCGATGATCGAGCTCAAGGGGGTGTGGCCCGCCGAAGGCATCGCGGCGGTCGCGGCGCTCGTCTCCCAGCACGGCGTCGGCAATCGCACGGTCGCCGCGAGCTTTGAGCCCGAGACGCTCCAGCAACTGCTCGCGGGCGCGCCGGACATCCCGCGGCTCGTCCTCGCGAGGGAACTCCCCGAGGATCCTGTCGCCGAGGTGCACGCCCACCACGCGATCGCCCTCGTGACCAACCGCAAGGCCCTCGCTGTCGCGCCCGAGACGGTGCACCTCTTGCATGACGCCGGCCTGGGCATCCTGCTCTATACGCTCAACGAGCAGGAGAGCTGGGCCGAGGCGCTCGCGATGGGCGTCGACGGCATCATCACCGACACACCCTCCTCGCTCGACGGCTGGCTCGCCGAGACCGCACCGGGAACCTAGGGCATCACAGCGCCGCCGGCGTCTGGCGTTCTCCCAGCGAGCGGTTGCAGGATGTTCGGGCAGCGGTGAGAGGACAGGTTCATGGGCGAACAGCACGACCCGAAACGCAGGATCGCCTTCGTCGGCGACAGCATCACCGCGAACGGCGACTGGGATTCGTGGTTCCCCGAGGCCGAGTCGATCAACTTCGCGGTCCCCGGCTACACGAGCGATGACGTGCTCGCCCAGATCGACGACATCGTGGTCGCCCAGCCCGACGAGATCCTCATGCTCGTGGGCACGAATGACCTTGGCATGCGCCAGTCGGTCGAGCATCTCGTGCGCAATATCGAGGTGGCGCTCGTACACCTGCGGCGGGAACTGCCCGGCGTGCGGCTGCTCCTCCAGTCGATCATGCCGAGGACGACCGAGTTCGCGCCTGCAATCCAGGAGGCCAACATCCACCTCCGGCAGTTCTGTTCGACCGTGCGCGCCCACTACCTCGACCTCTGGCCGAGCATGGCCGCTGATGGGGGCGCCCTGCGTTCGGAGCTCACGGATGACGGCCTTCACCTCAGCCCGAGGGGCTACGAGGTGTGGCTCGACGAGCTCCTCCCGGCGGTCGAGCGTCTGCGCGACCTGCCGCCCATGAGCCGGCCGATCCAGGCGATCGGGTTCAGCGAGCCCTCATAGCGTGCGGCCCTCCTGGCGCGTCAGAGGCGGGCGATGAGGCGCCGGTAGAACTCGATTCCCCGCAGGAAGGTGTCGACGCGCATCCGCTCGTTCTTGGCGTGCAGGGTGCCCCGCTCCTCCTTCGACATCTCGAAGGGGCTGAAGCGGTAGACATGGTCGCTGATGCGCGTGAAGTGCCTGCTGTCGCTCGCGCCGAGCATGACGTAGGGCGTCACGATCGTGCCGGGGTAGGTCTCCTCGATCGAGTCCTTGACCGCCTGCCAGGCGGCGCCGCTCGTCGGCGAGACGGGCGACGGCTCCGACGGACCGTGCACCTCGAGGCGCACGAGCGGGTCGTTGATGGCGCGCCGCACATGCTCCACGGCCTCAGCCACGGAGGAACCGATCGCGATGCGGATGTTGACGGTGGCCGTGGCGCGCTCCGCCAGCGCATTGCTCGCCATGGCACCGTCGAGCTGCGTCACGACCTGTGTCGTGCGAACGATCGCGGCCGTCTCGTCGCTCAGGCGCTTGAAGAGCAGCAGGAGCAGGGGCTTCGTGAGCCAGAGGTTGGTGAAGGCGAAGCGGAGGGGGTTGCGCGCGTGTGCCCCGAGGGTGCGGATCATCTCGAGGTTCGTGGGCGTGAAACCCGCGCGGAAGGGGCGCTTGTTGAGGGCGACGATGGCACGCGCCAGGCGCGCCGTCGCGGCGAGGCGCGGGGGAGTGGAGGCGTGACCTCCCTGCTGTTCCACCGTCAGCACGAGTGACATGATGCCCTTCTCGGCGACACCCACGACCGCGATGGGGTCGTCCACCCCGGGGAAGATCCCCTCGACGACAGCGCCTCCCTCGTCGCTCACGAGCCGCGGGCGCACACCGCGGGACTCGAGCAGGTCGACGACGCGCGCGGCACCGTCGCCCGCCGTCTCCTCGTTGTGCCCGAAGCACAGGTAGATGTCGTGGAGCGGACGGAATCCCTCCGCGAGCGCCCCCTCGACTGCCTCCAGGATGGCCACCATGCTGCCCTTGTCATCGAGGGTGCCGCGGCCCCAGATGAGCCGCTGGCCGCCCTCCTCGACGATCTCTCCCGAGAACGGCGGATGCCGCCAGCCCTCGTCGCTCGCGGCGACGACGTCGTAGTGGGCCATGAGCACGGATGGTGCGCCCTCCTCGAGCCCGGCCCAGCGGTACAGCATCGAGTGGCCCGCGACCAGCTCGCGGTCGAGATACTCGTGCGCGAGCGGGTACATCCCGGGAAGGGCATCGATCAGGCGGCGGAACTGTTCCCAGTCGACCTCGGCCGCATCGAGGCGCGACACGGTGGGGATGCGGATGAGTGACTGCAGGCGAGCGACGGCGGCTGCGGCATCCGGTGCGGTGTAGGTGCTCACGAGCCGACTCTATTGGCGCGGCAGGCCGTCCCAGTGAAGGCGGAGCGTGTCGTGCTAAGCCTGCAGGAGACGGCAGAGGCGCACGGTTCTAGGAGGCAGCATGCGATCGATCTGGATGGATGAGACCCGACCGACCGCGTCACCCCACGCGACGCCACTCCCCGAGGGGGCGCACTATGACGTCGCCGTTATCGGGGCGGGCCTCACGGGGCTCACGACCGCCCTCCTGCTTGCCCGCGCAGGCCTCGCGGTCGGCGTGCTGGAGGCGCGCCACGTCGGCGCCGTCGCGACGGGCAACACGACCGCCAAGCTCTCCCTCCTGCAGGGCAGCCGGCTCTCGACCGTGCTGAAGCATCGCACGCGGCAGCAGGCGGAGGCCTACGTCGCGGCGAACCGCGAGGGGCGCGAATGGCTCCTGCGCTACTGCGAGACACACGACGTGCCGGTGCAGGTCAGGGACGCCGTGACCTACGCGACGACCGCGAAGGGCGCCCGGAAGGTGCGCGATGAGTTCAGGGCGGCCCTCAGCCTCGGCCTGCCGGTGACGCCGGATGGGGGAGAGGAGCTACCGTTCGACACGACCGCGGTCATGCGGCTCGCCGACCAGGTGCAGTTCGACCCCATGGATGTGCTCAACGAACTCGCGGCCGACACGGTCGCCCACGGCGGCGTCATCCACGAGGGGGTGCGCGTGACCTCGATGTCGGCGGGCACGTCCGTGCGCCTGAGCACTTCCGCGGGCGAGGTCACGGCGGGGCGCATCGTCGTCGCGACCGGATTCCCGATCTTCGATCGCGGCCTCTACTTCGCCAAGCTCAAGCCGCAGCGCTCCTACGCGCTCGCCTATCGGGTGCCAGGGGACATCCCGAAGGCCATGTATCTCTCGCTCGACAGTTCGACCCGTTCGCTGCGCACGACGCCGGTCGGGGGAGAGGAGCGTCTCCTCGTGGGCGGCAACGGCCACACGGTGGGTCGCACCCGCTCGGAGCAGGCGGCTGTCGACGGGCTCGAGGAGTGGACGCAGCGCTATTTCCCGGGGGCTGAGCGCACTCACACCTGGGCGGCGCAGGACTACGAGCCGGTGAGCGGCGTTCCCTACGTGGGCCCCATGCCGGGCGGGCACGGCCGTGTCTTCGTCGCGACCGGCTACGACAAGTGGGGCATGACGAATGCAGTCGGCGCAGCCCTCGCGCTCTCCGACCTGCTGCTGGGAGGCAACATGCCCTGGGCGCAGCAGCTCTACCGTCACGGGGTCAGCCTCGCGGATGTCGGCTCGGTCATCGGTGCCGGGGCGGCCGAGGGCGTCTATGCCGTCAAGGGCTGGGCGCAGGCGCTCCTGCAGCGCCCCGGAGATCCGGCCGAGGGGCAGGGCGTGGTCGGGCGTGGACCCAAGCTCGCCCCCGTCGGCACTTGCCGGGTCGCGGGGGAGGTCACACGGGTGGGCGTCGTCTGCCCGCACATGGGTGGCGTGCTCAAGTGGAACGACGCCGAGCTGAGCTGGGACTGCCCCCTCCACGGCTCACGATTCGCGGCCGATGGCACCCGACTTGAAGGTCCAGCGGTGCGCGATCTGCGTCGCGTGCACTAAACTACAGAGTGCGCTGACGATTCCGTTCACCGTCTCGACCGTGTTCTCACGTTGCTTGAGTCTGGAATCGCTGCCCCGAGGGCGACGCTGATCCCGCTTCGCAGCGACTCGAAGGGCGCACCACACGGTGCGGTGCAGCCGGGTTCGACCTTTCTCGGCGTGAATACCTCGGCATCCGCCGATTCAGGAGGAACATGGCCCGCTCCGGCCGTTCGGAAGGCAACACCATCAACGGAAAGTCACGCACGCCCTCCAAGGGAGGCCGCCGCACGGCCCAGCGCCGTGTGCGCCCGGGCGACGACGCGGGCATCATCCCCGTGCTGGCGCGTGCCGTGCGCGAGATCGAGAACGCGGCGGAGCGCGGCAGGGTTTCGCCCGCCAACCGCACCAAGTTCCAGGTCATCGCCCTCCTGATGCGCGAGGAACGCGCGCGGGCCAAGAGCGACACCGAGGTCTCGGATGCCGACCGCGCCGAGCTACTCAAGCGCCTCGACGGGGTCGCGACGATCCTCGCGAAGTCGGCCGCACGAGACACGTCCCTCATCGCACTGCTGGCGGAGGACGCGCCCGTCTCCGACGCCGCCCGCAAGCTGCGTCGCGACATGCTCATGGCATCCGGCGCCGAGCTGAGCCCCGACGAGCTGATCATCGCGGCCGAAGCGCCCGCGCCCGCCCCCGAGGCGGAGAAGCAGGTCGTGCCGCGCTCCGTCATCTCCCGCCAGCTCAGCAACCCCTTCCTCGCCCCCGACTTCTCGGCGGTGCCGAAGGCCGTGCCGCAGACGCGTCGCCTCGCCAACTGGGAGCTCCTCGACCCCCTCTTCAGAGCATTCGAATACGGCTCGGGCGGCAACGTGGCCAGCATGGAGCTTCCCGAGCCCACGCAGGCCGACCGGCGTGTGCCGGGCGGCCTCGAGCTCTTCCACCACCAGGCCGAGTTCGTCGCGAGCGCGCGGGAGGGCCACCGCACCTACCTGCTCGCCGATGAGCCGGGCCTCGGCAAGACGGCGCAGGCGCTGCTCGCGGCATCCGCCACCAACTCCTACCCGCTGCTCGTCGTCGTGCCCAATGTCGTCAAGATGAACTGGGCGCGCGAGGTCGAGCGCTGGACGCCCAACCGCACGGCGACCGTCATCCACGGTGACGGCGACGACCTGGATGCCTACGCCGACGTCGTGATCGTCAACTACGACGTGCTCGACCGGCACGTCGGATGGCTTCGCACGCTCGGCTTCCAGGGAATGGTCGTCGACGAGGCGCACTTCATCAAGAACCGGGAGTCGCAGCGCTCCCGCCACGTGCTCTCGCTCGCCGAGAGCATCCGCTCGCTGCGGCCGCGCGCCCTCATGATCGCGCTCACGGGCACGCCGCTCATCAACACGATCGAGGACTTCAGGGCAATCTGGCAGTTCCTCGGCTGGATCGACGGCGAGAAGCCCACGCTCGAGCTCATGGCCAAGCTCGAGGAGACCGGGCTCACGCCGGCGGACTTCGGATTCTTCGCCCAGGCGAGGCAGGCCGTCATCGACATGGGCATCGTGCGGCGCAAGAAGCTCGATGTCGCCTCGAACCTCCCGTCGAAGCGCATCGCCGACCTCCCGGTCGAGCTGGATGATGACCTCGGCCGGGGCATCAAGGAGGCGGAGCGCGAGCTCGGCCAGCGGCTCAAGAACCGCTACCTCTCCCTCGTCTCCTCCCGCGACGGCAGCGACACGCCGAGCCACGAGCTCATGCGCATGGTCGCCCGTGCCGAGCTCGAGGAGTCGAAGTCGTCGGCGACGGGCGAGAACGTCTTCAGCATGGTGCGTCGCATCGGCCAGGCGAAGGCCGTGCTCGCTGCCGACTACACGGCGCAGCTCGCACGTTCCGTCGGCAAGGTCGTGTTCTTCGCCAAGCACATCGATGTCATGGATGCTGCCGAGGAGACCCTCGCGCGCCGCGGGCTCAAGACGGTGTCGATCCGTGGCGACCAGACGGCCACGCAGCGACAGGCGGAGGTCGACGCCTTCAACAACGATCCCGAGGTCTCGGTCGTCGTCGCGTCGCTCACCGCGGCCGGCGTGGGGCTCAACCTCCAGGCCGCATCCAACGTCGTGCTGGCAGAGCTGAGCTGGACCTCCGCGGAGCAGACCCAGGCGATCGACCGCGTGCACCGCATCGGCCAGGAGGAGCCGGTCACGGCGTGGCGAGTCATCGCAGCGCAGACGATCGACTCCAAAATCGCCGAGCTGATCGACAGCAAGGCGGGCCTCGCGGCACGGGCCCTCGACGGCAGCGACGAGGAGATCGTCGACGCCTCGGAGATCCAGGTCGAGGCGCTCGTGGCACTCCTCCGGGCGGCGATCGGGGAGTGACGCCGGGGCGACCGCTACGTGAAACCCCCGGTCAGCGTGTCCTCCTTAATGCGGACACCCGTCAGGGGGCACCCCGAAATGGGGGCATACCAGACGGTCGGATTCTCCTAGTGTTGCAGCAACGCAACACGGGGCAACCCGGGTAGCGGGGCCGGTGTCGACCGGTCGCGGAATACGGGGGTATTGACCGCGACTGTCAGGCCGACACCACCAAGGCCCCCTACCCGGCCCCTCGTGAGCAGTGCAGTAGGGAAAGAGGCCCGAAATCCTTCCGGGATTCTGCACAGGGGATTGCGAATTCGTCGAGCGGTGATCGCGTGGTGCCTGCACCATGTGATCACCGCTTACGGGTATGCCCGCGCTCTTTCGCTCAGCGGGACATGCGTTTCTCTGCGTCTGGCCGGCCTGCCGGTACACAGAAGGGGCCGCATCCGTCTGGATGCGGCCCCTTCTGTCGTGCGGGTGCGGACTAGCCGAGCGCGCCCGACTTCCAGATCTGCGAGTCGACGCGCCAGTCGATCCAGCCGTTGCTGCGCTGGAGGCTGACGGCAATCTCGACCTGGTTCCCCGTCTCGGTCGTGCCGACGCAGGTGAACTGCACGCCGATCTGCACGGCGGGGTTCGGGCACTCGACGTCAAGGGTCGTGCCGACGATCGCCGCATCGTTCGCGATGGACTGCTCGACCTCGGCCTTAAAGACCTCAGGCAGCGCCGAGATGACGATGCCGGGAACCGCGAGCACGGAGAGCATCTGGATGACCAGGAGCGAGCTCCAGACGACGATCGGCGTCATGCCCTTGCCGAACTCCCTGTTGGTCGCGACGGAGCGTGTCACCAGGTAGACGGGCGCGGTCAGGATTGCGAGTGCCCAGTGCGCGGGCGCACGGTGGCCGGCGGCGAGGAGCGAGCGCCGGTCGAAGAACGCCAGCACGATCGCCGCGGCGTAGGCCGCGCCGTAGATCGCGAGGGTCACGACGGGCGGCACCGCTTGGGCGCCCGACGACACCACGAGCAGGATCACGACCATGACCATGAGCGGCAGCATCGCGAGGGCCCACACGGAGGGCGTGTAGATGACCTGCGAGCGGTCGAGGCGTCGCTGGGCCGAGCGTGAGTAGGCGTACGGCTCCTCGGGCCGCGCGTACTGCGCCTGCGCTGCCGGGTCGACATATGGCTGGCCCGGGCCGTGCGGCTGCGGGAAGCTCGGTGCGTCGGTGTAGTTCACCGAGGAGCGCGCGGACCGCGGTTCCTCGGGTGCCTGCACGAAGTCGGCGAAGGGATCGCCGGCGGGCGCCGACTGGTATGCCTGCTGGCCGAAGCCCGGCTGCTGCTGCGGGTAGCCCTGCTGCGGGAACCCGGGCTGCTGCGGGTAACCCTGCTGCTGGAAGCCCTGCTGCTGGAAACCTGGCTGCTGCTGGCCGAAGCCGGGCTGCTGGAAGCCCTGCTGCTGTGCCTGCTGCTGCTGCTGCTCGTAGGCCTGCTGCTGCGCGGCGCGCTGCTGTGCCGCCTGCTGCTCGGCGGCCCGACGCTGGGCGGCCTCCTGCTCGGCGGCGCGCTGCTGCGCTTCGCGCTGTTCCGCCTCGCGGCGTCCAGCATCCTCGGCCGCCTGGTCGGCGGAGAAGTTGGGGGCCGGCTGGTTGCGTTCGATCTGCTGCGGCTTGGGCGGCTCGAGCTCCTTGAGCGTCGACATGAGCTCCGCCTTGGACATCGGCTGCTGCCGGGCGCCGTCGGCGGCCGTGCGCTGCTCGCGCTGGGAGCGCCGCGAGGGGAGGTCGTCGTCGGCATAGGCGAGCCGCGGCTCGTCCTGCACGATCAGCGGAGTGCGTGCGGCAGAGGTGAACTCGGTCCACGAGTGGTTGTCCCACCAACGAAGTTGTGGGAGTCCCATCGGGTCCGGGTACCACCCGGCGGGTACGGTCACAACGTCATCATCTAGCAAGGCGTTAACCCTCTCTATGCAGCTCGCTCCGAATGGAGCGGGCCCTGTCCCCCAGGAAAACTGCTGTCGTGCATTGGATCCCCGCTCCCCAGGCACGCCGGAGAGTGAGAAAGACTAATCAATTGGTGCGTTCCGAGAATAGTAGCGGCAAGGATGCCACGAGCGACATGGCCAATTTCGGGCTACTTCCCCGTCGTTCCGGGCATCCGTGGCCCCCGGACGGGGCCTGTCCGGCCGAGCTGGGTCGCGGATGTGCGCCCGAGACCTCGGTGCGGCATGGAGGGCCAGGTCGCCTTCGCGGCCCGGATTGCTAGGCTTTCAAGCGCCATGTGGCGATCCCTACCGGGCGTGAGAGAGAAGACGATGACGAATCCTTCAGACAACACTGACAAGCCCGCGGTAACGGCACCTGTCACCATTATTGGGGGCGACGTCGACGAGGAGATGGCGGGCCCCACGCGCATTGATCGGGATTCGCTCGGCGAGCGTGACATCCCGGCGGATGTCTACTGGGGCATCCACACCGCCCGCGCCCTCGAGAACTTCCCCATCACCAGGCGCCCCATCTACGTGTACCCCGACCTCGTCACCGCCCTCGCGCGCGTCAAGCAGGCGGCGGCGCGGGCAAACCGGGAGATCGGCGCCCTCGAGCCGGAGAAGGCCGACATCATCGAGCGGGTCTGCGAGGAGATCGTCGGGGGAGCGCTGCACGACCAGTTCGTCGTGGGCGTCATCCAGGGCGGCGCGGGGACCTCGACCAACATGAATGCGAACGAGGTCATCGCCAACCGCGGCCTCGAACTCATGGGCTACGAGCGCGGCGACTACCAGCACCTGCACCCGATCGATGACGTCAATCGCAGCCAGAGCACCAACGACGTCTACCCGACCGCGGTCAAGCTCTCGCTCGTCTTCGGCATCCGCAGGCTCCTCGAGGAGCACCGGATGCTCGCCGACTCCTTCGCCCGCAAGGGTGCGGAGTTCGCCGGCATCGTCAAGGTGGGCCGCACACAGCTGCAGGACGCCGTTCCCATGACCCTCGGCCAGGAGTTCACGGGCTTCTCGAACACGCTCGTGGAAGACCACGACCGCCTGCGCGAGACGATTCCGCTGCTGAGCGAGATCAATATGGGTGCGACGGCGATCGGCACGGGCATCACCTCGCCGCCCAACTACACGGAGGCGGTCTGCCGCCACCTGGCCGAGGTCTCGGGCATCGACACCGTGACGGCGATGGACCTCATCGAGGCCACGAGCGACACGGGTGTCTTCATGACCGTCAGCGGCACGCTCAAGCGTGCGGCGGTCAAGCTCTCCAAGATCTGCAACGACCTGCGGCTCCTCAGCTCGGGTCCGCAGTCCGGGCTCGGCGAGATCTTCCTCCCCGCGAAGCAGGCGGGCTCGTCGATCATGCCGGGCAAGGTCAACCCCGTCATCCCCGAGGTCGTCAACCAGATCGCCTTCAGCATCATCGGCGCCGACGCGACCGTGACGGCGGCGGCCGAGGCCGGCCAGTTGCAACTCAATGCCTTTGAGCCCGTCATCGCTCACAGCATCCTGCAGTCCCTCGCCTGGTTGACCAACGGATGCCGCACCCTCCGCATCAACTGCATCGATGGCATCACGCCCAATGTGCAGCGCCTCGCCTCCGAGGTGGAGACCTCGGTCAGCGTCGTGACGGCCCTCACCCCGTACATCGGCTACGCGGCCTCTGCGACGCTGGCGCACGCGGCGCTGACGACCACTGCGTCGATCGCGGACCTCGTGGTGGAGAACGGCTACATGTCGGAGGAGGAGGTGCGGCGCGTGCTGAGCCCGGAGCGGCTCAGCGGCATCGTGCCGACCACCTCGGCGATCCCGATCATTCCCCGCGCTGACCTCGATGGCCAGGCAGGGCAAACCAGAGAATGACGACGACGGCGACGCAGGCGATCGCCGCGATGATGCCCGCCGTCCGGCCCAGCACGATGTCGACGACAAGGGAGAGCGTGCCGGCCAGCACGATGGCGACGCCCACGAGGGTCGCCTTGACGAGGCGGTCTGCCCACTCCACGACCCTGTCCTTCTCGCCGCTGCGGAACAGGCGGCGGTGCAGGCTGACGGGCGCGAGGCCCACGGCTGTGGTGCCGATCGCGACGAAGACGAGCGACATATAGAGGGTGACCTGGTAGGCGTCGAGGTCACTGAAGCGGGGCTGGAACGCGATCGTGAGCAGGAAGCCCGTCAAAATCTGGGAACCGGTCTGCGTCACGCGCAGTTCCTGCAGCAACTCAGACCAGTTGCGGTCGAGCCGCTCGCTCTTCGACTCGTGACGGCTGTACTCCATGCGACGCATCATATGCGCGCAGTCGCATGTGCGGTGCTGACAATCGGCCGGGCCGGTGTGCCCGCTCGACTTGCCCGCGCGCAGCGGGTAGCTTCGACGAAATGAACTTCTGGTGGGATGCCACGCTCTGGCTGCTCGTGCTGTGGCTCAGCGCCCTCGTGTTCCAGGTCGCTGATGTCGGCACGGCCTGGTACGACGTGCGTTCCGCGCGCACGCGCAATGTGCAGTTCGCCCGGCGCCGAGCCCATGAGGTCTTCTGGGTCGTTCCCGCTGCCGCGCTCTCGGCGCTCATCCCGGCCTTCGGCATCGCGGTCGGTGCCGGCCTCGTGCTCGACCAGGAATGGCAGCTGGCGGCGGGAGTGCTCCTTGCGCTCGCTGTCATCCTCGTCGTCGCCGTCGGGCTGGTCGTCGGCCTCGTGCGGTTGCTCACCCGCGATGTGCAGGGCTACGGCGTGCTGCGGATGCGGGTCAAGGATGCGAAGGCGCGCAAGGTCACAAAGGATGACATCGCGCGCTGGCGCGCCGAGCTCGAGGTGATCGACGCGCGCGAATCGGTGCGTCACGAAGACATCGCCAGGTGGCTGCGGCTCATCCCCATCGTCTTCGGCGTACTGTCACTCGCGGCCGCGTGGGTCGCGATCGGGCAGGACCTGCGGGCCGACGGCAGCTCCGTCACGGCATGGCCCCTGCTGGGCCTTGCCGCGCTCATCCCGCCCGCCGCGAGTGCCGTGCTCGCGGCACGCGGTGCGCGCCTCTCGCTCAGGGCCCGCGCGGCCTGGGGCGTCGTGAACGGGCGACAGCGCGAGCAGCTCGTGCAGGCCATCGAGGTGCTTGAGCGTCGCGCCAACCGCGGCGTCGCTGGGCTCAGCGATCGCGTGAACCGGGCCCTCAGCATCCTGCGCGAGCAACAGCTGTGACCTTCGGCTCGCAGGCGAGCGAGCACCCTGCCGCCAACCCGGAACCGGTGCTGCACTCGACGCAGCCCGTGCTGGCCGGTCGCCCGCGCGGCGACAACACCGTGCTCGTCTGGGCGATCGTCGGCTACGCGGTGCTCTCGCTCATCGCACTCATGGTCACGGTCTACCTGCTCGCGTTCCTGGGGGCAACCGCACTCGTCGTGGCGGGCATCCTGGCCCTCGTTCCCCTCGCGATCGTGCTGCTCGGTATCTCGTGGATCGACCGCTGGGAGCCCGAGCCGCGCGGGGCACTCGCCTTCGCCTTCCTGTGGGGTGCGGCCGCCTCGGTCGCGATCGCCCTCCTCTTCGACCTCGGCGTGCAGCTCGTGGCGGCGGTCGTGGGCATCGGCGACGGCTTCTGGTCGCTGTTCCTCGGCCTCGTCGTGCAGGCACCCATCGTGGAGGAGGTCGGCAAGGCACTCGGCCTGTTGATCCTCTTCTGGGTCGTGCGTCGCCAGTTCGACGGCCCCGTCGACGGCATCGTCTACGGTGCGATGATCGCGGTCGGCTTCGCCTTCACCGAGAACATCCAGTACTTCGGCCTCGCGATCGGTGAGGCACAGGGCTTCGGCGAGGTGGGGGAGATCTTCGTCATGCGCGGGCTCATGTCGCCCTTCGCGCACGTCATGTTCACGGCCTGCACGGGAGTGATCATGGGCTTCGCCTCGCGCAGGGCCACGCCGTTCGGCATGGTCGGCTGGGCGGCGCTCGGGCTCGTGCCGGCCATTCTCCTGCACGCCTTCTGGAACGGTTCGGCGCTCTTCGTCACCGACTTCTACGCCTACTACTTCACGGTGCAGGTGCCGCTCTTCGTGATCGGTTTCGTGATCGTCTACTTCCTGCGCAGGCAGGAGCGAGATCTCACGAGGCAGCACCTGCAGGAGTATGCGGCCGCGGGGTGGTTCACGGCGCAGGAGGTCGGGATGCTGTCGACCGGCCAGGGCCGTCGGGCCGCGGCGGCGTGGGCGCGCAGTCACGGCATCGGCGACGCCTTCGAGCAGTTCGCGCGCAGCGCCACCCGGCTCGCCTTCGCGCGGCACCGGATCGTGCTCGGCAGGGACCGCGCGGCCGCGCACTATGACGAGTCGGTCATGCTCGACCGCATCGTCGATGCGAGGCGACGAATGGAGGGGTCCGCGAGCGTCTGAGCCTCCCACCCGCGGTGGCCTAGACTTGAGGGCCGGAAATTTCTGAGGGGCTGCGGAGTGATCGAAGACGGGCTGGACCACGAGCGCGACTACGTGTCGGGGCTCTATGCGCGACTCGACGAACTCAGGGCGGAGGCGGAGCGCCAGCTCGTGGCCGTGCGTGCGCAGGGCGGGGGAGGCACCCACCAGGGGCGCACGGAGCGTGACACCTTCGCGCGGCTCTACGAGGACCGCATCGCGCAGCTGCGCGACGTGACCGAGCGCCTCGCCTTCGGCCGACTGCAGCTCGAAGCATCCGGCGATGCGGATGACCCGGCAAGCCGTTACATCGGCCGCATCGGCCTGCGCGATGAGGAGCAGCGCCCCATCCTGCTCGACTGGCGTGTGCCCCAGGCGAGCGCCTTCTACCAGGCCACTGCGGCGACGCCGCTTGGAGCGCGAGCGCGACGCCACCTCATCTCCCGCGGCCGCGAGGTCGTGCGCATCGAGGACGAGATCTTCGACTCCGAACTCCTTACGGAGGGCGGCGGCCACCAGGGGGAGGGCGCCCTGCTCGCGGCGCTCGGGGCCGAACGCACCGGCCGCATGAACGACATCGTCGCGACCATCCAGGCGGAGCAGGATCGCATCATCCGCTCGGACCTCGCGGGTGTGCTGGTCGTGCAGGGCGGCCCTGGCACGGGAAAGACGGCCGTGGCCCTGCATCGGGCCGCTTACCTCCTCTATACGCACCGCAAGCGCCTCGGCAATTCGGGTGTGCTCATCGTCGGGCCCTCGGCCTCGTTCCTCCACTACATCGAGTCGGTGCTGCCCTCGCTCGGCGAGACGGGGGTCGTGCTGGCAAGCCTCGGCGGCCTCGTGCCGGGCATCCAGGCGACAGCGAACGATGAACCCGCCGTCGCCGCGCTCAAGGGCCGCGGCGGGATGGCGGAACTCATTGCCCGTGCCGTGCGCTCCCGCCAGCGGGTGCCGGCCGAGCCCGTGCCCATGCTCGTGAACGGCGACACCGTCATGCTCGACCCCTCGACGGTCGAGCGCGCGATCGCTCGAGCACGGGACACACGCAAGCCATACAACGAGGCCAGGGTCACCTTCGTGAAGTCCGCTCTCGGCGAGCTGACGAAGCAGTGGGCGGCGCAGCTGCGGGCGCAGGGCAACACGATCGACGGTGCCGACCTGCCGATGCTGCAGGAAGACCTGCGCACGGCCCACGACGTGCGCGTCGCCCTCAACACGGCGTGGTTGCCGCTGACACCACAGAAGCTGCTCCAGGACCTCTACGCGCGGCCGCAGTGGCTCGCCGAGCTGACCCCCACCTGGTCGGATGCCCAGCGCGCCCTCCTGCGCAGGCCCCGGGATGCCCCCTTCACGGTCGAGGACGTGCCGCTCCTCGATGAGGCCGCCGAGCTCCTGGGCGAGTTCGACGCTGTGGACGCCGCCCGCAAGCGGGAGGAGAAGCAGCAGCGCAAGCGCGACATCGAGAACGCCGAGCAGGCCATCGAGAACATGCAGGTCGACGGGATGATCGACGCGAAGTCGCTCGCCGCGAACTTCGCCGAAACGGGCATCCGCGTGACCACCTCGGAGCGGGCCGGGAGCGACCGCTCGTGGACCTACGGGCACATCGTCGTTGATGAGGCCCAGGAGCTGTCGCCCATGCAGTGGCGCGTGCTGCTGCGGCGCTGCCCGCTGCGCTCCTTCACGATCGTGGGGGATATCGCGCAGGGCTCAGCCGCGAGTGCCGCGCCGACCTGGCGACAGGCGCTCCGCCCGCTCGTGGGCCGTAGCGCGGAGGCGGCGCGCTGGCGCCTCGAGGAGCTCACGGTCAACTACCGCACCCCGAGCCAGATCGCCTCGGTCGCGGAACAGTTCGCGATTGCCCACGGCCTGCCCGTGACCCCGTCGAAGGCCGTGCGCAGCACGCCGTGGCCCGTCGAGTTCGCGGATGATGTCGTGACGGCGGTCGAGGCGATGCGTTCGGGTTCGACGGCGGGCACCATGGCGGTCGTCGTCATGGAGGGCGCGCTCGAATCGGTGCTGGCGGCCCTCAGCGAGCGCTTCGGTGACCTCGTCTCGCGTGGCTCCGAGAGCCTCCTGACCCCGATCGTCGTGATCTCGCCGCAGGATTCGAAGGGCCTCGAGTTCGACTCGGTCGTCGTCGTCGACCCTTCGGGCATCGCGGCGGCTCCCCGGGGCGTCAACGCGCTCTACGTGGCGATGACGCGGGCGACGCAGCGGCTCACGATCGTGGGGGTGTTGCCCGCCCCGGCGGCGGACTAGCGGCATCCTGTTTCGCCTCGCCCCAGCGTGGGATGCTGGTGGGGTGAGTATCCTGCCTCCCAAGCTGCTCGAGACCATCCGTTCGCGGGCCGACCGGCACGACCGCGAGAACTCCTTTCCGCACGATGACCTGCGCGATCTCGCCGAGCTCGGGTACCTGCGCATGCTGGTGCCTGCGAGCTTCGGTGGCCTGGGGATGTCTCTCCTGGAGGCGACGCGCGAGCAGGCCAGGCTCGCCGGTGCGGCTCCGGCGACCGCGCTCGCCGTCAACATGCACCTCGTGTGGACCGGGGTTGCGAAGCTCCTGCATGAGCGGGGCGACTCGACGCTCGACTTCGTGCTGCGCGAGGCTGCTGAGGGTGAGGTCTTCGGGTTCGGAATCAGCGAACCGGGCAACGACCTCGTGCTGTTCGGCAGCACGACCACTGCGGAACCGTCCGCCGACGGCGGCTACCGCTTCACGGGCACGAAGGTGTTCACGAGCCTGTCTCCCGTGTGGACCAGGCTCGGCATCTTCGGCAGGGACGATTCCGGCGCGGAACCCCAGCTCGTGCACGCCTTCGTGGAGCGCGGATGCGAGGGCGTCGAGATCCTCGACGACTGGAACACGATCGGCATGCGCGCGAGCCAGAGCAACACGACCCGGCTCGTGGGTGCCTACGCGCCGGCTGACCGCGTGTTCGGCCAGCGCCCGCTGGGGCCCTCCGCGCATCCGCTCGTCTTTGCGATCTTTGCCAACTTCCTGCTGCTGCTCTCCTCCGTCTACGCGGGCGTCGGTCAACGCGCACTCGAGCTCGGGGTCGAGGCGGCGAAGGCACGTCGCTCGCAGCGCACGGGACTGACGGCCGACCAGAACCCCGACACGCGCTGGAAGCTCGCGGATGCCGCGCTCGCGCTCGACGGCTTCATGCCGCAGCTCGAGGCGGTCGCCCGCGATGTCGACGAGGGGGTCGACCGCGGCGACCAGTGGTTCCGCGCCCTCACGGGGGTCAGGCTGCGCGCGACGGAGACGGCCAAGTTCGTCGTCGAGCAGGCCGTGCGTGTGGCGGGGGGACGGTCGTACCGCAATGGCGACGAACTGGGGCGACTGATGCGCGATGTGCTCGCGGGTGCCTTCCACCCGAGCAATGAGGATTCGGTGCACTCGACCGTGGCCACGGCACTGCTGGGGCCGCTCGAGCAGCACCCGACAGGAGAGGATGACTGATGTCAGAAGCACTTGAGGTCGACGATTCGCTCGTCGTGTGGTCGGAGCCGAGGGAGACGCTGGGCGAGCGCCCCCTCGTGGTGTTGCTGCACGGGCGCGGCTCCCACGAGCATGACCTGATGCAGCTCGCCCCCGTGCTCCTGCCTGGTGTCGTGTACGCGGCCCTGCGTGCACCCCTGCCGTTCTTCGGCGGCGGCTTCACGTGGTTCCCGCCCGCGCAGCCTGGCCTGCCCTCCGCCGAGGGCGTCGCGGCGGCGACGCGCGGCATCCTCGCCTGGCTCGACCGTGTTGCGCCGACAGGCCCGGTCGCCGTGCTCGGCTTCAGCCAGGGCGGCGCCCTCGCGACCCACCTCATGCGCTTCGCGCCCGAGCGTTTCGCCGCCTTCGTCAATCTCTCCGGCTTCGTCGTGCCGGGGGAGTGCCCCGCCGATGACCGTCTCGCCGAGCTTCGTCCCCCGCTCTTCTGGGGGCGCGATGTGGCTGACCCGGTCATCCCGACGGAGGCGACGGATGCCACGGAGCGCTGGTTGCCCGCACACTGCTCCCTGACACGGCGCCGCTACGACGGCATCGGTCACGGCATCTCGATGGAGGAGGTCGAGGACGTGCGGGAGTTCCTGAAGCCGGTGCTCTTTTCCGCCGCAGAAAACACCCCGTAACGGACTCATCGCCCGGTGCGGCACTTGGTGCGGCTCTTCCGGGCGATGAGTTGTTCTACATCAAGCTTGCGCCTCCCCGCTCGGGGAAGCAAGCCTTTTCCGCAATAACTTTCCTCACTCATCCGCGGCCCCCGTCAAGGGGATACCGCAAACCCCCGGCTCGGGCGATGCTGTTTGCACGGGTCCCCTGTGGTCCCGTGCCGGGCGACCCGACGCGCGGGGCGAGTACTCCACCATCGGTTTGAGACGGGTCCATGACTGACGACGACACAGCGGCTGCCGTGCGTGCCGACCCCAGTGCCATCCGGAGTTTCCTCCAGGCACAGTCGGCGGTTGCGCCTCGCGGCTGGCTCGCGCGTCTGGTCGGGCGTAGCCCCCTGAGCGTCGAGAGCCGCTCGTGGTTCTGGGCCGCGGCCGGCGAGTTCGAGGTGTGCCGCAGCCTCTCGGGGCTGCATTCCTCCCTCGTGCTGCATTCGGTGTCGGCCAGCTTCGAGGGCAAGCCGGTTGACCACGTCGTCGTCGGCCCTGGCGGGGTCTTCGCGGTTCACGCACTGTATGCGGCGGGGGAGGAGGTCGTGGTGTCGGCGCTCGGCCTCCGTGTTGCGGGGCATCCCCTGCCTGAGCTGCGCCGTGCTCGGCACTCCGTTGGGGCCGTCGAGCGCTGCCTCATGGAGGAGGCTGGGGGCGAGGTGCGCGTCACGGGCGTGCTGGCCGTAATCGATGCGGGCGCCGTCACGATGACGGAGCGCCCGCTCGATGTGGCGGTCGTGGATGCCAGGGCACTCTCGAGGTGGATCCAGCGTCAGCCACGAACGCTCACGGACGAGCGCCTCGCCGAACTCGTGCAGGCCGCGTCGAGGCCCGCGACGTGGGCGCGCGAGGCGACTGCCGGATGCGTCGACCCGGCAGACACCGCCACCTTCACGCGGGCGCGTGCCGAGGTCCTGGCTGCACGCCTCACCCGACAGCTGTGGATCCTCGTGTGTGCTGCGTCTGTCGCCTTCGTGATCGTCGCCCTCGTCCTGGCGCGGATCCTCTCTGGCGCGTGAGCGAAGCCGCGTTCCTCAGCGGCGCGGCTTGAGCGCGCCCGCCGCCACGAGGCGATCGGGCAGAAGCCGTGACGCCGCCACGATGAGCTTGTAGCGCGTGCTCGGCACGACGACGGCGCGGCCGCGGCGCGCCCCGGCGAGGGCTGCCCGCACGACACGGGGCGGGTGCAGCCACAGGGGCGAGGGGATGGTGTCGGTGCGCACGCGCATCCGTTCATGGAACTCGGTGCGCACGAACCCGGGGGCGACGGCCGAGACGGTGACGCCGTCGCGGCGGTATTCGAGGTTGGCCCAGCGGGTGAAGCTCAGCACCCACGACTTGGCGGCCCCGTAGCTGCCCCGCGGCGAGTATGCAGCGACGCTGGCGACCGTGATGATGGTGCCCTCATGCCGCGCCCGCATGCTCTGGAGGGCCGCGTGGGCGAGTCGAAGCGGGGCGGTCACAAGCACGTCGAGATGCTTCTGCTCCTCCTCGATGTCGTTGGCGTGGAAGGGTCGCGTGAGGCCGAATCCCGCGTTGTTGACGAGCATCGAGATGGGGGAGGCCTCGTCTGCGAGGCGTTCCGCGACACGGTCCACCTGCTCGCGCACGGAGAGGTCGGCGGGCAGCACCTCGACGTGCACGCCGTGCGCGCGGGCGAGCGCGTCGGCCGTCTCGTCAAGCCGAGCCGCGTCGCGGGCGACGAGCACGAGGTCGTGGCCGCTCGCGGCCAGCTGCTGGGCGAACTCGAGGCCCAGCCCGGCGGTCGCGCCCGTGATGAGGGCGCGGCCTGCAGGGGTGGATGCGTCGCGGCTTCGCTGGGTCATGATGCGTTCACGCTACTGCGGATGCGCCACCCCGAGCCAGGGGCGCGCCACTCGTCCCGACGGCGCTACGCTTCGGGCATGAAGATCGCCCCGCGGAACCGCGTTCTGCTCGCTTTCGCGCCCTATGCCGTCGTCGGTGCCGTGCACCTGGCGGCGCTCGCCGCTGTCGCGGGGGGAGCGGATGCCACAGCGCTCGTCGCCGTGACAAAACCCCTCCTCATGCCGCTCCTGCTCCTCGCGTTCCTCCTCAACGCTGCCGGAGCGCGGCGGTCCGTCATCCTGCTCGGTGCGGCGGCGATCGCACTGTCGTGGGTGGGCGATGTCGCCCTCATGCTTCCCGGCGAGGCTTGGTTCCTGGCTGGGCTCTGCGGGTTCCTGGCGGCCCACGTCTTCTACGTGCTCCTCATCGTGCGCCACCTCACGGTTCGGAGGCTGCCGCTCGTCTCGCTCGCCTATGTCGGCTGGTGGATCGCGCTCGTCGCGCTCCTGGCACCGCACGTCGGCTGGCTCGTCTGGCCGCTCGCCGCGTATGGGATCGTCCTCGGGCTCATGGCGGTGTCGGCGACGCGCGCGATCGTGCCGGTGGGGCTCGGCGGCTTCCTGTTCCTCTTCTCCGACACCGTGCTCGCGGTAGCCCGCTTCATGCCGAGCGTCGAGCTGTGGCAGCCGGGCTTCATCGTCATGCTCACCTACATCGCGGGGCAGGGTCTCATCATCGCCGGCGCGGTGCGGCACCTGCGCGCCGAGCGCGGGCCCGCTCGCGAACCCGTGTCGGCCGTCTCTCCCGTCATCCGCGTCGACAGCCTCGGCTGAGCGCAGCCAAGGTCACCCCTCGCGCGACTCGCGTTCGAGCCGGCGCCGGTGGTCGCGTTCGGCATCCGCGCGGGCGGCCTCTTCCGGCGTGGGGGCCGTGCCACCGCCTTCACGCGGCTGCCACCACTGCCCCTCGCCCGACTCGGGGTAGCCATCCTGCGCCTCGGTGACGAGCCGCCGCAGCTCCTCCCGCAGCGCCTCGGTGCCGGTCTTCGGGTCATCCGTCGTCGTGGGATGCATCGCCCGCCCGATGGCGAACGACACGGGAGCGCCGAAGCGCTCGCTTGTGCGGATGCGGCGGTTCTTCGTCAGCAGGCGCTGACCACCCCAGACGGCAACGGGCACGAGGGGAACCCCGGCCTCGGCCGCGAGGCGCACGGCGCCCGTCTTCAGCTCCCGCACCGTGAACGATGCACTGACCCCGGCCTCGGGGAACACGCCGATCAGTTCGCCCCGACGCAGCGCCGCGACGGCATCGGCGTAGGCCTCGGCGCCCGCCTCCATGTCGACGGGGATGTGTCGCATCCCGCGCATGAGCCAGCCGACGACGGGCTTCGAGAACACGGACTTCTTGGCCATGAACCGGATGCGCCGCCTGTTGTGGCGCCAGGTCGCCCACTCGACGAGGGCAAAGTCGAGGTAGCCGAAGTGGGTCATGGCGATGACCGCGCCGCCGGTGTCCGGGAGGTTCTGCGCGCCCGTCACGAGCGGCTTCAGCCGAAGGGCGGAGAACAGGGCGCGCCCCGCCGTGATGGCCGTCGTGTAAATGGGTTCTCTCCTGCTCACCCGGCCAACGCTATGCGCGCGCGATCCGTGCACGCTGGGGCGCGGACGGCAGGGACCGGTGGTAGACTTGCGCAGTTGCCGTTAGAACGGCCGCGGATAAAGAGAGCTGGCACATCCTGTGACCGGCACCGCGCAACGAGAGGAAGGGGATCCCATCTATGGCTCTTGAATCAGACGTCAAGAAGGCGATCATCGAAGAGTACGCGACCCACCCGGGCGACACGGGTTCCCCCGAGGTCCAGGTTGCAATGCTGACGCAGCGCATCAAGGACCTCACGGAGCACCTCAAGGAGCACAAGCACGACCACCACTCGCGTCGTGGCCTGCTCCTCCTGGTCGGCCAGCGTCGTCGACTCCTCGGCTACCTGCAGGACATCGACATCAACCGTTACCGCTCGCTCATCGAGCGCCTCGGTCTGCGTCGATAACCTACGGAGTCGCGAGTCGGTCTCCCTTCGGGAGTCTCCGATGACACCGCGATCTTCTTGGACGGGCCGTCACCTTCGGGTGGCGGCCCGTTTCTCGTCTCCGTCGCTGTCCCCCGCGGCGCGCACTCGCTCGAGCAGATCCTGCCACGGCCCTGTGAACTGGCCTTCCGGCACCTCGCACTGCCAGTAGGGGCGCTCGGCCGTGGGTGGCTCGCAGGTCACCAGGTAGACGAAACGATCACGCTGGCCGGTGTCGCTTGCGACATCGTCGCGCGGGATGCGGGTGAGCAGTTCCTCCCATTCCGGTTCCTGCGGGTCGATGACGGCGCTCCATTGTCGGCTGAGTCCGGCGAAGCCCCCGCTCCGCACAATGGTGAGCTTGACCTCGTGGTTGTTCACAGGGGCACCCCCACGGCATCCCAGCCTTCCCGCACCGCTCGGGTCTCGGGGGAGTCCGCTCCGTAGCGCGCGCCCGCGGCCTCCACGGTCGCAGCCGCGAACACCGTGAATGTGACGGTGCGGCTGAGTCGCCCCGAGGTGAGGGTGTCGTACCAGACCTGGCCGGCGCGCTCCCAGGCGTTGCCGCCGATTGCGATGGCGGCGAGCGCGAATGCGCGGTTGGGGATCCCCGAGTTGAGGTGCACCCCGCCGTTGTCTTCGTTCGTGACGATGTAGTCCCGCATGTGCGCGGGTTGCGGGTCGCGGCCGATGACGTCGTCGTCGAAGGCGGTGCCCGGCTCGAGCATCGACCGCAGGGCGCGGCCCTGCACGAGCGGGGTGAAGAGGCCGGCGCCGATGAGCCAGCTTGCCTCGTCGCTGCGCTGGCCGAGCGCGTACTGCTCGACGAGCGCGCCGAAGACGTCGGAGATCGACTCGGCGAGCGCTCCGCTCTGGCCCTGGTACTCGAGCCCCGCCGCGTGCTGCGTGACCCCGTGTGCGAGCTCGTGGCCGATCACGGTCAGCGAGCGCGAGAAGCTCTCGAAGACCTGCCCGTCGCCATCGCCGAAGACCATGCGACTGCCGTCCCAGAAGGCGTTGTCGTAGCGATCGCCGTAGTGCACGACGGCGTCGAGTCGCATGTTGTGGCCGTCGATGGATGCGCGCCCGAAGGCGTCAAGGAACATCCGGTGCGTGTGTCCGAGGCCAGAGTGCGCCTCGTCGACGGCGGCATCACCGCTCGGTGGGTCGCCTTCCTCACGCACGATGCGGCCCGGCAGCGTCGTGGTGCGCTCGGCGTCGTAGATGGTGCGGCGCGGTGCCGCGATGCCGTGCATGCCGGGAGCGGGTGCCTGCGCGTCGGCCGAGGCGGGCACCTCGCAGCGCTGGCGGCGCACGGGTTCGTCGACCAGGAGTGAACGGCGCGCGGATTCCGAGGCGGCCGCGTAGCGCGGGTCATCGCTCTTCGCGATACGGGCGAGGAGGTACGGGGGCACGACGGAGCAGCGCATGCCCCGATACTCGCACCCGCCCCTGTCATTGAGAAGGTTCGCGAGGTGGGAATATCTGGGGCATCCGCGCGTTTGCTTCGATACATACAAACGTATCGAAGCAAGGAGCAGGATATGGGGCAGATGCAGTTCGGCATCTTCAGCGTCGGCGACATCACGACCGACCCGACGACGGGCCACACGCCCACGGATGCCTCGCGCATCAAGGACATCGTGACCATCGCGCAGCACGCCGAAGCAGTGGGCCTCGACGTCTTCGCGATGGGGGAGCACCACAACCCGCCGTTCTTCCCGTCGAGCCCCGTCGCGATCAACAGCTGGCTTGCGGCGAAGACCGAGAGGCTCGTCCTCTCGACCGCCACGACGCTCATCACGACCAACGACCCCGTGCGGCTCGCGGAGGACTACGCGATGCTCCAGCACCTCTCGGACGGGCGCATGGACCTCACGCTCGGCCGCGGGAACACGGGCCCCGTCTACCCGTGGTTCGGCGAGGACATCCGCCAGGGCATCCCGCTCGCGCTCGAGAA
Organism: Salinibacterium sp.; assembly: GCA_015234465.1. Classification (GTDB taxonomy): domain Bacteria; phylum Actinomycetota; class Actinomycetes; order Actinomycetales; family Microbacteriaceae; genus Homoserinimonas. The sequence continues at coordinate 4,135 of JADGNA010000010.1, read as the reverse complement.
ATACGCCCTCCTGCGTCGCCTCTGGCGCGAGGACTTCGTCGACTGGAGCGGCCAGTTCCGCACCCCGCTGCAGGGCTTCCAGTCCACGCCGCGCCCGCTCGACGGCGTGCCGCCCTTCGTCTGGCACGGCAGCATCCGCAGTCCTGAGATCGCCGAGCAGGCGGCGTATTACGGTGATGGCTTCTTCGCGAACCACATCTTCTGGCCCGGCTCGCACACGGCGAAGATGGTGAACTTCTACCGCCAGCGCTTCGAGCACCACGGCCACGGCACGGCCGCGCAGGCGATCGTCGGCCTCGGCGGGCAGGTCTTCATGCGCAAGAACTCGCAGGACGCCGTCAAGGAGTTCCGCCCCTACTTCGACAACGCGCCCGTCTATGGCCACGGCCCGAGCCTCGAGGAGTTCACCTCTCAGACGCCGCTCACGGTCGGCAGCCCCCAGGAGGTCATCGACCGCACGCTGGGCTTCCGCGACTACGTGGGCGACTACCAGCGCCAGCTCTGGCTCATGGACCACGCTGGCCTTCCTCTCAAGACCGTGCTCGAGCAGCTCGACATCCTGGGCGGCGAGGTCGTGCCGGTGCTGCGCGAGGAGTTCGCCAAGAACCGTCCCGCCGAGGTTCCGGATGCCCCGACTCACGATGCTCGCAAGGCAGAGGCCGCGGTTCAGGCCGCCGCAGAGAAGGCGGAGGTCGCCTCATGACCGCCACACGCCGTCTCGCCGTCGTCTCCGGCGGGCTCAGTCAGCCCTCGTCGACGCGCATGCTCGCGGACCGGCTCGCCAAGGCGACCGTCGAAGCGCTGGGGGAGCGCAGCATCGAGGTCGATCTCACGACCGTCGAGCTGCGCGACCACGCGCGGGACCTCACGAGCATGATGCTCACGGGCTTCGCCTCACCGGCGCTCGAGGCCACGATCGACGCCGTCACGGGCGCAGACGGCCTCATTGCCGTCAGCCCCGTCTTCAGCGCCTCCTACAGCGGGCTCTTCAAGTCGTTTTTCGATGTGATCGACCCTGCGTCCCTGGAACGGATGCCCGTGCTGCTGGGGGCCACGGCCGGCACGCCGCGCCACTCGCTTGTGATCGAGCACGCCATGCGCCCCATCTTCGCCTACCTGCGCGCCGAACCGGTCGCGACCGGTGTCTTCGCGGCGACGGACGACTGGGGCTCGGATGCCGGCGGCGAACTCGCGGCCCGCATCGAGCGGGCCGCACGTCAGCTCGCGAGCAGGGTCGAGACGAGCGACCGCGCGGGCGCGAATGACGACCCATGGGGCTTCGCGAACGCGGCAGCCGGGCTGGGTGGATTCCAGCCCGGCTGACGGGCGCATCGACGCTCAGGCGTTCACGCCCTCCTGCTCGAAGCGCAGCATGGCGGCGATTCCCGTTGACCCCGGCAGGTCGCTTCGGCGCACCGCGTGCACCGTGCCGCCCGTGCGGATGACGCGCATGGCGATCTCATCGAAGATCCCGAAGGTCGAAGCCTCCGTCAGGGGCGGGTCGCTGACCTTGCCGTCCTCGGTGATGAGCCCCTGGGTGCCGTCGGCCATGTCGAAGAGCAGTTCCTCGACGGCGCCGACGGTGGCGGCTCGTGCGATCTCCTGCAGGTCGACGCTCGCGCGGCCGTGGTTCAGCCGCGTGCCGAAAGTCTCACGCCAGGTGGCGAGCGAGCGCTCGTAGTCGTTCACGAGCACCTCTCGTGCCGCCGTGTCGAGGTCCTGCAGGCTGAGGGATGACGGGTTCGAGTCGATGCCCTCCGCAAGCAGGCGCGGGTAGGTGTTGGCCTCCCGGTATGCGGTCGCGAGCTCGTTGCTCGCGGCCAAGACCAGGCGGGGCGCGCGCCCATCGATCGTGCGCGTCACGGCGTCCTGCACGATGCGGCAGTACTTGCGGAGTTCGATCTTGTCGCCCATCGCCCCCTTGGCCCGCTGCCTGTCGGCGCCCCCGTCGTTCTCGGCGTGCTCCAGCACGCTGCCGAGGTCATCGGGCAGCTCGAGTGGTACCTCGGTCGGGCCGGTGTCCGCGGAGATGGAGGCGAGGCGCACTGAACCCTCCGTGATCGCGAGCACGTAGCCCGTGCGCGCGAGCGCGATGGAGCGCAGGATGGGGCCGACGTCGAAGCGGTCGGCGACCGCGACTCGTGCGGGGACGGCCGTGCGCACCCTGTACTCGCGGGCGAAGTCCGGCGACGCGAAGACGACGGCGCCCTGGGCGAGATGGGTCCAGAAATCACCCTCGACGACATCGTCGAGGTTGCGGCGCACGGCGGCGCGGGCATCCGTGCCCACCCCGGCGGCCTCAAGTTGCCGCTCGGCCTCGCGGACCGAGTTCTTGTAGTCGAGGCGCAACCGTTCGACCTCCGAGGCGACAGGAGACGTCGGCATCGAGATCATGACGCTCGCAATCGAGCGACGGTCGGCCAGTTCGGTGATGTCTTCAAGTGTCGGTGTGGCCATCATGCCTCCACGGTAGGCGCGGCTCGCGTGTCCGTCCTGTGATGCTCATGTGATTAAGAGGGATACCGCGCGCCCCTGTCCCCTTGAGGGAGTCGCTGATAGACTCCCCAAGGTTGCAGTCATGCGACCAGAGCAAGAAAACAAACGGAGCAGGCCGGCACGAGGCTGGTCACCGGTGGTGAGTTCCCGTTTCCCGCACAGGGGCACGGTGGTTTTCTACTGTTGGCCAGAGCCCGGCGCCCGCGCAAACGCGTGTGCCCCTGACTGCCCGCTCCTGCTCCGATGTATGAGTCGCGCCCACACGGGGGGCGACGTAAAACAAAGGAGAAGCCCTTAATGGAGGGTCCAGAGATCAAGTTCGCCGAGGCCGTTCTCGACAACGGCAAGTTCGGCAAGCGCACCATCCGCTTCGAGACCGGTCGTCTCGCGCAGCAGGCACAGGGTGCCGTTGCTGCATACCTCGATGAAGACACCATGCTGCTGAGCGCGACGAGCGCCGGCAAGCAGCCGCGCGAAGGCTTTGACTTCTTCCCGCTCACGGTCGATGTCGAAGAGCGTTCCTACGCCGCGGGCAAGATTCCCGGCTCGTTCTTCCGCCGCGAGGGTCGCCCCTCGACCGAGGCCATCCTCGTCTGCCGCCTGATCGACCGGCCGCTGCGCCCGTCCTTCGTCGACGGCCTCCGCAACGAGGTGCAGATCGTCATCACCGTCCTGAGCATCGCTCCTGGCGAGTTCTACGACGCCCTCGCGATCAACGCCGCTTCGGCGTCGACGCAGATCTCGGGCCTGCCCTTCAGCGGCCCGATCGGTGGCATCCGTCTCGCGCTCATCGACGGGCAGTGGGTTGCATTCCCGACCGTTGAGCAGCTCGAGGGTGCCGTCTTCGACCTCACGGTCGCCGGCCGTCGCGTCGTCGACGCGCAGGGCAACGAAGACATCGCAATCATGATGGTCGAGGCCGAGGCCACGGAGGGTTCGTGGAACCTCATTCAGGGCGGTGCCATCAAGCCCGACGAGACCGTCGTGGCACAGGGCCTCGAGGCGGCCAAGCCGTTCCTCATGCAGCTCGTCAAGGCACAGTCCGAGCTGGCCGCGCAGTCGGCCAAGGAGATCCAGGACTACCCGGTCTTCACCGCCTACGACCAGGCCACCTACGACGCGGTCGCCGAGCTCGCGCAGGAGCGCCTCGCCTCGATCTACCAGATCGCCGGCAAGGTCGAGCGCCAGGACGCGGATGACGCGCTCAAGGCCGAGGTCAAGCAGGCCGTCGCCGCCAAGGTTGAGGCAGGGGAGCTCCCCGCCGAGGCCAACGGCCAGGTGTCTGCCGCCTACAAGTCGGTCACCAAGAAGATCGTGCGCGACCGCATCCTCACCGAGGGCGTGCGCATGGACGGCCGCGGCCTCGCCGACATCCGTCCGCTCGACGCCGAGGTGCAGGTCATCCCGCGCGTGCACGGCTCCGCGATCTTCCAGCGCGGCGAGACGCAGATCATGGGCGTCACGACGCTCAACATGCTCAAGATGGAGCAGCAGATCGACTCGCTGAGCCCGGTCACCAAGAAGCGCTACATGCACCACTACAACTTCCCGCCCTACTCGACCGGTGAGACCGGCCGCGTTGGTTCGCCGAAGCGTCGCGAGATCGGGCACGGCTTCCTCGCCGAGCGCGCCCTCGTGC
>JADGNA010000009.1 GCA_015234465.1 Salinibacterium sp. | reverse complement strand
TGGCCACCCCACCGGGGTGGCCATTTCCCGTTAACCCGACCCCACCCACCGGGACACATGCGCCGTAGCGCCCCCGGTTCACAGAGCCAGGGCGTCAACAGCTGGAAGAGACGCCTGGTCGTGACGGCGCCGAAGCGCCAGGCGCAGCGGGCTTGCCGCGCCGTGCTCAGCAGTAGCGCCAGGGGTTCAGCCGCCGAGAGCCTCGCGGTGGAGCTCCTTATACCCGACGTATCGCACGCCGTTCTCGCGGAGACCGGCCTGCTCGTCGACGCTCAGCTCGCGGCGAACCTTGGCAGGTACCCCCGCGACGAGCGAGCCGGGCGGAATCACGGTTCCCTCGAGCACGACGGCGCCCGCTGCGACCAGCGAGCCCTTGCCGACGACCGCTCCGTTGAGCACGGTCGCGCTCATACCGATGAGGCAGTCGTCCTCAATCGTGCATCCGTGCAGCATCGCGGCATGACCAACGCTGACGCCAGCACCGATCGACGCGGGAACGCCGGCGTCGCAGTGCACCGTCACGTTGTCCTGGAGGTTGCTGCCGGCGCCGAGCGTGATGGTGTCTACATCGGCCCGAAGCACTGTCCCGTAGAAGACGCTCGACTGCTCGTGGAGCGTCACGCGCCCGATGAGTGTCGCGTTGGGAGCGACCCAGGCGGTGTCGGCGACGGTGGGCGAAACCCCATCGATGGGAACGATCAGCGGCGACATGTCCATGGCAGTTAAACTAGTAGGCATCATGGCCACTTTTGGAAACCTCACCGACCGCCTCGCGGATACCTTCAAGAACCTCCGCAACAAGGGCAAGCTGAGCCCGGCGGATGTCGACGGCACCGTCCGCGAGATCCGTCGCGCCCTGCTCGAGGCGGATGTCGCGCTCGATGTCGTCAAGCAGTTCACCTCTGCCGTGCGCGAGCGCGCCCTCGGCGACGAGGTGAACAAGGCACTCAACCCGGCGCAGCAGGTCGTCAAGGTCGTCAACGACGAGCTCGTGACGATCCTCGGTGGAGAGCAGCGTCGCCTCCAGTTCGCCAAGTCCGGCCCGACGGTCATCATGCTCGCGGGTCTGCAGGGTGCCGGTAAGACGACGCTCGCGGGCAAGCTGGCAAAGTGGCTGGCAGGGGAGGGCCACACCCCGCTCCTCGTCGCGGCTGACCTCCAGCGTCCCAACGCCGTCACGCAGCTCCAGGTCGTCGGAAAGCAGGCGGGCGTGCACGTCTTCGCGCCGGAGTCCGGCAACGGCGTCGGCAACCCGGTGAAGGTTGCGAAGGACGCGATCAAGTACGCCAACGACAAGGTGCACGATGTCGTCATCGTCGACACGGCCGGGCGTCTCGGCGTCGACGCCGAGATGATGAAGCAGGCCGCAGACATCCGCAAGGCCGTTGACCCCGACGAGGTGCTCTTCGTCATCGACGCCATGATCGGTCAAGATGCCGTCGCCACGGCGAAGGCGTTCCAGGAGGGTGTCGACTTCACGGGTGTCGTGTTGACGAAGCTCGATGGCGATGCCCGTGGTGGCGCTGCCCTCTCGGTCGCATCCGTCACCGGCCGTCCCATCATCTTCGCGAGCACGGGCGAGCGGCTCGAGGAGTTCGAGCCCTTCCACCCCGAGCGCATGGCGAGCCGGATCCTCGACCTCGGTGACATCCTCACGCTCATCGAGCAGGCGCAGAAGACTTTCGACGAGGAGGAGGCGAAGAAGGTTGCGGAGAAGTTCGCGACCGACAGCTTCACGCTCGAGGACTTCCTCTCGCAGATGCAGCAGCTGAAGAAGATGGGCTCCATGAAGGGCCTGCTGGGCATGCTGCCGGGCGCGCGCGGCATGAAGGAGCAGCTCGAGAACTTCGACGAGTCTGAGCTGACCCGCACGGAGGCGATCATCCAGTCGATGACGCCCGCCGAGCGCCGCAACCCCAAGCTCCTCAACGGCTCGCGTCGCCTGCGCATCGCGCGCGGTTCTGGCACGACCGTGACGGACGTCAACGGCCTCGTGCAGCGCTTCGAGCAGGCCGCCAAGATGATGAAGACCGTGGCGAAGGGTGGCGTGCCGCAGATTCCGGGCATGGGTCCCATTCCCGGCGCTGGTTTCGGTGGCGGCAAGAAGAAGGGCAAGGCGCCGCAGAAGAAGTCTCGCTCGGGCAACCCCGCGAAGCGTGCGGCCGAGGAGAAGGCGCTGGCCGCTGGCAAGCCGGCGTCGAACGCTCCTGCCGGGTCGGGCTTCGGGCTCGGCGGAGGCAAGGCGGATGGGATGCCGAGCGAGGAAGAGCTGGCCGCACTGCAGAAGATGCTCGGGGGTCGCTGAGCGTTGCTCTAGTGTGGCTCCATGACTGATCAGGAGCTCCTCGCTGGATACATCGCGGTCGGTCGGCGGGCCATCGACGACTTCCTTGCCTTGCTTGAGCAGCTACCGAATGGCGCCTGGTCGACCCCGACGGACCTGCCCGGCTGGGACGTCAAGGCGGTCGCGTCACACGTCGCACACCTGGAGTCGGTGTTGGCCGGGGAGCCTGAGCCGACCGTGGAACTCGGCGATCTCCCGCACCTGACGGCACCGACGGGTGACTACACGGAGCGCGGCGTCGTTGCGCGACGGGATCACGCGCCGGCAGACATCATCCGGGAGATCCGCGAGTCGGCCGACGCTCGGTTCGCCGCGCTCGAGGCAGATCCGCCGAGGGATGCTTCAGCCAAGCCTGTGCTTGGTGTGCCCGGCCTCTCGTGGGACTGGCGCACCCTGCTGCGCAACCGCCCTCTCGACGTGTGGATGCACGAGCAGGACATCCGGCGTGCGGTCGGCCTGCCCGGCGGTTTCGACACCCCGCCGGCCGAGCACACGGTGCGGTACTTCGCGGAGAGCCTGGGCTTCGTCGTTGCGAAGCGGGGGAAGGCGACGCCCGGGACGACGGTGGTCTTCGCACTCGATGGGCTGCCACCACTCGCGGTCGGCGTGGGGGAGGACGGTCGCGGCAGTGTCCTGCCCACCTTGCCCGAGCAGCCTGATGTGCGCATCGATTTCGACGCTGAGTCATTCATCGTGCTGGCAGGTGGGCGCCGGCCCGCGGACCCGCAGCGCGTGCGGGTGACGGGAGACGAGCAGCTGGCCGGACGCATCCTCTCCGGCATGACCGTGACCGGCTGAGCCCGCTGCCCTCACCTCGTGACCGGGGAGCGTCCTGTGGTGACAGCCCAGCCGCCAGCGGGACGCCGACGGTGGAGTTCGAGCGACTCGCTGTAGTGGGCCATGAGCTCTTCGCACAGCGAGGTCCAGGTCCGCGGCAGCACGCTCGCCCGTCCCACTTCGGCGAAGGCCCGACGCTTCGCATCGTCGCCCACCAGGTCGGCCACGCGGGCGCGCAGCTCGTGCAGGTTGCCCGGTGCATAGAGCCATCCGTTGCGGCTTGAGTCGACGAGGTCGACAGGTCCGCCGCGGCCGGTTGCGACCACGGGCACCCCGCTCGCCATGGCTTCCTGGATGGTCTGGCAGAAGGTCTCCAGCTCTCCCGGATGCACGAAGACATCCAGGCTTGCGAGTGCCGTTGCGAGGCGGTTCCCGCCAAGGAATCCCGTGAAGTGCGCCGTCGGCATGAGGGCCTCCAGGCGTGCGCGCAGCGGACCTGCTCCGACGATCACGAGCTTGGTGTGGGGAAGAGTGATGAGTACACGCAGGTCTTCTACCTGCTTCTCTGAGGCAAGTCGCCCGACGTAGCCGACGATCCGCTCGCCGTTCGGCGCCACGCTGCGGCGCCAAGCCTCGTCGCGTCGTGCGGGCGTGAATCGATCTGTGTCGACGCCTCGTCCCCACCGCCGCACCCGGACGACGCGGTGTTCCTCGAGTTGCTGTTCCGCGTAGCTGGAGGGGGCCAAGGTGAGTGTGGCGCGCTGGTGGATGCGCTGTACCTGCCGCCAAAGCAGCGGCTCGGCACCGGGGAAGCCGTAGCGAGCGGCGTAGGCAGGGACATCCGTCTGGTAGACAGCGACGGTTGGGATGCCGAGCTGCTCGGCTGCGATGACCGCCTGCAGGCCGAGCACGAATGGCGAGGCGAGGTGCACGACATCGGGGCGGAAGCGTCGCAGTGACTTGGCAACGCGTGCGACGGTCACGGTCGCGATGCGCACATTGCGGTACCTCGGCAGCGCGAGCGCGGGCAGGCCCTCGACGTCGAAGCCCGAGAGTTCCTGCGGCAACTCACTGTCGTGGGGTGCGAGCACGAGCACGTCATCGCCGCGGGCGGCGAGATGATCGATCACCCGCAGGAGCGAGTGCGTCACGCCGTTCATGTGGGGAAGGAAGGTTTCGGCGACGAGCGCGATTCTCATGCTCCGAGCCTCGGTACTGCGTGCGTCTGCGCGACTGCGTGCGGGTGGCCGCGGCGTGAACGCCACGTGAAGCGCTCGCGCTGCATAGTCTGGACACATGACAAGCACACGACCCATCCGCATCGGCGTCCAGCTCGCGCCACAGCACGCCCCCTACGAGCGAATCCGCGACGCCGCTGCGGAACTCGAGGAGCTGGGGGTCGACATCCTCTTCAACTGGGACCACTTCTTCCCGCTCTCGGGCGAGCCCGACGGGCTCCACTTCGAATCCTGGACGATGCTCGCGGCACTCGCTGAGCAGACGAATCGGGTCGAGATCGGTGCACTCGTCAACTGCAACAGCTATCGCAACCCGAACCTGCAGGCCGACATGGCCCGCACGATCGACCACATCAGCGCCAAGGGGGGTGAGGGTCGCTTCATCTTCGGCACGGGTGCCGGGTGGTTCCAGCGGGACTATGACGAATACGGCTACGACTTCGGCACTCCGGGCACGCGGCTTGCGGCGCTCGCTCGTGACCTGCCCGTCATCCGGGCCCGGTGGGAGGAACTCAATCCCCGTCCTACACGGCGCATCCCGATCCTCATCGGGGGCGGCGGGGAGAAGAAGACGCTTCGCATCGTCGCCGAGCACGCGAACATCTGGCACAGTTTCTCGGATGCCCCGACCCTCGAACGCAAGCTCGGCATCCTCGCGCAACATGGCAGGGACGTGGGCCGCGACACGAGCGAGATCGAGATCTCGACGGAGGTCAAGCGGCGGCCGATCGGCACGAGTGGTGGGTCTACGGGTGCGGATGCCGCGGACGAGCTGGTTGAGCTCGGCGCGACCCTGTTCACGGTCGGCCTCTCCGGGCCGCACTACGACATCGATGTCGTGAAGGACTGGCTCGAATGGAGGGACGCCCACAACGCGCGGCGCGGGACCGCCGCCAGCTGACGTCTCCAGGGCACCCGCAGGCACGTCGGCGGAAGCGTTGGCGCCCGCGGTGCGCAGTGTCCGCGAATCTCTGGCAGAATAGAGCGTTGAGCCCGCGTCATCCGACCCTCTAATCAGACGGCGCCGGGATCCATTAGACCTTTCTGGCCGAGTGTGCCCCCACGCTCACGGCTGTCAGTTCGCTCCCATATCTAGAAACACAGGAGAATTGTGGCTGTAAAGATTCGTTTGAAGCGCCTGGGCAAGATCCGGGCACCCTACTACCGCATCGTCGTCGCCGACTCGCGCACCAAGCGCGACGGTCGCGTGATCGAGGAGATCGGCAAGTACCACCC
>JADGNA010000008.1 GCA_015234465.1 Salinibacterium sp. | reverse complement strand
GGGGGGGGCGCCGCCACCCCCCCGGGGGGGGGGGGGGAGAGGGGGGGCGGGGGGGGGGGGGGGGGGGCCCGGGGGGGGGGGGGGGGGGGGCCCGGGGGGGGGGGGGGGGGGGGAGACCGGCCACTGCCGGGTACTTTGGCGGCTGGGTTTCGATACGCTGCGCTACTCAACCCGCCATGCGGTTTCGATACGCTGCGCCACTCAACCCGCCATGCGGTTTCGATACGCTGCGCCACTCAACCCGTGCGGGTCAGCCGAAGAGCCACTCCAGGAGGTCGGCGAGCTCGGCGAGGGCGTCTTCGATCGCTGCCGCGATGGCACCGAAGATGCCGCGCGGTGCGGGCTTCACCTCGCGCTCACCCGATGTGGCCGAGCCGTCGCTGTAGCCCTCCGCGCTGGCCGTGACGGTGACGCTCAGGTCACTGCCGGCATCCGCCGCCACGATCCGGTAGCGCTCACTCGTCGCGCCCTGGATGGGCTCGCCGTCGCGGTTCCACTGGTAGCTGAACTCGACACCGGGCACGCTCCAGCGACCCTCGTTGACGCTGACCGTCTTGCCGACTCGCACAGCACCCGTGATGCGGGGCTCCTTGAGCGACTCGACGGCCTCCTCGGCGGGGTCGTCCGCGATCTCGATCGGCACCGCGATGCTCGTGCCGGTCTGCGGCACCGACACCACGAGCGACTGGGCTCCCGAGAGTCCGGCCGGGATCGTGATGGTGACGGATGCCCTGCCCTGCTCGTCGGTCGTGTCGACGATCGTCGGGTCGATGGGAGCGGTGGCGAGCACCTCACCGTCGAGCGACACCTCGACCGTGGCATCCGCGGGCCCACCCTGGCTGAAGATCAGGGAGCTCAGGTCGAGGGTGACCTGAGCGCCGGCCGCGTAGGGGCCGGGGGCGGAGAAGGTGACGCCGATGGCGCGCTGCTCGTAGTCGACCCCGACGAGCTGGTTCTGCTCGAAGTAGTCGACCATCGCCTGCAGGTCGATGCGACCCGAGTCGGCCGTGTCGGTGCCCTCGGCGAGGGTGGCGAAGTTGTCGCCGCCCGCCGCGAGGAAGGAGTTCGCCACGACCCGGTAGCTGGCAGCCGGATCGAGCGGCTCACCGTTGAGGGTGATGGACGTGATGCGCTCACCCTGCGCCGCCGTGGGGTCGTAGGTGTAGACGAGCCCCGCGGAGACGCCCAGCTTGAGGAATGGACGCGCCGCGCCCTCCGGCTGCCACTGCTCCTCGAGCACCGCTTCGATCTGCTCCCCCGTGAGGGTCAGCGTCGTCAGGGTGTTGGCGAAGGGCTGCACGGCGGCGGCCTCCGCGTAGGTGACGTTGCCGTCGGGGTCGCCTTCGCCGCTCGACTCGTAGACGAGGTCGGCGCGCAGGCCGCCCGGGTTCATGAAGGCGATCTCGGCACCCAGTTCGCTCGCGGCCCACAGCTGCACGTCGGCGACGAAGTTGCCGAGGGTGGACTCGCCGCCCCGGTTCTCGGACCCGGTCGACTGCACCGCGCGGGTCAGCGACTCCTCGATCTGCCCCACGCTGACCGAGCCGAGTTCGTCGGCGATGGCCTCGGCCTCGGCGACGATCGCCGCAACCTCGGGGTCGGGCTCGAAGCCGGTGAGCGGCAGCACCTCGGCGCTGAACTCGATGATCTCGCCCGTCTCCGGGTCGACCGTCAGGTCGAAGTGGCCGAAGTTCTCGCCGTACTGGCCGGAGCCTACGACGAGACGCGGGCGCTCCATGCCCTCGACCTGCACCTCGTGGTCGTAGACGAGGTGCGTGTGGCCTGCAACGATGGCGTCGACCTCGGGGCTGAGGTCGGTGACGATCTGACCGAAGTCCGAGTCATCCGTCGACGCGGCGAGGTCGGCCGAAGCCGCACCCTCGTGCACAAGGAGCACGAGCACATCTGCCTCACCGTTGCCCTCATCACCATCCGTGAGCTCGCCGGCGACCCGGTTGACCTCACTGATGATGGGGCGCACCTCGAGGGTGTCGATGCCGCTCGGGCTCACGAGCTCCGGCAGGTCCTCCGTCATGGCGCCGATGTAGCCGACACGCACGCCGTCGAACTCCTGCACGAAGAATTCCTCGTAGGCGGGCTCGCCCGTCGCGGTGTCGTAGAGGTTCGCCGCGAGGTAGGGCCAGTCGACCGCGGGGAGCACCCGGTCGTCGACGTCGGCGCGACCCTGGTCGAACTCGTGGTTGCCGAGGGCACTCACGTCGAGCCCGATCTCGCCCAGCACATCGATCGTCGGCTGGTCCTGCTGGATGAAGGAATCGAAGGTCGAGGCACCGATGTTGTCGCCGCCGCTCACAAAGGAGGTGTTGGGGTTCTGCGCGCGGTAGGCGTTGACCATGCCGCCCAGCTGGGCCGCCGCTCCAAGTCGACCGTGGAAGTCGCTGATCGAGAGGATGTCGATCTCGACGGGGGCGAGCTCAGCGCTGACGCCCACGACGATGGGGTCGTGGTCGCTCGAGCGATAGACCGTGCCTGCCTCGGCAGCGCCGAAGGAGTAGCCGCGGTCGGACCACTCGGGGGAGTTGATCGACCAGACGCCCGCGCCTGTCACATACTCAGCGAGCGACGGGGTGGCGAGGATGTGGTCGAGCGAGCCGAGTTCGCCATCGAAGGTATAGGTGTACTGCCCGACGGTGCGCGCTGCGACGAGGTCGACATAGCCGGCACTCGTGAGCACCTGGATGGGGTCTTCTTCCGAGTAGGCGTTGAAGTCGCCGATCAGGAAGACGTCCTCGGACTTCTCCGGGTCGGCAGCGATGCCGTCGACGATCGCCGCGAGACGCTCAGACATCGCAACGCGCTCCGCATTGAACTGGCCCTGCCCATCGGCGGGCTCCTCACCGTCGCCGCCCTTCGACTTGAAGTGGTTCGCGATGACCGTGAAGACCTTGCCGGTGTCGACCGACTCGAAGGTCTGCGAGATCGGCTTGCGGGAGATGTCCCAGACGGGGTCGAGGTCGGTGAAGGAGTCACCGACCGGCGTGACCGCCGCCGGCTGGTAGATGATCGCGTTGGAGATGAAATCGGTGATCGCAGGGTCCGCAAGCTCGGCGGGTGTGCGCACGTAGTCCCACGTTCCCGCGCCGGCAGCGGCGTTCAGCCCGTCGACCAGGTCGGCGAGTGCCTCATCGAGCGGCTCGCCCAGCTTGACCGAGTTCTCGATCTCCTGCAGTGCGACGACCTCGGCGCCGAGCCCGCTGATCGCCGCGACGATCTTGCCCTTCTGGATCTCGAAGGCTTCGGCCGTGTTCGCGCCACGGGCATCCGAGTTCTCGGAGCGCAGCGTCGTGAAGTAGTTGTAGACATTGAAGCTGCCGACCTGGAAGTCGCCGCCCACCGCGGGCGCCTCGGCGGGCCGCGGGTTCGTGCTCGTGAAGGTCGGCTTCGCCTCGGCCGGGCTGGCGTCGGTCAGCGGCGTCGTCGGCTGGAGGCGCCAGTCGTCGAAGCCGTAGGAGAGGATGAACGGCTGCCCGAAGTTCACGGTGTCGCCATTACGCACGACCTCGCCAGCCGTGAAGTAGGGCTGGTCACCGGGGTGGGCGTTGTTGCTCACCTGGATGCTGTAGCCATCGTCGAGCAGGAGGCGGTTGGCCCTGTTGGCGGCGGCGATCGCGTCTGCGTCGGGGCCGGCATCCGTCGTCTCGGTGCTCTTGACGGCGAGGTCGCCAACGTTGAGCCAGAGCGTGCCGTAGTTGTAGAGCTGGTGGCTCGAGCTGACGAGGTAGTCGCCCGTCGGCGCGACGAGCTGGCTCTCATAGGCCTCGCGGGCGTCACCGACGACCGTGTCGGGCAGCGGCGTCGCCTCTGGCACGCCGACGCCCGCCTCGACGAGCTCGGTCGCGGCGGCCGAGGTCGCGCTGACCTGGGTGAGCCCGAAGTACTCGCTGACCGGGCCCGTCACCCGCACGAGGTCGCCGATCGCGACCGCCGGGTTCGCGTTGGAGAGGAAGACGAAGATACCGTCGGAGACGCCGGGCGTGGCATCCGTCGCCCCGCCGGAGCCCTGCGTCTGGATGACCATTCCGCGGTAGCCGGATGCCCCGCGATAGTCGGCCGTGACGACCCCCTCGACCGTGACGGTCTGGCCGACGAGTGGGCTGCTCGCCCCCGCACCCTGCACGTCGGCGATCGAGTGCGTGACCTCGGCGGCGACGGCGCTCGTCGCGCCCAGGCCGGAGAAGAGGAGCGTGAGAGCACTGGCGGATGCGAGGGCCGCGAGCCGGCCCCTCCGTGCTGAGCGATGCGTGGGGGCCGAATCGGCGGGCTTCTGCATGGGTATGCGTCTCCAAGTCACGCGCGTCACGACGGTGGGACGCGCAAGCTCACTCCCCCGTATGGGGGTTCCCCGAGTGGGGGACAAGGCGACGCTAACGCAGGCCACCGACACGGACAAGTGCTCATATGTTGCGTCACCCAGAGTTCACCCGGACGACACGGGGCGAGGGGTTCGTCATCGCGGGAGAAAGGTGGCGGCGGTTGAGCTAGACGACAAAGGCGCCCCACCCTCGCGGATGGAGCGCCTTCGGTGTGAGGTTTCGATACAGCCCTAGCGGGCTTACTCAACCCGCGGGGTGAGTAGCGAGCGTATCGAAACCGCGGTCCGTTACAGCCTGGCGAGCTGGTCGAGCAGCTCGTCGCCCGGGGCGACGTGGTGCATCGACGCGTCGATCTCGGCGCGGCCGAGCAGCTCATCGATGCGGCGCTGGCGGTTGCGGGTCGTCAGCGTGACGACCGTTCCGACCTTGCCGGCACGACCGGTGCGGCCGGCGCGGTGCAGGTACGTCTTGTACTCGTCGGGCGCGTCGGCCTGGATCACGAGCGAGATGTCGTCGACGTGGATGCCGCGGGCCGCGACATCCGTCGCCACCAGCACGTTCACGCGACCGCTCGTGAGCAGCTGCAGATTGCGCGTGCGGCGGCCCTGGTTGAGGTCACCGTGGAGCGAGGTCGCGGGGATGCCGGCGTCCTCGAGCATGTCGGCGAGTTCCTCGGCGAAGGCGCGGGTGCGGGCGAAGACGAGCTTCTTGCCCTCGCCGCCGGCGAGCTGCTCGATGACGGCACGCTTGTCGCGCTGCTCGATGAGGAGCACCTTGTGGTCGATCGTGCTCGAGGCCTGGTCTTCGCCAGCGACCTCGTGCACGGCCGGGTCGACGAGGAACTCGTTGACCAGCTGCGCAACGCCCTTGTCGAGCGTTGCCGAGAAGAGGAGCTTCTGGCCGCCATCCATCGTCTCGCGCAGGATGCGCTGCACGGGCTCGAGGAAGCCGAGGTCGCACATGTGGTCGGCCTCGTCGAGAACAGTGACCTTGACCTCGCTGAGGTCGAGACGGCCCTGGTCGACGAGGTCCTCCACACGACCGGGGGTCGCGATGACGATGTCGACGCCGCGCTGGAGCGACATGACCTGCTTGTGCTGCGGCACGCCGCCCACGATCGTGGTCGTGAAGAGGCCGACGCTGCGCGCGATGGGCTGCACCGTGCGGTCGATCTGCATCGCGAGCTCACGGGTGGGGGCGAGGATGAGCGCGCGGGGCTTGCGGCCCGGCTTGCGACCCTTGCCACCGTTGTTCTCCATGAGACGCTCGACGACAGGAACGCCGAACGCGATCGTCTTGCCGGAGCCGGTCTTGCCGCGGCCGAGCACATCCTTGCCCGCAAGAACGTCGGGGATCGTCGCCGCCTGGATGGGGAACGGAGCCTCGGCACCCATCGCCGCGAGCTGGCGCGTGATGTTGTCGCCGACACCGAGATCGCCGAAGGTCTTGCCCTCGACCTCTCCAGCGGTCATGACCTTCGCCTCGAGCTTCTCGAGCACGACGTCGTCATGCGGGGTGAAGGAGCGGGTCTCGCGCTTCGGGTAGAGGTCGCTGTCGCGACGCGGCGGGCGCTCGTCGTAGGAGCGGCGCGGCGCGCGATCAGCGAAGTCACGACGGGGGGCGCGGTCGTCGAAGTCACGACGCGGCCCGCGGTCGTCGAACGAGCGCTTGGGGCGGTCATCGAAGCTGCGCTGCGGGCGATCGCCGTACGACGGGCGCTCGGCGCGGGCCGGACGATCACCATAGGACGGACGCTCGGTGCGGTTCTCGCCACGGTTGTATGCGGGGCGCTCGCCACGGCTCGGGCGGTCGCCGTAGGAGGGACGCTCGCTGCGCGGCGCGCGGTCGTCGAAGTCGCGGCGGGGCGCGCGGTCGTCGAAGGAACGCTTGGGGCGGTCATCCGAACTGCGCTGCGGGCGGTCGTAGGACCCACGCTGCGGACGGTCACCGTACGACGGGCGCTCGGTGCGCTCGCCATAGGACGGACGCTCGGTGCGCTGCGGGCGATCGCCGTACGACGGGCGCTCAGCGCGAGCCGGACGGTCACCGTACGAGGGACGCTCGCTGCGGTTCTCGCCGCGGTTGTACGCGGGACGCTCGCCACGAGCCGGGCGGTCGTTGTAGCTGGGACGCTCTGTGCGGCCATAGGAGGGGCGCTCGGTGCGCTGGGCGCGGTCACCGTAGGGTGCGCGGCCCGTCGTGGGGCGCTCCTCCCGGGGAGTCCAGTCGGGACGGCGGTCGCCAGCAGGGCGGCGGTCGCCGGTGCGGGCGGCACGATCATCCGCTGTCCACCGCTTCTTGGGTGCGGCGGCGGGGGCGTCAGCCTTGTAACCGCGGTGTCCCGGGCTGCGGCTGCCGGACTTGGCGCCGGATGCGCTGCGGGCGCCGAACTTGGCGCCGCCGGTGCGGGGCGCAGAGAATTTCTTTGAATTGGGCATGGTGCTTTCCGGGTTGTACTAAATGCATGGCAGGGCACAGCACCTTTAGCTGCACTACTGAGGAAACCCGGGCAATCTTTGGCCAGGACCGTTCACATACGTGATTTTTCCGAGGACACCATGGAGTAGATGGTGTGTGGAAACCGGCCCGAAAGACTTACAAACCCATACGCGAGAACTCGCGCTGTCTAGAGCCGACCAACCTACGGTACAGGAGCGAGGCTGAGAAAGCGAGGATAGCCTTGAGGTTGGCTCCACCCTCTCGAAGACAAGGCACGCACCATCTCCCCCATCGACGTCGCCCTCGCGGCGCTGCCCATCGCGCTTGTCGCGACCCTGCTGGCCTTCCGACTCAAGCCGATCCCGGTCGTGCTCGGCGCCCTCGCGGTGACCCTCGTGCTGTCGTTCCGGTTCCCCGTGACGACGGATGCCCTTGCCTCCGGCCTCGACCGGCTCGTGCCCGTGCTGGTTGCCGTGTCGCTCATCATCCTCGGCGGCGTGTTGCTCAACGAGACCCTCGCGGTCGCGGGGGCGCAGACCCGCATCGGCTCGTGGTTGCGGGCGGCGGCACGGGACCATGACCGCTCGGTGCTGCTCATCGGCCTCGCGATCGCGCCTCTCGGCGAGTCGCTCATCGGCTGGGGCATCGGCATCGTGATTGCGGTTCCGCTCCTCATCCAGTTGGGCCTCTCGGCGACGAAGGCGGCCACGATCGCGCTCCTCGGCATGGTCATCTCGCCGTGGGGTTCGCTCGGCCCAGGCCTGCTCGTCTCGGCCGGGCTCGGCGGGGAGAGCCTCCGCGATGTCGGCACGTGGGCCGCGATCTTCAGCCTCCCCGTGCTGCTCGTGATGGGCGCCGCGGTCGCGATCGTCGGCTCCGGATGGCGCGCGGCCGCGCGCCGATCTGGCGAACTCCTCGCGATGGTCGCGATCATGTGGATCGTGCTCACGGCGACCAACCTGTGGGTGAGCGTTCCCCTTGGTGGAGTGCTCAGCGCACTCGCCGGCGCCCTCTGGCTCCTGCTCTGCGCGCGCGTCGGCGGCGGACGGTTCCCCCGCATGGACCGCGCGACGGCCCGCTCACTCCTCCCCTACGGGGTGCTCGTCACGGGGCTGCTGAGCATGACCGCGCTGACCTCGTTCGTGCCCTTGGGCGCGGCATCCGGTGTGCTCGCGAGCCCCGCGCTGTGGCTCGTCATCACGGCGGCGGTCACTCCCCTGCTGCTCGGCCTCGACCGGGCAACCACCCGTGTCGGATTCGGCAAGGGGATGCGCACCTTCTGGCCGCTCTGGTTCGTGACGGTGCTCTTCATCACCTTCGGTGCGCTGCTCGCCGCGAACGGCATGGCCGCCGCACTGTCGGATGGCGCCGCGATGCTCGGGCCGGGCTTCCTCTTCGTCGTGCCACTGCTCGGCTTCATCGGTGGCTACGCGACGACCTCCAACACGGCCGTCGCCTCGATGTTCTCGGCGGGCGTCGCCCACGTCGCGACCGCCCTCGATGCCTCGCCCATCGTCGCGCTCGGCGCGCAGAATGCCGCCGTCGGGCCCGCCGTCGGGGCCTCGCCTCCCCGCATCGCCCTCGCCGCCGCCATGGCCGACGACAACCGCCGCGAGGGAACCCCCACCGCAGACATGCGCTACGCGGCCCTCGTGCTGCTCGCGGCCAATGGCATCATCCTCGCGATCCTCACACCCGTGGCGGTCATGCTGGCGCAGTGAGCCTGCGCCCCGAACGGGTGTGCGGCGAGCGCTCGCGCGTCACGTAGAGTATCCGCACGATGCACCGAACCCGACGGCGCGCACGCCACACGACCGCGCTCAGCGCGGCGCTCATGGTGCCCGCCATGCTCGGCCTCGCGGCGTGCACTCCTGCCGCAGACGCCGCGCTCGCACCGGCATCCGTCATCGACACGGTCCCCATCTACGCCGACGTGACGGTCGCGGCCGACGTGCCCTACCCCGCGGGCGACGGCGGCATGCAGCTCCTCGATGTCTGCCACCTGGCGGATGTCACGGCCAGCACGATCAACAACGGCCCCCGCCGCGCGCTCGTACTCGTGCACGGCGGCAGTTGGCGCGAGGGCGACAAGGCCTCCACCTGGTGGCGCAGCACCTGCGAATGGCTCGCCTCGGAGGGCTTCGTCGTCTTCAACCTGAACTACCGGCTTGCGCCGCAGCATCCGTACCCCGCCGCCATCAATGACGTGCGCGCCGCCGTCGAGTGGGTGCGCCAGCCCGCGCAGGTCGCGGCCTACGGCTACGACCCGGCACTCATCGGCGCCGTCGGCGGCTCGGCCGGCGGCAACCTCGTGTCGCTGCTCGGCACGTCGGGTTCCGGTGCCTGGGACATCGGGTCGCGCGTCGCCGCCGTCGTCGAACTCAGCGCCCCCACCGACCTGACGCGTGCGGGGCTCGAGCTCGGCGCACTGCCCGAGGGTTTCGACCGCACGCAGCTCGAATACCTCGGATGCCCGAGCTACCGTTCCTGCGCCGTCGCCGCCGAGGCATCCCCCCAGTCGCATGCCGACCAGACCGATCCGCCCTTCTTCATCGCCCACTCGATCGACGAGTACATCCCGATCGGGCACGCGCACTCACTCGCGGATGCGCTCACCGAGGCGGGTGCGCCCGTCACGCTCGTCGAGGTGCCGGGCATCGCCCACTCGATCGCGCTGCTCGGCACGAGCGGACCGACGCCGTTGCGCGAGGAGATCGTGGACTTCCTGCGCGACGCGCTCTCCTGATTCCGGAAGGGTGCACGCCCGCGGATCGTGCGTGTCCCTTCCGGACCTCTGAAAGCTACGAGGTGGGGAGTTCCCTCGTGTCGCCCTCCGCGACCAGCTTCGCCTCGGCGCGCTTCTGCTCGCGGCGCTCCTTCGCACCTTCGACGAGGTAGTAGAGCGACGGCAGCACGACGAGCGTGAGCAGCGTCGACGAGACGAGCCCGCCGATCACGACGATCGCGAGGGGCTGCGAGATGAATCCGCCGTGACCCGTGAGGCCGATGCCGAGCGGGAGCAGGGCGAAGATCGTCGCGAGTGCGGTCATGAGGATCGGGCGGAGTCGTCGACTCGAGCCCTTCACGACCGCGTCGTAGGCCGTCATGCCCTTGACCCGGTACTGGTTGACGAGGTCGACCAGCACGATGGCGTTCGTGACGACGATGCCGATGAGCATGAGCACGCCGATGAGCGACGGCACGCCGAGCGGGATGCCCGTTGCGACCTGCAGCGCGATCGCGCCAGTCGCCGCGAACGGCACCGACACGAGCAGCAGCAGCGGCTGCCGCAGGCTCTTGAAGGTCGCGACCATGACGACGTAGACGATCAGGATGGCGACGAGCAGCGCAATGCCAAGCTGCCGGAAGGCGTCGCCCTGCTGTGCCGTGACGCCGCCGAGCTCCGCCTCCGCGCCGGCGGGCAGGTCGAGCGCGTCCACCGCAGCCTGGATCTCGGCCGAGGCGGTTCCCACGTCGTCACCGTTGGGGGTGACGCTCACGGTCGCGGAGCGGACGCCCTTGATGGTCGTGACGCTCGCGGGGCCCTCAACCTCCTCGACGGAGGCGATCGAGTCGAGCCGCACGAGGCCACCCGCGCTCGGGATGCGGAACGCCTGCAGGTCGGCCAGCGTCTCGGGCGCCGTCTCGTTCTCGATGTAGATCGAGAGCGACTTGTCGTCGATCACGACGGTGCCGACGGAACGCGGAAGCATCGCCTGCGACACGATCCCACCCACCGCGATCTCGCTGAGGCCGATCGCGGCGGCCGCCTCTCGGTCGACGATGACGCCGATGTAGGGCTGCGAGACCGACAGGTTGCTGCTGGCCTCAGCCGTGACATCCAGGCCGCGCACCTCCTCGAGCACGGCCTGGGCCGCCTCCTCGAGCGCGTCTCGGCCGGGCGCCTCGATGTCGATGTCGATGTCGGTCGATGCGAAGCCGGAGCCGGCCGTCGCGAGTGAGACCTCGCCGACCTCGCCGAGCTCCGCGATGGCCGCCCGCACGTCGGACTGCACGCGCTCCTGGTCGGCATCCGTATCGGTCGTGATCGAGAAGGTCGCGTCGCCGCCACCGCCGAACGCGGCCATGATCGAACCACCGGAGGAGCCGAGCGAGAGCTGCACCGTCTCGACGCCGTCGACGCCGCGCAGGGCATCCTCAACCGCGGTGGCCGCGTCATCCTGTGCCTCCAGGCTCGCGCCGAGCGGGAGGGTCTGCGTGACCGTGAGGGTGTTCTGGCCGCTGTCACCGATGAAGTTGGTCTTCATGAAGGGCAGCATCGCGACCGTCAGCAGCAGCACCAGCACGGCCGCACCGAGTGTGATCGCGGGGCGCTTCAGCGTGTAGTGGATGACCGGAAGGTAGGCCTTCTGCAGCCGCGAGGGCTTCTCGCGCTCCTCGGCCTGCGCGGCCGCCGCCTCGCGCCGGGCGCGGCGCGACGGCACGGGGGTGCCCGGGTTGAGGGCCTGGAGCGCCGCCGTACTGGTGTCGACGTACTCGACGGCGGGTGCGGCATCCGCCGGCGCAGCATCCGTCGACGCAGCGCCCGACTTCGCCGCCTTCTTGCGCTCCTTGCGCTCGCGGCGGGCCGCCTCGCTCTCGTTGCCGAGGAACCAGTACGCGAGCACCGGCACGATCGTGAGCGAGACGAAGAGCGACGCGGCGAGCGCGATCGTCACCGTGAGCGCGAAGGGCCGGAACAGCTCACCCGTGATGTCGCCGACAAGCGCGAGCGGGAGGAACACCGCAACCGTCGTGACGGTCGCCGAGGTCACCGCCACGGCGACCTCCTTGACGGCCGTCTGGATCGCCTCGAGCTTGCCCTCGCCAAGGCCGATGTGCCGCTTGATGTTCTCGATCACGACAATCGAGTCGTCGACGACGCGACCGATCGAGATCGTGAGGGCGCCGAGCGTGATGATGTTGAGCGTGTAGCCAGAGGCCTGCATGCCGATGAAGGTGATCAGCACGGATGCCGGGATCGAGATCGCGGTGACGAGGGTCGACCTGATCGACATCAGGAAGACGAGGATCACGATGACGGCGAAGATCAGGCCGAGGAGACCCTCCGTCGTGAGGCTCTCGATCGACTGCTGGATGAACGGCGCCTGGTCGAAGACCACCGTGAACTCGGTGCCCTCGCCGATCGCCTCCTCGAGTGCGGGGATGGCCTCCTGCACGGCCTCCGAGACCGCGACCGTGTTGCCCGCTGGCGTCTTCGTGACGGCGATCGTGAGCGCCGGTTCGCCGTTGACGCGGGAGATGCCCTCGACGGGGTTGTCGGTGATCGCGACATCCGCGACGTCGGCGATCGTCAGGGCTGCGCCGGCGGTGTCGAGCACCCCGGAGAGGGGCAGTGCGGAGATCTGGTCGACCGAGTTGATGCGGGAGCCGGCCTGCACCGAGAGCGTCGACTCGTCTTCCGTGATCTCGCCGGCCGGAAGAAGCGTGCCGTTGGCCTCGAGCGCATCCGTGATGTCGGCGTTGCTGGCCCCGGCCGCGGCGAGCGCCGCCCGGTCGGGAGTGATGGTGACGCGCTGGCCGACCGTGCCGAGCAGGCTCGCCTCGCGCACGCCCTCCAGGGCCTGGATGTCGGTCAGGGTCGAGGCCTCGAGCGCGACGCTGAGGTCGCGCACATCCAGGTCACTCGTCACGGCGATCTGGATGACGGGCAGGTCGTCGACCGAACCCGAGATGACCTGCGGGTCGATGTCTTCCGGCAGGGTCGAGGAGATGCGGTTGATCGCCTGCGTGACCTTCTGCTCCGCCGTCGCCAGGTCTGTGCCGTACTCGAAGGATGCCGAGATGATCGAGATGTTGGTGCGGGATGTCGCGGTCGTGCCCTCAAGGCCGGCGACCCCCTGGATCGCGGTCTCGATGGGGGTGCTGACGTCTTCGTTCACGACCTCGGGCGCCGCGCCGGGGTAGGCGGTGATGACGGCGAGCTGCGGGAAGGAGATCGACGGGATCAGTTCCTGCTTGAGGCTCGTCAGCGAGATCGTGCCGAAGATGCCCACCACGATCGTGACGAGGGCGATCAGGGCCCGATTACGCAGGCTGAAGACGGAAAGCAGGTGCACGGGCACTCTCCCTGGGTGGCGACGGACATTCAGTATTTCAGGTCTGCGCCGCCACTCGCTGACATGTGCGCACAATGGGGTGTGCCTTTCAGAACCAGCATGCTCCGCCGCGTGCTCCAGCTCGCAGTGGGACTGCTGCTCTTCGGACTCAGCCTCTCCCTCATGCTCCGCGCCGCCGTGGGTGTGCCGCCGTGGGATGTCTTCACGCAGGGCCTCGTGAACGTCTTCGGCCTTCCCTTCGGGATGTTCACGGTCATCATCAGCGTCGCGCTCCTCCTCCTGTGGGTCCCGCTACGCCAGAAGCCGGGCATCGGCACGGTCGCCAACGCACTCCTCGTCGGGCCGTTCATCGAGCTGGGCCTGTGGCTGTTCCCCGCGCCCGACGAGCTGTGGGTGCGCATCGGGTACTTCGCCGTGGGGCTCGTGCTCAACGGATTCGCGACGGGCCTCTACATCGGGGCGCGCTTCGGCCCCGGCCCGCGCGACGGGCTCATGACAGGCCTGCACCGCGTCACGGGCTGGCCCATCTGGGTCGTCCGCACGGGCATCGAGGCGGTCGTGCTGGCGATCGGGTGGATGCTCGGTGGCAACGTCGGCCTCGGAACCCTCGCCTTCGCCCTGCTCATCGGGCCGCTCGTGCACTTCTTCATGCCGAAGCTACTCGTGCCTGGCGGGCCGGTGGCGACGTCGACCGCCGAGGACGACCCGACGGGGCCGCGCGGGCGTTGAGCGCTACACGACGACCGCTACACACTTTCACCCCGCGCCACAGCGATTGCTGGCGCGCGGGACGGAAACTGTAGCGCTGACGGCTAGACGACGGCCGTCGCGGCACTGGACGTGGCGGGCAGCCCGCTCGCCGCGCTACACCACGACCGACAGTTCGTCCGCCGGCGCGGGCGCACCGTGCGCGAGCGAGCGCCACGCGCGGTCTAGCGCGTCGACCGCGGCATCCATCTCCTCCGGCGTGTAGCCGAAGGGGATGCGCAGGTGCCTTTCGAAGGCGCCATCGATGCCGAAGCGCGGGCCCGCCGTGATGAGCAGACCCTCCGCGCGGGCGGCGAGGGTCAGCTGTGAACTCACGGGTGCGCCGAGGTTGACCCATGTGGTGAGGCCGCCCGCGACATCCGGAACCGACCACTGCGGGAACCGCGAACGCAGCAGCCCGACGAGATGGTCACGGCCCGTGCGCAGTTGGCGCCGCCGGGTCTCGAGGATGCGCTCGTAGTCGGCGAGCAGGTGCAGCACGACGAGCTGCTCGATGATGGGGGTGCCGAGGTCGCCAGCGTGCCGGTTGCGGAACAGCCGCTGGATGAGTGGTGCCTCAGCGCGGATCCAGCCGATGCGGATGCCACCCCACACCGTCTTGCCGACCGAACCGACCGTCACGGCATCACCGAAGCTCGCGAATGGGGCGACGGGCTCGATGTCGTCGATCACGAGCTCGGCCATGGTCTCGTCGATGAGCAGTTGCGTGCCATGCTGCGCGGCAAGGCGGGCGACCCGCTCCCGCTGCTCGGGCGACATCGTGCGGCCCGTGGGGTTGTGGAAGTCCGGCATGAGGTAGCCCATCGCGGGGCTGCTGCGGCGGATCGCCTGCTCGAGGGCCGGCTCATCCCATCCGTCCTCCACAGTGACGCTCACCGGCAGGATTCGCGCCCCCGCACCCCGCATCGCCTCGAAGGCGTGCGGGTAGGTGGGAACCTCGATCACGGCACTGTCACCCCTCCCGATCAGGGTGCGGGCCAGCAGCGCGATCGCATGCTGCGCCCCGATCGTCACCATGATCTGGTCTGCGGATGTCGCGAGCCCGCGCCTGCGGTACTGCTCGGCGATCGCCTCCCGCAGCGGCGGGATGCCGATGAGGTCGTAGCCGTGCTCGCCGAGATAGTGGGGCAGGTCCTCGATCGCGCGGGACGCAGCATCCGCAATCCCGGAGATCGCCGGCATGGCCGCTTTGGTGAAATCGAAGAGCGCCGTCTCGCCCTGCTCCGACATGAGCGGGCCGCGCCCGGGGAGGCGGGCGATGCTGCCCGAGCCCCGCACGCTCTCCAAGTAGCCCGCCTCGCGCACGTCGGAGTACGCGGCCGTCACGGTCGTGCGGCTGACGCCGAGATGCTGCGCGAGGTCGCGCTCGGCGGGTAGACGGGTGCCCGAGACGATGCGGCCATCGAGCATGAGCAGGCGGATGCGGTCGGCGAGCGAGGCATACGCTGGCATGCTCGAAGAGCGCCAATCGCCGAGAAGTGAGGCCAAAGCGCGTGCCGTCAGGGATGCCATAGGTCCACGATACGCATATTGGCCTCTTGAGTTAAGGCCACCCGGCCAATTGGATATCGGTATGACTCGCCGCATCGTCCAGCTGCTCCTCGGCCTCTTCTTCTACGGCATCGCCATCGCGATGATGCTGCGGGCCGGGCTCGGGGCGACGCCGTGGGACGTGCTCTCGCAGGGCACCTCCGGCCAGACGGGCATCCAGTTCGGCCTCGTGACGGTGCTCATCTCGGGCGTCGTGCTCCTGCTCTGGATCCCGATCCGCCAGAAGCCCGGCATCGGCACCGTGCTCAACGCCCTACTCGTCGGCCCCTCCGCCGACGTCGGCCTGCTCGTGATCGCGACACCCGAGCAGCTGTGGGCGCAGGTGCTCCTCTTTGCGGGCGGCCTGTGCCTCCTCGCCCTCGCGACCGGCCTCTACATCGGGGCGCGCTTCGGCCCCGGCCCGCGTGACGGGCTCATGACCGGCATCCACGCCCGCACCGGGTGGCCCATCTGGGCGGTGCGCACAGGCCTCGAGGGCAGCGTACTGCTCATCGGCTGGCTGCTCGGCGGCGTCGTCGGCTTCGGCACGCTCGCCTTCGCGCTCCTCATCGGGCCCATGGTCGGCGTCACGATCCCGCTCCTCACCGTGCCGGAACGGCGGGCGGATGCCACGAGGCCCGCCTCCGCGGAACCTCAGGCCGAGGCATCCGTCGACACCGGCGGCATCCCGAACACCGCCGTGCTCGCCGAGCGCATCGCCGACGGGGCGGCGCCAGTCATCGACCCGAGCCCCACCAGCCCGACACCCCTAGGAGCGCCGTCATGATCGCATCCGCCCTCGCCCTCGCGCTGGCCCTCGCGGCGATCACCGCCTGGACCGCGATCGCGACCCTGGAGACGGTCGCACGAGACGGCTACGGCCGCCTCCCGAGCCTCGCGGTCGTGTACTACCCGCTGCCGTAGGCGCACCGCGGGAGCCGCGCGCCCGCCGGTTCGCGACCCTCACTGAGTGTCGGGAAGTGACCCCAACCAGTCAAGCCTTGGCGCCACTTCTCGACACCCACGCCACTTCAGGCATCACATGCGATCCGCATACACGGCCATCGCGTCGCGCACGTAGGCCGCACCATCCGGGCCGCCGTAGTTCGCGCCGAAGCGCGGGTCGTCGACGTACATCTGCCCGAGGCCGCGGATCGCCTCCGCCGTGACGGGGCGGCCCTGCCAGCCGATCGCGATCCACTCGACCTGCCTCGCGGTGATCTCCTGCGCAACGTCGCCATCGGCCGGCTCGCCCGCCGCGAGCGCGGCGGCGTAGTCGGCCTGGATCTGCTTCTGCTGTTGCATGAATGCCGCCCTGTCGGCATCCGTCAGCGTCTTCCACCAGCGGTCGCCGGATGCGTATGCCTCGGCGCCCCAGCGCTGCGAGACCTCCTCCTTGTATTGCGTGTGGTCGAATCCGTCGAACATCTCGTCAGCCATGAGTGCCTCTCCTTCGTTGAGTTTCGTGATGGTCTTCTCGACTGCGGCGATCTGCCGGTCGAGGCGCTGCTGCTCTTCGCGCAGCAGTTGCAGGTGGGTCGCGAGGGCGGTGGGGGCGGATGTCTCGCGCTCCAGCACCTCGGCGATCGCGGGCAGCCCGAGCCCCAGTTCGCGCAGCAGCAGGATGCGCTGCAGGCGGGTGAGGGCGGCCGCGTCGTAGTAGCGGTACCCATTGCTGCCGACGCGGCTCGGCTTGAGCAGCCCGATGTCGGCGTAGTGCCGGAGGGTGCGGCTGGTGGTGCCCGCGAGCGAGGCGACCTGCTGTATCGACCAATCCATGTCGACGACGGTAGAGCTTGACGCAACGTCAATGTCAAGAGTTTCGTGTTGCGCTCGCACTAAACGCGATATAGCGTGACTTCTGCAGACGCGATATAACTCGACTCGAGGAGACACCATGGCCCGCGAAAAATGGATGCTGGAAGGCCCGAAGACCATCGACTTCGACAGCATCCACACCCTGAAGGTCGGCCTCATCGGCGGCCAGGTCGACATCGTGGCGCACGACGAGCCGGGCGCGCGGGTCGAGGTGCACTCCGTCTCCGGCAAGCCGCTCAAGGTCTCCCTCGACGAGGGCGTGCTCGAGATCGACCACCCTCAGCTCGCCTGGGACAACTTCCTGCAGGTGTTCTCCTTCTTCAAGAACGAGGCGACCGCCGAGGTGAGCATCATGGTCCCCCGCTCGATCGCCCTCAAGTTCGGCGTCGTCACGGCGAGCGCCCTTATCAGCGGCCTCGACTTCAGCCGCAAGACGGGCAAGGACGCCGTCGCGCGCATCAGCACCGTGTCGGGCGAGGTCGTGATCGACCGCGTGATCGGCGAGCTCGACCTCAACTCGGTGTCGGGCGAGATCGCCGTGCGCGAGCACACGGGCGACATCTCGGCCAACACGGTCAGCGGCGAGCTCATGGCGAGCGGCACGATCTCCCGCGTCTCGCACGACAGCGTCTCGGGCGACGTCTTCCTCGACCTGCAGGGCACCCCGGATCGCGTCAAGGTCAACACCGTGTCGGGCGACGTGTCGATGCGGCTCGCGCCGGGCGTCGCGGCGTCGTACAAAATCTCCACGGCATCCGGTCGCGTGCAGCTCAACGATTCCAGCGTCTCGATCGTGCACGGCACCTACAACGGAAGCTTCGGCGAGCTCTCGGGCAAGTGGCTCGAGTTCAGCGTCAACTCGGTGACGGGCGACGTCACTGTGCATCACGCGGTGGCAGCACCGTGACCCCCGTCTTCGGCCACGGCCACCTGCGCCTCTACCTGCTGAGCCTGCTCTCGGAGCGGCCCATGCACGGCTACGAGCTCATGCAGGCGCTCAGCGACCGCTTCGGCGGCACCTACATCCCGAGCGCGGGCACGATCTACCCTCGCCTGTCGAAACTCGGCGAGGAGGGACTCGTCAGCCGCGAGGCCGACGGCCGCAAGACCGTCTACTCGATCACGGATGCCGGCATCGCCGAGCTCGCCGCCCGCCAGGCCGAACTCGATGAGATCGAGCGCGGTGTCACGACGACCGTGCGTAGTCTCGCCGACGAGGTGCGGGCCAGCGTCGCGGATGCCATGCGCACGCTGCGCGCCGACCTCGCGGCGGTCGCGGGCGAGAGCACGCCAAAGCGCGGCGCGAGCGAGTCCCGAGAGAGAGCGGATGCTGCGGCTCACCCCGCTCCGACGGAAACCGCCGCCCCGCCAGCGTCCCCCGCCGACCCGGCGCCAAGTACTGAGGAGCCCGACGCCCGCGCTGCCAGCCGCCGTGAGCTTGCGCAGGTCGAGCAGGTGCTGGCGGACTTCCGGAACGACGTACGGGTGGAGCTTCGCTCGCGGGCGAGCCGTGACGTCCTGCCTGCGGGGACTGCGGCGCAGCTTGAGGCCGCGCTGGCGGAGGTACGGGTGCAACTCCTCGGCTGAACGAGAGGTTTCGATACGGCCTGGCGGCCTACTCAACCCACGACAGCGGGTCGGCGCGGCTACTCAACCCGCGGTCTCGTGGGTTGAGTAGCGACGAAGGAGCATATCGAAACCCGTCTACTCCGCGAACCCAACCGGCACGAACACGTCCTGCACTCGGTCATTCAGCGCCGTGTGGTCGTTGCGGGTTGTGACGGCGCAGTCGTCGACGCGGCAGTCGATGCCCTCCCCGACGGGTGACGGCACCTCGAGGTAGGCGGTGAAGGTGCCGGTCTCGCGGTCGTCGTAGCCCCGGGCGCCGAAGAGCCGCCAGGCCCAGTCGTCGTTGATCCAGTTACTGGGGGCGAACTGCACGCTGCCCTCGACCTGCTCCTCCCCCTCGGTGGAGGGCACGCCGCCGAGGCAGGGTCCCGGCTTCTCGCCGGCATCCGGAATCCTGCAGATGGCGACGTAGATGCCGCGGCCCGCGTCGAAGCCCGAACCGCTGACGACGAGCCGATCGCCCTCGCGCAGCGCGGAGGTGTCGAGGTCGCCGCCGGCGTCGGCCGGGTGGAGGTCGATCGTGCGGGTGCGGCCGTCATCGCCCACTGCCGTGGCATCCAGCGGCCACTCCTCCTCGCTCTCGACGAGGCGTGAACTGCCCTGGTCCTGGTGGGTGAGCACCGGCACGAGCAGCACGGCGATGAAGGCGAGCGCGAGCACGACGACGCCGAGCACCGCCCACAGCCAGACCTTGCGCTTGTTCCCCACGCCCGAATCCTATGGCTCGCTGAGAGTGTGCGCCCACTGGGAGCGAAGACGACGACCGCGTGGCACGGTATCGGCAACTTGAGCGACGAAAGGAACCCACGATGCGCCACCTCTCTCTCGCCGGTGCGGCAGTCCTCGCGGTGCTGCTCGCCGGCTGCACCTCCACGGTCGGCCCAGACGAGCCCGCCCAGAATGACGACTCGACTCCTCAGGCCTCGGCGCCGGCCGAGACCGACTGCTACGGGCTCACGACGGAGCATCTCGCCGACGTGTTCGGAACGGAGCTGCGTGGCCCCGATCAGGAGAACGACAACTCCGACGACGACGGCGTCGAACGCAGCGTGCGCGGCTGCGACTGGGAGGCCCAGCAGGGCGACCTGGACATCGACTTCGACTACTCGGAGGCGGGCGACTTCGCGGGCGGGACGGTCGAGTGTATCGAGCCGAGCGATCGCGATGATGTCGTCACCCCCCTCGACGGCATCGGCAACAGCGCCTGGTGGGTCACCGACGACGACAACGATGTGAGCGGCGAGCTCCGCGTGTGCGCGGACGACGTGCTCCTTGAACTGGACGTCGACGCGGATGACTCGGGCATGACCCGGGACGAGCTGCGCGACATGGCGGTGGAGGCGCTGCGCGCCGTCGTTGACTGAGCGGAGCGGTAGTCTCGGCCCGTGACATCACGGGCAGGCACCTCGCGTTCCTTGGGGGTCGGATGGCCTGAGCTCGTCGCCGTCGCTGTGGGCGGGATGCTCGGCGCCGCCCTGCGGCTCGGCATCGATACCGCGTTGCCACATGGCGATGCCGAGTTCGCGGCATCCACCCTCCTCGTGAACGTGCTCGGGTCGTTCGCGCTCGGACTCCTCGTCGGGCGCGCCTGGCTCGGTGCACCCGGCTGGCTTCGCGCGGGGCTCGGCCCCGGGCTGCTCGGCTCCTTCACGACCTTCTCGGCCGTCGCCGTGTCGCTCGTCGCCATGAGCAAGGAAGGCGAGTGGATGCTCGCGGCCTCCTATCTCGCAGCGACCCTGATCCTCGGGCTCGGCGCCGCGATCCTGGGCCTGCGCTTGGGTCGCCGCGGGGGCGCACGGTGACCCCCGGCATCGTCGCAGCCGTCGTGCTGGCGGGCGGGCTCGGCGCGGTCCTCCGCTACGGCGTGACACTGCTGCTCGCGCCACCCTGGGCGGTGCTGCTCGTGAACGTCGTCGGCTCGGCGGTTGCCGGCGCGGTGCTGGGCCTCGCAGGAGACCTGGATCCGGGCATCCGTCTTGCCCTTGTCACGGGCTTCGCGGGCGGGCTCACGACCTACAGCACCTTCGCGGTCGAGACCGTCGAACTGGCACTCGAAGGCAGGCCGTGGGCCTCCCTCGGCACCGTCGCGCTGAACCTCGTGCTCGGCGTCGGCGTGGCGGCTGCGGCGTACGCGCTCACCCGCTGAAGCGGGTGGCGAACGCGAGCCTGCAGAAACGGCCATTTCGGCCACCGAATGGCCGGTTTGTGCAGGCTCAGGGCGCAGACGTGACGCCCGGGATGCTTCGGAATCAGCGCGCGAGCGTCGCCTCGATCCGCTCGAGTGCGAGCGCCACCCCGTTCTCGTGGCGCATCGCCTTCGCGGCCGAGCGGGCTGCGTCACGGTGGTCGAGCGCGAGCCCGATCGCCCGCGCAAGCCGCTCCGGAGTGACCCGCCGGGCCGGGATGGCCGCGGGGGCGAGGCCCCGCGCGTGCAGCTGGTGCGCCCAGAACGGTTGGTCACCCGTGAACGGCACGACGACGGATGGCACTCCCGCGCGCACGACCGCGTGGGCCGTTCCCGCACCGCCGTGGTGGATGGCGACTGCCGCCGCGGGCAACACCCGGGTGTGCGGCACGGAAGCTACGGCAAGCACGTCGTCACCCGCGTCGGCTGAAGCAAGCGTGAGCCCGCCCCATCCGGTCGCCATCAGCACCCGCAACCCGTGCGTCCTGGCCGCGTCGATCACCGCACGGGCGCGCGCGACCGCATCCCCCGAGGCCATCGACCCGAAGCCCGCGTAGAGGTATGGACCACCCCGCATGAAGGCGGCGACGTCGTCGGCGAGCGCGGTCTCACTCGGCGGGGTGACCCACGCGCCCGTGATGGTGGTCGTCGGCGGCCAGTCGCCGGGCCGCTCCAGCAGCACGGGGCTGACGGGAACAAGCGACGCCACCGGCGCGGATGCAGCGGGGCCACCGAGCGGGCGCAGGGCGGCCGCGATCTCACGGCGGAACATGCCCGCGGCCGCGGTCGCCACGCGGTACGTCATGCGGTTGAGCGGGCCCAGGTCGCGCGACACCGTGCCGGGCATGGGGAACTCCCGGCTCGGGGTGAGGCTCGGCACCGTCTCGACCACGATCGGCACGGCGCCGACGGAGGCCGCCGCGGCAGCGGCCGTGAGCAGCTTCGGGTGGTAGACGACGACGTCGGGGCGCACGTCGCGGATCGCCCGCACGGCGGCACTGAGCATCCGCCCCATCGCCGGACGGATGACCGAACGGAACGCCCGCGCGGCCGCGATCGCCGAGACACCCTGCTCGGCCATGAGCTGCGAGAAGTCCACATGGAGCGGCACGCGCGCGACGGGCGGCAGGTCGACGCCAGAGTTCTCGGGGACTCCCAGGAAGACCTCGTGACCAGCGGATGCCGCGTGGCGGGCCAGTGCCCCGAATGGCTCGACATCGCCGCGGCTCCCCGCCGTGAGGAGCATGAGCTTCATGCGGGAACGCTACCGCTCCGGGATGAGATCCGAGTAGTGCAGGTTCCTGAGCGCGTCGAAGCTGCACAAGTCGGACCTCAGCGGGTGGGCGCGGGAGGGGTCAGGAGTCGGCGAGTTGGCGCATGACCTGGCGCGCGATCGTGCGGCCTGCGCGGTTGGCCCCGATCGTCGAGGCCTGGGGGCCGTAGCCGGCGAAGAAGATGCGCGGGTCCTTCCACGACGAGCCGTTGCCGACCGTGACGCCACCCTCCTTCTCCCGAAGCCTGAGCGGCGCGAGGTGGCGAAGTTCGGGGCGGAAGCCTGTCGCCCAGAGGATCACATCGGCCTCGACGAACTCGCCGTCGTCCCAACGCACGCCGTCGGGCTCGATGCTCGAGAACATGGGCTTTGGCACGAGCAGCCCGCGATCCATCGCCGACTGGATACGCCGGGTGCGGGGCACGCCGGTGCCGCTGACGATGCTCGGCAGGGCACGACCCTCGCGAGCCGCGGCATCCTGCACCGCGACGGCGTGCCGCCGGTCCTCCAGGTTGAGCTCGCCCTCCTCGCGGAACTCGAGCCCACGCCGACTCACCCAGGTGAGAGCGGATGCCACGTGCTCGAGCTCCAGCATGAAGCCGATCGCCGACGTGCCGCCGCCGACCACGACGACCCGCTTGCCAGCGAAGTCCTCCGCCGCACGGTAGGTGGTCGTGTCGACCTGTTCACCCGCGAAGGAGTCGCGGCCGGGGTACCAGGGACGGAACGGCGAACCCCAGGTGCCGGTCGCGTTGACGAGCACCTGCGTCTCGATCTCGTGCGGCCCCGAGGCATCCGTGTATTCGACGACGAGGTCGATGCCGCGGTTGAACACCCGGCGCACGGTCGCGGGTCGCACGACCTGCAGGTCGTAGTGCTGCTCGTAGGCCGCGTAGTACTCGGCGACGACCTCGCGGGCCGGTCGCTGCCGATCGGCGGTCTCGAAGCTGAGGCCGAGCTCGTCGAGCCCGGGCAGGTCGTTGATGCGGTGGGCGGTGCCGATCTTGAGGGCTTCCCACCGGTCCTGCCAGGCGCCGCCCGTGCCGGGCCCGCGGTCGAGCACGACGAATCCGGGACCGACCTCCAGGCCGAGGCGCTGCAGGTAGTACGACACCGAGAGTCCCGCCTGCCCGGCGCCGACGACGACAACGGAGGTTCGGGAGGGCACGGCGGTCACGCGGTAAGGCTATCGGCTGAGCCTGTGCGCGCGCTTGTCACGATCCCGTGGTCCGTGCTCGCGCCGCCCACCCGAAGAGTGGCGCGAGCACGGGGCTCACGGGGTGCGGCGACGATGGCGCCGCACCACCAGCGCGGATCCGGCGAGGAGCAGCGCACCCGCCAGAAGCGCCACTGGGAAGGCATCCGTTCCTGTGACGGGGAGAGCGGATGCGGGAGCCGAGGGCGCGGCCGGCACCGCTGGTCCGCTGGGAGCCGGCGGCGTGACAGGCACCGGCGGCGTGACGACCAGGGTCATCGGCGCAGAGCTCGACGCCCGGTAGAGCAGCGGGTCATCGGGCTCGAACTCGGCCGTGATCGTGTGTGTCCCCACGGGCGGCGCCACGACGGTGAGGCTGAACTCGCCGTCGGTGACCACGCCGCCGGCAAGGGGCCCATCGGCGTCGCGGAACATGATGGTGCCGTTCACCGCGGGGCTGATCGACGCCCTCAGCGTCACGGAACCACCCGCGGCAACGACCGCTGTCGAGAGGGATGCCGTTGTCGTCGTCGGGGCGTCCGACCAGAGGGCTGACCAGGTCGCCGTCGACAGCGGGGTCGACGGCGTGAGGGTCACGCCGGATCCATCGGCGAGCGAGTTCCAGCCGAGGAAGCTGACGGAGGGACGAGTCACCACGGGCAGCGCGATGCCGGCGTCTGCCAGCGTGGGCGCGTAGACGGGGATCACCGAGGAGGCCGCCCCCCGGATGCCTGGCTGCGCGAAGGTCAGCTGGTAGGAGTTGACGGTCACGGGACCAGAGACGGCGCCGCGGATGATGCCGGGGTTCGTGACGGGTGTCCCGGTTGGAATCATGAGCGTGCTGCCGGATGCGACGACGAGGGTTCCCGCGTTGGTCACCGCAGGAAAGCCGAGACTCGGGACCGAAGCGCCGATCGCGCTCGTCACCGTGGGAAATCCGGACTCCACGGTGACCGTGGCGGCCGCTCCGATCTCCACGGCGCCGATGGGACCCGGTAGCCGCACAGATGCCCCCATGCCAATGGCGGGCCCCCCGCGGTCGATCGGAGCGGGACCGGGATCCCTGGGCCCGCCGACCGCCGTCACAGTGCCACCAGAGATGATGATGTCGGGGCTCGTGGTGTGGGAAGCGCCAATGCCAGGCGACTCCCGACCACCCTGGGCATACACCGTGCCGCCGGAGATGGTGATGACACCGCCCATGCGCTCGTTGAACACACCGATTCCTGGACCATTGAAGTCAACGATCGCCGAGACGGTGCCTCCGCTGATCGTGATCGATCCCAGTTGCATAGGGGTCGTGTCATACCCGGTGCCACCCCCGATCGCGCCAGCGCGTTGGCCCGCGGCGTCGATTGTGCCGCCTGTGATCAGGATGTCTCCACCAGCGCCCCCGGAACCGACACCGATACCAGGACCGTCGAGTCCTGTGGACGTGACATGGCCGCCGGTGATCGTGATGTCATCAACCGATGAGAACGTTCCGCTTCCAATGCCCGCCGAGTACTCTCCGTGCGCGACGACGGTGCCACCGTTGATGGTGATGTCGCCCGCACTCGCCTCCCAGTAGGCCCCGATGCCGACACCTCCGATCGCCGTCACATGGCCGCCGTTGATCTCGATGCTGCCGACAGTGCCCTCCTGCCCAGCCCCGATTCCCGTTCCGTAACTGGTCTCGGCGATGACGGTGCCGCCGTTGATGACGATGTTGCCCGCGTCGGACTGGAGGTCGCCACCGATGCCGGCAGCAGAGTTGGCGCCCCTCGCGTGAAGCACCCCGCTCGAGGTTCCGACGGTGAATGTCGCCCCGGCCTGCACGAACACGGCCGCATCCCAGAGTCCCGAGGTCGTGACAGTGAGGGCGTGACCGGAGAGTTCCAGCACGACGTCGACGGGCACGAAGAGCTTGCCGCCGCTGATGTCGGCCCCGAGCTCGACCGTCCCTCCCATGTTCAACGCGGCCTGCAATGAGGCGAAGTCGGTCACGGGAGCGGCGGATGCTGCGGGTGCAGGCCCGGCCACGACTCCCGCCATGGCAAGCAGGGTCGCGACTGCTGCCGGGATGAAGCGCAGGCGAGGGGCACGTTCGGGCGCGCGAGAGTCAGTCATAGTGCTTCGACGCTCGCAGCATCGCGAGCGGAGTGGGAGGGAGTTAACTCCCTAATTGCGGCTACCGCGCCAGATAGCGCATCGCGGCGATCACACGGCGGTGGTCATCGGGTGCCACGGGGAGATCGAGTGCGTCGAAGATGCGGGAGATGTGGTTCACGACCGACTTCTCAGAGAGCACGAGTTCCCGCGCGATCGCAGCGTTGGTGCGCCCCGCGGCCATGAGGGCGAGCACCTCGCGCTGGCGCTGGGTGAGACGCTCGATGCCGGTGTCGGGCTCGATCGCCGCAGCATCCGCCGCCTCGATGCGGGCGCGAGACGCGGCCAGCGCCCGCTCACTCGCATGGAGTTCGGCCGTGAGCCGCGCCCGGTCGAGGCGAAGCGCCACGAGGCGAGCGGCCGAGCGCACGCTCTGGGCGTCGGCGATGAGGTGTTGGTCGTAGATGACGGCGGCGATACGCCGACCGTCCAACTCCACCTCGACCGAGGTGCGCCTGCCACGGCCCACCGGCAGCGCGACCGCGGTTCCCTCATCGTCGATGTGGATTCCCCGCTCCTCCACCCAGTAGACGACCTCGAGGTCAGGATCGCCGACGGTGCGCGCGAGCGCCGCCCGGATAGCGCTCGGCGCATCGCCGCTCGCATCCAGCCATACCTCGAGCTCGGAGAGCCCGGCAGTGCGGGCGAAGCCGCCCCGCAGCACCCCGAAGGTGAAGGCGATGGGCACCCCACCCATGACGGCCAGCTGGGCGATGCTGCGCCAGACCGGGTCGACCCCGAAGAAGCCCTCGAGGATGACGGAGCTGAAGGGAATGAAGAGAATGGCGAAGGTTCCGTAGGCGAGCAGCGATATGAGGGTGCGGCGGTTCGCCCGGTCGGCCGAGCGCAAGCGACGCAGGAGCACGGCCGCTGTCGCGAGCGCGATGGCGACGCCCACCGCCCTCTGGGTCACCGCCGCCACCGCGAGCACGGCGGGCGCCTCCGCCACGAAGAGCGGCGATTCCCGGGCGGAGGAGAAGAGGTACTCGGGCGCCTCGAGCACCGTGGAGTTCACGTAGGCCAGGGCGACGACGAGCCGCGAGAGCCTGCCGCGCAGGTAGCCGGAGGGGAAGGCATGGAGGATGTGCACGACGAGGGCAAGCGTCGCGGTCGACAGCACGGTGCCGATTGCGACCAGCACCGGGTGATGGGCATTGAACAGCGCGCCCGCATAGACGGAGAAGCCGGTCACCACGATGAGCGGGCCCATTCGGTTGCCCGGCCTGCGCCACCAGGCGAGGATGCCCGCGCCGAGGTACACAAGCACGACGAGTGCGTAGAGCGCCATCGCGCCGCGAGCGTCTGCCTCGGCATCGATGAGGAGGAGTGTCGGCGCGAGGAGCACACCGAGCACAGCGATCACGACGAGCGCGACCCGCAGCGACCGCACGGCAGGCGAAGGCCGCACGCCCCTGTGTTCCCCCATCGGGCCAGAATACTGGTGCGATGGCCGGTCACCCCGCCCGTCGAGCCCGCCGGGGGCAGAGTATTGGCGTGCTAAACTCGGAACTTAGTTTTTGTAGTTCCTTGTTGGTCAATCCCGAGCATCAGTCACAGGCGTCGGGCTGGAATCGTAAGGGGGTCAAGCCCATGGGGCGCGGCCGTCAAAAAGCAAAGCACACCAAGGTCGCCCGGGAGCTGAAGTACTTCAGCCCGGAGACGAACTACGACGCGCTCGCACGCGAGCTGACCAGCGCCGAGAAGCAGGCGATCGACGAGGAGCGCCTCGAAGAAGACCTGCAGAAGTGGCCCGAGTTCGCGGGCGACGACACGGAGCGCCGCTCCTAACGAGTCTGAGCGTGTAGGCCGGGGCCGGGCATTGTCCGAGCCCCGGCCTTCCGCATGCTCGCGGGTTGAGTAGCGAAGCGTATCGAAACCGGGGGCGCTGACGTACCGAGTTTCGATACAGCCCTAGCGGGCTTACTCAACTCGCAAACGCACCCACGAGGCGCACGGCACCGCCGTCGACACCCTTTGCGCCCTGCTCGAAGCCCTCGAAGTCGCGCGCCGCGGTCGAGACCTCACCGGCGACCCACGACGGGATTCCCGCCGCGTTCATGAAGTCGATGACGGATGCCGCGGCATCCGCCTTCACGACGGCGAACATGCCCACGCCCAGGTTCCAGGTGCCCTCGGTCTCACCGAGGCTGAGCCCACCGATCTCGGCGAGGGTGCGGAACACGGGCTGCGGCGACCACGAGGAGCGGTCGACCTCGACCCACGCACCCTGCGGCAACACGCGTGCGAGGTTCGCCGCGATGCCGCCACCCGTCACGTGGCTGAGTGCGTGCACTGCGCCGGGGTGGGCGGCCAGGAGTTCGACGAGCGGGCCCGTGTAGAGGCGGGTCGGCTCGAGCAGCACTTCGCCGACCATGCCGCCGAGGGCATCCGAGTTGTCGGTGAAGCCCATGTCGGCGCTCGCGAGGATGTGACGCACGAGCGAGTAGCCGTTGCTGTGGAAGCCGGAGGACTCCATGCCGATCACGATGTCGCCGTGCTCGACGCGCTGCGGGCCGAGCAGGTCATCCGCTTCGACCGCGCCGACGGCAGCACCCGCGACGTCGTAGTCGTCGACACCGAGGAGCCCCGGATGCTCGGCCGTCTCGCCGCCCACGAGCGCCGTGCCCGTCGCGGCGCAGGCCTTTGCGATGCCCTCGACGATCGCCGCGATGCGGTGGGGGAACACTTTGCCGCACGCGATGTAGTCGGTCATGAACATGGGCTTCGCGCCTACGACGATGATGTCGTCGACGACCATGCCCACGAGGTCTTGCCCGATGGTGTCGTGCTTGTCGATGGCCTGTGCGATGGCGACCTTGGTGCCGACACCGTCGGTGCTCGTCGCGAGGAGGGGCTTCTTGTAGGACGTGAGGAACGACACGTCGAAGAGCCCGGCGAAGCCGCCCACGCCCCCAATGACCTGGGGCCCATGAGTGGCGGCGACGGCCGACTTCATGAGTTCGACCGCGAGGTCTCCGGCAGCGGTGTCGACGCCTGCGGCGGCGTAGCTGTCTGACATGGGACCCCTTTCAGGGCGTGACGAGGCGGTCGTGCGACATGGGAGAATAGACCCACCATCAACTCTACGGTCTGGAGTCTGCACCGAATGTGCGGCATTGTCGGCATCGTCTCGAATGAACCCGCGAACCAACTCGTCTACGACGCCCTCCTCCTGCTGCAGCATCGCGGGCAGGACTCGACGGGCATCGTCACGGCGGACGGCGCCATGTTCCACATGCATAAGGCGAAGGGCCAGGTGCGGGAAGCATTCCGCACCCGCGACATGCGGGCCCTCCTCGGCACGATGGGGCTCGGCCACGTGCGCTACGCCACCAAGGGCGAAGCAGCGAACGAGCTGGAGTCGCAGCCGTTCTACGTCAACGCGCCCTACGGCATCATGCTCGTACACAACGGCAACCTCACCAACACCCGCGAGCTGACCGACGAGCTCTTCCGCATCGACCGGCGCCACCTCAACACGACCTCAGACACCGAACTGCTCGTCAACGTGCTCGCGCACGAACTGCAGGAGCAGGTCAGCGGCGCAGACCTCGACCCCGACCAGCTCTTCAACGCCGTCACCCGGGTGCACGAGAGAGTCGAGGGCTCCTACGCCGCGATCGCACTCGTCGCCGGCCACGGGCTGCTCGCCTTCCGCGACCCCTTCGGCATCCGCCCACTCGTGCTGGGGCGCCGCGCGGCGGGGCTCGTCGGCACCGAGTGGGTCGTGGCATCCGAATCGCTCGTGCTTGAGAGCGGCGGCTACGAGATCGTGCGCGAAGTGGCTCCGGGTGAGGCGATCTTCATCGGCCTCGACGGCTCGATGACCTCGCGCCAGTGTGCCCCCAACCCGCGGCTCGTGCCCTGCTCCTTCGAGTACGTCTACCTCGCGCGGCCCGACTCGATCATGAACGGCATCTCGGTCTACGAGGCCCGCCTTCGCATGGGCAACCGCCTCGCCGACACGATCGCGAAGCACACGCCCATGGGCGACATCGACGTCGTCATGCCGATTCCCGACTCATCGCGCCCCGCGGCCATGCAGGTCGCCCAGAAGCTCGGCGTCGAATACCGCGAGGGCTTCTACAAGAACCGCTACGTGGGCCGCACCTTCATCATGCCGGGGCAGGCCCAGCGCAAGAAGAGCGTCAAGCAGAAGCTCAACGCGATGGGCACGGAGTTCCGGGGCAAGAACATCCTGATCGTCGACGACTCGATCGTGCGCGGCACGACCTCGAAGGAGATCGTCGAGATGGCGCGCCAGGCTGGCGCCAACAAGGTGACCTTCACCTCTGCAGCGCCGCCCGTGCGCTACCCGCACGTCTACGGCATCAACATGCCGTCACGCCACGAGCTCGTTGCCCACGGCCGCAAGATTCCCGAGATCGGCATGGAGCTCGGCGCCGACAACCTCATCTACCAGGAGGTCGAAGACCTCCAGGCGGCAATCCTTGAGGGCTCGGATGTCACGGCCCTCGAGATGAGCTGCTTCACGGGTGACTACGTGACCGGCACCGTCAGCGAGGAGTACCTGCGCTGGGTGGAGCAGACCCAGCTCAGCTAGCGCGGGGCGGGTTGAGTAGGCCCGCCAGGGCCGTATCGAAACCATCCGGTGGGGTTTCGATACGCTCGCTGGCGCTCGCGACTCAACCCGCGGGGGTGTCGCCTTCGTCGCGCACCGACTCGTGGTCCACCGTGACGGTGCGGGCGCGGCGGCGCGAGCGAGCATCGAGGATGAGGGCGACGAGCGCGCCCAGCACGAGGCCCGCCGGGATGAAGTACACGCACAGGTAGCCGAAGGTTGCACCGAAGCCGACGAGCGGGTCGACGGGGAACGCCGCCGTCGCGACGAGCGCCACGAGGAGACCGAGCAGCGCGCCCAGCAGCAGGAACACCGGCACCTTGGGGGCGCGGCGGATGCTGACCTGCTGCGCGTCGGCCGGGGGCTGGTTGATGTCGCTCATGCGTCCATTCTCCCGCACGCGACCCGGGAGGAACACAGGGGCGCCGGTGACTCAGACCTCGGGCGTGGGCGGCGGGGTGTCGGCGAGCGCCTCGCGGTCCCACTTGATGGGCAGGAGGTCCGAGAGGTCGGCGCGGGCACCCGACGCGGAGACCCGGCCTGCCGCAACCGCGTCAGCCCACGTGAGGCTGCCGGTTGCGAGGGTGATCCAGGTTGCGGCTCCCGTCTCGACCACATTGGGCGGCGTGCCCCGCGTGTGGCTCGGACCCTCGACGCACTGCACCGCGCCGTGCGGCGGGATGCGCACCTCGAGCGCGTTGCCCGGGGCGACATCGGCGAGCAGTTGCAGCAGGTAGCGCACGGCCATCGCCTCCACCTGCCGGTCGTCGGCGCCCGCGAGCACCTGACGCACGGCCGCCTCGCCGACCTGGGGAACGATCCTCGACTTGCCCATGCCCTCCACGCTACCCGCGCGCTGGCAGGATTGAGCCATGGATGTCGCCGCCAACCACCTCACGGCCGATCTGGAAGAGCGGCGGGGGCCTCTCTGGAAGCGCGCCCTGGCGTGGATCTGGGCGCTCTTCGAGGCCGCCTTCGGCAGCGCCGCGCACGGGCCCCTCGACCTGGTGATCCGCCGCATCGACAACGGGCGCGAGGTCATGCGCACCGCGGCAGACTCCGGCTCGCCCGACTTCCTGCTCGAGCAGGTGCGCGAGGACCTCGAAACGAAGACGGTCGGCGAGTTCTTCGCGGAGTGGCGCCTCGAATGACGATCGCCTTGGCGAGACCTCGAACGCGACCGCTACTCTTGCAGACGTGAAGATCCTGGTCCTCGGTTCCGGTGCCCGCGAGCACGCCATCATTACCGCGCTTCTCGCGGAAGAGGCGAGCCACGAGATCATCGCCGCCCCCGGCAACGCGGGCATTGCGGCCGAGGTTCCTGTCATCCACCTCGACCCCACGAACCCGGGCGTCGTGACCGATTTCGCGGTCGACAACGACATCGAGCTCGTCATGATCGGGCCGGAGGCACCCCTCGTCGAGGGCGTGGCCGACCGCATCCGCCGCTCGGGCATCCCCGTCTTCGGGCCGGGCAAGGCGGCCGCGCAGCTCGAGGGCAGCAAGACCTTCGCAAAGCGGATCATGGAGGCCGCCGGCGTGCCGACCGGCCGCGCCACCCGTGCCGGCACGCTTGACGAGGCGATCGCGGCGATGGACGAGTACGGCGCTCCCCACGTGATCAAGGCCGATGGGCTCGCGGCGGGCAAGGGTGTGCTCGTCACCGGCGACCGCGATGCCGCCGTCGCCCACGCCGAGTTCTACCTCAAGCAGGGCAGCGTGCTGGTCGAGGAGTTCCTGGACGGCCAGGAGGTCTCGCTCTTCCTGCTCTCCGACGGGCACAACGTGCTCCCTCTCTCCCCCGCCCAGGACTACAAACGCCTCCTCGACGCGGATGCCGGCCCCAACACGGGCGGAATGGGCGCCTACTCGCCCCTCCCCTGGCTGCCCGACACCTTCGTCGATGAGGTCATCGACACGATCGCCCTCCCGACCGTGCGCCAGCTCGCCGAGGAGCAGACGCCCTTCATCGGCCTGCTCTACTGCGGACTCATCGTGACGGAGCGCGGTATCCGGGTCATCGAGTTCAACGCGCGCTTCGGCGACCCCGAGACCCAGGTCGTGCTGCCGCGCCTCGTGACCCCGCTGAGCGGGCTGCTGCTCGCCGCGGCGACGGGCGGCCTCGGCTCCCTGCCTCGCCCCGAATTCTCGAGCGACGCGTGCGTCACGGTCGTGCTCGCGAGCGAGGGCTACCCGGAGACCCCCATCACGGGCCGCGCCATCACGGGCATCGCGGACGCGCTCGCGATTGAGGGCGTGACGATCGCGCACGCCGCGACTGCAGCATCCGAGGGCGGCTTCGTCTCCTCGGGAGGGCGCGTGCTGAGCGTCGTCGCGCGGGGAGCGGACTTCGCACAGGCGCGCGAGCGCGCCTACAAGGCCATGGACACGATCCATCTGGAAGGCGGACAGTTCCGCCACGACATCGCGCAGAGGGTGGTTGGGCAATGACCTATACAGAACCACTGGCCGAACAGGGCTGGAACCTCGCCCACTCCGGCAAGGTGCGTGACCTCTATCGCTCAGAGCAGATGCCGGGCCGGATGCTCGTGGTCGCCTCCGACCGCGTGAGTGCCTTCGACCACGTGCTCGAGCCTGAGATCCCGGGCAAGGGTGAACTCCTGACTGCCCTGAGCCTCTTCTGGTTCGAGGAACTCGCCGACGTTCCCAACCATCTCGCGACGGGCGACATCCCCGAGGCGGTCTCGCACCGCGCGATGTTCGTGCAGGAGCTCGAGATGTTCCCGGTCGAGTGCGTCGTGCGCGGTTACCTCACCGGCAGCGGCTGGAAGGAATACCAGCAGAAGCAGACCGTGTGCGGCATCCCGCTGCCCGCTGGCCTCTCCGACGGTGACCGCCTGCCGGAGCCGATCTACACGCCCGCGTTCAAGGCGCCCGCAGGCGAACACGATGAGAACATCACCTTCGAGCAGTCGGCCGCACTGATCGGGGAGTCGACCGCCGCCGCCCTGCGCGACCTCTCGCTCTCGATCTTCACGCGCGCGGCGACCTTCGCCCTCTCGCGCGGCGTCATCCTCGCCGACACGAAGTTCGAGTTCGGCATCGACTCGCACGGCGTCATCACGCTCGCCGACGAGGTGCTCACGTCTGACAGCAGCCGGTACTGGGATGCCGAGCGCTATGCCGCGGGCGACCGCGCATCCAGCTTCGACAAGCAGATCGTGCGCGACTGGCTCACCGCCAACTGGTCGGGAGAGGGCACTCCGCCGGAGTTGCCGCAGGAGATCGTCGAGCGCACCTCCGCCCGCTACCGCGAGCTCATCGAAAGGCTTACCGCATGACCCAGATCGACTTCGATGAGATCGAGATCCGCGAACTCCCCTACGAGCACGCCGACTCGACCATGCTGCACTCGGCCCAGCGAGCCGAGATCTCGGCGGCCTACGGCAACGAGGACTCCGACCCGAGCGAGCCGACGACCTCGGAGAACGTGAGCGCCTTCGTCGTCGCCTACACGGACGGCATGCCTGCTGGATGCGGCGGCCTCCGCGCCGTGGCCGATGACGAGTTCGAGGTCAAGCGAATGTATGTCACGCCCGCCCACCGCGGCACCGGCGTCTCGACGGCAGTGCTCGCGGCACTCGAGGGGATCGCCCGCGATCGTGGCGTGCGCCGCCTCGTGCTGGAGACGGGCGACCGGCTGCCTGCCGCCATCCGCTTCTACGAGCGTGAAGGCTATAGCCGCATCGAGAACTTCGGGCCCTACGCGGGTGTCGAGACGAGCGTCTGCTACGCCAAGCAGCTTTCCTGACTCAGGAGATCCCTCGCCCAATTCAGGAGTGGATGGCCCGGCGGGTACCTGGTCCTGAATTGGAAAAGGCCAGGGAATATGCCCGCGGTAAAGTTGTTGCTACAACTATGACTGCCGACATCCTCGCCCCAGAAACCACCATGGCCGCCGTGACCCTCAAGGTCGCCGACCTCGACCGCATGATCGCGTTCTACCGCGACGGCGTCGGCCTCGACCTGATCGCACAGGAAGGTTCGAGCGCCGTGCTCGGCCGCGGTGCGACATCCACCCTCGTGCTCGAAGTCGCCCCCGAGCTCAAGCACGCACCCGCGAACTCGGCAGGGCTGTTCCACACGGCCTTCCTCTTCGCCGAAAAGAGCGACCTCGCGTCGTCGGTGTACTCCACGGCCCGCGCCTACCCGCAGAGCTTCACGGGCTCGAGCGACCACTTCGTGAGCGAAGCCTTCTACTTCGACGACCCCGAGGGCAACGGCGTTGAGCTCTACTGGGATCGCCCGCGCGACTCCTGGGACTGGAGCAACGGCGAGATCAAGATGGGCACCGTCTACCTCGACCCCAACCGATTCCTTCAGGAGAACCTGACGGAAGCCGGCCTCACTGCCGCGACCGGAGGCATCACCTCCATCGGCCACGTGCACCTCAAGGTGGGCGACATCCAAACCGCCAAGCAGTTCTATGTCGACACGGTCGGCTTCGAGCTGACGATCGAATACGGCACGCAAGCCCTCTTCGTCGCGGCCGGTGGCTACCACCACCACCTCGG
The DNA here is from genome assembly GCA_015234465.1 of Salinibacterium sp. Classification (GTDB taxonomy): domain Bacteria; phylum Actinomycetota; class Actinomycetes; order Actinomycetales; family Microbacteriaceae; genus Homoserinimonas. The sequence goes on along the minus strand of JADGNA010000008.1, from coordinate 1,158,870 downwards.
AATGAACACGTGGCAGAGCGCCGGCGCGGGCACCCGCACGCCCGCACTCGGGCTGGGCCAGCTCGCGATCGAGGTGCCCGGCACCGACGACATCGGCGCCCTCGCCGAGCGACTGAACGCCCGCGGCGTGCAGCAGGCCAACGACGGACGCGTGCTCACCTTCAACGACCCCTGGGCCAACGAGGTTCGGGTGACCGCGGCGGCCTAGGCGCGCTCTGTCACAGGGCTTCAGCGGCGAGGACGCGCGGATGTCACGGGCTCGAGCCTCGAGGCAGCCGGATCGTTCCACGCCTTGATGGCCGCCCATGCGACCGCGGCGAGCGGCACCGCGAGGAAGGTGCCGATAATTCCGCCGAGGATCGTGCCGGCCGACAGTGCGAGCAGCACGACGAGCGCGTGCAGCTTGAGGGCGTTGCCGAGCACGACGGGTGCGAGCAGGTTGCCCTCGAGCTGGTTGACGAGGATGACGACGGCCGCGACGATGATCGCCGTGAGCAGGTCGTTGGTCACGAGGGCGACGAGGGCGGCGACCGTGCCCGCGACCGTCGCACCGACGATCGGGATGAACGCACCGACGAAGACGAGCAGCGCGAGCGGGAGCGCGAGCGGCACCTGCAGGATCCACAGGGCGAGGCCGATGAAGATCGTGTCGACGAGCGCCACGAGGGCTGTGCCGCGCACGTAACCGCCGAGTACGCCGGTCGCGCGGTCCCCGACGCGACGGGCCCGAAGCTGCCGCGAGGGGCGCAGCGGGCGCAGCAGGAACTCCCACATGTGCGGGCCGTCCTGCAGGAAGAAGAACAGCAGCACGACGGTCAGCACGACGCCCGTGATGAGCTCCACGACGGTGCCGGCACCCGCGAGGGCCGTCGAGCCGAACTCCGCACTCGTCAGGAAGTCGACGACCGCGTTGCGCGCCTCCGCGATCTGCTCGGAGTCGACCGGCAGCGTGCCCGACTCGAGGAACTCCTGGATCTTGTCGATCGACTGCGTGACGGCATCCGAAAGGTTCGCCCACTCACTGCGCACGCCAGTGACGACCAGCGTGATGATGCCGCCCAGCACGGCCACCCCCGCGAGGAGCGTGCCAACGGTCGCGAGCGGACGCGGCACCCTGTGATTGACGAGCCAGCGCACGAGCGGGTAGAGCGCCGACGCCAGGATGAGCGCGACGAACACGGGGATGACGATGATCTTCAGCTGCACCGAGGCATAGACGACGAGCCCCGCGATGATCAGCACCAGCAGGATCTGGGCGCTGCGGATGCCGAGGCGACCGAGCGAGTCGGTCCAGAGCGGCCGCGGCGAGTCGATGAGACGAGCCCGCTCCGACGCGGGCAGGTTCGGATCGACAGGCGGTAGCTGGGGTGTGCGCGAGAAGAGGCCCATGCGCCCACGCTACTGCCGAAGCCGTGAGAAAACGCGAAACGGCCGGCTCCCCGAAGGGAACCGGCCGCTCGTGGTGGTTTCGATACGGCCCTAGCGGGCCTACTCAACCCACAGAGGGGTGTTAGGCGCCAACACCCACAGGGTCAGCGGATGCCACGTGGCCAACGGCCTCGATGAGCTTCGCACCCAGGTCGGAGTCGACCGAGGTCCAGTACCACATGAAGCGGTCCTTGATCACGGGAACCGTGAGGGCCTGGTACTGGCCGACGAGGGTCTTGAGGAAGCGCTCCTTCGACTCCTCGCTGAACACCTCGCGGTAGAGGATGCCGGCCTGCACGAAGTCGCCGTCCTCCGCGTGGAGGGTCTGGGCCGCACGGATGAGCTCGCCATCCGTCTCCCAGCCGCCCTCACCAGCGACAACGGGGTCAGCCTCAGACGTGCCGAAGGAGTTCGGCGTGTACACGGGAACGTCGGCGCCGTTGAACTCGTAGCGCATCGGCCCCTCGTGCTGGTAGTTGCGAGTGACGGATGCCTTCGGCTGGTTCACCGGCAGCTGGTTGTAGTTGGCACCGATGCGGTGACGCTGCTGGTCGGGGTAGGCGAAGGTACGCGCCATCAGCATCTTGTCGGGGCTGATGTCGATGCCGGGAACCAGGTTCGACGGCGAGAACGCGGCCTGCTCGATCTCGGCGAAGAAGTTCTGCGGGTTGCGGTTGAGCGTGAAGTGCCCGACCTTGATGCGCGGGTAGTCCTTCTTGGAGATCGTCTTCGTCATGTCGAAGATGTTGTAGCGGTAGGTCTTCGCCTCCTCGTAGGGGACGACCTGCACGTAGACATCCCAGGTGGGGAACTCTTCGCGCTGGATCGCCTCGAAGAGGTCGCGGCGGTAGTAGTCGGCGTCCTGTCCGGCGATGCGCTCGGCATCCTCGGCCTCCATCAGCTCGACGCCCTGACGGGACTCGAAGTGGTACTTGACCCAGAAGCGCTCACCCTCGGCGTTGATCCACTGGAAGGTGTGCGAGCCGTAGCCGTTGAGGTGACGCCACGACTTCGAGAGGCCGCGGTCACCCATGAGGTAGGTCACCTGGTGGGCCGACTCGGGCGAGAGGGTCCAGAAGTCCCACTGTGCGTCGGCGTTGCGGAGGCCGGAGGCGCCCATGCGCTTCTGCGAGTGGATGAAGTCGGGGAACTTGATGCCATCGCGGATGAAGAAGATCGGCGTGTTGTTGCCGACGATGTCGTAGTTGCCCTCGGTCGTGTAGAAGCGGAGCGCGAAGCCACGCACGTCGCGCCACGTGTCGGGAGAGCCCTGCTCACCGGCGACGGACGAGAAGCGGAGAAGCACCTCGCTGGAGGCACCGGGCTGGAAGACAGCCGCCTTCGTGTACTTCGAGACGTCTTCAGTGACGACGAACTCACCGAAGGCGCCGCCGCCCTTGGCGTGGGGGTTGCGCTCCGGCACGCGCTCGCGGTTGAACGAGGCGAGCTTCTCGACCAGGAAGCGGTCGTGCAGCGCGGTGATGCCGTCCGGGCCCGTCGTGAGCGAGTGCGCGTGGCTCGGGATCGGCGCGCCTGCCTGGGTTGTGCTGACGTTCGTCAAGGATTCTCCTTCTTGGTGGTGTTGGGTCAGTGTGAGTCTTGTGAGGCTTGGCATGCGGGGCAGAGTCCCCAGAAGGTGACCTCGGCCGTGTGGATGCTGAAGCCCGAGTCTGCCGAGGGAATCAAGCAGGGGGCGTGGCCGACGACGCAGTCGACGTCTTCGAGGGCACCGCATCCGCTGCAGACGACGTGGTGGTGGTTGTCACCCGTGCGGAGCTCATAGCGGGCGGGAGAGCCGGCGGGCTCGATCTTGCGCAGAAGCCCCGCCGTCGCCAGGGCAGCCAGCACGCCGTAGACGGCCTGGATCGAGGTGCCGGGCAGTTCGCCGCGCACCGCGCCGAACACCGTGTCGGCGTCGGCATGGGGTCGGGACTCGAGCGCCCGCATGACGGCGAGCCTCGGTTCGGTAACCTTGAGTCCGGCGTCGCGGATGCGCTCACCGAGCACTCCTGGGGACGTCGTTCGCATACGTCCATTGTATTGGTTGTTTTGAATCACTCAAAACAAGTGCTGCGGCGCGTCCCGGTAGACTTGGAGCACTCATCCGCGCGATCCCCCTGGAGTCACCGTGCCCACAATCGTCGTCGAGGTCATGCCCAAGGCCGAACTGCTCGACCCCCAGGGCAAGGCCGTTGCCGGTGCCCTCCACCGCCTCGGCAAGGCACACTTCACGGATGTGCGCATCGGCAAGCGTTTCGAGCTCACGGTTGACGAGGTCACCGACGAGGTCGTCGAGGAGGTTCGCCAGCTCGCGGCCGACATGTTCTCGAACTCGGTCATCGAAGATGTCGTGAACATCATCGTGCCCGAGGTTTCGACAGGCTCAACCCACGGCGTTGCCGGAGAGACCCACTAATGGCACCCCGCGTCGGCGTCATCACCTTCCCCGGCTCGCTCGACGACCGGGACGCCCAGCGCGCCGTCCGCCTCGCGGGCGGCGAGCCCGTCGCGCTCTGGCACGGCTCGCACAGCCTTGAGGGCGTCGACGCCCTCGTGCTGCCCGGCGGCTTCAGCTACGGCGACTACCTGCGTGCGGGTGCCATCGCGAGCTTCTCCCCGATCATGGAGGAAGTCGTCGACGCCGCGAACAAGGGGATGCCGGTGCTCGGCATCTGCAACGGCTTCCAGATGCTCGCCGAAGCGCACCTGCTCGAGGGCGGGCTCATCCGCAACAGCCACGGCCAGTTCATCTGCCGCGACCAGGTGCTGCGCGTCGAGAACACCGAGACCGACTGGAGCCGCGGCTACGAGCAGGGCCAGGAGATCGTGATCCCGCTCAAGAACGGCGAGGGCGGCTTCATGGCGAGCGCCGAGACGATCGAGCGGCTCGAGGGCGAGGGGCGCGTCGTGTTCCGCTACGTCGACGTCGACCCCAACGGCTCACTCAACGCGATCGCGGGAATTACCAACGAGCGCGGCAACGTAGTCGGCCTCATGCCGCATCCGGAGCACGCGGTCGAGGAGGGCTTCGGGCCCGACACCAACGCCGCGATGCGCAACGGCACCGACGGCCTCACGATCTTCACGAGCGCGATCCAGCACGCGCTCGCTTCAGCGTGAGCGCCACGGGCACGGCCACACGGGTGACGCCGCGGAGCTTCTTCCGCGTCATCGCGATCGCCGAGGCGATCACCTGGACCATGCTCATCGCGGGTCTCCTCATGAAGTACGTCTTCACAATGGGAGAGACCGGTGACCTCGCGGTGCGCATCGGCGGCACCATCCACGGCTTCGTGTTCATCACCTACGCCGCGACGGTGATCGTCGTTGGCTTCAACCAGCGCTGGGGCATCCTCCTCATCGCGCTCGGCGTCGTCACCGCGGTCGTTCCCTACGCGACCATCCCGTTCGACGTCGCGATGGATCGCCGCGGGCGGCTCGAGGGCGACTGGCGCACCGAGGCGACAGATGACCCGCGCGACAAGGGCTGGATCGACCGGCTGCTGCGCTGGTTCCTGGCGCGCCCGATCCTGCTTGTCGTGGTCTTCATCGTCGCCGTCGTTGCCGTGTTCTTCGCGGCACTCGCGATCGGCCCGCCCGGGGGCGACCACTAGGCTTCGCCGCGGATAGGTCTTCCGAAGAGGCCTCTGGACGAAAACTCCTACCCCAGAAGTGGGAGGAGCCGGAGACAATGCGAGCCGTTGTCGCCACTGGAAGCCGACCGATATACTGGCGCAACTCGTGTCGCCCAGCTCTGGAGATCTGTCATGTTCGGTTTCATCAAGGCCTTCACCGGTGCCCTCGGCGGCACCTTCGCAGACCAGTGGAAGGACTTCCTCACGGCACCGGCAGGACTCGCCCCCACTGCGGCGATCTTCCCGGCCATGCCGCAGGGACAGAACGCCGGTCGCGGCGCGAACGTCAAGGGCTCGAGCAACATCATCACGAACGGCAGCCGCATCGTCGTGCCAGAAGGGTACGGACTCGTCACATTCCAGGACGGCCAGCTGACCGGATTCATCGCCGAGCCCGGTGGCTTCATCTACGCCTCGGATGACCCCAACTCACAGTCGTTCTTTGCGGGCGACGGCATCCTGAGCTCGACCCTCAAGACCTCGTGGGAGCGCTTCAAGTTCGGCGGCCAGCCCGGATCCCAGCAGCTCGCGTTCTACGTCAACCTCAAGGAGATCCCCAACAACCGCTTCGGCACGCAGTCGGAAATCTACTGGGATGACGCCTACCTGGGCACACAGGTGGGCGCCATCACGCGCGGCACCTACACGCTGCGCATCGTCGATCCCGTGCTCTTCGTGAAGCAGTTCGCGCCGCTCGCCTACCTGGGCACCGACGCGAAAATCTTCGACTTCACCGACCTCGACAACGACGCCGCCAGCCAGCTCTTCAACGAGGTCGTCGGGTCGCTCGCGGCAGCGTTCTCCTACTACACGAACGACCCGAGCAAGGGAAACCGCATCGCCCGCATCCAGGGCGACGCGATCGGCTTCGCCCAGTCGCTCGGCCAGGCGGTCGAAGACGGCTACCAGTGGACGAGCGATCGAGGCATCTCCATCGTCAAGGTCGCCATCCAGTCGATCGAATACGACGAAGACACCCGCGCGCTCCTCAGCGACGTGAAGAAGGCGGATGCTCTCGGCGGCGCCCGGGGCAACTCCTTCATGCAGCAGGCGGCCGCGCGCGGCTTCCAGGCTGCCGGCGAGAACGGCGGCGGCGACGGGATGGCGTTCCTCGGCATGGGCATGGGCGCCGCGGCGGGTGCTGCAGGTGCTTTCCAGCAGCCCAACACGGCCCCCGGCTTCGCGCAGCAGGCCGCGCCGACAGCCACGGCCGCCCCCGCAGCGGAAGACCCGGCCGCCAAGCTCTCGCAACTCAAGGGCCTCCTCGATCAGGGACTCATCACCGAGGCGGACTACGAGGCCGCCAAGGCTAAAGTCCTCGGCCTGTAGGCGCAGGGAATGACCCAGCTCGCCGCCGGGGACGACGCCGTCCCCGCGACATCCGATGCCCCCAAGGTCGTGCAGACCGACCTCGGCGCCAAGGACGGCCTCACGAAGTGCCAGCGCTGTGGCTCCACCGAGATCGCGCTCAACGTGGCGACCGGGATGCTGCGCTGCGCCTTCTGCCGTCACGAGCAGTCGAGCGAGAACGCCCACGAGGCCTTCGACCTGCGCGGCGACATCGGCGACCTCGCAGGACTCGTGGTGGGTTCAGGCTCCAGCGACATCAGCGAGTCGACCGAGGTGGTGCTGACCTTCAAGTGCAGCGCCTGTGGCGCCGAGGTGGTCGTCGACACGGCGCACAGCACGCAGGCGCGCTGCCACTGGTGCCGCAACACGCTCTCGGTCAACGCGCAGATGCCCAACGGCGCGGTGCCGGACATGATCCTGCCCTTCTCCGTCACGAAGGAGGAGGCGATGCGGCACATCGACGAGTTCGTGAAGAAGCGCACCTTCTTCGCGCACCCGGCGTTCAAGCGCGAGTTCAACGCCAGCAACGTCATGGGCGTCTACCTGCCCTACATGGTCGTCGACGTCAATGCACACGCGCTCCTCACTGGCCAGGGCGAGCACGAGACGGCTCGCCGCACGACCGGCGAGGGCAAGGATGAGCGCACGGTCTATGACGCCGACCTCTTCGACGTCGAGCGCGAGTTCGACATCCACATCGACGACCTCACGATCGAGTCATCGAGCGAACGCCTCGACCAGCGCACAGGTCACAACACCAACAACATCATCAACTCGATCATGCCGTTCGACGTCGAGAACGCCGTGCGCTACGACTCCAACTTCCTCAGCGACTTCACCTCGGAGCGGCGCGACAGCAACGTCGAGCAACTCGGCCCGGCCGTGCTCGAACAGGCGAAGGACATCGCGCGCCACAGGGCGATCGACACGCTCGCGCACTACGACCGTGGCGTGCGCTGGGACAACGAAGACATCGAGATCAAGGGGCAGCGCTGGCTCGCCGCATACCTCCCCGTCTGGCTCTACAGCCACTACGAGCAGAAGGGCGGCGGGCGGAGCCTGCTGCATTACGTCGCCGTCAACGGCAGGACGGGAGAGACCATGGGAAGCGTGCCCCTGCACAAGGGCCGCGTCGCGCTCGGCGCCGTCGTCGCGCAGGTCATCGGCACTGCGGCCAGCATCGGGCTCATGGTGACGATGTCATGATGCTCGAATTCCTGCTCGACCCCGCCTCCCTCGTGCCGCCCGTCTTCACGGAGTACTACTCCGATGAGGACGATGACGGCTCGATCCTGCCGCTCCTGCTCCTGCTGTCGGGGCCAGCCTTCGCCGTCTTCGTGTACCTGCGCTACCGGAACACTGACAAGCGCCACCGGCACGAAGTCGAGACGCACGCCACCCTGCACGACGTGCGCGCCGTCGACACGAAGGTCAGGTCGCTGAGCAACCTGTCGAACTCACGGATGAAGGGCGCCAACCACACCGAGGTGAGGGCCAACCGCCGCTCGATCTTCTGACGATCAGGTGCTCGGCTCGGGCAGGGTGATGCGGGTCGTCGGGAGCGCCTCTGGATGCTCCTCCTGCAGCCACGTGACCATCTCCTCGCGCACGAGGCACATCAGGCTCCACTGGTCACCCGAGTCCTTGGCCGAGATCAGGAAGCGGATCGTGACGAAGCCGCCCTGGGATCCCGTCACGAGCACGCTTCCGGCGCGACCGTCCCACAGCTCGGTACTCGCCAGGAGCTCCTGGAAGCGCTCACGCACCGCCTTGATCGGCACGCGCCAGTCGACATCCATGTAGACGGTGCCCATGATCTTGGGGTTCTGCCGCGTCCAGTTCTCGTAGGGCTGGCTCGCGAAGTACGTGCACGGCAGGATCAGGCGGCGCTCGTCCCACACGTTGACGACGACGTAGGAGAGGGTGATCTCACCGATCGTGCCCCACTCCCCCTCCACCACGACGACATCGCCGACGCGCACCGAGTCACTGAAGGCGAGTTGGATGCCCGCGATCAGGTTGCCGAGGGTGGTCTGGGCGGCGAGGCCCGCGATGATGCTGACGATGCCCGCGGAGGCGAGCACGCTCGTGCCGACGGCGCGCACCTCAGGGAACGAGAAGAGCACGACGCCGATCGCGATGACTGCGATCAGCACGTTGACGAGGCGGCGGATGACCTGCAGCTGGGTGCGCATCCGTCGAATCTCGGGCAGGCTCTCACCCTCGGTCGAGTAGCGACCCATGAGCCGCTCGATGCCGAAGGAGGCCAGCCCGGAGAGCAGCCACGCACCCGCCAGCACGGTCGCGATGAGAAAGACATGCGAGAGCGCACCCCACCACTCATATTGGGATGGCGCGGTGAGGGCGGCCGCGTTCCAGAACGCGATGAGAGCGACGAGCAACTGGATGCGCGGGTGCAACCGCACGACGAGCGCCCGCAGCCAGCGGCTCTGCTCGTCAGACCTCGAGACAATGATGCGCACGACGATCGCCACGACAACATTCGCGACGAGGGCGATGCCCACCGCCAGGAGGGTGCCCACCCAGCTGTTCCACTCGATCATTCAGTGTCCCTTCGCTTGTGAACTCCCCAGCCTAGGGATGCTGCCTCTCCGCTTCGTGATCGTCGTCGGGGCGGATGATCGGAATCGCCTGGGTGAACTCGCTCGCCCGGGTCTCGGCCTCGATGCTTCCGGTAAAGAGTCCTGGTCGCTCCGGCAGGGGCTCCACGTCACCTTCGACGGTCGGCATCTCGACGGTCTTGGCGTCACGCTCGGACGGGTCGTAGGGGTCGAGCATGACGACCCGCTGCCGCGGCATCCCTGGCGAGCCCTGGCGGATGAGCCAGCGCACCATCTCCTCGCGCACGTGGCAGCGCAGGTCGAAGAGGCGCCCCGAGTCGCTGGCCGAGACGAGGATGCGCACGCGCATCGTGTGGCCCGTCGTCTCCGTCACCTGGAGCACCGACTCGCGCTCGTCCCACAGGCTCGTCGCGGCGAGGATGCGGTCGAGCTGGGTGCGCATGTCGTCGAGGTCGAGGTTCCAGTCAAGGTCGAACTCGACCACACCCAGCAGGTCACTCGAGTGACGGGTCCAGTTCTCGAACGGGGTTGTCGTGAAGTAGGTCGACGGCAACACCAGGCGCCGGTCATCCCAGAGTTTGAGCACGACGTAGGTGAGGGTCATCTCCTCGATGCGGCCCCACTGCCCCTCCGCGATCACGACGTCGTCGACGCGGAGCGCCTCGCTGAAGGCCAACTGGATGCCCGCGAACATGTTGCCGAGCGTCGACTGGGCTGCAAGGCCCGCGATGACACTGATGATGCCGGCGGAGGCGAGCAGGCTCGTGCCGACCGCCCGCACCGCATCGAAGGTGAGCAGCACGCCGGCGATCGCGAGCACGATGACGATCGCGATGACGAGGCGCCGCACGATCTCGAGCTGCGTGCGGGCCGTGCGGGCCGAGCGACTCTCGGGGTCGTTGCGGTACCGGGAGATCGCGTGGTCGATCGCGAGGATGATGAGGGCGCCCGCCAGCCAGGCCGCGACGATGATGACGCCGATGAGGAAGCCGTGCGAGACATACGGCCACAGCTCCCGGTCCGGCAGCGTCTGCCCCACCGCGAACCAGAGGGCGATGACGACGACAAGCACGCGGAACGGCATGCGCCCCCACCGCGTGAGATTGCGCACGAACTGGTAGCGCCGCCCGAATGCCGCCGCCACCCCGGTCACGATCAGGATGACAATCGCCGCCGCCACGAGCGCGATCGCCGCGGCCGCCACCATCCCGGGCCACGACACCCACTCGAACATCCGCGCCTCCTCCCGGCCGACTCCCACGGTAGGCGCGTTGCGGCCGAAAGGTCAGGGGGACACGGATGCCCGCGTCAACGCTTCGGGGTACGCGTCCTCACCAGAGCCATCAGGCCCGCACCCACAGCCGCGATCCCCGCTGCCACGAGCGCCGGCACGCCGCCCTCGGCGAGTGCGAGGGGGAAGACTTGCGAGGCTGCCGCCGCCATCTCGGCAATGTCGCCGTTGAGGACCCGCATGCCGAGGCCATAGGAGACCGCTGTGAAGAGCGCCGGCGTCACCCAAAGGGCCAGGAGCGCGCCCGCCCAGACGACGAGGCGAGCAATCGGCCGCACACCGCACCAGGCAAGCGCGACCCCCACGATCACAGCGGGCAACCACCGGAGGACCAGGAACATCGGCTGCGACATACCCCCGGGGCCGGAAAGCTCGGTGACCCCTGTCGCAAGCCACGAGGCGAACGGCACCGCAGCAAGGGCAATGCCCAGCGCCACGAACGCCACGCTCGGTCTCGAGGTCAACCAGAATCCGAGCTGGGCGAACAACACGCTGGCCACGACGCCAGCGAGCATGCCGCCGAAATAGACGACGGCACGGGCATCCGCCGCCCCGCTCGAGAGCCCGAGGCCGACGGCGATGACCGCGAAACTCTGCGCCACGGCGACCGCATGGACAAGCAGCACGCCGAGCGCCGTTGCCCACCCGGTAACGGCTCGACGACGCCCAATGACGCGCACAGCGAGCCCCGCGAACACACCGCCCATCAGCAGCAGCGCGAACATCGTCGTCGCGGAGTACTGGCTCACGGGCAGCAGGGCGAACGGCATGTCGTCTGGCATCGTGCGCTGCACCCACAGGTTCTGCAACGGCAGGCGCCCGCCGTCGAGCAACGACGGCAGGATGCCCAGCAGGCCTGCCAGCACCCCGACAGCGAGCGCCGAAAGCACGGGACGGTTGGCGGCGGCGCGTGCGGCAGTCATGTCCACATAGTGGCAGACGCCGCGCCGCGGCTATCGGGCGAGCACCGTCTCGAGTCGGGCGTACGAGGCCTCCATGCCCTCCGCCATTCCCGTCGCGAGGATCATGTCGCGGGTCTCGCGGTCGGGGTACTCGATGAGCGTCGTCACGAGGGTGACGCCGTCCTCCTCCTCAAACTGGGTGTCGTTGGTGGTCGAGGGGCCCTCCGTGCCCGACATCCGCTCGGTCGTGACGACCCGCCGCAGCGGCTCGATCGCGAGCACCTCGCCCTCGAAGCCGAAGGGCTCACCCTCCGTGTCGCCGACGGGAGCCCACGCGTAGCGGTAGCTGTCGCCGACCGCCGTGCCGGGCGTGCAGTCGGTCATGACCCAACCGTCGGGGCCGAGCATCCACTGCTGCATGAGCTCAGCCTCGTTGTGCGCGCGCCAGACGAGCTCGCGCGGGCCCTCGATGAGCCGCGTGATGCGCACGTGCGTGTCGTCGAGCTCCTCGACCACAGTGCCCTTGCCCTCCGCGTAGGCGCGCAGCCCGAGCAGCACGCGATCCAGCTGATTCATGGCCATGGTGGAGCCCTCGACGGCGCCCATCGCGACGACCTGCTCGAGCGCTTCGGCCGAGTCGAAGTAGGTCGTGTTGCGCAGGCGGGAGCGCGTGGCATCCCCCTCGAAGTCGAAGGTCATGCGCATGGCGGGGAAGCCGTCGAGGGGCTCGCCGTCGTCCCCCACGAAGCTGTCGATGACCTCGAAGCGTCGGGGCGCCTCGATCGACAGGAACTCCCAGCGGCCGGAGGAACGCTCCCCCGTCGGGCTCGTCATGTGGTAGTTCGCGTAGCCGCCGGCCCGCGCGTCGAACTCCGTGAAGGTCGCGGGCCAGCCGGGCGGACCCCAGAAGCGTTCGAGCTGGCGGGGCTGCGTGAAGACCTGCCAGAGGCGATCGACGGATGCCTCGAATTCGGCGGTCAGCGTCATGGTGAGTTGTTCGGGGTCGGTGGTGACGTCGGTGACAGGCATTGCTGGCTCCTTAGGGATTCTCGGCGAGCAGCGCGTCGAGGCGGTCGACGCGTCCACGCCACAGTGCTTCGTAGTGCGCGAGGAGGGCTCGCGCGCGGGCGATCATTTCGGGGTTCGCGCGGACGAGTCGTTCCCGACCCTCCGCGCGCTTGACGATGAGATGGGCGGCCTCGAGCACGGCGACGTGCTTCTGCACCGCCGCGAATGACATGTCGTATTCGCTGGCGAGGTCTGAGACGGACTGCTCGCGGTCGATCGTGCGGCGCAGGATGTCACGCCGCGTCGCTGCGGCGAGCGCCTGGAACACGCGATCGACTTCGGCATCGCTCAGCTCTTCTCGTTCATCTCGTTGTGCAACCATTTGGTTGTACGTTACGCCTGGCGGTGGGCCGAGTCAAGAGCGCGGCGGCAACCGTGATCAGGGAGTGCGCTCGGCGGCTCGCGGCCTGGCGCTCGCCCGGGCATCCGCGGCACGCAGCCCGAAGCCGAAGGCCAGCGCGATGAAGAACATGAGCACCCCATAGACGGCACCCGGCAGGCTCATCTCCACGCTGCCGATGACCGTCTGCGCGATGACGATCGCGAGCGTCGCGTTGTGGATGCCGATCTCGAAGGAACTCGCGACCGCCTGGGGTCGCTCCACCCGGAACAGTCGCGGCACGAAGTACCCGACCGTGAGGCTCAGGACGCAGAACAGCACCGTGATGCCGGCCAGCCGGCCCGCGTTCTCGAGGAGCGGCTCCAGGTTGGAGACGATCGCACCGACGATGACCACCGCCAGGATGATCACCGAGGCGATGCGCACGGGCTTGTCCATGCCATCCGCGAAACCTGGCCGCCAGCGCCGGATGAGCATCCCGAGCAGCACCGGCCCCAACACGATCGCGAAGACCTCGAGCGTCTTGCCGACCTGCAGCCCGAGCGTCTCATCCCCCGGCAGGAACACGGCGATCGCGATGTTCGTGATGAGCGGCAGTGTCACGACCGCGATGACGGAGTTGATCGCCGTGAGCGAGATGTTCAGCGCCACGTCGCCGCGGAACAGGTGGCTATAGAGATTCGCGGTCGTGCCGCCTGGCGACGCCGCGAGCAGCAGCATCCCCACCGCGAGCACCGGAGGGAGGTTGAAGAGCAGCACGAGGCCGAAACACAGCACCGGCAGCAGGAGCAGTTGGCACGAGAGCGCGATGATCACCGCCCGCGGATGCTTGGCCACACGCGCGAAATCCCGCGGCGTGAGCGAGAGGCCCAGGCCGAACATGATGATGCCGAGGGCGACGGGCAATCCGATGGCGGTCAACGCTGATCCCATGGGGTCAGCGTGGCGTATGCGAGGCCCTCGGGGCTAGGGTGCGGCCGGTAGACTCGGGGGTGCCCGGCCGCGCGAGCCGTGGCATCCGTCTCGCCCAGGAGCTCCCTCGTGACCGACGTCTCAACCCCCGCCCGCCGCCACGTCGCCGACACCGTCGAGAACGCCAAGGCCACCCCCGAGAAGGAGCAGCCCTACGCGGCGCTCGGCCTGAAGCCCGACGAGTACCAGGCCATCCGCGACATCCTCGGCCGCCGCCCCACCTCGGGCGAGCTCGCGATGTACTCCGTCATGTGGAGCGAGCACTGCTCCTACAAGTCGTCGAAGAAGTACCTGCGCCAGTTCGGCCAGAAGGTCTCCGACGAGATGAAGAAGAACCTCATGGTCGGCATGGGCGAGAACGCCGGCGTCGTGGATGTCGGTGAGGGCTGGGCCGTCACCTTCAAGATCGAGTCACACAACCACCCCTCCTACATCGAGCCCTTCCAGGGCGCCGCGACCGGCGTCGGTGGCATCGTGCGCGACATCATCTCGATGGGCGCCCGCCCCGTCGCCGTCATGGATGCGCTGCGCTTCGGCAAGATCGACGACCCCGACACGGCCCGCGTCGTGCACGGCGTCGTGAGCGGCATCAGCTTCTACGGCAACTGCCTCGGCCTGCCCAACATCGGCGGCGAGACCTGGTTCGACCCGGTGTACCAGGCCAACCCGCTCGTCAACGCACTCGCGGTCGGCGTGCTCCGCCACGAAGACCTGCACCTCGCCAACGCCCGCGGCGTCGACAACAAGGTCGTGCTCTTCGGCGCCCGCACGGGTGGCGACGGCATCGGCGGCGCGTCCATCCTCGCCTCCGACTCCTTCGACGAGGGCGGCCCGACCAAGCGCCCCGCCGTGCAGGTCGGTGACCCCTTCGCCGAGAAGGTGCTCATCGAGTGCTGCCTCGAACTCTTCAAGAACGAACTCGTGGAGGGCATCCAGGACCTCGGCGCGGCCGGCATCTCGTGCGCGACCTCGGAGCTCGCGGCCAACGGTGACGGCGGCATGCGCATCCAGCTCGAGAACGTGCTGCTGCGCGACCCCACGCTCACGGCCGAGGAGATCCTCATGTCGGAGAGCCAGGAGCGCATGATGGCGATCGTGCACCCCGACAAGCTCGACGCCTTCATGGCCGTCGTCGACAAGTGGAACGTCGAGACGAGCGTGCTCGGCGAGGTCACCGACGGCGACCGCCTCATCATCACCCACTTCGGCGAGGAGATCGTCAACGTCGACCCCACGACCGTCGCGGTCGACGGCCCCGTCTACGACCGGCCCGTCGCCTACCCGGCGTGGCTCGACGCGCTGCAGGCGGATGGCGCGGCTCGCCTGCCCCGGGCATCCTCGCCTTCGGAACTTCGCGCCCAGGCACTGCAGCTGCTCGGCAGCCCCAACCTCGCGGCCAAGGACTGGGTCACCAACCAGTACGACCGCTACGTCGGCGGCAACACTGCGCTCTCGTTCCCCGACGACGGCGGCATGGTGCGCATCGACGAGGAGAGCGGCCTCGGCTTCGCGGTCGCGACCGACGCCAACGGGCGCTACTGCCAGCTCGACCCCGCGCAGGGCGCCAAGCTCGCCCTCGCCGAGGCATACCGCAACGTGGCGTCGACAGGCGCGAAGCCTGTCGCGGTCAGCGACTGCCTCAACTTCGGCTCCCCCGAGAACCCCGAGGTCATGTGGCAGTTCAGCCAGGCCGTCGAGGGCCTGTCTGACGGATGCCTCGAGCTGGGCATCCCTGTCACTGGCGGCAACGTCTCCTTCTACAACCAGACGGGCGACGTGCCCATCCACCCGACCCCCGTCGTCGCCGTGCTCGGCGTGATCGACGACGTCGCCCGCCGCGTGCCGAGCGGCTGGCAGGACGAGGGCAACAACATCTACCTGCTCGGCGTCACGCGGGATGAGCTCGACGGTTCCGCCTGGGCTGGCGTCATCCACGACCACCTGGGCGGCCGCCCGCCGGCCGTCGACCTCGCGACCGAGAAGCAGCTGGCGGAACTCCTGCACTCGGCATCCATGGGCAGTCTCCTCTCCTCCGCGCACGACCTCAGCGATGGCGGCCTCTGGCAGGCCCTCGCCGAGTCGGTCGTGCGCTTCGGCCTGGGCGCGCGCGTCTGGACGAGCGGCATCGAGCAGCGCGACGGTGTGGATGCGACATCCGCCCTCTTCTCGGAATCGACCGGTCGCGTGCTCGTGAGCGTGCCGCGTGAAGACGACGTGCGCTTCGTCGGGCTGTGCGAGGGCCGCGGCTACCCCGTGCTGCGCGTCGGCGTGACGGTCGACTCGGGCGAGCTCGAGGTGCAGGACCAGTTCACGGTCTCGGTCGAGGAGCTGCGCTCGACGCACCGCGGCACGCTGCCCGAGCACTTCGGCGCGGTCGTCGGCGGCTAGGCCAGTTAATGATGAAAGTCCCCAGCTCACGCTGGGGACCTTCGTCATCGGTGGACTTCGGCCGCCGAGTCGCATGTTCGGCGCTGGTCGCGACTAGTCTCGCATGGGGGATGGCCAGATACCGTGGCTACCGGGAGACAGGATGCCGTTTGGGTCGAGGGCGTCCTTGATCTTCGTGTAGGTGCGTGACAGTGCGAAGTCGTTGAAGTCGAAGTTCTTCGCGATCTCGTCACCGAGCGCAATGTGCGCACGGTACTCGGTCCAGCCCCACTCAGCGGCGAGGTCACACATCTTTCGCACGGCGGCGTGAGCGCGCGCGACCTCCTCAGCCGACGTGCGGTCGAAGAGCACCATGCAGGCGCCGACCATCGTGCGGCTGTTCACAATCCACGAGAAGAAGCCCGTGAGCTCGAACTCGTCGAGCACGCTCGTGACCATACGCTCATGCTTCGCGGCCGCCTGCCCCTCAAACGGGATGATGGGCGAGAAGTCGATGTGGCCGAGGTTGTCACCGTAGAAGTGCTCCTTCATGACATTGAGCAGCAGCATCGAGGGGATGCCGGCAGGCACGCGGTCGCGCACCTCGATCTCATCGGGGCCGATGTCGCCGGGGTAGGTGTTGAGCGTGAGCTTCGCTCCCGGGATCTCTGCGACCCGCTCTTCGATGACGGCCTGCTGCGCTGCGACGATGCGTGCATCCCCGTACATCGAGATGCGCGCATTCCAGCGGCCCGGTCGAGCGGCCTTGCGCAAGCGGCGCCCGAGGTCGGCCGCCACTCCCGTCGCATCGTCGGGCACGTACCGGGTCCCCGCCAGGAGCGGAAGTCCCTGCACCGTGCCGTTGCGGACCAGCGGTCGCAGCATCTCGACGAGGGGCACGATGTCGTCGTCGCCCTCGCAAATGATTGCGCCCGTCGTGATCACCTCGGGACGTGGCGCGAGCCAGAGCCCCATCTTGGTGACGACGCCAAAGTTCGACTGCATGAAGAGGTTGTCAATCGTCGGCCCGAAACCGCGCTTGTGCGCCTGCCAGAGAGTGCTGCGCGGGTTGGCGCCGTGCCCGGTGCGCAGAAGATCGCCATCGGCGAGCACCACCTCGAGACCGCACACCGCGTCGGCGTGAATACCGTGCTGGTGATATCCGAAACCGTGCTGGAGGGCATTGCCCATGACACTGCCCCAGCCGAGGTCAGGCACGGAGATTGCAAGCTTGATGTCGCGGCGCCGAAGTTCCTCGTACAGGTCGAAGAAGGTCACGCCGGGCTCGAACAGCACGTACCCAGCGGCCTCGTCAACCTCGAGAACGCGGTTGAGTCGTCGCAGGCTGAGCACAACGGATCCATTGACGACGGGAGCGGATCCTCCGTACCCGAAGTTGCGCCCCATCGACGAGGTCCAGAGAGGCACGCCCAGCTCGTTCGCTATGCGCACGACGGCCTGGACCTCCTCGACCGTGCCGGGTTGCACGACGAACCGCGGCTGATGCTCCGTGGCGTCGGGGCCTTCAAAGGGATCACGGAACTCACTCACGCGACCTTCGTCGAGGAGCACCCATTCAGGCCCGACCACCTCCGTGAACCGGGCCACGACGGCGTCGAACTCTGGGACGCGCGCGGCGCCCCCGTCCGAAGACGCAGCGCGCATGTGCTGGTTGAGCGTCATCAGAACGGGTAGCCTGCGATCTCGCCGCGCACCGTGAGCCACTGGGTCTCGGTGAACGCTTCGATGTTTGCCTGCGCTCCTCCGAAGCGCGAGCCCGTGCCGGATGCCGCGACGCCACCGAACGGCGCGTTCGATTCGTCTGCGACCGTCTGCTCGTTAATGTGCACGATCCCGCTCGGGATGGCATCCGCGATGCGCATGGCCATCCCGACGTCACCGAGGATGCCGAGCGAGAGCCCATACTCGGTGTCGGATGCCAAGGCGATTGCCTCGTCGACGGTCGAGAACTTGATCACCGGTGCGACCGGGCCGAAAATCTCCTCATCCCAGGCACGGTGCTCAGGCTTCACATCGGCGAGCACGGTCGGCTTGAAGAACAGCCCCTCGTGCGTGCCTCCTGCGACGAGCCTCGCTCCGGCGGCGACCGTGTCATCGACGATCGACTTGATGCGGCTGAGCTGTCCCGCGTCGATGATGGGCCCGAGCGCTGCTGGGCCGGTCGCCGGGTTCCCAACGGGAAGGTGTTCAGCTTTCTCGCGCAACGCTTCGACGTATGCGTCATGCAAGCTCTCGTGCACCAGGTGACGGCCCGTCGTCATGCAGATCTGACCCTGGTGCATCCACGAGCCGAACGCGCCCGCCGAGGCGGCCTTCGCGACATCGGCCCCGGGAAGCACGATGAGCGAGTTGTTGCCGCCGAGTTCCAGGTGTGCGCGCTTCAGGTGCCGACCTGCAGCCTCGCCGACCTTGCGTCCCGCGGGAGTCGACCCCGTGAACGAGACGACGCGAACCTCGGGCGCGGCGACGACGGCCTCGCCGACCTCGACGCCACCGGGGAGCAGCTGGAGGACTCCGGCGGGAAGCCCTGCCTCTTCAAAGATGCGCACGAGCGCGACTCCGCCACACACGGACGTGCGGGGGTCCGGCTTGAGCAGCACGGCGTTGCCGAGCGCGAGCGCCGGCGCGACGGAGCGGATCGAGAGGATGAGCGGGAAGTTGAACGGCGCAATGACGCTCACGACCCCTGCGGGGGTGCGACGAGCGAAGCTCCAGTGCTCGTCACCCGAGGGAAGCACGTCGCCCTTGGGATGGTTGGGCAGCGCGGCGGAGTCGTAGCACTCGTTCGCCGCGGTGTGCGTTTCGAGGGCCGCCTTGGGCGGAATGGAGCCGGATTCGCGCACAATCCATGCCTCGATCTCGGCCGCGTGCTCCTCCCACAGGGCGCCAGCCCGCCGCAGCACGGCGGCGCGCTCCTCAGGGCGTTTGCCTGCCCACTCCCGCTGGGCGAGGGCCGCGCGACGTGCAGCTGCAAGAACGTCATCGGCCGACGCGATGCCGATCCGCCCCAGAACATCGCCAGTGGCGGGCTCGATGACGTCGCTTGTGGCAGCAGTCGCTACCCACTCGCCTGTGAAGATCTTGCCGTTCCAGATATCGGCGTCGAGCAGTGCCATGTCTCTCCCTTGAGTTGAGTTGAAGTGTCGTGTTGTTCAGCCGTGCGGAGCTACGCCGTGCGCGCAGCGAGTTCTTCGCCCGAGACCCAGTTGCCGTGCAGCCCCTTGGGAATACGCATGGGCATGCGAAGCGTGCACACCGGTTCTTTGTCGATGTTTTGCGCGTCGAGCAGCACCAGTTCGCTGTGCATGGCGTCGCGGCGGGACACCAGCACGGCCACGTAGCCGTGACCTTCGGGGGCGTCGTCGGCGCCTGGGATGAACACGGGCTCACCGACGGTCGACCCATCTCCAGGGTCGTAGAGCTTCTGCACTCCCGTTGCGATGTCCACCGTGGTGATCCAACGGAAGCCGCGACCGGGCTTGCGCGCTCCAGGCACGTCGCTCACGGCCATGGCTCCCCACGAGTACTCGAGCGTCTCGCGACGGTCGTCCATGCGTGGGAACTCGACGCCGTAGTTCGCGATCTTCGTCTGCGTGAACGTGCGCGATGTGTCTGCGAGGTCGAGGGTCCACCGCACGAGGGAAATCTCAGCGCCCTTGGGGTCGTGCGGCGATCCATCGAGGTTCGGAAACCACGGGAAGTATCCACCGGGCGATGACGGACAGTCGATGTAGATGTAGCGACCATCGTCGTAGGCGCCCATGATGTGGCTCGCGAAGCGTGATTGCCCTCGGTACCAGGTGATCTTTGCACCGTCGCCCTTGCGGGGCAGCACGCCGAGGTAGATGTCCTCTGTGCCGTCCCACTGGAACGCCGATTCGCCCTTCTCGATCCACTCTCGCTCGCTGCGCAGCGGGATGATGGGAAAGACGACGTAGTTCTGGGTGACGGCGAAGTCGTGCACCATCGCCGAGTAGGGCGCCTTGAACCAGGTTTCGTGGATCACCTTGCCGGTCGCATCTGCCTCGTAATAGGCGATGTCGCGCGTCGTGTCACCTTTGGCGGCGTAGCCGAAGAAGACCATCTCGCCACTCACTGGGTCTATCTTGGGATGCGCAGTCGCCGACGTGGCAGTGAGCGCGCCTTCGAAGTCGTAGGAGCCGACGGTCTCAAGCGTGTCGGGGTCAAGGACGATCGGGGGCGCGTCCTCCTTCGCGGCGTAGAGCTTCCCACCGTGGTAGAAGAGGTTGGTGTTGGCGTTGCCACGCACCATGCCCTCGACCATGGGGTCGTCGTCGAACTGGTTGCGGTACTTGCCGAAGAGCGACCGGCCCGCAGCTCGCTCCGCCTCGAAGCGAGGGGTGCGAATGTAGCGGCTCTTGTAATCGACGCGGCCATCCTTGAAGCGGAAGTACAGCGCCATGCCATCGTCATTGAAGTAGCCGATGTCGTTTTCGACATAAGTGGGGAACTGCCGATCGCTCGCCACCTTGTAGTAGGTACCGTCCAGGTGCGCGGGAATCTCGCCCTGCACACATTCGACGCCGGTGATATCGGCTTCGAGCCTCACAGGACGGTCGAAGGGATGAATCGGCTCCGGAAAGCGTATCGCCGGGTACGGCGACGGGGTGACGATGGGAACCTTCGGTTCCGTTCTCACCCACGCCAGTTCCTCTGCGAACCGGTCCTGCTCTGGGAATTTCTCGTGCGACATGGAGCACACTCAAGCAGGCGGATTCGGAGGGTTTCTAGCCGGCAGTCTAGGATTCCTGTATACGGAATCGGTGGGGAGGCTGCCTCGACGATCCGGCTCGATCTGGAGGCCCTCGGTGGAAAGAGACGCGGGGAACAAAGCAAGCTCAGCCGAAAACGCGCTCCGCGTGGTGCAACTCATGAGCCAACGTGGACACCTGCAAGTGCGTGAGGTCGCAAACGCTCTCGGCGTCGCCGACTCGACTGCACACCGGCTCCTCACCGTGTGTCGAAGGACTGGCTACGTGCGACAGGACTCCGCTGGCGGGCCCTACCTTCCCGGTCCCGTGTTGCATGAGATCGCACTAGCGACGAACAGTTCGACTACCCTTCGCGCCGCAGCCGGCGAGCTCGCCAAGGGAGCCGCAGCGGAACTCGATGAAACCGTCTCTATCGCGATCCTTGAGGGCCGCCAGTGCCGCTTCGTAGAGTCCTTCGAAGGCACACGGCCGATGCGCGTGCCCTCGCTGCTCGGCCTGCTCTTTCCCGCACACGCGACAAGCGCGGGCCGTGCGATCCTCGCGCGCTTCGATGCCCCCGAGCTTGAACGCCGGTTTCCCACGAAGCTGCTTGAGCGGCGCACACACCGCACCATTACGGAATGGTCAGCGTTCCTGAGCGAACTCGACCGCACCCGCAAGCGCGGATGGGCGATTGAGTTCGAAGAAACAGAGCCAGGTATCGCGAGCGTGAGCCGCGTGCTGGTTGACTCCGCCGGCGCACCAAAGGCCGCCATTTGTGTGACGGTGCCGATGACCAGATTGAGCACCGCCCGCGAAGCCCTTCCCATCGCGAATGTGCTCAGCGCCGTAGCTGCGAAGGTGCAGAGCCGGTTGTTCTCGAGCTCAGACCCTCGCAGCACGGCGTCCCCCGACGCCTGAGGCTCCTAGGGCTGCGCGACCGACTGGGTGATCGCGGCGACACCACTACGGAGCAGAGTGAGGATACGTCCGCGGGCCTCGGCGAATCGCGGATCAGAGCGCGTCTCAACCTGGTCGCGGTGGCTGCCGAAGCCGGTGTGAATCTCGTCAACGACGTGCGCGGGGCGCTCGGCGATCACGACGACGCGGTCAGCGAGGTATACGGCCTCGTCGATGTCGTGAGTTACGAGGATGATCGTCACGCCGAGGTTTGTATGCAGGTCGACCACAAGGTCCTCGAGGTCGAGTCGTGTTTGCGCGTCGACCGATGCGAAGGGCTCGTCCATGAGTAGGATCTTGGAGTCATAGGCGAGCGCGCGTGCGATCGCGACGCGCTGCTGCATGCCGCCCGACATTTCCCACGCATAGAGGTTTCCCTTGCCCCCGAGACCGACAGCCGCGAGGTTCCGCTCGGCAATCCCGAGACGCTCAGCCTTGCCGACCCCCTTGCCCTGGAGCGGGAACGCGACGTTCTCGACCGTGGTCATCCAGGGAAGCAACGAGCGGCTGTAGTCCTGGAAGACGACTCCAATCTCGGGGTGGGGCGCGCGCAGCTCGTCTCCGTCGATGAAGACGCCACCCTCGGTTGGGGGCACGAGGCCGCTCAAGCTGCGCAGGAGGGTGGTCTTGCCGACGCCGGACGGGCCGACGATCGACACGAACTCACCGGGCGGCACCTCGAGGTCGAGGTTGCGGATGATCCAGTTCTCGTCGGCACCCGTGCCGTAGCTCTTGCCGAGCCCGCGAACGCTCAAGGTGCGACCGGCCGTGGCCGTCGAAACTTCACTCATGTCGACTTACTTCCTTTTCGAGGTCGTGGCACTTCTGGCCGCGGTGGGGTTGTTCGAGCGGTAGTGCCACGCGAGAAGGCGGCGCTCAAAGAGGTTGAAGAGCTCACTCAAGGCGTAGCCGAGCACACCTACGAGGATCGCTCCCGCCCAAGCCTGTGCGAGCAGGAACAGGCTCGACGACTGGAGGATGTAGAAGCCGATGCCCTGCTCGGCGGCGAAGAGCTCGCTGACGACCATGACGACGACGGCGATGGGCAGTGCGACCCTCACGCCAGCGACGATCTGGGGCAGCGACGATGGCAGGAGCACTCGCGTGAAGTGCAGTCGGGCCGGAACGCGGTAGGCGAGCGACATCTGGCGCACGCCGGGTTCGACGCTGCGCACGCCGTCGATCGTGTTGAGGATGATGGGCCACACGCACGCGAACGCGATCGTGAACACTTTGGGGGCCGAGCCCATCCCCATGGCTCCGATAATGAGCGGAACGAGGGCGGACTGCGGAACCGCACGGAAGAAGTGGATGAGCGGGTCGACCGTTTCGCGGAGCTTGGGCGTTTCGCCGAGGATGATGCCGACGACGATGCCGACGACGATCGCAATGCCGAGGCCCGCGAAGAGGTTGCCCACACTCGCCATGACGTGCGCGCCGAGCACGCCGGACTGGAAGTCCTTGACCATCACTTCCATGATCCTCGACAGCGGGGGGAAGAACACCGACTTGGCGTTCTCTGACACCACCCACCACACGGCAATGAGCACCACGGGGAGCCAGAGACGTTCCAGGATGCGGAGCACGACCTTCATGCTGTTACTCCCATTTCATTGCGCCGGAATTCGTTGCGCTGATTCTTGCGCCGAGGTTCGATCAGTGCCGTGGTCATTTCTCCCCAAGTCGGTTCCAGCGGAGGAGTCGCCCCTCAGCTCGCGCGAGCAGTGCCGTGACTCCCCAGCCGAAGCACCCGATGAGGAAGAGGTAGGCGAAGGCGAGGTCCCAGCGCCCGCCACCCTGGGCGAGCGTGATAAGTCGCCCGAGACCCGGCGTCTGGCTGAGCACTTCGACGCCTACAGCGACGAGGATGGAGATCGCTACGGCGATGCGGATTCCCGTTGAGATCATCGGCAGGGCGCTCGGCAGCAGCACACGCCGGAACTTCAGGAGCGGGGGGATGCGGTAGCTCCGGGTCATCTCGCTGGCGGCGGATGTCATCTGCTGCGCCCCGTAGAGCGACTGCACCAGGATGGGCCACACCGCGGCGAGGGAGACGACGAGCACTTCCATGCGCCAGTTCGCCCCGATAACGAGGATGAGCACAGGAAGGAGCGCGATCGTGGGGAACGATCGGCCGAAGTCGAGGATGAGCCCGACCGCGCGCCCCGCCGCCGGTATGGAACCAACGAGAAGTCCGATGGTCACACCGACGACGGTGGCGATGGCGACACCCGTGAGCGCCGCCGACACGGTCTGCAGCAGGGCGAGCCAGAAGTCGGCCCTCCCGAGGATTTCGATGAGAGCGAGCGCAACGCGGTCGACTCGTGGCGTGAGTCCCGGCGCGATGCCGGTGAGTACGGCCACCTGCCACAACACGAGCAGAAGGGCGATGGCGACGATGCGTCGCACGACCACTGCGGCCTTCGAGCCGCGCGCTGCTGCCTGGCGGCGCGAGGAGCGCCGCCCGCGCTCAGGCGAGGTCTGTTGCGTTCGACTCTTCATCGATACTGCTTCCTAGTGAACTGCGTGAACTACTTGGTGGGGGTTTCGCTGTCGAGCAGGTCCTTCGCGCTCGGCGCGTCCTCGACCTGGCCGAAGCGCTCCATAAGCTCAAGGAGGTTCTGGAGACGCTCGACGTTGACCTGCGGCTCGCGCTTGACATAGACACGGTCTGCGAGCATCTCGGGCGACAACTCGCTCTGCTCGCCCGTGATGCGGCGCGCGTCTTCGAAGTTATCGTTGTAGAAGTCGTAGGCCTTCGTCATCGCCTCGCGGAAGCGGTCGATCATGTCGGCGTCGCTCGACAGCTTCGCCTCGGTCGTGACCCACATGGTGTTGGGCGTGCCGCCGCCGTACTCCTTGGTGGGCTCGGCGACGACGGGGAAGCCCTGCGCCTGCGCGATGCTGTAGAACGGCGGGAAGATGAGCGCCGTGTCGACGTGACCCTGTGCAAGCGCCTCGATCATTCCCGGGAGCGGCGTGACGACGAGTTCGACGTCGTCGAACGCAACCCCTGCATCCTCGGCTGCTTCGAAGAGCTGGATCTCGGCGCCCGTCGAAAGGCCGAGGACGGCGACCGTCTTGCCCGCCATGTCGGCCATCGACGTGATGTCGCTGCCCTTCTGGGCGACGAGGCCGGAGGTCGAAGCGGTCGGGTCGATCGACTCGTTGTTGAGGATGACCTTGATGGGCATGCCGTTCGTCGCCGCAGTGATAGCCGTCGAGGCGGCAACCATGGCGATGTCGACCTCGCCCGAGACGAGCTGAGCCAGGTTCGCAGCCGGGTCGCCACCAGGGATCAGGGTTACGTCGAGCCCGAGTTCGTCGAAGTACCCCTGCTCTTCGGCCTGGTATGCCGTCTCGTAGGCAAGGGGAGCGAGGACGACCGAAATCTCGTAACGCTTGTCGACGGAATCGCCACTGGTGTCCGATTCGGGGGTGGTGCAGCCCGTGAGGGCGAACGCCGTGATGGCAGCCAGCGACGCAAACGCAGTCGCTGCGCGGCGGGTCTTGTTGTGCGAAGAGAGCATGCTCCTCAACTTCCTTGTTGTGTGTTCATGTGATGCGGAATCCCGGGGCTTGCGACGCGCGTTCGCGAAGGGGTCCGATCGAAGATTTACCGGACCTGCGAGAGGATAGTCCACATGGAGGAAGCCGATTCCTCAGGGTGGAAAGCTCTGGGCATTGCGAAGAGCCGGCGACTAGTCCACTGAGGGGGCGGCGACCACGTCTGCCGGCCGCACTCGGCGGCGCTGCAGCCGATTCTGGGCGAGCAGGATACCTCCCAGCACGAGCACGGCACCCAGCGGCTGGTTCCACGTGAGGGTCTCCCCCAGCAGCCCGACCCCGAGGGCGATGCCGACAACCGGCATGAGGTAGGTGACGGTGGATGACGCGGTCGCGCCCCACGCCCGCATGACGCCGATGCTCCAGATGTAGGCGAGCCCCGTGCCGAGGCCGCCGAGGAGGAGCAGCGAGCCCGCGACGGGGAGTGAGAGATCGACCGGCCCGAGCGCGACGAAGGGAGTCAGCACGAGCATGACGAGTGCCGCCATCCCGATGTTCATGAACGCGACGCTCGTGCCCGAGATGGGGCGGTTGGCGATGAAGGTGCGCGTGTAGCCGATCGCGACACCGTAGGAGACGGCGGCACCGAGACAGGCCAGCTGCCCCCACAGGTCGCCCGTGAGGGCCTCGACGCCCCACGGCGCGATGATGACGACCGCGCCGGCGATGCCGACCACGACCCCCACGAACTGCTGTGCGCTGAGCTTCTCGACCCGATAGACGAGGGCGACGAGGATGGCGGTCGCGATGGGGGTGAAGGAGTTGTAGATCGACGCGAGGCTCGACGAGACGTGCTGCTCCGCCCATGCGAAGAGCAGGTGCGGGATGGTGCAGTTCGTGACGCCGATGACGAGGAAGTGCAACCAGACGATGGGTTCCCGCGGGAGGACGTGCCGCCCGAAGAGCACGACGAG
The DNA here is from genome assembly GCA_015234465.1 of Salinibacterium sp. GTDB lineage: Bacteria > Actinomycetota > Actinomycetes > Actinomycetales > Microbacteriaceae > Homoserinimonas. Next base: position 1,132,761 of record JADGNA010000008.1, on the reverse strand, counting down.
GCCCAGCACGATCGCGCCAAGGACCGCGCGGGACCACGCGATCTGGCCGAACGAGACGCCCTCGAGGGCGACCTTCATGAAGAGGAAACTGGAACCCCAGATGAGGGCCGTGCCGGCGAACATGAGCGCCACGACCAGTTGCCTGGCGGGCGCCACGGTCGCGCTAGACACTGGCGACCGCGGAAGTCGCCGGGGTCACTCGGCCGCGCTGTCGCGAATGCGCACGTGGTGGTGGATGACCTCGGCCACGATGAAGTTGAGGAACTTCTCCGCGAACTCCGGGTCGAGGTTCGAGTCGGCGGCGAGCGCCCTCAGCCGCTCGATCTGCACGCGCTCGCGCTCCGGGTCGGAGGGGGGCAGGCCGTGCTTGGCCTTGAGCCGACCGACCTGCTGCGTGAACTTGAAACGCTCCGCCAGCATGTGAATGAGGGCCGCATCGACATTGTCGATGCTCTGGCGCAGGGAGAGCAGCTCGTCCATGGTGTCACTCACGTGAATACTCTATTCGCTGCCGGGAATGCCGACGCGCCAGCGCTCGAGGAGCTCGACGTGACCGCCGCCGCGCACAAGGTCGAGGTGCAGTTCGGTCTGCCTGAGGGCCGCGATGAGGTAGTGCCGGGTCATGTTCTCCCAGCCACGCGACCACGTGAGCCGCGAGGCCGTCTCCCAGGTCGAGCCCGGGTCGCCGTGCTCGACGAGCTGCGCGACCTCGGCCGTGCGCTTGAGGTGGTGCCGAGCAATCTCGGCGGCACGCGTCGTGAGCCCGCGGAAGCGGTATCCGTGACCGGGCAGCGCCTCGCATCCGTCGTGCCGTGCGATGTCGGCCATGCCGTGCAGGTATCGCTCCAGCGGGTTGTAGTCGACCGGCCCGCCGAGGCCGATGCCGGGCACGACCTTTGGCAGCACGTGGTCGCCCGTGAAGAGCAGCCCATCGTCTTCGTCGAGCAGGCACATGTGCCCGGGCGTGTGCCCCGGAGTGTGCAGGGCCCGGATGCGTCGCCCCGGCACGTCGAGCAGTTGCCCGTCCTCCACGAGGATGTCGCCCTCGACGACGACCCGCGCGCCCTTGGTGGCGTAGCCGCGCACCTCGTCGAACCGCTCCGATGGCACGCCCCAGCGGGTCAGCTCGTCGTGCACATGCTGAGGCCGCGCCTCGAGTGCGGCGACCCGCTGCTGCGCCTCGTGCTCGAGCCGGTGCAGCACGACGGGCACGCCGTGGAGCGTGCGCACGCGCCCCGCGAGGCCGATGTGGTCGGGGTGCAGGTGCGTGACGATGACGGATGCGACATCCGCCCAGCCACGCCCGATGCGCCCGAGCGCGAGCCCCAGCGCGTCGAGGTTCTCGTCGAGGTCCCACCCGGGGTCGACAAGACGCACGCCGCCGCGGGCATCCTCGATCAGGTAGGAGAGCGTGTAGGGCATGTGCCCGGGCGGGATTGCGAGGGGGACCGTCCAGACCCCCTCGACGACGCGTTCCATCGCGGGCAGGCGGCCCTCCCGGTGCGCGTCGAGCTCGGCCGCGCTCACGGGCGCCGTCATCGCGGCATCACCCGCTCAGCGGCAGGAGCCGTGAGCCGAGAGGGTCTCGCTGGCCTTGGCCGCGGCATCCGTGAGGGCGTCGATCCAGCCACTGATCTGGGCCGGAGTGGCCTGCGTCGGCAGCTGGCGGAGGCGCAGCACGAAACGGATGAGGCCGTCGCACATGACTGGCGCGACGATCGACGTGACGTCATAGCGCTCCCCCTCCACCAGGTCACGGTGCTCGTAGTACTTGTTCGCCGAGCGGATGACCTCGCGGATCTCGGCCAGGCGCACGGGTGTCAGATCGCCGCCGGAGTAGTCGCGGAGGGCGTCGAACAGTGCCACATCAGGGTACTCGCCCGCGAACGACATCGACCAACCGCGCTCGCGCGCCAGGTCGAGACGCTCACGGTAACGGTCCATGACATCCTCAGCCTCAAGGGATGCCGCGCGGCCGAGCCAGCGCAGGGCGGACTCGTCGGTGTCGAGGGCGGCATAGAGCTCCCCGAGCGGCGGCATGTAGGGGATGCGGCTGCCGAGGCTGCCGTGCGGCGTGAGCCCCGTGCTGGCGGCCGTCGCGACGACCGTGAGGTCTGAACCGACGACCGTGAGTGCGCTGCACTCGGCGCCCACGGCATCCGCGACGTCCTGCATGGCGCCGCGGAAGGTCTCCACGAGCCGCACACTCTCGATCATCTCGCTCGGCGAACGGTCCTCGACCGCGAGCAGCGAGAACTTGCCGTAGCCGCCCTGGAAGAACAGCAGCGGCGAGACCGGCCGGTGCACCTCGAGCGCCTGCACGGCGCCAAGCACGATGTAGTGGTCCCCCGCCTCGACGATGGAATCGAAGGTGCAGTGGATGGATGCGACGGTGCCGTCGAGCACAGGCGCGCCGCTCTCGGCGACCGACCAGGGCACGCCCTCGAAACGATCGGGGCCAGAGCGGGCGAAGCGTCTCGCGAGGCCCTCCTGGTCGGCCGCGAGCACGTTGACGCAGAAGGAATCGGCCTCGCGCAGCGCCTGGAAGCTCTTCGAGGCGGTCGTGGGCATGAAGCTCACGAGCATGGGATCGAGCGACACCGAACTGAAGGAGCCGACCGTCATGCCGAGCGGCTCCCCATCGGCACGGATCGCCGTGATGACGACCACGCCCGTCGGATAGTGGCCGAGCACCTGGCGGAAGCGGGCCGGGTCGATCGGCTGCGCTGCCGTCGCATCCTGCGTCATGGTGGTTCCTTTCAGTCGGACACCACGGGGAGGGGGTCCCGCCGTGATGAGACTCCCGCGTCGCGCGCGGTCGCCCGGGTGACACGGCCCGTCGAGAAGAACTCGGCGAACACCTGCCCGAAAAGCTCGGGGCGATCAGTCTGCCCCTGGTGGCCGCAATTCTCCGGATAGAAGAACTGCACGTTGGGCATCGCATCCTCCTGCAGGTAGGCGTTCTCGACGGGGCCGAGCACGTCATCCTGGCCATACAGGTAGATCGCGGGGATCGTCAGCTTCTCGATCCTGCCGGTGAGCATCAGCTTCTCGCGGTGCTCCGGCACGGTGAATGCCTCGCGGTTGAACTTGGATGCGGCCGCCCAGGCATCCTTCTGCTGTGCCGCCGCCTCGGCGCGCATCTGCACGACCTCGTCGGTGACACCTTCCGGCTTGTGGGCGATCGTCTTGAGGATCTCGCGCATCCCGTCGACCGTGCCGTCCCAACGCGGGAAGGGCACGCCCTCCTTGAGGAGTGCGCGGTCGATGCCGAGGGCGGCGTTGAAACCAGCGGATGCGATGAGCGCCAGGTGCGTGACCCGCTCCGGCATCTCGAGGGCCATGTAGGCGGCGAGCTGGGCGCCCTGCGAGTTGCCGCCGATGCCGAAACGGTCGAGGCCGATCGTGTCCACGAAATCGCGCACGAAGCGGATCCAGCTGAGGTGCCCCTCGGTCGGCCAGAACTCCTCGCGGGTGTCGGCCTTGCCGAAGCCGGGCCGGTCTGGCGCGACCACATAGAGGCCCTCGGCGACGAGACGCGGGATCATCTTGACCCAGCCCGCGTAGCCGGAGGCGCCGTGGAGGCCCCCGTGGAGGAGGACCACGGCGGGATTCGCCGGGTCCCCCGCCTCGGAGTAGTGGGCGATCGAACCGTTGGGCAGGGTGACCTGCCGTGAACGGATCTCGGTCTCCATCGTCGTCTCCGCCATGATCAGGCCCGCGCTCCCGGGGGAAGCTCGTGGCCGAACTCGAGCATGGCGGCGTGCTGGTAGACCGGCTCCGCGACGTTCGATGCGTGGTTCATCGCGGCGTGGAGGTCACGCCAGCGCTGCTGCAGCGGCTGGTCGAGGTGCAGTGCAGCCCCACCGCCGTGCATGAACAGGCGGTCGGCGGCATCCACCGCACGACGTGCCGCACGCACCTGGTTGCGACGGACCTCGAAGCGAGTCTCGAGCGAGACGACCTTGCCGGCGCCCACGATGTCGTAGAGCCGGTCGATGTCGCTCAGCACGTGCGTCACGCTCGCCTGGATGTCGGCCATCGCCTCGCCCAGGGTCGCGAGCTTGAACGGGTCGAGCGACGCCTTGCCGCGACGGTTCTCACGTCCACGCGTCCACTTGATGTACTCCGCGACGACGCTCTGGGCGATCGCGAGGGTGCCCGCCGTGATCGCGCCCGAGAAGACGCTCGCACGAGGCAGCGAGTAGAGCGGGTTGTCGAGGCCCATTGCCTTGCCGGCGGTGCCGGCCTGGATCTCGTCCTGCGCGATGACGCGGTAGTCGGGCACGAACACGTCCTTGACGACGAGGTCCTTGCTGCCCGTGCCGCGCAGGCCCATGACCTGCCACGAGTCCTGGAGGATCTCGTAGTCCTTGCGCGGGAGCACGAAGTGCCGCACATCGCTGTGGATGGGGCTGCCGTCGGGGTTGCCGACAAAGCCGCCGATCATGACCCACTGGCAGTGGTCGGTGCCCGAGGAGAACTTCCAGTGCCCCGTGAAGCGGAACCCACCCTCGACGGGGACGCCGACGCCCATGGGCGCGTAGGGGGAGGCGACCCAGATGTCGGGGTCCTCCGCCCACAGCTCCTCCTGCAGTCGTGGGTCGGCGAGACCCAGCTCGTGCGGGTGGACGCCGACGACGCCGGAGACCCAGCCGACCGACGGGGCCTGCGTGCCGATGTGGAGCACCGCACGCATGAAGTCGTTGAGATGCGTCTCGTAGCCGCCGTACTGCGCGGGCTGGAGCATCCGCACGAGGCCCGACTCCTTGATGGCGTCGGCCGCGGACTGCGTCACACGGCCGAGCTCATTGGACCCAGATTCCTGCGAGGCCCAGAACTCGGTGAGTTCCTCGACCCGGTCACGAACCTTGCGGCCCGCGTTCGGGTCGCCGATGAGCGACTCCGCGAAGGTGGGGGTGGTGGTTGCACTGGTCATTGTTGCGTGTTCCTAGCCGTGGTCTGCTGCGTCGGTGGGGTCGATCGGCTTGACGCGCTGGTGACCCCAGTAGTGGGCATCCGGGTAGCGCGTGGGCACCCAGTTGTCGGTGATCTCGAGCCCGCCCGTGCCGTACTCGATGCCGAAACCTGAAGGGCTGCGAACGTAGAAGGAGATCATCTTGTCGTTCGTGTGCTTGCCGAGCTTCGAGAGGATGGGCGCGGCGCCGTGCTCGTAGACCTGGTCCCAGGCGGCACCGATCGTGTCGAGGCTGTCGACCTCGAACATGAGGTGACCGACGCGCAGCTCCGAGGTCGGGATGTGCGCGAACGCCATCGAGTGGTGGCGGCGGTTGCAGTGGAAGAAGTTGAGGTCGATCTTGAAGTCAGGGCCAGCCTCGATGTTGTCGCTCAGGTTGAAGCCGAGGATGTCGACGTAGAGGCGCCAGTACTTCTCGACGTCGCTGACCGTCTGGAAGGCGTGGCCGAACCCGAGGCCCTTCGTGACGAACCTCGCGCCCGTCGGCGAGACAAAGGCATCGAGCGTCTCGCGGAGACCGTAGTAGAGCTCAAGGCGCACGGTGCCGTCGGGGTCGTCGAAGCTCACGAGCTGTGTGACGCGACGCTCACGCGCCTCCTCGCGGCTGTGGCGGGTGACGACGTAGCCCTCCGCCTCGACCTTGGCCGTGAGCTCCTCGAGCTCGACGGGGCCGGAGGTCTCCCAGCCGAGGATGGCGACGCCCTCGCGCTCGGTGTTGCGGCGCACGGCGAGGCGGTATTCCTTCTCGTCGACGCGGAACTCGATGAGGTCATCCGACTTGTTGGCTACCTGGAGGCCCAGGAGGTCAGACGCGAAGCGCTCCCAGCCGTCGAGATCGGCGGAGTCGACAATCGCGTATCCCAAGGCGCGTACCTGAGGCTTTGCCATGGTGTTCCTTTCGTATTTGTTGATCGTTTCGGAGGTGGCGGGGAGCCGCTGCGGCTCCCCGCCACCGAAGGTCACTCGCCGCTGCGCACCCAGACGTGGCGGAAGTCGGGGTCAGGCGTGCCGACGATGTTCCCGGGATATCCACCGATGCGGTCGCTCACGAAGATGCCGTTCTTCTGCAGCACGAGCGGCACCAGAGGCATCCACTCGGTGAGGGCGTGCTGGAGCTCGGCGTAGAGGCCGTCCATCTCCGACTCGGAAGCCACGAGCATGTCGTCGAGGATCCTGTCGACCGTCGGGTCTCCCGCGAGACCGTTGTTGCCGCCCGAGGTGCTGTAGAAGGCCGTGCGGGCGTTCTGGTCGTCGTTGATCTCGAGGTAGCGGTGCTGCGCCTGGAAGTTGCCGGAGCGAGCCTCCGAGACCATGGTGGGCTGGTCGCTCACGTTGATCGACATGTCGATGCCGGCGTCGGCCAGCATCTGCTGGAGCACGGCCGCCTGCTGCTGGAACTCGGGCGGGCTCGTCGTCGTCAGGCTGAACGCGGCAGGGTTGCCGGTGTCGGCCGTGTACTCCTCGGCGAGCTCCTTCGCCTTGTCGGGGTCGAAGCTCGGCCAGTCGGTCTCCTCGAAGAAGGGGCTCGTGCTGGGCATGAAGCCGACCATGGGGTCGTGCTTGCCCTCAAAGACGGCCGCGTTCAGGCCGTCCATGTCGATCGCGTGCGCGAGCGCCTGGCGCATCCGGATGTCATCGAAGGGAGCCTGCGTGAGGTTCAGCAGCAGGTCGTAGTACGCAGAGTCGGGCTGGTCGAGCGTCGTCAGTCCACCGTCGGCCGCCGCCTGGAGGTCGACCGCGGACTGCGTGCGCGCGATGTCGATGTCGCCCGCGAGGCCGGCCGAGATGCGCGACTGGGTGTCGGTTGCCGTGACGAACGTGATCTCGTCGAGGTAGGCCTCCTCGCCCGCGTAGTCGGGGTTCTTCACGAGCACGACGTCGCCGCCGGGCTGGAAGGACTCCAGCATGAAGGGGCCAGCGCCGACGGGGTTCGTCGCGAGCGCCTCGCCGTACTCCGCGACGGCGGCAGGCGATGGAACCATCGCGGGGCCACCCGGGAACGCACCGACGAGGGTGTTGGGGAAGCCGGTCCACGGCTGCTTGAGGGTGATCTCGAGGGTTGTGGCATCCGTCGCCGTCATGGAGGCGATCTGCCGCATGTCGCCGGCCGAACGCGAACGCGATCCCTCAGCCGCCGTACGCTCGAAGTGGGCCTTGACCGCCTCGGCGTCGTAGGGGTTGCCGTCGGTGAAGGTGAAGCCGGGCTTGAGCTTGAGGGTCCAGTTGAGGCCGTTGTCGTCGGACTCGATCGACTCAGCCATGTCGGGAACGATGTTGCGCTCGCCGTCGTAGGAGAACAGCACACCGTAGATGGAGCGCATGATCAGGTTGCCGCTGACGGCAGAGCCTGCGGGGTCGAGCGACTCAACCACGGCCTGCAGGCCGTAGGTGATGCTGCCACCCATTTCGGGTTCGCCGCGTTCCAGGACCTGGGCACCCCACGCCGTCGTGGTGATGTCACTGTCCTGGCCACCGCCTCCAGTGGAGCCACCGCTGGTGCAACCGGTGAGCACCAACAGTGCTCCGGCCGCGACCGCGATAGCGGGACGGAAGATCTTCATATTCACTCCTTTTGTGCCGTGTAGGCAGGGGACATGCTCGACTCAGCTCTGAGTCGAGGGTGCAGATCGGGCGCTGGCCGGGGCCTGCGCCGTGGTCGCAATCATGCGGGGCGAGGTGAGGCCGAACAATCTGGGTGTCTCATTTTGCGGAACGCCTCTTCTGCAGCCGGGAATTGATTTCTGCTGGATGCTTGCCTTCTCGACAAAGTAACCACTACAGTCTCCAGAGCACGCACTACAGAACTCGCGTGCATGGCAATGAAGCCAAGGAGGCACGAATGACGACCACCCTCGCCCCGGCACCTGCCCTCCCCCAGGAACAGGCGCTCGCAAACATCACCCTCGGGATCGACTCAGCACAGAACCCGGGCACCTCCGTGCGCAAGGCACTCCAGCTGCTCGAAGCGTTCACGGGTCTCAAGCGTCCCGTCGGCGTCAGCGAGCTCGCCCGCCGAGCCGGCCTCCCCAAATCGACCGCCTACCGCCTCCTCAGCGCCCTCGAGACGGGCAACTTCGTCGAACGCGTCGGCTGCAACTACCAGCTCAGCCTTCGCGCCTTCGAACTCGGATGCAGCGTGCGCGAGGTGCGCAACCGCAGCGTCATCGGGGTCGCCTTCCCCTACCTCTGCGAACTCTTCGCGCAGACCCGCCAGGTCGTGCAGCTCGGGATGCTCGACGGAAGCGACGTCGTGCTGCTCGAGCAGTTGCATCCGGTCGGCGGCGCCAGGGTGCCCGACTCGGTCGGCGACCGCCTGCCCGCCAACTGCACGGCACTCGGCAAGGTCATGCTCGCCTTCAGCAGCCGCACCGAGATCGCCGACTACCTCGGCACGCCGCTCGAGTCGCGCACGCAGCGCTCCGTGACCGACGCGCGCAGCTTCGTCGAGCACCTCGCCATCTCGCGCCGCTCGGGAGTCGCCGTCGAGATCTCGGAATGCCACTCGGGGCTCTCGAGCGTCGCCGCCCCCGTGCTCTCTGGCGGCCGTGCGATCGGCGCCGTCTCGATCACGACGGCATCCACCGCCTTCAACGAGCGCGCCCTCGCGGCAACCGTGCGCGCCGTCAGCACCCAGATCACCGCGGCACTCGCCGCCGCCTGATCACTCCACCACGACGAAAGGGACCACCCACACAATGGCAGCTCTCCCGGCGGGCGTCACCGCCCACGACATCGAGACCCCCAGCGGCAAGATCCACTACATCGAGGCCGGCGAAGGCCACCCCGTGCTCCTCCTGCACGGCTCGGGCCCCGGCGCCACCGGCTGGAGCAACTACGCGCCCAACATCGAGTACCTCGCCAAGCACTTCCGCGTCATCGCGCCTGACATGCCCGGCTGGGGCGAGTCAGACACCGTCACCGTCGACAAGCGCAACCACGTGCAGACTGCACTCGAGATCCTCGACGCGCTCGGCATCGAGAAGGCCGCCTTCGTCGGCAACTCCATGGGCGGCATGACGTCCACCCGCTTCGCCACGACGCACCCCGACCGCATCTCGCACCTCATCACGATGGGCCCCGGCAGCGGCACCCCCGGCATGTTCGGCCCCGCGGGTCTCACAGAGGGACTGCGCATCCTGCAGGCGACCTACCGCGACCCGTCGATCGAGGGCATGCGAAAGCTCGTCGGCATCATGACCTTCGACCCCGCCTTCGCGACCGAGGAGCTCATCAAGCAGCGCTCCGAGATCGCGAGCTCGCGCCCCGACCACCTCAAGAACTTCGTCGACGGCCTCGGCAACGACCGCGCCCGGCACACCCTTGAGCCCGGCAAAATCGCCGGCATCAAGGTTCCCGCGCTGCTCATCCACGGGCGCGACGACCGCGTCGTGCACTTCGAGCACTCGCTGCGCCTGCACAGCCTGATCCCGAACTCGCGCCTACTGCTCATCAACCGCTGCGGCCACTGGGCCCAGCTCGAGCACGCCGCCGAGTTCAACCGCGTCGTCGCAGGATTCATCGCGGAGCACTGAGCACACTTTCCCAATTCAGGATCTGGCGCTCCCAATTCAGGAACAGGCCCTCCCAACTCCTGAATTGTGAAAGGCACGGAAACTCAGGAAAAAGTCCCACCTCCCTGAACAAGACGACCCCGCCTCCTTATATATAGGGAGGCGGGGTCGTTCTCGTCGCAGCGAGCTTCCTGGATTGCCGTAGGAGCCGTCAGGCGAGGCGCGCCGTCGTGACGCCGAAGCCCGCGATGTACTCCGGGATCGGCCGATAGAAGGAGTAGTCGACCATGTACTCCCCCACCTCGCCGAGGGCGGCGTAGGCGGCGATCCACGTGCGCACCTCGTGGGAGGAGTTGCCCGCGATCTCCGTCATCTCCTCGGGCGACCACGCGTCGATCGGCGACAGGTCACCCGAGGCGAGGATGCGCATGAGCTCCTGATCCCACTCGGGGGCGAGCGGCTTGACCACGTTGATGCCCGCCGCGAAGTCCTTCGCGGCGTTGATGACCCGCTGCTGGCGGGCATGCCGAGCCTCGGGCGTCAGGTTGCGGCCACCGCCGAGGAGCGTCGCGCGCACCTCGGGCGTCGCGGTGGCGATCTGCGGCACGGGCGGCTCGTGCGAGAGCCCGCCCGAGCCGATCACGAGCACCTTCTTGTCGGCGAGCTTCTCGCGCACGAATGCGCCGATCCCCTCACCCAGTTGGCGGATGCGACGAAGCGGCGTGAAGGGCGGCGCCACCGAGTTGACGAAGATCGGCAGCACGGGCTTCGCTGCGATGTCGCCATAGATGAGCTCCATGGGCTGCACGGCGCCGTGGTCGACCTCCATCTTGAGCGAGACCGTCATGTCGATGTCGCGCTGCATGAGGAACTCGGTGAGCTCGCGCGCGATGTCGCTCGGGACATCCAGCGGCCCGGCCTGCGTGCCGAAGTCGCCGATCGCGGTCGCCTCGTAGCCGACACAGAACGGCGGCATGATGTCGTAGAAGAAGCCGTTGTAGTGGTCGGGCCCGATGTTGATCACGAGGTCGGGGTCGTAGTCCTGGACGAAGGCGCGGGCCGCCTCGAAGGCCGCCTCCACCTCCGCCTTGACCTCGGCGGGCGGGTCCACGAACTCCAGCAGCGGACTATGGGACATGGTCACGAGCGCGAGGGTCATGCCGGGTCCTTCACCTGGGGGTCGTCCTTGCCGAGCAGGAAGTTGAGGTGCAGGCGGTTGAAGGTCTCGGTGTCTTCGTACTGGGGCCAGTGACCGCAGTTCTCCATGACGGCGAGCTTCGCGCCGGGGATGAGCGAGGCGATCCGGCGCCCCTCGTCGACGGGACCGGAGGGGTCCTTCGTCGTCCACAGCACCATGGCCGGGGCCTTGATCGCGGCCAGGTCGTCATCCGAGAGCATGTTGCGCTTGCGGGTCTCGAGGTCCTGCAGCGCCATGTTCATCTGGCACGCCATCTTCCAGTCGGGCTGCTGGAAGATCGCCTGCCGGGTCTTGATGAGGTCATCCGTCACCATGCTGGGGTCGGCCATGAGCCACTCGAGCCGCGCCTTGACGCGCTCCCACGAGGGGTCGTTGGCCGCCTCGGTCGAGAGCGTCAGCAGGCGCTCCATGACGGCCGGGTTCGCCATCGTGCCGCCCATCGTGTTGAGCACGATGCGCTCGACCCGCTCCGGGTGCAGCTGCGCGAGCTTCGCCGTGACCCAGCCGCCGAGTGACTCGCCCGAGAAGTAGGCCTTCTCGACCCCGATCGCATCCATGAAGGCGAGCACCTGCTCGATGTAGTGCGCGATCTCGAGAGGATGCTCCGGCTTGGCCGAGTAGCCGTGGCCGATGAAGTCGATCGCCCAGCACGAGAAGTGCTCGGAGTGCGCGCGGAGGTTGCGCGAGTATGCCTCCGCGTGGCCCGTGATGCCGTGGAGCATGATGAGCGCGGGCTTCGAGGTGTCGCCCGCGTGGAGGTAACGCGTGCGGTGCCCGCCGGCGTCGATGTAGCCCTGGCTGAACTCGAGGGCGGCCAGGTCTGACCAGACTGAGGCGAAGGGTCGTTCGGTCATTGCTTCTCTCCATTCCCCTCGGCCGTGCCGAGGACTGCCGCGAGTGCCGCGGTGAGCTGTCGCTCTGCTTCATCGGTGTCGTGCACGCCTGCCGGTTGGCGCCAGGCGATGTAGCCGTCGGGCCGCACGAGCAGCGCGCCGGCCTCATCGATCTCGCTGACGGCGTTCCAGTCGCCGTAGAGGTCAGCGTGTTCGGGTGCGCCGATCACGACGGTGCGCAGGTACGGGGCGTCGAGGCGAGCGGATGCCTCGGCCCAGGCGGTTCCCGAGAGTCCCGTGACGAGCGACATCCGCCCGCCCCCTGTCACATCGAGTGTCGATACCCGCACGCCGCGCTCGTTCACGAGCCAGGCGTGGGGAATCTTCGCGCCGGGTCGGGTGGTCGCCTGGAGGTAGAGCTCCCGGTCGCGCTCCCACTGCTCCTCGCCCAGCGTGAGGTCGGCGATGACGGCGCTCGACTCGTAGCGCTGGTTGAGCTCGACGCCCTGCGCGTTGAACTCCGTGTTCTTGAGCTCGAGCGCCTCGTAGAGGGCCTTGCGCGCGGCGACACCCTCTGGCGTGCCCGACTTGAGCCGCTTCACTCCCGCGGCGACGGGGTCGTCTGCCTCGGGCATGCTGATTGCGGCACGGATGGGCGCGTAGTCCTTGCGGGACTGGTTGGCCCGCGCGACGATCTGGCGGCCGACGGGCACGCGCTCCTCGGAGTAGCTGTCGAGCAGCCCCTGCCCGGCCCAGCCGTTGACGGCGAAGGCGAGCTTCCATGCGAGGTTGAAGGCATCCTGCATGCAGGTGTTGGAGCCGAGGCCCGAGCTCGGTGGGTGGCGGTGCACGGCATCGCCCGCGCAGAAGACGCGGCCGCGGTGGTACAGCTCGGCGTGCTGCTGGTTGACATACCAGATCATCTCGCGGTCGATCTCGACCTCGAGGTCGGGGATGCCCGTGAGCGTGCGGATCTGCCCGAGCAGGAACTTCTCGCTCAGGTCGGGCTCGCCCGCCGTGATGTCGAAGCCCCAGCCGAGGATCCACTGGTCCCAGGGCCGGATGGCGCGGAAGGTCGCCATGCCGATCTCGCCGATGCCCGCCGCGGGGTTCATGATCCAGTGCAGGATGCTCGGCCGGTGCTCGACATACTGGCGGAGGTCGGCCGTGAAGAGGATGTAGACGGTGCCGGCGCGGGCCAGCTCGCCCTCGAAGGGCAGGTCGAGCTCCTGCGCGACCTTCGACCTCGCGCCGTCCGCACCCACGAGGTAGCGGGCTCGCTGCGTGTACTCGGTGCCGCTCTGCTTGTTGAGGAGCCGCACGGTGACGCCCTCGGCGTCCTGCTCGTGCGAGAGGTATTCGGTGTTGAAGGAGACATCCGCCCCATTGGCGGCGGCGTTCTTGACGAGCACGGGTTCCATGAGGGTCTGCGGGATGTCGGCCATGCCGCAGGGGCTGCCCTTGAGGTAGTCGCCGTAGCGCTGGTCGCCAGTGCCCCAGGTGCGGATGCGCGCGATCTCTTCGCCGACGAGGCTCGTCGTGAACATGGTGTCGCCCATGAACTCCCACGGGGTCGCATACTTCTTGGCCTCGTCTTCGACGCCCAGGTCGCGGAGCACCTCCATCGCGCGTTGGTTGGTGATGTGGGCGCGGGGCGTGTTGGCGAGCCAGTTCCACTTGGACACCATGTGGGTGCGCACGCCGTACCTGGCCAGTGCGAGTGCCGTGGTGGCGCCGGCTGGGCCTGTACCCACGACGATCACGTCGGTGTCGAATTCAGTGTTCTCTGGCATCGCTCTCTTCCTCGAGATGTGGGACTGGGCGGGCGGGGGGCGCCGCTGAAGTGGCATGCTAGCACGCCTGCCTGCGAGTGGCGCACTTGCAATTAAGCAGGGAACCCGCTTACCCTCGACTAACCCGCTAGCATGCGAGTTCGTTTTCAGAGAGGAAAACCGTGACAACGACGACACAGCCGCCCGCGACTCCGACGGCTAAGACATCACCCCTGAAGGTCGCGAGCGCCAGCTTCGTCGGCACGACGGTCGAGTACTTCGACTTCTTCATCTACGGGACGGCGGCCGCGCTCGTGTTCCCGCAGATCTTCTTCCCGGACTCGACCCCACTCATGGGAACCCTGCTCTCCTTCGCGACCTTCGGCGTGGGCTTCCTCGCCCGCCCCCTCGGCGGCATCATCTTCGGCCACTTCGGAGACCGCGTCGGCCGCAAGAAGATGCTCGTCATCTCCCTGCTCGGCATGGGGCTTGCGACCCTCCTCATGGGGCTGCTCCCCGGCTACGCACAGATCGGCATCTGGGCCCCCATCCTCCTGACCGTCCTCCGCCTCCTGCAGGGACTCATGGTCGGCGGCGAATGGGGCGGTGCAACGCTCATGGCGGTCGAGCACGCACCCCTCGGCAAGCGCGGCTTCTACGGCGCGTTCCCCCAGATGGGCGCACCCGCCGGCACCTTCCTCGCCACGCTCGCCTTCCTCATGGTCTCGCAGCTGCCCGACCCCGAGTTCTTCTCCTGGGGCTGGCGCATCCCCTTCGTCGCGAGCATCCTGCTCGTCGGTGTCGGCCTCTTCATCCGTCTCTCCATCAGCGAGAGCCCCGCGTTCGCGGCAGCCCGCGAGAAGTCCGAGATCGTCAAGGTTCCGCTCGTCGTCGCCTTCCGCAAGCACTGGCGCGAGATCTTCATGGTCGCCGGCACCTACCTGAGCCAGGGCGTGCTCGCCTACATCACGATGGCGTTCCTCGTGAACTACAGCGGCGGGGTCGGCATCGACCGCACCTCCGCACTCATGGGCATCTGCTTCGCCGCCGTTGTCGCGACCGTGCTCTACCCCGTGTTCGGCTCGCTCTCCGACAAGTACGGCCGCAAGACCATGTACTTCCTCGGCGCCGTGCTCATGCTCATCGCGACGCCCATCGGCTTCCTGCTCATCAACACGGGCAACCCGTGGAACTTCGCCCTCGCCGTCACCCTCATCTTCGGCATCGCGATGGCCCCCTCGGCCGGCGTCACCGGCTCCCTGTTCGCAATGATCTTCACGCGCGAGGTGCGCTACACCGGGGCATCCGTCGGCTACACGATCTCCCAGATCGCCGGGCCCGCCTTCGCGCCGACCATCGCCGTCGCCCTGCTCGCGGCGGGCGGATGGCAGGCGGTCGTCGTCTACCTCATGATCGTCTGCGCGATCTCCGTCGTGTCGGTCTCCGTCATCCCCGGCGGATGGGGACGCAAGGAGGCGGCGTTCCGCAACGACGCCAACAACGCGCTCGAGAACGACTGACACCCAACGCCAACGGCCCCTCGGAACCTCGGTTCCGGGGGGCCGTTTCTCGTTGCCGCCTAGCGCGGGAGGGTGAGAATCTCGACCCCGTCGTCGGTGATCGCGATGGTGTGCTCGCTGTGGGCCGTGCGGGAGCCGGTCTTGCTGCGGAGGGTCCAGCCGTCGGCATCCGTCACGAGCTCGTCGGTGTCGATCATGACCCACGGCTCGATCGCGAGCATCAGCCCGGGGCGCAGCTTGAAGCCGCGGCCGGGGCGGCCCGTGTTGGGCACATGCGGGTCCTGGTGCATGGTCGAGCCGATGCCATGCCCCCCGAATTGCAGGTTGATCGGATAGCCCGCCTCCTCCAGCACGGTGCCGATCGCGTGCGCGATGTCGCCGATGCGGGCATCCGGACCCGCCGCCGTGATGCCCGCCGCGAGGGCCCGCTCCGTCGCGTCGATCAGGGCGACACTCTCGGGCGGGCGCGAGTCGCCCACGATGAAGCTGATCGCCGCGTCAGCCGCGATGCCGCCCGTGAGCACCGCGAGGTCGAGCGTGAGCAGGTCGCCGTCGGCGAGCGCGTAGTCGTGCGGCATCCCGTGCAGCACCGCATCGTTGACCGCCGTGCAGATGTAGTGGCCGAAGGGGCCGCGGCCGAAGGATGGCGCATAGTCGACGTAGCAGGACTCCGCGCCCGCCGCGAGGATCATCTCCTTCGCCCAGCGGTCGATCTCGAGCAGGTTGGTGCCCACTCGCGCGCGGCCCTTGATGGTGTGCAGGATGTCGGCGACGAGTGCACCGCTCGTGCGGGCCTGCGCGATCTCGGCCGGGGTCAGGATCTCGATCATCGCGCAGCCCCCTGGTCGGCGAGCACATCACCGAGGATGAGGGCCGGGGTCGAGCGGATGTGCGCCTCCATCACTCGGCGAGCCTCCTCAGAATCGCCGGCACGGATGGCGGCGACGATCTCGGCATGCTCACTGTGCCGCTCCTCCGTCACGTAGCCGAGCGGGAGCGGGCGGCCCGCCGTGTTGATGAGGAAGTCACTGAGGTCCCACAGCCGACGGCTGGACTCCGACATGATCGGCGAGGCCACCGCGCGGTGGATCGCGGAGTGGAAGTCGCGGTTCTCCCGGCGGTAGGCGGAGGACTCGTCGGCGCCCGGCTGGTGGTCGCGAGCGGTCGCCCCCGCGATGATCGACTCGAGCCGTTGCACGTCCTCAGGGGTGCCGCGCTTGGCTGCCGCCCCCGCCATCGCTCCCTCGAAGGCCGCGAAGACCTCGAAGAAGTCGACGACGTCGCGCGGCGAATAGCTCTTCACGACGCATCCGATCTGGGGCAGGATCTCGACAATGCCGTCGGCGGCCAACTGGCGCAGGGCCTCCATGACGGGCTGCTTGCTCACCCCGAACTCGGCCCGCACGGTCTCGACGGAGACGCGGGAGCCCGCGGGGTAGTCGCCGTCAAGGAGTCGGGACTTGAGCGTCTCGTACACCTGGCCCGAGAGTCGCCCCCTGTTGCGCTGATTGTCGACGTCGCTCATCCCTCCAGTATGGACGACGCTTGCATGCCAGCCCTGCTTTTCCCAACTCAGGACTTGGCTTTCACAATTCAGGAGTTGTCTTTCACAGTTCAGGAGGTGGCGAGGTCGTTCCTGGGATGGGAAGGCAAAGTCCTGAATTAGGAGAGCCAGGTCCTGAATTGGGAAAGGGCTGGTCCTGAATTAGGGAAGGGCGTGTCCGGACTTAGGGGAGGGCGTAGCCGAGGCTCGACGAGAGGCCGTCGCCCGCCGCGCGCACGAGGTCGGCCCAGTCGCTGTCGGGGCGCTCCGAGAAGCGGGCGGATGGCACCGAGAGGCTGATGGCCGCGACGACGGCGCCCGAGGAGTCGCGCACAGGGGCGGCGACGCACCACACGCCCGGCGTCGATTCCTCGCGCTCGAAGGCGACCCCCGTCTCGCGCACGCCCTCGAGCTCCTGCTCGAGCGCGTCGAGGGAGCGGATGCTGCGCTCCGTCATCCGCGGCAGCGCATCCGCATCCGGAAACAGTTCGCGGAGGGTCGTCGGCGACACGTAGGCGAGCAGCACCTTGCCGAGCCCCGTCACGTTGGCGGGGAGGCGCTGGCCGATACTGGAGGGCAGGCGCAGGGTATCCCTCGGCTCGACCTTGGCGAGGTAGAAGACGTCAGCACCCTCACGCAGCGCGACGCTCACGGTCTCGTTGGTGCGGGCGGAGAGTTCGCGTGCGGCCTCATTGGCAGCCGCGAGCATGTCGAAGCGGGCCGAGTATGCGTTGCCGAGGTGCAGGAGCCGCACCCCGAGCCGGAACCCGCCGCCGTCGTCCTTCTGCAGGTAGTCGCGGGCGACGAGCGTCGACAGCAGTTCGTGGGCCGTCGTGCGCGGCACGCCGGTGCGGCGCACGACCTCTGGGGCCGTGAGGGGCCCGTCGGCGTCGAGGAACAACTCGAGGATGTCGAGGGTGCGCACGACGGCGGGTGTGAGGCGGGCCATTCCCTATGGATACTCGGCCCCGGGGGTGAAGCGCAAACTGGGAGTCTGCGGGGCCGCCTTGACATCGCGTCTTTCACGCTGTTCGATATATAGAACAAGTGCCGAAACTTCGAACAGGATCGGCCCGCACGCTATCGAGAGAAGGTACTGGAATGGCCGAGCCCATCCACGTCGCCATCATCGGTTCCGGGAATATCGGCACCGACCTGATGATCAAGATCCTCCGCGGCAAGGGGCTGCTCAAGGCGGCCGCCCTCGTCGGCATCGACCCCGAGAGCGACGGCCTGCGCCGCGCCGCCAGCATGGGCGTGACCGCGATCGCCACCGGCGTCGACGGGCTCATCGCCGACCCCGTCTTCGCCAACATCGACATCGTCTTCGACGCCACCTCGGCCAAGGCGCACGTCTACAACGCCGAGAAGCTCCTCGCGGCGAAGCCGGGCATCCGGCTCATCGACCTCACCCCCGCGGCGATCGGCCCCTACTGCGTGCCCGTCGTCAACCTCGAGGAGCACATCGACGCTCCGAACCTCAACATGGTCACGTGCGGCGGTCAGGCGACGATCCCGATGGTTGCGGCCGTCTCGAGCGTCGTTCCCGTGAAGTACGCGGAGATCGTGGCATCCATCGCCAGCAAGTCGGCCGGCCCCGGAACCCGCGCCAACATCGACGAGTTCACCGAGACGACCTCGGAGGCCCTCACGACGGTTGGCCGCGCCGAGAGCGGCAAGGCCATCATCGTGCTCAACCCGGCCGAGCCGCCCCTCATGATGCGTGACACCGTATTCACGCTCTCCGAGCCCGGCGACCAGGCCGCCATCGAGTCGGCCGTCGAGGAAATGGTCTCCAAGGTCAACGCCTATGTGCCCGGCTACCGCCTCAAGCAGAAGGTGCAGTTCGACCTCATCGAGGAGCCCATCGTCATCCCCGGCGTCGGCGAGTTCACGGGCCTGAAGACGAGCGTCTTCCTCGAGGTGGAGGGCGCAGCCCACTACCTGCCCGCCTACGCCGGCAACCTCGACATCATGACCTCCGCGGCGATGCGTGCCGCGGAGACGATCGCACTGCGCCAGCAGGCAGACAAGGCGGCCTGACCCCATGTTCGACCCCACCAAGGACAAGCTCTTCATCTCCGACGTCACGCTGCGTGACGGCAGCCACGCCGTCGGCCACCAGTACACGGTGCAGAACGTGCGCGACATCGTCACCGCCCTCGACAAGGCGGGCGTCGACAGTGTCGAGGTCGCCCACGGCGACGGCCTCGCCGGCTCGAGCGCCAACTACGGCTTCGCCCGCCACTCCGACGTCGAACTCATCGAGGCCGCCGCCGAGGTCGCCGAGAACATCGCCATCGCGACCCTGCTGCTGCCCGGTGTCGGCACGATCCACGACCTCAAGCGCGCGGCATCCGCCGGCGTCAGCTACGTGCGCGTCGCGACCCACTGCACCGAGGCGGATGTCTCGGCCCAGCACATCGAGACGGCACGCGAGCTTGGGCTCAACACGACCGGCTTCCTCATGATGAGCGCCATGACGACCCCCGCCGACCTCGCCAAGCAGGCGAAGCTCATGGAGGGCTACGGCGCCCAGTGCGTCTACGTCGTCGACTCCTCCGGCGCCCAGACGATGGGCGACGTGACCGACCGCGTCAACGCGATGCGCGACGTGCTCAACCCCGAGACCGAGATCGGCATCCACGCCCACCACAACCTCTCGCTCGGCGTCGCCAACTCGGTCGCCGCCGTGCAGGCGGGCGTCAACCGGGTGGATGCCTCGCTCACGGGCATGGGCGCGGGTGCGGGCAACGCCCCGCTCGAGGTCTTCATCGCCGTCGCCGACAAGCTCGGCTGGAACCACGGCACCGACGTCTTCGCGCTCATGGACGCGGCCGACGACATCGTGCGACCCCTGCAGGTGCGCCCCGTGCAGGTCGACCGCGAGACCCTCGGGCTCGGTTACGCCGGGGTGTACTCGTCGTTCCTGCTGCACGCGGAACGGGCATCCGCTCGCTACGGCGTGCCGACCATCGAGATCCTCATGGAGCTCGGCAAGCGCAAGATGGTGGGAGGCCAGGAGGACATGATCGTCGACGTGGCCCTCGACCTGCTGAAGGAGAAGGACGCCGCATGAGCACCGCGCACGACTCGGTCTACCACGCCACCCTCGGCGACGCGCTGCTGGGCGCCTACGAGACAGGCACCCCCATCGCTCCCCTCACCTCGACCCACTCCGGGCTGAGCATCGAGGACGCCTACGCCGTGCAGCTCCACCAGGTGAAGCAGTGGACGGAATCCGGCCGCCGCATCGTCGGCTACAAGGTGGGCCTCACCTCGAAGGCGATGCAGGAGCAGTTGGGCGTCGACCAGCCCGACTTCGGTCACCTCTTCGAAGACATGGTGCTGGATGCCTCGGCGCCCGTGAGTCTCGACCGCTTCATCGCGCCCCGAATCGAGCCGGAGGTCTCCTTCGTGCTCGGCCGCGACCTCAAGGGACCGGGGCTCAGCCGCGAGGATGTCGCCGAGGCGATCGACCACGCCGTCATCTCGCTCGAGGTCATCGACTCCCGCATCGCCGACTGGAAGATCACGCTCGCCGACACGATTTCGGACAACGCGTCATCCGGTGCCCTCATCCTCGGCGAGAAGGCGGCGCTCGACGCGGTCGACCTCGCCGAGCTGCCCGTGACCCTCGAGCGCAATGGTGAGACCGTCGGCGAGGGGGTCGGTGCCGCGGTGCTCGGTCACCCCATCGAGGGCATCGTGTGGCTCGCGAACACGCTCGGCGCCCTCGGCACGACGCTCGCAGCAGGCTCGGTCGTCATGGCGGGGTCGATCACGGCGGCCGTCGCGATTGCGCCGGGCGACAGCATCCGCGCCACCTTCGGCGAACTGGGCGACCTCGAGGTCACCTTCGCGTAGGACTCAGGCCCCGCTTTCTCAATTCAGGAGTTGGCCTTCATAATTCAGGAGGTCCTGAATCATGAAGGCCAACTCCTGAATTGAGAAAGCCAAGTCCTGAATTGGGAAAGCGGAAGGGGCCGGCATCCAGTGGATGCCGGCCCCTTCTCCTCTTAATTAACAGGGGAGCTTGTAGGTCTCGATCTCGGAGCGCACCGTGACCCACTGGGTTTCGGTGAACGCCTCGAAGTTCGCACCGGGCCCGCCGAAGCGTGAGCCGTTTCCGGATGCGCCCATGCCGCCGAAGGGCGCGCTCGCTTCGTCGCCGACGGTCTGCTCGTTGATGTGCACGACCCCGCTGCGGATCTGGTCGGAAACATCCATCGCGGTGCCCGCGTCGCCCAGGATCGCGACCGAGAGGCCGTACTCGCTCGCGTTGACGAGCTCGATGGCCTCCTCGATCGTGCGGTAGGCGACGACGGGGGCGACGGGTCCGAAGATCTCGTCCTTCCACACCGACATGTCGGGCGTGACACCGCTGAGCACGGTCGGGCGGTAGCAGCGCCCCGCCGCGGTGCCGCCGGAGACGACGCGCGCACCCTTGGCGACGGCGTCATCCACGATGCCGCGCACGGCTCCGAGCTGCCGGTCGTCGATGATGGGGCCGACCTGCACGCCCTCCTCAGCGAAGGGGTCACCCACGCGCACGGAGTCCGCCACTGCGCCGAGCTTTGCGACGTACTCCTCGAGCTGCGACTCGTGCACGAGGTGACGACCCGCCGCCTGGCAGATCTGGCCCTGGTGGAGGAAGGAGCCGAAGGCGCCGGCCGCAGCGGCCTTGTCGAGGTCCGCCCCGGGGAGCACGATGATGGCGTTGTTGCCGCCCAGTTCGAGGTGGGCACGCTTCATGTGCTCAGCGGCGGCCTTGCCCACGTGGCGCCCGGCCGCGGTCGAGCCCGTGAAGGAGATGACGCGAACCTCGGGGGCGCTCACGACGGCAGCACCGACATCCGCCCCACCGGGCAGCACCTGCAGCACACCCTCGGGGAGGCCCGCCTCCTCGAAGACGCGCTGGATGACGACACCGCCGCACACGGAGGTGCGGGGGTCGGGCTTGAGCAGCACCGCGTTGCCGAGGGCGAGCGCGGGGGCGACGGAGCGGATCGCGAGCGTCAGCGGGTAGTTGAACGGCGCGATGACCGAGACGACGCCGGCCGGCACCCGGCGGGCGATCGACCAGCGCGGCTTGTTGGTCGTGAGCACCTCGCCGTGTGGGTGGGCGGGCAGGGCCGCCCCCTCACGGCACTCGCTGATGGCGGCGAGCACCTCGGTGCCCGCCTTGGCCCAGGTGCCGCCGCTCTCGCGCACGATCCAGGGCTTGATGAGCTCGGCATCCCGTTCGAAGATGTCGCCCGCCTTGCGCAGCACGGTCGCCCGGGCGGCCGGCGTCATGCGGGCCCATTCACGCTGTGCGCGATCGGCGCGGCGCGCGGCCTCGGCGACCTGCTCGAGCGAGGCGGTGCCGAGGGTGCCGATGACGGCACCCGTCGCAGCCTCGGTCACCTCGAGTGGTTCGCCGTCACCGGCGACCCATCCGCCCGCGGCGATCTTGCCGGTCCACACGTCTGCGTCGAGCAGGGTCATGACGTCTCCTACTTGTTCTTCCACTGGGGAGCGCGCTTCTCGACGAACGCGGCGACGCCCTCGGCGCGGTCCTCGCTCGTGTAGGGGTTGGGGCCCACGTTGAGGCGCAGGGCCGAGGCGAGGGGCAGTCCCCAGCCCTTGACGGCCATCTCCTTGTAGCGACGCGTGGAGACGGGCGAGTTCGCGACGATGCTGCGCACGTAGGCCTCGACCTCCTCCTCGAAGTTCTCCCGCGAGACGACCTTGTTGACGAGGCCGATCTGGGCGGCCTCATCGACGGGGACCATGCGCCCCGTGTAGAGCATGTCCATCGCGTAGCCGCGGGGAACGAGGCGGGGCAGCACGATGGAGCCGAAGTTGGCTCCCATGCCGCGCTTCGCCTCGGTGAGTCCGATGGTCGTGCCCTCGACGGCGATACGGATGTCGGCGGCGAGCGCGATCTCGCATCCGCCGGCGAGCGCGTGGCCGTTGATGGCGGCGATGACGGGCTTGTAGGTCTCGACGATCACCTCGAGCATGGCGCGGTGCACGCCCGTCATGGGCGTGTGCACCTGGCGGCCGGCCTTGGCGATCGAGTTCATCTCCTTGAGGTCACCGCCGGCGCAGAACGCCTTGTCGCCGGTTCCCGTGATGACGACGGCCCAGACATCCGGGTCCTCACCCGCCTCGACGAAGGCCTCGAGCAGCAGCTGCACGGTGTGGCGGCTCATGGCGTTGCGCCGCTCGGGTCGGTTGATCGTGATGCGCGCGACGTGGTCGGTGACCTCGTAGAGCACCTCGTCGGGGGTGCCGGCGATGAGTCCGTCACTCATGCTGCGTCTCCTTCTGCGATCTCGATGACGCCGGCCTCAAGGAGGGCGTCGATGTCGGATGCCTCGACGCCGAGTTCTGCCAGCACGGAGGCCGTGTCAGCACCCACGGCGGGAGGCGCGTTGGTGTGCTCAAGGTATTCCCCGTCGAAGGTGATGGGGGTGTTGACGATCGTGAACTCGCCGAGCTGCGGGTGCTCCATCTCCTCCAGCTGGCCGATGGCCTGCACCTGCGGGTCGACGATGACCTTGTCGAGCGTGTTGACGGCCGAGTGGGGCACGTTGGCCTTGTCGAGTCGTTCGACGAGCTCATCCATCGTGAAGCGCGAGGTGGCTGCGCCGAGTCGCTCGTTGACGACGCCGCGGTTGTTGACGCGCGTGACGTTGTCGGCGAACTCGGGCACATCCTTGAGTTCGGGCGCCTCGATCGCGTCGAGGAGGCGGTAGAGGGTGTCGTTGTTGCCGCAGGAGAGGAAGACGTAGCCGTCGGATGCCGGGTAGGCGCCGTTGGGCACGTTGCCGCGGAAGCCGGAGCCGAGGCGCTTGGGCACGGGGCTTCCCGCCGCGACGCTCATGAGCGGGGTCGCGACCCACGCGAGGGCCGTCTGCAGCAGCGAGACCTCGAGGTGCACGCCCTCGCCCGTCTGGTCGCGGCGACGAAGGGCGTCGAAGACGCCGAGCGCGATCCACATGCCCGTGCCCATGTCCATCATCGACAGCGGCACGCGGGCGGGCGCGCCGCCCTCCTCGCCCGTCATGGCGACGACACCGGAGTAGGCCTGCAGCATCGCGTCGTAGGCGGGCTGCTCGGCGCGGGGGCCGGTGCGGCCGTAGCCGCTCATGTCGGCGTAGATGACGCGGGGGTTGATCTCGTGGATCCGCTCCCACGAGAAGCCCGCCTTGGCGAGTGCGCCGGGGCGGAGGTTCTGCACGAGCACGTCGGCCGAGGCGATGAGGTCTTCGAGGACCTTCTTGCCCTTCTCGTCCTTGTAGTTGACGACGACCGACTTCTTGTTGCGGTTGAGCGAGAGGAAGGTGACCGAGACGCCCTTGCTGAGCGGCGCCCAGGCGCGAGCGTCGTCGCCGCCCCCGAGCCGCTCGACCTTGATTACCTCGGCGCCGAAGTCGGCGAGGACCTGGCAGCCATAGGGCACCGCGACGCTCGTGCCGATCTCGATGACGCGAATTCCCTTGAGGGAACCTGGCGTGCTCATCAGTTGCTCTCCTTCTCTGCGGCGAGCCGCGCTTCGTACTCGTCGCGAGCGGGTGATTTCACCGGCTCGCGGTAGGGCGACATGGCGCCCTCATAGACCGAGGGTCCCTTGCGGAAGTGGGATGCCTGCTCGAAGGTCTCGATGAAGGGCATGTCCATGGGGTAGACGTCGGCCCCCGTGGGTCGCGGTCCCGCCGCGGTGACCTTCGACCACAGTTCGTGCCCGACGACCTCCTCCGCGATGACGCCGGCCTCGATCAGCTTCGCGAGGTCGACGCCCGTCTCGATGCCCTCGGACTCGAGCAGGTGCACGAAGTCCTCGGTGGGGATCATGCGGGTGGCACGGCCATTGCCGCAGTAGGGGCATCCGCCCATTCCGCCGATCGCGGTGTCGATCTGGAGGGTGTGGCGCTCATCGAGCTCCTCCATCGCGACGTAGGCCGACAGCATCGCCATGCCGCGGGCGTCGTGGAGGTGCAGGTGGTAGTCCTTCACCTCGGGCCAGGTCGCGACGAGGCGGCGCATCATCGACCGCACGGCCGAGGGGGTGTTCCAGCTCATGGGGTCGCCCACGTGGATGCGGGTGACGGGCACGCCCGCCTCGGTCCACGCGTCGTACTGCAACTGGAGCAGGCGCATCCGCTCGTCTTCGCTGAACTCGCCGAGCCAGTTCGAACCCCACGCCGCGTTGACGGAGATCTCGGCGTGCGTGACGCCCTTCTCCTTGGCGGTCGCGACGGCACGCCCGAGCGCGTCGATCTCGTCCTGCTGGCTGATGTTGATGTTGCGGCGCACGAAGACGTCGCACAGGTGGATCTTGCTGCGGCCGAGCGTCGGGTCGGGCAGGCTCAGCTTCTCGCCATAGGCGTCGCGCCGCTCAGCGCCCTTCTGGTTGAGCACGATCGCGGTGTAAGTGACGCCCTCGACGGGAGTGAAGCCGGCGATGACCTCGTCGACGTTCGCCATCTGGGGCGTCCACTTGGGGCTCACGAAGGCACCGACGTGGATGCGCTTGAGGCCGGTCGCAGAGAGCGCGTCGAGCAGGCGGATCTTCTCGGAGGCCGGGATGTCGGCGCTCTCGATCTGCATGCCCTCGCGCATCCCCTCCTCGAGGATGCTGATGGTGGGGCGTCCCTTGGTCATTCGGTGCTCCTCTTCGGGATGGACGATGTGAATGCGGCGCCCGGTTCGGCGCTGATGGCGGCGATGATGCGGTCGGCCGTCTCGCTGTCGTAGCCGCCGGCCACGCAGCAGTCGAGGAACTTGCCGCGGAGCTCGTCATCGCTGAGCGGGTCGGCTGCGAGCCCGTGGGTGACCTCGGTGCGCGAGACCCGGGTGCTGCCGTCGGGGAAGGTGACCTCGACGACGGAGTAGCCCGTGTCGAACTCGGCCGGGCCGTGGGGCGGCACGGCGCTCTCGCCGATCTCGACACGGCGCAGCAGCGCTTGCGCCTCCTCGTCGGCGAAGGTCGCGTCGGTGAAGTCGTCGAGCGTCACGTCACCGCGCAGCCACGCGACCGCGAGCGTGTATTCGAGGCTGAACTTGCCCTGCGTGCCGGTCGCCGGAAGGCCGGGGCGGAGCGCCCGCGTGCCCCGCGGGTGCACGGTCGCGGTGATGCGCGTCGGCATCGCTGCGAGCGGTGCGCTCTCGCGCAGGCTGAGCATGGCGTCGATGCTGCGGTGGGTGCCGTAGCAGCTCGGGTAGCGCTTGAGGCCAGCGTCGCTCGGCCAGGCATCCGCCCAGTATTCGAGGCGCTCGCCCAGTGCCTGCCCGGCGGAACCGACGGGCGCGACCTCCTGGTCGCCGTAGCGCTCGAGAAAGCCGTTCGGCGCATCCAGCTCATCCGGGTTGGCCGTGAAGCCGGACTCGGCGAGCTCGAGCGCCATGACGGCGTCGCGGGCGGCGGCACCCGCGTGGAAGGGCTTGGTCATGGTGCCGAAGTTGACGCGGCTGCCCGCCGTGAGCGAGGCGACGATGCCGAGGGCGTTCCTGACGGTGTCGACATCGGATGCGACGAGTCGCCCGAGTGCGGCGACCGTCGCGAGGCGACCCACGGTCGAGGTGGAGTGCCAGCCGCGCGCGTAGTGCACGTGCTGCGGGAGCACGTCGGCGACGGCACGGAAGACGGCGGAGCCGACCTCGTAGGCCTCGATGAAACGCTCGCTGCTCGTGCCGCGCGCCTCAGCGACCGCGACGAGGGCGGGCATGAGCACGGCGGCCGGATGCAGCGGCATTGACGGCGAGATGTCGTCGTAGTCGAGCAGGTGGGCGGCATTGCCGTTGACGAGTGCCGCCATCGAGGGCGTCGTGGTCTCCCCCGACGTCCAAACGGTCGACGGCCCGTAGGGTGACTCCCGTCGCGCCCAGGTGCGCAGGATGCGGTCCCCCTCCGCTCCCGAGGCGCCGAGGGAGACCGCAACCGTGTCGACCAGCGCACGCGTCACGGCCTCGCTGTGATCTTCGGATGCGAGGACCCCTGAGACGGCGAACTCCGCCAGGACCTCCGTCGCTCCCGGTTCGGTGGCTGATTCGACCATGGTGATCAGAACGACTTCGGCAGCCCAAGCGTGCCGTGGGCGATGCCCGCGAGCACGATGTTGTTGCTGATCGGCGCCGTGCGGGGCAGGCGAGCACCACGCCAGGCGCGCTCAATGCCGTACTCCTCTGCCGCGGCGTAGCCACCGAAGGTGTCGAACGCGGCCTCGGCGGCAGCCCACAGCGCTTCGGAGGCGAGCAGCTTCGCGCCGTTGACCTCGAAGCGGGGGTTGTCGCCCGCCGCGTACATCTCGGCGGCACGCCAGCGCATGAGCGAGGCGGCCTGCAGCTGCGCGTAGGCACGGGCGATGGGAATCTGAATCGCCTGGTTCATGCCGATCTTGCGACCGAAGACCTCACGCTCGTTGGCGTACTGCACGGCGCGGTCGAGCAGGTAGAAGCCGGCGCCGATGTACTCGCTCGTGACGATGACGCGCTCGGAGTTCATGCCCGAGAGGATGACCTTGAAGCCCTTGCCCTCCTCGCCGATGCGGTTGGCGACGGGCACGCGGAGGTCGCGGATCGCGAGCTCGTTGGTCTCGTGGTTGACCATCGTCTTGATGGGGGTCGCGACGATCTGGCCGCTCTCGATGGCCTTGTTGAGGTCGACCAGCAGGACGGTGAAGCCGTCGGAGGGCTTGGTCGCGTCCTCGCGCTTGGTCGTGCGCGTCAGGAGGAGCAGCAGGTCGGAGTGCTGCACGCGGGAGATGAAGATCTTGTTGCCGTTGACGACGTACTCGTCGCCGTCGCGCACCGCGAAGGTCTTGATGCGGGTCGTGTCGGAACCGGCATCCGGCTCCGTGACGCCGAAGGACTGCAGGCGCAGCTCGCCTGAGGCGATCTTCGGCAGGTACTCCGCCTTCTGCTCGTCAGAGCCATGGCGCAGGATGGCGCCCATCGTGTACATGCCGGCGCGGACGGCACCAGCGTGGCATCCGTTGCGCTCGATCTGCTCGAGCACGACCGCGGCGTCGCGGATGTCGGCGCCACCCCCGCCGTACTCCTCGGGAATGAGCATGCTCATCCAGCCCTGCTCATAGACGGCGTCGACGAACTCCTCGGGGTAGGTGCTGTCAGCGTCGTGCTTGCGCCAGTACTCGTTGTCGAACGGCTCGCACAGGTCATCGATGGCCTCGCGGATGGCGATCTGCTCTTCGGTGAGGCTGAACGCGGAGGACTCGATCTTGTCTGCCATGGGGTGCTCCTTCACAAAGGTGGTTACGGTAAGCGAACCGGAGGTTCGCGGTGGATCAAAGCGCGCGTATCACGCTGCGGAATTGGATTCTGCAAAGTCGAGGCCGCTGAAGACGCTGCGAACGCTCGCCGCGCCATCGAGACCCGTGATGGCGTCGCGCAGGGCGCCCGCACGCTGCTCGCCGAGCGCGCGCACATTCAGGTCGAACTTCAGCTGCACCTGCTCCGGCTGGATGGGGCGCAGCGCTGTGCCGAGGTTGGCCATGACGCGCTCCTCGATGACCGAGCCATCGGCCATGTGCACGCGTGCAATCGTGGGCAGGCGCTCGGGGTAGAGCGACTCGACCTTCTCGTCACGCACGTAGTGCACCTTCTCGGAGAGGGTGCGCACGAAGGGGTCGTCGAGCACCTCCTGCGTGAAGTCGTCGAGGTAGAGCCCCAGGCCGGAGCCGCCCCGCCAGGCCATAGCGAAGGTCAGCGGCCCGCTGAACTGGGCATGGTACGGGCTCTGCGGGCGCAGTTTCGCCTCACGCGGCTCGGCGATCGTGCGCGTGACCGACATCGGCACGGAGAGGTCGATGCGCTCGATCGAGTCGATGTCGATGCCGCGCTTGGAGAGCAGCATGGCCGCGTCAATGCCCGTGTGGGTGAAGACGTTGGTCGGGTAGGGCTTGATGAAGCACTTGTCGAGTTCCCACTCCTCGCCGAGGCCCGCCATGAAGCCCTCGTCAATGGGATGCAGGCCCGTGAAGGCCTGGAAGAAACCGAAGCGGCCCTCGAGCACGGTGTCGGGCGCCGTGATGCCCTGGCGCGCGAATTGTGCCGCGGTGACGCCGGCGTGGGCCGCCCATCCGCAGTGCACGCGCTTGACCGAGCCGCCGTTGCGGTTGGCCTCGAGGATGCCGCTGCCCATGCTGGCGGCGATACCGAGTGCGTGACGCGTGGTCGCGGCGTCCAGGCCGAGGGCGACCGCCGCAGCCGCGGCGGAACCGATCGCGCCACAGAGGGAGGTCGCGTGGATGCCACGCTCGAAGAAGACGTTGTTGCCGAGCTCGGGGTCGTCGGCCGCGTTGCCCAGCCGGATCGCGATCTCGTTGCCGGCCGCGACGGCGGCGAGCAGGGTGCGGCCGTCGACATCCGCCACCTCGGCTGCGGCGAGCGCGGCGGGAACGGCGGATGCGCTGGGGTGCAGGATCGAGGGCAGGTGCGTGTCGTCGAAGTCGAGCGCGTGGGCGGCCGTGCCGTTGACGAGCGCGGCGGTCGGCGCCGGCACGCGGTCGGCGAAGCCGAGGAGCGTCGCCTGCGGGTTGCCGCCCCATTCACGGGCGAGGGCGACGGCGGCCTGCACGGGCTCGGTGTCGCGGGCCGCGATCGAGATGCCGACCGTGTCGATGAGGCGGTCGCGCGAGTCGTCGGCGATGCGCTGCGGCAGCTCGGCGGCGGTCGCCACCGCGAACTCGGCCAGGCGGGCGCTCAGCGTGAGTGAGCTCTGTGTCGTTACGTCGGTCATGCGGTCACCTCGAAGACGGCCATGGGGCGAACGGGCGAACCGGTCGCGCCCAGGAGGGGCAGGGGGGAGAGGATGAAGTCGAAGATGCGCTCGCCACGCTCGGCGAGCGCCTCGAGGTTGAGCATCTCGATGATGGGCACGCCCTGCTCGACGAGCATGAGGCGGTGCACGGGGAGGCGCGCGTGGCCCTCCCCTGCGGGGATGTGCTCGAAGGCGGTCGTGTCGCTGCCGACGAAGCGCGGCTCGTGGCCGGCAAGCCAGGTGCCGCCGTCGAGGTTGGGGCCGGGCACGCCCGAGTCGTGGCCGACAAAGGCGGCACCCTGTTCCCAGAGCTGGGTCCAGCCGGTGCGCACGAGCAGCGCGGCACCCTTGGGCACCGAGTCCTCACCGTCGGGCAGGAGTGCCGCGGCCGCCGCGAGGTCGTCAGCGGTCACCGGATGCGCGGGATCAAGCCGCTGCACCCCGAGCGCACGCGGCACGTCGAGCAGCACGCCCGGCACGATCGCCGGGCCAATGGTCTCGACGCCGTGGCTCGTGAAGCGGCCGGTGCTCTGCGCCTCCTCCGCGCTGACACCGTCATGCAGCATCCCGTCGGCGCTGATGTGGGAGAGCGCGTCGACGTGCGTGCCCGTGTGGGTGCCGAGGAAGAGCATGTCGTTGGCGCCGGAGGTGCCGTCGACGCGCACACTGTCGCCGTGGCGACGCATGAGGGCGTGCCGGTAGCCCGGGTGGCTGGGCGAGGTGGGGATGGCCTGGTGCAGCTGGTGGCCGAGGTCGACGATCTCGACGCGCGAGCCGTTGGCACGCGTGCCGTGGTGCAGTCGCGAGGTCACGATGCGCTCCTTTCGGCGAGGGCCGCGATGGTCTGGGCCTGGCGGATGACAGGCATGTCGATGAAGGAGCCGTCGGCGAGGGTTGCGACGCCGCTGCCCGAGGTGTCCATGCCCTCGGCGCGCTCGAGCACGGAGCGTGCCCACTCGACGTCGGCCGCGCTCGGCTGGAACGCGGCACGCACGGTCTCGACCTGCTTGGGGTGGATGCAGCTGCGGCCACGGAAGCCGAGCTCACGCTGCCGTGCGCAGTCGGCGGCGAGGGCATCCGTGTCGGTGACGTTGACGAAGGCGCTCGCGAGGGGCGAGGGGAGCCCGGCGGCGCGTGCCGCGAGCACGACCGTGAGGCGCGAGAGCAGCAGGCCGTCGGCGCTCGCGAGGTCGCGGCCCAGGCCGAGGTCGGCGCGCAGGTCGGCCTCGCCCAGCATGAGCGAGTGCACGCCCTCGACGGCGGCGATCTCATGGGCGTCACGGATGGCGCGCGCGGTCTCGAGCTGCACGATGAGCCGGCGCTCGATGCCCCAGTGGGCGGTCGCTTCGGCGGCACGGCGGGCTTCGTCGGCGCTGTCGACCTTGGCGACGCGGATGGCCGAGACGGCCCCGCGCAGCACGAGCGGCGTCACGGCCGCGATGTCGGCGTCGAAGTGCTCGGTCGAGGGTGCGTTCACGCGCACGACGGTGGGCACTCCGAGGCCGTCACCGACGGCCGCGTCGAGGCCCGCACGGGCGGCGGCCTTCTCGCCGGCGTGCACGGCATCCTCGAGGTCGATCACGACACCGTCAGCGGATGCCGCGGCCTTCGCGAAGCGATCGGTGCGCGTCGCCGGCACATAGAGCCAGGCGAGTGCGAGTTCCCAGTCGGCGGACATCAGACGGCGCCCTCCGCACGGAGTCGCGCGATCTCCTCGGCGCTGTAGCCGAGCCCGGCGAGCACCTCCTCGGTGTCGGCGCCGTGCCCGCGACCCGTGTGGCGGATGCCGCCCGGCGTCTCCGACATGCGGAAGAGCACGTTCTGCATGCGCACGGTGCCGAGGTCGGGGTCGTCCACGGCGGCGATCGTGCCGATGTGGTTGAGCTGTGGGTCCTCGATCACCTGCGACATGTCGTAGACGGGGGCGATCGCCGCCTCCGCCTTCTCGAACTCGGCGATGACCTCGTCCATGGGTCGGGCGCGGATCCAGTCCGCGACGGCGCCGTCGATCTCGTCGGCGCGCTTGGCCCGCTCGACGCCGGAGCCGAACCAGGGCTCGTCGACCATGTCGGCGCGACCCACGAGGCGCATGACGCGCTCCGCGATCGAGGTCGAGCTCGACGAGATCGCGACCCAGTGGTCATCGGCCGTGAGGTAGGTGTTGCGGGGCGCGTTGTTCTCGGAACGGTTGCCCGAGCGGCGCGTGATGTAGCCGAGCTGGTCGTAGGCGAGCAGCTGCGGGCCGAGCATCGCGAGGATGGGTTCGATGATCGCGAGGTCGATGACCTGGCCCTTGCCCGTGCGGGCACGGTTGTGCACGGCCGTGAGGGTCGCGATCGCGGCGGCGAGGCCCGCGATGTTGTCGGCGAGCGCGAGCGGCGGCAGTGTGGGCGGCCCGTCGGGCTGGCCCGTCGAGAATGCGAAGCCGCTCATGGCCTCCGCCAGTGTGCCGTAGGCGGGGCGGCGCGACATGGGGCCCGTCTGCCCGAAGCCCGTGATGCGCACCAGGATGAGGCCGGGGTTCTCGGCGGAGAGGGTCTCGTAGTCGAGGCCCCACTTCTCGAGGGTGCCGGGGCGGAAGTTCTCGATCACGATGTCGGCGTCACGCACGAGACGCAGGAAGACCTCTTTGCCCTCGGGGTTCGAGAGGTTGAGGGTGGCGGTGCGCTTGTTGCGGCCGAGCATGAGCCACCAGAGGCCCTTGCCGTCCTTGCTCTTGCCGTGGGTGCGGGCACCGTCGGGGCGCGTGGGGTGCTCGACCTTGAGCACGTCGGCGCCGAAGTCGGCGAAGATCGTCGCGGCGCTCGGGCCCGCGAAGAGGGTTGCGATGTCGATGACCTTGAGGTCTTCGAGGGGACCGCGGCGGGGTGCCGAATCACCCGACCTCTCGTCGGCTGCGGGGGTGGTGGTCACGATGGATCTCCCAACTCTCGATCGTTCGGGGTCAGCGTACGCGCGAGTCATCCTGAGGCGAAGGCATGCTCTCACCTGCTGAGACGAGGTTCTCGCTGCCCGGTTGACGAACCCGGCGTGCGGTATCTATTCTGGCATACCGAATCACATTCTTTCTTACAGAATTGAACCGAACGCCGACTCACACCGTGTCGGCCCGTCCCAAGGAGTTAGGGCCCATGTCAGAACAGCCCACCGAAGTCGATGTCCTGGTCTCCGGCGCCGGCATCGCCGGCCTCGCCACCGCACTCGGACTCGCCCGGGGAGGTCGCAAGGTGCACGTCCTGGAGCGCGCTCCCGAACTTGGCGAGGTGGGTGCCGGCATCCAGCTCGCCCCCAACGCCCTCTCGGCACTCGACAGCCTCGGCGTGCTCGACAAGGTGCTGAAGGATGCCGTCTTCCCCGAGCGCAAGGTCTACCTCGACGCCGTCACGGGCAAGACGATCGGCATCATCGACCTCGGTGACGAGTTCGTGAAGCACTACGGCTACCCCTACGTCGTCGCACACCGCGCCGACCTCCACAGCTCCCTCCTCGAGGGATGCCGCGAGAGCGGCATCGTCGAGGTCGAGACCGACCGCGAGGTCGTCAGCGCCGTCAACCAGCCCGACGGCAAGGTGCTCGTCACGACCCTCAAGGGCCAGACCTACCTGGCCAACGCGGTCATCGGCGCCGACGGCATCCGTTCGCCGCTGCGTGACGCGATCATCGGCGACGAGCTCGTGCCCACCAAGTACGTCGCCTACCGCGGCACCGTGCCCACCGAGATCGTCGGCGAGGACATCACCTCCTCGCCCTCCGTGCTCTGCTGGCTCGGCCCGAACATGCACCTCATCCAGTACCCGCTGCGCAACGGCAAGGTCTACAACAACGTCGCCGTCTTCAAGTCCGACAGCTACAGCCCCGACCACGACAACTGGGGCACGCCCGAGGAGCTCGACGCGCGCTTCTCGGTCTGCTGCGAGAGCGTGCAGAACGCCGGCAAGTACCTGAGCCGCGACATCCGCTGGCCCATGTACGACCGCGAGCCCGCCGAGAACTGGGTGGACGGCAACGTCGCCCTCATCGGCGACGCGGCCCACGCCATGGTGCAGTACCTCGCGCAGGGTGGCGCACAGTCACTCGACGACTCGATCGCGATGGCCGGCGCGCTGCTGAGCTCGGAGAACACGTCCGACGCCTTCGCGGAATACCAGGACCGTCGTGTCGTGCACGCCAACAACATCCAGCGCCTCGCGCGCGTTGCCGGCGAGCTGTTCCACATCGAGGGCATCGGTCGCGAGATCCGCAACTACGCCTTCAAGGACCACGACCCGAAGGACTTCTCGAACCTCGACTGGATGTTCATGCCCCTCGACAAGGCGCCGAAGGTGCGGAACTACCCGGCCTAGGCG
Source organism: Salinibacterium sp. (assembly GCA_015234465.1). Classification (GTDB taxonomy): domain Bacteria; phylum Actinomycetota; class Actinomycetes; order Actinomycetales; family Microbacteriaceae; genus Homoserinimonas. The sequence continues at coordinate 1,099,288 of JADGNA010000008.1, read as the reverse complement.
ACAGCCAGGAGCCTCAGCGGCGCAGCTCGTTCTCGAGCTGCGCCGCTGCTCGTTTCATGGACTCTGCCAGCTCGGGCACGGCATCCGCCGGGATGCGACCGGTCGGGTAGGTGACGCCAATCGCGTACTCGACCGCGCCGGAGGCACCGCGCACGGGCACCGCGAGGGCACTGACGCCCGACTCGACCTCGCCGTGTTGCAGCATGTAGCCGCTCTCGGCGATGGCCGCGAAGTGCTTCTCGATGGCCGTGACATCCGCCTCCGAGCCGGCCGCGCGCACCGCCTTGGCGACCTCCGCGGGGTCGCTGTCTGACAGCAGCACGCGCCCCATGGCACTCAGGTGGGCAGGCTGCGTGTGGCCCGAACGGTCGCCGACCCGCAGCAGGTGGGGGCTCTCGACCGAGAAGAGGGTGCGCGCCGCCGCGCCATCCTCGAGCGCCGCGAGGTGCACGGTCTCGCCGCACTCCTCGACGAGCTCACGCAGCAGCGGCAGCGCCAACTGCCGCACCCGCTCGATCGGGTTCGTCAGGCGCGCGATCGCGCCGCCCGGGTGGTAGACCTTGGTCGCGGGGTCCTGTCGCGCGAAGCCGTGCAGCGCGAGCATCTGCAGCAGGCGGTGCGCGGTCGAGGCGGCGACACCGAGGGCGGATGCCGCCTCACCGATGCGCACACCGCCGGGACGTTCGGCGACAAGCACGAGAAGGCGGAGGGCCTTGTCGACGGAGCCGATGGGATAGGCAGGCTGGTCCCGCTCGGGTTGCTCGGACATGCTGTGATTCTAGGGGACAGAATGCGATTCCCACTCAATGGGCGCGGGGGGCGAGTCTCGGCGCCCACCCCGTCCTCACTCACTCCTCGCGAATGACTGGGTTTCGGACAGATGAACGCGCCGCGGCACCGTCATCTGTCCGAAACCCGGTCATCTCTGGGGCGCAGGCAGTGCTACGCGGGCGGATGCCGCGGCTCTACGTCTCCGGGTCGAGCGGCGGCACATCCCGCGGGTCGGCATCCGCCTCATCGAGCAGGCGGAACCCCAGACCCGGCACGAGCATCACGATCGCGGCGATCGCGATGAGGCCAGCACCGAAGATGATCGTGGCGAGTTGCACGCCCCACTCCTCCGCCAGCACGCCCGACACGAGCACGCCCACCGCGATCGATGCCGAAAAGACCATGTGACGGGCGGCCATGACCCGGCCGCGCAGGTGATCGGCAGCCATGAGCTGGATAGCGCTGTTGAGCGTCGCGAACGCCGCAAGGAACGCCGCGCCCACCGCAAGCCCCGCCGCGATGCCCCACCCGAGGGTCGGCACGAGTCCCATGATGATGAGGGCCACGCCGAGCGCGACGAGCGCGGTCGCCGCGCGACGCCCGAACGACCCGACGCGACCGCGAATGACGGACTGGAATATCGCGAAGAGCACCGCGCCAACGCCGAGGGACGCGGTGAGCATGCCCATGCCGATGGGACCCGCCGCGAAGACCGTCTCGGCGAAAACCACTGTGAACGTGAAGATCGGGTTGCCGAGCAGGCCGACGACACAGCAGAGCGCGATGGCAAGGAGCATCGCGCGGCTCCGGGCCATGTAGGCGATCGCGTCACGCCACTGCGAGGCGAAGCCGCCGCCGACCGGCACGAGGATGCGCGACACGTGCGGCCGAACGAAGAACAAGGTCACGACCACGATCACGAAAGAGAGCGCGTTGAAGAAGAAGGCCCACGTCGCGCCCAGCGTTGCGAGCAGCACTCCGGCGATCGCGGGCCCGAGCGCGCGGGCGAGATTGAACTGCAGCGAGTTCAACGTGACCGCCGAGACCACATCTTCGCGCGGCACGAGGTCATTAACGAGCGACTGCCACGCCGGGTTGTTGATGCCGTTGAGGACGCCGAAGAGTGTCAGGAGCCCCACCAGCACGATCGGCACATGGAATCCCGAGGCCCACTGGAGCCACATGAGCAGGGTGATGATGCCGAGGCCTGCCTGCGTCCAGAGCAGGAGCATCCGTCGGTCCCTGTTGTCGGCGAGGGAACCGCCGAGCGGCGACAGCACGAAGGCGGGGCCGAATTGCGCGGCCGCAGCGATACCGACCCAGACCGCGCTGCCCGTCATCTGGTAGAGCACGTAGGGCACCGTGAGGTTGCCCAGCCAGGTGCCGGTGCTTGAGATGAGCGCGCCCACCCAGAAGATCGTGTAACTGCGGTGGCGGAACGCGCTGAGCGTGCCACGGCGCGGGGCGCCAGCAATTGCGGCCACGTGCTCTCCTGTCTGCTGAGAAGGGGTAGTGAACACACGACTCGGGAGCCCGACACCGTGTGCCGGGCTCCCGAGGTCAGGAGTGCTGTTGCTTAGCGACCGAAAGCGGACTTCCAGATCTCGGCGTCAGCCGCACCGTACTCGAGCTCATCTTCGGCGGGCATGATCCACACCTGCTCGGAGTCGAGCGGGGGCAGCTCGATGCCTGCCGAGACGGGCGGGTCGACGTCGGCGCGAGCCGCGTAGTCACCGACCTGCGAGATGGCCGACTGGCCACGCTTCGAGAGCGCGTAGTTGAGGAACACCTCGGCCGCCTCGGAATTCTTCGCGTCTGCGACCTTGCCAGCGAAGAAGCTGAAGAGCACGAGACCTTCCTCGGGCACGACCATCATGATGGGCGCGTTGTCCTGCGTCACGGCGACGTTGACGGATGCCGTGCCTGCGGTCGCGACGTTGAGTTCACCACGCGCGAGGGCCTCCTGGCGCTGCCCGCCGCTGTCGAAGATCGTCGGGTTAAGGGCCGCCATCTTGGTCCAGTAGTCGGGGTCGACCTCTTCCTGGATGAAGCGGTTGAGCGCGATGGACGAGCCGCCGGCGGTGCCGGTCGTGAGGCCGATCTTGCCGTCGTTCGCCGGATCGAGCAGGTCCATCCACGACTTCGGGGCGTTCTCCTCAGACACGAGCTGCGTGTTGTAGGCGAAGGTGACCGCGACGTTCGCGAAAGTCGTGAAGTCACCGTCGTCGTGCTGCAGCTCGTCCTCACCCTCGATGGGCAGCGGAGTGTAGGGCTCCCAGATGCCGGCCTCGCCGAACTCGTTGGCGACCTTGTAGTCGGAGGTGATGATGACGTCGGCGGGCAGGCGGCCTGCACCGTGCTCAGAGAGCACGCGCTCGCTGAGCTTGTTGGTGACGTCGCGCACGTACTCGACCTTGATGCCAGTGTCGGCCGTGAAGGCGTCGTTGAAGGCCTTCTGGTTGGCGTCCTGGTAGCCCGTGTAGAGCGAGAGGGTCTGCTCCTTGGCCGCCTCGTAGGTCTCTTTGTCGGCGATGAGTTCGCCGTCGATGACCAGGCCGTCCTCGACGTTGACGTCGGCGTCGCCACTGACGACCGAGTCAGAGTCGCCACTCGCGCAGCCCGTGAGGGCGAGCGCGGCGATGGCGATCGAGGCGAATGCTGTGTTCCTGATTCGCATGCTGTTTCCTTTCTTGGTGGGGGTAGAAGGCGTCACTGCCGCCTACAGGGATGCGTCCTTGAATTTCCGCTCGCGGATACCGATCACCTGGGTGGCGATCGCCACGACGGCGATAAGGAGCACGAAGACGAGGCTGATGGCCGCGGAGTAGCTGATGCTGCCGTTCTCGAAGCTGTGGAAGACGAGGATCGAGAGCACCCGGGTGTCAGACGTGTAGAGGAACAGGATGGCGCTCATCTCACGCAGGCCGAGCATCAGCAGCAGGAGCAGCGTCGAGACGATGCCCGTGCGCATGAGCGGGATCGTGATGTTGCGCACCGCGCGCATTCGACCCGCACCGAGCATCACTGCGCTGTTTTCGAGGTCACCGTCGAGCTGCAGCATCGACGACGAGATGCTGCGGTAGCCCTGCGGCATGTTGACCGCGAGGGTCGCGATCACGAGCAGCGCGATCGTGCCGTACACGGGGAACGGCAGGCTCAGCCACACCCACAGGATGCCCATGCCGAGCACGACCTGCGGGATCGCGAGGGGCGACATGGCGATCTGCTCGAGCAGCTGCCCGAGGCGCGAGGTGCTGCGGTAGCGCACGTAGGAGGCAAGGAACGCGATGAGCGTGCCGACGACTGCGGCGGCGATCGCCATGATGATCGAGTTCGTCATCGATTCGCGGAAGTCGCTCTGACCGATGGCCTGGGCGATGCGGTCGAAGGAGAAGCCCTCGAAGAGGTCCATGAAGCGGTTGATGTAGACGTTCTTCGACGTGGCCGTGAGCACGAGCGCGATCATCGGCATGCCGACCGAGAGGGTGAAGTAGAGCACCGCGAAGCCCGTCGCGACCCAGCGGAGCCCGCGCAGCGGCACGGGACGCGGGCGGTTGCCCTTGCCCGTCAGCGTCGTGAAGCGCTTGCGGTTCACGACGCGCTGCTGCACGACCGTGACGATGACGACCGCGGCAGTCAGCGCGATCGCGATGGCCGCGGCAGCGTTCGGCTGCGGGTCGCCAACCATGAGGCCGTAGATGTAGGTCGGCAGCGTCTCGATGCCAGCGGGGTTGCCGAGGATCGCGTTGACGGGGAAGTTCTCCATCGCGAGCGTGAAGCTCAGGATGGCGGCACCCGCGAGGGCCGGCACGGCGAGGGGCAGGGTCACGCTGCCGAAGAGCTTGCGCAGCCCGGCACCGTGCACCGAGGCCGCCTCCTCGAGGTCGGCGTTCATCATCGCGAAGGAGCTGTACGTCAGCATGAACGTGTAGGGCGCGTAGTACAGGCCCAGCACGAAGATGATGCCGCCGTAGGAGTAGATGTTGATTCCGCCGCCGAGGCCGATGTCCCGAAGGAACAGCGTCAGGTGCCCCGAGGTGGGGCTCGCGAGGATCGACCACGCGAGGGCACCCACGAGGGCGGGGAGGAACATCGGGGCGATGCCGGCGATGTAGATGAAGCGCTTCCACGGAGCATCCGTGCGCGCCGCGATGAAGGCGAGCAGCGCACCGATGATGAGGGAGAGGAGCCCGGCGCCCGTGCCGATGATCATCGAGTTGATGATGCTCTGCACGCCCCGGTCGGTGCCGAGGATGGCGAAGTTCTCCCACGTGAAGGTGCCGACATCCGGGTTGCCCGGGCGGGGGACGGCCGTCGAGAACGCCGCGATGATGATGAAGATCATCGGCAGCACGATCAGGAAGATGAACATGATCGCGAGCACGCTCGAAGGGATCTCGCGGCGGAGGTTCTTCAGGGCGATGCGGCCACGGTTGCGACTCTTGGGGGCCGGCGACTCGACACCACGACTCGTGGCGACCGCGCGCGTGGACTGCTCGTCCTGCTGCTCGCTGGGCGGGAGCGTGTATGTCATGCCGCCACCGCCCCGACAGTGAGGTCGGCACGCTTCGTGACCGCCTCGGGCAGCACCTGCACGGCGGCCGGGCTGACCGTCACCCAGGCAGTGTCGCCCACGACGAAGTCATCGGAACCCTTGGGGGCGACGACGTCGAGGGCGACGTCACCGACCTCGACGGCGTAGCGGATGCTGCTGCCCTGGAAGCTCGCGACGCGCACGACGCCCTCCCACGAGTTGGCGCCCGCGACACCCGCTCGCGCGAGCTTGAGGTCTTCGCTGCGGATGCACGCCTTGAGGTCCTGCGCACCAGGCGCCGGGCGCGTCTGACTCGTGGTCACGGTGAGCGGCGCATCCGTCAGCGTGTAGTCGCCGTCGGCCGAGGCCGTCACGGGCAGCACGTTGGAGACACCCAGGAAGTGGGCGATCGAGGCGCTGACCGGCTCGTTGTACATGGCGGTCGGCTTGTCCATCTGCACGATGATGCCGTCCTGCATGAGCGCGATCCGGTCGGCGAGCGCGAAGGCCTCCTGCTGGTCGTGTGTGACATAGACCGTCGTGAGACCCATCTCGAGCTGGATCTCGCGCAGCTCGATGCGCAGGCGGTCACGGAGGCGAGCGTCGAGGTTCGAGAGCGGCTCGTCGAGCAGCAGCACGGAGGGACGCATGACGAGGCTGCGGGCGAGGGCGACACGCTGCATCTGGCCACCCGAGAGGAGGCTCGCGCCACGCTCCGCGAAGGCCTCCAGGCCGACGAGCTCCAGCGTCTCCATGACCCGGGTCTTGATCTCGTCCTTGGGAAGCTTCTGCAGCTTGAGGGAGTAGGCGACGTTCTGGAAGACGGTCATGTGCGGCCACACGGCGTAGGACTGGAAGACCATGCCCACATTGCGCTTGTTGGGCGGCAGGTTGATGCCCTTCTCGGCGTCGAAGACAACCGTGTCTCCGATCGTGATGCGGCCCGCGGTGGGCTCCTCGAGCCCTGCGATGCAGCGCATCGTGCTGGTCTTACCACAGCCCGACTTGCCGAGGAGCACGACCGACTCCCGGTCGCCGATCTCCAGCTGCATGTCGTCAATCGCGGTGAACTTGCCGTAGCGGAGCTGCAGGTTCTCGATCGTGATCTTCATGGTGATGTTCCTGTTCTCAGTGTCAGATCTCAGTCGTGAAAGGTGCGCGCTTCGATGAGCGTCGGGCCGTCGGAGGCGAAGGCGCGCGTGAGGGCGAGGCGAAGTTCCGCCTCGGTGGTGGCGAGTTCGGCGGGTACGCCATACCCTGCGGCCACTTGAACGAAGTCGATGCCTGGTAGATCGACAGAGGGGGTGTTGTTGGTTTTCAGCCGCTTGTTGAAGTTGACCATCGCGCCGTAGGTGTCGTTGCGAAGGATCACGAAGACGACCGGCGTGTTCTGCTGGGCCGCTGACCAGAGCCCGGTGATACCGAAGTTGGCGGATCCGTCACCGATCGAGGCTACGACGCGCCGCTGTGGGTTGGCCAACTGGATGCCGACGGCGGCGGGGAGCCCGAAGCCGAGGCCTCCAGCTGCCGCCGAGTAGTACGAACCCTGTGACTCCATCCGCACGGTTCCCCAGAACGAGTCGGCCGTCGACGTCGACTCGACGACGTGCACGGCGTCATCGGGCGCGAGTTCGGTGATGACGCGGAACACGGTGTCGGGGTGCATCCGGTCTTCGCGGTCGACCCCGGGAGTGCGCTCGGCCCGCGCAGGGGCCGGGTTCTCCTTGGGCACGACGGTCTCCGCGAGTCGCGCGAGGGTGTCGGCGACGGGGGCGAGGAAGGAGTCGCCGAAGGGGGCCCGGGCGATCTCAGCCGGGTCCTGCGAGATGTGCACGAGGTTCGAGCCCTCGGCGAGGTAACGCCCCGGGCGGTCGTGGTGGTAGCGGAAGACGGGCGCGCCCACGACGATCACGAGGTCGTGGCCGGAGAGCAGCTCGGCGATGCCCGCGACGTTCGGCGGCAGCAGGCCCGCGAAGAGCGGATGCGTCGTGGGGAACGGGCAGCGCGGCGGCGAGGGTGCGATCCAGGCGGGTGCACCCAGCCGCTCGGCGAGCCGCACGGCGTCGGCGTTGGAGTGGGTTGCGTCGACCTCGGGGCCGAGCACCAGGACGGGGGACGTTGCGGCGTCGATGCGGGCGGCGAGCTCGGCAAGCTGCGACTCCGACAGGGCGGTCGCGTCGACGACCCGTCGCTGCACCGTGAGGGGCGTGTTCTCGTCAGTCGGCTGGTCCCAGTCGTCGTAGGGCACCGAGATGTGCGCGGGCCCCTTGGGGTGCATGTTTGCGATGTGGATCGCCTGCGCGATCGTGCGCACGACATCCTTCGGCGAGAGCGGTTCGGCGCTGAACTTGGTGAGCGGCTTGGGCAGCTGCGCGGCCTCGGTGCTCGCGACCATGATCTCCTGGCCGACCATGTCGCGCACCTGCTGGCCCGAGAGCACGACGACGGGGGACTTGGAGACGACCGTGTTTGCAAGCACGCCCATGGAGGTGCCAGTGCCGGCAGCGGAGTGGAGGCTCACGAGCGGCGAGGTGCCAGTGACCTGGGCATAGCCGTCGGCCATCGCCAGGACGCTGCCCTCGTGCAGGCCCATGACGTAGCGGAAGTCCTCAGGGAACTCGTTCAGGAACGTCAGCTCGTTCGATCCGGGGTTGCCGAACATCGTCGTCATGCCGTGCTGACGGAGCAACTCGTAGGTTGCCTCGCGGATCGTCGTCATCGAACTTCCTTGGTCTGAAACGGTGGTGCACACACGCTCAGGCGTGCGGTGGGAACACCCTAGGCACCGCCCCCCACGAAGAGGAAATGTCAATCCGCCCATAGATGAGCTCTATTAGGCTGGGGTACATGGCGGCCTACGACATCGGAATGCTCAGGGCGTTCGTGCTCATCTATGAGACGGGCAGCGCCACGCTCGCCGCGGAGCGCATGTCAATTAGCCAGCCCTCCGTCAGCTACACCCTGCGCAAGCTGCGCAACCATTTCGGCGACGTGCTCTTCCAGCGCCATGGCCAACGACTCGAACCAACCCCGGTGGCCGACGAGCTCTACCCGCGGCTTCGGCGCATCCTCGAGTCCATGGACGAGATCATGGCAAGCTCCGCCACCTTCTCTCCCGCAACGTCACGGCGACACTTTCGGCTGCGGATGACGGATGTCGGCATCGGCGGCCTGCTCCCCCGCATCCTGCACCGCATCCGCAGTGAAGCACCGCATGTCGCCCTCGAGGTCGAACTCCTGAATCTGCCGAGCATCGTGCAGGAACTCCGGACAGGCAGCACGGATGCCGCGATCTTCTCGACCCGGCTCGACGCACCGGACCTTCTGCGCGAGTCCCTCTTCAAGCAGCGCTACATCGGCATCTGCCCCGTCGATCACCCGCGCATCGGCGAGCGCCCGACCCTTGCGGAGTATGAGGCGGAAAAGCACGTGACTGTGGCGATCTCCACTGGTCACACGGCGCTCGACCAGAAGGTGCGCGAGCTCGGCGTGCAACGCACGGTCGCCCTGGTGGTGCCGACGTTCTCGGCACTCCCGAGCCTCATGGAGGGCACCGACCTGCTCTCCTATGCGCCCACGAGCGTGGCAAACCGGCTCGTGCGGCAGGGCGGCGTGCGCACCTTCCCGCTGCCCTTCGAGGTGCCCGTGAGTGAGATCGCGCTCTACACGATCCGGCGCGAGTTGCCCTCTGCGGAGTTCGACTGGTTTCGGCGAACCATCGTCGAAGCCCTCCGCTGAATCGATCTCGCTAATCTAGACATGAAGAAATGTTGATTGGATTTATCTTCTAGAGCCTGATTTCCTAGCCATGGAATCAATATCCACCTAGCAGAATCACCCCCTACAAGGAAGTAGAGACCATGGCCTCCTTCAGTCGCCGCCTCGCAGTACCCGCATTCCTCGCAGCAGCCGTCCTCCTCGTCGGTTGCTCCTCGGGGGCAGCGGGCGAAGCCGATTCCGCGCCCGCCGCGGGCAACACCGACGCCCCCGCCTACGACCTCCTCCCCCAGGAGTTCAAGGACAGCGGCGTCATCCGCATCGCGATGGCGAGCACCGCTCCCCCCTACTCCGCCGCCGCCGAAGGCAAGTGGTCGGGACTCATCCCCGAGCTCGCGATGGCCGCCGAACCCATGCTCGGCATCGACATCGAGATCGTCGACACCCCCTACACCGGCCAGATCGCCGCGCTGCAGGCGGGCAAGGTCGACATGGTCTGGGGTGCCACCTACGACAACCTCGACACGGAAGCGGTCGTCGACCTCGCGTCCTACATGCGCTCCGCCGCGAGCCCCATGACCCTCAAGTCGAAGAACATCGAGCTCAGCGAGCCCGAGGACATGTGCGGGCACGTGGTCGGCACGATCGCCGGTGGCGGCATCCAGATCTACCTGGAGAACTTCGCCGAGGAGTGCAAGGCGGCAGGCAACCCCATGGACCTGCGCCTCTACGACACCTCCTCCGGCGCCACCGCCCAGCTGCAGTCGGGCCAGATCGAGGTGCTCCTCGGCATCGACCTGATCCAGCGCTACGCGGCCAAGGCCCTCAACGACGGGGCCGTGTTCGAGGTCCACGACGTGCAGGTGCTGCCGTCGATCTACGGCATGGCCTTCACCAAGGGCGACACCGAACTGCAGGAAGCCATGATGGAGGCCGTGCGCCAGATCATGGACAACGGCGAGTACAGCAAGGTCTTCGCGGCCTACGACGCCGAGAAGTACGAGCTCACGCCCGACGAGGTCATGATCAATGGCGTCGGTGCCGGCAAGCTCTAGGCACAGCACCAACTCCGGGCCGGGGCGCATGAGCGTCCCGGCCTTTGGCCTTCCCTGACGAGACATCCAGGAGCAGCATGAACGCCGACTCGACCGCCCTCTCCCTGACCGCCCTCGACTCCGGGCGCCTCACCGTTCATGCCGCCGAACAGGTCGTCGGCGCGACGGGCGAGTGCAGCATCCCGTTCCCGGCGTTCCTCATCGAGCACCGCGACGGGCTCGTGCTCTTCGACACCGGACTGTCGCCGCGCGCCTACGACGACCCCGACGGCTATTTCGCCGGCCGCATGCACCTCGCCTCCGGCTTCACGCCCGAGAAGCGCATCGACCGGCAACTGGCGACGTTGGGATACGCCTGCCGCGATGTCGCGCACGTCGTGCTCTCCCACTGCCACTCCGACCACGCGGGCGACCTGCACCGCTTCGCCCACGCCCGCTACTACGTCGGCCCGGGCGAGCTCGACTGGGCGCGCACGCCGTCAGCGGCGGGGGCGCCGTACATCAAATGGCATGAGCAGCTCGAGCCCGCGCTCGGCTACGACTGGACCACGATCGACACCCCCCGGCACGACCTGCTCGGCGACGGCAGCATCATCGTGCTGCACACCCCGGGGCACACCCCCGGCCACCTGAGCCTGCAGGTCGCGCTGCCCACCCGCACGGTCGTGCTGACGGCGGATGCCGCGCACCTGCGCGAGGGCGTCGATCGGCTCGTGCCGGCCGCGACCGACGACGACCCGGCCCTCGCGGTCGAATCGCTCCGGATGCTGCGCGGCCTCGAAGAGGACGGCGCCGAACTCTGGGTCGCCCACGACCCGGGCGACTGGGAGCGCTACGGCGCGCTGCGGCGCCTCACGTAGCGCAGGCCGCCGCACACCCCATCCTTCCCCCTCCCACCAGCACTCCCCGCCCCCTCAGCACTCCCCCTCCCACTCCCACTCCCACTCCTACTCCCACTCCCACTCCCCCATGACTGGGTTTCGGACAGATGACTGCGCCGAGGCGCAGTCATCTGTCCGAAACCCGATCATCCTTGAGGCGCGATGCGGACACTCTCCTCCCAACGGTCGCACGTTCAGCGCGGTCCACGCTCGCGCGGGGAGCGCCCGGCGCCGGCGCGTGCAACGCGGCATCGTCGCGGGATGGCAACACTCTTTCTCGCTCGCGAGGCCCACACCCTTGGTTCAGACCGCGAACTGCGCCGGCAATGCCAGTGCGGAGATCTGCACCGCATCCGCCGGGGCGTCTACGTGGCGAAGGCGCATTGGAACGAGCTGAAGCCCGACGACCGCTACAGGATGCTGGTGCGAGCGACGGCCCTCACGCAGCGTCCCGGCACGCAGTTCAGCCACGACTCTGCGGCCGCGATGTGGCGCCTTCCCACCTTCGGACGTTGGCCGACAATGGCGCACACCCTGGTCGGACCGCGCGGCGGAGGTGTCACCCGGGCCGGCCTTCAGTGCCACAGTTTCGAGCCGGATCCCGATGCCCAGGTAATCGACGGCGTCACGATCACCTCGCTGGCGCGCACCCTGCTCGATGTCGCCACCCAGCCGTCCTTCGTTCGCGCCGTGACGATGTTAGACGCTGGCATTCGTGCGCCCGAACCGGGGGATTTTCTTCATACGCTCGGCGTGGTTCCACCCACTCGCGATGACCTTCTCACCCTGCTCCTGGAGCGCACACCGCACTTCGCCAGCGCGCGAGCACAGCGCGCGCTCGAGTTCGCCGATGGGCGAAGCGGCTCGCCTCGCGAGTCCCTGTTTCGCTGCCAATGCCACGCGTTGGGGTTGCCAGCACCCGAACTCCAGGTGCCGTTCTACGACGAGGACGGCCTCATCGGCTACGCGGACACGTACTGGAAGCACCTCGACCTCGTCATCGAGATCGACGGCGACGTCAAGTACGGGGACGACCGCAAGTATCAACTCGACATGACGCCGCAGGAGATCCTGCTCGCCGAGAAGCGGCGCGAAGATCGGATGCGGCGCGTCGTCACGAGATTCGCCCGCCCGCCGAAGGCGGTCATCGGCGACCGCCACCGCCTGCGCGGCTTCCTCGCGCACCACGGTCTCGTGCCCGAATGACGTCGCTGGCACCCCGCCCGGCGGATGACTGTGTTTCGGACAGATGATCGTGCCGCGGCACGGTCATCTGTCCGAAACTCGGTCATCTACGGAGGGAAGGACGCTCGAGCCTGAGCAAGGCACTGCGCGCCCGACGAACCGCGGATGCCTAGACGGCGTTCCTCACGGCCAGGAACTGGCGCATGCGGTCGGTCTTGGGGTTGTCGATGACCTCGCGCGGATGCCCCGTCTCGACGACCCGGCCCTCGGCCATGAAGACGAGGGAGTCGCCCACGTCGCGCGCGAAGGCGATCTCGTGGGTCACGACGATCATCGTCATGCCCGACTGGGCGAGCCCGCGCATGACCTCGAGGACCTCACCCACGAGCTCCGGATCGAGCGCTGAGGTGGGCTCGTCGAAGAGCATGAGGCGCGGTTCCATCGCAAGCGCACGCGCGATCGCGACGCGCTGCTGCTGGCCGCCCGACAACTGCGCGGGGTAGTGATTCGCGTGGCTCGAGAGCCCGACGCGGTCGAGCAGCTCGAGGGCCTTCGCACGGGCCTGGGCGCGCTTGCTCCCCGCGACGTGCACGGGCGCCTCCATCACGTTCTCGACCGCCGTCATGTTCGCGAAAAGGTTGAAGCGCTGGAACACCATGCCGATGTGCCGCCGCTGTGCTGCCATCTCCTTGGCGTTGAGCGCCCGCAGGCGACCGGCGCGCTCGCGGTAGCCGATGAGGTCACCGTCGACCCAGATGCGGCCCTCGTCGATCGTCTCGAGCGTGTTGATGCAGCGCAGGAGCGTGGACTTGCCGGAACCGGAGGGGCCCAGCAGGCAGAGCACCTCGCCCTGCTGCACGTCGAGGTCGATTCCGCGGAGCACCTCGTTGTCGCCGAAGGACTTGTGCACGCGCCGGATCGACACCATCGCGTCGGGGTTCTGGTCGACCGACAGGATCGACCCGGTCGGGGTGGTCGTGGTCATCGTTCAACTCCTCGTGAAAGGCGACGCTCGAGCATCCGCTGCAGGAAGCTCAGGATGGACACGATCGCCAGGTACCAGACGGAGGCGACCAGCAGCAGTTCGATCGTGCGGTAGTTCTGCGCCGAGATGTTCTGCGCGGTGCTCATGAGGTCGTGGCCTGCGATGACCGCAACGAGCGCGGTCGCCTTGAGCAGCGTGATGAACTGGTTGCCGGTCGGCGGGATGATGACCCGCAACGCCTGCGGCAGCACGATGCGGCGCATCGCCAGGCCGCGGGTCATGCCGACAGCCGTGGCCGCCTCACTCTGCCCCTTGTCGACGGCGAGGATCCCGCCGCGAACGACCTCGGCCATGTAGGCACCCTCGTGGAGGGAGAGCGCCAGGATCGCCGCCATGAAGGGGGTGATGACCTTGTTCGTGTCGACGCCCAGGAGCACGGTGTCGGTGAAGGGGATCGCGATGCCCAGTTCGGGCGCGAGCAGGGCGAAGTTGCCGAAGAGCAGCAGCTGCACGAGCAGCGGCACCCCACGGAACAACCAGATGTACCCCTCGGCAACCGCATTGAGCACGCGGTTGGTCGACATGCGTGCCACCGCCACCAGGATGCCGATCACGATGCCCGCCAGCATGGCGATGATCGCCAGCTGGAAGGTGACCCCCAGGCCCTTGAGGATCGACGGGTTGAAGAGGTACTCGCCGATCGTCGGGTAGTGGATGTTGTCATTCGTCGCGAGACTCAAGAGCGTCGCCGCAAGCAGCACGATCAGGATCGCGGCGGCGATCCACTGCTTCCAGTGCCGCACGGGCACCGCGTTGATGGGCAGACGCTCGGGCAGCGAATCATTCGCCGCCCGAGGCGTCGCGGCCATCGCCGGGTCAGTCATGGTCATTTCTCTCCCTCACCATCGAGCGATTGTTGCATCGGTCAGAGACCGAACGTGATGCTCTTCACCTGCGTGTAGTGCTGAAGGGCTTCGACGCCCTTCTCCTTGCCGTAGCCGCTCATCTTGTAACCACCGAACGGGGTTTCAACGATCGAGCCCATCCAGGTGTTGACGTAGACCTGCCCCGCCTCGAGCGCGGCGGAGACGCGGAAGGCGCGCGAGATGTCAGCCGTCCACACGGCGGCCGCGAGGCCATAGTCGGAGTCATTCGCGATCGCGATCGCCTCTTCCTCCGTGTCGAAGGGGATGACGCTCAGCACGGGCCCGAACACCTCTTCGCGCGCGATGCGCATCGTGTTGTCGACGCCGCAGAAGACGGTCGCGGGCACGAAGAAGCCATCGGAACCGCCCGCACTCGTGGGGGCGCCGCCAACGACAGCCTCCGCCCCATCCTGCTTCGCGATCTCGAAGTACTCGTGCACCTTGGCGAACTGTTCCGCCGTCGTCATGGGGCCGAGCGCCCCACTCTCGTTGAGCGCCTTCACCGCCTCGGCGAGCTCTGCGACGAACTCGTCGTGGATCTCGCGCTGCACGAGCAGGCGGGTGCCGGCCGTGCAGGCCTGGCCCGCGTTGGCGGTGAACGCCGTGACGGCACCCTTGACGGCGGACTCGCGGTTCGCATCCGCGAAGACGACGTTGGCGGACTTGCCGCCCAGCTCGAGTGTGAGGGGCAGGATGCGCTCCGCGGCAGCGCGACCCACGATGCGTCCCGCGCGAAGCGAGCCGGTGAACGAGACCTTGCGCACGAGCGGGTGGTCGACGAGCGCGGCGCCGACCGAGTCGCCGAGTCCCGTGACGACGTTGATGACGCCGTCGGGGATGCCGACCTCGGTCGCGAGGCGGGCGAGCTCGACCGTCGTGGCCGAGGTGTACTCGGAGGGCTTGATCACGACCGTGTTGCCGACCGCAAGCGCGGGGGCGGCGGCGCGGGCGGCCTGGCCGAGCGGCACGTTCCACGGGGTAATGACGCCGATCACGCCGAAGGGCTCCCGCCGTGTGAAGGAGTGGTAGCCCGGGCCGAGGTCGATCGTCTCGCCCTGCACCGAGTTCACGAGTCCGCCGTAGAACTCGAAGTACGCGGCCGAGTTGGCGATCTCGTTGGGCACCCGGTGAGCGGGGTGTCCCGTCTCGCCTGCCTCGAGTTGCGCGAGGCGCTCGCGCTCCTCGACGATCCGCGCGGCGAGGGCGAGCATGAGGCGCCCGCGCTCGATGGGCTTGAGCGCGGCCCAGGCGGGGCCGGCGCGATGCGCGGCCTGCACCGCGGCATTCACCTCGTCCCTGCCACCGAGGGCGATGGATGCCACGGGCTGGCCCGTGACGGGACTCTTCGACTCGAGGCGCTCGTCGCCGCCCGGCACGCTCTGGCCGTCAATCCAGTGGCCGTACTCGCCGAGGAGCTCTGCGGTCTTCATCAGTTGATGCTCCGGCCGCCGTCGACCTGCAGGTTGACGCCCGTGTGGAAGCTCGCGAGGTCGGAGGCGAGGAAGGCGATCGTGTTCGCGACATCCTGCGTGTCCGCGGTGCGGCCGAGCGGGATGCCCGTGACGAGACGCTGGCGGTCGGCGTCGCTGAGCTCGTTGTGGCCGTAGATGCTCGTGAGGAAGCCGGTCTCAGAGATGACGGGGCTGACGCTGTTGACGCGCACCTCGGGGGCAACCTCGGCCGCGAGCGCGAGCGTGAAGGACTCGACGCCCGCCTTGGTCGAGTTGTAGACGGTGCCGCCCGGCCGCGGGCGACGTGCCGAGATGGAGGCGACGTTGACGATGTTGGCGCCCTCGCGGCCCTTCATGAGGGGCAGCGCGGCCTGCGAGGCGAGCACGGTGCTGCGGTAGTTGATGTTGATGAGCCAGTTGATGTCGTCGAGTGAGGTGTCGACGAGGTCGCGCTTGGGGGTCGGGGCGCCCGCGTTGTTGACGAGGATGTCGAGGCCGCCGAACTCGGTGCGCACGGTCTCGAAGAGTTCCGTAATGGACTCGGGCGACGTGACGTCGGTGCGCACTGCGATGGCACCTTCGAGCTCGGATGCGACGGCCTGCGCCTTCTCGAGGTTGATGTCCGAGACGACGACGCGGGCGCCTGCTCCGGCGAACGTGCGGGCGGTTGCGGACCCGAAGCCGCCGGCCCCTCCCGTGACGACGACGATCTTTCCGGTGAAGTCGATTCTCATTTTGCTCCGTTGCTTTCGAGGGACCCGCTGCGCTCTCGCAGCGCTCCGAGCGGGCTTCAACCAGAAAAGCAGGCGGAAGAAAATAAATCCAATAAACAGTCTTCACTTAGAGTTTCAATACTGTTTATGCTGGCGGAATGAGCAGCTATGACATCGCGATGGTGCGATCCTTCGTGACCGTGTTCGAGACCATGAGCGTCGGCATCGCCGCCGAGCAACTGCACGTCTCGCAGCCGGCCATCAGCTACAACCTGGGAAAGCTGCGTCGCCTCTTCGACGACCCGCTCTTCCACAAGCGCAACGGCCGCATGGAACCCACGACACTCGCCGAGTCGCTCTACCCCGAACTCGTCGACGCGCTCGGGCGGCTCGACTCGGTGCTCGCACAGCCGCTCGAGTTCGACCCCGCGACATCCACCCGCACCTTCACGCTCGTCACGACCGACATCGGCCTCATCGGACTCGTGCCCCGGCTCATCCAGGCGATCGCCGCCGAGGCACCTCGCGTCTCACTGCAGATCGAGCCGCTCCACCTCTCGAGCGCCGCCGACGACCTCATCGCCGGCCGAATCGACGCTGTCATCTGCACGCCGCAGATCCCGTCGAAAGACCTGACCCGCGACATCCTCTTCATGCAGCGCTATGCCGGGGTGCGCGCCCCGTCACATCCGCGCATCGGCGACAACCCGACCCTCGAGGAGTACCTCGCCGAGCGACACGTCTCCATCAGCCGCGAGGCCGGCCACACGGTCGTGCCCGACCACCTCTCGACCCTGGGGCGCGAGCTGGATGTCGCGATCGCCGTGCCCAACTTCATGGCCCTGCCCGGCATCATCGCCGAGACGGAGTACCTCGGTTTCGCCCCCAAGCTGACGGCGGAGCGATTGGAGGCTACTGGCACCGCGAGGGCATTCACGCTCCCCTTCGAGACGGCACTCGCCGAGGTGTCGCTCTATATGCTGCGACGCTCGGTGCGCTCCGCCGCGGGCGCCTGGCTGCGTTCGACCATCATCGACACGCTGCAGGACCTCGACCGGCACTGACCGCTCAGTGCAGCCCGGGCCCCGAGCGACGCGAGAGGTCGGTGCTGATGGCCCGCGCGGTCGTCAACACCCGCGGCACGATCGAGCGCGGGTCGGGGATGCGAGTCTCCGGGAATGAGACGGCGACGCTTGCGACGATGGTGCCGCCATCCCAGAACACGGGTGCCGCGACGGTGGTGCGGCCTGGCAGGCCGTCGTTCTGCGTGATCCCGTGGCCCGCGAGCCGGATCTCGGCAACCTCGCGGCGCAGCGCCGGCATGACCTCGGCGACCGTCTCAGAGTGCTCGGCGTCCTCCTGCAACCTGTCCCAGGCGTCGTCACTGTAGGCGAGGAGCACGCGACCGCAGCCCGTGCTGTGCAGGGGCATCCGGCGCGTGGCGCGCACGGACTTGGCCGTCGGCTTGACGCGGGTGATGCGGTCGGCGAAGACGGCGTCGCCACCGTCGCGTACGCCCAGGTAGACGGTGCCGCGGGTCACGACGTGCAGGTCGACGAGGTAGGGCTGGGCGAGCTCTCGTAGGCGCCGCACCTGGGGTGCACCCACCCCGAGGCGCCAGATGCGGGTACCCAGCCGATAGCGGCCCCGGCCGACGCGTTCGACACCCTCCCATTCGACGAGGGCAGCGAGCATCCGGTGCACCGTCGCGGGCGGGAGGCCCGTGCGCTCGCAGATGCCGGCAACGCTCATCTCCGTGCCGCCGGCGAAGCAGTCGAGGATCTCGAGGGCTCGGCCCACGACGCTGCGCTTGGGGTCATCGCGGGCGTCGCTGTCGGACATGGAACCTCCTGCCGATGCCCCCGATTTGTAGGGGCAGGCAAGCGAAATGTTAGCCGATCGCTGGCCCCTTGACGATTGGTGGCCCAGTCAAGGTATTCTAGAAGAGGGAATACAAGTCTGCATTACAGAATGGAGCGGATATGGCCGACACAACCGCGGATGAGGCCTTCTACGCCGAACTCGCCGAGAACCACTACTCGCCCCTGTGGCAGCTCATGGGAGGCATCGGCTCGGAGGCGAAGACCAACCTCGTGCCGCACATCTGGCGCTACGAGCAGGCCCGCGCCCTCATGATGAAGGCCGGCGACGTCGTGCCGCTCGAGCACGCCCTGCGTCGCGTGCTCGGATTCCGCAACCCCGGCAGCCTGCCCAGCCAGCGCACCGGCGCCACCGACTCCCTGTGGGCCGCACTCCAGCTCGTGCTCCCGGGCGAGATCGCGCCGCCGCACCGCCACACCCCCTCGGCCCTCCGCTTCATCGTCGAAGGCGACGGCGCCTACACGACCGTCAACGGCCAGCGGGTTCCCATGGAGGTCGGCGACTTCCTCCTCACCCCGTCGCTGCACTGGCATGAGCACGGCCACGAGGGCGACGGCCCCATGATCTGGCTTGACGGCCTCGACTCGCCGCTCATCAGCCGCCTCAACCAGTACATCATCGACGAGGCCGGCGACCCCACTGAGCCCGACAAGGCCATGCCCGCCGCATACCTGCAGGGGATGCTCGGCAAGAGCTACGGCGAGCCCCACGCGCTCACGCAGCCGCTCGTCTACAAGCTCGCCGATGCCCTCGAGGCACTTGAGTACCTGCGCGACGGTGAGGGTGACCCCTACGACGACATCATCGTCGAGTACAAGAACCCCACGACCGGCGGCCACGTCATGACGACGATCTCGGCCTACCTGCAGCTCGTGCGCCCCGGCGTCGACACCAAGTCGCACCGCCACACGCACAGCACCGTCTACCACGTGGTCAGCGGCAGCGGCTACTCCATCGTCGACGGCCAGAAGATCGAATGGACCAAGGGCGACACCCTGGCCATCCCGCTCTGGTACGAGCACTCACACCACAACAACACGTCGGAGGACGCCATCCTGTTCTCCTACACCGACCGCCCGGCGATCACCGCCCTGGGCCTCTGGCGCGAACGAGGAGACGCCTGATGCGCATCTGCATTTTCAACGACAACCAGCTTGGGGTCCTCGCTGAGGACAAGACGATCGTCGACCTGAGCGACCTCGTCTCGGAGCACGTGCCCACGCACGACCGCATGAACGCGCTCATCTCGAAGTGGGATGACGTGCGCGGCACCGTCGCGGAGCGCGCTGCGGCCGGCGGCGGCACCCCCGAGGCCGAGGCCACGCTGCGTGCACCGCAGCCCCGCCCCGTCAACCTCTTCGCGGCGCCCGTCAATTACCACAAGCACCAGCAGGAGATGGGTGGGGAGAAGGGCGTCTACAAGGACCGCCAGATCCTCACCGCCGAGGTGCGCAAGGGCTTCCTCAAGGCAGTCACCTCGATCGTCGGCCCCGACGCATCCATCGAGCTGCCCTGGGAGGACCGCCGCTTCGACCACGAGGCCGAGATCGGTGTCATCATCGGCAAGACCGCGAGCCGCGTCTCCGCCGAGGATGCCCTCGACTACGTGTTTGGCTACACGCCGCTGCTCGACATCACGCTGCGTGGCGAGGAGGACCGCTCCTACCGCAAGTCCTTCGACACCTTCACGCCGATCGGCCCGTACATCGTGACGGCCGACGAGGTTGCGAACCCCGAGGCGCTCGACTTCTGGCTCACGGTCAACGGCGAGGAGCGCCAGCGCTCCAACACCTCGTACCTCATCTATGGCATCGCCAAGCTGATCGAGGTGTACTCCGAGGTCATGACGCTGCAGCCCGGCGACATCATCGCGACCGGCACCCCTGAGGGTGTTGGCCAGATCGTCCCCGGCGACACCGTCGTGCTCACGATCCCCGAGGTCGGCGAGCTCACCATGCCGGTGATCGCGCGCCCGTAACGCGTCACACACGCCAAGAGAGGGCGTCGCTGCTTCCCGCAGCGGCGCCCTTTCCCGTTCCCGCTTTCCTAATTCAGGAGTGTGCGCAAATGAACAGACTCCTGAATTAGGAAAGGGCCAGCCTGCTCTCCTAATTCAGGAGTGTGCTCGGATGAGCCGACTCCTGAATTGGGAAAGGGCTAGTCCTGGTCCTGGTCCTGCGGATCGTCGAGCCGGCCGATTCCCGCGTCGCGCCGCACGAGGAGCAGCAGCCCGAGCAGCAGCATGGCAGCCCCCGCGATCATGAGGGACTCGCGCACCCCGAGCCAGTCGGCGATGCCGCCCATGATGAGCGCGCCGACCGCCATCGACAGGGTGTAGAGCATGATGCGCACGGCGATCACGCTGCCGCGCATCCGGTCGGTCACGATCAGCTGGATGGCGGTGTTGACGCCCGCGATGACAGTGAGGAAGCCGGCGCCGGCGACGACGAGGGCGGCGACGGCGGCGATGTAGTTCTCGACGGCCCCCAGCACGAGCACGGCCGCGCCGACGCCCAGCATCCCGGCAAGCGTGACGAGGGAGAGCGGATGCTTCGACGACGCGACGATCGGACCCGCGACGAGTGCACCCACCCCGGCGGCGGCGGTCATGATGCCGAGTTCGAGTCCGCCGGCGTCGTAGACGGTCGACGCGAGGATGATCGTGAGGTTGAAGACGGGATTGAAGAGGATGCCGATCGCGATCGACACGATGATCGACACCGCGATCCCACGCTGGCGGCGGATGTAGGAGAGCGCGGTGCCGAAGCTCCTCAGCGCACTGATGCGCGGCTTCGCGAGCGCCCGCCGCGCGCCGCCCCCGATCGCGATGAGCGCGACCAGCACGAACACGAACGAGATGCTGTTGAGCAGGAACGCGGGGCTGGGCCCGAGCGTTCCGATGAGGATGCCCGCGAGGGCGGGGCCGAGCGCCCGGCCCACGTTGAACTGCATCGTGTTGAGGGTGACGGCCGACTGGATGTCCTCCCGCGGCACGAGGTCGTGCACGAGTGCCTGCCAGCTGGGCAGGTTGAGGCCGCCGAAGATGCCCTGGAGGGTGACGGGCAGGATGACGAGGAGCGGGTTCTGCGTGCCGGAGGCGACGACGAAGAAGAGGATCAGGGCGGCGAGGCTGCCGAAGATCTGCGTGCCGATCAGCACCCGCCTGCGGTCGAAGCGATCAGCCCACGCCCCACCCAGCGGGCCCATGAGCACGTTGGGGATGAACTGCGCCGCCGCGCCGATGCCGACCCAGGTGGCGCTGTGCGTCATCTCGAAGATGACGAACGGCACGGCGAGGTTGCTCAGCCACGTGCCCGTCGTGGAGACCGCGGCGGCCACCCAGAAGATCGCAAAGCGCCGGTGCCGCAGCGCGCTGAACGGTCCCCGGCGGGGCATGCCGCCCTCCTCAGCGGGCCCGCTCAACTCGCCGAACGCAGGTCCGGTTCAGCCTCCACGGGAATGGGGTGGTGGCAGGCCACCCGGTGCCCGGGGGTGATCTCCGCGAGCGGCGGCATGACGGTGCGGCAGATCTCCGTCGCGGCCGGGCAGCGCGCCGCGAAGGGGCACCCGCCGCTGGGAGCGGGGCTCGTGGCGATCTCGCCCTCGTTCGCGACATCCTGCAGCTTCTCCGGACGGTTCGGCTGCGGGATCGAGCTCAGCAGCAGCGCCGTGTAGTGGTGCCTCGGATGTTGGTAAATGTCCTCCGAGCCGGCCAGCTCGACGATCCGCCCCAGGTACATGACGGCGACGCGGTCGCTGATGTTCTTGACGACGGCGAGGTCGTGGGAGATGAAGACGAGCGAGAGGTCGTGCTCATCCTTCATGCGCTCAAGCAGGTTGAGCACCTGCGCCTGCACCGAGACGTCGAGCGCCGAGACGGGCTCGTCGCAGATGATGACGGATGGCTGCTGGGCGACGCCGCGCGCGATCGAGACGCGCTGGCACTGCCCACCCGAGAGCTGGTGCGGCTTGCGCTTGGCCATGGCCGCGTCGACGCCCACCTCCTGCAGGAGTTCGAGCGCGCGCTCCTTGGGCTTCGGGTGCTTGAGGAAGGTCAGCGGTTCCATGACGATCTCGAGCGCCGTGCGGCGCGGGTTGAGCGAGGAGATCGGGTCCTGGAAGATCAGCTGCAGCTCCTTGCGGTGCTTGCGCAGCTGCTTCTGGCTGAGGCCATCGAGGCGCAGGTCGCCGAGCATGACCTCGCCCTCCGTGGGCGGGGGCAGCATGACGAGCGCGCGACCCGTCGACGACTTGCCGCATCCGGATTCCCCGACGAGGCCGAGGGTCTCGCCGCGGCGCAGCTCGATGTCGATGCCGTGCACCGCGCGCACGGGCTTCTTGCCTGGCACGGGGTACTCGACCACGAGGCCCTTCGCCGAGAGCACGATGTCGTCGCCGGACGAGTCCCTGACTGCGGGAGCTGTTGCCGTGTCGGTCATCAGGAGATCCTCTCTTTCGCCGCCGTGACCGAGACCCCGAGGGGCTCGTCGGGGCCGGCGACGGGGTGATGGCAGGCGACGGGCCGTCCCGCGGGCCCCGGCTCGAGGGGCGGGTCGACGTCGAGGCAGAGTTCGGTCATGCGGGGGCACCGGTTGGCGAAGGAGCACCCGTGCGGAAGGTCCGTGAGCTGGGGAGGACGGCCGGGGATCGTGCGGAGCACGGTGTGCGGCGGGTTCTCGAGGCTCGGCCGGGCCTCCTCGAGCGCCTTGGTGTACGGATGCTGCGGCGCCTCGAAGGTGCTGATGGCCGAGCCGGTCTCGACGACGCGTCCCGCATACATGACCGAGACCTCGTCGCAGCGTTCCGCGATGAGGCTGAGGTCGTGCGAGACGAGCAGCACCGCGAGGTTGCGTTCCCGGCGGAGCTTGTCGAAGAGGTCGAGGATCTGCGCCTGCACCGTGACATCCAGCGCCGTCGTCGGCTCGTCGGCGATGAGCAGTTCCGGGTCACACGAGAGCGCGAGCGCGATCATGATGCGCTGGCGCTGCCCACCCGAGAGCTGGTGCGGGTAGACCTTGAACTTCTCCTCCGGGTCGGGGATGCCGACCTGGCCGAGCAGGTCGATCGCGCGCGCCTTCGCCTCCTTGCCGTTGATGCCGAGGTGGCGGCGCATGGGCAGCACAATCTGCTTGCCCACCCGCATGACGGGGTTGAGGGCGGTCATGGGGTCCTGGAACACCATGGCGATGCGGCGGCCACGGATGCGCTTGCGCATCTCGTCCTCGCTCAGGCCGAGGATCTCCTCACCGGCGAAGCGCACGCTGCCCTCGCGCTTGTGGAGGGCGTTGCGGGGAAGGATGCCGAGCACGGCGCGCGCCGTCACCGACTTGCCCGAACCGCTCTCACCGACGAGGCCGTGCACCCGGCCGGGCGCGATCGAGAGGTTGACCCCGTTGACGACCTCCGCGATGCCCTGCGGTGTCTTGAACTGGATTCGCAGGTCCTTGACCTCGAGGATGGGTTCGACCGTCACAGCGCAGACTCCTTGATGTCGAATCGCTTCGCGAAGTGCTCGGCGAGGAAGTTGATCGCAAGGATGGAGAGGGCCATCGTGAACGCCGGCAGCAGCACGATGTGCGGCGCCTGGGTGAGCTTCGCCCGGCCGGTGCCCATCATGGAGCCCCAGCTGGCATCCGGTGGCTGGATGCCGAGGCCGAGGAAGCTGAGGCTCGCCTCGGCGACGATCGCGACCGCGATGACGACGATCGCGTAGGCGAGCACCGGCACGACCACGTTGGGCAGGATCTCCCGCACGATGATGCGTGCGTGACCGAAGCCCATGCCGCGCGCGGCGGTCACGAAGTCACGGTTGACGAAGGTCAGTGTCGCGGAGCGTGCGACTCGTGCGACGGGGGCCGAGGCGATGATGCCGATGCCGACCACGATCGTCCAGAGGCCCGGGCCGAGGAAGAGGCTCAGGGCGATGAGGGCGACGAGGTTGGGGAACGACAGCACGATGTCGAGTCCGGCGACGATGAAGCGGTTCGCCCAGCCACCGAAGTAGCCGGCCAGGATGCCCATGGGGGCGCCCAGCACGACGGCGAGCGCGATCGAGGCAACGCCGACGAAGAGGCTGACCTGTGCGCCCGACAGCAGCCGGGCGAGGATGTCACGCCCCACCTCGTCGGTCCCGAGGATGTGCCCTGGGCTGAACATGGGCGCCATGATGGCCGCGTAGTCGGAGCGCGACGGGTCTGGCAGCGGCAGCACGGGCAGCAGCAGCGCGCCCGCCATCAGGAGCACGAGCCATCCGACCGAGATCGTGACGGCCCACGGCGGCACCCCCTTGCGGGAGCGGCCGAGGAGCCCTCGCCCACCGATGGGCGGGCTGCCCGGCACCACCGTGCGCTGGGACGTGGTCTTGGTTGTGAAACTCATACGCGCACCCTTGGGTCAAGTAGCGGGTAGATCATGTCGACGATGAAGTTTGCGAGCACGTAGGCGCAGGCGATGAAGAGGATGAGGCCCTGCACGAGCACGTAGTCGCGGTTGTTGATGCCGCTGTAGATGAGCGTGCCGATGCCCGGCAGGCCCGAGATGAGTTCGATCAGCAGCGTGCCGCCAATGAGCGTGCCGATGTTGATGCCGACGACCGTCACGAGCGTGGGCAGCGAGGGCTTGAGCGCGTAGCGGAAGAGTACGCTCCGCTGCGTCAGCCCGACCGAGCGGGCGACGAGGATGTAGTCCTCCTGCAGCGTGCGGATCATCTCGTTGCGCAGCACCCGCATATAGAGGGGTACGAGCGCCGAGGCGAGCGCGATCGACGGGATCAGGAGCGAGCGGATGTTGCCGAGCACGTCTTCCTGCAGCGGCACGAAGCCGATGGCCGGCAACCAGTTCAGCGTCACCGCGAAGATCACGATCAGCACGAGCGAGACCACGAAGTTGGGGATCGACTGCAGCGTGAAGGTGAAGACCGAGACGACGCGGTCGAAGGCCTGGTCGCGGCGGCGGGCGGCAGCCACGGCGAGGGGCACGGCGATCGCGAGCGAGATGATCTCGGCCATGATGAGCAGCTGGATCGTGACGGGCAGGCGCTCGCCGATCGCCTCCGTCACGGGCTGGCCCGTGCGGAAGGAGACGCCGAGGTCACCCGTGATCGCGTTGCCGAGCCACTGCACGTAGCGCACCATGAAGGGCTGGTCGAGTCCGAGTTCCTTGCGAATCTCCTCGACCGCACCCGGGGTGGGGTTGGAGCTCGACGCCACGAGCACCTCGGCGGTGTCACCTGGCAGCAGGTCGAGCAGGAGGTAGACGAGAAAGCTCACGCCGAGCAGCACGACCACCAGATGCACTGCCCTCATGGCGATGACCTTTGCGTATGTCACGCGGCCTCCTTTTCAAGCATCGTCGCTCAATTCGCCCCCTTAGGGGGTGGTTCGGATGCCATCAAACAGGCTTCGGATGCCGCATCCCACCTCGGCGTTCCAGACGGCGGCACGCACTCTGCCAGCGCTCTGGCACCGTGTTAGTCTCGCGCCGACCCACTGGTCGCCGCACCGTTGCGACGAAGACGCGGCACGCATCCGATCATCATCCCGGGAGACACCGCTGTGAGCTTCACCGCCGAAGAGACGAGCCGTTACGTCGATGCCGCAGGAGTGCGCATCCACTATCACGAGGCGGGCACGGGGCCGGTGCTGCTGCTCGTGCACGGCGGCGCCCCCGGCGCCTACGGCTGGGGCAACTTCGGGCAGAACCTCGAGGCGCTCTCCAAGCACTTCCGCACGATCATCGTCGACCTGCCCGGCTACGGGAAGTCTGACAAGCCGGAGGTCGAGGGCGACCGCAACTCCTTCTACGCCGAGACCTTCCTCGCGATGATGGACGCCCTCTCGGTCGACTCCGCCCACGTGTGCGGGCTCGCGACCGGAGGCGGCGCCGCAATCAAGATGGCGGTCGCGGCGCCGGAACGCATCGAGCGGCTCATCCTCGTCAGCTCGATGGGCGGGCTCCCTCTCTTCAGCGCCCGCCCCACCGAGGGCCAGAAGGTCATCCAGTCCTACTACAAGGGCGACGGGCCGTCAGAAGAGAAGATGCGCAACTACCTCTCGGTCATGATGTACGACCAGGCGCTCATCACCGACGATGTTGTGCAGGACCGCTACCAGGCCAGCATCGACCCCGAGTTCATGGCCAAGGCGCCGGAGGGACGCGGGCAGCGCAAGCCCGACCAGGGGCCGCCGCTGTGGACGCTCCTCGGCCAGATCGAGGCGCCAACGCTCGTGGTCTGGGGTCGCGACAACCGCATCCAGGGCTACGACAACGCCCTGTTCATGCTGAACCAGATTCCGGATGTTCGCCTGCATGTCTTCGGCAAGACCGGACTTTGGGTACCATTCGAACGCGCTCGCGAGTTCGAAGCCCTCGTCACGGGATTCCTCCGAGAGCACGACCGGACGGGGACATGACCGACACAACTTCGCGCAGCGAAACCGAGGAGCAGCGCTCGCGCGCGCTCGAGGCGACGCTGACGCTTGTCACCCGCGCGGGCTACCAGGCGACGACGATCGCGGCCGTCGCGAAGGAGGCGGGGCTCTCGGAGAGCTTCATCCTGTGGCACTTCCGCAACAAGGATCGCCTCTTCGCTGAGGCCCTCGAATACAGCTACCGCAAGCGGCGTGCGACGTCTCCCTCCTGGAGCGAGGTCGTCCCCCCGGAGAAGCGGGCGCTCGCACTCCGGCACAATGCGCTCGGGCTCACCCCGCCAAGCGCTGAGGGCACCGAGTACCGCACCTTCGGTCTCATGCTTGGTCTCGAGAGCCGGCCCGTGCAGCCGACGGCGCGACTTCGCTTCACCGAGTTCCGCGGGCGCACCCTCTCGGCCATCGCGTCGTGGTGGGATCGCTCACTGCGCATCGACGATGCAATCGAGCGGATGGCGGCGGCCGAACTCCTCGGCAACCTGACCCTCTCGGCCGTCGATGGGCGGTTCATCAACTCGATGACCTCTGAGCTTGACCGCGACATCACGACCGACATCATCGTGGCGGGGCTCGAAGGCGTCGCCACCCGCCTCGAGCAGCAACCGTCAGCCGCCGTTGAGCTCCCGCCGGAGGCGGCACGCGCCGTCGCCTCGCTCCCGCCCGCCGGCCCGACCCAGCACGACGAGACCTCCACCCGCATCCAGATTCTGCGTGCCGCGGAGTCCGTCGCATCCGATATCGGCATCGACGCGGCGAGCATCGCGCGCATCTGCAAGGAATGCGGATGCTCGCCCACCTCGATCTACTGGTTCTTCAAAGACAAAGACGCCATCTTCGAAGCCCTCATCGAGTTCCTTCACGAGGACTGGATCGACACCCATCCCCGCACGAGCGGCGTGGAGACCCCGTGGTCTGACGATCCACTGCTGGAGATGATGGCGCACTGCCTGTGGCGCTACTCGGGTGCAGCGAACCTCATGCGCATCTCGCTCATGCTGTTCCTCCACAGCGAGGACACGCACACCGTCACCCGCGAGGAGTGCCTCCGCGTGCGCGCCGAACTGTGCCGCGAATGGCAGGACTCATACACCCGCCTGTTCCCGGAGCTCGAGGACAACGAGGCGCTCGCCCACAGCGTCGCGATGGTGCACGCGGCCGTCGCGGATGGTCTCTTCATCTCCCAGCAGATCGCGGGCGGCACCGACTCCATGACGGCCTACACCTGGGTGCTCGCCGAGTTCATGGCGGCGGGCATCCGGAGCGTGCTGCCAATACCCGCGCCCGAGGCATCCTGAGCGCAGCGCTGCCCTTTGGCGATCGTCGACGACCCTAACGGGAGCGCGCGAGTATCGCCTCCGCCCGAGCCAGGACGGGGGCGTCGACCATCACACCGTCCACGCGTGCGACGCCGCCGTCCCCGAGCGACGTCGCCACTGAGTTCGCCCACGCGAGGTCCTGCTCGGTGGGCTGCATCGCGGAGTGGGCCGCCGCCACTTGCTTCGGATGGATGAGGAGCTTGCCGGTCATGCCGAGCGAGGAAGCGTAGCGGATGTCGGCCGAGACCGCATCGGGGCTGTCGAGGTCCGCCGTCACCCCATCGATCGGCCCAGGCAGGCCACCAAGCCGAGACGCGAAGACCAGCGCCGAGCGCGCGTACAGCATGGCGCCGCGCTCGGGCGTCGAACCGATGTCGGCCGCCATGTCCAGGTGGCCGAACGCGAGTCGCACCGCGCCCCGCGCCCGTGCCATCTGTTCGGAACGCGCGAGGCCCGCCGCGGACTCGACGAGCGGGATAACGGGCACGCCCGTGCGTTCCGCCACCTCAGCCACCGCCTCGGCACGTTCCGCCTTCGCGAGCATGACGCCTTGGAGGCCCGGCAGGCCGACGAGCGCGTCCACATCGGCGCGGTGGCCGTGGGTATCCGAGGCACAGACGCGAACGACGCCTCGCCCGCCGCTGTCCAACCAGGTCGCGATGTGCTCCCGAGCCGCCTGCGTGTTGTCTCCCGCGACGGCATCCTCCAGATCGAGCACGACAACATCCGCGCCCGCGCCGGCGGCCTTACCGAATCGTTCCGGCCGGTCACCCGGCACGAAGAGGAAGCTGCGTGCGCGACCCAGCTCCACGACGCTCGCGTCGCTCATACGGCGACTTCTGCCGCGCGCAGCACCCCGAACTCGGCCAGCACGGCGTCGGTGTGTTGGCCGACCTCCGGCACTGCCCCCATGACCGGCTCGGCTCCCACGAACGTCGCGGGTGGCATGAGGGCACGGAGGGTGCCCGCAGGGGACTCATAGTCACGCCAGCGGCCGCGCGCCTCAAGCTGGGGATGCTCGGCGAGCGCGTGCAGGTCTCGCAGCAGGGCGTTCGCGATCCCCGCGGATTCAAGCTTCTCCGCGACCGCATCTACCGTGCTGTTCGCGAAGCCGCGCTCGATCTCCTGCTTGAGTTCGGTCGCATGCTCGACGCGGAGCGAGTTCCGCGCGAAGCGGGGATCGTGCACGAGCGAGGGCATCTCTAGGATCTCGTTGCAGAACGTCGCCCACTCGCGCTCATTCTGCAGCCCCAGGAAGACCTGCTTCCCGTCCCCACACAGGAACGGACCGTAGGGGGCGATCGCGGCGTGGCGCGCCCCCGTGCGGGGCAGTTCGCTGCCGCCGTAGTAGGTGTAGTTGTAGGGGAACCCCATCCACTCGGCGAGCGCCTCGAGCATCGAGATCTCGATGACCTCACCGTGGCCGGTGCGTTGCCGGTTGAGCAGCGCGGAAAGGACGCCCGTATAGGCGTACATGCCAGAGGCGATATCCGCGATCGAGATACCGACCTTGGAGGGTTCGTCCGGCGTTCCCGTGATGGAGACGAGCCCCGCTTCACACTGGACCAGCAGGTCGTAGGCCTTCTTCGACGAGTAGGGACCGCCCGCACCGTAGCCGGAGATCGACACGTGGATCAACCGCGGATTCAGCTCCATCAGGGCATCGCTGCCGAGCCCCAGGCGCTCTGCGGCCCCGGGAGCCAGGTTCTGCACGAAGACATCTGTCTCGCGCACCATCGCAAGCACAGCTTCCCTGCCGTGCTCCGACTTGAGGTCGAGCGCGACCGACTCCTTCGATCGGTTCAGCCACACGAAGTGGCTCGCGAGCCCGCGGACAGTCTCGTCGTAGCCACGAGCAAAGTCCCCTACCTCGGGACGCTCCACCTTGATCACCCGTGCGCCCTGGTCTGCGAGCTGCCGGGTGGCGAATGGCGCCGCGACGGCCTGCTCCAACGACACGACCGTGACGCCCTGCAGGGGGAGTGACATCCGGGGCTCCTTGGTCTCGTTCATGCGGCATCCGCGATGCTCGCCACGGCGGCGATGGTCCCGTCGGCACCGCGGGCTTCGGCACCGGCAGCCAGACCGTCGGGGCCCGGGACGATGACGCATTCCTGCGACCCTGTCAGGGGCGAGACCAACCGGTAGGAGAAGGTCTTGCCCGTCAGGTCGACCCCTTCCCGGCGATAGAGGTCGCCAGCGAGGAGCGCGAGCAACGGGCCGTGGATGACGAGGCCGTCGTAGCCCTCCTGCTCGCACCAGTCGCGGTCGTAGTGGATGCGGTGCGCGTTGTAGGTCAGCGCGGAGAACCGGAACAGGAGTCGCTCATCGACGTGCAGCTCGATGCGCGGCCCCTTGGGCGCGGGTGCCGCTGGCTTCGCCGGCGGCAGGGGCTCCCCGCCCTCCGCGCGATAGACGATGTCCTGCTCCTCGCGAATGACGAGTTCGCCGTCCTGGAAGATCTCGTGCAGCACGGTCGTGAACGTCAGGGGTCCGGTCTTGCCCACCTTGTCGACAGAACGGGCCAGGGAGATGACCTTCGTGGCCGGTCGTCCAATGCGAAGTGGCGCAAGCGTCGTCACCCGGCCGCCGGCGAACATCCGTCGACGCCCGGGGCCGGGGGGCGCGGGGATCCCAACCACCGGGTGCCCGTCCTCACCCAATTCGTTCTGGGCCGTCCGCTCCAGCAGGTACATCCAGTGCCACATCGGGGGAACAGCGTCTCCCTCCCCGGAGGGGACCTCGATCCCCAGCATGGCGGCGAGCGACTCGACGGGCTCGGCTGCGATGATCTCTTCTCGACGCACTGTCGTGGTCATGTCATTTCCTCTCGGTAGGGAAGCTGAGTGCATTCATCAGGTCGGTGAGGTCATCCGACTGGTCCAGGCGGTCCACCGCCGTGATGAGGGCGTCGGCGATCTCGGTCCCCCAGGGGGCAAGGAGCTGCCGCGCCTTCTGCCCCACCTCGTGCTGCGTCATCGGATTAGATGCGGAACCCTTTGCCTTCATCGGGCTCCCCGATGCAGCGCTGATGACCCTGCCGTCCGCCAACTCGATGCGGAGGGTCGGGCCGTCCGCCAGCTGGATGCTCTCGTCCCGGTGCATCACGATGCGGTCGAACGTCGCACGGATCGCCGGCTCAGTGATTCGCGGCGGGTCGAACTGGTCAAGGCCGACGCTGCGCTCGTGGAGCGCGATCGCAATCGCGTACGGCAGGCTGAACTGGGCGTCGAACACGGTCTCGATCGGGTCGACCGAAAGCATGTTGATCGCCGTCGTCCCCGCCGTGACGACGATGCGCGCCACGTTCTCGGGCGTGAGGTCATGCTCCTCGATCAGGCGCAGCACCGTGTCGATCGTCGAGTGTGACCCTCGGCAGCACGCGTGGGGCTTGATGTACGCGGTGTCGATATTGAAGTCGAGGCCGAGGCGCTCAAGTGCTCGCTCGGGGTTGCCGCTGCCGGCATTGTGGGTGGCGAAGATCCCGCCCCACTCAGCTTCGAAGACACGGTGCGGCCCAGTGATCCCCCTGCGGGCGAGGAATGCGGCGTCGACGCCGGTCTCCCCAGCCTTTCCAGCATGGATGCGCTTGGTCCAGGCCCCGTCATCGATGAAGGCCCAGATGCCCCCAGTGAAGGAGCCGGCGATGCCGAGGGCGTCGGCGAAGCACGCCGCGTCGAGGTCGAGGATCTTCGCCGACGCTGCCGCCGCCGCGAAGCTGCCCATGACGCCGGTGCTGTGCCAGCCGCGATCCGTCATGCCGGCGAACCCCCCGAGCGACTGCAAGAGTCGGTAACTGATGTCGTAGCCGGCGATCGTGGCAGCGATGAGGTCGCGGCCGCTCGCTCCGACGCGCTCCCCGACCGCGATGGCCGCCGGAAGCACCGTCGCCCCCGCATGACCCGGGCCGCCGCCATCGTCGAAGTCCCTCGCGTGCGCCGAGGTGCCATTCGCGAAGGCCGCATAGGCGGGAGTCATCCGCTGCGACGTTCCCCATACGAGACTGCCGCTCTCGCCCCCGTGGAGGTCGTGCAGTGCGGCGCGGACGCGCTCCGACTCCCCCGTGCCGACCCCGGCGAGGGCGACCGCGAAGGTGTCGAGGATGTTCGCCTTCACCCGCGTGACCTCGACCGCCGGGATGTCCTCGAAACGAAGCGGCGCCCAATGCGACGCGAGTGCCTCGGTCATCGACGATGTCGTGTCGCTCATCACTGTGCTTCCTCTCGATCGGAAACGGGCTGTCGCGATGCCGGCGTCACCGCGTACATGTCGGAGCTCGAAGCGTCCGCCTTGAGGGTGGCTAGGAATCGGTGCGCCGCGTGGCCGATGGGGCCGACCCGGCGGGCGATCGCACCGTACTCCCGGTGTGCACCAGGCACGCTGAGGGGAACACCGAGGGGCGCGTGCTGCAACTCGACCGGCGGCTCCGGGACGATGGCCACGCCGACGCCGGTCGCGACGAGCGCGCTCATGGTCGACAGCTCCGTCGTCTCGATCGCGAGGTTGGGAGTGATGCCGGCCGAGCGGAAGAGCCCATCGATCACGGTGCGGAGGCCATAGCCAACCCGCAGTGTCACCAGCGGCTCGTCGGCAAGCTCGTGCAGTTCGACCGCGTCCCGCTGTTGGAACGGATGCTCGGCAGGCGCGATGACGCGAAGCGCCTGCTTGCCGATCGGCAGCCACTCGAGGTCGTCGGCGGCCGGACGGGGCGCCACCAGGCCGATGTCGAAGCGACCCTTTCGCACGCCGTCGACGATCGCATCCGCTGCGCCTCCGAAAAGTTCGAACGACGTGCCCGGCGCGACCTCCCTGTAGCGGTTCACCATTCGGGGGACCAACCAGTTGCCGAAGGATTCGACGAAGCCCAGCGCGATTGCGCCCCGGTCTGGGTCGACGAGCGTTGCGATGCGCTGTTCCGCCTGGGCGAGTTCGCTCGAGGCCCTGAGCGCGTGGGCAAGGAAGATCTCGCCGTACTTGTTCAACTGCAGTCGGTTGCGGCGGCGGTCGAACAGCTGCACACCAAGCTGCTCCTCGATGCGGGTCAGCGCGCGCGACAGCGTCGGCTGGCTGATGTGCAACTGGGCGGCCGCCTGAGTGAGGTGCTCCCGCTCAGCCAGCACGATGAACCACTGCAGTTCACGGAGTTCCAGGTTCGCCATGATTCAGGCCTCCCGCGTGATGCGGCGACCGATGATCTCCTTCATGATCTCGGTCGTGCCGCCGAAGATCGTGGTCACGCGCGAGTCCACGAAGTCGCGCGCGACTCGGTACTCCTTCATGTAGCCGTAGCCGCCGTGAAGCTGGAGGGCACGCTGCACGACACGTTGCTGCAGTTCGGTCGTCCACCACTTCGCCATCGCCGCCGTCACCTCGTCGAGCGTGCCATCGGCAGCGTCCAGGATGCAGCGGTCGACGAACGCCTGGGTCACCTCGATCTCGGTTGCCAGTTCCGCGAGATAGAAGCGGTTGGCCTGGAAGTCGGCGATCCGCTGCCCGAAAGCGCGTCGTTCCGTCGTGTGCGCAAGCGCGTGCTCGAAGGTCGCCCGCATCGCCGCCATCGCCGCCACGGCGATGTGGAGGCGCTCGATGGACAGGTTGCGACGCAACTGTGCCCAACCCTTCCCCTCGACGCCGAGGACGTCGGCGCGGGGCACGCGCACATCGTCGAAGAACAGCTCTGCGGTGTCCTGCATCCCGAGACCCACCTTGCGAAGCGGGCCGCTGCGTGAGAGGCCCTCCGAGTGCGCGTCGACACACACGAGGCTGAGCCCGGATCGCCCCGCCTCGGGGTCCGTCCTGACGGCCACGACGAGCACGTCGGCGATGAGGCCATTGGAGATGAACGTCTTGGCCCCGTTGAGCACGAGGTGGTCGCCGTCGGGAATCGCTGCCATGGCGATCGACGCGAGGTCTGAGCCAGCACCGGGCTCGGTGAACGCGACCGCCCCGACCTTCTCGCCGGCGATCATGGGCGCCAGGTACCGCTCATTGAGCGATTCGCTCCCGAACGCCGTGAAATACGGCGCGACGAGGTCGTTGAAACCACACAGCGCCATCGAGACACCGTGCGCGCCAGCGCGTGCGAGTTCCTCCAGAAGGATGGCGCTGTAGCGAAAGTCGTCGATGCTCCCGCCGCCGAAGCGTTCGGGCGCCGACATCCCCAGCAGGCCCATGTCTGCCGCCTTGCGGAAGAGCTCACGATCCACCCGA
The DNA here is from genome assembly GCA_015234465.1 of Salinibacterium sp. Lineage (GTDB taxonomy): Bacteria > Actinomycetota > Actinomycetes > Actinomycetales > Microbacteriaceae > Homoserinimonas. The sequence continues at coordinate 1,065,237 of JADGNA010000008.1, read as the reverse complement.
CCGGCAGCGTCCCACTCCTCCAGGTGCGGAACCACATCGCGGTCCACGAACCGGCGAACCGCACCCCTGAAGTCCTCGTGCGCCTCTTCAAAGATCGTGCGCTCCAGGGCTACCGACACCATGGCTACTCCAAACTGCTGGCCGCTTGACGCGGCGTGGGCTGAACCGGCCAGCATCCCTCGACGTGGAGTCGAGGGATGCCGACCGGCTCAATCGTGAATGTGGCTCTGCTAGTCGCCCTGGATTGCCCACACCTCGCGGAAGTCCGGCTCGGGCAGGCCGATCAGGTTGCCCGGGTAGCCGCCGACGCGATCGCTCACGAAGACGCCATTCTTGACGGCGATGAGCGGCACCTGGGGCAGCCACTCCTCGAGCGCGTGCTGAAGGTCTGCGTAGAGCCCCTTCATCTCGCCCTCAGAGGCGGTGAGCATCTCGTCGAGAATCCCATCCACCGTCGGGTCTCCCTTGAGGCCGTTGTTGCCACCCGAGGTGCTGTGGAAGGCCGTGCGGGCGTAGTTCACGTCGATGATCTCGATGTAGCGGTGCTGCGCCTGGAAGTTGCCGGCGCGAGCCTCCGAGACCATGGTGGGCTGGTCGCTCACGTTGATCGACATGTCGATGCCGGCGTCGGAGAGCATCTGCTGGAGCACGGCCGCCTGCTGCTGGAACTCAGGCGGGCTGGTCGTCGTCAGGCTGAACGCGGCAGGGTTGCCCGTGTCAGCCGTGTACTCCTCAGCAAGCTCCTTCGCCTTGTCCGGGTCGTAGCTCGGCCAGTCGGTGTCGACGAAGAACGGGCTTGAGCTCAGCATGAGTCCCGACATCGGGTCGTGCTTGCCTTCAAACACGGCCGCGTTGAGACCATCGAGGTCGATCGCGTGGGCCAGCGCCCGGCGCATCCGCTCGTCATCGAAGGGTGCCTGCGTGAGGTTCAGCAGCAGGTTGTAGTAGGCCGAGTCCGGCTGCGTCAGCATCGTCAGCCCGCCATCGGCTGCTGTCTTAAGGTCAACCGCCGACTGCGCACGAGCGATGTCGATGTCACCAGCGATAGCTGCCGACACACGCGACTGCGTGTCGGTCGCCGTGACGAACTTGATCTCGTCGAGGTAGGGCTCCTCGCCCGCGTAGTCGGGGTTCTTCACGATCACGACGTCGCCGCCGGGCTGGAAGGACTTGAGCATGAACGGGCCAGCGCCGACCGGGTTCAGGCCGAGCGCATCACCGTGCTCCTCGACGGCGGCAGGCGAGGGGACCATCGCGGGGCCACCGGGGTAAGCGCCGACGAGCACGTCGGGGAACCCGGTCCACGCCTTGCGAAGGGTGAGCACCAGGGTGTGCTCGTCCACGACCTCCATCGAGGCGATCTGACGCATGTCCTCGGCCGATCGAGAGCGTGAGCCCTCCGCGGCGATGCGTTCGAAATGGGCCTTGACCGCCTCGGCGTTGTAAGGGTTGCCGTCGGTGAAGGAGTGACCCGGCTTCAGCTTGAGGGTCCAGGTGACACCGTTGTCGTCGGACTCGATCGACTCCGCCATGTCGGGACGGATGTTCCGCTCTGCGTCGTCGTAGGAGAACAGCACGCCATAGATGGAGCGCATGATGAGGTTGCCGCTGACCGCCGAGCCGGCCGGATCGAGCGACTCGACGACGGCACTGAGGCCATACGTGAGGCTTCCGCCCTTCTGAGGCTCGCCGCGCTCGAGCACCTGCGCACCCCACGACGTCGTGGAGACGCCGGCGTCTTGGCTGCCTCCTCCAGAGGTGCCGGTGCCGGCGCATCCAGTGAGCACCAATAGCGCACCGGCCGCGACCGCGATAAGCGGACGGAAGGTTTTCATATTCACTCCTTCTGTGCCATGTAGGCAGGGGACATGCTCGGGACAACTCTGTGCCGAGGTGGAGACCGAGTGCTGACTTCGACGTAGAACGCACCGTGGTCGTAATGATGGGACGCCGCTGGGGACCCGAACAACAGGCCGTTTCAGTCGACGGCACGCCTGTTCTTTGGTCTGAGTCGCAAGTTTCTGTGGTTTGCGAGGGACTCTGGCGGCCGCTAGATTCGCGAGAGGTCCTGCGCCCCGGAACCGACTCGATGCCGAGTTCCTTCAGCGCCAGAAAGTGGGAGAAAGCGCCGTGACACTCACCCTCGAGGCCGCCCGCGCCACCCTCGACGAGGCCCTGCGCATCGCTCGCGAGAGCGACAAGCGCATCAGCGTCGTCATCGTCGACGACCGGGGGCTCGAGGTCTGCGCCGCGCGCATGGATGGCGCGAACTGGTTCACGCTCGGGGTGGCGAGGGCGAAGGCGCAGACGTCGGCGACTTTCAAGCGCACGAGCGACTCGCTTGCGAAGCTCAAGGGGGACTACCCCGAGCTGTTCCTGCACATCGACGACCAACTTGCGTTCCGGCCCACGACGCTGCCGGGTGGCGTGCCGCTGGGAGACCCCGTGATCGGCGGCATCGGGGTGAGCGGCGCCCACCCGGAGGAAGACCTGCGCATCGCGACGGCGGCAGCGGCCTTCCATTCCTGATTCAGGAACTTGCTTTCCTAATTCAGGAACTCTGTTCCTGAATTAGGAAAGCTCGTGGCCATCAGTCGACGAGCGTGAGGGTGACCTCGACGTTGCCGCGCGTCGCGTTGGAGTACGGGCAGAGGCGGTGCGCCTTCTCGACGAGCTCCTGACGGCGGTCCTGCTCGGCGTTCGGCACGTGGATGTCAAGCTCGACGGCGATGTTGAAGCCCTCGCCCTTGTCGTTCTTGCCGATGCCGACACTGGCCGACACCGCGGCATCCTTCGTGTCGATGCCGAGCTGCTTGCCGGCGCCGTGCACGGCACTCAGGAAGCAGGCGGAGTAGCCGGCTGCGAAGAGCTGCTCAGGGTTGACGCCGTCACCCGAGCCACCCATCTCCTTGGGCGGGCGAACCTCGAAATCGATGCGGTCGTCATCCGAACGTACGTGGCCGTCACGGCCACCTCCCGACGCGTGTGCAACTGCGGTGTAAGCGATATCCATGATTCCGACCATAGCCTCGGCACGCGAAGCACTCGACCGACCGTCGGTATGCTCACACGCTCCGCTCAGCGCACGCCCCGGAAGAGCACAGGTCGCTCGCCCTGAGCTTCCAGCCGAGCCTCAAGGCCGGCCTTCACCCGGGGCCATTCCTCGACGAGCACGGAGTACACGGCCGTGTCGCGCCACGAGCCGTCGGCCCGTCGCCGGTCATGCCGCAGCACCCCCTCGAAGGTGGCGCCGAGGCGCAGGATCGCGGCGCGGGAACGCTCGTTGGCGGCATCCGCCTGCAGCCGCACCCGGCTGAAGCCGTGCTCGAACGCGAGCGACAGCAGCAGGAGCTTCGCCTCGGCGTTGACGACAGAACCCCAGACGCGCGGGTCGTAGGCCGTCCACCCGATGTGGGCGCCCTCGTGCGCCAGGTCGAGGTCGGCGAGCGAGGTCGTGCCGACGAGCTCGCCGTCGTGCGGGCCGCCGCGCAGGCAGACCCCGAAGGAGAGGCCCGTCTCCCACGGCAGGTAGCCGCGCAGCCACTCCGCGAACGCATCGCGGTCGTCGCGCAGGGCGGCAGCGCCCCCGCCGTAGCCGCCGGCAAAGACCTCCGGATGCCCGATCACGTCGAAGAGGGCACCGAAGTCCGCCTCGCCAAGAGGTCGGAGCGTAACGAAACGGCCACCAAAGGCCGACGCGGCGGGTCTGGAGGCGGGCATGAAATGCAGTCTGTCACGGGAAGTGCAACTATGGACGCGTGAGCAACACGACCCTCTTTCTCGACGCCTCAGAATCGTTCGTGCAACTGCTCGGTCGCGTTCGCGACGAGCAGTGGGAGCAGCCTGCCCTAGGGGCGTGGACGGTGCGCAGCCTGGCCGGCCACACGGCCCGCGCCATCCTCACGGTGGAGAGCTACCTCGGGCAGGACGAACCCGGCGCCGTCACCATCCCCTCGGCCGAGGACTACTACAACGAGGTGCTCGAGCAGTTCACCGACCACGCCTCGATCGAGGCCCGCGGTGTCGAAGCGGGCGCCTGGCTGGGCGCCGACCCCGTGGCGCAGGTCTCGGAGGCGCTCTCCCGCACGCGCACGCTCATCGCGGCACAGCCCGACGACCGCATCGTGTCCATCGGTGGCATGGGCATCCTGCTCGACCAGTACCTGCGCACCCGTGTCGTCGAGTTGGTCGTGCACTCGATCGACCTCGCCCGGGCCATCGGCGCCGACTACACGCCGCCTGCGGCAGGCATCGCGACAGCTGTGAGCCTCCTCGCGGGCACCGCGGCGCACAAGGGCCAGGGCGTGACCCTGCTCATGGCGCTCACTGGCCGCGCGCAGCTGCCGCCCGGCTTCACGACGGTCTAACGCGAGCGGATGCCGCGGCCACGCGCCAAGCGGTCCGCTCAGCGCTACACTTTCCGTCCCGCGCTACAGGGATTGCAGTAGCGGGGGACGGAAACTGTAGCGCAACAGTGCGTATGCCTGGCGGCGGACCGTAGCGCCGCTCAGTCCGTGAGGCTGTGGCGCACGACGATCTCGTCGCGGCCGGGACCGACGCCGATGAGCGAGATGCGCGAGCCGCTCATCTTCTCGAGCGCGATCACGTAGTCCTGCGCGTTCTTCGGCAGGTCTTCGAAGCGGCGCGCACCCGTGATGTCTTCCGACCAGCCGGGGAACTCCTCGTAGATGGGCTCCGCGTGATGGAAGTCCGACTGCGAGACAGGCATCTCGTCGACCCGCACACCGTCGACCTCGTAGGCGACACAGACGGGGATCGTCTCGAGGCCAGTGAGCACGTCGAGCTTGGTGAGCACGAAGTCGGTGACACCGTTGATGCGGGCCGAGTAGCGCGCGATGGGGGCGTCGTACCAGCCACAGCGGCGCGGGCGGCCGGTCGTGGTGCCGAACTCGCCGCCGTTGTTGCGCAGGAAGTCGCCCGACTCGTCGAACAGCTCGGTCGGGAACGGGCCGGAACCCACGCGTGTCGTGTATGCCTTGACGACGCCGATGACCCGCTCGAAACGGTTGGGCGCAACGCCCGAGCCTGTCGCGGCCCCACCGGAGGTCGCGTTCGAGGAGGTGACGAAGGGGTAGGTGCCGTGGTCGACATCCAGCATCGTCGCCTGGCCTGCCTCGAACAGCACGGTCTTGCCCTCGTCGAGGGCACGGTGCAGCAGCAGCGCGGTGTCGTCGACCATGGGGCGCAGGCGCTCGGCGAACTGCAGCAGCTCCTGCATGATCTCGTCGACCTCGATGGCGCGACGGTTGTAGATCTTCACCAGCAGGTGGTTCTTCTGGTGGAGGGCGCCCTCGATCTTCTGGCGCAGGATGTTCTCGTCGAAGAGGTCCTGGATGCGGATGCCGACGCGGTTGATCTTGTCGGCATACGTCGGGCCGATGCCGCGCCCGGTCGTGCCGATCTGGCGCTTGCCGAGGAAGCGCTCCGTGACCTTGTCGAGCGTGCGGTGGTAGTGAGTGATGACGTGGGCATTGGCGCTCACGCGGAGGCGCGAGACATCCACCCCTCGTGCGGCGAGCGCGTCGAGCTCCTCGAAGAGCACCTCGATGTCGACGACGACACCGTTGGCGATGACCGGCACGACGCCGGGCGAGAGGATGCCGGACGGCAGCAGGTGCAGCGCATACTTCTCGTCGCCGACCACGACCGTGTGGCCAGCGTTGTTGCCACCGTTGAACTTGACGACGTAGTCGACCCGGTCGCCGAGGTGGTCGGTCGCCTTGCCTTTACCTTCGTCGCCCCACTGGGCACCGATGAGCACGATTGCGGGCATGCGAAATCCTTAGAAATGGAGGGGGATGACACCCGATTCTACCCGCTCCGGCTCACAGCGGCCTAGAAAGGCTGTGGATGCCTCAGCCCTGACCTGTATTACGGAGCATGACGGCGCGACTTGGGCACCCGGTCACGGCTGCATACGGTGATAACCATGTGCCGCCTCCTTGGACTCGTGTCTCGCGATGAGACGACGATTCCGGATGCCCTTGGCGCCGACTTCAACGCCTTCACCGCCCTCTCGGCTGGCCTCCACGGCGACGGCTGGGGCGTGGCCGCCGAGCACGCGGGCAAGCGCACGATCACCCGGGCTGCCGAGGCGGCTCACAGCAGCGCCCACTATCGGGCCGCGACCTCCGTGCCCGTTTCGAGTGCCATCACGCACCTGAGGGCCGCGACGCTCGACCTGCCCGTCGCGGATCGCAACACACACCCCTTCGTGCACGGCGACCTGTCGTTCGCCCACAACGGCTCGATCCGCGAGATCGCCGCGATCGAGCAGGTCATCGACGCCGACCTGCGCCGTGGCATCCAGGGCGACACCGACAGCGAGCGCTACATGCTCGCGCTCGTCTCTGAACTGCGCCGGTCGTCCCCAGTCGACGCCGTGCGCACGGTCGCCGCACGCCTTAGCGAGGTTGCGGTCGAGGCGAGCATCAACGCGCTCCTCCTCACGCCCGACGAACTCATCATCGTCGCCGACGAGCACGTGAAGGCGCCCGCCTTCGTCGGCGCCGACTACTACGCGCTCTCCTACCTCGAGCGCGATGGACTCTTCACGGTCGCCTCAAGCGGCTGGGAGCGCGAGGGATGGCGGGCCATCCCCGAGCGCACCGTGCTGACGGTCAACCGCCGCACCCTCCAGCTGCGCATCGACGACCTCGACGGGCGCCGCGCGGCCATCGCCGCCTGAACCTTCTGCCAGAACCTGCTTCTCTGCGCAAACGGGGTACGCCTGGCTAGACGCCGCCAGCCGCGCCTTTGCCGCCACCCCATGAACAAGGCACATACCAGCGGTATGTACTGCACGCCAAACTGCTATTGTGTGTTATATCGGGGTACATCCGGTGTCGGCACTTCTACCGACAAGCGGCGGCCGCCCCCGGGCCGCACCCCGCGAGAGGAACTCACGCACCGCCATGCCCGCGCCCAACCTGCTCAACACGCGCCGCCGCATCCGCTCCACCTCGCAGCTGTCGATCGCATCGGTCTTCACGCTCGCGCAGATCCACCGCTGGGGACTCGATGTCTGGCAGCCAAGGACACCAGAACGGCCCCCCTTCGCAATCCTCGCCGACCCCGCGCGTTCGACCCTCAACCCGCGAACCGTGACGATGCTGCTGAGCGCCGGCATGGTGGAGACGGTGGACGACTCCCTTGTTCTCACCGACCTCGGGCGTCGCACGGTCGAGGAGAACAGCGACCTCTATCCCGGCGCATCCGATGAGGGCGCCAGCTAGCGCAGCGGATCAAAGGCATCCAGCAGCGGATGCCGCGGCCCGCCTGTCATCGCATCCGCGACGATCCTCCCCGTGAGCGGGCCCAGGGTCACGCCCCACATGCCATGCCCGCCGGCAACGTGCACCCGCGCCGAGCGCGTCTCGCCCATGAGCGGCAGGCCGTCTGCCGTGCAGGGACGCGAGCCGACCCACTCGTCCTCACGGGCGTCCCAGTCGACGCCCTCGAACAGCGGCCGGGCCGCCTCGACGAGCGTCGTGATGCGACGCGGGTCGGGCGCGGCGTCCGCGGGTCGGAACTCCATCATGCCGCCGACCCGCAGGCGATCGCCGAGGGGCGTACACGCGACCCGCTGTGCGGGGAAGTAGATCGGATGCTCCGGCACGGCGTCCGGGCGCACGCTGAAGCTGTACCCACGCCCTGCCTGCACAACCTGCCGCACGCCGTAGCGGCCCGTGAGCGCGCCGAGCCACGTGCCGCTCGCGATCACGACGGCGTCGGCCTGGAGCTCCCACGGCGATGCGCCGCCGGCCTGTGGCTGGTCGACCTCGACAGAGACGTGCGAACCGGTGTCCGTGACATCCGTCACGGTGGTTGAGGTGATGATGGTGCCGCCGCGCGCCTCGACGGCGGCGGCGAGCGAACGTACGAAGAGGGGCGGGTTGATGTAGCGCTGCCCCGCGATACGGATGCCGTGGGTCACCTCCGCGCTGATGGCCGGCTCGAGCGCACGCAGCTCCTCGCCCGAGATGAGCTCGTAGTCGACCTCGCCGCCGCGCTTCTCGATCTCGGCGAACTCGTGCCGAAGGCCTTGGCGGTCGCGTTCGCTCGTGAACCCGGTGAGGAACGGATCGGCGGTGATCGTGCGGTCCTCGACGCCTCCGTCAGCGAGCACGTCGAAGGAGTCGACGCTCCACTTGTTGATCTCGGCGAAGGTCTCCATGTTGGCCCGCCACTTGCGCGGGGTGGAGTGCCAGGCGAAGCCCGCGAGGAAGCGCAACAGCTTCGCGTCGGCCGCGAGGGGCACGTACACGGGTGAACTCGGGCTCACGACGGCCTTGACGCCGTAACGGAAGATCGCGGGTTCCGGCAGCGGCAGCGTCAGGGCCGGGGCGATCCAGCCCGCGTTCCCCCACGAGGCACCGAGTCCAACCTCGCCCCGGTCGACGACCGTGACCTCGACCCCGCGCTCCTGCAGGAACCAGGCTGTGCTCAGGCCGACGATCCCCGCCCCAACAACGATCACGCTTCGCATGCTCGTCACCCTAGTCCCGCACCCAGCGGGAGGTCACCATCGCGGCGTATCGTCGCACGCATGAGCGCCACCACGCAGTTGAACATCGCACTCGGCAACCGCTTCGCCCGCGAACTGCCCGAGATGGCCATCGAATGGCAGGCCGAGGAGGCCCCGGAACCGCGGATGCTCGCGCTCAACGAACCCCTCGCCGCCGAGCTCGGCCTCGACCCGGAGGAGTTGCGGAGCATTGAATGGCTCCGGATGCTGGTGGGCAACCATGTGCCGGAGGGAGCCACCCCGGTCGCGCAGGCCTACGCGGGCCACCAGTTCGGCGGCTACTCGCCCCGGCTGGGAGACGGGCGGGCGCTGCTCCTGGGCGAACTCGAGGTCGACGGCCGGCTCCTCGACCTGCACCTCAAGGGTTCGGGTCGCACACCGTTCGCGCGCGGCGGCGACGGCCGCGCCGCCGTCGGCCCGATGCTGCGCGAGTACATCATCAGCGAGGCCATGCACGGGCTCGGCATCCCCACGACCCGCTCGCTCGCGGTCGTCGCGACGGGCCGCCCAGTGCAACGCGAGACCGTGCTCCCCGGCGCCGTGCTCGCCCGCGTCGCGAGCAGCCACCTGCGCGTCGGCAGCTTCCAGTACGCGCGTGGCACGGGCGACACCGAGCTGCTGCGGCGCCTCGCCGACCACGCGATCAGCCGGCACTATCCCGATGCGGCGAGCGCCGAGCATCCGTACCTCGCCCTCTATCGCGCCGTCGTGTCGGCGCAAGCCTCGCTCATCGCCCGGTGGATGCTCGTGGGCTTCATCCACGGCGTCATGAACACCGACAACATGACCATCTCGGGCGAGAGCATCGACTTCGGCCCGTGCGCATTCATGGGGGCGTACGACCCCGCGACCGTCTACAGCTCGATCGACCAGCAGGGCCGCTACGCCTACGGCAACCAGCCGGCGATCGGCGAGTGGAACCTCGCCCGCTTCGCCGAGGCGCTGTTGCCGCTCTTCCACGAGGAGGAGGAGCGCGCGATCGAGCTCGCCGTCGAGGCGCTCGGCGCGTTCCGCGGCGAGTACACGGCCGCGTGGGAGGCGGGCATGCTGCAGAAGCTGGGACTCAGCGAGCCGACGCCGCTCGTTGCGGAACTCCACGGCATCCTGGGCGCGCACCGGGTGGAGTACACCTCGTTCTTCCGCCGCCTCGGCGCCGCCGCCAGCGGTGATGTCGGGCCGGCGCGCGAGCTCTTCCTCGACCCCACGGCCTTCGACGCCTGGGTGGAGCAGTGGCGGATGCTCGGGCCCGATGCCGAGCTCATGCGCCGGGTCAACCCGCTCTACATCCCCCGCAATCATTTGGTCGAGCAGGCTTTGGCCGCGGCGACCGACGGCGACCTCGCGGCCCTGGAAGGTCTCCTCGCTGCAGTGTCCGATCCCTACACGGAGCGCGCCGGGCTCGAGCACTATGCGGCCCCCGGCGCCGACGACTTCGGCACCTACCAGACCTTCTGCGGCACCTAAGCCCAGCTTTCATAACTCAGGAGTCAGGTGCCGTGACGGTCGGCCCGGCCAGACACTCCTGAGTTGGGAAAGTCAGCCGGGGAACTCAACGTGCTGCATCACCCACGCGTGCATCGCGACGGCGGCCGCAGCCGACGCGTTGATCGACCGAGTCGAGCCGAACTGCGAGATCTCGACCACGGCATCCGCTGCCTCGATCGCGGGCTCCGACAGGCCCGGCCCTTCCTGCCCGAACAGCAATACGCAGCGCTCCGGCAGGTCGAAGGTCTCGATGATGACGCTGCCCTCGACGTTGTCGATCGCGATGATCGGCAGGCCCTCGCCGCGGGCCCAGTCGACGAAGGATGCGACATCCTCGTGATGCAGGACGTGCTGGTAGCGGTCGGTGACCATGGCGCCGCGCTTGTTCCAGCGGCGGCGGCCGATGATGTGCACGGTGTCGGCGGCGAAGGCGTTGGCGCTGCGCACGATCGACCCGATGTTCATGTCGTGCTGCCAGTTCTCGATCGCCACATGGAACGGATGCCGGTGCTCGTCCAGGTCGGCGACGATCGCCTCCATGCGCCAATAGCGGTAGCGGTCGATGACGTTTCGGGTGTCGCCGCGCTCGAGCAGCTCGGGGTCGTAGTGCTCTTCGGTGGGCCACTCTCCCTGCCACGGCCCGACACCATGGGTCGACAGCTCGTGTGTGGGGTTCGGCTCGGTCACCCCTCGACGCTACCGCGAACCCGGATGTCTCCTCCCCAGTCGAGAGTCGAGCGTGTTCTCCACAGGGTCTGCGCGATCGGCGGCCCTTCGTGTCGACTTCGGCCAGTGTCTGCAGGGTGAAACCTGTCGCCCTCCTCGCATTCCTCTTGGCCATCCTCGCAATCTCCGGATGCGCGACGCCGGCCCCCTCAGATGAGCCCAGGCGGGTCGCCCCGCTTTGGGAGGTCGACGCCGCAATCGTCGGCGAGCCCGTCGTCCGCGACGACATGGTCGCCTCCTACATCGACGACGGCGGTCGGCTCCGTATCGCTGCATGGGAACTTGAGACCGGCGAGGAACTTTGGAGCGCGGACGCCCTCCCCACCTTCGGGGACCCACGCATTCTCCTGACCGCCGCGGTGTCATCCGGCCTCCGCGGAGACGTCGTGTTCTATCTGGCTCCGGCGCCGGATGGGCTGTCGTACCAACCTGTACTCGCATACATGCGCACCGGCAAGCAGATTCACACCGACTGGTTTGCCTCGCTCAACTCGCACCTCCGCCCGTGCGGAGCGAGGTTCTGCTTCCGGGGTGCCCTGACCGTCGGAGGCGAGATCACTGACCTCGAGCTCAACCCGGCGGATGGCTCCGTCGCGATCGCCGCTGATGGTGTCGCTGGCATCGACACCTTCCGGATGGGGTCCGCCGTGCACGTAGAAACCTCGCCAGCCGGTGTCGAACTCCTGGGGTTTCGCGACGACGGCGCTGCATGGACCCGACCATTCACGGAGGTGTTCAGCACCAGCAGCCGAGCCCACACGGAATGGGCTTGGCTCACGGCCGACCGTGACCCGATCATCGGGTTCGGGGGCGCCCCCGACCCGCATGAGCTCGACCCGGTCGAGGAGGGCGAAGCCGTCACGGTCAACCTTGCTGAGCCGTCCCGGCGCTCGGTGGCGGGACTGGATCGAAGCACGGGCGCAACCGTATGGACAGTGCCCGGGGCTGGGCGATGCTGGGAGGTCCCCGAGTCAGACCCCGAGGCGTCTGTCGTAGCGGCCTGTCGATTCGCGTCGGGCACCGCAACGCTCACCAACTCAGGCAAGGACATGCTCGACGTCGAGTTCGCAGACATCAACTTCGAAGCCATCGGCATCGACGCCGCAACCGGCGAGGTCTTGTGGGCCGTCCCATTGGGCGACACCGAATCGAGCAGCGACGATCCGAGCTTCTTCCAGAGCGGCAAGCAACTCATCCTGTCCACCGTCGACGGCGCCGTGCGCGTCCACCCGGAGACAGGGAAGACTACGGCGGTGGACCCGTCAGAAGTGCTTGCCTGCAAAGTGGAACGCACAGAACACTTGGCGCAAATGTCTGATCCCGCAGTAACGACCCCTGTAGCGACTGGCTACGACGCGCAACCGTGCGGGCGGACGGGCGACAAGGTCGACACGGTCACGCCCGGGTTTCTCAAGGCGTCAGCAATTCGCACCGACCACGACCTCTGGCTGGTAGCCATGCCGGGCAAGATCGCCGCCTACCCGCTGCAGAAGTAGCTGCCAGCGGACGCTCGGGCGTCGGCCACGGCATCCGAAGCCCTACGATTGACACCATGTCGAAAGTTCTCACAAGCCTGCCCGTCGGCGAGCGCGTCGGTATCGCCTTCTCGGGCGGACTCGACACCTCGGTAGCTGTCGCCTGGATGCGCGACAAGGGCGCCGTGCCCTGCACCTACACGGCAGACATTGGGCAGCCGGACGAGCCCGACATCGAGAGCATCCCGGACCGCGCCAAGGAGTACGGCGCCGAGATTGCCCGCCTGGTCGACTGCCGCAGCGCGCTCGTCGAGGAGGGCCTCGTCGCCCTGCAGTGCGGCGCGTTCCACATCCGCAGCGCAGGCAAGACCTACTTCAACACGACCCCCCTCGGGCGCGCCGTCACCGGCACCATGCTGGTGCGCGCCATGAAGGAAGACGGCGTCGACATCTGGGGCGACGGTTCCACGTACAAAGGCAACGACATCGAGCGGTTCTACCGCTACGGCCTGCTCGCCAACCCGCGCCTGCGCATCTACAAGCCGTGGCTCGACCAGAAGTTCGTCGAGGAGCTCGGCGGCCGCAAGGAGATGAGCGAGTGGCTGCAGGCGCACGACCTGCCGTACCGCGCGTCATCCGAGAAGGCGTACAGCACCGACGCCAACATCTGGGGCGCCACCCACGAGGCCAAGAGTCTCGAGCAGCTCGACACCGGCTTCGAGATCGTCGAACCCATCATGGGCGTCGCGTCCTGGCGTGACGACGTCGAGATCAAGACCGAAGACGTCACCATCACCTTCGACGGCGGCCGCCCCGTCGCCATCAACGGCACCGAATATGCGGATGCTGTCGCCCTCGTCCTCGAGGCGAACGCGATCGGTGGCCGCCACGGCCTCGGCGCATCCGACCAGATCGAGAACCGCATCATCGAGGCCAAGAGCCGCGGCCTCTACGAGGCCCCCGGCATGGCGCTCCTCCACATCGCCTACGAGCGCCTGCTCAACGCGATCCACAACGAAGACACGGTCGCGAACTACCACAACGAGGGCCGCCGCCTCGGGCGCCTCATGTATGAGGGACGCTGGCTCGACCCGCAGTCGCTCATGCTGCGCGAGTCGATCGTGCGCTGGGTCGGCTCCGCCGTCTCCGGCACCGTCACGCTGCGCCTGCGCCGCGGCGACGACTACACGATCCTCAACACGGAGGGCCCCGCGCTCAGCTACCACCCCGACAAGCTGTCGATGGAGCGAGTGACGGATGCCGCCTTCGGCCCCGAGGATCGCATCGGCCAGCTCACCATGCGCAACCTCGACATCGCCGACTCGCGCGCACGCCTCGAGCAGTACACCGCCCAGGGCATTGTGTCGGGCGAGACCGCCAAGCTCATGGGGCAACTCGAGCAGGGCGGCGCCGACGAGATCGCGGGCGGCGAGGGCATCGACACCGAGGGCGAGCAGGCCCTCGACCGGGCCGCCTTCGACGCCGGCACCGACTGACGCACTCCACTCCGGGAGGGCCCGCTCGCGCTTCGGCGCGGCGGGCCCTCCTGCGTTTCCGCGAGGGCGTATCCCTGCTCGCACCTGAACGCTGGCGCTGCAGTTTCCGCCGCGCGCTACAGCAACTTCTGTAGCGCGCGGCGGAAACTGTAGCCCTCGAGACCCGCAACGGCGACCGCAGGCACGCGCCACGCCACGCCGCCCGCACCCCTTCGAGGGCCTGCCGCATGCGCGCCCGCGCTGGCAGGATGGGCGGACATCCCGAGACAACGGAGTCACCCATGCGCAAGCGCACCGTCGCGCTCATCATCGTCGCGAGCATCCTGATCGTCGCTGTCGGCGGCGTGTACTGGTTCGGGCGGAGCCTGTTCCACGAGCCGAGTGCGCAGGGCGTCGACTCGGTGATCGGCGAGGTGGGCGGCACGCGGGTTGTCGGGATCTTCGCGCACCCGGATGACGAGCAGACCGTCAACGGCCTCTTCACCCGCGCCAAGACGCACGACGACGCGTACACCTATATGGTCACGGCAACGCGGGGCGAGGCGGGCACGCAGGTGCCCGTCGTCGCACGGCAGAAGGACCTCGGCACGGTGCGGATGGCCGAGTCACTGAAGAACAGCTTCAACATGGGCGTCGACGGCCACGAGGTGTGGGACTACCCGGATGGCGGGGTGCCGCAGTCCGAGGAGGAGGAGCTCGTCGAGCGCGTTGCCGACGTGCTGCGCCAGCAGAAGCCGGATGTTGTGGTCGCCTTCTGGCCCGAGAGCGGAGCCACCGGCCACAAGGACCACATGGAGATGGGCCGCATCACCGAGCTGGCGATCCTCGAGGTCGCGGAGGACGACGCGGCATACAAGGGGCCCGAGCACATCGTCTACACGATCAGCCCCACAAAGGCGCTCACGATGTTCGGCGGAGAAGCAGGGGCGTTCGTCGCCGAGAACCAGCCCGCGCCGACCCACTCCATGCCGGCCGAGGTGGGCAAGAAGCACGAGGGCTGGGCCATCCACGCCTCGCAGGAGAACTACATGCAGGAGACCTACATCCTGCCCACCTGGCTCATCTACGCCCTCTGGGACAACGAGTTCTACTACGTGCGCGACCTGGCCGAAGACCCGCTGCGATAGCGTGACGCTACAGGTTTGGGCGTGACGCTACAGGGATTTCTGGCGCGAGTGCAGGAAACTGCGGCGGCGGATGCCACGGCAACCAGTAGCACCCCGTAGAACGCAAACCCCAGCGTCGTTGACAAGTCGGAGCGCGCTCCAGCAGTGAGGGCGCGCACGCTCACTTTTCGGAGGGATGCTCACGTCGCAGCATGAGCATCCCGCCGGAAAGTGAGCGCCCCGAGCCGCTAGGTGTCGAGGCGCGGCAAGACAGCGAGAACCGCGGAGCGACAAGACGCGAGCCGAGCTACCCCGCGAGCAGCGACCCCGTGAGCGGTTCGCCCGAGGTGCGGCTGACGAAGCATCCGTAGCTTCGGTCGCCGTTCGCCCACTCGGTCGCATCCCCCGCGTAGGTGAGCTGCCACTGCAGGTCGGTGATGGCGGATGCCGCGTCGAGGTCGAGCAGTTCGCCCGCGTCGCACAGGGTGGTCGTGAGCCCCTGCCAGCCCTCGGCGTCGAGGTACACGGTGACCTCGGGGCCAACCTCCCCGCGGTAGAGGAACTGGCCGGCGTGGGGCGCGTCGCACTCGACGACCGTGAACTCTTCGGCCCACACGCTCTCAAGCGGCTCAAGGCATTCGCCGCCCTGCAGTGCGGCCCAGGGGTGCACGCCTGGCTCGAGCGCGGTGACGGATGCCTCGTCTCCGGCACCCTCGGCGGTCGCCGCATCCGGGCCGCCGCCGAGCGCGGTGCCGAGCGCGTAGAGCCCCACGAGGAGCAGGGCGAGCGCTGCGCCGCCTCCGACGCCGACGAGCACGCGGGCACGGGTGCCGAGGCGCGCCCAGAGACTGCCGGTGGCTCGCGCGGCCGCGGCGCTGCCCCCTGCTGTGGGGCTGGCGCCAGTCGTTGGCGCCGCATCCGCGCGCGCCGCGACCGGCATCGCCAGGGTCTCCTCACCGGAGGGAGCTCCGCCCGCCTGGACAAAGGGAATCGCGACGGTCGGCGACAAGCGGTCGTGCACGGGCCCACGCTCTTCGCCCACAGTGGGCATCGCGACGGTCTCCGAGAAGCGGTCGTGAATCGGCCCACGCTCCTCCGCGGGGAGCGGATGGTCCGGGGTCACGACCCTCACGGGCGCGGTGGGTGGCGGCGCGACGAAGGGGTTGATGCTGTCGTCGTATTCGCGGAACTTCTCGGCGCCGAAGAGGTCGTCGAGCCCACCGCCGGCGGCGTCGTCCTCTTCGCGCTTGCCCACGGCTTACTCCTTCGTGAGGCCCAGGTCGCCAAGCGTGATGGCCGCGTAGTACGGGTAGCCGGCCTTCTCGATGATCTCCTTGGCGCCCGTGTCCCGGTCGACGACGACCGCGACGCCGGCGATGATCGCCCCGACCTTCTCGAGGGCTTCAGCCGCCTTGAGCGGGGAGCCACCCGTGGTGGAGGTGTCTTCCAGCACGATGACGCGCTTGCCCGCGACATCCGGCCCCTCGACCTGGCGGCCGCGACCGTGGTCCTTGGGCTCCTTGCGCACGACGAAGGCGTCGTAGGCGGCGCCGCGTGCGGCACCCTGGTGCAGCACCGCGGATGCGATGGGATCAGCGCCCATGGTGAGGCCGCCGACGGCTGCGACATCCGGGATGTCGGCGATCAGGTCGAGCATGACCTGGCCGATCAGGGGCGCGACGCGGTGGTCGAGGCTGACCTTGCGCAGGTCGACGTAGTAGCTCGCCTTCTTGCCACTCGTGAGGGTGAAGTCCCCGTGGAAGACCGCGTCGGTCTTGATGTATTCGATGAGCTGCTGCCTGGCGTCGGTCACCCGGCGATTCTATCGGCGGTCAGTCATGCTGCGGGAAGCCCAGGTTGATGCCGCCGTGGGAGGGGTCGAGCCAGCGTGACGTCACGGCCTTCTCGCGCGTGAAGAACGCGATGCCCGAGGGGCCATAGGCCTTGGCGTCACCGAAGAGTGAGTCCTTCCATCCGCCGAAGGAGTGGTACGCGACGGGCACGGGGATGGGCACATTGATGCCGACCATGCCCACCTGCACCTCGTTCTGGAAGCGCCTCGCCGCCCCGCCGTCGTTCGTGAAGATGGCGGTGCCGTTGCCGTACTGCGAGCCGTTGATGATGTCGAGCCCCTCGTCGTAGGAGGCGACCCGCACGATCGACAGCACGGGGCCGAAGATCTCGTCCCGGTAGACGGCTGAGTCGGTCGAGACCCTGTCGAAGAGGGTCGGGCCGAGCCAGAATCCGGATGCCTCACCGTCGACCTCCACGCCGCGCCCGTCGACCACGACGGTTGCCCCGTCGTTCTCGGCGATGTCGATGTACGAGGCAACCTTGTCTCGGTGCGCCTCCGTGATGAGCGGACCCATGTCGCATCCGCGCATCCCGTCGCCGACCCTGAGGCCCTGCATGCGGGAGGTGATGCGGGAGATGAGCTCGTCGGCGACCGGTTCGACCGCGAGGATGACGCTGATCGCCATGCAGCGCTCGCCCGCCGAGCCGAAGCCGGCGTTGACGGCGGCGTCCGCGGCGAGGTCGAGGTCGGCATCCGGCAGCACCAGCATGTGGTTCTTCGCACCGCCGAGGGCCTGCACCCGCTTGCCGTGCGACGACGCGGTCTCGTAGATGTACTTGGCGATCGGGGTGGAGCCGACGAAGGAGATGGAGGCGACATCCGGGTGCTCCAGGAGCGCATCGACCGCCTCCTTATCACCGTGGACCACGTTGAACACCCCCGCCGGCAGGCCGGCCTCGGCGAGCAGCGACGCCATCCAGTTCGCCGCCGAGGGGTCTTTCTCGCTCGGCTTCAGCACGACGGTGTTGCCGGCCGCGAGCGCGATCGGGAAGAACCACAGCGGCACCATGGCGGGGAAGTTGAAGGGGCTGATGATGCCCACGACGCCGAGCGGCTGCCGCAGCGTGTAGACGTCGACCCCCGTCGAGACGTTCTCGCTGTAGTCACCCTTGAGCAGGTGCGGCATGCCGAGCGCGAACTCGACGACCTCGAGGCCGCGCGCGATCTCGCCCAGGGCATCCGAGGTCACCTTGCCGTGCTCGGAGGTGAGGATGTCGGCCAGTTCGCCCTGCCGCTGGTTGAGCAGCTCGCGGAAGGTGAACAGGATGCCTTGCCGCTTGGCGAGCGATGCGGCCCGCCACGCGGGGAAGGCTTCGCGCGCGGCGGCGACGGCGGAGTCGACATCCGCGACGCTCGCGAGCCGCACGTTCTTGCTGACCTCGCCGCGGGCGGGGTTGAAGACGGGTGAGGTGCGCGGGGAGGTGCCCTCGGCGTCGGCCCCGTTGATCCAGTGGTTGAGCGTGGTGGTCATTGTGGTTCCTTTGTTCGGAGAAATCTTGGGGGTTTCGATACGGCCCTGGCGGGCCTACTCAACCCGCGGGTACGGCATGGCGGGCCTACTCAACCCGCGGTACCGACGAGGGCGAGCACCTCGTCGTAGATCGCGACGGCCTCCGCCACCTCGTCATCGGTGACGACGCAGGGGGGCACGACGTGGATGCGGTTGTCCTGCACGATCGCGAGCAGGCGACGGGCGAGCAGTTCGCTCTTGATGCGGCCCATCGTCTCGGCTGGCAGGGGTTCGCGGGTCTCCCGGTCGGCGACGAGTTCGATCGCCCAGAAGACGCCCTCACCCCGCACCTCGCCGACGATCGGATGCTTCTGCGCGAGCGCTTCGAGCGCCGGCCCGATTGCCTCCGCGCCGATGCGGGCGGCGTTGTCGACGATGCCCTCGCGCTCCATCGCGTCGAGCGCACCGATGATCGACGCCATGGCGAGCGGATGCCCGCTGTAGGTGAGCCCGCCGGGAAAGACGGTCTCGTCGAAGTCTGCGGCGATCTCGTCGGAGATGATGACGCCACCGACCGGCACGTAGCCCGAGTTGACCCCCTTGGCGACGGTGATGAGGTCGGGCACGACGTCGTAGCCGTCGAGCGCGAGCCAGCGACCCGTGCGGCCGAAGCCCGCCATGACCTCGTCGAGGATCAGCACGAGCCCAAAGCGGTCGCACAGCTCCCGCACGCCGGCCAGGTAGCCGGGGGGCGGCGGCAGGATGCCCGCGGTTCCCGGCACCGTCTCGAGGAGGACCGCCGCGATCGTCTGCGGTCCCTCCCCTTGGATCGTGCGCTCGAGGTGTCGCAGCGCCCGCTCCGACTCCTGCTCGGGCGTCGTTGCCCAGAACTCGGAGCGGTAGAGGTAGGGCCCCCAGAAGTGCACGTGCCCGCGGGCGTACTGGTTGGGCATCCGTCGCCAGTCCCCTGTCGCGACGATCGCGGCGCCCGTGTTGCCGTGGTACGAGCGGTAGGTCGAGAGCACGGTGTCACGCCCAGTGTGCAGGCGGGCCATGCGGATGGCGTTCTCGTTGGCATCCGCACCACCGTTGGTGAAGAACACCCTGTTGAAGCCCTCGGGTGCCCGCGCGACGATGCGCTCGGCGGCCTCCCCGCGGGCAAGATTGGCGGTGGCGGGGGCGACCGTCGTGAGCTGGCGCGCCTGCTCCGCGATTGCCGCGATGACCGCCGGATGCTGGTGGCCGATGTTGAGGTTGATGAGCTGGCTCGAGAAGTCGAGGTAGGTGGTGCCCTCGTCATCCCAGGCGCGGGTACCCGAGCCTCCCGTGATGACGAGGGGCGCGAGGGCGCCCTGCGCAGACCAGGAGTGGAAGACGTGGGCGCGGTCGAGCGCGACGATGCGCTCATTGGGGATGCTGGTGCGGTCGTTCATCGGTTCACGCCTTCTTTCTGTTGACGTTGGTGGCCGGGCGGCCGAGGTGTGCTCGGCCGCCCGGCCGGTGCTTGCTAGGCGCCGCCCTCGAGCAGCTCGACCTCGATGGGCTCGAAGTCGTCTCCCTTCACGTCGACGCCCTCCTCCTCGAGTTCGGCGAGTGCCTGCTCGATGTATTCGTTGGTCCACGCGGTGGCGGGCGGTTCCTCGGTGATGAGGCTCGCGCCGGTCTCGTTGGTGGCGCTCAGCGCGGCCGCAACGGTGGCCTCGAATGCGGCCTCATCGATGTAGCCGATGCCGTTCTCTGCCGGCCAGATGAGCTTGTTGGTCTCGTTGACCATCCACAGTTCGTGGCTCGCACCCCAGCCGGAGCCGGCGTTGATGGTCATCTCCGACGCCTCCTCGGGGTTGTCGGCGGCGTAGGCCCAGCCCTTGATGACCGCCTTGAGGAAGGCGACGGTCGTCTCCTGGTACTCCTCGTCGCTCTCGAGGCGCTCAGTGTCGGCCCAGACTGCGTCCTGCAGCATCGCGCCGACCGTGTCTTCGTAGCTGATAACGGTGAAGTCCTCCGGCGTATAGAGCTCTCCCGTGTCGGGGTTGACCGCCTCGAGCAGTTGCGCGTACTCGTTGTAGGTCATCGCCTGGGCTGCGTCGATGTCGCCCGAGAGGAAGGCGTTCATGTTGAAGTCCTGCGTGATGATCTCGACGGTCGTCGAGTCGAGGCCCTCCTCCGCCATCGCGGCGAAGATCTCCCACTCGTTGCCGAAGCCCCAGCTGCCGATCTTCTTGCCCTCGAAGTCGGCGACCGACTCAATGCCGGAGTCGGCCCACGACACCTGCAGGGTGCCGGAGCGCTGGAAGATCTGCGCGATGTTGGTCACATTGGCACCGGCCTCGATCGAGCCGAGCACCTTCGGCACCCAGGCGATCGCGTAGTCGACGTCACCGTTGGCGAGGGCATCCTGCGGCACGATGTCGCCGCCACTCGGGATGATCTCGACGTCGAGGCCTGCCTCCTCGAAGAAGCCCTGCTCCTGCGCCGCGAAGTAGCCCGCGAACTGCCCCTGCGGCAGCCACTGCAGCTGCAGCTTCACCTCGGTGAGTTCATCGCCACCCGTGTCGGAATCGGTGTCGCCCCCGGTGCCTGAGCAGGCCGAGAGCACGAGCCCTGCCGCGAGTGCTGTCGCGGCGATGCTCGCCGCACGACGTGTGCTGTGTTTCATGTCGGTGCCTTCCTGTCGTTGGTGCCTGTGTGGTCGGCCATCTCGCCCGGAGGACGGGAGGACGTCGGGTTCAGCTACGCCTCCGCACCGCGAGTCGCTCAGCGCCGAGCGTCACGAGATAGAAGGCCAGGCCGAGCACGATGGAGATGATGACGTAGGCCCAGGCACGCGGGTACGCGCTGGATGCCGCAGAGGTGGAGATGAGGCCGCCGAGACCGCCACGCGGGCCGCCGAAGTACTCGGCGACGAGCGCTGAGATGACGGCGAGCGAGGAGCCGATGCGGATGCCCGTGAAGACGAAGGGCGTCGCCGTCGGCAGCGTCACGGTGCGCATGACCTGGCCGGGTTTCGCGGCGTACACGGCCATGAGGTCGCGGTGCACGGGGAGCGCCTGCCGCAGGCCGCGCAGAGTGTTGATGAAGACGGGCACGAAGACGGCGAGCGCCGCGATGGCTTGGCGCCCGAACTGCGAGTCGGCACCGAACATCGTGTTGAGCACGGGTGCGAGGGCAACGATGGGGATGACGGCGAGCGCCGCGACGACGGGCGCGGCCATCCAGTCGACGAGGCGAGCGGATGCCGCGAAGAGGGCGACCACGATGCCGAGCACGGCCCCCACGAGCAGGCCGATGAGGGCGTTGGTGCCCGTGATGAGCCCGGCGCTGAGCATCGAGGGGGCGAACTCCACGAGCTGGTCGATGATGGAGGCGGGCGCTGGCAGGAGGTAGTCGTCGACGCCCCCGACGGTCACGGCGAGCTGCCAGCCGCCGAGCACCACGAGGCCCACGACGATGGGCGCGATGGTGCGAGCGGCGACCTCCGTCCGCGGGTTCATCGTCACGGCCCGGCCCATCAGCGCGTCTCCACTCCACGCACCGCGGCGACCGGCGAGCCCTGGTGGAGGGCCTCGCGCACGGCCGTGATCATGTCGAAGAACTCGTGCTGCTCGCGCAGACCCTCTTCGCGGTCGGCGGTGGCGGCGAGCCGCATCGTCACGATCTCCTGGATGCGACCCGGCCGGGGCGACATGACGACGACCCGGTCGGAGAGGAACACGGCTTCGGGGATGGAGTGCGTCACGAACACGACGGCCGCGCCGGTCTCGGCGCAGATGCGCACGAGCTCCGACTGCATCCGTTCTCTCGTCATCTCGTCGAGGGCGCCGAAGGGTTCATCCATGAGCAGCAGGCGCGGCTTCTCCGCCAGCGCCCGGGCGATCGCGACGCGCTGCTGCATGCCGCCCGAGAGCTGGTCGGGGTAGCGGTCGGCGAAGTCCCCGAGGCCCACGAGGGAGACGAGCTCGGCGACGCGTGCCGCACGTTCGGCCTTCGGCGCTCCGTGGAGGGAGAGGGGCAGCTCGATGTTCTCCTCGACCGTGCGCCACGGCAGCAGGCCGGCCTGCTGGAAGGCGATGCCGTAGTCCTGGGCGATGCGGGCATCCTTCGCCGGCTTGCCGAACACCGACACGGTGCCCGTGCTCGGCTGGTCGAGGTCGGCGATGAGGCGCATGAGCGTGGACTTGCCGCAGCCGGAGGGGCCGATGAGCGACACGAACTCACCCGCCGCCACCGTCAGGTCGATGCCCGAGAGCGCCTGCACCTGCCCGCTGCGGGTCTCGAAGACCTTGTCGACCCCCGCGATGCTGACGGCATCCGTACCACCGGTCATCTGCGTCATCCGCTGATCTCCACTCTCCTGTAGCGGCCCAGCATGGCGCCGAGCAGTGCGATTGATCCGGCCGCGACGAGCCCCAGCACGATGGCCCCGAAGATGGGCCCCCACGCCTTGGACGGGTCTCCGCTCGCCTGGCCGGCGTATTGGATGAGGATGCGCCCGATGCCGCCCTGCAGCCCTGTCGAGACCTCGGCGACGACGGCACCGATGACGGCGTTGGCGGCGCCGAGCCTGAGCGCGGGCAGCAGGTAGGGCACGGCGGCGGGCAGGCGTAGGCGCACGAGGGTCTTCCACCACCCGGCCGCGTAAGTCTTCATGAGCTCAACGTGGATCGTGTCGGGCGACTGCAAGCCCTTGAGCGCGCCGACAGCGATGGGGAAGAAAGCGAGGTAGGAGGCGATGAGCGCCACCGACATCCAGTCCTGCCACTCGAAGGCGCCGATCTCGATGCGCGAGCCCCAACTGCGCACGACGGGGGCGAAGGCGATGAGGGGGATGGTCTGGCTGAGGATGATCCAGGGCAGCAGGCCCCATTCGGCAAGCTTCCACCGCTGCATCACGAGCGCGAGGCCGACGCCCACGACGAGCCCCGTGAGCCAGCCCGCCGCGGCGATGCCGAGCGTGAGGGTCGCCGCGACGGCGACCTCGAGCCAGAGCGGCCGCGCGCCGTCCGCTCGCGTGACCGGTTCGAGCAGCCGGGCGAGCATGTCCCAGCTGTGCGGCATGGCGAGGTCGCTCGTGCGCGGCAGCACGCGGTTACCGAAGAGCACGAGCCCGTCGGCGGGACCGAGGAGCTTGTAGAGCTCCCAGATGCCCACGAGCACGACGATGCCGAGCGCCCCGGCACCCCAGCGGGCGAGCTCGCGGGCGGGCGCTCCACGGCGACGACGCAGGCCCGGGGTCGCGATCTGCCCTGTGCGGCTGAGCCCGTCGGCCATCTTCGCGCCCTACGCCTTCGCGACGATGTGCTCGGAGAGCGCGGGGATGACGGTCTCGCCGTAGACCCGCAGCGTCTCCTCTTTGTTGTCATGCTGCAGGTACCCGGCGAACTGGTCGACACCGAGCTCCGCGAGTGCCTTGAGCTTCTCGATGTGATCGGATGCCGTGCCTAGCACGCAGAAGCGGTCGACGATCTCGTCGGGCACGAAGTCGGCGTGCGTGTTGCCCGCCCGCCCGTGCTCGTTGTAGTCGTAACCCTCCCGGCCCTTGATGTAGTCGGTGAGGGCCTTCGGCACGGCCGAGCCCTCCCCGTACTTCGCCACGATGTCGGCGACGTGGTTGCCCACCATGCCACCGAACCAGCGGCACTGGTCGCGCATGTGCGCCCGCGCAGCATCCGCATCGTCGGTGATGTACATGGGCGCCGCGACGCAGAACTTGATCGACATGGGGTCGCGGCCGGCGTTGGCGGCGGCATCCCGCACCGTTTTGATCATCCATTCGGCGACGTCGAGGTCGGCCATCTGCAGGATGAAGCCGTCGCCGACCTCGCCCGTGAGCTTGAGCGCGAGGGGACCATACGCGGCGACCCACACGTCGAGCTTCGACCCCTTGCTCCAGGGGAACTGCAGCGTCGCGCCGTTGTATTCGACGGGCCGGCTGTTGGCGAGCTCCCGGATCACGTGGATCGATTCACGCAGCGTCTTGAGGGTCGTCGGGGCACCGTTCGTGACCCGCACTGCCGAGTCGCCGCGGCCGATGCCGCAGATCGTGCGGTTGCCGTACATCTCGTTGAGCGTCGCGTAGGTGGATGCCGTGACCGTCCAGTCGCGGGTCGCCGGGTTCGTCACCATCGGCCCGACGATGACCTTGTCGGTCTCGGCGAGGATGCGACTGTAGATCACATAGGGCTCCTGCCACAGCAGGTGCGAGTCGAACGTCCACACGTGGCTGAAGCCGTGCGCCTCCGCCAGTTTCGCCAGCTGCACGGTGCGTGCCGACGGCGGATTGGTCTGCAGTACTGCTCCGAAATCCATTGATCGCCTCTCAGATCAGGTACTGGCTCAGGCCGCGCTTGACGAACTGACCGTCACCCTTGGTGCCGATGTAGCCGCTCTCGTCGACGATGACCTTGCCGCGGGAGACCACGGTGTCGACGTGGCCGTCGATCTCGAAGCCCTCCCACGCCGAGTGGTCCATGTTCATGTGGTGGGTCTTGCCCACGCCGATCGACGTGTGGCCGTTGGGGTCGTAGACGACGATGTCGGCGTCGGCCCCCGGCTGGATGACGCCCTTCGTGCCGTAGAGCCCGAACATGCGGGCGGGCGTCGTCGAGGTGATCTCGACCCAGCGTTCAAGGGTGATCTGGCCGTCGACCACCCCTTGGTAGAGCAGGTCCATGCGGTGCTCGACCGAGCCGATGCCGTTGGGGATCTTGGAGAAGTCGCCGAGGCCGAGCTCCTTCTGGCCCTTCATGCAGAAGGGGCAGTGGTCGGTCGAGACCATCTGGATGTCGTTGGTGCGCAGGCTCTGCCACATGTGGTGCTGGTGTCCCTCATGCTTCGATCGCAGCGGCGTCGAACACACCCACTTGGCCCCCTCGAAGGCGCCGAATTCGTCGCTGGATGCGCCGAGCTGGTCTTCGAGCGACAGGTAGAGGTACTGCGGGCAGGTCTCGCCGAAGACGTTCTGGCCGACATCGCGGGCCGCTGCCAGCTGCTCGACCGCCTGCTTGGCGCTGACGTGCACGACGTAGAGGGGTGCGCCCGTCAGGTTGGCGAGCATGATGGCGCGGTGCGTCGCCTCCTCCTCCATCTGCCAGGCGCGGGCGACCCCGTGGTAGTACGGGTCGGACTTGCCCTGCTCGAGCAGCTGCTTGACCATGACGTCGATGACGGGGCCGTTCTCGGCGTGCATCATCGTCATCATCCCCGTGCCGGCGGAGACCTGCATCGCCTTGAACACCTGCGCGTCATCCGACATGAAGACGCCCGGGTAGGCCATGAAGAGCTTGAAACTCGAGACGCCCTCGTCGGGGAGCGCCCGCATGGCCTGGAGCGAGTCGTCGGTGACGTCGCCGATGATCTGGTGGAAGGCGTAGTCGATCGCGCAGTTGCCCGCCGCCTTCTCATGCCAGGCGGCCAGGCCGTCCATGACCCGCTGGCCGTAGGTCTGCACCGCGAAGTCGATGATCGTCGTCGTGCCGCCCCAGGCGGCCGCGCGCGTGCCGGTCTCGAAGGTGTCGGATGCCGCGGTGCCGCCGAACGGCAGCTCCATATGCGTGTGGGCGTCGATCCCGCCGGGGATGACGTACTTGCCCGCCGCGTCGACCACCGTGTCGACGTTCGCGGCCAGGTCGGTGCCGAGCAGCGTCGAGCCCGGTGTCAGCACGGCGACGATCGTCTCGCCGTCGATGAGCACGTCGGCCTGCACGCGGCCGGTCGCCGAGACGACGGTGCCGTTCTTGATGAGGGTCTTCATGGTCGTCTCCCTACGGCTTCGGGATGCTCGTGTACGAGTCGGGTCGGCGGTCGCGGTAGAACTGCCAGTCGTCGCGCATCTGCTGCACCATGTCGAGGTCGAGGTCACGGATGATGAGCTCCTCCGAGTCGCCCGAGCCCTTCTCCCCGACGAAGTTGCCGCGGGGGTCGATGACCTGGCTCGTGCCGTAGAAGTCGACGGCGAGCTCGCCGTACTCGTTGTCCTCACGGCCGACCCGGTTGGGCTGCAGCACGAAGTATCCGTTCGCGACGGCGGCGCAGGGCCCCTCGACCTCCCACAGCCGGTTCGAGAGACCCGGCTTGGTGGCGTTGGGGTTGAAGACCATGTGGGCGCCGTTCAGGCCGAGCTCGCGCCACCCTTCCGGAAAGTGCCGGTCGTAGCAGATGTAGACGCCGACCTTACCGACGGCCGTGTCGAAGACTGGGTAGCCGAGGTTGCCGGGCCGGAAGTAGAACTTCTCCCAGAAACGGTCGAGGTGCGGGATGTGGTGCTTGCGGTACTTGCCGAGGATCGTGCCGTCGGCGTCGACCACAACGGCGGTGTTGTAGTAGACGCCCGTGATGTCCTCCTCATAGATGGGGAGGACCATGACGAGGCCGAGCTCCTTCGCGAGCGCGGCGAAGCGCTGCACGATGGGGCCATCGGCCGGCTCCGCGTAGCGGTAGTACTTCTTGTCTTCGGTGATGCCGAAGTACGGGCCGTAGAAGAGCTCTTGGAAGCAGATGATCTGCGCTCCCTCGGCCGCGGCATCCCGCGCGAACTGCTCGTGCTTGTCGAGCATGGATTCTTTGTCGCCGGTCCAGGTGGTCTGGGTGATGGCGGCTCGAACTACGGTCAAGGTGAACCTCCACGAAACGGGTCGGGCCCACCAACTACGCAGGCACCGAGCTACTGAGTCGAAAAACCAGGACCACGTCGTCCGGTTTTGTTATTCTTCGACGTAAACATTTCTGTTGTGTTTCTCTGGGTGACGCATTCGTTAATCATCCTGACGAGCAATCCCCCCAGGGGCAAGAGATTGGCCAAGGTTGACCCATGAATCCTCTGGTCGACGAGATCGATGAGCCGACGCCCGCGGGCATCTCGGCCGCGCTCGGCAGGCTCATCAGCTCGGGTCGCCTCGCCCCCGGCGCCCGGCTCCCCACCGTGCGCCAGCTCGCGGGCGACCTCGGAGTGAGCCCCGCCACCGTCAGCCACGCCTGGCAGGCCGTCAGTGCCGCGGGCCTCATCGTGTCGCGGGGACGCAGCGGCACCTTCGTGTCGGAGCGCGCCCAGGAGTGGCTGCCCGCCCGCAGCAAGGTCATGGCGGGACGACGGGTCGACTCCCGGATCGACCTCTCCCGCGGCATCCCGGACCCGGAGCTCCTCCCAGCCCTCGGCCCGGCGCTCTCCCGCATCTCGGAACGCGCCGTCACCTCCAGCTACCAGGACCTTCCCGTCATCCCCGGGCTCCTGGACGTGCTGCAGGAATCGTGGCCGTATCCCGTCGACTCCATCACGGTCGTCAACGGTGCCCTCGACGCGATCTCCCGCAGCCTCGACGAGGTCGTGCGCTTCGGCGACCGGGTCATCATCGAGAACCCCACCTTCCCGCCGTTCTACGACCTGCTCGACCAACTCGGCGTCGAGCGCCTGCCCGTGCCCGTGGACCAGCACGGCCTCGAGCCGAGCGCCTTCGCGGCCGCCCTCGCCAAGGGCCCCTCGGCCGTCATCCTCCAGCCGAGGGCACACAACCCCACGGGCGCATCCATGACCGCCGCCCGCGCCGAGCAGCTCGCGCGGATGCTGCAGGACGACCCGCGGGCGGCCAAGACGATCGTGATCGAAGACGACCACTCAGGACAGATCAGCACGGCCGACGACGTCAGCATCGGCCAGTGGCTGCCCGAGCGGGTGCTGCACGTGCGCAGCTACTCCAAGTCCCACGGGCCCGACCTGCGGATCGCGGCACTCGGCGGCTCCGCCGCCCTCGTGAACCGTGTCGTCGCTCGACGGATGCTCGGGCCCGGCTGGACGAGCCGCATGCTGCAGACCATCCTCCACGACCTCCTCGTCGACGAGCGCAGCGTCGCCCAGGTGGCGCGCGCCCGCGACGAATACGCCACCCGGCAGCACGAACTCGCCGAGGCCCTCAGCCAGCTCGGGGTGACCACGGGCCCCGCCGACGGCATCAACACCTGGCTTGCCGTCGAGGACGAGCATGAGGCGATGCTCCAGCTCGCGGCATCCGGAATCCGGGTCGCGGGAGGCACGCCCTTTCTCGCCGTCGACGAGAACCAGCAACCCCACGTGCGCGTCACCGTCGGCGCGATCCGCGGCGAGGTGCGCGAGATCGCCGCCGCCCTCGCCGCGACCGCCGCACCGAGATCAGCCGCAGACCGCGCGCCGGGTGCCAGATGGGCGTAGTCTGCTGGCAGACCCCCGGTCGGCTGTGACCGGGTCGAGCCGTCCGGGCATTGGGCGGACTGTCGATCGGCGTCATGCCGTGCCCGCACGCCCATGTCGGCGTGCCTCCACGAAGCCCTCGCGCAACCGCGCCCGGGCCGCTCCCGATCGAGGCCGACCATCATGACAACTCGCAGTCGCCCCGCGACCCTCGCCGCCGCATCCGCAGTGCTCCTCCTGCTCGCGGGATGCACCGCCGGATCCATTGCGGATGACGTGGATGCTGCGCCCGCGCCAGCCGCCGCCTACCCCCTCACGGTCGACAACTGCGGCTTCGAGCTCACGCTCGACGGCCCGCCGGAGCGCGTCGTCACGATCAAGTCGAGCACGACCGAGCTGCTGCTCGCGCTCGGTCTGGGAGACCGGATCGTCGGCGCCTCCGCGCTCGACGGGCCCCTCCCGGACGGTGCCGAGGTCGAGGTGCTGAGCGACTCGGTGCCCGGGCAGGAGGCCGTGCTCGCCCTCGAGCCCGATCTCGTCTACGCCGGCTGGGAGTCGAACTTCAGTGTCGAGGGCGCCGGCGAGCGCGACCGGCTGGCGCAGTTCGGCATCGCGAGCTACGTCGCGCCACCCGCGTGCAAGGGCGAGGCCCACATGCCGCGGCCTCTGACCTTCGAGACGGTCTTCGACAGCATCACCGAGGCGGGCCTCATCTTCGACGCGCAGGGCGCCGCGACCGAGCTCCTGGCCGAACAGCGTGCGGCACTCGCGGCGCTTCGCCCCGTCGACGACGCCCCGACCGCCCTCTGGTACTCGAGCGGTCGGGACACCCCCTACGTCGGCGCTGGCATCGGTGCTCCGCAGATGATCATGGATGCGGCGGGGCTCGACAACATCTTCTCCTCCCTCGACGACACGTGGAGCTCCGTCAGCTGGGAGACCGTCGTCGCCCACGACCCCGACATGATCGTGCTCGTCGACTCCGCCTGGAACACCGCCGAATCCAAGATCGACGTGCTCGAGGGGCATCCCGCGACCGCCTCCCTTGAGGCCGTGCGCGAGGGCCGCTACGTCGTGCTGCCGTTCGCCGCGACCGAG
Organism: Salinibacterium sp.; assembly: GCA_015234465.1. Lineage (GTDB taxonomy): Bacteria > Actinomycetota > Actinomycetes > Actinomycetales > Microbacteriaceae > Homoserinimonas. The sequence goes on along the minus strand of JADGNA010000008.1, from coordinate 1,035,842 downwards.
GCGGGCATCCGCAATGTGGAGGCCGCGGCATCCGCCATCGAACAGCTCAGGGGGCTCGGCTGGTAGCCCTCGACACCCGCCCGCAGGCGGAGAAGCGGATGCGCGGCCCCCGCCGCCGCGTATCCCACGCGGCCGCGCTCCTCGGCACGATCGTGGCCCTCCTCATCGTCTGCTGCGTCGCCATCACGATCGGGCCCGCCGACATCCGCGTCGGTGATGTGCTCGCGAGCGTCGCCGGGCACCTGGGCCTCCCCGTCGCCGCCGTGCCGCCCCTGACCGACACGATCGTGTGGGAGCTGCGTCTGCCGCGCGTGCTGACGGCCGCCGCCGTCGGTGCCGGGCTCGCCCTGAGCGGCGCCGTCATGCAGAGCGTCACCCGCAACCCCCTCGCCGACCCCTACCTGCTCGGGCTCTCCTCGGGCGCCTCCCTCGGCGCGGTCGCCGTGCTGATCCTCGGGGTCGGCATCATGCTGCCCCCCGCCGCCTTCGCGGGCGCCCTCCTCGCGCTCGTCGCGTCCCTCGCAATCGCACGGGCAGGAGGGGCGATCACGCCGGGACGCGCCGTGCTGGCCGGGCTCGCGATCGCCCAGCTGGCTGGCGCCGCGACATCCTTCATCATCTTCTGGTCGGCGAAGGGGGACTCCTACCGCGAGATTCTCAACTGGCTGCTCGGGTCCCTCGCGGGCAGCGACTGGTCGACCGTCGCCATCTCGGGCATTGCCCTCGCCGTCGTGGGTACCGCGCTCGTACTCGCCGCCCCCCGGCTCGATGCCTTCACCTTCGGTGACACGGCCGCCGCGTCCCTCGGCATCAACGTCGAGGCCACCCGCTGGCTGCTGCTCACGGGCGTCGCGCTCCTCACCGGCGCGATGGTCGCGGTGAGCGGGGCAATCGGGTTCGTCGGGCTCATCCTTCCTCACGTCGTGCGCAGCGTGACGGGTCCGGGGCACGCACGGATGCTCCCCCTCACGGTCGTCGCCGGCGCCCTCTTCCTCGTCATCGCCGACACCCTCGCCCGCACCGTCTTCGACCCGCGGGAGCTGCCCGTCGGCATCATCACCGCCGTCATCGGCGTGCCCGTGTTCGTGCTGCTCTTCGTGCGGAAGAGGGGGGCAACATGGGCGTGACGACACGGGTCCGGCTTGCGGGGCTCGAGCTCAGCGGCGTCTCCGTCTCGATCGACGGCCGTCCGATCCTGCGCGACATCACGGCGAGTGCCCCCAGCGGCCTCGTGACGGGCCTGCTCGGCCCCAACGGCGCCGGCAAGTCCACACTCCTACGGATCATCGGCGGCATCACGGCCCCGGATGCCGGCACGGTCGCAATCGACGGAACCGACCTCGCCGCCCTCCCGCGCCGCGAGCGCGCCCGCCGCATCGCCCTCCTCGAACAGAACGCCACCCCCTCGACCGACCTGACCGCCCGTGAAGTCGTGCAGCTCGGCCGCATCCCGCACCGCCGCGGACTCCTCAGCCCCACCGATGCCCCCTCGGTCGACGCCGCCCTCGCCGCCGCGGGCGCGACCGATATCGCCGAGCGCCACTGGCACACCCTGAGCGGCGGCCAGCAGCAGCGCGTGCAGGTCGCCCGGGCCCTCGCCCAGGAGCCGGGCGTGCTCCTGCTCGACGAACCCACCAACCACCTCGACGTGCACGCCCAACTGTCGCTCCTGCGGCAGGTGCGCGGGCTCGGCGTCACGGCCGTCATGGCGCTCCACGACCTCACGCTCGCGGCCGCCCACTGCGACCGCATCCTGCTCCTCGACGACGGATGCCTCGTGGCCGCCGGCACCCCCGCCGAGGTGCTGCAGCCCGCCACCATCAGCGCCGTCTACGGCGTGGACTGCGACGTGCTCACCAACCCGCGCACGGGGCATCCGGTCATCGTCTTCTCCTAGTCGCCCCCATCCCCTCCCTTCTCCTCGCGTGAGATCCGACAAGTGCACCTTCCGCGCCGTCGGGAAGGTGCACTTGTCGGATCTCACTCAAGACCGGCTCACGCAACTGGGCGAATTCTCGGGCGGCGGGGGCAACATCCGGGGCATGAGTGAGACGCATGACGGACCGGATGCCGCCCACCAGCGCCCAGACGGACTCGACGACGCGACCGTCGAGGCACTCGGCAAACTGTCGGAGGCGCTCGAGGTCGTCGAGCATGCGCGGGGGCTGCTGTACGGCTTCCACCGGCTGACCGGCACGGCCGACCTGCACCTCGGCGACGCGGTCGAGGCGCTCCGCAAGGCCGGGCACGACGAGCTCGCCGAGCGCATCGACCGCGAGATCGTGGGCCGCAACGTCGTCGGCGGTCGCTGGACGTTCCAGATCGTCGAGGACTACGACGACAACTACTACGCCGCCTTTAAGCAGGTGGAGAAGGATGCCCGCGACCAGCTCGCAGGCGGCCGACGCCACCTCTTCGAGGCGGAGATGAAGGAGGACCGCCGCACGCACGGCGCCCCGCACCACGAGGCGACGCCCGACGACGTGTAGTGAGCCGCCGACGATGTGCGGGTTTGGTGGCGATGCGCACGCTAGAGCCCGCGCATCGCCACCAAACCCGCACATCGCTCGGCAACCATGGGCTTGCTACCCTGCGATGCGCCGCGCCACGAACACCGGGATCTCCCGCTCCGTGCGCTGCTGGTACTCCGCGTAGGGCGGAAACGCCTCGACGGCCCGCTCCCACCACGCCGCCTTCTCCTCGCCCTCCACGATCCGCACCTCGTAGTCGGCGCGCTCGGCGCCGTCCTGAAGCTCGATGTGCGGCTCCTTGACGAGGTTGTAGTACCAGACCGGATGCTTCGGCGCCCCGCCCATCGAGGCGACGAGCGCATACTCGCCCTCGTGTTCGACCCGCATGAGCGCGATCTTGCGCAGCTTGCCCGACTTCGCGCCGACGGACGTGACGATCACGACCGGCCTGCCGCCGAGGGTCGTGCCCTCCGTGCCGCCGGAGCGCTCATAGAGGGCAACCTGGTCGGCGGTGCGCTTCGATGTGCTGGGTTCGTAGTCTCCGCTGAGTGGCATGCCCCCACGCTACGCCGACGGCGGCGGCTTGAGTAGCGAGGCCCGCCCCGCCTCGTAGCCTTCCGCCCGTGCCTCCGCAGTCCCCAGGCTGAACATGTCGGCGTCGCCGTGCCGCTGCAGGGATCGCGCGCCCGGCGCGTCGAGCTCGGTGACGTAGCGGCCGAGTCCCCGCACGACCGCGACGGGCATGCCGCTGGTCTTGCCCTTGACGAGGTCGGATGCCGCAGCCACCTCATCCCCGATCGCCGCCGCCGTGACGGTGAGCGGCCGCCCCGCGGCATCCGTGGCGCCCCGCAGGTCGTCGATGACCCGCACCCCCGCCGCACCGATCGCGATGTCGGTCTGTCCCTGCCGCCAGGGACGCCCCGCCGTGTCGGTGATGATGACGCCGAGGCGCAGGCCGGTCGCGCGGCGGAGCGCGGCGCAGAGTGCGCGGGCCGAGGCATCCGGATCCTCGGGGAGCAGCAGCACGGTGCCGTCATCCGTGTTACTCGAGTCGACGCCGGCCGCCGCCATCACGAGGCCCTGCCGGTTCTCGACGATGCGGGTGACGCCGCCGGGATGCTCGCGGGATGCCACCACGCGCACGGTCTCGTCAGTAATCGCCTGCTCTCGGTCGGCCGCCGCGACGATGCGCCCCTCGGCCTTCGACACGACCTTGCTCGTCACGGCGAGGATGTCGCCGTGCTCCAGTTCGGCGCCTGCCGCGAGGATGAGCGCCGCAATGTCGTCGCCGGGCCGGACCTCGGGGATGCCCGCCACGCCGAGGACCGCGAGTCCTGGAACGAGCCCCATCACGCCACCAACTTCGGCAGCACATCGCGCCCGAAGGCCTCGATCCACTCGCGCTGGTTGCGACCCACGTTGTGCAGGTGGATGTGAGTGAACCCGAGGTCGAGGTGACGCTGGATGTGCTCGCGGTGGGCGTCGAGGTCGGCGCTCACGAGCATCCGCCCCTCGAAGTGCTCTGGCCGCACGAGCCTGGCCAGCTGCTCGAACTCGTAGGGCGACCGCACGTCGGCCTGCGAGAACCGCATGGCGCCGTTGGGCCACTCCCGCAGCGCGTTCGCCATGGCCTGCTCGTCGGTGTCGGCCCAGCTGAGGTGCAGGCGCAGCACGCGCGGGGCGGATGTCGCGTCCCGGCCGACCGCGCGGGCCCCCTCCTCGAAGCGGCGCAGCAGCTGCTCGAGCTTCTCGAGCGGCGCATTGGTCGTGATGATGCCGTCGGCGACCCGTCCCGCGCGCTTCGCGGTCACGGGTCCGGATGTCGCGACGAGCACCTGGGGCGCGACCTCGGGCATGGTCCACAGGCGCGCCGACTCGAGGCGGAAGTGCGTGCCGCTGTGCCGCACGTCACGGCCCGCGAGCGAACCTGCGAAGAGCTTGCCGATGACCTCGACAGCCTCGAACATCCGGTCGATGCGTTCGGGCGCCTCGGGCCAGTACTGGCCGACGACGTGCTCGTTGAGTGCCTCGCCCGAGCCCACGCCGAGCCAGTGCCGTCCCGGGTACATGCTTGCGAGGGTCGCGGATGCCTGCGCCACGGCGGCCGGGTGCATCCGGAAGGTCGGCGAGGTCACGGGTCCGAAGCTGCCCTCGGTGCGCTCCCCGAGCGCGGAGAGCACGCTCCACACGAAGGATGACTCACCCTGCGCGGGCACCCACGGCTGGAAGTGGTCTGCGGCGATGACCCCCGAGAAGCCGTGCGCCTCGGCGTGCGCGGCGAGCGCGACCGCCTCGGAGGGCGCGAACTGTTCCAGCATGGCGGCGTATCCGATGCGCGCGCGAGTCATAGGTGAATCCTGCCAGCCCCCGGGCTACTTCGCCGCAGGGCGGGCACGCAGGTGGATGCGCTTGCCCTCCTTGCTGAAGATCGACAGCATCTCGACGGGCCCGGCGCCCGTCGCCGAGAGCCAGTGCGGGAGCCGCGTGTCGAACTCCGCAGCCTCGCCCGGGCCGAGCGTGACCTCCTGGTCGCCCAGCACGAGGCGCAGCCTCCCCGAGAGCACATAGAGCCACTCGTGGCCATCGTGCACCCGCGGATCCGGCACGGCCGTCGCGCCATCCGGGTTGGCCGGGAGGGTGACCTTGTAGGTCTGCACGGGGCTCGACTCGGGCGAGAGCGTCTCGTATTGGATCTCGCCCACTCGCTTCTTCGTGCGGGCCACCCGGGGGTCGGGTGCGGCCTGCGGAACGATGTCGTCCAGCTCGAGGCGAAGGGCTCGCGCGATGGGCACGACGAGCTCGAGGTTGGGCGCGCGCTTGCCTGCCTCGAGCCGCGACAGCGTGCTGGCGGAGATGCCGGTGATGCGCGACAGTTCGGCGAGCGTCATGCTGCGCTTCTCGCGCCAGCTCTTGAGTCGCGGCCCCACGAGCTTGACGGAGTTCTCGGGCATGGCCTCCCCTTCTTGCCAATTCAGCACGGATAGTTGCCAGTCAAGCTAGCACGCCGCACGCTGGAACCATGAACGGACAACTCTCCTCACCACCGACGAGCCGGCCAGGTTCCGAGCCGTGGGACGTCATCGTCATCGGCGGCGGCACCGCCGGCCTCAGCGCGGCACTCATCCTCGCCCGGGCCCGCCGCCGCGTGCTCGTGCTCGACGCGCAGGAACCCCGCAACAGGTTCGCGCCCCGGATGCACGGGGTGCTCAGCCGCGACGGCTACTCGCCCCTCCAACTCGTCGCAGACGGATACCGCGAAGTGCGGGACGCCGACGGCGTGATCGAGCACGCGCGCGTCATCGAGACCCGCGCCGTCGCCGAGGGCTTCGAGGTCGTGACCGACCTCGGCACACGGATGACGGCCCGCCGCCTTGTCGTCGCGACAGGCGCCCGCGACGAACTCCCCGACATCCCGGGCCTCGCCGAGCAGTGGGGACGCGGCGTCGTCGCGTGCCCCTACTGCGACGGCTACGAGGCAAGGGGGCGCGCGATCGGGGTGCTCGCCGCATCCGTCATGGGCCTGCACAAAGCGCACATGCTTCGCCCCTACTCGAACGACGTGACCGTGTTCACGGCGCTTGCCGGCGACATCCCGGCGGCCGAGCGGCACGTGCTCGAGGCCCGCGGCATCCGATTGGAGCACCGCGCGGTCGTCCGCCTCGTCACGGAGGGCGACACGCTGACCGGGCTCGAGCTCGCCGACGGCACGGTGGCGCCGCTCGACGTCGTGTTCGCGGAGCCCACGCCCGTGCCCCTCGACGCACCGCTGCGGCAGCTCGGCGCGGCCCGCACCGAGACCCCCTTCGGGCCCTGGGCCACGGTCGACGCGACCGGCAAGACGAGTGTCGACGGCGTGTGGGCGGTCGGCAACACGGGCAACCCTGCGGCCCTCGTTCCCATCGCCGCGGGGTCCGGCGCGACGGCGGCACTCGCGATCAACGGCGAGATCATCGCGGAAGAGGTCGCCGCGGCATCCGCTCGCGTCGTCGAGGCGGGTGCGGCATGACCGGGCACGGGCACGACCCCGCCGCACTCTGGGAGGAGCGCTACGTCAGTCACCGCGGCGAGAGCGGGCGGATGTGGAGCGGTCGCGTGAATGCCGCCGTCGAACACGAGGTGGCCGGCCTCCCTGCCGGCACCGCCCTCGAACTCGGCAGCGGCGAAGGCGGCGACGCCCTGTGGCTCGCGAGTCACGGCTGGACCGTGGCCGCGATCGACATCTCCGCCAATGCCCTTGCGGTCGCCGCCGAGGAAGCACAGCTTCGCGGACTCTCGCACCGCGTGACGTGGCTGCAGGCCGACCTGGCGCAGTGGCATCCGAGTGCCGAGTTCGACCTCGTGACGGCGGCGTTCCTCCACTCGCCCGTCGAGCTCCCGCGCGAGGAGATCCTCCGCCGCGCGGTGGCTGCGGTGGCGCCGGGCGGCCGCCTTCTCATCGTCGGACACGGCGCCCCGCCGCCCGGCATGGCCGACGGGAAGCACGATCACGAGGTCCCGCCGACGGCTGATGAAGTGCTTACCTCGCTGGCGCTTCCAGCCGACTGGGCCGTCGAGACCAACGGGATCTTCGAACGCACAATGACCTGGAAGGGCACGCGGATGACGATCGCCGACACGGTGCTGCGGGTGCGCCGCCCGGTGGGTTGAGTACTGGCTCAGAACCAGCCGGGCTCCATGTCGAGGGTGTCGCGGTTGAGGCTGTCGAGCAGGTCGAACTGCGGCCCCGTCTTGGGCAGCTCCCACGCGAAGAAGAAGGATGCCGCGCGCCGCTTGCCGTCGTAGAACTCGCCAACCTTGTCGCCGGTCGCGAGCGCCTGGTCGAGCCACAGCCACGCGACCACGACGTGCCCGACCGCTTCGAGGTAGACGGATGAGTTGGCGAGTGCGACGGCCGGGTCACCCTGACCCCACAGCCGCTCGGTGCTCTGCTGGATGCGGGCGGCGGCGGCCTGCAGCATCCGCCCCTGTTCTGCAGCCTCGCCGCCGGCCTCGATTGCTCGCGCCGCGGTCTCGTTGATGCGGCCGAGCAGCAGCGCAAGTGCCGCGCCACCCTTCATCGTGACCTTGCGGCCGAGCAGGTCGAGGCCCTGCACGCCGTGGGTTCCCTCATGGATGGGGTTCAGCCGGTTGTCGCGGTAGAACTGCTCGACGTCGAAGTCGCGCGTGTAGCCGTAGCCGCCGTGCACCTGGATGGCGAGTTCGTTTGCGCGCAGCGCCCACTGCGAGGGCCAGCTCTTCGCGATCGGCGTGAGGATGTCGAGCAGCAGGGTCGCCTGCGTGCGCTCCTCCTCGCTCTCCGCCGTCTGCTCCTCATCGACGAGCGTGGAGCAGTAGAGCCCGAGCGCCATGCCGCCCTCGACGTAGGCCTTCTGCTCGAGCAGCATCCGTCGCACGTCGGCGTGCTCGATGAGCGGCACCGGTGGCGTGCTCGGGTCTTTGACACCGAGCGCGCGGCCCTGCGTGCGCACCTTCGCGTAGTCGAGCGCCTGCCGGTAGCCGACATAGCCGAGGGATGTCGCGAGCATCCCGACCCCGATGCGCGCCTCGTTCATCATGTGGAACATGTAGGCGAGTCCGCTGTGCAGCTCCCCGAGCAGGTAGCCCACGGCGCCGGCGGAGCCGCCCGGCGTGTGCTTGCCCTCGCCGAAGTTCAGGAGGGTGTTGGTCGTGCCGCGCTGGCCCATCTTGTGGTTGAGTCCCGCGAGCACCACGTCGTTGCGCTCGCCGATCGAACCATCGGATGCGTGGAGGTACTTGGGCACGATGAAGAGCGAGATTCCCTTCACGCCCGCGGGAGCCCCGGGTGTCTTCGCGAGCACGAGGTGCACGATGTTCTCGCTCAGCTCGTGATCGCCGCCCGAGATCCACATCTTGGTGCCCGTCAGGCGGAAAGTGCCGTCGTCCTGGGGCACCGCCATGGTCGTGATGTCGGCGAGCGACGAGCCTGCCTGCGGCTCCGAGAGCGCCATGGTGCCGAAGTAGCGACCCTCGAGCATGGGCTGCACCCACTCGTCGACCTGTTCCTCGGACCCGTGCGCCACGATGCAGTGCGCATTGCCGATCGTGAGGAAGGCGTAGTTGGAGGTGCTCGCGTTCGCCGCCTGGAACCAGGCCATGCATGCCCGCATAACCGACATGGGCAGCTGGAGGCCGCCGATCTCCTCGTCGAAGGAGGCGGCGAAGAGGCCCGACTCGGTGAAGGCCGCGAGGCCCTCGGCGATCTCCGGCACGAGGGTGACGGTACCGTCCTCCGCCATGACGGGCTCGTTGGCGTCGGACTTCTTGTTGTGTGGCGCGAAGTGCTTCGTCGCCACGTCGGCGCTCAGGTCGAGGACCGCGTCGAACGTCTCACGGGAGTGCTCCGCAAAGCGCGGGCGCTCCGTGAGACGTTCGACGTCAAGCCACTCGTAGAGCAGGAAGTCCAGGTCGCGGCGGGAAAGCGCGGGTACAGCCACGGCGGGGACCTCCAGAGGTTATTTGCTGACCTTGCCCATGAGGTTGGCGATCGGGCGCAGGATGAGCGGTCGTGCGGCGAACCACAGTGCGATCAGCACGACCATGGTGATGGCGAACATTCCGAAGCCGAACCAGGACTCCTCGTTGCGTCCACCGAACATGTGGTTCAGGTTGCGCAGGGCACCCGTCGTGAAGACGAGCGTGACGTGCGCGATGATGAACACCACGAAGTAGAGCATGACGGGGAAGTGGATGGCGCGGGCGACCTCGACCGGGTAGACCTTGTTGATCGCCGCATCCTTCGGCCACGCGCCCGACATCCGGATGCCCGTCGCGATCGCCAGCGGCGCCGCGATGAAGACAGTCACGAAGTAGGCGATGATCTGCAGGCTGTTGTACGACACCCACGAGTTCTCGTGCGGCCAGTCCAGCGACGCATACTGAAGCCCAGCGGACAGCGCGTTGGGGATGTGCTCCCACGACGCCGGCACGATGCGCTGCCACTGGCCGGTGGCGAACAGCATGATGTAGAACACGAGGCCGTTGATCACCCAGAGGGCGTCGAGGCTCAGGTGCAGCCACAGATCGAGGCTGATCTTGGTCGGCTTGCCCTTGGTCTTGATCAGGCCCGTGTTGTTGCGGGTCCAGTGTGCTGGCGGGCGCTGCCGCGTGCGCACGTGCCATCCGGAGCGGATGATCAGCACGATCAGCAGGATGTTGAACAGGTGCGACCACTGCACCCACACGGGGAAGCCCTGGGCCTCATCGCGTTCGACATGGCCGGGGTAGTCGCTCAAGAACGACTGGACCTCGGGCAGGGTGCGCAGCCACTGGGCGCCGAGCACAGCGGCGGCCAGCAGCACGACGGCGACCGGGATGACCCAGACGAGCGGGAACCACTTGCTGCGGTTCCCACCCTTCTTGGACGGCGTCGCCTTGGAGGTGGAGGTACTCACTTGCCGCGAGCCTCGATCGCCTCGATGACCTTCGGAACGACCTCGAAGACGTCACCGACGATGCCGAAGTCGGCGATCTCGAAGATGGGCGAGTCCTCGTCCTTGTTGATCGCGACGATCGTCTTGGCCGTCTGCATACCCGCGCGGTGCTGGATCGCGCCCGAGATGCCGAGGGCGATGTAGAGCTGCGGGGAGACCGTGATGCCGGTCTGGCCCACCTGGTAGGAGTGCGGCACGTAGCCGGCGTCGACCGCGGCACGCGAGGCACCCACGGCTGCGCCGAGGGCGTCGGCGAGCTGCTCGACGAGCACGAAGTTCTCCTTCGAGCCGAGGCCGCGACCACCCGAGACGATCTTCTGCGCACCGCGCAGCTCGGGACGGGTGGAGGTGACGGTCTCGTCGTTGACGGAGTCGATCGTGGCCGCGACGCTCGTGTCGGGCGTGACCTGCGCGGTCTGCGCCGTCGCCGAGCCGGCAGCAGCCTGGCCGTCGATCGCGCCGAGGCGAAGCGTGACGATAGGCAGGCCGCCCTCGACCGTTGCCTCGACCGTGTAGGCGCCACCGAAGACGGAGTGGGTCGCGACGACCCGGTCACCGTCAGCCGTCACGCCCACCGCGTCGACGAGGAGGGCGCCCTTGGTGCGCACCGCGAGGCGTCCGGCGATCTCGCGACCGTCAGGCGAGTGCGCGGCGAGCACGGCGGCGGGGCTGAACTCGGCGACAGCGGCCTCGAGCGCGGCAACCTGGCCGGCTGCGACGGTCGTGGTCGCGGCATCCGTCTCAGCGACGTAGACCTGCTGGGCGCCGAGGCTGCCCAGCTGCTCGACGAGGCCGGCACCCGTGCCGGGCGCAACCGCGACAACCGCGACGGGCGTGCCCATGTCGGCGGCTGCCTTCAGCAGCATCTGGGCGGAACCACGGATCTCGCCAGTGGTGGAGACCTCGATGAAAGCGAGGATGTTCGACATCTGCATACTCCTTAGATGAGGTCGTGACTAGATCAGGCGCTGGGCGGCGAGGAATTCGACGAGCTCTTCGGCGGCCTGGCCCTCGTCGACGACCTTGCGGCCAGCGGCGCGCGCGGGACGCTCGGAGGTGCTCACGACGACCGAGCGAGCAAGGCCCGGGAACGACGGGTCGACACCGAGCTCGGAGAGGGAGACCACGGTCAGCGGCTTGCGCTTGGCCGTCATGATGCCCTTGAAGTTGGGGAAGCGAGCCTCGTCGGCGCTCTCGGTGATCGAGACGATCGCCGGCAGCGGAGCGTGCACGGCACGGGTGCCGGACTCGGTCGCTTGCGAACCGCTCACGTCGGAGCCGATCGTGAGGCTGTCGACACCGTTGAGGCACGAGATGCCGAGGTGCTCGGCGATCATCGCGGGGACGACACCGCCGCGGCCGTCGGTCGAGGAGTCACCGGCGACGATCAGGTCGACACCGCCGATGTGGCGGATAGCCGCAGCCAGCGTCGTGGCCGTCCAACCGGTGTCGGATGCGACGAGCGCGTCGTCGAGCACGTGGATGGCCGAGTCGGCACCCATCGACAGTGCCTTGCGGAGGGCATCCTTCGCCTCAGCCGGACCCATCGAGACGACAACGACCTCGACGCTCTTGTCAGCATCCTTCTGCTGCAGCGCCACCTCGATCGCGCGCTCGCTGATCTCGTCGATGATCGCGTCACTAGCGTCGCGGTCAACCAAACCCTCTGGCGTCAGCTTGCGCTCGCCATACGTGTCAGGCACCTGCTTGATGAGCACGGCAATCTTCACTGATATCTCCTTGTCGTCGTCACCCCAGGGGCATCTCCGGATACAAAACTACCCGTCCCGCGATGCAGCACCTGATCATCTGTGGGATGTCTCGGCTGTGGGCGTCCCTGCGTACACAGTTTCTGTGCCGCCGATCAAAGTATTGCATCGCGCGGGGGTTGACGAAGTCGACCTCTCAGTGCCCGGAATTCGCGCGGGGCTCACGCGAGATCGCGGATCCGCGGCGCGAGATCACGCTCGAAGAGCTCCACGAAGCGGCGCTGGTCATGGCCGGGCCCGTGGAACACAAGATGGTTGAGCCCCGCCTCCACGTAGGGACGCACCTGCTCGACGACCTCCTCGGGGTCGTTCGAGACGATCCAACGCTTCGCGACCTGCTCGATCGGCAGGGCATCCGCCGCCGCCTCCATCTCCATGGGGTCATCGATCGAGTGCTTCTGCTCGGGCGTGAGCGAGAGCGGCGCCCAGAAGCGCGTGTTCTCCAGCGCGGCATCCGCGTCGGTGTCGTAGGAGAGCTTGATCTCGATCATCCGGTCGATCTCGTCCACGCTGCGGCCGGCCTTCGCGGCACCCTCGGCAACGGCCGGCAGGAGGGAGTCGGTGTAGAGCTCCATGCCCTTGCCCGAAGTGCAGATGAAGCCGTCGCCGGCCCGGCCCGCATAGCGAGCCACGAGGGGGCCGCCCGCCGCGACATAGACGGGGATGCCGCCATCCGGCACGTCATAGATGGAGGCGCCCACCGTGCGGTAGTACTCGCCCTCGAAGTCGACGCGGTCACCGACCCACAGCTGTCGCATGAGGTCGACCGCCTCGCGCAGGCGCGCGAAACGCTCCTTGAACTCGGGCCACTCGCGATCGAAGCCCGTCGCGATCTCGTTGAGGGCCTCACCCGTTCCCACACCGAGGAAGATCCGCCCCGGATAGAGGCACCCCATGGTCGCGAAGGCCTGCGCGACGACGGCCGGGTTATAGCGAAACGTCGGCGTCATGACGGAGGTGCCGATCGTGATGCGCTCCGTGCGCTCGCCCACGGCGGTCATCCATGCGAGGGAGAACGGCGCATGGCCACCCTTGTGGCGCCACGGTTGGAAGTGGTCGCTCACCGTGACGCTGTCGAATCCGCGCTGCTCCGCGAGCACCCCCAACTCGACGAGCTCGCGCGGGGCGAACTGCTCAGCGGACGCCTTGAGACCCAGTTTCAGCATGGCCAGACCCTACTCCCGCCGTATTGCATGAATGTGTACAGCCACGCTCCTCTCCCCCGAGCGGCGTCGGCCATCGGGTGGATGTGCGGCGCTTTTCGCACTGGATACCGTGGGGGCACACCCCCAACGAAAGGCACCACCCGTGATCGACGCGCTCCAGGCGTTCACCGAGTCCGTACACCCGTTCTGGCAGTGGGCGGCGGTGATCCTGATCAGCGCCATCCCCTTCGTCGAGTCCTACGGCGGCGCGCTCGTCGGCGTGCTGGCGGGCGTGCCCGTCATCGTCGCGATCATCGCGGCCGTCGTCGGCAACTGGATCTCGATGGTGCTCGTCGTGCTGCTCTTCAAGAAGATCCGCGAGCGCCGCGGTTCAGACGAGAAGCCGCTCACCCCGCGCAAGCAGAAGTTCAAGGAACGCTTCGACAAGTTCGGCGTCGCCGGCGTCAGCCTCCTCGGCCAGACCGTGCTGCCAAGCCAGATCACCTCGGGCGCGATGGTCGGCTGGGGCGCCTCGCGCAGCGCCGTCATCTTCTGGCAGACGATCTCGATCATCCTGTGGGGCATCGCCTTCGGCGTGCTCGGGATGCTCGGCGTCAACCTCCTCGCCGGCCGCTGACCGCTCACACAATTCAGGACCGGGCCTGCCCCGGTCCTGAATTGTGAAAGGCACCTCCTGAATTGGGAAAGACCGTAGGTTGGTGTCGTGACGAGAGACGGATCGACGGATGCCGCACTGCGGCTCGCCGCGACGATCCTGCTCGTCAGTGACGACCCCTTTGAGGTGCTGACGGTGCAGCGGCACGCCGGCGCGACCTTCGCGTCGGCGATCGTGTTCCCGGGCGGCGTCGTCGACCCCGACGACAGCGACGAGGAGTGGCTGCCGCTCGTGACGGGCGCCGAGCACCTCGATCGCTTCGAGCGCGCCATCCGTATCGCGGGCATCCGCGAGACCTTCGAGGAGACGGGCCTCCTTCTTGCGCAGCGCCCTGACGGCGAGCATGTCGAGCAACCGGATGCCGCGGCGCCCCGCTTCATCGACACGGTGCGCGAATCGGGCGGCCGGCTTCGCCTCGACGAGGTGGTGCACTTCGGTCACTGGATCACCCCGCCCACCAACCCGAAGCGCTTCGACACCCACTTCCTCCTCGCGCGCGCGCCGCGCAACCAGACCGCGACGGCGGACGGCACCGAGGCGGTCAACGTCGAGTGGGCGACGCCCACTGCCCTCATCCGGCGCGCGGAGCAGGGCGAGCGGAACATCATGTTCCCCACCTACGCGAACCTGTTGCGGCTCGCGGAGAGCGGCACGGCGACGGATGCGCTCCGGCAGGCGGCAGTGCGGCCCCGCTTCGCCGTCCACGCCCGCGCCGAGACGCGGCCCGACGGCACGCGCGTCAGCATCATTCCGGCGGAGGCCGGCTACGGCATCACGGAGTTCCCGCTGTAGGGTCGCGCCATGGACACTCAGTTCAGCGACCTCGTGAGGCCCGTGCTGGCACCGAACCCTGGGCCGATGACGCTCGACGGCACCAACAGCTACCTCCTGGGACGCCCCGATGAACTCGTGGTGGTCGACCCCGGGCCCGACGACGCCGGCCACCTGGACGCGCTCGCGGCGGCGGGCAGCGTCGCACTCATCCTCATCACGCACCACCACGCCGACCACACGGCCGGTATCCCGGGCCTCCGCGAGCGAACCGGGGCGCCCGTCCGCGCCCTCGACCCGAGCCACTGCCACAACGCCGAGCCGCTCGCCGACGGCGAGGTCATCGAAGTGGACGGGGTGAGCATCCGCGTGCTCGCGACGCCCGGCCACACGGCCGACTCGCTCAGCTTCGTCGTCGAGGCGGCTGGCCAGGTCGGCGTGCTCACCGGTGACACGATCCTCGGGCGCGGCACGACCGTGCTCATGAACGACGATGGCTCCCTCGCCGCCTACCTCGACTCACTCGACCGGCTGGAGGCGATCGGACCCGTGCCCGTGCTGCCCGCCCATGGCCCGGAGCTTCCCGATCTTGCGGCGGCATGCCGGGCACTGCGCGAGCACCGGCACGAGCGGCTGCAGCAGATCCGGGACGCACTGCAGCAACTGTCGACGGATGCCGCATCCGCCGAGGTCTCGGCCGTCACCGACCTCGTCTATGCCGACGTGGATCCCGCCGTGCGCTTCGCCGCCGAGGCATCCGTCGCCACCCAGCTCGCCTACCTGCGACTTTCCTAATTCAGGACCATGTGCCCAGAGCGGCATATGGTCCTGAATTGGGAAAGGAAACTCCTGAATTGGGAAAGCCTTGATCCTGATTTGGGGATGCCGACGGGGCCGGTAGCGTGGTGGCATGCGTGTCGCCACCTGGAACGTCAACTCCATCCGCACCCGATACGGCCGAGTCGTCGACTGGCTCGTGCGCGAAGACATCGACGTGCTGGGCATGCAGGAGATCAAGTGCAAGCCGGAGCAGTTCCCCGTCGCCGCCTTCGAGGAAGCTGGCTACGAGATCATCGCGCACGGCCTCAACCAGTGGAACGGCGTCGCCTTCGCGAGCCGGCTCCCCATGACGGACGTCGAGACCTCCTTCGCGGGCCAGCCCGGCTTCCTGAAGGGCCACGAGGGACCGGACCAGCCGCTCGAGGCCCGCGCCCTCGGCGTCACGATCGACGACCTGCGCCTGTGGAGCCTCTACGTTCCCAACGGGCGCTCGCTCGCCGACCCGCACTACGTCTACAAGCTGGACTGGCTGGGGCGGCTGCGTGAGGCATCCGAAGCCTGGATGGCCGAGCATCCGGGCACTCCCCTCGCGCTCATGGGGGACTGGAACGTTGCGCCGCTCGACTCCGACGTGGGCGACCCAGGGCTGCAGGTCGGCGTGACGACGCACGTCTCACCCGCCGAGCGGGAGGCATTCTTCGCCTTCGAGTCGGTCGGCATCAGTGACGTCGTGCGGCCGATCGTGCCCGAGGGTTACACCTACTGGGACTACAAGCAGCTCAAGTTCCCCCGCAACGAGGGCCTGCGCATCGACTTCATCCTCGGCAACGAGGAGTTCGCCGACCTGGTGACGGATGCCTCGATCCACCGCGATGAGCGCAAGGGCGATGCCCCCAGCGACCACGTGCCCGTCGTCGTCGACCTCGAACTCGCGGGCGATGACGACGACCGGCCGATGATCTTCTAGCTCACCGATGATGTTCTAGCTCAGGAGCGCCGCGATCACCAGCAGCACGGGCAGCGCTCCCAGCGTCGTGATGAGCACCGTGTCGCGGGCGACGATGACACCGCGGCCGTGGAGCTGGGCGTAGTTGAAGACGTTCTGCGCCGTCGGGAGCGCGGCAAGGCCGACGGCGACGAAGAGCTCCTGCCCCTCCAAGCCGAAGGCATAGCGGGCGAGTGCCCACGCGATGAGCGGCATGGCGACGAGCTTGATCACGGTGGCGAGCAGCACATCGCGCCGCCCCGACTTCGGTTCGAGGACGCGCTGCCCATGCAGGGAGATGCCGTAGTTGAGCAGCATGAGCGGCACGGTCGCGGCGCCGACGATGAGGAACGGTTCCATGACGGGTGCCGGGATACTGACCCCCGTCACCGAGACGAGCACGCCGAGCGCGGAACCGATGAGGATGGGGTTGCGCAGGGGGCGCCCGATCGTGGCCCAGAACGAGCCGCGACCCTTCGTGGTCATGTCGAGCAGGGCGAGGCCGATGGGCGCGAGGATGAGCAGCTGCAGCAGGATGACGGGCGCGGAGGCCGCGGCATCCCCCAGCACGTAGGCCGCCACCGGGATGCCGATGTTGTTGGCGTTGACGTAGCCCGCCGAGAGGGAACCGATGATCGTCTCGGGCACGGGGCGTCTCCACACGAGCCGCGCGACCAGCGCGAAGAGGGTGATGGATGCGACGGCGGCGAGCGCCGCGATCGCCAACTCAGCGGAGAAGAGCCGCTCGACGGGGGTCGTCGCGAGGATCGTGAACAGCAGGCAGGGCGCCAGCACGAAGTAGACGAGGCGGGCGAGCACGTATGGTGCGTGCGGCCCGAGCAGGCGGATGCGCCCGAGCACGTAGCCGGTGGCGATGATCGCCGCGATGATCGCGAACCCCACCAAGACCCCTGACACCGGTCAAGTCTCTCACCGCACCGCTGGGGTGCTCGCCGCGAGCGCCCCAGCCCGCGACGCGGATGACTGGGTTTCGGACGGATGACTGCGCCGCGGCGCGATCATTTGTCCGAAACCCAGTAATCCGCGAGAGCGGCGCTTGCGCGCCGAACTCACACCAGGGCGCGCGCCGAGACCTTGTAGCCCGCACCCTTGTGCGACTCGGGGAGCGCGTCGCCCGCCCCGAAGAGCTTGTTGCGCAGGGTTCCCTCCACGTACTCGGTCGGGTACGCGCCGCGCGCCTGCAGCACGGGGATCACGTGCTCGACGATGTCCTCGAAGGTGCCGGGCGTGACGGCGTAGGCGAGGTTGAAGCCGTCGACATCCGTCTCCTCGACCCACTCCTGCAGCTGGTCGGCGATCTCCTCGCCCGAACCGACGATGGTCGGCCCGAGTCCGCCAATGGCGTTCTCGAGGGCGAGCTCGCGGAGGGTGCGCACGCGACCGTCCTCGCCCGCGCGGCGCACGTTCTCGAGGCTCGACTGGATTGCGTTGCTCTTGACATTGCCGATCGGCTCGTCGAGGTCGAACTGCGAGAGGTCGACGCCCATCCATCCCGACATGAAGACGAGCGCGCCCTCGGGGCTCGCGTAGGAACGGTATTCCTCGTACTTCGCACGGGCGGCCTCGGGCGTGGCATCCGTCACGACTGTCAGGAGCGTGTAGATGCGGGCGGAGTGGCGGTCGCGACCGGCGGCCTCGAGGGCGTCACGGATGCGCCCGACCGTCTCCTTGAGGGCGGTCTTGTGCGGTGCCGCCACGAAGATGGCTTCCGCGTTGCCCGCCGCGAACTCGATGCCGCGGGGCGATGCACCCGCCTGGTAGATGACGGGCGTGCGCTGCGGCG
This sequence comes from Salinibacterium sp., assembly GCA_015234465.1. Lineage (GTDB taxonomy): Bacteria > Actinomycetota > Actinomycetes > Actinomycetales > Microbacteriaceae > Homoserinimonas. The sequence goes on along the minus strand of JADGNA010000008.1, from coordinate 1,017,990 downwards.
ACGGCTCCGAGATGTGGATGCCGGGCACAGTGAAGTACTTGCCCTCGTGCCCGATGTCGTGCACCTTCGAGGGGTCGGTGAACACGCCGGACTCGCGGTCGACTACGACCGCGTCACCCTCCCAGGAGCCCTCCCACAGCTTGTAGAGCACCTCGAGGTATTCGTCGGCGTGGGCGTAGCGCTCGTCGTGCTCCATCTGGTCGTCGTGCCCCATGTTGCGGGCGGCGCTCGGCAGGTAGCCCGTGACGACGTTCCAGCCGACGCGGCCGTTCGTGAGGTGGTCGAGCGTCGTCATGCGGCGCGCGAAGGGGTACGGATGCTCGTAGGCCGTTCCGGCGGTCACCCCGAAGCCGAGGTGCTCCGTGACGGATGCCATCGCCGAGACGAGCATGAGCGGGTCGTTGACGGGAACCTGCGCGCCGTGCTTGATGGGCGCCTCATTGCTGCCGCCGTAGACGTCGTAGGTGCCGAGGACGTCAGCGATGAAGATGCCGTCGAAACGGCCGCGCTCGAGAAGCTTGGCCAGCTCGGTCCAGTAGCTGAGCTTGTTGTAGTCGCGCGAGCGGTCCTGCGGGTGACGCCACAGGCCGGATGCCTGGTGGGCGACACAGTTCATGTCGAAGGCGTTGAAACGGATCTGTCGGGTCATGGGCTCGGCCTTTCGCTCGGGACACCATGCTGCGCCGCCGTCACGCAAAGTGCGAGCAGCCGCGAAACAGTTCGTCATCGAGTGCTTTCAGAATTCAGGACCGCACGGTGATCAGGCCGGAACGGCCAGTCGCCCGTGTGCGGTCCTGAATTCTGAAAGTCGTGGGGGCGAACGAGGGGCCTGCATGCGGGAGGCGCCATGCAGTGGGTTTCCGAGAAAAGGTTCACCCCGCAGCATCCGCTCGGCAGGATGGGCGCATGACCGAGAAGACGATGCTCGCTGGCCGCCTGACGATCTCGACCCGGGAATTCGCGCTCGAGCGCATCCCCGTGCCCACCCCTGCGGCGGGCGAGGTGCTGGTGAAGGTGGGTGCCGCCGGGGTGTGCCTCTCCGACGTGCACCTCATCGACGGCATCCTCACCCCCTCGCTCCTGCAGGGCGATGTCGTCACGCTCGGCCACGAGGTCGCGGGCACGGTCGACAGCCTGGGGGCGGATGTCGCGGGGTGGCAGCCTGGCGACCGCGTCATCGTCAAGGCGGGCATGAGCCGCGGCACCGAGGTCTACACGATGGGTGTCGACTACGACGGCGGCTGGGCCGAGTACCTTGTCGCGCCGCAGGAGAACCTCGTCGCGATCCCCGACGACATGCCCTTCGAGCAGGCCGCCATCATCCCCGACGCGGTCTCGACGCCGTGGAGCGCGATCGACCACACGGCGCAGGTGCGCCCCGGCCAGGCGGTCGGCGTGTGGGGCGTCGGCGGGCTCGGCGCGCACGCCGTGCAGCTGCTGCGCCTCGCGGGCGCCGCGCCCATCATCGCGATCGACCCGCTCGCGGAGGCTCGCAGCCGCGCCGCCGAGTTCGGGGCCGATGTCGTGCTCGACTCGGGCGACCCTGACTTTCGCCAGAAGCTGCGGGATGCGACGGGGGGCACCGGCCTCAATGTCGCCTTCGACTTCGCGGGCGTTGATGCCGTGCGAGCACAGGCGATCTCCTCGCTCGGCGTGGGCGGCAAGCTCGTGCTCGTCGGCATGAGCGGCACGCCCATCACGATCGCGAACAGCAACAAGTTCACTCACATGCGCAAGAGCATCCTGGGTCACTACGGCTCGGAGGACCACCACGTCGACCAGCTCGTGAAGCTCGTCGCGCAGGGTCGCGTTGAGTTCTCCCGCTCGGTCAGCGCACGCGTGCCGCTCGCCGAGGCGCACGAGGCCATCCGGATGCTCGAGCACAAGGAGGGCAACCCGATCCGCCTAGTGCTCATCCCTTAGCGTGAGATCCGCTTAGTGCAGCTTCGAGAGGCGCAGGAGCATGCATTTCTCGGATCTCACGCGGGTGAGCGTGCGGGATGAGGGTGGAGTGAGCGCGCTCAGGACTTGAAATAGACGAGCTGGTGCGTGCTCGCGAGCAGGTGCCCGTCGTGGCCCCAGACCGTCGCGGACTGGTCGAAGTAGCCATCGTTGAAGCGGTGCCCGCGGGCGGTCGCCAGCAGGTGGGCGTCACCCTGCGCCACGAGCTGCTGCGCGTCGGCGTGGAAGTAGATCGTGAGCGTCACCGTGCCGGCGGGCGTCATCTGGCCGCTGCGCAGGAAAATGCGCGGGTAGAAGACGTCGCAGAGGGCCGCGAGTGAGGCGAAGTCGAGGGGCCGCGGCGGAGCATCCCGCATCCACAGCGTCGAGGAGGAGCTCGCCTGCCCGGCGCCGGGCGTCATGATGCCGTCGGCGAAGCGCATCTCGTAGTTGCGGGCCCACACGATGATGTCGGGCATGCGCTGCTGTTCGAGCTGCTCGGGCCCCGCGACATCCGGTGCCAGCGTCTCGGTCTCGGACCAGGTGTCGCGACGTTCCCCGAAGACGGCCGTCGCGGTCGTGGCGATGGCGCCGCCCTGCGTGAGGGTCAGCGACCAGTGCTGGGTCGAGCGGTTGGTGCGCACGGGCACCGCCTCGATCTCGAACTCGCCGTCGGCGACCGGCCCGGCGAAGTTGACCGTGAGGGAGAGGGGAGCGCCCAGCACGTCCGGGTGCTGTTCGACCGCGCGGAGGAGGGTCGCCGCCGTGATGCCGCCGAAGGGGCCCACCATGTTGGCGTAGGCGGGATGCGTGTGGCCGCGGAAGCGTCCGTCGCCGAGCGGTTCGAGCGCGACGGCGTCGTCGAAGGCGTGAGAACTCATCCCAGCAGCGTATTCGGTGGCACCTCCGCGACCCGGCTGCGGATCGCGGCGACCACCTCGGCGGGCGCCTCCTCTGGCACCCAGTGCGAGACGCCGTCGAGCACGATCAGGCGGTAGTCACCGCTGACGAACTTCTCGCAGTGACGAGCGGCGACCTCGCCGAGCGCGGGGTCCTTGGTGCTCCACAGGTACGTCGTCGGCACCGTGACGGCGGGGATTTCGCCGAACTCGCGCGTCATCGCCCGGTACCAGTTAAGAGCCGCGAGGAGGGCACCCGGCTCGCTCAGGTGGGCAAGGTATTCGTCGACAGACTCCTTCGCGATGTGCGTGCCGAACAGTGCGCGGAACGCCGCCGCGTTGAGCTTGAGCAGCGTCTTCTCCGCCTTGCCCGGGTCGCGGAAGAGCGTGATGTAGTCCGAGCGCCGCTGCTGGTCGGGGTCGTTGTCGATCGCCCACGTGAGCGACGCCGGGTGCGGCACCGAGACCGCAACGAGCGATCGGACCCGATCCGGATGCCACGCCGCCATCGCCCACGCGACCGAGGCACCCCAGTCGTGGCCGGCGAGGTGCACGGACTCGAGCCCGAGCGCATCCAGCAGTCCGATCACATCGGCCACGAGCTCCTTGATGTCGTACTCGTGCGCGCCGACGGGCCGGGCGCCCGGGGAGTAGCCGCGCTGGTCTGGCGCGATGACGCGCATCCCGTCGGCCGCGAGCTGCTCAGCAACGCCGGTCCAGCTGCGCGAGGTCTCGGGAAAGCCGTGCAGCAGCACGACCGGGGTGCCGTCGTCGGGGCCGGTCATCCGCACGTCGAACTCGAGGTCACCGATGCGCACTGTCTCAAGCATGCGGACACCCTATGCCGTGCGTTGCGTTGTGTGACAGACCGATTCGAGCCCGATTGTGCGTACACGTAGCGTGAGCGGGTGAGCACCAGCACCAACATTCGCGAGCTTCTCGTTGAAACCCGCAGCTACCCCGCGCCGGAGCACATTGCGGCGAGCGCCAACGTCACCGCCGAGGCATGGGCGGATGCCGCGGCCGACCCGATCGCGTTCTGGGAGGCCGCCGCACGCAGGCTCGACTGGCACGAGTCCTGGCACACGGCCCACACGTGGGAGCCGGCGCTGCAGGAGGACGGCACGCTCCAGCCTCCCAAGGCAGAGTGGTTCACGGGCGGCCGCCTCAACGTCGCGGTCAACTGCGTCGACCGGCACGTGGCATCCGGAGCCGGCGACAGAGTCGCCTACTACTTCGAGGGCGAACCGGGCGACACCCGCACGATCACCTATGCCGAGCTGCAGCGCGAGGTGGCTAAGGCTGCGCACGCGCTGACCGAACTCGGCATCGGGCCGGGCGACCGCGTCGTCGTCTACCTGCCGGTAATCCCCGAGACGACCATCATCACGCTCGCGATCGCGCGCGTTGGCGCCGTGCACTCGCTTGTGTTCGGGGGCTTCAGCGCGGAGGCGCTGCGGTTCCGCATCGAGGACACCGGGGCCAAGCTGCTCGTCACGAGCGACGGCCAGTTCCGCCGGGGCAAGGCCGTGCCCGTCAAGGCGGCATCAGACGAGGCCGCCGCGGGCGAGAACCAGCTCGAGCACGTGCTGGTCGTCCGCCGTACGGGAGAAGCGGATGTCCCGTGGACCGAGGGCCGCGACGTCTGGTGGCACGACGTGGTCGAGCGGCAGCCCGAGGTGCACGAGGCGGAGTACTTCGACTCCGAGCATCCGCTCTTCATCATCTACACCTCGGGCACGACGGGGAAGCCGAAGGGCCTCGTGCACACGAGCGGCGGCTACCTGGCGCAGACCTCGTGGAGTCACTGGGCGATCTTCGACAGCAAGCCCGACGACGTGTACTGGTGCACGGCCGACCTCGCCTGGGTCACCGCCCACACCTACGCGATCTACGGCCCGCTCTCGAATGGCGTCACGCAGGTCATGTACGAGGGCACGCCCGATACCCCCGCGCCCGGCCGGCACTTCGAGATCATCGAGCGCTACGGCGTGACCGTCTACTACACGGCGCCCACGCTCATCCGCACCTACATGACGTGGTTCCCGGATGGCGTGTCGGGTTACGACCTGTCGAGCATCCGCCTGCTCGGCTCGGTGGGCGAGGCGATCAACCCGGAGGCGTGGGTGTGGTTCCGCGAGAACATCGGCGCGGGGCAGGCCCCCATCGTCGATACCTGGTGGCAGTCCGAGACGGGCTCGGCGATCATGGCGCCGCTCCCCGGCGTGACGACGCTCAAGCCCGGCTCGGTCAGCCGCGCCCTGCCCGGCCTCAGCACCCGCGTCGTCGATGACCACGGTGCGGATGTCGCGCCCGGCGCCGGCGGCTACCTCGTCGTCGAGGGCACCTGGCCGTCCATGGCCCGCACGGTCTGGGGCAACCCGCAGCGCTACCTTGACTCCTACTGGGCCCGCTTCGCCGAGCAGGGATTCTTCTTCTCCGGCGACGGCGGCAAGGCCGACGCCGAGGGCGACATGTGGGTGCTCGGCCGCGTCGACGATGTCATCAACGTCTCGGGCCACCGCCTCTCGACGATCGAGATCGAGTCGTCGCTCGTCGCGCATCCGCTCGTCGGCGAAGCGGGCGTGACCAAGGCGACGGATGCGACGACGGGCGAGGCCATCGCCGCCTTCGTCGTGCCCGCCCGCACGATCGATCACGACGAACTCGCGGCAACCCTGCGCGCGCACATCGCGCGCGAGATCGGACCCGTCGCGAAACCGCGCGACATCGTCATCGTGCCCGACCTGCCGAAGACCCGCTCCGGCAAGATCATGCGCCGCCTCCTCGGCGACATCATCGACGGGCGACCCCTCGGCGACGTCACCTCGCTGCAGGATTCGAGCGTTCCACAGGCCATCGTGGCGATCGTCGAATCTCACGCGCCGGTCGGGACGCAACGCTAGGATTGGCGCCGTGAGCAGCGACGCCGAAGTGACCACGAGCCCGGTAGTTGCGACTGTCTACGAGCACCTCCTCGACTCCATCACGAGGGGTGACCTGCAGCCGGGAGACCGTATCAGCGACGCCGAGCTGGCGAAGGAATTCGGGGTGTCCCGCACCCCCGTGCGGGAGGCCATCCAGCGCCTGCGCGATATCGGAGTGATCGAGGCATCCGCCAACCGCTTCACGCGGGTCGCCGTCGTCGCACCCGAGCAGACCGCCAAGGCGATGACGGTGTGGATCGCCCTCTTCTGCGCACTCGTCAACGAGGTCGTCGAGAACGCCGCGAGCGAGACGGCCGACGCCATGGAGCGTGACCACGAAGCCTTCCTGGCGGCGCTCGAACGCGAGGACTACCCCGCCATGGCGAGGGCGAACTTCGACTTCTACGACCGCCTCGCCACTCACAGCAACAATGAGGTGCTCCTGCGTTCGCTCACGAGCGTCGTGCACATGGTGCGGCTCGGCAGCCTCTACCTTCCCGAGGCCATCGACGTGTCACAGCTCTCCCGCTGGCAGCGCGACCTGCTCGATGCCGTTCGGCGGCGTGACACCAAATCCGCGGTTACCGCCGTCGAAGGGCTGAGGGGCATCCAGGTCCCGCTCGACTGAGCGTCCGCGCAAAGGGCTGGTGCTCGCCCCACCTCGCGCCTAGCCTCGAGGCATGGCGCGATTCGACGTTGACGGAGCCTCCCTCTACTACGAGACCGATGGCGATCCGGCCGCGCCAGCCCTCCTGCTCATCCACGCGGGCATCGCGACCCTTCGAATGTGGGACCCCATCGTGCCGGCGCTCGCGAACGACCACCACGTCATCCGCTTCGACTGCCGGGGCTTCGGCGAGACGACAACGCCAGACGTCGAGTTCTCCAACCGGGCCGACGCGATCGCCCTGCTCGACCACGTCGCGGTAGAGAAGGCGACGCTCATCGGATGCTCGCGGGGCGGCCAGATCGCGCTCGACACCGCGATCGAGTACCCGTCCCGGGTGAGCGGGGTCGTGACGGTCGGCGGAGGCGTCAGCGGCTTTCCCGACATCGAGCTCACGGCGGAGGAGGACGAGGTCGTCGACCGCATGGACGTGGCCTTCGAGCAGGCCGAATGGGAGACGCTGAACCGCCTCGAGGTGGAGCTCTGGGCATTCGGGGTGCGGCGCGACCAGGGCTCGCTCGACCCCGACTTCGTGCGCACGGCCTACCAGCTCAACCAGCCGAACCTCGCGCACGTGCTCGAGAAGCCCGTGCCCGTGCCGCTTGAGCCGCCCGCCTACGACCGGCTCGTCGACGTGACGGTGCCTGCGCTCGTCATGGTGGGCGACCACGATCTCAGCGAGGTGCTCGTCAACTACGAGTACCAGTTGTCGGCCCTGCCGAATGCGGACGGGGCGCGGTTCCCCGACACGGCGCACCTGCCCTCGGTCGAGAAGCCGGAGGACTTCGTGCGGGTGCTGTGTCGCTGGCTCGCCGAGCACGACCTCTGAGCCCCTGCCCTCTCCTAATTCAGGACTTGGCTCTCCTAATTCAGGAGGTCCTGAATTAGGAGAGCCAAGTCCTGAGTTGTGAACGTCAGCAGGGCGGCGTAGTCCGGGTGACGGATGCTGCGGCATCCGCTGCTCGCTAGCCTTGAGGGATGACTGACGACTGGGTGCGGCCGCTGCCCGACAGCACCGGCGTGCGTCGGGACGCCCTCGGGGCGCTCGCGATGGCGATCGGCGCGACGCTGAGCCTCATGCTCTACACGCGTGTTGGTTTCTATGAGGAGCCGGCGCCCGTCTGGCTCAGCGTGATCGTCATCGCGGCACTCACGCTGCCGCTCGCACTGCGTCGCCGCTACCCCGAGGCGGTCGTCGTGGTCGTCGCGATCGCGTTCTACCTCGGCCAGCAGTTCGCGGTGCCCGAACTGCTCGTGAGCCAGATCGTCATGTTCGTCGCGATCTACAGCGTCGGCGCGTGGTCACGCAGTCGCCGGGCCGCCAACATCGTGCGCCTGCTCATCGTGGTCTTCATGTTCGGCTGGGTTGCCGTCAACCTCATCATCACCGTCAGTGACCCCGAACTGCTCCCGGATGTCTCGCGCTCGGGCGTCTTCTCGGCGTTCGCATCGTTCGCGCTCATCAACTTCGCGACCAACGTGCTCTACTTCGGTGGCGCCTGGTACTTCGGCAACCACATGTGGGCGGCCGCTCGCGAGCGGGCCGAGCTGCGGCGCCGCACGGCTGAGCTGGCGGAGGAGCGAGAGCACAGCATGCACCAGGCCGTCGCGCTCGACCGCGTGCGCATCGCCCGCGAGCTGCACGATGTCGTCGCCCACCACGTCTCCGTCATGGGCGTGCAGGCGGGCGCAGCCCGGCGCGTGCTCGAGCGGGACCCCGCCATGGCGAGCGAGTCGCTCGAGGTCATCGAGTCGAGTGCCCGCTCCGCCGTCGACGAGCTCCACCGCCTGCTCACGACCCTCCGCGACCCCGGCTCCACCGAGACGGGAGAGTCGGATGTCGCGGCCGAAGCCTCCTCGACGCGCGGCCTCGAGCAGCTCGAGCAGCTCGTCGAGTCCACCCGCACGGCGGGGACCCCCACGACCCTCGTCATCGTCGGGCAACCGCATCCCGTCACCACCATCGTCGGCTTCACGCTTTACCGCGTCGCGCAGGAGGCGCTGACCAATGTGCGCAAGCACGCTGGCGACGGGGCCACCGCGGAGGTGCGCCTGCGCTACCTCGGCGACCGCGTCGAACTCGAGGTCACCGACACGGGACTCGGCCGCGGGCTCAGCCGCGCGCGTGGCTCAGGGCTCGGACACCTCGGCATGCGGGAGCGCCTCACCGCGGTCGGCGGCACCCTCGAGACCGGCCCGCGCTCGCGGGGCGGCTACCTCGTGCGCGCCGTCGTTCCCCTCGGCGGCACCGCGGCACCCCAGCCCGTGCTCGCGGGGGCGACCGCGTGACCCGCGTTCTGCTGGTCGACGACCAGGACCTCGTCCGGGCCGGATTCAAGACCATCCTTCAGAGCGAGCCCGGCATCGAGGTCGTCGGGGAGGCCGCCAACGGCGCCGACGCGATCGAGCGGGCGCGCGAACTCCAGCCCGACGTGATCTGCATGGACGTGCAGATGCCGGGGATGGACGGGCTCGAGGCGACGCGGATGCTCGTGGCCGACGCATCCGTCACCGCCGGCGTGCTCATCCTCACCACCTTCGACCGCGACGACTACCTGTTCGAGGCGCTGCAGGCCGGGGCATCCGGGTTCCTGCTGAAGAACGCCCGCGCCGAGGAACTCATCGACGCCGTCACGATCGTCGCCCGCGGGGATGCCCTGCTCTCGCCGACCGTGACCCGGCGCGTCATCTCGCGGTTCGCGGCGGAGGCGCCGGCGGCGGCCGCGGCTCCCGCGAAGACCATCGACGCCGATGCCGTGCGCGACCTCACCGATCGCGAGCTCGAGGTGCTGCAGCTCATGGCCGCAGGGCTCTCGAACTCCGAGATCGCCGGCAGGCTCTACGTGGGCGAGGCGACCGTCAAGACCCACGTGTCGAAGGTGCTCATGAAGCTGGGGCTGCGCGACCGCATCCAGGCGGTCATCTTCGCCTACGAGCACGGCCTCGCCGGGTAGCACTTTCCTAATTCAGGAGGGTGCACGGGCGGTCAGGGCCGAAGGCCGAATCGTCTGTGCACCCTCCTGAATTAGGAAGGTCCACTCCTGAATTGGGAAAGGTCATCCGCGCGGGGGAGAGGCGAAACCAGCCGGGCGGCGGATGCCTCGGCCGCGCGGCATCCGTAGTTTGGAGCCATGCTCGAACTCAACTCGATTACCCGCTCCTTCGGCGAGCGCCGTGTGCTGCACGACGTCTCGTTCTCGGTCGCGCGCGGCCGCATGACCGGCTTCGTCGGCGGCAACGGCGCCGGCAAGACCACGACCATGCGCGTCATGATGGGCGTGCTCACGCCTGACTCCGGCACCGTCACCCTCGACGGCCAGCCCATCAGCAAGGAAGCCCGCACCCGTTTCGGTTACATGCCGGAGGAGCGCGGCCTCTACCCGAAGATGAAGGTCGCCGAGCAGATCACCTACCTGGGCCGGCTGCACGGTCTCTCGACCGAGCGTGCGAAGGCCAACACGGATGGCCTGCTCGAGCGACTCGGCCTCGGCGAGCGCGCCAACGACGCCGTCGAGAGCCTCTCGCTCGGCAACCAGCAGCGCGCGCAGATCGCGGCAGCCCTCGTGCACGAGCCGAGCGTGCTCATCCTCGACGAGCCCTTCTCGGGCCTCGACCCGATCGCGGTCGAGGTCGTGCTGAACGTACTCAAGGACTACGCCTCGCAGGGCGCACCCGTGCTGTTCTCCTCCCACCAGCTCGACATCGTCGAGCGGCTCTGCGACGACCTCGTCGTGATCGCGGATGGCAGCATCCGCGCGAGCGGCTCCCGCGAGGGCCTGCGCGCCGAGCACTCCGGCAACCGCTTCGAGCTACAGGTCGACGGCGACCTCGGCTGGCTGCGCGACGAGCCGGGCGTCGAGGTCGCCGAGTTCGACGGCGGCTTTGCCGTGTTCGACGCCGACTCCGCCGAGACGGCGCAGCGCGTGCTCCGGCTCGCGCTGGCGGCCGGGCCCGTCACCAACTTCACCCCGCAGCATCCGTCTCTCTCCCAGATCTTCAAGGAGGTCATCCAGTGACCGCGACAACCGCAGACCGCGACATCCGCCCCCTCGGCATCGCGAGCGCCACCTGGCTGATCGCCGACCGGGAGATCAGGATGCGCCTGCGCAGCAAGGCGTTCCTCATCAGCACGGCGATCCTCGTGCTCGGCATCGTCGCGGCCGTCGTCGTCGGCGGAGTCATGGGCGCAAATCCGTCACTGACCCGGGTCGCGGCGGTGGGTCAGGGCGTTGCCGTGGCCGAGGCCTCCGGAGCACTGGATGTCACGGAGGTCGAGTCGCGCGCCGAAGCCGAGCAGCTCCTGCGCAATGAGGAGGTCGAGGCGGCCGTGATCCCCGCCGACGCCCCCACCGGCGTCGAGGTGCTCGCGCTCACAGAGGCGCCCGGCGACGTGCTGCAACTGCTCAGTGTCACGCCAGAGGTCGTGCTGCTCGAGGAGAGCGAGGGCCCAGACGGCTTCCTGGTCTACCTCGTCGCGTTCGCCTTCGGCTTCGTGTTCCTCAGCTCCGCCATGACCTTCGGCATGGCCATCGCGCAGAGCGTCGTCGAAGAGAAGCAAACCCGCATCGTCGAGATCCTGCTGGCGACCGTCTCGCCGAAGGCGCTCCTCGCGGGCAAGGTCATCGGCAACAGCATCCTGGCGCTCGGCCAGATCGTGCTGATCGCGGCTGCGGCCGGTATCGGGATGCTCGCATCGGGCCAGGACATCCTGCTCGCCGAGGTGGGGCCGTCGCTCGTGTGGTTCGTGGTGTTCTTCCTCTTCGGCTTCGTGCTCCTCGCCGCACTCTTCGCCGCGGCCGCCGCGCTCGTGTCGCGACAGGAGGACATGGGCGTCACAACCGCGCCGCTCGTCTACCTCGTGATGATCCCCTACTTCTTGGTCATCTTCTTCAACGACAACCCGCTCGTGCTCGGCATCATGTCGTACGTGCCCTTCTCGGCACCCGTCGGCATGCCCATGCGTGTGTTCATGGGCATGGCCGAATGGTGGGAGCCGCTGCTCTCGCTCGCGATCCTGCTCGGTGCGACCGCCCTCATCATCATGCTGGGCGCGCGCATCTACGAGAACGGGCTGCTGCGCATGGGTTCGCGCGTGAAGCTCAAGGAGGCGCTGAAGGGCTGACCTGCCAGACTTGACGGATGCGACTCCACGACCCTGAGCAGCGTCACTTTGCCAGCGACAACTACGCGGGGGTGCACCCCGAGTTGCTCGCCGCGATCGCGGAGGCGAATGGCGGCCACGAGAGTTCCTATGGGGCGGATGCCTACACGGCACACCTGCAGCGCGTCATGCGCCTCCACTTCGGTGAGACCGCCGAGGCGTTCCCCGTCTTCAACGGCACGGGTGCCAATGTGGTCGCGCTCACGAGCATGCTCCCCCGATGGGGCGCCGTCATCACGGCGGGCACGGCGCACGTCAACACCGACGAGAACGGTGCTCCGGAGCGCGTCTCGGGCATCAAGCTCCTCACGGTCGACACCTCCGACGGCAAGCTCACGCCCGAACTGATCGACCGGCAGGCGGGCGGGCGGGGCGACGAGCACCGCGCCCAGCCGCTCGTCGTGAGCGTCACGCAGTCGACCGAACTGGGCACCGTCTACACGCCGGAGGAGCTGCGCGCCGTCTGCGAGCATGCCCACTCACTCGGGATGCGCGTGCACCTCGACGGGGCGCGCCTCGCGAATGCCGCAGCATCCCTCGATGTTCCCCTCCGCGCGCTGACGACGGATGCGGGCGTCGACGTCGTGAGCTTCGGCGGCACCAAGAACGGGCTGCTCTTCGGCGAGGCCGTCGTGGTGCTGAGCCCCGAGGCATCCGTCGGCATCCCCTACATCCGCAAGTACACGATGCAGTTGCCGTCGAAGATGCGCTTCGTGTCGGCCCAGCTCATTGCGCTGCTGGAAGGCGAGCTCTGGCTGCGGTCGGCGCAGCACGCCAACGCGATGGCGGCGCGACTTCGCGAGCAGCTCGAGGGCGTCGTCGAGTTCACGCAGGCGACCGATGCCAACGCGCTCTTTGCGATTGTGCCGACGGATGCCGCGGCTCGACTTCGCGAGACGCACCACTTCTACGACTGGGATGCCGCCCGCGGCGAGGTGCGCTGGATGACCTCGTGGGACACGACGGAGGCCGACGTCGACGCCTTCGCGCGCGACATCCGCTCGGCCTTCGGGGCTAGCGCGAGCTGAGCGCCCGCTCGATCGCGTCGCCGATGTGGTCGCGCATGCTGAGCGTCCAAGTCACGGTGAGGTGGTCCTGGTCGCGGTAGACGTTGGCGCCGCTCACGACGGGAAAGCACTCCTCCTCGTCGCAGTAGAGCTCGGTCAGGTCGAGGAGTTCGGATGCCTCGGCCCCCGCCAGCGCGATGGGGTCGCGTTCGACCAGCACGCTGTCACGCGGCTCGGTGCAGGCTGAGGCGTCGTTCTGGCGCAGGCACTTGTTGGGGTCGTCGGCGAGGTCGGGGTTGTCGACGATCGTGACGATGGGGGTGTCGCCCGCCCAGCCCCAGGCCTCAGTGAAACCGGCGGCCTGGGCGTCCGCGTCGGAGCCCGGGTAGGGGGTAGTCGCGAGGGCCGCGGTGAAGATCGCGTCGAAGGACTCGCCCGACTCGAGTTCATCCTTGAGGTTCTGCTTCCAGGCGACGCAGGATGCCGTGAAGGCGGCGCTCGGCCCGCCCACCTCGGCCGCATTCCACGGGCAGGCGCCCTTGAGGTAGGTCGTGAGTGCCCAGCCGCGCTCGTCGGCGAGCTGGATCATCGCCTCGATGTACTGGTAGGCGTGGCTGTCGCCGATGAGGGCGATGCGCGGGGCATCCGCCTCGTCGCTGCCGAACTCACAGCCGACAAGCCCGGAGTTGTTGAGCTGCACGAAGCAGTCCTCGTGTTCGGGGGAGTCGGCGTTGCCGAAGCCGGGACTCGGCACGATCATGCCGGCCAGCTCGGGGTTGTCGCAGCCGTCGAGCGAGAGGGCGCCGAAGCACTCGGGGAAGTCCTCTCGGATCGTCTCGAGTTCGGCCGCCGCGGCCTCGTACTTGGGCTGGTTGACCATGTAGGCGACACCCGCGAAGGCGGCCGAGACCGCCATGAGGATGACGGCGAAGGCGGCCGTGACGCGCGGGCGGCGGCTCGTGAGGAAACGCCACTGGCGGCCCGGATCCTCCACGAACTTCTTGGTGAGCCAGGCGAGCACGAAGCAGAGCACGAAGAGTGTCAGGCGGTGGGCCGTGCTCAGGCCCCAACCGGGCACGTAGGGCGCGATGACGATGAGCGGCCAGTGCCAGAGGTAGAGCGAGTAGGAGATGTCACCGATGAAGCGGGCGGGGCGCAGGCTCAGGATGCTGCCCGCCTCCCACCAGCGCTCGGAACGACCGGCGGCGATCACGGCGGCCGCGCCCAGCACGGGCACGAGTGCCATGTAGCCGGGGAACGGCGTCGTCGCATCGTAGAAGTAGCCCGCCACCAGGATCGCGAAGAGGCCGCCGTAGCCGAGCACGAAGTTGGCCCAGGCGCTCCGCGGTCGCAGGGTCGGCAGGAGGGCCAGCATCGCGCCGACGCCGAACTCCCACATTCGCGTGAAGGTGACGAAGTAGGCGGGCGCCGGCTCGAGCGCCGTGTAGACGACGGAGAAGACGAGCGAGAGCACCGTGACGACGACGATAGTGCCGATGAGGGCGGCGCGCTGGCCGCGCGCGAAGAACTTGGCTCCTGCGCCGACACCGAGCAGGAGGAGGAGCGGCCACAGCACGTAGAACTGTTCCTCGAGCGAGAGGGTCCAGTAGTGCTGCGCCATGGTCGCGTTGTTGGACGCGGCGAGGTAGTCGACCGAATCGGCCGCGAGCATCCAGTTCTCGAAGTAGAAGGTGCTCGCGAGGATCTCGCGCACCGTGTCGCCGAGGCCGCTGAGCGGCAGCCACAGCAGGGTCGCGACCGAGCAGAATACGAGCACGGCGATGGATGCCGGCAGCAGTCGGCGAGCGCGTCGCGCCCAGAACTGCGGCAGGCTGATGCGCCCCGTGTTCGTCAGCTCACGGACGAGGTGCGCCGTGATGAGGAAGCCCGAGATGACGAAGAAGATGTCGACACCGATGTAGCCGCCCGAGAGGCGCCCCGGCCAGAAGTGGAACAGCACCACCAGCAGCACCGCGACCGCGCGCAGGCCTTGGATGTGTGCCTCGAAGTGCTTGGCGGGCGCGGGTCGTTGGCGCCGGCGTTCGGCGAGTGCGTGGCTCATCGTGGGCCACAGTACCAGCGGCACGGGACGGCGGATGCCGCTGGGGCGCGAGTGTCTGCGGCCCTTTGGCACAGCTTTCCCAGACAATCGGGCGGCGGGCCGGAGCACAATGAGCACGATGACTGATCTCTCTGCCCGCCCCTGGTTGACCTCCTATGCGAAGGGCGTGCCGCACGACGTCGCGGCGCCGACGCAGACCCTCGTCGAGATGCTCGCCGCCACGATCAAGCGACACGGCCGACGGCCCGCCCTCGACTTCTTCGGCGCGAGCGTGAGCTACCGCGAACTCGGGGAGCAGGTCGAGCGCGTCGCGAACGGCCTGCGCAAGCTCGGCGTGGGCAAGGGCGACCGCGTCGCCATTGTGCTGCCGAACTGTCCCCAGCACATCGTCGCCTTCTACGCCGTCCTGCGCCTCGGGGCCGTCGTCGTCGAGCACAACCCGCTCTACACGCAGCGCGAACTCCGCCACCAGTTCGAGGACCACGGCGCCACCGTCGCGATCGTGTGGGACAAGGTTGCGGCATCCGTCGTCGACTTCCCCAAGGACATGGGGGTCGAGCACGTCGTCTCGGTCGACGTCACGCGCGCCATGCCCCGCAAGACCCGCTTCGCCCTGCGGCTGCCCCTTCCCGCCGCCCGCAGGTCGCGCGAGGCCCTCACGGTCGGCAGGGCCGTGCCCGGCACCGTGGCATGGAGCACACTGACGGATGCCCGCCCGCTGCGCCGCTCGCATCCGGCGCCGTCACTCACCGACACCGCCGTGCTGCAGTACACGAGCGGCACCACCGGCACCCCCAAGGGCGCCGTGCTGACCCACGCGAACCTGCGGGTCAACGCCATGCAGGGCGAGGCGTGGGTGCAGGGCCTCAAACCGGGGCGCGAGGTTGTCTACGGGGTGCTGCCGATGTTCCACGCCTACGGACTCACGCTCTGCCTGACCTTCGCGATGAGCATCGGGGCGCGGCTCGTGCTGTTCCCCAAGTTCGACGAGAAGCTCGTGCTCGACGCCATGAAGCGCACGCCCGCGACCTTCCTGCCCGCCGTGCCGCCCATCTACGCCCGGCTGGCCGACGCGGCGGCGAAGAAAAGGGTGAGCCTCCGTGGCATCCGCTTCGCCATCTCAGGTGCAATGAACCTGCCCGTCGAGACGGTCGAGAAGTGGGAGAAGGCGACCGGCGGCCTGCTCATCGAGGGCTACGGCATGACCGAGACCTCACCCGTCGCGGCCGGCAACCCCATGGGGCCGACACGGCGGCCGGGCACGGTCGGGGTGCCGTTCCCCTCGACGGAGATCCGAGTGGTCGACCCCTCGGACACGTCGACGGATGTCGCGGAGGGCGAGCTGCTCGTGCGTGGCCCGCAGGTCTTCCAGGGCTACTGGCGCAAGCCGGACGAGACCCGCGCCGTGCTGCTCCCCGGCGGCTGGCTGCGCACGGGCGACATCGTGAGCGTCTCCGACGACGGCTACATCACGATCGTCGACCGCATGAAGGAACTCATCATCACGGGCGGCTTCAACGTCGCACCCTCCGAGGTCGAGGAAGCGCTGCTCTCGCATCCGTCGATCGCCGAAGCCGCCGCTGTCGGCATCCCCTCGAAGAGCGGCGGTGAGGATGTCGCGGCCGCCGTCGTGCTCGCACCAGGGGCGTCCCTCGACGTGGCCGGCGTGCGCGAACACTGCCGACGCCACCTCACCGCCTACAAGGTGCCGCGCATTGTCGTCGCGGTCGACGAGCTGCCGCGGTCGATGATCGGGAAGGTGCTGCGGCGCGAGGTGAAACAGCAGCTGCTCGCAGGTCGCTGAGCGGCCCGGGTTTCGATACGGCCCTGGCGGGCCCACTCAACCCGCTGGGGCGTGCGGCGAAGAGCAACGTCTTACGGCGACACGCCGCGGTACGGACCGCACACCCGGCGCGTCGGCCGAAAGTGTTGCTGTCCGCCGCAGCATTCGCCGCCGCGTGAGCGAGGCCCCGCCTGCGCCAGCGGCGTGCCGCCCGGTGCCGCCCGCGCTACTCCAGCTCGGCGCGGCTCACCTCGAGGGCGTCGCCCTCGCGGTCGAGCGAGACGAGCACGGTGTCGCCGTCCTTGATCGTGCCGGCAAGTATGGCCATGGCGAGCCGGTCGTCGATCTCCTTCTGCATGAGCCTGCGCAGCGGCCGGGCACCGTAGATGGGGTCGTAGCCGCGCTCGGCAAGCCAGGCACGGGCATCCGGGGTCACACCCAGCTCGAGGCGGCGGTCGCTCAGGCGGCGCACGAGCCGGTCGATGTAGAGCTCGACGATCGCCGACAGGTCTTCGCGCGAGAGCGGCGAGAAGATGACGATGTCGTCGAGCCGGTTCACGAACTCGGGCTTGAAGGTCTGGCGCACCGCGAGCTGCACGGCCTCCTCACGCATCTCGGGCGTCATGGTGGCATCCGTCAGGAAGTGGCTGCCGAGGTTCGACGTGAGGATGAGGATCGTATTGCGGAAGTCGACCGTGCGACCCTGGCCATCCGTCAGGCGGCCGTCGTCGAGCACCTGCAGCAGCACATCGAAGACCTCCGGATGCGCCTTCTCGACCTCGTCGAGCAGGATGACCGAATACGGGCGCCGACGCACGGCCTCCGTCAGCTGGCCGCCCTGCTCGTAGCCGATGTAGCCGGGAGGGGCGCCGACGAGGCGGGAGACGGAGAACTTTTCCCCGTACTCGCTCATGTCGATGCGCACCATGGCCTTCTCGTCGTCGAAGAGGAACTCGGCGAGGGCCCGCGCGAGCTCCGTCTTGCCGACACCCGTCGGGCCGAGGAACAGGAACGAGCCCGTCGGCCGCCCCTCGTCGGCGATGCCGGCGCGGGAACGACGCACGGCATCCGATACCGCGCCGACGGCCTTCTTCTGGCCGACGAGGCGCTTGCCGAGTTCGGCCTCGAGGTGGATGAGCTTCTCGCTCTCACCCTGCAGGAGTCGCCCGACGGGGATGCCCGTCCAGGCCGCGACGACGGCCGCGATATCGCTGTCGGTGACCTGGTCGTTGACCATGCGGTCGCCCTCGACCTCGGCGTGCTCCGCGTCGGCGATGCTCTTCTCGATGCGCGGGATGACCTCGTAGTTGAGCTTCGACGCGGCCTGGTAGTCGCCCTCGCGCATGGCGAGGTCGAGCTTGATGCGGGCGTCGCTCAGCTGGTTCTTGAGTTCACCGACATCCTGCAGCGCGGACTTCTCGTTGCGCCACCGCTCTTCGAGGGCGAGGAGTGTCTGCTGCTTCTCGGCCATGTCTTCACGGAGCTTCTCGAGACGGGCCTTGGATGCCGCATCCTTCTCCTTCTTGAGGGCGAGCTCCTCGATGCGCATGCGGTCGACAGCCCGCTTCAGCTCATCGATCTCGACGGGCGAGGAGTCGATCTCCATCTTGAGCCGGCTCGCGGCCTCGTCGATCAGGTCGATCGCCTTGTCGGGAAGCTGGCGGCCCGTGATGTAGCGGTTGCTGAGGGCGGCCGCCGCGACGAGCGCGTTGTCGGCGATCGCGACGCGGTGGTGCGCCTCGTAGCGGTCCTTGAGTCCGCGGAGGATCGCGACGGTGTCTTCGACCGAGGGTTCGCCGACGTAGACCTGCTGGAAGCGGCGCTCGAGCGCGGCATCCTTCTCGATGTACTCGCGGTACTCGTTGAGCGTCGTCGCTCCGATGAGACGCAGCTCACCGCGCGCGAGCATGGGCTTGAGCATGTTGGATGCCGCAACCGAGCCCTCGCCGCCGCCAGCGCCCATGAGCGTGTGGAGTTCGTCGATGAAGGTGATGACCTGGCCGTCGGAGTCGTTGATCTCCTTGAGCACGGCCTTGAGCCGCTCCTCGAATTCGCCGCGGTACTTGGCGCCCGCGACGAGGGCGGCGAGGTCGATCGAGACGAGCCGCTTGTCCTTGAGCGAGTCGGCGACGTCACCCGCGACGATGCGCTGGGCGAGGCCCTCGACGACGGCGGTCTTGCCGACGCCGGGCTCGCCGATGATGACGGGGTTGTTCTTGGTGCGCCGCGTGAGCACCTGGCTGATGCGGCGAATCTCCGCGTCGCGCCCGATGACGGGGTCGAGCTTGCCGGTGCGGGCGATCTCGGTGAGGTCGACACCGTACTGCTCGAGGGCGGACTTTTGCTCCTGGTCGCTGGCCGGAGCGCCCTGCATGTTGGCCATTTCTCTCCCAATTGAGTCGACTTGACTCAACTTTAGTGGAAGAGCACCCCGCAGCCAAGAGCACCCAGGCCGAGTTCGCTGACAGCTACATCCGGCGCTCCCCCCGTATCAACCAGGATGTCGTCGCCATCGACCGTGAAGGTGGTGTCGAGCCCGGCATCCGCCGTGATGGTGCGCACGTAGTCGAGCACCTCGGAGAATCGCGGATCGCTCGAGGGCAGGATCTCGGGAACAGCCATCCGGTCGATCATCACGGGACGGAATCGCAGGCCAGAGACGCCGGATGCATCGATCTCGCAACTGACGACCATCGACTTGCGGGAGTCGGGCGGAAAGTTGAACATGCCACCGATGTCGGGCTCCCAGCCCGGATGCAGGCTCATCAGGTGGCGGAAGCTGGGCCGGTTCGCGTGCTCCTCATCCATCGGCAGCTCAATCGCGAAGTTTCCGAGGCTGTGGAAGATGGCCTTGCCACGGTAGACCTCGATTCCCTTCAGGATGTGCGCGTGGTGGCCGATCACAAGGTCTGCGCCGGCGTCGATCGCGGCATGGCCGAGGGTTCGTTGGTAGTCGGCGAGCTGGGCATGGGTGAAGTGGATTCCCCAGTGCGCGGAGACGATGACGGCGTCGGCGAGCTCGCGGGCGCGGGCGATGTCGTCGACCATGCCTTGCTCGTCATCGGGATGCGGGAAGGTGAACATGCGCTGCGGAGTGCCCGGCTGGTCCGGTTCGGCGGGCTCGTGCACCGTGAACGCGCGCAGCGGCGCGACCCCAGCCCTGTTCGGGGTCGCCCAATAGTCCGCGGGCAGGATGCTGCAGTACGCCAGTATCGCGACTCGAATGCCGTCGACCTCGACCACTCGGATCTCGCGGGCCTCGCCCAGGGTGCGCCCGACTCCAAGGGGAACTAGTCCAGCTCCCTCCAGCGCCTCGATCGTGTCGAAGAAGCCCTCGTAACCCCAATCCAGGGAGTGGTTGCTGGCCCACCCCGCGTGCGTGAACCCGGCACGTCGGAACGCGTGCGCGGCCTCGGGCGATGTCCGTGACGTGTGCTTGGTCTGCGGCACCCGTTGCCCTCGATCAGTGAGCGTCATCTCCAATTGCATGAAGGCCACGTCGGCCTCACGTATGTGCCCTGCCACCTTCTCGAAGAGCGTGTCGACATCCCTACGCTCAGGACCGACGTCGCCAACTGCTGTGAAACGAATCATGTATGCCCCTCAGGTCCGCGCCGCACCGGTGCGACACATAGATAACATATCTCGTCACACTTGAGGTGCAAGATGTTACGGTTACGCCATGGACACGACAGCAGCCTCGATGCAATCGGACCAGCGGCGCACTGCGCACGACTTTGACCCAGTGCGGCCGGGTGAGACCTTCACGAGTGCGCACGAGGAGTTCCACCAGTTGCGGCCGAAGCATCCGGTCGCCCGCAGCCAGGAGTATGACGGGTTCTGGGCTGCCCTGAGCTATGACGCCGTGTTGAAGGTGATCACCGATATTGAGCACTTCACGACCTCGAAGCAGAACGCGGTGCCCAAGTTCGCCTTCACCGGGGTGCGCCCGCCGCTGCACCTGGACCCGCCGGAGCACACCGAGTACCGGCGCATCATCAACAAGTCGTTCACCCCGCCGAAGATGCGGGCCCTGGAGCCGCGGGTGCGGGCCTCGGCGGTCTCCCTGCTGGACCCGCTGATCGATGCCGGCTGGGCGGATGTGTGCTCCCAGTACGCCCACAAGTTCCCGGCCTACGTGTTCGCCGACTTCTTCAACCTCGACGTGGAGACCTCCCAGACCATCAAGTCGGTCACCGGCACCTACGTCGACGCCATCCAGGTGCTCAACCACGACGTCGTCAAGAGCCTCAGCGGCCGCCTCTACGAGATCGCCCAGGGCATCATCGACGACCGCAAGGCCGGTGGATACGACCCCGAGCACGACCTCACCGCCGCGCTTCTGGCAGCCCGCCCCCACGGCGAACCCCTACCAGACGCCATGATCCTCGGCACCGTGCGCCAGCTCATCGTCACCGGCATGGTCGCCCCCAGCGTGTTCATCGGCAACATGTTCGTCCACCTCGCCGCCGACCCCGACCTGCAAGAGACCCTCCGGGCAGAACCCACCCTGATCCCCGCCGCCGTGGAGGAGTTCCTGCGCCTCTACTCCCCCTACCGCGGCATGGCCCGCACCGCCCGCGAAGACGTCATCCTCGAGGGACAACTCATCCGCAAAGACGACCCCATCGCCCTGGTCTACACCTCCGCCAACCGCGACGAGACCGTCTTCCCCGACGGGGAGAAATTCGTGCTGAACCGCCCCAACATCGCCAAACACATCTCCTTCGGCCGCGGCACCCACAGCTGCCCCGGCGCCCCCCTCGCCCGCATGATGATGATCATCACCCTGGAAGAAGCGCTCGCCCGCAGCAGCAGCTTCACCGCCGCCGGCGACCCCGAAATGGCCATCTGGGCCGAATGGGGAACCCGCTCCGTGCCCCTCGACTTCGTACGCGCCTAGGAGGCTGGAGGAGCCATGGCCACCCCAGCCATGAAGATCAGGACCCTCGCCGAGACGACCACGTCGCGGGCATTCGGTGGCGACGACTGGGGCGTGGACCGCCTGATGGACGCCGGCTACGCACAGACCGAACTGCTGCTCGCGGGAGTCGCCGCGAACGAGCCATTCACGGTGCGCGCACTCCTGCGGCACCCGATTGACTTCTCCCGCGCGAGCGGCGTGGCCGTGGTCGAGCCGATGCACTTTGCAGGAGGCCGCTCCGCCTGGCCCGTCATCCAGCGCGAGACCGTGCGCGCGGGGCATGTATGGGCCGAGGTGTCCTGCCAGCCCAGCGCGGTCGGCATCCTCAGTTCGTTCGACGCTGATCGCTACGCCTCGGTCGCCCTTGTCGATGGAGCAGGCCCGGATGCCCCGAGCACGGCCAGCATCGGCACAGACGCCGCCACCGGGCGCACGATGGACGATGTGCGGCGCGAGTCCGAGAAGTTCAGGCGACGATGGTTCGCCGCCGCGGTGCAGGCACCCGAGATACTCGGGCAGTTCGCCGACGCCTTGCGTTCCGGCGCAGGTCCGCTGGGGTCCGTGTCGACGGTTCTTCTGACCGGGCTCTCCCAGACGGGAGGCTTCACCCGCAATTTTGCAATGGCACATCACGCAGCCCTGTCGGGAACGCACCCCGTCTTCGACGGCTACCTGCCGATGTGCTCGGGCGGCGATGCCCTTCCCGATCTCGACGTGCCCATCATCGAGCTGCTCGCAGAGTCCGAGATGGAGCAGTTGCGCGTGAGCCATCTGCTGCCCGGCCAGACCGTGGCGTTCACGCATCGACGCGCGGACTCGCACCGGTTCCGTCTGTACGAGGTGGCCGGGATGTCGCACGCCGACACTCGCGATCATCCGCCGCAGCATCCGGGCGAACTCGTGCCGGGCCAGCGTTGGAGCACCTTTCCCAGCAGCCACGTGGTGGCGGCCGCGCTGGCCTCACTCGTCCGCTGGGCACGCGACGGGCATGAACCGCCGCCTGGCGCGGTCTTCACCCTCGATCGCGACGGGAAGCTCGCGCGTGACGAGCACGGCAATGTCACGGGAGGACTGCGGACACCACACGTGGATGTGCCGACCTCCACGATCTCTGCCATCAGCGGCCCCGGTGCGGCCTGGCTCAATGGCTGCGAGCAGCCGTTCCCTCCGCACAAGCTACGCGCCCTCTACGGCACCGAGGACGCGTATCGGATGCGCGTCGCCGCGTGCCTCGATGAACTCGTGGAGCTGGGCTACGTGCTTCGGCCCGATGCCGATGAGTACCTCGCCGAGGCTCACTGGTAGCCAGGCGCTCGCTCCACATGACGATGCCGCCGACCGGAGGCCCGGTCGGCGGCATCGCATGGTTACCGGGTTACTTGGTCCAGCTGTATTCACCAGTGACGTCGAAGGGGCTGTAGATGGCGTTCTCGTTCGTCACCTTGAAGCCCTTGAGGTCCGGGTCCACGAAGTAGACGAACTTCGCGATGTACAGGGGAGCGAACCAGGCGAGTTCCGCCACCCGCTCCGACATCTGCGACCACAGTTCCGCCTGCGCATCGGGATCCGTCTCGGCGAGCGCCTCTTCCCACAGGCGCGTGATCTCGGGGTCCTCCGACTCGAACGGGTTCGAGGAACCGCCGGCGTCGGGCAGCAGGAGCGGAGCAAACTCAGACGCGACTGTGCGGAGGCGCTGCATTGCTGCGCCGTACTGACCGCTCGCGGCCTTCTCGTCGAAGGCGCTCGTGCTGACTCCCACCATCTCCACGGTCACGGTGATGCCGACTCGGGCCAGGTCACCCGCGGCCGCCTCAGCGGCGGGGCAGTTGCCGACCGTCTCGGAGCAGAGAAGGTCGAAGGCGAAACCATCGGCGTAGCCGGCCTCGGCGAGGAGGGACTTGGCCTTGTCGAGGTTGTAGGCGTACCTTCCGACGAGGTCCGGGTTGTATCCCGGCTGGCCCTCAGCCAGGATCTGCTCCGTGGGCGTGCCGAAGCCGCCGGGCAGCATGGCTTCCGTCAGTGCCTCACGGTCGATCGCGTAGTTGATCGCCTGGCGAACACGCACGTCGGCGAATGCCGGCACGACCGCGCCTTCCCTGTCGATGATGCCGATGCCGTGGGCTGATCCGCCGACCGCGTAGACGTCCATGCCCGCAGCCTCGGCCGCCGGGGCCGTGGTCGCTCGGCCTGAGACCACTGACACCTGGCCGGTTTGGAGGGCCGACACCGCCGTGTTGGGGTCGGTGATCACCTGGACGGTGAGGGTCTCCGCCTTCACCGCATCCGGGTTGTAGTAGTTCGGATTGCGCTCGAAGACATACGTCGTGTCGATGATGCTGCGCTCGGGGTTGTAGACGTACGGCCCCGAACCTGCCGTCGCGTTGTCGAGCATGTCAGGGTTGTCGACACCTTCCGGGCTGATGATGAAGCCCGCGCCACCGGCAGGGGTGAGCGCGAACGGCAGCGCCGCAACGGGAGCCGACAGCTTGATGCTGAGCTCGTAGTCATCCACGATCTGGATGTCTTCGAAGTTCGCGAAGCGGGGGCTGAGGTAGAACCCTCCGTCGCGCACGTACTCGAGGGACTTCTTGACGGCGGCAGCATCCACCGCACCGCCGTCTGCGAACTCGGCATCGTCGCGGAGAGTCACGTTGAAGGTCAGGTTGTCGCCCTCGGGGTAGCCCCACTCGGTCGCGAGGTCACCGACGATGCTCCCGTCGGGTCGCTGGAAGAGCAGCGAGCTGTACGCAGGCACATTGAACATCGCGGAGGAGTTCGTGCCGCCGGTCTTGGCAGGGTTAAGGCCTGCAAGGGGCGGGCCCACGAACTGGTACGCGAGATTGACGGCGCCGGCCTCGACTCCGTCGCCGGCGTCGCTGGAGCATCCGGCTCCCACGAGCGCCATGGCCACGGCCATGGCGACTGCGGCTCCGACGCGACGGCGCCGGGACTTCGAGTGATTCATTGCTATCTCCCTTGATGGCTGTGAGCGACGCGGATTTGCATTTCACTACTTACCACGATCGCAACGTTGCATGAACAGTATTGATTGCCCGATCGTCTGTCAATGGCTGTTACAGCCAAAGGGTCGTCCACGGGTCGGTGCGCGGCGTGACGATGATGCCGTCCCATGCAGACAGCCGGTTCGCAAGCGGGTCGGGGACTGTCCGACCGCCCGTGTCGTCGATCTCGTAGATGCGAGAGATGTCGCCTCCGGATGGGTGCCAGGCGTCAGACGCGGCCATATCGCCGCTGGCAAATCGCACGAGCTCCGCGCTCAGTTCCGAGGCCGCGGCCGCCCCAGGCGTGGTCGGCGTGGCGTTGTTGAAGAAGAGCGGCATCTCGACACCGTGGTAGGCGCCGTACGGGGTGCCCTGGTTGACCGAGCAGAGGTACACCCAGGAGTCCTGCCCGTCGCCGAGTCGCTTCATCTGAGCCAGTCGTCGCGTCCTGATCGTGAACTGGTCGCTCAGCACGTTGAAGAAGATCTGAGTATTCGAGGCCTGCGGATCGACGTCCCGATAGCGCTCGACGAGGACCTCGGCGTCGTCCTGGTGGTCGAGGCCGGGACGCAGTCGGTCCACGAGCTGCGAGACGGACAGGTCTGGATCGTCCAGGTAGTGGGGAAAGGCATGTATCGCGGCCCTCGCCTCGTCGCGGGCGGTCCCCGTCATGAACGAGATGTCCTTCGCGGCGCCCGCCGCGAATGCTTGGTAGGGGTCTGCCGGCAGCACGGGCGTGCCCACGGCGGGAGCGAATCGCATGCCGTTCGGGCCTGGGCCTCCCGTTCCTGCGAGCTGTTCCTGCACGTGCATCAGGTGCCCCACGGGGATGTCCTGCAGGGCATCCAATCGATCGGCACGCACGCCTAGAAGCGACAACGCCTCCTCCGCCGTGCGGGTTGCCGTGGCGTGATCCTTGAACCCGAAGGGCGGGCCTCCATGCACGACCGCGGCGCGGAAGAGCCCGCGAGCGCCCGGCATCGACGCCAGGGCAGCCACTTTGCCGCCACCTCCGGAATGGCCGTGGATCGTCACCGCATTGGGGTCGCCGCCGAAGCGAGAGATGTTGTCTCGCACCCACTCGAGGGCGAGCTGCAGGTCGAGCAGGCTGGCATTGCCAGAGCCGGCGTAGTCATCGCCACCCAGCTCCTCAAGGTTAAGGAATCCCAAGAGGGCGAGGCGATGTGTCACGCTGACAACCACGACATCGCCTCGCGACGCCAGCGCGGCCCCGTGCGAGTACGGCGTGATGGCCTGGCCCGCCGAGAATCCTCCCCCGTGGAACCAGACGAGCACGGGCTTCGCCCCGGTGAGGGATGCCGTCCAGACATTCAGCGACAGGCAGTCCTCGTCCATGGGCGCGGGGTTGTCGGGTCGCGTTCCCGGGCCCGTGCGCGACTGGAGGGCGAGGGGCCCCGGCTCAGCGGCCGCGCGCACCCCGCCCCACGGGGCCACGGGCACGGACGGCTTGAAGCGGTTCGCGCCCGCTGGACTTGCGCCGTATGGCACGCCAAGGAACGCGTGTGCCCCTCCCAGTGAAACCCCCTCGACGCGACCCCCGGTTGTCTCGACGACGGGCGCGTTCATGCGGTTGCCATCGGGCCGCGCTGCGCGAGCGCTGCGCGCGCTTGCCTTCGCCGTCGCTGCTCCACAGGGTCTGGCACGGGCTCAGCCGCGAGGAGGGCCTGGGTATACGGATGCTTCGGCGCCGAGTAGAGCTCGTCCGTAGGCCCCTGCTCCACGATCTGGCCGTGGCGCATCACGACCGTGCGGTGGGCCATCAACCGGACTATCGAGAGGTCATGGGCGATGAAGAGATAGCTCAGTCCGAGTTCGCGCTGGAGCTCCATGAGCACGTTCGCGACCTGGGCCTGCACTGAGAGGTCCAGCGCGCTCAGCGCCTCGTCGCAGACGATCAGCTTGGGCCCCAGCATGAGCGACCGCGCGATCGCGATTCGCTGGCGCTGCCCTCCCGAGAACTGACGGGGATACCGGTCGACATACTCGGAGGCCAGCCCGACCCGGTCGAGCATCTCGTAGACACGGCGCGCCAACTCCGACCTGTCCCTCATCCCGTGGGCCTGAAGCGGCTCGGCCAGGATCTGGCCCACCGTCTGGGTGGGATTAAGCGAACTGTACGGGTCTTGGAACACGACCTGGAGCGCTGCGGCGACCTCGCGCGCATTCCGTCGACGCCACTCGAACAGGTCATGGCCGTCGAAGGCGATGCTTCCGGACTGCACGCGGTTGAGGCCGAGGATGGCACGGCCAAGCGTCGACTTGCCAGAGCCGGACTCGCCGACGAGGCCGAGGGTCTCGCCGTCTCCGATCGTGATGCTCACGCCATCGAGGGCGGCCACGGGCGGCTTGCCCCTCCGACCCTTGAACACGACGCGGAGGTCACGCGCATCGAGGAGATGCTCCCGGACGGTCATTTCGTCACTCCTTCGCGCGTGCCGACACGTTCGATATGGATGCACCTACTGAGGCGCTCCGGGCCCGGACTGAGGAGCGGGATGGGCGCCTCCTTGCAGTCCGGCGTGGCGTAGGGACACCGGGCCGCGAAGCGGCACCCGGTGGGCCAATCCCGGGGCGCGGGCACGGATCCTGCCAGGGCTGGCAGCGGCACGCCTCGCGTCGCATGGTGCGGGTTGGATGCCTCAAGCCCCTCTGTGTAGGGATGCTTGGGGGCCGCGAAGATGTCGAGAATGGGCGCCGCCTCAACGATCTGGCCCGCGTACATCACGATGGCTCTCTCGCAGATGTCGGCAACCACCCCCCAGTCGTGTGTGACGAAGATGATCGCCATCCCGAAACGCGACTGGAACTCCCGCAGCAGGTCGAGGATCTCTGCCTGCACCGTGACATCGAGGGCCGTGGTCGGCTCGTCTGCGATGAGGAGGCGGGGCCGCCCTGCGAGAGCCCGTGCGATGATGACCCGCTGCGCCATGCCGCCAGAGATCTGGTGCGGGTAACGGCGCATCGTTTCTTCGGGGCCGCGTAGCTTGACCGCGGCCAACAGCTCGAGCACCCGCTGCTTCTGCGCCGAGCCTCGCAGCCCCTCCTGCCGCTGCACGGCTTCGCCCACCAGGGTGCCGATCGTGAAGCTCGGGTCGAGAGCCATCATCGGATCCTGCGAGATGTACGAGATCTCGCTGCCACGAAGGGCGTTGACCTCGCGCTCGCTCATGCTCGCGATGTCCTTGCCGTCGAATCGGATGCTGCCGCCGACGATCTCGCCTCCCTCGGCCAGGAGGCGAACCAGAGCCCGTCCGGTGACGCTCTTGCCGCATCCGGATTCACCGACAAGACCGACGATCTCACCCGCGTTGACCGCGAATGAGACGCCCTCCACCACACGCACCCTGTCATCGCCGAAGGCGACGGTGAGATCGCGCACCTCCAGCAGCGCCGAGCCCTCGGGTCCCGCCACAGGCTGCTGGTCGACGACCACCGCCTCGGCCGGCACCTGGCGGCGGCGCGCACGACGCGGCATCCCTGCCCAGCGTTCGTTCGTGATGTCGCGCACGGTGTCGCCTATCGAGTGGAGCGCGAGCACCGTGAGGATGATGACGAATCCCGTCGGCACCAGCATCCACGGGTGGATCACGATGAGCTGCGATGCCTCCGTGATCAGCGCACCCCAGGAGGTGGCGGGAGGCTTCGGCCCGAAGCCGAGGAAGCCGAGTCCCGTATTGAGCAGGATGCTCACGCCGGCAACGAGAGTGGCCTGCACAATGAGCGGGCCCATGATGCGGGGCAGGATGTGACGACGAAGGATTCGGAGGGCACCGAGGCCGGCTGACTTCGCTGCATCGACGTGGAGTTCGGGCGTGACGGCGAACGTCGCGGCGCGCACCACGCGATAGACCGGATTGGCGATCAGGAAGCCGTAGGCGACCATGGCCGCCATCGTGTTGCCCGGGAAGACGGCCAGGACGACGAGCAGCACGATGAGCCCCGGCATCGCCATGCTGATCTCGACCCAGCGGCTGCTCACCCAGTCGAACACGCCGCCCAGGTAGCCCGCGAGGATGCCGGCGGTGGCGCCGACGACGACGGCGATCGACAGCGCGACAGCCGCGCCGCTCAGCGGCTCGACACCGCCGATCATGAGCCTGCTGAGCAGGTCGCGACCGAGCTGGTCGGTTCCGAGCAGGTTCTCGAGCGACGGTCCTTGGTATGCCTTCGAGAGGTTGGTCTCGTATGGATCACGCGGCATCAGGAGGGGCGCGGCGAAGGAGGCGATCGAGACCAGCGCGATCCAGAGGAGGGAGATCACAGCAACGGGACGGCGAAGGAGGAGACGCACGATCGTGCCGGGACTACGACGAGACGACAGCACGCGGTCCTCGGCGCTCCGCGCGGAACCCACGGCCGGCGAGGAATTCGTGACAGTCGCGAGGCTCACGGTCACGTCCCGACGCGTCGGGGCCTTCGTGGGGGACGGTTTGGGAGTCATCTCACTCTCACCTTCGGGTTCAGCAGGCCATACGCGATGTCGACCAACAGGTTGACGACGAGCACGATGGCGGTGAAGTAGACCACCAGGCCCTGGACGACCGGGATGTCGCCGTACAGGGTCGACGACACCGCGAGGCCGCCAAGCCCGGGGAGGGCGAAGACCCTCTCGATCAGCACCGTGCCGCCGACAGCACCGACGAAGATCATGCCCATGACCGTCAGGACGGGCATCGCGGCGTTCCGCAACGCGTGCCTGAAGATGATGCTCGACATCGGCACACCCACCGCCCTGAGAGACAGGATGTACTCGCTCGCGAGGACCGAGAGCATCGAGTCCCTCGTCTGCTTGGCGATCCCCGTGATGCCTCCCGCGGCGAGCGCGACGACGGGAAGCACGAGCCGCTCGGCCCAACGACTGACCGACTCACCCGGCGGCACCCATCCGGTCGCGGGAAAGAGGCCGAGGTTGACGGCGAAGACGATCACGAGGAGCAGGGCCAACCAGTAGTCCGGCACCGCCTGGCCGAAGGAGGCCAGCATGTCGAGCCCACGGCCGAGGGCGCCTCCCTTGACCGCGCTCGCGATGCCGAAGGCCACGCCGATGATCGCCGTGACGAGCGCAGCGACGACGATGAGGCTGAGGGTGACGGGCAGTCGCTGGTTGAGCGCATCCACGACAGGCTGGTTGTTGAGCAGCGATCGGCCGAGGTCGCCGCGCAGCAGCGCACCGAGCCACACGATGTAGCGCACCACGAGAGGGTCATCGAGCCGCATCTCGCTGCGGAGCCTCGCATACTCCTCGTCGGTGGCATCGGGTCCGAGGATGGTGCGCGCCGCGTCACCGGGCACGAATGCCGTCAGCACGAAGCTGAGCACGGTGACGACCAGCATGACGGGTACCGCGAACAATGCACGCCGCATCACGAACCGGACCACTCGGCCTCCTCCCGCGCCATCCTGCCCTCAGCTCTGAGGACCCGCTCGCCAGACGAGCAGTTACATATCACCAGCGATTGCTGTCGTTTGTCAATCTGTTATACATTGACCATCCGCCCGCGATCCAACCACGGTCCAGGGCTACCTAAGGAGCACCATTGAGCACTCTCTCCGCCGAACTCGTGGGAATCACCTCGGCACTCACCTACGCTGACCTGCAACCCGATGTGCGCCGGGCATCCACTCTCTCGCTGCTGGACGGCCTCGGTGTGTCCCTCGCAGCGACATCGGAACCCGGCGGGCCCCGCCGCTTCACTGAGCTGGTGCTCGACGAGGGAGGCAGGCAGGACGCCACGGTGTTCGGGACCGGGAAGCGAGTGCCCGCTGCATCAGCCGCGTTTGCGAACGGTGCCCTCTCCCACGCTCTCGACTTCGAGGACTCGATCGACAACCTTCCGATCCATCCCAACGCCCAGTCGATCCCTGCCCTGCTCGCGGTGGCCGAGCAGCGCGGAATCTCGGGCGAACGACTGATCTGCGCCATGGCGATCGCGTGCGACGTGTCGGGGCGCCTCGCCCAGGCCGCGGGCACCGCCATCGGCGACCGCGGCTGGTACCCGCCGCCCATCCTCGGCGCATTGGGGGCGACGGTCGGCGCTTCCAACCTGCTGGGGCTCAGCGCCGCGCAGACCCTCGACGCGCTCTCACTCGCCATCTCGCAGAGCACGGCCAGCGGCGAGGTGAAGCACAGCCCGCATTCCGTTGTCCGCGCCGTGCGCGACGGCTTCGCCTCTCACGTCGCAGTGCGGTCCGTCGAACTGGCGGAGCGAGGCATCACCGGATTCGACGCCCCGCTTGAGGGCAAGAAGGGCTTCTTCGCCACCTTCGCCGGCGGGGAGTATGAGCGCGAAGCATTGCTGCGCGGGTTGGGGAGCAGCTTCTGGGGCACCCAGGTCAGCTTCAAGCCCTGGCCCAGCTGCCGCGGAACCCATTCCTTCGTCGAAGGCGCGCTCGACCTGCGCGAGCAGGCGCCCCTCCTCGACATCGACCGGGTGGAGCTCCTCGGCGCGCCCGTCAACATCATGCTTGCCGAGCCCATCGACTCGAAACGACGGCCCTCTGAGGCGATCGACGCCAAGTTCAGCCTGCCCTTCACCGTGGCGAGCGCACTCGTGCACGGCGATGTCACCTTCGACTCCTACACGCCCGCGGCGCTGTCGGACCCCGAGGTGCTGGCACTCGCTGACCGCATCGACTTCGTTCCCGACCCGGCGAAGGCACGTGACGAATCGATGACGCACGGGGAGATCACCGTGATCCTTCGAGACGGGCGTCGCCTCCACAAGGACATACCCACGCCGCGCGGCAACCCCACCTCCCCCCTCGGGATGGCCGGGCTTCGCGAGAAGTTCGTCGAGTGCGTCACCCGTTCGATCACTGCACCTGGCGCGGAGCGCGCGGGCGCACTGGCAGACCGCATCCTGTCGATCGCCGACGCCGAGAACCTGCGCGAGGAGCTCCCCAGCATCCTCACCCCGTGAAGCGTCAGCGGATGCGCACGCTCAAGCGCTGGGCCGCACCGTTGTCGTGTCGGCCGACGATCTCACGAAGGCGATGCAGCGCGATCTGCCCCAGCCCCTCCCAGAGCTCGAAGAACAGCTCACGGGTGCGGGTGCGGGGCCAATCCTCCGGGAGCAGCTCTGCGGGAAGGTCTGGATCCGTCCGGGCGATCTCACTCCACGACGCCAGCACGTTGGTGCGCAGCACGAGCGCATGGTTCGGCGCGATCTGTCCCGCCCTCATCCGCTCGACCCAGGGGCCGAACTCGTCGAGGTACTCCTCATAGCGAGCCCTGACCGCAGGCAGGTCGAACGCATCGACGGGCGAGAGCCTCGAGTACTCGGTGTGCTGGAACTCGGCACGCACCACGGCCAACCCGACTCCCACCTCTGCGCCGGCGCTGGCGATCTCGCGGCCGCAGTCGTTGGGCTGCAGCCACACGGCGTCGGTGAGTGGGGCGAAGCGAAGGCGCTCCAGCTCTCGTCGGAACCGCGGGCGCAAGCCCTTGTCTTCCTCGGGGATCGAGAACACGACGATGGTCCAGCGGCCATCCCACTCGCGGTCGACGGCGCCGAAATCGAGGTAGCCCTTGAGCCGCTTCTCGCGCGCCTCGTGCCCGTGCTCGCTGAGCGAGTAGGCCGTCTTGCGACCCGAACGCGACTGCACGAGCATCCCTGACTTGGCCACGCGGCTGAGCGCGACGCGAGCGCCGGCCGAGCTGATGCCGAACTCGCCCAGGAGTTCGACGATGGCGGCTGATGGCACGGCACCCGCAAGGGCGAAGTTGTAGTCCGCAAGCATCGTCACGAGCAGTCGCTGCGAGCTGAGCCGGGAGGGAGCCCTTGTGGCGGCAGTCGACAGTGACTCGCCATGCTCTTCGGTCAAGATCTCAGTCTCCTGTCGCGCTTGACATTGAACGTACATCACGTTTCGCGAGGTCGTGGTGAAGGCCAGCCGTCGACACCGTCACGGTGAACTTCGGGCTCTGACCGACAACCCGCGTCGGGCCGACCGTGCGCTGCAGCGCCGGCCGGTAGCCGAGGTGCGAGTTGAAGACGGTCCACAGTTCCCCGCCGGGGCGCAGCACCCGCGCCGCGTCAGCGAAGAGCGCCTGGGCAAGCCCCGAGTGCACGGTCGACCCCGCGTGAAATGGCGGGTTCAGCAGCACAACGTCGGCTGAGGCATCCGGCCTCGACCCAAGCCCCACGTCTCGCATCACCGTGACGTCGAGCTCGTTGGCCGCCATGGTCGCGCGAGCGGATGCCACGGCCGCCGCCGACTGGTCGGTGGCGAGCACCTCAAGCTCGGGCCGCGAGCGCTTGAGCGCCGCCGCAAGGATGCCCGTGCCACAGCCGAGGTCGATCGCCGTGCGCGCATCCGCCTTCACCTGCTCGAGGAACTGCAGCAGGAAGCGCGTGCCGATGTCGAGCCGCGTGCCCGCGAAGGCGCCTCCGTGCGCGCACACCCACAGGTCGAGCTCGGCGTGGAACTCACGCTTCGGCCACTCGCCCTCGCCGGCGTGGGGCGCGCGGGCCACGAGCACGCGCGACTTCTGCCGCGCGAGCGTCGCGCTCACGGAACCGAAGTGCCGCCCGAGCACCTCGTTCATGGCGGGGGTGAGGTGCTTGATGCGTCCGCCCGCGTAGACGACGACGGCCGGGTCGGCGTGGGCGGCGATCAGCCCCGCGACCTCATCGAGCTGGTCAAGGCTCTTGGGGAGCTGCATGAGCACCGTGTGGGCGCCGCGGAACAGTCCAGCGTCAAGTTCGTGGTGCGCGAAGCATCCGTCGAGTGCCAGCTCGTGGGCGTTCGCGTCGAGGGCGCGTTCGCCGGTCAGGGCGTCCTGGTGCGAGCGGATGCCCGTGGCACCGTGCAGCGCCGCGGCACCGAGCGTCAGGGCCCCGTACCGGTCGCCGATCGCGACGACAGCATCAGGATGCGCGGCGATGTCGGAGGCCGCCTCGTCGAGGATCAGCCGGTCGCTGGCATCGAACGCGAACAGGTTGGGCGCCTCGAGGTCTGGCCGACGGCGCAGCCGCTCGAAGGCGAACCCGGTCATGACTGGCCGCGTTCGAGGGGCCGCCACACGACGACCTGGTTGGCGCGGCGCACGCGTTCGCCCGCCCGCAGCGAGACGACGGCACCGGTCTCATCGGCCGCGAACACGCGCCGGCCGGACTGCTTCAACATCTCGTCCGCGAGCGCCGTCTCGAGTTCACGCACCCGCTCCGTGAGCTCCATGACGCGGTTCTCGAGCGACATGATGCGACGGATGCCCTCAAGGCTGACGCCCTCGGCCCCGAGCGCCGCGATCTCGCGCAACTGCACGACATCCCGCATCGAGTAGCGGCGCGACTTGCCGCTCGTGCGCTTGGGGCTGACGAGGCCAAGCCGGTCGTACTGCCGCAGCGTCTGCGGGTGCATGCCCGCCAGCTCCGCCGCGACGGCGATGGCGAAGAGGGGAGCGGCGGGATCCATGCTCATCCCTTTCGCGCCCTGGCGATCAGGTCATCACGGGGGTTCTCGTCGGGCAGGGCCTTCGCGAGCGCCTTGACGGCCTTCGCGGCATCCGGGGTCAGGTGGCTGGGAACCACGACCTGCACGGTCGCGAGCAGGTCACCGGATGCCCCACCCGACGTCACCCCGCGGCCCTTGACCCGCAGCACCCGGCCGCTCGGCGTGCCCGGCGGCACCTTCAGCTTGACGGGCTCGCCGCCCAGGGTTGGCACCTCGATCGTGGCGCCCTGCACGGCCTCGACGAAGGTGACGGGCACGTCGACGCGCAGGTTGTTGCCGTCGCGAGTGAACACCGGATGCTTTTTGACCGTGACGGTGAGGGTCAGGTCGCCGGCCGGGCCGCCGTCGAGGCTCGGCTCGCCCTTGCCTTTGAGCCGGATCTTCTGGCCGTCGCTGACGCCAGCAGGGATGCGCACGGTCATGGGCTTGCCGCCCACGCCCTGCAGCCGCACCGTGTCGCCGTTGATGGCCGAGACGAAGTCGAGCGTCGTCGTCGCGGTGACATCCCGCCCCTTCGACTGGGCGCCACGGAAGCCGCCGCCATTGAAGCCGCCACCCCCGAACATCCCGCCGAAGATGTCGCTGAAATCTGCCGACTGGTAGCCGCCGCGGGCACCGCCCGGTGCCCCGCCGGGAGCTCCGCCGCCGAACATGCCACCGAAGATGTCCTCGAAGCCGCCCGCCTGGCCGCGGCCGCCCGCCGTGAAGCGCGGGGCACCCATGCCCATCGCGCGCACCTGGTCGTACTCACGGCGCGTCTCGGGGTCGGCGAGCACGGCGTGGGCCTCGCTGATCTCCTTGAAGCGGGCCTCAGCCTTCGCATCCCCCGGGTTGGAGTCGGGGTGGTACTGGCGCGCGAGCTTGCGATAGGTCTTCTTCAGCTCGGCATCCGAGACGTCCTTGGAGACGCCCAGCACCTTGTAGAAGTCCTTCTCCAACCAGTCCTGACTGGCCATCAGACTCCTTTCGTAAGTACATGGCGGGTGAGTGTCGAGAACCTGCGCCACCCGTTTCCGGGATGACGCAGGTTCTCGTCACTCAGCGCGGTGGTGTCAGTCCTGCGGCACCGCGACGGCGACCTGCGCCGCGCGAAGCAGGCGGTCGCCCATGCGGTAGCCGACCTTGTGCACGTCGAGCACCGTCATGACGGTGACCTCGGGATTGGGGATCTGCGCGATCGCCTCGTGCAGGTTGGGGTCGAACTCGTCGTCCTTCGCGCCGAGGCGCTCCAGGCCCGTCTTCTCGAGGGTCGCACGGAGCTTCTGGGCGATGAGGCTGAACGGGCCGCCCTCCTGCAGGTCTCCGTGCGACTCTGCGAGGTCGAGGTCGTCGAGCACGGGGAGCAGCGAGGCCACGAGGTCCTGCGCCGCCTGCAGGCGGTTGGCCTCACGGTCACGATCGACCCGCTTGCGGTAGTTCGCGTACTCGGCCTGCAGTCGCTGCAGGTCGGCGAGACGCTCCGCCGCCAGGTCGTTCGCGTTCTTCTCCAGGAAGGAGAGGTCCGCGTCGTCGAGTGAGGTCTCGACATCGGGGCCCTCGGCCTCGAGGAGGCCGTCAGCGGCCTCCTCGAGGTCCTCGCGACCAACATCGGGCTCGGGCACGTCTGCGCCCTGGTCCTTGTCGTGGTTCTTGTCAGTCATGGCTACTTCTTGTCGTCCTCGTCCACGACCTCGGCGTCGACGATGTCCTCGTCGTCACCGCTGGTCGACTCGCCGGCCGGCTGCTGCTGCTCGGAGGCACCCTCGGCCTGCGCGGCCGCGTAGATCTCCTCGCCGATCTTCTGCTGGCTCTCGTTGAGCTTGTCGAGCGCCGTCTTGATGGCGTCGTCGTCCTCGCCCGCGAGCGCGGTCTTGAGTGCGTCGATGTCGCCCTGCACCTCGGTCTTGACGCCCTCGGAGAGCTTCTCGTCGTTCTCCTTGATGAGCTTCTCGGTCGAGTAGACGAACTGCTCGGCGGCGTTGCGCACCTCGGCGGCCTCGCGACGGCGCTTGTCTTCAGCCGCGTGCTCCTCGCCCTCACGGACCATGCGCTCGATGTCCTCCTTGGAGAGGGCCGAGCCGCCCGTGATGGTGATCGACTGCTCCTTGCCGGTGCCCTTGTCCTTCGCGTGAACCTGCACGATGCCGTTGGCGTCGATGTCGAAGGTGACCTCGATCTGCGGCACGCCACGCGGAGCGGGGGCGATGCCGGTGAGCTCGAAGGTTCCCAGGTTCTTGTTGTCGCGCGTGAACTCGCGCTCACCCTGGAAGACCTGGATCGCGACGGACGGCTGGTTGTCGTCGGCCGTCGTGAAGGTCTCGCTGCGCTTGGTCGGGATGGCGGTGTTGCGCTCGATGAGCTTCGTCATGATGCCACCCTTGGTCTCGATGCCGAGGCTCAGGGGGGTCACGTCGATGAGCAGCACGTCCTTGCGCTCACCCTTCAGCACGCCGGCCTGGAGGGCGGCGCCGACGGCGACGACCTCGTCAGGGTTGACGCCCTTGTTGGGCTCCTTGCCACCCGTGAGCTGCTTGACGAGCTCGGTGACGGCGGGCATACGGGTCGAGCCACCGACGAGCACGACGTGCGCGATGTCGTTGACGCTCACGCCGGCCTCGCGGATGACGTCGTGGAAGGGGCGCTTCGTGCGCTCGAGCAGGTCGCTCGTGAGCTCCTCGAACTTGGCGCGCGAGAGGGTCTCGTCCAGGTTGGCGGGGCCGTTCTCCGTCAGAGAGAGGTAGGGGAGCTGGATGCTCGCGCTCGTCGACGACGAGAGCTCCTTCTTCGCCTGCTCCGCGGCCTCCTTGAGGCGCTGCTTCGCGATCTTGTCGTTCGAGACGTCGACGCCCGTCGTGTCCTTGAAGCGCTTGATGAGGTAGTCGACGACGCGGGAGTCCCAGTCGTCACCACCGAGGCGGTTGTCACCGGCGGTCGCGCGCACCTGGATGGTGGAGAAGTCGTCGTCCTTGCCCACCTCGAGGAGGGAGACGTCGAAGGTTCCGCCACCGAGGTCGAAGACGAGGATGAGCTCGTCTTCCTTGCCGCGGTCGAGGCCGTAGGCGAGGGCCGCGGCGGTGGGCTCGTTGATGATGCGCAGCACGTTGAGGCCGGCGATCTCGCCCGCGTCCTTGGTGGCCTGGCGCTCGGAGTCGTTGAAGTATGCGGGCACGGTGATGACGGCATCCGTCACCGGCTCGCCCAGGTACTGCTCGGCATCGCGCTTGAGCTTCGCGAGCGTGCGAGCGGAGATCTCCTGCGGCGTGTACTTCTTGCCGTCGATGTCCTGGGTCCAGTCGGTGCCCATGTGGCGCTTGACCGAGGCGATCGTGCGGTCGACGTTGGTGACGGCCTGGCGCTTGGCAGTCTCGCCGACGAGCGTCTCGCCGTCCTTCGTGAAGGCGACGACCGAGGGGGTCGTGCGGAAGCCTTCAGCGTTCGCGATGACGGTGGGCTCGCCACCCTCCAGGACGGAAACCACCGAGTTGGTGGTTCCGAGGTCAATTCCTACTGCACGAGCCATGCGTGTTCTCCTTTTAGTGCGTTGGTCGTTCGAAAGTCTTTGGCCCGAACTTGAGTCGGGCACGCTCAATTCTAGACCTGAGCCGACTCATGTCAAGTCGGAGAACGCAATATTGAGTCGATGCGGCTCAAGATCCGTGGCATTCGGCCCCCGCATGGGAGGCACCAAAAGTTCACCCAACGCCATTAGCCTGATCGCATGACCACGGATCAGGGCAAGGATGCCGTTCCAGCACCACCCACCGCAGCCAACACCCAGGCACTCGGCCCCATCGGCCGCGGCGTTCGGGGTGAGCCCGCGCCCAGGAAGGTCGTGTGGTCGTGGGCCATGTGGGACTGGGCGATGCAGCCCTTCAACACGGTCATCCTCACCTTCGTGTGGGTCTCGCTGTACCTGACCTCGCGGCAGTTCCTGGAACCGGATGTCGCGGCATCCGGTCAGCAGGCCGACGGCAGCTGGCTCAGCTGCGCCCTCGCCGACAACATGGGCACGGAGTACTGCCGCGGCCTCACCGACCTCGCCGAATGGTGGGGCTGGGCGAACTTCGCCGCCGGAATCCTGATCCTCGTGCTCGCCCCCGTGCTGGGCCAGCAGGCGGATGCGCGCGGTAACAAGAAGAAGTGGCTCATCGGGGCGACGATCGCGATCGCGCTCATCCAGTTCTCCCTCTTCTTCGTCGAGGCAGACCCCAAGTACTTCTGGTTCGGGGCGCTTGCCGTCGCGATCGGCGCCGTCGTGAGCGAGATCGGCGGCGTCAGCTACAACGCGATGCTCTCCGAGGTCTCGACGCCCGCAAACGTCGGCCGCATCTCGGGGCTCGGCTGGGGGCTCGGCTACATCGGCGGCATCATCGCGCTCGTGCTCTGCATCCCGCTCATCTTCGGCATCGGCACCGACCAGGCGCTCGCGTTCAAGCTCGTCGCGGTCGTGTGCGCCGTATGGACGATCCTCTTCGCGATCCCCATGTTCAGGAACGTGCCGGAATCCCCCGCCTACGAGGACGCCCAGAAAGCCTCCTTCTTCGGCGCCTACGTCGTGCTCGCGAGGGACCTCCGCAAGCTCTTCAAGCACAACCGCTCGACGTTCTGGTTCCTGCTCTCCGCCGCCGTCTACCGCGACGGTCTCGCGGGCGTGTTCGCTTTCGGCGCGATCCTCGCCGCGCAGGGATTCGGCTTCAGCACGATCGAGGTCATGATCTTCGGCGTCGCCGCCAACCTGGTCGCCGGGGTCTCGACCATCTTCGCGGGACGCATCGACGACGTGATCGGGCCGAAGCGCCTCATCATCGCAACGCTCGTCGGACTCGTGCTCATGACCGTCGCCGTCTTCGCCCTCCGCGACTTCGGCACGATCGTGTTCTGGGTCTGCGGCCTCATCCTGTGTGCCTTCGTCGGGCCCGCCCAGGCGGCGAGCCGCGGACTGCTCACCCGCGTGACCCCCGCCGGCATGCAGGGCGAGATCTTCGGCCTCTACGCCACCACGGGTCGCGTCGCGAGCTTCCTCTCACCCCTCGCGTGGTCGCTCTTCCTGGCCGCGTTCGGCGGCATCATCTATGGTGTGCTCGGCATCGGCCTCGTGCTGCTGATCGGCCTCATCATGCTGCTCTTCGTGCGGCTGCCGAAGCACGAGCGCCTCACCTAGCTCCGGGAGGCCCTTCATGGTGACGACACGGCACGACCTCGTCTACGCGAGCACGCCGCAGCGCGACGTCACGCTCGACCTGTACGTGCCCGACGACGGTGCCGCGCAGCATCCGCTGTTCATCTACCTGCACGGCGGAGGCTGGTCGGTCGGCGACAAGCGCGACGATGTGGAGGGGCGGATGCTTCCCCTCGTCGAGCGCGGATTCGTCGTCGCCAGCGCGAGCTACCGCCTCAGCGGCGACGCCCTCCACCCGGCCGCCGTGCACGACGTCAAGGCGGCCGTCCGGTGGTTGCGGGCCAACGCTGCCGAGCACGGCATCGACCCCGCGCGCATCGGGCTCGGGGGAGCATCCGCGGGTGGCCACCTCGCTTCGCTCGCGGCTCTCACGGCAGACGACAGCGGCCCCGTCGGTGACCATCTCGACCAGCCGAGCAGTGTCGGGGCCGTCGTCGCCTGGTATCCGCCGACCGACCTCGTCATGAGCTCGTTTCGGTCGCCGTTTGAGGCGCGCAACCTGCCGGAGCCGTCAACGTCCGGCTACCTCCGACTCGAGACCGTGACATCCGCCGATCGTGACCTCGTGCTGCGCGCCGCGAGCCCGCGCTGGCGCGCCCACCGCGACGCCCCGCCCCACCTACTGCTCCACGGTGACCGCGACGCCATCGTGCCCCTCGAACACAGCCGCGTACTGCACGACGCACTCGTCGGCCTCGGGGCGACATCCGCCCTCCACATCGTCGGCGGCGCGGGGCACGAAGACCCGGCGCTCGAGACGCCATCCGTCATGGCGCTCATCGCAGGCTTCCTCGACGAACACCTCACCCCTTTCCCAACTCAGGAGTCACCTGGGGAGTCGGCCGTCACGGCACCTGACTCCTGAGTTGTGAAAGGCCAGTCCTGAGTTGTGAAAGGGCCGGGTTATGAAAGGGCAGGGGTGGCGGATGCCGCGGAGTGGGGCCACTCTTAGGGCATGACCAACCCCACCTTCGTCAAGGCCGAGCTCCTGCGCTCCCTCCACGTGCCCGGCAGCCCCCTCATCGTCGCGAACGTCTGGGACGTCGTGACCGCACGCATCGTGAGCGAGGTGCCGGGCATGAAGGCCCTCGCGACCGCGAGCCACTCGATCTCCTTCGCCCGCGGTCTTCCCGACGGCGAGGGCATGACGGCCGACCAGGCGCTCGAGGCCGTCAAGCCGATAATCGGCGCGACCGAGCTGCCCGTGTCGGTCGACTTCGAGAAGGGCTACTCCGAGACGGCCAAGGGAGTCGAGAAAAATGTCTCGCGCCTCATCGAGCTGGGCGCGGCGGGACTCAACATCGAAGACAGCGTCGGGCCGGAGAAGGCACCGCAGTTCCCAATCGCCGAGGCGGCCGACCGCGTCGCCGCCGCTCGTGCCGCCGGGGCGGTCTCGGGCATCCCGATCGTCATCAATGCGCGCGTCGACACGCTCGCGGCACCCGGTGGCGACTGGGACGAAGCCGTCGAACGGGCTAATGCCTACCTCGAGGCGGGCGCCGACTGCATCTTCTTCCTCGGACTCAAGGACGAAGACATGGTCAAGCGAGCCCTCGACGAGGTCAACGGGCTCATCTCCGTCATCGGCAAGCCCGGGGGCGTGCCCCTCAAGCGGCTCGCTGAGCTCGGCGTCGCCCGCGTGAGCTTCGGCCCCGGCACCATGGGGCTCACACTCGCGCACCTGCAGGATGCCGCCGCCCAGCTCACGCGCCTCGGCCCGTACCCCGAGGAACTCGGCTTCGCGTTCTAGGGCTGCGCGCGCCTGCCGGCTGGCACCCTGCCGGGCTACCGGTGGCTTGGGTGTGCCGGTAGCTCGCCCTTTTGCCCCGCCCATGACTGGGTTTCGGACAGATGATCGTGCCGCGGCGCAATCATTTGTCCGAAACGCGGTCATTCGTGTGGGGCGGCGGGGCGAGGCCGGATTGTGGAGCCGAAGCATCCGTTGCCCAGCGGATGCCTCGTGGCTAGGGTGGCGGCATGGCTGACAGACCGATCGGATACTGGCTGAAGCTCGTCGACAACCTCATCGAGGAGCGATTCGCCGCCATCATCGAGGAACACGGCGTCACGCGCCGACAGTGGCAGTTGCTCTCCGTCATCTCGGCGAGCGCCTCCACACCCGAGCAGCTCGACCACGCGATCGCCCCCTTCGTCGAGCCGGACAGTGGCGAGAGGGCAAGCAACCACCTCGCGGAGCTCATCGAGAGCGGCTGGGTGGCGTTCGACGGCAACGAATACAAGATCACCGACCGCGGAACCCTCGCCTTCACCCGGCTCACCGAAGTCGTCGATGGCCTCCGCAACTCGCTCGCGCAGGACCTCACCGACGCGGAGTACCGCACCACGGTGACGTCGCTGGAGCGGATGGCGCGGAACCTCGGCTACACGGAGTAGCTACGCCGAAAGGTTCCACCAGAGGATGAGCAGCATCGTCACGAGGAAGCCGCAGGCGAAGTTGAGCGCGAGGAACTTGCGCCAGCCGCGGTTGGCGGTCTCGGCCGTGGCATCCGTCACGTTCCAGAAGGGTGCGCACGCCCACACGTAGGGGAGCGCGAGCACGGCGGCGAGCGCGCCCGGCCACCCGGTGAAGAGCAGCAGGATGCCCGCCGCGAGGTACAGACAGATGGCGAGCCGTGTCGTGGCGCGGGCACCGAAGACGGTCGCGATGGAGGCGATCCCTCCCTCCCGATCGGCGATCACGTCTTGCACTGCACCGAATGCG
This sequence comes from Salinibacterium sp., assembly GCA_015234465.1. GTDB lineage: Bacteria > Actinomycetota > Actinomycetes > Actinomycetales > Microbacteriaceae > Homoserinimonas. Next base: position 976,260 of record JADGNA010000008.1, on the reverse strand, counting down.
TGACTCGCCATCCCCCAGAGGAAGAACGCGGCCAGGATCAGCCACAGCGCGGGCGTGAACTCCGCCCCCGCGAGCACGAGCCCGTAGAGCGCGGGCGAGACGAAGTGGGTGCTGGAGGTGAGGGAGTCGAGGATGGGGCGTTCCTTGAAGCGGAGGCCCTTCGCCGAGTACGCGATGACGGCGAAGACGCTGACCGCGAGCACAAGCCAGGAGAGGGGGCCGCCGACCGCGACGAGGAACACGAGGAACGGGATGTTCGTGAGCGCCGCCGCCCACAGCGTCGGCTTGTGCAGCTCGGGCGCCAGCAGCGCGCCCTCGACGCCGCCCTTGCGCGGGTTCGCGAGATCGGACTCGTAGTCGAAGACGTCGTTGATGCCGTACATGGCGAGGTTGTACGGGATGAGGAAGTAGATCGTGCCGACGATGAGCACCGCATCGACCTCGCGCGTCGTCAGCAGGTAGGCGGCCGCGAAGGGGAACGCCGTGTTGATCCAGCTGAGCGGGCGCGACGACAGGATGAGCGTCTTGAGTGCGGTCACGCGCGGCCCCGTTCGGTGTCGGATGCGGCGGTGTCGGATGCTGCGCGCTCGGGCGCGGTGGCTCCGGATGTCGCGGGCTCGGCGTTCGCACGCGCGCCCCGCCGCGCAAGCAGATGCCACAGCGACGGCAGCAGCACGACCGCCGCGATCGCGTAGGCGAAGTCCTCCAGGGGCGCGAGCCCCAGGAAGGCACCCGAGATGCGGTCATCGTTGTAGCCGAACAGGTCGACCGCGATCATGACGTTGTCGAAGACGGCCGTCAACGCGAGCACCGCGATGGCCGCGAGGCCGAGCGAGCGCCACTGTGGCGAGCGCCGGGCGAGCAGGGCAGCGGATGCCACGAGCACGACGACCGCGAGGAACACCGCGTTGAGCGCCCAGTAGGTCATCGCGCGCTATCCATTCCGGGTTTCGATACAGTCCTGGCGGGCTTGCTCAACCCGCTGGCCCGGGGGGTTGAGTAGCGACGAAGGAGCGCATCGAAACCGCCATACGCGACCATCGTCACGTAGCAGAGCAACGCGAGGAAGAAGAGTTCCTCTATCGGCATCTCGGGGGCGATCTCGATGCCGGTCATCCACGGGCTGTTGCCGCGGTAGAAGATGTCGAGGCTGATGCCCGCGAAGTCCCAGATCACGAAGAAGACGATGCCGATCGCCATGACGATGGTGGCGCGGCGCCAGTCCCGCCAGAAGAAGAGCGTGAAGCGGCGGTCGAGGAGCGTCATGCAGAAGAGCGAGACGATGAGCGCGGCGAGATAGGCAAGGTGCATCAGGGCTCCTCGGTTTCGACAGGCTCTGCCCGCGACGTTTCGACAGGCTCAACCCGCGAAGTATCGCCGGGCTGAACCGGCGGCGGCTCCGGCAGCGCCTCCGTCGAGGTGTCGCCGCGCAGCCGCTTGAGCACGAGCTCCGCGCTGATGAGGCACATCGGCAGCCCGATGCCCGGGATGCTCGAGCTGCCCGCGTAGAGGAGTCCGCGCACGTGCTTGCTCACGTTTGCCCCGCGAAAGAAGGCGCTCTGCTTGAGCGTGTGCGCCGGCCCGAGGGCGGAGCCCTTCCACACGTTGAGGTCGGCCGCGAAGTCGGCGGGCCCGACCGTGCGACGCACGACGATGCGGGAGGCGAGGTCGGGGATGCCTGTCCACGAGGCGATCTGCTCGATCACGCGGTCACCCAACTCGGTGAGCTCGGGTTCGGTGAGCGTCGGGTCGGCGGGGATGGGCACGAGCACGAAGACGTTCGAGTGACCGGCGGGCGCGACATCCGGGTCCACACCAGAGGGCTTGCAGACGTAGAGGCTCGGCACCTCGGGGATGCTCGTCGGCGTGCCGAAGATGGAGTCGAAGTTCTCGCGCCAGTCGCGCGCGAAGAGCAGTGTGTGGTGCTCGAGCTGGGGCAGCTCGCCCTCGACGCCGAGGTAGAGCAGCATGGCGCCCGGGCCGGCGACGCGCTTCTCCCAGTACTCGGCGGGGTAGGTCTGGAGTTCGCGCGGCAGCAGCGCCGTCTCGGAGTGGTGAAGGTCGGCCGTCGACACAACGATGTCGGCGTCGAGCACCTCACCGTTCTCGAGCTCGACGCCGATCGCGACACCACCCGAGGTGAGGATGCGCGCGACGGGCGCCGAAATGCGGATCTCGGCACCGGCATCCGCCGCGACGGCCGCAATCCGCGAAATCACCTTCGTGAATCCGCCGCGCGGGTAGTACACACCATCGGTCATGTCGAGGTGGCTCATGAGGTGGTACATGCTCGGCGTATCGAAGGGCGAGGAGCCGAGGAAGACCGCCGGGTAGCCGAGGATCTGCTGCAGGCGCGGGTCACGGGTGACGGATGCCGCGTGCGAGTCGAGCGAGCGCAGCAGCAGCCGCGCCAGCTTGGGCAGGCGGGCCAGCACGTCTGGCGTGAGGAGGGGCCGGAACGACTCGAAGGTCGAGTAGAGGAAGCGCCGCTTGGCCATCTCGTAGGTGTCGGCCGCCGAGTCGAGGTAGCGGGCGAGGCGCCGCCCCGCCCCCGGCTCGATCGAGTCGAACAGTTCGATATTGGCCGAGCGCGAGGAGGTGATCGCGATGGGCTCCGCGACGTCTTCGAAGAAGACGCGGTAGCCCGGGTCCAGCTTGACGAGGTCGAGCTGCTCGGCGGAGGAAGTGCCCATGAGCCGGAAGAAGTGGTCGAACACTTCGGGCATGAGATACCAGGAGGGGCCCGTGTCGAAGCGGAAGCCGTCGACCTCGAGCAGGCCGGCGCGACCGCCGACGGCGGGCTGCTTCTCGAGCAGTGTCACCGAGTGCCCCTCCCGGGCGAGGAGGCCGGCGGTCGCGAGCCCCGTGATGCCGCCGCCGATGACGATGACGCGCTGCGGTTCAGACGAGGAGCTCATGCGCGAGGCATCCGTCCCGCTGCGGCGGCCGCGGCCAGGCGCACCTTGACGGGGGTCGGCACGCTCAGTCGGGCGGCCAGGATGTCACGAGCGGGGGTGGCCCGCAGGCGTCGGGCGAGCTCGGCGAAGAGCGACTGCGCGAGGCACACGGCCTTGCGGCTGCCTGGTGGAAGCAGGGGCAGGGCGGCGCGGGACACCCTCAGGTCGGAGTCGATGTCATCCAGGATGCGCGTCTTGTCGTCCTCGCTGAAGGTCTCGACATCCACGTCGGGAAAGTAGCTGCGGCCGAGCGCCTGGTAGTCGTCGGCGAGGTCGCGGAGGAAGTTGACCTTCTGGAATGCGGCGCCGAGGGCACGGGCGCCCGCCTGCAGTTCGAGCATCTGCTCGTCGCTGCGCTGGTGGCCGGCCAGGAAGGCCCGCAGGCACATGAGTCCGATGACCTCGGCCGAGCCGTAGACGTAGCGCGTGAAGCTCTCGGGGTCGTGCACGGCCTGTTCGAGGTCGGCGCGCATGGAGGCGAAGAAGGGTGCCGTGAGCTCCCGCCCGAAGCCGACCTCGCGGGCCGTGCGGGCGAAGGCGTGCACGATGGGGTTGGTGCAGTAACCCCGCTCGAGCGCCAGGTCGGTCTGGGCCTCCAGCTCGTCGAGCGCGACGGCGGCCTGCTCGGGGGTCAGCCCCGCGTCATCGGATGCCCCGTCGACGACCTCATCCGCGACCCGCACGAGCGCGTAGATGTTGGCGACGTGTCGCCGCACGGCCGGCTCGAGCAGGCGGGAGGCGGCGCCGAAGGAGGTCGAGTACTCGCGGATGACGAGGGCAGCGGCCCGCTCGCAGACCCGCGTGTAGATGTCGAGGCGCTGCAGGGAGGTGTTGCTCAACGGCCCCTCCTCAGGACGATGTCGATGACGGGTTCGAGCTCACGGCGCAGCGACTCCGGCACTTCGGGGCGGGCCAGCACCGCCCTGGCACGGTTGACGTGCTGGGCGAGGAGGTCCTCGGCGTAGGCGCGGGCACCGCTCTGCTCCAGCTTGGCACGCAGTGCCTGCGCATCCGCCTCCGACAGTTCGGCGGAACCGAACAGCGGCGCCATCTCGGCCCACGCCGCCGTCGCCGCCGCGTGGGCGACGAGCACCGTGCGCTTGCCCTCGCGCAGGTCGCTCGTGTTCGACTTGCCGGTCTCCTCGGTGTCGCCGAAGACCCCGAGGAGGTCGTCGACGATCTGATAGGCCGTGCCGACCTCGCGGCCGAAGTCGCCCATCGCCTGGATAACGGAGTCGGGCGCACCCGCGAGCACGGCGCCCGCCTTGAGCGGCACCTCGAAGGAGTAGACCGCCGTCTTGAGCCGTGCCATCGACAGGATGTTGTCGACCGTCGGGATGAGGATGGCACCCGAGTAGTCGAGGTCGAGGAGTTCACCTGCAGCGCTCGCGAAGAGGGCCTCATCCATGAGGTCGAGGAGCTGGCGGCGCCGCAGCTCGTCGACGCCGCTGCGATCGATGAGTCGGTAGGCGTAGAAGAGGGCGAGGTCGCCGGCGATGACCGCGGCGCTCAGGCCGCGGTGCTCCGCGTCGTGCGCTGGGACGCCAGCGGCTCGGGCCCTCTCGCGGTAGGTGCCGGAGATGTTGGGCGTGCCGCGACGCACGAAGTCACGGTCGATGACGTCGTCGTGCACGATCAGGGCGGTGTGCAGCAGCTCGAACGCGGCACCGACCCACGGCACCGCGCGGGCGTCGTCGTCGTTCGGACCACCGAAACCGTCGAAGGCGGCGATGACCATCCTTGGTCGAAACAGTTTGCCGCCCGTCGTGTTGCGGCGGAGCTCCCGCCACAGCTCCACGTACTCCGGGCCGTACGCGGCAGCGCGAGCGCCCGAGGTGTCGAAGAACTCCTCGAGGGCGTCGACCACGGCGCGATAGCGGAGGGCCCCTCCAAGCGCCTGCTCATCGGGATGGGGCAGACTACGCAGCATGGATGCCTCCCCGGAACTGGTCGTGCTGCTCTCTGACGACGGCACGCGCGTCGGCACTGCGGAGAAGGCGACAGTGCACACGAGCGAGACCCCGCTGCACCTCGCGTTCTCCTGCCACCTCTACAACGACGCCGGCGAGGTGCTCGTCACGCGACGGGCGCTCAGCAAGGCGACCTGGCCGGGCGTGTGGACGAACAGCTTCTGCGGACATCCCGGGCCCGACGAGGGCTTCGAGGAGGCCATCGTGCGCCGCGCGGGCCGTGAGCTCGGAGCGAGCGTGGTCGATGTCGAGCCCGTGCTGCCCGACTTTCGCTACCGGGCGGTCGATGCATCCGGAGTCGTGGAGAACGAGGTGTGCCCCGTCTACCGCGCGAAGATCGTGGGTGGGCTCGACCCGGCCGACGACGAGATCGCCGAGTACTCGTGGGTGAGCCCCGAGGCGCTCGTCGCCGCGGTGCGGGCGACGCCCTTCGCATTCAGCCCTTGGCTCGTGATGCAGGTGGAGCAGTGGCCCGGCGCCTGACGCGTGCCTGTCGACGGTGTCACGCATCCGGGCTCCTCTCGCCTGGCATGTCGGCCGGGCCGACGCCCGACGGAATGCTTCCACGGTAAACGTGCACGACCTTCCTGAGATAGTCCGTGATGACGTCTTGTTCCTCTTGCGTGTAATCGCGGATGACGGCGTCGATGCCCATGATCATCGGCATGAGGTGCTGGAAGGCTCGCACGACTGACTCGCGGGCGGGCACGACGCTGACCGCACGCCGGTCGGTGGGGTGGCGTTCGCGGGTGACGTGGCCGACCTTGGTGAGGCGGTCGATGACGACGGTGGATGCCGCGGTGCTGATGCCGAGGGCACGCGCGAGTTCGGTCGGGCTCGACGGACCGTGCTGGATGAGGTGTTCCATGGCCTGCAGGTCTGTCTGGTTGACCGTGAGTTCCCGCGCGAGTGATCGCTCGAAGTCGTCACTGAGTTGAATCACCTCTCGCAGGAGGTTCGTGCTCTCGTGGACTTCACGGAACTCCGGTTTCTCGGACATGCAGTTATCTTACATTCTGGATTGCTAAATAATCTAGCAATCCAAGGATTTATGTATATAGTTTCTCTCGGCATCCGATGACGCCAAGAAGGCGACCACAGACAACAAGGGAAGAGGCCATGAAGGCACTCAGGCACTTCATCACGTCGGCGCGCACGTCATGGATCGTGCTCGTCGTCGCCGCACTTGCGAGCGCCGCGCTGCTCGCCTTCGGCGCCAAGAGCGACGGCGGAGCACCGGCGACGGGCCTGCCCGAGAGCGCCGAATCGGCGAAGGTGGCCGCGCTGCAGGAAGACCTGCCCGGCGCCGACGAGAGCTCCGCCCTCATCGTGTTCACGCGCGACGGCGACGAGCTCACCGACGACGACATGGCCGCCATCATGGAGCGCTCGCAGGAACTCATCGAGTTCTCCTCGAGCGAGTTCCTCCCGCCCGCGACCGCCTCCGAAGACGGCACCGCGGCACTCCTCCCCGTTCCCCTCGACGTGATCGACGACGTCGGCGAACGCGCGGACCGGGCCGCAGACATCCGCTCGACGGCCAATGACGGGCTGCCCGAGGGTCTCGCCGCCTACATGACGGGTGGCGAAGGCTTCGCGGTCGACCTCGCCGGCGTCTTCGCCGGCGCGAACTTCACGCTCCTCGGCACGACCGTCATCGTCGTCGCCATCCTGCTGATCGTCACCTACCGCAGCCCCTGGCTCTGGCTCGTGCCCCTCGCGGTCGTCGGCCTCGCCGACACGGTCGCGGCCGTCATCGCCAACATGGTGGCCTCCGCTCTCGATGTCGAACTGGATGCCTCGATCACCGGCATCCTCTCGGTGCTCGTCTTCGGCGCCGGCACCAACTACGCCCTCCTCCTGATCGCCCGATACCGTGACGAGCTGCGCATGCACGAGGACCGTCGCGAGGCCATGCGCATCGCCCTCAAGGGCGCCGGGCCCGCCATCCTCGCCTCCGGCGGCACCGTCGCCCTCAGCCTCGCGACCCTGATCTTCGCCGAGCTGACCGGCAACCGTGCCCTCGGCATCGCGTGTGCCGCCGGCATCGTCGTCGCGATGGTGTTCGCCCTCATCGTGCTTCCGGCGGCGCTCGTGCTCTTCGACCGCAGGCTCTTCTGGCCCTACGTGCCGAAGGTCACCTCCGAGGACCGTCTCGCGCGGGGCTTCTGGTTCCGCCTCGGCACGCTCGTCTCCAAGCGTCCCGCGATCGTCGCCGTCATCGGCATCGCGATCCTGGCTGGCCTCGCGACAGCCGTGCCAGGCGTGAAGGTCGGGCTCGCGCAGACCGAGCGCTTCACGTCGACCCCCGAGGCCGTCGTCGGCCAGGAGATCATCGCCGAGGCCTTCTCGGCCGGCAGCGGTTCCCCCGCGATCGTGATCGCCAACACGGATGCCGCGGAGCAGGTCGTCGAGGCGGCGCTCGAGATCGACGGGGTCGACAGCGCCCGCATCGTCGACTCCAACGACGAGATCGCCGAAGTCAACGTGCAGTTCAATGTCGCCGCCGAGACGGAGGAAGCCTTCGCGCTCGTCGAGGAGCTCCGCAGCGAGCTCGACTCCGTGGAGGGCGCGGATGCGCTCGTGGGCGGCATCGACGCCGAGAGCCTCGACCAGGCCGCCGCGCAGGAGCGTGACGAGATGCTCGTCATCCCGCTCATCCTCGTCGTGGTGTTCGTCGTGCTTGTGCTGCTGCTGCGCTCGCTGCTCGCCCCGATCATCCTGCTGCTGACCGTCGTCGGCTCGTTCTTCGCGAGCGTCGGGGCGTCGTGGCTGCTCTTCCAGTCGGTCTTCGACTTCCCCGCACTCGACACCTCGGTGCTGCTGTTCAGCTTCCTGTTCCTCGTCGCCCTCGGGGTCGACTACAACATCTTCCTCGTCACGCGAGCCAAGGAGGAGGCCGAGAAGCTCGGCACCCGCCGCGGCATGGTGCGGGCGCTCTCCGCGACGGGCGGGGTGATCACGAGCGCGGGCATCCTGCTCGCCGCCGTCTTCGCCGTGCTCGGCGTGCTGCCCCTCATCACGCTCACCCAGATCGGCATCATCGTCTGCGTCGGCGTGCTCATCGACACCCTCCTCGTGCGCACCGTCATCGTGCCCGCCTTCGCCTTCATGCTGGGCGACTGGTTCTGGTGGCCGCGCCACGGCCGGATGCGCCAGCACAGCGCCGCCGAGCCGGCACCCGTCGAGGACCCGGCCGAGGCGATCGCCGAGGTCGAGGAGCGGGTCGAGGCGCGAAGCTAGGTCGAGAGCAGGTCCAGGACCCGCGTCTCCGCACCCGCCGCTTCGAGCCGGGTGGCGGCGGCGCGGGCCGCTCGCCCGTAGGGTGCTGACGACCCTGAGATGAGGGATCGAGAGTTGGCCGTCTCGACGAGCGCCGTCAGCTCGAAGGCCAGCTGCTCGGCGTCGGAGCAGTTCGGCAGCTCACCCGCCGCGATGGCATGGTCGATCGTGCGAATGAAGTATGAGTCCCGATCGGCGATGGCGCGGGCGATCTCGTCTCGCACAGGGCCGGGATGAGAGTCGAACTCTGCCGAGACGGCGAGGAAGAAACATCCGCCATCGAACACGCGGCGCTCGGAGTAGTCGAGCCAGGTGCGCACCAGTCGTGCGACCCGCCCTGCACCCTTGGGGTACGCCCGCACGGGATCGATCACGACGTCCATGAAGAGTGCGCGAGCGGCTTCGATCGTGGCCAACTGCAGTTGCTCCTTGGAGCCGAAGAGCGCCGCGACGCCGCTCTTGCTCGCCTCGACCTCGCTTGCGAGCCGGGCGATCGAGAGGCCCTCGAGGCCATCGGTCGACGCGATCTGTATGGCGCGCGCCAGTACAGCCCGGCGTGATTGGTCGCCTCGGACTCGCCTGCCGTCGATCTTCCCCTCCTGCATGGATTAAGTGTACGCTCGTCCGTGTGTTTTATGTGCACGATCGTTCGTATTGTTTTCCTAGGGAGTCCCCATGAGCATCCGCACCGCCTTCGCCACACTTCAAGCCATATCGCCGCGGCTCGCCGCGCACGCCGCCCTCCCGCTGTTCCGACGGGTGGGCCCGCGCCTGCCGGTGCACCCCCGCGACAAGGCCACCCACGACGGCGCACGCCGCGGCGGCATCACGGTGCGCGGGCACCGCGTGACCACGTACGCGTGGGGCGACGGCGAGCGCCCGATACTGCTCGTGCACGGATGGCGGGGACGGGCGTCTCAGTTTGCCCCGCTCATCCGAGAACTGCGGAGTGAAGGTCACAGCGTCGTCGCGTTCGACGCCCCCGCCAATGGCGACTCCCCCGGCCGACGCACCCACGTGCTCGACTACAGCGACGCCATCCGTCAGCTCGAGCGGCGCCACGGCGGCTTCGGCGCGATCGTCGCGCACTCCTTCGGGCTGCCCTCGGCCGTGGCATCCGTCGTCGATGGCGTCGACACCGATCGTGTCGTCGGCATTGCGGGCGTGGCCGAACCGGCGCACCTTCTGCAGCAGTTCGGTCGGATGCTGGGCTTGAGCGACGAGACCAAGTCGCATCTGAGGCGCCTCTTCGAACAGCGCGTGTTCCCCCGCCACCCGGGAATTGTCGACCGCTACTCGGCGCTGCTCAACCCGCTGCCTCCAGAAATGCCCCTGCTGCTGATCCACGATCGGGGAGACACCATCGTCGAGCCGTCGCAGTCGCAGCAACTGCACGCCGTCCACGCCGGCCGGTCAACACTTGTGCTCACCGAAGGGCTCGGGCATCGGCGCATCCTCTCGGCGGATGTGACGCTGGATGCCGTGATGGCGTTCGTCCCTGGCGCGGACAGCCCGATGCCCGAACACGTGCGCCTACTCTGAGCCACCCCCGCCCTCCTGTTGCGCGCGCACCGTCTGGGGCATGGTGGACGGCATGAAGGCGCTCATCGCATCCGGCTCCGGTCGCTACGCCGACCCGTGGCATCCGTTCCCCCGCACCTCGCCCCTGATCGCCGAGGTGCTGACGGCCGCCGGGTTCAGCGTCGAGTTCGACGACGACGTGGATGCCGCGATGGCCCGGCTCGACGGCGTCGACCTGCTCGTACTCAACGCGGGTGGGCCATCCGAGTCCGGCCCGGGGACAACGCCGCAGGAATCCATCGACGGCTTCGCCTCAGCCCTCGAGCGGGGCATCGGCATCCTCGCGGTGCACTGCGCGCTCTCGTCGATGCCCGACTACCCCGAGTGGGCGAGCACGGTCGGCGGAAGGTGGGTGCAGGATGTCTCGTGGCATCCGCCGATCGACACCGCCCATGTGACGGGGCTGGCCCTGCCCGACGGCACCCCGATCAGCGACTTCGACGTGTTCGACGAGCGCTACCTCGCGCTGGAGCAGCTCGAGCCAAGGCATACGGTCGCGGAACACCACCACGAGGGCGACACTGCGCCGGCCGCGTGGGTGCGCGAGGTCGGCGCGTCACGTGCCGCCGTCGACACGCTCGGGCACGACGAGAAGTCCTACGAGTCGGCGGGGCGACGCGAGCTCATGACGCGGCTCGCGCTATGGGCGGTGCGGGCTTAGCGGGACGTCAGCCGCCGACGCGTCCGAGGTCGGATGCCGAGACATCCGTTCGGTGGAAGTTCAGGTGCGAGCGGCTCGCCGTCGGCCCCCGCTGCCCCAGGTAGCGCGAGAACGTGGCGCCCGAGCCGTAGGGGCGCTCGGCGGGCGAGGTGAGCTTGAAGAAGCAGAGCTGCCCGATCTTCATGCCCGGCCAGAGCTTGATCGGCAGGGTCGCGACGTTGCTCAGCTCGAGCGTGACGTGGCCCGAGAAGCCGGGGTCGACAAAGCCGGCGGTCGAGTGGGTGAGGAGGCCGAGGCGTCCGAGCGAGCTCTTGCCCTCGAGCCGGGCCGCGATGTCGTCGGGGAGCGTGACCTGCTCATACGTCGAACCGAGGACGAACTCGCCCGGGTGCAGGATGAAGGGCTTGTCGGCGTCGACCTCGAGCAGGCGGGTCAGCTCGGGCTGGTCCTCGGCGGGGTCGATGTAGGGGTACTTGTGGTTGTCGAAGAGGCGAAAGTAGCGGTCGAGCCGCACGTCGACACTCGAGGGCTGCACCATCTCGGGTTCCGTGGGGGTGAGGCCGATGCGGCCCGAGGCGAGTTCAGCGTTGATGTCGCGGTCGGAGAGCAGCATGGAACCGAGACTACTGGACGGATGCTCGGGCCCGCGGTTGCGGGACGCCCCCGCCGCCGCGCTCGGATTTCGGCGCCGCGCTCAGATTTCGGCGCCGCGCTCATGCCGAAACTGAAGCATCCCGCCGAAAAGCGAGCGCGCTGCGGCGGGCCGGGTGGGCCGGGTGGGCTGCGTGGGCCACGTGGGCTGCGCCGTCCGCGAGGGCCGCTCGGGCCGCATGAGCTACAGTTTTTGGCTGCGCGCGCCAGAGACTTCTGGCGCGGGAGACGGAACCTGTAGCGGTCGCCCCGGCGGCGGAGTTCAGAGGGGTTTGGCGAGCACGAGCATCCGCAGGTCGTCGCGGAGCGGGATGCCGAAACGCTCGTCGCCGTAGGGGAACTCGCGGAACTCCCCCGTGCGGCCGTATCCCCGTCGCTCGTAGAAGGCGATGAGGTCGGGGCGCTGCTCGATGACGGTCATCTCCATGGCCGTGGCTCCCCACAGTTCTGTCGCTCGACGCTCCGCCTCGGCGAGGATCCGCTTGCCGAGACCCCCGCCCTGGCCGTCCGGCCGCACGGCAAACATGCCGAAGTAGGCCGCACGCTCGCCGGCGCGCGTGATGTGGGCACAGCCGACGAGGGCGCCATCCCGCTCCGCCAAGAGCACGACACTGTTGGGCCGCGCGATGTCCTCCGCGAGCACCTCGGGGTCGATGCGTTGCCCCTCGAGCAGGTCGGCCTCGGTGGTCCAGCCCAGGCGACTCGCATCGCCGCGATAGGCGGATGTCACGAGCTCCACGATCGCGGGAATGTCGGCGTCGGTCGCAGATCTGAAGAGCAGGTCGTTCACGATCCGAGGGTACTCGCTAGTATGGGAGCGTCCGGTTCGCCGGATATGCGGATGTAGTTCAATGGTAGAACTTCAGCTTCCCAAGCTGATAGCGCGGGTTCGATTCCCGTCATCCGCTCCATTTCAGGCCACGCAGAAGGTCGACCGCACACTCAGTCGGCGAGCACCGCCGCGAGCCGGCGACGCGCGCGGATGTACGGCGCCGGGTCGATGATGAGCTCGCCGTCAACCTCCTGCAGGTCGCGGATTCCCTCGTCGCCGACCGTGATCGACATCGCCACAATGAGTCGCGCCTCCGTCTCACTGTCGTCGTCGGGGAGGCGGGCCAGCTCGCGGTGGGCCTCGAGCCACGCGGTGATCACGGCGACGAGACGCTCGCGACTGTCGTGGGCGGCCCAGGACACCGCCGATGTCGTGCCCGGTTCGCGGGCGAACAGGGCGAGGCGCCGTCGTGTGACCGCGTCATCCGTCTGGCCCCGCACTGATTCGGTCACGATGAGGGATGCGGCGACCACCAGGTCGTCACTGTGGGTCGTCAGCAGCCGCTCGGTGAGCGCGGGATCGTATTCGAGGGGCGGGCCGAAGATGGCCTGGTCAAGAGAGGAGAAGTAGTTGAAGAAGGTGCTGCGCGACACCATCGCCGCGTCGCAGATCTGCTCGACCGTGACACTCTTGATGCCGCCCTCGTAGGCGAAGTCGACAGCGGCTTTCTCTATCCGTCGTCGAGTGAGGCGCACCTTGCGCTCCCGCAGGCCTTCGGCCATGTGGACCTCCCTCGATCGCGTAAGTACACACGATACGTGACCGGGGCCGACACGCAATGGCCCGCCCCGGTCACGCTTCGACTACGCCTTGCGACTGCTTGCAGCGCGACGGAGCCGCACGGCCGTGAACAACACCCCCGAGCCCAGGAGAAGGCTGAGGGCGAGCAGCAGGACGCCTGACGGGTCAGTCCCGGTCGTCGGGAGGGGCGCGCTCTCGGTGTCGGCCGCACCCCCGCCTCCGGGGCCGTCGGCCGCCTCGGTCACGGTGACCGTCACGATGGCGGTGCTCGCGAGCATGGTCGGCGCCTCGGGCACGAAGCGCAGCATGACCTCGTGGGTGCCGACGGGCAGGCCGGAGAGCCTGGCGGTGCCCGCACCGTTGACGATCTCGAACGCGTCACCCACGGGGTTCCCACCGAGGTAGGCCTCGACGTGACCTCCGAGCGGGTCTCCCGGCGCGGCGCGGCTGGTCAGGCCGGACGCAACGGCGGCCCGCACCTCAAGGGTTGCCGGATCCGCGGTCGTGCCCGCCGCCGTCGGCGCAGTCGCGGTGAGCGCCGTGGTGATGCCGCGCACCTCCAGTGCTGCCGGCGTCGAAGCGGATGCCCCGAAGCCAGGCGCCGGGACGAAGCGGGCCGTGACGCCATGAGCACCGATCGGCAGCATGTCTGCGTCGAGCTGGAAGTGCGCCTCACCGTCGTCGGCATCCGGATCGCTGTCCATGCCGGCCGGCACACTGTGCACGACCTCGCCGTCGAAGACGAACTCGATCATGCCGCGCGGGTCGACATCGACGCCGAGCATCGCGTTGGTGACCGTCGCTGTCATCGTGAGCGGCTCATCCGCTCGCACATCCGCGGAGGAGACGCTCAGCGTCGTGATCGTGTCCACCGCGGTCACAGTGAGCGGATGCGTCGCCGAGGTCGACATGGCGAAGTTGCCGTTCGCATCGCCCAGGAAGGCGACCGTGAGTTCCTCGGTGCCCCACGGGATGACGACGTCATCGAACAGCACCTCGCCGTCGGCGTCGAGCGGCGAATACATGAGGGGCGAGCCGTCAGCGAGCAGCACGGCGTGGCCGTCGACACCGGCCGGCGTCGCCGTGACCTCGGCGAGGACATCCACCTGACCGAACGCGCGGATGCTCGACGGTGCACTCGTGATCGTGGTCGTCGTGGGAGCCTGGGCCACCGTGAACGAGACCGGCGCGCTTGCCGAGGGCAGCGCATCCGTCGTACCCGGGTCGCTGTCGATCACGCCAGCGAAGCGCGCGACGACCTCGTGGGTGCCCGCCCGCGGAGCCCAGGTCACGGGTGCCGTCGCGGTGAAGGAGCCACCGCCCGCAGAGTTCAGGGGGCTCGTTCCCACGGCCGCGCCATTGACCTCGATCGTCACCTGCTCACCAGTGAGGTCGACGGCACCACCGGACTCGACCGCCGCGCCGACCGCGAGGACGTCGCCATAGACCGTCGGGGTCGAGGTGATGTCGAGGGTCGTGGTCGTTTCCACTTCGCTCGGCCCCGGCGGCGCGGGCGGGGTGGGCGCGACCACCGTCACGGTCGCGCTCGCGGAGGAGTACGTCGAGCGCTCCTTGTAGTCACGCTGCGGGACGTACGGCTTGAAATCGGCGCGCACCTGGTAGGTGCCTGGGTCGAGTGGCGGAATCGTGAACGTGTGGTCACCTCCGGTGCCCCCCCACACGACCCGCTTGTTGTCGACATACACGTCCACCCAACCGTCGAGGGGCGTGTGGGGCGTGCGGGTGTCGGCGGTGCGAACCCGGAGCGGGATGTTGTCGCCCGCCTCGACCTGCGACGGTGCACTGACCGAGGTGGTGCTCTTCATGGGGATCATGATGCGAACGGTTCCGCTGTTCGCGAGCGGTCCGAAGTAGTCGTGCATGTCTTCAGGACGATGCGCATCCCTGTCGATGCGGACTCCGGCCATGTAGTCGATGACCCAGCTTGCGCCGGCCCCGCCTCCAGAACCAGCGGAGGAGCTGAGGAACTTGCGCCCCGAACCGCCAGCCGAGCCCGATGCCGGCCAGCCGCCGCCACCACCGCCTCCGCCACCGCCGTTTGTGCTGGAGGCCGCCGAGCCGGAGCTCTCTCCGTGCTTCATGTAGCGGGGGAAGGTTGAGTCGTCGAGGCCGTTCTTGCCCACGGCACCCGGATGCGCGCCCTCGCCGGATCCGGGAGCATACGTCGTGATCGTGCGCCCGTCGGAGGACCCCGCGACGCTCCCCCCGGCCTCACCGCCCTTCACGTAGGTGAACTTGCCACTCTTGTCGCCCTCGCCCGCGTAGCCGCCGATGGCACCCAAGATGCTCAGGAGGCCAGCGAGGGTCATCGACATCCCCGCATTGCCGGTGTATCCACCTGCTCCACCACCGCCGCCGGCGACCGCGATGAGTCGGCCGTTGAGTCTGACTGCCGCCGCACCGCCTCCGCCGCCGCCGTTGGCACCGGCGAGGCTACCTTTTCCGCCATCCCCTCCGTTGACGAATCCGGCACCACCTTTGCGCTCGTCGCCGCTGCCGTGGGCATCCTTGCCCGCATAGACGGTCAGCCGGTCGCCCTCCGTGACCGGGATGAACACCGCGAAGTCGGCGCCGCGTCCGCCAAGGACGTTGGAGACAATTCCGCCTCGCCCTCCGCGCAGTCCGACAAGAACCTCAGTGACGCCGGCGGGAACGATCCAGTCGGTTCCGCTCGGGCTGTCGAACTCGAAGATCTGCTGGGGCGCGGGCGCCGCATGCGCAGGGCTTGGCGCCTGGAGGCCGATACCGGTGAGCGCGAGCGTGGCCACCGTCAGGAGAGCGATCGTGCGTCGCGTTCGAGGCTTCACCGCGCGGGGCTGGCTGCCTCGGCGCGCGGCACGGGAGTGGCGAGGAAGTTGGATCACAGTCCAAGATTAGAGTTAAAGCTATATATCGCGCATCACCCCACTCCGAGGACTCACCCCGATGACCCGACTTCTCCCCTCCCGCCGTCGGCGCGCCCTGAGCAGCGCCGCGGCAATGACGCTCGCAACCGCTCTCGTCTCGACGGGGCTCGTCCTTGGCGTGGCGACGCCCGCATCCGCGGCCCCCGCCGGCTTCACCGATGACCAGCGTGAGGTCGTGTTCACGAACCCGAGCGGCACCGACTGGACCGTCCCAGCGGGCGTCGACGTTGTCTATGTGGGCCTTCGCGGCGGCGACGGCGGCAATGCCGGACGCGCGGGCGCTGGCGGTCCCGGCGCGAACATCGTCGTACGCGTCGATGTGGCGGCCGGCGACATCCTCACACTCCACGCAGGACTCTCGGGGAACGGGAGAACCGGAGGCTCCGGCTACCGTCCCGGCAGCAACGGAGGCAAGGGCAGCCTCGACGGCAAAGACGGCGGCGGCGGGGGCGGCGCCGCCGCACTGCTCGTGAACGGCGCGCTTGCGGCCGTCGCAGGCGGTGGCGGCGGCGCCGGCGGCAGCGGCGGCAAGGGCATTGGGCACGGCGAAGGTGGCAGCGGCGGATCACCGGTCGGCCCATTCGAGCACGGCGAAAACGGCAAGGGCAGCAACCCCGGCGCCGGCGCCGGCAGCTTCCGCGTCTACGGCATGCTCAAACACGGCACGGACGCCGAAAACGGTTCCGCCGGTGGTGGTGGCGGCGGCGGCGGCGGCGGCTGGCCGTGGAACGGCGTCGGCGGCGGCGGCGCCGACCGGTCGTGGCGCGCCATCAGCAACAGCGGCGGCGGTGGCGGGAGTTTCGGGGCGAGTTGGGTGTCCTCGTCACTTCCCGGCGTGACGCACGTCAAGGACGTCGGCACGGCACCGGCATCTTTCGCCGACTACCGCGGTCCCATCGCGGCGAAGAACACCGTGCGCGTCGTCATCCCCGAGGCGACCGCCGTAACCATGACGGCACCCGAGACAATCGGTATCAACGGCTCTCCGGTCATCCGGTTCCAACCCCAGGTCGCGACCGGCCCGAGGGCCGGAACGCTCGTGTCGGGCACCATCCGGGTCGCCGTCGACGGGGTGACCGTCGGCACCTACTCGACGGCCGACGCCTTCTGGACGAGCGGCTGGGGCTACGCCGTGTACACGCTGGACCCGCCCATGCCCACCCTCGCGCGCGGAACCCACACGATCACGGCTGAGTTCACGGCGGGCAACCGCGGGACGAGTTACGCCTACCCGGAGGAGCGCTCCACCGCAACGGCGACCATCCGCGTCATGCCCCGCATCACCGGATCCGTCGCCATCACGGGCGACCCATACGTCGGCGCGACGCTCACGGCGGACGCCTCGGGCATCACGTCGCCCGCCCCACTCGGCACGCTCGCGTACCAGTGGTACCGCGACGCCGACCCGATCCCCGGAGCGACGGGCGCGCACTACGTCGTCACCACCGCTGACCAGGCGCGCGACCTCCGCGTCGCCGTCAGCGCGAGCGAGTACGCCGAATGGCTCCAATCGCCTCCCGTGGTCGTCCAGGTCGCGACAACGCTCACCCTCGCAACCAACGCGACCGGACCCATCCCCGCGGCTGAGGACGTCACCGTGACCGCCACGCTCGGCTCGCCCGCCCTCCCGCCGAGCGGCAGCAGCATCGAGCTGCGCGTCGACGGCACCGCCGTCGCATCCGACACCATCCGCAATGGCGTCTCGACCTTCACCCTCACCGGACTCGGCGTCGGCACCCACACCCTCGTCGCACGGTACGCGGGGGATGCCGTCAACCAGCCCGTCGAGTCCGCTCCCGTCACCGTCACGGTCGAACTGCAGGAGCAGACCATCGCCCTCGGCGGCCTGCCCATCGAGATCGAGGTCGGTGAGACGGCCCAACTGTGGGTGTCGGGCGGCAGCGGCACGGGAGCCGTCACCTACGCCACATCGGATGCCTCCGTCGCGACCGTTTCGGCGAGCGGTGTCCTCACCGCGCACGCCGTCGGGCCAGTGACGGTCACCGCCACCATGGCGGCCGATGGCCGATACGATGCCGCCAGCAGCTCCGCCTCGACGACGGTCGTGCCGGACGACGGCATCACGCCAACCCCCATCGACCTGAGCACCGCGACCGCCGAGCTCGCGGGCCCCGGCCCCTTCGTATACAACGGCGCCCCCATCCGACCCGGCGTCGCATCAGTGACGCTGCCGGACTCGACGGTTCTGCACCCGGGCGACTACGTCGTGGGCTACGGGACGAATACGACGGTCGCCACCGGCGGCAGCGTCACCATCACGGGCCAGGGTGCCTACACCGGGTCACTCGTCGTACCGTTTGCGATCGATCCGCTCGCGGTGACGATCACGGCCGACGACGAGGTGAAGGAGGTCGGCGCCCCCGACCCGTCACTCGACTGGGATGCGACCCCGGCGATCCTCCCGGGGGACGCGCTCATCGGCGCACTCACTCACGCGGGCATCGAGGTCGGCACCTACCCGATCACCCAGGGCACCCTCGACCTGTCGAACCCCAACTACGCGTTCACGTTCGTGCCCGGCACGATGGCGATCGTGCCGACGGCCGACGTGCGGGAGGTGTGGGCGCGCATCCTCGCCCTGCCCGACCCGATCGCGACGCGGGCGGATGCCGACGACGTCGCCGATGTCACGAACGCCTACACGCGCCTCACGCTCGCCGAGCGCGGCCACCTGCCATCCACCGTGGTCACGGCACTCGAGACGGCACAGTCCCAGGCGGGAGTCGTGAACCGGAGCGAGTACAACGTTGAGGCAGTGAGCGCCGAGCTCACAGCCAACTGGAACCTCCGACTGGTCGTGACGCCGAGGACCGCCGACGGATCCCCCGACGTCGTCCGCGACATCCTCGCGAAGCTCAAGCCTGACAATCGCCTGCCGCTCGCGCTCTACGACCTCGAGTTCATCGACACGCTCACGGGTGATCCGTGGCACCCGACGAACCCCGTCACCGTGACGTTCACATCGCTGTCGCTCGCCGCCTGGAAGGAGATCGGCGTCATCCACGAACTCGCCGATGGCACACTCGAGCGGATCGCCGCCACGGTGGACGGAGGCAGCGTGCGCTTCACGGCGACCTCCTTCAGCCTCTATGGCGTGACGGCGGCGGGCCCGGTGACTCCGGCAGGCGACGACGCCGATGGCACCGACGACGGCACGGCATCCGACGGCGCATTGCCGGTGACCGGCCCGTCGACGGACGGCGCGCTCATGGCGTGGGTCGGCGGACTCCTCCTGCTGGGCGGGGCGGCGCTCATGCTCTGGCGCGCGCGGCTCCGGCGCTGACGGCGGCGCTCGCGCCTGCTCCACTTCGCTGAGTGTGGAGTCCTTGCGCCACCCGGACTGGGTTTGGCGCGAGAACTCGACACTCAGCAGCGATGCGGGCGAGGGTCAGTGCGTGTCGAAGAGCTCCTGGTAGGCCCTGACCGCCGAGATCGTCGCCGCGCGCTCCTCCGCGGTCGGGGCTGTCGGATCCTTCGCGATGGGCAGCGAGCCGAGCTTCATGAGTGCCGCCATGAGCAGCAGGCGCGCCTTGATCGCGGTGAGGTTCGACCCGGCGACCACGAGTGGAGTGGGGTCGGCGAAGCCCTCGGGGGCTCCGCGGCCGACACCGACCACGGGGATGCCGCTGAAGACGGCTCGCTCCAGGAGCGCTGCGGATGCCTTGGATGGCAGCCGTCCGTAGGGCACGAGCCCCTCGGTGACGATGCCTCCGAGCCGGCGGAGGGCCAGCTTCTGCTCGATGATCGCCTGCAAGACCGGAAGGTCGTCAGCCGAGGCATCCCACTCCTCGTCGAAGTAGCCGCCCTCCTTGACGATCGAGACGGAGGGGATGGCGTGCTCGGTGATGCGACCCTCGGCATCCTTGACCTCAACCTCGACGAATCGCAGCGAGCCGTCGACCAGGGCTGCGGCCTTGACGGTGCTCGGCAGCACTGTGGTGCGCATCTCCGAGAGATAGGTGTGCTTGTAGGCGGGGAGGTAGGTGAGGTGGATGGCACCGGTGTGGGTTGTCTGCCCGATGATGCCGCCGTGGCCTCCAGTGGCACGGTAGTTGCCCGGCCGCGCGTCGGACTTGTAGACCTCCCGCGCCGCGAAGTACTGCTGCTCCTCGATCACGACCACGCCGCAGCGATTGCGGCCATCAGCATCGGCCCAGCGACCCGACGCGATGAAGGAGACCGAATCGACGATGTTCTTGGGCCCGTCGGCGCTGATGAGGCCCTGCGGGCGCTGCGCCGAGTTGCCACAGATGGGGAGCGTCGTGTCGATGAGCAGGCTCATCCAGTACGCGGTCTCTTCCACCTGTGGGCTCCCCTGAGTCCAGATGAGGCCGTCGTAGTCACCGGATGACGCGATCGCCTGCACATCGTTCGTGATCTTGGCGAGCGCAGGACGTGCCGGCACCGAGGAGAGGTGCACGGGCTTGTAGGCGTTGAAGTGCCGGCCACGAATCTCCGCCGGGATGTCACCCTCGCCCACATCGGTGCGCTTGGCTGCGGCAAGCCCCTTGCTGTAGCCGGCCGGAGGAGCGACCCGGTAGAAGTCGACGGTGGCGCGCGACGAGATCGCGCTCGCGGTGCCGCCCTCCTCAATGCCGAGGCGGTCGATCTCCTCGAAGCTCCACGAACCGTCTGGAAAGAAGCCCTGCCGCGCCGCGGATGCCGGGCCGAGCGGCACCGCCATCTCCTCCTCCCAAGCGCTGCCGTCAGCCTGCACGGCCATATAGGGCAGCGGGTAGAAGCCGTCTTCGGGCCGGAGCTCGATCGCATACACGGGGGTGTCACCCTCCGCCGAAGGTTCATCGCGCACCACACCGTCGGCACCGACCCACCCGTCCGGCGGGCCGTAGAGCTCAGCGGCATCCGCCTCCAAGGGGTGCGCCGAGAACTGTTCGACATACACGGTTGCCGGCAGGGCCAGCCGCTGGGATCGGAGCGCATCGAAACGCAACCGCTCCCCCGCCGCGTCGGTCAGCAGCGGAAGTCCGCGCTGCGAGCGCGCCTTGTTCGAGGTCACGAGGGGCGGCGTGTTCTGGATGGTCGCGGTCGGGCCGCTGAGGTGCGCGATGCGCGCTTTGGCCACGGTCATCGTGTCTCCTTCTGCAGGGATGCTTGCCCCTCGACGAGCACGTCGAGGGCACCGGACGATGGAAGGTCGAGTGCGCCGTCAGGTGGCGACGCGGGGCGGTGGAAGTGGAGGAGGGTGGCGCTCACGACCCCGACGAGTGCGGCAGAGCCTCCGACGACAAGGAAGGCCACGCTCAGGCTGGCGAGGGCCGCTACCGCGCCGAAGGCTGCCGGGCTCGCGAGGAGCGCGGCCTGGTTGCCAGCGGAACGCAGGCCCGACGCGATTCCCAGTTGCGTCGGCGGCACCTCGTCGGAGAGCAGCGTCAGCGAGAGCGGCTGGGCGAACCCGACGGCGAGCCCGTTGACGACGCCGATTGCGATGAGGAAGGTCATGTTCCCCGGTGCGACGGTGGCGAGCATGGCCGTCGTCGCTCCGATGACCACCACGAGGCCCGCGAAGAGTGGCACTCCGAGCACCCGCAGCCAGGGGGCGAAGAACGGGCGAGCCCCGAATCCGGCGAGCGCGCTCGCGCTGATGACAAGCCCGATCTGCCACTGCTCCAGCCCGGCACCGTGCAGCAGGAGCGGCTGCCATGCCGAGCGGATGTCGTGCAGCATGAGGGCCGTGAAGCTCAGCAACACGGCGATGACGACTGGACGGTTCTTCAGGAGGGCGGCGGCCTCGGCGTACGGCCTGATGATCGGGATGCCACGGCCTTGGCGTTGCACGGTCGAGCGGGGCGCCGCGGCGATGGCCACGATGAGGAGCGCGAGGGAGAGCGTTGCGTAGGCGGAGTAGGCGACGACATAGCCGCCGAGACTCTGCAGCGCGCCGCCAACCGCCGGGCCCACCATCTGGCCGAACGACACGAACACGGTGAAGGTCGCGATGCGTCGGGCTCGATCGTCGCGCGAGAGGCCCCCGGTCGCGCTGGTGATGGATGCCTGCAGGCTCACCCACACGCAGAGCGTTCCCAGGCCGAGGAGCACCTGGCTGATGACGACGGTGGTCAGGTCGGGGATGACCATCAGGGCGCCGCCCGTCAACATGAGCGAGCCGCCCGCGATCAGCAGCGGCCTGCCGCCCCAGCTGTCCACGAAGCCGCCGATGAGCACGGCCAGGACGGTGGGGAAGATGGAGAAGGATGCGAGCGCGATGCTCGCATCGACCTCCGTGCCACCGAGACTCAGCACATACGTGCCGACGAGCGGTCGCATCATCGAGTGGGCGGTCCAGTAGAAGACGCCGAGGGCCGCGAAGACCGCGGCCCCGGCGCCGTGACGACGTGCCACGTGATCAGGCGATGAGCGCGGCCGCCGCGACGGGAGGCCACATCTCGATCAGGTCACCCGAGTCGAGCACCGCCCCGAACATCCCGCGCACGTTGTTGATCGTGCCCTGGTGCAGCTCCGGCGAGTACGCGGCGCAACAGTCGGGCACGAGGGCGACGTTGTAGTCGAGGAAGAGGCCGTCGCGCAGCGTGGACTCGACGCAGACGTTGGTCGCGACCCCCGTCAGCAGGATCGTCTTGGCCCCGGCCGTGCGCAACACCATGTCGAGGTCGGTGCCGGCGAATGCGGAGTAGCGATGCTTGTTGACGACGAGCTCCCCCTCCTCCGGCGCGACGACGTAGAACTCGGCACCCCACGTGCCGGTGCGGCAGTTCGGGTCGTACTCGGGCGTATCGATGTCACCCATGCGCGTGTTCCACACCTCGGAGTCGACGCTGAGGTCGTGCGTCGTCTGGATGAAGACGATCGGCATACCGACGGCCCGCGCCTCGTCGAGGAGCGCCTGCAGGCGGGGAACCATATCGACGGCAGCTGAGACGTCGTGCCCCTTGCGGGCGGAGACTCCCTCAGGGTGGCAGAAGTCGTTCTGCACATCGACGACGATCAGGGCGGTGGTTGCGGGAGCGAATCGCTCCGCGGAGTAGCTGGTCATGTCGGTTTCTCCTCTTCTGGGGTTCAGCAGTCGCCGGTGAACTTCGTGGTGGCGACGGTGTCGTAGGACTGCGGCACGTCGGAGTCGTCGAGGATCTTGCCGGCGCGCGCGACCTTGAGGTTCGTCTCGATCGCCTCGGCGGAGAGGCAGCTGCCGTCCCAGAGCAGGTCGGCGTAGGTGCGGTCGAGCGTTGCCTGCAGCACCTCGGGGTCAAGCGTGGGGAACTCGGTCTTGGCGAGTTCGAAGGCGTACTCGGGGTCGCCTTCAATGAGCTCCTGGCCCTTCATGAGCGCGTCGACGAAGCGCTGCACGAGTTCAGGGTTCTCGTCGATGGTCTTCTCGGGCACGACGATCGACGAGTAGGCGTAGGGGCCGAGTTCCTGCGGCACGTTGAGGAAGGGCTCCGACCACAGTCCCTGCGAGACGCCCATCCCCAGCTGCGGGTCGGCGACGACGGCGATCTCAGCGGATCCCGCCGACATCGCGGCCGGGATGGCGGAGGAGTCCTCCAGCTCCTGGAGCACCGTGTCGGCATCCGGGTCGATGCCGTTCTCGATCAGGATGTGGCGGAGGATCGCGTTGGGGGTGCCGCCGTGACGGCCCCCGACGATCGTCTTGCCGGCGAAGTAGTCGCCGAGATCGTCGCTCGCTGCGGGCTCCTCACCCTCGGGGGCGACGAAGTAGACGTTACCGCGGTTGACGACGTTGACGACGCCCTTGAGGCTGGCGCCCTTCACGTTCGCGACGGCACCGGACTCGACACCGCCGATGAAGCCGAACACCTCGCCGGAGAGCACCGAGTTGACGTGGCCACCGCCCGTGAGCGTGGTCACCTCCACGGTGATGCCGACGTCTTCGAACGCGCCGCTGTCGATGGCGGCGTAGAGCGGCAGGTACCCGACGCCGTGCACCGGCTCCGCGATCGTGAGGGTGACGTGTTCGTCACCGTTCGCGCTGGGAGCCCCGCCGGCGGGGGCGGTGCAGCCGGTGAGGCCGAGGGCGGTCAGGGCAAGGGCGGCGCCGACGCTGGGGAGGGCGAACTTCTTGTGGGTCACGTGATTCCTTTCGTGGAACGCGGATGCAGGGTGTTGGGTGCGGGATGGGGCAGGACAGTCGAGCGGATGCTTCGGGGCTCACGCCCGCGCAGGCATCAGTTGCTGTGCACGACGCCCTTGATGAGCCAGCGCTCGAGCAGCGAGACGACGACGTACAGGAGCGCGGAGAGGAGGGCGAGCGTGAACACGCCAACCCAGATGAGCGCGATGTCGTAGGTGGAGCCGGCGTATTGGATCATGCGCCCAAGGCCTTCCCGTGAACCGATGTATTCGCCGACGACCGCGCCCGTGAGCGCGAGGCCGATCGCGATGCGGAGGCTCGAGATGACCCACGGGATGACGGAGGGGAACACGGCCTTCTGGAAGACCTGCCACTTGGATGCGCCGAGCGAGTACAGGAGGGTGATCAGGTCCTTGTCGACCGCGCGGACCGCCGTGTAGGTGTTCAGGATCTGGATCACGATCACGATGGCCGTCGCCATGGCGATCTTCGAGGAGATGCCGATGCCGAGGACCAGCACGATGATGGGGGCGAGCGCGAGCTTCGGCATGGCCTCGAAGGCGATCACCATGGGCTCCGCGACGAGGGCGTAGGTGCGTGACCACCAGAACGAGAGGCCGATGCTCACACCTCCGATGACGCCGATGAGGAAGCCGGCGATCGTCGACCCGAAGGTGAATCGTGCGTTGACGAAGAGGTCGCCGTTCTGGATCGTGATGAGCGCGGTGTCCCAGATGCGGCTCGGCTGGCTCCAGAAGAAGGTGTCGATCCAGCCGGCCCTGGCACCAATCTCCCAGAGGGCGAAGACGGCCACGACGACCCCGATGCGCAGGGTGTTCACCCACCACGAGGCCGGCTCCTTGGTGCGGCGCCGCCGTCGCGCCGCCAGGACGGGCGCCTTGCGGAGTTCAGAGAGCCTACTGAGGGCCTGCTCCGTGCCGGGCGCCAGCTGTGGCGCGTTGGGCATCCGGACTGCTGTTTCAGTCATCTTCAGTCCTCCACGACGATGCGGCCGCCGACACGGTGCGCGCTGTTCAGGTACTCGCGCGCCTCGGCCTTCAGCGCAACGAACTCGGGACTCGTGGAGATCGAGCTGTGCCTGGGCCTCGGCAGCGTGATGGGCATCTCCGCGACGATGCGACCGGGCCGGGCGGACATCACGAAGACGCGGTCGGAAAGGTAGATCGCCTCGTCGATGTCGTGCGTCACGAACAGCACCGTCTTCTGGAAGTCGTCCCAGAGGTCAAGCAGCCACTCCTGCATGTGCTCGCGGGTCTGCGCGTCGAGAGCACCGAAGGGCTCGTCGAGCAGGATGATGTCGCGGTTGAAGAGGATCGTGCGCAGGAGGGCCGCCCGCTGCTTCATGCCGCCGGAGAGTTGGCTGGGGTAGCGGTCCATGAAGCTGCCGAGGCCGTAGGTCTCGAGGAGGGGTTTCGCGATCGCGTAGGCCTCCTTCTTCTTGATGCCACCGATCTCGAGGCCGAGCACGACGTTGTCGAGCACCGTGCGCCAGGGGAGCAGCATGTCTTTCTGCAGCATGTACCCGACGAGCCCCTGCTGGCCGTTGCGCTCCACGCCGTCCACGACGATGCGCCCGGAGGAGGGCTCATCCAGGCCAGCGATGAGGTTGAAGAGCGTCGACTTGCCGCAACCGCTCGGACCGATCAGGGAGATGAACTCGCCCTCGCGCACCTGAAGGTTGGCGCCCACGAGTGCCTCCACGAGCGAGCCGTCCGGGCTCTGGAAGTAGCGCGAGACATCGTCGACGACAAGCTGGGCGGACGGTGGACTCATCGCATCCATGGGCGGAAGCGCTGGAGAGGGTGCAATAGTCACGCGGGACCTCCAATGAAGGATCTATAATCTATAGACCCCATAGAACAGGGCGAATGTTTCCGGTGCTGGTGCCGTTTCGTGAACAGAGTGTTTCGGCCTAGACGGAAGACAACGGCTCGAGAAAGAGCGAGGGAGCACGATGACGCAGCTCGACGCAGCCCCACCCCGCACCGCTCACGTCTGGGTGCGAGAACGACTGCGCCAAGACATCCTGAGCGGCGTCTACCGACCCGGCCACCCGCTCAAGCAGACCGAACTCGCCGCCCAACTGCGGGTCAGCGTCACCCCCGTGCGCGAGGCGATGCGAGACCTCGCAACAGAGGGCCTCGTCGTCGTCGACCCCCAGCGGGTGGCCCGCGTGCGCAACCTCGACCCCAAAGAGGCGCGGGAGGTCAACGAGATCCGGCTGCTGCTCGAGCCCCTCGCGGCGAAGCTCGCCGCGACCCATGCGTCGCCGGAGAACGTGGCAGCGATCAGAGCGCTCGCCGAGGAGTCAGTCGCCGCAGAGACGGAGGTCGAGTGGCTCGACGCCAACCGTCGGTTCCACATGGCCGTCATCGAGAGTGCGCGGGCGCCCCTCCTGGTGAACATCCTCACGAACCTGCGACAGATCTCCTCCATCTATCTCGCCGCGGCGGTGCGCACGAATGACGGCGTGCGCGAGAAGAGCAAGCAGGAGCACCTCGCGCTCGCGACGGCGATCGCGGCTGGCGACGGTGACGAGGCGGCGCGACTCATCCGCGACCACCTGTTCCCCCACGACGTGCTGACCACGGTCGCAGAGGATCATGTAAAAAATTCTTGACACGCGCCACCGAAAGGGCGCATGCTGTCGAATGTAAAGAAAGTTAGACATCCGGAGGGCATCGTGGGCTACATCGAACGCAACACGTGGACACAGATGATCGCCAGCCTCGGTGGCAGCATCGTGTACTTCGCGATCGTGCTGCCACAGCTCGCGACGCGACCGATCGACGAGGTCGACTGGATCGCACCCATGCTGTGGACGATCGGTGGGGCCATCATCGTGTCGATCCTCGTGAGCATCCTGTGGGGGATCGTTGCGGGCATGGTGAACCGCGACGACGCATCCGCCTCCGACCAACGCGACCGTGAGATCGGATGGCTCGGCGACCGAGTCGGTCAGGCGTTCCTGGTGCTTGGCGGGGTTGGGGCGCTCGCCCTCGTGATGCTCGATGCACACCGGTTCTGGATCGGCAATGCGCTCTTCGCGGGGTTCCTGCTCTCAGCCCTCCTCGGCGGCCTCGCCCGCCTCATCGCCTACCGGCGGGGCTTCTGATGGGCGGCAAGCCGACCCGGGTGACCAACAGCATCCGGGCACTTCGCGCCCAGCACGACGACATGACGCAGGCCGATCTCGCCCGCCGCGTCGGCGTCACCCGGCAGACCCTCATCGCGATCGAGCAGGGCAAGTATTCGCCCTCGCTCGAACTCGCCTTCCAGATCTCCCGCGTCTTCGGCGTGGGACTCGACGACGTATTCCAGTACCCGACAAGCACGGAGGACTAGCAATGAATGCCCAGGCCACCACAACCACCATGACCGCCTGGGCACAGTCCCAGTACGGCGGCCCCGAAACAGTCGCGAGCCGAACGGTGCAGGTCCCCGCGCCGGGCAAGGGCGAAGTGCTGCTCAGGGTGCGCGCGACGAGCATCAACGCCGGCGACATCCGCCTCATGCGCGGCGACCCCATGCTGGTGCGAGCCATCTTCGGCCTGCGACGTCCCCGGGTGCCCGTTCGAGGCATGGATGTCGCGGGCACCGTCATCGCGACCGGGGCGGGCGTCGATGACTGGAGTGTGGGCGATGAGGTCGTCGGCGAACTCCCCGGCGGCGGCCTCGCCCCCTACGTCATCGCCCCCGTCAGGCGGCTGGTGCGGCGGCCCGGCACGGTGTCCCCGTCCCTCGCCTCGACGCTGCCCATCGCGGGCGGCACCGCATGGCAGGCGCTCGAGAGCGCTGGGGTGCGGACCGGTTCGCGGGTGCTCGTGATCGGGGCGTCCGGAGGTGTCGGCACCTTTGCGGTGCAACTCGCTGCCCTGCGCGGCGCGGAGGTGTGGGCGCTGTGCAGTCCGCCCAACAGCGCCCTCGTCGAGTCGCTCGGCGCCACGCGCACCTTCGATTCCCGCGGCGCCGACCTCGCCACCTTCGACGCCGCGAGCTTCGACCAGATCATCGACATCGTCGGCACGACGCCCCTGGCGACACTGCAGCGGCTCCTGCGGGAGGGCGGCGCGCTCTCCATGGTCGCCGGGACCGGCGGTCGCGTGCTCGGGCCGATGGGTCGCATCCTGGAGGCCGGTGTGCGGTCGATCGGATCGTCGCGAAAGCTGAAGGCCCTCACCGCGCTGCCGAAGCAAGAGGTGCTTGCCGAGCTCGTACAGCTCGTCGCCGACGGCACGCTCACGCCCGTGATCGAGCGGGAGTACCGGATGCCCGAAGCGGTCGACGCCCTCAGGCATGTGGATGCCGGGCACACCGTCGGCAAGGTCGTTGTGCTCGCGGAGTGAAGCTGGGCTGCGCTGGCGCTACAGGTCTTGGCTACCCGCTGCTGAAGTTTCAGCCGCGGCGGGCACAAACCTGCAGCGCCTCCACGTGGGCAGCGTGACTAGGCGCGCTCTCCCGAATCCTGAGCAGGCGCATCCGTCGCCAGCGCGACCGCGTGCAGCACCTGCGCGACCGAGGGCACGCCCGTCGCGCGCCGCACCTCTGCGCCATCGGGCGAGCGGATGATCACGGTCGGCGTCGCCACGATGTTGTCGCGTTCCGCGAGGTCAGGGTGGGCGGCGATGTCGCGCTCGACGAGTGACAGTCGCGGGAGCATCCGCTCGACGTGATGCAGCACCGTGCGGGTCTGGCGGCAGGCGGCGCAGAAGCTGGACGTGTAGAACTCCAGCTGGATGCCCTCACCCGCCGCAGATGTCATGCGCCAATCCCATCACAGTGCGGCTGCGCACCCACTCGCGGCAGCTAGGGGCTGGTCCAGCCAGCTCGACTGAATGGCCTCAGACCAGTTCGCTCACCAGCTGCTCGATGCGGCGCTTGATGTCATCGCGGATGGGGCGCACCGCATCCAGTCCCTGGCCGGCGGGGTCGTCGAGCTCCCAGTCCTCGTAGCGCTTGCCGGGGAAGATGGGGCAGACGTCGCCACAGCCCATCGTGATGACGACATCCGACTCCTGCACGGCATCCGTCGTCAGCACCTTGGGTTGTTCGCCGGCGATGTCGATGCCGAGTTCCGCCATCGCCTCGACCGCGGTCGGATTGATCTGGTCGGCGGGCATCGACCCGGCGGAGCGCACCTCGATGCGGTCACCGCCAAGGTGGCGCAGGAAGCCGGCGGCCATCTGGGAGCGGCCCGCGTTGTGCACGCAGACGAAGAGGACGGAGGGCTTGACGGTCATGCGGATGCTCCTTGCTGGGTGGACGGCACGGTGGACGGCACGGCGTACGGGTCGGTGTTGAACCACTCGCGGGCCAGCCAGAGTGACACGTAGACGAGGCCGACAAGCACGGGCACCTCGATGAGTGGCCCGACGACCCCGGCGAGGGCCTGGCCGGATGTCGCGCCGAAGGTGCCGATGGCGACGGCGATGGCGAGTTCGAAGTTATTGCCGGCCGCCGTGAAGGCGAGCGTGGAGGAGCGCGCGTAGCCGAGATTCAGTGCGCGACCCGTGAGCAACCCCACGAACCACATGACGGCGAAGTAGGCGAGCAGCGGCAGGGCGATGCGTGCGACATCCGCTGGTCGTGACGTGACCTGCTCACCCTGCAGCGCGAAGAGCAGCACGATCGTGAAGAGCAGGCCGTACAGCGCCCACGGGCCGATGCGGGGCACGAACTTCAGCTCGTACCATTCGCGGCCCTTGCGGCGTTCCCCGATGAAGCGGGACGCGAACCCCGCCAGGAGGGGGATGCCGAGGAAGATGAGCACGTTGACGGCGATCTCGCCCATCGAGATGTCGAGCCCCTGCGTGTCGAGCCCCAGCCAGCCGGGCAGCACGGCGAGGTAGAACCAGCCCAGCACCGAGAAGGCGAGCACCTGGAAGACGGAGTTGATTGCCACCAGCACCGCGGCGGCTTCCCGGTCACCGCAGGCGAGGTCGTTCCAGATGACGACCATGGCGATGCAGCGGGCGAGCCCCACGATGATGAGACCGGTGCGGTAGTCGGGCAGGTCGGGCAGCATCAGCCAGGCGAGCGCGAACATGAGGGCGGGGCCGATGAGCCAGTTGAGCACGAGCGACGAAACGAGCAGCTTCATGTCGCCCGCGACGGCAGCCACCCTGTCGTAGCGGACCTTGGCGAGCACGGGGTACATCATCACGAGCAGGCCGAGCGCGATGGGCACCGAGATGCCACCGATCTCGAATGCGGCGAGCAACTCCGATAGTCCCGGCACGAAACGCCCCAGCACGACCCCGACTACCATCGCGAGGCCAATCCAGAGGGGCAGCCAGCGGTCAAGCGTCGACATGCGACGAGCAGCGGATGCCACGGGCGTGTGCACCGTCGCGACGCTCACGCTCCCACCGCTGCGCCGGGGCGGAGCCCAATCTGGAGCGTCGGCGCCGCGCAGCATCCGCCGGCCGCTGCCTCGCCGAGATCGCCGGAGCCGCCGCAGACTCCCGTCTCGGGCAGCACGAGTTCGTTGCGTTCGGCGGCCTCCCGGTCGCCCGCGAGGTGCGCGACGACGCTGCGCACCTGCTCGTAGCCGGTGAGGGCGAGGAAGGTGGGGGCCCGGCCGTAGCTCTTGGCGCCCACGATGAAGAATCCCGGCTCGGGCTGGGCGAGCTGCCGCGCGCCCGTCGCCGCGACCGTGCCGCAGGAGTGGATGTTGGGGTCGATCTCCTCGGCGATGCCCGCAACCGCCTCGAGCGCCGGGTCAAGGTCGATGCGCAGTTCCGAGAGGATGCTCGTGTCTGGGCGGAAGCCGGTGAGGGCGTAGACGTGTGCGATGTCCGCGATCTCGCGGCCATCCTCCGAGACGACGGTCACGCTGTCGCTCGCGGTGCGGAACTCGGCCACCCGGAACCCCGTCACGAGGGTGATGAGCCCAGCGTCCACCAGCTCGCGTGCACGTGCGCCGAGGGCAGCCCGCTCGGGGAGCCCGTCCGCGTCACCGCCGCCGAAGACATTGCCTGCGCTGCCACGACGCAGCGCCCACGTCACCCGCGTCGCTGGCTCCCTCCGTGCGAGCTCGGCGAGCCGCAGCACCGCGTGGATGGCCGAGTGCCCCGCGCCGACGACAAGCAGGTGACGGCCGGCGCACTCGGAGACATCATCCGGAATCCGGTAGGAGACACGGCGGTTGCCCGACTCACCCAGCGCGGGGAGACCGTCGGCACCCGCCGGGGCGGGGCGCTGCCAGGTGCCGCTCGCGTCGATGACGGATCGGGCGAGCATCCGCTGCTCGGAGCCATCTGGGCCGACCGTGTGCACGACGAAGGGTTGGGCGGCGCGACCGCTGTCGGCCACTTTGTCGCGACCGAGTCGGCTCACTCCCGTGACGCGGGTGCTGAAACGGATGCGGTCACCCAGCGCTTTCGCGAGGGGAACGAGGTACTCGCTGGCCCACTTCGCGCCGGTCGGGTAGCCGCTCGCGGGGGCCGTCCAGCCTGTCGCTTCGAGCATCCTTTGCGACGCCGCATCGACGAGCTCGGGCCAGGCCGAGAACATGCGCACGTGACCCCACTCCCTTACGGCAGCCCCGGCCGTCGCGCCGCGCTCGAGCACGATCACGTCGAGGCCGCGCTCGCTCAGGTGCGCCGCGGCGGCGAGGCCCTGTGGGCCGGCTCCGATGACGATGACGGGGTGCTGCGACATCCGCTCTCCTCAGATTGAGAAACTTCAATACGACGACTGTGGGGTATCTATCGAAGAATGTCAATACGTGGGATGATGGTGGCATGACCCTGCCCGCCACTGTCACCGATGCCGCCTGCTGCACCACCGGCGCAGCGCCAGCCATCAGCGTCGACGAAGCCGAGCGCATCGCCCGCATCTTCAAGGCGCTCGGCGACCCCACGCGCATCCGCCTGCTCTCGCTCATCGCCGCCGGCGAGCGCGGCGAGGCCTGCGTCTGCGACCTGACCGAACCCGTCGGCCTCTCGCAGGGCACCGTCTCGCACCACATGAAGCTGCTGACGGATGCCGGGCTCGTCACCCGCGAACAGCGCGGGCGCTGGGCGTACTACGCCATCACCGAGGGGGCGCTGGAGGCCGCGGCCAACGCCCTGCGATTGGTCTAGCCGTTCGCCTCTCCCGGAGGTTCAGGTAGCTATCGAGGTACGCGTCGACAGCATCCGAAGATGTCCGAGTCGCCCTGCTGCCTCAACCCAACGCAACTTCGGAGATTTGGCGACACGCCGCAGGATCGAGTCCGCCCGCCCGGCGTGTCGCCAATTCTCCGAAGTTGCGTTGGCGCGAAGACACCGCTCCATGCCCGGCCGAGGATCAGACCCGATCGGCAGCAGACGAGCGGATGCCGCGGCTCACCGTGCGGCGTTTGGCTCCGGGGACCCCATCACGCGTTCGGCGAGATCGCACGCGCCAGGCTCCATCGCGCCGATGACTTTGTCGGCAACCCCGGCGAGCGCCGCCTTCTCGTCGTCACTGAGCAGGTCGAAGAAGAGGCTGCGCAGTGCGGCCCTGTGGTCGGGCAGGGCTGCGGAGACGGCGTCGCGTCCCGCATCTGTCAACTCGATCCAGGTGCCGCGCAGGTCGGTTTCGCATTCGCGGCGCCGGATGAGCCCGCGGGATTCCATGCGGCGCACCTGGTGCGAGAGTCGACTCTTCTCCCAGCCCATGAGCACAGCGAGGTCTCCGCTGCGCACGGCGTTGCGCTCGGCGCTGGCCAGCGTTGACAGCACCTCGAAGTCGGGACTCGAGATCGCGGCATCCGCCTGCAGTCGCTCTTCGAGGGCAGCGTGAAGCTGGCGTTGCATGACCTGAAGGCCACGCCACGCCATCCATTCGCTGTTGGTGATCTCGGATGCTGCGGCCATGTTCCGACAATTGTACCCCTTAGTTGACGCGTCAACCAATAGCGGCTATTGTTGACACGTCACCAAATGGTGGCCAAAGCTTTTCACGAAGGGACATCAATGTCAGACCTCAAGATCGGCATCATCGTCGGCAGCACCCGCCCCGGCCGCCTCGGCCGCATGGTGGGCGACTGGGTCGAGGCCAACGCCTCGGCTCCGGGCGTCGAGTTCGAACTCGTCGACCTGCACGACTACAAGCTGCCGCTCCTCGAAGAGGCCTTCCCCGCCGGCGCCGGCAACTACCAGGGCGACGCCGCCAACGCGTGGGCGTCCAAGGTTGCCGAGTTCGACGGCTACCTGTTCGTCACGGGCGAGTACAACCACTCGATTCCCGGCGCACTGAAGAACGCGCTCGACTACGTCAACGCCGAGTGGAACAACAAGGCCGCCGGCATCGTCAGCTACGGCTCAATGGGCGGCGTTCGCGCCGGCGAGCACCTCCGCCAGGTGCTCGGCGAGCTGCAGGTGGCCGACGTGCGCCAGCACGTCATGTTCTCCCTCTTCACCGACTTCTCCGGCATGGCCGAGGGCGCTCCCGCCTTCACCCCCGCCGAGAACAAGGCCGAAGAGCTGCAGACGCAGGTCAGCCAGGTCGTCGCGTGGGCCAACGCCCTCCGTTCTGTGCGCGTCTCGCAGGAGACCATCGCGGCGTAACCCGCTGCAGGAATTCGGATGCCCGTCCAGCGAGTCGCTGGGCGGGCATCCGTCGTTCGTGGCGCTCGTTACCGTTGCGCGATCACGCGCCCGCGCTCGGGGATCAACTTCGGCACGAGCCTCACCATGACGACCATCCCGATCAGTTCGACGAGGGTTTGCGTGACGACGGCGAGCGGGGCGAGCGCGAACGCCGGGGGGAGGGAAAGCGCGAGCGGCAGGACGACGAGCGAGTTTCGCGTGACCACGCCGAAGGTGGCGGCACGGGCGCGAGCGGCATCGAGTCGCACGACCCGAGACACCGTCACGCCCACGACGATCATCACCACGAGGAACACGACATGCAGCGGCACCAGGCGCAGCGCCGTGACCGCCTCCTGCCCAAGCGCCGCCACCTGCGAGGCGATCACGACGCAGAGGGTGAGCATCATGAGCGGCACCATCGCCGCCGCCATCGACACCTCGACCGCCCGGCCGGCCCGGTGCCGCCGCGCGAGCACTTGCACGAGCGCCGCGGCCGCGAGCGGCAGCACGATCAGCACCAGGA
This sequence comes from Salinibacterium sp., assembly GCA_015234465.1. GTDB lineage: Bacteria > Actinomycetota > Actinomycetes > Actinomycetales > Microbacteriaceae > Homoserinimonas. The sequence goes on along the minus strand of JADGNA010000008.1, from coordinate 942,465 downwards.
ACGCCTCCACGAACGGCGCAGGGTCGATGTGCCGCACGACCTCCGGCCCTGCGAACAGTAAGAGATAGACCGGGAGCAGCAGCAACTGCAGCACCATCAGCAGCGGGGTCGCCGCGAGCAGCCGCGCCCGGTCACCGCCCGCGAGCCCGGTGAAGAGGATGACGTAGTCGACGCAGGGGGTGAGCAGCACCAGCAGCACGCCGACCAGCAGGCCCCGATCATCCGTCACGAAGCGTGACAGCGCGAACGCAACAACCGGCACGACCAAGAAGTTCACGCCGACGACGACGCCGAGAAAGCGGATGTCACGGAGCGAGCGTGCAATCTCCACCAGCGGCACCGCGAGAAACGTGGCGAACAGCAGCAGCGAGAGCACAGGGGTCGTCGCCGCTTCGAGAATCGGCGCGCCGCCGGGGAGCAGCGCCCCGACCGCGACCCCCGCCGCCATGGCACCCAAGTAGAGGGGAACCTGCCGCGCGTCGAGCCACCCCGTCATGATGCCAGCCTGCCACGGGGCCGCACGCCGACAGTGCGGTGTTTCTCAATCAGCGCGGCCGAATGTTCAGGCGCGCTGACGAGAAGACACCGCACTGTTGACACGGATGCCGCGGCCCATGGCGTGACTACGCCCCGAGCTCCCGCAATCCGCCGAGCGCCTCGGCGAGGCACTCGGCAACGTCGCGATCGTCGCCGGCGACCGCCCACCAGGAGAGGGCCTCCATGATCGCGGTTTGCACGGCCGCGCCCACGGCAGAGGCCGCAAGACTCGGCGTGGCCTCCCCCCGCCTGCGCGCGACGAAGTCAACGAGCGCCTCCCGCCATCCCTCGAACGTGGCGGACTGCGACGCGCGCAACTCAGGGGAGAGCACGATGAGTCGCAGGCGGGCGCGCAGGATGCTGACATCACCGGAGTCGCGCCCGAAGACACCGAGGACCGCCGAGTAGAGCGCGTCGATGGTGCTGAAGTGGTCGTCAACCTGGTCGAGCGCTTCCTTCAGCGCCTCGATTGAGCTTTCTATGCCACCCCAGACGATGTCGGCCTTCGCCGGGAAATAACGGTGCAGTGTGCGAACGCTCACCCCGACGGCCTCGGCGAGCGCCGCCATGGAGACGTCTCCGTAGCCGAGGCGCTCGATCTCCGTGAGGGCGAGGGCGCGCAGTTCCTCGATATCAGCCAGCGGTGGGCGTCCCCGCCGGGGCGTTCGAGTCGTCATTGCCCCACGGTAACGCTTGTCCCGGCAACCTTTATGGCATAGCCTGCCATAACTGCTCACTGCGCCAAGGAGGTCGCTATGTCCTTTCCCTTCCCCGATGTCTCCAACCGACCGATCACCGAACTTCTCTCGCTCGCGGGCCGCTCCGCCCTCGTGACGGGCGCCGCTCAGGGCCTCGGCTACGCGATCGCCGAGCGTCTCGCTGAAGCCGGTGCCAATGTGGCCGTCGCCGATCTGAAGGCGGATGCCGCCGCCGCTGCCGCCGCGAAGCTCGCAGACAAGTACGGGGTGAAAGCCGTCGGTATCGCGATGGACGTCTCGGACGAGGCATCCGTCATCGCCGGCACCGACGACGCAATCGCCGCCTTGGGTGGACTGAACGTGTGGGCCAACAACGCGGGCCTGTTCCCGGCCATGCCCACGACCGAGATGCCGCTCGAAGTATGGGAGCAGGTGTTCTCGGTCAACAGTCGCGGTGTGTTCCTCGGCTCCCGTGAGGCCGCCAAACGCATGACTGGCACGGGTGGCGTCATCGTCAACATCGTGTCGACCGCGGGCTTCCAGGTCGCCGGGCCCGGCATGGCCGCCTACATCGCGTCGAAGCACGCTGTCGTGGGAATGACCAAGTCGATGGCGAACGACTTCGCCCCGCTCGGCATCCGCGTGCTCGGGGTTGCGCCCAGCTACGTGCCCACCGAGGGCAACATCGCCATGGCGCAGGAGATGATGGCGCAGGCCGCAGCGGCCGGCATCGAACTGCCCCCGATGGATGTCATGAACCAGAGCCTCATCGGCCGCACGGGAACTCCGGATGACATCGCCCGTGTCGCCCTCTTCGCCGCGAGCGACCTCTCCATGATCATGACCGGCAGCGTGCTGCTCGCCGACGCCGGCGAAACGATCTGAGCCCCCGATGACTGAACAGTTCGATGTGATCGTCGTCGGCTACGGCGATGCAGGCGCCGCAGCCGCAATCGAGGCGGCCGACCGGGGCGCTCGCGTGCTCGTGCTCGACCGCGCCTACGGCGGCGGTGCCAGCGCGCTCTCGGGCGGCGTCGTCTACGCGGGCGGCGGCACAGCGCAACAGCGCGAGGCCGGCTACAACGACAGCCCAGACAACCTCTATAACTACCTCGTACAGGAGGTGGGCGACGCTGTCGACGACGCGACACTCCGGCGCTTCTGCGAGGAGAGCCCCGCCATGATTCCGTGGCTCGAGAAGCAGGGGGCACAGTTCCGCTCGAGCGTTGCGCCCTACAAGACCTCCTACCCGACCGACCGGCACTACCTCTACTTCTCTGGCAACGAGAAGGCGCACCCCTATCGGCTCACCGCCGAGCCGGCACCGCGCGGACACCGCACCGTCGCCAAGGGACTCGCCTCAGGCAAGGTCCTCTGGACACACCTCAGCCGCTCCGCCGAATCCAAGGGCGTCACGTTTGTGCCCCTCGCGAAGGTGACCGATCTCGTCATCGAGAACGGTGCCGTCGCAGGGGTCACCTACCGGGTGCTCGACCAGAAGCATCCGAAAGCCGCACAGCACCGCGCGATGACCAAACGCACCGCGAAGATCGGCAACTGGGCGCCCGACCTCGTGAAGGGCACCACCGACAAGATCGAGAAGATCTGGCGGGAAGGCTCGGAGGAACGCACGGCACGGGCATCCGCCGTCATCCTCGCTGCCGGCGGCTTCATCTACAACAAGGAGTGGATCGCCGAGCACGCGCCTCAGTTCACCAAGATCTCGCCGCTCGGCACGCCCGCAGACGATGGCAGTGGCATCCGTCTCGGTATGTCGGCCGGCGGTGCCGTCGACAAGATGGGCAACGTGACGGCGTGGCGGTTCCTGTCACCGCCCAGCGCCTTCGTCGAGGGTGTCACGGTCGGGCTCGACGGGCGTCGCATCAAGAACGAAGACCTCTACGGCGCCACCCATGGCAACGTGCTCATGCGTGAGTTCGGCGGCAAAGGCTGGGCCGTCTACGACTCCGCGAACTGGAAGAAGGCGCGAAGCCAGTTCTTCTCGCAGACCCAGATCTTCCACAAGCTTCAGGCGCTCTTCACCTTCACGCTCGGGCATAAACGCGCCCGCACGCTTGAGGCGCTCGCAGCAAAGATGGGGGTGGATGCCGCGGGCCTCCGTCGCACCGTCGACGAATACAACGCCGGCATCACCTCAGGAGCGGGCGACCCCGCCCACAAGGAAGCCGAACTCTGCATGCCTGTCACCAAGGCGCCCTTCTACGGCGTTAACATCTCCGACGACGCCTCGCCGTTCTCGCCCATCCCCGGCCTGACGCTCGGTGGTCTCGTCGTCGACGGTGACAGCGGCACGGTGAAGCGCGCCGACGGAAGCCTCATTCCAGGGCTGTACGCCGCCGGCCGCAACGCCGTCGGGGTGTGCTCGAACAGCTACATCAGCGGCTTCGCCCTCGCGGACTGCATCTTCAGTGGCCGTCGGGCGGGCAGGCACGCAGCAGAACTCGCCAGCACCGGGAAGGTCATCACCGACTGACGCAACCACGCCGACAGTGCGGTGTTTCTCAATCAGCGCGGCCGAATATTCGGGCGCGCTGATGAGAAACCACCGCACTGTTGACACCGCCCGCGCTGATGCACCTTGACGACGACGGCGAACTCATCATCGACCAACCCGAGGTCGACGGCCCTGACGTGGAGACCGCGCGGGCTGCCGCGCGCATCTGCCCCGTCGCGGCGCTCAAGCTGGTCTGAGATGTCGACCCTCGACCGCATCGTCATTGTCGGCAACGGCATCGCCGGCCAGACCGCGGCAGACACCCTGCGCTCGGCGGACTTCGACGGCGCACTCACCATCATCGGCGACGAAGCACGCGCGGCATACAGTCGCCCCGCCCTCTCGAAGGCACTCCTGCGCTCGGACGCCGACCTCACCGCACACGAACTGCCGGCGCCTGACCACGGCGCCGTCGAAATGCTCGGGGTCGCGGCATCCGGGCTCGACATCGAGCAGCGGATGCTCAGCCTGAACGACGGCACGACCCTCAAGTACGACGGGCTCGTCATCGCGAGCGGCTCCCGAGCGCGGCGGCTCGGGGCCGGGCCGGACGAACTCGTGCTGCGCACCCTCGACGACGCCCTCACCCTGCGCGACCGCATCGCCGGGAGGCCGGATGTGGTGATCGTGGGTGGCGGTCCGCTGGGGATGGAGGCAGCATCGGGGGCCCTTGAGGCCGGATGCCGCGTCACCCTCATCACCAACGAACCACCCATGGCACGCCAGCTCGGCGCGCACCTGGGCGCGACCATCGCCGCCGCCGCCCTCGCGCACGGGCTGAACCTCATCGAGACACCGGATGCCCGGATCATCCAGCACGGAGGTCGCTCAGTCGCGGCCCTCGCCGACGGCACCATCATCGAGGGCGAGCTGCTGCAGTCGGCCGTGGGAGACATCCCGAACACCGAGTGGCTCGCGGGTAGCGGGCTGCCCTCAAGCGGTCCACTCCCGGTCGACACGCGCGGGCGAGTGCTCCATGGCGAGCTCGCGCGCGCAGAGATCGTCGCGGCCGGCGATGTCGCCGCCGTGCCCACAGACGGCGGGCACCTGCGCAGCCCCATCTGGAACAGCGCAATCGCCCAAGCGAAGGTCGCCGCTCAGGCACTCCTGCTGGGCGACGCGGCCCCCGAACTCAACGACCGTCCCTACTTCTGGACCGAACAGTTCGGGCTCAACATCCGCGTCGCGGGGCGGGCACCGCTCATCGGCGAGCCCACCGTCATCGACGGAGACGGTCCAGCGTCGCAGTTGCTCCGGTGGGAGCATCCGGATGGCACTGCCACCGCCGTCTCGGTCAACTACCGCATCCCGATCCCGCGGCTGCGAAAGCTCTGCGACCTGGCGGCGTGACCGAGCGCACGGGTTGAACCGAGCGCGGTCCCGATAGAGCCGTTCACTGAGTTTGTGCGGCGCTGGCTGCACGTGGTGCAGGTCAGGCCGGCGTCCTCGCGATGCACAGGAAGCTCTGTGCCCACAGCGACCGCTCGGGCCTACCATTTGCACCGCCGCGACCCCACGGAAAGGAGTGCACGTGACGAGCCCATCGGCCGCCCCAGCCCGCGGCGTCGCCCGGATCGCCGGATGCCTCGCCAGCCTGCCGCTCCGAAGCTGGCTGCTCCTCTGGCTCGTCTACGTCGCCCTGGCCCGCGCGGGTGGTCCCGCCGCGGGCGCACTCCTTGAGGCCGCGGTCGAGCAGGCAGGCGTGTCGGCCCTCATGCCGGAGACGATCGGCGCCTTCCTCCTCGCGCCGGGCTCTTGGGTGCCCACGCTGGCCGCCCTTGCCCTCGCCTGCGCCGGCACGCTGCTCTGGACGGCGGTCGTGTTGGCGGTCGCCGTCTCCGATACGCCGCAGCGAGCCCTCGCCATCATCAGGGGATGGGGTTGGCGTCGCTCCCTGCTGCTCGTGCTGCCCCTCACCTTCCTCGCCCCGCTGCTCCGCGTGCCGCTCTTCACGCCCGTCACCCGTGACCTCACGCTGCCGCCATTCATCGGCCGCGAGTTCCTCAAGACCCCGCACACCGGGGCACTGTGGGTGCTCGGGCTCGCGGCCGTCGCCCTCATTGTCTTCGCCAGCATCGTCATCCTGGGTCGCGGCCGCGACCCCCTCCGCGCCTGCGGTCGCTGGCTGCGCGGCAACTGGCGCACCGCCCTCGTCATCGTCGCCGTTGCGCTCGCCGCGAGCCTCGTGCCGGCCAGCGCGGGCATCGTCTCCGACACCGCGATGGTGATCGGCGCGGTCACGGTCGCCCTGTGCCTCAGCTCGCGCGCGCCGGTGCGGAAGCCCGCGTCATCCGTTCCCGCGCTTGCCGCGTTCGTGACGGTCGTCGCGGTCGGCACGGGCGCATCCGTCGTCGTGCCGTTCACGGTCGCCGACGGGCACGAACCGGATGACGCGCTCGTGATCGCCCACCGGGGCTACGTGAGCGGCGGGCCCGAGAACACGATCCTCGCCCTCGAGGCGGCCGCACCCCACGCGCCCGACTACGTCGAGGTCGACGTGCTGCAGGCCGCCGACGGCGGCATCGTCGCCAGCCACGACACCAACCTCGCCGTGCTCGCCGGCGTGCCGGGCAACATCTATGAGATGACGACCGCCGAGGTCACCGCCACGAGCATCGAGATGCACGGCAACCGCGACACGATCCCGACCCTGCACGACTACGCACTCCGCGCCAAGGAGCTCGGCCTGCCGCTCATGATCGAGCTCAAGGTCACCGGTCACGAGGTCGGGGACTTCGCCGCTCAGGTCGTGGACGAACTCGCGGCGATTGACGCGCTCGAGGGCAACGTGTTCCACTCCCTGGACGCCGCGACCGTGCAGCAGCTGGAAAACGAGCATCCTAAACTCGAGGTCGGCCTCACGATCGCGATGCTGCACGGAGACCTCCCCTCGATCGACTGCGACTTCTTCACGATCGAGCAGGCGTCCATCACCCCCGAGGTCGTGCACGCCGCCGAAGAGCGCGGCCTCCCGCTCTACGCGTGGACCGTCAACGACGAGAACGCCATGCGCGCCCTCCTCGACCTGGGCGTCGACGGGCTCATCACGGACAACCTTGAGGCGGATGTGCTGCGGCACCAGGTCACCGCGGACTGAGCAGGAACCCTTCGAAGAACCCCACCAGCTCGCCCGCCGCCTCGAGCGGCAGCACGTGCGCGATGTACTGGTCGGGGCGCACGACCACGATGCATCCGTTGCGGGAGATTCCGCGGATGTCGTAGATGTCCCCGCCGACCGGCACGCCGGTGAAGGCGCCCGTCACTGAGGTGAACGCCTTCTCGTAGTCGGTGAGCCCATAGCGACCCTTGCTCGGCGCGAGCAGCGGGGGCAGGTCGCTGACGTCGACATCGTGGTGCGACTGCTGCAGCACGCCCCGCACGTCGAACACGTCATCGACGTCGGCACCGGCGGGCGTGAACCGGGGCAGCAACGTCGACGCGAGCACCCCGCACGCCGCGGCGAGGGCCGAGTCAGACGAGCGGATGTCGCGGGCATCGCCGAACAGGTACAGCCGCCACCGCCCGTCCGCGCGCGCGGCATGGCCGAGCTGCACGTGCTTTCCGTCGGCCACTCGCACGACGGGTGAGGAGTGGAAGCGTTCCCCGAGGGGCAGCCCGGTCGCGAGCTCGCCGCGGGCGTCACCCGAGGTGAGCAACGCGGGCGCGTACTTCGTGCCGAAACCCGCCGTGTAGCGCCCCTGCTCCGAGAACTGTTGCTGCAGCGCCTCCGGTGTCACCCCGGTCGCGCCCGACTGCGCGCTCATCATCCCCGCCCACTTGCGGTCGAAGTCGATGAGGTCCTGCGCGACGCCGCGCCGCTCCGCCTCATAGGTACCCAGCAGCGATTCGGGCGCCCGGCCGCGCAGCACGGCCGCGAGCTTCCACCCCAGGTTGAAGGTGTCTTGCATCGACACGTTCATGCCCTGCCCCGCCTTGGGGCTGTGCGTGTGGCACGCATCCCCCGCCACGAACACGTTCGGCACGCCGCCCGTCTGCGCGGAGTTGTCGAAGGCCTCGGCCACGCGCTGGCCGATCTCGTAGACCGACCACCACACGACCTCCTTGACCTCGAGGTCGTGTGGCGCGAGCACGCGCCGCGCGGCGGCGATCAGGTCGTCGGCCGTGATGTTGCGGTCGCGCGCCCGCTCGCCCTCCGCCAGCTCGTCGAGCTCGATGTAGAAGCGCACGAGGTAGCCGCCCTCACGCGGGATGATCAGCATGTTGCCGTGCTCCGCCGACTGCACGACCGCCTTGAACCGGATGTCGGGAAAGTCCGTCGTGAGCAGCGCGTCCATGACGCCCCACGCCTGGTTGGCGGAGTCTCCCCGCAGCTCAGCACCGAAGGAGCGACGCACGGCACTGCGCGCGCCGTCGCATCCGACCACATAGCGGGCACGGACCACGGATGTCGCACCCGCCGCATCCCGGATCGTCGCGTGCACGGGGTGCGAGTCGCCTGGCACCTGCTCGAGGCTCACGAGTTCGGTGCCGTAGCGGGGTGCCAGGCGTGCGGGTCCGTTCGCCATGCACTCGGTGAGGAACTCGTGGATGCGCGCCTGGTTGAGAATGACGTGCGGCATCTCGGAGAGGCCGTCTTCGACATCCCTCACCCGGCCGTTGCGCACGATGCGGGCCGGGTCCGCGGGGTCTGGCCGCCAGAAGACCACCTCGTTCACCCAGTAGGACTCTTCGAGCACCTGGTGGGCGAAGCCGAAGGCCTCGAACATCTCGATCGTGCGGCAGGCGACCCCGTCGGCCTGGCCGAGCTCGAGCGGGCCGGGCCGTTTGTCGATCAGCATCGTGCTGATCTCGGGGAACTGGGCGAGCGACGCCCCCAACACGAGCCCCGCCGGTCCGCCCCCGACGACGAGCACGTCGACGGTGTCATCACCCGAGCGCGCGCGCGTCGCGTCCGGCGCTGCCGGCTGCACGTGCGGATCGCCCGCGTGGTAGCCGTTGAGGTAGAACTGCATCGTTGCCCATCCTTCGTCTGCGGGCGCTGGCCCACGACTACTCTCGGGCAGCAGAAAAGCCCCCGCAATACACTTCTTCTGTGAAGAAAAGCACGATCCAGGAGCGGCCCGCCTACGTCATCGAATCGGTCGACAACGTGCTGCGGCTCCTGCAGCTGCTGCGCGACTCCGGCAGCCTTCGGGTCACGGATGCGGCGGCGGAACTCGACATCGCGCTCTCCACCGCGCACCGGCTCTTCTCCATGCTCGTCTACCGGGGCTTCGCGACGCAGGACGAGCAGCGGCGCTACGTGCCGGGGCCGGCGATGGATGCCCGGGCCATCCGCGCCCCGTGGACCCGCGAGCTCCGCGATCTCGCCGCCCCCGAGATGGAGGCGCTCAGCGCGGAGCTGGGCGAGACCGTCAACCTCATGATCCGGGTGGGCACCGACATCCGTTTTCTCCACACGGTCGAAGGCGGCGCCGTACTCCGGGTGGGCGACCGCACGGGCAGCGTCGTGCCAGCGCTGCACACCTCGGGCGGCAAGATCATGCTCGCCCATGAACCCGCCGAGACGGTACGTGCGCTCTATCGTTCACGCAGCGCCGAGGCCTCGGGGCGCACACTCGACGAAACCTCCCTCGACCGGCTCCTGGGGCAGCTCAGGGCGGCGCGCTCGGTCGGCTTCGCCGTCAACCGGGAAGAGAGCGAGGACGGCGTCGGGGCCGTCGGCGTCGCAATCCTCACGCCCGGCGGCGCGCCCCTCGCGGCGATCTCGGTCGCATGCCCCGTCGGCCGCCTCGAACGGCTACTCGTGCCGCAGACCGTCGCGCGGGTGCAGCGCTGCGCCACGGATGTGGCCCAGCTGGCGGCGGCCCACTCGGCTTTTCCACAGGAACGCGGCGAACCCTCCCGATAACTTGAGACCACCATGGATGACCCTCCTTCTCACAGGCCCCGCCCCCTGCCCATCGTTTCGCCAGCGCGAAGCCTGAGATGGACGGGGGGACCTCATGAATGAGTGGGGCATGCTCGCCATCGGTCTCGTGCTGACCGTGGGCACCGGACTCTTCGTCGCGAGCGAGTTCGCGCTCGTCAACCTCGACCGCAATGAACTCGAGAAGCGTCGCGACAAGGGCGAACGTGGACTCAACGGCACCATCAAGGCGCTGCGGATCACGTCGACGCACCTCTCGAGCGCGCAGCTCGGCATCACGCTGACGACACTGCTCACCGGCTACACCTTCGAGCCGGCCGTCAGCAGCCTGCTCCGCGGGCCGCTCCTGGAGCTCGGCGTGCCAGAGGCCGCCGTGACGCCGATTGGTGCGACCACCGGCATCCTGATCGCGACCCTGTTCTCGATGATTATCGGCGAGCTCGTGCCCAAGAACTTCGCCCTCGCCGTGCCGCTTGCGACCGCCAAGCTCGTGACGCCGTTCCAGCGGCTGTTCACGGCCGTGTTCAAGCCGCTCATCCTGCTCTTCAACAACACGGCGAACGCCATCATCCGCTCCTTCGGCATCGAGCCGAAGGAGGAGCTCTCCGGCGCCCGCAGCGCCGACGAGCTCTCGTACCTCATCCGTCACTCGGCACTTGCGGGACTGCTTGAGAAGGATGACGCGCAGCTGCTGCGCCGCACCCTCCGCTTCGCGAACCACGACGCATCCGACGTCATGACGCCACGCGTGCGCATGGTCAGCGTCGAGAGCGACGAGTCGGCAAGCGCCATCATCAATGCATCGCTCGCCACGGGGTATTCGCGTTTCCCCGTGATCAACGGCACCCCCGACCGCGTCGTCGGTGTCGTGCACGTGAAGCAGGCCTTCGAAGTGCCCTTCGACGAGCGCGATGCGCTCACGGCGGAGGCGCTCATGAGCCCCGTGCGCACCGTGCCCGAGAGCATGGGCGCCGACCACCTGCTCGGACTGCTCCGAGCGGAAGGCCTGCAGATCGCGATCGTCGGTGACGAGCACGGCGGCACCGCCGGCATCGTGACGCTTGAAGACCTCGTCGAGGAGATCGTCGGCGAGCTGGAGGACGAACACGACCGCACCCGCACCGGCGTGCTGCGTCGCGGGCGTTCGCTCACCTTCGACGCCGGCTGGCGACCCGATGAGGTCTTCGACCGCACGGGCGTCGACATCCCGCAGGGCGCCGACTACGACACGGCCGGCGGCTACGTCACGGATGCGCTCGAACGGCTCCCCGAGCTGGGCGACGAGGTGCGCCTCGAGAACGGCACCCTCCGCGTCGAGCGCATCGACGGGCACCGCATCGTGCGCCTCCGCTACACCCCGGACGACCCCGACGAGGACCCGAGTCTCATGAGCAGCCACGACCGCACCATCGAGGGCATCCTGAAGGAGGTCGGCAATGACTGAGTACCTCCCCGGAGTGATCTGGCTCTTCGTGCTGCTGATCGCCAACGCCTTCTTCGTCGGTGCCGAGTTCGCCGTCATCTCCGCCCGACGCTCGCAGATCGAGCCGAAGGCTGAGCGCGGCAGACGCGCCGCCAAGACGACCCTCTGGGCGATGGAGCATGCGACGCTCATGCTCGCCACGAGCCAGCTGGGCATCACCGTATGTTCGCTGCTCATCCTCAACGTGAGTGAGCCGGCGATCCATCACCTCCTCGAGATCCCGCTTGGGCTCACGGGGCTCACGCCAGAGCTCATTAGCATCATCGCCTTCGCGGTGGCCCTCGCCCTCGTGACGTTCCTCCACGTCGTATTCGGCGAGATGGTTCCCAAGAACATGGCGTTCTCGGTGCCCGACCGGGCCGCGCTCATCCTGGCTCCCGCGCTCGTCGCGGTCGCCAAGGTGTTCAAGCCCGTCATCTGGACGCTGAACACGGCCGCCAACGGCATCCTGCGCCTCTTCAAGGTGCAGCCGAAGGATGAGGCGACGAGCACGTACACGCTCGACGAGGTCGCCAACATCGTCGAGCAGTCCCGCAGGGAGGGCACGCTGACGGATGCCTCCGGCACGCTCGCCGGTGCGTTCGAGTTCACCGAGAAGACGGTCGACGAGGTCGATGTGCCGCTCGCTGAGATGGTGCTGCTGCCCTACAACGCCACCCCGGCGGACGTGCGTGCTGCCGTCAGCGAGCACGGCTACTCGCGCTACATCGTCGCGGACGAGCAGGGCCAGCCGGCCGCCTACGTGCACATGAAGGACGTGCTCGACCTGCACCAGCCGGAACAGATCATGGCCCCCATCCCCGAGAAGCGACTGCGCCGCCTCATCTCGATCGCGCGCACGGCCGAACTCGAGGATGCGCTCGCGGTGCTCCGCCGCCGCGGCGCCCATGTCGCCCGCACGCTCGACCCCGCCGGCGAGACCGTGGGCATCCTCTACCTGGAGGACGTCATCGAGGTGCTCGTCGGCGAGATCGACGACGCGACGACCGCCGCGTAAGCGCGCCGCGCCACGTTCAGCGCCCGTCTGCCATCCGGCAGGCGGGCGCTGCGTGTTTCGGCCGCCACTGGGTTTCGATGCGGCCTGAAGGCCTTACTCAACCCGCGGAAGCCCGTGGGTTGAGTAAGCCCGCCAGGGCTGTATCGAAACCCAGACTACGGCGCGAAGGCCGTGTGCAGGATGCCCCAGGCGCGGCGCGCGACCTCGGGGCGGGCATCCGCTTCTGTGCGGGCGAGGATGCCGGCGAGCATCGAGATTGCGAGCAACACGTCGTCGACGGCGACCTCGGCGCGGATGCGACCCGCGTCCTGCTCCCGCTCGACGATGGCCGCGAGCAGGGCGCGCACGCGGGTCTGAAGGTGGAGCGCACGCTCGTCGTCGCGGTGAGCGAACATCATGTCGATGAGCGTCGTGGAGGTGAGCGCCTGCGAGATGACCCGGTCGAGCAGGTCGTCGAGCGTGGTGGCCGGGTCGGCGACGACGGCCTCGAGGGCGACGATGTTGTCGTCGAAGACGGCGACGGCGAGTGCGAGGCGGTCGGGAAAGTGTCGATAGAGGCTCCCCTGTCCGACGCCGGCCCGGCGCGCGATCGAGCTGAGCGGGGCGTTGAGCCCGTCGGTCGCGAAGATCTCGCGCGCCGCGTCAATGAGGGCGCGGCGGTTCTCGGGGCCCGCACTGGGCCCGCGATTCCCTTTCGCCTTTGCCGTCACGGTGTTAGCGTAGCGAGGAATACCGGACAATGCTGTCCGGTTGTCGCAATCGACCCGCGCGACGCAACACGAACGTCACCACAGACCAACAGCAAAGGACACTCATGGCACACCTCACAGGAGACTCCTCCGTCGGCACCTGGCTCGACGACCCGATCGGGGGCGCGATCTTCCGCGAACTCCTCACCCAGGCCGGCCAGGACGCGGGCGTGCTCAAGCCCGTGCGTCGCCTCGCCCTCAAGCGCCTCGTCAAGCTGAGCAAGGGCCGCTTCAGCCAGGAGCTGCTCGACGAACTCGTCGAACGGGCGGCGAAGGGCGACGTGAACACGGATGCCGCGGCATCCGCTTCCCCGCAGGGCGCGCCGTCGACCGAGCAGGGCGTGACGCCGGCTGCGGTGGAGCGCCCCGAGTGGGTCGAGCGCATCAGCACGGGCCGCTTCACGGGCAAGACCGTCATCGTCACGGGCGCCGGTTCCGGCATCGGGCGCGCGACGGCATCCCGTGTCGCCCGCGAGGGTGGCCGCGTCATCGCGGTCGACATCTCGCAGGAACGCCTCGACGAGTTCGTGGCCGAGACCCCCGGCGCCGACATCGTCACCGTCACGGCCGACATCACCGACGATGCCGCAATCGCACGCATCATCGAGGCGGCGGGCGACACAATCGACGCGCTCGCCAACGTCGCCGGCGTCATGGACAACATGACGCCCGTGCACGAGGTCGACGACGCCACCTGGAAGCGCGTCTTCAGCATCAACGTCGACGGCACCATGAAGCTCATGCGCGCCGTTGTGCCCGGCATGCTTGCGCGCGCGCAGGGCTCGATCGTCAATGTGGCATCCGAGGCCGCCCTCCGCGGTTCCGCCGCCGGTGCGGCCTACACCGCGTCGAAGCACGCCGTCGTCGGTCTCACCAAGTCGAGCGCCTACATGTACGGGCCGAGCGGGCTGCGCATCAACGCCGTCGCACCCGGCCCAGTCATCACCAACATCGAGGCAACCTTCGCGTCGGCGCTCGGCGAGCAGCGCGTGCGCGACGGTATGGCGATCATGCCGGATGCCGCCGAGGGCGACCAGCTCGCGGCATCCATCACCTTCCTGCTCAGCGACGATGGAGTGAACGTCAACGGGCAGGTGCTCGCGAGCGACGGCGGCTGGTCGGCCGCATAGCCAACCGCGCTCGCTGCCGAGTTGCCCACTTTGGGTGTTCCGGGCTGCCTGGAACACCCGGAGTGGGCAACTCGCGGTTAACCATCTGGTCGCGTCTGGCGCCACTCCACAGGTGCATTCGCGTTTCAGCCGCAAAAGAGTATGGTGACCTGCATGGCAACGATCCTTCCGATCGAGCTTGGCCCCATGCGATCCCGACACAGCGCCGCAGGGCCAACACCCGAATCGCCACTCAACTCCTCAGCTTCCCCGCCCGGCCGGATGGGGGCGTCGAACGCGCCCCCACGCTTCCCAGCATCCGAATCAATCCGGTGAAGCGCGCGCAGCCAGAAGGCACGCCGCAGCCCAGCAGCAGCTCGCCGAGCCTGCACGGGCATTGAGAAAGGCAAATCCATGTCGTGGAGACAAGGTTCCACAATGACCGCGGTGAAGACCGCGGACCCGTGCATCAGCACGGAAGCGATCTCGGGAGGCGGCGCGCTCATCCGCGTCGACCTCACGGAGGTCGAGAGCAAGAAGGCCGCCCGGCAGAAGCTCGAGGCGATCACCGCGAAGGCTGAGTCGCTGTCAGCCCGCAACCCGAAGCTTCGCCACCTCGTCGTGCTGTTGCACGGGGCGCGCCTGCCGGAGAGCGACCTGATGCCCCTCGCTGGCCGCATCGCGCAGACCCTGCACCAGCACCTCGAGACGGCCCGCGGCGCCTACGTCGCCGTCACGGCGCTCGTCGACTCGCCGCCCGTGCCACCCGAGCTGCTGCAGGAGCGCCTCGCGAAGCTTGCCCGCTGCGCTCCCGGCATGGATCCCGCCGTCGCGCTCTCGACGCAGGAGATCGTCGGCGAGGAGATCACGCAGGCCTCGGTCGACGAGATCGTCTGACGCCTGACGCCGGCCGAGCCCGCCCTCATTCGTAGGACGGCTTGGCCGGCTCCTCGATGTCGCCATGATCGCGTCGGATGATGCTGACCATGCCGTTCGGCTCAAGGTACGCCGTCTCGACCTCTGACAGGTCAGTCACACCGTGCAGTCGCAACTGCGACATGAGTTCGTCAAAGGTCATGAACTCGCGCCGCATCACCCGCCGATCGAGATTCCCGTCGCGGATGAGGGCGCGCGGCCGCGCCTTGATCATGCGGGAGAGTGCGGGCCAGCGGTAGGAGAGGGCATCGGTTCCGACGCTCCAGAACAGGATCGACCCGACGATCACGGCGCTGTCGCCGAGGGACTGCGCCTCACCGCGCAGGCCCGCGCCCGCAGCATCCGCGAGGAGCACGACCACGAGAAGGTCTGTGACCCCGAGCCCGCCGGATTCCCTGCGCCCCACCAGCCGCAACAGGATGAGCAGGCCAAGGAACGTCACGGTGCCGCGGATGACGAGCTCCCACACGGGCACGGTCGGCACAAACATCTGAAGCCATGCGGTGTCCATGCGGCAGAGGGTACCCCCGCGTCACGGGTGCGATGTGGCGTTGCTCAGGCGCCGCGTGCCTTCCTGAGGCTGGCGAGGAGTTCGGGGCCTCGCCGTTCGAGCAGCGCCCCGCCCATACGGATGCCGACGAGCATGAACACCGTGCCCAGCACGAGGCCGATCGCGAGCGCCACGAAGCCCAGCACCACGTTGCCCGTCGTGGTCGCGATTATGCCCAGGATGAGTTCCGGCAGCGCGAGCGCGAACACGATCGCCCATGCCACGAACATCGACAGTTGCGCCATGAAGGTGGTGCCGGGCGGCGTCTTGAAGGGGCTCTCGCCCGCGGCGGGCACGGGCATCAGGAAGCGAGCGGATGCGACGCTCGAGACCCCGAAGCCCGTCAGCAGCAGGCCGAGACCGATGCCGAGGAAGGCGGGGATGTGGCGCGCCATGTCGAGCATCGCGAGTGGGATCACGGTCGCCGCGACGACGAGCGGCACCGCGAGGATGCCGAGCGTGATGACGCGGCCGGCGCGATCCGCGGCGCCGCTCACGCCCGTCGAGAGGTGGGCGGCGAAGGCCGTGCCGTCATAGGAAACCTCGGCACAGAGGGTGATCGCGAGGGTCGCCGCGACGATGGGGCCGAGCACCACGAGCATCCATGTCGATCCGGTCGAGGCGAGGAAGACGGCGATCACCGCGATGAGCGGCAGCACGATGAGCGAGCCACCGTAGCGGGGGTCACGCATCCAGTAGACGCTGGTGCGGGCGGCAACCGCCCCGGTCGGGGTCGCCGGGAACACGTTGAAGACGCCCAGGCCCTTGGAACGACCCGAGCCGCCGGATGCCGTGGGCGGCGCAACGAGCAGCCGGCCAAGACTGCGCCACCACAGCAGCAGGAGCACGGCGAGGGTCGCGAGCGCGATGCCAAGCTTCGCGAGCGCGTCGAGGGGACGACCGAGGGCGAGGTCGCCGGGAATCGACCAGGCGGCACCCAGCGGGGTCCACGAGAGCACGGCCGCGATGCGGGGCAGCTGTTCCGAGATGGCGGCGAGGGAACTGCCAGCGAACGCGATGATGGGTCCGATCAACATGAGGGGCACGAAGACGAGCACCCCCATGACCTCCCGGTAACGCCGGCCAGCGGCGAGGGCCGCCCCGACCGATTCGAAAGCGCGGGATGCCGCGACGCAGGTGACGACCGCGAGCACGGCGGCGAAGGGTGCGGCAACGAGTGCGAGGGGTTCGCGCAGCCAGGTGAGCGTCGTCGACAGGGCCGCGATGAGGGTGACGAGACCGGGGATCCCGAGAAGTCCAACGAACAGGAGGGCCACCACGAGTCGCTGCGGCGGGATCGGGAAACTGCGCAGCTTGCTCACGCTGAGGGACTGGTCGAGGCCGCGGAGCACGAGCGGCAGCACGATCCAGCCGAGCAGGGTGACGGAGCCGGCGAGCACCGCGACCGTCCACGCGACATCCGGTGCGGTGAACGACAGCGAGACCATGCCGATCACGACGCCGACCAGGATCATGAGACCCCAGAGCGCCCCGAGGATCACGGAGATGAGCACCCACGGACTCCGCAGGAGCCCGTTCGCAAGCAGCCGGAAGCGGAGCCTCAGGAGGTGTGCAACCACGACGGCCCCTCATGCTGGCGTCGCCCACCGACGAGCTCGACGAAGCGGTCCTCGAGCGAGGACCCCGCCCGCACCTCATCGGTCGTGCCGGCCGCGAGCACGCGGCCCGCACCGATCACCGCGACGTGGTCGCACATCCGCTCGACCAGGTCCATCGAGTGGCTCGAGACGATGACGGTGCCGCCGCCCCGCACGAACTGGTGCAGGATGTCGCGGATGTTCGCCGCCGAGACGGGGTCGACCGACTCGAAGGGCTCGTCGAGCACGAGCAGCCTGGGCGCGTGGATGAGGGCGCACGCGAGCGCGATCTTCTTCGTCATTCCGGCGGAGTAGTCGACGACGAGCGTGCCGCCGGCGCCCTGCAGGTCGAGCATCTCGAGCAGGTCGCTTGTGCGGTCCGCGACGGTCGTGCGGTCCATGCCGTTGAGCAGGCCGTGATAGGTCACCAGCTGCTGGCCGGTGAGGCGGTCGAAGAGCTCGACGCCGTCGCTCAGCACGCCGACGAGCGACTTGACCTTGACGGTGTCACGCCAGACGTCGACGCCGAGCACCGTGATGGTGCCGGCATCCGGGCGCAGGAGGCCCGTCGCCATCGAGAGCGTCGTCGTCTTGCCCGCGCCATTGGGGCCGACCAGGCCATAGAAGGAGCCGCGCGGCACCGTGAGGTCGACGCCGTCGACCGCGACGTTCTGCCCGAAGGACTTGCGCAGCCCCCGGATCTCGAGGGCTGCGGAAGAAGTCATGTCTCCCAGCGTAGAGGGCTGCGGGGCACGGCGGTGGGCCGAGTTTCGGCGACTCAGCCGCCCGAGCGCACGCCCGCCAGCACCGCCGCACCCGTCGACGCGTCGTCGACCGTGACGACGAAGCGCTTGCCGTTCGCGCGGGTCACCTGGATGCCCTCCCCCGTGCGCAGCACGACCCCCGTGCGCCCGTCGGCGCCCCAGCGCCAGCCCCAGCCGCCGAACTCGGCGACGGGCTGCACGTCGACGACCGCGACATCCGTGATCTCGTCGGCGGGGATCGTCGTCTTGGGCCAGCTGAGCGCGCTCCGCACGGTGAGCCCGCGGCGGTCGACCGTGACCCGCCAATAGAAGGTCGCGGCCACGAGCACGAGCAGCACGGCGACAACGACGAGCAGTACCGTCCAGGCCGGCTCGCCGTTGGCAGCGAGCACGAACGCCAGCACGAACTGCATTACGAAGACGGAGGCGATGACGGCGCGCGCACCCCTGCCGACCTTCGCGCTGCGGGACCACGAGACGAGCTCCGTCGGCGCAAAGTCCATCGCGGCGGGAGGCTCACCCGTGACGACCGCCCTGTCGCTCGGCGGCAGCAGGAACCATGCCGGGATGGCCATGGCAAAGCCCGCGAGCAGCCCCCAGAGCATCCAGATCGCACCGCCGGATGCCTCGGCCGCATCGTCGAGGCCGCGCTGCACCCAGAGCGTGCCGCCCAGGCCGACCGACAGCAGCCCCGCCATCCACGGGCTCGTGACGAGCACGAACTTCTGGTTCGCGGTGAGGAGCCCGGATTCCGTCGGCCTGCTCGACATCGCGACGACGAACAAGGCGAAGAGCGTGCAGATCACCAGCGGCATCAGGATGAACAGCCACACGTTCCCATAGCCATCCGGGGTGTCACCCGCCCAGTGGACGGCGACCGGACTCGGCAGTTCGGGGATCCAGCTCGCCGTGATGACGGCGGCGAGGGCCGTGACGACGATGGGCACGATCGCGCCGACGGTGATCGCGCGGCTCCTCGTGCTGCTCGCGCGAGCCGTGACATCCGCTGTGGTTTCGGTCATTGGTAGGCCTCTCGGATGAGCGCGGCGAGCGCCGCTGGTGGAACCTCGTGTGCACGGGCCTGCGCCACGACCGCGTCGATCGCCGCCGTGAGCTCGCTGTAGTCGCGGGGATCGTGGGCCACGACGGCGCCGCGCCCGCGCCGCAACTCGATGAGTCCCTCGTCGCGCAGCTCCTGGTAGGCCCGCAGCACGGTGTGCACGTTGACGTCGAGGGACGCGGCGAGTTCGCGGGCGGCGGGGAGGCGCTCGCCCGGTCGCACGCGGCCCGACACGATGGACGCCCGGATGTTGCCGGCGAGCTGGTCGAACAGCGCGACGCCGGAGGCGGGGTCCAGTCGGATGAGCATGCGCCAATCCTATTATTCTAGTTGAACTAGATCAAGTTGGCTTGTGGGTGGGCACTAGAGCCCCTCCGTCACGACGGCCGCGAGGGTCGCGCCGAGCTCGTAGACGACGCCCCGGGCATCCGGCGTGACCTCACCCATGACGGTCACGGGCCGCGCCGCCTGCCGCCAGCCGAGCGCGCCCGTGATCGAAAGCACCGAGCGCACCGCCCCCGTCTGGTCGTAACGGCCGTGAACATAGAGACCGTAGGGGCGCCCGGATGTCGCGCCCTGCGATTCGCCGTCGGCCTCGCCGGAGGGCGAAAGGGAGCCGCCGATGCGCAGGAAAGTGCTGTCGAAGAAGTGCTTGAGCGCACCGCTCATGTAGCCGAAGTTCGCGGTCGTGCCGAGCAGGTAGCCGTCGGCGGCGAGCACGTCGTCCGCGGTGGCTTCGAGCGCATTGCGCACGACCACATCGACGCCCGCGACCAGCTCGTCGCGGGTGCCCTCGAGCGCCGCGTCGAGCAGGGCCGTCATCGACCGCCCGGGAGAGTGGTGCACGACCAGGAGTTGAGGCATAGCGACGATTGTCCAAGCCCGGATGCCGCCGGGCAAGCCCGCGAAGTTAGCACCGTTAGCTGAGACTTTGCTATGGTCGAGAGGTTCGAGGTCGTTGTCCCTCGGCTCCAGCCGTCCGTGCCAGAGCGTCCCAGACCGGGATGCCGCCGAATGTTGCAGGTGCCGGGTTGGCTGACCTAAGGCGCCGGCGTAGGGCCGGCGCAGCGCCACAAATCACCGATCGTCTGTGAGCTCGCGGATCGTGTGAGGCCCCACCCGGGGTTCAGCGCGCGCAAAAACGCGGTGAAGCGAGCCCGAAAACGCTTCGCCGCGCCTACAGAGAGGAATTCGGATGGGATCCGACATGCAGCAACTGGGGGGACCGCTGATCATCGCGCTCCTCATTCTGTTCTTCGGCGGCACCATGATCATGTCCGTCATGATCGGGAGGAAGCGGGAGAACGCCGACGGGTACATGACCGCCGGCAACAAGATCGGCTTCGGCATCTCGGCCGCCTCCATGACGGCAACCTGGATCTGGGCCTCCTCGATGTATGCCTCGGCGACATCCGGCTACACCTACGGCATCTCGGGCCCCATCCACTACGGGCTCTGGGGCGCCCTCATGATCCTCTTCATCTACCCCTTCGGCCGTCGCATCCGCGCCGTTGCGCCTCGCGCCCACACGCTCGCTGAGGTCATGCGGGCACGCCACGGCCGCTCCAGCCAGCTCATGCTCGCGGGCTCGAACGTGCTCGGCAGCGTCATCAGCCTCACCTCGAACTTCATTGCCGGTGGTGCCGTCATCTCGATGCTGTCGCCCTTCAACTTCGGCCAGGGCATCCTGTTCGTGGCGGGCGGTGTGCTGCTCTACACGCTGTGGTCGGGCTTCCGGGCATCCGTGCTCACCGACTTCGCGCAGGTCGTGGCCATGCTCGGCGCCGTCGTGGTCATCGTGCCGGCGATCTTCTTCGCGGCTGGTGGCACCGACATGATCGCGCAGGGCGCGTCGAACCTCACGCCCGAGCAGTCGAACTTCTTCTCCTCCGAGGCCTTCCTCAACCAGGGCGCGCCCTACATCGCCGCGGTGCTCGCCTACGCGATCGGCAACCAGACGATCGCGCAGCGCCTCTTCGCCGTGCGGGAGGATCTCATCAAGCCCACCTTCATCACCGCGACCGTCGGTTACGGCGCCACCATCATCGGCGTCGGCATGCTCGGGGTCATGGCCCTCTACCTCGGCATCGAGCCGGTCGGCGGGGACACCAACAACCTCATCCCGCAGCTCGCCAGCACCTTCCTTGGCCCCGTGCTGCTCGGCCTCCTCTTCATCATGATCATCGGATCGCTGTCGTCGACGGCCGACTCCGACCTGGCGGCGCTGTCGTCGATCATGATGGCGGATGTCTACGGCCAGAACATCGCCGGCAAGGGCAAGGCGAACCCCAAGACGATGCTGCTCGTCGGTCGCATCACGATGATCGTCGCGACAGGAACCGCGCTCTTCTTCGCGACGAGCCAGTTCAACATCCTCGACCTGCTCGTCTTTGTCGGGGCGCTGTGGGGTGCCCTCGTGTTCCCCGTCATCGCGAGCTTCTACTGGAAGAAGGTCACCAACGCGGCCTTCTCCGTCTCGGTGCTCGCCGCGCTGCTCGTCTTCATCGCGGTGCGCTTCGAGTGGGTCGCCCTCACGGGTGCCTACGGCATCTTCATCGACGTGCTCAGCGTCATCGGCATCGGCGTCGTGCTCGGCATCATGGCCTTCGGCTTCTTCGGCAAGAAGACCGGCATGATCGTTGGCATCGTCGCAGCCGTGGCATCCGCCCCCTTCGTCATCGGGTTCCTGCACGACTACACGGTGCTGAGCGGCTCGCTCGTCGCCTACGCCGTGAGCACGATCATCTGCTACTTCATGTCGTTCCGGAGCTCGCAGGACTTCGACTTCGACCTCATTAAGGAGCGCACGGGCGACTTCGACCCGGAGTCCGAACTCGACGACATCGACCGCGAGCTCGACGGCCTCAGCGCCGACACCGCTCGCCCGACCCGCTAGGAGGACCCCATGGTCACTGCCATCACCATCTACATGCTCGTCTGGCCCGTCATCGTTGCGGGTGTGCTGTTCACGCTCGTGCGCGGATTCCTGGAGGACTGGAAGGAGTCGCGCGACGCAGGTCGCCCGATCATCTAGGCGCCCTCGCGCACCGCAACTACGGAGATTTGGCCGACACGCTGCCGGAGGGACCGCACCCGACGGCGTGTCGCCGAAACTCCGTAGTTGCGGTGGGACCGCAGTACCGCTGGCGAATCTCGGTGCGAGGATTGGACGATGGACTCCCTCCACTCGGCCCGGCGCGCGGTGACGGATGCCGCGGAACGCCTGAGCTCCGCCGGCGTGCCCGATGAGGCCCTCGCCGAGTTCACCCCGCAGCGCCGCAAGCTTGGCATCACCCTCTCGCCCCGCATGAAACCCATCGGGCGGGCGTGGCGGCTCGGCGTCTTCCTGCTCGACGCTGGCGGCACGCTCTACGCCGCCGGCCACTCCACACGAGCGGTCGAACCCGGCCGCTCCAACTACCAGTCCGTCTCCGGCGAGGAGCGGCGGATGCACCGTGCCGCCGCGCATCGCTCCTACCCCGAGGGAACCGTGGTCAACTTCGGGGCGCGGGTGCTCGAGCTCAGTGAGGAGGGTCTGGCCGAGGCATCCGGCCCGCTCCTCATCTCGGACGGCCGCCTGCTCGTGCGCTGGAACCCGACGGCGGATGTCGCGACCGCGCCCGAGTTCGAGGCGTACCTGCGGGAGCGGGTCGAGCTGCTGCTGGCGCCGCCGGAGGGGGCATAGCCCGGCTCCGATGTGGCGCTCCCCACGAAGAGGCCTAAACTCCTTAGCAATGCAAAAGAACACCTCGGCACGCGCGCCGATCTGGAGCCGGGACTTCGTGCTCGCGACGGGCATCAACTTCGCCCTCGCCGCCGTCTTCTACCTCCTGATGACGACCATGGCGCTGTATGCGATCGAGCGCTTCTCCGCCGATGACGGGCTCGCGGGGCTCGCATCCGGATCCTTCGTGCTGGGGGCGGTCGTCTCGCGACTGCTCACCTCGAAGTACCTCGACCTGGTGGGCCGCAAACGCACGGTCGTCATCGGGCTCGCCTGCTTCGTGGTGCTCGCCCTGCTCTACCTCGTCGTCACCGACCTGACGATCCTCATCGCGCTGCGCCTCGTGCACGGGCTCGCCTTCGGTGCGGCCAGCACGGCGATCGCCGCCTCCGCCATGACGCTCATCCCCGTCTCGCGCCGTGCCGCCGGGGCCGGCTTCTTCTCGATCTCCGCAACGCTCGCTGCCGGCATCGGACCGCTCATCGGAACGCTCCTCATCGACAGCGTCGGCTACGACGGGCTCTTCTGGACGGGCACGATCGCCTCCATCATCGGGCTCGCGGCCGCCCTGCTCATCCGCCTGCCCGAACGGACCCCGAGCGAGGAGGAGGTGCGCAACAAGTGGCGCATCCGCCCCGCCGACCTCATCGAGGCGCGGGCCATGCCCATCGCCTTCGTCGTCTTCCTCGGCTGCATAGGCTGGTCTGGCGTGCTCACCTTCTACCTCAACTACGTGGATGCGACGGGCAGCACCGAGATGGCGGGCGCCTTCTTCACGGTCTATGCCATCGCCGTGTTCGGGGTGCGCCTCTTCGCCGGATCACTGCAGGATCGCTTCGGCGACAACGCCGTCTTCTACCCCGCCCTCGCGATCTTCGCGGTGGGTCTCGTCGTGATCGCCCAGCCGCCGTCGCCGACCATCATCGTGATCGGCGCCGTGCTGGGGGCGCTCGGCTTCGGCACCCTCATCCCCTCTGGCCAGACCGTGGCCGTCTCCTCGGCACCGCCCGCGAGGGTCGGGGCCGCGACATCCACCCTCTTTCTCATGGCCGACGCGGGCATCGGGGTCGGCCCCGTCGTGCTGGGCGTGCTGCTGCCCCTCACGGGCTACGACGGCATGTACCTGCTGCTCGCCGGCCTCATGGTGCTGACCCTCGGCATCTACGCCCTCACCCACGGGCGCCTGCGCGCGGGGGCGGCGACCCGGCTCGTATGAGCCGGCCTACTCGCCGCCGAGATTGCCGGCCAGGCGCGAGTGCATCGCCGTGCTCGCCTCGTTGAGCCCCTCGATCACGACGCGTTTGCCGCGCTGCTCGTACTTGGTCGTGATGGAATCGAGGGCGGCGACCGTCGAGGCGTCCCAGATGTGGGAACCCGACATGTCGATCACGACGCGCTCGGGGTCATCCGAGTACTCGAACTGGGTCGTGAGGTCGTTGCTCGAGGCGAAGAACAGCTCGCCGATCACGCGGTAGTGGGCCGTCTCGCCCTCCACCCGTCGCTCGACGGTCGCGAAGTGGGCGACCCGGCGGGCGAAGAGCACCATGGCGGCGATGACCCCCACGATGACGCCGATCGCGAGGTTGTCGGTCGCGACGACGACGATGACCGTGATGACCATGACGGCGGTCTCGCTCTTCGGCATCCGCTTGAGGGTGGAGGGGCGGATGCTGTGCCAGTCGAAGGCGGATGCCGCGACGAGGAACATGACGGCGACGAGCGCCGCCATGGGGATCAGCCCCACCGTGTCGCCGAGCACGACCACGAGGATCAGTAAGAAGACTCCCGCGGCGAAGGTCGACACCCGGCTGCGGGCACCGCCGATCCTGACGTTCATCATCGTCTGCCCGACGACGGCGCATCCGCCCATGCCGCCGAAGAGGCCCGAGACGAGGTTCGCGACGCCCTGGCCCCACGACTCGCGGGTCTTGTTCGAGTGGGTGTCGGTGATCTCGTCGACGAGCTTCGCCGTCATGAGCGACTCCATGAGGCCGACGAGCGCCATCGCGATGGCGTAGGGCCCGATGATGCCGAGCGTCTCGAAGGTGAGCGGCACCTGCGGGATGAAGAGCTGCGGAAGGCCGCTCGGCAACTCCCCCTGGTCGCCGACGGTCGGGACGGCGATCGAGAAGGTCACCGTGACGCCGGTCAGCACCACGATCGCCACGAGCGGGGCGGGCACGGCACGCGTGACCTTGGGCCAGAGCCACAGCAGCACGAGTCCCGCAGCGACCAAGGCGTAGACCGGCCACGACACGTCGATGAGGTGCGGGATCTGCGCCATGAAGACAAAGATCGCGAGCGCGTTGACGAAACCCACCATGACGCTGCGGGGCACGAACCGCATGAGCCGGGCGACCCCGAGCGCGGCAAGCGCGACCTGGATGACACCGCCCAGGAGCACCGTCGCGATGAAGTAGTCGAAGCCGTGGTCGCGCATGACGGGGGCGATGACGAGGGCGACGGCTGCCGTCGCGGCGCTCACCATCGCCGGTCGCCCACCCACGATCGCGATCGTGACAGCCATGATGAAGGAGGAGAAGAGACCCACCCGGGGGTCGACCCCCGCGATGATCGAGAAGGAGATCGCCTCGGGGATGAGGGCCAGCGCGACGACGATGCCTGCAAGCAGTTCGCGGGCCAGGACGCGAGGACTCCGCAGCACCGTCAGCACGGAGGGGTTGTCGCGGTAACGCGAACGGTCGATCGCCTTGGCGCCGATGGGCATGGGGACTCCTGGGTGCCGCCCCGCCTCGGGGACGCGTAAGTTTGAGCGCGACGCGCAGTCTTGTTCGTGCGCGGCACGCACAGGAATGCGCGCGGCGCTGAAGCAGCATCAAGCCTAACGCCGCGCATGCCGAGGGGACCCATGCACAGCACGCAGGACAGCCGAGCCACGGCACCCGCCGCGCTCGAACTCGACTTCGTCGCGCGGCTGCTGCGCCGCCCAGGCTCGCTCGCCGCGGTGCTCGCCGACATCATCCGCGCACTCGCGCCCATCTCCGTCGTCTCTGCGCTCTTCGCGATCGGCTGGGTCGAGACGGCCGTCATGATGCTCGTGTTCCTCGGCGTGCTCCTCGCCCGGGCTGCCGCCCTCCCCGCGGGGCTCGACGGCGCCACGAGCGCCCTCCTGCTCGCGGCCGCCTGGTTCAGCGTCGCCGACCTCTACGCGCAGATCGCCTGGATCGACCTCGCGACCCACTTCGCGGTCGGAGCGGTGCTCGCCGCCCTTGCCCGAATCATGCTGGAACGGTGGGATGCCGCGGCCCTGGCGCCCTCGCCCGGGCGCACGTCCGTGGCATCCGTCGTCGCGGGAGCGCTCGTGGGTGCCGCGCTGGGCCTCGCACTCTCGGTCGTGTGGGAGTTCCTCGAATGGTGGGGCCACACCTACATCGACGACACGGTCAACGTCGGCTATCTCGACACCCTGAGCGACATCGCGGTCGGCGGCGCGGGCGGCCTCATTGCGGGCGCCGTGCTCGCCATCACCTCCCGCGGGCGGACCCGCTGACGCAACGGCCTGTTGTCGGCGGCTCGCGGCATACTCTGCTGCCATGACCGCAGCACCGCCCGTCGCCCGACCGCGGCGACGCGTGGCGCTGTGGCTCGCCGCGGCGGCGTTCGTCGCGGCCGTGGCGATCGCGATCCCGTTCGTGTGGGCGCAGCAGCAACTCGAGGCGGCCCGCGCCGACTACACGGCGGCCGCCGGCGAGGTTCGGGATGCCTCGGCGGCGCTCGACACGGTGCGGCAGCGTGCAGACGAGACGCGGTCGCTTGCGGACGCCGTGCTGGCGGCCGCCGACGGTCAGCACGGTGATCCGGATGCGCTTGCCGCGCTGGGCGATGCGGTTCAAGCCCTCACGCTTCAGCTTGAAGGCGACGACCAGATCGCGGTCCCGGTGCCGTCAACGGTGCCCGACTCCGGGACGGAGGAACTGCGCGAGCACGCGGAAGGGTTCCGAGAGGGGGCGGCCGAGGTGCGCAGGAGCGCGGCGGAACTCGAGGCCGCGACGGGTGAGGCAACGGCGGCCGGTGAGGCGTACATGGCGGCACTGCCGGAGGCCGCGGCATCCGTCGAGGCGCGGTTCGCATCGGCAGCGAACCTGGCGCGCATCGCCCACCGCGAGGTCACGGCATCGCTTCGCGAGGCGCGCTGGGGTCCGGATGCCCCGGCCGAGGTCTCGACCTACGCCAGCGTCGTCGCGATCCTCGCCGCGTCGCACGCCGCGGAGGAGGCGGAGAAAGCGGGGCCCCTGTACCAAGCCCGCGCTGAGGTCGAGGACTTCGCCCGGTCGATCTCGGGTGGGGTCATGCTCGACTTCGACTGGGCTCCCGTCGTCAACGGCTACGGCGCGAACGGCAGCTACGGCGGCACCGCAACGTGGAACACCGGTCATGGAGGTTACTCAACCATCACCCTGAGCGACAGCGTCGCCGCCCAGTGGCACAGCAACCCCTCGGTCGCATCCCTCGTCGCGCACGAGGTCGGGCACTCGATCACGAGCAAGTGCATGGCACTCTTCGTCGATGGGTTCGACAGCCAGCCGGAGGCATTCGCCACCGCGTGGGCGATCGGGCTCGGCTACGAGCTGGAGGGCAACGGCGAATCGCTCTACGGCAGGCCGTCCGAGGAGCTGATCGAGTTGTCGCGCGAGTGTCGCTAATGCCACAGTCGAGAGCACGAGCTGCACCTCACTAAGGAGTATCCGAATGTCGCACACCGACCGGCGCGGAGTCGCCGTCTTCCTCGCCATCGCCTTCGTGGGCGCCTGGCTCGTCGCCCTGCCACTCTGGTTCTCGCCCGACGGGCTCGCCTCCCCGTTCGCGACACTCGTGCTTGTCGCGATGATGTTCATGCCCGCGATCGCGGCCATCATCGCCCACAGGGTGGCCCGCTCGCGGGAGGGCTTCCTCCGCGAGACGACCCTGCGGCCCCGTCGCCGATTCCGCAACTGGTGGGGCTACATCCTGCTCGCCTGGCTCGGGCCCATCGTCTTCGTCGTCGCGGCGACGGCCGTCGCGGCCGCCTTCGGCTGGATCCGCCTCGACCTCGTCGAGTTCAGCGGATTCGCCCTCACGCTCGAGGGCGCGCTCGGCGGGATGGACCTCGGCGTGCCGGTGCAGGCGATCGTCATCACACAACTCGTGACGCTGCTCTTCATCCCGATCGTCAACGTCATCCCCGCGATGGGCGAGGAGATCGGATGGCGCGGCTTCCTGCAGGCCCGCCTGCTCCCGCTCGGCCAGTGGCCCGCCGTGCTCATCACCGGCGTCGTGTGGGGACTCTGGCACGCTCCCGTCGTGCTGCTCGGCTACAACTACCCCGGGCAGAGCCCCGTCGTGGCACTCCTGCTCATGGTCGTCTTCACGACGCTCGTCTCGGTGCTCCTCGGCTGGCTCACCCTTCGCTCCGGCACCGTCTGGACGGCCGGCATCGCCCACGGCTTCATCAACGGGGCGGCGGGGCTTCCCGTGCTCCTGCTCGCGGCCGGCTCGTCGTACGACAACCTCTCGGGCTCGCTGCTCGGCTACCCGGGGTGGATCGTCATGGCGATCGCGATCGTCGCACTCGTCGCGCTCCGCAAGTGGCCGGTGCGTCAGGAGAAGCTCGAGGTCACTCCGGCGCCGTGACTCGCTCCCACGGCTCGATGGGGCCCGGCACGACCGTGAAGACCGGATGCGGCTCCGGCGCCGCACCGGCGAAGGCGGCGGCCCGGTCGGGGCTGCGCGACTCCAGCTTCGCCATGAGGTGGCGCCACTCGTAGTCGAGCTGGCCCGCCGTGAGCTCGAGGAGTGGGAGCGGCGTGGCCACATCGGGATGTCTGAGGATCTTGTCGCGGGCGAAACGGTAGCCCCGGGCATCCGCTTCGTCAACGACCGCGGCGAGGAAGGCACCCAGGCTCGCGAGCGGCTCGGGCGTCGCACGGAAGCGGATGAGCTGCGGGTGCTGCGAGTATCCGCCGCTCGTCTTGCCGATGACGGCCTGGGCGAGCAGCCCCTCCCGCCAGCACGCGACGAGGGCCTGCCGGTCGAGGAACCGCGGATGCACCGACCAGAGTCTCACCCGGCAACGCTAACAGCGGGCGACTGGGGGTTTCAGAGGGACCGATGCAGGCGCCATGCTGGGCGGATGGACATCAAGGAGACACTGCGAGACGGCCTGCGGCTGACGCGCTCAGACCTGCTGGCCAAGCTGGATGGACTCAGCGAATACGACATGCGCCGACCCATGACCGACACGGGCACCAACCTGCTCGGCCTCGTGAAGCATGTCGCAAGCGTCGAGCTCGGCTACTTCACCGACGTGTTCGGGCGGCCAGGCAGGCAACTGGCCTGGTACGCGGATGATGCAGACGAGGAAGCGGACATGTGGGCCACCCACGAGGAGAGCAGCGAGAGCATCATCGAGTTGCACCGCTTCTCGGCCGAGAAGACCGATGAGACGATCGACGCCCTCGAGCTCGATTCACCCGCCTACGTACCCTGGTGGACGCCCGAGCGACGCGACACGAACCTGGGCAAGCTGCTCGTGCACATGACGAGGGAGACCGCCCGTCACGCGGGCCACGCCGACATCATCCGCGAGCTGATCGACGGCCAGGCGGGCCTGCGACCCGGCGACCCGAACATCCGGGATCGCGACTGGGCCGAGCACCGCGCACGGTTGGAGGCCGCGGCCGCGACGTTCCAGCGCTGACCGTCAGCCGAGGAAGGCCTCCAGCAGCGCGCCGTTGATGAGGCCGACGACGATGTTCCAGAGCGCCACGGCCGCGATGCCGATCGCGGCACCCGCCCTCGCGCGGCCATTGCGACGGCGGGCGAGCACGATGGCGCCCAGCACGAGCGCGGCGACCGCCAGCAGGAACACGACGATGCCCTCGACGACCGCGACGACGGAGACCATGGGAAAGTCGCGGGCAGCCAGCACCGACGCCGAGATCGCGGTGAACACGAGCCTCAGCACGGGGATCACGAGCGCGACGGTCAGCGCCGCCGTCGCGAGCGGTGCGCTGTTGCGCCGCCCCGCGACAAACGCGAAGTCGCCGGCCGAAGCGGGCTCGGGGTGCTGGGGCGAGTGTCCGTCGATCACGGCCCACACGCTAGCACCGACACTCAGATCACGTCGCGCGAGAAGCTGCTCGGCGTGCCGAAGCGGTGCGCCGTGATGCTCACCGCCTGCTCCTGCACAAACGGCATCAGCTCGATGCGGCCGGACTCCGTGACCGGTTCCGCGTAGACGGCAATGTCGGGGCGTCCACCCGTGGCCTCGGCGACGGATGACGCGGGGGCTCCGACCAGGCGGATGCGACCACCCTCGAGGCCCGCGAGGGAGGCGAGCCACGCGGCATCCGTCTGCACCGTCACCGAGACGCCGCGATCGGCCAGCACGGACGCGACGGCCTGGGGCAGTTCCACAGCCGACGAGACCGAGAAGGGCGCGCCGACCGTGAGGCCAGCACCGACGACGCGAAGCAGGTCGGTGAGCGATCCCGCCTCCGCGAGACGCACCATGACGGATGTGGGGCAGTAGCGGAAGACATTGCGCTCGGCCAGGAGGCCCGAGACATCCTTCGCGACGCCGAACTCGCTGGTCCAGGCGGCCGAGTCACTCGCGAAGGCGCGACGCAGCACCTCCGCATGCTCGGGCCCGGCCGCGCCGAGCAGGGAACTCGCCGCGACCGTGGGGGCGGCATCCGCTGTCGCAGGCCTCGGCGCCCAGCTGCCGAGGCCGATCAGGTAGTTGGGGCCGCCCGCCTTCGTACCGGCACCGACGGCCGACTTCTTCCAGCCACCGAAGGGCTGGCGGCGCACGATCGCGCCCGTGATGCCGCGGTTGACGTAGAGGTTGCCGGCCTGAACGCGGTCGAGCCAGAGTGCCAGCTCCGCACGGTCGAGCGAGTGGAGACCCGCCGTGAGGCCGTAGTCGACCTCGTTCTGGATCTCGATCGCCTCCTCGAGGGTCGCGGCGGTCATGACGCCAAGGATGGGGCCGAAGAACTCCGTCATGTGGAAGTAGGAGCCGCGCTTGACCCCCGCCCGCACGCCCGGGCTCCACAGCCGGCCGCTGTCATCGAGCTGCTTGGGCTTCACGACCCAGCGCTCACCTGGCTGCAGCACCGTGAGCCCCTCGAGCAGCTTGTCCTTGGCGGGCACGATGATGGGGCCCATCCGCGGAGTCGCCTCCTCCGGGTAGCCGACCTGCAGCGAGCGCACGGCGTCGAGCAGCTGGTCGTGGAAGCGCCGCGACTTCGCGACCGAGCCGACGAGGATCACGAGGGATGCCGCAGAGCACTTCTGGCCGGCGTGGCCGAAGGCCGAGTACGCGACATCCTTCGCCGCGAGGTCGAGGTCGGCACTCGGGGTCACGATGATCGCGTTCTTGCCGCTCGTCTCGGCGAGCAACGGCAAGTCGTTGCGGAAGGAACGGAACAGTTCCGCCGTCTCGTAGCCACCCGTCAGGATGACGCGATCGACCCGCTCATCGGCGACGAGCTGCTGCCCCAGGCCCGAGCCGTCGAGCTGCACGTACTGCAGCACCTCACGCGGCACCCCCGCCTCCCACAGCGCCTCGACCATGACGGCGCCGGAGCGACGCGCCTGGCGTGCCGGCTTGATGATGACGGCGGACCCCGCGGCGAGCGCCGCGAGGGTCGAGCCGGCCGGGATCGCGACGGGGAAGTTCCAGGGCGGCGTGACCACGGTCAGGCGCGCCGGGGTGAAGACGGCGCCGTCGACGTCGTCGAGCTCGCGCGCCAACTCGCCGTAGTAGTTCGCGAAGTCGATCGCCTCAGAGACCTCGGGGTCGGACTGGTCGAGCGTCTTGCCCGCCTCGGATGCCATGACCTCCATGAGGTCGGCGCGGCGGGATTCCAGCGCGAGGGCGGCGCGGTGGAGAATCTCGGCCCGCTGCGCGCCACTCATCGCACCCCAGGCCGCGCCGTGCTCGCGTGCCGTCGAGATCGCCTGGGCCACAGCATCCGTCGTCGTCAGCGTGTTGGCCTCGACCGTCGCGGTGCCGAGCGTGCTCGTGGGCACACGCGACAGGATGGCCCGGCCCCACTCGCGATTGCCCGCGAGCGAGGAGTCGGTGTCGGGGGTGTTCTCAAACCCCTTTCCCAATTCAGGACTTGGCCCTCCCAATTCAGGACTCCTGAGTTGTGAAAGGTCACTCCTGAGTTGTGAAAGGGCGGGGGTCTCACGGCGGTCCTGCCGTCGGTTCGGCAGCGGCACCGTGTCGTCGAGCTCGGCGAGCGACGCGAGGAAGCGCTGCCGCTCCCGCTCGAACAGCTTCTCGTTGTCGGCGAGCTCGAACACGGCCGACATGAAGTTCTCCTGGCTCGCACCCTCCTCGAGGCGGCGGATCAGGTACGCGATCGCCACGTCGAACTCCTTCGGATGCACGACCGGCGTGTAGAGCAGCAGGCCGCCCACGTCGCGGCGCACCGCCTCCGCCTGCCCCTGCGCCATGCCGAGCAGCATCTCGAACTCGATGCCGCGCTCGAGCCCGCGGCGCTTCGCAAGCAGCCACGAGAACGCGAGGTCGAAGAGGTTGTGCCCCGCGACGCCGATGCGCACGTTGTCGATGCGGTCGGGGTGGAGCGCGTAGTTGATGACGCGCTTGTAGTTGGTGTCGCTCTCCTGCTTGCTGCCCCAGGTCGCGAGCGGCCAGCCGTGGAGGGATGCCTCGACCCGCTCCATGGGCAGGTTCGCGCCCTTGACCACGCGCACCTTGATCGCGGCGCCCCCACGAGCGCGCCGGGCCGCCGACCACTCCTGCAGCCGGATCATGGCATCCATCGCATCCGGCAGGTAGGCCTGCAGCACGATGCCCGCCTCGAGGTGCAGCAGCGCTGGGTCGTCGAGGATGCGCTGGAAGACCGCGACGGTCATGTCGAGGTCCTTGTACTCCTCCATGTCGAGGTTGATGAACTTGGGGCTGGTGGACTTCGCGGCGAGCCGGTAGAGCGGGCTGAGCTTCGCCACGACATGTTCGACGGCCTCGTCGAACGCCCAGGGGTTGTGCGGCGCGGTCGTCGACGAGACCTTGATGGAGACGTAGTCGACGTCGTCGCGGGCGAGGAGCTTGCGCGTGCCATCGAGTCGCCGCTTTGCCTCGCGCTCACCGAGCACGTATTCGCCCAGCAGGTTCATGTTGAGGCGGATGCCCGGCCGTCGGATCTTCGCGATGGCCCCGCCGAGCCGCTTCGTGGAGGCGTCGATGATGAGGTGGCCAACCATACGACGCAGCACCCCACGCGCGATCGGCACGACGATGCCGGGGAGCACGGGCGCCATGATGCCGCCGAGCCGCACCGCCCCCCGCATGTACCAGGGCAGGAAGGCCGGCACCTTTGGCGCGACCGCACTGAGGTTCCGCGCGGCCACCCCGAGGTCGTCGGGGCGCACCACGCCATCGACAAAACCGACCGTGAAGTCGAGCCCGTTGGGGTCGCGCAGCACGCCGGCGAGCTGCTGGGCGGAGGCGTCCACCGGGATCTCGGATGCCTCGGCCAGCCACTTGCGCACGAGGGCCGTCACCTCGTCCGTGAGCGCGGGGTCGGCTTCGGGGATCACGGGCGTCTGGCTGATGGTCACGAGCATCCTGTCTCTCACGGGGGCCTTGCCGTTCAGTATCAGCCGCCGTTTCAGTAAGGTAAAGCGATGTTTTCTTACCGATATGGGTCACTTCAGCTTCACGATTAGGAGGACGGATGCTCGACGTCAGACGCCTGCGGCTGCTGCGTGAACTCGCGATCCGCGGCACGCTCGCGGAAGTGGCATCCGCCCTCAACCAGAGCCCCTCCTCCGTCTCGCAGCAGCTCGCGCAACTCGAGCGCGAGGTCGGCGTCGAACTGCTGCGCAAGGTCGGGCGGCGCGTGCACCTCACGCCACAGGCTGAACTGCTCGTCGAGCACACGACGGCGGTGCTCGAGCGGCTCGAGCTCGCCGAGTCCGAGCTGGCCCAGTCGTTCACGACGGCGACGGGTGTCGTGCGACTGGCGGTGTTCCAGTCGGCCGCACTCGCCCTCATGCCGCGCGCGCTGACGCTGCTGGCGCGGGAGCATCCGCAGCTGCGCGTCGAGATGACGCAGCGCGAACCCGAGACCGCGCTCACCGAGACGTGGGCCCGCGACTTCGACCTCGTGATCGCGGAGCAGTATCCGGGACACGCCGCCCCGCGGCATCCGGAGCTCGACCGGGTGCGCCTCACGGGCGACGCCATCTCGCTCGCGGTCGCGCCGTCGTCAGCCATCCGTTCGATAGCGGATGCCGCGAGTTCCGCCTGGGTCATGGAACCCCGCGGCGCGGCCTCCCGCCACTGGGCCGAACAGGCCTGCCGCCAGGCCGGATTCGAACCCGATGTGCGCTTCGAGACGGCGGACCTGCAGGCGCAGATCCGGCTCATCGAGTCGGGCAATGCGGTCGCCCTGCTCCCCGACCTCGTGTGGACGGAACGTTCCCGATCGGTGACGCTGCTCCCCCTCGACGGCGACCCCCATCGCACGATCTTCACCTCGGCACGGCAGGCGACGGTGCGCAGCCCCGGCATCGTCGCGGTGCGCGACGCACTCACCCGCACGGCCGAGTCACTCGTCGCGTGAGGGCCCGCGCCACGGGCCCCAGGAAGCCTCCCCCTGAGCGGACGCAATCTGTTGTTCCGGCGCGCCGTGAGCAACAGATTGCGTCCACTCAGCTGCTCGGCGCCCGGCCCAGGCGCTCCGCGAGTGCCATCGCGTCGTAGGGCGCCCGCACCTTCGCGTCGTTGTCGAAGTACACGTACACGTCGCGGCCCTCCGCGAGCCATTCGCGCACCCGCGAGGCCCAACGGCCGAGTGACGCCTCGTCGTAGCCCGAGACGTAGAGCTCGCTCTCGCCGTGCAGGCGCACGTAGGCGAAGTCAGCCGTCTGCTCCCACAGCTGCGGCCACTTGCCGGCGGTGTCTGCGACGACGGATGCCACGTTGTGCCGCCGCAGGATCTCGAAGAACTCCGGGGTGTCGAAGCTGTGGCTCCGCACCTCGAGGGCGTGCCGCAGGGGCGCCTCGGCCACGGAGTCATGGATGCCGCGGGACTCGTCATGCGGCCACGCGCGGCCGTCGAGGCGGGAGTCGTGGTGGGCGGCGAGCGCCGCGGCATCCGTCGTCGTCCTCGGCAGTTGCGCGAGGAAGGCATCGAGCACCTCGGCGTCGAAGGTGACCCGCTCGGGCAGCTGCCAGAGGAAGGGCCCGAGCTTGGGCCCGAGCGCGAGCACGCCGGAGGCGAAGAAGTTGGCGAGGGCGGTCTCGACGCCCTTGAGCCGCAGCAGGTGGGTGATGAAGCGTCCGCCCTTCACCGCGAAGACGAAACCCTCGGGCGTCTCGTCGCGCCACGCCTCGTAGTACTGCGGTTTCTGCAGCGAATAGAAGGAGCCGTTGATCTCGATCGTGTCGAGCTTGCGCGAGGCATACTCGAGCTCCCGCCTCTGGGCGAGGCCCTTCGGGTAGAAGTCGCCGCGCCACGGCACGTAGCGCCAGCCCGAGATGCCGACGCGGGCGACCGGATGCTGCGGGCTCATGCGTCCGACGGTACGTCGAGTCGCGACATCCCGCACGCAACGAGAGTGCGACTTCTGCCCCTGCACTGGGGCTCACCCAGTCCCCGGCGACCCCGTAGCGTTGACGGGCACGACTCTGGGGGAAACATGTCATCACTGCGCTGGGCCAAGCCCACACTCTCGACGTGGGTCGGCGGCGCCGCCGTCGCGCTGCTGCTCGTGCTCGCTGGCGCATCGACGGGCTTCTCCGGCGTGCTGATCATGCTCGGCCTCGTCGCCTTCTTCACCGCCCTCTACACGCTCGTCATGGGCCGGCGGTCGTGGGCGGCGATCCCGTCGCGCGCCGCGGCGGCCCTCGTGCTGGTCGGCGCGATCCTCGTCACGGGCCTCGGCAGCGCCGTCGCCCCCGCCTCAGCCACGAAGCCGGCGGATGTCGCGAGCCCCGTCGCATCCGAGAGCTCGCATCCGACCCCCGGCCCGAGCCCGTCGCCCTCCGAGGGCGGGTTCACCGACGAGTCGCCGAGCGACCCGGCGACGGCCGTGCAGCCGAAGGGTGAGGCATCCGTCGCCATCGGCACCGATCCGCTGCCCGACACCGCGCTCGCGCTGCTCGACACCCTGCCCATCAAGGGCCGCGCGCCAAAGACGGGCTACGACCGCGACGCGAAGTTCGGCAACGGCTGGCTCGACGTCGACCGCAACGGCTGCGACACCCGCAACGACATGCTCGCGCGCGACCTCACGGGCATCACGAAGTCGGGGCCGTGCAAGGTCATGACGGGAACCCTGCTCAGCCCCTACACGGGCGAGAACGTGTCGTTCGTGCGCGGCAACGGAACCTCGAGCATGGTGCAGATCGACCACGTCGTCGCGCTCGCGGATGCCTGGCAGAAGGGGGCGCAGCAGCTCACGCAGGAGCAGCGCATCTCCTTCGCGAACGACCCGCTCAACCTCCTGGCCGTCGACGGGCGCTCAAACTCCCAGAAGGGCGCCGGGGATGCGGCGACGTGGCTTCCTTCGTCGAAGTCGTTCCGCTGCGACTACGTCGCCCGCCAGGTGTCGGTCAAGGCGAACTACGGGCTGTGGGTGACGCAGGCGGAGCGTGATGCCATCGCGTCGATCCTGAGCGGATGCCCGAACCAGCCCGCACTGCGCTCCGGCTTCGCGCCGGTGGCGGTCGTGCCGGCGCCCGCTCCCGTGCCCGTCCCGGCGCCAGCACCGGCTCCCGCGCCAGCGCCAGCACCAGCGCCGGCTCCCGCACCAGCTCCCGCGCCCGCACCAGCGCCAGCACCTGCGCCCGCGCCGGCACCGGCCCCCGCCCCGTACTACAAGAACTGCACGGAGGCCCGCCAACTCGGTGGCGCGCCCGTCTATGCAGGCGGCCCCGGCTACGGGCGACACCTCGACCGCGACGGAGACGGCATCGGCTGCGAGTAGCCCGACCCCGGGTTGAGCAGCGCGACTGCGAGCGCATCGACACCCGGCACTGTCAGTCGCCGGATGCCACCAGCCGGGTGACCGCCCGCCGGTCGGGCTTGCCCGACGCGAGCAGGGGCATCCGCTCGATTGCGACGATCCGCTCGGGCTGCGCCGCCACCCCGATCGACTCGCGCACGAGGCGGCGGATGCTCGCGAGCACATCCTCCGCGCCCTGATCGTCGGCGAGAGCACCCGTCAGCGCTCCATCCACGACAACCACGGGAACGTGCCCCCACTTCTCCGACGGCACCCCGACGGCGACCGCCCCCTCAAAGCCGGGCACCTCCCGCACGGCGGCCTCGACCCGGTCGAGCGACACGTTGATGCCGCCCGACACGATCACGTTGTCGGCCCGGCCAAGCACCTCGACGCGCCCGTCGGCGTGGATGCGCGCGCGGTCGCCCGTGCGGTACCAGCGCGTGCCGCCCTCGACGCGGAAAGCCGCATCCGTCAGTCCCGGTGCGTCCAGGTAGCCGTCGGCGAGGGTCGGCGAGGCGATCTCGAGCACGCCGTCGACGAGCCGCGTGCGGGTCGCACCGACGGGGTAGCCGTCGTAGATGCATCCGGTCGCCGTCTCTGACGAGCCGTAGGAGCGCACGACCGTGTAGCCGAGCGCCCGCGCACGGTCGGCGAGTGCGGTAGGCATCGCCTGCCCACCCGTCAGTAGCGCGTCGAAGCGGGCGACCGCAGCGCGCACCCCCTCGGACTGCTCGCCCGCCTCAACGAGCCGCGCCAGCTGGGCGGGAACGAGCGAGACGTAGCGCCGCTCCTCCGTCAGGCGAGCGGATGCCGCGGCGAAGGCCTCCGCGTCGAAGCCGGGTTCCACCCACTCCACGGGCAGCCCCGCGAGGTGGGACCGCACGAGCACCTGGAGTCCCGCAACGTAGTGGGCGGGCAGGCAGAGCAGCCATTGGCCGGTGCCGCCGAGGGCGTGGGCCGTGGCATCCGCGCTCGCCCGCAGTGCCGCCTCGCTGAGCACGACCCGCTTCGGGATGCCCGTCGAACCGGAGGTCTCGATGACGACGGCCGTGCTCGCACCCACCGACTCGGGATGCTCGCCCGTGCCGAGGTAGAGGGCGGGGCCGTCGCTGTCGAAGCGCTCGCGGACCGCGGCGTCGACGGCGCGCCAGTCACCGCCGTCGACCGCCGCCAGTTGCCGTTCGCCCGCGCCGGAGTGCACGGTTACTGCTTCGCCGCCTTCGCCGCCTTCGCCGCCGCCTTCATGGCCTTCTTCGCCTCGCGCACCTTCGCGAGCGTCTCGGGGCTCGTGATGTCGGCAACCGACATGAGCGCGCCCTCCTCGCCGTAGGGGGCGGATGCCTCGCGCCACCCCTCAGCCGTCAGCCCGCGCCGCTTGCCCAGCAGCGCGAGGAAGATCTTCGCCTTCTGCTCGCCGAAACCGGGCAGGGCCTTGAGTCGCTTGAGCACTTCCTTGCCGTCGGGCTCGCCGCGGGTCCAGATGGCGGATGCCTCGCCGCCCCACTCCTCGCGCACGGCCTCACACACGGCCTGCACACGACCGGCCATCGATCCCGGGAAGCGGTGCACCGCCGGGCTCTGCTTGAACAGCTCGGCGAACTCGTCGGGGTTCGCGTCGGCGATCTTTACTGAATCGAGCACGCCCATACGGTCGCGGATCTTCGCCGGTCCGGCGAAGGCAGACTCCATCGTCACCTGCTGGTCGAGGAGCATCCCGAGCAGGAGGGCGAGGTCGTCGTTCTCGAGCAGCTCATCGGCGGCGGGGTCACCAGTCAGGTACAGGGTCATACGACGATTCTCGCACCGGGGGCTTCGTCACGTGAGTGGCCAAACGTTCGGCTTCCCGCCGGGGTTTGGCACAAAGTTTGGCCACTCGCGACGATAGGCCGCCGGCGCGACCCGGCGAGCGAACGGATGCGCGCATACACTCAGCACATGCGCCCCACCGTCGTCCTCGTGCATGGGCTGCGCACCTCGCACAGCCTGTGGCAACGCCAAGTGGAGGCGCTGGAACGGGAAGGGATTCCGACCCTCGCGATCGACCTGCCGGGGCACGGGCGGCGCATCGGGGAACGGTTCACCCTCGACGGCGCCCTGAGCAGCATCGGTGACGCGATCGCGGAGGCCGAAGCATCCGACGCCAAGCGCGCCGAGGCCGAAGGGGTCACGCCGGGCAAGCCCTACCTGGTGGGCTTCTCGCTCGGCGGCTACCTGGGCATCGAGTGGGTCGCCCGCAACCCCGGCCGCGTCTCGGGCCTGCTCGCGGCGGCGTGCGCGACCGTGCCGCATCCGATCGTCATGCACACCTGGCGGGGAATCGCCGCCGTGATCGGGAGGTTCCCCGACCGGGGCCTCGCGCTCAACAACCTCGCGGTGCGGCTGTTCGTGCCTGAGCCCGGCGCGAGCGACGTCATCTCGGGCGGCGTCGCGCTGGACGTGATGGATGACTCGATCCGCGCGCTGCTCGCGTTCACGCCGATCGAGAGCCTCCGCCGCATCGAGGAACCCGTGCTCTTCATCAACGGCAAATGGGACCACGTGCGCGCCCACGCCCGCCGCTACCTCGCCGCGACCCGCAATGCGCGGCTCGTGACGATCCCGGGCGCGAGCCACGTCGTGCCGGCGATCCGGCCGGACGAGTTCACGCGCGAGCTGCTCGCGCACTACCGCGAGGTGACGTAGGGCGCTGGGCGCGAGTCTCACTGTGCTCTGCGGCTTCTGATGCACTTTTGGCGCGACACGCCGGTGCGCGTCGCGAGCAGACGGCGCGTCGCACCAAAAGTGTTGCTGTTCGCCGCACCCCCTGCGCCGGGAACGTGGCAGCGTGCTCGAGGCGAGCGCTCAGTCGAGCCGCCGCCGGGCACGCGCAACCGCCCGCTCGGCCGCCGTGACGGCACGCTTCGCCTCCTCACGCGAACGACGGATGCCACGGGCCTCCCCCTCCGCGTCGGCCAGCTCGCCCTCGGCCTCACGCAGCTGCCGCGTCAGCTCCCGTACCTCCTCCCGCAGGGACGCCCGCCGCTCGGCCACCGCCTCCGCTGAAGCTCGGAGTTCCTCGGCCTCCGCCCGCGCCTCCGCGAGCG
Organism: Salinibacterium sp.; assembly: GCA_015234465.1. GTDB lineage: Bacteria > Actinomycetota > Actinomycetes > Actinomycetales > Microbacteriaceae > Homoserinimonas. Next base: position 902,780 of record JADGNA010000008.1, on the reverse strand, counting down.
TCTCCTCCGCCTTCGCGAGGTCGCGTTCGGCCTGCTTGCGCTCGGCCTCCCGCTTGCGCTCCTGGGCGCTCGACCGCGCCGGCGCATCCGGTCTCGCATTCGTAGTCGAGCGCCCGGGCGCACTCTTCGCGCCAGACCCCTCCTTGCCGCTGCGGGCGGCGTCGCCGCTCGCCGTCTTCGACCCCGCCGACCCGCCGCTCTTCGCGGGCGCGTCCGCAGCCCGCCGCCCGGCCCGCTGCGTCGCCGTCGGGAACGCGATCACGTCGCCGCCCTCCTCGATGCCCCAGCCGGCGGCAGTGAGCGGCTTCACGAGGGTTCCCGAGGAGACGAGCGCTGCGGCATCCGCGTCGATCATGGCGGTCTGCAGCGTCTGGGCGACCTCCTCACTGACGGCGGCGGATGCCTCGGTGCCGAGCTCTCCGGCGAGCGCGACGGCCTCCCGCGTGACCTCGCGCACGAGCACCGACCGTTGCTTGCCGAGCTCGCGCAGGCGTGGCGCGTCGAGGGCGTCCTGGGCGTCGCGGAGTTCCTCGCCGAGCGCCGCGATCTCCTCGACGCGCTCCGCTCGGTGGCGGGCCAGCATGTTGACAACCCACGCCGAGGTGGTCGGCTTGCGCAGGCCCGCGATCGCCGTCGAGAGCTCCTTGTCGCCGGATGCCCTCGCCTCACGGCTCAGGGCGGTGCGGCGCGCGGTGAACTCGCCGAGGGGCACCCCGTAGAGTTCCGCGCCGGCCGTCTCGATGTCCACGCCTCCATGGTTACCCCAGACGACAACGGAATCCATCGGATGCGCCCGCTCGGGTTACGCCCCGCGCGACTCAGACCTACTCTCCGGGGTGAAGGAACAACCCCCAAGGAGAGCAATGCGCACCCACAGGATCCTCGCCCTCGTGACGGCGGCCGCGGCATCCGTCGCCCTTGCGGCCTGCTCGTCGGGCGGCGGGGATGGTTCGGGCCTCGACGCGATCACGGAGTCGGGCACGATCGTGATCGGCACGGAGGGCACCTATCGCCCCTTCAGCTTCCACGAGGGCGGCTCGGGAGAGTTGACCGGCTACGACGTGGAGATCGCGCAGGCCGTCGCCGAGAAGTTGGGCGTCGAGGCGCAGTTCGAGGAGACCCAGTGGGATGCGATCTTCGCCGGGCTTGAGGCGGGCCGTTTCGCGATGATCGCGAACCAGGTCTCCATCAGCCCGGACCGCGAGGAGTCCTACGAGTTCTCGGCGCCCTACACCGTGAGCCCCGGCGTGATCGTGGTGCGCTCGGGCGATACGTCGATCCGCTCCTTCGACGACCTGGCGGGCAAGACGACCGCCCAGTCGCTCACGAGCAACTGGTATGGCCTCGCCCAGGAGGCGGGCGCCAACGTCGAGGCGGTCGAGGGCTGGGCGCAGGCGGTCGACCTGCTGCTGCAGGGCCGCGTCGACGCGACCATCAACGACAAGCTCACCTACCTCGACTACCTGAACGATGAACCGGATGCCGCCATCGAGGTCGCCCTCGAGACCGACGACCCGTCACGCTCGGCCTTCGCCTTCGCGAAGGGCAATACGGAGCTGCGCGACGCGGTCGATGAGGCCCTCAGCGAACTGCGCGCCGAGGGGACGCTTGCGGAGATCTCGGAGAAGTACTTCGGCGAAGACGTCTCCCAGTAGGTCGCGCTGATGGACGAGTCGACCTGGGACCTCGTCGCGGGGTCCTTCCTTCCCCTCCTGGAGGGGGCGGTGCGCGGCACGATCCCGCTCGCACTGATCTCCTTCGCGCTCGGACTCGTGATCGCCCTCGGCATCGCGCTCATGCGGCTGTCGAAGGTGCGCGTGGTCTCGGCGCTGGCGCGGGGCTACGTCTCGATCATCCGCGGCACGCCGCTGCTCGTGCAGCTCTTCGTGATCTTCTACGGGCTCCCCTCGATCGGCGTGCTCGTCGACCCGTGGCCGAGCGCGATCGTCGCGTTCTCCCTCAATGTCGGCGGTTATGCGGCCGAGGTCATCCGGGCCGCGATCCTGTCGGTGCCGCGGGGCCAGTGGGAGGCCGCGTACACGATCAGGATGTCACCGGCCCAGACCATGAGCCGCGTCATCCTGCCGCAGGCGGCGAGGGTGTCAGTGCCGCCACTGTCGAACACCTTCATCAGCCTCGTGAAAGACACCTCACTCGCCTCGCTCATCCTCGTCACCGAGATGTTCAGGCAGGCACAGGAGATCGCCGCCTTCAGCCGGGAGTTCATGGTCATCTACATCGAGGCCGCCGTCATCTACTGGGTCATCTGCGTCGTGCTCTCGGCGGGGCAGACCGCGCTCGAGAGGAGGCTGGATCGCCATGTCGCACGATGAGGGGGTCTTGGAGGTGCGGGGGCTGCACAAGCGCTTCGGCGAGGTCGAGGTCTTGAAGGGCATCGACCTCGACATCCACCGGGGCGAGGTGGTCGCGTTGATCGGGCCGAGCGGGTCGGGCAAGACGACGGTGCTGAGATGCCTCAACGGGCTCGAGGTGCCAGACGCGGGCACGGTGGACTTCGCGGATGCCACGCCCGTCGACTTCGCCGCCTCGCCGAGCCGCGCCGCTGTCGCGGGGCTCCGGGAGCACAGCGCCATGGTCTTCCAGCACTACAACCTGTTTCCCCACCGAACCGTGCTCGAGAACGTCATCGAGGGTCCCGTGCTCGTGCAGAAGCGCAGGCGGGCGGATGCCACGGCCGATGCGCGCGCCCTCCTCGAGCGCGTGGGGCTCGCCGACAAGGCTGACGCCTACCCCTACGAGCTCTCGGGCGGGCAGCAGCAGCGGGTGGGCATCGTTCGTGCGCTCGCGCTCAAGCCGCGGCTGCTGCTCTTCGACGAGCCCACGTCTGCCCTCGACCCGGAACTCGTCGGCGACGTGCTGGCGGCCATCCGCGAGCTCGCGGCCGAGGGGTGGACGATGCTGCTCGTGACGCACGAGCTCCGCTTCGCGCGCGATGTCGCCGACCAGGTCGTGTTCATGGACGGCGGCGTCGTCGTGGAGGCGGGGCCGCCGTCAGAGGTGCTGGTCTCGCCGCGCCAGGAGCGCACCCGCCAGTTCCTGCAGCGGCTGCTCGATCACTGAGGGTGGGAACTAGCCCTGCTCGGTCGGGAGGCCGGCCTGCGCCCAGGCGTTGGTGCCGCCCGTGACGTTGACGGCGTCGATGCCCTGCGCCTCGAGGTACTCGGCGACGCGGGCGCTGCGCCCGCCCGACGCGCAGATGACGTAGACGGTGTCGTAGGTGGGGATCTCTTCGAGGCGCTCGATGACCTCACCCATGGGGATGTGGATGACTCCGGATGCCCGGAGCGCCCGGTACTCGTCGGGTTCCCGCACATCGATCACGACGGGCGACTCGACTGCGGCGACCTCGGTGACGTCTGCTTCTCTCACGGCGTGGGTTCCTCGTTGGGTGGCGGGCTGACGATGCCGAGGGCGGCCTTGAGGCGCTCTTCGGCGTCGGCGGCGGCGTGGGTGGCTTCGACGTTGGCGTCGCTCACGGCCTGCACGATCTCGGCCCGCTGGATGGAGATGCCGCGGGGTGCGTCGATGCCGATGCGGATGCCGTCGCCGCGGTTCTCGATGATGGTGATGACGATGTCGTCGCCGATGAGCACCTTCTCACCGGGTTTGCGCGTCAGGACCAGCATTGTTCCAGCCTAACCGTCGTAGGCCCAGCTGACGGGCATACCCAGCTCTCGCACGGTGTCGGGCGTGCTCGTGCGGTCCCGTCCGATGGCCGCGACAGCGTTGACGGTGACGACCGCGCCGACGGCCTTGACCCAGCGTGCGGTGTCTTCGTGCTTGCGGCCGGCGTCGACGGCGACCCAGACCTGGTCGGGCTTGAGGTCGGCGAGCGCCTGCGCCTGCGCGGGGGTGGGCTCGTGGGAACTCATGCCGTGTGCAGCAACGACAATGCGTTCCCGCTGCACGGCCCGCGCACGCACCGTGATGGCGTCGCGGCGCGTGTCGAGCCGCTCGAGCCCCTCGGCGAGGGCCGCCCCACTCACAACGACCTCGGCCTGCACCGTGAACGACATGGCCCTCGCGACCGCGAGCGCGTCGGCGGGCAGGCCGATGACGGCGATGAGGTCTCCCGCGCCGTCGGCGAGGGGTGGCGTGGGCGCGATGATCCCGCTGCTGCGTGACGTGATCATTCCGGGAAGGGGCGGATGCTCGTGGTCGGTCACTGCCTGCAGGTCTTCCAGGACCTCGGCGAAGGTACGGGTCGAGGTGGAGACGAGCTCGGGTTCAGGAGCTGCCGTCGACGCGGGAGCGGGAGCGGCAGCGGTTGGGGGCAGGGAGGACGCGGCCGTCGCGGCACGGGACCGGAACGGGTCGTCACGCAGCACCGTGCCGACGGGCGGGGCGCTGAGGGCGCTCTCCGCGGCATCCGCCTCTTCCAGGAGCGCGGCGATGCCCGTCAGTCGGCTGGAGAGGTCGTGGGCGTCGGCGGCCGGCGTGGGGCCGTCGGGAACCTCGACCGTGACCTGGAAGCGGCGGCTCGCGAAGAAGCCGCCGACGCCGCCCGTCGTGATCTGCTCGGCCGCGATGATGCGCGCATCCGGGCCGTGCTCCTCGGTGACGCGCTGCCGCAGCTCGGCGAGCGAGGCGCCATCAAGCCGGAATCTGCGCGGAGACACGGATCACCCCCACCGTCTCGATGTCGACGTTCGCGGTTGTGACCTCCTGGTAGGAGAGCACGGGGAGTCCGTTCGACTGGGCGGAGACGAGGCGGCGCACGGCGGGACGGATGGCCGGCGCGCACACCAGCACGGCCGAGTTGCCGGCAGCCTCGAGCCGCGCGACCGTGTCTTTGAGGGAGCTCAGGATGTTCTCGATCGCGTTCTGGTCGAGCAGCAACTGGGTGCCGAGCTCGGAGGGGCGCATGCTCTCGAGCATGGACTGCTCGAGCACGGGGTCGATCATGATGACCCGAAGCAGTGCGCCGTCGAGGTGACGGCTCACGAGCGCGGGGCCGAGGGCATGGCGCGCGGCCTCAATGAGCCCCTCGGGGTCGGTCGAGACCTTGGCGCGCAGCGAGAGGGCCTCGTAGATGCGGGGAAGGTCATTGATGGCGACCTGCTCCGAGAGAAGGCCCTGCAGCACGCGCTGCACCTCCGCGAGGCTGAGAAGTGACGGCACGAGCTCGTCGACGGCCGACGGGTTGACGCTCTTGACGCCCTCCGTGAGCACGCGCACATCCTCGCGGGTGAGGAGGCGGGCTGCATTGCCCGTGACGAGGGAGGAGAGGTGCGTGACGAGCACCGAGACACGGTCGATCACGGTGGCGCCCGCGAGTTCGGCGCTGTGCCGCATCTCGGCGGGCACCCACTTGCCCGCGAGCCCGAAGACGGGCTCGACCGTGCTGGTGCCGGGCAGCGAGTCGAGGGTGTCGCCGAGGGCGAGCACGCGGCCGCGCGGCGCGATGCCGCGGCCCGCCTCGACGCCCGCGATGCGGATGACGTAGGTGCCCGAGGGCAGCTCGACGCTGTCGCGGGTTCGCACGGGCGGTACGACGACGCCGAGGTCGAAGGCAATCTTGCGACGGAGCGCCCGCACACGGGCGAGGAGGTCATCGGATGAGCCCGTCACGAGGTCGACGAGGTCGGGCGCGAGCAGGATCTCGAGCGCGTGCACCCGCATCTGCTCGATGAGTTCCTCCGGCGTCTCGGCCTTCGGCGCGGCCGGCGCGAGGGCGGCCTGTTCCTCGGCGAGCGCCTTGGCCTTCTCGGAGGCCTTGATCCGTTGGGCCGCGATAATGAGCGTGATCCCGACGATCGCGAAGGGGAGGATCGGCATCCCGGGGATGAGCCCCATGATGATGGCCGCACCGCCCGCGATGCGCAGCGCGGGCGTCGACTGTGTGAGCTGCTGCGAGGCCGTGGAACCCATGTCGGACTCGGCGTTGGCCCGCGTCACGATCATGCCCGTCGCGACCGCCATCAGGAGGGCGGGAATCTGCGTGACGAGCCCGTCACCGATCGTCAGGAGCGTGTAGGTCTCGACGGCCTCGCCGATCTCCATGCCGCGCTGCACCATGCCGATGGCGATGCCGCCGATGACGTTGATGATGATGATGACGATGCCGGCGATCGCGTCACCTTTGACGAACTTCGAGGCACCGTCCATCGCGCCGTAGAAGTCGGCCTCGGCGGCGACGGATGCCCGGCGCTCGCGTGCCTCGACATCCGTGATGAGTCCCGCATTGAGGTCGGCGTCGATCGCCATCTGCTTGCCCGGCATGGCGTCGAGGGTGAAGCGGGCGCCGACCTCGGCGACGCGCTCGGCACCCTTCGTGACGACGACGAACTGGATGACGACGAGGATGAGGAAGACGACCGCGCCGATGATGAGCGAGCCGCCGACGGCGACGTGCCCGAACGCCTCGATGACCTGGCCGGCGTAGCCGTCACCGAGCACGAGGCGGGTGGATGCCACGTTGAGGCCGAGGCGGAAGAGCGTCGCGACGAGCAGCAGCGATGGGAACACCGAGAAGTCGAGCGGCTTCTTGACGAACATGCTCGTGAGCAGGATCACGAGGGCGAAGAGGATGCTCACGATGAGCAGCATGTCGAGCAGCCCGGCCGGCACGGGCACGACGAGGAGCAGGATGATGCCGACGACGCCGATCGGCACGGCGAGCATTTTCATTGTCTGTTTCATGCGAGGCCTTTCGCGGCGGTGAGGGTGTTGCGTGTGGGGGCGCCCGCGAGCGCCGTCATGCTGTGGACGCCCGCGGCGGCGCCGCGCTTCTTGAGCGCCATGACGAAGGCGAGCACGCGGGCGACCGCGTCATAGTGGTCGACCGGGATCTCCTGGCCGAGCTCGCACGCCTCATGGAGGGCACGGGCGAGGGGAACGTCGCGCACCATGGACACGCCCTTCTTGTCGGCTTCCTCACGGATGCGCGCGGCGATGTTGCCCGCACCCTTCGCGACGACGCGGGGCGCGGATTTGCCCGGCTCGTACTTGAGCGCGACGGCGACGTGCGTGGGGTTGACGAGCACGACGTCGGCATCGCCGATGGCAGCGATCATCCGGTTGCGGCTCATGGCGAGCTGGCGTGCACGGCGCTGGCCCTTGATGAGCGGGTCGCCGTCGGAGTTCTTGTGCTCGTCCTTGACCTCTTTCTTGGTCATGCGCGTCTTCTTCAGGTTGCGTTTCATGACCACGAAGACGTCGGCGAAGGCGAGCGCGAGCCCCGCGACGATCGCGAACTGCAGCATTGCGGCGACGCCCCCGGCGGCGGCTTCGAGCACGGCGTGCACGGAGTTGCCACCGGATGCCATGAGCACGGGCATGAGGTTCTGGATGACGAAGTAGAGCACGAGACCCACGACGACGGTCTTCATGAGGGCCTTCGCGCCCTGCCAGAGCGCCTGGGTGCCGAAGGTGCGCCCCACGCCCTTGACGAGGTTGAACTGCTCCATCTTCGGCTTGAACTTCTTGAGGTGCACACCGCCCTGCGCGACGGCGCCGACGACGACGGCCACGAGCACGGCGATCAGCATGGGCGCGAGCGTTGCGAGCACTGAGCCCATTCCACTCCAGAGCGCGTCGACTGCCGCGAGTGGATCAGCGTCGTTGGCCACGCGCGCGACCGCGAACATCTGCTCCGTCGCGGCGGTCGAGCCGAGCGCAAGCGTGGCGGGGATCATGATGGCTGCCGCACCGATGCCGAGCCACGCGGTGAGGTCCTGCGACTTGGAGAGCTGACCCTTCTCGCGCACATCTTTCATGCGCTTCTCGGTCGCTTGTTCTGTCTTTTCGCCTGCGGGCTCGTCGGCCATCTACCTCACCCCCATGAGCGTGTCGACGGCTCCGTCGGTGAGGGATGCCACAACCCCGGGCAGCGCCGCGAAGACGACGACGGCGAGGGTGAGCGTGAGGAAGATCTTGAGCGGGAAGCCGAGGGCGAAGGCGTTGAGGGCGGGCGCCACTCGCGTGAGGAGCCCGAGCCCGACGTCGGCGAGGAACAACACGACGAGGAGCGGGCCGGCGATCTGCACGGCCGCGAGGAACATTTCGGAGACCGCGAGCACCATGGACTCGGCCGAGGACGCGAGGTCGATCGCGCCGCCGATGGGCAGGGCGGTGAAGGAGCGGGTGAGACCGGAGAGGATGAGCAGGTGTGCGCCCGAGCTCATCATGAGGGCGAGCGCCGACATGTGGAAGAGCCGCGAGAACTGCGCACCGTTGACCATCGAGCCGGGGTCGTAGGCCTGCGCCATCTGGAAGCCACCGAACATGTCGATGAGGCTTCCCGCCGACTGCACGGCCGAGAAGATCACGTAGACGAGGAATCCGAGCAGCGCCCCCGTGATGATCTCCTGCACAAGCGCGCCGAAGAAGGCCGCGTCATCCAGCGAGACGTAGTCGGCGGTGACCCGCGGCGACACGGCGAGCGCGAGCCCGACCGCGAGCATGGCCTTCACCCGGGCGGGAAACGCACGGTAGGAGAACGGTGGCGCGATGACGATGAACGCCGTCATGCGCACCGCGGCCAGCATGACCGCCTCCAGCCACGCGAGTTCCAGCATCACCATGTCATCCCCCGAGCAGCGCGGGGATCATGTCGAAGATGCGGTGGGTGAAGCCGATGATCTCGCTGATCATCCAGTGCCCCGTCACGAGGAGGGCGACGCCGACCGCCGCGGCCTTGGGCACGAACGAGAGGGTCACCTCCTGGATCTGCGTGATCGACTGCAGCAGCGAGATCGCGAAGCCGACCACGAGTGCCGTCACGAGGATGGGGGCCGCGAGCTTCGCGGCCACGAAGAGGCCCTGCATCGCGATGTCGAGGACTGCGCCGGCATCCATCAGCGGTAACTCTCGATGAGGGAGGTGATGATGAGGCCCCAGCCGTCGACCAGCACGAAGAGCAGGATCTTGAAGGGCAGCGAGATCATGACGGGCGGGAGCATCATCATGCCCATCGACATGAGGGCTGCCGCGACGACGAGGTCGATCACGAGGAACGGCACGAAGATGACGAAGCCGATGATGAAGGCCGCGCGCAGCTCCGAGATCATGAAGGCGGGGATGAGCGTCGTGAGCTCAACGGTCGACGGGTCCTCCGGGTTCTCGAGCCCCGCGGCGCGGGTCATGAGGGCGAGGTCCTCCTCGCGGGTGAACGACAGCATGAACGCGCGGAGGGGTTCGGATGCCGCCTCCAGCGCCTGCCCGAACGTCATGGTCCCCGCGAGGTAGGGCTGCACGCCGACCTCGTTCATCTCGCCGACGACGGGCGCCATGATGAACAGGCTGAGGAAGAGCGCGAGGCCGGCGAGCACCTGGTTGGGCGGGATGCTCGGCAGCGAGAGCGCGTTTCGCGTCATCGCAAGCACGACGAAGATCTTGGTGAACGACGTCATCATGAGCAGGATCGCGGGGGCGACCGACAGCAGCGTGATGCCGAGGAGAGTCACGATCGATGACGACGGGGTGCCGTTGGGGCCGTTGATCTCGACCGAGACGCCCGGCGTGCCCTCGTCGAGGGGGTTGATCTCGGGGGCGGCGTAGACCGGCTGGGCCCCGAGGTTCATCGCGACCGCGAATCCGGCGACGGCAACGACGCCGAACGCGACCGTGCGCAGCGCCGTGGGCGGGACTGCTCTCACCGTGCACGCCTGAGGGTCGTCGCGGCCTGACGCCACGTGTCTGGCGACAGGATTGAGCCCGCGAGCGCGCCCTTGCCACCGAACTGGGCCGGCGTGAACTGGGCACCCTTCGGGCTCCCGAAGAGCTCGATCGGCGCGGGACCGCTCGAGGTTGCGGCATCCATCGACTTGGCGAACTCCACGGCGGGCGCAGGGGCGTCGCCCGACTGCAGCACGCTGACCGACTGCTCGGTCACGCCCAACACGAGCCGGCTGCCCTCGACATCGATGACGACGACGGATGCCTTCGCCCCGATGCCCTGCTTGGCGACGACCGAGACGGGCGACGCGGCGCGGGCGCGCGGGCCGGCGGTGAGCCGGCGATGCAGCCACCACAGCAGCGCGAGCACGGCCCCGAGGCTCACGAGCACGCGGAGCCCGATCATGACAGCATCCATGTCAGCTGAGGCCGTCGGCGACGTCGAGGATCGTGGTGATGCGCACGGCGTAGTCCTGGTCGATCACCACGATCTCGCCGTGCGCGATCAGTCGGCCGTTGAGCAGGATGTCGGCGGGGGCGCCGGCGGAGCGGTCGAGCTCGATGACGGCGCCCGGCTCGAGGCCGAGCACGTCGCGCACCGACATGCGGGTGCGGCCGATCTCGACCGTGAGCGCCATCTCGACATTGTTGATGCGCCCGAGCTTTCCGACGACCTCCTCGTTGGACTTGCGGCTCGCGCCCACGACCGCCCCGCCCTCGCGGATGCGAATTGCGAACCAGCCGACCGCGACACCGTCGGCGGTGAGCTCGAAGACCGTGCTGTTGCGGTCGGAGAAGAGGGCAGAGGCATCCGACTCCGACACGTCTCCGAGCACGCCGCTGCCGAGCACCTCGGCGGCAGCCTCGAGGGCGGGACGCACGACGTCGCCGCTCGAGACGACCGTGTCGCTGCCCGCGGCCTCCTGGAGGGACTGCGCGTCGAGCAGCACGAGGGCGAGGTCGGCCGCCTGCTCGCCGACGAACGACGCCGTCAGCGCCGACGAGGCGCGCGATGCGGCGGAGACGCCACTCGGCAGCATCGACGGCACGAGAATGCCGGTCGTCGGCAGGTGCTGCACGAGCGCGTCGGCTGCGGCGGACTGAAGGGTGGGTGTCGTGGTGGCCATGATGTTCTCTCCGGCGGTGGTGGTGAAGAAGTCGAAAGGGTGGGCGGCTCAGTCGGTGCCGACAACGACACACGCGAGGCGTGAACCGTTGGCCCCGACGGCCGCACGCGCGAGCGGGGTGCCCTCGACGGCGACCTCGAGCGGGCGGTGCTGAGGGTGTGGGATCGGCAGGATGTCGCCCACCGCGAGGTTGAGCACGGCTGAGGGCCGCACCATGGCCGGCTCGAGGCGAAGCGAGACCGACACGGGGGTCGAGACGACCTGCTCGCGCATGATGCGCGGCGCATCCTCGATCGAGCTCGTGGGGTTGGCCTCGCCAAGCTGCGGCAGCAGCACTTCGGCCGGAATTGCGACCGTCGCGGCCGAGACCGACTCGCCGACCTTGATCGTGAAGCTCGCGACGATCATGAGATCCGTCGTTGCGGCGGCCTGCGCGAACTGCGAGTTGTATTGGAAGCCACCCACCGCGATGCGGCGCACGAGCAGCGAACCGAGCGAGTAGCGAAGGTCCTCGAGCGCGTCATCCATGAGTCGGCCGACCAGCTCACGCTCGATCTGGGTGAACTGGCGCTCCTCGGTCACGACCGTGCCGCGACCGCCCAGCATGCAGCTCACCCAGGTGAGGGCAGCGGATGTCGGGTACTGGATGACCGCGCGAGGCGTCACGCCCTCCACCGTCACGAGCACCATGGCCGTCGTCGACGGGAGAGATGCCGCGTACTCGTCGTAGGTGAACATGAGCACCTGCGTGCAGGTGACCTGCGAGAAGACGCGCACCTTCGCGGTGAGCTGCGTGCCCCACTGGCGGGCGAAGGTCTCGAAGGCGAGCTCCAGCACGCGCGAGTGTTCGCGCACGAGCGTCGTGGGGCGGCGGAAGTCGTAGACCTCGACCGTGCCCTGGGTGCGCGAGGATACGCTCGCGCCATCGTGTTTCTGGACCGTCACACCGAGCACTATCGGCAGGCAGCATGGAACGGTTAGCAACCTCAGCGCGCGCACAATTGTGTGCGACGCGCACTCCTGTTCCTACGCGCGACGCACAAGAGTGCGCGCGCCCGGCCTAGCGTGTCATCCGGCGCCCTCCGCGACGATCGAGGGGATGAGCGAGCGCACCGCCTCGGGCAGCGCCGACAGCACGACGATGTCGACCCGGCGGTTGGTCGCCTGCCCCGCGGGTGAGGTCTCGGGCACGAGCGGTCGCGCCGCACCGAAGCCGACCGCCCCGATGCGCTGCGCTGGCACACCCGTCGCCTCGACGAGGTACCGCAGCACCGTCGTGGCCCGGCCGGAGGCGAGCTCCCAGTTGGTGGGGAAGGGTGCGACGGAGGGCCGGGCATCCGCGTGTCCCTCGACGGAGACGCTGTAGGGGCTGTTCGCGATTGCGGGTCCGGTCGCGTTGAGCACGCCGACGGCCGTGGGGGCGAGCTCCGTGCGGTTGGTGTCGAAGAAGGTCTCGGAACCGACGAGGCGCACCGTCAGTCCGCGCTCGTCGATCGTGAATGAGACCGTGTCCTGGAGGCCGTTCGCCTGAAGGTTGCTGTGGATCTGTGCGCGCAACTGCTCCAGCTCCTCGACCTCCTCGAGCGCCAACTGGATGTCGGTGAAGCCCTCACCCTCCTCCGAGACGAGCTCGGCGGGCACGACGACGCCGGTCGAGACATCCGTGTGTTCGGACTCCTCCTGGCCGAAGCCCGTCGCGAGCGAGTTCTTGAGCTGCTGGAACTTCTCCTGGTCGACCGCCGACATCGCGAAGAGCACGATGAAGAGGCACATGAGCACCGTGACCATGTCCATGTATGACGCCATCCAGCGCTCGTCGGGGCCCTCATGCTCAGCCTCGACATGCTTCTTGCGGCGGCGCGGCATGCTCATGCTGCCGCCTTGTCGGCCTTCGCGGTCTTGGGCTCCTTGCCCTTCTTGCCCGCGTCACCCTTGGCATCCTTCGACTTCGAGCCCTTCATCGAATCCGCCGGCACCATGGCCTTGAGCCGCTCGCCCAGCAGTCGCGGCTGGCTGCCCGCCTGCACGGCGAGCACACCCTCCATGAGCAGCGTCATGCGCTCCTGGTCGATCTCGTTGAGCCGACGGATGCGGGTGCCGATCGGCAGCCAGATGAAGTTCGCCGACAGCAGGCCCCAGAGGGTCGCCACGAAGGCCGCCGCGATCATGTGGCCGAGCTCGTCGGGCTGCGAGAGGTTCTCGAGCACGTGCGTCAGGGAGACGACGGTGCCGATGATGCCGACCGTCGGGGCGTAGCCGCCGAGGGCGCCGAAGAACTTGGCCGCCGTGCGACGGGTGCTCGCGCGGGACTCCATCTCGTCCTCGAGCATGATGCGCAGTTCCTCGCCGTCAGTGCCGTCGGCGATGTTCTGCAGGGCACCCTTCAGGAACGGGTCCTTGATTTGCTCGGCCTCCTGCTCGAGGGCGAGGAGGCCCTCGCTGCGGGCCTTCTCCGCGAGGCCGACGACCTGGTCGATGACCTCCTGCGGCTTGAAGGTTGCGCCGCCCTTGAATGCTGCGGGCACCTCCTTGAAGGAGTTGATCGCATCCTTGATCGTGCCACCGGCGACGCCGATCGCGATCGTCGCGAAGAACACGAGGATCATGGGCGCCGGCAGCAGGAGGGAGCTCACATGGGCGCCCTCGAGCGTGATCATGGCATACAGCGAACCGAACGCGAGTCCGATTCCGATGATGGTTGCGAGGTCCATCAGATCTTCCTCGGGCCGGAGATGTGCGCGACGGTCTCGTCGTCACCGGCATCCGTCACGATGCCGAGGTGGGGAGCGGACGGCTGGTCTGCCGCACCCGAGTGTGCGAGGGCGATGACGCGTGCCCGGTAGAGGGCGATGCGCTCGATGACCTCGGCCATCGACTCGGTCACGATGTACTTGGCGCCGTCGACCATGACGAGGGTCGTATCGGGGCTCGCGTGGATGCGCTCGATGAGATCAGGGTTGATCGCGAATTGGCGATCGTTCAAACGCGTGACAACAATCATCGGGCCCATCCATAGGTCTCGTACTCAGCTGCCCATCCTGGGCATGCACAGGACACTGTCGGCCGCGGCCGCGCATCCGTTAGGCACGGATCACCCGCAACGCAACTGTGCCGCCCCTCCCACGAGGGAGGAACGGCACAGTTTCCTGATCTTTCGAAGGACGGCGGATGCGAGGTCCGCCGCCCCGAGGCATCAGCGCTTCAGGTTGGTGAGCTCCTGCAGCACCTCGTCGGAGGTCGTGATGATGCGGGCGTTCGCCTGGAAGCCGCGCTGCGCGACGATGAGGTTGGTGAACTCCTGCGAGAGGTCGACGTTCGACATCTCGAGCGCGCCAGCCGTGAGCTTGCCGAGCGCGCCGTTGCCTGCGGTGCCCAGCTCGGGGTTGCCCGAGTTGAAGGTCGCGCGGTAGGACGAGTTGCCGGCCTTTTCGAGGCCGCCCGGGTTGGCGAAGTTGGCGAGCGCGATGCGGCCGATGGCCTCGGATGCGCCGTTGCTGAACGATCCGACGAGCGTGCCGTCGGCCGAGAGGGTGAACGACTGCAGCGTTCCGGCCTTGCGGCCGTCCTGGTTGGTGACGGATGCCGTGGTCAGGCCAGCGAAGCCGGTCAGCTGGGTCATGTCGACGTCGATGCCATCGACGTCGAAGACGTTGCCTGTCGAGGTGAGTGCGCCCTCGGTGAACTCGAGGGTGCCGAGGGTCGTGGTGCCGCCGTCGGCCGAGACATCCCATCCGTCGGCGGAGCGGGTGAAGGTGAAGGTGAGGGTTGCCGGGTTGCCGTCGGCGTCGAAGACCTGCGTGTCGCGCACCAGGGTCGTGCCGACCTCGGCCTCGGAGGGCAGGTTGCCGCCGAAGGTGGCGGTCCCTGTGGGCACGGCGGGCGAGAGGCTGTCGAGCGGCAGGCTGATGTTGCCGATCGCGCCACCGTCCTGGATGACGCCGTTCTGCGCCGTCCAGCCCTGCACGATGGAGCCGTCGGGCGTGACGAGGCGGCCCTGGGGGTCGATGTCGAAGTTGCCGGCGCGGGTGTAGAGGGTGTCGCCGCCGGAGCGGGTCACGAAGAAGCCGTCGCCCGAGATCATCATGTCGGTCGAGCGGCCGGTGGCCTGCGCGGACCCCTGCGCGAAGTTGGTGGAGATTCCGGCGACGCGCACGCCGAGGCCGATCTGGGCCGGGTTGGTGCCGCCCTGCTCCGCTTGCGGGCCAGCGGCGCCCTGCGTGAGCTGCGAGAGCGTGTCCTGGAACTGGGTGGCCGACGACTTGAACGCGGTCGTGTTGACGTTGGCGATGTTGTTGCCGGTCACGTCGAGCATGGTCTGGTGCGAGCGGAGGCCCGAGATGCCGGAGTAGAGCGAGCGAAGCATGGTGGTTGACCTTTCAGTGGTGGGTTCGTGATGTTCAGGCGGCGCGCGTGGTCACGCCGGAGATTGCGTCGAGGTCGACATCGACCCCGTCGATCGAGACGGTGGGAACGGAATTGACGAAGGAGACCGAGTCGGCGACGCCCTTGACGGTCTCGCCGTCCTTCTCGTAGCTGACCTCCTTGCCGACGAGGGCGGACGCGGCGATGCGCATCTGCAGCGAGAAGTTCTCCTCGTTGAGCGTCGTGAGGGTCGTGAGCTGCTCCATGGATGCCAGCTGCGTCGTCTGGCTGATCATCTGGTTGGTGTCCATGGGCGAGCTGGGGTCCTGGTTGCGCAGCTGCGTGACGAGGAGCGAGAGGAACACCTCGCTGTCCATCGTCTGCTTGGGCGCGCGGGTGCCGGGGTTGGCGGTGTACATGCTCGTCGCTGTGACGGCCGCGGCGGGTTCGATTGCCATACTGTTCCTTCTCTCTCGGGTCCGGGGGCTCAGGCCAGCACGTCGATGCCGGTGGCGAGGCCGCGGATGCCGCGGTCGTGGGTCGTCTCGGATGTCACAGCATCCCCGTGGGTGCCGGCGGCGGCTCCCGGGTTGCGCGCAGCGGCGGGCTGCCCGTCGCGCCCTCCCTGGGCCTGCCCGCCCTGTGCCTGGCCCTGGCTGTCGCCGAGGTTCAGGGTGGCGTTGCCGCTCTGCCCGCCCGTGCTGAGCGACGGGGTGGCAACGCCGAGTCCGGCGAGGTCGCGGCGCAGGTCGCCGAGGATCGCCTTGAGGGCCTCGCGCCCTGCCTCGCTGGGTGCGAGCAGTTCGATGCGCATCCCGTCGGCGCCGAGGTGGGCGCGCACCGTGACGGGGCCGAGGTTCTCGGGGGTCACGTTGACGGTGATGACGTGCTCGCCCGCGCCCGCACTGCGGATGTTGGCGATCGGCCGGACGAGCTGCGCCGAGAAGTCCTGGGGCACAGGTGTCGGCGCGGGGGCCGGGGCCGGCGCTGGGCTCGCCTGGCTGACGGATGTCGCGGCGCCCGGTGCGACAGCCGCCCCTGCCCCGTCGACTCGCGTGAGACTGCGCACGTTGTCGAAATCGGCGGCTTCCGGTGCACCCTGCGCAGCCTCAGCGGGTGGGGGGACGGATGCAACGGAGGCGGAGGAGGCTGGCGCCGCCGGGGCGTGCACGGAAGCCGCCAGCTGCGCGGGGTGTGCGGACTGCGCGGGGCGTGCGAACTGGCGGGCATCCGCATTCCCCGCGGTTGCGCCCGCGCCCGCGAGACTGCGCAAGTTGCTCGAATCGGGCGCCTCAACTGCAGCTTGTGCAGTCTCAGCGGATGAAAGGGCGGATGCGGCGGCTGAGGCAGCGGTGTCGGCAATGCCCCTGGCGATCGTGGGAGCGGCGGAGTGCCCGGCATCCGCTGCGGCGGACGCCGAGGTCGAGGCGGGTGCAGCACCGAGAGTGCCCCCTGCATGGCGCGGCGCGGCGGGCACTGCAGCCGCCGTCACTCCGCCGTCGCTGCCAGCACGACCGCTGCCAGCATGAACGCCGCCCGCAGCTCCCGCACCCGAGTCCACGTCACCGCTACCCAGGCCAGCACCCGAAGCCACTCCTTCGCCCGCGATGCCCATTGCGAGCGTCTCGGCCGGGTGTGATCCAGTTGCCCAGTTCTGCACTTCACCGGGCGCAGAAGGCACCAAAGTGGGCAACTCGCCAGGTGAAACACTGGTCACGAGCGCTGAGCCGCCCAGATCGCCAGAATCACCCGCCGCGTCACCCCCGGCCCCGTGAGTGGCCAAAGTTTGGCCATCTGGAGCCTCCGGAAGCCCAGAGTTTGGCCACTCACGGTCGACGTCGGCGAGCGCGCCGCGCATGGCGGCACCGAAGCCCTCGGCGTCGGTCGCGCTCGAGAAGCCGGTGGCGGATGTCGCGCCCCGGGTGATCCCACCGGCGAGGAGGTTCAGCATGCTCATGACTCGGTTCCTTCCGTGTCGCGGTGCCACGCGGTCGAGGCGAGCTCGTCGAGGGCGTCCTGCTCGGCCTTGAGCTCATCGGCAGCGACCCCCTCGGCGTGCTTCTGCTCGAGCTTCTCGAGCCCGATCGTCTGGGCGCGGGCGTGGGCGAAGGCGGCGGCCGCGGCATCCGCCTCGCCCTGCAACTGGCCGTCGAGGGCCGTGAGGTCGGAGAGGGTGCTGCGCAGGGATGCGCGCCCCGCCGCGACCGCGTAGAGCACGGCCGTGCTGGTGACGTCGGTGCTCGTGGCGCCAAGGGCGATGCGGGCGCGCTCGATGCCGAGCGAGTTCTCGTCGAGGCGTCCGCGGGCGCTCGAGAGTTCACCTGCGGCGAGTTCCTGCTGCAGGTGGCGCAGCCTCAGGAGGCCGGCGAGCGAGAATCCCTTGCTCATGCGCTCACCCCCAGGCCGGCGACGAGGCGCTCGAGGCGCTGCCACGACTCCTCGGCGGTGGCGCGCTCGCCCATCGACTGCTGCAGGAACGCGTTGATGGATGCCTCGTGGTCGACGGCAGCGTCGACGAGCGGGTTGCTGCCGCGCTGGTAGGCGCCGACGTCGAGCAGGTCCTGGGCGGAGCGGCGGGCGGAGAGCACACGGCGGAGTGTCGTCGCGGCCTTGGCGCGGGCATCCGTCGTCACGCGGCTCGCGACCCGGGAGACGGACCCGAGCGCGTCGACGCTCGGGAAGTGCCCGTTGACCGCGAGCTTGCGGTCAAGCACGACGTGCCCGTCGAGGATCGACCGGGCGGCGTCGGCGATGGGCTCGTTGTGGTCGTCGCCGTCGACGAGCACGGTGTAGATGCCGGTGACGGAGCCGGATGCCGCGGTGCCGGCGCGCTCGAGCAGTTGCGCGAACAGGGAGAAGGTCGACGGCGGGTAGCCGCGCGTGGCCGGTGGTTCGCCGACGGAGAGCCCGATCTCGCGCTGCGCCATGGCGACGCGGGTGAGGGAGTCCATCATGAGCGTGACGTCGGCGCCGTGCTCGCGGAAGCCCTCCGCGATGCGGGTCGCGACGAAAGCCGCGCGCAGGCGCATGAGGGCGGGCTCGTCGGAGGTCGAGACGACGACGATCGAGCGGGCGAGGCCCTCCTCGCCGAGGTCGTCCTCGAGAAACTCCCGCACCTCGCGGCCGCGCTCCCCCACGAGGGCGATGACGCTGACCTCGGCCTCGGTGCCGCGGGCGATCATGGAGAGCAGCGACGACTTGCCGACGCCCGAGCCGGCGAAGAGGCCGAGCCGCTGGCCACGGCCCGCCGTGGTGAGCGTGTCGAGCACCCGCACGCCGAGCGAGAGTGGCGTGTCGATGCGGGCCCGCTGCATGGCCGGCGGGGTGTCATTGTGGAGGGGAACCCACTCGTTCGCGTCGATCGGCCCCTTGCCGTCGATGGGGCGGCCGAGGCCGTCGATGACACGGCCGAGGAGGCCACGGCCGACGGGCACGAGCATGGGCCGGCCCTTGGGCCGTGCGGCGGCGCCCGGCTGCACCCCCGTGAGGCGGCCGAGGGGCATGCAGCGCACGCCGTCGCGGGTCGTCGCGATGACCTCCGCCTCGACGGATGAGTGATCGCCGATACTCACGAGGTCGCCGACGGCGCAGTCGACCCCGATGACCTCCAGGCCGAGGCCGACGACGGATGCGACGCGGCCGACGCGCTGCGGACGGCCGGCCCGCACGGCCTCACCAAGGCGCGCGCCGAGCACGGCGGGCGCGGCGGCGCTCATGCCGGTCCGTCCAGGAGTGCGGCCCGCGCGCGGGCGACTGCGGCGCCGATGCGCGCGTCGAGGTGACCGTCGGGCAGCTCGGCAACCGCATCGCCGGGGGCGAGTGCCGGGTCCGCGACGAAGCTGATGTCCTCGGGGAGGCGTGCGGGGTCGAGGCTCTCGAGCGCCGAGAGCGTGTCGGGGTGCATGCGCACCCTGAGCACGGCCGCCGGGTCGACGTCGCCCAGCGCGCGCTTCAGGGCGGCGCGGGCGCTCGTTGGCCCGTCGGCGAGCTCGACCCCGATGATCGCCTCGGCGAGGTCGACGGATGCGACGGCGATCGCCGCCTGCGCCTCCGCCAGCACCGGGGCGACGTGCTGGTTCACCGACTCGACCGCCGCGCTGAGGAGCGCCGTGAGGGCATCCGCTCGCTTGCGGGTCGCCTCCATGAGGGCGGCGTGCTCGGCGGCGGCACGGTCGCGCTCCGCCTGCAGGGTCTCCTCCGCCGCGCGCATCCCGGCGGCGTAGCCCGAGGCGTGGCCGCGCGTGCGCGCCTGCGCCTCGACGAGGCCCGGCGTGCTGCTGCCGAGGGCGGGAAAGCTGAGCGGCGAGAAGGCGGTCTCAGTAGACATAGTCTTCCTCCTCGGCGCGCTGCACAGTGATTACGCCCTCCGACTCGAGGTCGCGGATGGCGCGCACGATCTGCGAACGCGCCTCCTCGACCTGCGAGAGCCGCAGCGGCCCGAGGGCCTTCGTCTCGTCGTCGAGGATCTCCCGGTTGCGCTCCGACAGGTTGGAGCGGATGACCTCGACGACCGTCTCGGGACTGCCCTTCATGGCGATCGCGAGTACGGCGGCGTCGATGCCGCGCAGCACCTGCTGCACGTCGCGCTTCTCGAGCTTGACGATGTCGGCGAAGGTGAGCATCCGTGAGCGCACCTCCTCCGCGAGTTCGGGGTCGCGCTCGTCGAGGGCGTCGAGCAGCGCCTTCTCGGTCGCGACGCTCGAGCGGTTGATGATGTCGACGAGCGGCTGCACGCCGCCGACGATCTCGACGGCGTCACGGGTCGAGACGACCGCGCCGGCGCGGGACTTGAGCGTGTCGGCGACGACGCGCACGGCCTCGGGGGTCGCGCTGTTCATGGTCGCGATGCAGTGGGCCACCTCGGTGCGCACATCGTCGTCGAGGCCCGAGAGGATGGCGGATGCCTGCTCCGGGCGCAGGTGCGCGAGCACCAGGGCGACGGTCTGGGGCAGTTCGCCCTCGAGGAGGGTGATGATCTGCCCGGGCTCGACCGCCTCGATGAACTCGAAGGCCTTGCCCGCCATGGAGGAGGCGACGCGGTTCATGACGCCGGCGGCGCGCTCTGCGCCGAAGGATGCCTCGAGCAGCCCAACTGCGATGTCACGGCCTCCGCGTGCATTGGCGGTGCCGCGCGTCGCGACCTCGTGAAACTCGGTGAGGGCCCGATCGGCGACCAGGGCATCGACGCGCTTCATGCGCACGATCTCGGCGACGATCTCCTCGGCCTCAGTCTCGGTGAACTGCTTGAGCACCTCGGCGGCGCGGTTGTGCTCGAGGTTCATGAGCACGACGGCGACCTTCTGGGTGCCGGTCAGCCCGAGCGTCTGCACATCGGTCATGGCGCCCTCACGTCATCCATGAGCCCGCGCAGGTACTCGGCGGTGCGCTTCGGGTCGGCGGCGGCGAGCGCCTCGATCTCGGCGCGGCGGCGGGCCGATTCCTCGTCGCCGCTCGGCAGGCCCGCGGGAGCGGTCGGCGCGGCGATGGGGGCGACGGGCTCCGTCGGCATCTGCAGCTGCATGGGCACGGTCGTGCCGTCGAGGATGTCGGAGAGCTGCTTGAGTTCTCCTGCCTCGCGGGCCCGACGGCGGTTGCGGGAGAGCATGACGAGGCCGATGACGACCGGGAGGGCGATGCCCGCGACGATCACGGCGACGGTCGCGAGGGCCATCCAGCGGTCGGCGACGGCGGCCGCTTCGGCGGCGGCGAGGGCTTCGGCGGCGGCCGCGGCGCCCGTCGCGTTGAAGGGCACGACCTCGACCGCGACATTGTCGCCGCGCTCGACGTTGACGCCGGCGGCAGCCGCGACGAGCTCGCGGATGGCGGGCACCGTGAGGCCGCCGATGGCCTCCTCGTTGACGGCGACCGAGACGGTCTGGCGGGTGATGGAACCGGCCGGGATCGTGCGCGACTCGGTCACCTTGTTGACGGCGTTGTTGCGGTTGGTCGACTCGCTCTCGTAGGCGCCATCGCCCGCGCCACCGGGCACGGCGATGTTGTCGGGGCCGAGCACGCCGCCCTGGAGGGTGCCGTCGCCGCTGCCCGTATAGGTCTCGCGGTCGATCTGCTCGTTGAGCGCGGGAACCTCCTCGGGCGCCGAGTACGACTCCTCGAGCCGTTCCGCGGACTCGTAGCTCACGTCGGCTGCCACGGCGACGCTGGCGTTGCCGGGGCCGACGACGCGGTCGAGCATGGCCTGCACGGCACCCTGCACCCGCACCTCGTGGTCGCTCGCCTGCTTCGAGGTGGAGCCGGATGCGCCGACGCCCACGGCAGACAGCACGGTTCCGGCGGCGTCGATGACCGCGACATCCGTGGCCTTCATGCCCTCGATCGAGGCCGAGGTGAGGTGCACGATCGCCTCGACCTGGTCGCTGCTGAGGCTCACGCCGCGCTCGGTCTCGATGAAGACCGATGCGGTGGGCGACGCCGTCTGCGCCACGAACACGGTCTCCTCGGGGATCGCGAGACGAACGGATGCCGTGCGCACGCCATCGAGGGCGGCGACCGTCGATGCGAGCTCGCCCTCGAGGGCGCGCTTGTAGGTGACGGACTGCTGGAACTCGGAGGAGGTCACGCCCATGTCGTCGAGGAGCGAGTAGCCGCCCGTGCTCGAGGAGGGCAGGCCGGCCGAGGCCGCCTTGAGTCGCTGGTCGTAGACGTGCTCCTCGGGAACGAGGATCGTGGCGCCGCCCGCCGTGAGCTCGTAGGGCACGCTGTCGGCCTGCAACTGCTCGACGATCGTGCTGGCGTCACCCGCCGCGAGGCCCGAGAAGAGCGGCGTGTAGGAGGGACGCGTGAGCCACAGCCCGAGCCCGGCCGCACCGAGCACCAGCACGGCGACGCCGATGAGGGCGAGCGTGCGCTGCGCGATCGTGAATTCGCGGATGCCCGCGACGAGCCGCTTGAGCGCGGAGGTGACCTGGGTGGGCATTAGGCCTGCATCCTCATGATCTCGTTGAAGGCGTCGACGCCCTTGTTGCGCACGGCCGCGATGAGTTCGAGCGTGACGGCGGCGCGGGTCGAGGCGATCGTGGCGTCGTGGATGTCGTTGAGGTCACCCGTCACGGCCTGGATCGCGAGCTCGTTGGAGGTCGACTGCAGCGACTGCAGTCCGTCGATCGCACCGGCGAGCGAGGTGCCGAAGGCCGCGCCATCCGTCGACTGGACCGAGCCGGCACCGGATGCCGCGGCGAGCGCCCCACGGATCGAGAGGTCGTGCTCGCCGACGCTGAACGCGCCACTGCCGCCGAGGGCGGGAATCGCGGGGATGGCCATCATGCACGTCCGATCTGGATTGCGGCCTGGTAGGCCTCCTTGGCGCGGTCGACGACGGCCGCACTCGCCTGGTAGCCACGCTGGGCCATGATGAGCTGCCCCATCTGGCTGGCCATGTCGATTTCGGGGTAGCGCACGTAGCCGGCCTCGTCGGCGAGGGGGTGGTCGGGTTCGTAGACCACCCGGCCCTCGGCGTCGCCGTAGGCGGCACCCTGCACGTAGACCCCAGTCGTGCCCTCGCCCGCCTGGGCGACGACGTAGCGAGCCCGGAAGGCCTCGTCGTCGGTGCCGCGCACGGTGTTGACGTTGGCGAGGTTGTCGGAAACGGCGTCGAGCCACTTGCGGTGCAGGGTCAGTCCGGTGCCGGCGATGCCGATTGCGTCGAAGGTCATGAGTTACTCCCGTGCCCTAGTTGGTTCTCAGCGCTGTGCGGACGCTCGTGAACTGGCCCTCGACCGCGCGCGCAGCGAACTGGTAGCGCAGGAGGGTGTCGACGTTGGAGAGCGTCTCGGTGTCGAGGTTGACGTTGTTGCCGTCGAGGCGTGTGGGTTCGAGGGAGTCGGCGACGGTCGCGGCGACGGCACCGTCACCCTGGCGCACCGACTTGGCGAGGGCATCCTCGAAGAGCACCCGCTGGGCCTTGTAGCCGGGGGTGTTGACGTTCGCGATGTTGTTGGCGATCACGCGCTGGCGCTCGGAGAGGCCATCGAGGGCGCTGCCGAGGGCAAGTGACGTCACAGATTCAAACACTGCGTGAATCCCATTTCATGGATGAGTGGTTCCGGCCGATCCATGGCCTGGGGTGCGAGCGATCCCTGCTCTTGTTCAGCTATCGGCACCGTTGCCGCAGCCGTTAGGTGTTTTCAGTTTTTGGTGGGTTGAGTAAGCCCGTCAGGGCTGTATCGAAACCGCGTGCTTGGCGTCCGGGTTTCGATACGCTCCTTCGTCGCTACTCAACCCGCGACATCGAGGTAGACGGATGCCGCGGCACCCTTCGTCGACGGCACACTCCGCAGCGCGGCGATGTGCCGCCCCACGTCCTGGCGTTCCTCGTCGAGCCGCGTCATGAGGTTCCGCTGCGCATCGAGGATGCGACTGGCCCGGTCGACGAGTTCGGCCGGCATCGTGCCGAGGCCCTGGGGCGGCGTCCACTGGGCGCTGCGCCCGCTCACAACGTCATCGGCCCATTCGAGTTCGCGCTCAAGTTCGTCAAGCGCGGTGACCCACGCGTCGAAGGTCGTGTCGGGCATCGCCATGCTCACGCGACCCCGAGGGTGCCGCCGAGGCTGCGCTCGACGGGCGGGGCTGCGGCTTCGGGCGCCTGCGCGGCTGCCTCGTGCCAGGTCTGGCGCAGCGGCTCAAGCAGGGTGATGCACACGCGCGTGCTTTCGACGTCGCGGTGGATGTTGGCGAAGACGAGTGCCTTCGTGGCGAAGGTGTAGACGCCGAGGAGTCCTTCGGCGCCGTCCCACTCGTCGACCTTGAGGGAGGAGGTGAGCTCCGCGAGGATGTCCTGCGCGTGCAGCAGGTGGGTCGACGCCGACTCCCAGTCCTCGATGTCCTGCGCGATCTCGGCCCGCTGCAGGTCGAGGATGAGCCGGTCGTAGAGCATTGTGAGCAGGCGCGCGGGTGAGGCGTTGAGGATGGCTTCGCGCGCGTAGTCGGCACGGCGGGCGTCAATTCCGTACATCGTCATTTCTTGCTGCCTTCATACGTCGGGAGGGAGGCGATCTGAGAGCTGAGCCAGCTGGATTGGGAGTTGAGGGCGCTCATGCGCACCTCGAGCGCTGCGTAGGTGCGCTCGAGGGTCGCGCGGCGGGTAGCGAGCCTGTCATCCCAGGCAGCGACCTGCTCGTTGTAGTTGGTGACGAGCGACTGCTGGCCCGTGATCTTGGTCGTGAGGGTGCCCGTGTACTTGTCGGAGACAGTCGTCGCGGCGGCGTCGACGCGTGTGGCAAGTTCCGTGATCGCGGCTTGCACCGTCTCCGGATCCGCGGTGAGGGCCGCCTCAAACTTTGAGGCGTCGAACTCGATCGTGCCCGTCTTGGTGAGGGTGATGCCGTACTCGCTCGGAGACTTCCCGCCCACCGGCATCGAGATCGCCGAGACGAGGCTTTGACGCGCGGAGCGCACGGTGCTGTCGCCCGTGAGCGAGCCGCCCGAGACAATGGGGTTGCCGTCGGCGTCGGTGCTGTTGGTGACCTTGGTCCGCACGTCGATGAAGGCGAGCGTCTCGCTCACCGCGGTGACCAGGCCCTTCGCGACGGCGGATGCGCCGGCTGTGTCCCGCACGACGGTCACGGTGACCGGGTCATCCGACTTCTTGGCGACCGTGACGGAGACGCCCGGGAGCAGGTCGCTGAAGGTGTTCGTCTTGGAGGTGATGACCTGCTCGGCATCGGTCCCGGCCCAGAGAGCGACCTCTGCGTCGTGCGCTGCCGCGGTCTCCGTCGTGCCGAGGCCCGTGACGGTGAAGGCGGAGTCCGCGCCGGTTTCGGTGGACGTCAGTTGCAGGCGGTACAGATTCTCGCCGAACTCATCCTTCCCTGCCGAGACCTTCATGGCCGTGACCCCCGCTTCGGACCCGTTGATAGCAGCGACAAGAGCGTCGATGGAGTCGGCGGTGACGGTGACGGGGCCGCTCGCATTCTCAATCGTGAGGTCCCCGTTCCAGCCGGTGATGGCATCCGAGACGGAGGTCTGCTTGGTGGCGAGTTGCTTGACGACGAGATCCAGGGAGCCCGGTGCTGCGCCCTTCTCTGCCTTGACCGCGATGCTGTCGGCGCTTGCGCTGGCGTTGTGCAGGTCGATGGAGTCGGGCTTCGCGGCAGACTTTGCGGTCTCGGCGAGGGAGGCGAACTTCTGGTTGAGCGCCTGCAACACCGTGACTGTGCTGGAGGTTACGGTCGCCTTCCGCTTGAGGAGGCTCTGCGGGATCGCCTCGAGCTGCATGAGGGACTCGATGAGCGTGGCGCTGTCGAGGCCGCTGGCAAGGCCAGGAAGGCTGATGCCCATGTGTCACTCCCCCGTGTTTCGGTGCTGGATGTGGAAGACACCTGGGGTGCCCGCGCGAAGAGGTCCAGTTCCGCGCGCGAGCACCACCAGGTGTGGTCTAGCTACTCCGTGGCTTAGCCGAGGAGCTGGAGAACGCCCTGGTTGGACTGGTTCGCCTGCGCGAGCATGGCGGTACCGGCCTGCGACAGGATGTTCGCGCGGGTGTAGTTGACCATCTCCGATGCCATGTCGGTGTCGCGAATACGCGACTCCGCCGCGGCGAGGTTCTCGCTCGAGACGTTGAGCGAGTTGATCGTCGACTCGAAGCGGTTCTGCACGGCACCCAGATCGGCGCGGGCCGACGAGATTGCCGTGATCTTGTCGTCGATCAGGTTGATGGCCGCCTGGGCACCTGCAGCGGTGCTGAAGTCGAGCGTGCCTGCGGCGCTGGCTGCACCGTTCTCCACACCGGTGCCCGGATCGGTGGCGAAGTTCACCTGGTCGCCGTTCAACGAGCTGATGACGAGCTTGTTGTCCTTGTCCACAGATGCGACAAGCGAACCGCTGAAGGTGCCCTGTGCGTTCAGCGCGTCGGCGACATCCTGCACGGTGTTGAAGGTACCCGTCAGGTTGGCGGTGACCGTCGCGGTGTTGCCGTCGACGTCTTCCGTCTCGAAGCTCATCGCTCCGGTGAC
Source organism: Salinibacterium sp. (assembly GCA_015234465.1). GTDB lineage: Bacteria > Actinomycetota > Actinomycetes > Actinomycetales > Microbacteriaceae > Homoserinimonas. The sequence continues at coordinate 876,685 of JADGNA010000008.1, read as the reverse complement.
AGCCGAGGGGGTGAGCACCTCGAACGCCGTGCCAGCCGATCCCGTGGACAGTGCGGTTGCAATGTTCGAGACGTTCACGGTCGAGAGGTCAACCCCGATCTGCGACGACAAGTCACCGTTGGCGCCGACCTGGAACTTCAGGTTCGCGGTGCCGTCGAGGAGCGCGATGCCGTTGAAGTTGGTCGACTCGCCGATACGCCCAAGCTCGGCGCTGAGAGCGGTCGCCTCCTTCTTGATGGCGTTGCGCGACTCAGCGTTGTTCGAGTCGTTACCGGCCTGCACCGCGAGGTCACGCATGCGCTGCAGGATGGAGTGAACCTCGGTCAGGGCGCCTTCCGCGGTCTGGATGACCGAGATGCCGTCCTGGGCGTTACGAGCGGCGACCTTGAGTCCGCCGACCTGCGAACGCAGGCCCTCGGAGATCGCGAGGCCGGCCGCGTCGTCTGCAGCACGGTTGATCCGGAGGCCACTGGAGAGCTTCTCAAGCGACTTCGAGAGGTCGTTCTGCGTGTTGGACAGGTTGCGGTACGCGTTGAGCGCCGCAACGTTGGTGTTGATCTGCATACCCATGGTGTTTTCCTCCGTGATGTGGGTGGTGTTCGCCGGCCCATCCATGGGCCGGTAACTCTAGCTATCGGCTACCGCGTGGCATCCGTTAGGCAATTTCTGAATTGAGAAGCTGGGGGGCCGGGAACGCCGCCCGCGACATGCCGCTGAAGGCCTGGTCGGCGAGGCGCGCGAGGTAGGCGCTGCGGCTTGCGGCCGAGATGCGCGACTGCGGCTCGTGCTCGCTCTCGTCGTCGGCGAAGTGCGTGTTCATGCCGTCGCGCAGGAGGCGGATCGCCTCCGAGCGCTGCTGCGACACGGCCGAGTGGGTGATGCCGAGCTCCTCGGCCACCTCCTTGACCGTGCGGTCCTCGAAGTAGATCGCCGTGATGATGTGGCGCATCTTCTCGGGCAGCACGTCGACGGCCGAGCGCACGAAGACGGTGCGCTCGTTCTCGAGCAGCTGCTCCTCCGGCAGCACGGTCTCGGCGACAAGCTGGTCAGTGGTGACGTCATCGAGCGTCGTGACGTGGCGTGAGGCATCCGCCATCGCCTGCTGCGCCTCGTCGCGGGTGACGCCGAGGGAGTTGGCGACCTCGTCTGCGGAGGGGCGGCGGCCGAAGGCGGCGGTGAGCTTCTCCTCGACCGCGAGGGTCTCCTTGATGCGTTTGCGGGTGCCGCGGCTCGCCCAGTCCTCGGAGCGCAGCTCGTCGGAGAAGGCACCGAGGATGCGCTTGCGGGCGTAGGCGCCGAAGGGGATCCCGAGCTCGGGCTTGAAGGATTTGGCGGCCGTGATGAGGCCGATTGCGCCGGCCGATGCCAGGTCGTCGCGGGAGAGGTGAGTGGCGCGGGCGCACAACTCGGAGACCAGGTAGCCGACGAGCGGCAGGTTCTCCACCACCAGTGCATTGCGTGTGGCTCTGTCCACAGCTGTACCCCCGTTTGTCTCTGTCTCTTGCATTTGCGTTCGCGGGTAAGCGAGGTGACGGGCCACGTCTCAACCGGGAAAGAGACTCGGATGACGCGGGGCTTCGGGACCCTGCGCGCCTCGAACTCGGTTGCTGTCTTTCGGGTCTGACCCGAGCGACAGTGGAGACTCTATGGAGGGAACGCGAGGCCAAGGAAGCCGATTCGGCTTATTCAGTTAGCGCCTTGTCCCCCCTAGGGGGGAGCACATCCCCACAACTGGGGTACGGCGGATTTTCAGCCGGGGTACAGAAATTTCCGGATGATTCGCCTTACCGGAACCGCCCCGGTGCCGACAGTCCCCCGTGGCGACACCCGAGACCAGATGAACGGAGAGCACCGTGGGAGCAAACGAAGTCTCCGCCACCCTGTGGCGCGAGCGTGAGCTCCTCGAACTCCTGCTCTTCAAGCTCGAGGAGGAGCAGCTGCTGCTCACGACCGGCAAGACCCGCTGGCTCCCCCATGCCACGCGTGAGGTCGAGCAGGTGCTCGAGCGCCTCCGCGCCCTCGGCCTCACCCGCACGGTCGAGGTCGCAGAACTCGGCGAGCAGTGGGGAACGGCACCGGATGCCACGCTCCGCGACCTCGTCGCAGCCGCCCCCGCCGACGGGCCCTGGGCCGAGATCTTCGCCAACCACCTCACCGCCCTCGCCGAACTGGCCGCCCAGATCGGCCAGTTGCGCGACATCAACGAGCAGTTCCTGCGCTCCGCACTGCGCTCGACGCAGGAGACCCTCGCGAACCTCGGTGGCGACACGGGAACCTACGGCGCCACGGGCGAGACCATCGACACCGGCAGCGCCCGCCTGATCGACGAGAGATTCTGACCATGAGCACCTTCAGCGGGCTGAACACCGCATACACCGCACTCAACGCCGCGAGGCAGGGCCTCGACGTCGTCGGGCAGAACATCGCGAACGTCAACACGGAGGGCTACACCCGCCAGCGGCTGACGACCTCATCGATCGGCGGCGTGGCCCAGACGGGACCGCTCTCCCACGGCACGCGAGTCGGCCAGGGTGTCTCGGTCGAGGGCATCGCGCGGCTCGGCGACCTCTTCGTGGACTCGAAGGTGCGGTCATCCGCGGCATCCGCTGGGTTCTGGAACCTTAACGCACGCGCCCTCTCCAACATCGAGGGCATCCTGCAGGAGCCCGGCGAGAACGGCATCTCGGCGCAGCTCTCGGAGTTCTGGGCCGCCTGGCAGGACGTCTCCAACCGCGCGGGCGAACCGGCCTCGGCGGGCGTACTGCTCGAGCAGGCCGGCGTGCTGACCTCCCGCCTCGGCAAGGCCTACACCGACATCGAGAACGAGTGGGCCGGGATGCGTAGCCGCACCGACGGCATGGTCTCGGAGCTCAACTCGGCGGCCCAGCAGGTCGCTGACCTCAACGGCCGCATCCGTTCCGCCATCGCGGCGGGCGGCTCCGTCAACGAACTGCTCGACAAGCGCAGCAGCCTCACCGCCACGATCGCGAGCCTCGCCGGCGGCACCGCGCGCGAGACCGCCGACGGCACCGTCGAGGTGCTCATTGGCGGCAACGCGATCGTCTCGGGAGACACCTTCCGTCCTGTCGCCGTCGTGGGCGGGCTGCGGATGCAGGACGGGCTCACCAACGCCGTGCAGCTCGAGTGGGCACACCGGCCGGGAGCGGCGATCGCCCTCGATGGCGGCGAGCTCGCGGCATCCGTCACCCTCCTCGCGCCGAGCGATGCGAGCCGCACGGGCGGCACCTTCGCCGAGGCCGCCGAGGCACTCAACGACTTCGCGCGGGCCCTCGCCGAGAAGGTCAACGCGGTTCACCAGACCGGCGTCACGAAGGCGGGTGACCCTGGTGGCCCGTTCTTCCAGATCGACGCGGCGCTTCCCGCCGCCCGCGGCATCTCCGTCGTGCCAACCGACCTCAGCGGAATCGCCGCGGGCGCCGTCGGTGCCGGCGCCTACGACGGCACGATCGCGGACGCGATCGCCCAGATCGGCCTCGACCCCGAGGGCCCGGATGCGCTCTGGTCGTCGATCGTGACCGGCATCGGCGTCGCCTCCCGCACGGCTGCCCAGCAGTCCGCCCTCGCCGACATCAGCGCGGATGCCGCGGTCGGCGCCCAGCTCTCGGCCTCCGCCGTCGACATGGACGAGGAGAACATCAACATGCTCACCTACCAGGTGGCCTACCAGGGCGCCGCGCGCGTCATGACCGCCGTCGATGAGATGCTCGACACTCTCATCAACCGCACCGGCGTGGTCGGGAGGTAGACCGTGATCACGAGAGTCACCAGCACCGCGCTCATGCGCTCGGCGCAGCAGAACCTCCAGGGCGTCATGGCCGGGCTCGGCGAGATGCGCGACCGTGCGACCTCGCTCAAGCGCATCGGAGCCCCCTCCGACGACCCCATCGGCACCGCCAACTCGCTGCAGGTGCGCGCGGAGCAGCGGGCCAACGACCAGTACAAGCGCAACATCAGCGACGGCCTCGGCTGGCTCACGACGGTCGACTCGTCCCTCACGAACGTCGCCGCGCTCATGGACCGCGTGCGCGACCTCACGGTGCAGGGTGCCAACGACGGCGCCATGTCGCCGACCGCGAAGGAAGCCATCGCGGTGGAGCTCGAGAGCCTGCGGGGCGACCTGCTCGCCCAGGCGAACACCGCCTACCTTGGCCGCCACATCTTCGCCGGCAACTCGGATGCCGGTCTCGCCTTCGAGGGCGCAGACTCCGCAACGCCCTACGCCTTCACGGGTGCAGAGGGCAGCACCGTTGAGCGCCGCATCGACTCGGAGACGACCGTGCGGGTCGATGCCGACGGTGGCGCCATCTTCGGCGCAGGCGCGACATCCGTCTTCGCCCTCGTCGACTCGATCGTCGCCGACCTCCGCGCGGGCACCAACATCGGCCCGAGGCTGGGCGAGATCGATGCGAGACTCGAAGTCATGAAGGGGCACCGTGCCACGATCGGAACCCGGCACGCCCAGATGATGCGTGCGGAAGAGACGAACCTGCTGCAGTCGGTCTCGCTCGAGACGCAGCGCTCCGGCATCGAGGACCTCGACCTCGCCAAGGCCGTGCTCGACCTCCAGATGCAGGAGGTCTCCTACCAGTCCGCGCTCGCGGTGACCGCCCGAGTGCTCCAACCGACCCTGATGGACTTCCTGCGATGACCGCCACCCTCACCTTCGTCGTCCCGCCCCCCGGCTTCGCGCCCCACGTCGACTTCGTGCTCGACGAGGTGAAGGGTGCCGTCGGGCTGTTCACGCTCCGTCCCGCTGCGGAGAGCGCACTGCGCCTCTACGTGCTCGACGCTGGCGCCTACCTCCCCGCCTACACGCCGGAGCTCAGCGACCAGCAGGTGGCGAGCCTCGGCCTGTTGTCGCCGGATGACGCGCTCGTGCTCGTCGTCGCCAACCCCGGCACCGACGGCACGACCACGACGAACCTCATGGCGCCCATCGTCGTGAACTCGCGCACGGGCGCCTGCGCCCAGTTCATCCTTGACAACCAGGACTGGCCGCTCCGCGCGGAGCTCGCCCGAGCCTGAGGCTTCCCAACTCAGGACTTGGCTTTCCCAACTCAGGACTTGGCTTTCCCAACTCAGGACCTCGGATGCCAAGATTCCTGAATTGTGAAAGCACTTAGCGGCGCACGTCGTGGGCGTGATGCACCACGTCATGCAGCATGTATCGGCCGAGCGACTCCACCGTGAAGAGTGAGCCGTTACTGCGCCGCCCCGGGCGGCCCCACTGCTCCTCCGCGAGGCCCTCGTAGGCGTCGGCGATCGCCTCGCCCGCCTCAACGACCTCGCCACCAACTGTCTCGGGGTCCTGCTCGCCGTAGCGGCCGGCGAGCGCCGCATCATCCGCGCTCCAGTCCGCGAACTGCGGGTCGTGCTCGGCGAGCATGAGGCGCATGCGCTCGTGGAACAGTCGGTAGACGTCTCGCACGTGGGCGCCATATTCGAGCGGCGACCAGGTCGCGTCATCCGGCCGCTGTCTGACATCGGAACGATCGAGGAGCCCCGGCCAGGCGCGGGCGTTGTCGCGGATCATGGTCGGAATGTCGGCGGCCGCGAAGGATGTCGCGTCGAAGCCGCATTCGGCGCAGGGGCGCGAGAGCACCCAGGTCCAGTCCTTGGTGTCAGGGTTGATGGGCATAGCTCATCTTGGCACTCAGGGCGAACGAGTACCGTAGCGTTCATGCCAAGCTTCTCCCCCGAGGTCGTCGCCGCCGTGCTGCACCACATGAACGATGACCACCGCGACGACAACCTCCTCATCGCGCGGGCGTTCGGCGACCGCGCCGCGGAGTCTGCGACCATGGTCGACCTCAGCGAACACGAGGGCCGCTGGACGTACACCGTGGATGGCGAAGAGCGCCCCCTCGGCGTGCCATGGACGACCACCATCAGCGAGCGCGCCGAGATTCGCCGCGAGATCGTCGTCATCTACGACCGCGCGTGCGCCGAGCTGGGCCTGGAGCCGCGGCCCCACTAGCCACGGGCATCCGTTCGGTCCAAGAGCCGGAGCACCCTTGCGGTGGGCGCGGGTCACTCCGCTATGGTTAGGGCATCCTTACCTAACTGGAGTTTCCGTGGCCGAATCGATCCCCTTCTCGCAGGCCCTTCGTGAACGTACGTGGGCCAGCCACGGACAGAGCGAAGGCGCCGGCTTCATGACCGACCTCATGAAGGGCACCGGCACGCTCGACGACTACACGCAGCTCGTCGTGCAGCACTGGTACATCTACGACGTGCTCGAACAGGTCGCCGCGGGCATGGCGGGCGACCCCGTTGTGGGCGCGCTTATCGCCCCCGAACTCGTGCGAATGCCCGCCATCGAGGCCGACCTTGAGCACCTGATGGGCGAGGGATGGCGCGACCGCATCAGCCCCGTGCCCGCGACGATCGCCTACTGCGAGCGGATGCGCGAGGTCGCCGACTGGAACGGTGGCGTCATCGCCCACCACTACACCCGCTACCTCGGTGACCTCTCCGGCGGCCAGCACATCGGCAAGCTCATGCAGCGGCACTTCGGCCTCGGCGACGAGGGCGTCGCGTTCTACCGCTTCGAGGCGATCCCCTCGGTGACGGAGTTCAAGGACGCCTACCGTGACGCGCTCGATGCGATCGAGTGGACCCCCGAGGAACGCGAGCGGGTCATCGACGAGGTGCTCGTCGCCTACGAGTTCAACACGCAGCTCTTCCACGACCTCGACGCGCAGAAGGCCGCCGCCGTCGCGTAGCTTTCACAATTCAGGAAGGATGTCCTTCCCTTCCTGAATTGTGAAAGCCAACTCCTGAGTTGTGAAAGCAGCGCCCGCTACTGCGCCGCGATGCCCGGCGTCATCGCCGCCCGCGACATGAAGCGGCGCACGTTGTCGTCGACGATGATGTCGGATGGCCGCAGGGGCCTCGTCATGTAGAGCCCGTCGAGCGCCGTGATGCGGCTGAGGGCCACATAGGTCTGCCCGGGGGCGAAGGACCGCTGCCCCAGGTCAACGATCGCGCGATCGTAGGTCTTGCCCTGGGACTTGTGGATCGTGACCGCCCAGGCGAGCCGCAGGGGGAACTGCGTGAACTCCGCCACGATGTCGCGGCGCAGCTGCTTGGTCGCTGGCGAGTAGGTGTACTTGATCTTCTCCCACACGGCGGGCAGCACCTCGTGTTCCTCCCCGTCGACCTCGACGCGCACGGTGTCGGCGATGCGAGTGACGGTGCCGACCGTGCCGTTGACCCAGCGCTGGTCGGGGTCATTGCGCAGGAACATGACGCGCGCCCCCACCTTGACCTGCAGGTTCTCATCGGCCGGGTAGGCGCGACCACCGAAGTCGCCGTTCACCTCCGCCGTCGCCGTGAGGGCACGTCCGGGCAGTCGGGCGAGGGATGTCGCGTTGATGCGATTGACGGTGTCATTGCGGGTCGCGAGGGTGATCGCGTCATCCTCTGGCGGCGTGCGGGCACCCATCTCGTTGAGCTTCTGCGCGATCTCCGCGGTGACCATGCCGTGGCGCACCGCGTTGAGCATGAACTTGAACTCCTCCTCGTGCTGCCGGTGGATGACCTGCAGTTCGAAGATGCGAAGCTCAGCCTCGTCCCACACCTTCGCGTCGAAGAACCACATCGACTTGTAGGTGTCGGCGAAGTAGGCGCGCTCGTCGGCGTCACCGGGCACGGGCGCCAACTGGTAGGGGTCGCCGAACATGACGACCTGCACGCCGCCGAATGGCTCGTTGCGCCGCTGCCGGGCCTGACGCAGGCTGCGGTCGATCGCATCGACGAGGTCGGCGTTGACCATCGAGACCTCGTCGATCACGAGGGTGTCGATCGTGTTCAGGAGCTTGCGCAGCTCGGTTCCCTGCTCGATGTCGTGGTCGGCGATGACCCCGATCGGCAGCCGGAACAGCGAGTGGATCGTCTGCCCGCCCACGTTGAGCGCGGCCACGCCGGTCGGCGCGCAGATGACGACCTGCTTGGAGGTGTTCCACGCGAGATGGTTGAGCAGGGTCGACTTTCCCGTGCCCGCACGGCCGGTCACGAAGATGTGGTCGCGCGTGTTCTCGATGGCGTCGAAGACGGCGGACTGCTCTGCTGAGAGCGTGAGCCCAGACATCCACATCTCCTCAACGGTCGAGTGCCAACCGGCCGATCGGCCCGTCCAATCTACCCGCCGTGGCCCGGGCTGACGGTCGAGGGGTGCCGTCTAGGATTGGGCGCATGACTTCGGGCGCCGTGGAGGAGACGACGGGCCCGCAGCATCCGTCAGGCGAGCGGATGCCCGGGGTTCCCGGCCCTCGCGCGCGCTTCGCTGTCACGTGGGGCGTGGCCCTCGGCCTGCTGCTCGTGGCCTTCGTCGCGACGATCATCACCCTCAACTCGACCGTGTACTCGGCCTCCGGTTTCGTCTCCGCCTACCTGCAGTCCCTCTCCCGGCACGATGTCGCGTCGATCGTCGCGATGCCGGGCGTCGACGTCGACGAGGAAGCCGACGACGCCCTCCTGCGCCGGGATGCCCTCGCCCACCTCTCGCAGGTGGAGCTCGTCGACGACGAGAACCGGGGTGCGGGAGAGCACCACGTCACCTTCTCCTACCGCGTCGATGGGGTTCCCGGCCAGACGACCTTCGCCGTGCAGCACACGGGCGCACGGCTCGGCTTCTTCAACGCGTGGGAGTTCATCCAGTCGCCGCTCACGACCGTCGAGGTGGTGCCGCGCAACACGGTCGAGTTCGAGGTCAACGGCGTTCCCGTCGTCGCCACCTCGGGCGCGGGCGAGATCAACCCCCTGCAGGTGCTTGTGCCCGGGGCCTACTCCTTCAGCCACGAATCGCTCTACCTCGAGGCGGAGGAGACGGTGTTGCCCGTCACGGCGACCGACCGGGTCGAGCGCTTCGTGCTCAACGTGACCGCAAGCGACGCCTTCGAAGACGCCGTCGAGGAGGAGCTCGCTGCCTACCTCGACCGCTGCGCCGAGGAGCAGGTGCTGCAACCGACCGGATGCCCGTTCGGCAAGGAGATCGCCAACCGCGTCGTCTCGGCGCCGCAGTGGGAGGTGTCGGACTATCCGCGCGTGGAGATCGTCCCGGGCGAGCAGATAGGCACCTGGATCGTGCCGCCGGCCCACGGCGCCGCGCGCCTCGACGTCGACGTGATGTCACTCTTCGACGGGAGCATCGCCTCGTTCAGCGAGGAGGTGCCGTTCACGGTCTCCTACCTCGTGACCTTCACCGCCGACGGCGGGCTGACGCTCACGCCCCGCTAACGCTCCGCCGAGTTATCCCGCGCGGCCGCCTTCGCGAGCATCGCGTTGTAGGCATCCAGTTCGGCGTTGCCGTCGCGGTCGGCCCTGCGGTCGAGTCGCTTCGTCAGCTTCGCGTCACTGCGCGACCAGGAGATCGCGACCGTGATCGCGAGGATGATCGTCGGGATCTCGCCGACGCTCCACGCGATGCCGCCGCCGACCCGCTGGTCTTCCAGCGCATCCGTGCCCCACCCCATGGCGCCGTACCAGTCGGCGAGCAGCAGGCCCTCGCCCATCATGATGCTGAGCCCGAAGAAGGCGTGGAACGCCATCGTGCCGAGCAGCAGGATGAGCCGCAGCGGATAGGGCGCCTTGTAGGGCACGGGGTCGACGCCGATGAGGGCCATGACGAAGAGGTAGCCGCTGAGGAGGAAGTGCACGATCATCCACTGGTGGCCGAGGTGGTCTTCGGCGGCCCAGCGGAACAGCGGTGAGTAGTAGAAGAGCCAGAGCGAGCCGACGAAGATGACGGCCGCGACGATGGGGTTCGCGAGCACGGCGGCGTAGCGGGAGTGCACGGCCCAGAGGATCCATTCGCGCACGCCGCGGCTGCCGTCGTTGCGCTTGCGGATGGCGCGGGAGGCGAGCGTGACGGGCGCGCCGGGCACGAGCAGCACCGGGATCATCATGCCGAGCAGCATGTGCCCCATCATGTGCATGCTGAAGAGGTAGCGCTCATAGACGTTGAGGGCACCGTTGGTCACGTAGAACAGCAGCGCGAGGCCCGCGAGCCAGCTCACGGTGCGCAGCACGGGCCAACGGTCGCCGCGCTTGTGCAGGCGCCAGACGCCCGCGAGGTAGAAGAAGGCGAGGAAGACGGGGATGAGCGTCCACAGCGGGTCGAGGCGCCACTCCGAGAGGAAGCTCATCGCCGTGACGGGCGGCGGCAGGGGCTCCCCCGTCAGGATGAGGGCAGGCGTCGAGTCGAGGTACTCCTCCTGCACCGGCGTGGCCGTGCGGGCGAGGGCGGATGCCACACCCGAGGCGATGCCCATGAAGCCGAGTTCCGCGACCACGAGCCACCAGAACCATCCGCGCGCATTGTCCGACGCGGCCATGCGCCGGATGACGGAGCGCCGGTAGAGGGCGCCGAAGACCCCGAGCGCGAGCAGGGCGAGCACCTTGACAATCACGAGGATGCCGTAGGGCGTCATGAGGGCGTCGAACTCGCCGACGCGCAGGGCCGCGCTGACGTAGCCGGAGATCGCGACGACGATGAAGCTCAGGAGCGCGATGGTCGAGTAGCGCTCGAGCACGGTCGCGAGCCGCTCGCCCTTGAGAGCACGCTGCAGCAGCACCATCGTGAGGAGTCCGCCGAGCCAGAGGGCGGCGAAGACGAGGTGCAGGCCGAGGGCGTTGACGGCGGTGGCGTGCCCCGCCGTGCCCGCCGCGTGGCCCTGCGTCGCCATGGGCACGAGCCCGGCGCCGGCGAGCGCGGCGGTGACGGCGACGGCGGTCGGATGCCGCACCGCGAAGGCGAGGGCCGTGACGGCGGCCGCGATGAGTGTCGTCACGAGCCACGCGATGCCGAGCTCGGTCTCGGTGACGAACTGGCCGAGCACGCGGCCGAACTCGGGGTCGGCCGACACGGGCTGCTGGTAGATGCTGAGGAAGGTGAGGAAGGTCGTGGCAGCGGCGGCGACCGTCCACACGGCGGCACCGGCGGCGGCGACGTCGATCGCCGTCCCCCATGCCGGCTCGTCGCGGGAGAGCGCGAAGCTCGCGAGCACGAGGGCACCGATCGCCGTCGCGGCACCGAGGTTCACGAGCAACTTGGCGACGGGGAGGCCGTAGCGCACGACCTCGCCGGGGTCGGTCAGGGCCTGGGCATCCGCACCCCCACCGAAGGCGAGCGAGGCGAAGGTCGCGATGAGGGCGACGACGAGCAGCACGGCGGGGCCGGCGACACGTACAAGCCTGATCACCCATCAAGCCTAGGCGAGGGCGCGCTGTGTGATTCCCGCGCTGACGCGAGTAGAAATGACGCATGACTGACTTCGTCATCTGTGCCACCTGCGCCGTCGAGCATTCCGAGCGGGTCGAGGTGTGCGCGATCTGCGCCGACGAGCGCCAGTACGTGCCCGAGGAGGGGCAGCAGTGGACCACGCTCGACGAGCTCATCGCGGGTGGCGTGACGGCGAGCATCCGTGAGCTCGAACCGGGGCTCTTCGGCCTCACGACAAGCGAGAGCGTCGGCATCGGGCAGACCTCGAAGCTCGTGCGCACGCCCGAGGGCATGCTGCTCTGGGACCCGCTCGGCTTCGTCGACGACGACATCGCCGCCCGGGTGCGGGAACTCGGCGAGGTGACGGCGATCGCCGCGAGCCACCCGCACATGTTCGGCGTGCAGGTCGAGTGGAGCCGCGCGCTCGGCGGCGTGCCGATCTACGTCGCGGAAGCCGACCGCGAGTGGGTGCAGCGACCGGATGCCGCGATCCAGACCTGGGCGGATGACCTCGAGATCCTCCCCGGCGTGACCCTCACGCAGCCCGGCGGCCACTTCCCCGGCAGCGCCGCCGTGCACTGGGCGGCCGGCGCGGGCGGGGGCGGCGTGCTGCTCTCGGGCGACACGCTCTTCCCCAACCCAGACCGCAGCTCGGTGAGCTTCATGCGCAGCTACCCCAACCGCATCCCGCTCTCCGCTGCGGTCGTCGACCGTATCGCGCGCCACCTTGACCGCTTCGACTACGAGCGCGTCTACGGCAACTTCGACAATGTGATCCCAGCGGATGCCCGTGCCATCGTGCGCCATTCGGCCGACCGTCACATGGCGTGGGTGCGCGGCGACTACGACCACCTGACGTGAGCGCGCCTGCAACGGCCTTCACAAATCAGGAGTTGGCTTTCACAATTCAGGAAGGCAAGAACATCCTTCCTGAATTGTGAAAGCCGTTTCTGCAGGTTCAGCGCGCAATCTCTAGGTCAGCGCATCCTTCACCGCGCCTGCGGCCTTCGCGATCGGTCCCTTCGAGAGCGGCATCGTGCCGTGCAGGTTGACATCGGGCTGCGTCGCCGGCGGCATGGGCGCCGAGGTCGTCGGGCCGTCGTGGTAGCTGAACTCGCCCTTGCCGTCGGGCGTGGGCCCGGATGCCCACTTGCCCTCGGCCGCGGCGGCTCCGTCGGAGAAGTTGAGGTACTGGTACGAGACCTCGCGGTGCTCCTTGCTGATGGGGAAGGTGCTGGGAACGGGAAGTTCCTCGTAGCCCTCCTCCTGCAGTTCGGCGGCCGCAGCGATCCACTGGTTCTGGTGCATCGTGTCGCGCGCAAGGAGGAAGGCGAGCATGTCGCGCACACCCTTGTCCTCCGTCATGTGCCACAGGCGGGCGACCTGCACACGCCCCTGCATCTCGGCGTTCGCGTTCGAGGTGAAGTCGGCGAGCAGGTTGCCGCTGCAAGTGATGTACGAGCCCTGCCATGGGTTGCCGTTGCTGTCGACGGGACGCGCACCGGCACCCGCGACGATCGCGTGCTGCACGTCGCCACCGCTGATGACCGCCTTGAGGGTGGGGTCCTGGATGGCGTCTTCCGCGTCATCCTTCGGGCCGCCCTCGAGCAGCTGGGCGATCATGACGGCGAGCATCTCGACGTGGCCCATCTCCTCGGCGCCGATGCCGAAGAGGAGGTCGCGATACTTGCCGGGAAGGTGTGAGTTCCAGGCTTGGAAGCCGTACTGCATCGCGACGGTGATCTCGCCGTACTGGCCGCCGAGCACCTCCTGCAGCTTGCGGGCGAAGATGGGGTCAGGCTTGTCTGGCTTGGACTTGAACTGCAGCTCCTGCTTGTGAAAGAACATGGTTCTTCCCTCTCTCTTCTCGGGTCCCCAGCCCAACACCGACAGGGCTGTCGGTCATCAGGGGAACATATGCGCGGGACGCTAAGCCCCGCCCCCGAGCGCTGCAAGGGGGGTTACCCCACGGTTTGCCTGCGTATCCTCTGGACATGCGCCCTCCTCGCTCCCGCCGTGCCCTCACGGTCGACGGCTCGCGACGAGAGGTCGACGTCTTCTCCACCCATGCCCCGGCGCCCGCCCCGGTCGTCGTGCTCGTCCACGGCATCGGGATGTCTCACCGCTACTTCGCCCGGCTGCACGACCAGCTCTCGGGCACCGCGACGGTCCACTCGATCGACCTCCCCGGCTTCGGCGCGACCCCGCACCCCGAGCGCGCCCTCTCGGTGGAAGACCATGCGCGTGTGCTCGCCGCCGCCATCGACGACCTCGGCGTGACATCCTGCACCGTCATCGGCCACTCCATGGGGACCCAGTTCGCGGTCGAACTCGCCCGGCAGCGCCCCGACCTTGCCGAGCGGGTGGCCCTGCTCGGCCCCGTGGTCGACCCGCGGCGGCGCACCGTCGTGCGCCAGGCACTCTCCCTCGGCCTCGACAGCCTGCGCGAGCCGCCCTCGGCCAACTGGCTCGTCTTCACCGACTACCTGCGCTGCGGCCCCGCCTGGTACCTGCGCACCTTGCCGTCGATGATGGACTACCCGACCGAGGAACGCATCCGCGACGTCGCCTGCCCCGTGCTCGTGCTCCGCGGCGAGCGCGACCCCATCGCGCACCCCGAGTTCTGCCGCCAGCTGGCCGCGACGGCGCCGAGGGGGCGGATGCTGCAGCTCCCCAATCACGCACACGTGCTTCAGCATTCGGCGCCCCGCTCGGTCGCGGCAGCCCTCATCCGTTTCATTGCGGAGGAGGAGCCCGCGCCCAGGCCGCAGCGGGTGCCACCGGCGCGCGGCGTCGGGTCACTCATCGCACGGGCGTGGTGGTGGACGATCGACTACGCCTACGCGGGCTGGTGGCAGGTGCGGGCGCTGCTGCCGGGTGCCCGTCCGGCACGCTTCACGAGCGGCGAGCGGCGGCCGGTCGTGGTGATCCCGGGGGTCTATGAGACCTGGCGGTTCATGCAGCCGCTCGTCTCCAGGCTGCACGCTGCCGGCCACCCCGTGCACGTCATGCCGAACCTGCGGCACAACCTCGGCCGGGTGCAGGATGCCGCGGCCCTTGTCGCCGCGCAACTGGAGCAGCGCGAACTGCACGATGTCGTCGTGGTCGCCCACAGCAAGGGCGGGCTCATCGGCAAAGCCCTCATGCTCGATCCGCGCGTCGCGGGGCGCGTGACGGCGATGGTGGCCGTTTCCACGCCGTTCTCCGGCTCGCGCTATGCCCGCCTCTTCTGGGTGCCGAGCCTGCGCAGCTTCTCGCCCTACTCCCCCACGACCGTGCAGCTGGGCCGGGAGCGCGGCGTCAACTCCCGCATCCGCTCGCTCTTCGGCGTCTTCGACCCGCACATCCCGGAGGGCAGCGAGCTGCCCGGCGCCGAGAACGTGCGGGTGCCGGTCGGCGGCCACTTCCGCATCCTGGCCCACCCCCGCACGGTTGAGCTCGTGCTCGACGCGGCGGCCAACGGTGTGGGTGCGCCCTAGTCGTCCGAGCGGAACCCCGTCATCTTGTGGGTGCCGTCGCAAAACGGCTTGATGGCGGATGCCCCGCAGCGGCACAGCGCGACCGTGTTGCGTCCATGCCGGTCGATGGGCTCGCCGTCGGGGGTCTCGAGCGCCGCGTCGCCGCGCACGAGCAACGGCCCGTTGGGGCACGCGATGATCGTGGGCGGGCGGCCGGTCATCGTTCCGCTCCGCTCGGCAGGGGCATCCGCAGCGCCGAGCGCCCCGCCTCCCAGCATGCGAGCGCCTCGGCAGAACCCCAGCCGTCGACGATGAGTGAGCAGTTCGCGCCCCACATGATGTCGGCGAGGAGCGACGGCTCGGCCTCTGCCAGCCCGCCGGAGAGGTCGCGGCCCGCGATCTGCTCATGCACCGAATCCGCCTCGACATGCTCGTCGAAGTACCACGCGATGTCGTCGCCGAAACCCAGCCGGCGCACGCCCTGCGCGAGGTAGCGGTTGGGAATTGAGGAGGTCATCTCGTACGCCGAGAAGTGGCCCGCCGTCGCGCCCCGAAGGCTGCGGTTGAAGCCGAACATCGTCATCATCGTGAACGACGCGATCGTCACGGCCGGCACGCAGTCGATGTAGGTGCCGTAGCGGTCGTCGAGGCCGAGTCCTCGCATCGCCCTCGCGAAGATCGCCGAGTGCATCCGCTCCGGGTCGCCGGCTCCGTACTCGTCGGTCTGGATCTCCATGAGCGCCGCCTTTGCGCGACCCTGCAGCCGCGGCACGGCCCACGTCTGCGCGTCGGCCTCCTTGAGCGTGTAGATGGAGCGCAGCACGAGGTACTCGCGCAGCTGCTCCTCGCTGGCCTTGCGGGCGACGTAGCGCGAGAGGCTCGGCCCCGGGGTCGGCTTCGTCAGCTCGAACAGGGCCGCCGCGACATCCTCGGACGAAGGGTTCGGCAACTCGGGAACCGGCACCTGACGGCGCAGTTCCGCCTCAAAGGCCCGCTCGATCGCGACGCGAGCGGCGACGAGGGCCGGATGCCACTCCCAGTCGTCGTCCGAGTCGACGACGCCCCCGTAGTGCAGCCCGTGGAGGATCAGCAGCGAGAGCTGCAGGTCATCATCGCGGATGACGTCGGGCGACGCGGCGATCGCCTCGCGCGTCGAGTGCTCGAGACCGCCGAGGCTCTCGCCGGCCTCGCGGATGCCACGGCCAAGGGCTTCGAGGAGGGCCGAACTGATGGGCCCTCGCGCCGAGAACCGGGGCGGCTCATAGCGCGCCTGCGACGGCGTGGCGGGTACGGCGGTGGATGCTGCGGGGCTGTTCACGCGCCCCATGCTGGGCCCGGTCGCCACTCCCGACAACCCCGCAAATTCCCAGTCACCGGTGGCAGGGCCGCGGGTTGAGGAGCGTGCGCCAGCGAGCGTATCGAAGCCAGGCCACTCAGGGCCCGGCTTCGATACGCTCCGCGAGGTCAGGACTGCGAGCCCTGCTCCTTCACGTGCTGCGCCGCCGAGGTGCCGTGGTCCTTCACGTCGGAGGCTGCGCTCGACGCCTCGCCCTTGACGTTCTCGACCGCCTCGGATGCCGTGGACTTCACCGAATCCATGGCCTCCTTCGCGGGTTCCTTCAGGTCATCCGCGACCGCCTTGGCGGCCTGCTTGGCCTCGTCGACGAGCGGCTCGGCCTTCTCCTTGATGGTGCTGCCGAGGCGCGACTCCTTGTCGCTCGCGGGCAGCAGCGAAGAGGCGAGCCAGCCGACGCCGAAGGCGATCAGGCCCACGGCAAGCGGATTGCCCTCCGCAACCTGCTTCGCCCGGTGCGGCAGTTCCGCAGCGCTGTCCTTGAAGTCGTGCGCCGTGTCACCGACATTGTGCCTGGCATCCTTGGCGACGCCGAACACCCGGTCGCGCATACCACCGACCGCTGTCTTGACCTTGTCGGTCTGTCGGTGCACGATCTTCGACGGCGTCACCTTGTCGGCGAGGGCATCCACGTCATTGCCCAGTTCGCGTCTCGTGCGCTCGATGTCTTCCCGGATCGCATCCGGATCTGTACTGCTCATGAGTTGTCCCCATTCGGTTTCAGTGTGTCTGGAATCTTCTTGGCGGTCTGCACGGTCTGTGGCATACCTCGGATCTGCTTGAACTCCTTGCGACCCATGACGGCGAGGACACCCGCGATGATGCCCCACAGCACGGCCACGATGAGTGCGGCCCAGCCCTCAGCCATCACCTCGGAGAGGCCGGCCCAGAGCGCGATCGAGAGGAACAGCAGCACGAAGTGGCCTGCCACTCCCGCGCCGCCGAACATGCCCGCGCCCTTGCCGCCGCGCTTCGCGCTCTCACGCAGCTCGGCCTTGGCCAGCTCGAGCTCCTGGCGCATGAGCGTCGAGAAGTCCCGCGTGACCTCGCCGATCAGGTCGCCGAGGGACTGCTTGGGCGCATCCTGGCCGGGGCCTGTGTCGGTCATGGTGTCGCTCCCGGGGTGCTCGTGGTGCCGGATGCGCCGCCCAGGGTTCCACCGCCCGTCGAGCCCGGAGCGCCAGTCGAGCCAGGTGCAGCAGTCGAGCCAGGCGCGCCGGTTGAAGGTGCACCCGTCGAGCTCGATGCTCCAGTCGACGAAGGCGTGCCCTGCGCGGGCATGGGCGTGGTCGTGGCAGCCGTCGTTGCCGTGCTGGACGGCGTCGCCGCGGCGGTGTGCGACTGCGAAGTGCCGGAGGACGAGCCGCCGGACGAGTCAGCCGACATGACGGCCTTCGTGATGCGGCCCGCGGCGACACCGGCGATGGCTGCGGCCGCGATGAACACGCCTGGCTTGCGCCGCGCGAACTCCTTGACCTCGTCGAGCAGGTCGCCGGGCTCGCGGTCCTCGAGCCACGAGGCGACCGCGCTCGCGCGCGTACCCGCCATCTGCACGAGCTGGCCAGCGAGGCCGGAGTCCTCTCGACCCTCGCCCATCTGCGCGAACTCGTCGCTGATGGAACGCAGGCCGGATGCCACGCGGCCCTGCTGCTCAGATGCCTGACTCACTGCCTGCGACCTCGCCTGGTCGAAGAGGTCCTTGGCGTGGTTGCCGGCCTCCTTGACCACGTGTGCGGCCTCCTCCTTCGCGGTGCCGGCGACCTGCTTGCCCGCCTCGCTTGCGTGGGATGCGACATCCGCCGCTTCGCTCTTTGCGGTGTCGGCGGCGCCAGAGACGCCACCGCCTGACGCCGAGCTGCCCTGCCCGGTGCCGCTGGAACCTGTGCTGCTGGAACCTGTGCTGCTGGCGCCAGCACTACCGGAAGCTGTGCTCGCGGCGCCTGCGCCGCTGCCCATCCCTGAGCCGCTGGATCCGGCACTCGCGCCGCTAGTGCCCGGCACGCCGCTCGTCGCGGGCGGCGGGGTGAACGGCGAGCCGGTCGAACCAGCGCCCGTCGAGCCTGCGCCGGTCGAACCTGCACCGGTCGAGCCCGCGACCGTCGAACCTGCGCCCGTCGAACCCGAGCCCGTCGAACCTGCGCTGCCTGTAAATGGATCGGCCATGGGCGCCCCCTCAGAGTTCTCGTCGTCGCGGGGAATCTGCGACTGCGGTGAACCCGGCTGGGGGGCGGGGCTACCGAGGGGATCCTGGGAGTTCCGCCCCGGGATGCCGGGGTCTCCGGCTCCGAAATTCGTACTCACGATGTGTGGTCCTTCGCTGAATCTGCTACTGACCGACTCTCGGTCGCGGCCTATGCTGCTCCCCCCTTTCGGGGGCCACAATCCCTTGAACTTTCAGGCTTTGGGGCGGAGCATGCGAGGTGACAGCGGGGGAGCCCGTGACGACCGACCAATGGAACCTCAAGGAGGCCGCTCATGGCGAAGAAGCAGGGCAAGGCAGTATCGGGACCGGGAGCGAACGACCGTCACGGCGCGACGGCTCCCCACCCCGAAGACCCACGCAAGCCAGACGACCCAACGGATGTCGCCGCCCCCGCCTGGGGCTACGTGATCAGGCGCAGCATCAGCGAGTTCCTGAAGGACCGGTGCACCCACCTCGCCGCGGCACTAACCTACTATGCGCTGCTCTCCCTCTTCCCCGCGCTCCTCGCGCTCGTCTCGACGCTGGGCCTCTTCGGGCAGGGCGAGCAGACCGTCGACGCCCTGCTGGGGGCGATCACCTCACTGGCGGATGCCTCGGTGGCCGACACGCTTCGGGGTCCGATCGAGCAGCTGGCCGACTCATCCGCCGCCGGCTTCGCCTTCATCGCCGGTCTCGCCGGCGCCCTGTGGTCAGCCTCGGGCTACGTGACGGCGTTCGCCCACTCGATGAACACGATCTACGAGGTGGAGGAGGGGCGTCCCATCTGGAAGCTGCGGCCGATCATGCTCGCGATCACGGTCGTGCTGCTCATCATCGCCGTCGTCATGGTGCTGCTGCTCCTGCTCTCGGGCCCGGTCGCCGAGACCATCGGCGGCGCACTCGGCCTGAGCGAGACCGTCGTCACCGTGTGGAACATCGCCAAGTGGCCGGTGCTCGTCGCGTTCGCCGTGCTGCTGCTGGCCGTGCTGTACCACGCGACTCCCAACGTGAAGCAGCCGAAGTTCCGCTGGATCAGCCCCGGCAGCATCGTGGGCCTGCTGGTGCTCGCCATCGCCACGCTCGGCTTCTTCTTCTACGTCGCCAACTTCGGCAACTACAACGCCACCTACGGCAGCATCGGTGGCGTCATCGTGCTGCTCCTGTGGCTCTGGATCGTCAACCTCGCGCTCCTCTTCGGGGCTGAGTTCGACGCCGAACTCGAGCGTGGGCGCGAACTGCAGGGCGGCATCGAGGCGGAGGAGACCATCCAGCTGCCACCGCGCGACACGAGGCTGATCGAGAAGAACGAGGAGAAGGAGCAGAAGTTCGTGCAGCAGGGGCGCGAGCTGCGCGAGGAGCACGCGCACGAACACCGCAACGACGACAAGTAGCTCGGAAACGACGAAGGCGCCCACCCCGTGCGGGGTGGGCGCCTTCGTGTGAGGCTGGCGAAATTACTTCGCGGCGGCCTTGAGCTTGCTTCCTGCGCTGACCTTCACGCCGTAGCCAGCAGCGATCTGGATCGCCTCGCCGGTGGAGGGGTTGCGGCCCGCACGAGCGGCGCGGTGGGTGCGCTCGAAGGAGAGCCATCCGGGGATGGTGATCTTCGTGCCCTTGCCGACCTCTTCGGCGACGGTGTTGAAGAGGGCGTCGAGCGTCGAGTTGACGGCAGCCTGGCTCTGGCCAGAGGCAGCTGCGACGGCAGCGACGAGCTCGGTGCGGTTGAGTGACTTGTCAGCCATTTAGGAGTCCTCCTCGGACATTGTGCTCTGCAGTACAACCATGGCTGCTCATGAGAACAGTCGGTGTATTCGATCGGTTGGCTTGGATCTCACGGCCGCCTAGCGGCGACCGGTCTGTTTCCGGACTGAACTTACCAGCTTGACTTGGTGATTCCGGGCAATTCGCCACGGTGAGCCATGTCGCGGAAGCGCACACGAGAAACGCCGAACTCACGGAGGAAGCCGCGGGGGCGACCGTCGATCGCGTCACGACCACGCACGCGGACGGGCGAGGCGTTGCGCGGCAGCTTCTGCAGGCCCAGGCGGGCCTCTTCGCGCTGCTCGTCGGTCGAGTTGGGGTCAACGAGCGCCTTCTTGAGCGCAGCGCGCTTCTCGGCGTAGCGGGCCACAACGACCTTGCGCTGCTCGTTCTTGGCAATCATGCTCTTCTTCGCCATGTTTAGCGCTCCTCACGGAATTCGACGTGCTGGCGGATGACGGGGTCATACTTCTTCAGCACAAGACGGTCGGGGTTGTTGCGGCGGTTCTTGCGGGTCACGTAGGTGTACCCGGTGCCCGCCGTGGAGCGGAGCTTGATGATGGGGCGGATGTCCTGCTGCTTGGCCATTAGATCTTCTCCCCACGTGCGAGCAGGTCCTTGACGACCGACTCGATGCCGCGTGCGTCAATCACCTTGATGCCCTTGGCGCTGAGCGTCAGGGTCACGTTGCGGCGAAGCGACGGCACGTAGTACGTCTTCTTCTGCACGTTCGGGTCGAAGCGGCGCTTCGTACGACGGTGCGAGTGTGAAATGTTGTGTCCGAAGCCGGGTGTGGCTCCGGTCACCTGGCAGTTTGCTGCCATGGCTGTCCTCTTCTCAATACCGTAAGGCGGGGTGCCTTACCCAAGATCTCTTGTCGGCATGACCCTGCCCCGGAATGTTGCCTTTGGGGTGGGATCACACGGCGAGCAGATTGCTCAACCTGAACATCCTACGCGGCGCGCCCAGATTCCCCAAACCGGATGCCGCGGCATCCGTCACCCGCGCCCTCCGCCGCGCGACATCCGGGCTACCCGTCGAGACCACCCACCGAGTTGCCCACTTTGGGCCCTCGAGGCGGCGCGTAGGGCCCAGAGTGGGCAACTGGCTCCAACCGCCCGCTCGCATACGCTCCTTCACTGCCTGAATGGTGGGTACTCGTCCACCGGACGGCATGAGGAGCCCCCCACGTGGGAAGAGGGAGCGCCATGGTGACGGCGTGCCTCGCATCCCGCTTCCAGCGCATTTTGTGCGCGCGCCGTTTCTCGTGAGTGACGCCGACACCGCGGGCATCGGCCGCGACCGGCTCCGAGGACCAGACGTTGACGCCGTGTGGGGTGTGCGCTCGGTCCCGGGCCGCGACGAATCTCCTCAGGAGGCGCTCTTTCGCCGCTGCCGCATGTTCGCGCTGCGGATGCCACCGACGGCAGTGTTCTCGCACTCCACCGCTGCGCTGCTCATGGGAGTACCGCTGCCGTTCGAGCTCGAACGCGCACGCGAACTCCATATCGCAGCGCCTTCACCACATCGCGCACCTCACGCAGCTGGCATCCGGGGACACCGGCTTGCCCTGCGCGAGCAAGACTTGGTTGTCACGAGGGGCATCCGGCACACCTCTCCAGCACGAACGTGGTGTGATCTCGCGAGCCAGTTGCAGCTCCTCGACCTTGTGGCGGCCGGCGATTTCTTGCTGCATGGGAACCCAGCGCTCGCGAGCCCCGAAGAGTTCAGCGAGATGCTCGATCACTTCGGTAGTCGTCGAGGAGCGGCTCTCCTTCGCCAGGCGGAACCGCTGCTCGACGGTCGCGCCGAGTCTCGACCTGAGTCGAAGCTTCGGGTGATCTACCACTTGGGCGGGCTTCCGGAGCCGCGGGTAAATCATGTGGTGGTGATGACGGATGCTGGTCCGCGCGTGAGAACCGATCTCTGTTTCGATTTCGTGCGGTTGTACGTCGAGTACCAGGGCGACTACCACCGGACGCGCGAGCAGTGGCGCAAGGACATGACTCGCCGTACGAGGCTCGAAGCTCAGGGTGGATATGTGCTGGAGATCAACGCGGACGATCTGCGCAACGAAGCCGAGCTGGTCGCCCGCACGCGAGCGTTACTCGTGCGCCTGGGCTGGCGACCCTGAGTTGCAGGCTCTCATTGCAGGCCAGTTGCCCACTTCTGGGCTACCCGCATGCCGCGCGAGCGCCCACCGCATCGAATTGCCCAATTTGGGCCTTCCCGGAGCGGGCGAACCCCGGAAGTGGGCAACTCGACAACCCTGAGGGAGCGAGCACAGTCAGCGGGGCGCTGTGAGCCAACCACCCCGCGAACCCATCGCACTCGGACCTCGAGTCACGCCCGGCTGCAGTCGGGGCAGAGCCCGAACACGTCGACGACGTGGGCCGGTGCCGTGAAGCCGTGCTGCGCAGCGACCGCGTGCGCCCACGCCTCGACCGCCTCTGCCTCGACCTCGGCCGTCGTGCCGCAGTTGCGGCAGATGAGGTGATGGTGGTGCTTCTCGGTCGCGCAGGCCCGGTAGAGTCCCTCGCCGTCGAGCTGGAGGCTGTCGATCTCGCCGCCCTCCGCCAACTTGGCGAGCGTGCGGTACACGGTCGCGAGGCCGATGGGGCTCCCGGCGTCCCGCAGTTGCCCGTGGAGGGCCTGCGCGCTCACGAAGCCGGTGTTCTCGGCGAGGGCTTCGGCGACGGCATCCCGCTGCCAGGTGCGTCGCTTCATGCCGCCACCGGTTTCGTCGAGACGCGGCGCCCGCTGGCCCCGCTGCGGTCTCGCTGCCATCCGATGAGGCGGCAGACGAGGTAGATCGTGAAGGAAATCGTGGTGACGAAGGGGCTGATGGGCAGCGCCCCGCCGAGGGAGAGCATGATGCCGCCGACGACGGAGACGACAGCGAACACGACGCTGAGGATCGGGGTGATGAGCGGCGATGCCGTGACCCGCATGGCCGCGGCAGCTGGCGTGACGAGCAGTGCGAGCACGAGGAGTGCCCCGACGATCTGGATGCTGATGGCCGTCGCGAGGCCCAGCAACACCATGAAGGTGATCGAGATGGCGGTGACGGGCACGGCACGGGCGCGCGCGACATCCGGGTCGACGCTGGAGAAGGTGAGGGGACGCCACATGATGACGAGCCCGACCACGACGATCGCGCCGATCACGAGCAGCAGGCCGAGCTGAGGGTTATCGACCGAGACGATCTGCCCTGTGAGCAGGCCGAACTTGTTGGCCGCCCGCCCTTCGTAGAGGGCGAGGAACAGGATGCCGAGACCCAGCCCGAAGGGCATCATGACGCCGACGATGGAGTTGCGTTCGCGGGCCCGGTTGCCGAGCAGGCCGATGATGAGGGCCGCGAGCAGCGAACCCCCGATCGATCCGGCCACGACGTTGATGCCTAAGAGCAGCGCGGCCGCGGCGCCCGCGAAGGAGAGCTCGCTGATGCCGTGCACCGCGAAGGCGAGGTCGCGGCTCATGACGAAGGGGCCGATGAGTCCGCCGACGATGCCGAGCACGGCGCCCGCGATGATCGAGTTGCGCACGAGCACAAGCAGTTCGCCGTAGTCGGTGAAGTCGAACAGGGCGGCGTTGACCGCTGAGAACATTTCGATCATCGCTGCCACCTGTCGTCGATGTGGTGCTCGAGGTGGTCGTGCACGCCGTAACCCTCGGGCGCGCCGAGCACGGCCACGCGGCCGCGCGTGCGGATGACCTCGATTGGCGTGTTGTACATGTACGAGAGCACCTCGGAGCGCAGCACCTCGTCTGGGGTCCCGATGCGGAAGCGCCCACCTGCGAGGTAGAGCACGCGGTCGACCTTGTCGAGCACGGGGTTGATGTCGTGGGTCACGAAGACGACGGCGGATCCGATCGCCCGGCGGCGCTCATCGATCAGGTCGCTCACGACCCGCTGGTGGTTGAGGTCGAGGGAGCTGAGCGGCTCATCGCAGAGCAGCAGGGCCGGGTTGCTCGCGATCGCCTGGCCGACGCGGATGCGCTGCTGTTCCCCTCCCGACAGCGTCGCGACCGGCACATTGGCGTAGGAGGTGGCCCCGACGCTCGCGAGCACGCGGTCGACCTGCTGCCTCGTCCTGCGGCCCGTCACGGGCAGGCCCCAGCGGTGTCCGTTGATGCCGAGCGTGACGAGGTCCCGGGCGCGCAGGGGCGTGCCCTGCTCGATGAGCCGCTGCTGCGGGATGTAGCCGATGCCGCGGTGGCCGCGCCGCACGGGCTCGCCGAGCAGCTCGATGCTGCCCGACGAGAGTTGCTGCTGCCCCAGGATTGCCCTGAGCAGGCTCGTCTTGCCCGTGCCGTTGGAGCCCAGCACCGCCAGGAACTCCCCCGGCTTAACGTCGAGGTTGAGGTTCTTCCACAGCACCCGGTCGCCGTAGGCGAGGGTCGCCGACCGCAGGCTCAACACGGGCGTGTCGGCCTTGCTCGTCTCCAGGACCGCGGATGCCGCGGGGTCGGCGCGTTCGGTCATGCGAGTGCGGCACCCACCTCGTCGAGCACCGTGCTCATCCATTCGAGGTAGCCCATGCCCTCTGGGAGGGTCTCCGCGACGGGCACGATGGGCAGTCCGGTGGACTCGGCGAGCGCCAGCACGCGCTCCGTCTCGGGGCCGGCGGTCTGCTCGTTGTAGGCGAGGAGTGCGAGCGTGCCGCCCTCGATGAGGCGTTCCATCTCGAGCAGCACGGCGGGCGCGACATCCGAACCGTTCTCGATGGCGGCGCTGAAGTCGGCGGGGGTCTCGTTCACGAGGCCGAGCTGTTCGAAGAGCAGGAGGGGGGCTGCCTCGGTCACCGCGATGGGCGTGCCGTCGTGCTCGGCACGGAGTTCGTCGGCCCGCTGTTCGAGCTGCTCGAGTTCACTCGTGAATGCGGCGAGGTTCGCGTCGAACTCCTCGGCCCCTGCGGGGTCGAGTTCGCTCAGCTGGGCAGCGAGCTCTCCTGCGAAGGCCTCGATCGTGGCGAGCGAGTACCAGACGTGCTCGTTGCCGTCGGCGTGGCTGTGCTCGTGCCCCTCGTGGGAGTGGTCGTCATCCGCACCGTGCTCGTGCGCGTGCTCCTCTTCATGAGCGTGCTCCTCCTCGCGAGCGTGCTCATCCTCGGCGGCCTCGGCCAGCTCGGCCACGGTGACGACGACGGGCGATTCACCCTGGAGCCCGTCGAGCAGGGTGTGGATGAAGGGGTCGAAGCCGCCGCCGTTCTCGATCACGAGGTCAGCGCGGGAGAGGGCCAGTTGGTCGCGGGCCGTGGCCTCGTAGCTGTGGGGGTCCTGGGTCGTGCCGGAGATGATCGCGCTCACGTCGGCGCGGTCGCCCGCGATGTCGGAGGCGATATCGGCGTAGACGTCGGTCGAGGAGACGATCGTGAGCCGGTCATCCGCCTCGGAAGGTGCGCTCGAACATCCTGCAAGGGCAAGGGCCACGAGGCTGAGTGAGGCGATGGCGGTGCGGGTGTATCCCGTCATGGGGGTTACCTGTCTAATTCGGTGTGATGGCTGGAAAGCCAGCGTCAACGCTAATTGCTACTGATAACCATTGTCAAAACTCCGCATAACAATTTACGTGCCCGTCACCTACCGCGCGCCGGGAACGCGCTAACCTAGCGCCCGGGCGGTCAGGGGGACTCGCCCGCGGGGGACTCGGGGAATCACGTCGATGGGACGGTCGGGCACTCGCTGTCCGTCTACGCCTCTCGGGAGACGCTCCATGACCAAGCACCGCCTGCTCCGCTCGCTGCCCGCCGCCGCACTGCTCGGCACCCTCTTCCTCTCGGGGTGTGCTGGCGCCCCGGGTCAGGCGGAGGCGAGTGAGCCGAGCGGCGTGCTGCGGGTCAACTGGGGAGCGGTGCCGAGCAACTGGGCGCCGGGCCACCAGACGGAGGCCGGCTACATCCGCGTTCCCTACGAAACGCTCGCCTCCCGCAACCGAAACGGCGACGTGGTCCCCATGCTTGCGACCGGGTGGAAGGTCAGCGACACCAGTGTGACGTTGGCCCTGCGCGACGGCGTCACCTTCCACGATGGTGAACCGTTCAACGCAGAAGCCGTCAAGGCCAACATCGAGGCGATCCAGGCATCTCCTCTCGGCGGCCCACTGCTGGGAATCGATTCGGTCAAGGTGATCGGCGACCTTACAGTGCGCCTCAATCTTGCCGCCCCCAACCCGAACATCATGACGGCCCTATCGACCTCGATCGCGCCCATGGCGAGCCCGGCCTCGCTCACTGACGGCTCGATCACCGAGGCGCCGGTCGGCACGGGTCCGTGGGCTTACGACGCCGAGGCATCCGCACCCGGAGCGAAGGCCGTCTTCTCGACCTATGACGACTATTGGGGCGCTCCCGTGGGTTTCGAGACCATCGAGCTCGTGGGCCTCGGAGACGACGCGGCCTCCGCCGCCCTCATCGCGGGCACGCTGGATGTCAGCGACGCGGAGCCCGAGATGCTCGCCCGCTTCGCCAATTCCCCCGTGCGCACCATGCAGTACCCGGCGAGCCGCACGAGCCTCATGTTCTTCGATCGCGGCCCCGGCGGGGTCTTCGAGAGCCGCGAACTGCGCCAGGCGGTATGCCACGCCATCAACGTCGACGCCATCAACGAGCTCGAGGGTGCGGGCACGAGTGCGACCCAGTACTTCACGGAGGGCACGGCGGGGTACTTCGACGGGCCCGGCTACGCACATGATGAGGCAGCCGCCAAGAAGCTCTACCAGCAGGCGGGGAGCCCCGAACTCTCCGCCCGACTCGTCGCATCCACCGACAACAACGCCCAGGTCTCCCTGTACATGGACCAGGTCGCGCAGGCCCTCTCTGGCGTGCGCGCGACCGTCTACGAGCTGCCCCCCGCCAAGTACAACGCCTCCTGGAACACGGGCGAGTACGGCCTCGGCGTCGGCATGAGCACCTCGCTGACCCCCTACGACTGGTACCGCACGTGGTTCGCGGCCGACGCGCCCGGCAACCCGGCGGGCGTCGAGAGCGAGGAACTGCGGGAGGCCGCCGAGCTCGCGACGAACGCGGGCATCAGTGACGAGGCCGATGCGCTGTGGTCGGATGCCATGGAGATCATCTCCGACGAGGCCCTCAGCTGCGCACACCGCATCGAATCCGAGATCCTCGCGTGGAACTCCACGACTGTGACGAGCGTCAGCAACCCGGTCGAACCGTGGGAGCCGAACTCGATCAACTACCGCGCCCTCAAGCCGCTCGGCTGAGGCCGGTCGCAGGCTCAGTCGAGCAGCAGTGCCGGTTCCTCGATGATGCTCGCAACATCCGCGAGGAATCGGCTCGCGACATCCCCGTCGACGACCCGGTGGTCGAAGCTCGCCCCGAGCGTCGTGACGTAGCGCGGCCGCACCTCGCCGTCGACGACCCAGGGCTTCTGCTTGATCGTGCCGAGCGCGACAATGCCGACCTCGCCCGGGTTCAGGATGGGCGTGCCCGTGTCCATGCCGAAGACGCCGATGTTGGTGACAGTGATGGTGCCGTTCGCCATGTCGGAGGGCTGCAGCTTGCCGTCGCGCGCAATGTTCGTCATCGACTCGATCGCCTGCGCGAGGTCGCGCAGCGAGAGCTCCTGGGCGTCCTTGATGTTGGGCACGACGAGGCCGCGGGGAGTCGCCGCAGCGAAGCCGAAGTTCACGTAGTGGTGCACGATGATCTGTTCGTCGGTCCACGTCGAGTTCACCGTGGGGTTGCGCCGCACGGCCCAGATCATCGCCTTCGCCATGACGAGCATGGGGGAGACCTTGATGCCCGCGAAGTCGGGGGAGTTCTTGAGCCGCTTGACGAACTCCATCGTGCGGGTCGCATCCACGTCGACGAAGACGCCGACGTGCGGTGCAGTGAAGGCGCTCTGCACCATGCCGGTCGCGATCGCCTTGCGCACGCCCTTGACGGGGATGTACTCCTCGCGCTCCTCACCCCAGGCGGGCGTCGCGATGTTGCGGAACACGCTTGCCTGCGACGCCTGCCGCACGACGTCGTCGCGCGTGATCTCGCCCGCGAGTCCCGTCGGGTTCACCTCACTGAGGTCGACCCCGAGGTCCTTCGCGAGCTTGCGGATGGGCGGCTTCGCGATGACGGATGCCGCGGCCGCGGCCGGCACGCGTGACGCCCTCAGCGGTGCCGAACCGGCATCCCCCGTTGCCCGACGTCGCCGCGAGTTCACCTGGCCCTTGACGCCGTAGCCGACGAGCACCGCGCCCGAACCCTCACCCGCACTCTCGCGGGAGATCGTCTGCGCCGTGTCGGCGACCGTCTCGGCCAGGGCATCCGTCGTCGTCTCACCGGGCTGCTCGGCATCGGCGCCCGTCGTGACCTGGATGATCGGGCTGCCGACATCGACCGTCGCGCCCTCCTCGACGAGCACGGCGCTGACCGTGCCGCTGAAGGGCGACGGCAGCTCGACGATCGACTTGGCGGTCTCGATCTCGACGATCACCTGGTTGACCGAGACGGTGTCGCCCGGCTTGACCTTCCACGACACGATCTCTGCCTCGGTGAGGCCCTCCCCGACATCGGGGAGGAGGAATTCGGAGGTGCTCACGGTGGTGTCCTTGTCTGTCGGGCTCAGTATGCGAGCGCCCGGTCGACCGCTTCGAGCACGCGGTCGGGGTCGGGCAGGTAGGCCGTCTCGAGCTTGGCCGGCGGGAAGGGCACGTCGAAGCCCGAGACCCGCAGCACGGGCGCCTCGAGCGAGTAGAAGGCCTGCTCGGTCACGGTTGCGGCGATCTCCGAGGGGATGCTGACGAAACCTGGCGCCTCGGATGCGACGACGAGCCGGCCCGTCTTGCGCACCGACTCGATGATGGGCGCGTAGTCGATGGGGGAGAGTGAGCGCAGGTCGACGACCTCGATGCTCGTGCCCTCGCCCGCCGCGATCTCCGCCGCCTGCATGAGCACGTTGACCATGGCTCCGTGCCCGACGAGCGTGACGTCCTCGCCCGTGCGCACGACCTTGCTCGAGTGCAGCGCGGCGACGTTGGAACTGAGATCGACGGGACCCTTGTGCCAGTAGCGGCTCTTCGGCTCGAAGAACATCACTGGATCGTTGCTTGCGATCGCCTCCTGGATCATCCAGTAGGCGTCGTGGGGAGTGCTGGGGCTCACGAGTCGGAGGCCGGCCGTGTGGGCGAAGTAGGCCTCGGGGCTCTCCTGGTGGTGCTCGACCGCGCCGATGTGTCCGCCGTAGGGCACACGGATGACGACCGGCATCGTGACGGCGCCCTGGTGGCGGCTCGTCATCTTGGCCAGCTGGGTCGTGATCTGGTCGAAGCCGGGGAAGATGAAGCCGTCAAACTGGATCTCGCAGACGGGCCGGTAGCCGCGCATGGCGAGGCCGATCGCGGTGCCGATGATGCCGGACTCCGCGAGTGGCGTGTCCATGACGCGCTTCGGCCCGAAGTCGCGGTGCAGGTGCTCCGTGACGCGGAACACCCCGCCGAGTGGTCCGATGTCCTCACCCATGAGGAGCACGCGGTCGTCGTCCTCCATCGCCTTGCGCAGGCCCGCGTTGAGGGCCTTGGCGAGGGGGAGCTCCTGGATGTCGCGCTCGGTCAGGGTCGCGGCATCCGCCCCCTTGTCGGTCATGGTGCCGTGCTGGCTCATGCGTCACCTCCGAGGGATGCCTCGTATTCGCGCAGCCACTCGTATTGCGACTGCGTCACCGGGTGGGGCTCGCTGTAGACGTGCTCGAAGGCGACGGATGCGGGTGGCGCCTGCAGCTCGAGCGTGCGCCGTCGCACATCCGCCGCCAGGTCGGCGGCCTCCTCGGCGACGCTCGCGAAGAAGGCGTCGGACTCGCCGCGGCCGCGAAGGTAGGACTCGAAGCGCGCGATGGGGTCGCGGGCGAGCCACGACTCCGTCTCGTCGTTCGTGCGGTACTTCGTGGGGTCGTCGGAGGTCGTGTGTGCGCCCATGCGGTAGGTCATCGCCTCGATGAGGCTCGGGCCGCGGCCGGCGCGGGCGTCGTCGAGGTGCTTCGCGGAGACGGCGTAGCTCGCGAGCACGTCGTTGCCGTCGACCTGCACGCTCGGGATGCCGAAGCCGCGCGGGCGGAGGTAGAGGGGGATGCGCGACTGCACGCTGACCGGCACCGAGATCGCCCACTGGTTGTTCTGGATGAAGAAGACCTGCGGCGTCTGGTAGCTCGCGGCGAAGACGAAGGCCTCGCTCACGTCGCCTTGCGAGGTCGCGCCGTCACCGAAGTAGACGATGACCGCCTCGTCTCGCTCGGCATCCCCCGTGCCGGTCTTGCCGTCGAGGCCGATGCCCATCGCATAGCCGGTCGCGTGGAGGGCGTGCGAGCCGATCACGAGCGTGTAGAGGTGGAAGTTGCCGGTCTCGGCCGGGTCCCACCCGCCGTGGCTGTTGCCGCGCATCATCTCGATGAGCTTGAGCGGGTCAAGGCCGCGGATCATGCCGACGGCGTGCTCGCGGTAGGCGGGGAAGATGTGGTCCTGGCGGCGGGCGGCGCGGGCCGAGCCGACCTGGGCGGCCTCCTGCCCACGGTTCGGCGGCCACAGTGCCATCTGGCCCTGGCGCTGGAGGTTCTCCGCCTCCGTGTCGAAGGCCCGGCTCCTGACCATGTCGCGGTGGAATCCGCGGAGATCCTCGTCGCTGAGCGCCTCGACGTACTGCAGGTATTCGGCGGCGACGCCACTCGTGGCGAGCTCCCCTGAAGGGGTCAGCAACTGCACCATGTCTTCCGTCTGTGCCATGCCGCTGACCTCGCTGTCCTTGTGTCGTGAGCTTCGGTGCGTGTGCCGCTGGGGCGAGCGGCGGGAGCCGCTCGCGGGCGGCAAGCATCTAATCTAACGCGGGCCCCTGTGACCCCGTTGCTAGGTTCTCCACAACCTCCCGCGCGGCGCTTAGGAGTTTCTCAACAGATTCGGCCTCGCCGATCGTCACCCTGACGCCGTCATCGCCGAGTGCCCTGGCGACGATTCCGTGGCGCAGGAACACCTCGGCGACGGATGCCGCGGCGCCGGAAGCCGGGAACCACACGAAGTTTCCGTGCGGCTGCGGCACGGGAGCTCCCATCTCGTCCAGTCGTCGCCAAACCTCGTCGCGGCGCTCGGCGAGCTCGCGCACCTGCTCGAGGAGCTCGCCCTCGTGGTCGAGGGCGGCGAGCGCCCCGCGCTGTGCCGCCTCCGTGACGGAGAGCGGGATCGCGGCCGTGCGCGCGGCTCCCAGGACGACCGGGTCCCCGAGGGCGTACCCGATGCGGAGGCCGGCCAGGCCGTAGGCCTTGGAGAAGGTGCGCAGCACGACCAGGTTGCGGTACCGGTCGAGGAACTCCGGCCCACGCACGGCGGAGTCATCGGCCACGAACTCGATGTAGGCCTCGTCGAGCATGACGAGCACGTCGGCGGGCACTGCCGCCATGAGCCGCTCGAACTCCTCGCGGGTGACGATGGTTCCCGTGGGGTTGTTGGGGGAGCAGACGATCACGGCGCGCGTGTGCGGGGTGATCGCGGCGCTCATGGCGTCGATGTCGTGGCCCTGGTCTGCGCGCAACGGCACCATGACGCTCGTCGCTCCGGCCACCGTCACGAGCCCCGGGTAGGCCTCGAAGGACCGCCAGGCGTAGAGCACCTCGTCCCCCGGCCCCGCGACGGCGGAGATGAGCTGCGCCAGCACGGCGACGGAACCCGAGCCGACGTGCACCCGCCCCAGGTCGACGCCGTAGCGCTCGGCGAGCCTCGCGCGCACGCCGCCCGCGAGGGCATCCGGGTAGCGGTTGGGTTCGGTCGAGGCGATCGCCGCCATGACCGCCGGATGCGTCGGGTACGGGTTCTCGTTCGACGACAGCTTGAAGGCATCCGCGGGCGCCGGCTTGCCCTGCTGGTAGGCGACGGCTTGCAGGATCTCGGGGCGGATGCGGACGGGGCTGCTCTCGGGGCGACTCACGTCGTCAACTCTATTGTTCGGTGGCCCGCTGCTCCCGGCCTGCCCCCTGGGTGTCATTGCCTCGCCAACCGGGCACTGGGATAGTGGAGCCATGCGTTTCCTCGTGCGGCTCCTCATCAATGCCTTCGCTCTCTGGCTGACGACGCTCATCGTCGCGGGGGTCGATGTCGTGTCGTTCGAGCCGGGTGACACGACGGCGACCCTGCTGACCTTCCTCCTGGTGGCGCTCATCTTCGGCGTCGTCAACGGCATCATCGGCAACCTGATCCGCATCGTCGCGTTTCCCCTCTACATCCTCACGCTCGGCCTGATCTCGCTCGTCGTGAATGCCCTGCTCCTCCTGCTCGTGGCGTGGATCTCGGAGGGAATCGGCTTCGGTCTCGTCGTGGACGGCTTCTGGTGGGGCGTGCTCGGCGCGCTCGTGCTCGCCTTCCTCGGCTGGATCATCTCGATCGTCGTTCGCCCCGTCGTCGGCAAGAGCGCGAAGCGCTGACGCTGCTCACGGGGCCACCCGCCGTGCGTGCCAGAGCTGGGACTCGACAGCGGTAGCGCCCGCGAGCATCCCGTGCAGGTTCCCTCCGAAGTCCCTCACGCGTTGGTCGTGCGCACTGTCGAGATGCGCTGAGGTCTCGCGATACCGCCCGAGATCGTGGGCTGGGAGCGGCGCGTTGCCTTCCGGCTCGGCTCCGTCGAAGGAGGATGCCCGCACCACGATCGTGTCGCGGTCGCGGTGCACGCCGCCCACTGCGGGAACGATGTCTTCCTCGTGCTCCAGCGCGAGGTATGCCACACCGTCGGGCACAGTGATCTCCCCGGTCGGTCCGCCGAGTGAATACACGGCCTTCACGTTGAAGATCCCGTCATTGGCGGAGTCGAGCGCGACGGCCGCACCCTGCGAGTAGCCGATGAACGCCACCGGGTTCTCCGGGCCTATTCCGGCCGCAAGCATCGCCGCGTGGAGAGCCCGTTTCGAGCCCGCATCCCCCATCTCGAATCGCGAGTCGTCGGCGAGCGCTCCCAGGTTGCTCGCCATGTCGAATGCCTCTCCGCCGGTGAGCAGCGAGCCATCGCGCGTGCCGCCGAGGTAGACGAAGTAGGAGTCCGGTCCGTCCGGCACAGCGACGCGTTCGATGCGGATCTGCTCCTCACCGTCGGGGACACGCCCCGCGAGTTCCTCGAACGAGCTTGCGGGTTCGGTGGTCTGCGCCTTTCGCGCTTCGACCTTGACCGGCGTCTCGCTGAGGTGCCCCGTCATTCGGGCGATCCCTGTCACTGTCGCGACCGTGGTGGAGAATCCGAGTATCCCGAGGGCTTCATCGCCGAGGAGGGCGGTGACCTCCCATGGGATGCCCGCGACTCCGGCGCCGAACTCGTCGGCACTCGAGACGGCGAGGCGCACGAACTCAACGAATCGGGGGTCGCTCAGCAGGCCCCTGTGGGAGGTGACCCAGGTGAGGGCATCCTGCCGCTGCGTTTCGGACGCGCTCTGCCACGCTCCGAACGCGAAGAGCGCGAGTGGAGTCGACGCGGCAAGCGCGAACGGCCACAGGAGCCCGACGGTGTGGGCGATCCTGCCCGCCATGCTGCGCAGTATGGCGTCGCTCGCGGCATCCGCCATGCCATAGGCCCCGGCCGCGGCATCCAATGCCATTGCCAGGGCCTCGGCCCCGAGGGACGAGAACCACAGCGCGGTCAGGCAGTCGTCGACAGTTTCGTTCGCGCGCGCCGCCGACATGGGGGCGTCGATCGCCGCGAGCAGTCCGGGGTTGATGGCGCCATCAAGCATCGCGAGGCGCATGCGGATGCCCTGAGTCGCGCGGGCGAAGTCGCGCAGCCGCGTCGCGTTCGCCGAGAGCTCCTCGGTCGCCACGCGGGTTGTGCCTCCCCCGAAGACGGTGAGGTCGCCTGCCATCAGCATCCGCCGGTCGTCTCGACGGAACGGCGTGCGTCACTCAACGCGGTGCGCAGGCTGTCGCGCACCTCACCCGCATCACAGTGAATCTTCGCGAGCCACACCAGGTAGGCACTGTGGGCCGGCCCGAGCCACTCGCCGTCGGCGAGGGGAGGCAGCCCAGCTCTCGCTTCCTCAAGGCGAGACAGTTCGTTCGCGATGATGTTCTTCTGCAGTTCGAGGATGCGATCCACCCGGGTTCTCCCTGTCGTTGGCGTCCCCCGAGCCTGCCGAGGGAGCAGCTGGCTCTGATGCGGCGACGTGTGAGCGGGGGAGAGCCGCGGCATCCGTCGGCTGGGGAGGAAGCCCGCTGCTGCGGCCCGGCAAGAACTGCGAGACAATGAGCGGCATGAGCTTCGAGCGGCCACTTGACGATTCGGCGCTCTTTCGTATCTGCTTCGTGTGCACGGGCAACATCTGCCGGTCTCCCATGGCCGAGACTGTGTTCCGTGACATCGTGAGCAGAGCCGGATGCGACTCGCTCATCTCCGTCATGTCGGCCGGCACGGGCGACTGGCATGTTGGCGAGCGGTCCGACACCCGCACCCTGACGGCGCTGAGCGAGCACGGCTACGACGGGGCCTCGCACCGCGCGCGGCAGTTCGACCCGGACTGGTTCCAGCAGTTCGACCTCGTGGTCGCCTTCGACCGCAGCCAGGAACGCATCCTCAAGAACTGGGCGCAGACCCCCGCCGACCGCAGCAAGGTGCACCTGCTGCTCAGCTTCGACCCCGACGAGCATCTCGTCGACGTTCCCGACCCCTACTATTCCGACGCGGCCCTGTTCGACAGGGTGCTGAGGATGATCCACCAGGCAAGCGCGGCACTGTTCCGCCAGATAGAGCCGGCCCTCCGGCGAGGAGTTTCATGACCCACCTACCCCTCCAGCCCCTCAGCCCCCTCGACGGTCGCTACCGCGCCGCCGTGAGCGACCTCGGTGAGCACCTCTCCGAGGCGGGCCTCAACCGGGCGCGCGTGCAGGTCGAGGTCGAGTGGCTGATCTTCCTCACCGACCGCTCACTCTTCGGCTCGACGTCGCTCGGCGATGAGCAGAAGGCCGCGCTGCGCGCCGTCGTCACCGATTTCGACCAGGAGGCGATCGACGCGCTCGCCCGCGAGGAGGCCGTCACCCGCCACGACGTCAAGGCGGTCGAGTACTACGTGCGGGCGCAGCTCACCCGCCTCGGCCTCGACAGCATCGCAGAGCTCACCCACTTCGCCTGCACGAGCGAGGACATCAACAACCTCTCCTACGCGCTCACGGTGCGCGCGGCCGTCGAAGGCGTGTGGATGCCGAGGCTCACGACCCTCGTCGACACGCTCTCCGCACGGGCCGAGCAGCACCGCGACGTGCCGATGCTCGCCCTCACCCACGGTCAGCCCGCGACCCCCACGACGATGGGCAAGGAACTCGCGGTCTTCGTGCACCGCCTGCGCCGCGTCATCCGTCGCATCGAGGCCGTCGAGTACCTCGGCAAGTTCAGCGGGGCGACGGGCACCTTCGCGGCGCACGCGATCGCGGAGCCGAGCCTCGACTGGCCCACCCTCTCGCAGCAGTTCGTTGAGGGCCTCGGCCTCACCTTCAACCCGCTCACGACGCAGATCGAGTCGCACGACTGGCAGGCCGAGCTCTACCAGGCCATGAACCACGCGGGTCGCATCCTCCACAACCTGTGCACGGATGTCTGGACCTACATCTCTATGGGCTACTTCACGCAGATCCCGGTCGAGGGGGCCACTGGTTCCTCGACCATGCCGCACAAGATCAACCCCATCCGCTTCGAGAACGCGGAGGCAAACCTCGAGATCGCGGGGGCGCTGCTCGAATCCCTCGCGCAGACGCTCGTGACCTCACGGCTGCAGCGCGACCTCACGGACTCGACGACGCAGCGCAACATCGGTGTCGCCTTCGGCCACTCCCTGCTCGCGATCGACAACATCCAGCGCGGGCTCGCCGAGATCAATCTCAACGAGGCGCGGCTCGCATCCGACCTCGATGGCAACTGGGAGGTGCTCGCGGAGGCGATCCAGACGGTCGTGCGCGCCGAGGTCACGGCCGGCCGCAGCGCCATCAGCGATCCCTATGCGCTGCTGAAGAAGCTCACGCGCGGCAACCGCGTCGACCAGGAGCAGCTCGTGGAGTTCGTCGACGGGCTCGACATCGGCGATGAGGCGAAGGCGCGCCTGCGGGCCCTGACCCCGCACGACTACACGGGGCTCGCCTCGAAACTGGTCGACCGGCTCAACGGCTGAGTTCGAGACGAGTGTCGAGCACCGGCGCGAACGCCCTGAGCGGTGGCGCCGGTGCTCGGCACTCAGAACGCTCGGCGCTCAGAACGCTCGGCACTCAGGACTCGACATCAGGGGTCGAGCGGATGCGCATCCGCTCAGTGCAGCTTGGGGCCCTGCTTGCGGTCCTGGTCCTCGAGGTCGCTGAGTTCCTTCTCGTCGGGCTTGATCGCCATCGCGAGGAGCGCGAGCGTCATGAGGGCGAGGATGAAGACCGCCCCGAAACCGATGGCCGCGACGATGGGGTCGCGCGTCGTGGCGAGGGCGATGATCCCGCAGAAGAGGGCCAGCACGGCCGCGATCCCGAGGTACTCGTAGGGCCGCATGACGTCTTTGCGGCTCGGCTGGCTCATCGTGTTGCTCCTGTGCTTGGGGGTGTGGCGGCGGCGGTCTCGCCCTGCGCCCACTTCAGTGAGAATGCGGCGATCATGAGGTAGACGCCGAGGATGATGCCGTAGGCGCCGATGAATCCGACGACGGCGATGCTGTCGAGGGGCGCGATCAGCAGCACGAGGGCGAAGACGATCGTGCCAGCGCCCACCGTGATCCACTCACGGCCGACCGTGCGACGGGTGCGGATGCCCGCATACAGTTCGAGCGCGCCCGTGAGCACCGCGAAGAGCGTCGCGAGCAGCAGGAGTGAACCGAGGCCGGCACCCGTGAATGCAAGCGTGAGGGAGATTGCGCCGATGAGGGCCGAGAGCGCGCCCTGCCCCGTCAGCATCCGGGAGACCGTCAGGTCACTGACCCGGCCGCGCCCGAGCAGCGCGATGACGAGACCGCCGGCGAGGCCCAGCACGCCGAGAGCGATCAGCCCGACGCGGGGGGAGTGGTCGGCAAGGAAGGTCACGGCGAGGCCCACCGCGAGCGCAACGACGGCGCGCGTGAGCGGCACCGGCCAGTAGGCGGCGGTGACGGCCTTGGCTGTGGCCGGGTTCTGGCGTGATGACACGGGGCTTCTTCCTGCGGGCGGGACCACGCCAGTCTACCGGCGCACGACTGGGGCTCCTCCGCGTGCGGCCGAGCGCTACGCCTGCTCGTCCTCCGGATTCACGGGTGCCGGCCCGCCGTAGCCGCCGCCCATCTCGTCCTGGCTGTTCTCGACCGTGTTGTCCCCGGGCTCATCGAAGTGCTCCGGGGTCTCCGGCTTCTCGTTCTTGTCGCTCATGCTGGGCTCCTTGTCTGCCTCAACCGGACGGGTTCTCGACGGGGGTGCCTTCTTCATCCGTCTTGGTCTCGGGGTCCACGTCTGGCGCGACCTCCTTGACCTCGTCTTTGTCGAAGTCTTCGCGATTGTCCTTGTCCATGGCTCCACGCTCGTCCCATCGGGCCGGGCCTGCAAGGGCCTGTCAGGGGACTCCCTGCAAGGGATGGATGTCGCGCTCGTCAGCGCAGTGGCGTCCAACCGGGCGGCAGGGGGCCGTCGAGCACGGCCCGCTCGCGGTCGGCGGTCGCCGACCAGCCCTGCGCGGCATCCGTCGCGTCGAAGCCGCCGCGGGCGACACGGAATCCTAGGTCGTCGTGGTGCATGCCCTGCGCTCCGCCCCGGCGCACCGAGGCGCGCACGCTCCACGAATCGTCGGCGAAGCCCCCGCCGCGAAACACGCGGTAGGAGCCATACCGCGCCGGGTCGAGGAGGTCCCAGCACCACTCCCAGACGTTGCCGAGGGTGTCGAAGAGGCCGTTGAGATTCGGATGCTTCCCACCGACGGGCTGCGCGCTGCTGACGCCATCGGCGCTCGTCCACGCGACCTCCGTGAGCGGGCCGTAGTGCGCTCCCGTCGAACCGGCGCGACAGGCGTGCTCCCACTCGGCCTCGGTCGGCAGCCGGTAGCCGTCGGAGTCGACGTGCCACGTGACATCCTCGCCGTCGACGGAGTAGGCGGGGTCGAGCCCCTCCCACTCGGATGCCGCATTGCAGAAGCGGACGGCACGAAGCCAACTGACCTCGACGGCGGGCCGCTGCGGGAGCTGGGCGGTCTCTCCGAGCAGTTCCCCGAGCTGCGCCTCGGTGACGGGATAGACGCCGATCTCGAAGGGCTCGAGGTCCACGCTCCAGCGCAGCTTCCGGCGCGCATCGTGCATCACGACGGTGCCGGCGGCGATGGGCGCCATCTCGATATCGGTCACGGCGACCGCTACATCGGTGCCATGTCGGTGAAGCGCGAGAAGTGGCCCTGGAACGCGACCGTGACCGTGCGGGTTGGGCCGTTACGGTGCTTCGCGACGATGAGGTCGGCCTCGCCCGCGCGCGGGTTCTCCTTCTCATAGGCACTCTCGCGGTGGAGCAGGATGACCATATCGGCGTCCTGCTCGATCGAGCCGGACTCGCGCAGGTCGCTGATGGCGGGCATCTTGTCCTGGCGCTGCTCGGGACCACGGTTCAGCTGGGAGAGGGCGATGACGGGCACCTGGAGCTCCTTCGCGAGCAGCTTGAGGGCTCGCGAGAACTCACTGACCTCTTGCTGTCGCGACTCGACCTTCTTGCCCGAGGTCATGAGCTGCAGGTAGTCGATCACGACGAGCTTGAGCCCGTGCTTCTGCTTGAGCCGGCGGCACTTGGCTCGAATCTCGACGAGCGTCATGTTGGGGCTGTCGTCGATGAAGAGGGGCGCATCGTTGATGCGGCCCCGAGTCGAGGCGATCGTGGTCCAGTCGCGTGCGTCGACGGTGCCCTTGCGCATGCTCTGCAGGGGCACGGACGCCTCGGCCGACAGCAGGCGCATGGCGATCTCGGAGCGTCCCATTTCGAGGGAGAAGACGACCGATGGCACGTTGTGCTTGATGGATGCCGCACGCACGAAGTCGAGCGCGAGCGTTGACTTGCCGAGCGCGGGGCGGGCGGCGACGATGATCATCTGCCCTGGGTGGAAGCCGTTGGTGAGGTCGTCGAGTTCGGCGAAGCCTGTTGGCACGCCTGTCATGGAGCCGTCGCTGCCCTTGGCTGCCTCGATCTCGTCGATCGCCGTCTCGACGGCCACGGTGAGCGGCACGAAGTCTTCCGCCTCGACGCCGCCCGTGACGTTGTAGATCTCGGCCTGCGCATTGTTGACGAGGTCGACGACCTCGCCCTCGCTCGCGTAGCCCATCTGCACGATGCGGGTGCCGGCCTCGACGAGACGCCGCAGCACCGCCTTCTCAGCGACGATCGCGGCGTAGTAGCCGGCGTTCGCGGCCGTCGGCACGACGCCCGTGAGGGTGTGGAGGTACTCGGCTCCGCCGGCACGGCCGATGAGCCCCGTCTTCGTCAGCTCATCCGTGACCGCGATGACGTCGGTCGGCTCTCCGTGCGAGTAGAGGCTGAGGATCGCGTCGAAGATGATCTCGTGCTTGGGGATGTAGAAGTCCACAGCGCGCACCGACTCGATGACGTCGGCCGTCGCATCCTTGCTGAGCATCATGCCGCCGAGGGCGCTCTGCTCTGCGAGGAGATCGTGAGGCGGAGTGCGCTCGGAGGAACGCGGGTCGTCGGGTCTCTCGGTCGACGAGCCGGCCAGCCCCAGGTGGGCTATAGACATCGTTCACCTCTCGTTGTTCTCTTGCGTCCCAGTCGTACCGCAGACTGCCGACATCCTCGGCGCGCCTTGGAGCCGAGGGCGGATGTTTCGGGTGCGGGGCAGGTGCCGTGGCACTGTCTCGTGGCGGGTCGGGTGCATCCCGCCGACCAAGGCTAGGAAGCCCCATCACCCTCCACAACCCGGCCTGTGGATAACTCTGTGGGAAACCCGGGAGAAACGCCGTGCGACGTGTGCACAAGTTGTGGATGGACCTGTGGGAAGTCTGCGGATATACTCCGTTAACGTCCGTCTGATCTGGGCTTTTGCTTTTCACACCATGTGTGTAGAAAGTTGTTTAGAGTTCGGGTTGAGGGTTTGGAATAATCCACACCCCAGCTGTTGAAAGTGCTTGACACGGGGGTGAGAAACCCGATACAAAACGCCCCGACTCAGGCGCGCTTTCGCACCTTAAAACGACGATGGCGGCGGGCAGAGGCCCACCGCCATCGCGATCCTCGAAAGGACTACTTCGCTGCAACCACCTGGATGGTGATCGTGGCAACGAGGTCGTCACGCAGGCGAACGGTCGCCTCGTGCTCGCCCGTCACCTTGATGGGAGAGGTGATCTCGATCTTGCGCTTGTCGACAGTGCCGAGCCCGGAGGCGGCGACTGCGTCGGCGATGTCGGAGTTCTTGACCGACCCGAAGAGACGGCCCTCCTTGCCAGCCTTGATCGCGAGCTTGACCTTGTTGGCCTCAAGCTTGAGCTTGAGGTCCTTGGCCTCCTCGATCGTGGCGTGCTCGCGCGCAGCGCGGGCGGCCTTGATCTGCTCGACCTGCTTCTCGCCACCGCGGCTCCAGTTCACGGCGAGGCCCTGCGGCACGAGGTAGTTGCGGGCGTACCCGTTCTTGACCTCGATGACGTCGCCAGGAGCGCCGAGGCCGGTGACCTCATGCGTCAGAATCAGCTTTGACATTTCGATGCTCCTTAACGGCCCGAGCCGGCGTAGGGAAGCAGTGCCATCTCGCGCGCGTTCTTGACGGCACGTGCGATGAGGCGCTGCTCCTGAACGGAGACACCGGTGATACGACGGGCGCGGATCTTTCCACGCTCCGAGATGAACTTGCGGAGGGTGGCGACATCCTTGTAGTCGATGACGCCGACGCGAATGGACTTCGCGGGGGCGGCGTTCTTGCCACCCTTGTTGCGGAGGGGCTTGCGGCGGTCGCCGCTGCTCTTTCCTGCCATGGTTATTCCTTAGGGTTTGGTTTCGTGACCGTGCGCCGTGGGCGAGGTCTAGAAGGGTGTCTCGTCGCTGAAGCTGCCGGGGGTGTTCCAGACATCCCCGCCAGAGTTCGCCGACGACGGCGCCGCGGCTGCCCACGGCTCGTCAGCGACAGCCCCACGCTGCCCGCCGAAGCCACCGCCGCCGCCTTCGCGGGACGATGAGGTGCGGGTGACCTGAGCGGTGGCGTAGCGCAGGCTCGGACCGATCTCGTCGATCTCGATCTCGAAGCTCGTGCGCTTCTCGCCTTCCTTGGTCTCGTAGGAACGCTGCTTCAGGCGACCGGTGGCGATGACGCGTGAGCCCTTGGTGAGGGATCCTGCGACATGCTCGGCGAATTCGCGCCACACGCTTGCCCGCAGGAAGAGCGCCTCGCCGTCCTTCCACTCATTGCTCGCACGGTCGAAGGTGCGAGGAGTGGAGGCGATGGTGAAGTTCGCCACCGCGAGTCCGTTCTGCGTGTACCGCAGCTCCGGGTCGGCGGTGAGGTTGCCCACCACGGTGATCACGGTTTCGCCGGCCATGGGCTACTCGCTCTTCGCGTCGGCGGCCGGTGCGGACTTGGCGGCGGCAGCCTTGCGGGCGGCCTTCTCCTCGGAGAGCTTCGCGGCGGCGGCGACCTGAGCGATCGCTTCCTCTGCGCGGAGCACCTTGGTGCGCATGACGGCCTCGCTGAGCTTCAGCTGGCGGTCGAGCTCGACCGTTGCCGAAGCGTTGGCGGTCATCTCGACGACGGCGTAGATGCCCTCGGCCTTCTTGTTGATCTCGTAAGCCAGCCGGCGCTTGCCCCAGACGTCGACCTTGTCGATCGAGCCACCGTCATTGCGAATGACGTTGAGGAACT
Organism: Salinibacterium sp.; assembly: GCA_015234465.1. Classification (GTDB taxonomy): domain Bacteria; phylum Actinomycetota; class Actinomycetes; order Actinomycetales; family Microbacteriaceae; genus Homoserinimonas. The sequence continues at coordinate 834,897 of JADGNA010000008.1, read as the reverse complement.
TGTCCAGGCTGGGTGCCACGGTGCGCTCATCGATCTCGGGATCGAGAATCACCATGAGTTCGTACTGATGCATGACTAACCCACCTCCTTTGGACTGAAAACGGCCACAGACGGTCTGTGACAGGAGGGTATGTGCATGTCGTTGCCTGCGGAGGCCTCGGATCGAGGCACGCACACAACCTGTCTAGTGTAGTCATGTAATTCCATCACCAGCAAGGAGCAATATCGTCATGTCGATTCGGGTCGCTATCGCCGGCGTGGGCAACTGTGCCAACTCCCTCATCCAGGGCGTCACCTTCTATAGGGACGCGGATGATGCCGAGACGATCCCAGGGCTCATGCACACTCGCTTCGGCCAGTACGCGGTGCGCGACATCGAATTCGTCGCCGCCTTCGATGTTGACGCGGCCAAGGTCGGCGTCGACCTCGCCGATGCGATGTGGGCGAGCGAGAACAACACCCTCAAGTTCGCCGACGTCGAGCCGACCGGCGTGACGGTGCTGCGCGGCCCGACCCTTGACGGCCTCGGTGAGTTCTACCGCGAGATGGTCGAGGAATCGGATGCCGCACCCGTCGATGTGGCGCAGTCCCTCCGCGACTCGGGCGCCGACGTGCTCGTCTGCTACCTCCCCGTCGGTTCCGAGGAGGCGGCGAAGCACTACGCGCAGGCGGCGATCGATGCGGGCGTCGCCTTCGTCAACGCGCTTCCCGTCTTCATCGCGAGCGACCCCGAGTGGGCGAAGAAGTTCACGGATGCGGGCGTTCCCATCGTCGGCGACGACATCAAGAGCCAGCTCGGTGCGACGATCACCCACCGCGTGCTCGCACGCCTCTTCGAGGAGCGGGGCCTCGTGCTCGACCGCACCTACCAGTTGAACGTCGGCGGCAACATGGACTTCAGGAACATGCTCGAGCGTTCGCGACTCAAGTCGAAGAAGATCTCGAAGACGCAGGCCGTCACGAGCAACGTCGACCAGGAGATCCGGGCGGAGCACGTGCACATCGGCCCGAGCGACCACGTGCCGTGGCTCGACGACCGCAAGCTCGCGTTCGTGCGCCTCGAGGGCCACGGCTTCGGCAACGCGCCCACGAGCCTCGAGTACAAGCTCGAGGTGTGGGACTCTCCCAACTCTGCCGGTGTCATCATCGACGCGGTGCGGGCGGCGAAGCTTGCGATGGATGCGGGTCACGGCGGACCCGTCGAGGCGGCATCCGCCTACTTCATGAAGTCACCAGCGAAGCAGTACCCCGACCCGGTGGCCCGCGAGATGCTCGAGCAGTTCATCCAGGACACGACCGCGGGTTGAGTAGGCCCGTCAGGGCCGTATCGAAACCGGGACCGCGTTAGTCCGGGTTTCGATACGCTCCTTCGTCGCTACTCAACCCCCCGCGCAGCCCACCACGCGCGCAGCCGGCGCTCGGCCTCCTCCTCGCCGAGGGGGCCTTCGTCGAGCCGCAGCTCGAGCAGGAAGCGGTATGCCTCGCCCACCTCACGCCCGGGGCGGATGCCGAGCATCGCCATGATCTGCTCGCCATCGAGGTCGGGGCGCACGGCCGCGATCTCCTCCTGCTCGGCGAGCTCCTTGATGCGCTGCTCGAGGTCGTCGTAGGCGCGCGCGAGGCGCGAGGCCTTGCGGCGGTTGCGCGTCGTGACGTCGGCGCGGGTCAGGATATGTAACCGTTCGAGGTGGTTACCGGCGTCGCGCACGTAACGCCGAACGGCCGAATCGGTCCACGCGCCCTCCGTGTAGCCGAAGAACCGCAGGTGTAGCTCGATGAGCTTGCTGACCGACTGGATCGTCTCCTTGTCGAAGCGCAGCGCCTTGAGCCGCTTCGTCGCGAGCTTCGCCCCAACGACATCGTGGTGGTGGAAGGTGACGACGCCGCCACCCTCGACGCGCTTGGTCGCCGGCTTGCCGATGTCGTGCAGGAGGGCCGCGAGGCGGAGCACGAGGTCGGGGGAGGGCTCGTGCTCACGGGAACCCTCGAGCTCGATCGCCTGGTCGAGCACCGTGAGGCTGTGCTGGTAGACGTCCTTGTGGTGCGCGTGCTCATCCACCTGCAGCCGCAGCGCGGGAATCTCGGGCAGCACCTCGTCGGCGAGCCCCGTCTCGACCATGAGCTCGATGCCGGCGCGCGGCGAAGCCGTCAGGAGCAGCTTGGTCAGCTCGTCGCTGACCCGCTCCGCCGAGATGATCGAGAGGCGGCCCGCGAGGGCACTCATGGCGGCGCGCACCTCGTCGGACACGGTGAAGCCGAGCTGTGACGTGAAACGCGCGGCACGCAGCATCCGGAGCGGGTCGTCACCGAAGGACACCTCGGGGGCGGCCGGCGTGGAGAGGCGGGCCGCGAGCAGGTCGTCCATACCGCCGGAGGGGTCGACAAGCTTCTGCTGGGGCAGACGCAGCGCCATGGCGTTGACGGTGAAGTCGCGGCGCACTAGGTCCTCATCGAGGCTCGTGCCGAACTCGACCTCGGGCTTGCGCGTCTCGCCGTCGTAGGCGTCGGTGCGGTAGGTCGTGATCTCGACCGTGTGACCCTCGACGACGGCGCCGATCGTGCCGAAGGCGCGCCCGATGTCCCACTGGGCGCTCGAGATCGGGGTGACGATCTCGAGGATGCGTTCCGGCCGCGCATCCGTCGTGAAGTCAAGGTCGTTGAGCTCACGGCCGAGGAAGGCGTCGCGCACAGGACCACCCACGAGCGCGAGTTCGTGGCCCGCCGCCGCGAAGGCGTCGGCGAGGCGGGAGACGTGCGGCGACTCGGCCAGGGCCGCGAGTCGCGTGATTGCCGAGGCGACGCTGTGCATCGGTCAAGACTATCCGTCGCCCGTGCACGGTGGCCGTGGCATCCGCCGGTCTCTCGGCGTCTCGGCCATAGAATCGACTGCATGCTGGCCCAGCGCACGATCGGAGCCGGCCGATGCCAATGACTCGTCTCGCCTCACGGTGGGGCGCGGCCCTCCTCGGCGCCGCCCTCGTGCTCAGTGGCTCGGTCGCGTCCTCGGCGACTCCGGATGCCACGCCCTCACAGACTCCTCCGCCCGGCGTCGCCGCAAGCGATGGTTCCCCGACGAACCTCGTCCTGGCGATGCCCATCGTGGTGCCGGCCGGCTCGACGAGCCTCCTGTCGGCGGAGGACCTTGAGCTCTACACCTCCCCGACGGGGGTGCTCACGCGCCAGCTGGATGCGGTGATCAACCGGCCTGTCGCGCTCGGTGTCGACCCAAGGATCCTTGCCTCGATCCGCATTCTGGGCACGGGCGCTCCCGAGTCGGCGGTCGAGTGGCTTGATCGCCTGCAGGGCTCAAGCAACGAGACCTTCTCGCTCGCCTATGCCGACGCCGACGTTGCGGCCCTCAGCCAGGCGGGGATGACCGACCTGTCGGTGCCCACGGATTTCGTGATCGACCCCTCGGTCTTCCCGAACGAGGTGCAGGAGAGCCCGACCGCCTCGCCGTCCGCCTCCCCCAGCGTCTCGCCGAGCCCTTCGCCCACGACGCCGGCGGAGCCGGTCGTGCCGACGGGTGAGGACCTCGTCGACCTGCCATTCACGCTCGGCCCCGTCGTGTGGCCGCGCGATGACACCGTCGTCGGTGCCGACCTTGAGGTCTTCGCAGGGCTCGGCGACGCCGTGACCATGCTCGACTCCAGCAACGCCTCCTATCCGCGCGACGCGATCCCCGCATCGGCGACGGCCGGGGGCCACCGCGTGCTCGTCTCCAACAACGACATTTCCGCCTTCCTGCGCGATGCCGTCTCGGCGCCGACGGAGGCCGCGTGGACCTTCTCGATGTCACAGCTCACCGCGGCACTCGCTGGGTGGACCGGCGGCTCGGCCACCGTGCTGGCAACGCTCGACCGCGACATCCCGAGCAGCGGCAACCGCGTCGCGGCAACCCTCACGGCGCTCTCGACGACGCCGGGGATCACCCTCACGACGCTCTCCCGGACCCTTGCGGAAGACCCGGCGGAGATCGGCATCGTCGACCGTCCCGTGCCGGCCGAGCGCATCACCCCGCTGCAGAGCGCCCTCCAGACCATGCCCGCGACGACCGCCTTCGCGAGCGTGCTCGAAGACCCGAGCCTCATCACGGGGGAGCAGCGGCGACGGATGTTCGCGCTCGCCTCCAACGCCTGGGTCGAGACCTCGGCAGACTGGCAGGGTGCCGTCCAGGAGTTCATCACGCGGGCGGGCGAACTGCTGTCCTCCGTGCACGTGCTCGACAGCAGCACGATCAACCTCCTGAGCGACACGGGCGACATCCCGATCACGATCAGCAACACCCTGCCCTACCCGGTCACGGTGAATGTGCAGGTGTGGGCGAACCGTGCCGTGCTCGACGTGCTCGATGACAGTGTGCCCGTGACGATCGAGGCGCAGTCCCAGGCCCGCGCCGCAGTGCCCGTGCAGTCCATCGCGAATGGCTCGGCCGTGCTCGTCGTCACCCTCTCGAGCCCGACCGGGGTCTCGATCGGCGCGCCGCTCTATGTCACGACGAATGTGCAGGCGGGATGGGAGACGGCGTTCACCTTCGTCGTCGCCGGCATCGTGCTGCTTGTGTTCGTCATCGGCATCATCCGGACGGTCGCCCGCCGTCGCCGCGAGAGGCGCGAGGCGCAGTGAGCGAGGCAGGGGAGGAGCCCGGCGGGAAGGCTCCACGCAGCGTCGGCCGTTCGACCGCGCTGCTGGCATCCGGAACGATGGTCAGCCGCGTGCTGGGCTTCGTCAAGGCCATCGTGCTGGCGCAGACGATCGGCCAGGTGGCATCCGCTTCGGCCGACGCCTTCGCGGTCGCGAACCAGCTGCCCAACAACATCTACGCGCTCATCGCGGGCGGCGTGCTCGGCGCGGTGCTCGTGCCGCAGATCGTGCGCGCCGGCGTCCATGACGACGGCGGGGCGGGCTTCATCAACAAGCTCGTGACGCTCGGCATCACGGTGTTCCTTGGCGTCACGGTGCTCGCGACGCTCGCCGCCCCTGTGCTCGTCACGCTCTACGTGCAGCAGGCCGACGACGGCGGACGCGGCTTCTCGAGCGAGGTGCTCGCCCTCGCGACCGTGTTCGCCTACTGGTGCCTGCCGCAGATCTTCTTCTACGCGCTCTACAGCCTGCTCGGTGAGGTGCTCAACGCCCGGGGCGCCTTCGGACCCTTCGCCTGGGCACCCGCCCTCAACAACGTCGTCGCGATCGCGGGCCTGATAGCGTTCCAGCTGCTGTTCGGCGGCGCAGACGTCAACAGTTCCGTGGATGTGTGGACGACCGAGCGCATCGTGGTGCTGGCGGGCAGCGCGACCCTCGGCATCGCGGCGCAGGCCTTCGTGCTGCTGCTCTTCTGGCGCAGGGCCGGCATCCGCTACCGTCCCGACTTCCACTGGCGCGGCGTCGGCCTCGCCAAGACGGGGCGTTCGGCCGGGTGGGTCTTCGCAATGATCCTCGTGACGCAGATTGCCGGGCTCGTGCAGACCCGCACCGCCAGCCTCGCCGTGGCGGAAGGCTCGGGCGCCGCGACCCTCGGCAACTCCTGGCTGATCTTCATGCTCCCGCACTCGGTCATCGCGGTCTCGATCGCCACCGTGTTCTTCACCCGCATGAGCACGAACGCAGGGGCGGGCGACATCCCCGCGGTCAAGGCGGATGTCTCGGCCTCCCTCCGCGCGATCGGCCTCATCATCATGTTCGCCGCCGTCGTGCTCATCGTGGTCGCCGCCGCCTTCGCCCGCATCTTCGAAAGCCGGCACGACTACGTGCTCGCGATGGCCGCCGTCATCGCCGTCTACATGATCGGACTCGCCCCCTTCAGCGCCGTGTTCGTGCTGCAGCGCACCTTCTACGCCCTTGAGGACACCCGCACGGTGTTCTTCGTCGAGGTCGCCAAGTCGGCGCTCTTCGTCGTCGGCTTCCTCGCCTGCACCGCGCTGCCGGTCGAGTGGATCGGCGTCGGCATCGCTGCGGTCTCCTCCTTCACCTTCTTCGCCCAGTTCGCCCTCACCTTCCTCGTGCTGCGGCGCAAGATCGGGGCGCTCGGGGGCCGCCTCCTTCTCGTGCGCCACCTGCAGTACCTCCTCGCCGCGGGCATCGCGGCGGTCGCCGGCGGCTTCACATTCCGCACGCTCGGCGGCTTCGAGGAGCGTGCCTTCGCCCTATCGACCGTGCCGGGAGCCATCGCATCGATGGCCCTCGTGGCCGTCGTCATGGGCGTCTTCTACGGTGGCGTGCTCCTGCTGCTGCGGAACCCGGATGTCGCGCTCGTTCGTGATGTCGCGCTGCGTCGCATCCGTCGTTCCTGAGGCGCCCTGTCACGGTCGTCACACCCGGTGATCACGGAATAGGCGGCGAATAGGATGTGTTGCACCGCATACGACAATCTTCGAAGGGGGGCGCCTTGCGCCAGCTCATCATCATCGGTTCCGGTCCCGCCGGGTACACGGCTGCGATCTACGCCGCACGCGGTGGTCTCAACCCGCTGCTCATCGCGAGCTCGGTCGAGGCCGGCGGTGAGCTCATGAACACGACGGATGTCGAGAACTTCCCGGGGTTCCCCGAGGGCATCCTCGGCCCCGACCTCATGGAGAACATGCGCAAGCAGGCCGAGCGCTTCGGCACCGAGATCGTCATGGACGACGTGACCGAGCTCGACCTCTCCGGCGACGTCAAGAAGGTCACCCTCGGCAGCGGCCAGACGCACGAGGCGCTCAGCGTGATCTTCGCGACGGGCTCCGCCTACCGCAAGCTCGGGCTGCCCAACGAAGACCGCCTGAGCGGCTACGGCATCTCGTGGTGCGCCACCTGCGACGGCTTCTTCTTCCGCCAGAAGACCATCGCGGTCGTCGGCGGGGGCGACTCGGCGATGGAAGAGGCCACCTTCCTCACCAAGTTCGCCGACAAGGTCTACATCATCCACCGCAGCGAGGAACTCCGCGCCTCCAAGGCCATGCAGGACCGCGCACACGCTGACCCCAAGATCGAGTTCCTCTTCAACAAGCGCGTCGGCGGCATCCTCGGCGAGGAGCGCCTCACGGGTGTGACCCTCGTCGACACGACCGACGGCAGCGAGTCGAAGCTCGACCTCGACGGCCTCTTCATCGCGATCGGTGCCGACCCGCGCACGCACCTCGTGCACGGGCAGCTCGACCTCACGGATGCCGGCACGATCGCGGTCGATGGACGCAGCTCCCGCACCTCGGTGCCCGGCGTCTTCGCGGCCGGCGACGTCATCGACCCCACCTACCGCCAGGCCGTCACGGCCGCCGGGTCCGGCACGGTCGCGGCGCTCGACGCCGAACACTACCTCGCCTCGCTGCCGCAGAGCAGCGTCGAGGCAGACCCCATCCCCGAGGCCCCGCTCAGCCCCGCCCACGCCTGAATTCCCCCGACGAAAGAGAGAACGACATGTCCAGTGCACGCGATGTGACCGACGCCACCTTCGAAGCCGAGGTGCTCAACTCCGACAAGCCGATCATGGTCGACTTCTGGGCCGAATGGTGTGGCCCCTGCCGCGCCGTCTCCCCCATCCTCGACCAGATCGCATCCGAGCACTCCGACAAGCTCGAGATCGTCAAGCTCAACGTCGACGACAACCCGCAGACGGCCATGAAGTACCAGATCACCTCGATCCCGGCCATGAAGGTCTTCAAGGGTGGCGAGGTCGTCAAGACCGTCATCGGTGCGAAGCCCAAGCCCGCGCTCGAGGCCGACCTCGCGGAGTTCATCGGCTGACGCACCCCGGCGGGTTGAGTAGGCGCCCGCGCCGTATTGAAACCAGGCGCTCCGGCGGATCGGTTTCGATACGCTCCTTCGTCGCTACTCAACCCACAGAGACCCCCGAGGGCCCGCCTGCGAACGCAGTGCGGGCCCTCGTCGCTTAGGCTTGAGTGATTCCAGCACCCTGAAGACAAGGGATCACCATGACGCCGCACGAATCCACATCGGGCGGGTCGAGCACGAGATTCGACCCGTGGTACGACCACTACGCGCACCGGACTGCCGGACTCAGCGCATCCGAGGTTCGAGCGCTCTTCGCAGTCGCATCGCGACCCGAGGTGGTCTCCCTGGCCGGCGGCATGCCCTACGTCTCGGCGCTCTCGCCTGACCTCGTCACCTCCTCACTCGAGCGCGTCATGCGCGATTCCGGCCCCACTGCGCTGCAGTACGGCTCGGGCCAGGGCACTCCTGAACTGCGCGAGCACATCCTCGAGATCATGGCGCTGGAGGGCATCCGGGGCAGCGTCGACGATGTCGTCGTGACCACTGGATCGCAGCAGGCGCTCGACCTTGTCACGAAGCTCTTCATCGACCCGGGTGACGTCATTCTTGCTGAGGCGCCGAGCTATGTCGGCGCCATCGGCGTCTTCCGCTCGTACCAGGCCGAGGTCGCCCACGTCATGATGGACGAAGACGGCCTCATCCCCCAGGCGCTGCGCGAAACGATCGCGCGCCTGCAGGCCGAGGGCAAGCGCATCAAGTTCCTCTACACGATCCCGACCTTCCACAACCCGGCCGGTGTCACGCTCACCTGGGAACGCCGCCTCGAGGTCCTCGAGATCTGCAAGGCCAACGACATCCTGGTGCTCGAGGACAACCCCTACGGCCTGCTCTACTTCGACACCCCGCCGCCCCACGCCATGCGGTCGATCGAAGAGGATGGCGTAATCTACCTCGGCAGCTTCTCCAAGACCTTTGCCCCCGGCTTCCGGGTCGGCTGGGCGCTCGCACCCCACGCCATCCGCGAGAAGCTGATCCTCGCCAATGAGTCCGCGACCCTGTGCCCGAGTTCCTTCAGCCAGTTCGCGATCACGGAGTACCTCCGTAGTTCCGACTGGAAGGGCCAGATCGACGCCTTCCGCGACGTCTACCGCTCGCGCAGGGACGCCATGCTGTCCTCCCTGCAGGAGCACCTTCCCGAGATGGAATGGACCGTCCCCAACGGGGGTTTCTACGTCTGGCTGCGCCTGCCGTCGACGCTCGATTCCAAGGAAATGCTTCCCCGCGCGGTCAAGGAACTCGTCGCCTACACGCCGGGCACGGCCTTCTTCGCTGACGGGGGCGGCCGCCAGATGATGCGCCTGTCGTTCTGCTACCCCAATGAGGAGACGATTCGCACGGGCATCCGCCGCCTCACCTCCGTCATCAACGGCGAGCTCGAGCTGCTCAAGACCTTCGCGACGAGTGGCCCTGTCGTCACGGGGCAGGTCCCCGCCGTCGAGCCGGTCCACGTCACGAGCCCGCCGCCCAACATCAACTGACGCGCCTCGCAGGCACCGCAAGACCCTAAGGAACCCCATCGCAATGGACGAGTTCACCCCGAGTTCCGTACTGATCCTCGCCGGCGGCATCTCGCACGAGCGGGATGTCTCGCTGCGTTCCGGCCGTCGCATCGCCGACAGCCTCCGCTCGCAGGGGGTCACGGTCGAGCTGCGCGATCCGGATGCCACGCTGTTCGCCTACCTCGAATCCCGCCAGCCCGACGTGGTTTGGCCCGCGCTCCACGGCGCCGGGGGAGAGGATGGCTCGCTGCGGGGCCTGCTCGACTTCGTGGGTGTTCCGTTCGTCGGTTCCCGAGCCGATGCGTCGCGCATGGCGTGGGACAAGCCGACGGCAAAAGCCCTGGTCAGCAGGGCAAGTGTGCCCACGCCGCGCTCGATCGCACTGTCGCGCGATACCTTCCGTGACCTCGGGGCGGTCAACGTGCTCGACCGTATCTCCGCCGAACTGAGCGGCCCCGTGGTCGTCAAGCCGGCCCAGGGTGGTTCCGCACAGGGCGTCACGATCGTCGATGACCCGGCCGACCTCGCGACCGCGATGGTGCACGCCTACCGCTACGGTGACGTCGCCCTCGTGGAGCAGAAGATCGCCGGCACCGAGATCTCCGTGTGCGTCATCGATACGGGTGACGGGCCCGTCGCTGTCTCGCCGGTCGAGATCGAGCCGATCTCCGGATTCTACAGCTTCGAGGCACGGTACAACGCGGGGGAGACGCGGTTCTACACGCCCGCGCGGATCTCGGACGAGGTCGCAGCCCGCGCGTCAGAGGCGGCCATCACGGCGCACGAGACCCTTCGCCTCCGTCACATCTCGCGCATGGACTTCATGGTGGATGGCGCGGGCACCCCGTTCTTCCTCGAGGCTAGTGTCATGCCCGGCCTCACCGAGACGTCACTGTTCCCCCGCGCCCTCGAGGTCGCAGGACACGATGTCGGATGGGCATATCTGGCGCTCTGCCAGGCCGCGCTGCGCGACGCGAGGGCATAAAAAGCCCTGATCAGCGCAGGTTTCTAGGCTACTTGAAGCCCGGGTCGCCCAGTTCGCCCAGGATGCGGTTGAGGTCGCCGACCGTCGCAAAATCGATGACGATCGATCCCTTCTTCGCGCCCAGGGTGACCTTGACCCGCGTGTCGAGTCGGTCGCCCAGGCGTTCAGCGATCTCATCGAGTTGCCCCTGACGCCCGCCCCGAGTGGGGTTGGTGGCGCGCTTGGGCTTGTTCGAGATCTGGCCAGCCGCTGCCTCGGCAGAACGCACCGAAAGGTCCTCGTTGATGATCTTGTCGGCCAGGCGCTCCATCGCCTCAGGCTCACCGGTCGACAGGATCGCGCGGGCATGGCCGGCACTCAACACACCGGCGGCGACACGCTGCTGAACCGTCTCTGGGAGGCGAAGCAGTCGGAGCGTGTTGGTGATCTGAGGGCGGGAGCGACCGATCCTCTCGGCGAGTTGCTCCTGCGTGATGCCGAAGTCTGACAGCAACTGTTGGTATGCCGACGCCTCTTCAAGCGGGTTGAGGTTCGCGCGGTGCAGGTTCTCGAGGAGCGCATCGCGGAGCATGGCGTCATCCGCGGTGTTCTTGATGACGGCGGGAATGCTCTCGAGCCCGAGGTGCTTGGTGGCCCGCAGTCGACGCTCGCCCATGACGAGCTCGTATTCGGGCCCGTCGGGATCGGCGTCCACAATCGGGCGAACGACGATCGGCTGGAGCACGCCGAACTCGCGGATCGAGTGGATCAGCTCGTCGAGCTCCTCCTGCACGAAGACGTGGCGCGGCTGGTTCGCATTGGGAACGACCTTCTTGGGGTCGATGCTGGCAAGACGCGCACCCGGCACTTCGGCGAGGCCGGGAGTCTCATCCTCAGTACTGGCGGCACGCGCGCTGGAGGGGAAGAACACGTCGACCGGTCGAGTCGGCGATCCTTCGTCGGTGGGGATGAGGGCGCCGATGCCGCGGCCGAGTCCCGTGCGCTTTGCTGCCATTGGTGCTTCCGTTCGTCCTGGTGTTGCTTGGTGGTTCTTGGGGCCAGCCGCTACTTGGTCGGGCCGGCGCTTTCGGGAGCGCCCCGGCGGGCAATCTCCGCAGCCGCTTCGAGATAGGAGATCGAACCCGGCGAGTTCGTGTCGTAGCTGATGACACTGAGCCCGAAACTCGGCGCTTCGCTGATTCTCACAGATCTTGGGATGGGCGTGGCAAGCACTTCAGCGGGGAAGTGCTGACGCACGTCATCCGCCACCTGGTTGGAAAGGTTGGTGCGGGAGTCATACATCGTGAGCAGGATTGTCGAGACGACGAGTTCAGGGTTGAGGTGTCGTTCGATCAGCTTGATGTTGTTAAGCAGCTGGCTGAGCCCCTCAAGTGCGTAGTACTCGCACTGGATCGGAATCAGCACCTCGCGCGCGGCGACGAAGGCGTTGATCGTCAGAAGGCCCAGGGAGGGAGGGCAGTCGATGAAGACGTAGTGGAAGGGCTCTTCCGCCTCGCTTAGGAACTTGTCGAGCGCGGAACGCAGGCGCTGCTCGCGCGCAACGAGGGAGACAAGCTCGATCTCAGCGCCGGCGAGATGAATCGTGGCCGGGAGGCAGTACAGCTCGCCCCCTTCAGTGCTCTTCTTCACCACATCCGCGATTTCGACGTCGCTGACGATGACGTCGTAGACGCTCACGGTGTCGGAGCGATGCTCGACGCCCAGCGCAGTCGACGCGTTTCCCTGGGGATCGAGGTCAATGACGAGCACGCGGGCGCCGTTTTTCGCGAGGGCGGCCGCGAGATTCACCGTGGTCGTGGTCTTTCCGACCCCGCCCTTCTGATTCGCGACCGTGATCACGCGCGTCGTTCCAGGCAGGGGAAGCTCTGCGGACTCGAGCGCACGTCGGCGACGGGTGATCTCAGACAGCTCGCGAGCCAGGGGGGTGTCAGCGAAGCCCCCCAGAGCCGAGGCTGACGAGGGCTTCTTTGTCTTCGGTTCGCTTGAGGCACCGGGTACCTTGTTCTGACCCGCCTCCGCCTTCGTGACGTTGGACTCTTCCGTGCGACCAAGATCACGCACGACGTCACCACTACCACTCACCGCGAAGGCTGCCTCCAGTTCCTCGCGGGCGCGTTGGTCGAGCTCGGGACTACCGCTGCCGTTTTCGTGATGTTTCACGTGAAACCTTCTGGTCTATCGAGGGGAGTGTGTCGTGGACACCGCGTCGGGCTCGCGTCTGTCCGCGCCGCCCCGGCCGGTGCTCTCGCGGAGTCCGCAAGCCAGGAAACGGGTCAATCCACTGTAGCCCGAAACACCCGAGTGGGCTCCGTACCGTACTCCTCACCGAGTACGAGCACCTCGATTTCATGCAGGCGATGTCGACGGATGACTTTGGATGCAGCCTCAATCTCCTTCTCAACGCTGGCGCCCTTGAAGAAGAGGACTTCGCCGCCCGACTTCATGAGGGGTGCCACGAGGGGAATGAGCTTGCCGAGGGCACTCACAGCGCGTGCGGTCGCCTGGTCAAGCCAGGGACTCAGCTTTGCTTCTTCGGCGCGAGCCCGCACGACCTCCACATTGTCCAGCCCCAGCGCCGAGACCTGCTCGTTCAGCCAGGCGACGCGCCTCTCCATCGGTTCGATCAGGATGAATTCGACGTCCGGGCGCGCAATCGCCAGCGCGATGCCGGGCAGTCCCGCCCCGCTGCCGATGTCACCCACGCGGCCAGGGCGCAGAAGGGGAGCCATGAGTGCTGAGTTCACGACGTGTCGTGTCCATAGACGGGGGAGCTCGAGCGGGCCGATCAGACCCAACTCCTCGCCTCGCTGCCCAAGGTCAGCGACGAAACTCCGCGCCAGTTCGATGCGATCACCGAACAGCGCTACGGCGGCGTCGGGCTCGCGCTCGATGTTGGTGTCGGGCATATCATCCGTCCTTCGTCGTTGGGCTGTCCCCATGGCGATGCAGCCAATGTTTCACGTGAAACAATGCAGCCCTTGCGATAGAGCTGCGCTGTACACACGAGGCCAGAGGTTTCACGTGAAACATCAGCATCGGCGGCGGTTGGGCAGCGTTGCGAATGTTTCACGTGAAACAAAACGCAGCCTAGGCGCGCCGAATCACCGTGTGGCGGTCGCGACCCTCGCCCTCCGACTCAGAGGTAAGGCCCTTCTCGGCCACGATGTCGTGCACGAGCTTGCGCTCGTAGGAGGACATTGGGGGCAGTGCTGCTGATGTCGCGCCCGCCTCGATACGCTCGACTGCACGCTCGACGAGATCCGCCAGTTCCTTCTGGCGTGCCTCGCGTGATCCGCCCACATCGAGGATCAGGCGCGAGAAGCTTCCGGTCTTGGTCTGCACGGCGATACGCGTGAGCTCCTGGAGTGCGTTGACCGTCTCGGTCTTGGCCAGCACTCGGAGGTTGCTGTCTTCGGGGGAGGTCACCGAAACATATGCGCGCCCACCACGAACATCGATCTCGATGTCTCCGTCGAGGTCGGTGATATCGAGCAACTCCTCGATGTAGTCGGCGGCGATGTCGCCCTCTTCTTCGAGCTCCGTCACAGAGCTCGCCGTCTGCTCGACGCCATCCGCTTCGATGGTTGCTTCACTCACGGGGACCATGTTGTCAGTCACGAATGCCTACTTCTTCTTCTTTTTGCGGTTCTTGGGGTTGACGGGCTGCTGTCGCTGCGCCGGCTTGGGCTTCTCGACGGCGGGCTTCTCGTCCTCGACGATCGTGATGCCACGCCGCTGGGCCTTCTTGGCCATACGTGCTTCGCGAGCGAGCGCCGCTTCGCTACCCGGGGTCGGCATGTTCCGGATGACGATGAACTGCTGCACCATCGTCCAGATGTTGGAGACGAGCCAATAGAACATGACGCCGAGCGGGAAGGTGAAGCCGGAGAACAGGAAGACAAGGGGGAGCAGGTACAGCAGGATGCGCTGCTGCTTGAACATCGGGCTGTTCTTCATCTCGGGCGACTGGTTCTTCGACATGATCTGCAGCTGCGTGATGAACTGCGACGCCGTCATGAGGATGACCATGATCGAGGCGATGACGATGACCGCCCAGTTTCCATCAGCCGTGCTGATGGCGAGCCGAAGGGGCGCGCCCAGGAACACTGACTCACCGAAGGAGGTGGAGAGGTCCTCGTTGAGCAGTCCGACGCCGACACCGTTGTGCTGCGCGTTCTGCAGCACCGAGAAGAGACCGAAGAAGATCGGCATCTGGATGAGGAGGGGAAGGCAGGAACTGAGCGGGTTCGTGCCCGTCTTCTTGTAGAGCTCCATCGTCTCGCGCGACATCGCCTCACGCGAGAACTGGTCCTTCTTGCCGCGGTACTTGTCCTGGATCTTCTTGAGCTGCGGTGATACCTCGAGCATCCGCCGCTGGCTCTTGATCTGTCGCACAAAGAGGGGGATGAGAAGCGCCCTGACCACCAACACAAGGCCGACGATCGCCAGCACCCAGGTCACACCGTCGTCAGGGTCGAGCCCGATCGCCGACAGAAGGGTGTGGAATGCGACGAGGATCGCCTCGATGGCCCATTTGATCGGCCAGAGAATCGCGCCTATGAAATCCATGTGCTGGATCAGACCTTTCGTTGGTGCATGTGGTGAACAGGGGAGTGGTGCTCGAGATCGAGCACGAAGCCCCAACGACTGAGACGCACCGCGTGCGTGCTGTGGGGTGGGACGTCATCAACACCGCCGGCCGCCCAAGGATGGCACCGTGCCAAGCGGAGCGAGCCGAGACCGATGCCCTTCACGACCCCGTGAACCCGGATGGCTTCAAGCGCATAGGCCGAGCATGAGGGGTAGTAGCGGCAGACATCCCCATAAAGAGGAGAGATGACTGCCCGGTAGACGTGCAGGATCGCCACGCACACATTGCGCGGAAGCAACCAGAGCAGACGTAGCGCCTTCATCGCGCCCCGCTCAGGGGCGCCGACGGAGAGAGGATGGCCCTGCCACGTTCGAGTAGGCGGAGGACATCGCTCTCAAGCTCCTGGAACTCGGCTGTCGCAGACGCTGGATGAGCGCGGATGACCGCATCGACATGAGCACTGCTCTCTTCTCCGGAGAGCGCGGCGTGACAAATGGCCTTCAAACGACGACGCACCCGATTGCGAGTGACGGCATTGCCGACCGCCTTCGAGACGATGAATCCGAAGCGAGAAGTGTCGCCGGAAGAACCCACGAGCGTGTACACGGTCATGAGTTCACTTGACGCCCGCCGGCCGCGCCGGACAGTACGTCGATAGTCGGCGGCGCTGACGAGCCGCTCGGCTCGAGCCAGCACCGAACCGGACCGGTCGTGACTAAGCGGAGAGCTCGGTGCGGCCCTTGCGGCGACGCGCGTTGAGGATTGCGCGTCCGGCACGGGTGCGCATGCGCAGGCGGAAACCGTGCACCTTGGCACGACGGCGGTTGTTCGGCTGGAACGTTCTCTTGCTCATGGTGGGATCTCCGCAGGTGGGTGAAAAAAATCGATGTCGTGCATCCGTTCATGCCAGTGAGCGCGCTCACGAGGGCATGGAATGACGAATGTGCCGGAAGGCAGAAGTCAACTGCTTAAAAATACGTTCTTTCTTGGCATCGGTCAAACCGCGCACAGCAACCTGTCATTATCCACACCACGAAATGGTGCTTGTGGATGACCCGCCGAGACAAACTAAGGTGGTGTGACTGCACAGGCAGTGGATAACCCTGTGTATAACTGCAGCATTGAGACCGTGCACACCACGGGCCCGCAGGAACCTGAGACCGTGGATGGGGGAGGAAGCGCCGGATGACCGATTCAGTCGATCCTACGCAGGGAGCCTGGCAGCGAATCCTTGACACCCTGCGCAACGACGACCGGATCACTCCGCAGCTCCAGGGCTTCCTCAGTCTCGCCGAACCCCGCGGCATCATGGCCGGCACCCTCTACCTCGAGGTGCCTAACGACCTCACCCGCGGCATGCTCGAGCAGCGCATCCGAATTCCCCTCCTGAACGCGATCGCCGATCTCGACGGCGGATGGGAACTCAACAACTTCGCGATCGTTGTGAACCCTGAGATCTCGCACGTCACGATGGCCCACGCCGACGAGATCGACGAGCAGCCGCTCATGGAGCCGGCGCCGACAACCCCAGCTCCCGATACGGGCCGACGTTCCGATTCACGGCTCAACCCCAAGTACAACTTCGACAACTTCGTCATCGGCGGCTCGAACCGCTTCGCCCACGCCGCTGCTGTCGCGGTCGCGGAGGCTCCCGCCAAGGCCTACAACCCGCTCTTCATCTACGGCGACTCCGGTCTCGGCAAGACCCACCTCCTGCACGCGATCGGCCACTATGCCGAGAGCCTGTATCCGGGCATCCGTGTTCGCTACGTGAGTTCCGAGGAGTTCACGAACGACTTCATCAACTCGATCGCCAACAACAGGGCATCCGTCTTCCAGTCGCGCTACCGCGACATCGACATCCTCCTGATCGACGACATCCAGTTCCTGCAGGGCAAGGACTCGACGCAAGAAGCGTTCTTCCACACCTTCAACACGCTGCACGACCACAACAAGCAGGTGGTCATCACGAGCGACCTGCCACCCAAGCACCTCACGGGATTCGAAGACCGGATGCGCTCCCGCTTCGAGTGGGGACTCATCACGGATGTTCAGGCACCCGATCTCGAGACCCGCATCGCGATCCTCCGCAAGAAGGCGCAGAGCGAGCGCCTCCAGGTGCCCGACGACATCCTCGAGTACATGGCGTCGAAGGTCTCGTCGAACATCCGCGAACTCGAGGGAACCCTCATCCGTGTCACGGCGTTCTCGAGTCTCAACAAGACGCCCGTCGATCTCTCGCTTGTGCAGACGGTGTTGAAAGACCTGATCACGCTCGACGATGACAACGTGATCGCGCCGGTGGAGATCATCAACCACACGGCTGCCTACTTCAAGCTCTCTGTCGACGACCTTTATGGCTCGTCCCGCTCGCAGGCGGTCGCGACGGCCAGGCAGATCGCGATGTATCTCTGCCGAGAGATGACCAACCTGTCACTGCCCAAGATCGGGCAGCTCTTCGGCGGCCGCGACCACACAACGGTCATGTACGCCAACAAGAAGATCACGGAGCTCATGAAGGAGCGCCGCTCGATCTACAACCAGGTGACCGAGCTCACGAGCCGCATCAAGCAGAACCACCGCTTCTCGAGTTAGGTGACGGCGTTCTGCTTTCCACTCTCGTTCGCAAGCGCGCGATAGCAGAACTTGGCGCGCCTTCTCAACATGTGGAAAGCCTGTGGATAACTGTGGACAACACGCCGCGCGGATGTGGATGACAAGAATTTCGCTGTGGAATCGCGATCGAAAACGAAAGTTCCGCTGACGAGTTCTCGACAGCCGTTCAACAGAACGCCCACAACTCACACGCGTGTAGTTCTCCGACGCTGCAAGGCATCCACCGACTTATCCACAGTTTCCACAGCTGTTAATGCCTTTACCGTTCATTAATTGAAGTTTGGGGCTCAGATAACCCTTCGCGCCGTCCGGTCCGGCTTCTCCTGCGCTGTGCCAGTATTAAGCCCCCGGATGTCTACTTCCGCGTCGAAAGGGAATCGCATGAAGTTTCAGGTGAATCGCGACGTTTTCAGCGAGGCCGTCTCGTTTGCCGTGAAACTGCTTCCCCAGCGCACGACGCTGCCGATCCTGAGCGGTGTGCTCATCGAGACGACCGACACCGGCCTTCGGCTCTCGTCGTTCGACTACGAGGTCTCGGCCCAGACCGAGATCGAGGCGAGCGTCGACACTCCCGGCACGATCCTCGTGTCGGGGCGACTCCTGGCCGACATCGCGAGCCGACTGCCGAATGCGCCCGTCGAGTTCTCCACGGAGGAGTCGAAGATCACGGTGCGCTGTGGTTCCGCGAACTTCACGCTGCTGAGCATGCCCGTCGAGGAGTACCCGACCCTGCCGCAGGTCGGCGAGCAGTCTGGACTCCTGCCGGCGGATGCCTTCTCCGATGCGGTCTCCCAGGTTGCGGTCGCCGCATCCCGCGACGACGTCACCCCCGTCATCACGGGCGTGCAGCTCGAGGTCAGTGACACAACCCTGAGCCTCGTCGCGACCGACCGTTACCGGGTCGCGGTGCGCGAGATCGACTGGGATTCCGGGGATCGCGACTTCTCCGAGGGCGTCACCGCCCTCGTTCCCGCCCGCACGCTCCAGGAGATCGGCAAGACCTTCGGCCACAGCGGCACGATCTCGGTCGCGATCACGAACACCGACGACCGCGAGATCATTGCCTTCAGCGCGGACCGCAAGACCGTCACCTCGCTCCTGATCAAGGGCAACTTCCCGCCCGTCAAGCGTCTGTTCCCCGAAACGGTCGAGAACTACGCCGTCATGAACACGGGCGAGTTGGTCGAGGCGGTCCGCCGTGTCGCGCTCGTCCTGGAGCGGGAGGCGGCCCTCCGCTTCAGCTTCACGATCGATGGCCTGACCCTTGAGGCGATCGGCGGCGAGCAGGCCCAGGCATCCGAGACCATCGACGCGCACCTGCACGGTGGCGACATGGTCGTCTCGCTCAAGCCGCAGTTCCTGCTCGATGGCCTCGGCGCCGTGCACTCGGAGTTCGTGCGCATCTCCTTCACGCGCACCGAGAACCCCAACAAGCCGGGCCCCGTGCTCATCACGAGCCAGTCGTCCAAGGACCAGCCGGGCGCCGACAACTACAAGTACCTGCTGCAGCCGAACCTGCTGCTTCGCTAGCGTTGTTCGTCACCCACCTCTCCCTCACCGACTTCAGGAACTACGAGCGCGCAGAAGTCGCGCTCGAGCCGGGCGCCAATCTCTTCGTTGGCAGCAATGGCCAGGGCAAGACCAACCTCATCGAGGCACTCGGCTACCTCAGCACGGTGGGTTCGCACCGGGTCTCGAGCGACCAGGCGCTGATCCGTCGCGATCAGGATGCCGCCATCATCCGCGCGAAGCTGGCGCACGGTGAACGCCAGCTGCTGGTGGAGGTGCAGTTGAATCGCTCCTCCGCCAACAAGGCGCAGGTGAATCGTTCGGCGATCAAGACGCGTGAGCTGCCGCGGTATTTCTCGAGCGTCCTGTTCGCTCCCGAGGACCTGGCGCTCGTGCGCGGTGAACCGTCCGGCCGCAGGCGTTTCATGGATGAGCTGCTCGTGTTGCTCTCTCCGCGGTTCGCCGGCATCATCGCCGACTACGACAGGGTGCTTCGGCAGCGGAACACCCTGCTCAAGTCGGCCCGCGCCGCGGGAGTGAAGGGTTCGCAGCTGAGCACGCTCGAGGTGTGGGATGAGCGGCTCATCGACCTCGGTTCCCAACTCGTCGAGGCGCGCACCGCGCTCGTGACCCGCCTCCAGCCTGAGGTTGCGCGCGCCTATGTGTCGATCGCGGGAGACCAGCATTCGGCCGAATTGGAGAATCGGCTCAGCATCTTCTCCGGCAGCGATGACGATGAGGCGGGCGATGAGCCGGGCGTCAGCGGCGTCGTTTCGGCGGCGGATGCGGCATCCGCGTTCCGCACCTCGCTCGAGCGACTGCGTCGAAGCGAGCTCGAACGTGCCGTGACCCTCGTCGGTCCACACCGCGATGACCTCCTGCTTCGTCTCAACGGCATGCCGGCCCGCGGCTATGCGAGCCACGGCGAGTCGTGGTCGTTCGCGCTTGCGTTGAAGCTTGCCTCGGTGGAGGAATTGCGACGTGATTCCGCGACGGGTGACCCCGTGCTCGTGCTCGACGACGTCTTTGCTGAGCTCGACGCGGCGCGCAGGGAACGGCTGGCGGATGCCGTCGTCTCGGTCGAGCAGGTGCTCATCACGGCCGCGGTCTATGAGGATGTGCCCGATGCTCTTCGCGCACACACGGTTCGCATTGCCCAGGGGCGGATCCTCGACGATGAGGTGACCTCGAATGGTTGATCCGCGCACGGGCGGTGAGCGCGAGCAGGAACACATCGAGGTCTACCAGCGATTCCGGCGTGTCTTCGGTGATGGTTCCGTGCGATCGCGGGATGCGCGCCGGCGCTCGGCGCGCCGCAGCGAGGAGGGGGCAAGCGTCCCCTTCGGCAAGGGTCGCGACCCACGGGGGATCGCCGAGGTCATGGATGCCATGACGACGACCCTCGGCTGGACCTCCCCGCTCGCGCGTTCGGAGCTGCTCTCCTCCTGGTCGGTCATCGTGGGAGAAGACCTGGCAGAGCACGCGGAACCGATCGGCATCGAAGAGGGCGTCATGAGCGTGCGGTGCGACTCGACCGCGTGGGCGACGCAGCTGCGACTCATCAGGGGAGACATCCTCACTCGCATCGGGCGGGAGTTCCCGGAGGCGGGCGTCGAGTCGGTCAAGTTCCTGGGACCGGACGCCCCTTCATGGAAACGGGGCCCCAGATCGATTCAGGGGCGCGGTCCTCGCGATACCTACGGCTAGGGAGGCAAAACAGTCCGGCAGCGCCGATTTAGGCGCTCAGACGGCGGAATTCACCCTTTGGGGGGCCGTTCCTTGGTAGAATCGAAGGGTTGCCATGGCAGCTTCCCGAGGGGAGCCCGGCCCAGGACGACACCCGGCTTACAGGACAGGAGTCCCACTTCAGATGTCACAATCGTCGCCCGAGAACCCCATCGAGAACCAGACTCCGGGCGACGGTGCTACCCCGACGCCTGACGCCGTAGCGCACCAGCGCACTGCAGACGAGCAGAAGAAGGACAACGCCAGCTACGGGGCCGACCAGATCCAGGTGCTCGAGGGCCTTGAGGCCGTGCGCAAGCGCCCCGGCATGTACATCGGCTCGACGGGCCCCCGCGGCCTGCACCACCTCGTCTACGAGATCGTCGACAACTCGGTCGATGAGGCACTCGCGGGTTACTGCGACACGATCGCCGTGACGATCCTTCCCGACGGCGCGGTTCGCGTCGTCGACAACGGCCGCGGCATTCCCGTCGACATCCACCCCGTCGAGAAGAAGTCCACGGTCGAGGTCGTGCTCACGATCCTGCACGCCGGCGGAAAGTTCGGCGGCGGCGGCTACGCGGTCTCGGGCGGCCTGCACGGTGTCGGCAGCTCCGTCGTGAACGCGCTCTCGCACAAGCTCGAGGTTGAGGTGCGCCGCCAGCGCAACGTCTGGAGGCAGACCTTCCACAACGGTGTGCCGGATGCCCCGCTCGCGAAGGGCGAGGAGACCGACCAGACCGGAACCACCATCAGCTTCTGGCCGAACAGCGACATCTTTGAGACGGTCGAGTTCGACTACGAGACCCTGCGCACCCGCTTCCAGCAGATGGCGTTCCTCAACAAGGGCCTTCGCATCTCGCTCGAAGACCAGCGTGCCGCCAAGACCGGCGAGGTCGAGGGGGAGGTCGACCATGAGCAGCGCAGTGAGTCCTTCTTCTACGAGCGTGGCCTCGTCGACTACGTCGAGTACCTCAACTCCGCGAAGAAGTCAGAGGTCGTGCATCCGGAGATCATCTCGATCGAGTCGGAAGACACGGAGCGGCGCATCGCGCTCGAGGTCGCGATGCAGTGGACGACCTCCTACAGCGAGAGCGTGCACACCTACGCGAACACGATCAACACGCACGAGGGTGGCACGCACGAGGAGGGGTTCCGCGCGGCGCTCACGACGCTCGTCAATCGCTATGCGCGTGAGAAGGGCATCCTCAAGGAGAAGGACGACAACCTCACGGGTGACGACGTGCGCGAGGGCCTCACCGCGGTCATCTCGGTGAAGCTCGGCGAGCCGCAGTTCGAGGGCCAGACCAAGACCAAACTGGGCAACACCGAGGCGAAGTCCTTCGTGCAGAAGGTCATGGGCGAGGCGCTCGGTGACTGGTTCGATCGCAACCCCGTGCAGGCGAAGGATGTCATTCGCAAGGCACTGCAGGCATCCGCAGCCCGGATGGCGGCCCGCAAGGCGCGCGAGCAGACCCGTCGCAAGGGCCTGCTGGAGTCGGGCGGCATGCCCGGCAAGCTGCGCGACTGCTCGAGCAAGGACCCGAGTCGCTCAGAGATCTTCATCGTCGAGGGTGACTCGGCAGGCGGTTCCGCCGTGCAGGGACGCAACCCCGAGACGCAGGCGATCCTCCCGCTGCGAGGCAAGATCCTCAATGTGGAGAAGGCCCGGCTCGACCGAGCGCTCGGCAATGCCGAGGTGCAGGCGATGATCACGGCATTCGGTGCCGGCATCGGTGAGGACTTCGACCCCGAGAAGGCCAGGTACCACAAGATCATCCTCATGGCCGACGCCGATGTCGACGGGCAGCACATCACGACCCTGCTGCTCACCCTCGTGTTCCGTTACATGCGACCGCTCATCGACATGGGGTACGTCTACCTGGCGCAGCCGCCGCTCTACCGGCTCAAGTGGACGAACTCGCCGCACGAATACGTCTACTCCGACCGTGAGCGCGACGCGCTGCTCGAGGCCGGGATTGCCGCGGGCAAGCGAATTCCCAAGGACAACGGCATCCAGCGCTACAAGGGTCTCGGCGAGATGGACTACAAGGAGCTCTGGGAGACCACGATGGATCCCGAGACCCGCACCCTCCTCCAGGTGACCCTCGACGATGCCGCCGCAGCCGACGAGATCTTCTCGACCCTCATGGGCGAGGACGTCGAGTCGCGACGCAACTTCATCCAACGCAACGCCAAGGATGTTCGCTTCCTCGACATCTGAGCCCGGCCTCGCGGATTGAGCCTGTCGAAATCCAGCCAGCGAGGAAACCAGGCGACAGGCTCACGCAGCAGAACTTAGGAACAGAGAATTCATGGCTGACACGGAAGACACCACGCCAGGGGAGCAGATTCCCGGCAAGGAGATCGACACGGCGCACGACAAGGTGACGCCCGTCGACCTCCAGCTGGAGATGCAGCGCTCCTACCTCGACTACGCGATGAGCGTCATCGTCGGGCGAGCCCTGCCCGAGGTTCGCGACGGGCTCAAGCCCGTGCACCGCCGCGTCATCTACGCAATGTACGACGGCGGCTACCGGCCCGACAAAGCGTTCTCCAAGAGCTCGCGCGTCGTCGGCGACGTCATGGGCCAGTTCCACCCGCACGGTGACTCGGCGATCTACGACGCGCTCGTACGTCTCGTGCAGCCGTGGAGCCTTCGCTACCCGCTCGCGCTCGGCCAGGGCAACTTCGGCTCTCCCGGCAACGATGGCGCCGCGGCCCCGCGATACACCGAGACGAAGATGGCTCCCCTCGCGCTCGAGATGGTGCGCGACATCGAGGAAGAGACCGTCGACTTCCAGGACAACTACGACGGCCGCACCCGCGAGCCCGCCGTGCTGCCCGCCCGTTTCCCCAACCTGCTCGTCAATGGATCCGTGGGTATCGCGGTCGGCATGGCCACCAACATCCCGCCCCACAACCTTCGTGAGGTCGCGGATGCCGCGCTCTGGCACCTCGCGAACCCGGAGGCCGGCCAGGAGGAGCTGCTCGAGGCGCTCATGCAGCGCATCAAGGGCCCCGACTTCCCGACCGGCGCGCAGATCCTCGGCACCAAGGGCATCCAGGATGCCTACCGCACGGGTCGTGGATCGATCACGATGCGGGCGGTCGTCAATGTCGAGGAGCTGCAGGGTCGCACCTGCCTCGTCGTGACGGAACTGCCCTACCAGGTCAACCCCGACAACCTCGCGCTCAAGATCGCTGACCTCGTGAAGGACGGCAAGCTCTCGGGCATCGCGGACATCCGCGACGAGACATCCGGTCGCACTGGCCAGCGCCTCGTGATCGTGCTCAAGCGTGATGCGGTCGCCAAGGTCGTGCTCAACAACCTCTACAAGCACACGCAGCTGCAGGAGAACTTCGGCGCCAACATGCTGGCGATCGTCGACGGCGTGCCGCGCACCCTCGCGCTCGACGGCTTCATCACGGCGTGGGTCGCGCACCAGATCGAGGTCATCGTCCGTCGCACCGAGTTCCGGCTGCGCAAGGCCGAGGAGCGAGCCCACATCCTGCGTGGTTACCTCAAGGCGCTCGACGCGCTCGACGAGGTCATTGCCCTCATTCGCCGATCGCCCACCGTGGAGGACGCCCGCGACGGGCTCATGGAGCTGCTCGACATCGACGAGCTCCAGGCCCGCGCGATCCTCGACATGCAGCTGCGTCGCCTGGCCGCGCTCGAGCGCCAGAAGATCATCGACGAGCACGACGAGATCGAACGTCAGATCATCGACTTCAAGGACATCCTCGGCAGCCCGCAGCGTCAGCGCGACATCGTCAGCGAGGAACTCACCGAGATCGTCGACAAGTTCGGCGATGACCGCCGCACCGAGATCATGTACGGCTACGGCGGCGACATGAACATGGAAGACCTCATCCCCGAGGAGGAGATGGTGGTCACGGTCACGCGTGGCGGCTACATCAAGCGCACGCGCAGCGACAACTACCGCTCCCAGCACCGCGGCGGCAAGGGCGTGCGCGGTGCGCAGCTGCGAGCGGATGATGTCGTCGAGCACTTCTTCGTCACGACGACGCACCATTGGCTCCTGTTCTTCACCACGACGGGCCGCGTCTATCGCGCGAAGGCCTACGAGGTGCAGGAGGGTGGCCGTGACGCGAAGGGACAGCACGTCGCCAACCTGCTCGCCCTGCAGCCGGGCGAGGAGATCGCGCAGATCCTCGACATCCGCGACTATGCGGCCGCGAAGTACCTGGCACTCGCGACCCGCGGCGGCCTCGTCAAGAAGACGGCGCTGGCCGAGTACGACACCAACCGCACGGGCGGCATCATCGCGATCAACCTGCGCGAGGGCGATGAGCTCGTCTCCGCCATGCTCGTGGAGGAGGATTCCGACCTGCTCCTCGTCTCGCGCAAGGGCCTCTCGATTCGCTTCACCGCGAGCGATGACGCGCTGCGGCCCATGGGTCGTGCGACGAGCGGCGTCATCGGCATGCACTTCAAGGGCGACGACCAACTGCTATCGGCATCCGTCGTCAGTGAAGACGGATACGTCTTCGTCGTGACGGAGGGCGGCTTCGCCAAGCGCACCGCAGTCGACCAGTACCGCGTGCAGAACCGCGGCGGCTACGGCATCAAGGTTGCCAAGTTGCAGGAGTCGCGCGGCGACCTGGCCGGCGCGCTCATCGTGGGCGAGCAGGACGAGGTGCTTGTGGTTCTTGCCAGCGGCAAGGTGGTACGCTCGTCCGTCGCTGAAGTCACTGCCACCGGCCGTGACACCATGGGGGTCGTCTTCGCCCGCTTTGCAGACGAGGACAAGATCATCGCCGTGGCTCGCAACAGTGAGCGCAACCTCGGCCAGGACCTCCCCGCAAGCGACAGCGAGACAGACCCCGCGATCGAGAAGAAGGATGAGGCGCTCGATGAGTAGCATCGCCGAGAAGTTGCAGCGCAAGTCACAGAAGTCCGTCGGGACGAAGCAGGTTCGCCTGCGGCTCGTCTACATCGACTTCTGGTCGGCTGTGAAGCTGTCGTTCCTGATCGCGGTCGTCTTGGGCGTCATCCTCATCGTCATGACGATCCTCGTCTGGACGATCCTCGCCTCGACCGGCATCTTCTCCCAGCTCGACAGCCTCCTCGGCGACATCACGGGTGACGAGACCTTCAGCATCATGGGCAGCTTCTCGCTCATCCAGATCATCGGCTTCTCGGTGGTCGTGGCGCTGCTGAACACGATCGTCGGCACGGCGCTCGGTGCGATCTGGGCACTCATCTACAACTTCACGGTGCGCATCACGGGCGGCCTGCTCGTCGGCTTCACCAACAACTAGGAGCGCCCCTCAATTTCATCAATCGGGCGCCGGTACGATACTCTCGTATCTGCTCCAAAACGGGGATATAGCTCAGGCGGTTAGAGCGCTTCGCTGATAACGAAGAGGTCCCAGGTTCAAGTCCTGGTATCCCCACGCAGATCCGGATGTCTCATCCGTATCTTTCCCACAGGGCTCGGCCCGCCGGGGGACGTAGCTCAATTGGCAGAGCACCTGCTTTGCAAGCAGGGGGTTAGGGGTTCGATTCCCCTCGTCTCCACTCCTCCCGTCAGGGGCTTCCCTTCCATCGCGATAGTGTCGTGATCCGTGAGTTCCCTCCTGTCCGGCGTCATCGCGGGCCTCGCCATCGCCATCCCTGTCGGTGCGATCGCGCTCCTCATCCTCTACATCGCGGCAGACCACGGCGTGGGTCGCGGCATGGCCGCAGCCTTCGGTGCGGCGACAGTGGATACGTCCTACGCGACGGTGGCCGTGACCCTCGGTGCCGTGATCGCCCCGCTCATCGCCGTCGCGCAGGAGCCACTGCGCTATGTCTCCGCCGGCATCCTCCTGGTGCTCGCGGTCGGCATCATGCGGCCGATATGGCGGCGGACCGACCCGGATGCGGCGGCACGGCCGTCGTGGTTCGCCTCCTCAGGACTCCGGGTCTACCTGGGCCTCGTCGCCCTGACGGTGGTCAACCCGGCGACGATCATCTACTTCATGGCCCTCACGACGGGGAACACACTGGGGGACACCGCGACCCTCGCCGACCGCGCGTGGTTCGTGGTCGGCGTGGCCCTTGGCTCGGGCTCATGGCACGCGGTGCTCGCGGTGGTCGGCGCGACGCTCAGCCGCTTCCTGCGCGGCGAGGGTGCGCGCCGGTGGACCGCCATCGTGGGAGGGTTCCTCATGGTGGGCCTCGCGATCAGGACTCTCGTGGCTTAACGACGAATGCCGCCCGGCGGAGCGGACGGCATTCGGCGAGGCGAGCTGGTCAGAGCGTGTCGCTCGCGGGGAGTTCCTCGGGCTCGTCAGAGATCCAGAGGTCGTCGTCGGCTCGCAGGGTCTGCCAGACGGCGTAACCCACTCCGAGCAGGGCGACAACGCCCACGCCCATGACGATGTAGCGACCGGGGCCGGGGGTCGACTTCGGGGGAACGAAGCTCACCCGCTTCTCCAGGTCCTTGCGGATCTGCTTGGCCTTCTTCTTGGTCTTGCGGCTCGAGATGTCGAGCACCTTCTCTGCGCCTCCTGCCTTGTGCACGGCCTTCATGGCGTCGCGCACGCGGGCATCCTTCGTGACCTCGATCACGGCAAGCGCAGTGGCGACGGCGGACGCGAGGGAGGGGAGCACATCATGCTGCACCTTGTAGCGCGCGCCCTCGGCGACGGACTTGGTGGCCATAGCACCCGTCGCGATGACGGGCTTGACGCGGTGATCGATCGTGTCGCGCACGCGGGGAACGACCTCGTCGCGCCCGAGGTTGCCAGCCTGACGGCCGGCCTCACGAACCACCTTGCTCGCCTGGTCGAGGACCTCGCGCTGGTTCTCCCACAGATCGGATGCGGAGTGCTTCAGCCGCTTCAGTTCACGTGCACGTTTACGGGACAAAGCCATGAGTGACCTCCAGTCGGCGGGTGTGTGAAGCAACTTCCATACAACCACGGCCACTTCTGTGAGCGCACTGAGTATTCGATGGATGCGTCGCCGTCAGCGAACACGCCGCGATCGCCCGGACACGAATGAAATACTTGGGCCATGCACACACACGTAGCGACCCTCCATACCTCCATGGGCGACATCAAGGTCAACCTCTTCGGCAACCACGCCCCGAAGACCGTCGACAACTTCGTTGGCCTCGCGAGCGGAACGAAGGAGTGGACTGACCCCGCAACGGGCCAGAAGACCAACCGTCCCCTCTACGACGGCGTCATCTTCCACCGCATCATCGACGACTTCATGATCCAGGGCGGCGACCCCCTCGGCAAGGGCATCGGTGGCCCCGGCTACCAGTTCGACGACGAGATCCACCCCGAGCTCGACTTCACGAAGCCCTACGTGCTCGCAATGGCGAACGCGGGCATCCAGATGGGTCGCGGCACGAACGGTTCGCAGTTCTTCATCACGACCGTGCCCACCACCTGGCTCCAGGGCAAGCACACGATCTTCGGCAAGGTCGAGGATGCCGCATCGCAGGATGTCGTGAAGAAGATCGAGTCCGTCAAGAAGGGCCCGGGCGACAAGCCCCTCGAGGACGTCGTCATCAACAGCATCACGATCGACGCGGTCTGAATCCCGTGATCTTCGCGAGGACGGGGGGCGGGCTGTGAGCAGCCTGCCCTCCAGTCCCGACAACTACTGCTATCGGCATCCCGATCGGCAGAGCTTCATCCTGTGCCAGCGCTGCGGACGCACCGTCTGCCCCGAATGCCAGACGCAGGCACCCGTGGGCGTGCACTGTCCCGAGTGCGTGCGCGAGCACCAGGCTTCCGCTCCCCGCCGCAAGCCCGCGGTCGTCACGGCGATCAATCGTGCTCGGCGGGGCGAGGGCACGGTCGTCACCTACAGCATCCTGGGCGTGACCGTCCTGGTCTATCTGCTCCAGCTCTTCACGGGCGGGGTCGTGACCAACGCCCTCCTCTACTGGGGCCCGTACACCGACGTGCAGCCATGGCGGCTGATCACGACAGCGCTCGTGCACTCCCAGAACTCCTTCTTCCACATCCTCTTCAACATGTATGCGCTCTGGCTGTTCGGGCGGATGCTCGAGGGGATGCTCGGCCGCTGGCGATTCCTTGCGCTCTACGTCTTGAGCGCCCTGGGCGGCTCGGTCGCCGTGTTGCTGCTGTCCCCGCTCACACCCGTCGTGGGTGCATCGGGCGCGATCTTCGGACTCTTCGGCGCATTCTTCGTCATCAACCGCGGGCTCGGCGGCAACAGTGTCCAGCTCGTGATCGTGCTGGGGCTGAATCTCGCGATCGGCTTCATCGTTCCCGGCATCGCATGGGAGGCGCACGTGGGCGGCATCCTTGTTGGCGCACTCACCGGCTTCATCTTCTTGCGCACGCGCCACAGGAACGCCGTACGCCGACAGCGGCTGCTCCTCGTTGCGGTTGCGGCAGGGCTCGTGGTGCTCACGGTCATCGGCGTCGTGCTGATGTACGCGCGCTTCGGCTGATCCGTCTCCCCACCCAAGTGGAGTTATCCACAGGTGATTCCACAGTGGGGATAATTACACCGGTGTAGTTGACCCCCGAAGTGGTGTCGTGCGGGGTGGGTCAGCGCCAGCGGGTTGTCATGAGGAAGCCGACGAACATGATGCCGAAGCCGACGAGGATGTTGCCGTCGCCGAGTTCCGCGATCGGCAGGGCGGTCTGGCTGATGTAGTAGACGATGATCCACAGGAGCCCGAGCAGCATCAGACCGAACATGATCGGCTTGAACCACACCGGGTTGGGGGCGTCGTCGCCGGAGCGGACCTCCCGTGAGGAATCGGGCGTGGAGTTCGTCGACTTGGCCATGCCCGGAATTCTAGCGGGAAGTGCTCGAATAGACTCGCTGCATGGCAAGGGCACGAGGGGGGCGACGGGCTCAGCCCCGGGCATCCGTCGGCCTGGTCATCATCGGGGTGCTCGGCGAGCTGTTCCTGACCGCGGGCGTGCTCGTGCTCCTCTTCCTCGGTTGGCAGCTCTGGCTCAACGACATCATCGTCGGCAACGAGCAGCGGGATGCCGCGATCGAGTTCAGTGAGAACCTCGCGAAAGAAGCTCCCGCCGACACCGACAAGGGGACCGTCGATCCCGTTGACCCGGTCGAACCTGTCAGCACCATCGCGCCCGTCATGAATGAGGCATTCGCAACCCTCTTCGTGCCGCGCTTCGGTGCCGACTATGTGCGCAAGATCGGCGAAGGCGTCAGCCTCTCGGCCGTGCTCAACCGGGAGGACCTCGGAGTCGGTCACTATCCCGCGACGCAGCTGCCGGGTGAGGTCGGCAACTTTGCCCTCGCCGCCCACCGCACCACGTGGGGCAAACCCTTCGCCGAGATCGGTGAATTACAGCTCGGCGACAAGATCTATGTGCAGACGGCCGACGGCTGGTATACCTACGCGTTCCGCAACCTCGAATACGTGCTGCCGACGGGAACAGGCGTGCTGGATCCGGTGCCGCAGGCCCCCGGCATCGAGGCGGCGGGGGAGCGGTTCATCACCCTGACCAGCTGCAACCCGCGCTTCTCCGCGGCCGAGCGCATCATCGCCTACGGCGTCATGGAGTCGTGGCAACCGGCATCCGCGGGCATGCCAGCAGAGCTCGCCGCCGTCTTGGAAGGAGCCGCCTGATGTACGCTGCACTGTGGCGGATACTGCCGGGCCCGCTCTGGCTTCGCATCCTGCTCGTGATCATCATCCTTGCGGCAGTCCTGGCAGCCCTCGTGCTCTGGGTCTTCCCATGGGTCAACACATTCATCAGCGTTCCGGAGGTGACCGTCGAATGACCAAGGTGCTCGTCATCGACAACTACGACAGCTTCGTCTACACGCTGAACGGCTACCTGCTGCAGCTCGGCGCCGAGACGGAGGTCGTGCGCAACGACGCGTTCGCCGCAAGCGAGGCGGCTGACCGCGTTGCCGAGTACGACGCCGTGCTGCTCTCACCCGGCCCCGGCACGCCCGCCAACGCCGGCGTCTCGATCACGATGGTGCACGCGGCACTCGAGTCGGAGACGCCGCTGCTCGGGGTCTGCCTCGGTCACCAGGCGATCGCCGAGGCCTTCGGCGGCGTCGTGACACACGCCGACGAACTCATGCACGGCAAGACCTCGCTCGTCGAACACGACGGCAGCGCCTTCTATGACGGAGTGCCCGCGCCATTCACCGCGACGCGGTACCACTCGCTCGCGGTCGTCGACTCGACCGTTCCCGATGACCTCACGGTCAACGCGCGCACGGACGGCGGGGTCATCATGGGCCTCCGCCACGCGAGCGCGCCCATCTTCGGCGTGCAGTTCCACCCCGAGTCGGTGCTCACGCAGGGTGGCCACGCGATGCTCGCCAACTGGCTCAGCGTCGCGGGACTCAGCGAGGCGCCCGAGCGGGCAAAGGGGCTCGCGCCCCTCGTCACCCTCGCCTGAGACGCATCCGGGTTCCTAGGCGGGCTCAGCCCGCGCAGTAGGTGATCGTCACCTGCGACTGCTGCGGGTGGTCACCGGGCGCGAGGCTCTGCCCCGTCACGATGTTGCCCGAGCAGTTGAAGTCGGGGTTCGGCACAGGCACGAGCTGGAGCGCGACGAGCATCGAGTTGGCCGTGCCGATCGGCTGGCCGACGACCTCCGGCACCGTCACGAGTCCGCTCGAGACCACGAGGTCGACCGAATCACCCTCCTGCACGATCGCGCCGGCGTTGGGATCGCTGCGGATGACAGTTCCCGGCGGCAGGGTCGAGGAGTTCTCCTCGCTGACCGCACCGACCTCGAGCTTGCGGTCGGTGAGCGCTTGGGTGGCGGCCTCCTGCGTGAGGTTCGACAGCGACGGCACCGAGACGGACGCTGGGCCCTGCGATACATAGATGCGGATGGTCTGCTCAGCGGCGACCCTCGTGCCCGGCGTCGGGTCGGTGCGGATGACCTCGCCGCGCGGTACCTCGTCGCTCGCGGTGTCGATGCGCGACGGGGTCAGGCTCGCATCCTGCATCTCCTGTGCGCCGCTCTCGTACTGCTGCCCAACAATGTCAGGAACCTCGACCGAGATCGTGTTGCCGATCGTGCTCGGCGGGAGATTGACCACCCAGATCGCGAGGGCGACGAGCATGGCCGCGATGACCGCGACGCCGGCCCAGATCCAGGCGACGGGCGGCCGGTTCTGGGTGCGCACGGCGCGTTCCGTGTTCTCGGCGGAGAGCTGTCGGATCGCGGCCTCGGAACCGGCGGCGGCCGTCGGGTTCACGCCGAAGAGGGTTGCGTTGAAGTCACTGGCCGCGGGCACCTTGCGGGTGGGAACCTCGCCGGATGCCGCGAGCTCGACCTCCTCGCGGAACTCCGCCGCCGTCTGGAAGCGCTCGAACTTGTCCTTCTCGAGCGCGTGCAGCACGACGACGTCGAGGGCGGGCGAGACCTTGGGGTTCAGCGAGCTCGGGGGAAGCGGCGCCTCGCTGATGTGCTGGTACGCGACGGCGGCCGCACGGTCACCGCGGAACGGCGGCTGGCCCGTGAGCATCTCGAAGAGCACGACGCCCGTCGAATAGAGGTCGGTGCGGGCATCCACCGTCTCGCCCTTCGCCTGTTCCGGCGAGAAGTACTGGGCCGTGCCGAGGACCTTGCTCGTGTCGGCGACGGTCGCAGAGTTGTCACTCACGGCGCGCGCGATGCCGAAGTCCATGACCTTGACCTGGCCGTTGTGCGTCACCATGACGTTGCCGGGCTTGATGTCGCGGTGCACGACGAGCGCGCGGTGGCTGTATTCGAGGGCCGTCAGGATGCCGTCGACGATGCGCACGGCCTCGCGCGGCTCGAGGGGGCCGTCGGCGATGATGTCCTTGAGCAGTCGCCCATCGACGTACTCCATGACGATGAAGGGCACCTGGGTCTCGATGCCGTTCTCGTCGGCGACCGTCTCCTCGCCCGCGTCGTAGACACGGACGATCGTGGGGTGCGCCATCCGTGCTGCCTTCTGCGCCTCTTCGCGGAAGAGCAGGCGGAAGTTGGGGTCTGTTGCGAGAGAGGGCTTCAGCAGCTTGATCGCCACGCGACGCCCGAGCCGGGTGTCGGTGCCCACGTGCACATCGGCCATGCCGCCCCGGCCGATGAGCTTGCCGATCTGATACCTGCCGGCGAGCAGCCGAGTATCTTCAGTCAATTCTCTCTCCAGGTGAATAGGTCGACGCCTAGCAGTCTATTCGCTGCATGGACGTCTCCCTGCGGCGACCAGCGGGCTACTCGCCCTCGCCCTCACCCTCGCCGTCGCCGGGGGGCTGCGGCGTCTCTTCCTCAGGGCTCACGATGTAGCTGATCTGGGGGGACTCGGGTGAACGGATGCCGGAGCACTCCGCGTGGTACGAGAACGTCACGGTGCCCGGGGCGTCGGACACGAGGGTGATGTTGGTCGTCGAGGGTGCGATCGGGTTGGAGACCGAGTGCGTCGCGCCGTTGACCGTCACGCGGTAGGCCGTGTGGCTCGTGCCGGGAGGGCAGCCCTGGTAGCTGGGCCACGTGATGTTCACGTTCTGCCCTGGCAGCACCTCGACGTTGCTCGCCGGGCCTGTGGGGGCGGAGGGCGGTGTCGGGTCTGGGATGACGGCGTAGACCTTGACGGTGACGACGGCGCCCTTGTCGAGGTTGCCCGTCGGGTTCACCCGGTAGACGAGCCCGGCCTGGTTTGGCTCGGGCGCGTAGTCGCCCGGCGTGATGTCGGGCGTGAGCTCCATCCCCTCGAGGATGCTGCGCGCCTCCGCCTCGGTCTTGCCGAGGAGGTCAGCCTCCGTTAGCCGCACCT
Source organism: Salinibacterium sp. (assembly GCA_015234465.1). Taxonomy (GTDB): domain Bacteria; phylum Actinomycetota; class Actinomycetes; order Actinomycetales; family Microbacteriaceae; genus Homoserinimonas. The sequence continues at coordinate 801,448 of JADGNA010000008.1, read as the reverse complement.
TCGTGTCGCTTGGGGACGGAGACGCCGACGAGGGGCGGGGGCTCGCGGACCTCGTGGTCGACTCCGAGGGACTGGGGTCATCGTCGGGTGAGAGCGCCATCGCGATGATGACGCCGATGAGCGCGACGAGCAGCACGCCGACGAGCACGATGAGCGGCCACGTCCACGGGTTGCGCTTCTTCTCATCCTCGCCGAGCGCGGCGGCGGCAGCAGCAGCTTCCGCACGGGACTGGGGCGCAGCACCTGCGCCGGCGCCCGCCGCGGGAAGCACACGGGTCGCGGCCGAGGTGTCGGCCGCGCCGGGCGTGATGAGGCTCGTGAAGCCGGCCGTGCCGCCCACGCCGGGGACCGCGGCTGTCGCACCCGCGACATCCCCGCGCCGCAGCGCCTGGGACGCCCGCGCCAGGTGGGCCGCGGAGGCGGGACGCTCGGCCGGGCTCTTGGCGATGCACGAGTAGACAAGGTTCCGTACGGGCTCGGCGATGTTGCCTGGAAGGTCCGGCGGCTGCTCGTTGATCTGCGCCATCGCGATCGCGACCTGCGATTCACCCGTGAAGGGGCGGCGGCCCGCGAGGGCCTCGTAGGCAACGATGCCGAGCGAGTAGATGTCGGTCGTGGGGGAGGCCGGATGCCCGCTCGCCTGCTCGGGCGAGAGGTACTGCACGGTGCCCATGACCTGGCCTGTTGCCGTGAGCGGCACCTGGTCGGCGATGCGCGCGATGCCGAAGTCGGTGATCTTGACGCGGCCGTCTGGCGTGATCAGCAGGTTGCCCGGCTTGATGTCGCGGTGCACGAGACCAGCTGCGTGGGCAGCATGGAGCGCGGATGCCGTCTGGGCCACGATGTCGAGCACGCGGTCGGTCGAGAGCACGCGCTCCCGCTCGAGGATCGTCGAGAGCGCCTCGCCCGGCACGAGCTCCATGACGAGGTAGGCGCTGCCGTCTTCCTCGCCGTAGTCGAAGACATTCGCGATGCCCTCGTGGTTGACGAGGGCGGCGTGCCGTGCCTCCGCGCGGAAACGCTCAAGGAAGCCCGGGTCGCCCAGGTACTCGTCCTTGAGGATCTTGATCGCGACGGTGCGACCGATGACCAGGTCGGTCGCCTGCCATACCTCGCCCATGCCGCCGATCGCGACACGGCTCGACAGCTGGTAACGACCACCGAAGGTGAGGCCACTCGTGGGTCTCATTTGCTCAGCACCGCCTCAAATACCTTCTTGGCGATCGGCGCGGCGACCTGGTTGCCGAAACCGGAACCATTCTCGACGACGACCGCGATCGCAATCTGTGGGTCTGACGCGGGAGCGAACCCCGTGAACCAGAGGGTGTTTGGTGTCCCCTCCGAGTTCTGTGCCGTGCCGGTCTTACCGCCCACGTCGACTCCGTTCATTCTTGCATTACTGGCAGCCCCATTGGCCACGTTCGCGACCATCATCGGCACCATCGTCTCCGCCGTCTCGGCACTGATCGGTTCGCTGTAGACGCTCGGCTCGAACGCGACGAGTTCCGTCAGGTCCGGGGCCAGGATGCGCTCGACGAGCGTCGGCTGCATGAGCGTGCCGCCGTTGGCGACAGCCGCCGTCACCATCGCGATCTGCAGGGGCGTCGTGCGCACGCTCGCCTGCCCGAACGACGACAGCATGAGCTGCGGCTCGTCCATGTCGTCGGGGAAGACGCTCGCGGTGGCGGGCATGGGCACCTGCACACGGTCACCGAAACCGAAGGCCTCCGCGTACTCGCCCAGCACGTCCTCACCAAGGGAGGAGCCGATCTGGGCGAAGGGGATGTTGCAGGAGAGCCGCAGGGCATCCCGCAGTGAAACGGTCTCGCCGCCGCCGCACGTGCCGCCCTCCGCGTTGGAGATGACCGAGTTGCTGAGCGGCAGCTTGAGCGTCGGCGGGTTCGCGATCGCGGTGTCGGGCTCGTAGGCGCCGCTGTCGATGGCCGCCGCCGTCGTGAGCACCTTGAAGACGGATCCGGGGTGGTAGAGGTCGCCAGCGAGCGCGCGGTTGTCGAGCGGTGACGTTGGGTCGGCGCTGAGCTGCTCGTAGGCCGAGATGACGGAACTTGTGTCGTGTGCAGCGAGGAGGTTCGGGTCGAAGGACGGCTTTGAGACCATCGCGAGGATCGCCCCCGTCGCCGGGTCAATCGCGACGACGGATCCGCGGTAGTCGCCGAGCGCATCCCATGCGGCCTGCTGCAGCACCGGGTCGATCGTGAGCTCGACCGCGGCGCCCTTGGGGGAGGCGCCCGTGAAGATCGAGCTCAGCTGGTCGAAGAACTGGTCATTGGCCGTGCCCGTGAGGTAGTCGTTGAGGGCACCCTCGATGCCCGCATTGCCCTGGTTGAGCGTGTAGTACCCCGTGACGTGCGAGTAGAGCAGCGGGTTGTTGTAGACGCGCTGGAACTTGAAGTCGGTGTCCACAGGGGTGGACTCCGCGACGGGGGCGCCGTCGACGAGAATCGGGCCTCGCTCGGCCGAGAAGCTCGCGTAGAGCGTGCGCACGTTGCGCGGATCGGCCCGCAGGTTCTCCTCCTGGAAGACCGTGATGATCGTGCCGGACGCGAACAGCGCCACGAACATGAGCAGCACCGCCGCACTGACCCGCTTGAGTTCCCTGTTCACGTCACACCACCAATCTCGCCTGGTTGCGAATCGTGTCGGAGAGGCGCAGCAGGATCGCCGCGATGATCCAGTTGGCCACGAGCGAGGATCCACCGGCGGCGAGGAAGGGTGCCGTGAGTCCCGTCAACGGGATGACGCGAGTCACGCCGCCCACGACGATGAAGACCTGGAGCGCGACGACGAAGGCGAGGCCGACCCCGAGCAGGCGACCGAAGTCATCCTGGCCGGCGAAGCCGATGCGGAAGCCGCGCGAGACGAAGAGCAGGTAGAGCGCGAGGATCGCGAAGAGGCCCGTGAGCCCGAGTTCCTCCGTGAGGCTCGCGATGATGAAGTCACTCTGCGCGAGCGCCACGAGGTCGGGACGCCCCTGGCCGAGTCCCGTTCCGATGAGCCCACCGTTGGCGATGCCGAAGAGCCCCTGCACGAGCTGCCAGCTACCGCCGACCGCGTCGTAGACCTCCTGGTTGAAGGGGTCGAGCCAGCCACGGAAGCGGCCGCCAACGTAACCGAGGAGCTGGCTGGCGAGCACCGCGCCGCCGACGAAGAGCCCAAGCCCCAGGAGGATCCAGCTCGCCCGGCCCGTCGCGACGTAGATCATGACGAGGAACAGGCCGAAGTAGAGGAGCGAGGTGCCGAGGTCGCGCTGGAAGATGAGCACCGCCATTGCGGCCGCCCAGATGACGAGGATGGGGCCGAGGTCGCGCGCTCGTGGAAAGCGGATGCCCAGCACCTTCTTGCCAACCATCGAGAGGCTGTCTCGGCTCTCGACGAGGTAGGCGGCGAAGAAGATCGCGAGGGCGATCTTCGCGAGCTCGCCCGGCTGGAAGGTGAAACCGCCGACCCGGATCCAGATCTGCGCGCCGTAGACCTCGTGGCCGAGGAGCGGCAGCATGGGCAGCAGCAGCAGCACGATTCCCGTGAACATCGAGACGAAGCGGTAGCGCTGCAGCACGCGATGGTTGCGGATCGCGATGACGACGCCGATCGCGGCAAGGATCGCGATCGCCGACCAGGCGATCTGGCGCACGCCCGCGGCACCCCATCCGCTGAAGCCCTCGGCAAGGTCGATGCGGTAGATCTGCGCGATGCCGAGGCCATTGAGCAGCGTCACGATCGGCAGGATGAACGGGTCTGCCTGCGGTGCCGTGACGCGCAGCACGAGGTGCATCGCCAGCACGAGCACGGCGAGGCCCCCCGCGACGAGGATGACGCTCGTGTCGACGGCGCCGTTCACGCCCAGCTGCACGAGCGCCATCGAGGCGCCGTTGATGCCGCAGGCGACGAGCACGAGGATGAGCTCGAGGTTGCGCAGGCGCGCCGGCTGGCGCAGCCTCACGCGGATGCTCGCGGTGTCGGTCGTGGCCGAGGCGGTATCACTCGTCATGGTCAAGCCTGTCGATGATGTCCCGGGCGTCGTCGAGGTCGCGAGCGGTGATCGTGTCGAGCACCTGGCGACGCTCGAAGTCCGAGAGCGATTCGATGCGGATGCTCGTCTCGGCGTGAATCTCGGAGAGCGAGATCGGCCCGATGCCCTGCTGCACGCCCTTGAAGATCGCGACCGTGTTGCCGTTCGCGCCCACGTAGTAGCGGGTCTGCGTCCAGCGGTAGCCGACGACGAGTCCCGTCACGATGAGTGCCGCGATGAGCCCCACCGAGACGAGCCAGGTCACGCGGCGACGGATGGCGCGGCGCCGGTCCTCCGCGATGAGCTCCTGGAGGTACTCGTCGGACTCGGGCTCGAAGTGGCTGTCCTCGGGCGCGGCCTTGAGGGGGTGCAGGAGGAGGGTGGGCAGGCGCAGGGGCTTGCGGCCCGCATCCGATTCGAAGCTGAGCGGAAGCGCGGCGGAGCCGACCGTGACAGGCGGGTTCGACGCCGAGTCGGGCGTGTGGTCGACGTCGACCACGACGACCGTGACGTTGTCGGGCGCGCCCTGGTCGAGGCTCTCCCGAACAAGGCGCTCGGCGGCGTCTTTGGGGGAGGGGTGCGACTTGAGGGTCGCCGCGATCTTGTCTTCTGTGACGTAGCTGCTGAGGCCGTCGGAACACAGCACCCAGCGGTCGCCCGGCTCCGTCTCGACGATCGCCGTGTCGATCTCGGGCGAGGCCTCGACATCGCCCAGCACCCGCATGAGCACCGAACGCCGGGGATGCACGGCCGCTTCCTCCGCCGTGATGCGGCCGCTGTCGACGAGCCGCTGCACGAAGGTGTGGTCGATCGTGACCTGCTCGAGCACGCCGGCGCGGTAGAGGTAGAGGCGCGAGTCGCCGATATGGGCGATCGCCAACTGGTGGTCGACCCGCAGGATCGCCGTCACGGTCGTGCCCATGCCGGTCAGCTCGGGGTGGTCGAAGACCGTCTCGGCGATGAGCGAGTTCGCCGCGATGAGTGCGGACTGGAGCGCGAACTCGGCGTCATGGGCGGTGTTGAAGACCCGATCGGCCTCCGCGATGCGGTTGACGGCAATAGCGGATGCGATGTCGCCGCCCGCGTGACCGCCCATGCCATCGGCGACCACGAAGAGCTGACGGCCGGCATAGCCAGAGTCCTGGTTGTTGGACCGGATCTTGCCGACGTGCGAGACCGCGGCGCTCTTGACGGTTGTCGACACGCCTACCGCCGCAGCTCGAAGCTCGTCGTGCCGATCTTGACGCTCGCCCCGATGGGCACGGGCGTCGGCGCCATCACGCGCTTGCCCTCGAGGAATGTGCCGTTGGTGGAGTCGAGGTCCTGGATGACCCACTCGTCGCCCCACAGCATCAAGCGGGCGTGGTGGGTCGATGTGTAGTCATCACGGATGACAAGGCCACTGTCACCGGAGCGCCCGATCGTGAGCGGCTGGTCGTCGAGCGTCAGCTCGGTGCCGGCCTTCGCCCCGGAGGTGATGACGAGGCGTCGCGCCACGCCAGAGGCTCCGCCCGCGGGCGAACCGGCGGCGACAGGGCGCGGCGCGGGCTGCGCAACAGGGGCCTCGTAGGGGGGAGCCTCGGCAGTGCCGGCCTGGGCAGGCAGCCGACGCACGCGCTCGCCGAAGAGGTCGGAGCGCAGGGCGTAGACGATCGCGAAGATGAACGCCCAGAGGAGCAGCAGGAAGCCCATCTTGAGGAGCAGGAGTGTCAGTTCGCTCATCTACCGCTCGCCCCGTCGCTCGTCGCCATAGGGCCCGCCCCGGGCATCCGCAGCACCATCGAGCGTTGCGGACTGGGCGAGCACTCGGAAAACGATACGGGTTCTGCCAATGGAAATCACTGAGTCGGTCGGCAGTGGCGCCTTCGAGACGCGCTTGCCGTTGAGTTCTGAGCCGTTCGTGGAACCGAGATCGTTGACCTGGCCGCGCTTGCCGTCCCACAGGATCTCGACGTGCTTGCGGGAGATGCTGCTGTCATCCACCGTGATGTCGGCATCGCTGCCGCGACCGATCACGGTGCGCGCCTTCGTGATGGCGTGACGCCTGCCATTGATGTCGAGCACGGGAACCCAGGCGACATCGCCCTTGACGTTCTCCGAGTCGATGCGGATGATTCCCTCGCTGAGTTCGGCGTCGGCCTGGAGGCGAATCGAGACACCGCCCGCGAACTGGTACGCCTGGCGCGACGCGTGCTGCTGCACGAGCGAGGTCAGCTCGTCGAGGAGGGTCGGGCCGATCGACGACATGCGCTCGTGGTCGGGCTGGGAGAGGCGCACGACGAAGCGGTTGGGAACCAGGATGCGATCGCGGGCGACGACGACCGCATTCGTGTCGAGTTCCCGCTTGAGGGCGCTCGTGATGTCGACTGGCTGCACACCGCTCTTGAAGGTCTTGGCGAACGCGCCGTTGACCGCCCGCTCAAGCCCCCGCTCGAAGCTGTCCAGAAGTCCCAATGGTTTCCCTCACGTGCTGTCGGCCTATCGCGCCGCCATGGCACACACGATGTTAGCCGCATTGCCCTGATGAGCGCGGGATCGGGACGCGATCTCCCCCACGGGATGACCCCGTCACACCGCAGAGTGACGACCGCAGCGCGCAGGGAAGGCCTCTCGCGCTGTGGTAATCTCGCTGAGTCTGCGCGAGTGGCGGAATGGTAGACGCGCTGGCTTCAGGTGCCAGTGCCCGCAAGGGCGTGGGGGTTCAAGTCCCCCCTCGCGCACGAAACAAGACAACCCCTGATCGAGTGCCAAGCACTGCGGTCAGGGGTTGTTCTCGTCTACGGAGATCTTCGATCAGCGCACGACGCGTGAGCGGCGCAGGGCGAGTCGTGCCGCGCGGTCGAGGCCGAAGGCGCTGCGGGTCATGAACCCGCCGATCGTCGTGCCCGCCGCCAGCCCGACACCGGTCGAGAGCGCGATGACCAGTTCGGGCAGCGACGCCGTGACGCCGAACTCAGACTCCATGAAGGAGTACAGGGCGCGGTAGAGGGCGAGCCCCGGGATGAGCCCGATGATGCCGGCCATCGTGATGGCTGACTCCGGGATCTTGACCCAGCGGTAGATGAGGTAGCCGATGATGCCCGCGACGACGCCCGCGAAGGCCGGGGCGATTCCCGGCTGCGGGATGCTCGGCGCGAGCACCGCGTAGACGGCAAACACGATGCCGGCCGCCGCCGCCATGAGCGGCACATAGAGCAGCCGCACGTAGGAGGTCAGCGCGAAGCCGACGCCGATGAGTGACGCGCCGATGATGCCGGGGACCGGTTCGATGACAGGGCCGAGCGAGGTCGCGACCGAGACGGGAACACCCATGCGCAGCGCCAGGCCCAGCGTGAGCGAGATCCCGACCGCGAGGCCGAGCGTCAGCATGACGACCTCGAGGCCGCGGGCCGACGCCGTCACGTAATACCCGTCGATCGCGTCGCGCGCGGCCGAGGTCAGGCCGATGCCCGAGAGCAGCATGATGATGCCGGAGATCACGATGACCGTCGGGTGGTTCGCGCCCGGCAATTCGATGCCCATCTCTCGCAGCCAGAAGAAGAGCACCGCGATCCAGGTCGTGAATGCGGCGACCGCCATCTGCGAGAAGAACGCCGGCACCGCCCACTTCGAGAGCCGCCTCGCGAGCCAACTCGAGATGACCGCGGATGCCGCAGCCACCAGGATCAGCACGAAGCTCACGTTGAACATCACGACGACGCCCCCCGCGAGGATCGCCTGCCCCGCCGTCATGACCCAGCGCCGGTAGGGGTGCGGTGCGTGGAGGATCGCGACGAGCCGCGCCCTCGCGACCTCGACGTCGAGGGGCTTGTCTGTCTCCGTGATCTCGTAGATCAACCGGTAGACCTTCTGCAGTCGCGTGTAGTCGGTCGTGCGCACCCGCACGACCCTCATGACCGACGTGGGTTCTTCATCCATGCCGCGGTGCACCGACACCGTGATCGAGGTGAACGCGATGTCGACGTGCATGCCGTTGATGCCGTAGCTCTCGCTGATGCGCACGAGCATCGCTACGACATCCGCCGCCGACGCCCCGATCGCGAGCATCGCCTCACCCGCGCGCAGGCAGAAGTCAATGACCGCCCGCTCCTGTCGTTCGGGCACCCCCGTGCTGGGATGGATGATCGAAATGATCTGCGTCGGGGTGCCCGAACCGCGCACGAGGTCCGTCACCCTGTGCAGCAGTGAGCGCGCTGGTTGCTGCTGGCCTTCGGGGTGGTCGCCGTGAGTCATCGTTTCCACACTAGGCGGGGGCGAGCATCCGCTGTGCCCCTCGAATGCGGCGGGAGACGGGCGTTGCGAGGCGAACGCTGCGAGAATGGGCGCATGTCGCACACCGATCTGCCGCTGATCCTCGTCATCAACGGGCCGAACCTGAACCTGCTTGGCACCCGCGAGCCCGAGAAGTACGGGCGCGAGACGCTGGCGGATGTCGCGGCGCGGGTCACCCGCGCGGCCGAGGCCGAGGGGGTGCAGGTCGAGTTCATGCAGCACAACCACGAGGGCGCGATCATCGACGCGATCCACTCGGCGAGGGGACGCGCCGCCGGGATCGTGCTCAACGCGGGGGCCTACACGCACACCTCGGTCGCGATCCGCGACGCCGTCGTTGCCTCAGAGGTGCCGACGGTCGAGGTGCACATCACGAACGTGCACGCGCGCGAGAAGTTCCGCCACCACTCCTACCTGTCGGATGTCGCATCCGCCGTCATCGCGGGCGCCGGCACGCTCGGCTACGAGTTCGCGCTGCAGTACCTCGCACGTCGCGCCCGCTGACTGCGCTGACCCCGCTCTCCCAACTCAGGAGGCTGCTCTCCTAACTCAGGAATCTGGGATCGGGCCGACCGAACCGAACCGAGACTCCTGAGTTATGAAAGGTCAGCTGTCGCCGCGCTGCTGGTAGACATCCGGGATGCCGTCGGCGTCCTCGTCGACCTGCTCCATGGCGGCGAGCCGCTTGTAGTGCCGGCTTCGCGAGCGGAGCACGACGGCGCCGAGGAGGGCCGCCAGCACGGAGGCGCACAGGATGCCGACCTTGGCATGGTCGTTGAGCTCGCCAGCGCCGAAGCTCAGTTCGGCGACGAGCAGGGAGACCGTGAACCCGATGCCGGCGAGCAGCGAGACGCCGAAGAGGTCGACCCAGCGCAGGGTCGGGTCGAGATTGACGCGACGGAGGCGGGAGAGCAGCCAGGTGGTGCCCAGGATGCCGATGGGCTTGCCGATCACGAGGCCCGCGATGATGCCGAGCGTGATGGTGTCGCCGAGCGAGTTGGTGAAGCCCTCCCAGCCACCGATCGCGACGCCGGCCGCGAAGAAGGCGAAGATCGGCACCGCGACGCCGGCCGAAAGGGGCCGCACCCTGTGCTCGAGGATCTCGGCGAGGCCGGGCCCGTTGTCGCTCGTGTCCTTGCGCAGCACGGGGATCATGAAGCCGAGCACGACGCCAGCGATCGTCGCGTGGATGCCGGAGGCGTGCACGAGGGCCCAGACGACCATGCCGATGGGGAGCAGGATGATCCACGCGCTCGCGCGGTGACGCCCGAAGATGTGGCGATAGCGCTGCGCCAGGAAGGCGTAGATCGCGAGTGGCACGAGGGCGATGAGGAGCGGCGTGACCTGGATCTCGGTCGTGTAGAAGACGGCGATGATGATGATCGCGATGAGGTCATCGACGACCGCGAGGGTGAGCAGGAAGATGCGGAGCGCCGTCGGGAGGCCGGAGCCGATGATCGCGAGCACTGCGACGGCGAAGGCGATATCCGTGGCCGTGGGGGTTGCCCAGCCGCGCATGGCGAGCGGGTTGCCCCAGTTGATCGCCACGTAGATGAGCGCGGGCACGACGACGCCACCGACGGCGGCCGCGACCGGCACGAGCGCCGTGACCGGCTTGCGGAGGTCACCCGCGACGAACTCGCGCTTGAGCTCGAGCCCGACGAGGAAGAAGAAGATCGCGAGCAGCCCGTCAGAGGCCCAATGCCCGATGCTCAGCTCGAGGTGCCACGGTTCATAGCCGATGCGGAAGTCACGGAGCGCGAAGTAGGCATCCGCCCACGGGGAGTTGGCCCACACGATGGCGACGAGCGCCGCCGCCACGAGGATCGCACCACCCACGGTCTCCTTGCGGAGGATCTCGGTGACGCGGACGGCTTCGCTGTAGCGACCGAAGCCGAAGAGGGTGCGGTTCTGGCCTTCTGACATGGCTCTCCTGTGTGCAGGGTTGGTGAGGGACGCGTCGACCAGACTTCCCGACTCACCAGCACCGAGTCTACGCGCCCGTCACGGGTCGATGCCGGTCGGCAAACTCACACGTACCCGTTCTCAAACCCCGTGCTACGGTCTGCCCATGTTCCACACCACCACCCTGCGAGCCCTCACCAGGGGCGAATGGGCGGTGGACTGATGAGCGAACTTCTCGTGGTGGGCGGCGGACCGGTGGGCCTGGCTGCGGCGATTGAGGCTCGCCTCGAGGGGATGTCGGTGTCGATCATCGAGCCGCGGATTGGCGTGATCGACAAGGCTTGCGGCGAGAGCCTGTTGCCCGGTGCGCTGCCCATGCTGCAGCGCCTTGGCGTCGAGCCGCAGGGTGAGCCGCTGCGCGGCATCGCCTTCCACGGGGGAGGACTCGACGATGAGCCGTGGCGCGTCGAGCACGATTTTGAACGCGGAGTCGCGATCGGGCTGCGACGCACCGTGCTGCACGCACTCCTCACGAATCGTGCCGAAGAACTCGGCATCGTTCGCGGCTACGGCAGACTCCAGGGCCTGACCCAGGATGACTACGCCGTCACCGCCTTCACTGACCTCGGCGAGACCATCCGCGCCAAATGGCTCATCGGATGCGACGGCCTCCGCTCGGCGACAGCCCGACTTGCTGGCCTCAGCGACGCCTCGCGCCGTCGGGTGGAGCGGTTCGGCGTGCGCCGTCACTTCCGCGTGGAACCGTGGAGCGACCTCATCGAGGTGCACTACGGACCGGACGCCGAAGTCACGGTGGTGCCGGTGGGCCCCAACCTGGTCGACGTGACGGTGCTGGGCCCGCGCGGCATCGGGTACAACGCCGCCATGCGCGCGACCCCCACGCTCGGCGAACAGCTCATGGGCGCCGAGGCCGTGACGGAGCCGCGTGGGGCCGGGCCCTTCCCCCAGCGCACGACGGCACGCACCGCCGGCCGTGTGCTGCTCGCGGGCGACGCATCCGGGTATGTCGACGCGCTCACGACCGAGGGCCTGAGGGTCGGCTTCGCACAAGCGAAGGCGGCGATCGCGGCGATCCGCCGGGGTCGGCCGAGCGATTACGAGCGCGAGTGGCACCGGGTGACGCGGCCGGTCAACATCATCACGGCCAGCCTGGTTGGCCTCGGCAGCTCCGGTCTTCGCTCTGGCATCGTGCCGACGGCGGTCAGGGCTCCGCGCGTCTTCGGCGCCGTCATGGAGCGACTCGCCCGCTGAGCCGACTCAGGGCAGCAGCAGGCCGTGCAGGTCCGCGGGCTTTGAGGCGACGTCGATCGCACCTTCCTGCTCCTCCTGCGGACCGTAACCCCACTCGACGAAGATCGCGGGAATGCCGTGGTCTGCCGCACCTTCGACATCGTGCTTGCGGTCGCCGACCATGACGGGGCGAGTCGTGTCGACCCCGATCATCCGGAAGCGACGCATCGCATCCTCGATGACATCTTTCTTGACACTGCGGATCTCGTCGATCGATGAGCCGGCAATGACGCGGAAGTACTGCGTGAGGTTGCCGTTGTCGAGGATCACGGATGCCGGGAACTCGGGCTTCGATGTTGCCAGGGCGAGCGGGATGCCCGCCTTGTGGATGGCCCGCAGCACCTTGGGGACGCCTTCAAAGATGGGGCTGCCGTGCGCGTTCTTCTCCAGATAGTGCTGGCGGTAGATGGCGAGGGCCTGCGCGGACTCCGTCTCATCCATGCCGGCCCGCACCCGGAACGACTCCAGGATCGGCGGGCCCACCCACGCGAGCAGCTCCTCAGGGCCGGGTACCTCGCGCCCCATCTTCTCGAACATGTAGCCGAGCGAGGCGGTGATACCGGGCGCGGAATCAGAGATCGTGCCGTCAAGGTCGAAGAGGATGCACGTCCAGGGCTGTTGCGTCATGCCTCAAACGTACGCTCAGAAGAGGCGCAGGTGGCTGTCGTCCATGCCGCGCATGGCGTCGTAGTCGAGCACGACACAGCGGATGCCGCGGTCCTCCGCGAGCGTGCGCGCCTGCGGTTTGATCTCCTGGGCCGCGAAGATCCCGGCGACTGGAGCAAGCAGCGGATCGCGGTTCATGAGCTCGAGGTAACGAGTGAGCTGCTCGACTCCGTCGATGTCGCCGCGACGCTTGATCTCCACCGCGACACTCGCGCCCGAGGCATCCTTCGCCAGGATGTCGACGGGCCCGATCGCGGTCATGTACTCGCGGCGCACGAGCCGGTAACCGTCTCCGAGGGTTTCAATCTGCTCGGCGAGGAGCTTCTGCAGGTGGGCCTCGACGCCGTCCTTCTGCAGGCCGGGGTCCACGCCGAGTTCGTGCTGGCTGTCGTGCAGGATCTCGTGGATCGAGATGACGAGCAGGTCGGCCGTCTTCGCCTGCGTGACCCGCCAGATCTCGGTGACGCCGGCATCCGCCTGTTCGGGCTCCGGCTCCATGGTCGCGAGCGTGCAGGGAGGGCTCATCCAGTTGAGCGGCTTATAGCTCAGCGAATCGGAGTGCACGAGCACACTGCCGTCGGCCTTGAGCAGCAGCAGGCGGGTGGCGAGGGGGAGGTGGGCGCTGAGTCGACCGGCATAGTCGACCGAGCACTTGGCAATGACGAGGCGCACCCCATCGAGGGTAGTCGGCGCTCGCCGTGTCACGCGCCGCCACGATGTGCGGGTTTGCGGGCGATGTGCGGCGTAGAGCCTGCGCATCGCCACAGATGTCGCGCATCGCCGGGGTGCGGATGCCGCGGCGCAGGTCAGCGGATGCGCGGCTCGCGCGCAGCGGGCGAGGCGAGCCCCGCCGCGACGACGAGCACGAGCACGAGCAGCAGCGCTCGGAGCAGCCCGAACTGCTCGCCCAGGAAGCCGATGGCGAGCGGGCCGGCGAGGAAGGCGAGGTAGCCGATCGTCGCGACGGCGCTCACGCGCGCGGCGGCCGATCTCGGGTCATCCGCCGCCGCCGACATTCCCGTGGGGAAGCCGAGCGCCGAGCCGAGACCCCACATGACGACACCCACGACCGCGATCCACGGCACGGGCACGAAGATCACGATGAGCAGGCCCGCGATCGCGAGGAGCGCCGATCCACGCAGCACGGGTACGCGGCCGAAACGGTCGAGCAGGCGCACGCCCGCGAGGCGCCCCACCGTCATCGCGGTCACGAAGACGCCGAAGATGAGCGCGCCGGATGCCCGGTCGACGCCGTGCCCCTCGACCATGGCGAGGGCGAGCCAGTCGTTCGCGGAACCCTCCGCGAGAGCCATGCCCAGCACGATCACGCCGATGAGGAGGGTGCGGCGGTCGCGCCAGATCGACAGCCGGTCGCGCCAGGTGCCCTTCGGCTCGTCGGCCTCGGCGGGGTCGTCCCCGACGCTCTCGTGCTGCACGAAGCGCACGCTGGTGACCCCCGCGATCACGATGATCGCCGCGACGACAATGGCCTGCGTCAGGATCGGCACCCGCAGCAGCTCGCCCAGTGCGCCGACGCCCGCCCCGAGCATCGTGCCGCCGCTGAAGAAGGCGTGATAGATCGGCATGACGGTGCGCCCGAGCATCCGTTCGTTGATGGCGCCACTGAGGTTCATGGCGACATCTGCGATCGAGAGGGCCGCGCCGAAGAAGCACAGTCCGGCGGCGACGACCCAGAAGCCGTCCGTGCCGAGGGCGACTCCGAAGCCGGCCACGATGACCCCGAGGGGTCCCAAGCCGAGCGCCCACGCCATGATGGGCTTGGTGCCGAATGTGGCGATCGCGTGGCTCGACACGAGTAGGCCAGCGATCGACCCGCTCGCGAGGAACAGGATCAGGATGCCCATGTCGGCAGTCGAGGCGCCGAGCGCGTCTTTCACGGCGGGCGTGCGAGCCATCCAGCTGGCCATGCCGAGCCCGCAGAGCGCAAAGATCACGAAGAGGGCATTGCGCCAGGTGGTCGCCTGGGCGCGGGTGAGGGCGGAAGTCATCATGGTGCTCGCGGAGGAAGAGGGGTAGCCGACCGTCGTACGACAGGTCGAATCGATTCGATCGAACCGATTCGAGTAGGCTAACAACCCATGACCGATGACGCAACGAGACCGCGGGCAACCCTTGCCGCCGTCGCCGAGCGCGCCGGCGTCTCCCGCTCGACCGCGTCCCTCGCATTCAGCGGCGCGGGGCCCGTCGCGGCCGAGACGCGTGAGAAGGTGCTCGCGGCGGCAGAAGCCCTCGGCTACGGGGGCCCGGACCCTGTCGCCCGTTCCCTCCGCAGCGGGCGCACCGGCATCGTCGGGGTCGTGATCGAAGACCGCCTGCGCGAAGCATTCCGCGACCCCATGAACATCCCCATGCTCGACGGGCTCGCCGACGAACTCGGCACGGCAGGGTTCAGCATCCTCCTGCTGACCGACCCAGCGGGCCCTGACGCGAACGCGAACGCCGCGTCGCCTATCGACACCGCGCCGATGGATGCCGTCGTCCTGGTCGGATGCAGCACGCGACTCGACGCATCCGTCGCCCTGCTGCGGCAGCGGCGCATCCCGATCGTCGCGATCGAGGCGGCACCGATGGAGGGCGTGCTCGACATCGCGCTCGACAACCGAAGGGCGAGCGCGCTCGGCGCCGCGCACCTGCACGAACTGGGCCACCGCGACGTGGCCGTCGTCACGCTCCCGCTCGGCGCCGGCCATGCGGCAGGCCCGCTCCGCGACGACTGGGAGGAGCGCGCGACCTCATTCCCGGCGGCGGAGCGCCTGCGCGGCGTGCTCGACGTCTACACAAGCCTTCGCGGTTGGATGGCGCCCGCGAGCTCGACCGCGTCGGGATACACTGCGGGCCTCGCGATCCTGGCTGATCCTGAGCGTCGGCCGTCGGCGGTCATCGCCCAGAGTGACCTGCTCGCGCTCGGCGTGATCAGGGCTGCCGAGGAACTGGGCGTCTCGGTGCCGGAGGAGCTCAGCGTGCTGGGCTTCGACGGCATCCGCACTGAGGCCTACGGCGGCGTCGAGCTCACGACGCTCGTGCAGCCCGCGCTCGAGAAGGGCCGCGCCGCCGGCCGCGGAGTGTTGCGGCTGCTCGACGGCGAGGAACCGCAGCCCACGCTGCTGCGCTGCACGCTGAGGTCGGGCGCGACGATCGGGCCGGCCGTGCACAGATGACTGTGTTTCGGACCACTGATCGCGCCGCGGCACGGTCATTTGTCCGAAACCCGGTCATTCGTGCGGGTGGCTCGCGACGGATGCCGCGGCATCCGTCAGCGCGTACCCGTCACGATCCAGCGGTCGGATCGGGCACGCAGGCCGAGCGTGAGCGCCCGCGCGCCCATATAGCCGAAGCCGAAGGCGAGCCACAGCCACGGCATGGCATTTTCGGGGGCGGCGACCGCGACCCACGCGAGCAGCGGCGCGTACATGGCCAGGTTCACGATGCCGGTGAGCGCGAGGTAGCGGGCGTCGCCCGCGCCGATCAGCACGCCGTCGAGCACGAAGACGTAGCCAGCGAGCGGGATGCCGGCCGCCATGATGACCGCGACGAGCGGCAGGGCGGCGCGCACGTCCGCGTCGCCCGTGAAGGCGAGGCCAAGCACGGGGGAGAGCGCCGCGATCACCAGGCCGAGCGCGACACCCGAGAGCAGCCCGAGCGTGATGAGTCGGCGGGTGATGCGACGAACCCGCTCCACGTCGCTCGCGCCGAGCCCGTGGCCGATGAGGGCCTGCCCGGCGATTGCGAGGGCGTCGAGCGCGAAGGCGAGGGTGGAGAAGACGGTCATGGCGATCTGCAGGGTTGCCAGCTCGATCACGCCGAGACCGGATGCCACGGCGACCGTCGCCAGCATCGCCACCCGCAGCGAGGCGGTGCGCAGCAGCAGCCAGCCGCCGGCCCCGGCAGCGCCGCTCACCCCGCGGAGCCCGGGCCGCAGCGTCGTGCTCTCGCGCCGGGCGGCGCGCACCGCGATCACGATGTAGACGGCGGCCATGCCCCACTGGGCGACGACCGTGCCGACGGCTGAGCCCGCGACCCCCCAGCCGAGTCCGTAGATGAAGAAGGCGTTGAGGGCGATGTTGGCGCCGAAGCCGACCGTCGCGACGACAAGGGGAGTGCGGGTGTCCTGCAGTCCGCGCAGGAGCCCGGATGCCGCGATCACGAGCAGCATGGCCGGCAGGCCCCAGAGCGAGATCGTCAGGTAGGCGATCGCTTCGGCGTTCACCGCAGCCGTGCTGCCGAAGGCCTCCACGAGGGGGACCGCCGTTGGCAGGCCCGCCACGATCAGCACGACGCCGAGCGCGAGGGCGAGCCACATCCCGTCGATCCCCGCACGGATGGCGCCGGCCCGGTCACCCGAACCGAGCCGCCGCGCGACCGTTGGCGTCGTCGCGTAGGCGAGGAACACGAGCAGCCCGACGACCGTCTGCAGCACCGCGCTTGCGATGCCGAGGCCGGCCAGCGCATCCGCCCCGAGGTGGCCGACCATGGCGGTGTCGGCGAGCAGGAAGAGCGGCTCGGCGATGAGCGCCCCGAGCGCGGGCACGGCGAGCCGCAGGATCTCCCGGTCGAGCGCTCTCACAGTGAGCACCCTACGCGTCGTGGCGTTACTTGTCGGTGCCGCGGAGCCGGCCGAGCAGGTTCATGACGTGGTAGACGACGAGCGCCGCGACCGTGCCCAGGATGATGCCGCTGAACTCGATCGAACCCTCGCCGGCCGGGATGATCCAGACGAAGGGCGCGACCGCGACGATGAGGGCGATGCCGGCCGTGAACTGGTTCTTCGGCTTGGAGAAGTCGACCTTGTTCTCGACCCAGATGCGCACACCGATGATGCCGATGAGGCCGTAGAGCGCGGTCGTGACGCCGCCCAGCACGCCCGGCGGGATCGTGAAGATGATGGCGCCGATCTTGGGCGAGAGGCCGAGCAGGATCGCGGCGATGCCGGCGACCCAGTAGGCGGCCGTCGAGAAGACGCGCGTCGCCGACATGACGCCGATGTTCTCGCCGTAGGTCGTCGTGGGGGAGCCGCCGCCCATGCCCGCGACGACGGTCGCGAGGCCGTCGGCGAAGAGGGCGCGGCCGGTGAGCGGGTCGAGGTTGCGGTCGGTGAGCTGGCCGACGCCCTTGACGTGCCCGACGTTCTCGGCGACGAGGGCGAGCACGACCGGCAGGAACATCAGGTAGATGAAGAGGTGGTCGGTGCTGAAGGTCGGCGTGATGAATTCGGGCAGGCCGATCCACGCGGCATCCGTCACTCCACTCATGTCGACCTCGCCCTGCGACCAGGCGAAGGCGTAGCCGATGACGACGCCGATGACGATCGAGAGCCGGCCGAGGAGACCCTTGAAGAGCACCGTCACGAGGATCACGGCGAGGAGCGTCACGAGCGCCGTCAGTGGTGCCTGCAGGAAGTTGTCGCGCGCGGCGGGTGCAAGGTTGAAGCCGATGAGCGCAACGATCGCGCCCGAGACGACGGGCGGCATGAGCACGTTGATCCAGCGGGTGCCGGCGACGTGCGCGATGACGCCGACGATCGCGAGCAGCGCGCCCACGATGACGACGCCGCCGAGCGCGACCGACTTGCCATCGGATGCGACGGCGGCCGTGATCGGCGCGATGAAGGCGAACGACGAGCCGAGGTAGCTGGGCAGGCGGTTCTGGGTGATGAGGAGGAAGAGCAGCGTGCCCAGCCCCGAGAAGAGGAGCGTCGTTGAGGGCGAGAAGCCGGTGATGAGCGGCACGAGGAAGGTCGCGCCGAACATGGCGACGACGTGCTGGCCACCGAAGCCGATCGTGCGGGGCCAGTTGAGGCGCTCCTCCGGCAACACGATCTCTGATGCGGCAACATCCTTGCCGTCGCCGTGCAACTTCCAGATCGCCATGCTGCTCCCTCTTCGTGTATCGCGGCCCGTGTCAGGCGTGGGCCATCCGAGAGACTAGCGGCTCAGGGGGCGTGTCGCTGGCACTCGTTATGGTGGGTCCATGACGCGCGCATCCGGCATCGACCTCGACGAACTCGACCCGGGCATCCGCCCGCAAGACGACCTCTTCAGGCACGTCAACGGCAAGTGGATCTCCCGCACGCAGATCCCCTCAGACAAGGCGCGCTACGGCTCCTTCTATGTGCTCGCCGAGGAGGCGGAGCAGGCCGTCCGCGCCATCATCGAGGAGTCGCAGTCCGCCGAAGCGGGCACGGAGCAGCGCAAGGTCGGCGACCTCTTCACGAGCTTCATGGACGAGCAGCGCATCGAGCAGCTGGGCGCCGAGCCACTGCGGCCCGCCCTCGAGAGCGTCGCCGCCGTGGCATCCGTCGCTGACCTGCTGGCCACCCTCGGCAGCCTCGAGCGGCAGGGCGTCGCGGGCCTCTTCCAGCTCTTCGTCGACAACGACCCGGGCAACCCCGAGCGCTACCTCGTCTTCATGGAGCAAGGCGGCCTCGGCCTGCCCGATGAGTCCTACTTTCGCGAGGAGCGCTTCGCTGAGGTGCGCGACAAGTACCGCGCCTTCATCGAGCGGATGTTCACGCTCGCCGGCATCGAGGGGGTTGCGGATGCTGCGGCACGCGTCTTCGAGCTCGAGACCGCCATCGCATCCCACCACTGGGACAACGTGCGCACGCGCGACGCCGAGGCGACCTACAACCTGACGTCGTGGTCTGAGACGGCCGGCGAACACCTCGGGGCCTGGCTGACGGCGATGGACCCGCCCGCGGGCAGCTTCGACGAGTTGGTCGTGCGGGAGCCGAGCTTCATCGACGGGGTCGGTGGCCTGTTGACGGGCGACCGCCTCGATGCGTGGCGCGACTGGCTGCGCTGGCAGGTCATCCGCTCCTCCGCCCCCTACCTCAGCAGTGCCTTCGTCGAGGCGAACTTCGACTTCTACGGCCGCACCCTCACAGGCACTCCCGAACTGCGGGCGCGCTGGAAGCGCGGGGTCTCCTTCGTCGAGGGCGCGATGGGCGAGGCGGTGGGCAAGATCTACGTCGAGCGGCACTTCCCGCCGACCGCGAAGGCGGCCATGGACGTGCTCGTCGACAACCTCGTGGAGGCCTATCGCCAGTCGATCTCGCAGCTGCCCTGGATGACGGATGTCACGCGCACGCGTGCCCTCGAGAAGCTCGAGAAGTTCACGCCCAAGATCGGCTTCCCGTCGAAGTGGCGGGACTACTCGGCGCTCGAGGTCGACCCGGCTGACCTGCTCGGCAACGTGCGGGCGACGAGTGAGTTCGAGTTCCAGCGCGAACTGGGCAAGGTGGGCAAGCCGCTCGACCGCGATGAGTGGTTCATGACGCCGCAGACGATCAACGCCTACTACAACCCCGGCTTCAACGAGATCGTCTTCCCGGCGGCCATCCTGCAGTACCCATTCTTCGACGAGAACCGGGACGACGCTGCCAACTATGGTGCGATCGGTGCCGTCATCGGCCACGAGATCGGACACGGCTTCGACGACCAGGGCTCGCGCTTCGACGGCGACGGCCGGTTGATCGATTGGTGGACGGCAGAGGACCGTGCCGCGTTCGAGCAACTCACGAAGGCGCTCATCGAGCAGTATGACGCCCTCGCGCCCAAGCAGACGCCCGAGCACCACGTCAACGGCTCGCTGACGATCGGCGAGAACATCGGCGACCTCGGCGGACTCGGCATCGCGTGGAAGGCCTACCAGCTGTCGCTCGGCGGCGAGCAGGCGCCAGTGCTCGATGGGTTCTCCGGTGCCGAACGCTTCTTCCTCTCCTGGGCGCAGGCCTGGCAGATGAAAGCGCGCGACGAGGAGGTCATCCGCCTGCTCGCGATCGACCCGCACTCGCCGAACGAGTTCCGGTGCAACCAGATCGTTCGCAACATCGACGCCTTCTATGAGACCTTTGACCTGAGTGACTCCGACGCACTGTGGCTGGCCCCGGCCGAACGCGTCAGCATCTGGTGACCTGACCCCGCAGCGACCCAGCCGCCGCGCGACCCGAATCCGCGGTGGCAAAGAAGAAGGAGCCGTGAACTCCACAGACCAGCACAGTCGTCGGCGCCTCCGCGCCACGGGCGTCGCCCGCCATCGCGGCACGGATGACGCCGAGAACTTCACCGAGAGCTTCGCCGCCCTCGGCGAGCTCGCCTACGCGGGCGCCCGGGTCTCCGCCACCGTGCTCGACCTCACGACGGGCCTGCCGCTCCTCGCGATCGATGACCGCGTCGCACTCCCGACCGCGAGCGTCGGCAAGGTGCTGCTGCTGATCGAGACGGCGGCACGCATCACGACGCGGGACCCGCGCGTGCCCGGCATCCTTGACAAGACGCCGGATGACGCGATCGCCGACTCCGGCCTCTGGCACCGCATGCAGGTGCCGACGCTTCCGCTCGGTGACCTCGCCCTCCTCGTGGGCGCGGCGAGCGACAACGTTGCGACCAACGTGCTGCTGCGCCACATCGGCCTCGACGCCGTGCGGGAGCGCGCCGAGTCACTCGGACTCCGTCGCACCGCCCTGCTCGACCGCGTGCGTGCGAAGCGGGGGCCGGATGACGCACCCCAGTTCTCGGTCGGCGCGACGGCAGAACTGGCCTGGTTGTTCTATGCCCTCAGTCGCGGGCAGGTCGTCGACTCGGTCACGAGCCAGCGGGTGCTCGACTGGCTGTCGCTCAACAGCGACCTGTCGATGGTCGCGAGCGCCTTCGGGCTCGACCCGCTCGCGCACCGCGCGACAAGCCATGGACTGCAGCTCATCAACAAGACGGGCACCGACGACGGCGTGCGCTGTGACGCGGGCATGCTGAAGGGCCGGCAGGGCGGCGTCTCCTACGCCGTCACGGTCGAGTTCACCGACTCGAGCCTCCACGAGCGCCTGCGGGTGCTCGACGCCATGCGCACGGTCGGCCGCGACATCCTCGAGTTCGTCTATTGAGGTAAGCGAGGCGGAAAGCGGCTCTCTGGGAGTTTGCCAAACATCCGCTGGAGGCCGCCGGACTACGCTGAGACGACACAGGACCACCCCCAACGGAATGGAGACACCGTGCGTGGAAAGATTCTCATCCTGACAGGTCTGGCCGTCGGCTACGTGCTGGGCGCCCGAGCAGGGCGGCAGCGTTACGAGGACATCAAGAGCAAGGCCACCCAGTTGTGGAACGACCCGCGAGTGCAGACCAAGGTCGAGGCTGTGGAGGACTTCGCGAAGGACAAGGCTCCTGAGGTCGCCGACTTCATCAGCGACAACGCGAAGAAGGTCGTCTCCCAGGTGGGCGGCAAGAAGAAGTCGAGCTCCAGCAGCTCCAGCTCGAACACGTCGGCGTCGAAGCCTTCCACCTCTGGCGGCAGCACGAGCGCGGCCTCGAGCTAGGACCACCTATGACCGACCACACCACTCCACCCCGCGCACGGCGGCGCTCGCTCATCGAGCTGCTGACCGACGTGCCGCGGCTGGTCTCCGAGTTGGTGACCGCCGAGATCGAGCAGCTCAAGGCCGAGATGACGGCCAAGCTGAAGGCGCTCGGCATCGGCGGCGGCCTCATCGCCGCGGCGGCGGTCGTGCTGCTCTTCATGGTCGGCGTGCTGCTGACCGCGGCCGTGCTGGCCCTGGCGCTCGTCATGCCGGGCTGGGCCGCCGCACTTGTCGTCGCAGGAGTGCTGCTGATCATCGCCGCGATCCTCGGATGGATCGGCTACACCAAGCTGAAGTCGGGCATCCCGCCGATGCCCGAGGCGACCATCGAGAGCGTCAAGCGCGATGTCGACGTGGTGCGCGGCATCCGTCGCCCCTGGTCGTCGTCATAGGGCGACCGGCATCCTGAGATCCGAACCCCATACGAGGAGAACCATGAGCGAGAGCACCCCCGCCAACGCCAAGGACGCCAGCAGGGCCGTCGAGGCCGCGCGCGAGTCACTGGGCGAGACGCTCGACGCGATCGAGGACAAGTTCAACGTCAAGAAGCGCACGAGTGAGTGGAGTGAGAAGGCGAAGCGCTCCTATGAGGCGAACCCGACCCCGTGGATCGTGGGCGCTACCGCGACCATCATCGCGGTCGGCGGCCTCGTCGCCTGGGCGCTCTTCGGCGACGACTGATGATGCGTGCGGCCGCTGAAGGGCGGCCGCACGTTTTTGCGGTCTCGCCCCTGAGGGGCAGGATGGGACCATGAGCCCTCTGCGTCGCGCCAAACCACTCACGGGGTGGCGCGTGCTTGTTCCCCGCGGCGGCGCCTATGGCGAGAACGTCGCTGCGACGCTCCGCTCCTTCGGGGCGACCGCCGTCGTCGCGCCCATGATCAACTTCTCGATGCCGGCAGACCCTGCGCCGCTCGACGCAGCACTCAGCCGCCTCGAGTCGGGCTACTACGACTGGATCGTCGTGAGCAGTGCGACGACGGTCGACGTGCTCAACATCCGTGGCGTGCAGGTGCCGCCCGAGACGCGCATCGCCTGCGTTGGTGAGACCACGCTCGCGGCACTGACGCTCGCCGGCTACGAGGCCGACCTTGTTCCCTCGCCTGACAACTCCCCGCGCGGCCTGCTCACCTCCTGGCCCGAAGACGCGAGGGGCGGGCGCGCGCTCGTGCCTGAGGGTGACACGACCGAGCACGGCGTGCTCGAGGGTCTCGCCGAACTCGGGCTCGAACTCGATTTCGTGACCGCGCACCGCGTCGTGGGCATCCCGATCCCGGAGCGAGTGGCGGCGGATGTCGCATCCGGTCGCATCAGCGCGATCCTGATCAGTTCCGGCGTGGTCGCCCGCGAGGTGAACGAGCAGCTCGGAACCCTGCCCGAGTCGACCGTGGTGGCCTGCATCGGCCCGCGGACGGCATTCGACGCCCGCGCCGCCGGCCTCAAGGTCGACGTGATCTCAGAGGATCGCACCGCCGAAGCGCTCGTTGAAGCCCTCGCCGACTACGCCCACAACAAGACGGGCGACGACGAGTAGCGCTCCCTAGTTGCGCACGTCGACGACGGTGCGCCCGCGCACTCCGCCGCTGAGGATGCGCTCGGCCACGCCCGGGGCATCCGCCAGCGACACCGTCTCCGTGAGGCTGTCGAGCAGCTCCAGGTCGAGGTCGCTCGCGAGGCGCTGCCAGGCCTGCTCGCGCAGGGGCTGCGGCGCCATGACGGAGTTGATGCCCGCGAGGGTGACCCCGCGAAGGATGAACGGCATGACGGTTGCCGGGAGGTCTGCCGACTGGGCGAGGCCGCAGGCGGAGACCGTGCCGCCGTAGGTGGTCTGGGCCAAGACGTTGGCGAGGGTGGGCCCGCCGACGGAGTCGACAGCTCCAGCCCATCGCTGCGCCTGGAGAGGCTTGCCCGGTTCGCTGAGTTCGGCGCGGTCGATGATGTCGTCGGCCCCGAGTGAGTGCAGGTAGTCGGCCTCCTGCATGCGGCCGGTCGAGGCGGTGACGTGGTGGCCGAGGCGCGAGAGCAGCGCAATCGCGATCGACCCGACGCCGCCGGCCGCACCCGTCACGAGCACGCTGCCATCGGAGTGGTCGAGCGCACCGGCCCGCTCGAGCGCCAGCACGGCGAGCATCGCCGTGAACCCTGCCGTGCCGATCGCGGCGACCCGGTGTGAGCTCAGCGACTCCGGCACGCGAACGAGCCAATCCGACTTGACGCGCGCACGCTCCGCCAGGCCGCCGTGGTGCGACTCGCCGATGCCCCAGCCGTTGAGGAGCACGCGGTCTCCCGCAGCCCAGGGGCTCGAGGCATCCGCTTCGGCCACCGTGCCGACGAGGTCGATGCCGGGGATCAGCGGGTAGTCGCGGATGACGCCGGGCCGCCCCGTGATGGCCAGGCCGTCCTTGAAGTTGATGCTCGAATACTCGACGTCGATCGTGACGTCACCCGCCATCAGGTCGTCATCGCCGAGATCGGTGATGAGGCGGGTCGTGATGCCGTCGTCGTTCTTCTCCACCTTGAGTGCACGCATGCACCCAGACTATGGGAGGTTCAGACGGCGAGCGGGGGGCGGATGCCGGAGGTGCCGGTCGCATCCGCAGCATCCGTGCCGAGGTGCACGATGCGGTTGTCGGCGTCGACGTGCACGATCGAGGGCTGGAACTCGCGTGCCTCGGCGGGCTCCATCTGCGCGTAGGCGATGAGGATGACGAGGTCGCCCGGGTGCACGAGATGCGCTGCTGCACCGTTGATCGACAGGACGCCGCTGCCGCGCTCGCCGGCGATCGTGTAGGTCTCGAGGCGTGCGCCATTCGTGATGTCGACGATCGCGACCTTCTCGCCGGGGAGAATCCCGGATGCGTCAAGCAGATCGCTGTCGACGGTGACGGATCCGACGTAGTGGAGGTCGGCCTGCGTGACGGTCGCGCGATGAATCTTCGCTTTGAGCATCGTGAGGAGCATGGCGCTTAAGGGTAACGCAAGATATCTCGTCTACATTCCACCGGGATGCGGGCGGTATGCGGGGTCAGCCGAAGAGCATCGCCGCTTCCTCGTAGCGCGCCTCCGGCACGGTGTTGAGTCGGCCCACGGCTTCCGTGATCGGCACGGTCGCGATGTCCGTGCCGCGGAGGGCGACCATCTGGCCCCACTGGCCCTCGCGGGCGAGGTCGAGCACGGCCATACCGAGACGGGTCGCGAGCACGCGGTCGAAGCCGGAGGGGGTGCCGCCGCGCTGGATGTGGCCCAGCGTCGTGGCGCGCGTCTCGATGCCCGTCGCCTCCTCGATGGCGGGCGCGAGTGCCTCGCCGATACCGCCGAGGCGGGGTCGGCCGAAGGTGTCAAGACCGCGCTCGGAGTGCGGGTCATCCATCCCGTCGAGCACGAAGCCCTCCGCGACGACGACGAGGGGGGAGCGACCGCGGTCGTGCGCGCTCGTGACCCACTCGGCGATCTGTTCCATGGAGGTGCGCTGCTCGGGAATGAGAATCGCGTGAGCCCCCGCGGCCATACCGGAGTGCAGGGCGATCCACCCGACGTGGCGCCCCATGACCTCCGCGATCATGCAGCGACCGTGGGCGTCGCCGGTCGTGCGGAGTCGGTCCATGGCATCCGTCGCGATTTGCACGGCGGTGTCGAAGCCGAAGGAGTAGTCGGTCGCGGAAAGGTCGTTGTCGATCGTCTTGGGCACACCGACGATCGGCAGGCCCTGGTTGCAGAGCTCGTTCGCACCCGCGAGCGTTCCCTCGCCACCGATCGCGATGATGGCGCCGATGTCGTTCTCCTCGAGCACCTGGCGGATGCGGTCGGCACCGCCGTCGCCCTCGAAGGGGTTCGTGCGGGAGGTGCCGAGAATGGTGCCGCCCATCTTGGAGATGCCCTTCACCTGGTGGCGACCCAGGGGCACGATGTCGCCTTCGACAACGCCCTTCCAGCCATTGCGGAAGCCGACGAACTCCTGGCCAAAGAGCTTGTCGCCCTTCAGTACGGCCCCACGGATGACGGCGTTCAAACCGGGAGCGTCGCCCCCACTGGTGAAGATTCCAATACGCATACCCCCATCTTGGTGGGTAGGCGGGCATTCGCGGGAGTGGCAACAAATCCGTGTCCCCCGAATACGGCGCTAGCGGACTGAGCATCCCTCGCGGTACAGTCGCGCGACGGTGATACCGCGACACCCGTCGCAGCATGGGGGAGCATTCGCATGGCTAAGAAGAACACCGCAGTCAACGACGACGCGGAGAACCAGGTGGCGGTCTCTGAGGCGCCCGAGCCTGACGAGGCGACGGATGCCGCGGCCACACCCGAGGCAGACAACACCGTCGCCGCACCCGAACCCCAGCCCGAGACATCCGCTGTGCCGGCGCCCGCCGTCGACGACGCGGAGCCGCTGCCCGAGAAGGACCCCGGCAAGGTGCTCGGCATCGTCGGCATCGTGGTCGCCCTCGGCGTCGGCATCGTTGGAATCGTGCTCGGCCTCCTGTCGTACCGCAAGTCCCGCGCGGTCGGCTACGGCGGCGGCTTCGGCATGACCGCCATGATCGTCGGTGCGATCACGACCGTGCTGCTCGGCACCCAGCTCTTCCTCATGGCGAGCGGCATGGGCATCGG
The DNA here is from genome assembly GCA_015234465.1 of Salinibacterium sp. Lineage (GTDB taxonomy): Bacteria > Actinomycetota > Actinomycetes > Actinomycetales > Microbacteriaceae > Homoserinimonas. The sequence continues at coordinate 775,283 of JADGNA010000008.1, read as the reverse complement.
CGGCGCCTGCGACGGCCGCAAGGCGGGTGTCTACGAGCTCGACAACGGCACGACCATCAGCTGCACCTAGCGCCCTACCCGAAGGGATGCGATGCGCACGCCGCCTCATCGGCGTGCGCATCGCACACCACCAGTTGTGTGCGGCACGACAGGTCGTGGCAGTTCTCCATGCGACTCGTGGGGGCGTCGCAGCGGTGGCAGCGACCGACGGTGGCCGCGGCATCCGTGAACTGCACGGCCTTGCGCTGGTCGAAGACGTAGAGCGAGCCCTCCCACAGGCCTGAATCGCCGAACGCCTCGCCGTAGCGAACGATGCCGCCGTCGAGCTGGTACACCTCGCTGAAGCCTCGCTTCACCATGAGGCTCGAGAGCACCTCGCACCGGATGCCACCGGTGCAGTAGGTGACGACCGGCTGGTGCTTGAGGTGGTCGTACTTGCCGCTGTCGAGCTCGGCGACGAAGTCGCGGGTGGTCGCGACATCCGGAACCACCGCATCCTTGAAGCGACCGATCTCGGCCTCGAAGGCGTTGCGGCCGTCGAAGAAGGTGACCTGCTTCTGCTCGACCAGCTCGTGCAGTTGCTCGGGGCTGAGGTGCTGCCCGCCGCCGACGACGCCGTGCTCGTCGACCGCGAGCTCATCCGGAGCACCGAAGCTCACGAGCTCCTCGCGCACCCGAACGCTCAGCCGGGGAAAGTCGTTGCCGGTGCCCTCGCTCCACTTGAAGTCGATGCCCTTGAACGGCGCATACTCGCGGGTCTTGCGCACGTAACGCTTCACATCGTCGAGCTCGCCGCCGACCGTGCCGTTGATGCCATGGGACGAGATCAGGATGCGGCCGCCCAGGCCGAGCGACTCGCAGAGGTCGCGCTGCCACAGGCGGATCGCCTCGGGGTCGGCGAGGGGGGTGAAGCAGTAGTAGAGCAGGATCTTCGGCACGGACACCGCACAAGCCTACGCGGGCGTTGTTGAACTCCCACAGCCAAATGGGCGGAGTGCGGTAGCTGTCGTTACCCTGACGCGGTGAATGTGATCTGGCGCACCCTCCTCCACCTCCTGCGCGCACGGCGGATGTCGCGGGTGGGCGTCTTCGACGTCGTGACCTCGAAGTTCCGCGTGCTGCCGACCGACCTCGACATCAACCTGCACATGAACAACGGGCGTTACCTGTCGATCGCCGACATCGCCCGCTTCGAGATGCTGCAGCGCACGGGGCTCTGGAAGATGCTCATGTCGCGCGGCTGGTACCCCGTCGTGCAGTCCTCGACCATCACCCATCGCCTGTCACTCGAACCGTGGCAGAAGTTCACGATCGAGAGCCGCATCATGGGCTTCGACGAGAAGTCGGTCTATCTTGAGCACCGCTTCGTCGTCGGCGGCGAACTTGCCGCGCGTCTCGTGCTGCGCGGGCGCTTCCTCAAGCGCAGCGGTGGCTCCGTGCCACTCGCCGAGATTTCCGAGGCCGTCGGCGTGGACGTGTCGCAGCACAGCCTGCCCGAATGGGTGGGGCGTTGGGCCGACGACGTCACGCTGCCGTCACGGCGCGAACCGACGCCGAGCGTCTGGGAGGACTAGCGCTACTCGCGACTCGCTACTCGGAGGCCTCGTCGGACTCCAGGTCGGGGTCGGGGAGGTTGCCCGGCTGCTCCGGGTTGCCGTCGTTGGGGATCAACTCGTCGTCATGGATCTCACTGCGCTCGGCGGCGAACAACTCATCGGCCGCGCGGTTGGATTCCTCACTCGCCTTGGGGTCCCACGCCGCGGGGCCGCCCTGGTTTGCAAACGGGTCGAAACTCATGAGCACGAGTTAACCAGCAGGTGCATGGGACGTAAAGGCGTGGCATCCGTCGCTCAGCGCACCCACAGCATGCGAGGGCGCGGCAGGCAACCATTCACAGGATGCCCGCAGTAGCCTTTGGGCCATGCCGTCCGCGTCGCAGACCCCCGCTCGCGCAGCCGACCTCACCGATTCCGTCATCGCGACCGTGCGCGAGTGGGTCACTCCACCCGCCGATGGCACGCGGCGCCCCCGGCTCTCGCGCAGCGGCTGGAAGACGGCGGATGTCGTGCGCGACGCGGAGGGACTCGAGTTCGCGACCCAGTTCATCGAGCTCGTGATCTGTGCGGCCGACGAGGGCGCCGCCGCGCGCAACCTCGAGCGGCTCTCCCGGCAGATGCCACCCAACCTGCCCGCGGGGCTTCGCGTGCTCGTGCAGCTCGCGGGCGGCTTCTCGCTGCTCTCGCCGAGGGCGCTCGTGCCGATCGTGCGGGCGAGTTTCCGGCGTTCCATGCGCGAGCTGGTGGTCGACGAGCCGGAGCTGGGCGAGCGCATCCGCGAACTGTGGGAACGCGGCATCCGTGTCGACGTTGCTCCCTTCGGAAATGCCGTGCTCGGCGGTGCTGCAGCCGATCGCCGACTCGCCGCCGTCACGGAACTGCTCGCGCGTGCGGAGGTGGAGAGCGTCTCGGTGAGGCTCGCGGACCTTGTCGGCCCGCACCACCCCTGGGCGCACGACGAGGCGGTCGAGCGGGCGATCGACCGGCTGGAACCGCTCTACGAGGCGGCCGCTGCCGCCGCGACCCCCAAGCGCATCACGCTTGAGATGGGTGGCCGCAGCGAGCTCGACTACACGCTTGACGTGTTCACGGGGCTGCTCTCGCGGCCCTCGCTCAGCGACTATGAGGGCGGCATCACGCTCCCGGTCAACCTTCCGGACTCCCTGGCGCTCCTGCAGGGCGTCGCCGCGTGGGCGCGCGAACGCCGAGCGCAGGGCGGCGCGTCCACCCGTGTTCGCCTCGTCAAGGGCGTGCCCCAGCCGGGAGCCCTGCCCAGCAGAGAGGCGGCGGATGCGCAGGTCAAGCGGATGCTCGACTGGGCACTTCGCGCGGACCGCTCCGAATCGCTCACGGTCGTGATGGCGAGCAACAATCTCTTCGACCTGGCGTTCGCGCGCGAGTTGGCGGAACGCCGCGGGGTCGCCTCTCGGCTCGAGATCGAGATGCACCTGGGCGCGACGCCCTACGCGGAGGCGGTGCTCGCGTCCGGTGCGACCGTCACGGAATACGCGCCCGTCGTCAACGACGAGGCTTATGGTGGCGTCGCCTGGTACCTGCTCGAGCGGCTCCGCGAGCAGGCCGATCCTGCCAGCTTCCGCTCGGCGGTGCCGGCGCTCGCCGAGGACGAGGAACTGTTCGAGCGCGAGGCGGCGCGATTCCGGGCATCCGTCGATGCCATGGAGCTGCCGTTGCCGGAGCCCACCCCGCACGAAGCTCCCGCGGACGCTCCCGCCCTGATCGACCCAGCCACGGCAGAGGGACGACAGTGGGCGCGGGGCGTGCTCACGCGGGCACGCGACGACGCGGTCGAGTCTTTCGACATCGTGCGGGACATCGAGTCGCTTGACGCACTCATCGCTGCTTCGGTCGCCGCGGGCGAGACGTGGGGAGCGCGGGCATCCGCCGAACGGGTCGACGCCGTGCTCGCCTTCGCGGACGCCCTCGAGATCATGCGCGGACAGCTCGTCGCGACCCTCGTGCGCGAGACCGGGATGACGATCGCCGAGGCCGACGCGGAGGTCGTGCGCGCCGTCGCCCTGACTCGCAAGCTCGTGCGGGATCATGAGGCCGTCGCGGCCATCGACAACGCCGAGTTCGCCCCCGCCGCGGCCGTGCTGCTCGCCCCCAGTTGGACGACGCCCGCGAGCGACACCGCAGACGGCATCGCCGCCGCACTGCTCGCCGGGAGCGCCGTCGTCGTGCAGCCCGCGCACCAAGCGAGGCACAGCGCCGCGGTCGTCGTGCGGGCAGCACACGAGTCGGGCATCGCGCCCGAACTGGTGACGCTCGTCGTGCCCGAGGATCCCGCCGTGGCCCGCCGTGCCCTCTCGCACCCCGACGTCGGCCAGGTGCTGTTCTCGGGGGACCGCGACACCGCGCGACTGCTGCGGTCGTGGCGGCCCGAACGGCCACCGCTCGGAGATGTGCGGGGTGTGGCATCCGTCATCGTCGCCGCGAGTGCCGACATCGACGCCGCCGCCAGCGACATCGTGACGGGGGCGTTCCACCATGCGGGGCAGCACCCGGAGGGCGCGCGGCTCGTGATCCTCGTCGGCGGAATGGGGGAGTCGAGGGAGCTGCGGAGTCGCATCGCGGATGCGGTGCGTTCGCTGCATCCCGCGTCGTCCCTCGAGGCCTCGGCGAGGCTCGGGCCGCTCATCGGGTCGCCGTCCGAGCGGGCGCGCCGCCTGCTCTCGCTTGCGGGCGACGGCGAGAGCTGGCTGGTCGAACCCGAGGCCCTCGACGACCGGCTCACGCTGTGGCGGCCCGGTGTGCGCGACGGCGTGGACTCGGATGTCGCAGCCCAGCGCGTCGTCGACGCCCCAGCGCTCGTGCTCACGAGCGTCCCCGACCTCGAGACGGCCATCAGACTGCAGAACCAACTGCAGGGCGAGACGGCGGGCATCCACACGCTCGACGTCGACGAGCTGGCGGCGTGGCTCGACTCAGTCGACTGCGGCTCGCTGCATGTGAACAAGGCCACGGTGGGGCATCCGCTCGACTCGCTGCAGGCCGGCGGATGGCGCGGGGCCGGTGCCCCACGCGGCAGCGCCGAGCGCATCATGGCCCTCGGCGAATGGCTGCCCAAGTTCGGTGAGCCGCAGCAGAGTGTGCGGCTCGAGGGCATCGGCGACACCGTGCGCGCGCTCATCGAGGCCGCGCAGCCGACCATGAAATTCCTCGAGTTCGACCTCGTGCGCGCCGGCGCGGTGAGCGACGAACGGGCGTGGGTCGAGCGCTACCGCGACGCGCGGGAGGAGCAGGGGGCATCCGGAACCCGCACGGTCGTGCGGTACCTGCCCGTGGAGACGACCGTGCGGCTCTCCGACGGTGTCTCGCCCGCGCAGCTCGTTCGCGTGCTCGCGGCCGCCACCCGCGCGGGGGCGCGCGTGCACATCAGCGCCGCGCAGCCGCTGCCCGAGCGGCTCGTGCAGCTCTTCGCGCACCCGCTGTCGCCGCTCCGCGTCACCGAGGTGCTCATCGAGAGCGACACGCGCTGGCACGCCCGCCTGCAGTCCGGCGAGGTGACGACCCCGCACATCCGCCTGCTCGGAGGCGACCTCGCCGTGCTGGCCACAGTGCTCTCGCTTCGACCGGATGTCGCGCTCCACGCCGCGCCCGTCACGACGTCTGGGAGGCTCGAGCTGCTGCCGTTCCTGCGCGCCCAGGTCGTGAGCATGACAGCCGATCGGCACGGTCGGCCCGACCCGATGGTGGCGCAGATCGAGTTCTGAGGTTCGTCGAGTCCAGAGGCTTCGGTGAGTGGCCAAACTTTTGGCTACGAGCTCGCGTTTGCGCGAAACTTTGGCCGGTCGCGCGTGAGACCGGGCGTGCTCAGGCTGCCGGGACCGGCGCCTTCACCAGTTCGGGGTGGTGGATCGCCGCGACATCCGGGTGGGCCCGCAGTCGGCTCTTGAGCGCGTTCTCACCGTACGTGGCGTAGAGCGGCTCGCCGTGAGCATCCGGAGTCACGCCCTTCGCGCGAGCGGCAAGCTCGGGCGGAAGTGGGATCGTCGGGATGGTGGCGTCGAGCGCGGGGGCGTAGAAGTAGGGGATCGAGATGCGGTCTTCGCCGGCCTTGGGCGAGATGACGCGGTGCACCGTCGCGCGCAGGTAGCCGCCGGTCGCGACCTCGAGCAACTCGCCGATGTTGACGACGAAGGTGTAGGGAATCGGCGGGGCGTCGATCCACTCGCCGTCCTTCTCGACCTGGAGGCCGGCCTTGCCTTCCTCGACGTAAAGGAGGGTGAGCACGCCGAAGTCCTTGTGGGCGCCGACACCCTGCTGTGGTGTGGGGTCGTCCTTGCCAGGGTAGCGGACGATCTTGATGAGCGTCGAGGGCTCGTGCGCAAAGGCCGCGTCGAAGGTGTCGGGGTCGGCGCCGAGCGACTCGGCCCACGCCCGCATGAGCGTGATGGCGACCTTGTTCATGTTCGCTTCCCACTCGCTCACGACATCGCGAAGCTCGGGGAGGGCGCTCGGCCACATGTTGGGGCCCTCGAGCGTCCAGTAAGGGGCGACTCCTTCGCCCTTCTCCACGGCGGCGCGCTCCGGGCCGATGTCGATCTGCTCGCGCCAGTCGACCTTGCCCTGCGTGCGCTCCCCGCCGACGCGCGTGTAGCCGCGGAAGTGTCGGCTCTTGACGTTCTCGATCTCGAGCTTGTCGGCCTCAGGCAGGTCGAAGAAGCTGCGGGCCGTGCCGATCATCCCGTCGAAGAGCTCGTGCGGGATGCCGTGGCCGGTCAGGTAGAAGAAGCCGTAGTCGTGGGTCGCCTCGCGCAGGTCGCGGCGGAAGGCGGCCGCCTCCTCTTCGCCCTTCTGAAGGCGCGAGAGGTCGAGCGTGGGAAGCGTTGCCGAGGTCATTGTTCAGTTGTAGCAATTCGTCACGCGCTGGCGCGCCTCAAATCGTGACAGCGTTTTCGGGGTATCTCGGTGAAAAGCTCGCTATTCTTAACCTTCCTGTTTTGAAACATGGGGGTTATGAATGCCGAAGACCGATCTTGACACGGTGTTCGCGGCGCTCGCCGACCCTACACGACGCGCCATCCTGGGGCTCCTGCGCGACGATGACGCGACCGTCGGGCAGCTCGCGCACCACTTCCCGCTCAGCCAGCCAGCCATCTCGCGCCACCTCCGCGTGCTCGAATCGGCGGGCCTCATCCACCGCCGCCCGGTCGGCACCGCGACCATCAGCTCCCTGCGCGCGGACCCCCTCGAAGACGCCGCGCGCTGGCTGCTCGAGTACGGCGAGTTCTGGGAGCGCCGCTACGAACCCGTCGAGCCGCTGCTGGAGAACTTCACGACCGACGACGGCTGGATCATCTGAGCCGCTCGTTCAGTCGCGCGCCCGCTCGATGAGCCGCGACAGCACGATCGAGCTCCGCGTGTGGTCGACGTTCGGCGCATCGCGCACCTTCTCGATCGCGACCTCGAGGCTGTGGATGTCACGGCTCCTCATGTGCAGCATGGCATCGGCGCTGCCGCTCACCGTGCCGGCGCCGACGACCTCGGGGATGTCGGAGAGCATCCGTCGCAGCTCGGCGGGCGCGACCGTTCCCCGGCAGAACAGCTCGACGTAGGCCTCGGTGCCGAGACCGTCGACCGCGGGGTCGACCTGGATGGTGAAGCTGCGGATGACGCCATCGGCGACGAGCCGGTCGACGCGTCGCTTGACGGCGGATGCGGAGAGGCCGATGCGCTCGCCGATGTCGCCGTAACCGGCCCGGGCGTTCTTGCGGAGCAGTGCGAGGATGCCGTGGTCGAGGTTGTCCATGGCGGCACTCTACGGGGAAATCTTGCATGATGGCACGTCAGTGCGGCGATTTCCTGCGCGGATTCACGAAAACATGCCCGCAACCGCTGTGACACTGGAGGCATGACCCTGACCGACACTGCCGCCGCGCCCGTGCAACGTGCCGCTTCGGCCCGCACCGTGCTCATGTGCCGACCCGATCACTTCACGGTGAGTTACCGCATCAACCCGTGGATGCACCCCGCGAACCCCACCGACACGAGCCTCGCGGTGCGGCAGTGGGAGACGCTCCGCTCGGCCTACATCGACCTCGGCTTCGACGTGCAGGTGGTCGACCCCATCGCGGGATTGCCCGACATGGTCTACGCCGCCAATGGTGGTTTCGTGCTCGACGGCATCGCCTACGGGGCACGCTTCACGCATCCGGAGCGCGCGCCGGAGGGGCCCGCCTACATGGACTGGTTCGAGCGCGCGGGTTTCGCCGTGCACGCGCCGGAGGAGATCAACGAGGGAGAGGGCGACTTCCTGCTCGCGGGCGAGGTCATCCTCGCCGGCTCGGGATTCCGCAGTAGCACCGCCAGCCAGGCCGAACTGGCGCGGGTGTTCGGCCGGGAGGTCGTGGGGCTCGAACTCGTCAACCCCAGCTACTACCACCTCGACACGGCGCTCGCCGTGCTCGACCCCGAGCCGAGCCCGGGCACGGAGCCGACGATCGCCTACCTGCCCTCCGCGTTCAGCGAGGCCAGCCAGGGGGTACTGCGCGAGCGGTTCCCCAACGCGATCATCGTCACGGAGGCGGATGCCGCGGTGCTGGGACTCAACTGCTTCAGCGACGGGCGCACGGTGGTCGTGGCATCCCGAGCCCTCGGCTACGCCCGGCAGCTGCGGGAGCGAGGCTACGAGACCATCGACGTGGACCTGTCCGAGTTGCTGCTCGGGGGAGGAGGAGTCAAATGCTGCACACTGGAGCTTCGTCGATGAGCGTGGCGCAGGGCATCCGCTCGCGTGACGCGATCGAGGCCGAGAGCACCCACTCACCGCACAACTACCACCCCCTCCCGGTGGTGGTCGCCTCGGGCGAGGGCGCCTGGGTGACGGATGTCGACGGCCGCCGCTACCTCGACTGCCTCGCCGCATACTCCGCCGTCAACTTCGGCCACTCCAATGAGCGGCTGCTCGCGGTGGCCCGGGAGCAGCTCGACCGCATCACACTCACGAGTCGCGCCTTCCACAACGACCGGCTGGGCACCTTCGTGACGGAGCTGGCGGCGCTCGCTGGCAAGGATATGGTGCTGCCGATGAACACGGGCGCGGAGGCGGTCGAGTCGGGTATCAAGGTCACGCGGGCGTGGGGCTACCGGGTCAAGGGCGTCACTCCTGATCGAGCCAACATCGTGGTCATGTCGGGCAACTTCCACGGGCGCACGACGACGATCGTGAGCTTCAGTGACGATGCGGATGCCCGCCAGGACTTCGGCCCCTTCACCCCGGGATTCCGCACCGCGCCCTACGGTGACGCGGCCGCCGCAGCGCGACTGATCGACGCCGACACGGTCGCCGTGCTGGTCGAGCCCATCCAGGGTGAAGCGGGCGTGCTGGTGCCGCCCGCCGACTTCCTGCCGGCGCTGCGCGAGCTCTGCACGGCCGAGCGCGTGCTGCTCATCGCCGACGAGATCCAGTCCGGACTGGGCCGCACCGGCGCGACCTTCGCGTGTGACCTCGTGGGGGTCGTGCCCGACCTCTACCTGCTCGGCAAGGCGCTCGGCGGCGGCATCGTGCCCGTCTCGGCGGTCGTCGGCGATGCCGACATCCTCGGCGTGCTGGCGCCAGGGCAGCACGGCTCGACCTTCGGCGGCAACCCCCTCGCCGCGGCGGTCGGCACCGAGGTCGTGCGGATGCTCGCAGAGGGCGAACCCCAGGAACGAGCCCGCACACTCGGGGCCCGCCTGCACGAGCGGCTCGGGGCCCTCAAGGGCCGCGGCGTGCTTGAGGTGCGCGGCGCGGGACTGTGGGCCGGCATCGACATCGACCCACGACTCGGTACGGGCCGCCGGGTGTGCGAGCTGCTCATGGAGCGCGGCGTGCTCGCCAAGGACACGCACGGCTCGACCGTGCGACTCGCGCCGCCCATCGTGATCGAGGCCGCCGACCTCGACTGGGCGGTCGACCAGCTGGAGGGAGTGCTCGCGGAACTCGCGTAGTCTCCTGTCGTCTGCCCGCCTGCAGACCCGCAGACGCTCGTACCACCGCCCCGCCACGAATCTTCTGAAAGCGGCGACCGGATGCTGTGCCTACTATTCGAAGCAGGCGCCGGTCAGCAACAGCGCAGGAGGAGGCACGGTGGTCACATTCGGTGTGGAAGAGGAGTACTGCTTCATCGACCCCGACACCCTGCAGCCGCGCGACGTGAGTCCCGCCGTCTACAGGGCGCTCCGCGTGGAGCGGGTCGAGAGCAAGAACGTGCAGCGCGAGTTCCTGCTGAGCCAACTCGAGCGGCCGAGCCCGGTCTTCGAGACGCTGCAGCAGGCACTCGGTGACCTGCAGGCGTTCCGGGGGCGGCTGCGGGAGGCCGCGGCATCCGTCGGCGTCGTTCCCTGCGCGAGCGGCACGTTCCCCTCGCTTGATGGCGGCAGCGTCGTCACCGACAAGCCCCGCTACCACCGCGTCTACGAGGAATATGGCCAGGTCGGCCGCGACTACTACTTCAACGGACTGCACGTGCATGTGCACATCGACGACCGCGAAAGTGGCGTGCGGGCGCTCAACGGCCTTCGCCGCTGGATGCCACTGCTTACCGCCATCGGAGCCAACTCACCCTTCTGGAACGGCGCCGACACGGGCTTCGCCAGCTGGCGCACGATCCAGCTGCAGCGCTGGACCACACGCGGCACCCCACCACGGTTCGCGGATGCCGCCGACTACGACCGCAGGATCGAACGGCTGGTCGGCGTGGGCGGCACCTTCGATGACGCACTCGTCATGTGGAACATCCGCCTCTCCAACCACCTGCCGACGATCGAGATCCGCACGCCGGACGTGCAGCTCGAGGCGTGGCACACCGTGCTGCTCGCGGCGCTCACCCGGGCGCTCGTCGCGACCGCACTCGGCCAGGACGACGCGGCCGAGGAGCTCGACGCAGAACTCATCGATGCGGCGCTGTGGCTCGCCGCCCGTGATGGCCTCGCCGATAAGCTCGTGCACCCGCTGACCGGCGAGGTCGTGCCCGCCCGCCAGGCAGTCGACGCGCTCGTCGACCACGTGCGCGGAGCGCTCGACGAGGCCGGCGACCTCGCGCAGGTGGAGGAATGGGTCGACCGCATCTTCGAGGAGGGCACGGGCGCCGCGCGGCAGCTGGACGCCTACGAGCGCGGGGGACGGCCGTCTCTCGCCGCGCTCTACCGCAGCTCCATCGCGCCGGAGCCACCGCATCCGAGCTCCACCGTCAGCGACGCTGGTTCGTCGTCTCGATAACCGCGATCTCGGTCGTCGCCGCCTCGACGGCGCTCTCGCCGGGCTCCTCGTCGACGCGCCCGTCGCCCGTGAAATGCAGGCCGAGCCGGCGACGACCCGAAGCGCGGTAGGTGACGCGCATCCCGCGCGCCCGCACCAGCCAGGCGAGGCCGATGATGGCCGCGGACAGGCCGGCGATCGCCGCGACGGCGAGACCCCACCGCGGGCCGAGGTGGTTGGTGACCCAGCCGACGATCGGCGCACCGATCGGCGTGCCGCCCATCATGACCGCCATGTAGAGGGCCATGACGCGGCCGCGCATGACCGGTTCGGTCGTGGTCTGCACGTAGGCGTTCGCGCTCGTCATGAAGGTCAGTGAGCAGGCGCCCACGAGCACGAGCGAGATCGCGAAGGTCAGATAGCTGGGCATGAGGGATGCCGTGAGGCACGCGAAGCCGAACGCCGCGGCCGCCGCGACCGCAAGACCCACGCGCGCCCGCTCCCGGCGGGCGGCGAGGAGCGCGCCCGCAACCGAACCGATCGCCATGATCGAGGAGAGCGCACCGTACTCGCTCGCTCCCAGGCCGAACTCGATCGTCGTCATGGTCGAGGTGTAGATCGCGAAGTTCATGCCGAAGGTGCCGATCAGGAAGACCAAGACCAGCACGAGCATGATGTCGGGCCGCGAGCGCACGTAGCGGAAGCCCTCCCGCAACTGCCCCTTGCCGCGCTTCGCCTTCTCGGTCGGCTGGAGCTCCCGGCGGCGCATGAAGAAGAGGGAGGCGAGCACGGCGGCGAAGGTCGCCGCGTTGAGCACGAAGACCCAGCCCGTGCCGACGAGCGCGATCAGGATGCCGGCAACCGCGGGGCCCGCGAGCCGTGCGCTGTGGAACGAGAGCGAGTTCAGCGCGACCGCGTTCGGCAGGTACTCGACCGAGACCAGCTCCGAGACGAAGGCCTGCCGTGCGGGGGCGTCGATCGCGGATGCCAGGCCGAGCGCAAAGGCGAAGGCGTAGAGGTGCCACAGCTCGGCGACCCCCGCGAGCACGATGACGGAGAGCCCGATGGCAAGCAGCCCCATGGTGGCCTGCGTCACCATGAGCACGCGGCGCCGGTCGAAACGGTCGGCGATGAGCCCGGACCAGGGCAACAGCAGCAGCTGCGGACCGAGCTGGAGCGCGAGGGTGACACCGAGCGCGGCGGCGTCGTTGTCGGTGAGCTCGGTGAGCACGATCCAGTCCTGGGCGGTGCGCTGCATCCATGTGCCGACGTTCGACACGAGCGCGCCGACGAACCACAGGCGGTAGTTGAAGATGCTGAAGGAGCGGAACATCGCCCTCACAGTTCGGCCAGCTTCCGCAACACGGGCGTCGCCGCTTCGAGGGCGGTCTTCTCCTCGTCGCTGAGGGTTGCGACGCGCTCGCCGAACCAGGCGTCCCGTCGTCGGCGGGTGTCGTCCAGCACAGCGCGGCCGGCATCCGTCAGTTCGATGATGACCTTGCGCCCGTCATCCGGCGACGCGGTGCGGCTGAGGAGCCCGGATGCCTCGAGCAGGTTGACCGTGCGGTTCATGGACGGGGCCGTGACGCGTTCTTGCGCGCTCAGCTCGCCGAGCGTCTGCGGGCCGGCGATCTCGAGCGAGGCGAGCACGCCGAGTTGGCTCGGGCCCAGGTCGCTCGCGCCGCGCTCCTGCCGCATGCGGCGGGCGAGTTTGGCGATGGCGATGCGAATCTCAGAGTCCATGATTCGTTAGCCTAACAAATTAGTTCGGCTAAGCAACACAGGGAATACACTGGGAGCTCCCGAGAGAGCAGGCAGAGTGGTCAAGTTCACGGCGATCCGCAACGAGCGCACCTTCGTCGACGCCCACGGCGTCACCATCCACTTCTACGAGTGGAAGGTCGGCAAGCCTCGCGGCATCATCCAGATCTCGCACGGACTCGGCGAGCACGCCGCGCGCTACGAGGACGTCGCCCAAGCCTTCGTCGGCGCCGGCTACACCGTCTACGCCGACGACCACCGGGGCCACGGGCAGACCGGCCTGCTGCAGTGGAACGGCGACCTCAGCAAGATGGGCAAGCTCGGGCCGGGCGGACTGCGCGCCACGATCGAGGGGGTTCGCAGCCTCACCCGGCTCATCCGCGAGGAGAACGCCGACGTGCCGCTCGCGATCGTCGGCCACAGTTGGGGCTCGCTGCTGGCGCAGATCGTCGTCAACGACCACCCCGACGAATACGACGCCGTCATCCTCACCGGCACCGCCTACCGCACCTTCGCCCACATGAACAGCGGCGACCTCAACAAGCGGCACCGGCACCTCGGCGCGACCGGCAACGAATGGCTCAGCCGTGACCCGGCCATCGCGCAGGCCTTCGCGGACGACCCACTGTGCTTCACCGCATCCGCTATCAAGCAGTTCGGGCTGTGGGACGCGCTCAAGCTCCTCGGCCGACCCCGGCGCAACCTCGCGCACGACGTGCCGCTGCTCATCCAGGTGGGCGGCGATGACCCCTTCGGCGGCGAACGCAGTGCCGAGTTGCTCGCGGAGTCGTACATCGGGCGTTCCGGGCTCACCGACGTCGAACTCATCGTCTACACGGATGCCCGCCACGAGGTCTTCAACGAGACCAACCGCGACGAGGTGCTCGCCGACACGCTCGCGTGGCTCGACGACCGCCTGCCGGAGCACGCGGGGGAGTAGCGGGCGCTGGGCGCCCGGGCCCGCGCCGCGCCGCGCCGCCGCCTGCATATTGACGCGGCTGAGCGATTCACCGGGGAGTTGCGCGCGGCCATCGGCAAACTCCGCCACTCGGAGCGCCCTCACAGACCCCTGAGAAGGAGGGAGGCGTTGGACCTCATTAAGGAGCGAAGTGCGCGTCGCATGATGTTCGGGCAGCGGATGACTCGGGTGTCGCTGTCGGCGGAGGGCAGCATCCGCGACCACGACCGCCGCGGCAAACGGCAGCACGGTCGACAGGTCGGTGACCGCGAGCCTGTCGATGTAGACGGGCTCGACCGGCCTTGAGGACACGTGTCGCATAACAAATTTTCCCGACCGCACGCGTAGCTCGAGTGGGTCGGTGACGTGTGCGCGCGCGGGCCACTCGCCCAGCCACGGCAGCCGCCAAAGAGCGGCGGCCGAGTGGTGGGAGAACACGAGGGCCCCGCCAGCGATGAGCGAGTTTGCCGTGACCAAGGCTCGATAGCGACCAGCGCCGTGGAGCTCCGACCAGAGTCGGTGGGGAAGGTGGACACCTCTCCTCACTGTGACGAGGTCGCCGCGGATGACTCGCTGTTGCAGTGCGGTGCGCTCGCCGGGTGTGGTGAGCGATGACGTGAGGATGAACGGCGCGAGGTGTGTCGAGGGCAGCGGGTCGAGCATCCGTTGATGGTGGCAGGAAGCCGGTCGCGTGCCCGCTGCGACGCCCGCGCCTGGGAACGAGCGCGGCGCGCGGAGGGTGTGAGGTGAGGTCTCGCAGGGGTTGTGCGCATTCGGTGGCGATGTGCGGGATAGAGGACGCACATCGCCACCGAACCCGCACACCGCTGCACGGTGGGCAGCACGGCACACCCGCACGTTAGGCTTGCCTAAGTCGGAAGGAGTGCGGATGCACGGCGAGTACAAGGTTCCCGGCGGCAAGCTTGTGGTGGTCGACCTCGACGTCGAGCGGGGGCGCATCGCGAACTTCCGCCTGGCGGGCGACTTCTTCCTCGAGCCCGACGACGCGCTGCTCGACATCAACCGCGCGGTGGAGGGATTGCCGGAGGACAGCGACTCCGCGACGATCGCTGCCGCCGTGCGCGGCGCGCTTCCTGAGGGCGCCCAGCTGCTCGGCTTCAGCCCCGAGTCGGTCGCGATCGCGGTGCGGCGCTCGCTCTCGCGCGCGAGTTCCTGGACCGACTACGACTGGCAACTCGTGCATCCCGGGCCCATGTCGCCGCGCCTGCACCTCGCCCTCGACCAGGTGCTCACGGAGGAGGTCGGCGCCGGCCGCCGCGGCCCGACCCTGCGCATCTGGGAGTGGGACGAACCGGCCGTCGTGATCGGCAGCTTCCAGTCGCTGAAGAACGAGGTCGACCTCGAGAATGCGAAGAAGTACGGCATCGACGTCGTGCGGCGCATCTCGGGCGGCGGCGCCATGTTCATGGAGGCGGGCGGCATCATCACGTGGTCGCTCTACGTGCCGGGTGAACTCGTGCAGGGGCTGACCTTCGCCGACTCCTACGCCTTCCTCGACGAGTGGGCCATCACGGCGCTCAAGTCGCTCGGCATCGACGCGAGCTACCAGCCGCTCAACGACATCACGAGCCCCCAGGGCAAGATCGGCGGGGCGGCGCAGAAGCGACTCGGCAACGGCGCGGTGCTGCACCACGTGACCATGAGCTACGACATGGACCGCGACCGCATGGTGGAGGTGCTGCGCATCGGCCGCGAGAAGATGAGCGACAAGGGCACGACGAGCGCCAACAAGCGCGTCGACCCGCTCAAGTCGCAGACGGGCCTTCCCCGCGACGAGATCATCGAGCGGATGATCGGTACCTTCCGTTCCCTCTACGGCCTCACGCCGGGCGAACTCACGAGCGACGAGCTGGCGCGCGCCGAGCAGCTGGTCGAGGAGAAGTTCGCGACGGACGAGTGGCTGCAGCGGGTGCCGTGACTGAGGTCGATCGGCCCGTGACGCGTCGTCGCGGCCGCTCCGCGGTGCTCGCGGCCGTGCTGGGCGCGACCCTCATCGGTGGTGTCGTGCTCTCAGCGATGGTCGGACAGCTCCCCGTCGCCCCCGGCGAGGTGCTGGGCGCCATCCTCCGCGCGATCGGCATCGAGACTGCGTGGGCATCGGATGACCCGATCATCGATTCGACGCTCTGGGCGGTGCGCTTTCCCCGCCTTGTGATGGGCCTCGTCGTGGGCGCGGCGCTCGCCGTGGCGGGTGCCGTCATGCAGGCGATCTTCGGCAACCCGCTGGCCGAGCCGGGCGTCGTGGGCGTGTCATCCGGTGCCGCCCTTGGTGCGGCCGCCGCCATCGTCTTCGGCATCACGGCCTTCGGCGGCTGGGCGGTCGCGGCCTTTGCCTTCGCGGGCGGCCTGCTCGCGGTGCTGCTCGTCTACTTCGTGTCGCGCGCGAGCGGCCGCACCGAGGTCGTCACGCTCCTGCTCACGGGTATCGCGATCAACGCCTTCGCGGGCGCCGGCCTCGCCCTGCTGATGTTCGCGGGTGACACCTCGAGCCGCGAGCAGATCGTCTTCTGGCAGCTCGGCTCGATGAACGGTGCGCGCTGGCCCGAGGTGGGCATCGTCGCTGCGATCGCGCTCGTCGGCACGGTCGCGGCCGTCGTGCTCGCTCGGCGCTACGACCTCCTGTCGCTGGGCGAGCGTGCGGCCCGGCACCTCGGCGTCGACGTCGAGCGGCTGCGGGTCATCTCGATCGTGCTGGTCGCCCTGCTGACGGGGGTCGCCGTCGCGTTCTGCGGCATCATCTCCTTCGTCGGCCTCGTCGTGCCCCACATCATCCGTATGGCGATCGGGCCGAAGCACCGCCCGCTCATCATCGCCAGCGCGATCGGCGGCGGGGTGCTGCTCGTCTTCGCCGATGTGCTGGCCCGCACGCTCGTCTCGGGCGCTGACCTGCCCATCGGCATGCTCACCTCGCTCGTCGGCGGGCCCTTCTTCTTCTACCTGCTCTACCGGGCACGACGCCAGAGCGGAGGTTGGGCATGATCCACCGCCACGAAGCTGGAGATGTCTGCGTCGAGGCCAACGGCGTGATGGTGCACGCGGGCGAGGTGCGCATCCTCTCCGATGTCTCGCTCTCGATCGTCGCGGGCGAGGTGCTCGCACTCGTCGGCCCGAACGGTGCCGGCAAGTCCACCCTGCTGGGGGTGCTCGCGGGCGACCGCAAGCCCGACCACGGGGTCGTGCTCTACGACGGGCGCCCCGTGCGCGAGTGGTCGCACCTCGAGCTATCCCGCCGTCGGGCCGTGCTGACGCAGGAGAACTCGGTCAGCTTTCCCTTCCGCGCGATCGAGGTCGTCGAGATGGGGCGCAGCCCCTGGGGTCGCGGCGGCGACTTCGACCGTGACCGCACCGCGATCGCGGCGGCCGTGGCGGCGACGGATGTCACACACCTCCTTGATCGCCGTTACACGGCACTCTCGGGCGGAGAGAAGGCCCGCGTGTCCCTCGCGCGCGTGCTGGCGCAGCAGACCGACGTCGTGCTGCTCGATGAACCGACCGCCGCGCTCGACCTGCGGCACCAGGAAGAGGTCATGCGCACGGCGCGAGTGCTGGCATCCGAGGGTCGCGCCGTTGTCGTCGTGCTGCACGACCTCTCGCTCGCGGGGGCCTATGCCGACCGCGTCGCGCTGCTCGCGGAGGGTCGCATGGTGACGGTCGGCTCGCCCGATGAGGTGCTCACGGCCGAGACGATCGGCGATGCCTATGGGCTTGAGGTGCAGGTGATCCGGCAGCCGGGATCGGGGCGGCCGCTCGTGCTGCCTGTGCGCACCTAGCGACCGCTGCGCCGACATCAGCATCACTCGACAGGAAAGATCCCATGCGTATCACCCGTTTCATCGCCGCCCTCGTGCTCACGCTGGCGCTCGCCGGATGCTCGGCCGCCGAACCCGAGGGCACCGGCGAGACGACGACCGTGCAGGTGTCGATGGTCGACATGGCCTACGTGCCCGACGTGATCGAGGTGCCGCGCGGCAATCGACTCGTGATCGAAGTGAGCAATGAGGACGCCGAGCTGCACGACCTGGTGCTTGAGACCGGCCCGGCGACGGAGCGCTTCGGCCAGGGTAAGACGGAGACCCTCGACGCGGGGATCATCACGGAGGACATCGAGGGCTGGTGTTCCGTGCCGCCCCACCGCGAGATGGGGATGACGCTCGACATCGTCGCCATCGACTGAGGACGCGGGCTGGGAGGCCATGCGGTCTGGGAGGCCATGCGGTCTGGGAAGATTGAGCCGTGACCGCCGCATGGACTCCCGACTCGCCCAACCGGGTCATCCTCGGCGACAACCTCGAGGTCATCGCGAGCCTGCCCGACGAGTCGTTCACGCTCGTCTACCTTGACCCGCCCTTCAATACGGGTCGCAGCCAGCAGCGTCATTCGACGAAGAGTGTGCGCAGCGCCACGGCCGGGAACGCAGGCTTCAAGGGCGTGCAGTATGAGCGCATTCGGGGCGACCTCATGCAGTACGACGACACCTTCGACGACTACTGGTCGTTCCTGGAGCCCCGGCTGTTGGAGGCGTGGCGACTGCTCGCCGACGACGGCACCCTCTACCTGCACCTCGACTACCGCGAGGCGCACTACGCGAAGGTGCTGCTCGACGCACTCTTCGGCCGCGAGTGCTTCCTCAACGAGATCATCTGGGCCTACGACTACGGCGCCAAGTCGAAGAGCCGCTGGCCCACCAAGCACGACACGATCCTTGTCTACGTGAAGAATCCGGCCACGTACCACTTCGACTCGGCGGCGGTCGACCGGGAGCCCTACATGGCGCCCGGTCTGGTGACCCCCGAGAAGGCGGCCAAGGGCAAGCTGCCGACGGATGTCTGGTGGCACACGATCGTCTCGCCGACCGGCAACGAGAAGACCGGCTACCCGACACAGAAGCCCGTGGGCATCCTTCGCCGCATCATCCAGGCCTCATCGCGGGAGGGCGACTGGGTGCTCGACTTCTTCGCCGGCTCGGGCACGACGGGGGCGGTCGCCGGTGCCCTCGGCCGCCGCTTCGTGCTCGTCGACAGCAGTCCTGACGCCGTGGAGGTCATCCGCACTCGCCTGGCGAAGGCCGGCGTGGAGTTCGTGGAGTCCGCGGCACCGTAACGTAGGACCGATGGCGCCCGGCGCAGGTGCCCCCGCGACATCCGTAGCCCTCACGATTCAGGGAGGCACACGGGCGATCCACGAAATCGTCCGTGTACCTTCCTGAATCTTGAACGCTCAGGCGGAGGCGCGCTCCACGAGGCTCGTTGGGATGATCGTCGCGTAGGGCACGTCCTCACCGTCGATCAACCGCAGCAGCACGTCGGCCATCTTGGAGCCCTGCTGCACCGACGGCTGGTCGATCGTCGTGAGCGGCGGCAGCGCGTTCTGGGCGAAGTAGTCGTTGTCGATGCTGACGACGCCGACGTCCTCCGGCACGCGGAGCCCCGCCTTGCGCAGCGCGATGAGCGCCCCGGATGCCATCTGGGCGCTGGCGGCGAAGAGGCCGTCGAACTTCTCGCCGCGTTCGAGCAGGCGACGCATCGCATCCTCGCCGCTCGGCGGTGTGAAGTCACCCTCCTCGTGCAGCTCTGCCGTGAGGCCGGCCGCGTCGAGCGCCTCCCGCCAGCCCTGGAGCCGGTCGAGACCCGAGGCCATGTCGTGCGGGCCGCTGATGGTCGCGATGCGGGTCTTGCCGCGACCGATCAGGTACTCCGTGGCGGAGCGTGCCGCCGCGACGTTGTCGACGTCGACGTAGTACGTGTCGTCGTTGCCGCTCATGGGGCGCCCGCCGAAGACGATGGGCATGCGGCGGGAGAGCTGCACGTAGGCCTGGTCGTCACTGTGGTGCGAGAGGATCAGTGCGCCGTCGACGTTGCCGCCCTGCAGGTAGCGCCGCGTCTTCTCCGTCTCGGTCTCGGAGGCGATGAGCAGGCTGAGCGTGTACTCGGTCGTCGCGAGGTGCAGCGCGACGCCCTGGATGACGGATGCGAAGTACGGGTCGGCGAAGAACTTGGCCGTGTTCTCGGGGATCACGAGGGCGATCGCGTGCGTGCGCCGACTCGCGAGCGAGCGGGCGGCGCGGTTGGGCACGTAGCCGAGCTCGTCGATCGCCCGGTTGACGGTCGCGATGACATCCGCGGTGACATTCGGGCTGCCGTTGACGACGCGAGACACGGTGGACCGCGACACACCCGCGACGCGGGCAACCTCTTCGAGCGTGGGCGCCGCGGCGCGCTCAGCTTCGAGGGTCATCGTGGCCCCCCTTCGCACTGTCGTCGTGTGCGCCCCAGTCTAGGCGGCACGCACACGCGAGTGCTCGGCGATCACGGAGGCGTAGAGGTGCCCGCTGTCCTTGATCGTGCGCTCGAAGCTGTCGTAGTCGACGTGCACGATCCCGAAGCGCTTCTCGTAGCCCCAGGCCCACTCGAAGTTGTCGAGGAGTGACCAGACGAAGTAGCCACGGACATCCGCGCCCTCCTCGACCGCCTGGATGACGGCCGTGACGTGCTGGCGGATGTACTCCGCGCGCTCGGGGTCGGCCACGCGCCCGTCGATGACCTCGTCACCCTCGTAGGCGGCGCCGTTCTCGGTCACGTAGAGCGGCGGGAGGTTCGGGTATTCCTGGCCGAGGCGTACGAGCAGCGTGCGCAGGCCGTCGGGGTTGACCTCCCAGCCCATTGCGGTGCGCGGCAGGTTGCGGCTCGGGAAGGTGAGGTGCTCCGAGCCGGGGAACGGCGACGACTTCGGGCGCGGGGTCGGCTGCAGGCCGGGCGGGGTGCCGGGCGGCAGCGGATGCCCGCTGACGTTGTCGTCGTGGTAGTGGTTCACGCCGAGGAAGTCGATGGGTGCCGAGATGATCTCGAGGTCGCCTGGCTGGATGCGCTCGGCCAGGCCGAGGTGCGCGACATCCTGCAGCAGGTCCTCCGGATACTGGCCGAGCAGCATGGGCTCGAGGAACATGCGGTTCCACAGGGCGTCGAGGCGGCGGGCCGCGTCGAGGTCGACGGGATCGCTCGGGTCGTTCGGCACCGCGTTGGTGAGGTTGAGGGTGATGCCGATCTGCTCGGCGCCCATCTCACGCAGGGCACGCGTCGCGAGGCCGTGGCCGAGGTGCTGGTGGTGCACGGCGGCGAGGGCCGCGACGGGGTCCTGCAGGCCGGGGGCGTGCTCGCCGCCCGCGTAGCCGATGAGGGAGGAGCAGAGGGGCTCGTTGAAGGTCGTCCAGTGGTTCACCCGGTCGCCGAGCACGTCGTGCACCGCCGAGGCATAGTCGCGGAAGCGGTAGGCGGTGTCGCGGTTCGCCCAGCCGCCCTTCTCCTGCACGGCCTGCGGCAGGTCCCAGTGGTAGAGCGTCAGCCACGGCAGGATGCCCGCCTCGAGCAGTTCGTCGACGAGACGGCTGTAGAAGGCGAGGCCCTGCTTGTTGAGGTCGCCGTCGCCCGGCTTGATGCGAGCCCAGCTGGTCGAGAAACGGTAGGACTGCAGGCCGAGGCGCTTCATGAGCGCGACATCCTGGGGCATGCGGTGGTAGTGGTCGACCGCCACCTCGGGGGTGTCGCCTCCCGCGACGGCACCGGGAACGCGGGCGAAGGCATCCCAGATCGAGTCCTGCTTGCCGTCTTCGTGCCCGGCGCCTTCAATCTGGGCGGCAGCGGTCGCCGAGCCCCAGAGGAAGTTCTGGGGAAGGTTCGAGAGTTCGAGTTGCTGAGGCACTAGCCCTTCACTGCTCCTTGCATGATTCCTGAGATGAGCTGCTTGCCTGCGATGAGGAACAGGATGAGCAGCGGGAGGGTCGAGAGGATCGCGCCCGTCAGCACGATCGAGAAGTCCACGTAGTAACCAGACTGCAGTTGCCCGAGAGCCACCTGAAGGGTGGGGTTGTTGGGCAGCACGAGCATGGGCCAGAGGTAGTCGGTCCATGCGGTCATGAACGTGAAGAGACCCAGGATGGCCATGGCGGGACGCGCGGCAGGCAGGCCGACGTGGAAGAAGGTGCGAATCATGTTGGCGCCGTCGACGCGGGCGGCCTCGATGAGCTCGTCGGGGATGACATCGACGAGGTACTGGCGCATGAAGAACACGCCGAAGGCCGTCACGAGGGTCGGCACGATCACGGCGCCCAGCTCGCCCGTCCAGCCCCACTGCCGCATCAGGATGAAGAGGGGGATGATGCCGAGCTGCGTCGGGATCGCCATGGTCGCGATGACGGCGACCATGAGGCCGTTGCGCCCCTTGAAGCGGAGCTTCGCGAAGGCGTAGCCCGCGAGGGTCGCGAAGCTCACGACCGAGACGGTGATGACCGACGACACGATGAGGCTGTTGGCGAGTGCCTGCCAGAACGGGATCGCGTCGAAGACCTTGGCGGCGTTGCTCCAGAAGTTGCCACCCGGGATGAGGGGCGGCCACGCGGAACCCAGCGCCTGGTTGTTGCGCGAACCGATGACGAACGACCACCAGAACGGGTAGGCGGAACCCAGCAGCACAACGAGCAGGATCGCGTAGACGAACCAGCCGGGGCGGCGATTGATGCCGACTCCACCGCCGCGCCTGCGCCGGGGAGCCTGTGGTGCACCCGTGTCGCGCGGGCCGGCACCTGCCGGGGGCGTCGCGGCTGCGGCATCCGTGGTGCGTTCTGGTGCGGTGCGGATGCTCATAGCTTCACGTCCTCTGCGATGGTTCCCGGCGTCGTGACGGTCTGTTCGACCTGCTCGTGCCGTCGGCGCACCCACGGCAGGGCGCGGCGGGACTTGGCGCTGTCGCCCGTTGCGATGCGCCGGGTGAGCATGAAGTTGATGAGGCCGATGACGATGATGATGATGAAGAGGAGCCAGGCGATCGCGGCAGCCTCACCGAAGTTCTGGCGGAAGAATGCCATCTCCCACAGGTAGAGCACGGTCGTCTGGAACTGCCGGTGCGAGCCGCCGACGCCGCCCGCCGTGGCGGGGTCGAAGAGGCGCGGCTCGGCGAAGATCTGCAGGCCACCGATCGTGGCCGTGATGATGACGAAGATCATGGTGGGGCGGATGCTCGGGATCGTGATCGACACGAAGCGGCGCACCGCGCCAGCCCCGTCGATCGCCGCTGACTCGTGCAGCTCGCGCGGTACCGCCTGCATGGCGGCCAAGAGGATGAGGGCGTTGTAGCCGGTCCAGCGCCAGTTGACCATGGTGGCGATCGCGAAGTGGCTCGCGAAGGTCTCGCGGTGCCAGGCGACGGGGTCGAGCCCGAAGTTCTGGAGGAGATTGTTGACGAGGCCGTAGTCGTCGCCGAACAGGTTGCTGAAGATGATCGAGACCGCGACGGGGGTGACCACGTAGGGGAGCAGCACGGCCATGCGCCAGAACGTCTTGCCGCGGATGTTGGCGTCGAGCACGGCCGCGATGATGACGGCCGCAAGCAGCTGGGGGATGGCCGACAGCAGGAAGATGCTGAAGGTGTTGAAGAGGGAGTTCCAGAAGAACCGGTCCTGCAGCACGGCCGTGAAGTTGCCGAGGCCGACGAAGTCGCCCTGGCCCTTCAGGAGGTGCCAGTCGTAGAGCGAGACGACGAAGGTGTAGAGGAGCGGGAAGAGCCCTACGAGCGCGAAGAGGATGAAGAACGGCGCGATGTAGAGGTAGGGCGAGGCCTTGACGTCGAGGCGGCTCAGCCGCTGGCGGGGAGTCAGTGTTGACATGGCCTGCGCTCTCATGGTCGGTGTGGGTGGCGCGGGCCCCGCGGAGGGCGGGGCCCGCGCCGTTGCTAGGTGTTACTCGGGTTGACTAGTCGGGGACAACCTCGTTGAGGAGCGAGATGGCCTCGTCCCAGGCGGCCGGGCCGTCCTTCGTGCCCTCGTCGACCGACTTCAGCGCGGGGCCGAAGACGTTCTCCTGGATGAGCGAGTCGTGCGGACCCTTGTACTGGGCGATGACGCCCTCGGCACGCGAGGCGAGGATTGCACCGACGGGAGCGTCGTTGAAGAACTCGTTGGGCGTTGCATCCGCGGCCAGCTTTTCCTGCGCCTCCGTGGTCGACGGGAAGGTACCCGCGGCCTCGAACTGCTTGATCTGCTGCTCGGGGGCGGTCAGCCACTCAGCGAGCTTGGCGGCCTCCTCCGGGTGCTCCGAGGTCTTGGGCACGCTCAGGAACGCGCCGCCCCAGTTGCCGGCGCCGCCGGGGAAGACGTCAGCGAAGTCCCAACCGGTGCTGGCGTCGCCGCCGCCGGCCTCGACCTGTCCCTGCACGACTCCGAGCATCCAGCCGGGGCAGACGAAGGTGGCGAAGGTGCCATCGACGAAGGCCTTGCCCCCGCCCCAGTCCCATGCCGCCTGGTCAGCGGAGAGGCCGTACTGGGCAGCCTCGGCGAGCTCGAGGAAGCGGGCCTTGAGCTCGTCGTTGCCTTCGACGTTGAGCTTGCCGTCGGCCGTGTAGTAGCCCTCGTCAAGCTGGTTGACGATCGAGTTCCACACGAAGCCGGAGTGGTCGAACCACGGCTTGCCGGTCGCGTCGAAGTACTGCTTGCCGAGGTCGAAGTACTGCTCCCAGGTGGCGTCCTCGCCGCCGAAGAGCTCTGCGACAGCCTCGCGGTCACTCGGCATGCCGGCAGCCTCAAAGAGCGCGCCGTTGTAGCAGAGGCCCGTCGGGCCGATGTCGGTGCCGTAGCCAATGATGCGGCCGTCGGGGTCGGTGGCCTGCGAGAGCTTCCAGTCGATCCAGCGGTCCTTGACGTCATCGGCGCCGTGGTCGCCCAGGTCGACGAACTGGTCGGAGACCTCCATGATCTGGCCGAGCCAGCCCTCCTCGACCGCGACGACGTCGGAGAGTCCCGAACCGGCCGCGAGCTTGGTGAAGGCGTCGGTACGCGCGTTGCCGCCCGTGTCGATGTTGGTCGCCTTGATGGTGACACCCGGGTTCTCGTCCTCGTACTGCTTGTAGAGGTCGTCGTAGCCGAAGGTGCCGAACGTGGTGATGGTGAGTTCGACGTCGCCGTCGCTCGCGCCGGCGTCTGATGCGCAGCCGGTGGCGAGAAGGGCAAACGCTGCTGCGCCGGCAATGACGCTGCCAGCGGTGGTGCCTCGTGAAAGCTTCACGGTCACTCCTTTGTGTGCGTGGTGGGTGAGGGCTCGATGAGAGCGCTCCCAAGATCGGGCATGGGAGCGCTCCCAAGGAATCGAGTTCACGATAGGCATGCCGTCAGCGGCTGTCAACCATCGATTCATCTTCGATCGAAAAATCGCAGGTCAGACCGTTGAAATTTCTTGGGAGCGCTCCCATGGATGCCGCCCAATACACTGGCCGGATGACCTCAGAGCGACCCTCGCCCGGGCCGAGCGCGCGCGTGCGACGCAACCGCGCCATCGCGGCGGCTCTTGCGGTCGCCGTCGTCACGACAGCGCTCGCCGGCACCGTGTGGTGGGCGGCGAAACCGACACCAAACGACACCGTCGCGCCCGCGGCATCCGCGTCGCCGAGCAGCTCTCCCTCGCTCGCTCCCACCCCGCAGCCAGAGAAGCCCAAGGCGTTCTTCAACCGCAGCGCCCGCTCGATCGACGACCCCGCGAGCATCTGGGTGGTCAACAACAAGCTCAGGCCGCTCGCGCCCATCGACTACGCGCCCGCCGACCTCGTGCAGGCGAACGTGCCCGGCAGCGCCCCCATGCGTGCCGAGGCGGCTGCCGCCATGGAGCAGATGTTCGCCGCGGCATCCGCTGAGGCCGGACTCACGCTCGTGGTGCAGAACGCCTATCGCTCCTACGCGACCCAGGTGTCACTCCACGAGCGGCTCGTCGGCCAGCTCGGCCGGGAGCGCGCGCGGGCCCAGAGCGCCATGCCCGGGTACAGCGAGCACCAGACGGGTCTCACGGCCGACATCATGGCGGCCAACGGCGCCTGCACGATCCAGGAGTGCTTCGCGACGACGCCAGAGGGCCAGTGGCTGGCCGAGAACGCGTGGCGCTTCGGCTACCACCTGCGCTACCCCCAGGGGGCGACGGATGTCACGGGCTACATCTTCGAGCCCTGGCACTACCGCTACGTCGGGCTCGACCTGGCGGCCGAGTTGCGCGCGACCGGCACCCCCACGCTCGAGGAGTTCTTCGGGCTCCCGCCGGCACCCGACTACCCGCCGGGCGTGTGACCGCGGGCGCGGGGGTCAACTCGGCGAGTTGCCCAAATTCGGGCTACTGGCGCCGTCCCGCGCGACTACCTCCGGCGAGTTGCCCAGAATGGGCCCTCGTGACGCGCCTGAACGCCGAAAGTGGGCAACTCGGGCAAAGGACAGGCAAGGAAGAGCAGAGCTCTGCAGAGCAGAGGCCGGGCGGGTCAGTCGGCCAGCACGGCGTCGACGATCGCCTTGGCCTCCTCCTGCACCTGCTTGAGGTGCTCCGGGCCCGCGAAGCTCTCGGCGTAGATCTTGTAGACGTTCTCGGTGCCGCTCGGCCGTGCCGCGAACCACGCCCGCTCGGTGACGACCTTGACGCCGCCGAGCGCAGCACCGTTGCCCGGCGCCTCGCTCAGCTTGGCCGTGATGGGGTCGCCCGCGAGTTCCGTGGCCGTGATGGCGTCGCCGTTGAGCTTGGAGAGCTTGGCCTTCTGCTCAGGGGTGGCCGCGGCATCCGTGCGCTCGTAGGCCGGCTCGCCGAAGCGTTCGACCAGTTCGGCGTAGAGCTGCGAGGGCGACTTGCCGGTGACCGCGCGGATCTCGGCCGCGAGCAGGCAGAGCAGGATGCCGTCCTTGTCGGTCGTCCAGGCGGTGCCGTCACGACGCACGAAGGAGGCGCCCGCGCTCTCCTCGCCGCCGAACGCGATGCTGCCGTCGACGAGTCCCTCGACGAACCACTTGAAGCCGACCGGCACCTCGACGAGCCTGCGGCCCAGCGACTCTGCGACGCGGTCGATCATGCTGCTCGAGACGAGCGTCTTGCCGATCGCGGCATCCGCCGACCAGTCGGGGCGGTGCGTGTAGAGGTATTCGATCGCCACGGCGAGGAAGTGGTTGGGGTTCATGAGGCCCGCATCCGGGGTGACGATGCCGTGCCGGTCGGCGTCGGCGTCGTTTGCGACGAGGATGTCGAACTCGTCCTTGTGCTTCAGCACGGATGCCATGGCCGACGGCGACGACGGATCCATGCGGATCTTGCCGTCCCAGTCGAGGGTCATGAACGACCACGTGGGGTCGACGATCGGGTTCACGACCGTGAGGTTGAGGCCGTAGCGCTCCTGGATCGCCGCCCAGTAGTTGACGCTCGCGCCCCCGAGCGGGTCGACGCCGATGCGCACGCCTGCGTCACGGATCGCGTCCATGTCGATGACGCTCGCGAGGTCGTCGACGTAGAAGCTCCTGAAGTCGTAGGTCTTGACGCCGCTCGGCTCCGCCATCTTGACGTCGATGTTGTTGTTCTCGAGCAGCTCGTTGGCGCGGGCGGCGATCCAGTTGGTCGCCTGGCTGTCGGCCGGGCCACCGTGCGGCGGGTTGTACTTGAAGCCGCCGTCGCGCGGCGGGTTGTGGCTCGGAGTGATGACAATGCCGTCGGCGAAGCCGGGCCCGCTGCCCTTGCCGCGGTTGACGCCGCCGCGCACGATGGGGCCGGAGCCGTTGTAGCGGCGGATGACGTGCGACAGCGCGGGGGTCGGCACGTAGTCGGCGTAGGCGTCGACCCGCACGTCGATGCGGTTGGCGACGAGCACCTCGAGCGCGGTCGTCTCGGCCGGCCGCGAGAGGGCGTGCGTGTCACGGCCGATGTAGAGCGGACCCGTGATGTCTTGCGAGCGGCGGTAGTCGACGATCGCCTGCGTGATGGCGGCGATGTGCTGCTGGTTGAAGGAGCCGTCGAGCGAGGAGCCGCGATGGCCGGACGTGCCGAAGGCGACCCTCTGGGCCGGGTCGGTGAGGTCAGGGGTGATGCTGTAGTACGCGCTGATGAGCTCGGAGACATTCACGAGGTCGTCAGCGTCGGCGGGGGTTCCGGCGCGGTTGTTCATAATTACAACACTGTCCCACAAATAGACTCTTGGGCATGCCCGAAACCAGCTCACATGAGACCTTCAGCTACCTGGGTCCGGCCGGCACCTTCACGGAGGCAGCCCTCGGCCAGGTGCCGGAGGCGGCGGGCAAGAACTGGCGACCGGTCAACAACGCCGGCGAGGCGCTCGCCGACGTGCTCGAGGGGCGCAGCACGGCCGCCATGATCGCCATCGAGAACTCGATCGACGGCGGCGTCAGCGCCACCCAGGATGCGCTTGCCACCATGCCGGGGCTCCGTATCGTGGGCGAATACCTCGTGCCCGTGAACTTCGTGCTGGTGGCCCGGCCCGGCACGCCCCTCTCCGACGTGAAGGTCATCAACGCGCATCCGGTCGCCTTCGCGCAGTGCAGCCGCTGGCTGGGCGCCAACCTCCCCGGGCACGCGCACATCCCGGCCACGTCGAATGTCGCCGCCGCTGCATCCCTCTTCGACAACGAACTCGCGGATGCCGCGATCGCCCCGCCCGGCATCTCGCAGCACTATGACGTGTCGGTGTTGGCTGAGAACATCGGCGACAACCCCAACGCGGTGACCCGCTTCGTGCTCGTCAGCCGCACCGCTCCCGTGCCGCCGCGCACGGGCGCCGACAAGACGAGCATCATCGCCGAACTGCCCGACGACAAGGCCGGTCGCCTGCTCGAGATGCTCGAGCAGTTCGCGACCCGCGGCGTCAACATGAGCCTGATCGAGTCGCGGCCCATCGGCGACGCCCTCGGCCGCTACCGCTTCGTGATCGACCTCGAGGGGCACATCCTCGACGAGCGGGTCGCCGACGCGCTGCTCGGCCTCAAGCGTTTCAGCCCCAAGGTCATCTTCCTGGGCTCGTACCCCGCGGCCGACGGCAAGCGCCCCGCCGTCATCACGCGCTACGAAGACACCGCCTTCATCGAGGCCCGCGACTGGCTGCGCGGACTCATCGCGGGCGAGCCGGACGACTAGGACCAAGCGGATGCCGCGGCGCACGACAACGAGGGGGAGTCAGCTATGAGCGAGCAACCAGGCGTGGACCCGCGGTTTCCCGCCGTGTTCCAGCGCGGCTATGCGGGCGGCGGCGAGACGCGGGTCGAGGCGCGGCATGACCCGGGCGCAACGTCGGAGGGGCAGGCGCCGGTTCACGGGACCATCGGAACTCCGCCCGCAGCGGCACCCGCCGCCGCACCCTCCGAGGCCGCCGTCGAGCGGGAGCTCATCGAGTACGAAGAACCTCGCCGGAATCCCTTCATCACGGCAGCGTCGATCATGTCAGCCGCACTCACAGTGGGTGGCGCTTGGCTCGTCTACTGGGCAAACTCCAGCATGAACTACGGCTGGAGCGGAGACAGCGTGCCCGTTGAGGTGCTCATCCGGCAGTTCGGCTATATGGTCGGGCCCTCGGCGGTCACGGCAGGGCTCGTGGGAATCGTCGGCCTCCTGTTCTGGCACGCGGCCGCCTGGCGCCGGCGCGCGATCGCGGCGCAGCGGCATCCCGACTCCTGATGACAGCGACGCCTGTGACCCGCTCGGTCGCGATCGACTGCCACCACTTCGACGAGAACCGCTGCCGTTCGTGCGCCCTGCTCGATCAGCCCTACGCGATGCAGCTCGCGGCGAAGCAGCAGCACGTGCGCGCGCTGCTCGACCCGGCGATCGAATGGCTGCCGCCCGTGCAGAGCGCGCAGGCGGGGTTCCGCAACAAGGCGAAACTCGTCGTCGGCGGCTCCATCGCGGAGCCGACCCTCGGCATCCTGGACCGACAGGGCGGCGGCATCGACCTGCGGGACTGCCCGCTCTACCCGTCCGACTTGAGCGAGTGTTTTCCCGCGCTCGCCGAGTTCGTGACCCGCTCCGGGCTGGAACCCTACGACGTGCCGCGGCGGCGCGGAATGCTCAAATACTTCATCGTGACGGTGTCGCCGGATGCCGAGCTCATGCTCCGCGTCGTCGTCGCCGACCGCAGTGCCGTCGAGGTCGTGCGCAACCACCTCGACTGGTTACAGGTCGCGATCCCGCGGCTCGCCGTGGCATCCGTCAACATCCACCCGCAGCACAAGGCCGTGCTGGAGGGCGAGGAGGAGATCGTGCTCACGCAGCGCGATTCGTTGCCGATGCGTCTCGGGGTCGTCGAGCTGCAGGTGCGCACGCGGAGCTTCTTCCAGACCAACACCGAGGTCGCGCGCGCCCTCTACGCGCAGGCCGCCGAGTGGGTGGATGCCGCGGCTCCCGCGAGCGTGTGGGACCTCTACTGCGGCGTGGGCGGCTTCGCCCTCCACTGCGCGGCGCCGGGCCGCGAGGTCGTGGGGGTCGAGGTGAGCGAGGAGGCGGTCATCGCGGCGCAGGCGAGCGCCGAGGCATCCGGAATCGACGCCCGATTCAGGGCGATGGATGCCGCGGCCTTCGCGCTCGACGACAGCGCCGACGCCCCCGAACTCGTGATCGTCAACCCGCCCCGTCGCGGAATCGGCCCCGACCTGGCCCAGATGCTGGAGTCGTCGCGGGTGCGGACGGTCATCTACTCCAGCTGCAACGCCGAATCGCTCGCGCGCGACCTCGCGCAGATGCCGTCGTTCACGCCGCGCCAGGCGCGGGTGCTCGACATGTTCCCGCACACGGGCCACTACGAGGTCATCGTGCTCCTCGAGCGCTGACCCGCGCTTCCCCAATTCAGGAGTCGCCTCTCCCAATTCAGGACCGGCACACCGATTTGCGAAATCGCGAGATCCGGTAGAGTGCAAGATCTGGAACGCCCCCCGGCACTTCACTGAGGACCGCGGGCACGGAGCTCCGGCGAGGCCCACAGGCCCGACCGGAGGGCTTCGATTCTCTGGCACATCGCGCTCACTGTCGCCGCCACCACTCGCCCCTCTCGCTCCATGTCTTCTGAGGAGACTGCCATGACCATTGACGCCGTCATCAACACCAGCACGACCGACATCACCGACGCCGAGATCTTCGCCGCCCACGAGGGAGGCAAGCTCTCCGTCGTCTCGAAGATGCGGCTCACGAGCAAGCGCGAGCTGTCGATCGCGTACACGCCCGGCGTCGCCAAGGTCAGCCGCGCGATCGCGAACGACCCCGGCATGCACGCGACGCACACGTGGGCGTCGCGCCTGGTCGTCGTGGTCTCGGATGGCACGGCCGTGCTCGGCCTGGGTGACATCGGCGCCGCAGCATCCCTCCCCGTCATGGAGGGGAAGAGCGCGCTGTTCCGCGAGTTCGGCGGGCTCGACTCGATCCCGCTCGTGCTCAACACGACCGACGTCGATGAGATCGTCGAGACGCTCGTGCGGCTGCGCCCGAGCTTCGGCGCCGTCAACCTCGAGGACGTGTCGGCTCCCCGCTGCTTCGAGCTCGAGGAGAAGCTGATCGAGGCGCTCGACTGCCCCGTCATGCACGACGACCAGCACGGCACGGCAGTCGTCGTGCTCGCGGCCCTCACGAACGCGGCGCGCGTCGTCGGCAAGGACTTCTCCGCCATGCGGGCCGTCATCAGCGGCGCGGGTGCCGCTGGTATCGCGATCGCGGAGGCCCTCCTGACGGCGGGGGTGGGCGACGTCGTGCTGCTCGACTCGAAGGGCATCATCTCGAAGTCGCGCGCCGACCTCGGTGGCATCAAGTCCCACTACGCATCCATCACCAACCGGAACGCACTCGAGGGCGGCACGCGCGAGGCGCTCGATGGTGCCGACGCCTTCGTCGGCGTCTCCTCCGCGAAGGTCGACGAGACCCACCTCGAGGGCATGAACGAGGGCGCCATCGTCTTCGCCCTGTCGAACCCCGACCCCGAGGTGCTTCCGGATGTCGCGTCCCGCTACGCCTCGGTCGTGGCGACGGGTCGCAGCGACTTCCCCAACCAGATCAACAACGTGCTCGCGTTCCCCGGCATCTTCCGCGGTGCCCTCGACGCACGAGCCCGCCGCATCACGCCCGCCATGAAGCTCGCCGCGGCGAAGGCGATCGCCGACCTCGTGGGCGAGGACCTCGCACCCGACTTCATCGTGCCGTCGCCGCTTGACCCGCGGGTGGCGGATGCTGTGGCATCCGCTGTGCAGAAGGCGGCAGTGCCGGAGGCCTGAGCGTCGACCCTGGCGGAGCGCGCTTTCACAACTCAGGAGTTGGCTTTCACAATTCAGGAGCTGGCTCTCCTAATTCAGGAAGGAAAGAGCGCCTTCGTGAACTAGGAAGGTCACGCGTCGGCGGGCACCCGCACGATGAGTCCGCCCGGTTCGACAGTGGCCCGCAGCGCGACCGCCTTGCCGAACTCATCGCCGTCGAGCTCGAACTCCTCGGGCCGGCTGAGCCGCGCGGTGAAGCGCGAACCCTTCATGTAGCGGAGGGTGCGCACCTCCTTGGTGTAGCTGAGGAGCTTGCGGCCGACCTGCGTGCGCCGAAGCACGCCGTTCTCCCACACGATCGTGATCCACACCTGGATCCAGCCAAAGAGCCCCTTGGGTCGCAGCGCGACGACGTCGAAGATGCCGTCGTCGATCGCGGCCTCCGGCAGCAGCAGGATGTTGCCGGGCAGCGATCCGCAGTTGCCGACGAGCACCGTGTGCGCCGACATCGCGCGTGCGGGGGAGTCGTCGACGCTGAAGCGCATGCGCAGTCGGCTGTTGCCGCGAAGCGAGCGGATGATGGCGTCGACGTAGGCGAGCCAGCCCACCTTCTTCTTCAGCTCAGGGTTGGTGTTGGCGATCATCTGCGCGTCGAGGCCGACGCCGGCCATGACGACGAAGACGAACTTGTCGCGCGTGCCGTCCTCACGTTCCGCCTCGACGAGGCCGAGGTCGATGGGGCGGTCCTTGCCGAAGAATGCCGCGCCGACCGAGTGCTCAAGGTTGTCGAGGGTGAGGTCGAGGTTGCGGGCGAGCAGGTTGCCCGTGCCGGAGGGGAGAAGTGCGATGCGAGCATCCGTGCCGTGGAGTCCCTCGGCGACGCAGCGAACCGTGCCGTCACCGCCGGCCGCCATGATGACGCTCGCGCCCTGGGCGACGGCCTCCCTGGTCTGCCCGATGCCCGGGTCATCCACCGTCGTCTCGAACCAGAGGGTCTCCTCCCAGTTCGCCTGCTCCTCGATTCTCGACACCACCTCGCGGAGTGCCTCGATGTCGACCTTGATGGGGTTGTAGACGACGGCCGCGCGTCGAGTTGAGGTTGCCACGACTCCCAAGCTACGTCATGACACGCCCGAATAGACTGGGAGCGTGATTGACCCGCAGCTGCTTCGTGAGAACCCCGACGCCATCCGAGTTTCCCAGCGAGCGCGCGGCGCATCCGTCGAGCTGGTCGATGAGGCGCTCGTCGCCGACCAGCGCCGCCGCAGCGCCATCTCGGAGTCGGAGTCGCTGCGCGCCGAGCAGAAGGCCTTCGGCAAGCAGGTCGCGCAGGCGAACGGCGACGAGAAGCAGGCGCTGCTGGCGAAGGCCCAGCAGATGGCCGCACGCGTCAAGGAGCTTGCATCGGTGACGGCGGATGCTGAGGCCGAGTTCGCGAGGTTGGCCGGCGCCATCCAGAACCCCATCATCGAGGGCGTGCCCTCGGGCGGCGAGGAGGACTTCGTCACCCTGCGCGAGGTGGGGGAGAAGGCGAGTTTCGACTTCGAGCCCCGCGACCACGCCGAGCTTGGGGAACTGCTCGGCGCGATCGACATCCCGCGCGGCGTGAAGGTCTCGGGCAGCCGCTTCTACTTCCTGCGCGGCATCGGTGCCCGGCTCGAGCTGGCGCTCATGAACATGGCCCTCGACAAGGCGATCGCGGAGGGCTTCGTGCCGCTCATCACGCCGACGCTCGTGCGGCCCGAGGTCATGGCCGGCACGGGCTTCCTCGGCGAGCACTCCGACGAGATCTACTACCTCCCCGCCGACGACCTCTACCTGACGGGCACGAGTGAGGTGGCGCTCGCCGGCTACCACGCGGACGAGATCATCGACCTCTCGGGCGGCCCCATGCGCTACGCAGGATGGTCGACCTGCTACCGCCGCGAGGCCGGGTCTGCTGGCAAGGACAACCGCGGCATCCTCCGCGTGCACCAGTTCAACAAGCTCGAGATGTTCAGCTACGCGCTGCCCGAGGATGCCGAGGCGGAGCATGAGCGGCTTGTCGGCTTCCAGGAGCAGATGCTGCAGGCTTGCGAGCTGAGCTACCGCGTGATCGATGTCGCGGCCGGCGACCTCGGCTCAAGCGCGGCCCGCAAGTTCGACATCGAGGCGTGGGTGCCGACGCAGGGCACCTACCGCGAGCTCACGAGCACCTCGAACTGCACGACGTACCAGGCGCGTCGCCTCGACATCCGCTCACGCGGCGAGTCGGGCAAGACGGCGCCGGTCGCCACCCTCAACGGCACCCTCGCAACGACGCGGTGGCTTGTCGCAATCCTTGAGACCCACCAGCAGGCCGACGGGTCGGTGCGCGTGCCTGAGGCGCTGCGTCCCTACCTCGGCGGCCTCGAAACGATGGAGCCGATCAAGCAGTGACCGACCCCGTAAAGCAGCAGGACGTACCCGACTCGATTCCCGCGCCCGACGCCCCCGCGGCTGCCACAGCGCAGACGCCGACACCGACGACGGATGCCCCGTGGCTCGTCGCCCTCGACGTCGACGGCACCATCATGCTGGCCGATGGCACGATCACTCCCGCCGTCGCATCCGAGGTGGCACGCCTCCGTGATGCGGGGCACGAGGTCATGATCGCGACCGGCCGTGCAGCGTCGATGACGCTCCCGGTCGTGGAGCAGCTGCAGATCGCGCCGGAGTACCTCGTGTGCTCGAACGGTGCCGTCACCTTGCGCCGCGACCCGAATGCCCCGCTCGGCTACACGCGCGCCCACGTCGAGACCTTCAACCCAACCGGTGTGCTCACTGCGATCTACGAACGGCTCGAGGGCGCGAGCTTCGCGGTCGAGGATGAGCACGGGCACTACCGCTATGTCGGCGACTTTCCCAACGCATCCCTCGGCATCTCGAGCGAGCAGGTCGAGTTCGAGCAACTGCTCGACATGGAGGCGACCCGCGTCGTCGTGCTCTCCTTCGAGCACGGGCAGGAAGAGTTCCTGAGCATCGTCGAGGAGATCGGCCTCCACAAGGTGAGCTACAACATCGGATGGACCGCCTGGCTCGACATCGCCCCCGACGGCGTCAACAAGGCCACCGGCATGGAACGCGTGCGCGAGTGGCTCGACATGCCTCGGTCGCGCATCATCGCCGTCGGTGACGGCCGCAACGACCTTGAGCTGCTCGAGTGGGCAGCCGTGCAGGGTCGTGGCGTCGCGATGGGGCAGGCGCCCGACGAGGTCAAGGCGGCGGCCAACGAGCTGACGGGCCGCGACGACGAGGACGGTCTGGCGGCTGCCCTCGCGCGGGTCGAGTAGCGCGGTTCGCTTGTTGGCAATCGCGCCAGCGAGCGTATCGAGACCTAGGGGCCGCACCCGCCGGTAGCGTTCCGCCGGGCATCCGTTAGAATCGGCCGTCGGGGGAGACTCCGGGAGGGCTGTCCGAGCGGCCGATGGAGCTGGTCTTGAAAACCAGTGGGCAGAAATGTCTCGTGGGTTCGAATCCCACGCCCTCCGCCATTGCCCGAACTGCAGGAGGCGAGACAGCGTGACCCGAACGACGCCACGTGCTGCGCCGAGCGTGATTGCACGTCACGGACGCCTGCGCACTCCGGGAACGCTCGTCGGTCTCCTGAAGCTCGTGGGCGCATCCCTCGTCGTCGTGCTCGTCAGCGGCCTCGCGGTCGCGGGCCTGACGGTGCAGCAGCTGCAGTCGAGCATCACCTCGGTCGCGCTCGAGGGTGAAGACGAGGCCCCGCCGCCCGCGATCGGCGAGGCCGAGGGTGGGTTCAACGTGCTCATCGTCGGCAGCGACGAGTGCGAGGCGGAGGGCGGATGCCGCGACCGTCAGGGTCGCCTCAACGACGTCAATATCCTCGTGCACGTGTCGGAGGACCACAGCAACGCGACCGCGGTCAGTTTCCCGCGCGACCTCGTCGTGCCGATCCCCGCGTGCCAGCGAGAGAACGGCGAGGGCCGCCTCCCCGCGATGTCGGCCCAGCCCATCAACGTCGCACTCTCGCACGGCGGCCTCAACTGCGTCGTGCGCACGGTCGAGGAGCTCACGGGCCTCGAGATCCCCTACGCCGCCATGACGACCTTCACGGGCGTCGTCTACATGTCGACCGCGGTCGGCGGCGTCACCGTCTGCACGACCGGGCCCATGGTCGACCGGCTCTCTGGCATCAACCTGCCGACGGCGGGCGAGCACACGCTTGTTGGCCACGACGCGCTCGCCTTCCTCCGCAGCCGCCACGGGGTCGGCGACGGTAGCGACCTCGGCCGCATCAGCTCGCAACAGGTGTTCCTCTCGGCGCTCGCCCGCAAGGTGACGTCCGAGGGAGTGCTCGACGACCCCACCACGATCTACCGCCTCGCGAACGCGGCGACGCAGAACATGACGCTCTCCAACAGCATGACGAACGTCACGACGCTCGTGTCGATGGCGAGCGTGTTCAGGAACATGAGCCTCGACCGCATCACCTTCGTGCAGTACCCGAGCACGACCGGCGTCGGCGGTGTGTATGCGGGCAAGGTTGCGCCGATCAAGTCGGTCGCGGAGGAGCTCATGGAGAAGCTCCAGAACGACGAACCGATCATCCCCTCCGAGACGGGCCGCGGTTCGGTCGAGCCGGAGCCGGAGGTTCCCAGCGATCCCGCGACGCCCGAGGTTCCGGTGGACCCCGCGCCGCCGACGGACCCTGCGACCCCGGCTGACCCCGCGACGCCGGCTGACCCCGCAACCCCCACGGACCCGGCCACACCGGCCGCGCCCGAACCGATCGAGGGCCTCCTCGGCCAGTCGGCGGCACAGAACACCTGCGCCAAGGTCAACCGCCACTGACCCGTTCCGGGCACGAATCGGAGTCTCGGCCGCATGCCGCTATGATGGGTCGAGCAACTGGAGACGTCGCATAGTCCGGCCTAGTGCACCACCCTGCTAAGGTGGAGTCCCCGTAAGGGGACCAGGGGTTCAAATCCCCTCGTCTCCGCGCAAATCGAAACCCCCGGAGCCTTACGGTTGCCGGGGGTTTTCGCGTATCACGACGACGCTGGCACATGGGCGCTGTCTCTTTTCGTCACCGCGCCTGAATATTCGGCCGCGGTGATGAGAGAAGACCGCGCTCATGCCGCGGCGGGGGTGACCCCGAGGCATCCGCCCCTCCAATAGGATCGCTTCGATATATCCACCGGCCGGGGGCCGCACATCAGCGAGGATGCCGATGACCGAGACTGTGACCACGCCGGCCGCTGCCCGACTCGAACCGGTGGGGCCCCGCGTGTGGACGACCGTCGTGCTGGTCGGCTTCGTAGGCCAGCTCGCCTGGACCGTCGAGAACATGTACCTCAACGTGTTCGTCTACAACACGATCACGAGCGACCCGACCGTCATCGCGCTCATGGTGGCGGCATCCGCTGTCGCTGCGACGCTCGCGACGATGTTCATCGGCACCGCCTCCGACAGGGTGCGCAAGCGGCGCCCCTTCATCGCGATCGGCTACGTGCTGTGGGGGCTCACGACCGCGGCCTTCGGCCTGATCCAACCGGATGCGGGGGCCCAGGCCGCCCAGGCGGTGGGCTTGGCCGTCGTCGCGGTCATCGCGCTCGACTGCATCATGACGGTGTTCGGCAGCGGCGCGAATGATGCGGCCTTCAACGCGTGGGTCACGGAGTCGACGACGAGCCGCAACCGTGGCCGGGTCGACGGCGTGCTCGCGGTGATGCCGCTCCTGTCACTGCTCGTGGTCTTCGGCGCGCTCGACGGCTTGACGCAGGCCGGGGAGTGGGGCTTGTTCTTCGGCATCGTCGGCGGGTCGACCGCGGTCGTCGGGGTGGTCGCGTGGTTCCTCGTGCGGGAGCCGGCACAGGTGCAGACGACGAGCGATGGCTATGTCGCATCCCTCATTCACGGCCTGCGTCCCAGCTCGGTGCGGGCCAACCCGCGGCTCTACGTGCTGCTCATCGCAACCGCGGTGCTGGGCGTGAGCACGCAGATCTTCATCCCGTACCTGATCATCTACATCCAGCGGTACCTGCTGATCGATGCCTACGCGATCGTGTTGGCGAGCGTTCTGACGGTCGCGTCGATCGTCAGTGTGCTGGGCGGCCGCGTGATCGACCGCGTCGGCAAGGTGCGCGCGATCATCCCGGCGATCGCGATCATGGTCGTGGGCCTTGTCGCGATGGCGTTCGTGCGCGACATGCTGTCCGTCATCGCGGCGGGCATCGTCATGATGGCGGGCTTCATGCTGACCGCGGCATCCCTCTCCGCCTCGGTGCGCGATGTCACGCCGCTCGATCGCGTCGGCATGACGCAGGGGCTGCGGATGATCGCGCTCGTGCTCATCCCCATGGTCGTGGGCCCGTTCATCGGCGCGGCCGTCATCATCGGCGCCAACGAGACCTACGTCGACCTGGGCGTCGTCAAGCAGGTGCCGACCCCGTGGATGTTCGTGGCCGCCGCGATCGTCGCCGTGCTCGTCATCATCCCCGGGCTGGTGCTGCGCCGGATGCCCGAACCGACGTTCGCGGAGGTCGAGGCGTGACCCTCAGCACACCGTGGGGTGCCGGGCTCGACGCTGACGCGCCCCTGCCGGAGTACCCGCGACCGCAACTGGTGCGGGACGACTGGTTGAACCTCAACGGACGGTGGCAATACGCAATCACGCCGTTCGAGGCATCCGACCCTCTCGATGTCGCCGACCCGGGACAGCCGCCGAGCGCATGGGACGGCGCAATCGTCGTGCCGTTCTCGCCCGAGACGCCGCTGTCGGGAGTCGGACGGCACCTCGGCGCCGACGAGACGCTCTGGTACCGCCGCACGGTCGAGTTCGAGCCGGGGGAGGGGCGGGTGCTGCTGCACTTCGGGGCGGTCGACCAGACGTGCCGGGTGAGCGTCAACGGCGTCGAGGTGGGCGGGCACACGGGCGGGTACCTGCCCTTCACGCTCGACGTGACGGAGGCCATGCGCGGTCGCACGGCGCACGAGCTTGTCGTCGCGGTGCGCGATGTCACCGACACCTCGTGGCTTTCGCGCGGCAAGCAGTCGTCGAAGCGCGGCGGGATTTGGTACACGCCCCAGTCGGGCATCTGGCAGACGGTGTGGCTCGAGCGGGTGCCGCACGCCGCCGTCGAACGCCTCGTGCTCACGCCCCACCTCTTCTCAGGGGAGATCGAGGTCACGGTCGAGAGCACCCACTCCCGCGAGAACGCCACGGTGGAGGTGCTCGACGGGGGAGCGGTCGTGGCGACGGCGACGATGCCGGTG
Organism: Salinibacterium sp.; assembly: GCA_015234465.1. Classification (GTDB taxonomy): domain Bacteria; phylum Actinomycetota; class Actinomycetes; order Actinomycetales; family Microbacteriaceae; genus Homoserinimonas. Next base: position 736,512 of record JADGNA010000008.1, on the reverse strand, counting down.
AACGCGGCCACGCGCATCCGTCTGCCGCAGCCGGTGCGGGCGTGGTCGCCAGACGATCCGCACCTCTACGACGTGACCGTCACGCTTGGCGAGGACCGCGTGCGCAGCTACTTCGGGATGCGATCGTTCGGCGTCGCGAAGGATGCGCACGGGCATCCGAGGCTCACCCTCAATGGCGCGCCCTACCTGCACGTCGGTCTGCTCGACCAGGGCTACTGGCCCGACGGCGGCTACACCGCGCCGAGCGATGCCGCCCTCAAGTACGACGTTGGCCTGGCGAAGCGGCTCGGATACACGATGCTGCGCAAGCACATCAAGGTTGAACCGCTCCGCTGGTATCACCACTGCGACCGGCTCGGGATGCTCGTGTGGCAGGACGCCGTCAACGGCGGCGGCGCCTACAGTCCCGCCGTCGTGACCGCACCCGTGATCGCGTCGCCCCGCCTGCCCGACCGCTGGCACCGCGTGTTCTCCCGAGCGGATGCCCGTGGCCGCGCACACTTCGAAACCGAACTCGTCGACATGGTCGAGCACCTGCGCAGCGTGCCCTCACTCGCGATGTGGGTGCCCTTCAATGAGGCGTGGGGCCAGTTCGATGCTGCGCGGATCGCGGAGCGGGTGCGCGAGCTCGACCCCACCCGCACGATCGACCACGCGAGCGGATGGCACGACCAGGGCGCGGGCGACCTGCGCAGCCTGCACGTCTACTTCACGAAGGTGCGGGCCCCGCGCCGGCCCGACGGACGTGTGCTGGCGCTGACCGAGTACGGCGGCTACAGCCTGCCGGTCGAGGGCCACGAGTGGGGGTCGCGGGTCTTCGGCTACCGCCGCTACGACACTGCCGGCAAGCTGGAGGCCGCCTTCCGCGAGCTGCACGAGCGGCAGATCGAGCCCGCCATCACGCGGGGGCTCGCTGCGGTCGTCTACACGCAGCTCTCGGATGTCGAGGACGAGGTCAACGGGCTCGTCACCTACGACCGTCGGGTCGTGAAACTGCCGGAGGATGCCGTGCGCGCGGTCAACGACGGGCTGCGGGCTGCCGCCGGGGAAGGAAACTGATGGAACGCGAACTCACGGAGCCGGTCTCCCTCACGGGTCCAGACGGCCGTCTCAACAGGGATGCGGTCGGCTGGGCGCGCACCTCGCTCGTCGACACCTCCGGCATCGGCACGGGCAAGGCGTGGGGTCGCAACAAGCGCTGGGAGTACTGGAGCGTCACGACGCCCACCCATCTCATCGCCCTCACCGCCTCCTCGATCGACTACGCGGCCGTGCACGAGGTCTGGGTCTTCGACCGTCGCACCCTCACGGCGCGCAGCAAGAACGCGACCGTCATCCCGGCCCGCGGAGTGTCTCTGGGGCCGTCGCTCGGTGACACCCCCGTGCGCGCGGCCGCGACGGGGCTGCAGATCGAGATCGACGAGGTGCCGGGCGGCACGCGCCTGCGTGCCCGCATCGACGGGGCCTCGTTCGACATCGTCGCCGAGAAGCCGACCGGCCACGAGTGCCTTGCGGTCGTCGTGCCGTGGAGCGACTCCCGCTTCCAGTACACGGTCAAGGATGTCGCGCGCCCCGCGAGCGGAACCCTCATCGTCGACGGCGTCGAGCATCCGCTGCCCGAGGGCGAATCGTGGGCCGTGCTCGATCACGGTCGCGGCCGCTGGCCCTACGACGTGACCTGGAACTGGGGTGCCGGCTCGGGGGTCTCGAACGGCCGCTTGATCGGCATCCAGGTGGGCGGCAAGTGGACGGAGGGCACCGGTTCGACCGAGAACGGCTTCTCGCTCGACGGCCGCATGCACAAGATCAGCACCGAGCTCACCTGGGACTACACGATCGGTGACTGGCTGCGCCCCTGGCGCCTCACGGGTGGCGGGCTGGATGTCACGTTGACGCCGTTCTACGACAAGGTCAGCCGCACCAACCTCGGCATCGTCGCGGCATCCACCGACCAGGTCTTCGGGCACTGGGCGGGCAGCTTCACGACCGCGGAGGGTGAGCGCGTCGAGTTCGACGGCATCCTGGGCTTCGCGGAGCACGTGCACAACCGCTGGTAGGCGAGACTTGTCCCATGCCCGCCTCATCGCAGACCCAGCCGAACTTCCAGCGCAACGCCCTTGCCCCCGGGCTGCTCGCGGCCGTCACGCTGCTCGTGTCACCGCTGTTCCTTGAGGGCACGGGTGCCTTCATCATCCGCTTCATCGTGGCGATCCTTGCGCTCGTCGTGGCGTGGTTCGCGTGGCAGGCGGGGCAGTGGTGGTGGACGGCCGTCTTCGCGGTCGTGGCCGTGCTGTGGAACCCCGTGTGGCCCTTCGAGTTCTCCGGCACTTGGTGGACCGCGGCGCAGCCGCTCGCGGGTGCGCTCTTCATCGCGGCGGGCATCCTGATCAAATCGGAGCGCACAGCGCCCTAACGCCCCAATTCTCCTCAGATTGACCGGCGGCGTCTCCGCGCGCATAATCTAAAACGACAGTACTGTCGTTTTACTTGAGCCGGCGGCTCTCCGCCTCGCTCCAACCCAAAGCCCGTGGCCGGATGCGCGACGGAGTACACGGTGCGCAGTCCGGCGCACGACCAGAAGGAGAAACAATGTCGAAGCAGCGGGTCGTCGTGATCGGTGCAGGTGTGCTCGGGCTGTTCACGGCTCGCGAGCTCCTCCAGCACTCGGACATCGAGGTCACGGTGCTCGACAAGGCACACCCCGGTGACGGCTCCTCCGGTCGCTCGGTCGGCATGGTCGAGACGCAGTACTTCACGCGCCCCACGGTCGAGGTGCGCGCATACGGGCGTGAGCACTACGCCAAGCTCGAGCAGGAGGGCCTCACCTTCACGCACGGCGGCTACCTGCGGCTTGCGCGCACCGAGGCCGACATGGAGAGCTTCCGCGAGAGCATCGCGATCCAGCGCGAGTTCGGCATCGAAGACGCCGAGATCCTCAGCGCCGACGACATCGTCACCCGCTGGCCCCAGATCATCACCGAGGGGCTCATCGGGGGCCTCCTCGGCACCTGGGACGGCTTCGTCGACGGCTTCGAGGTCTGCCAGAACCTCGCCGCGTGGGTCCGCTCGCAGGGCGGCACGGTCAAGACCGGCCAAGAGGTCACGGGCGCAACCCGCGACGGCGACGTGTGGCGCATCACGACCGCGGCCGGCGAGTACGAGGCCGACGTCGTCGTCAACGCGGCCGGCCCCCACGCGGGCGTGATCGGCGAGATGCTCGGCGCCCCCGTCCCGCTGCTCCCCATGCTCCACGGCGCCGTCACGGTGCGCGTGCCCGAGTTCGAGACTCCCACACCCTTCGTCATGGACTACATCCCCGGCTCTGGCGTCGACGGCGTCTACTTCCGCTCGGAGGGCACCCAGCACCTCATCGCAGGCCTCCACACGGAAGAGGTCATCGGCGACGCGGTCAGCCCCGACGTGCTGCTCCGCTCGGTCGGTGACGACGTGCTCGAGCGCATCGTCGAACTCCTCGCGGAGCGCCTCAGCAACGCCGACGACCTCGAACTCGATCGCAGCTGGCAGGGCATCTACCCCATGACGCCCGACCACCAGCCCATCGTGGGTGTGCACCCCGCGGCATCCGGTGTCGTCTGCGCGCTCGGCGCCGGTGGCTCGGGAATCCAGCTCTCCCCGTCGATCGGCCGCCTCGCAGCCGACGCCGTGCGCGGCATCACGGAGCCCGCGTTCGAGATCGCGCCGGAGTGGGACGCGGCGCGGTTCACCGAGTCGGCATAGCCCGGCCCCATGCGCGTGTTTGGTGGCGTTGCGCACGATAGACCGTGCACAACGCCACCAAGGCTGCGCATCGCCCGCTTCTCGGTGCCGAAAACTCGCAGCCCCGCGGCAGCGTTTCGGACGTAGCATCCGTCGCAACAGGCACTCACCGCCGAGCGCCTGGGATGCGGAGGAAGCTGTGGCACATCGTGCGCTGCGCACCTTGGCCGCGGGCATCGTGCTCGCGCTCGCCGGCGGTGTGCTGGCCGGATGCTCGAGTGGCGGCCCCGCCGAGGTGCGCTTCCACCTGAGCAAGCCCGAGGCGATCCCGTACTTTCGCGACCTGATCAGGGAGTACAACGACTCGCAGGATGACGTCGAGGTCGTCTTCGACACCTCCTCCAACCTGCAGGCTGGGTTCCTCCGGGGCAATCCGCCCGACCTGGGCCTCCTCAACTACAACATGGAGATGGCGCGCTTCATGGAGCGCGGCGCCCTCAGCGACCTCGGCGACATGCCCGAGGCGGAGCGCATCCGACCCGACGTGCAGGAGCTCGTCGACCAGTACGCGACCTACCCGGGCCGCACGAGCGTGCTGCCCTATTCGGTCATGGCGGCATCCGTCATCTACAACGTCGACATCTTCGAGCAGCACGGCCTCGAGGTGCCGACGACGTGGGAAGAGCTGCTCGCCGTCTGTGACACGCTCCAGGCGGCGGGCGTCACCCCCTTCTACGGCACCTTCAAGGAGCCGTGGTCGATCGGCCAGGGTTGGTTCGACTACTCGGTCGGCGGCATGGTCGACGTCGCCGCGTTCGTGGAGGAGATCAACGAGCTCGGCACCGAGATCGGCCCCGACTCCGAGGTGTCGTTCCAGCAGACCCTCAAGGAGCCGGCCGAGCGCATGATGCAGCTGGCCGAATACGCGAACCCGGATGCCCCGAGCCGCGGCTACGGCGACGGCAACCTGGCCTTCGCGAACGGCGAGGCGGCCATGTACCTGCAGGGACCGTGGGCCCTCGGCGAGATCGCGAAGACCGACGACCAGCTCAAGCTGGGCACCTTCCCCCTGCCGATGACCGATAACCCGGACGACCTCAAGGTTCGCGTCAACATCGACCTGGCCGCGTGGATCCCGGAGTCGTCGCAGCAGAAGGAGGGCGCGCGCGAGTTCCTGAGCTACATCATGCAGCAGGAAGTCATGGACGAGTACAACGCCGAGTTCCTCGGCTTCGGCACGACGACGGATGCTGCCCCCGCGACCGATGAGCGCATCCTCGCCATGCAGCCCTACTACGACGACGGCCGCTTCTACCAGGGCGTCACCAAGGCGGTGCCGTTGACGATCCCGATCGACAACCTCCTGCAGGGCCTCATCACGGGCGGCAGCGTCGACAGCACACTCAGCCGTCTCGACCAGGAATGGGCGCGGCTCGCGCTGCGCCAGTAGGGGAGTGGCACGATGACGAGCGACAGCACGACCGCGATCACGACTCCGGATGCCTCGACCGGCGACATCCGCACCCTCAGATCGCGCAAGGCGGGCCATCGCCGAGCGGTCGACCCCATCTACTATGCGTTCCTCCTGCCCGCGCTCATCCTCTTCACCCTCTGCATCACGATGCCCGCCGTCATCGGCATCTTCTTCAGCCTCACCAACTCGATCGGCTTCGGCGACTGGGAGTTCATCGGCTTCACCAATTACGTGGCGGTGTTCTCCGACCCGGCGATCTGGGCCAGCTACGGCTTCACCTTCGGCTTCGCGGCCGTCACGGTCATCCTCGTCAACGTGATCGCGTTGTTCCTCGCCGTGCTGCTGGTGTCGCGCATCCGCTTCAAGACCGCGCTGCGCACGGTCTTCGTGATCCCCATGGTCATCTCCGGCATCGTCATCGCCTACGTCTTCAACTTCCTCTTCTCCAACTCGGTGCCGGAGCTCGGCGCCGCGACGGGGGTCGGGTGGCTGTCGGAGAGCATCCTCGCCAACCCAGACCTGGCGTGGCTCGCGATCGTCATCGTGACAGCGTGGCAGGCAATCCCGGGGACCCTGCTCATCTACATCGCCGGCCTGCTCTCCATCCCGGGGGATGTCTACGAGGCGGCGGACATCGATGGAGCGGGCAAGCGCCAGCAGTTCTTTAGGATCACCCTGCCCCTCGTCGCCGGCTACGTCGTCATCAACGTGATCCTCGGCTTCAAGAACTACCTCAACGCCTACGACATCATCGTGGGCCTCACCGACGGCGGGCCAGGCACGGCGACCCGCTCGATCGCGATGACGATCGTCACCGGATTCACGAGCGGCGACTACGCGTACCAGATGGCGAATGCCGCCATCTTCTTCGTCATCGCGGTCGTGATCGCACTCGCCCAACTGCGGGTCACGCGGGGAAGGAGTGTGCTCTGATGACTCAGACACAACCCGCTGCGGCGGCGCGGGAGGCCAACGCGATCGACCCGGAGCGACCCGGCGGCGTGCCCTCGAAACGCCGGCGACGTGTCGGCGCGGAGCGCGTGAACTGGCCGGGCACGATCATCCTGTTCCTCTGCGCCCTCACGGTGCTGGTGCCGCTGTATGTGACGATCGCCATGTCGTTCAAGACGACGGGACAGGCGGTCGACGGCAACGCCTTCGCGCTGCCTGCGCCCTTCAGCGTCGACGGTTTCGTGCAGGCGTGGCAGCTGACCGACTTCCCTGTCGCGTTCACGGTGTCCACGCTCATCACGGTCGTGACGGTCGCTGGCACCGTGATCCTTGCGGCGGCAGCGTCCTTCGCGATCACCCGCAACTGGGACAGGCGCCTGTTCCGCTGGTCGTTCTTCTACCTGCTGGCGGCGATGTTCCTGCCGTTCCCGGTGGTGGCGCTGCCGCAGATCCAGCTCACGGGCCTCGCGGGGCTCGATAATCCTGCCGGGGTCGCGCTGCTGCACATCATGTTCCAGCTGTCGTTCAGCATCCTGTTGTTCACGGCCTTCCTGCGGTCAATCCCCGACGAGCTGGAGGAGAGCGCGCGCATCGACGGGGCCACGACCTGGCAGACGTTCTGGCAGCTGATCTTCCCGCTGCTCGCACCCATGAGTGCGACCGTCGGCATCTTCGCGTTCCTCGCCTCCTGGAACGACTTCATGATGCCGTCGCTCATCATCTCCGACCCGGCGATGCAGACCCTGCCCGTCGTGCAGGACATGTTCCAGACGCAGTTCAGCAACAACTACAACGTCTCGTTCGCGTCGTACCTCATGGCGATGGCTCCGGCGATCATCGTCTATCTCTTCACGCAGCGCTGGGTCATGGAGGGTGTCACGCAGGGCGCCGTGAAGGGCTGAATCGTAGGCGAGCTGATGTCGCGGCTCACGCCTCTCGCATGAGTGAGTTTCGGACAGATGATTGCGCCGCGGCACGCTCATCTGACCGAAACCCAGTCATCCGCGGCCGGACGTCGTCTTCCGCGCCCCCGGCGTGAAACCCCGCAGCCGCAGGCTGTTGCTCACCACGAACACGCTCGAGAACGCCATCGCCGCCCCCGCGATCATGGGGTTGAGCAGCCCGAGCGCCGCGAGGGGGATCGCGGCCACGTTGTACGCGAACGCCCAGAACAGGTTGCCCTTGATCGTGCCGAGCGTCCTGCGTGACAGCGTGATCGCATCCGCCACCGAGCGCAGATCGCCTTGCACGAGGGTGAGGTCGCTCGCCTCGATCGCGATGTCGGTGCCGGTGCCCATCGAGAGGCCCAGGTCGGCCTGCGCCAGCGCGGGGGCGTCGTTGATGCCGTCGCCGACCATCGCGACGACGTGGCCCTCACTCTGAAGTCGGGTGATGACATCCACTTTGTCGCCGGGCAGCACATCGGCGAACACCTGCTCGATGCCCACCTCGGCGCCGACCTCGCGCGCGACCGCCTCGTTGTCGCCCGTCAGCAGCACGGGCGACAGCCCGAGCGCCTTGAGCGAGGCGATCGCCCCTGCACTGGTCGGCTTGATCGTGTCGGCGACGACGAGGACTGCCCTGGCGGCACCGTCCCAGCCGACGGCGATTGAGGTGCGACCGGATGCCGCGGCCTCGCGCTGCGCCTCCGCGAGGGTCTCATCGAGCGCGAGTCCCCAATCGGCCAGCAGGCTCGGCCTGCCGACGACGACGGCGTGGCCGTCCACGACACCCTGCACGCCGAGGCCCTCAACGTTCTCGAACGACTCGGGGGCGGGCAGCTCGCCCTGGGCAGACGCGGCGTCCGCGATGGCCCTGGCGATCGGATGCTCCGATGCGGCCTCGAGCGCGCCGGCAAGCTTCAACACCTCTTCACGGGTGGTTGAACCGCCTGTGATCACCTCGACCAGCGACATCCGCCCCTCAGTGACGGTGCCGGTCTTGTCGAGCACGACCGTGTCGATGCGGCGGGTGGATTCGAGCATTTCAGGGCCGCGGATGATGATGCCCAGCTGGGCGCCACGCCCTGTGCCGACGAGGAGGGCGGTGGGGGTTGCGAGTCCGAGCGCGCACGGGCAGGCGATGATGAGCACGGCGACGGCCGCCGTGAAGGCGAACTCGGGGCTCGCACCCGACAGCAGCCACACGGCGAGCGTGACGGCCGCGATGACGAAGACGATGGGCACGAAGATGCCCGAGATGCGGTCGGCGAGGCGCTGCACCTCGGCCTTGCCCGACTGCGCCTGCTCCACGAGGCGCGCCATCTGGGCGAGCTGCGTGTCACTGCCGACGCGGGTTGCGCGCACGACGAGGCGTCCGCTCACGTTGGTGGTCGCGCCGACGACCGAGTCGCCGATGCCGACCTCGACGGGTACCGATTCGCCCGTCAGCATGCTGCGGTCGACGGCGGATGCCCCGGAGGTGACCACACCGTCGGTGGCGACCTTCTCACCCGGCCGCACGACGAACTCGTCGCCGACGGTGAGCTGGGCCACGGGCATCCAGTGCTCTTGGCCGTTTCGCAGGACGGCGACATCCTTGGCTCCGAGGTTGAGGAGCGAGCGGAGCGCATCGCCGGCCCGGCGCTTGGCGCGGTGCTCGAAGTAGCGCCCCGCGAGCACGAAGACGGTGACGGCGGCGGCGACCTCGAGGTAGATGTTGCCGGCGCCGGAGGTGGGCTCGAGGGTGAACTCGAAGCCGTGCGTCATGCCCGGCATTCCCGCGTGCCCGAAGAAGAGGGCGTAGAGCGACCACGCGAGGGCCGAGAAGGTGCCGACCGTGATGAGGGTGTCCATGGTCGCGGCGCCGTGGCGCAGGTTGACCCAGGTCGCCCGGTGGAATGGCGCCCCGCCCCACACGACCACGGGCGCCGCGAGGGTCAGGGAGAGCCACTGCCAGTAGGTGAACTGCCATGCGGGCACCATCGCGAGCACGACGACGGGCACGGCGAGGATCGCGCTCACGATGAGCCGGTGCTTGAGCGATGACAGCTCGCGCTCGCCGAGGTCGGCCATGTGCTCGGCGTGCGGGTCGTGCTGCTCGCGCGGGGGTGGCGGCAGTTGCGCTGTGTAGCCAGCCTTCTCGACCTCGGCGACGAGCAGCGCGGGGTCGAGCGTCTCGGGGAACCGCACGCTCGCCTTCTCCGTCGCGTAGTTGACGGATGCCTCAACGCCGTCGAGCTTATTGAGTCGCTTCTCGACGCGGGCGGCGCACGAGGCGCACGTCATCCCCTGTACTGCGAGGTCCAGGTCGATGAGCCCGGATGTCGCGGGCTGCGGGGTCATGGCGCTGCTGGCGAGTCGCTCAGCTCGTAGCCGGCCTCGTCGATTGCCGCCGCGACGGCCTCGGCGTCGAGGGCGGATGCGCTCTCGACGGTCACGAGTCCCGAGGAGAGATCGACGTCAACCGCGTCGACGCCGTCGATCTTCGAGACTTCCTGCTTGACGGATGCGACGCAGTGCTCGCAGGTCATTCCACTCACGCTGTATTCGGTCTTCATGTGGACAACCATACCCCCAGGGGGTATAAATGACAATGTGCATGGATATGAAGAACACAAGGAGCAGTTGCTCAAGCGGCTCCGTCGCGCGGAGGGCCAGGTTCGCGGCATCCACCGCATGATCGACGAGGATGCCTACTGCATCGACGTGTTGACGCAGGTCTCGGCCGCGACCAAGGCGCTCGAGACGGTCGCCTTGGCGCTGCTCGACGATCACCTCAAGCACTGCGTCGCCGAAGCGACCCGCGAGGGCGGCGAGGTCGCAGACCAGAAGATCGCGGAGGCGTCGGCGGCGATCGCCCGGCTCGTGCGCTCGTAGACCGGCTGGTTCGAACCTGCCCGCAGGGCCTGATATAGTCATTCAGTTGGGTTTTGACCCGACATGCGCCCGTAGCTCAATGGATAGAGCATCTGACTACGGATCAGAAGGTTAGGGGTTCGAGTCCCTTCGGGCGCACAGTACAAAGGGCCCCAGCGAGTTTCGCTGGGGCCCTTCTTCATGCTCCGGGCGCAGCGTCAGCCCTTCCTCCGGCACGCAGCACCTCGAGGCGGCTGCGGTATTCGGTCTCGTCGATCTCGCCGCGCGCGTAGCGGTCGCCGAGCGTGTGCTCGGGTGAGCCCTGCATCCGCCACGGGCCGCCATTCTTCCTCCAGCGCCTGCCCGCCAGCGTGAACAGCAGCACGAAGAGCCCGATCCAGAAGAGGGGGATGAAGAAGAACAGCCACCCCGGCCCGCCTCCATCGGTGAAGGGTCCGCCGTGCATTGCAAGGGTCGTGAGCGCGTCGGTCATCGCCTGGTCCTTTCGTCGTGGGTTCGCCTCTCGAGCCCGTGTGACAAGACTCGTCCGGCGGATGCCGCGGCGAATCGGCCCACGGGAGGCACCTGTCGCACTCCCGACGCAGTAGGCGAGCCGCCCGCCTACTCCCGGTGCGCCGGCTTCACGAGCCCGGCGTCGTAGGCGGCGATGACGAGCTGCACGCGGTCGCGCGCGCCCAGCTTGGTCATGATGCGCGACACGTGGGTCTTGGAGGTGAGGGGGCTGAGGAACAGCTCCTCGGCGATCTCAGCGTTCGTGCGGCCCTGGCCCACGAGCGCGAGCACCTCGCGTTCCCGCTCGGTGAGCACGTCGAGGGCGGCGGTGTCGACGGAGTCCTGGAGGTCGCCCGCCACGCGTTCGAGCAGGCGGCGGGTGATGCTCGGGCTCAGGAGCGCATCGCCGGCCGCGACGACGCGGATCGCCCGGATGAGTTCGACGGGTTCCGTGTCCTTGACGAGGAAGCCGCTCGCCCCGGCGCGGATCGCCCGCGTGACGTAGTCGTCGAGCTCGAAGGTCGTGAGGATGACGACGTGCGTGCCCGCGAGGGCGGGATCGGCCACGATCTGCTCGGTTGCGGCCAGCCCGTCGCCGTCGGGCATGCGGATGTCCATCAGCATGACATCGGGGGCGGTGCGCGTGACGAGGGCCACAGCATCCGTGCCCGTGGCGGCCTCGCCGACGACCGTGATGTCCGGCTCGGCGCTCAGCAGGCTGCGGAACCCGGCCCGGATGAGCTGCTGGTCGTCCGCGATCGCGACCGTGATCATGACTGCTCCTCCTCAGGTCTCGGGATGCGGGCGCACACGCGGAATCCGCCGCCCGGCTGCGGGCGGGCCTCGAGGGTGCCGCCGAGCAGTGTCGCGCGCTCGCGCATGCCGAGCAGGCCCCGCCCGCCGCCCGCAGTGTCGTCGGCACTCGTGGCGGCGCCGTCGTCCACGATCTCCGCGATGTAGTGCGTGGCATCCGCTCGCACGCTCACCGTGACGTGATTCGCCTGCGCGTGCCGCACGACGTTGGTGAGCGACTCCTGCACGATCCGATAGAGCGCGAGCTGAATCGGCCGGGGTGCGTCGTGCGTGATCGATTCGGGGTGCAACTCCAGCTCGACCAACACGCCCTGCCCGGTAACGGATGCCGCGAGCCGCTCCAGCTGCGAGAGCTCCGGCTCCGGCGCCAACGGCGATCCCGGGGCGCCATCCGATCGCAGCACGCCAAGCACCGAACGCACCTCATCGAGCGCGACCCTGCTCGCCGCCTTGATCTCGGCGAGTGCCGCAGCGCCCGCAGCGGGATCACGCTCGATGAGGTGGAGCCCCACCCCCGCCTGCACGTTGATCGAGCTGAGGGAGTGGGCGAGCACGTCGTGCAGTTCGCGGGCGATGCGCACGCGTTCCGCCTCGGCTGCCGTCTGGCGGCGTTGCGCGAGCGCGCGGCGGTAGGCGGCCGCACGCTCCCGCCTGGCGCGCACCGCCTCGCCGATGCCCAGCACGGCCAACACCCCGAGCGTCGAGAAGGCAACCCGGCTCGGCGCGAAGTCGACCAGCGCGAGGGATGCGAGCAGCACCGTCACCCACATGACTCCCGCCGAGACCCACGCCCACACGCGCGCGTTGCGGGCGATCGCCCCCACGATCGCGAAGGCGAGGGCGACGAAGGGCGGGCCGGGCATCTCAGGGCGAAGGAGCAGGTCGGCGATCGCCGCGGCGGTGACGAAGGCGACAACCGGCCCCGGCCAGCGCCGCGCGGCGAGGAGCGCCAGGCACGCGACGACGGTGATCACGAGGGCGAGCGGCCAGTCCGCGCTCAGGGCGAATGAGGGGCTACCTGCGCGGGGGCCGGGGCCACGCCATCCGAAGAGCGCCCCGGGCACCTGGATGAGCAGCGAGATCGCGACAGGCAGCCGCAGGCGTGCGCGCGGCGACGATCGCGGCCGCGCCCCAGCCAGCTCCCACGCGTCGTCGGAGCCGCCGGCACCGAGCGGGGGCGCTGTCATGCTCGAATGCTACTCGCGGGCCACGGCGGTGGCGGGTGCGATCCGCTGTCCGACCAGCACGGCGACTCCCGCGACCACGAGGGCGGCTCGCGCCGGGGCGGCAGGCCTGGTGATGGTTGTCATGGTGACTCCGTTCGGTGAGTGGATGCCGCCGACGCTACGGGGAGCGAAGGGCGCGAGGCATCCGCCCCCGGGAGTAACGCGCCTACTGCCACGGGAGGCACTGCACCGGTCCCCTTCCTAGGCGACGCGGCGCATCACCGTCACGAGGTATTCCCACTCCAGTGCGAACTCCGCTCCCGGCAGTGCGTGCTCCCGGGCGAGCGCGGTGAGTGCATCGTCGAGCGCAGTCGTGGCGACCGGGTCGTCTGCCAGCGTGCGGTAGACGGCAATCGACGGGCCGTAGTGCTGCTTGAAGTAGTCGCGGAACTCCTCGGGCTCGTGGAAGAGCGTGACCGGCAGCATCCGCCGCTCCTGCCTCAGCGTCTCCACCCGCGCGCCGAACAGCTCGTCGAGATGTGCTGGCGATCCCCAGGCCGGCGGAGGCTCTGCCCCGGGCGGGGGAGCGGGAGCAAAGGGCTTCATGGTGGCGAAGAGTCGGCCGACGAAGCCCTCCGGGGTCCAGCTGCTGAGCCCAATGGTGCCGTCGATGCGGCACACGCGCAGGAGTTCGGATGCCGCGGCCCGATGGTGCGGGGCGAACATCACGCCGATCGACGACAGCACCACGTCAAAGCCTGCCGCGTCGAACGGGAGCTGCTCCGCGTCGGCTTCGACCCAGTCGATAGCGAGGTCATGCGCCGCGGCCCTGCCGGCCGTGAGCAGCTCTGGCGTCAGGTCGGAGGCGGTCACTCGCGCCCCGAGGCGGGCTGCGGGCACCGCCGCGTTGCCGGTGCCCGCGGCGACGTCGAGCACGACGTCGCCGCTTCCGACTCCGGCGAGCAGCACGACTTCCGCACCCAAGGGATGCACGATCTGCTCGACCAGCCGGGGGTAGTCGCCGAACGCCCACATGGCGCGGTGGCGCTTCTTGAGTTCGCGGTCGGCTTCGGCTGCCGCGAGGGTGTCGCTGATGCTCATGGTCATTCTCCATCCGGGGTGACGACCCGTCGGTGGGTCGCCGTTTGATGGGGCCTACGATCCTCTGGCGTTGAAGGGCACTCCAGTGCGGGCTCTGTAGCGTCGCAGCTTCAACATCTGTACTGGCCTTTGGTGCCGGGAGGGCGTAGACCTGTCGTGGATGGGAGACGTCATGACGTCATACGGCCAGTTCTGCCCCGTGGCCAAGGCCATGGAGGTGCTCGATGAGCGTTGGACGATCCTGATCGTGCGCGAGATGCTCCTCGGAAGCCGGCACTACAACGACCTGCGCCGCGGCGTGCCAAGGATGTCGCCCGCCCTGCTCTCGAAGCGACTGCGCAGTCTCGAGCGCGTGGGCGTCGTGCGACGGGATGTCACGGCGGGGCGCACCTTCTACACGCTGACCCGCGCGGGCGAGGAGCTACGGCCCCTGGTTGAGTCGCTCAGCGCCTGGGGCATGCGGTGGATCGGCGAGTTGGGCGACCAGGATCTCGACGCGCACCTCCTGCTGTGGGACATGCAGCGCACGATGCCGCTCGCCGAATGGCCGCGCCAGCGCACGACCCTCGAGATGCATCTCGTCGATCCTGCGGGGGTTTCCACCCACTGGTGGATCGTCGCGTCGGGCGATCGCTTCGAGACCTGCGACTTCGATCCCGGCTACGAGGTCACGGCCTCGCTCTCCGGGAGCCTCCGCACCCTCGTTCGCGTGTGGCGGGGCGAGGTCTCCTGGGATGCCGCCCTCGCGTCCGGCGAACTGCTTGCCGCGGGAGTGGCGCGACAGCATGTTCCGCGCTGGATCGGCACTTCGGTATTCGCGCTCGCGCCCGCGCAGTGACGACCCGACTATTTCTGCTTGACTCCGCTTCGTAGCTTCTCGCACAGCGCTTCCAACTGCTGCAGTTCCTCATCGTCGAGCGCGGCGCCGACGTGCGTGCTGATCGACTCCATGTGGGCGACGGCGACGCGACGGAACAGCTCGAACCCCGCGTCGGTGAGCGAGACGATGACCCCGCGCGCATCCTTCGGGTCCGGGCGCTTCTCGATGAGTCCCCGGCCGGCGAGGCGGTCGACGAGCCGGCTGACGCTCGGCTGGGTGATGAGCAGGTCTGCGACGAGGTCACGGATGCGCAGGGCTCGCGTGGGCTGTCGCGACAGGTTGAAGAGCACGTCGTACTCGGTGAGCGAGATCTCGTCTGTCGGAAACTCGCGTCCGAGCTGTCGCATGACGGTGACCTGGGCGCGAAAGAGCGCCTCCCATGCCGACACCGCGGTCGTCTTCGACGCCATGATCGCCCCTTCTCGTGGTGCCTACAGGTTAAGTGATTGAGGGCCCGTCGTAGAGGCTAACGACGGGCCCTCTCCCTTGCACCAAGAGTGTCCTGCAATCACATTCCGCGGGAGCTGCCACAGCAAACAACTTCCGCTAACCAAGACTGTATAACAGAAGGGTAACGCCCGCTAGTTATCAATCCGTTATTTTTCTGGAAAGGCTAGAAACGGTCGGGCGAGGGCGTGCTCGTGTGCTGCACCGAGACATCCGCGTGGCGGTCGAAGCGGTAGCCGGCACCGCGCACCGTGCGCACGATCTCCTCGTAGCCGCCCAGCTTGGAGCGCAGGCGCCGCACGTGCACGTCGATCGTGCGCACGTTGGGTGCCTCCTCGTCGTCGACCCCCCAGAGCCCGGCGATGAGCTCGGCGCGGTCGATCGTGCGGCCCTCGCGCAGCACGAGGTACTGCAGTAGCTCGAACTCCTTGTAGGTCAGCGGCGCGACCTCGCCCTCGAGCACGACGCGCTTGCGGGAGAGGTCGATGATGACGCCGCCGCGTGACTCGGGCTCGATGGGGGCTTCGTCCTGCTGGCGGTGCTTGGCGAGCGCGGCCGGGTCCTGGAGGGCGAGCCGCACGACGTCGACGTCGCGGCCGCCGACGCCCTGCGGGGCGAGGGCGACGGCCGCGTGGGTCTCGGCGGTCGGCACGAGCTGCTGCGTCAGGGTCTTGAGCGCCTCGACGATCGCGCCGAGGTCGGTGCCTGCCGCGGCCGCCTTGAGTTCGTCGACGCCCACGTAGAGCACGAAGCCGCGCGCCTCGGTGCCCTCCGGCACGGCGCGCAGGCGGCGGCGCTGCGCCGACTCGGGAGTGGCGGGCGCCGCAGGGACGGCAGCGGCGGATGCAGCGGGGCTCGCCGTCGCGGAGGTTGCAGCGGCGTCGGAGAACTTGAGTGCAAGTGACATCGGTCGAATTCCTTCGTAAGGGGTGAAGGGCCTCTAATGATGAGGGTGCGATCCTTCGGTGTTACTTCAGGTGTGCGCTGGGAGTGGACGCCCCGTCATGAAGGGGAGCCACCCGGAGTCCGTCGTGCACTTCCGCGATATGGCGCGAAGGGTGCGGGACTCGGCGTTCGGTTCTGTTGAGGAGCCGGGGCCGTCTAGGCGCACATTCGACAACACATGGCGCGTGCCGGCATCATCATGCCGGCGTTCCTCGAAGCCTCGCAGGAGGTCGAAGTGCGCGCGAATGTAGTCATGCGGTCAAGTATCCGCCCGGTGGGGCAGTTTTTGCAAACGGGGGATCAGACCGTGCCGTAGAGGCGGTCGCCCGCGTCACCCAGGCCGGGCACGATGTATCCGTGCTCATCGAGTCGCTCGTCGAGCGCACCCAGCACGATCGTGAGGTCGCGGCCGTCGGTGCCCTGGTCGATCGCCTCGAGGCCCTCGGGGGTTCCGAGGAGGCAGATTGCCGTGACATCCTGCGCCCCACGCTCGAAGAGGTAGTTGACCGCCGCGAGCAGCGACCCGCCCGTCGCGAGCATGGGGTCGAGCACGAAGCACTGGCGGTTCGAGAGGTCCTCGGGCAGCCGCTCGGCGTAGGTCGTGGGCTCGAGGGTCTCCTCGTTGCGCACCATGCCGAGGAAGCCGACCTCCGCCGTCGGCACCAGCTTGGTCATGCCCTCGAGCATGCCGAGGCCCGCCCGCAGGATCGGCACCACGAGCGGGCGCGGGTCGGCGATCGCCACA
Source organism: Salinibacterium sp. (assembly GCA_015234465.1). GTDB lineage: Bacteria > Actinomycetota > Actinomycetes > Actinomycetales > Microbacteriaceae > Homoserinimonas. Next base: position 719,963 of record JADGNA010000008.1, on the reverse strand, counting down.
CCCGTCGTCTCGGCGACGGGGGTCTGGATCGTCATGGGCACCGTGCGCACGTTGCGGGTCGCCTCGTAGGCGAGCAGCGTGACGAGCTCCTCGGTGAGGGCCCGGAAGGTGGGGGATGCGGTGTTCTCGTCGCGCAACACGGTGAGCTTGTGCGTGATGAGCGGGTGGTCGGCAACGTGAACTCGCATACGCTCAAACCTAGTCGAGAGGGGTTGTCGTTGACGACGTATACGGAGTGGATGCGCGCGCTCATTCGTGACGCCGCCCTCGCGACAGAGCATGGCGATGTGCCCGTCTCCGCCGTCGTGCTCGCCGCCGACGGCACCGTGCTCGGCCGTGGGCGCAACGAGCGCGAACTACGCCACGACCCCACAGCCCACGCCGAGATGCTCGCGCTGCGACAGGCTGCGGATGCCACCGGCGACTGGCACCTCGAGGGCACGACGCTCATCGTGACCCTGGAGCCGTGCCCCATGTGCGCGGGAGCGATCCTCGCGGCGCGGGTGCCTGTGGTCGTCTTCGGGGCGTGGGACGACAAGGCCGGTGCATCCGGAAGCGTCTACGACCTGCTGCGCGACCGCCGTCTGCCGCACCGCGCCGAGGTGCACGCCGGGGTCGAGGCGGATGCCTGCGCGGCCCAGCTCCGCGAGTTCTTCGAGCGCCTGCGCTAGGACAGCGCGCCCAGCCACTCCCCGAACATCGCGCGCGAGGCATCCTGCATGGCCGCGTTGTGGCGCGCCGCCTGCTCGCGCAGCTCGTCGGCCCCGCGCAGCCCGGCCTCGTTGTGCCGGATCCACGCCTCGTTCATCTCGGCCGTGACTTCGGGGTGGAACTGCACCGCGAGCGCGCGGTCGCCGAGGCGCCACGCCTCGTTGGCGTAGGCGTCGGAGGTCGCGAGCCGTTCCGCCCCCGCCGGGAGCTCGAAGTGGTCGCCGTGCCACTCGAGCATCGGCACGCCGGCGACGTGGCGCACGGGCGAATCCTGCCCCGCCTCGGTGACGCGGATGTCCCGGTAACCGATGTCGCGCTTCGGCCCCTTGAAGGCGGGTGAGCCGAGGGCCTCGGCCATGAGCTGGGCACCGAGGCACACGCCGAAGACGGGGGCCGCGGCATCCAGTCGCTGCTGCAGCACCGAGAGTTCCTGCGCGATGAAGGGGTAGGCCTCCTTCTCGTAGACGCCCATCTCCCCGCCGAGCACGACGAGCAGCTCGGCTTCGAGAATCGCGGATGTCTCGGCCGCGAGGTCAGCTTCGGGCACCTCGATGTTGCGCACGGTGTAGCCGTGCTCCACGAGCACGGGTTCGAGGTTGCCGAGGTGGATGCGGGGCTCGTGCCGCAGCACGAGCGCGGTGCGGCTCAGTCGACGCCCCGGATGAAGTAGACGTCGGTCGGCGGGTTGGTCTCGTCGGGCCGGCGGTAGACGTCGGGCTCAAGATAGATGCCGCTCGCGGTGGGGGCGACCTCGCGGATCGCTGCCTTCAGCTCCTCGATCGTCTCGGCGACCTCCGCCAGGCGGTCCTGCGCGGGGAATGCGATTGCCGCACCGACCAGGAGCTCGTCGGAGTCAAGGCGCACCACCCGGAGATCGACGAGCGACTGCACCCTGGGATGCGCGTTGATCGCATCGCGGATCGCGTCGCTTTCAGCCTTGCTCGCACTGCTTGCCCTGTCGCCGCCGTTCTCACTCATGCGCCTAATCCTAGGATGCTGCAATGACGACTTTGCGGCCCACCATCACTTTCCTCGGCGCCGGCTCGATGGGGTCTTCGATCCTGCAGGGCCTGCTCTCGAGCGGCTTCGAGAGCGCGAGCATCCGCGTGACGAACCGCACGGATGCGAGCGCCGCGGCACGCGGATGGCCTGAGCCCGTGACATCCCTCTCCCTGGAGTCGAACCCGCGCGCCAACCTCGACGCCGTGGAGGGTGCCGACGTGGTCGTCATCGGGGTGAAGCCGCACATGGTCGCTGACCTCCTGCGCGAGGTTGCGCCGGCGCTCGCCGAGGGCGCGATCGTCGTGAGCCTCGCGGCGGCCGTCTCGACCTCGGTCATGGAGGCGGCGCTGCCCGGGCACGTCGCGGTCGTGCGCACCATGCCGAACACGCCAACGGCGGTGGGGCTCGGTGTCACTGCCCTCAGTCGCGGCACTCGCACGAGCGATGAGCAGCTCGCCCTGGTCGAGCGGATGTTCGAGGCCGTCGGCACCGCACTGGTCGTCGACGAGAGCCGCATGGAGGCGGTGACGGGTGTCTCCGGCAGCGGCCCCGCCTACGTCTATTACATGGTCGAGTCGTTCATCCGGGGTGCAGAGGCGCAGGGTTTCACGCCGGAGGAGGCGGAGAAGCTCGTGCTGCAGACCTTCCACGGCGCCCTGGAGATGCTGCGCGTCTCCGGCAAGTCACCCCAGCAGTTGCGGCGCGATGTGACGAGCCCCAACGGCACGACCGAGCGCGCGATCGCCGTGCTGCAGGAGGCCGACCTGCCGGCCGTCCTCACTGCCGCGGTCGAGGCATCCGCTGCCCGCTCCCGCGAGCTCTCCCAGCCCTAGGCTCAGCTCTGGGCGGCGAAGCGCTCGATGTCGGCCGAGTTGCCGCTCACGATCACGAGGTCGTGGTTCGAGATGTGGGTATCCGCGGTCGCATAGGTGAAGTCCTTGCCGGGCGACTTGATGCCGACGACCGTGAGACCGAACTTCTTGCGCACCTGCGACTCGGCGAGCGTCATGCCACGGATCGACTTCGGCGGGTACATCTTGACGATCGCAAAGTCGTCGTCGAACTCGATGAAGTCGAGCATCCGCCCGCTCACCAGGTGGGCCGTGCGCTCGCCGGCCTCCGCCTCGGGGTAGATGACGTGGTTGGCGCCGATGCGCGCGAGGATCTTGCCGTGCGACTGGCTGATGGCCTTCGCCCAGATCTGCGGGATCTTGAGGTCGACGAGGTTGGCCGTGATGAGCACGCTCGATTCGACGGATGACCCGGTGGCGACGACCGCGACGGCGAAGTCCTGCGCACCGATCTGTCGCAGCGCGTCGATGCTGCGCGCATCCGCCTGCACCGTGTGGGTCACGCGGTCGGCCCACTTCTGCACGAGCGCAGGGTCGGTGTCGACCGCCAGCACCTCGCGGTCGAGGCGATCGAGCTGGCCGGCCGTCGCGGCGCCGAAGCGGCCGAGGCCGATGACGAGCACGGGGGCGTCGTGGGGAATCCGGTCAACCAACGATGGGCCTCTCTTCCGCTCGCCGGAACAACTGCCGGCGCTGGGAGGCCGCCAGTGCGGCGGCCAACGTCACTGTACCAACGCGGCCCGCCCACATGGTGGCTGCGAGCGCGTACTTTCCCGGGTCGGGCAGTGTCTCGGTGAGCCCCGTCGTGAGCCCGGATGTCGCGAATGCCGAGATCACATCGAAGAGCACGAAGTCGAGCGGGGCCTTGGTGAGGTGCAGGATGAAGATGGTCGCCGCCGCCACGATCGTGGCACCCCACAGGGTGACGCTGACGGCGAGGCGCAGCACGTCGACGGGGATGCGGCGCTCAAAGGCCTGCATGTCCTCGTCGCCGCGGGCCTCAGCGAATGCGGCGAGGAACAGCACCGCGAGCGTCGTCACCTTGATGCCGCCCGCGGTCGAGGCGGAGCCGCCGCCGACGAACATGAGCATGTCGAGCACGAGCAGCGTCGAGCCGTTGGCCGCGCCGATGTCGATCGTCGAGAAGCCGCCGGAGCGAGACATGATCGAGATGAAGGTACCCGTGAGGGGTCGCTGCCCTGGGTCCTGCGCACCGAGGGTCGCGAGGTTGTTCCACTCGAGGAGGGTGAGCGCGAGCGCCCCCAGGAAGATGAGCCCGATCGTCGTCGTCAGGGTGAGCTTGACGTGCACCGACCAGCGCTTGGGGTTTCGCCATCCGCGCGCCAGGGCGAAGATCACGGGAAAGCCGAGGCTGCCGAGGAACACCGCGAGCGCGAGCATCGACAGCATCCACGGGTCGCCCGTGAAGGGCGCGAGGCCGTCCGGGTTGGGCGTGAAGCCAGTGTTGGTGAAGGCGGATGCCGCGTAGTAGAACGACTGCCATACGGAGCTCCAGCCGTCGAATCCGGCGGCGAGCAGGCGTGGGTAGATGGAGATCGCGACGACCAGTTCGATCGCGATCGCACTGATCGCGACGGTCGCCAGCAGGCCACCCATCTCGCCGAGCCGCACCGCCTGTGATTCCGAGACCGGGCCGTGGTGGATTCGGGACGGGTTGCTGTCACTCGCCGCCATGAGCCGGGTGCGCAGCCCGAGGCGGCGCGACACGATGAGTCCCATCATGCTCGCGACCGTGAGCACGCCGATGCCGCCGACCTGCAGGCCGATGAGGATCGCGATGTGGCCGAGCAGGCTCCAGTGGGTGCCCATGTCGACAACCGAGAGCCCCGTCACGCAGATCGTGGAGACCGCCGTGAACAGGGCATCCACGAAGCTTGTCGTCTCGTCGCCCGCGCGCGCCGACGGCAGCATGAGCACGGCGGTGAGGATGCCGATGAGGGCCGTGAAGACGAGGATCGCGAACCGAGCGGGCGATCCTGTCGCGAAGTCGTCGAGCGCGTCGCGGAAGCGCTCGGCGCGCGTGCTGCGGGATACGGGCTTGCTACGCATGCGTTCCCTCGACACTCCACTCCGCTGTACGGCGCCGCTGGCCTCGCGGACAGCATGTCATGGTACTCCCCGCCTGTGCCCGTTAGCCTGTTGCCATGGCGGACATTTTTGGCGTGATTGCGGACGCGACGCGCCGTGAGCTCCTGCAGGTTCTACTCGAACGCTACTCGGCGACGGACTCGCCGACGGGCGACATCAGCGTCGGAGAGCTGGTCGAGAAGCTGGGGTTGAGCCAGCCAACCGTCTCCAAGCACCTCAAGGTGCTGCGCGAGTCTGGCCTCGTGGCCGTGCGTGAGGTGGGCCAGCACCGCTACTACCGCCTCGAGACCCAGCCGCTCGAGACCGTCGAGGACTGGCTGATGCCGTTCATGACCGTCGACTACGGCACGGATGACGCGGACTCGTCGCGCTCGCTCGGCGCGGGTGCCTTCGCCGCATGGTCGGGCGCACCGCTGCCCGAGCCGCTCCGCCGCGCAGGCGAGACCCTGCAGCATCCGGGTGAAGCTGGCGCGAACCTCGGTCGAGCTGTTGCCGATGCGACCCACGGTGTGCGCCACCGCTTCGAGGAGGCGTCGGAGAACGTGGAGCGCCGCGTGATCGAGCCGATCAAGAAGAAGCTGAAGAAGGACTGACGAACTGTCCACAGCCCCAGATCGGGGCATGGACATTCTGTCACTTCTGGCTCTAGAGTAGCGATCAAGCACTCCAGTCACATCTGCACCGGGTGCTCCGCATGAGGGGTTTTCGATGGCACGCGATCTTTCCGACGTGAAGTTCCTGACGGTGGCTGAGGTCGCCGACATGATGCGCGTGTCCAAAATGACCGTCTACCGGCTGGTGCACTCGGGCGAACTGCCCGCCATCCGCTTCGGCCGTTCCTTCCGTGTGCCCGAGTCGGCGGTTGAGGCCGCGATCGAGGGTCACATCTCCGACGTCGGCTGAGCATCCGCTGCCCGTCCTGGGCTGGCCGTCAACGAGGCGCGCCGATGTCGGCTACACTGTCGAGAGGCAATTTTTCCGCGGTTCTGAACGGACCCGGTCGTCTGTTCAAGAATCAGTGAGGTACGTATGGGTTCCGTAATCAAGAAGCGTCGCAAGCGTATGGCGAAGAAGAAGCACCGCAAGCTGCTTCGCAAGACTCGCCACCAGCGCCGCAACAAGAAGTAGCGCAAGCGTTTACGAAGCGCCGAGCCGAGAGGTTCGGCGCTTCTGCGTTTAACGCGAGCACGCGCATCCGGCGCTCGGTCTCAGGCATTCGTGCCCTGCTTCGCCTCGCGTCGCACCCGCTTGCGCGCCGCCCGGATGCTCGACTTGTTGAGCCGCATCACCGACCAGCCCTTGCCGGTCGCGTGCCGCATCAGTTCGGTGTCGGGATTGACGACGACGCGATTGCCGGCGAGCTCCAGCAACGGGATGTCGTTGCGCGAGTCGGAGTAGGCCCAGCAGTCCTCGAGGGGTGAGCCAGTGCGCTCCGCCAGCTCGCGCGCCGCCCTCGCCTTCTGCTCGCCGTGCAGGAAGCCGCCCACCAGGCGGCCGGTGAAGCATCCCTCGCGCACCTCGAGGCGGGTGCCGATCGCGCCGGTCAGCCCGTGGCGGCGGGCGATGACGTCGGCCACGATCGAGGGGGTCGCCGTCACGAGCCACACCTGGTGGCCCTTCGCGAGGTGCTCGCGCGCGAGCCCGACGCTCTCGGGCCAGAGCCTGCGCTCGATCTGGCGGTCGAAGATCTCCTCGGCGAGTTCGAGCACCTCAGCCTCCCGCACGCCCGCCGCGAGGCCGAGTGCCCGCTCGCGAAGCCGCTCCAGGTGGTGCAGGTTCTCCCCGACCCGGATGAATCGTGCCTGCTGCCAGGCGAAACGCACGAGATCGCGCACACCGACGTATCCCCGGCGGTAGGCACCGCCCCCGACGTGGTAGATGCTCGCACCCCGCATGAGGGTGTTGTCCACGTCGAAGAAGGCGATGACCGGCCGGGTTCCGTCGTCGTTGGCGGTGCGCGCATTCATCCGCGCCATCGTAACCTCCGGGGTTCGCGCGGGGCGCGCCCGCGAATAGGGGGCGGCCGGTGTCGGGCCGAGCGTGCAGGCCAGCGATCTACCATTGGGGTATGCCCCACCTCACCCTGCTGACCCGGCCCGGCTGCCACCTCTGTGACGACGCGCGGGACGTAGTGACAGGGGTCATTCGGGAGCTGGATGCCGCAGCATCCGCTGTGCAGGTCACGCTCGAGGAGAAGTCGATCCTTGACGATGAGGCGCTGCTCGCGCGGTACTCGGAGGAGATCCCTGTGCTCATGATCAACGGGCGCGTGCACAACATCTGGCGCATCGACCCGGAGCGGCTCCGCACCGCCCTCACGGCGGGGTAGTCGCTCAGCGGCGCTTCGCCGCCGCCTCTGCCTCGGCGCGGGACTCGTAGACGGGCTCGTCGAGCACGAAGGCGAGGCGCTCCTCGGGGGCGACCAGGAGGAGGTCCGTGGGCTCCTCCGCCGCGTCGAAGTCGGCGGCGGCCAGGGGCTCGCCGCCGAGGTGCACCGTGACGAGACCGCTGCCGGTCTCGAGTGAATCGACCTCGAGGGCCGGGATCGCCTTGCCGTGCCGCTCGATGAGGCGCCCGATCGCGGCGCCGATGCCCTCGCTGCTCTGCATGAGGGCCTTCTCGTCGACGACCGTGTAGTCGTAGCGCGTGCGCACCGTCACGGTGAGTTCGTCGGCGCCGCCCTCCTCGGGCTCCTCCGGCTCGTCGAAGAGCTCGTCGAGCGCATCCCCGTACTCGCCGACGGCCTCCCAGAGGCGGCGGTCGACATCCTCGGCCTCGTCCTCAGAGCCGTTGCCGGATGCGACGACATCGATGTGTCGGCGCAGTATCTCGAGGAGGGCTTCCCCGGCCTCGATGGCGGACGTGCGGGCGGGGTCGGTGCTGCTCATCCCGCCACGCTAGCACCACCCCCACACCGTCTCAGCGAGGGGGCTTTGCAGGGTTCTCACAGTTGGGGGCGTAACGTCCGCCGCATGACGAAACTCATCAACTTCTCGATCGAGACCGAAGCGGAGAAGAGCGCGGACTTCCGCCGCGTGCTCTGGACGGGCGAGCACACCCAGCTCGTCATCATGACGATCCCGGTCGGTGGCGAGATCGGGGCGGAGACCCACCCCGACAACGACCAGATCCTGACGATCGTGAGCGGCACGGGCGAGGCGACCGTCTCTGGCAACAAGAAGCAGATCGCATCGGGCGACCTCGTCGTCGTTCCCGCCGGTCAGCACCACAACTTCGTCAACACGGGCCCCAACCCGCTCGTGCTCTACACGGTCTACGGCCCGCCGGACCACGCGGATGGCGCCGTCCACAAGACCAAGGAAGAGGCCGACCGCCTCGAGGAAGAGGGCAAGGACGAGCCGCCGCAGTAGCCTCATCGACCCTGACCCTGAGCCTGCAGAAAACGGCCAATTTTCGCACGAAACGGCCGTTTTCTGCAGGCTCAGCGTTTCTCGCGCGCCGGAGATCCGGAGCAGATCTTCAGGGTCGGCTCCTAGAGTCGGCCGGTCATGACTGTGCCCCCAGTTCGCTCCCGCGGCCGTCGCCGCGCCGAGACTCCGTCCACCTGGACGGGGATGCTGGCGACCCTTCCCGCGGGAACGCTTCGCCCTCGTGGGTCGCAAGCTGACACTCCGGACGGTCGGCCACGCAGGCGCCTTTCGGGGGACGAGCGCCGCGGCATCCGCCCGGGCGTCCTCGCTTCACTCGGGGCGGCCGTCGTCGCGCTCGCGGTGCTGACGGCCGCCGCGGTGCTGCCGGGTCTCGCAAACTCGGGACAGACGGATGACGCGCCCGCCGCCCAGTCGCTGCAGGTCGTCGGCGCCCAGCTCTCGGCGACCCCGCGCGACACCTTCACAGCGACACCCGGCGAGGAGACCTATGTCGCTGGCGGCACCAACCGCGACTGGGCGAGCCTCGTGCTGCTCTACGGCGAGTGGCCGGTCACGGAAGAGAACGTGACGGTCATCATGCGATGGATGCGCCAGGAGAACTACGAGAAGTCGTGGTGGAACCGCAACAACCCGCTCAACAACGGCTGGGGTTCCGGCGGCGGGGGAGGGCTCGGCTCCTACCCGAACCTGCGCGTTGCTGCGCAGAACGCCGCGGAGGCTCTCCACACGCATCCGGGCTATGCGGGCATCCGCGAGGGCTTCGCGACATCCGCCCCCACCGAGGTGATCGAGGCCGCCATCTGGGCGTCACCGTGGGCGAGCAGTCACTACGCCAACGGCTCGCACTGGCACTACACCCCGACGCAGGTCATCAAGGCCCCCGCCGAAGCCTGGTGACGCTCGCCTGAGTTAGGCGCTCTCCTGAATTAGGGAAAGAGTCCTACGGCAGCAGTCGGTTGGGCCCGCGGAAGAGGTAGGTCGTCTCGCGCAGGTTCGGCAGGCCGAGCATGAGCATTAGCACGCGCGAGAGGCCCATGCCGAAGCCACCGTGCGGCGGCACCCCGTAGCGGAAGAAGTCGAGGTAGAACTCGAGCTCCTCCGGGTCGAGGCCCTTCTCCTTGGCCTGCTCCACGAGCACATCGACACGGTGCTCGCGCTGTGCACCCGTCGAGATCTCGACACCGTTGTAGACGAGGTCGTAGCTGTTCGTGAGCGCAGCATCCTGAGCGTTGCGCATGTGGTAGAACGGCCGGATGCTCGAGGCATAGTCGGTCAGGAACACGAAGTCGTGCCCGAACTGCTCCTTGACGTAGGCCGCGATCTGGCGCTCGCCCTCCGGGTCCATGTCGTCGTCGTGACGGGGGACCTCGTAGCCGCGCTCGGCGACGATGCGCTTCGCCTCGGCGAGCGGGATGCGGGGGAACGGCGTCGACGGCACCTGCAGGTCGATGCCGAAGTGCTCGAGGATCGCTTCGCCGTGCTTCTCCTTGACGGCGGTGATGCCGGCGACGAGCAGTTCCTCGTGCATCTTCATGACGTCCTCGTGCGAGGAGATCCAGCTGATCTCGGCGTCGACAGAGGTGAACTCGGTCGCGTGGCGCGAGGTGAAGGAGGGGTCGGCGCGGAAGGCCGGGCCGATCTCGAACACGCGACCGAAGCCGGCCGGCTGCGCCATCTGCTTGAAGAACTGGGGGCTCTGGGCGAGGTAGGCCTTGCCCTCGAAGTAGTCGACCTCGAAGAGCTCGGCGCGCGACTCGGAGGCGCTCGCCATGAGCTTGGGCGTGTGGATCTCGATGAAGTCGTTGTCGACCCAGTAGCTGCGCCAGGCGTGCTCGAGGGTCGTCTGGATCTTGAAGACGAGGGCGTGCTTGGGCACGCGCAGGTCGAGGAAGCGCCAGTCCATGCGCTTGTCGATGCCGCTGTCGTCGGCGATGGGCGTCTCGGGGATCGCGGCGGCCGCGACCTCGATCGAGTCGAGCTTGATCTCGACACCGCCGAGCTTGACGCGCTCGTCGTGCTTGAGCTCGCCGGTCGCGGTGAGGAACGTGCCCTGCGCAAGGCCGGAGATCGTCGCAGCGAGCGCGTCCTCGGCGGGCGTGCCGTCTTCGTTGAACGCGCGCGGGTGCACGAGCTGCACCGCACCGCTCTCGTCGCGCAGCACGACGAACTGCACCTTCTTTTGATCGCGCACCTTCTCGACCCAGCCGGAGACAGAGGTGGGGCCGTCGGATGCCGCGGCGAGGTCCTTGATGAGGGTGCGTTCAGTCACGGGCTCCAGTGTAGTTGCGCGGCTGTGTGGGTCCTTGAGCATCACGTTCCGGTTTCGATACCGCGCTACCCGCCCCTGCGGCCCGCGAGCAGGCATTTCGCAAGCATCCGTCTGCCTAGACTTGATGCGTGCCTGCCTCCCTCATTCATCTTGTTCGCCATGGCGAGGTGCATAACCCCGAGGGCGTGCTCTATGGCCGCATCCCTGGCTACCTGCTCTCCGAGCTGGGCCACCGGATGGCGGATGCCGCAGCCCAGCATCTCGAGGCTCACCCCGTCAAGGCGCTGTTCGCATCGCCGCTCGAGCGTGCGCAGGAGTCGGCGAAGCCGTGGTCTGAGCGCTTCGGGCTTGAGGTCACGACCGATGAGCGCCTGATCGAGCCGACCAACAAGTTCGAGGGCCAGACCTTCGAGTTCGGCCCCAAGATCATCACCAAGCCACAGTCGTGGCCGTGGGTCATGAACCCCTTCAAGCCGAGCTGGGGCGAGCCCTTCGCGAGTGTGGCCGACCGGATGCTCGCGGTCATCGAAGACGCCTGGAACTCTGTCGACGACGGCGAGGTCGTCATGGTCAGCCACCAGATGCCGATCGTGATGGTGCAGCGCTATGTGACGGGCCGCAAGCTCTACCATGACCCCCGCAAGCGCCGCTGCAGCCTCTCGAGCATCACGACGCTGCGCCGGGAGGACGACCGTTTCGTCGAGCACTCCTACGCTGAGCCCGCGGCCGAGTTGCTCGCGCAGGCCGCCGACTTCGGGGCGGTGTGAGCGTGCGCGCATCCGTTCTTCGCCGCGGTGCGGCAATCCTCGCGCTCGGCGCCCTCCTCCTCACTGGCTGTACCGCCAGTGACCCGCTGGCCCAGAAGTACGGCAACGGCGGGGCGAGCAACACGGAGTCGAACGACGGCGCGATCCTGGAGATCACGCCCGAGAACCGCGCTGCCGCCCCCGAGTACTCGGGCATGACCGACGCTGGGGTCGAGGTGTCGAGCGCCGACTATGAGGGCCGCGTCGTGGTCGTGAACTTCTGGTACGCCGCCTGCGGCCCCTGCCGCGCTGAGGCTCCCGACCTTGAGGCCCTGCACCAGAAGCACAAGGACGACGGGGTCTCGTTCATCGGCGTCAACACCCTCGACCAGCCCGAGAACGCGCTCGCCTTTGCCCGCAAGTACGGCATCACCTACCCGTCGATCATGGACGGGGAGACGGGCGAGGTGCGTCTCGCCTTCGCCGGCCAGGCATCCCCGAGCGCCGTGCCCACGACGCTCGTGCTCGACAAGGAGGGACGCGTCGCGGCCCGCTTCCTGGGGCAGATCACGGCGCCGGGCAACCTCGACACGATCATCCGTGAGCTCGTCGCGGAGGAGCTCTAGTGGATGTCGGCGAGATTGTCCTCGGCGGCAATCTCCTCCTTGCGATTCCCCTTGCCCTCCTCGCGGGCCTCGTCTCCTTCGCGTCTCCCTGCGTGCTCCCGCTCGTTCCCGGCTACCTCGGCTACATCGGCGGGGTCACCGAGGTGAGCGAATCGGATGCCTCGCGCCGCCGCTCCCGCAATCGGCTGCTCCTCGGGGTGCTGCTCTTCGTGCTCGGCTTCAGCGTGGTCTTCGTCACCTTCGGGCTACTCTTCGGAGTCGCGGGGCTGCTGCTCATCCGCTGGATGGACATCATCACGCGCATCGCGGGCGTCATCATCATCGTCATGGGGCTCGTCTTCATCGGCGGCTTCGGCGCGATGCAGCGCACGATCAAGCCGCGCTGGAAGGTCGCGACCGGCCTCGCGGGGGCGCCGTTCCTCGGCATCGTGTTCGGCCTGGGCTGGGCGCCCTGCATCGGCCCGACGCTGGCCGCAGTGCTCGCCCTGAGCCTCGAGGGTGGTTCACCGGGCCGCGGCGCGCTGCTCGGTGCCGTGTACTGCCTCGGCCTCGGCATCCCCTTCCTGCTCGTCGCGCTCGGCTTCGGCTGGGTGGCGGGTTCCGTTGCGTGGCTCAAGCGCAACATCCGTGTCGTCAACCTTGTTGGCGGCGCACTCCTCGTCCTCGTCGGTCTCGCCATGGTGACGGGGCTGTGGGGCATGTTCATCTCGAGTTTGGGATCGGTGATCGGCAGCTTTGTCCCGGCCATCTGACCATCACGACAGCCCGGCGCCCGCGCCGCGCGAGGGCGGAGTCAACCAGCCCTCCCTCGGCGTCGTCGGCTACCTGCGCTTCTTCTGGCGGCAACTGACGAGCATGCGCACGGCGCTCGTGCTGCTGCTCCTGCTCGCACTCGCGGCGATCCCCGGCTCGCTCGTGCCGCAGCGCTCATCCGACCCCAACGGCGTCACGCAGTACTACTCCGACTACCCGGACCTCGCCCCGGTGCTCGACGACTTCCAGCTCTTCGACGTCTTCAGCTCGGTGTGGTTCTCCGCCATCTACCTGCTCCTCTTCATCTCGCTCATCGGCTGCGTCATCCCGCGCACGCTCCACCACCTGAAGGCGCTCCGCACGCCGCCGCCCAAGACGCCGGCGCGCCTTTCGCGGCTGGAGGCCTACCGCTCGACCGCGGCGGAAGGGGTGACCGCGGCATCCGCCATCGAGTCGGCGCGAACGCTGCTGCGCAAGTCCGGATACCGCGTGCGCGTCTTCGAGAAGGCGGGCGAGCTGTCGGTCTCGGCCGAGCGCGGCTACCTGCGCGAGACGGGCAACCTCATCTTCCACACGGCGCTCATCGGCGTGCTCGTGTCGGTCGGCATCGGCGGCGGCTTCGCCTACAACGGCCAGAAGGTCGTCGTGGAGGGCAAGCCCTTCGTCAACGTGTTGAACGACTACGACTCGTTCAGCCCCGGCCGCTTCTTCGACGAGGGCTCGCTGCCGCCCTACCGGCTCATCCTCGACAATTTCGACGCGAGCTACGAGACCGAGAACGTCAACGCCTTCGGGTTCGCGAGCAACTTCCGCGCCGATGTCACGGTGCATGAAGACGGGCGCAACCCCTACGAGGCGCAGGTGCGCGTCAACGAGCCGGTGCCGATCATGGGCCTCGACACCTACCTCGTCGGCAACGGCTACGCACCCCACGTGACGGTCACGGATGCCGACGGCAACATCGCCTTCACGGGTCCAGTGCCGTTCATCCCGCAGGACGACAACCTCACCTCCCTCGGCATCATCAAGGTCACGGATGCCCTGCCGGAGCAGATCGGCATGCGCGGCTTCTTCTACCCCTCGGCAGCCGTGCTCGAGTCGGGCGCGCTCACCTCCAACTTCGCCGACCTGCTCGACCCCGTGCTCACGCTCAACGTCTACACGGGCGACCTCGGCCTCGACGACGGCACGCCCCGCTCGGTGTACTCGCTCAATGTCGAGGGCATGCAGGAGATCGTCGGCGGTGACTCCGGCGTCGACTCGATCCAGCTGCGACCGGGGGAGTCCTACGAGCTCCCGGGCGGCCGCGGCACCGTCACCTTCGACGACATGAGTGAGGCCTCGCCCGACGGGGAGAGCGTGCTGCGCTTCGCATCCTTCGACGTGCACCATGACCCGAGCGCCGGCTGGGTGCTCGTCTTCACGATCCTCGTCATCGCCGGACTCATCGCGGGGCTCTTCGTGCCGCGCCGCCGCGTGTGGGTCAAGGCGATCGACGGCGACGAGGGCATCCGCCTCGAATACGCGGGTCTCGCCCGCGGCGAGGACCCGGGCCTCGACGGCGCCGTGGCTGACCTGGCCGAGCGGCACGCCCAGGCGCTCGGGGTTAGGCTTAGCTAGTGTCCGACGTGCTTGATTCCTACTCGCTGGTAGCCGTCTATTCGGCGATGGCGGTCTACGTGTTCGCCTTTGTGCTGTTCACGATCGACCTCGCCAAGCGATCGACCTATGCGACGGCTGCTGCCGACCAGCTCGCCATGTCGGAGCGGCAGGTGGCTGCAGCCTCCGGCACCACCACCGCCACCCTCGAGAAGACGACGACGGATGTCGCGGCACCCCGCTACCGCTTCGAACGGATCGCCTTCGCCCTGACCATCCTCGCGACGCTGCTGCACGTGGCCGCAGTCGTGTTCCGTGGCGTCGCCCAGGGCTTCGTGCCGTGGGCCAACATGTTCGAGTTCTCGCTGACCTCCTCGGCGATCGTGGCCGTCGTGTTCGTGCTGCTGCAGTTCTGGCAGGACCTGAAGTTCCTCGGCGCCTACATCGTCGGCGGCCTGCTCATCACGCTCGGTGTCGCGACGGTCAACTTCTACGTGCCCGTCAAGCCGCTGCCCGACGCGCTCGACTCGTACTGGCTCGTCATCCACGTCTTCGTGGCCGCCCTCGGCACCGCACTCTTCGCGATCGGTGCCGCGCTCTCGCTCCTGCAGCTGCTGCAGTCGCGCAGCGAGACGAGCGGCAAGGGCATCGGCTTCCTCCGCACGCTGCCCAAAGCCGACCGGCTCGAGAACCTCGCCTACCTGGTGACGGTCGTCGGCTTCGTCTTCTGGACCTTCACACTCGTCGCCGGCGCCATCTGGGCCGAGCGCGCCTGGGGTCGCTACTGGGGCTGGGACACCAAGGAGGTGTGGACGTTCATCATCTGGACCGTTTACGCCGGCTACATCCACGCCCGCGCAACTCGCGGCTGGCGAGGCGCCCGCTCGGCCTGGCTCGCGCTCATCGGCTTCGGTTCGGTGCTCTTCAACTACGTGATCGTCAACCAGTTCTTCAAGGGGCTGCACAGCTACAGCGGCCTGTAGGCCTCATTCCGCCGCGAGCAGGGCATGGCAGCGGCGCAGCCTGTCGAGCCACCAGTCGCGCCGGTCTTCGGATGCCTCGTGCCGGTCGAGCAGGGCTGAGCTCACGTCGATGCGGCGCACCGCAATGCAGCCGTCGACGGGGGAGAGCGGCTCCTCCGTGACATCCGCTTCGAGCAGTGCGGCCGTGCCGAGCCCGCAGTCGTAGTCGAGCACGGGGACGACCCCCGCGAGGTGGGCGCCCATCGAGAGGCCGATGCTCGTGTCGAGCGCGCTCGAGATGACGACGGGCAGGCCCGCCTCAGCGATGATGCGTTCCGCGGCGGCGATGCCGCCGAGGGGCTGCGCCTTGATGACGAGCAGGTCGGCAGCGCCGGCCCGGGCGACCGCGAGCGGGTCCTCGGCCTTGCGCACGCTCTCGTCGGCGGCGATGCCGATGCCCATGTAGCGGATGCGCTCGCGCAGCTGGGCGAGCTCGTCGACGCTCGCGCACGGCTGCTCGAGGTATTCGAGGTCGAACTCGGCCATGGCGTGCACGGCCCGCTCGGCTTCGTCGATCGTCCAGCCGCCGTTGGCGTCGAGGCGGATGCGGCCCTCCGGGCCGAGGTACTCACGCACCGCCCGCACCCGTTCCACATCGTCGGCGATGCGCTGGGACGGGTCGGCGACCTTGACCTTGACGGTGCGGCATCCGCTGAAGCGGTCAAGCACCTCGGCCACTCGGCCGGGCTCGACAACAGGCAGGGTCGCGTTCACCCGCACGCTGCTGCGGAACACGGCCGGCTCCTCGCCCCAAGCGAAGTCGATCGCCGCCGCGAGCCAGGTGGCCGCCTCGACGTCGTCGTACTCGACGAAGGGCGAGAATTCGGTCGCACCGCGCGGCCCCTCGAGGACGAGTGCCTCACGGGTGTCGATGCCGCGGAACCGCGTGCGCAGGGGAAGGGAGACCACTCGCGCCGTTGCGAGCAGGTCGTCGATCGTGGGGAGCATCGCCCCAGTCTGGCAAAGCGGATGCCGCGTTCCCCGAGTGTGTGCCCGCGACACGTGGAATAGGCTCGCGTGCATGAGTTCGAGTGGTGAGCCGGTGCCCGGGGGTTCCGTCCCCGCCCGTTCGGCGCCGGACAGTCCGTGGACGGCCGAGGCCTGGCTGCCGCAGGCAACGCAGCAGCCGGCGCATCAGCCCGCCCAGCCCGCGCCCACGCCCGCGCCGTCTCCGGTTCGCAAACGCAGCCGCTCGGTCGTTGGCATGGCGGCACTGGGGCTCGCCGTCCTGGGGCTCATTGTCGAGGTCATTGCGATTGCGATCGCCGCGCCGGCGTCGGCCACCGAGACCTCGTGGGCTGTGGCATCCGTGCTCGCGTGGGTCGCCAACGGGCTGACCCTGGCCGCCGTCGTCACCGGCATCGTGGCGGTCGTCGCCCGTTTCGGACGCTGGTGGGGCGCCCCGGCGATCGTCGTCGGGCTGCTCGCGAACCCGTGGCTGCAGGTCACGGTGCTCGGCGCGCTCGGCTAGCCCGCCGCGCGCACTTCTGTGCGCCACGCGCACGTCTGATCGTGCGCGCGACGCACAAAACCCCGCGCGCCGCCCGCCCGTAGGCTGGGAGCATGACCGTCTCCGAGCTTTTCGACGAATCCCGCTGGGTGGTGGCGCCCGGCGCCGACGCGCTGACCGACATCACGTACCACCACGACACGCAGGGCCGCGTCGCCCGCATCGCCTTCAACCGGCCGGAGGTGCGCAACGCATTCCGCCCGCACACGGTCGATGAGCTCTACCGCGCGCTCGACGACGCCCGCCAGAACCCACGCATCGGCGTCGTGCTGCTGACCGGCAACGGGCCAAGCCCCAAGGATGGCGGCTGGGCCTTCTGCTCGGGTGGCGACCAGCGCATCCGTGGCCGTGACGGCTACAAGTACTCGGATGACGCGACGACCGTGCAGGACCCCGCGCGTTCCGGCCGACTCCACATCCTCGAGGTGCAGCGTCTCATCCGCTTCATGCCGAAGGTCGTCATTGCGGTCGTGCCCGGCTGGGCGGCCGGCGGCGGGCACTCCCTCCACGTCGTCTGCGACCTGACGATCGCTTCGGCCGAGCACGGCAAGTTCAAGCAGACGGATGCCGACGTCGGCTCCTTCGACGCCGGCTACGGCAGCGCGTACTTCGCGCGCCAGATCGGGCAGAAGAACGCCCGCGAGGTGTTCTTCCTCGCCCGCGAGTACAGCGCGCAGCGGGCCTACGAGATGGGCTCGGTGAATGCGGTCGTGCCGCACGAGGAGCTCGAGATCACGGCCTATGAGTGGGCGCAGGAGATCCTGACCAAGTCGCCGACCGCCATCCGCATGCTCAAGTTCGCCTTCAATGCGGTCGACGACGGGCTCGTGGGCCAGCAGGTCTTCGCGGGCGAGGCGACGCGGCTCGCCTACGGCACCGACGAGGCCGTCGAGGGACGCGACTCCTTCCTGGAGAAGCGCGCGCCCGACTGGTCGCCCTTCCCCTGGCAGTTCTGACGAGCGCGGTCATTTCTTGTCAGCGCGCCCGAATATTCGGCAGCGCTGATGAAGAGTCGCAGCGCTCACGGCGGATGCCTCGGGTGCACTCCCGAATAGGATTCGATCGTGGCTAGAGCGAAGCAGCAGAGGATGGACCCCCGGAAGGCAGCCGTCGCGGCGCGCAGCAGCAAGCGGCCGGTGCCCCCACAGGCGAAGGTGCAGCCGGCGACGGCCAGCGACTGGATCGCTGGCGCCCGCATCCGCACCCTCACGCTCGGAATCGCGCCCGTCGCGCTCGGCACGGCGGCGGCCTACTTCTATGCGCCCGAGGAGGGCTGGCACTGGGTGCGTGCCCTCCTGTGCCTCGCGACGGCCCTGCTGCTGCAGGTTGGCGTGAACTTCGCCAATGACTACTCCGACGGCATCCGCGGCACCGACGCCAACCGCGTGGGCCCGTCGCGACTGACCGGCTCGGGGGCTGCCAAGCCGCGGACCGTACTGGCCGTCGCGCTCACGTTCCTCGGCCTCGGCGCACTGGCCGGCCTGGCCGTCATTGTGCTCAGCGGGCAGTGGTGGCTGCTCGCGGTCGGGGCGGCCGCGATCGCCGCCGCCTGGTTCTACACGGGCGGCAAGCATCCCTACGGCTACTACGGCCTCGGCGAACTCTTCGTCTTCGTGTTCTTCGGACTCGTCGCCACCGCCGGCACCATGTATGTGCAGGTCGGCACGGTCTCGCTCGAGGCGTGGCTCCTCGCGGTCATCGCGGGGCTCTTCGCGTGCTCCGTGCTCGTCGCCAACAACATGCGCGACATCGAACAGGACCGCCTCTCTGGCAAGCGCACCCTCTCGGTGCTCATCGGGCTCACGGCATCCCGCGTGCTCTTCACGGTGCTGATCCTCGCGCCGTTCGGCATCCTCGTGTTCTTCGCGCTGCTGTTCATCCTCGCGAAGTACGTGTTCTTCGTGCTGCTCCTCGCGGTGCCCGCGGTGATCATCGCGTGCACGGGCAAGACGGCGCAGGAGTTCCTGCTCGTGCTCAAGCTCGCGAGCTTCACGTCGCTCGTCTTTGCGCTGGCGCTGGCTGCCGCGATCGTGTTCTAGCGGGCTGGGTCTAGCGGGCCTCGGGGCCGGACTCGTCGCGCCCTTCGGCTGCAACCGTGCCCGGCGCATCCGTCACCGCATCCTCAGCCTCGGCGTCGGGGTGCACCTCGGGTTTTTCGCGCCGCTGCTGCAGGTCGAGGGCCAGCTGGTCGCGGGTGTCGCGGAAGAACAGGTACGCGACCGAGAACGAGATCACCATCGCGAAGATCGCCGACAGCCACCACCAGATGCCGAGCAGCATCAGTGCGGCGAAGACACCGGCGAAGAGGCCGAGGCGCAGGAGCGTGTAGAGCAACCAACGGTGGGAGGTTTTCACGCCACGAGTCTACGCAGGGCGGGCTGGGCATCCGTCGCCTCGGTCGCATGCTCGCCCAGCGGCCACCAAGTCCGCTGGCGTAGACTCGGGGCATGCGCGCCTTCCTACCCGTCTTCGGGGCAGCACTGTTGCTGGCCTTCTGGGTCTACGCGCTCATCGACTGCATCCGCACCGACGACTTCCGTGCCCGCGGCCTTCCCAAAGGCGCCTGGGTCTTCGTCATCATCATCCTTCCGCTCATCGGCGGGTTGCTGTGGTTCACAATCGGCAAGGAGCGGATGCCGCGTGCCGGCGGTCGCTCCTCGACCTCGCGTCCCGTCTACCCCGATGACGACCCCGCATTCCTGCGCAGCGTCGTCACCGAGGCGGAGCGTGAGCAGCGCATCCGTGACCTGGAGGCGAAGCTTGCGGAACTCGACGACGAAGACAACACGGGCCTGAAGGGCACGAGCGACGAGCCCAAGGGCGAATGACGGCCGGGAGCCCGGCGACGGAGTTCGCGGTCAGCCTGCTGGCGGAACTCGTTGACCTCGGCGTACGCCACCTCGTCGTGAGCCCCGGCTCGCGCTCGCAGGCGCTGGCGCTTGCCGCCGCTGAGTTCGAACGGGCCGACCGTGCCCGCCTGCACGTGCGCATCGACGAGCGTTCGGCCGGCTTTCTCGCGCTTGGTCTCGCGGCCGAGTCGGGGCATCCGGCCGCCGTCATCACGACCTCGGGCACCGCCGTCGCCAACCTGCACCCCGCGGTGCTCGAGGCACACCACGCGGGCGTGCCCCTCATCGTCATCACTGGCGACCGCCCCGCCGAGCTCCGCGGCATCGGCTCCAACCAGACGACGGAGCAGCACGGCATCTTCGGCCCGGCCGTGCGCTTCACCCGCGACATCGACGCCCCCTCGCACGACAGCGTCGACCCAGCTGGTGCACGTGCGATCGCCCGGGAGGCGTGGTCGGCCGCATCCGGGCATTCGGATGCCCCTGGCCCGGTGCACCTCAACGTCGCCTTCCGCGAGCCCCTGTCGGCGGCGATCGCGGAGTTGCCGCCTGCGGGCGACAGTCCGGGTTTCGATCCGCTCGTGCCTCGCTCCTCAACCCGCCACCCCCTCCGCATCTCCGCCGCACCCCATACCGTTGTCATCGCCGGGGACCGCGCCGGCGAGCAGGCCGAGGCCGCCGCCCGCGCCCTCGGCGCCCCGCTCCTTGCCGAGGTCTCGAGCGGTGCGCGTTTCGGCCCCAACCTCGTCGCCGCCTACCGCGAGCTCCTGCGCGACGCCGACTTCGGCAGCCGCGTCGAGCGCGCCATCGTCTTCGGCCACCCGACCCTGAGTCGCGAGGTGCCGCAGCTCATACAGCGCGCTGACGTGCACACGATCGTCGTGCGCGGCGACTCGCCCGAGGACTACAACCCCGGTCATCGCGTCGCCGAGTTCGTCGATGCGATCGAGGTCGAGGGTGCCCCTGACCCCGACCGCTCCTGGCTGGGACGCTGGGTGCACACGAGCCGCGGCCTGATTGAGGCATCCGATGACGCCCCCGTCGTCGATGCCCCGGATGCCTACGACGGCACCGTCACGGCGGCGTTCCAGCGGCAGACGCTCGCCGCCCTCCGTGCACCCGTCACGCGCCGCGGCCTCGCCGACGCCGTGTGGCGTGCCACCTGGCCGCACGACCGGCTTGTGCTCGGCTCCTCGCGCCTCATCCGCGAGGTCGACAGCGCCGTGCCCGGAAAGAAAATACGCGTGCACGCCAACCGCGGCCTCGCCGGCATCGATGGCACGCTCTCGACCGCGATCGGCGTCGCAATCGCAAGCCAGGACGCGACGGATGCCACGGGCGTCACCCGCGCGCTCGTCGGCGACCTGACGTTCCTGCACGAGCCCGGCGGGCTGCTCCTCGGGCGCGGGGAGGAGCGACCCCGCATCCAGGTGATCGTCGGCAACGACGGCGGGGGAACGATCTTCGGCGGGCTCGAGGTTGCCGCGACATCCGACCCCTCCGCGTTCGAGCGCGTCATGACGACCCCGCACGAGGTCGACCTGGGCGCGCTCGTGGGCGCCTACGGCTGGGAGTACGTGCGCGCGGCGACCCGCAGCGAGCTGGATGCCGCGCTCACGGGTTCGCCCGGGCCGGTCGTGATCGAGGTGCCGCTGGCGCGCTGAAAGGCGGGTTTCGATACGGCGCTGGCGCCTACTCAACCCACGCGGGTTGAGTAGCGAGGCACGAGCGTATCGAAACCCTCACCAAGCGAACCGCGCTCTTCAACCCGCGATCGGGTCGAAGGCGTCCACGATGGGCTTGAACTTCATGCGGGTCTCGAGCAGTTCGCGTTCCGGGTCGGAGTCGGCCACGATGCCGGCGCCCGCCCACGCGGTCACTGTGGCGTCTGGGTCCACCCGCGCGCTCCGCAGCGCGATCGCCCACTCGCCGTCGCCATCCGCGCCCACCCATCCGACGGGCCCCGCGTAGGGCCCGCGGTCGAAGGGCTCGAGCTCGTCGATGAGTGCCATGGCGTCGGGCGTCGGTGTGCCCGCGACGGCCGCGGTCGGGTGCAGCGCCTGAATGAGGTCGAGCGAGGTCGATCCGTCATCGAGCACCCCCTCGACATCGCTCGCGAGGTGCCACACGTTCGGCAGCCGAAGCGTGAACGGCACCTCACTCGCGACGACGCCGCGACTGTGCGGACGCAGCGACGCCAGCACGCTCTGCACCGCGAACTCGTGCTCGTCCTGGTCCTTGGGGGAGGTTGCGAGGGTCGTCGCGGCCTCGTCGTCGCTCGTGGCATCCGTGCCCCTCGCGGCGCTGCCGGCGAGCACCCGGGCGGTGGCGACCCCGTCATGCACGCTCACGAGGGTCTCGGGGCTGGAGCCGATGAAGCCGTCGATCGCGAAGGTCCAGCAGTCGGGGTAGCTCTCGGCCAGCGCGGCGATCGTGGGGCGGATGTCAGCGCCCGCGTCGAGGCGCGCCGTCAGGTCGCGGGCGAGCACGACCTTGCTGAGCCGCCCATCGCGGATCGCCCCGACACCGTCCCGCACGATACCCAGGTAGCCCTCGGACGGCAGCGCACCATCCGTGAAGGAGGCGTGAGGGGCGGATGTCGCGGCCTCAACCCTCGGCAGCATGGCGGCCGTGAGCGGCTCGGCGGGCGCGGGGCCAACCGTGATGCGGGTCAGCCAGAAGTGTTCCTCGGCGCGACCCACCACGAAGGCCGGAACCACGAGCCTGCTCGCGTGCGCAGAGCCCGGCGAGAACGAGAAGCTGCCGAACGCGACAAGACCCGTACCGGGCAACGCCAGCGGGTCGGTGATCGTGGCGGCGTCGGCGACCGCGCGCCAGGTGGCCGCGGCATCCGTCATCCGCGTCGCGCCGGAGAACTCGAAACGGGCCGCGACACCGTGCCCGGCGATGCCGAAACCGCGGCGACGCCACAGGAGCGGCTGCTGCCGGTCGAGCAGCGAGACGAGGGGGCCGGGGTTGTCGATGGCGACGGTCTCGACGGTGAGTACGGGCACGGGCCGCACGGGATCGATCACCACGCAAGCCTATCCCCGCCACGGGTAGACTTGCCGGGTGGCAACCGCTGACCTCAACAAGCAACCCGACCAGGTGTCGGCGATGTTCGACGAGGTCGCGGCCGGATACGACCGCACCAACGGCGTGCTCTCGATGGGCAACTCGGCGCTCTGGCGCCACGCCGTCGTCAAGGCCATCGCCCCGCAGCCGGGGGAGCGCATCCTCGACATCGCGGCGGGAACGGGCACGAGTTCCGAGGTGATCTCGCGCAGCGGGGCCCACGTCGTGGCCGCCGACTTCTCGCACGGCATGCTCGAGGTGGGCCGTCGCCGCCACCCGCAGATCGACTTCGTGCACGCCGATGCCATGCAGCTGCCCTTCGACGACGCCGAGTTCGACGCCGTCACGATCTCCTTCGGGCTGCGCAACATCGAAGACCCCAAGAAGGCGCTCGCCGAGATGCGCCGCGTGCTCAAGCCGGACGGGCGCCTCGTCGTGTGCGAGTTCTCGACCCCGCCGCTCGCGCTCGTGCGCACGGGCTACAACGCCTACATGAAATACCTGATGCCCCTCGTGGTGGGCGCCTCGAGCACCAACCCGGAGGCATACACCTACCTGGCGGCATCCATCGCGGACTGGCCAGACCAGGCCACGCTCGCATCCTGGATCCGCGACGCCGGCTTCACCGGGGTCGAGCACCGCAACCTCACGGCCGGAGTGGTGGCACTTCACCGCGCCCGCGTGCCCGCGGCGAACTGAACCATGCCCGCCTGGCGGGCCACAACGATGAGGGTGATGCAGTGGACGGCAAGCTGACACGCGTGCGCCGCCGTGCAAGCATGGTGGCGTCGCTCGGCCTCACGGAGGCGATCTTCGCGACCGCCGAGGAGCGCCGCGTCGTCGACCAGGTCGAGAAGGGCCTCGAGGCTGTCGAGGCGCGCCTGCTCACCGAGGTCGCCTTCGCCGACGAACTGGCGGATGTCACGAGCCGCTACCTGCTCGAAGCGGGCGGCAAGCGCGTGCGCCCGACCCTCACGCTGCTCACCTCGCAGTTGGGCGGCGGCGTCGACGATCGCGTGCTCACGGCCGCGACGGCGCTCGAGATCACGCACCTCGCGTCGCTGTACCACGACGACGTCATGGACGAGGCGCACATGCGTCGCGGCGTCCCCAGCGCGCAGACCGTGTGGGGCAACTCGGTCGCGATCCTCTCCGGCGACCTGCTGTTCGCCCGGGCGAGCAAGCTCATCGCGAGCCTCGGCGAAGACGCCATCCGCCTGCAGGCCGACACCTTCGAGCGGCTCTGCCTCGGCCAGCTGCACGAGACGATCGGTCCCCGCGAGGGCGAAGACCCCATCGAGCACTACATCCAGGTGCTCGCCGACAAGACCGGCTCGTTGATCGCCGCGGCGGCGCGCATCGGCATCAGCTTCTCCGAGGCATCCGCCGCCTTCGAGGCCCAGGTCGAGGAGTTCGGCGAGAAGATCGGCGTCGCCTTCCAGCTCGTCGACGACGTGATCGACCTCTCCGCCCAGTTCGAGGAGACCGGCAAGGTGGCCGGCACCGACCTGCGTGCGGGCGTCGTGACGCTGCCGCTGCTCTACCTGCAGCGCGACGCCGAGACCGACGCGGATGCCGCGGACCTCCTCGCCCGCATCGAGGCCGGCCGCGAGGCAGAGGCCCCGCTCGATGCCGAGATCGCGCAACTCCGCGAGCACTCAGCCACGGCCCGCACGATAGAAGAGGCCCACCGTTGGGCTCGTGAGGCGCAGGACGCGATCGCACCCCTCCCGGAGGGCCCCGTCAAGAAGGCCCTCACCCGCTTCGCGGACTCCATCGTCGAGCGCAGCAGCTGACCTTCCCCGAAAGGACCCCATGACAAAGCTGAGGCTTGCCATCGTCGGCGCCGGACCTGCCGGCATCTACGCCGCCGACATCATCCTCAAGGCTGAGAAGCAGTTCGATGTCTCCATCGACCTCTTCGACCACCTGCCCGCCCCCTACGGGCTCGTGCGCTACGGCGTCGCCCCCGACCACCCGCGCATCAAGGGCATCATCAACGCCCTCCGCGAGGTGCTCGACCGTGGCGACATCCGCCTCTTCGGCAACGTGCACTACGGCACCGACCTGACGCTCGCCGACCTCAAGCAGCACTACAACGCCGTCATCTTCGCGACGGGCGCGGTGCGGGATGCCTCGCTCGACATCCCCGGAATCGACCTTCCCCGCAGCTACGGTGCTGCCGAGTTCGTCAACTGGTACGACGGGCACCCCGACTTCCCGCGCGAGTGGCCGCTCGACACGTCATCCGTCGCGGTGATCGGCAACGGCAACGTGGCCCTCGACGTCGCCCGCATGCTCGCCAAGCACGCCGACGACCTGCTCACGACCGAGATCCCCGCCAACGTCTACTCCGGTTTGAAGGCGTCGGCCGTGACCGACGTGCACGTCTTCGGCCGCCGCGGACCCGCCCAGGTCAAGTTCACCCCCCTCGAGCTGCGTGAACTCGGCGAGCTCAACGACGTCGACATGGTGCTCTACGACGAGGACTTCGAGGTGACGGATGCCGCATCCGAGGCGGCCATCGCGACCAACAAGCAGGTCATGGTCATCAACCGCGTGCTGAACTCGTGGCGCACGCGCTCCGTGGGGGAGGCCTCGCGGCGACTGCACCTGCACTTCTGGTCTCGTCCTTTGGAGGTCGTCGGTTCTCCGGAAGCCGGTGTGCAGGCACTCCGCTACGAGCGCACCGAGCCGGACGGCGA
Source organism: Salinibacterium sp. (assembly GCA_015234465.1). Taxonomy (GTDB): domain Bacteria; phylum Actinomycetota; class Actinomycetes; order Actinomycetales; family Microbacteriaceae; genus Homoserinimonas. Next base: position 694,744 of record JADGNA010000008.1, on the reverse strand, counting down.
GGGGGGCGTGCGCGGCACGGGCGAGATCCGCGAGGTGCCCGTGCAGGCGGTCTACCGTGCGGTCGGCTACTTCGGCTCGCCCCTCGACGGCATCCCCTTCGACGAGCACCGCGGTGTCATCCCCAACCGTGAGGGGCAGGTCATCGACGACAACGACCAGGTCGTCCCCGGTGTCTTCGCGACCGGCTGGATCAAGCGTGGCCCCGTCGGGCTCATCGGGCACACCAAGAGCGACGCCATGGAGACGATCAGCCACGTCATCAACGGCCAGGCTGATTGGTGGAGCCCGTCGCATCCGTCGCCGGAGTCTGTCGTCGAGCTGCTCGAATCGCGCGGCGTCGAGTACACCGACCTCTCGGGGTGGCACAACCTCGACGAGGCTGAGAAGGCCCTTGGCGCGCCCGAGGGTCGCGAGCGCATCAAGCTCGTGGACCGCGACGACATGCTCCGGGCGGCCCGCGGGGCGTAGGGCGCCCGGCGGCAGGTTGGCAGGTTGGCAGGTTGGCAGGACCGACCCTGCCGAGTTGCCCATTGTCGGCTGCGAGTTGCCCGTTCTCGCCTGCGAGTTGCCCACTTAGGGCCTTCGGGCGCGGCATGAAGACCCAAAGTGGGCAACTCGCGTTCTGGATTGCCGCGAGGCGCCCCGAAGTGGGCAACTCGAGGGGTCCGCGGCTGTGGAGTTGCTACTCGAGCTCGTCGAGCAGCTTGAGCCCGCGCTCCGCCCACGCGATCTCGGCGTCGGCGCGCGCGATCATGCCCTCGTAGGTGTAGCGCTTGAACGCGATCGTGCGCTCGTGCTGCGAGGAGGGCACGGTCGCCAGCCGCCGGTTGAGCATGTCGCTGCCGCCCGTCTCGATCTCGCGGATCTTCTCGCGCCACTGCTCGAGCCGCTCCGTGTAGTGGGCGATGTGCGCGCGCAGCTGCAACCGTGCGGCATCCGGGGTCGCCCACTCGAGGTAGGCGGCCTTGAGGTGCACGGGGTCGCGATCGCGCGGGTAGTCGAGCGGGGTGTCCATCCATTCGCGGAAGGCGGTGCGCCCGGCCTCGGTGATCGCGTAGCGGCGTTTGGTGCCGCGCTGGCCCCACGTGACATCCGTGCCCTCGAGCAGTCCGTCTTTCTCCATGGCGCGCAGGGCCGGGTAGATCTGCGAGTCGGGCGCGTGCCAGACGTGGCCGACGGATGCCTCGAAGTGCTTGAGCAGGTCGTAGCCGGTCATCGGTTCCACGGTGAGCAGCGCGAGGATCGCATTGCGCAGGCTCATGGTTTCCCCCGGATGGTTGCGGACAGCGGATGCCGCGGGCTAGCCTATCTGCACGGCAACTATCTATGCACATAGATAGTGCACCCCCGATCAACGCCGATCGCGAAGGAAGAGACATGACCGACACCATGCCCGCCCGGCAGACCTCGACGACGCACAAGGTCATGCCGCATCCGCTCAACGCCTGGTACGTCGCCGCCTGGGACCACGAGGTCACGCGCAAGCCCATGGCCCGTCGCATCGCCGACCGCCCGCTCGCGCTCTACCGCACCGAGGACGGCCGCGCCGTCGCGCTCGCCGACGCCTGCTGGCACCGCCTCGCGCCGCTCTCGATGGGCAAGGTGGTTGGTCGCGACGGCATCCAGTGCCCGTATCACGGCATCGTCTACGACTCCCTCGGCCGCTGCGTCAGCATGCCCGCGCAGGAGACGATCAACCCGAGCGCGACCGTGCCGTCGTTCCCGGTCGTGGAGCGCTACCGCTACGTGTGGGTGTGGCTCGGTGACCCGGCGCTCGCCGATCCGGCGCTCGTGCCCGACATGCACCAGATGGACAGCCCCGAGTGGGCGGGCGACGGCCTCACGATCCACGCCAAGTGCAACTTCCAGCTCGTGCTCGACAACCTCATGGACCTCACGCACGAGGAGTTCGTGCACTCCTCGACCATCGGCCAGGAGGAGCTGAGCGAGTCCGACTTCGTAACCACGCACGACGACCGCACGGTCAAGGTCGAGCGGTGGATGCTGAACATCGACCCGCCACCCTTCTGGCTCAAGAACATGCGCGACAAGTTCCCGGGCTTCTCGGGCAAGGTCGACCGCTGGCAGATCATCCACTTCGAGGCTCCGTCGACGATCTGCATCGACGTGGGCGTCGCGATGGCCGGCACGGGTGCGCCGGAGGGCGACCGCAGCCAGGGCGTCAACGGCTACGTCATGAACACGATCACGCCCGAGACCGACCGCACGAGTCACTACTTCTGGGCGTTCATGCGCAACTACCGCCTCGACAGCCAGCTCATCACGACCCAGCTCCGCCAGGGCGTCAACGGCGTCTTCGGCGAGGACGAGGTCATGCTCGAGGCCCAGCAGGCCGCCATCGACGCGAACCCCGACTACGAGTTCTACAACCTCAACATCGACGCGGGCGGCATGTGGGCGCGCCGCATCATCGAACGGATGCTCGAGGCCGAGGGGCGCTCGGCACGCATGGCGCCTGCCGCCCCAACGTTCCGTCGCACGGGCGCCTGACGTGGTCGCGAGCAACATCGAGGTCTGGCAGCGCGCCACGGTCGTCTCGGTCGAGGACATTGCCACGGGCATCCGTCGCATCGTCCTTGCGCCAGAGAAGCCGGCGAAGGCCGACCCGGGCACGCACCTCGACCTCATGGTCACGATCGACGGCAGGCCGGAGAAGCGGTCGTACTCGATCGTGGATGCCTCGGCCACGGGTGATCGCGTCGCGCTGAGTGTGTTCCGCACGCCGACCTCGCGCGGTGGCTCCATCTGGATGCACCAGCTCGCGCCCGGCGACGTGCTGGAGGTGACGCAGCCCCTGCAGAACTTCCCGCTGCGCTACGGGGCGCCGCGGTACCTGCTGCTCGCGGGCGGCGTCGGCATCACGGCGATCGCGGCGATGGCGCGGGCCCTCGCCAAGGTCAACGCCGATTTCACCCTGGTGTACGCGGGCCGCTCTCGCTCGGCCATGGCCTACCTGCGTGACCTGGAGGCGGAGCTGGGCGACCGCATCCGCATCCACGTCGACGACGAGGGCACGACCATGTCGGTCGCGGCGCTCGTCGAGTCGATCAGCGCCGACACCGAGGTGTACATGTGCGGGCCGATCCGGCTCATGGATGCCGTGCGTCGTTCCTGGGGCGACCGTGGCCTGCCGCCGCAGCAGTTGCGTTACGAGACGTTCGGGGCAAGCGGGTGGTTCGATCCCGAGGAGTTCACGGTGCGCATCCCGAAGTTGGGCGTCGAGGCGGTCGTGCCGAAGGGCCGCTCGATGTTGGAGGCGCTCGAGGATGCCGGCGTGGACATGATGTTCGACTGCCGCCGCGGCGAGTGCGGGCTCTGCGAGGTGCGGGTGCAGTCGCTCACGGGCAACATCGACCACCGCGACGTCTTCTACAGCGACCGCCAGAAGGAGGATCGCGCAAAGATGTGCTGCTGCGTCTCACGCGTGGTCTCGGCAGGCGCCCCGGCGGTCGTCACGATCGAGACGTCGTAGCCACTTTCAGAATTCAGGAAGCAAGAGCACCTTCCTGAATTCTGAAAGTGTCACGCGCGGAAGGCGTCTGGCAGCATGCGCCGCGCCGCCTTGCGCGCGGGCTCCTCGATGAAGAGCCACAGCAGCCACGCAAAGACCCACGACGCCGCGATGACGAAGCCCGTGATGCCGATGAGGCCGAGCCCGGTGGCGGCGGTCGCCTGCGTGATGAACAGCCCCGCGCCGATGACGAGCGGATGCGAGAGGTACAGCGCAAACGACACGCGCCCGCCCAGCACGAAGGGTCGGGTGGCGAGCAGCCGCGCGAGGGGGTCCCGGCCGTACACGGCGAGTGCGCCGATGAGGACGACGAAGAGCGGCAGCACCACGATGGTCTCGGTCGAGGCGATCTGGTCGACGCCGTTGTGAAACTGTTCCTGCGTGGTGCGCGCCCAGCGCCGGGGGTCGAAGGCCGTCACGAGGTACACGATGACGATGATGGCGGCGACCGTGAGGGTGGGGAGGGGCAGGCGTGAGGCGGTGCCCCGTCGCATCCGGTCTCGCAGGAAGACGGCGAGGATCGCACCGATCCAGAACTCGGTGAGCACGCGGATCGCGACGACGCCACCCATGATCTCCCAGCTCTCGGGCGAGAAGAGGAGGATCGTGTCGTCCTGCATGCTGCAGCCAACGATGATCATCGGCAGCGTCAGGAGCGCCATCGTGATGAGCATGCCGCGCGGCGAGACGACGCGGGCGAAGCGGCCGAGCAGCAGCACGCCGCCGAGGCCGAAGGTGAGGTAGGCGAGCCACTCGGCGCTGATGGACCAGTCGAGCCCGTTCCAGTCGAGCTCGTGCGGGTACCAGGCGTGCACGAGCAGGAGGTGCTCGACAAGGCGAGGCACGTCGATCTCGGCAGCGTAGGCCGGGTTGCCGGTCACCCAGAACATGACGACGAAGTACGACCCGAAGAGCATGAGCACGAAGGCAGTGAGGGGCCACACGCGGCCGAGCCGCAGCCAGAGGAAGCCGAGGGTCGCCCGCCATCCGCGCCGCTCGGTCATGGTGTCGAGGTGCGTGACCGTGAGGATGAACCCGCTCAGGATGAAGAACAGGTCGACGCCGAGGTAGCCCACGTTCATGAGGGGGGCGAGCACGTTCATGAAGGGGAACGCGTCGAGCAGTTCGGTGCGGTAGTGCCGCAGGAAGACCCAGAACGCGGCGAGCGCGCGGATGCCTGTGAGCGGGGCGATGAAGCTGCGTTCGGGTCTCGTCGCCGAGGTTGTGGCGGGGCTGTCTGCGGCGGCGGTCACGGAGGGAGTCTAGTTACTGCACGGTCGCGGTGAGGCGGGCGAGGTTGTCGAGCACGACGGAACGGGTGGGCCGCGCGAGCCACTCGTCGAGGGTGAGTTCCCGGCTGTTGGCCCGGTACTGGTCTTCGATCGTGCGGAGCTGTCGCACGAAGCTCTGCCCGTGCACCATGACCGAGATCTCGAGGTTGAGGGTGAAGGAGCGCATGTCCATGTTGCTGGAGCCGATCACCGCCACGTTGTCGTCGATCGTGAAGTGCTTCGCGTGCAGCACGGTCGGCTCGGCGTAGAGCCAGATGCGCACGCCCGCACGCAGGAGCGCCTCGTAGTAGCTGCGCTGCGCGTGGTAGACGACCTTCTGGTCGGCGACCTCCGACACGAAGAGCTCGACGTCGATCCCGCTCTGGGCGGCCGTCGTCACGGCGTAGAGCATCGACTCGTCGGGCACGAAGTAGGGGCTCGTGATGACGATGCGTTCCTCGGCGGCGTAGATGAGGTCGTTGAAGAGGCGGAGGTTGTTCTCGCCGCGGAAGGCCGGGCCGCTCGGCACGACCTGGCATTCGATGAGTTCGCGGCCCTCCTCCTCTGTGGCCTCCCCGAGCTCACGCAGGAGCAGCTCATCGGTCTCGGCATACCAGTCGCTGAGAAAGAGGGCGTTGATCCCCGCGACGATCGGCCCGTCGAACTCGACCATGAGGTCTTTCCAGTGCAGGCCGTTCCGGATGTTGCCGCGCTTGTTGTACGAGGAGTCGATCATGTTCTGCGAGCCGGTGAAGGCGAGGTCGCCGTCGATGACGAGCAGCTTGCGATGGTTGCGCAGGTCAAGTCGCTGGTATTTGCCCTTGAATGGCTGCACCGGGAGCATCAGGTGCCATTCGATGCCCGCGGCATCCAGCCGTTTCTTGGTCGCTCGATATCCCGGGTAGCGAAGGGAGGCGATGTGGTCGAGCAGGAGGCGCACCGTGACGCCTCGTTTGGCCGCTGCCTCGAGCGCGTCGAAGAAGGGCGCCGTTGTCTCGTCGAGGTTGACGATGTAGAACTCGGCGTGCACGAACTTCTTCGCCCGGCCCACAGCATCCGTCATCGCCCGGATGCTCTCCTCATAGTCGGAGTGCAGGGCCGCTGTGTTGCCGCGCACGAGCGGCATGGCGCCCAGCGCGCGGTTCAGGGCGACCGAGTTGGCGAGCCATGAGGGCCAGTCCGGGTTCACTTCGGCTTCTTCAAGGCCCTCGGTGGCGTCCAGGATGATCTGGTTGACCTGATCCTGCTTCTTGCGCCGCTTGCGTGGCAGCTTGTTGCTGCCGAGGAGAAGGAACAGCAGGAACCCGACGTAGGGGATGAGGAAGATCGCGAGCAGCCAGGCGGTCGCCGTCTGGGGCTTGCGGTTGATGGGGACGACGATGAGAGCGCCGATGCGGATGGCGATGTCGATGATCGCCAGCACCACGATGATGAGGGTGCTGAGCCACCCGGCGCTCAGCACGGTCAGCGCAGGTTCACGAACTGCAGGTCGACGTCGAGGTCGGCACCCTTCAGCAGCGACATGGTGGCCTGGAGGTCGTCGCGACTCTTGGAGCTGACCCGCAACTCGTCGCCCTGGATCTGGCTCTTGACGCCCTTGGGTGCCTCGTCGCGGATGAGCTTGTTGATCTTCTTGGCGTCATCCTGCGCGATGCCCTGCTTGAGGTTCGCCTCGATGCGGTACTCCTTGCCGGATGCGTAGGGCTCTCCGGCGTCGAGCGACTTGAGGCTGATGCCGCGCTTGATGAGCTTGGCCTCGAGCACCTCTAGCACAGCCTTCACTCGCTCCTCGGAGCTCGCCTTCATCAGGAACTTCTCGCCGCTCCAGTCAACGGATGCGCCGACGTTCTTGAAGTCGTAGCGCTGCGAGATCTCCTTCTGCGCCTGGTGGAGGGCGTTGTCGGCCTCCATCTTGTCGACCTTGCTGACGATGTCAAACGATGAATCTGCCATGCAGGCAATGCTAGCCGTGGCCACCGTACAGTCGGGGCTATGGCACACGACTCCTCGCGGCCCCGGCGCTGGCCCGACTGGGCGCTCATCGGCGGGATCGCGGCGGGGGTCGCGGCGCTCGCTGTCGTGCTGATCCTGGCGGTCGTGCGTCCCGGAACCTCAGGGTCCGACAGTGAGCCCGCCGAGCAGGCTCCGCCCTACGCCGCGCCGGCGTCGCTGCCCCCGCGCTCGCCGACCCCGGGCCCGGGTGCTGCGCAGGGGGCGGATGCCGCATGGCTGGCCGAGGCGGCGGATGCGACGGGCATCCCCGAGCGTGCCCTCGCCGCCTACGCGGGCGCCTCCCTCTTCAAGGCCGTCGACCGGCCCGAGTGTGGCCTCGGCTGGAACACGCTCGCGGCGATCGGCCTCGTCGAGAGCGACCACGGGCGGCACGGCGGCTCGCGCGTCACCGCCGACGGAACGGTCGAGCCGCCCATCTTCGGCATTGCGCTCGATGGCACCTCTTCGGCGCACATCCCCGACAGCGACGACGGTGAGATCGACGGGGATCCCGACTTCGACCGCGCCGTCGGCCCCATGCAGCTCGTGCCGCAGACGTGGGCCGGCTGGCACGTCGATGGCAACGGCGACGCCGTGGAAGACCCGCACCACATCGATGACGCCGTGCTCGCGGCATCCAACTATCTCTGCCGGGCGAGCCCCGACATGGTCGACGAGGAGGGGTGGCGCACCGGCATCCTCGCCTACAACAACTCGCTCGACTACGTGCGGTCGGTCGCGGATGCCGCCAACCGCTACGCGACCATCGTCGACAGCGTCATGGCGCCGAAGGCCTCGCCGTCAGCCGCGCCCTGAACTGGGCCGGGCGGTGCTCGAGCGCACCATGAGCTCGAAGGGCAGCGCCGTGTTGAGCGCGCCCTGCGTGCGGGTCTCCGGATGCAACTGGTCGAGCAGCAGCTCGGCCGCCATCCGCCCCTGCAGCTGCGGGAACTGTGCCACGGTCGTCAGGCCGAAGAACTCGCTCAACTCGTGGTCGTCGATGCCCACGACCGAGACATCGTCGGGCACGTGGAGGCCCATGTCGCGGGCGGCCAGGATCGCCCCGATCGCCATCTCGTCGGATGCCGCGAAGATCGCGGTGGGTCGCTCGCGTGGCGAACCCAGCAGCTGCTTTGCTGCCGCGTATCCGCCCTCGATCGTGAAGTCCGCCGCCCGGAACAGGCTCGGGTTCACGGGGATGCCCCGCGACTCGAGGGCACCCTCGTAGCCGATGCGCCGGTTCGTCGGCAGGTGGAAGTCGCGCTCGAAGTCATCGTTGCCCCCGATGTGGGCGATCGACGTGTGGCCCAGCTGCAGCAGGTGCTCCGTGGCCAACTGGGCGACCTCGACATCGTCGATGCTGAGCGTGTGCACCCCGGGGAGCGGGCCGCCGACCCCGACCACGGGTTTGTGCATGCTCAACAGCCCCTGCAGCTCCCCGCCGGTCAGCTCGAGGGAGATCGCGATCACGGCATCCACCCGCTTGTTCAGCAGGAAGTGCTCGAAGACGCTGCGCCGCTCATCGCCGCCGCCCGCAAGGTTGTAGAGGGTCAGGTCGTAGCCGTGGTTGCGGAGCGTGCTCTCCGCCCCTTCCAGCACGGATGCGTAGAACCAGCGGGTGAGGAACGGCACGACCACCCCGATGTTGCGGGTGCGCCCCGTCGCGAGGCTGGATGCGTTTGAACTGACGACGTAGCCGAGCTCCGCCGCCGCGGCGAGCACGGCATCCCGGGTCTTCTGCGAGACGTTGGGCTTGCCGCTCAAGGCACGCGAAACTGTCGCGGTGCTCACCCCCGCGAGCTCTGCAACGGCTTGAATCCCCGGCACTGAGACCTCCCTGCCTCGTCGTGATCATACTTCGGGTCCCGTGCGCTCGTCCCACACTGCTGTTGCTCGCACGCTGTCGTGCTGTCGCCGTTTCTCTCGCTTCGCAGCATCCGTCCCGGCGCTCCCTCTGCGGCGAGTGGCAACGCTGTCGGGCGACGTGCCGCGCGCATCCGGCAACACGCCGCCGCGCGCGCCGGAAACGTTGCTGTTAACCGCACACCGAAGCGGCGGCGGTCACGCCGGGAGAGTGGCAAGCCAGCCGAGTTCCTTCACCAGGGGCGACGTCGGCCCAGGTGGGCGCCTTCGGCCATGACGCTGAGGGTGGTTGCCAGCACTGTTTTCCAGTCGAACATCACCTGGCGGTACGTGAAGTCGAGCACGACGAACCCCAGCCGCGTGAGGGTGGCGACCCGCTCGCGGTCATCCTCGTAGGCCTCGGCGCTTCCGTGGTGCAAGAAGCTGCCCACCTCAACCACGAGTCGGTCGCCGATGAGGAGGTCGACACGGATGCCGCGGGCCACGCGCACCTGCGGAACCGCGACGATCCCCGCCCGCCCGTACCGCACGCGAGCCACAGATTCGCTGCCGGCTTCCGAACGCGCATCGACAAGGTCGACGATGCCCCAGAGCCGCGTCGGCACGAGTTCACGGATGTCCCCGAGAATCGTCTGCGGGTACGCCTCGCGCAGCACGCGGTCGTTCTTGTCCTTAGCGGCGCGGAGGGCGCTATCGATCATGGCCACGGCATACTCCTCGAGTTCGAGCCGCACGCACTGCGCAAGGCACCGTGTCGGGGACACCACCCAGCGCTCCGCCTCGTCGTGACGGTGGCGATCCCTGATGAGTCGCACGGGACCGGGTGTCGTGAGCGGCTGCCCCGTTACGGGGTCGAGAAGTCCGCGCGCTTCCGGCCGAACGCTGACGTCGAGTGTGTGCCGAGACGGCGGCTGCCACAGGTGATGGAGCGGAGCGGCTGAGGCGGCTGCGAGGGCCCCGCCGACCCGTGCCGCCCGCACAAGCAGGGGTGGCGCATCCGGAGTCGCATAGATTCCGTGGCGAACTCGGATCACCTCCGTGCCGACGGCGCGCTGCACCGCATCGTCACTGAGGCCCAGCGAGCGCAGCTCCCCGAGCCTCGCGACGCCGCCAAGATGGGTGATCGCGTGGGTGACGGACGGCACGGATGCAGCGTGCCCGGTCGTGCGCGTAGGGTGCCGCGCATCCGTGCATCCCGTGGCCCAGGTGGCGTGCCCCGTGCTGGGGAGGAGCGTGGTTCGCACCAAGCCTCGGCGCACTGTATTCTCTTCTGAGCGCCTTCGATCAGGTGAATACACGTGGTCGGAGGAGCGGGGCAAGTTACCCAAGCGGCCAAAGGGATCTGACTGTAAATCAGACGGCTCAGCCTTCGGGGGTTCGAATCCCTCACTTGCCACGCAACGAGACGAAGGGCCCCGGCGTTTGCCGGGGCCCTTCGTCGTTGCCGGCCGTCGCCTGCGGTTTCTGATGCGCTTCTTGCCGCGACACGCGCTTCAGGCCGCCGACACCCCGGCAGCGATGCAGAGAGTGCAGCAGAAACCGCGCGGCCCGCAGCCGCTCAACTCCCGCGCAGCGCCGCCACGGGCTCGATGCGACCGGCCCGCCACGCCGGGTACCAGCCCGAGGCCCAGCCGACGCCGGCCCCGAGCACGGTGCCAGCGAGCGCGACCCAGGGGCTCGTGACGGGCGTCCAGCCCTGCACGACTGCGACGAGCACGACGGTGATGACGCCGACGGCGGCCCCGATGAGTCCGCCGATGAGGCCGATGACGATCGACTCGACCATGAACTGCCGGCCGACCTGTCGCTGTGTCGCCCCGAGGGCGCGGCGCAGTCCGATCTCGCCTACGCGCTCCATGACCGAGAGCAGCGTCACATTGGCGATTCCGAGCCCGCCGGCGAGCAGCGCGATGACCCCCAATAGAAGGAACACGACGTTGACGTCGGCCTGCACGCTGAGGCTGAGGTCGGATGCCGCGGCGGGCGCGCTCGCCCGGAGGGTGTCGGGTTCATCCGGCTGCAGTGCGAGCACGGCCTGCTCGGCGACCTGGGGTCCCGCGCCGACCGCGATGCGGATCGCGAGTTCGGTTGGTGCTCCGAGCCCGAAGTCCGAGCGGGCCGCCCCCATGGGGATGATGACGGCATCCTGCAGGTCGCTTCGACGCTCCATGCCGTCGACGATGCCGATGACGGCGTAGGCGACCCCGCCGACGAAGATCGAGGGCTGCGCGTCGATGCGGTTGATGCCCAGGCGTTCCGCCGCCCGCGGACCCAGCACGGCGACCCGGTCGCCGCGCGTGTCATGCCCGGCGTCGAAGAGTCGACCCATCGCGAGTGTGCCCTCGTCTGCCGCGAGGAGTGATCCGGATGCCGCGAAGAGGTGAGGCGATGCCGCGACCGGCGCGGAGGGGTCGTTCACGGGCACCGAGGTGATCACGGCGCCATCCGGCAGCCGCACCTCGCCGAGGAGCGCCGCGTCTTCGACACCGGCGAGCCGCTGCACGCGCGGCGCCGAGTCCCACGGCAGGCGTCCCGCCGCGACGCTCGCGTTCTGCGCCCCCGTCTCGGCTGTGACGGGTGTCACGACGACCTGCGTCGACGCGACGGCGTCGAACTGGCGCTCGATCTGCCCCGCCGCGGTCTGCGCGAGTCCGAGGGTCGCGACGAGCGAGCCGATGCCGAAGACGGTGCCGAGGATCGTCATGATGAGCCGCCCCGGTCGTGTGCCGATGTCGGCGGTCGCCTCCGCGACGAGGTCCTGGAAGGTGAAGCGGTCGGGGCTGAGGGCGCCGCGCGACCGCGCGAGGCGAGGCAGCCGCATCACAGCTCCGTCAATCGACCGTCGGAGATGCGGATGCTGCGGCGGGCTCGCTCCGCGACGGCCGCGTCGTGCGTGATGACGATGAGCGTGAGTCCCTCGGCGTTGAGCTCCTCGAAGAGTGACATGACGTCGCCCGAGGTGCGCTGGTCGAGGTTGCCGGTGGGCTCGTCGGCGAGGAGCAGCTGTGGTCCACTCACGACGGCGCGGGCCACCGCGACACGTTGCCGTTCACCGCCCGAGAGCAGCCCGGGCATGTAGTCCATGCGGTGGCCGAGGCCGACGCGTTCGAGTGCGGCTCGTGCCCGTGGCATCCGCTCGTCCCGCGGCACGCCGCTGTAGAGCATCGGCAGCAGCACGTTCTCAAGCACGGTGCGCCGCGGCAGGAGGTGGAATGACTGGAACACGAAGCCGATGAAGCGCGCCCGCAGCGCCGCGCGCTCGTCGTCGGAGAGCGAGCCGGTACGCGCGCCCGCGAGTTCGTACTCGCCCACGCTCGGTCGGTCGAGCAGCCCGAGGATGTTGAGCATGGTCGACTTGCCAGACCCGCTCGGCCCCACGATCGAGATGTAGTCGCCGGGTGCGGCCGAGAGCGAGACGCCCTTGAGTGCCTGCACCTCGGGCGGTCCGGGGAAGGAGCGCGTCACATCCCGCAGTTCCAGCACGGATGCCACGGGCTTGGGTCCCGGCGAAGCAGGCGCCAACGTCACGGCGCTCATCGTCCGACCACCACGAGCTCGCCCTCCTCGATCTCCCCGTCAAGGGGTCGGATCTCGACGGCACCACGCGCGGCCAGCCCCGTCTCGACGAGCACCACGCGGGTCTTCGCGTCCTCGCCGTCGCGGGGGTCGGATTCGACGATCTCGACGCGTTCCTCGCCGCCCGGGCCGGCGGTGAGCGCGGCGAGCGGAACGGAGAGCACGTCACCCTCGGTGGCACCGACGGGCACCCGCACGCGCACGTTCTTGCCCTTGATCTGCTCCACCTGTTCCGGCGTGAGCTCGGCCGGGTCGAGGAGGACGGTGCGACGGGATGCCGCACCCTTGGCCTCCTCGATCGCGGCGATCGTCGCGCCCACGACCGTGCCGTCGGGGAGTTCGAATGACGCTTCGCCTCCGACGCTCAGGAGCCGGGCATCCGCCTCTGCTGCCGCGCCCGTGAGTCGCACGGATGCGCCCGACACGGTCATGACCGGGCCCTGGACGGCGGCGCCTCGGGCCACATTCACGGCGTCGACGCGGCGCGGCAGCTCGGTCAGGTAGGCGACCTCGCCGGCGGGCAGGTGGGGGAGCACCGAGACCTGGGCCTCCGTGAGCGCCTCCGTCGCCGCCTGCACCTGCGCGTGAGCGGATGCGAGTTCGGACTGCTCAGCGCTCGTGTCCCTCGCGGCGAACAGCTGTTCGCGTTGGAGCTGGGCGGTCTTGAGCGCCCACTCGGCACCCTGCACGTCCCCGCCACTCGAGCGGGCTGCCTCGACTGCCCGCTCGGCATCCGCCACCGCGACGTCGGCCTGCCAGACGTCGAGCGTGCTTGGGCCGGCTCCCGCCGCGGCGAGGCCCTGCTGCGCCGCCGCGACGGCGCCCTGCGCGCTCCGGAGCGCTTCCTCGGCACTGCGGAGCATCTCGGTCGCGCCCTCCGCGGGTGCCGGCGCGGGGTAGCCGACCTGGGCGTAGAGCTGCCTGACGCCCTCGGCGGTCGTGCGGTCGAACATGGGGGAGGTGGCATCCCCGACGCCGATGCCGAGCGCGGTCAGCGCCTGCTTCAACTGCAGCACGTCGGGTCCGGAGACGCCGACCCGCAGCGTGCGGTAGGCGGGCAGCTCGCCCGGGAGCACGATGATCGGTCGGCCGGCGACCTCGAGGGCGACCGAGAGGGCGGCCAGCTCGGCCCCCTGCTCGGGCACCTGGCCCGTGACGATGGCCGCGCCGTCGAGCGAGGCGGTGTCGACCGTCACGTCCACCGCATCGGCGTAACCGACATCCGCCCGCAGGGTCACGTCGTTGCTGAGCGGACCGAACTCGACGGGCACCGTCACGAGTCCCGGCTCGGGCGCCTCGCCCGCCTCAGCGGGAGCGATGAAGCGCCCGATCAGCAGGCCAGCGGCGAGGGCGATGACGGCGCTCGCCGCGACGACCCACAGCACGCGGTTGCCGCGCAGCACGCGCCCCCATCCGGTGACGCGGGATGCATCGGACGACGGATGCTCGTCCCCCGCGACCTCAAGCAACTCCGTGCGCTCCTCCATGCCTACTTGACCTGCTCGAGTGCGGTCTTGAAGGCCTCGAGGTCGGCCTTGTTCGCGTCGACGAACTGCGCCTCCAGGTCGAACTGGAGCTTCAGCGCCTCCTCCATGTACGAGGTCTCCTCGCGGCAGTCGTAGTCGGCGAGCGCGAGCTCGATCTCCCGTTCGCCGAGCGCCTTCATCTCGGCGCTCTCGTTCGGGTCGCCGAGGCCCTCAGGGTCGGACTCTGCGGAGGCCTCATAGATGCGGTTGATCTCGTCGTAGATCGAGTTCGCGGCCGACATCTGCGTGTCGAAGCCGGGCTCGCCGGCCTCCTGCATGCAGTTCGCCCACTCGCGGTCGAGGGTGGCGAGTTCAGGTGAGCGCTCGAGTTCCGCGTAGAGCCCCTGCAACTTGTCGCGCAGTCCCGCGAACTGCTCGGACTCCCAAGGGTCTTCGCCCGACAGTTCGTGCTGGGCGGAGCCGAGGCATCCGGCGTCCTGCCAGCGGTATTCGTCGACGTTGTCGTCTTCCGCGCCGTAGAGCGCCTCGTAGTAGGCGGTCGCTTCTGATTCGGAGAGCGAGTCGATGTAGAGCTGGTTCTCGTTGACCTCCTCCGGCTCCTCGGCCTCGCTCGACCACGGGTTCGTCACGACGCCGTAGCCGTACACCTCGGCGTACTCACGTGACATGGGGTCGATCTCGTCCTCGTCGGAGTCGGCGGGCTCGAAGCTCGCGAGTTCGGGGGTGTACTCGAAGCCCTCATCTGCCATGCAGCTCGCGATGAGTTCTTCGCGCTTCTTCTCCCGTTCCTCCATGCGCTTGCGGTCCTCTGCCGAACCTTCAGAGTTGTATCCCGCCGAGAAGTACTGGTTCAGGGGTGAGTCGTCGATGGAGAGTTCGCCGCCTCCCGCTCCGCCCGTCGAGCAGCCCGTCAGGACGCAGGCCAGGGCGACTGCCGCGGCGGCGGTGATGGTCGGAAGTCTTCTCATTCGGGGGCTCCTCAGGGGTACGTGCCGGTCTGGCTCGCCCAAGCCTTCCAGCGCTATCCGGCGTGCGAGTCGGCCCGGAGGATGACATGGAGGGTGCCTGCGATGTATCTCAGGTGCGACGGAAGTGAGCGTGAAAGAGTGGCCCAATGACTGATGCCGCACAGCTCTTGTCGTTCGCCTCCGACCTCGCGCGCGAGGCGGGAGCGCTCGCCCACAGGCGCCGGGTGGAGGGCGTGAGCGTTGCCGCGAGCAAGTCGACCGCGGTCGACATCGTCACGCACGCCGACCGGGAGGTCGAGGCGCTCATCCGTGACCGCCTCAAGGCGGAGCGCCCCGAGGATGGCTTCTTCGGCGAGGAGAGCGGTGCGGAGGTCGGCTCGAGCGGGCTCACCTGGGTCGTCGACCCGATCGACGGCACGGTCAACTATCTCTACGGCATCCCGCAGTACGCCGTAAGCATCGCGGTCGTGGAGGGCGAGCCCGATCCGCTCACGTGGCGGGCACTCGCCGGTGTCGTGTTCAACCCCGAGTCGGGTGAGCTGTTCGCCGCGACGGCGGGCGGCGGCGCGACCCTCGACGGCCGTCCGATCCGGGCGACGACGGATGTCCCACCCGAGCGTGCCCTCATCGGCACGGGTTTCGGCTACCGCCCGCAGGTGCGCGTCGCGCAGGCGAAGGCACTCGTCGGGCTGCTGTCGCAGGTGCGCGACATCCGGCGCATCGGTGCAGCCTCGCTCGACCTGTGCGCCGTCGCCTGCGGCCGCCTCGACGCCTATTTCGAGGTCGGCCTGCAGCCCTGGGACCACGCAGCGGGGGCGCTCGTCGCGCGCGAGGCAGGGGCCAGCGTGACGGGCTGGGAGGGAACGCCCCCTTCTGCCACCTTCACCCTGGCGGCGGATGCTCCGCTCGCCGAGTTCCTTGAGAGGACCCTGTTAATCTCGGCCTCCGACTGGGAATAAGAGGGGCCCCGGGGTAGCCTCGTTGGGTTGCCTTTCGAGGTAACCACCCGTATGTCTTTGTGAGAAACGTCATCGGACCAGCCGTACCCGAACCCGAGCTGGTCAATTGTGTAGGAGTTGTGCGCCATGTCCCGAACGCCGAACCGCGCTGTAGAAACGCCGGAATCCGCGTAGTGGGGGCGAGCAACGAGAGCGCCCTCGAGGGCGCGTCGATGTCGGGGGCCCAGGGGGAATTCACGTCGCGCCGCGAGCGCCGTGCCGCCGAGCAGGCGCAGCAGGGCCGCGCGACACGTCACGGCTCCCGCCGGGTTGAGCGCGTGGCATCCGATGCTTCTGACGTCGTGAAGCCCGCCAGCACGGGTCGCAAGCTCGGCACGCGTTCCGTCGCCAAGCGCCCCGCGTCGCAGCCCCGGGCGAAGCGCAGCAAGCGCACCATCATCGGGCAGCTCGCGAGCCTCGGCGCCATGACCGGTGTCTTCGCCCTCCTGGTGTCGACCTCGGTGCCGGCCACCGCGTTCTACACCGCTGACGACCTCGCCACGGCCGCGAGTGCCGTCGAGAACCCGCAGTCGGCTGCCGCCCTGGCCGCCGTGCCGGCGCAGGACGTCATGGTCAACGTCGAGGCGGCGGTCGCCGCGGAGAAAACCGAGACGGTGACGCGCGACAGCTACGAGGCCAAGTCGTTCCAGCAGCAGATCGCGGCCCTCCGCGGCAACCCGAACTTCTCGTACAGCAACAACCCGAACGGCTCGATCCAGTGGCCGTTCGTCGGCTCGGTGCCGATCAGCTCCGGATTCGGGCCCCGCAACGTCTGCTCCTACTGCTCCAGCTACCACCTCGGCATCGACTTCACGCCCGGCTCGGGTGTTCCCATCCAGGCGATGGCCGATGGCGTCGTCAGCGCGGTCAACCTTCACAGTGGCGGCCTCGGCAACCACGTGATCATCGACCACGTCATCAACGGCCAGCGCGTGACCACCGTGTACGCGCACATGCAGTGGGGCTCCATCCAGGTCGCCACCGGCCAGCAGGTCACGGTCGGCACGGTGGTCGGCGCGGTCGGCAACACGGGCACCTCGACGGGTGCGCACCTGCACTTCGAGGTGCACCTCGACGGCACCCCGGTCGACCCCTACGTCTGGCTCAAGGCCAACGCCAACTGACCTTCGACACGCCGGCTGGCGCGCATTGCATGAACGCGCGCTGAACCGCTGGTAACGAAACACCCCCAGAAGGGGGTTCCGCTTGATATCCGGCGTGCGTTAGGGTTTATGAATCCGTTACAAAGCGCCCGCGTTACCCGGGGCGTTCAGTACAGCAGTGAGAAATCCCGATGCACTGCGCGTAGGAGAACACCTTTCATGACCCGAACCGAAGACGGCCACGTGCCGTCGAGTCGTCGCGAGGCGCGTGAGCAGGAGCGTCGTTCGCAGCGCAGGTCGGTGGCCCCCGCGATTCGGGCGGCACGCGAGCCGGTCGCGACCGTCGCACCCGTTGCCGCCACGAGAGGTCGTGCGGGCCTGCGGCCGAAGGGTCGGGATGCTTCGGCCGGTCCGTCTCGCGGTCGCAATGCCATGCACACCCTCATGAGCATGGGCGCGATGTTCGGTGTCGCCGCCATGCTCGTCTCCACCTCGATCTCCGGCACGAGCCTTGCGCCCCAGGCCGAGGCGTCGTCGCTCAGCTCCACTGAGGTCGCCGAGAACGACGTGCAGTCGCTCGGCCTCGTCGCGGCGGCGGCGGATGCTGCGGCGACCGACCTCGTCCGTGACAGCTACACGGCCAAGGCCTACGTGCCGCCCGTGCGTTTCGTTGCGCAGCGGCCCGCGACCTCCGCGAACTTCAGCTACACGAACAACCCGGCTGGAAGCATCCAGTGGCCCTTCGTGCACCCGGCCCCCATCTCCTACGGCTTCGGCCCCCGGGCTGCGTGCTCCTACTGCTCGACCTACCACCTCGGCGTCGACTTCACGCCGGGCGCTGGTGTTCCCGTGCAGTCGATCACCGAGGGTGTGGTCAGCGCCGTCAAGCTCGACAGCGGCGGCCTCGGCAACCACGTGATCATCGACCACGTCGTCAACGGCCAGCGCATCCAGAGCATCTACGCCCACCTCGCCTGGGGTTCGATCCAGGTGGCGGCGGGTCAGCCGGTCGCAGTCGGCACGGTTGTCGGCGCGGTCGGCAGCACGGGCGCCTCGACGGGCGCGCACCTCCACCTCGAGATCCACGCCGACGGCACGCCGATCGACCCCTTCGCCTGGCTCAAGGCCAACGCGAACTAACCGCGCAAGTTGCGTCGCGTGTGAGATCCGACTTGTGCACCTTCAGCGGGCAGCTGAACGTGCACTAGTCGAATCTCACGTCGCTGGCACCTTCAGCTTGCGAGCCAAACCGTCGTGTCTCCCGGCAGGGTGTCGCCATCGAGGTCGGCGGATGCCAGCAGCACCTTCGCGCCTTCCGCCAGCGGCACGGGCGTCGTGCCCGTGTTCGCCACGACCGTGAGGCCCTCGGTGCGGAATGCCAGCACCTCCGGCTCGTCGCGCTGCAGCCACGTGAATGAGCCGAGCCCCACGTTGTGCTCCTTGCGCAGCGCGAGTGCGCGCCGGTAGAACTCGAGCGTGGAACCCTCGACGCCGCGCTGCTGGTCCCGCGCGAAGGCACCCCAGCCGGACGGCTGCGGCAGCCAGCTCTCGCCCGTCGTGTTGAAGCCCGCGGCGGGGGCGTCTGCCTCCCAGGGGATGGGCACGCGGCATCCGTCTCGTCCGTAGCGCTCGCCGTTGGTGCGGTGCCAGGTCGGGTCTTGGCGGGCCTCGTCGGGCAGGTCGATGACCTCGGGCAGGCCGAGCTCCTCGCCCTGGTAGATGTAGGCGCTGCCCGGGAGCGCGAGCATGAGCGCGGTGGCGGCGCGGGCGCGGCGCAGGCCGACGACGGGGTCGGGCAGGCCCTTCGACTTGGGGCCGAGGCCATCGCCCTGGGGGTTGTCGGCCGTGACGGCGAGGCGGCTCGCGTGGCGCACGACGTCGTGGTTGCTGAGCACCCACGTGCTGGGCGCCCCGACGCCGTGGAACGCCTCGAAGGAGTCGTCGATAACGGTGCGGAGGGCGGATGCGTCCCACTTCGTCTCGAGGTAGCCGAAGTTGAAGGCCTGGTGCATCTCGTCGGAGCGCACCCACTTGGCGAGCTTGTGGAGCGGGTCGACCCACGCCTCGGCGCACAGCACACGCTCGCCGTCATAGCTGTCGAGCAGGTCGCGCCATTCGCGGTAGATCTCGTGCACGCCCTCCTGTGCCCAGTAGGGCGAGAGTTCCACCTCCGTGGCGTTGTCCTCGATGCCGCCGCCCATGCTGTTGCTCTCGGCGGGCGGGGTCCAGTCGGGCAGGCCGTCTTCCTTCACGAGGCCGTGGGCGACATCCACGCGGAAGCCGTCGACGCCACGGTCGAGCCAGAAGCGCAGGATGTCGAGGAACTGCTCGTGCACCCAGCGGTTGTTCCAGTCGAAGTCGGGCTGGCTGGAGTCGAAGAGGTGGAGATACCACTGGCCGGGCGTGCCGTCTGCCTCGGTGATGCGGGTCCAGGCGGGGCCACCGAAGACCGACTCCCAGTTGTTGGGCGGCAGGTCGCCGTTCTCGCCCGTGCCCTCGCGGAAGATGTAGCGCGCCCGCTCCTCGGAACCGGGCCCGGCGGCGAGTGCCTCCTGGAACCAGCGGTGCTGGTCGGAGGAATGGTTGGGCACGAGGTCGACGATGACGCGGATGCCTCGCGAGTGCGCCTCTTCGAGCATCCGGTCGAAGTCGTCCAGGGTGCCGAAGATGGGGTCGACGTCGCAGTAGTCGGCGACGTCGTAGCCCGCGTCGTTCTGCGGCGAGGTGAAGAAGGGGGAGAGCCAGATGGCGTCGATGCCGAGTTCGGCGAGTGACTCGATGCGGCTGGTGATGCCCGGCAGGTCGCCGATGCCGTCGCCCGAGGCATCCGCGAAGGAGCGGGGGTAGATCTGGTAAATGACTGCGCTGCGCCACCACTCGCTGCCGGGTGTTCCGTGCGTGCCAGTGGTGGTGGTGATCTCGGTGGCCATGGCGACACCCTAACCGAGGAGGCTCAATGTCGTAAGCGCTTGCGCCGCAAATGAGCAGATAACTATTGGACTGCTGAGGTTTGCGTTCCCGTTCTCATGGGTCAGAATGTAAGCGCTTGCAAACCCTGCAATCCATTCGCGACCCCACAACACGCAGCCCGGCGGTCAATACCGCCGCGTCGGGGTTACCCACAAGAAAGGTGACACCAACGATGGTGAAATCACGCAGCCTCATGGCGGCCGGCGCAATCGCGACCACCGCCGTGCTGGCACTCGTCGGATGCTCGAGCGCAGACGGCGGCGCAGACGACGCTGAGACCACGACCCTGACGGTCTGGGTCGACGCCGAGCGCGTCGACGCCCTCAAGGATGTGGCCAAGGCATACGAGGACAAGACCGACATCAAGGTCGACCTGGTCTCAAAGGCCAACGCCGAGATCAAGGACGACTTCACGCAGCAGGCCCCGACGGGCAAGGGCCCCGACATCGTCATGGGTGCCCACGACTGGCTGGGTGAGCTCGTCACCAACGGTGTCGTCGCGCCGATCGAGCTGGCCGACAAGCAGGATGAGTTCCTCGAGGTGGCCTACGAGGCCGCCACGTATGAGGGCCAGCAGTACCTCCTGCCCTACGGCGTCGAGAACATCGCAGTGCTCCGCAACACGGAGCTCGTGCCCGAGGCCAAGGCGACCTTCGACGAGATGCTCGCCGCGGGCACCTTCGTCGTCGAGTCCGACGGCAGTGGCCTCGCGAACCCGTACCACCTGTACCCGTTCCAGACGGCGTTCGGTGCGCCCGTCTTCGGCAGCGACGAGAACGGCTACGACACGACTGACCTGCAGCTCGGCAACGAGGGCGGCCTCGCCTTCGCCCAGTGGCTCGCAGCGCAGGGTGCCGCCGGTGTCATCGACACCGAGCTCACGGGTGACATCGCCAAGGAGCGCTTCCTCAGCGGAGACGCCGCCTTCTGGCTGACCGGCCCCTGGAACGTCGGCGTCGCCGTCGACGCTGGCATCGACGTCGCCGTTGACCCCATCCCGACCCCCGGCACCGAGGCGGCCCAGCCGTTCGCCGGCGTGAAGGGCTTCCTGCTCAACGAGCAGAGCAAGAACAAGGTCGCCGCGAACGACTTCCTCGTCAACTACCTCGGCACGGTTGAGGTGCAGAACGCGCTCTTCGACTCCGGCAAGGTGCTGCCCGCACTGAAGGAGTCGGCTGACTACGCGGCATCCGACGAGATCGTTGCCGGCTTCCGCGAGGTCGGCGCTGACGCCGTGCCCATGCCCGCCGCCCCCGCGATGGGCGCCGTGTGGGAGTTCTGGGGCATCGCCGAGGGAGCAATCCTGAACGGTGAAGACCCCGTCGCAACCTGGCAGAAGCTTGCCGCGGACGTCGAGGCGGCAATCGCCGGTTAGTCCGTACCCTGTGCAGGCCGCCGACGCCCGAACACGTCGGCGGCCTGCCACGCCAATGCCAGGACAGAAAGAGACACATGCAGATCGACGACGAGGTCAGGGCGAGCCCGCGACAGAAGCGGGCAGCGAGACTTGCGGATGCAGCATCCGGTGGTCTTCGCGTGATCCTGCTGAAGATCGTGGCTCTCGGCATCGTCGACGCGATCGCGGTGTACGCGCTGTTCGTGCTGGTGCTGAGTGACGAGTGGTTGGTCGCGGGGATCGTCGCTGTCGTGACGATCGCGGTCAACTGGATCTATTTCTCGCACCGGGCGCTGCCGGCGAAGTATCTGACGCCCGGCGTGCTCTTCCTGCTTGTCTTCCAGGTCTTCGTCGTCGGCTACACGGCCTACGTCGGGTTCACCAACTACGGCACAGGGCACAACTCTGACAAGGCGCAGGCGGTGCAGGCGCTCATGAGTTCGGCGCGCGAGCGTGTGCCCGACTCGGAGACCTACAAGGTGACGGTCGTGGAGAGCCTGCAGGGGCTCGGGATGCTCGTCACCGACCCGGAGGGTGACGCCTACCTTGGCGCGCCCGACTCGCCGCTTGAGCGGGTCGACGCCGTCATGGAGGGCGGCGTGGCGGTCGCCGTCGATGGCTGGACCAGCCTCTCGTTCAGCGACGTGCTGAAGCGGCAGTCGGAGGTGTTCGACCTCGAGGTGCCCTTCTCCTCCGACCTGAACGAGGGTGTGCTGCGCACGGCCGATGGCTCGTCCGCGAACATCTACACGTCGCGCCTCGTCTACGACGATGTGGCCGACACCATGACCAACACCGCAACGGGGGAGGTCTTCGCCGACACGGGCGAGGGCGCCTTCGTCTCGGAGAGCGGCGAGGAGCTGCTGCCCGGCTGGCGCATCACGGTGGGCTTCGACAACTTCGCGCGGGCGTTCGGTGAGGAGAGCATCCGAGACCCCCTGATCAGCGTCACACTCTGGACGATCGTGTTCGCGCTGCTCTCGGTCGCGTCGACCTTCTTCCTGGGGCTCTTCCTCGCGATCGTCTTCAACTACAAGCGGATGCGCGGCCGCAAGTTCTACCGCATCGTCATGATCCTCCCGTATGCGTTCCCGGCGTTCCTGTCGGCGCTGATCTGGTCGGGCATGCTGAGCGAGCGCTACGGCTTCGTCAACCAGGTGCTGCTGGGTGGGGCGGAGATCCCGTGGCTGACCGACCCCTTGCTGGCCAAGTTCAGTGTGCTGTTCGTGAACCTGTGGCTGGGCTTCCCCTACATGTTCCTCATCGCGACGGGGGCGCTGCAGGCGATCCCCGACGATGTGGTCGAGGCGGCGACGGTCGATGGCGCCAAGCCGTGGCAGGTGTTCCGCCTCATCAAGTTGCCGCTGCTGCTCGTGACGATGGCGCCCATCCTGATCTCTTCCTTCGCCTTCAACTTCAACAACTTCAACCTGATCTACATGCTGACCGGCGGTGGGCCGAGGGATGCTTCGGCCGCCGTGAATGTCGGGGCCACCGACATCCTGATCTCGATGGTCTACAAGGTGGCGTTCACCGGTCAGTTCCGTGATTACGGGCTTGCGAGCGCGTTCACGATCATCATCTTCATCCTGGTCGCGGTCATCTCGATCGTGAGCTTCAGGAAGACCCGGATGCTGGAGGACCTGAACTGATGTCGACGACACGCAGCATCACGACCCGCGGTGGGGAGACCTTCGAGAAGCGGCCGTTCCGTTTCGGCCGGTGGCTTGCCGAGACGGGCTGGCGCCACCTGGTCGGCGTCGTGCTGATTCTCTTCTGCCTGTTCCCGCTCGCCTACGTGCTCTCGGCGTCGCTCAACCCGGCGGGCACGCTGACGGGGTCGAACGCGCTCTTCTCGAACATCGGTGTCGGCGCCTACGAGCGTCTCTTCAGTGACCCATCGCAGCCGTTCGCGGCATGGTTCGGCAACACCATGCTCGTGGCATCCATCACCGCGGTTGCGACCGTCTTCCTGGGGGCGCTCGCGGCGTACTCGTTCTCGCGCATGCGCTTCACGGGCCGCCGCTTCGGGCTCATGTCGATCGTGCTGATCCAGATGTTCCCGCAACTGCTCGCGGTGGTGGCGATCTTCCTGCTGATGAACGCGATCAGCGACTGGTTCCCGGCGATCGGCATCAACACGCACATCGGCCTGATCATGGTCTACATGGGCGGCGCGCTCGGCGTGAACACCTACCTCATGTACGGCTTCTTCAACACGGTGCCGAAAGACATCGACGAGGCGGCGAAGATCGATGGCGCGGGCCATGCGCGCATCTTCTTCACGATCATCCTGCGGCTGGTCGCCCCCATCCTCGCGGTCGTCGGGCTGCTCTCGTTCATCACGACGACGAACGAGTTCGTGGTCTCGAGCATCGTGCTGATCGACCCCGAGAAGCAGACGCTCGCGGTCGGCCTCTACAAGCTCGTGTCGAACCCGAACTACGCCGACTGGGGTGCGTTCTCGGCGGGTGCGATCATCGCCGCGCTGCCGGTGGTCATCCTGTTCCTGTTCCTGCAGAAGTACATCGTGGGCGGGCTGACGGCCGGCGCCGTCAAGTAGTCAGGGAGCGAACGCGGCGAACGCCTCGACGATATCCTCGCCGTGTAGGCCCTGTTCACCTTCGCCGCCTATCTCGGGGCGCTCGCCGAACCGGGACTGGCAGGGCTCGCGATGGCGGCGCTCGCTCTCGTCGCCGTGTTCCTCCCGGGGTTCCTCCTGCTGCTCGGGGTGCTGCCCTTCTGGAACCGGTTCCGCTCCGTGCCGTGGGCGGGCGCGTTCATGCGGGGGGCCAACGCTGCCGTCGTCGGCATCCTGGCCGCCGCGCTCTACGATCCCGTGTTCGTCTCCGCCGTGGTCGACGTCGCGAGCCTCTCGCTCGCCGTCGTGTGCTTCGTGCTGTTGCTTGCGTGGCGCACCCCGCCGTGGGCGGTCGTGCTCGTGGGCGCGGCGGGCGGCGTGCTGCTCGGGATGTTCTAGCCGCGGCTTCACGGCTGCCACGGAGGATCGGGGCCTACCGTCGCGCGCACGGCGGGGCATCCGCTCGGCCGAAGGCTCAGCAGGAGGGTGCCCGCATGGCGCGCACAGAGGATCTCGCAGGCAAGACCGTGGTGATGGTGGGGGCATCCAGCGGCTTCGGGCGCGGCGCCGCGATCGGGCTCGTGGAGCTTGGGGCCAATGTCGTGCTGGCGGCCCGCCGCGGGGAGGTCGTGGAGGCGCTCGCCGCCGAACTGGGCGAGCGCGCCCTGCCGGTGACGGCCGACATCACCTCCTACGACGACATGCGGCGCTTGGCGGATGCTGCGGTGCAGCGTTTCGGCTCGGTGGACGTCTGGGTGAACAACGCCGGCATCGGCGCGATGGGCTTCTTCTGGGACATCCCGATCGAGGACCACTCGCGCGTCGTCGACATCACGCTCAAGGGTGTGATCAACGGCTCGCATGTGGCGCTGAACCTGTTCCGCGGGCAGGGGCGCGGCACGCTCGTGAACATCGCGTCGATCGACAGTGAGGTGCCGCTCGCCCTGCAGAACACCTACGCCGCCTCAAAGGCGGGCGTGCTGAGCCTCACTCGCACGCTGCGGGAGGAGCTGCGGATCGCGGAACTCGACGACATCCGCGTCGGCGCCGTGCTGCCGTGGGCGATCGACACCCCCTGGTGGAGTCACGCAGCGAACTACACGGGCCACGCGCCGCGCATGGTCGCGGTCGACGGCCCCGAGATCGTCGTCGAGGCGATCATCGACACCTGCATCGACGCCAAGGAACGCTCCGTTGGGCCGAAGGGCAAGGGTGGCAGGATCTCGCACATGCTGTTCCCGCACCTGACGGAGAAGGTGTCGGCCGACATCATCAGTCGCGAAACGTTTGAGAAGGGTACGCCCGTGCCCGCGACATCCGGCGCCCTGCACCAGCCGATGTCGGGCACGACCGGCATTGACGGCGGGGTGCGGGCGCGCATGGAACGTGAGGACGAGCAGCGGCGCGCTGACTGATGAGAACGCGCGCCAAATCCACTGCGCTTGGCGCCACTTCTCGACACTCGGCGGCCGGCGATAGGTTCGAGGCATGACAACGCCGTCCGCCGCCCACGACCTGCTCGCGATCGACTCGCTGCTGAGCGATGAGGAGCGCGCCTTCCGCGAGGAGGTGCGCGACTACGTTGCTGCGCGCATCCGCCCCAACATCGGCCGTTGGTTCGCGGACGGGGTGTTCCCGGCCGAGATCGTGCCCGAGCTCGGCGAGCTGGGGGTGCTTGGTGCGTCGCTCAAGGGCTACGGATGCCCGGGCCGCAGCGCGGTCGAGTACGGGCTTGCGGCCTTCGAGCTGGAGGCGGGTGATTCGGGCATCCGCACCTTCGTGAGTGTGCAGGGTTCGCTCGCCATGAGCGCGATCCACAAGTGGGGCAGCGAGGAGCAGAAGCAGCAACTGCTGCCGCGCATGGCGGCCGGTGAGGCCATCGGATGCTTCGGCCTCACCGAACCCACGGCGGGCAGCGACCCCGCCAGCATGTCCACCTTCGCCCGGCGTGATGGCGACGACTGGGTCATCTCGGGCGCCAAACGGTGGATCGGCCTCGCGTCGATCGCGCAGGTGGCGATCATCTGGGCCAACACTGACGAGGGCATCCGGGGCTTCATCGTTCCGACGGGCACGCCGGGGTTCACCGCCACGCCGATCGAGCCGAAGCTGTCGATGCGCGCGTCGATCCAGTGCGACATCGTGCTGGACGAGGTGCGCGTGCCGGAGTCGGCGCGGCTGCCAGAGGCGCGGGGCCTGCGGGCGCCGTTCTCGTGCCTCAACGAGGCGCGGTACGGGATCGTCTGGGGCGCGATGGGGGCGGCGCGTGACAGTTTCATCGCCGCACTCGAGTACTCGCTGGAGCGGCAACAGTTCGGCAAGCCGCTCGCCGGCTATCAGCTGACGCAGGAGAAGCTCGCCAACATGGTGGTCGAGATCGAGAAGGGCACCCTGCTGGCGCTGCACCTGGGGAGACTCAAGGATGCCGGGCTGCTCACTCCCGAGCAGATCTCGCTCGGCAAGCTCAGCAACGTGCGTGAGGCGATCGCGATCTGCCGCGAGGCGCGCACGATCTTCGGCGGCAACGGCGTCACGCTCGACCATTCGCCGCTGCGGCACGCCAACAACCTGGAGTCGGTGCGCACCTATGAGGGAACGGATGAGGTGCACACGCTCATCCTCGGTCAGGCCGTGACAGGGGTGCCTGCGTTCCGGTAGCCTGCGGCTCACCCGGACCACACCCGAATGGAGACGATGATGTCATTCCAGGCGTACCTTGACGCGATCGAAGACAGGACGGGGCTCACCCCGCGCCAACTTGTCGAGGTTGCGAAGGCCAAAGGGTATGACGACCCCTCCGTGAAGGCGGGCGTCATCCTGCAGTGGCTCAAGACGGAGTACGACCTCGGCCGTGGCCACGGGATGGCGCTCGTGCACGTCATCAAGAAGGGGCCGCAGATCGACGCGAAGCACGTCGGCTCGACCGGCACCCACCGCGACGACTCAGACATGCTGTGGCTCGACGGCAAGGCAAACCGGCCGGCCTGAGCGCTTCGTTCCGGCGCCGATGCTCCGTGTTCTCGCTCCCGGCGGAGGGATGATAATCTAGACCGGTTGCCTGAACGGGCTGCCTTGTGCGCGCACAGGGATTTGCCCCCTTAGCTCATTGGTAGAGCACTTCCTTGGTAAGGAAGAGGTAGTGGGTCCGATTCCCACAGGGGGCTCGATCGACAAGGTTTCGCGACACTGTCGGCATGTGGCTGAGTAGCTCAGTTGGTGAGAGCGCACGACTCATAATCGTGAGGTCGCGGGTTCGAATCCCGCCTCAGCTACCACGGGCCTGTCCCTAAATAGAAGCCCACTTTTCTTTAATGACAGGCCCACCACATGGTCCGGTCTTGGCCCGGATTCTCTTCGCACTCTGAGACGGTCGTCTCGTCTACGCTCGGTCTATGCCTCGGCCCTCCCGCTCTTCGCCCAGTGAGCGCACTTCGAGCTGGCCCGACACCCCTTCGGATGACCCGAGCGGCGAGGTGGCCCGCCAGTTCGTGCTGAACCTCCAGGCCGCCATGGGGGAGATGAGCCTGAGGGCTGCCGGGGCGACTACAGGCGTGGACCATAGCAGCATTCAAGGGATCCTGCAGGGGCGCACCTGGCCGGATCTCGACACCATCGCCAAGCTCGAACGTGGTCTCGGCGCGACGCTGTGGCCGGGGCCGGGTGCATCACAGGAGTGATTCGAGGCGTCAGCCCTGCGCGGGCGCTCCTCCGCGTCCGCCCATTGCGGGTGTCGGATAGCGGGCCTAGCATCGCAGCCGAGCGAACCCTGCCCCATCCGGGGAGGTGACGGGCGCGATAGGCGAGGTGTCATGACGCGAGTGCACGTGATCGGGACCGGCGGGACCATTGTGTCGCGTCGCTCGGACGGTGCATCCGGTTCTGTCGCCGTCGATTCGATCAGCGACCTGGTGCCGTCGTCACTCGATGTTGACGTGAGCACATCCGAGGTGGTTCGCACCGGAAGCTACCGGCTGGGGCTGCGGGAGCTGCGCCTCGTGGCCGAGGAGATCGTGAGCCGCGCGGCCGACCCCGGCATCGACGGCATCGTCGTCACGCACGGCACCGACACGATGGAGGAGACCGCCTACCTGGCTGACCTCGTGCACGCAGGCGACAAACCTGTCATCTTCACCGGCGCACAACGCGGCGCCGACGAGCCCGACACGGATGGCCCCCGCAACCTCTCGGAAGCGATCGAAGCCTCCGCCGACCCGGTCTTCAAGGGCACCGGTGCAGGCATCGCCTTCGCCGGGCAACTCTTCGGCGCGAAGGGTGCGCGCAAGATCGAGACACTCGCGCCCGCTGCGTTCGAGGGGCCGTTGCTGCTCGGGGTTCGGGGGTTGGAGGGCTGGACCAGCACCGCGCGGCCCGTGGCACGCGACATCCTGCGCCTGCCGACCGAGACATTCGACGACCTGCGCGTGGACGCCCTGTTCACCTACCCCGGCGCGAATCCCGCCCACATGCAGCACGCACTCGAGAGCGGCGCCGACGGGCTCGTGCTCGCGGGCACCGGCGCCGGCAACGCGGGTGAGGGCTACCTCGCAATCGTCGAGGACTGCGTGCGCCGGGAGGTGCCGGTCGTGCTCGCGACCCGCGTTGCCCGGGGGCCCATCGCGGGCATCTACGGCAACGGCGGAGGCGCCGACCTGCTGCGCGCGGGAGCGATCCCGGCCGGGACCCTCAACCCGTTCCAGGCACGCATTCTGCTCGCCCTCCTGCTTGACCAGCGCGAAGCGGTGGAACCGCTCGCCGAACGATTCGCCAGGCACGCGACCTAGAAGAAGGGAAACACGATGGCCAAGAAGATCTATGTGAGCGTCGGTGTCGACGTGGATGCGGTGGGCGGCTGGCTCGGCTCCTACGGCGGCGAAGATTCGCCCGGCGACATCTCCCGCGGCCTCTTCGCGGGCGAGGTTGGAGTGCCGCGCCTACTCGAATTGGCGCGCCGCCGCGACCTGCAGATGTCCTGGTTCTGGCCCGGCCACTCGGTCGAGACGTTCCCGGAGCAGTTCGACGCCGTCGTCGAGAGCGGCCACGAGATCGGCGTGCACGGCTACTCGCACGAGAACCCCATCGCGATGACCCGCGAGCAGGAGACCGAGGTGCTCGACTACTGCACTGACCTCATCACGACGCGGAGCGGCAAGAAACCGGTCGGCTATGTGGCGCCCTGGTGGGAGTTCTCCAAGGTCACCAACGAGATCCTGCTCGAGCGCGGCTTCCTCTACGACCACTCGCTCATGCACAACGACCACACGCCCTACTACGTGCGGGTCGGCGACACCTGGACCAACGTCAACTACGAAGCGGCCTCTGCGCGCGAATGGATGAAGCCGCTCGAGCGGGGCGAGGAGACCGACCTGATCGAGATCCCGGCATCCTGGTACCTCGACGACCTCCCGCCCATGATGTTCATCAAGTCGAGCCCCAACAGCCACGGTTTCGTGTCACCGCGCGACATCGAGCAGCTGTGGCAGGACCAGTTCGACTGGGTCTACCGCGAGATGGAGTACGGGGTGTTCCCCATCACGATCCATCCGGATGTCTCGGGTCGACCCCAGAACCTGCTCATGCTCGAGCGGCTCTTCGACCACATCGGCTCGCACGACGCGGTCGAGTTCGTGACCATGGAACACATCGCGCGCGACTTTGCCGAGCGTTACCCTCGCGGCGCCGCCTCGAAGGAGTAGGCGAAGCCCACAGTGTCGCGCGTTATTCCGGCAGCGAAGGATGCTGCTCGTGCCGGTCCCGCTTGGCGGGGATGACGAGACCGATGAGGAGCGCCACGAGCGCGGCCCCGCCCCCGAGGAGGAAGGCGTACTGGAACGCCAGCGGGGTCGGCGTCGGCACCCCGCCGATGACTTCGGTGTTCGTAGCCAGCACGGCGCCGACGACCGCCGCAGCCCCGCTCGTGCCGAGCGAGCGGAAGAGAGCATTGAGGCCATTGGATGCCCCGGTCTCACTCTGCGGCACCGAGCGCATGATGAGCATGGGCATCGCTGAGTAGCCGAAGCCGATCCCGATGCCGATGAGCACGTTGGCGATCAGGACCTGCCACACCTCGGATGCGAACAGCAGCGTGAAGCCGTAGGCGCAGACGAGGGCGATCGCCCCGAGCACGAGCAGCAGCTTGGGGCCGAAGATCCCGGCGAGCTTGCCCGAGTAGGGGGAGAGCAGCATCATGACCAGGCCAGACGGCATGACGATGAGGCTCGCGGCGAGCAGCGAGAGGCCGAAGCCGCCCGTGCTGACCGGCAGTTCCAGGATCTGCGGGTAGGCGACGCTGGAGGAGAAGAGGGCGAAGCCCATCGCGATGGAGGCGAGATTCGTGAGCAGTACGGGCAGCCTCGCCGCGACGCGCAGGTTCAGCAGCGGCGCGCTCGCCCGCATCTGGTACCAACCCCACAGCACCAGCACGCCGACGCCGCCGACACCGAGCAGGAGCGTCGTGGGGGATGCCCAGCCCCACTCATTGCCGCGGGAGAGGGCGATGAGGATGCCGACGAGGCCGACGGCCATCCCGATGGCGCCCAGGAAGTCGAAGCGGCCGCCCGTACGGAGCACGCTCACGGGTACGATCCACAGCACGAGCAGGAAGACGATCACGCCGAATGCCGCGGTCATCCAGAACAGCACATGCCAGTCGGTGTATTCGGTGACGAGGGCGCTGATGGGCAGGCCGAGTGCCCCACCCACGCCGAGGGTCGCGCTGATGAGCGCGATGGCGGAATCGACCCGGTCTTTGTGCAGCACGTCGCGCAGGATCGAGATGCCGAGGGGGATGACGCCGGTCATGGCGCCCTGCAGGGTGCGGCCGATGATGACCCCGACGAGGCCGGGCGAGAGGGCCGTGATGATCGATCCCACGACCATGACGGCGAGCAGCCACAGCACCATCCGCCGCTTGCCATACATGTCGCCGAGTCGACCGGCGATGGGCGTCATGACGGCGGCGGCGACGAGGGTGGATGTCACGACCCAGGCGGTGTCCTCCCGGCTGGCGTTGAGCAGCTCGGGCAGCTTCGTCTGGATCGGCACGACGAGGGTGAACATGAAGGAGGAGCAGAGGCCGGCGATCGCCAGCACGGCGACGATGGCGCCCTGCGGCGGCATGCGGGTGAGCCGCTTTCGCGCCGCCTCATCCGATCTGCCCATCACTCGAGGCTATCGCTGTCGTGTGCGGCCGAAGACCGCCCCCATGCGCGCGCATACAATTGCCCGGTGATTGAGTCGTCGCGCCCGGGGCAGAGCCGCCCACTTCTCAACGCCCGACTGTTCGGACTCTCCGGCCCCGTCTGGTCGATGATGCTCGTGCTGGGCGCCGGTGTGCTCCTCCTGGTGTTCGGCCTCGTCTTCCCCGCGCACTCCGCACACAACGTGCCGCTCAAGGTCTGCGCGGGACTTGTCGGACTCTTCCTGCTCGCCGTGCTCCTCATCCTCCGCAACCGCACGCCAATGTGGGTGCTGTGGGGCGAGCTGCTCTTCTTCGTCGCGATGACCGGGCTGCTCATCAATGGTTCGCCGACGGATGCCGGGTCCGTCTCCCTCATGCTCGGCATGATCACCGCTGCGGTCTATGCGGGATTCTGGGGAGATCGGGTCATGTGCGTGGCCATGCTCGCGGCGATGCTCGCCGCAGGCACGATCGCGATCTTTGCAAACGACCGTTTCACGACCTCGCTCGGCTCCGCCTGGGTCATGGCGGCCGGACTCATCGTGGGCCTCGTCTTCGTGCTCCAGGTGCTTGTGGCTGGTCTGCAGCAGCAGGCGCTCATCGATCCCCTCACCGGGGTCATGAACCGCCGGGGCCTGCAGGCGCTCACGCAGGTGCGCCAGGCATCCGGACGCCGCGTGCTGCACCGCAGCATCGCCCTCATCGACATCGACGACTTCAAGCGCATCAACGACGAGCTCGGGCACGCCGAGGGCGACCGCGTGCTGCGTGCCCTCGCGGAACACTGGGTGACCGGCCTGCGCAGCGACGACATCGTGGTGCGCCTCGGCGGCGACGAGTTCGTCATCGTGTTCAGCCGGGTCGATGCGGATGCCGCGGAGGCGCTCATGACGCGACTGGCCGAGCGCAGCCCCGCCCCGTGGACCTACGGGCTTGCGCCGTGGCCCGACGGGGCGGACTTCGATGAGTGCCTGCGCGCGGCCGATGTCTCCCTGCTGGAGAAGAAGCGCGCGAGGGGCGCCGCCCGCTCCTAGCGGCTGACGGCTGCCGGCTCGTGTGCGCCCGGCACTGGATGCTCGCGCTCGAGCGAGGCGCCCTCGACATCGGCGTTCGGCAGGATGCGGTCGAGCCACTTGGGCAGCCACCATGCCTTGTCGCCGACAAGGTGCATGAGGGCCGGCACGAGCAGCAGGCGCACGATGAAGGCATCGAAGAGCACGCCGACCGCGAGGCCGAAGCCGAGCGGACGAACCATCGTCATGTGGGCGAAGATGAAGCCGCCGAAGACGGCGATCATGATGATCGCGGCAGCCGTGATGACGGCGCGCGCATTGCGGCGCCCCGCGATGACTGCCTGCCGCGCCGGCATGCCGTGCACGTAGGCCTCACGCATTCCGGATGCGAGGAACAGCTGGTAGTCCATCGCGAGCCCGAAGAGCACGCCCATGATGATGAGCGGCGCGAAGCTCAGCACGGGGCCGGGGTTCGCGACCTGGAAGATGTCGGCGAGCCAGCCCCACTGGTACACGGCCGTGATGGCGCCG
Source organism: Salinibacterium sp. (assembly GCA_015234465.1). Classification (GTDB taxonomy): domain Bacteria; phylum Actinomycetota; class Actinomycetes; order Actinomycetales; family Microbacteriaceae; genus Homoserinimonas. The sequence continues at coordinate 662,285 of JADGNA010000008.1, read as the reverse complement.
AGGGCCGCGAAGAACGACAGCACGAAGCCGGCGGTGGCGATGATCGGCACGAGCAGGGAGCGGAACACCAGGATCATGATGAGCAGCGAGAGCCCCACGACGACGCCCAGGTAGAGGGGCAGCACGTCCTGCAGCTTCTGTGAGACATCGATGTTGCCGCTGGCTTGGCCAGCGACGCCGACCTCGATGTCCTCGTCGAGCGGCGAATCGGCGCGCAGCTCGTGCACGAGCTGCTCGGTCGTCTCGCTCGACGGCCCGTCGATGGGGATGACCTGGAACGCGAAGTAGTCGCGCTCCTCCGAAGCTCCCACGGGAACGACGGCGGCGATGTCGTCGCGCTCCATGAGCTCGCCAGCGATGTCGGCCTGTGTCGCGAGCTCGTCCTCCGAGTCGACCGCATCCGGGAGTTCGGCCGTGACGATGATGGGCCCGCTCTGCCCGGCGCCGAACTCCTCGGCGATGGCCGTGTAGGAGCGGTACTGGGTCGAGTCGACCGGCTCGCTTGCGCCGTCGGGCAGGCCGAGCCGCAGCGACAGGGCCGGGATGGCGATGACCAGGAGGCCGATGATGGAAGCCGCGGTCACGGCGAGTGCGACCGGCGTGCTCATCGTGCGCGCTGGCTTCTCGCTGTGGCCCTTGCCGACGCGGGCGCGTTCCTTGCGGTTGAGCACCTTCTCCCCGGCGAGGCCGAGCAGTGCGGGCGTGAGGCTCACGGCGACCAGCACGGCGATGAGCACGCAGACGGCCGCGACCGTTCCCATGACGCCGAGGAACGGGATGCCCGTCACGTTGAGCGCGAGCAGCGCGATGATGACGGTCGCACCGGCGAAGACGACCGCGTTGCCCGAGGTGCCGTTCGCGAGCCCGATCGACTCGCGCACGTTCATGCCCGAGCGCACCTGGCCGCGGTGGCGGTTGATGATGAAGAGTGAGTAGTCGATGCCGACGGCGAGGCCGAGCATGACTCCGAGCACGGGCGTGACCGAGGTCATGTCGGTGACGCTCGAGAAGGCGAGCGAGCCCGCGACCCCCACGCCGACGCCGATGATCGACGAGATGAGGGGGAGCATCGCAGGGATGATCGACCGCAGCATGATGAGCAGCACGATCGCGGCGATCATGACGCCGATGATCTCGCCCGGTCCGAGCAGGCCCTCGATCGAGGTTGCGATCGTGGACGAGTAGTCGACCTGCACACCCTCGATGGCGGCGTCCTCGAGGGCGCTGGCGACATCGGCCTTGAGCTCGTCACTGAGGCCGAAGAGGTCGGACTCGAACTGGATGACGCCGATCACGGTCGCCTCGTCGTCTGAGATCGTGCCGAAGCCGGAGGCGTATTCCAGGAGTCGCTGGCCGACCTCGGCCTCCTCGCGACCCGACTCGATCTCGGTGCGACCGGCGTCGATCTCCGCCTGGCCCTCGTCGATGACCTGCTGTTGCGCGTCAATGGCGGCCTGCTGCGCGTCGAACTGCGGCTTCGCCATCTCGTAGAGCCCGCCGGCCTGCGCCTGCGCGATGGCGGCGTCGAGCTGTGCCTGGCCTGCGTCGAGCTGCTGCTGCCCCGCCTCGAGCTGCGCCTGTGCCGACTCAAGCTGCTGCTCCGCTGCCTCGATCTGCGCGAGGCCAGCCTCGAGCTCCTCATCCTGTGCGGTGCGCTGCTCCTCGGTCTGGAAGGGGTCGACCGTGGCATCCACGCCGTCGATGTCTGCGACATCCGCGAGCAGCGCACTGATCTCCTCGCGCTGCGTCTCGGTGAGGGCCTCGCCCTCCTCGGACTGGAAGACGACCGTGGCACTTGCCCCGCCGACGCCCTCGAGCCGCTCGTTGAGCTGCTCCGTCACCCGCTCCGTCTCGGTGCCGGGGATGCTGAGGCTCGAGGTGAGTGTGCCGCCGAAGGCCAGGAACGAGCCGCCCGCGATCGCGAGCACGGCGAGCCACGACACGATGAAGGTCCACGAGCGGCGGCTTGCAAGGTGCCCGAGCCGGTAGAGCAGGTTGGCCATGAGTGTGCCTTTCGATGGTCAGTGGATGACGGCACGACGTCGGGCCGTCGACCAGCCTAAACGACAGGTGTCGGATATCCGACAGCTGGCGGAGAACTTAGGGCAAACGCTCGGCAAGGTGCGAGAATCCCAGCATGGACGTCCGATCTGAGCGCACCCTGCGTAGCCTGCAGGATGCCCTGCTCGCGCTCGCTCGCGAGCGTCCGCTCGACTCCATCACCGTGAGTGACATCGTCACGCGCGCCAACGTCAACCGGAGCACCTTCTACCAGCACTACTCCGACAAGGAGACGCTGCTCGCCGACGCGATCGACACGGCCACGGGGGATGCCGGCGCGCGGCTCCCCAAGATCGAGGAACCCCTCCACGAAGCCCCCACGGCACTGCTCGACTACCTGCGGCACCTCGAGGAGAACGCCGACCTCTACCGCCGCGTGCTGAGCGGATCGACCACCGTGGCCGCCCGGCTGAGGGAACGCATCCACGCCATCGTGCTGGATGCCATCACCGACGTGGGCGCGCCCGGCTACGCCGGCATGCCCCTCGATGTCGTCGCGGCCGGCATCACGGGCTCCGCGCTCGGGGTCATCGAGGCGTGGCTCGCGCGAGACCCGCTGCCGCCCGCAGGGACCGCGAGCGACTGGGTATGGCGGGTGCTGACAGGTCCGGTCACGCCGTACGTCGAGTAGCGCAAGGCACGGGCATCCGCTCGCCCCAGCCTGACGCGGCCGATCTGACTTCGCGCGGCGGGAGTGGGACAATGGATGCATGCACACGCGGACCAGCCTCGAGAACCCCTTCAAAGGCAAGAAGGGCTTCTGGAACCGTGTCAACCGTGTCGTCTACACCTTCACGGGGCCCGCGCAGGTTGGCATCGGTCGCCCCGAGGAGCCCTACGTCGCCCCGGCTGACCCCGTGTGCCCCGTCTGCGGCAAGCTCATGGCGGCACACGACATCCGTCGCGGCGACGCCACGACGCCGACGCAGCTCAACTGCCCCGCCTGAGCCAGGGTTCAGTCGTCGAGCAGGTTCTTGAACTTGCGCCCACGCAGGGCACGAAGCGCCCGCTGTTCGATCTGACGCACGCGCTCGCGTGAGACGCCGAACTCCTCGCTCAACTCGTCGAGCGTGCGCGGTTCCCTGCCGTCGAGACCGAAGCGGCGGCGCAGCACATCGGCGTCGCGCTGGGGGAGCTCGGAGAGGCACGAGCGAAGCGCCGCATGGCGCAGCCTGCCGCTGACGATGTCGATGACATCGGCATCCTGGTCGTCTTCCAACAGGTCACCAAGCAGGGCGCCGTCACCGTCGCCGAGCGGCAGTTCGAGCGAGATGGGCTGCTGGTCGAGCTCGAGGTACTGGCGCACCTTCTCGACCGGGTGGCCACTCGCGAGCGCCACCTCCTGCGGGGTGGGGCGCCGACCGAGCAGGCCCTCCAGCTCGCGGTGGTGCCGACGAACCGTGCCGACACTTTCGGCGACGCGGGCGGGCACCCGGATCATCCGCCCCGACTCGCCGAGGGAGCGCGTGATCGACTGGCGGATCCACCAGGTCGCGTAGGTCGAGAACTTGAAGCCCTTCGTGTAGTCGTACTTCTTGACCGCACGGTCGAGCCCGAGGTTGCCGTCCTGGATGAGGTCGATGAGCGGCAGGCCAAGGCCCGAGTAGCGCTTGGCGACGCTCACGACGAGGCGCAGGTTGGCCCGGATGAATCGGTCGTGCGCGCGCTCGCCCTCGTGCATGAGCTGGCGCAGGTGGCGCTCGTCATCGGGATCGAATCCCGTCTGGAGTCGCTCGCGTGCGATGAGACCGACCTCGATGCTGCGCGCCAGCTCGACCTCCTCCTCCGCCGTGAGGAGAGGGATCTCGCCGATATGGCGAAGGTATTCGCCGACGATGTCGTGCGGGGCTCCGGCGGCGCCGAGCGCCTCAACGCTCGACACGGCAGACCCTGTGCAGAGAGGCGATTGGAACGACGATGTTCATGTCTCTCCCTTCCGTCTGGGGCCCGATCCCCGTCCAGAATGATTCGTCTACCCCTATTTGGGGCTATCGTCCGCATGCGTGTCAAGCACTTCGTAACAGGTGCTCGGATATACCGCGAGGAGGCATCCCTCCACTCATCTGGCCGCGCTAGATCGTTCCGGGAAACTTGCCCTGGCTCGCGCCGCTGACCGCGAGGGCTCCGTCCTCGTCGGTCACGATGAGCCCTTGGGAGCTATCGGCCGAGTGGCCGAGCTGCAAAAGCCAATCCTGATTGATCTCGGGCGTCCTCGAACCGAGGAACTTGAAATAAATCGGGGTGTTCGGTGACATCCAGATGGAACCGTGGCCGTCGCCAAGGCTGGGTCCGTCCTTCCAGGAGACCAGGAAGGACTCCTGCTTCATCAGCTTCTGCACCATCACGATCTGCAGATGCGCGAGCAGCCGATCATCGAACTGCACGGACGTTCCGTCATACATTATGAATCCCATGGCACTGCCTCATCTCTGTTGCCGCCGAGGGTAGTGCTCCGGGGTCAGGTTTCGGCCGTCACCGCCCACACTCACAGGGTTCAGTCTTCGAGGCGGTCGCGATACCGCCGGGCCCGCAGGGAACGCAGGGCCCGCTGCTCGATCTGCCGCACGCGCTCGCGGGAGATGCCGATCTCGGCGCTCAACTGCTCGAGGGTCACGGGGTCGTTGCCGTCGAGCCCGAAGCGTCGGCGCAGCACGCTGGCATCCCGCAGCGGGAGTTCGCCGATGAACTCGTGAACCACCTTCGTGCGGATGCGCCCGCTCACGATGTCGACGACCTCAGCATCCCGCTCGTCCTCCAGGAGGTCACCCAGTATCGCCCCGTCGTCGTCGCCGATCGGCAGGTCGAGCGAGACCGGTTGGCGGTCGAGGTCGAGGTACTCGCGCACCTTCTCGACCGTGTGGCCGGTCGCGGCGGCGACCTCCTCCATCGTCGGACGCCGGCCGAGTCGACCCTCCATGTCGCGCATCTGGCGCCGTACCGCCCCCACCCCTTCCGCAACCCGCGCGGGAACACGGATCATGCGCGATGAGTCGGCGAGAGCGCGGGTGATCGACTGCCTGATCCACCAGATGGCGTAGGTGGAGAACTTGAAGCCCTTCGTGTAGTCGAACTTCTTGACGGCACGGTCGAGCCCGATGTTCCCCTCCTGGATGACATCCATGAGGGGGAGGCCTGACCCCGCGTACCGTTTGGCGACGCTGACGACGAGCCTCAAGTTCGCGCGGATGAAGAGGTCATGCGCGCGCTCACCCTCCCGCACCAGTTGGCGCAGCAGCGATGCGTCAGGCGAATCAGGCTCCTGCTCGAGCTGGTGTCGCGCAACCAGGCCGACCTCGATCTTCTTGGCGAGTTCGACTTCATCGTCGGCGCTGAGGAGGGGCACTTGCCCGATGCTGCGCAGGTATGCCCCGAGCATGTCGGGGGACACCCCCGAGGGGCCGAGTCTCTCGATGGACATCAGGCGGTCCCGGCCGCATCGCGCGAGACGAACTCATTCAGGGCGGCATCGAAGCTCGCGCAGGTCTTGCGGTTGCGAGCGTCGCCGATGATCAGCGTCACGAAGCCTTCGTCCTTCGCCTCGATGATCCCCAGCACGCAGAGGGCGTCGTGCGCTGCGACGTTGCGGTCACGCACCCTCCAGATCCCCTCCCCGATGGGATGCGCCACGACGTGTCCAACAGTCACGGCGCCTGACGGCCCCTGCAGCGTCGCGTGCTGGTGCCGCGTGTGTTTCGAGGTTGTACCCATGAGCCTGTCCTTATCTCTTCTGTGAAGCAGGCATCGAGACCAAAGTGTCTACCCCCCAATTAGGGCTGACTGGACGCTTCGGCGGAAGGGGTTGACGGAGCGTTCGCGCGGAGTTAATATCCCGTGCACTTCGAGTCCGTGCCCGTCGCGCGTCTGGGAGCGCCGCACGGTAGTTTCGGCTCATGAAGAGCGTCAAAGGCAAGGTCGTGCTCGTCACGGGGGCGGCGATGGGCATGGGGCGGCTGTACGCGTTGCGGGCGGCGCGCGAAGGGGCGGCTGCGCTGGCGCTGTGGGATATCAGCGCAGACGGCCTGGCCGCGGTGAAGGCCGAGGTGGAGGCATCCGGGGTCGTCGCGCACAGCTCCGTGGTCGACGTGGCGTCGCTTGACCAGATTCGGGATGCCGCCGCCCGCGTCATCGGGGAGCTGGGCGTGCCGAACGTGCTCATCAACAACGCCGGCGTCGTGCGCAGCGCGTGGTTCTGGGAGCAGGACTCCGAGCGAGACACCGAGTTCACAATGCGCATCAACGCGCTCGCACCCATGCACATCGCGCGCGAGTTCCTGCCGGCCATGATCGCCTCGGGCGAGGAGTGCCGCATCCTCAATGTCACCTCGGCGGCCGGCACGCTCTCGAACCCGCGCATGGCCGTCTATGCGGCGTCGAAATGGGCCGCCATCGGGTGGAGCGACTCGCTGCGACTCGAGCTCGAGAAGGCGGGGCACGGTCACATCAGGGTGACGACCTTCGCGCCCAGCTACATCCGCACGGGCATGTTCGAGGGTGCGCGAGGACCCGTGCTGACGCCGCTCATGGACCCCGACTATGCGGTGCGTCGCGCCTGGCGGGCGATGCTCGCGGGGCGGCCCATGCTGCTGCTGCCCTGGTCGGTCAACCTGTCGAAGGTCATGCGCGGCGTGCTGCCGACCCGGGCCTGGGACGTCGTCGGTGGGCGCTGGTTCGGCGTCTACCGCTCGATGGACGAGTTCAAGGGCCGCCAGCCCCGCGCCTGACCAGGCCGCCCGCTCCCTTTCCCAACTCAGGAGTTCCCTCTCCTAATTCAGGAGTTCCCTTTCCTAATTCAGGAGGTCGGCCTGGCACCGGGCCGACCTCCTGAAATGGGAGAGTCCTCAGGCGCGGATGGCTTCAGCGATCGGCGTCTCGCCCGTGTTGAAGCGGATGCTTCGCCCGATCGTCGACGCGTCCTCCACTGCGGCGGCGAGCACCCCGGCGACGTCTCCCCGGCTCACCTGCGCGCCCTCCTCGGTATCCGCCTCGATGTGGCCCGTCGCGGGGTCGTCGGTGAGGCCGCTGGGCTGCACGATCGTCCAGTCGAGGCCGCTCGCCCGGAGTGCCTCGTCGGCCTGCGCCTTCGACTCGGCGTAGGCGAAGAAGTCGTTGTCCTCGGGCACGCCGTGGTCTGGACCGGCGCCGAAGTACGACACCATCAGGTAGCGGCGCACGCCGGCGCGCTCCGCCGCCTCGATCGACCGGATCGCGGCATCCCGATCGACGGCGTAGGTGCGCTTGGGGTCGCCACCGCCGGCGCCCGCCGACCAGATGATCGCGTCGTGGCCAGCGAAGGCATTCGCGAGTCCTGTCACGTCGAGCTGTTCGATGTCGGTGATGACCGGGCTCGCGCCCCACGAACGGATCTCGTCGGCATGGTCGGGGTTGCGGGCGATCGAGCTGACCTCGTGGCCCGCGGCCGTGAGCATGGGCGTGAGGTGGCGGGCGACCTTGCCGTGGCCGCCGATGATGGCGATTCTCATGCGGTTCCTTTCGTCGAAGGTGTGTCACGGTAGGTCGCATGTCTGAGCGCGGGCCGAGCGTTGTCTGGTGTGGGGAGCATTCGTAACCCGCTACGCTGGTTACGACATGGCGCAATATATGACAGGACAGTGGGTTGCGAACCCAGACGGCAGTCGTTGGCACTTCGACTCGGGCGCGCTGAGCCTCGACTTCGCCCTCGTCGGTGTCGATGTACGCCAGCACTTCGCCACCCCCGCCGACCTGCTCGAGTGGGTCTCGGAACGCTTCGAGCACCTGCAGAAGACCGCGGTCGAGCGGGACCTGCGCGACGCCGTGCTCCTCCGGGCGGCAATCGCGCGGGCCGCCGAGGCGATCAGTTCGGGCGGCGCCCCCGCGCGCGACGACATCGACACGATCAACCTCTTCGCCGCGACCCCGGATGTTCCTCCCGCGCTCGCAGGCGGGCGTCGGCGCGCAGGCGCGACCCGCGTGTCGGTTGCCCAGGCCCTCTCGAGCATCGCGCGCGACGCCGTCCGACAGTTCAGCCTGCACGGCGCCGAGCGCATCCGCTCGTGTGAGGCGGATGACTGCCCTCACGTCTTCGTCGACGAGTCACGCGCCAACAACCGGCGCTGGTGCTCGATGCAGCGCTGCGGCAACCGTGCCAAGGTGCGCGCGCACCGCTTGCGGGCCTCCGCGGCATCCGGGGCCTGACAACTCGCGCTTCGCCGCCGCCCGCAAGCACGACTTGTACAGACTTCCACAGCGGATGTCGGTGGTGCTTTGTAGCATTGAGAGAAACCTCGCGACACGCCGAAAACACAACATGTAGGGGAATGACACGGCTGTGATTCCGGTTATATAGTGGGAACCCACCGCAGGGGCAGGCAACGAGACCAGCACCTGTGAACCCATATCAAAGGCTTGAAGGAGGTCCTCATGGACAACGACAACGTGAGTGGTTACGACGTTCCCGTCGACCCGATGGACCTGCTGCAGTGCGACTCCTGCCAGTAGGCAGCAGCGACTGACACAGTCCCTCTCGAAACCCCGGCCATTGCGCGCCGGGGTTTCGTGCGTTCGGGGCAACCTCGCGCCCGCATCTCAGTGGGACCGACGGATGCCACACCCACGCGCCCGACGACCGTGCATAGACTTGCGGGCGTGACAGTGAACCCCGATCTGCAGAGCAGGGACTTTCCCCCGACCGAGCCCTACCTCGTGGGCCGCGAGAAGGTGCGCGAGTTCGCTCGTGCCGTCGCGGCCACCCACCCCACGCATCTCGACCCTGAGGCGGCGCGCGCGGCCGGCTACCCCGACGTGGTTGCCCCGCCGACGTTCCCCGTCGTGGTCCAGGAGGCGACGCTCGCGCAGCTGCTCGCCGAGCCGGACGCGGGCATCGACTTCTCGCGGGTCGTGCACGGCGACCAGCGCTTCAGCTACTCCCGCCCGATCGTCGCGGGCGACGAACTGACGGCGACGCTGCAGGTCACGGGCATCAAGTCGCTCGGCGGCAACGCGATGGTGACGGCGGAGTCGACGATCGTCGACGCGAAGGGCGAGCACGTCGTGACGGCGATCTCCACGCTCGTCGTGAGGGGGGACGCATGATCGAGCTCGAGGTCGGCCAGGTCGTGGCGGAGGCGAGCTACCCGCTGACGCGTGATTCCCTCGTGCGCTACGCCGGCGCATCCGGTGATTTCAATCCCATCCACTACCGCGACGATGTCGCCCGCAACGTGGGGCTGCCGGGTGTGCTCGCGCACGGCATGCTCACGATGGGCACGGCCGTGCAGCCGGTCGTGGAGTGGCTCGGCGACCCCGGCCTCGTTCGTGACTACCAGGTGCGTTTCACGCGCCCCGTCGTCGTCGACCCCGAGCTCGGCGCGGTCATCAACGTGAGCGCCAAGGTGGGCGCGTTGACGGATGATGGTGCCCGCATCGACCTGACCGTCACCTTCGGTGAGCAGACGGTGCTGGGCAAGGCGCAGGTCTTGGTGGCGCTGCCGAAGTGACCGCGTTCTCCCAACTCACGTCGACGCGGGTCGGTGGCGAGGCCCGTGAATTCATTGAGGTTCGCGACCCCGCCGAGCTGGTGAGCGTCATGCTCGACGTCTGGTCGACGGGCGACTCCTGGCTGGTCTTCGGCGGTGGTTCCAACATGCTCGTCGCCGACGAGGGCTTCGACGGCTGGGCGGTGCACGTGCTGACGCGCGGCATCGAGGGGCTTGAGGGCGCGGATGCCGCGGCCGAGGGCGACCCGGTCACGATCCGGGTGCAGGCGGGCGAGTCGTGGGACGAGCTCGTTGCTCGCACCGTCGGCGCGGGCCTCTCGGGGCTTGAGGCCCTCGCCGGCATCCCCGGATCGGTCGGGGCCGCCCCCATCCAGAACATCGGCGCCTACGGTGCGGAGCTCTCAGACACCCTGGTCTCGATCGACTTCCTCGACTACTTGACGGGCGAGGTGTCGACGATCGCGGCATCCGACCTCGGCCTCGACTACCGCATGTCGAAGATCAAGGCGGGCCGCCAGGGCGTCGTGCTCGCGGTGGAGATGCGCCTGCAGCGTGGGGAGCTGAGCGCGCCGATCGCCTACGCCCAGCTGGCGTCCGCGCTCGGGGCAGAGCTGGGGGAGCGCCGGCCGATCCGCGAGGTGCGGGAGGCCGTGCTGCGCTTGCGTTCCTCGAAGGGCATGGTGCTGTCGGATGATGACCCCGACTCGGTGAGCACGGGCTCGTTCTTCACGAACCCGATCGTCACGGGATCCTTCGCGGCGGCGCTCCCGTGGGATGCGCCGCGCTGGAGCCTCGACCCTGAGCCCGACCCTGTCGTGGTGCCGCTCGACCAGGTGCACCTGCTCGACGGCCTGCCCCCGGCGCGCGCGGCCGAAGCCCGGGTCAAGCTGAGCGCTGCGTGGTTGATCGAGCATTCGGGCATCCGTCGCGGCTTCTCGCTGCCGGGTTCCGCCGCCGCGATCTCGAGCAAGCACACGCTCGCGATCGTCAACCGTGGTGGCGCGACGGCCGAGCAGATCGCAGAGCTCGCGCGCTTCGTGCAGACCCGCGTCATGGGCGAGTTCGGGGTGCGGCTGCAGCCCGAGCCCGTGCTGGTCGGCCTCGACCTCTAGGAGCGACGCCGCTCAGCTGTCCTTGCGGATCCACCGGAAACTGAGTCGCGCCAGCACGAGCCCCACGATGAGCCAGATCGCCAGGACGATGGCGATGCCGGGCAGGTTCCACGTCTCGCCCTGCTCGAGCACCTTCAGCTCATCGGGCAGGAAGGCTGAGCGCATACCCTGCGCCATCCACTTGAGCGGGAACACGGATGCCACGTTCTGCAACCAGTCGGGCAGCATCGAGAACTGCAGGTACACACCCGAGATGAACTGCAGCACGAGCACGATGGGGATGATGACGGCGCTCGCGCTCTTGCCGCTGCGGGGGATGCCGCTGAGCCCGATGCCGAGGATCGCACTCGTGGCGATGCCGAGCAGGAACACCCAGACGAAGGTGAGCCAGCGCTCAGGGGAGTCGGGAAGGTCGACCCCGAAGGCGACGGCGGCGATCACGAGCAGGAGGATCGCCTGCAGGATGCCCGAGACGAGCACCTGCCCGATCTTGCCCATGAAGTAGCTGATGACGGGCAGGGGAGAGCCGGCGAGGCGCTTGAGGGTGCCGTCGCTCTTCTCGGTCGCGATGTCGAGCGCCATGTTCTGCAGTCCGCTCAGCAGCACGCCCGCGGCGAGCATGGCGGGCAGGTAGAAGACGGCCGCGCTGACGACGTTGCCGTCGGCATCCCGCCCGAACTCGGCCTCGCTGAAGGCGACCGCGAAGATCGTCAGCATGACGATGGGAAACAGGAAGCCGAAGAACACCGCATCGCCCTGCCTGAAGTAGGCGCGGATCTCGTAGCCGATGCGTCGCGCGCCGAGCGCGAGCGTGCGGCTCATGCCAGCACCTCGTGGGAGCCGACGAGTTGCAGGTACACGTCTTCAAGGCTGGGTCTGATGACCTCAAGCCCCTCGGGTTCGCCCAGCCGCGCCACGAGTTCGTGCGTGAGTCGTCCGGGTTCCGTCGTGCGCTCCTCGTGGAGCACGCCGTGCTCGAGCCAGCGCACGACGGGCACACGGGCATCCGCCCCGCCGATCTGGTCTACCGTGCCGATGTCGAGGAGCGTGCCGCCCGCGATGATGCCGACGCGGTCGCTCAGCTGGGCGGCCTCGTCGAGATAGTGGGTCGTGAGCAGGATGGTCGTGCCGTCGTCCTTGAGGCTGCGGATGACGCTCCAGAACTGGCGGCGCGCCTGCGGGTCGAAGCCCGTGGTCGGCTCATCGAGGAAGAGCAGTTCCGGCCGGCCGATCATGCCGAGCGCGACATCCACTCGGCGTCGCTGGCCGCCGGAGAGCCTGCGGATGAGCGTTCCCGCCTTCGCCTCGAGCCCGACGGCGGCGATCGTCTCCTCGACGCCGCGAGGGTTGGGGTAGAGCGCGGCGAAGTGGCTGAGCTGCTCACGCACGGTCACGTTGCCGCTCTCGCCCGAGTCCTGCAGCACGATGCCGAGGCGGGCCTTCCACGCGAGCCCGCCCTTCTGCGGGTCGACGCCCAGCACGCTCACCTCGCCCGACGTGCGGTCGCGGTAGCCCTCGAGGATCTCGATCGTCGTCGACTTGCCCGCGCCATTCGGGCCGAGCAGGGCGAAGGTCTCCCCGCGCACGATTTCGAAGTCGACGCCGTCGACCGCGGCGAAGCTGCCGTACTGCTTGCGCAGGCCGCGCACGCTGACGGCGTGCCCCGTGTGCTGTGTCATGGCGCGATCACTCAGCAGCCGCGCGCGACGGGCGACGGCTCCGGGATCTCGGATGCCTCACCCCAGCCCGTGAAGGTGAGCCCCGCCTCGCCGGAGGTGTCGGCGCCGTCGAACCGCAGCGGCAGCGGCTTGCCAACGGCCGAGACGGTCAGCACGCCGAGGGGCGAGCCGCCGGAGTCGAGCACGATGTCGACCGTCTCGGCCCCCTCGCGGGGCGGGGTCGCGCTCGCCGTGACGGCGCCGGAGTCGACGATGTTCGTGAGGAACTCGGCGGGGGAGAGCAGCGGACCCCACTGTGTCAGCAGGGGGTCACCTGGCGTGACGCACACGAAGCCCTCCGCGATCTCGGGCACGCCCGTCACCGCCGCAAGCGCCCGGTTGCCCGTCACGTGCGCGGCACCCTCCGCAGCGATGATCTCGACGCCGATCGCGCCGGCCGTCACGCTCGCGGTGTAGTCGCTCGGCGTGCCCTGCACCGAGAGACGGATGCTGCGGCCCGGCGTCGGGGGAGCATCCTCGCCGAGCACGAGCCGCTCGGTGACGCTGCCCTCCATCGTGACGCCGCCGGCCTTGCGCGCCGCATCGATGACCTGGCGCAGGGCGTCCTCCCCGCTCAGGTACCAGACGCCGTTGCGTTCCGTGTCGTCGGGGTCGATCGCCGAGAGGTCGACGCCCTCCGGCGGAGGCGGCGGTTCGGGGTCGGGCTGGCCGGTGCATCCGCTCAGGAGGAGGCCCATGGCGACGGCCGCGGTGATCGCGCGCACGCGCATCCCTCGCCTACTCACGGGCGTTGGCGACGCAGGCGGATTGGGCACCCTGGCTCGCGAGCGTGTCGGCGCTGAGGCTCACGTCGTCGGTGATGCTCGCGGGGCGCACGACGAAGCAGGTCTCCTCGTCGAACTGCCCGAGGCCGACCGGGAGCCACGCCTCGCGCCCCTTGACGAAGGGCTGCGAGAGGTCGGTCACGTCACCCGATCCTGCGACGGCGTAGAGGGAGTAGGGCACGTCGGGGCCATCCCAGGAGAGCTGGGCGTTGCCCGTGCCGAGGTCGAGGCCGAGGCCGGAGACGCGGGCCGTGTCATCCGTCACGATGCCGACGATGAGCAGCACGATCGCGGTGACGAGCGCGAGGAAGGTCGTGATGATCGAGACGATGAAGGCCGGATGCTTCCACCACTTGCGCTCCGCGACGGGCGCCTCGGCCAGCTCGGGCAGCACGGCGGCGCCCGACATGAGCTCGCGCTTGCGGGGCGGGGCGTCGGCGGGAGCCGAGAGCGAGGGGCTGTGGAGCGAGGGCTGTCCGGGCGCGGTGCCGAGCTGCATCCGCACGGGCGGCGCGCTGCGCTGGGCCTGCTCGATGCTCATGCGCCTCCTCGGATGATGTGCGAGACCCCCAGTCGGGGTGTCACTAGCATAAGGTCGTCGGGGGCGGCGGGCCTGTCCCGCAAGAGGGAGGTACTCCGTGAAGGCTGCGGCACGCGCGCGCATCGTCGTGCTGCTGCTCGCCTGCGCCCTCGTTGCCGCGGTGCAGATTCCGGCGACGGATGCCACGGCCGCGACCTACACGGGCGCCAACTCGGTCGCGATCCCCTACGAGGGCGAGGCCCAGGTGAAGCCGGCCGAGCACTGGGCGTTCACCGACTGCGCTGCCGCGCTCGCGGCATCCGATCTGGTGACGGCCTGCGAAGCGCAATCGGTGACCTTCGCCGCGCCCGTCTACGACCCCGACTTCGGCACCGTCGTCGTGCCGCTTGCGCTCGGCAATGGTGCCGTGCAGCTCACGGTCGACTACATCGTCACGCTTGCGCCCCCGCCTGTGCCCGTGCTGCCCGACCAGGCCTACGGCTACCCCTTCGCGGCGGGAACCCGCGTCATGCTGCCCTTCTCCGATCTCGACATCGAGTGCCAGGTCTGCACGGGCATGACCGTCACGGTCGACTCGGTGGCACCCCGCGAGGCGGGCATCGGGTGGGCGACCGCGACTCACCTCGTCTTCGCTGCCGCGCCTGACCACGTTGGCCCCGTCGAACTCGGTGTGGTCGTGCTCGATGACTTAGGGCAGGAATCGGCCGCGGCATCCCTCACGCTGTCGTTCTACCGGGCGGGCGAGCGCGGCCTCGGCGCCATGCACGTCTTCGCCGAGCGGGGTGCCGACGTCGTGTCCCTCGACCTGCGGGAGTACGCGGTCGCGGGCGATGAGGAGCTTCGCCTGATCGGATGCGGCGCTGCCGTGCACGGCACGGTCGTCTGCTCGCCGGACGGCACGGCGCTCTACCACCCGACCGCGTCGGCCGGGGCCGACCAATTCTCGTTCCACCTCTACTCGGAGGCGGGCGAGCAGGCGACCGGCAGCGTGACGCTCGTCGGGTCCGCCGCCGAACTGCCCACGACCGGCCTCGTGCCCTCGCGGGCCGACGATGACATGACCTCGGCGCTCGTGCCGAGGCTGCCGCCGCCCGACGGCGCGGCAGAGGAGACACCGGGCATGTTCGACGCCTTCGTGCGGCTGCTCGATCGGGTGGGAGCATGATGGGCTTGCGAGGAGGAGCATGAGCGTGCGATTGACGGTGCGGGACCCACAGGCGGCAGAGACGGCCAAGTCGTGGATGCTCAAGGTCGACGATGCGACGACGGTCGTCGAGGTCGCGGAGTCGCTCGGGGTGCACCCCCACGCGATCGCGACGGCGACGGAGGATGCCCGGCTCTCTGACGCGGGTGTGCTCAACGGCGCCATCGTGCCGTCGACGCCGAGCCGAGAGCCGCTCCCTGGGCAGCCGCGCCTCGAGGTGACGGGCGGCCCCTTCGCGGGCGAGTCCTTCGCCCTGCAGGCTGGCGTGTCGATCGGGATCGGCAGCGCCCCCACGGCCGACCTCAGCATCGCCGACCCCTTCCTCGCCGCCCAGCACGCCACCTTCACCTTCGGTGGTGCCGCCGAGCCCGCCGCAGAGGGTCGCCGCGCCCCGCTCGTCGCGACGCTCGCCCCCGCCGACTCCTCCACGCCCGTCTACGTGAACGGGGAGCGGGTCGAGGAGCCCGTCGATGTCGTGCCCGCCGACGTCGTGCAGGTCGGCAGCAGCGTCTTCCGCCTCGGCATCGCCCCCGCATCCGATGCCGACCTCTCGCGCGATGTGACGGGCACCCGTGGCTTCAACCGACCCTCGCGCATGCAGCCGACGCAGCGGCAGCCGCAGGTGGCGCTGCCCGGCGACAAGCCCGAGGACCCCGACAAGTCGCCGCTGCCGTGGCTGTCGGCAACGATCCCCGTCATCCTCGGCGTCACGATGGCCGTGCTCTTCGGCCGCGTCGTCATGCTGCTCATGGCGGCGGCCTCGCCCATCATGGTCATCGGGTCCTTCCTCACGAACCGCAAGCTCGCCAAGAAGAAGGGCCAGCGCACCGAGGCCCAGTGGATCCAGGACATCAAGGAGGCCTCGGCCCGCATCGCCTCGCTCGCGAGGGAGCAGCGCCTCGACTCCTGGTACCGGCTGCCCGACCCCGTCGTGATCTACGACATCGCCACGAAGCCGCTGTCGCGCCTCTGGGAGCGACGCGTCGCTGACCGCGATGCGCTGCACGTGCGCGTCGGCGTCACCGAGGTGCCGCTCGACGTGCGCTTCGAGGGCGGCTCGCAGAAGGACAAGCACGAGGATCGCAAGGTCGGCGTCGGCCCCGCACCCATCGCTGCCGACCTCGGCGCGGGCGTCGTGGGGCTCGCCGGTCCGCTCGATGTCGTGCGCAACACGGCGCGCGCCATGCTCTGCCACCTCACCGTGCTGCGCTCGCCGCGGGACGCGCAGGTGCTCGTGCTGTGCGACCACGACAACCAGGCCGACTGGTCGTGGGTGCAGTGGCTGCCGCACGCCCAGGTGGGTGAGGCTGTTGTCGCCGCGATCGGCAACACCGACGACACGCGCCGGGAGCGCCTGCGCGAGGCCAACGCGGTGCTGGAGGCACGGATGCGCGCGACGGGCGGCAAGGGCGGCGTCTTCGATGAGCAGCTCATCGTCGTGATCGATGGCGCCCGGCGCTACCGCATGCTGCCGGGCATGGTGAACCTGCTCGACAAGGGACCGCGGTTCGGCATCCATGTCATCGCGCTCGACACCGACCGCTCGCGCCTCCCCGAGGAGTGCCGCACGGTCATCGCGGTCGATGAGGCCGACCGCTCGGTCGCCCGTTTCGAGACGGACGACGCCTACTTCCCGACCGTGCTGCTCGACGGCCTCTCGACGGCCCGCGCCGAGTCGATCGCCCGCAGCCTCTGCTCGATCCAGCACGTCAGCGGCGTCGGCGACGAGGGGATGCTCCCGACGAGCGTGCGCTACACGGAGCTCCTCGGCGTCGACCTCGACGACCCCGACGCGCTCATCTCGCGGTGGAGCACCAACCCGCGCAACAGCTATGTCGTCGTCGGCGCGAGTGCCGATGGCGAGTTCGCGCTCGACATCGCCCAGGACGGCCCGCACGCCCTCGTTGCTGGCACGACGGGTTCGGGCAAGTCGGAGTTCCTGCAGGCCCTCGTGATCTCCCTCGCGATGGCCAACCGGCCCGATGCGCTCAACTTCGTGCTCGTCGACTACAAGGGCGGCTCGGCCTTCGCCGACTGTGAACGCCTGCCGCACACGGTCGGCATGGTCACGAACCTCGATGCCCGCGAGACGGAGCGCGCCCTCGCCTCCCTCGATGCGGAGCTCAAGCGCCGCGAGCGCGTGCTGCGCGAGTTGGCGGCGAAGGATGTCGACGCGGCCTGGTCGAAGGATGCGGATGCCGCGGCCCGCCACGGCCTCGCCCGCCTCATGATCGTGATCGACGAGTTCGCGGAGCTCAAGACCGAGCTCCCCGACTTCATCAACGGCCTCGTGCGCATCGCCCGCGTGGGCCGCTCGCTGGGCGTCAACCTCGTGCTCGCGACGCAGCGACCGAGTGGTGTTATCACGCCCGAAATGCAGTCCAACATCAACCTGCGTGTGGCCCTCCGCGTGACCGACCGTGGGGACTCGAACGACGTGCTCGGTTCGGCCGAGGCCGCGCTCATCGGCGCGAACACTCCCGGCCGCGGCTACGTGCGCACGGGGCCCAGCTCGGCACCCGTCGCGTTCCAGACGGCCCGCGTTGCCGGCGTGCGCCTGGGCGTGCAGCGCACGGCATCCGTGCTCCCGCCAAAGGCGCCCATCGACTGGACGACCCTTGGCACGCCGCCCAAGTTCCCGAGCAACTCGGCGGGCCAGAGCGTGCGCGCCGACCAGGACGACACCGACCTGCGCGCCCTCGTCAACCTGGTCAGCGCGGCGACACAGAAGATGGGCATCGCGCGCAACCCTTCGCCGTGGCTGCTGCCGCTGCCCTCGCTCCTCACGCTCGACCGTTTCACGCAGGCAGAGATCCCCGACAACACCCTCGTGCTCGGCCTCGAAGACGTGCCTGGCGAGCAGAAGCAGCGGATGCTCGGCTGGAACCTCGTCGACGACTCCCACCTGCTCTTCCTGGGTGGGGCCCTCTCGGGCCGCACGACGGCGCTGCGCACCCTCCTGGCGCAGGCCGTGCAGCGCTTCACCCCTGCCGAGCTGCACCTCTACGCGGCCGACTACGGCAACGGCGCGCTCCTGCCGCTCGCCGACGCCCCGCACTGCGGCGCCGTCGTCACGCCCCTCGACGGGGAACGCCTCCCACGTCTCATGCAGCGGATGCTCGACGAGCTCGCACGCAGGCAGGGTCTCCTCTCCCGAGCGGGCGTCGCGAACATCACGGAGCAGCGGCGGGTCGCCGATCCGGCGGATGCCCTGCCTTACGCGATCCTCGCGGTCGACGGGTGGGAGCGGCTCGCCTCGACGCTCGATGCCGACCAGCTCGTGGCGTTCCGTGACCAGATGATGCGGGTGCTGCGCGAGGGCCCGGCCGTGGGCATCCGCGTGCTCATCACGGCCGACCGCAGCGTCACGGGCGACAAGATCGCCAGCTTCATCGACACCCGCTACATCACGCCCATGCGCGACTTCAACGACTACCGCGCGGCGGGCGTCATGATCCGCGACGTACCCGCCGACCTGCCGCCCGGCCGCGTCATGTTCGGCGCGACGGGCACCGAGGCGCAGCTCGCCGTCATCAGCCGTGACACGAGCGGTGAGGCGCAGACCGCGGCATTCCGCTCCATCGTCGAGCATGTGCGCGACCACTTCGACGCCTTCCCGCAGCTCGCGGACCTGCCGCGCCCGTTCCGGGTCGACCCGCTGCCCACCTACATCGCGCTCTCGGCGTCCTACGCGCTGCCGCTGGCATCCGGATGCGCGCAGCCGACGCCCGTCGTCGCGGTCGGTGGCGACGAGCTCTCGCGCATCACGCTCGACTGGCCAGATGTCGGCGGCTTCATCGTCGCCGGCGGTCGTGGCTCGGGTCGCTCGAGCACCCTCGCCGCGATCGCGCACCAGCTCGCGTGGTCGAAGCGGCCGGTCGTCGTGGTCGCGCCGCGCGACTCCGTGCTCACGGAGGTCGCGACGGGTCACTCGCTCGAGATCGTGCGGGCGCCCGACATGGACGCGCAGCAGCTGATGGACCTCGTCGGCTCGGTCGCGCAGGCGGCTGGCGGCGGCACGGTGAGCGTGCTCGTCGACGACGCCGAGATGCTCAAGCAGTCGCCGCTCGAGCAGGCGATCACGGGCGTCGCGTCGCTCTCGACCTTCTGCGTCGGTGTCGATGCGGATGCCGCCTCGACGCTCTTCGGGGGCGCGATCGTCGCGGCCAAGAAGGCGCGGCACGGCATCGTGCTCTCGCCCACCAACGCCATGGTGGGGGCGCAGCTCTTCGGCACGCAGATTCCGCGCTACATGCTCGGGTCGCAGACGCCGGGCGGCGGCGTGCTGCTTCGAGACGGCGGCTGGATGCCCGTGCAGGTTCCCGATGTGCGACAGTAGAGGCTCCGTGGCCCCCAGCGTCGTGTGGGCCGACGGTAACTAGACTTTGCTTGTTCCACGCGCACGACGGCCCCGCGCCGGGCACGCGCGAATTCGATCGAGGGGTTTCTGCTGATGTCGGCTCGCTGCGCCTACTGTGACAGCGAACTGCGCCCGAACAGCATGTTCTGCCTGTCGTGCGGGCAGCTCGTCGCGGGCGCATACCCGCCCGTGCCCTCCGGCATCCAGCAGCCCGTAGCGACCGGCGCCCCGACTCCCGCGACCCAGAGCCGTCCCGCAGCGCCGAACACGCCCGTGCCGCTGCCTCCGCCCATCGGCGGCGCCCCCGAGCCCGTCGCGTCAACGCCGGCCGCTCCAGCGGAGTCGGCGCCCGTCGCCGCGCCCGCGACATCCGCCCCGCAGCCACTCACGGCCGTGAAGCTGCACTTCAGCACGGGCGACCGCGCCATCGTGTCGGGCACGGCCGTCATCGGGCGCGTGCCGCAGTCGGCCGCCCAGAACTCGGGCGCCCAGGCGGTCGAGGTCAAAGACACGACCCGCTCGGTCTCCCGCGTGCACCTCACCCTCACGGTGCGCGACGGCGCCGCGACCGTGACCGACATGGGTTCGGCCAACGGCAGCGCGGTTGAGCGTGCGGGCGCCCGCACCCCGCTCGTCGAGGGACGCGCCGTCGCCGTCGCGGCGGGCGATCGCATCTGGCTGGGGGATGTCTCGGCCGAAATCTCCGCCGGCTGAGCCTCCGTTCAACAGGCATGGGGAGTGCTCCCCATGGCCCCCAGAAACGGCACAAGGTATTCTCACAAACACGGCGGCGATTCCGCCCGCTTTTCTCTCGCTAACTGGAGGTACCCGTGGCCGAAATCCGTGTGACATCCGAATCGCTTGCCGGCGTCGCCAGCCAGCTCTCGTCGGGCTCGCAGTCGATCGAGTCCCAGCTACAGAACCTGAAGGCCCTCGTCGACGGACTCGTCGGCGGCGACTGGTCCGGGTCGGCGTCGCAGAGCTTCAACGAGCTCTACGGCCAGTGGGACCAGGCCGCCCTGCAGCTCAAGGAGAGCCTCGCGGGCATCAGCGACCTGCTCAACCAGGCCTCACTCTCCTACGAGGAGTCGGAGAACTCGATCGCGGGCACCTTCCGCGGCTGATTCTCCCGGCGCAGCCCCGCTGAGGGGCTGCGCACCGTCCTGCCCAGTTTCATCCATCGGCCCCAGGGGATTCCATGGTTCAGTTCCGCGTCCGCGCGCAATCGCTCGGTGAGGTTGCAGCCCAGCTGCAAGGCGTCATCGCCGTCTTCGACAGCCACGTCGCGCAGGCGGCCAGCGTCGTCTCCGGCGTCGTCGACGCCTCCTGGGTTGGCGAGGACGCCGACAAGTTCGCTGAGCAGTGGGAAGTGTGGAACGCATCCGCCCTCACGCTTCGGGCATCGCTGACAACGCTCGCCGTGCAGCTGGGCTCGGCCGAAGCCAGCTACACCTCAAACGAGTCGGGCCTGCAGTCCGGGTTCTCGGGGCGCCGCCAGGTCAACCAGGGGGTCGTCTCCGGGGTTGCGGGCGTCTCGACGAACGTTGCGGGAGGCCGGCGCTACGCCGCCGAGGTCAAGGAGGCCCGCGGCGAGGCACAGCTCGAGTCGAGCGGCAGCGGCGGCTCCTTCATCGCCGGCGGCAGTATCGCCGCCCGCGCGGCGCAGTCGCAAGGTGACAACAAGGGCAGCAACGACACGGCCGCGGCCGCGGCGCAGCAGGCGGAGGGCGAGACGGATGGCTGAGCAGAAGGTCGACATCGAGGCGCTGCGGTCGCTCAACGAGACCCTCACCTCACTCATCACCTACACGGGGGCACTGCGTGAGGGGGCCGGTGGTTTCGCCTACATGCTCCCCGCCGAATGGCAGGGGCCGGCGATGACCCAGTTCCTCTCGACCTTCGAGATGTGGGCGGTCAACGCCGAGACCCTTCGCCTGCAGACCGAGCAGCTGCAGAAGCTCGCCGAGGCGGCGCTGACGGCGTATGAGAGCACGATCGACGACGTCGACGAGAGCTGGTCCAAGATCCGTTCCGGACTCGGGGCCTAGGAGTACACATGACACACGTGAGGGTCAATCCCACTGTTCTCGCCGGCGACGGCGACGACCTGCACTCGATCGCATCCGACCTGCGCTCCTACATCACCTCGGTGACCTCCTCGCTCGCGGGCTCGTCCGGCATGGCCGGCGACGACAACGCCGCGGAGGACTTCGCCGAGTTCTACGACACCGAGGCTCCCAAGGTGATCGAGGGCGCGGCCAGCATGGTCACCGTGCTTCGCGCGCTCGACGCCGCTATCACTGGCACGGCCCGCGCCTACAAGCAGGCCGAGATGGTCGGCGCGCTCAAGGACCCCTCCTCGTGCAGCATCACCGTGACGGCACCGGGCGAGTACTCGGCGCGGTCGATCCCCAACTGCCTCGGCGGCGACTTCCTGCCCGGCCCATTCGGCGGCGAGTTCCAGGAACTCATCGAAGACGCACTCGCCGCAGCGGGCGTCGTCATCCCCACGGGGAACGTTGGCAAGCTGCGCAGCGCCGCCACGGCGTGGGACACCTTCAGCTCCGACCTCACCAAGGTGAAGAGCTCCGTCTCCTCCTCGTTCACCGCGGTCCAGTCGATGGACATCCCGCAGAAGGCCGCCATCCTCGCCTGCCGCACTCGCGTGGTCACGCTCCTCGGCGACATCTCCGGCAATGCCGATGCCATGCACCAGGGGCTCGACTCCTTCGCCGAGAACGTGGAGAAGACGCGCGAAGAGCTCATGTGGATGGTCGGCCAGATGGTCGCCGAGATCATGCTCGACATTGGCATCGGGCTCGTGCTCGGCCCCCTCACAGCCGGGCTCGGCACGGCCGCCATGATGGCGAAGGCCAGCACGACGATCGCTCGCTGGATCGTCAAGATCGCGATGCTCATCAACAAGCTGAAGACGTGGGTCGCCGCGCAGAAGCTCTTCCTCCGCGGGCTGCTCCGCGCGGTCGCCGAAGGTGCACAGAGCGCTGTCGCCACGATCACCGTGCAGGCGAGTGTCAACTCCGTCCGCGGCGCAATCGACTCCGACTACGAGAGCCAGAGCGTCTGGGTCGCCGGCGCCGCAAGCTTCCTCGGCGGCACGGCTTCCAGCCCCGTCGGCAACGTCGTCGCGGGCAGTTCCAACCGAGTGGGGCGCAACGTGATTGCGGGCACGGCCGAAGGTGCCACGGATGGCCTCGTCTCCTACACGACGGAGTTCGGCCTGACGATGCCCGAGGGCGGCTTCAACCCGCTCTCGGCCATGGTCGGCGGCACTATCCTCGGCGGTGTGATGCGGCCTGCGCTCGGCGGACGTGGCCACACCCAGACCAACACGGGTTCGGGTGGCGGAGGCGGTACCTCCACGGTCACCACCCCCGAGGTCAACGCACCCACCCCGTCTGGAGGCAACGGTGGCGGCTCCTCGAGCCCCAGCTCGCCCTCCCCGGTGAATGTCGACGGCTCCAACGCACCTACGCCCGGCGGCGGCGGTGGCGGCAGCGCACCTCCTGCCGGCGGTCCCTCGGTCGATGTGCCGAGTGGCGGCGAAGGGCCCACGCCTGGCGGCGGCGGTGGCGGCAATGGTGGTGGCAACGGCGGTACGCCGGACGTGCCGTCCACCCCCGAGGCCCCTTCGGCCCCCGAGACGCCGTCCGCGCCGGAAGCCCCGAACACCCCAGAGGTGCCGTCAACGCCGGAGACCCCGTCCACGCCGGAAGCACCGTCCACCCCCGAGGTGCCGTCCACGCCGGAAGCGCCTTCGACCCCGAGCACCCCGGAATCGCCCTCCACCCCGTCGACGCCGGAGGCGCCGTCCACTCCGTCGACCCCCGAGACGCCCTCGACACCCAGCACGCCGGAGGCACCTTCCGCGCCTTCGACCCCCGAGGCGCCGTCGACGCCCAGCACGCCGGAAGGTCCGTCGACTCCGAGCACCCCCTCGACGCCGGAAGCACCCAGCACCCCCACCGCGCCGGAGGCGCCTTCCACGCCGAACTCGCCTGACGTTCCCTCGACGCCGAGCTCGCCTGAGGCTCCGAGCACCCCCGCTCCGCAGAGTCCGGTTGCTCCCGAGGCGCCCAGCGCTCCCGAGGCACCCACGGCATCCGACGCTCCCGCGGGCGCCGCACCGCTTGGTCGCGCCCCAGTGTTCTCGCACGCGCCGGGCACGGACGCGCCGGTCGACCTCGATGGCCCCGTGCCGCCAGCGGAGTTCTCGAACGCACCCGAGTCCGACACTCCCGTCGACTCGGACGCCCCTGTGCCCCCGGTCGAGTTCTCGAACCTCCCCGACACAGACGCGCCACTCGACACTGACGGCCCTGTGCCCCCAGTCGAGTTCTCAAACGCGCCCGAGTCGGATGCGCCGGAGTCGCCCGACGGCTTCGACCCGGAGGATGCGGCAGCGATGGCAGCCGGCATCGCCGCCGTGAGCCCGAAGATCGTGAACTTCACGAACCCGGTCTCCGGCAGCAGCCGCACTCCGACGGCCCCCTCGATGGGCACGCCTGGCACGCCCGAGGCCCCGTCGGCCGCTCCTGGCATGGCTGAGGGCAGCCCGGACTCGTCCGACTCCTCTTCGTCTGAGGCCGGAGCCCCTGATTCGACACCCTCCGAGAGTGATAGGGGAGATGCCGGGCAGAGCGAAGGCGGGAGGCCGCCGGAGAATCTGTCGCCGGAGGAGTTCAATGCACTAGATCCCGAAGACCAGATGAAGACAGCTCTGGAGGAGCTGTCGCGCGGAGCAAAGGTATTCCCTGACAACGCCACGGCTGCCCAGTATGGGGCTGACACTTGGAACGAGTATGCGCAGAACCTTCCTGCGGACCAGAAGGATGCGCTTTACGACTACACGACCGACCCGCCTCACGATCCCTCTTACAAAGAGATCAACGCGGCGCTACGAACGGGTACCGGAGCGACGAGTCACATCAACAACGACATCAGACTGATTGACGAAGCGTTGGCAGGTAAGCCGATTCCTGAAACGGTTGTTGTGGAGCGGGGTACGAACCTCGATCACCTCAACATGGATCCTGAGGACTTGGTAGGTATCACCCTGAGCGACCCGGCCTACACGTCGACGTCTCTCGGTACGGCCGCTTTTGCGAACAAGGACGCCGTGTTGCATCTGAAGGTGCCGCAGGGATACCCGGCGCTTTACATGGAAAAAGTTTCGGCTTTTGGGGCCACAGAGCGCGAGGTCCTTCTCGGCCGTGGAGCGGAGTACCGTGTAGACCGGGTCGTCCTCGACTCGAATGGCCAGTATCAGATCTATGCAGAGGTGATCCCGTGAGCGACCAGCCAGCGACCGGCGAAGGTTGGAAGACCGAAGACCTTCACTTCCGGGTAGTGAGCGCTCCAGACCGATTTGCCGTTTCCGCGGAAGGCCCCGTGCGCTACCTGAGGGTGGAACGTGACCAGACCCTCCTCGGCTATCTCTGGTTTTCCGATGCTGAGGGAGCGGCAGGCTTCGCGCCTGCGGCTACTGCCGGAAGGGAAGGCCGCAGCGCGAAAATAGCCTGGGTTCAGTTGTTGCAGCAGCAGAAAGCAGAAGGGCTCTCGCCGTCGGAGGCGGTTCACGTGCTGTGCGCCCGAACTCGCCAGAACCCCGGGGCGGGTGTGGCGGATGCTACCTCAATTGGGGGAGCAAGCACGCTGGCGGAGTTGCGCGCTGTAGCGGCATCCGACCACTAGCGACGCGGAGTGACCGCGATGCTTCATCCCCGCCTTCTCGCGCGAATGGAGGCGGTCGAATCCTTCTTACTCCTAGAGTTCTCTCGGTTCGTGACGCGCCGGTACCTCTTCGATCTTCCCGGCGGTGTCAAGGTCGAGAAGACCGACGCCGGGTTCCACGTCGCCTGGGGTGATGGGCGGCGAGCACTTCCTGAATTTGGAAGGAGTACCAGGCGCGGTATCGTGGCCGCTCCGGCGCACTCCAGATCATAGATTTCGGCACGTACACGCAGTGGAAGCGCGAGAACTCGAGGGGCATCAGCAGGGAGCAGATCCTTCAGCTGGCCGGCTACCTCAACGTTGACGAGCAGGTCGTGATCGACCACCACCGTGTACTTGCGGAGGCTGGCGCGGTTTACGCGGTCAACCCGGTGCGCGGCGGGTCCTCGCTGATCCTGGCCGCCGACGGCTCGGCACTCTGGGGCAACTCGAGCATGACGTTCGCGCAGCTGCTCGACGCGTTCCGCGCGGGGAAGCGCACTCCGGCTGGATACTTTGCGGAGGCGCGGACACACGCTCAGCGGGATGAGCGCAGACTGTGAACCGATGAGTGCCGAAAGTGACAACACGACGACCTTCTCCTGCAAGCACCCTGTCAAGCCCTGACGTTTCCTACAGCAGCGCGGCAGCTCCTGGCGCCGGACCCTGGTTCGACGCGGCGCGGTTAGCGGCAAGGTTTTGAGGAGACACGCCGCAATGCGGGGTCGACCCGCCGCGGCGGCACGGCGATTGTTTGCTGTTAACCGCAGGCCGACTGCGTGAGCAGCAGCGCACAGCGCGGAAGAGCGCCCCGGACGCCCCTACCGCAGCTCTGCGGGCCACTTCGGGTCGAGCATCCGCCCGACCCTCTTGGCGTAGTCGATCGTGCCGTTCGCGACGTGGAACGGCACCCCGGCCGCGATGGCCCCACCGCGCACGGCGGCGACGAAGCGTTCGCGGGCGTCGGGGGTGAGCCGCACGTCGAGGGGAACCGTGAGGTCGCCAGCGCGGGTGCCCTCGGGGGTGGCGTTCCAGAGGCGGATGCGCGCCCCGCTACGTTCCCGCAGGGCGGCCCCGTCGCGCACGCCGATCGTCAGGCCGATCGATCCCTCGCCCGCACGGAAGGCCAGGCGTGCGCCCCAGCCGGTGATCGGCACACGGAGCGCCGTGTTCGTGCGAGCCGTGTCGTCGAGGTAGACGAGCCCGACGAGCTCGCCCCATGCGATGAGGCCGACCCCCGGGAGTGTGATGCCCTGTGTGGAGACGCTCATCGTGGCATCCGGGTGCTGCAGGTTCCGGCGGAGGCGAAGCATCCGTGGCACGAAGACGAGCCCGAGCAGCAGCAGGAAGATCGCCAGCACGATCGGCAGGCTCACCCGCACCCCCGAGGAGGTGAACAGCACGACGAGGCCGACGGCGCCACCCAGCAGCAGGGCAGCGCTCACGGCGAGGATGATCGTGTTCCAGCGTCGCGCGCGGGCGATCCCGGCCGTGTCGACCTGATCCTCCTGCACCCCGCCGCCCTGCCGGTAAGCGGCCCACTTCTGCAGTTTGGCGTCGGATGCCTCGGCCGCGAGCACAGCCTCCGGTGAGGTCGCTTCGACCGCTGAGGTGACGACGGGCGCCGCGTCGGTGACGCCGCGCATGGGGTTCTGGTCTTCGGGCAGGGGGCGGTGCAGCTGGTTCTTGAGCGCCGCTCCGAGTGCCTCGTAGGGCCGGCCGGTGAAGACGATGAGTTCGGCGGGCACGACGGACTTGCGCGAGCGGCCGACCGACATGCCGACGTAGGCGATCGAGTCCTCGGGCACGTCCCACACCTCGACGATGCCGTCCGCTCGGGCCTCCGGCACTGGGGTGTAGACGCCCGGGTCTCCCGTCGCGAAGCGGGCGTGCAGCGACTTCATGGTCGGCACCCCGCCCGCGAAACCAACGCCGGCACGGCGACGCAGCCGCGCTCCGGTCTCCCGTCGCACCCATACGTGGCATCCGGTCGCGGCCCACCACAGCAGCCACGGCGTCGCGACGGCGGCGATCACGAGGCCGCCGAGTGGCGCGACGCGGGTGAAGACCTCGTTGCGCAGCACGACCGAGCGCTCGGCCTGCTCGGTGGCGCCGCGCTGCACGTCGGCGAAGTTCAGAATGAGCCA
Source organism: Salinibacterium sp. (assembly GCA_015234465.1). Classification (GTDB taxonomy): domain Bacteria; phylum Actinomycetota; class Actinomycetes; order Actinomycetales; family Microbacteriaceae; genus Homoserinimonas. Next base: position 635,152 of record JADGNA010000008.1, on the reverse strand, counting down.
CACGAGGGCGGACGCGGCGATGGCAGCCAGCACGAGCGCGAGCACCGTGCGGGGCCATGAGCGCCGCCGCTCGAAGTCGGGGTTCGCGGCGAACACGCTCTCATACAGGCTCACGGGCACCCTTCCGCTGGAGATGACCGACGGATGCCCGTGGCCGTCAGGATTCTACCGGCCCTGTGGCCCCAAGACGGGGGCCGCTCGATAGACTCGCGACGCACGCGACGAAAGGACCTCATGAACGACGTACTCGCCGAACGCTGTGACCGGCTCCGCGACATCATCCTCGAGCTGACGCCGCTCATGATCGAGGTGCAGGGCAACGCGAGCAGGCTGGGCGCCGTGCTCCCCGTCGTGCAGCGCCTGCGTGCCGTCGCGAACGAGGGCGCCGACGGCATCGACAACCCGAGCTACCGCCAGTGGGCCGGGGGAGCGCCGTCGAACATCGACGCGCTCGAGGAGGCGGCCAGGGCGGGCGACGCCGAGGCCGCGTGGAGGGCGTTCGCCGACCAGGAGTCGGGCGTGAACCTGCTCTCGACGGCCTGCGCTGGCTACCCCGGCTGGTAGTTCCGGGCCGCGTGACAGGGGCTCGCGCTAGGCTGGGCCGGTGCAGGAGATAGAGATCGGCCGCGCCAAGCGGTCACGCCGTGTGTACGCGTTCGATGACATCGCGATCGTGCCGAACCGGCGCACCCGCGACCCGAAGGATGTCTCGGTCAACTGGACCATCGACGCCTTCACCTTCGACGTGCCCATCCTGGCCGCCCCCATGGACTCGGTCGTCTCGCCCGAGACCGCCATCCGCATCGGCCAGCTCGGCGGACTCGGCGTGCTCGACCTCGAGGGTGTCTGGACGCGCTACGAGAACCCCGAGCCGCTGCTCGAGGAGATCCGCACGCTTCCCGCCGCCGAGGCGACGCGTCGCATGCAGCAGATCTACGCGGAGCCCATCAAGCCCGAGCTCGTCACGGCGCGCATCGCCGAAATCCGGGCATCCGGCGTCACGGTCGCCGGTTCGCTCTCCCCCCAGCGCACGCAGCAGCTCTACAAGACCGTCGTCGAGGCGGGTGTCGACCTGTTCGTCATCCGCGGCACTACCGTGAGCGCCGAGCACGTCTCCCAGAACCAGGAGCCGCTCAACCTCAAGAAGTTCATCTACGAGCTCGACGTGCCCGTCATCGTCGGCGGCGCGGCCGGCTACACGCCCGCGCTACACCTCATGCGCACGGGTGCGGCCGGCGTGCTCGTCGGCTTCGGCGGCGGCGCAGCCTCGACCACGCGCGCGAGCCTCGGCATCCACGCCCCCATGGCGACGGCGGTGGCGGATGTCGCGGGCGCCCGTCGCGACTACATGGACGAGTCCGGCGGCCGCTACGTGCACGTCATCGCCGACGGCGGGCTCGGCACGAGCGGCGACATCGCCAAGGCCATCGCGATGGGCGCCGACGCCGTCATGCTCGGCACGACGCTGGCACGGGCGACGGATGTCCCGGGCGGCGGGTACCACTGGGGTGCTGAGGCCCACCACCCCGAGCTGCCGCGCGGCCACCGCGTCGAGGTCGGCCAGGTCGGCCCCCTCGAGCAGGTGCTCTTCGGCCCCTCCGACACGGCGGACGGCAAGTCGAACCTCGTCGGTGCCCTCAAGCGCTCGATGGCGACGACGGGCTACTCTGACCTCAAGGAGTTCCAGCGCGTCGACGTGGTCGTCGCGCCCTACGTTCCCCACTAGGCCACCCAGCCGCCGCCGACCCTCCCGGACTAGCATCGGCCACGGAGAGAGGGGAGCCGCATGACGGTCAGTCATTCGTCCAAGCTGGGACCCGAGGAGCGCGAGGCCGCGATCGAGGCCCTTCGCACCCGGGAACTCGACGTGCTCGTCATCGGCGGCGGAATCGTCGGCACGGGCTGCGCGCTCGATGCCGTCACCCGCGGGCTGAGCGTCGGCATGGTGGAGGCGCGCGACTGGGGTTCGGGCACCTCGAGCCGTTCCTCGAAGCTCGTGCACGGTGGCATCCGTTACCTGGAGCAGTTGGACTTCAGGCTGGTCAGGGAGGCGCTCATCGAGCGCGGCCTGCTGCTGCAGCGCATCGCCCCGCACCTGGTGAAGCCGGTGCGCTTCCTCTACCCCGTGCGCAACATCGTCGAACGCTTCTACATCGGCGCCGGCATGGTGCTCTACGACCTCTTCGCCCGCACGGGCAACCGCCCGCCCGGCGTGCCCCACCACCGGCACCACACGAAGCGGCAGGTGCTCCGCGGCATCCCGAGCCTCAAGAATGACGCCTTCGCTGGCGGCATCACCTACTACGACGCCCAGGTCGACGACGCCCGCTATGTGTCGAGCCTTGCGCGCACGGCCTCGTCCTACGGGGCGAAGGTCGCGAGTCGGGTGCGGGTCGAGGGCTTTCTCAAGGTGGGGCAGCGTGTCGTCGGCGTCACGGCCCGCGACCTCCTGAGCGATGAGGTCTTCGAGATCAAGGCGCGGCAGGTCATCAACGCGACGGGCGTGTGGACGGATGACACGCAGCGCATGGTCGGCGAGCGTGGCACCTTCAAGGTGCGGGCGTCGAAGGGAATCCACCTCGTCGTGCCGCGCGACCGCTTCCAGTCGAAGGTCGGCCTGCTGCTGCGCACGGAGAAGAGCGTGCTCTTCGTCATCCCGTGGGGGCGGCACTGGCTCATCGGCACGACCGACACCAAGTGGGACCTCGACAAGGCGCACCCCGCAGCGACGGCCGCCGACATCGACTACCTGCTCGAGCACGTCAACCGGGTGCTCGCGGTGCCGCTCACGCGCGACGACGTCGAGGGCGTCTTCGCGGGGCTGCGGCCCTTGCTCGCGGGGGAGTCCGACGAGACCTCCAAGCTCTCGCGCGAGCACATCGTCACCCACACGGTTCCCGGCCTTGTGGTTGTCGCGGGCGGCAAGTGGACCACCTACCGGGTGATGGCGAAGGACGCGGTGGATGCCGCATCCGCAGCCCTCGACGGACGTGTGCCGCGCAGCACGACCGAAGACATCGCCCTGCTCGGCGCCGAGGGCTACCAGGCGGCATGGAACAAGCGCGCCAAGATCGCCCGCGCGTTCGGGGTGCACAAGGTGCGCATCGAGCACCTGCTCAACCGCTACGGGACGCTCACGGATGAGCTGCTCGACATCATGCGCGAAGATCCTTCGCTCAACACCCCGCTGCCGGGTGCCGACGACTACCTCGAGGCGGAGGTCGTCTACGCGGCCTCGCACGAGGGCGCCCTGCACCTCGATGACGTGCTTGCCCGCCGCACCCGCATCTCGATCGAGGCGTGGGACCGCGGCGTCTCGGCCGCCCCGGTCGCCGCGCGGCTCATGGCCCGCGTGCACGGCTGGAGCGAGGAACGCGTCGAGAGCGAGGTGCAGCACTACCTGCGCCGGGTCGAGGCGGAGCGCGCCAGCCAGCAGCAACCGGATGACGCATCCGCCGACCGCGTGCGGCTGGAAGCCCCCGACATCTCGTTGTGATGGGTGCTTCCTCGAACCTCCCGGTCGTCCGGCGCCTCGCTTCCCGCGCGCATGACTGAGTTTCGGACAGATGATCGCGCCGCGGCACGATCATCTGTCCGAAACCCGGTCATCCGACGTTCGGAGCGCCGCGCATCCAACGTGCGGCATCGGCACGGCAGAGAGTGCCCAGCCGCACGCCGTTAGGCTGGTGCGGTGAGCAGCAGCATGTGGTCGGTGGCGCGTCGGCCGCGGTGGATCGCCGCGCTGTTCCTGGCACTCGGTGTCGCCGCCGCATTCGCGGCCCTCGGCCAGTGGCAGCTCGAACGCAGCTTCGCCTCGGGCGAGATCGTGACGCGCGAGACCGAGACGACCGCGCCCCTCGCGGAGCTCGCGGAGCCGCAGGGTCCCGTCGCCGCCGCGCACGATGGCCAGCTGGTGTCGGTCGATGGCACCTGGGTGCCGGATGACACGCTCGTCCTGAGCGAGCGCTACCACGACGACGATCCCGGGTTCTGGCTCGTGGGGCACCTCACCACGGTCGACGGGGCGGGGCTCGCCGTGGCACTCGGGTGGTCCGCCGACGAGGACGAGGTGACGGATGCCGCGGCCGAGCTCGAGGCCGAAGCATCCGCTGGTGAGGTGGTCACCATCGAGGGTCGCTACGTCATGGGCGAGGCCCCTCAGAACTCTGACTTCGAGGCGGGCGAGCTGAGCTCGATGTCTCCCGCCGCCTTCGCGAACCTGTGGTCGACCGTCGACGAGGCCGGGATCTTCGGCGGCTACGTCATCACCGACGAGCCCGTCGCGGGCCTCACGCAGATCGATGCGCCTCCGCCGCCGCTCGAGCAGGAGATCAACTGGCTCAACATCTTCTATGCGATCGAGTGGGCGGTCTTCGCCGGCTTCGCGATCTTCCTCTGGTGGCGTCTCGTGAAGGATGCGTGGGAGCTCGAGGAGCACGAACGGCAGGAAGCCGCCGCGGCCGCGTCAGCCTGACGCCGCCCGCGTGGCCTCGGCCCGAGCGCGGGGCTGAAGCCCAGTTCTCGCCCGGTAAACTGGGGCTATGCCCCTCGGCCCGCGCCCCTCTGACGTCCCCCGCATCCGCAAGACGCTCACCGCCTACAAGGTGTCGTCGTACGTTACCGGGTTCTTCCTCATCGCGCTCGTCGTGATGATGGTCACCCGCTACGGCCTGGGTGGCGACATCGAGGTCGGCGGCCAGGACGGGTTCCTCGCCCTCACCCCGCAGGCCGACATCACGGGCGTCAACGTGTCGACGATCATCCTGATCATGCACGGCTGGTTCTACGTGCTCTACCTCGCCTGCGATTTCGTGCTGTGGCGCCTGCTGCGCTTCTCCTTCGGCCGCTTCCTGCTGATCGCCCTCGGCGGCGTCATCCCGTTCCTGTCGTTCTACTTCGAGCGCACCGTTCCCAGCTTCGTCGAGGCTCGCCTCGCCCAGATCGAGCCCAAGGAGGTTCCCGCGTGAGCGAGACCGAGCAGAAGCCAGTCCTCGTCGTCGACTTCGGGGCGCAGTACGCCCAGCTGATCGCGCGTCGCGTGCGGGAGGCCGGTGTGTACTCGGAGATCGTGCCGCACACGATTAGCGCCGAGGAGATCGCCGCGAAGGCGCCCGTCGGCATCGTGCTGTCGGGCGGACCTTCGAGCGTCTACGAGCCCGGCGCCCCGCAGCTCGACGAGGGCATCCTCGAGCTCGGCGTGCCCGTCTTCGGCATCTGCTACGGCTTCCAGGTCATGGCGAAGCAGTTGGGTGGCGAGGTCGCGCACACGGGCCAGCGCGAATACGGTTCGACCGAGATCAACGTCGTCGACAGCGGCGTGCTGCTCGAGGGCCAGCCCGAGACGCAGACGGCATGGATGTCGCATGGCGACAGTGTCGCGAAGGCGCCCGAGGGTTTCCGCGTGCTTGCCTCGACGGTCGCGACCCCCGTCGCCGCGTTCGCGGACGACGAGCGCAAGCTGTACGGCGTGCAGTGGCATCCGGAGGTCAAGCACTCGGCCCACGGCCAGGGCGTGCTCGAGAACTTCCTGCACCGCGCCGCAGGCATTCCCAACGACTGGAACGCGGGCAACGTCATCCAGGAGCAGGTCGCGCGCATTCGTCAGCAGATCGGCACCGGCAAGGTCATCTGCGGCCTCTCGGGCGGCGTTGACTCCGCCGTTGCGGCGGCGCTCGTGCATGAGGCCGTCGGCGACCAGCTCACCTGCGTCTTCGTCGACCATGGCCTGCTGCGCCAGGACGAGCGTCGCCAGGTCGAGGAGGACTACGTCAAGGCCACGGGTGTGCGCCTCATCACGATCGACGCCGAGGAGCAGTTCCTCACGGCGCTCGCCGGCGTGAGCGACCCCGAGCAGAAGCGCAAGATCATCGGGCGCGAGTTCATCCGCACCTTTGAGGCTGCGCAGGCGCAGCTTGTCGCCGAGTCGATGGAGAAGGAGGGTGACCCCATCCGTTTCCTCGTGCAGGGCACGCTCTACCCCGATGTCGTCGAATCGGGCGGCGGCTCCGGCACCGCGAACATCAAGAGCCACCACAACGTCGGCGGGCTCCCCGAGGACATGACGTTCGAGTTGGTCGAGCCGCTGCGCGCCCTCTTCAAGGACGAGGTGCGCCAGATCGGCCGCGAGCTCGGCCTGCCCGAGGTCATCGTGGGCCGCCAGCCGTTCCCCGGCCCGGGCCTCGGCATCCGCATCGTCGGCGAGGTCACCAAGGAGCGTCTCGAGATCCTGCGCAAGGCGGATGCGATCGCCCGCGCCGAGCTGACCCTGGCCGGCCTCGACGAGGAGATCTGGCAGTGCCCCGTTGTGCTCCTGGCCGACGTGCGTTCGGTCGGTGTGCAGGGCGACGGTCGCACCTACGGCCACCCGATCGTGCTGCGGCCGGTCTCGAGCGAAGACGCCATGACGGCCGACTGGACCCGCCTGCCCTACGACGTGCTCGCTCGCATCTCGAACCGCATCACGAACGAGGTCAAGGACGTGAACCGTGTCGTGCTCGACGTCACGTCGAAGCCGCCGGGAACAATCGAGTGGGAATGAGCCGGCGTTAATCCCGGGGAACCGGGGTACATCGCTGCACATTCGGGGGACAGGCAGGCAGACCTGTCGGTTTACCATTGAGGGGTGCGCAGGGAACGAGTCGATGTCAGGGATATCCCCTGCCCGTCGTGCCGTTCGCGTACTCGTACCGTGCCCAACCCCTTCTTCGGCACGGGCCTTTCCGTGCACCGCTACGTGGTGCAGTGCGTCCGCTGTGACTGGACGCGTCTCGTGAAGGACTCCGAGCGCGGCATCTCCACCCTGCGAGCGGCCCCCGTGCCGGTGGAGGATCCTTCGCCGGCGCAAGCGATTGAAGCGCCCAAGCGCCGACGTTTCGGGCGCCGCCGCGAGGCCTAAGCCACGGGCATACGAAAAGGGCCGCCCCATGGGGCGGCCCTTCGTTCGCGTGCTGTGACTACTCGCGGAAGATCGCGATGAGGCGCAGGATCTCGACGTAGAGCCACACGACGGTGACCATGATGCCGAAGGCGGCCTGCCATCCGAAGATGCGGGGTGCGCCACGCTCGACACCGGTCTTGATGTTTTCGAAGTCCATGACGAGCGAGTAGGCCGCGAGGAACACGACCAGCACGCCGAGGATCGCGCCAAGCGGGATGCCGGCGATCTCGAAGCTGCGGGCACCGAACATGCCGTCGGTGACGCCGAAGAACATGAGACCGAGGTTGACGAGCGAGAACACCGCGTAGCCCACCATGGCGACGAGGAAGATCTTGGTCATGCGGGGCGAAGTGCGCACCTTGCCATTGAGGAACAGGAACAGCGTTACGCCGATCACGGCAAGCGTGCCGAAGACGGCCTGCGTGACGATGCCGTCCCACATCGTGTTGAACATCGCTGAGATGCCACCGACGAACAGCCCCTGGGCTGCCGCGTACGCGAGGATCAACCCGCGCGAGGGCTGCTTCTTGAAGATGTTGACGAGTGCGAGCACGAAACCGGCGATCGCGCCCGGGATCATGAGCAGCGGCACGAACCAGCCGACGGCGGCGGTGGCGACGAGCAGGCCGAAGGCGATGAGCGTCTTGACGATCGTGTCTTCGTACGACATCCGGTCGGTGTCGACGGGGGTCGCCGAGGGGCGACCGTACATGGCGTCGAGTTCCTCGGCCGAGATCGGCTTCGAGTAGTCGACTGCCTTTGCACCCGCCGCGAATGCAGGCGAGTTGCTGAATGCGGGGTTGGCCATCTGTGGTCTTCTCCTTGGTGGTACCGGGTCTGGCGAGGCATGACGCCTCTGCGGGGTACAACACCAAACTTATAGGAGGTGTTCCCTCGAATGCTGCGAATTGTTGGCGGGATGCCAGTCAGCTGGGGGCGAAGAAGAGGATGCCCATGTAGACGAGCAGCGCGGCGCCGGCAACGCCAAGCACGATGCCGATGAGGAGGGGGATGTCTAGGCGTGTGCGCGGGGCGACTGCGGCATCCTCTGCCCGGATCGCGCCGGGCACGGCGGCGGTCGTGACGAGCGCCGAGCCGCAGTAGATGCAGAACTTCCAGTCCTGGGCGAGTTCGGCGCTGCAGGTCGAGCACGGTGGCATGCACGAATGCTAGCAACGGGGGCGCGGCCGTGGGGTGTCATCCACAGCGCCGTCTCGCGTAGCGTGAAGCCGTGACATCCGTGCCCGTCCATTCCCGGCCCCTGGTGATCGCCCACCGTGGCGCGAGCGGGTATCGCCCCGAGCACACGCGTGCCGCCTACGAGCTGGCGATCGCCCTCGGCGCGGATGCGATCGAGCCTGACGTCGTGCCGACCCGCGATGGTGTGCTGGTGCTGCGGCACGAGAACGAGATCTCGGCGACGACGGATGTCGCGGAGCGCCCCGAGTTCGCCGAGCGGCGCACGACCAAGACGATCGACGGCAAGAAGCTGACGGGCTGGTTCACGGAGGACTTCACGTGGGCCGAGATCGCGACGCTCCGGTCGAGGGAGCGCGTGCCGAAGGTGCGGCCAGACAACGCGACCTTCAACGGCCTCTACGGGGTGCTGCGCCTGCGCGACCTGCTCGAGATCATCGACGCCGCGCCCCGCCGCGTCGGGCTCGTGCTGGAGATCAAGCACGCCACCCACTTCGCGTCCATCGGGCTGCCCCTCGACCGCCTCGTCGCGGAGGAGCTGCGCGCGACGGGGTGGGCCGACGACGACCGCCTCACCATCGAGGCCTTCGAGCTTGACGTGCTGCACGGCATCCGTCGCGAAGGTGCCGTTGCGCCCCTCGTCTACCTGCTGGAGGCGAGCGGTGCGCCGGCCGACCGGGAGGCGCGCGACGGGCGGCACGCGCGCCTTTACGCCGACGACCTCACGCCCGAGGGGCTGCTCGCCCTGCGCGAGGCGGGAATCGCGGGCATCAGTGTCGACAAGCGCCTGCTGCTGCAGACGGATGCCGCAGGCAACACGCTCGGCATCACATCCGTCGTCGACAGGGCACACGCCGCCGGGCTCACCGCCTTCTGCTGGACCCTCCGCGCCGAGAACCACTTCCTCGGACGCAACCTGCGAAGAGGGGCGGATGCCTCGCGCTACGGGGACTGGCTGGGCGAGTTCCATCTCGTGATGGCCTCAGGCATCGACGGCGTCTTCGCCGACCAGCCCGACCTCGCGTTCGCCGCCCGCGCCCGCCTCTGACACCGCTCTTGTGCGCTCGTCACAATTCCGGCGCGGTCGGTGGGGCGGGAAGCGTGCGACTCCGGCAGGGGAGAGGCGCCCGCGCGTGCCCCGTGTTGGAATGGCAGCCGTCCCCTTGAACCACGATGGAGTGAACACACCATGAGAGAAGCAGTCATCGTCTCGACCGCCCGCACGCCCATCGGGCGCGCCTACCGCGGCGCCTTCAACAACACGGAGGGCCAGGAGCTCGCCGGCCACGCGATCGCCGCCGCCGTCGAACGTGCCGGCATCGAAGGTGGCGAGGTCGAAGACGTCGTCATGGGCGTCGCCATGCAAGAGGGCAACACGGGCATGAACGTGGCCCGCCAGGCCGCCCTCCGCGCCGGGCTCCCCACGACCGTCTCGGGCATGACGATGGACCGCCAGTGCGGCTCGGGCCTCATGGCCATCGCCACCGCGGCCAAGCAGATCATGGTCGACGGCCAGCAGATCGCCATCGGCGCCGGCCTCGAGTCCATCTCGCTCGTGCAGAACAACCACCGCAACACGCACCGGATGCTGCACCCCTGGCTGCAAGAGAACGTGCCCTCCATCTACATGCCGATGCTCGAGACCGCCGAGATCGTCGCCGAGCGTTACGGCGTGAGCCGCGACTACCAGGACGAGTACGCGCTCCAGTCGCAGCAGCGCGTCGCCGCCGCCCAGCAGGCGGGCCTCTACGCCAACGAGATCGTGCCCTTCACCGCCAACATGGGCGTGCAGGACAAGGAGACGGGCGAGATCAGCTTCAAGGAGGTCACGCTCGAGCTCGATGAGGGCAACCGCCCCTCGACCACGATCGAGGGCCTCTCGAGCCTCCGCACGGTGCTCTCCGACGGCGCGAAGGCCGTCGACGGCACCACCATCTCGCACGCCACCGTCACGGCCGGCAACGCCTCGCAGCTGTCTGACGGCGCATCCGCATCCGTGCTCATGGAGGCGGGCGAGGCCAGCCGCCGCGGCCTGCAGCCCCTCGGCATCTACCGCGGCATGGCGGTCGCGGGCGTCGCGCCCGAGGAGATGGGCATCGGCCCCGTCTACGCCGTGCCGAAGCTGCTCAAGCAGCACGGCCTCACGGTCGATGACATCGACCTGTGGGAGCTCAACGAGGCCTTCGCGTCGCAGACCCTCTACTGCCGTGACAAGCTCGGCATCGACCCCGACAAGTTCAACGTCAACGGCGGCGCTATCTCGATCGGCCACCCCTACGGCATGTCGGGTGCGCGCATGACGGGCCACGCCCTCCTCGAGGGCAAGCGCCGCGGCGCCAAGTATGTCGTCGTCACGATGTGCATCGGTGGCGGCATGGGCGGCGCGGGCCTCTTCGAGGTCGTCTAGTCGATCGCGGGGGCCCTGTCAGGGGTCGAGCCTAGACTTGAGGGCGACATGACCTTCATTCTCGACGCCGACGGCGCCCCCGCGAATCCGCTCCTCGATGGCCTCAACCCGCAGCAGCGGGAGGCCGTCGAATATCGGGGCCAGTCACTGCTGATCGTCGCGGGCGCAGGCTCGGGCAAGACGAGCGTGCTGACCCGCCGCGTCGCCGGCCTGCTGCGGTCCCAGGAGGCGTGGCCGAGCCAGATCCTCGCGATCACCTTCACCAACAAGGCTGCCTCGGAGATGCGCGAGCGCGTCGAGGCACTCATCGGACAGGCGGCCGAGGGCATGTGGATCTCGACCTTCCACTCCGCATGCGTGCGCATCCTTCGCCGCGAGGCCGAGAACTTCGGCTTCACGAAGAACTTCACGATCTACGACTCGGCTGACTCGAGGGCGCTCATCAAGCGCATCATCAAGGAGCAGGAGGCGGATGCCTTCGGCTTCACGGTCAGCTCGGTCGCGAGCAAGATCTCCCGGCTCAAGAACGAGCTCAACGACGTCGAGTCCTACGCGCGCAACGCGAACTTCAACGACCCGGCCGAGCGGGTCTTCGCAGAACTCTTCCGCACCTACACGCGAGAGTTGCAGCGGGCGAACGCCTTCGACTTCGACGACCTCATTGGCCAGACGGTCTACCTCTTCCGCGCCTTCCCGCAGGTGGCGGCGGTGTACCAGCGGCGGTTCCGCCACATCCTCGTCGACGAGTACCAGGACACCAACCACGCCCAGTACTCGCTCATCCGCGAGCTGACCCGCCCGGTCGATGCGAACGTCGCCGACTCGCTCGAATCCGAGCTGGGCTATGGGCGAAGCGAGCGCGACGGCGTCGGCCGCATCCCGGGCGCCTCACTCACGGTCGTCGGTGACTCCGACCAGTCGATCTACGCGTTCCGTGGGGCAGACATCCGCAACATCGTTGAGTTCGAGCGCGACTTCCCCAACTCGAAGGTCATCCTGCTCGAGCAGAACTACCGCTCGACCCAGAACATCCTCGACGCCGCCAACGCCGTCATCTCCAACAACTTCGATCGCAAGGACAAGAAGTTGTTCACGACGATCGGTTCCGGCGAGAAGATCGTGGGCTTCACGGGCTACAGCCAGCACGACGAGGCGCAGTTCATCGCCGACGAGATCACGACCCTCCACGAGGGCGGCCTCGACTACAAGGACATCGCCGTCTTCTACCGCACCAACGCGCAGACGCGTGCGCTGGAGGAGATCTTTATCCGTTCGGCGATTCCGTATCGGGTGCTCGGCGGCACCAAGTTCTATGAGCGCGCCGAGATCAAGGACGCGATGGCCTACCTCATCGCGATCGCCAACCCGGCCGACCCCATCGCCCTGCGCCGCATCATGAACGTGCCCAAGCGCGGCATCGGCCCCGCGACCGAGGCGGCCATGCAGCTGTGGGCCGACAAGCACGAGATGACGCTGCGGGATGCCATGCGCAACGTCGACGAGCTCGGCCTCGGCCCCAAGGTGCGCGGGGCGATCACCGACCTGGCGAAGCTGCTCGACGAGCTCACGGCGCAGGCCGACCCGCCGGAGGGCGCGGGCAAGCCCGCCCGCGTCGCCGACCTGCTGGAGGCCGTGCTCAAGCGCACCGGCTATGTCGACCTGCTGCGCGCATCCCGCGACCCGCAAGACGAGGCGCGCGCCGAGAACGTCGAGGAACTCCTCGCCCAGACCCGCGAATACAACACACGGAACCCGGATGGCACGCTCATCGACTTCCTCACGGAGGTCACGCTCGTCGCGGCCGCCGACGAACTCGACGACACGAGCGGCACCGTCTCGCTCATGACCCTCCACACGGCGAAGGGCCTCGAATACGACTCGGTGTTCCTCACGGGTGTCGAGGAGGGGCTGCTGCCCCATCAGATGTCGGCGGGCGAGCCGGGCGGCCCGGCGGAGGAGCGCCGTCTGTTCTACGTCGGCATCACGCGTGCCCGCCGCCGTCTCTACCTCTCGCTCGCGATGACGCGCGCGCAGTTCGGCGACGTCAACGTGGCGATGCCTTCGCGGTATCTCCAGGAGATTCCCGCCGACCTCATCGAGTGGCGGCAGTCGCCCGGCATGGCCAACAGTCGCGGGGGCACGCAGCCGCGCGCGCTCAACGCGCGACGGGATGCGATCGGTGGAGGCTCGGGCGGTTTCGGCGGCTCCGGCTCCACGTCGCGCGGCTTCGACCGCGGGGGCGGTTCGGGCTACGGGTTCTCGAGCGGACCCAGCGCAACGGCGCTCGCCCGCGCCGCCCGCAAGGCCGAGGCGGGGGAGAAGACCCAGTGGGCCAACAAGGTCACGGGCACGGTGCGCGACAACGGCGACCTCAAGCTCGCGGTCGGCGACCGCGTGCGTCACGACGACTTCGGCGAGGGCCGGGTCAGCTCGGTGACCGACAACGGGGCCAAGAGCATCGCCGAGATCCAGTTCGACACGGCGGGCCGCAAGCGCCTCCTCGTCAAGATAGCGCCGATTGAGAAGCTGTAGCTTCGCCCACCTGTCTGTTCGCCGCTTCGCGCCGAACCCTATCGAGAAGCTGTAGCTTCGCCCACCTGTCTGTTCGTCGCTTCGCGCCGAACCCGATCGAGAAGCTGTAGCTTCGTCCACCAGGCAGGGGCGTGCTCTTGCGCTACAAAATGTAGTACACCTACTATCGTTCGTAAGAGAGACGGTATGGAGGTGTGGCGGTGGGGAACACGATCGAAGCACGCGGCTTGAGGATGAGCTACGGCAATCGGGTGGTGCTCGATGGCGTTGACCTCGCCGTGGGAAAGGGCGAGCTCGTCGCCCTTCTCGGGCCCAACGGTGCGGGCAAGACGACCACGATCGAACTGCTGGAGGGATTTCGCTCACCCGATGCGGGCGAGCTGAGCGTGCTCGGCGTCGACCCGTCGCGCGGCGACGAGCGGTGGCGGGCGCGCATCGGTGTCGTGCTCCAGTCGTGGCGTGACCACCCGCGGTGGACTGTGCGGCAGCTACTCGGGCACATGGGGGACTTCTTCGCACCCTTCGGCACGGCGGCGATGCCGCGGCCGATCCCCACCGACGAGGTCATCGAGATGGTGGGCCTCGCCGAGAAGGCCGGGAGCCAGATCCGTTCACTCTCGGGCGGGCAGCGCCGACGACTGGATGTCGCGATCGGCATCGTCGGCCGACCGGAGGTGCTCTTCCTCGACGAGCCGACCGCTGGTTTCGACCCGCAGGCGCGGCGGGAGTTCCATGAACTCATCCATCGCCTGGTCGACTTCGAGGAGACGACGATCCTCCTCACCACCCACGACCTCGCGGAGGCGGAGGTCTTGGCGGATCGGATCGCGATCCTCGACGGCGGCCGGATCGTGGCATCCGGCAGTTCGGACGAGCTCGCCCGCCAGGTGGCGGGGGCGAGCGAGGTGAGCTGGATGCAGCACGGCGTGCGCCACGTGCACAGCGCGAGCGACGCAACGGCCTTCGTGCGTGAGTTGCTCGCCCGCGACGGTGACAGTGTCACCGAGCTGCGGGTGCGCGAACAAACACTCGAAGACACCTACCTGGCCATGGTCGCCCGCCAGAACGAGGCGGCGGCCCACGATGGCGTGGGTGCTGAGGAGAGGGAGGCGGCGCGATGAGCGCACAGTGGAATGCAATGCGACTCGGCGCGCGGCGGGGGTGGCTCGAGTGGATCATCTCGCTGCGCAACCCGGGGGATGTGAGCTACACGATCATGGGGGTCGTCATTGCGGGCGTCGTGGTCTACGTCTACCGCGACGCCACCCTCATCGAAGGCTCGACGACGCCGATGGCGGTGTATGTCGTCGCGAGCGTCCTGGCGGTGCAGTTGACCTTCGCGACGACCTACAACGTGGCGGTGCTGCTCAGCACCGAACGTGAGGACGGGACCCTCCTCCGCATGAAGTCGCTCCCGGCGGGCGTCAGGGCCTACACGACCGGAATCACGGCGCGGGCGGTCCTGGACTTTGTCGCCATCGCGGCGGTGACCCTTGCCGTGGTCGTCGTCATCCTCTGGCCACGGATGCCCCTCTCCGCCCTCGACGTGCTCATCCTGGCGGGCGTGCTGGTCTTGGGCATCGTCGCCCTGACATCCTTCGGCTTCGTGCTCGGCTCTGTCTTCCGGAGCCCGCGCGCGGTCGGGGGCTGGGGCTTTCTCGTGATCGGCGCCCTCGCCTGGGTGTCGGGCCTCATCCAGCCCATGGTGAGCATGCCGGCATGGGCGCAGGTCGTCGGTCAGGGTTCGCCGCTCTACTGGGTCGGCCTCGGCATCCGTGCCGCCCTGCTGCCCGATGAATTCGCCGTGCTCGAAGTCGGGGGAGAATGGCGGCTATGGCTGGTATTCCCTGTGCTTGCTGCGTGGACCGCGGCGGGGCTTCTGCTGGCGCCCATGCTCCTGTCGCGGATGGCGCGGCGTGAGTCGGCCGCCAGTGTCGCCCAGGGCAGGGAGCGTGCGCTCAGCCGTGTCTGAACCGCAGAGCGCGTATTCGAGTGGTTCCGGGGCATCCGGCCGGGCAGCCAAGCCCGAGCAGTCGGATGCCGTGCACAACCGCCTCGCGATGCTGCGCGCCGAGCGGCGCGTGTCACGGCGCGAACTCGCGGATGCCGTCGGGGTGCACTACCAGACGGTCGGCTACCTGGAACGCGGCGAGTACAACCCGAGCCTGCACCTCGCGCTGCGGATCGCGCGCTTCTTCGACGTGCCCGTCGAGGTGGTCTTCTCCCTGGAGCCGTTCCCCCGACTGGGCCCGGACGCATAGGAATCACCCCCTCGAGATGTGAAGCATCGCCAAGAGTCACGGATCTTTCGCGGCACTTGTTGGGGAAACCCCTGAATCTGAGCGGGTAGAGTTCTCGGTGGCACATTCTCCGGGCCGCTGCGGCTCGCTCCAGAACATCGCCCCATTCACACCATCTCAAGCACGAATACGCGCGGATTGGAATAGAACAGCGTGGATCTATACGAGTACCAGGCCAGGGACCTTTTTGAGTCCTACGGCGTCCCCGTACTTGCCGGCCTGATCGCCGACACCCCCGAAGAGGCCAAGGCCGCGGCCGAGAAGATCGGCGGCACGGTCGTCGTCAAGGCGCAGGTCAAGACCGGTGGCCGCGGAAAGGCAGGCGGCGTCAAGGTCGTCCACAACGCGGATGACGCCTACGCGGCAGCCGAGCAGATCCTCGGCCTCGACATCAAGGGGCACGTTGTCAAGCGCGTCATGATCGCCCAGGGCGCCCGCATCGACAAGGAGTTCTACTTCTCGGTGCTGCTCGACCGGGCCAACCGCTCCTACCTCTCCCTCTGCAGCGTCGAGGGCGGCATGGAGATCGAGGAGCTCGCGGTGGAGCGCCCCGAGGCGCTCGCGCGCGTCGAGGTGAACCCCAACACTGGCATCGACAAGGCGAAGGCGGTCGAGATCGCCAAGGAGGCGAACTTCCCCGAGGAGCTCGTCGAGAAGGTCGCGGATGTCTTCGTGAAGCTCTACGACGTCTACAAGGGTGAGGACGCGACGCTCGTCGAGGTCAACCCCCTCGTGCTCACCGAGGACGGCGAGATCATCGCCCTCGACGGCAAGGTCTCGCTCGACGAGAACGCCAGCTTCCGCCACGAGAACCACGAGGCGCTCGAAGACAAGGACGCCGCTGACCCCCTCGAGGCGAAGGCCAAGGCCAACGACCTCAACTACGTCAAGCTCGACGGCGAGGTCGGCATCATCGGCAACGGCGCGGGCCTCGTCATGTCGACGCTCGATGTCGTCGCCTACGCGGGCGAGCAGCACGGCGGCGTGAAGCCGGCCAACTTCCTCGACATCGGCGGCGGCGCATCCGCCACCGTCATGGCCAACGGCCTGGATGTCATCCTGGGCGACCCGCAGGTCAAGAGCGTCTTCGTCAACGTCTTCGGTGGCATCACGAGCTGTGACGCTGTCGCGAACGGCATCGTCAAGGCGCTCGAGATCCTCGGCGACTCGGCCGACAAGCCGCTCGTCGTGCGCCTCGACGGCAACAACGTCGACGAGGGCCGCCGCATCCTCAACGAGGCCAACCACCCGCTGGTGACGCTGGCCGCAACCATGGACGAGGGCGCCGCCAAGGCCGCCGAGCTCGCCGCAGCAGTGAAGTAAGGATCAGGGAATGTCTATCTTCCTCAACAAGGACTCCAAGGTCATCGTCCAGGGCATCACGGGCGGTGAGGGCACTAAGCACACCGCCCTCATGCTCAAGGCCGGCACCCAGGTCGTGGGTGGCGTGAACGCCCGCAAGGCGGGCACGACCGTCACGCACGGCGACGTCGAGCTTCCCGTCTTCGGTGCCGTCAAGGAGGCCATGGAGAAGACCGGTGCAGACGTGTCGATCGCGTTCGTGCCCCCGGCCTTCGCCAAGGACGCCATGATCGAGGCCATCGACGCCGAGATCCCGCTCCTCGTCGTGATCACCGAGGGCATCCCCGTCGGCGACTCGGCCGAGGCCTGGGCCTACGCCAAGGAGAAGGGCAACAAGACCCGCATCATCGGGCCGAACTGCCCCGGCATCATCACCCCCGACGAGGCGCTCGTCGGCATCACGCCGGCGAACATCACCGGCAAGGGACCGATCGGCCTCGTCTCCAAGTCGGGCACGCTCACCTACCAGATGATGTACGAGCTCCGTGACCTGGGCTTCTCGACCGCGATCGGCATCGGCGGCGACCCCGTCATCGGCACGACGCACATCGACGCGCTCGAGGCCTTCGAGGCTGACCCCGAGACCAAGGCGATCGTCATGATCGGCGAGATCGGCGGCGACGCTGAGGAGCGGGCGGCCGACTTCATCAAGGCCAATGTGACCAAGCCGGTCGTCGGCTACGTCGCGGGCTTCACGGCTCCCGAGGGCAAGACGATGGGCCACGCTGGCGCGATCGTCTCCGGCTCCGCGGGCACCGCGCAGGCCAAGAAGGAGGCCCTCGAGGCTGCGGGCGTCAAGGTCGGCAAGACCCCGTCCGAGGCTGCGCAGCTCATGCGCGAGATCCTCGAGTCCCTCTAAGGATTCACCGTGCGAAGGGCCCGCTCCGGCGGGCCCTTCGTCGTTTGACCGGCCGTGAGACTGCGCAACTTGCATTGCGCGCGCCCGGATACTGCAACTTGCGCAGTCTCACGCGTCCTTCGCAGTGAAGTGCCCGCGATAGCCGAAGACCTCGCCGAGCACGGGCAGGGTGACTGCGACGTCGATCGTGTGGCGCGAGGCATCCGCGTCCCAGGCGTGGCGCAGCTGCACCCGCGGGGTCGGCACGGGGAGCGGGTAGCGCCCCAGCATGAGGCGAGCCCGCGCGGAGTGGACGATGAGCGCGCCCTCCGCGACATCCGGAACCATCTCGACCTGCAGGCGACCGCCCGCGAAGGAGTCGATCAGCCGACCCCGGGCGACCCTGGTGGTGTCGCTCAGGATGCGGTCGGTGCGGGAGAAGTGCAACACGCGGCGGGTCGCGATCGTGCTCGCGCCGACCGGCGTCATCTCAACCTCGAAGGGCACGCGGCGGCCGTGCTCGGCCATGAGGATGCCGAACCTCGCCGTCACGCGCAGAAGGGGCCGCATCCAGCGGCGGCGGGAGCCGGCCTCGTCGAAGATGCCCGCGGCGTGCACGGTGGTGGTGCTGCCGAACCAGCGCTGGAGTTCCGGATGCAGCATCCCGAAGCGTTCGTCGAGGGCGCGGGCATAGACGGAGGCGGTCATCCCCTCACCCTGTCGGAAGATCAGGAGGAACTGCTGAGAGCGAGACCTCGGGCGGGACTCAGGCCCATCCGCCTCTATTCGCGGCGCTCGTGTCGTCGCGGCTTCAGGCGAGCCGGCGCATCCGTCGCCGTCGGGAACTCGCACGTGAACGTGCCGTCGTAGCCGAAGAGAAAGCCGAAGACGTGATTCCGCACTTCCAGGGTCACGCGAAAACAGCCAGCTTCCTCGTCCCAACGTTCGTGCAGCGCCGCACGCCCGCTGAAGAGCATGGGGAAGCGGAACGCGATCGGGCCCTCGTAGAAGCGCTGCGCATCCGAGGTCAGGAAGAGGTCGCCGTCGTCGCCGACCCGCAGCTCGAGGTCGACCGCAAGGTGCTGGTGCGTGCCGAGGTAGTCGATGACACGTCCAAGCTCGTCGCTGTAGATCATGGTGGCGTCGAAGCGACTCGGCCGCTTGCGCACGCGGTACTCGCGCATGAAGGTGACGGTCTCGCGCCCGAAGGGGTCGGTGTAGGGGTAGTTCTCGATGCGGAAGGGCACATTGAGTCCGACGTCGGGCACGAGAATGTTGCGGAGGCGGCCGATCCACAGGAACGGCACCGTCCACCACGGGCCGCGGCGGATGCTCGTCATCACCCCGGTGCCGACAGCCGCGTAGCCGGCCTCGAGGCTCACGCCGAAGCGCTTCTGCATCATGGGGTGAAGGCGGCCGAAGTCGTCGCCGAGCGCCTGCGCGAACACGCTCGTCACGGGGCCTCCAGGGTGTCGAGGGTCGCGGGGGAGGCATCCATCGCGTTCCGGCGCCTGGGTTCGCGGCCGCACCTCGAGGCGCGCGGGCGGTCCCGTCGCCAGAACGCCCACGGCCGGTGTCGCCTCGGGTCGATGTCGTGCTCCGCCCAGAGCCGCAGTGCGTCAAAGCTCCAGGCGGTCATCCAGCCGATGACGGGGCGCACGATGAGGTCGGCGGCGCGCCCCCAGCCGGGCTGGTAGTCGTAGCCCGTGATGAAGCGGATGCCGCGATCCGTGGGCTCGTACCGCCAGTACCCTCGTCCGTCCCGCAGTGGGGAGAGCCGGTCGGTGGTCGTGAAGCGCAGGGCCGACGTGCGCGTGCCGTCGGGGCGCACGCGTTCGCCGATCGAGACACCGGTGCCGCTGATGGTGTGCCCGGGCATCCGTCGTTCGTAGCGGAAGCGCTGCGCGCCGCTCGGCAGCCGGTCGCTCGGCACGATGCTGCTGAAGCGCAGGTCCCAGCGCGTGTGCAGCTCGGGGTCCTGCGTGAGCTGCCACACCCGGTCCATGGATGCCGCGATCGTGATCTCGACGTAGATGGGGCGGTGCGGCATTGGTTCAGCCTGCCTGAAAGCGGGCACCGCTGCGCAACGCCGCGCCGTTCCTGAGTTTCTGACAGGTGGAGGAGCGCGGGCGGGGCGCGGCGGCAGCGGAGGATGCCGCGGGTAGGGTCAATGACGGTATGAATCGCTCGCTCACCGCCGTCTTCTCCGGGTTGGAGGCGCTGCTTGTCGTGGGCATCGGGATTGCGATTCCGCTGCTGCCGCTGACCTTCATGTGGGGGTTCCAGTACGAGCTGCAGGTGGAGTGGCCGGTCTTCTGGCGCGCCGCCGTGGACACGTGGCTGCTGGGCCATGGCGCCGCCATGCGGGCGACGGTCGACCCGGACTTCGCGGCGACGCTCGGCTTGCCGGCTCTCAGCGAGCCGTTCATCCTGTCGCTCGCGCCGCTCGGTTTCGCCCTGCTGACCCTGCTGCTGGGGCAGCGCGCTGGCCGGCGGATCGCCGAGACGCCGCACCACCTGCTGGGCTTGGGCGTCGCGGCGGCGACCTTCGCGGTGCTCGCCTTCGCCGCCGTCATGACGTCGCTCCATGAGCTGGCCCGCCCCTCGATCGTGCAGGGCACGATCTTCACGACGCTCGTCTTCGTCGCGGGGCTCGCGATCGGTGCGGGCCTGGCGCGCTACCGCCTGTCGGATTCCCGCCCCAAGGATCTCGTCGACCGTGCGGTGACGTGGCTCACGGACTGGCCGGCGGGCGTGCAGACGGTCGTCTGGGGCGGGCTGCGTGCGGGTGTGGCATCCGTCGCCGCGGTCATGCTGGTCGCGTCCGTGGTCGTGGCGGCGCTCGTGGCCGTGAATTACGGCGGGATCATCGCCCTCTATGAGGCCTCGCAGGGCGGCCCCCTGGGCGTGACGGTGCTGACGGTGGCGCAACTCGCGTTCGTGCCGAACCTGGTCATCTGGGCGGCATCCTGGCTTCTGGGCCCCGGCTTCGCGATCGGCACCGGTTCCGCCGTGTCGCCGCTCGGCACGACGCTCGGCCCCATCCCGCCGATCCCGGTGCTCGGCGCGGTGCCGACGGGTGACCTCGCCTGGGGCTTCTTGGGGCTCCTCGTGCCCGTCATCGCCGGGTTCCTGGTGGGTGCCTTCGTGCGCATGCGGAGCGAGCGGATGCTCGAACTCCCGTCAACCGTCGCGCTCGGCTCGCTCGCGGGCGTCGTGGCGGGCGCCGTGTTCGCCCTCCTGGCGTGGTGGTCGGGTGGCAGCGGGGGACCGGGTCGCCTCGAGCTCATCGGCCCGAACCCTCTTCTCGTCGGGCTGTGCGCGGCCCTCGAGGTCGGCGTCGCGTGCATCCTCGGCCTGCTGGTGGCGGGCAGGCGGCTTGCCCGTTCGGAGTAGGCTTGGCGGGTGCTGAAACTCGTCGTTCTCATCTCCGGCGGCGGTTCGAATCTCCGCTCCCTCCTGGAGGCCTCGGAGGATGCCGAGTTCCCGGCCCGCGTGGTCGCGATCGGTGCCGACCGTGACGCGGATGGACTCGCGCACGCGGAGGAGTTCGGCATCCCCTCGTTCGCGGTCTCCTTCGCGAACTACCCCGACCGTGACTCCTGGGGTGCTGCCCTGTTGGAGCAGATCCAGCGCTGGGAGCCCGACCTCGTCATCCTGAGCGGTCTCATGCGCCTGCTGCCGGCGAACGTCGTCGAGGCCTTGTCTCCCAACCTGATTAACACGCATCCGGCGTACCTGCCCGAGTTCCCTGGCGCGCACGGCGTGCGTGACGCGATCGCGGCGGGCGTGACCCAGACGGGCGCGAGTGTCATCGTCGTCGACAACGGGGTCGACAGTGGCCCGATCATCTCGCAGCGCCGCGTGCCCGTGTTGCCCCACGACACCGAATCGACCCTCCACGACCGCATCAAGCTGGTCGAGCGTGAACTGCTCGTGCAGGCCGTGCTCGACATCGCCAACGGAACCATCGACCTGAAGGAACTCGCCTCATGAGCGGCCCCAGCCACGACGCATCCCTCTACCGCCACCGCGACGCGATCCCCCTGAAGCGCGCGCTCATCTCGGTGAGCGACAAGACCGGTCTGCTCGAGCTCGCGGAGGCGCTCGTCGGCGCTGGCGTCGAGATCGTGTCGACGGGTTCGACCGCGAAGATGATCGCGGATGCCGGTCACCCCGTCACCGAGGTCGCGACCGTCACGGGCTTCCCCGAGGCGCTGGACGGCCGGGTCAAGACGCTGCACCCCTTCGTGCACGCCGCGATCCTCGCCGACCTGCGCCTCGAGTCGCACGAGCGCCAGCTGGCCGAGATGGGCGTCGAGCCGTTCCAGCTCGTCGTCGTGAACCTCTACCCCTTCGTCGAGACCGTCGCGTCGGGCGCCGAGGGTGACGCGGTCGTCGAGCAGATCGACATCGGCGGCCCGGCCATGGTGCGCGCCGCAGCGAAGAACCACGCGAACGTCGCGATCGCCGTCTCGCCCGAGAGCTACGCCCAGATCATCAAGGCGGCGACCTTGGGCGGCACGACCCTCGCGCAGCGCCAGCGGCTCGCGGGCGAGGCCTTCGCCCACACCGCGGCCTACGACACGGCGGTCGCCGAGTGGATGGCTGGCAACGTGGGCGTGCGCGCCGAGCACGAAGCGAAGAGGCAGGATGCCGCGGCATCCGTCAGCCTCAGCGCGACCCTCAAGCAGCAGCTCCGTTATGGCGAGAACTCGCACCAGCAGGCGGCCCTCTACGTCGAGGAGCAGGGCCATGGCATCGCGCAGGCCACACAGCTGCACGGCAAGGAGATGTCGTACAACAACTACGTCGACGCGGATGCCGCGCTGCGGGCCGCCTTCGACTTCGATGAGCCGGCCGTGGCGATCATCAAGCACGCCAACCCGTGCGGCATCGCGGTGGCGCGCGGCGAGGGTGACCCCATCGCGTCGGCGCACGCTCGGGCGCACGACTGCGACCCCGTCTCGGCGTTCGGCGGCGTCATCGCCGCCAACCGCACGATCACCAAGGCGGCCGCGATCTCGATCAAGGACATCTTCACCGAGGTCATCGTCGCTCCCGGCTTCGAGCCTGAGGCGCTGACCATCCTGACGGCGAAGAAGAACCTGCGCCTCATCGAGCTTCCGGCGGACTTCGCGCGTGCCGAGCGCGAGGTCCGGCAGATCTCCGGCGGACTCCTCGTGCAGTCCCCCGACACCTACGACGACTTCAGCACCGACAACTGGCAGCTCGTGACGGGCGAGGCAGCGGATGACGCGACCCTCGCCGACCTCGCCTTCGCCTGGCGTGCCGTGCGCTCCGTGAAGTCGAATGCGATCCTGCTGGCGAAGGACGGGGCATCCGTCGGCGTCGGCATGGGGCAGGTCAACCGCGTCGACTCGTGCCACCTCGCGGTGAACAGGGCGGGCGACCGCGCAGCGGGCAGTGTCGCGGCATCCGACGCCTTCTTCCCCTTCGCCGACGGCCTCGAGGTGCTGACCAAGGGCGGCGTGCGGGCCATCGTGCAGCCCGGCGGCTCCGTGCGCGACGAGGAGGTCATTGCGGCAGCACAGCGTGCTGGCGTGACGATGTACTTCACGGGCGAGCGCCACTTCTTCCACTGACGCCGAAACCGGGACCGTACGGGGTACCGTCGGGGCATGAGCTCGTCCCGCACCCCGGTGGTCGTCGTCGCCCCTGACTCGTTCAAGGGGAGCGTCTCCGCCGCTGAGGCGGCAGCGGCGATGGCGCGGGGTGCGCGCGCGGTGCTGCCCGATGCCGAGGTGGTCGAGCTCCCGCTTGCCGACGGCGGCGAGGGCACGCTCGATGCGATCCTCGCCGTGTGGGACGAGCATCCGCTCACGGCGGCGGTCGTGGATGCGATCGGCCGGCCCCGCACGGCCCGATATGGCATGTCATCTGACCGCAAGACGGCCGTGATCGAGGCGGCGGAGGGCAATGGCCTGCCGCACGTGAGCGATGTCGCGCTGCAGCCGCTTCGTGCGGACAGCTACGGCGTCGGCCTCCTCGCGGCTGAGGCCCTGGATGCTGGTGCCGCCGACATCCTGCTGTGCATCGGCGGTTCCGCGAGCAACGATGGGGGCACCGGCCTCGTGCGGGCGCTCGGCGTGCGCTTCCTCGACGCGGAGGGTCAGGAGGTTAAGCCGGGCGGGGCCGGGCTGGGCGAGATCCGCTCGGTCGATGCCGCCGGCCTGCATCCGCGCGCTGCCCGCACCTACTGGCGCGTCGCCGTCGACGTGGACAATCCCCTCGTCGGACCGCGTGGGGCCGCCGCGACCTTCGGGCCGCAGAAGGGCGCGACGCCCGATGACGTCGCCGTGATCGATGCGGGACTCGAGAATCTCGCCCGCGTGCTCGCAGAGGCGACGGATGCTGACGCCGAACGCTATCTCGCCGGGCCCGGATTCGGGGCGGCGGGAGGGCTGCCCCTCGCGCTCGTCGCACTCGTCGGCGCCGAGCTCGTCTCCGGCGCGGAACTCGTGGGCGACGCCGTCGGCCTGCGGGAGTCCCTTGCCCGGGCTGACATCGTGCTGACGGGGGAGGGCCGGTTCGATGAGCAGTCGCTCGGGGGCAAGGTCGTCGATGCCGTGCGTCGCGGCGCTCCCGCGCGCGTGCCCGTCGTCGTGATCGCCGGCACGGTGCAGCTCTCGGCGGCCCGCTGCCGCGAGGAGGGAATCACGGCCGCCTTCTCGATCGCGCCCGGCGCGAGGACGCTCGACGATCTCGTCGCTGCCGCGGAAGAGCTGCTCGAGGATGCCGCGGCCCACGTGTGCGCCACCCTCAACTTCAGCGCCGACACCCCCCGACCCCTCGGAAAGCAAAGGAGCTTTTCATGATCGATCTCCTCATCCTCCTCGTCCTTGTGGTCGGGATCGTGCTGGTGACGGCGCGGTGGAAGATCTCCCCGTTCCTCGCCCTCCTCGGGGCGGCACTGATCGGGGCCTTCGCGTTCCGCTTGCCGCTCGAGGAGATCATCCCGACGATCACGACGTCGTTCGGCAACACGATGGGCAACATCGGGCTGGTGATCCTCTTCGGCACGATGATTGGCGTGATCCTTGAGCGTTCGGGCGGTGCCATCGCCATGGCGGATGCCCTCATCCGAGTCCTGGGCACCCGCT
Source organism: Salinibacterium sp. (assembly GCA_015234465.1). Classification (GTDB taxonomy): domain Bacteria; phylum Actinomycetota; class Actinomycetes; order Actinomycetales; family Microbacteriaceae; genus Homoserinimonas. The sequence continues at coordinate 610,455 of JADGNA010000008.1, read as the reverse complement.
TCCCGACGCTCACGATGAGCATCATCGGCTACATCGTCTCGATCCCGGTCTTCTGTGACTCGGGCTTCGTCATCCTGAACTCGCTCAAGAAGGCGATGGCGGAGCGGGCGAAGGTCTCGCTCGTCGCCATGTCGATCGCCCTCATGACGGGCCTTTACGCGACCCACACGATGGTGCCGCCGACTCCCGGGCCGCTCGCGGCCGCGGCCAACCTCGAGGTCACCGACAGCCTCGGCCTGCTCATCGGACTCGGGCTCGCGGTCGCCGCCTTCTCGGCGGGGGCCGCCCTGCTCTTCGCCAACACGTTCCTCAAGAAGGATGTCGAACTCCTGCCGGTGCCGGAGGAGGAGGTCGAGGTCAGCTACGAGGAGCTCAAGGCCAACTACGGCAAGCTCCCGAGCGGCTTCATGGCCTTCCTGCCCATCCTGTTGCCCATCCTGCTGATCTGCCTCGCCTCGATCGCGAAGCTGCCGGGCGAGCCCTTCGGCGAGGGCTGGTTCGCGATGACCGTCAACTTCCTCGGCACCCCGGTCATCGCCCTCGTGCTCGGACTCATCGCGGCCGTCTTCCTCCTCCGCGGCAAGGGAAAGCTCGAGTCCTTCAACAAGAACATCTCAGACTCGATCGTCATCGCGGCGCCCATCCTCCTCATCACCTCGGCGGGTGCCGCTTTCGGTGGTGTGCTCGGCAAGAGCAGCATCACCGACTTCCTCTCGGAGAACCTCGCGTCGCTCGGCCTCGGCATCGCCGTGCCCTTCATCATCTCGGCGGCGCTCAAGACGGCGCAGGGCTCCTCGACCGTCGCGATGGTCACAACCTCGGCCATGCTGCTGCCGCTCCTGGAGCCGCTCGGCCTGGCGTCGGGCGCCGGACCCGTGCTCGCCGTCCTCGCGATCGGCGCCGGCGCGATGGTCGTCTCGCATGCCAACGACTCCTACTTCTGGGTCGTGTCGCAGTTCAGTCGCATCCCCACGGCGACGGCCTACCGCACCCTCACGCCGGCGACCGCGATCCAGGGTGTCGCGGGCTTCGTCGCGGTGTGGGTGCTGAGCCTCTTCCTCGTGTAGGCGGCGGCCTAGCCTGCGAGGGAGGACCAGGGCCCGTATCGAAACCCTGAGCTCGGCTTCGATACGCTCGCTGGCGCTCGCTACTCAACCCGCGAAGGCGAGCGGGCACCGCTTGCGGCGGGTACCGACCGCTCTGTACGCTGAATGCCCGTTTGTGCGCCGATCCGCACGGCGATCCTAGAAACGAGTCCCCGTGTTCCCCCCGGACATCGCGGCGCCCACAAAGCGCCCGTCAACTGCTCGCGCCATCCTGCGCATCCTGCCCTGGGTCCGCCCTGCCCTCCCTCGCATCGCGATGGGCGCGGTCGCGGCGCTTGTGGGCGCGGTCGTCTCGCTGCTGATTCCTCAGGTGTTGCGCTCGCTCGTCGACGGACCCCTCGCTGAGGGCGAGGTCTCTGGCCTGTGGTGGGCGGTCGCCGCGGTGCTCGCGCTGGGGGCGCTCGAGGCGGGGATGATCTGGCTGCGCCGCTGGTTCGTGCTCGTGCCGGGCACGCACGTCGAGGCACGGATGCGCGACGACTTCTATGCGCGCCTGCAAGACCTGCCCGTCGCCTTCCACGACCGCTGGCCGAGCGGGCAGCTGCTCTCGCGCATGTCGACCGACCTGGGGCTCATCCGTCGCTGGCTGTCCTTCGGCATCGTGCTGCTGGTCGTCAACATCGTGACGGTCGTGATCGGCTTCGTGCTGCTGCTCAACCTCAGCTGGCAGCTCGGGGTGCTCTTCGTCATCTGCTCAATCCCGCTCTGGATCTACACCTTCGCCTTCGAGAACAGGTACTCGCGGGTGGCGCGCCTCAGCCAGGACCAGGCTGGCGACCTTGCGACGACCGTCGAGGAGTCGGTGCACGGCATCCGCGTGCTGAAGGCCTTCGGCCGCGGCCGGCACGCCCTCGAGAACTTCACGAAGCAGGCGGAGGAGCTGCGCGGCACCGAGATCGAGAAGGCCCGCGCGATCGCCGGCATCTGGCTTTGGCTGCTGCTGGTTCCGGATGTCACGTTCGCCCTGTCGCTCCTTGCCGGCGTGTTCCTCGCGGTGAACGGCGACCTCTCGGTCGGCGGACTCGTCGCGTTCTTCGCGACCGCGGCGGTGCTGCGTTGGCCGGTCGAGTCGATCGGCTTCCTTCTCTCGATGACCTTCGACACCCGCACCGCGGTCGACCGCTACTTCGAGGTGATGGACGAGGTGAACCCCATCGTCGACCCCGAGCATCCCTCGTCCGTGGCTCGCGGTGAGGGCAGGCTTGTGTTCGAGGATGCGCACTTCCGCTACCAGGATGCTCACCCCGATTCGCGCGACATCGTCGACGGGGTGAACCTCGAGCTGCAGCCGGGGGAGACCATGGCGCTCGTCGGGCTGACGGGCTGCGGCAAGTCGACGCTGACGGCGCTGACGACCCGGCTCTATGACCTCACGGGCGGGCGCATCGTGCTCGACGGGGTCGACATCCGCGACCTGAGCCGTGAGCAGCTGCGCGAGCGCATCGCGATGGGCTTCGAGGAGGCGATCCTCTTCTCGGCGAGCGTGCGCGAGAACGTGCTGCTGGGAAACCCGGATGCCTCGGAGGAGGAGCTACGCGAGGCCGTCGACATCGCGCAGGCAGACTTCGTGCACGCGCTGCCTGAGGGTCTCGACACCACGATCGGCGAGGAGGGCATGAGCCTCTCCGGTGGACAGCGGCAGCGCCTCGCGCTTGCCCGTGCCGTCGCGGCGAGGCCCGACGTGCTCGTGCTCGACGACCCGCTCTCGGCCCTCGATGTCGACACGGAGGCGGCCGTCGAGGCGGGCCTGCGCCGCGTCCTCGCGGCGACCACGGCGCTGATCGTGGCGCACCGCCCGTCGACCGTGCAGCTGGCCGACCGGGTCGCGCTCATGCGGGACGGGCGCATCGACGATGTCGGCACCCACTCCGAGCTGTTGGCCCGCAACGAGCACTACCGCTTCGTGATCTCGTCCCTGGAGGTGGAGCAGTGAGCACGCTCGGCGTCGAGGAGGAGCGTGATGACTTCTCGCGCGAGGAGAACAAGCTGTTGCAGGGGCGCTCCGTGCGCCTCCTTGGCTCGCTCGTGCGCCCGCTCTCGAAGACGCTCACCCTGACGGCTGCCGTCATCCTCGTGAGCACGATCGCGCAGGTCGCGGGCCCCGGCCTCATCGCGATCGGCATCGACCGCGGGCTTCCCGCGGCACTCGAGGGCGACTGGATGCCGCTCGGCGTCACGGTCGGCATCTACGTCGTCACGGGCATCCTGGGTGCCGTGCTCGTCGCCTGGTACACGATTCTCACGGCGCGACTCGCGCAGTCGATGCTGCTCGACCTGCGCAAGCGAGTGTTCCTGCACACGCAGCGGCTGAGCCTCGAGTTCCACGAGAGCTACACCTCTGGCCGCATCATCTCGCGCCAGACGAGCGACCTCGAGTCGATCAAGGAACTGCTCGGCAATGGGCTCAACCAGCTCGTGCAGGGCGGCCTCTACATGGTCTTCATCGCGATCGCGCTGCTGATCGTCGACTGGGTGAGCGGGCTCATCCTGTTGCTGTCGCTCGTGCCGCTCGCGGTGCTGACCCGCTGGTTCCAGGTGAATTCGCGACGGATGTTCCGGCGCACGCGCGTCTCCTCGGCCCGCATGATCGTGAAGTTCGTCGAGACCATGACGGGCATCCGCGCGGTGCAGGCCTTCCGCCGGGAGCGTCGCAACGAGCGCGAGTTCGGCGAGCTCGTCGAGGACAACCGGGATGCCAATGCCCGCGTCATCCAGCTGTTCGGCACCTACGAGCCCGTGCTCATCCTGATCGGCAATGTGACGCTCGGCGTCGTGCTGCTCGTGGGCGGCTTCCGGGTGGCCGACGGCTCGCTGCCGATCGGTGTGCTCCTCGCGGCGCTGCTCTACACCCGCAACTTCTTCGCGCCCGCGGAGGAGATGGCGATGTTCTACAACTCCTACCAGTCGGCGGCGGCCGCGCTCGAGAAGATCTCGGGCGTGCTCGAGGAGCTCCCGAGCGTGCCCGACCCGGCGTCGCCCAAAGACCTGCGCGAGGCGAAGGGCGCCGTGCGCTTCGACGGCGTGACCTTCGCCTACACGCCTGAGCGCGTCATCCTGCCGGAGTTCACGCTCGACATCCCTGCGGGGCAGACGATCGCCCTCGTCGGCACGACGGGTGCGGGCAAGTCGACGCTCGCCAAGCTCATCTCGCGGTTCTATGACCCGAGCGAGGGTGCCGTGACCCTCGACGGCATCGACCTTCGCGAGCTCCATCCCAAGGACCTGCGCCGCGCGATCGTCATGGTCACGCAGGAGGCCTACCTCTTCAGCGGCACGGTCGCCGACAACATCGCGCTGGGCCGCCCGGGGGCGACGCTCGCCGAGATCCAGGATGCCGCGAGGGCGGTGGGTGCGCACGACTTCATCTGTGCGCTTCCCGACGGCTACGGCACCGACGTCAACAAGCGTGGTGGCCGGGTCTCGGCGGGGCAGCGGCAGCTGCTGTCGTTCGCCAGGGCGTTCCTCGCCGACCCCGCTGTGCTCATCCTCGACGAGGCGACGGCGTCGCTCGACATCCCGAGCGAACGCCTGGTGCAGCGCGGCCTGCAGACGCTCCTCGCCGACCGCACGGCCGTCATCATCGCTCACCGGCTCTCGACCGTCGAGATCGCGGACCGGGTGCTCGTCATGGAGCACGGCCGCATCGTCGAGGACGGCGCGCCCGCCGAGCTCATCGCGGGCGATGGCCGCTTCTCCCGCATGCACGCGGCGTGGCGGGAGTCGCTCGTCTGACCCGGAAGTTGCGGGGTCCTGCAGCGTCGCGGCTGGGAATAGGCTCTCGAGTATGGCGTACCCCTCCCCGCACCTGTCCATCTCTCGGCGCATCCTCGGCGCGTTGGCGACGGGGGCGTCGATCGCGCTGCTCGCCCACGTCACGACCGTCTTCGCGTTCTTCGTCTCGGCGGGTGCGAACCCGGAGACCTTCGCGAGCCTCGCCCGCTTCTTCCAGAACGGCACCGCGCTCACCTTCGTGCTCCTGAGCCTCGCGGCCGCGCTCGAGGCGTTCCGCCGCTGGTACATCGCACTTCCCGTCGGGCTGGCCGTCGCCGTCGTCTCCTCCTACCTCGGCACGCTTCTCGCGGTCCTGGGCGAGGGCGCGGCGCTTGACGCCAATACGACCGACTACCTCGCGGCCTCGCTGATCGGGCCGAACCTCGTCTTCATCGTGGCCTGCGGCATCTTCGCGGCGACCGTCGGGGTGGCCGTCTGGCGGGCGATCGCCGGCGCGCCCGGCGAGGACTCCGAGCGCCGCATCGCGCTCGTGCGCCTCCCGGCCAGCACGCTCGCCGACGGCGAGGTGACGCACATCGAGCGCAGTGCGGTCGACCCGGAGCGGGCCGACCGCCAGTGGGAGTCCTACGTCGCGGTGCTCGCCGAGCACGGCTGGGACGTCATGGAGGTGCCAGTCGCGGAGGGCCTCGCCGACTCGGTCTTCGTTGAAGACACCGTCATGACCTTCGACGACACGGCGGTCATCGGCATCGCCGGCACGGAGTCGCGGAGGGGCGAGACGGAGGCTGTCGAAGCGATGGTGCGGGGCCTGCGCCTCCACGTCGAGCACATCGAGGCGCCGGGCACCCTCGAGGGCGGCGACGTGCTCACGGTGGGGCGCACGGTCTACGTGGGCAGCAGCGGGCGCACGAATGCCGAGGGCATCCGCCAACTCCGTCGCATCGTGCAGCCCCTCGGCTTCGAGGTCGTCGCGGTGCCAGTGACGAAGGTGCTCCATCTCAAGACGGCCGTCTCGGCGCTGCCGGATGGCACGGTCATCGGATACGCACCGAACGTCGATGAGCCCTCGCTCTTCCACCGCTTCCTGTCGGTGCCGGAGGCGGAGGGCTCCGCGGTCGTCCCCCTCGACGACGCGACCGTCCTCGTCTCGAGTGCCGCTCCCGGCACGGCGGCGCTCATCGAGAGCCTCGGCTACACGCTCGTGACGGCCGACATCTCGGAGTTCGAGAAGCTCGAGGGCGGCGTGACCTGCCTGTCCGCGCGCATCCGCTGAGGGGCGGATGCCTCGCGGCTAGTCGAGGATCAGGGCGTCGAAGTCCGGCACCTGCTTGAGCACGAGGTACTTCACGGCGTCGTTGGCGAGCCGGGTGGCCGCGGGCACGTCGAACTCCGTCGTGTATCGCGGAAGCACGGCGCCCGAGCGTTCGTTCCACTGCGTCTCGGCGTAGCTCGTCATGATCGCGCGCACCTCGGAGGGGTTCTCCGCCGCGTAGTCGATCGACTTGGTGAGGGCGGCCCTGAAGCGCTCGAGCAGCTCCGAGTGGTCGCTGGCGAAGGATGCCGAGGTGAAGTAGGCGTTGACGTCGAGCGCCGGGTCGAACTCCGAGTAGACGTAGCTGAGCACGCGCGTGTCGCCGTTGAGCGCCCGCGTCAGGTATGGCTCGACGAGGAAGGCCGCGTCGATCGTGCCGTCGTCGAGCGCCGAGGAGGCAGCCTGGAACGGCACCTCCTTCCACTGCACCGTGTAGGAGAAGCCCGCCGTCGCGTCCATGATCGAGCGCAGCACCGTGTTGTTGGTGTCGCCCGTGCTGTTGCTTCCCACGAAGGCACCCTCGAGGTCGCTCAACTGCTGGGCGGGGGAGTCCTCCTTCACGACGAGGGCCCCGAAGTCGGAGGCGGTGTCGCCGGATGCCGAACCTGCCGGCGCGAGCAGGCGCAGCTCCGATCCGTCCTCGTTCGCGGCCATGAGCGTCAGCATGTCGCTGACGGCGATGTCGTAGGTGCCGTCGACGACGGGGTCGATCATCATGGCGGTTCCGGATGCGAGAGAGGCGATGCGCAGGTGGATGCCCTCGTCGGCGAAGAATCCCTTCTCCTGACCGAGGAAGAGCGGTGCGCTCTCAACGCTCGGGAGGGCCCCGACCGTGAGCTCAACCGAGCCGTTGCTTGCGGTCGCTCCCGGCGTGCAGCCGGCGAGGGCGACGACCGCCGAGGCGGCGAGGAGGGCGAGCGAGTGGCGCAGGACAGGCTTCGTCATTGAGAGCTCCCATTGTGCGTTGAGTGCAACTCAGCAAGCCTGACATAGCCTCACTCTTGTGAGAATGACCTAAAAGGGGGTCAGGGGATGTGGCGGGCCGCCCCCGTGTCCACCCGGAACGTGCCGTCCGCGCGCCAGCGCAGGGGCGTCCCCTCCTCGCGATAGTGCTCGAGGGCGCGCTCCTCCTTGCCCGCCGGGGCCACGCCGCCCGCGCGGATGACCCGCCACCACGGCACATCGCTGCCGCTCTTCGCCAGGATGTTGCCCACGACCCGCGCTCCCCGAGAGGCGAGAACGGATGCGACGTCGCCATAGGTCATGACATGACCCGGCGGGATCGCCGCGACGATGTCGAGCACGTGCGACGCGAACTCGTCATCCGCGGGGGGAGCCGATTCGGGCATCAGGTCTCGATGGCGCCGATCTTCTCGCCGTACTGGGTCTCGCCGATGACCTTGAAGCCGACGTGCACGAAGAAGTCTTCCGGACCCTCGTCGCCCGACTCCCAGATCACGGTGATGCGGTCGAAGCCACGCCGCCGCGCCTCATCCGTGGCCCGCTCGACGATGAAGCGACCCACGCCGCCACCCTGGGCTTCGGCGGCGACGTTCATGCGCCAGATGCAGCTGCGGAACTCCTCCTCCGTCGCATCCTCGTCGAAGTTCGCGAGCACGAAGCCGACGACCTCGTCCTCGGCGTCGCGGACCACGCGCGACCAGGTCGTGTTGGGGTTGAGGAAGGGGTCGGCCATCGCGTAGGTGACCGGCGCAATGAACTGCTCCTGGCCCGGCTTCAGGCTCAGCCCGTTCGCCGCGGCGGCGTTGGCAGCGGATAGCTCTTCAAGTCTGAGTTCGCCCATGCACTTCAGGCTAACCCGCCCCGTGCGGAACGGACAGCGGTATGTTCACCCTCGCCGGCATTCGTGAGAATGTGTCCTGCACGTCCCCTCATCCCGAAACCTGGAGGTTCAATGAAGATCACCGGAGCAGTCCTGGAGGAGATCGGCAGGGCCCGTCCCTATGCGGACTCGCGGCCCATCGCCGTGCAGGAGCTGGAACTCGATGCACCCGGCGCGGGCGAGATCCTCGTGCGCATCGAGGCTGCCGGGTTGTGCCACTCCGACCTCTCGGTGGTCGACGGCAACCGCGTGCGGCCGGTTCCCATGCTCCTCGGGCACGAGGCGGCGGGCCGCGTCGAACAGCTCGGCGAGGGTGTGAACGATGTGCAGGTCGGGCAGCGGGTCGTCATGACCTTCCTGCCCCGCTGCGGCGAGTGCGCGGGATGCCGCACCGATGGTCGACTGCCCTGCGAGGTCGGCACGAAGGCCAACAATGCGGGCGAACTCGTGGGGGGCGAGCGTCGCCTGCACCGCGACGGGCACGACGTGCACCATCACCTTGGAGTCTCGGGCTTCGCGACGCATGCCGTCGTCAACCGCAACTCCGTCGTGCCCGTCGACGACGATGTGCCGGCGGATGTCGCGGCCGTGCTCGGATGCGCCGTGCTGACCGGCGGGGGCGCCGTCATCAACGCGGGGCATCCGGCCGAGGGTGACACGATCATCGTCGTGGGGCTCGGGGGAGTCGGTATGGCTGCCGTGCTCACGGCAGTCTCGCTCGGCCACGAGGTCATCGGGGTCGACGCCGTGCAGGAGAAGCTCGACCGCGCGCTCGAGCTCGGTGCTTCGGCCGTGTACTCGCCGTCCGAGCTCGCGGAGTCCGGTGTCCGCGCGCCCGTCGTGATCGAGGCGGCGGGCAATGCCCGCGCCTTCGAGGCCGCCATCGCCGCGACCGCTCCTGGCGGCACGACCGTGACCGTGGGGCTTCCGGCGCCGAGCGCCACCGCATCCGTTTCCCCGCTCGGCCTCGTGGCCGAGGCGCGCACCATCGTTGGGAGCTACCTGGGGTCCGCGGTGCCCGAACGCGACATCCCGCGCTATGCCCAGCTGTGGCGCGAGGGCAAGTTGCCGGTCGAGAAGCTCATCTCCTCCCACATCAGCCTCGACGAGGTGAACGCGGGAATGGATGCGCTCGCCGACGGCAGTGCCATCCGCCAGGTCATCGTCTTCGGCGAGTAGATGGCCAGAAAGACGATGTCTCGTGGTTGCAATACATACCGGCCGGTCGGTATTGTCATCACGTGAGCGAAGACGCGACGGGGACAATGACGACCGACAGCAGGACACTTCCAGGACTTGACCTCGATGCCCTCGAGCGTTGGCTCACGACGCACGCGCCCGAGATCCTCGCGGGCGGCACGCTCAGCGCAAGCATCATCGCCGGTGGTCGCAGCAACCTGACCTACGCGATCGATGGGGCAGCCGAGCCGCTCGTGCTGCGCCGACCGCCCCTCGGCCACGTGCAGAAGACCGCGCACGACATGGCGCGCGAGTTCCGCGTGATCTCTGCGCTCGCGGGGTCGGCCGTGCCCGTGCCGCGCACGCTCCTCTTCATCGATGACCACGCCGCGGGCGTCGAGATGCCCTGTTACCTCATGGAGCGGGTCGAGGGCCGGGCGCTCAAGTCACGTGCCGACAACGCCGACTTCTCGAGCGAGCAGCTGGTGCGCCTCAGTCACGAGCTGGCGACGGTGCTCGCGAACCTGCACACGATTGACCCGGCGGAGGTGGGCCTCGCAGACTTCGGCAAGGCAGAGGGCTTCCTTGTGCGTCAGGTCGACCGGTGGGGCCGCCAGTACGAGGGATCGCGCAATCGTGACCTCCCCGAGCTCGACGCGCTCCAGCGCGAGCTTGCCGAGCGAGTTCCCGAGGCTCGCTACTCGTCGATCGTGCACGGAGACTTCCGTCTCGACAACGCGCTGGTCGCTGTCGACGAGTCGGGCGAGCCGCACATCCAGGCGGTGCTCGACTGGGAGATGGCCACACTGGGTGACTCGCTCACCGACCTCGGGCTCTTCGGCCTCTACTGGAACATCAACTCCTTCGAGGGCATGCCCCCGGACTCCGTGGCCACCTCGGTCGCGCCGGGTGAGGGGTACCCCTCGTTCGAGGAGCTCGTCGAGGTCTACTCAAAGGCCGCCGGCATCGAGGTGCCCGACATGTCGTGGTACCTGGCGTTCGCCGCGTTCAAGCTCGCGGTCATTGTCGAAGGAATCCACTACCGATACCAGGCGGGCCAGACCGTGGGGGAGGGCTTCGAGCGTATGGGCTCGATCGTGACGCCACTCGCGCGAGCTGGCCGCCGCTACCTCACAGGAGAGGCGTGACGATGCATTTCGAATACGACGAGACGACCAAGGACTACATCGCCAGGGTCGAGAAGTTCATGGCCGAGGCGATCTACCCCGCGGAGTCCGTGCTCGAGGAGCAGCTCGCCGCGAACCCCGACCGCTGGTCGGCCGCTCCCGTCGTCGCCGAGCTTCGCGCTGAGGCGCGCAGCCGCGACCTGTGGAACATGTTCCTCCCCGCCTCCGCCGGCAGCAGCGATGGCGGCGCAGGCCTGACGAACCTCCAGTACGCGCCGATCTGCGAGATCCTGGGCCGCAGCCCCAAGCTCGGCCCGGCCGCCACCAACTGTGCCGCCCCCGACACGGGCAACATGGAGATCCTGCGCGAGTTCGGCACCCCCGAGCAGAAGGAGCAGTGGCTGAAGCCGCTGCTCAACGCAGAGATCCGTTCCGCGTTCTGCATGACGGAGCCGGATGTCGCGTCCTCCGACGCCACCAACATCGCCACGAGCATCCGCCGCGAGGGTGACGAGTACGTCATCAACGGCCGCAAGTGGTGGTCGACGGGCGCCATGAACCCGGATGCCGCGATCTTCATCGTCATGGGCAAGACCGACCCCGAGGCCGAGCGCCACCGCCAGCAGAGCATGGTGCTCGTGCCCCGCGACACCCCAGGTGTCACGGTCGTGCGCCCGCTCACCTACTTCGGCTTCGACGACCGCGACCACGGAGGTCACGCCGAGGTGCTCTTCGAGGACGTGCGCGTGCCTGTCACGAACATCCTCAAGGGTGAGGGCGAGGGCTTCGCGATCGCCCAGGCCCGCCTCGGACCCGGCCGCATCCACCACTGCATGCGGGCGATCGGCCTCGCCGAGCGCGCCCTCGACCTCGCACGGGAGCGTGCCAACAGCCGCACCGCCTTCCACCGCACGCTCGCCGAGCAGGGCGTCATCCGCGAATGGATGGCCGAGGCCCGCATCGCGATCGAGGCCAACCGCCTCCTCGTGCTCAAGACCGCTTGGCTCATGGACACGGTCGGCAACCGCGCGGCCCACGCCGAGATCCAGGCCATCAAGGTCTCGGTGCCCCGGATGCTCGAGACCATCGTCGACCGCACCATCCAGATCTTCGGCGCCGCCGGTGGTTCGCAGGACTTCCCGCTCGCCGAGATGTACGCCACCGCCCGCGCGCTCCGCATCGCCGACGGCCCCGACGAGGTGCACCTGAGTGCACTCGGCAAGGCCGAACTGCGACGCACCCACTGACACCAAAGCACCCGAACGAAGGAGATCATCCGAATGACTGAAACGCGTACCGCGATCGTGACCGGCTCCGGCCGGGGCATCGGGGCAGCCGTCGCGCTGCGCCTTGCCAAGGACGGCCACAAGGTGGCGGTCATCGACCTGCGTGAAGAAGACACCACCGCCACCGTCGAGGCCATCAACGCGGCCGGTGGCCAGGCCATCGGCATCGGCGCCGACGTCTCCAACTCCGACGACGTCTCGGCGGCCGTCGCCCGCGTCGCTGAGGAGCTCGGCGCTCCGACGATCCTCGTCAACAACGCTGGCATCCTTCGCGACAACCTGCTCTTCAAGATGAGCGATGGCGACTGGGATGCCGTCATGAACGTGCACCTCCGCGGTTCCTTCCTCATGTCCCGCGCTGTGCAGGCGCACCAGGTGGAGCAGAAGTGGGGCCGCATCGTCAACCTGTCGAGCACCTCGGCGCTCGGCAACCGCGGCCAGGCCAACTACGCCGCTGCGAAGGCGGGGCTCCAGGGCTTCACCAAGACGCTCGCGATCGAGCTCGGCCGCTACAACGTGACCGCCAACGCGATCGCCCCCGGATTCATCGAGACCGACATGACGCGGGCCACGGCCGAGCGCGTCGGCGTGCCCTTCGAGGACTTCATCGCACACGCCGTCTCGGAGATCCCGGTCGGCCGCAGCGGCAAGCCCGAGGACATCGCGGCCGCCGCGTCGTTCTTCGCGAGCGAGGAGGCGTCGTTCGTCTCCGGCCAGGTGCTGTACGTCGCCGGTGGACCGAAGGGCTGAGTCATGACTGAGTACGCAGACATCGCCGCGGTCGAGGCCGCGGTCGGCAAGGACGAGTTCGTGAGCGACTGGTTCGAGATCACGCAGGAGAGGGTCAACACCTTCGCCGACGCGACCGAGGACCACCAGTGGATCCACGTGGACCCGGAGCGTGCCAAGTCTGGCCCCTTCGGCGCCCCCATCGCCCACGGCTTCCTGACCCTCTCGTTGCTGCCCTACCTCGCCGACGGCGCGGTGAGCATCAAGAACACCCTCATGGGCGTCAACTACGGCATGAACAAGGTGCGCTTCATCAACCCGGTCGCGGTGGGCAGTCGCATCCGCACCCGCGCCGTCATCGCCGGGGTCGAGCGAGTCCCGCAGGGCGCCCGCATCACCTCGTCGGTCACGGTCGAGATCGAGGGCGTCGAGAAGCCCGCGGCGATCGCGGAGACCATTGCGCTCCACGTCATCGCTCCGAGCGACTGACCCGCAACACGCAGTCCATATCCCGATCACAGGAGGTCAAAGATGACCAGTAACAGCACTACCGGGGGCGCCGAGATGTCGGCCCTCACCTCTCCGGGGTTCGGCACGCTGTCCGTTGCCGCGATCCTTTCCGACACCGCCCACCGATTCCCCGAGCGCACGGCGCTCATCATCGGTGATCACAAGATCAAGTACGGCGACCTCTGGCAGCAGACGCTCGCCTACGCGGGCGCCCTGCGTGCCCGTGGGGTGAAGCGCGGCGACCGTGTCGCCATGCTGGTGCCCAACGTGCCCGACTTCGCCCGCGTGTACTACGCGGTGCTGTCGCTCGGCGCCGTCGTCGTGCCGATCCACCTGCTGCTCAAGGCGGAAGAGATCGAGTACGTGCTGCGCGACAGCGGCTCGACCCTCCTCGTCGCGGCGGCGCCCATGCTCGCCGAGGGTGGCAAGGCTGCCGCGATGGCCGGTGTGCCGACCGTCAGCGTGCTCCTGCCCGACGAGATGGTCGAGCAGGTGCCCGTGCCCCGGCTCGAAGACGAGGCAAAGGCGGCGACGCCACTCGAGCGCTACGAGTCGATGAACCCCCTCGACCCGGCGACGATCCTCTACACGAGCGGTACGACGGGCCGGCCCAAGGGCGCGGTCGGATGCCATGTGTCCCTCGTCGAGCAGGTGCACGTCACGCTCATCGACCTGTTCGATGTCAAGCAAGACAACGTGCTGTTCGGCGGACTCCCGCTCTTCCACACCTTCGGCCAGACCGCCGTGCTCAACACGGCGTTCCGTCGCGGGGCATCTATCATCCTGCTCCCGAAGTTCGATGCGGATGAGGCGCTCGCCCTCATGGTGAAGCACGGCGCGACGTCGTTCGTCGCCGTGCCGACCATGTTCATCGGGCTGCTCGAGGCTGCGGCACGCAACCCCGAGCGTCCGCCGCTCGAGTATGGCATCTCGGGTGGCGCGTCGCTTCCCGTCGCGATCCTCGAGAAGTTCACCGAGGTCTTCGGCGCGCGGGTGCACGAGGGCTACGGTCTCACCGAGACCTCGCCCATCGTCGCGACGAACCACCAGCGCGACGAGCCGATTGCCGGCACCGTCGGGCGTCCCATCTGGGGTGTCGAGGTGGAGATCGCCGACGCCGACATCGACGACCGCATCGAGTTCCTGCCGCACGGCGAGCTCGGCGAGATCGTCGTGCGCGGCCATGCCCTCTTCAAGGGCTACCTTGGGCGTCCCGAGGCCGACGCGGAGGCGATCATCGACGGATGGTTCCGCACGGGAGACCTCGGCACCAAGGGTGAAGACGACCGCATCACGATCGTGGACCGCAAGAAGGACATGATCGTGCGCAACGGCTACAACGTTTACCCGAACGAGGTCGAGCAGGTGCTCGCGCGACTCGACGGCGTCGCGCAAGTGGCCGTCTTCGGTGTCGCCGACGAGCGTCACGGGCAGGAGGTCGCAACCGCGATCATCCGCACGCCCGGTTCAACGCTCACCGCTGAGGAGGTCACCTCCTTCGCGACCGAGCACATGGCCGCCTACAAGTTCCCGCGCAAGATCTACTTCGTCGACGAGCTCCCGCTGGGACCGAGCGGCAAGGTGCTCAAGCGAGAACTGTCGGCGCACTACTCGCAGCAGGCTGCACAGCCGGCGGAGGCATCCGCATAGCTCAGCCGAGCACGACAGAGGGCCCTGCCGGATGGTGGGGTCCTCCGTCGTTGTTGCCGGTCAGCCGCGCTCGGGGTGCGGCTGCGGGTGGAGCGTGTCTTCGCCTGCCGCCAGGCGGCGGCGCACGACCGCTGATTCGATCAGCAGCAGCACGGCGACGATGCCGATTCCGGCGATGAAGGCAATGACCGCCGCGGGCACATGATCGCCGGCGGGGAGGATGTCGCCGTCCTCCGCCTGCCACGGCCAGAGTGCTCGCAGCGAGCCGACCATGAGCCCGGTCATCACCGCGAGCGTGATGCGGCGACGGTGCTCGAGCAGCCACTGCAAGAGGTTGACGAAGAGCCCGAGACCGACGATCGCGCCGAGCACGAAAACGCCCAGGTAGACGAAGTCACGATCATTCACGGCGTCGAGCGTCGGCGCATACATGCCGACGACCAGCAGGAGGAAGGAGCCTGAGACACCCGGCAGCACGAGGGCGCAGACCGCGACTGCCGCGGCCAGCGCCACGATGATGAGGGGCGGGTTGGCGGGGTCGGCGGCGGGGATGCTCGTGAGCGCGAAGCCAGCAGCCGCCGCGATTGCTGCCCATACGTACTCGCGCGCCTTCCAGCGGCCCCCAACCATGCGGATGGGCACGATCAACGAGGTGGCGATCAGCCCCGCGAAGAGCGCGCGCGCGATCTCGGGGTTCTCTTCGATGAGGGGCGCAAGTATCGCCGCGCCCAGCACGACAGCCGTGAGCATCCCGATGCCGACGGGCAGCACAACACGCCACTGCACCTGCGCGAAGTGCTCGCGGGCGCGAGCAGTGCCCTGCCGTTTCAGCCCGTCGACGACCCAGCGCACGACGCCCCGCACGAGGTGGCCGGCAGACGAGATCAGCGCTTCATAGAGGCCGATGATGAGGGCGATGGTGCCGCCGCTGACACCGGGGATGATTTCCACGACCCCGATGAGTGCACCGCGCAGCACATCGAAGAGGGTGGAGAAGAGACTGAAGCGGGCTCGGGTAGTCGTAGGCACCGGGACAGTCTACGAATACTCGGCCGCCCGTATGCGCTCAGTCGTCGGTGAGCTCGGGATCCTGATCGGTGCCGTGCTCGCCGTCTGTGGGCCCCCAGTCGGGCAGGGGAGCATTCTGCTCGGCGCCGGCCTGCGGCTGCTGGCCCATCTGATCGATGGGAGCCTCGCTGTGCTCCATGTCGCGGGGTGCGAAGTCGGGGGACTCTGCGTCGCTTCCGCCCCGCTTGCCGCTCGTGATGTCGTTCTCGTTGTCCCTGGCAGCCATGACGCCACGGTAGGCCCGTGCAGCGGTGTCATCACGGTCTCGGAGCGGGTTCTCAGCCGCGGCGCTCGGTATTCGGCGGCATGCTCAGGCCGTGTGCTGAGCAACCCGCCGAAAAGTGAGCGCGACGGATGCCGTGGGGTCTAGCGGAGGTTGCGCTCCGCCGCGTCGACCACGTTCTTCAGCAGCATCGCGCGCGTCATCGGCCCGACGCCGCGCGGGTTGGGCGAAAGGAACCCGGCCACCTCGGCCACGGCCGGGTCCACGTCACCCAGAAGTTGGGCCTTGCCCGTTGCGACGTTCTCCACGCGGGTGATGCCAACGTCGAGCACGGATGCCCCGGGCTTGATCCACTCCGGACGGATGAGATGTGCCACGCCCACGGCGGCCACGACGATGTCGGCGCGCTCTACCTCGGCCACGAGGTCCTTCGTGCGTGAATGCGTGAGTGACACTGTGGCATCCAGCCCCTTGCGGGTTAGGAGCAGCCCGAGCGGCCGGCCCACGGTCAGGCCGCGGCCTACGATCGTGACGTGCTGACCGCTGATCGGCACCTCGTAGCGCTGCAGCAGCTCGACAATGCCGGCCGGCGTGCAGGGGAGCGGGGAGTCGAGGTCGCCGTCGACACCCAGCACGAGCCGGCCCAGGTTGGTGGGGTGCAGACCGTCGGCGTCCTTCGCGGGGTCGATCAGCTCAAGCGCCGCGTGCTCGTCGAGACCCTTCGGCAGGGGGAGCTGCACGATGTACCCGGTCACGGCAGGGTCGGCGTTGAGATCCCGGATCGCCGCCGCGACATCCGCATCGCTTGCCGTCGATGGCAGGTCGACCCGGATCGACTCAATGCCGACCTCGGCGCAGTCACGGTGTTTGCCCGCGACGTAGGAGCGCGAGCCGGGGTCGTCGCCCACGAGGAGCGTGCCGAGGCCCGGCGTGACGCCCTTCGCCTTGAGCGCGGCGATGCGGTCGCTCAGCTCCGCCTTAACGAGGGATGCCGTAGCGACGCCATCGAGGATGATTGCGGTCATGCCCACGTACCCGGCGACTCGAGACCCGGGTAGAGCGGGAACTGGCCCGCGAGCGTCTTGACGCGCGCCTGCAGCGACTCGATGTCGGGGTTCGGCATGAGGGCGGTCGCGATGATGTCGGCCACCTCCGTGAACTCCTCGTCGCCGAAGCCGCGGGTCGCGAGCGCGGGGGTGCCGATGCGCACACCCGAGGGGGTGAGCGGCGGACGCGGGTCGTTGGGCACCGAGTTGCGGTTCACGGTGATGCCGACGGAGTGCAGGATGTCTTCCGCGTCCTTGCCGTGGATCGCCGAGTTGCGCAGGTCGACCAGCACGAGGTGCACATCCGTGCCGCCCGTGAGGAGGTCGATGCCGGCAGCCTTCGCGTCGTCGGCCATGAGGCGCTCGGCGAGGATCTTGGCGCCGCTGACGGTGCGCTGCTGGCGGTCCTTGAACTCGTCCTCCGCTGCGAGCTTGAAGGCGGTCGCCTTCGCCGCGATGACGTGCATGAGGGGCCCGCCCTGCTGGCCGGGGAAGACCGCCGAGTTGATCTTCTTGTGCATCTCGAGGTCGTTCGTGAGGATGAAGCCCGAGCGGGGGCCGGCGAGGGTCTTGTGCGCGGTCGAGCTGACGACATCCGCGTAGGGCACCGGGGAGGGGTGCAGGCCCGTCGCGACAAGGCCGGCGAAGTGCGCCATGTCGACCCAGAGCTTGGCGCCGACCTCGTCGGCGATCTCGCGGAAGGCGGCGAAGTCGAGCTGGCGGGGGTAGGCCGACCAGCCGGCGATGATGACGGAGGGACGCACCGCGAGGGCCTGCTCGCGCACGATGTCCATGTCGACGCGGGCCGTCGTCGGTTCGACCCCGTAGGAGTTGGCGTTGTAGAGCTTGCCCGAGAAGTTGAGCTTCATGCCGTGCGTGAGGTGGCCACCGTGGGCGAGCTCGAGGCCCAGGATGTTGTCGCCCGGGTTGGCGAGTGCCATGAGCACGGCCGCATTGGCCTGCGCGCCCGAGTGGGGCTGCACGTTGGCGTAGCCGGCACCGAAGAGGGCCTTGGCGCGGTCGCGGGCGAGGTCCTCTGCGATGTCGACGAACTCGCATCCGCCGTAGTAGCGACGGCCGGGGTAGCCCTCCGCGTACTTGTTGGTGAGCACGGAGCCCTGCGCCTCGAGTACGGCGCGCGAGACAAAGTTCTCGCTCGCGATCATCTCGAGGGTGTCGCGCTGGCGGCCGAGCTCCTGGCCGAGCACAGCGGCGATCTCGGGGTCGACGCTCGACAGCGGATCGGTGAAGGTCGAGGGAAGTTTGTCGTTCACACTGGCTCCTTTGGGGCTGACATGACCAAGGTACCCGCAACGGAGTTGCGGTTCTCGGGCGGCCCAGGCGTACGGCCGCTGCGATGTCTTTCGCTCCCCGGTGGTTGCCCACCTCAACGCCAGTCGCGACCTCCCGATTGTAGCGCGAGTCGGGCCGATCGGTATCGGGTCAGTGCTCGACGACGCGGCGCGGCTGTCGCCGCGCGAGCACGGCATCCGAGGCGACGACGAGCAGCAGCGCGAGGGCCATGAGCCCACCCGTGATGGCGGGCAGCATGGCGATGCCGACGTGCTGCAGCGCGACGGCGCCGAGCAGGGCCCCGCCGCCGATACCCGTGTTGAAGGCGGTCGTGTAGAAGGCGCTCGCCGTGTCACGGATGCGCGCGGGAGCGACATGCAGGATGCGCGTCTGCAGCAGGGGAGGGATGAGGCCGAACGCGAGCCCCCACACGACGAAGAGGGTGAGTGAGACGGGCAGCACGGCCGGCGTCGTCGCGAGCCCGACCGTGAGGAGCAGCACGGATGCGAGGGCGATGATGAGTCCCGTGCGCGGGCGCCCGCTGAAGATGGTCGCGACGAGCACGAGCGAGACGACGCCCGCGACGCCGTAGCCGAAGAGGGTCGGGCTCACGCCGACGTGGGGGAGGCCCATGGGGCCCGTGATGAACGGCTCGACGTAGGTGTAGAAGGCGTAGTGCCCGATCATGACGACGGCGGTGACGAGGCAGACGGCGACGACGCCGAGCACCGACTGCTCGGGTCGTGGCGCGCGGCTCGGGGTCTCGACGACCGTCACGGAACCGGTGGCGGATGTCACGGTCGTGACGCTGTCGGTCGGTGTGTCCGCCCCCGCGGCCACCCTCGGCAGCAGCTTGTAGACGAGGAAGGCGCCGAGGAGCGTGAGCCCAGCGAGCACGGCGAAGGCCCCGCGCCATCCGACCGCCTGCCCGAGCGCCGTGCCGAGGGGCACGCCGAGCACGAAGGCGAGGGAGCCGCCGCCGAGGGAGATCGAGACGGCGCGACCGATCTGCTCCTTGGGCACAAGGTAGGCGGAGTAGGCGCCGACGACGGCCCAGAAGACGCCGTGGGCGAGGCCGCCGACGATGCGGGAGACGACGAGCATCGCGTAGTTGGGGGCGATCGCGGTCAGGACGGTCGAGATCGCGAGCACGACGAGCACCGAGACGACCAGCGTGTGCCGGTTGAACCGCCGGGTGAGGTGCGTGAGGCCCGTGCTCGTGAGCACGACCGTGAAGGCGAAGACGCTCACCGTGAGGCCGATGAGGGAGGTCGAGACGCCGAGTTCTTCGCTCATGGGCGTCAGGAGGCCCGTCGGCAGCATCTCGATCGTGACGCTGAGGAAGACGGCGACGGCAACCGCGAAGAGGGCGACGTAGGGAAATGGGCGGGTGGGGGTTTCTGGCCTGGTCATGCTGCGGCGAGATCCGTTCAGAATTGGTGGGCGTGACGCCGCCAACGGGCCGCCGCGGACCACGCGACGACTGGGTAATTCTACGCGCTGCGGGTTTCGGGCGCTGGGTCGCCGATCAGCTGCGTCCCGAGCTCGCTGCGCACATAGAGCGTGCTGCGTCCATTCCTGGTGGCCGTGACGAGGCCGCCGGCCGCAAGGGCGCGAAGATGCTGGTTCACGGCCGAGGTCGTGACGCCGAATCGCATGCCGAGTTCGGTCGACGAGGCAGGCTCGCCCACCGCGAGCAGCAGTCGGGTGCGGGTTTCTCCGAGGAGTGCCGCCACGGCGCCGGGCGCCCGCTCATCGACGCGCTCCCACATGGCGCCCTGGCCGCGTGCCGGGTAGAGCACGAGCGGCGGCTCGTCGCCCAGGATCGGTGCCGAGACCCGGCGCGTGAACATGGTGGGCACGAGCGTCACGCCGAGCCCGCCCACCGTGATGGAGTCGTCATGCTCACTCCGCAGCCGAAGGTTGAGCGAACTGTCCTCGAAGGTGATGCGGGGCGAGAGCCCGTTCAGCATGGCCGAGAGCCCCGACTGCGCGACCTGGCGCCCCCGGTATGCGATGTCTGCCTCGAGGATCGTGCGCATGCGGGTCCAGTGCGGGCCGATGCAGGCGTGCCAGTAGCGCTCGAGTTCGCTCGTGATGCGCGCCTGGACCTCGGATGCTTCGCCGAGGAGCGGCCGCGGCATCCGATCGTGCACCGCCTCGATGTATTGCCAGAACCGCGCGCTCGGCATGCTTCGCAGCGCGGCCAGCTCCTGCTCGATGCGGGTGAGCGGTGAGGCGGGGCGGGGGTTGAGGAAGTCAGGGGTCCAGAGTCGGTCATTGACGAGGCTCATGAGGAGCTGAAGGTCGAGCGTCGCACGGGCGGCTTCCGTGCGACGCAGCCACGGCAGTTGCAGGGGGTAGGCCGATGGCTCCTTGAGCGCGCGCAGCGACAGGCCCAATTCGGTCAGCGGTGAGATGCCGAAGCGGATGTCGCCGAGGTCGGTGTCGGCGAGTTCGTAGCGCAGCATGAGGCATCACGCTACAACGTCGCAGCGCGATCTGGCGAGGCTCGATGAAGCATTGTGCTTCATCTATTCGGACGCCGAGGCCGCTATGGGAGAACTGGGGCATGAGCACGACAGACGGCCCCAGCGTCGTTCCCGACAGGACCGCGCCCGAGCCCGCACCGCGGCTCAGCCTGCGCAAGCGCTTCACCGCGCTCTTCGCCGACCCGGTGCTGCGCGTGCTCGCGCTCGCGACCGCCGTCATGACGCTCGGCCGTGGCGTCTTCCTCGCGCTCACGGTGCTCTACTTCACGCTCATCGTGGGACTCAGCGCGGTCGAGGTGGCCGTCGTCCTGACGGTCGCGAGTGCGGCGGGAGCCGTGTGCTCGCTCCTCGGGGGTGCCCTCGCCGACCGGCTGAGCGCTCGCCGACTCATCGTGCTCTTCGAGCTCCTCGCCGGCGTCTGCCTGCTGCTCTACGTCACCGCGACCTCATTCATCGCGGTGCTGCTCGTCGCGGCCGCCTTCACGGGCGCGAACTCAGCCGCCCACTCGGTGCGCTCGGCCATGATCGCCCGCGCCTTCACCTCGGCCGATCGCGTCAACGCCCGAGCCGTGCTCCGCACCGTCACGAATGCGGGCATCGCGATCGGCAGCGCGGTCGCAGGTGTCGCCCTCATCATCGGCACGCCGGAGGCATACCGGTCGATCATGATCGTGGCCGGGCTCGCGACGATCGTGAGCATCATCCCGCTGCTGCGCCTCCCGGCCCGCGTCGACGCGCCCGTTCGGGACACGGATGCCGCGGCATCCGCAGCTCGCGGACGCTCGCCCTATCGCGACCGCCGCTACCTCAGCCTCACGGTGCTGAGCGCGATCTTCGCCCTCCACTTCGCGCTCATCGAGATCGGGTTGCCGCTGTGGGTGCTGCACAACACGGATGCGCCGCTCGCGATCGTCTCGGTGCTGCTCGTGCTCAACACCGTGATCGTGATCACGTTCCAGATCCCGCTCAGCAGGGGCACGCATGACATCCGCAAGGCCGGTCGGGTGACGGCGATCGCGGGGGTGCTCATGGCGCTCGCGTGCCTCGTGTACGCGGCATCCGGTGCCGTCTCGGCCTGGGTTGCGGTGGCATTCCTCGTGAGTGCGGCGATCGCCCACACCTTCGCCGAGGTGCTCTCGCAGGCCGGCTCGTGGGGGCTCAGCTTCGAGCTCGCTGACACCCGGCGGGCCGGCGCCTATCAGGGCGTCTTCGGTCTCGGCTGGTCGATCAGCGGCATGGCGGCACCGCTCGTGATCACGGCCGCAGTCACCAACGGGCTCTTCGGGTGGGCGGCGCTCGCCGTGATGTTCCTCCTGAGTGCCGGCGGCGTGTGGTGGATCGCGGCACGGGCGTCCCTCGCCGGGAAGCCCAATAGTCTTGTGGGGTGAACTCGCTCCCTCCCTCCGCTGTCGACCCGACCCACTGGGTGCTCACGATCGTCTGCAATGACCGGCCGGGAATCGTGCACGCCATCAGCGGCGCGATCGTCGAGGCGCGCGGCAACATCACGGAGTCGCAGCAGTTCTCGAGTCTCGACACCGACAACTTCTTCATGCGCCTCCAGGTGGAGTCGGCGGCGTCGCGTGAGCAGTTCGAGGCGGCGCTTGCTCCCGTCGTCGCGCAGTACGAGATGCGCTGGCACCTCGACGTCGTGGGCCGCCCGCTGCGCACCCTCGTGCTGGCCTCGAAGGCGGCGCACTGCCTCAACGACCTCATGTTCCGCAAGCACGCTGGCCAGTTGCCCGTGCATGTGCCCCTCGTGCTCAGCAACCACGACGAGCTGCGCGGCATCGCCAAGTTCTACGACGTGCCATTCGAGCGGATGCCCGTCACGAGTCCCGAGGAGAAGGCCGCCTTCGAGGCGCGCATCGTCGAGGAGGTCGAGCAGCACGACATCGAGCTGGTCGTGCTCGCCCGGTACATGCAGATCCTGTCGCCGGAGCTCTGCGACTTCCTCGCCGGCAGGGCCATCAACATCCACCACTCCTTCCTTCCCGGTTTCAAGGGGGCGAACCCCTACCGGCAGGCGCACGCCCGCGGCGTGAAGATCATCGGCGCGACGGCGCACTTCGTCACGAGCGACCTCGACGAGGGCCCGATCATCGAGCAGAACATCGTGCGGGTCGATCACACGAGCACGCCCGAGGAGCTCATGGCGATCGGCCAGGACGAGGAGAGTCGCACCCTCACGCAGGCGGTCAAGTGGTTCGCGGAGAACCGCATCCTGCTCGACGGGCACCGCACGATCATCTTCCGCTAGCCTCTGCGCTTCGGCGGCGCCCGGCCGTAGGCTGGCCCCATGTCGCAGTCGACGGTATTTCGGGGAGCGCGCAAGGTCGACGTCGAAGGCGTCGTCGACGATTTCTGGATGCTGGTGAGGGGCGACACGATCGCCCAGGTCGGTGCTGGTGCACCTCCGCCCGCCGATGTCACGGTCGACCTGACGGGTCGCACGATCACACCGGGCTTCATCGACCTCCACTGTCATGGTGGTGGCGGGCACACCTTCGATGACGGTGATGACGAGATCATGGCGGCGCTCGCCACCCACCGCGCTCACGGCACCACACGGTCCGTCATCAGCGTCGTGTCGAACCCGATCGCGATGCTCCGCAGCACGCTTGAGACGGTCGCAGAGATCGCCGCCGACGACCCGCTCGTGCTGGGCGCCCACCTGGAGGGCCCGTATCTCGCCACCGAACGGCGCGGAGCCCACCACCCAGACCACCTGCGCGAAGTCGACGCGATCGCCCTCGACACCCTTATCGGCGCAGGCGGCGGCGCGATTCGCCAGGTGACACTCGCGCCCGAGGGCGCGGGGGCGATGGACGCCATCGACCGCCTGGTGGGTGACGGCATCGTCGTGGCGCTTGGCCACACCGACTGCGACTACGAGACGGCTCGCCGTGCCTTCGACCGCGGCGCGACGCTCCTGACGCACGCCTTCAATGGGATGCGGGGCATCCATCATCGTGCTCCCGGTCCCGTGACTGCCGCGCTGTTCGATGAGCGGGTGCGGCTCGAGTTGGTGCTCGATGGTGTGCACGTGCACCCGGATGTCGCGCGCCTGGCGTTCCTCGCCGCGCCGGGACGTATCGCGCTCGTGACCGATGCGATGGCTGCGGCCGGCAGCAGCGACGGCGACTACCGCTTGGGTTCGCTGAACGTCTCGGTGAGGAATGGCCGGGCGTTGCTGAGCGGCACGTCGACCATGGCGGGCTCGACTCTGACACAGGATGCCGCGCTCCGCTGCGCGATCGAGGGCGTGGGTCTCGATCCGGTTGATGCGGTGGCCGCCCTGACGTGGGTGCCTGCCCAGGCCCTCGGTCTCGATGACTCCTTCGGCCGTCTCGCACCCGGGTGCGTTGCTGATGTCGTCGTCATGAACAACGACTGGGAGGTCGAGGAGGTGTGGGCGGCGGGGCTCAGGGTCACGGGCTGACCGGTGTTGAGATCTGGCACTCTCTGGGTGAGAGTGCTAATCTGGAGTTGAGTCGAAGGGACTCAACTAAGCCAATCCCGCGAAAGCGGCCTACGTGAAGGAGTTGACGAACAATGGCCATGACCTTCGATCCGTTCCGTGAACTGGACCGCGTTGCCGCGAGCCTGCTCGACGCGCAGCGTGGGCCCCGATTCATGCCGATCGACCTCCACAAGGAGGGCGACCACTACGTGCTGAGCGCCGATCTGCCCGGTGTCGACCCGGGTTCGATCGACGTCGATGTCGACGGCCAGGTGCTGACCATCCGAGCCGAGCGCACCGCGCGCGGCGATGACAGCGTGACCTGGCTCGCCCGGGAGCGAGCGACCGGCAGCTTCCTGCGGCAGCTCAACCTGGGCGACGGCCTCGACACGGAAGCCATCAGCGCACACTACGACAACGGCGTGCTCAGCGTCATGATCCCCGTCAGCGAGCGCGCGAAGCCTCGCAAGGTGGAGGTCATGTCGGGCCAGCGCACCGAGAACGTGCAGCCCGAGGTCACCGCGTAGCCATCTCAACGAGAAAGGCCCCCGGCGCTCGCCGGGGGCCTTCCTTCGTCTCTCGCCTCTAGAAGAGCACCAGCACGTACTTGGCGCTGCTGCGGCTGCCGCTGACGAGCGATGCGTCGGTCGGCACGAACTCCGCCGTCACCTTGTGCGCCCCGAAGCGCAGCTTGGGCAGCGTGACCTTCGCCGAGCCATCCGCCGCCACCTGCTGTTCGCCGACCTGACGGCCGTCGACGCTCACGCGCACCGTGCCGGGCACCGAGTCGGCCGCCGAGCTGACCTTCACGGTCGCCGTCACCGTCTGCCACGAGAACGCGAGCGACTTCGACAGCGAGAGGCGTGTCGAGGTCGTGTACGCGATCGTGACCGCTTCGGATGCCGCGGTCGCGCTGGGCAGGCCCTCTCCCGTCGCCGTCACCACGACGCTGATGGCGCGGCCCTGGTCAGCAGCGGTCACGCGGTACATGGGGCCGATCGCCCCCGCGATGTCCTGGCCGTCGGCCTGCCACTGGTACGTGAACTCGAGACCATCCACGTTCCACTCGCCGGGGTTCGCCTGGAGCACTGCGCCGACCCGCGGTTCACCAGTGATGGTGGGCGGCACCGTGTTGATGGGGGCGTCAGGGGCCGGCGGCTCACCCGTCGTCACCTGCAGCGCCGTGAACTTGCCCGTCTCGCCGTACTCGATCAGGCCGAGGTAGCGGCTGTGCGGGGCGAGGTCGGCCCACGATGCCGTGTAGGTCACCGGCTCGCCCTGCACCCCCGCGAGCACGGGCGGTGCGAGCGCGAGCGGCGCTCCACCCGGCGCCACCACGTAGGTGCTGAGGTCGAAGGCCGTCGTGGGGTTCGCCGAGTAGATCGACACGATCACCTGGTAGGTGGCCGCCTCCGGCGCGACCAGGTTGACGCGCTCATCGGCCGCGCCGCTCGCCGACTGCCAACCGGCGATCGGCGTGCCGGCCGCATCCAGCTGGTAGACGACCAGGTCGAGGTCGGCCGTGTCGTCGATCGAGTCGAGGTCGAAGCGGGCGTACTGCGCGCCCTCGCCGACCGCCACCTGGTAGGTGAAGGTGTCGCCGTTGGTGCCGGAACCCGAGTGTTCCGTCTCGACGCCAGTGGGGTCCGGATGCAGCGTGCCCTGGGTGAGCCCGGTCGTGCCGAGCGGGATCTCACCCGTGCCTCCCGGGGTGACCGTCACATCGACGGCCCCCGTGACGCCCTCGCCCACCACGTCGTCGGGTGCGACGATCGTCACGGGACGAATCGAGACGGGGCTGCGCACCTCGGTCTCGCCGTTGCTCCAGGTGAGGAACCCGCTCGTGAAGGCGTCGAGGGGAGCATCCGTTCGCGTCACCGTGATCGTGAACGTCTGCGTCTCGCCCGCGGCACCGAAGGTGAGCGTCGAGGGCTCGACGGTCGCCTCGATTCCCGGCACGTCGATCGACGCCGTGAAGGTGCCGGCCTGCGTGGAGGTGACGCTGCGTGTGATCGTCTCGGTGCCGGTCAGCGAGCCGATGCCGATCGAGGCCAGGTTGAGGTTGCTCGGGTCCACGGGCTCGACCGCGGGGTCGATCACGTCGTAGCCGGCGCCCTCGAGGTACGACAGCCAGTCAGGCGTGTCGTTGAGGTAGAGCAGGCCCGGTGAGAAGAAGCGCGTCGGGTCGACGTGCCCCGCACCCTGTGCGTAGGGGTCGGTCACTCGGCCCGTCTCCCGGTCGACGGTGTCGTAGGCGGTCGTCATGAACGCCGACTTGATCTCGGCCGGGGTCGCGCTCGGCCGCTCGCCCAGGTAGAGCGCGGCGAGCCCCGCAATGTGCGGCGACGACATCGACGTGCCGGAGAGGAACGCGTAGGTCGGCTCACCGTCGGCCGGGTTGGCGGTCGCCGCGAGGATCCCGACGCCGGGCGCCGAGATGTCGGGCTTGATGATGTCGCTGCCGTCGACCTCGATCGGGCCGCGCGACGAGAAGCCGGCGACCTGGGGGGTCGGGGTCTCGACGCCCGTGAGGTTTTCGGGCAGCAGCGTGGCCGTCGCATCCGGGGTTGCCGCGTAGGCGAGCACGGCCGCGTGCGTGTCCGCGTCGAGGTGCACCGTCGGGATGACGTGCGTGTCGAGGTCGAGCGAGCTGAAGCTCGGGTTGATCAACACGACCCCGATGCCGCCCGCGCGGGCGACCTCGGCCGACTTGTCGACCCGGGCGCTGACGCCGCGCTCACACACGACGATCGTGCCAGCCACCTGGGCGGGGTCGAGCGTGTCCGCGAGGCACAGGTTTGCATCCGTCGCGCCCGGCAGTGCGACAGCGGATGCCGCAACCAGGGGTCCGCTCACCGGCTCAGCGCCCTCGGTGCGATCGACCGTGGCCGACGCTCCCGCGAAGCGCTGTCCGTCGCCCAGCTCCACCGTGGCCTCGTAGTTCGGGATCGTGCTCGCCGCGACGGTCGTGATCCACGGGGCCGCGTTGTCGAGCGTCGTCGCGCCGGGGCCCGCGTTGCCGGCGGATGCTGCGACGAAGATGCCGGCCGCCGCCGCGCCCAGGAAGGCGAGGTCGGTGGGCTCAGCGGTGCCCCGGGCAGAGCCGCCGCCGATGGAGAAGTTGATGACGTCGACCGAGTCGGCCACGGCTTGGTCGATGGCCGCGAGCAGGTCGGTCGTGGTGCATCCGTCGTCGTTCGTGGCGGCGGGGTTTGGGCCCGTCCAGCACACCTTGTAGGCGGCGATCTTGGCGGCCGGCGCGACACCGCTGAAGGTGCCGAAGTCCTGGCCACCCACGTTCGCGGGGGTGTCAAGGTTGCCCGCGGCCGTGCTCGCGGTGTGCGAACCGTGCCCGTCACCGTCGCGCGGCGACACGTACTCGCCGAGGTCCGCGCCACCGAGGTTGCCGACGCCGAAGCCCTCGGCGAAGTAGCGCGCCGTGATGACCTTGCTGTTGCAGTCGTCGGAGGTGAACTGCTCGCCCTCGACGCAGGCGCCCGTGAAGGTGCCC
Organism: Salinibacterium sp.; assembly: GCA_015234465.1. Taxonomy (GTDB): domain Bacteria; phylum Actinomycetota; class Actinomycetes; order Actinomycetales; family Microbacteriaceae; genus Homoserinimonas. The sequence goes on along the minus strand of JADGNA010000008.1, from coordinate 582,885 downwards.
CCGTCGCTCTTCTCGAAGACGATCGCGTCGCCGTCACGGTAGGGGCCGGCGCCAGGGTCTGTGCCGAGCGGCTCGCCAGCGAAGGCGGGGTTCTCGGGCGCGATGCCCGTGTCGAGCACGCCGACGACGACACCCTCGCCCGCCGTCTCGGCACCGCCGACGGCCTCCCACACGCCGCCGGGGCCCTCGAGCCCGAGGAACTCGGTCGAGCGCTCCGCCTCCGTGATGTGCTTGAGCTCGTCCGGCACGAGCGAGGCGACCCTCTTGTTGGCCGACAGTGCGGCGAGCTGCTCGACGCTGAGGTCGGCCGAGAAGCCGTTCATCGCGAGCGTGTACGAGGCATCGATCGTGGCCCCGACCGATTCCGCGACCTCCTGCTGCGTCTCGGCGAGGTAGTCGCCGTACTCCTGCACCGCCTGCCGGCGCGTGTTGAGCTGTTCGCCCTTCTCGGGCGTCGTGGCGTCGAAGCCGCGCACGCCGCCGTCGTAGGTCGCGACGGGCTGGTCCGCGAGCGTCACGATGTAGCGCCCCGGCGTGAAGGCGGTCTGCGTGTTCTTGCCGATGACGCCGCCCGCGAAGCTGGGCGGGGGAGCAGCGGATGCGATCGATCCCCCTCCCACGAGTGAGGCCGCAATGAGTGCGGCGGCGGCGACGGTGGAGGTGAGCATGCGCTTCTTCACAGCTTGTCCAGTTCTCGAGAAGGAACACCGGATGCACGCGTCGGCGTTGACGCGGCAGACGCACTATAAGACTGCGTCTACCCCCGCACGGGGGGTGCACTCATCCTCTCGTCAAGGACTCCCGCGCTGCTGTCCTCACTCTGGAGGACTTTCCGGGGGTCAATTCTGTGATCGCCCGCGCCGGACATGCACGACGGCCCCCGCTCGAGTGAGCGGGGGCCGTCGTGAGGGCGGGACTGGCTAGGCGGCCATCCGTGCCTGGAGGTTCTCGTCGAGGGTCGCGAGGAACTCCTCCGTCGTCTGGTACGGCTGCTCGGGCCCGACGAGGAGCGCGAGGTCCTTCGTCATCTTGCCCGACTCGACCGTCTTGATGACGACGTCCTCGAGCGTGAGGCTGAAGTCGATGAGCTCCTGGTTGCCGTCGAGCTTGCCGCGGTGCGCGAGGCCGCGCGTCCAGGCGAAGATCGAGGCGATCGGGTTCGTCGAGGTGGGCTTGCCGGCCTGGTGCTGGCGGTAGTGGCGCGTGACCGTGCCGTGGGCGGCCTCGGCCTCGACGATCTTGCCGTCCGGGGTCGAGAGCACCGAGGTCATGAGGCCGAGTGAGCCGAAGCCCTGCGCGACCGTGTCGGACTGCACGTCACCGTCGTAGTTCTTGCAGGCCCAGACGTAGCCGCCCTCCCACTTCATGGCCGAGGCGACCATGTCGTCGATGAGGCGGTGCTCGTAGGTGAGGCCCTCGGCTTCGAACTGAGCCTTGAACTCGGTCTGGTAGATCTCCTCGAAGATGTCCTTGAACCGGCCGTCGTAGGCCTTGAGGATCGTGTTCTTCGTCGAGAGGTAGACGGGGTACTTGCGGCTGAGGCCGTAGTTGAGCGATGCGCGCGCGAAGTCGCGGATGCTCGCGTCGAGGTTGTACTGCACCTGTGCGATGCCGTCGCCGGGCGCCTGGTAGACCTCGAACTTCTGCGGCTCGCCGCCATCCTTCGGGGTGAACTCGACGGTCAGCGTGCCCTCGCCCTGGAACTTGAAGTCCGTGGCGCGGTACTGGTCGCCGAAGGCGTGACGGCCGATGATGATCGGCTTGTTCCAGCCCGGCACGAGGCGCGGGATGTTGGAGATGATGATGGGCTCGCGGAAGATGACGCCGCCGAGGATGTTGCGGATGGTGCCGTTGGGCGACTTCCACATCTTCTTGAGCCCGAACTCCTCGACGCGTGCCTCGTCGGGGGTGATCGTCGCGCACTTGACGCCGACGCCGTGCCTCTGGATGGCGTGTGCCGCGTCGATCGTGATCTGGTCGTCGGTCTCGTCGCGCTTCTCGATGCCGAGGTCGTAGTACTCGAGCGTCACGTCGAGGTAGGGGTGGATCAGGGTGTCCTTGATCTTCTGCCAGATGATGCGAGTCATCTCATCGCCGTCGAGCTCGACGACGGTTCCTTCAACCTTGATCTTTGCCACGTTTGTGTGCTTCCTCTCGTAGGGCCGCACCAATCTTACCTTCTGTTGTCAAAGTCTCTCGATGTCGAGACATCTTCGGTTCAGGAGGTGGTGGCGTCCTGCATGAGGCCGAGGCGCAGGGCACACTGCAGCACGAAGGAATCGCGTGCTCCCGTCGGGTCGAGCCCCGTGGCATCCGCGATGCGCTTGAGGCGATAGCGCACGGTATTGGGGTGCACGTCGAGCCGTCTGGCCGCCGTCTCGACCGCCCCGCCCGCCTCGACGAAGCGGCGCGCCGTCTCGAGGAGCGGCTGCCTCGCCTGACGCAGCGGGGAGTAGGCCTTCTTGATCAGGGCGGCGCGGGCACGCTCGTCACCCGCGAGCGCGCGCTCCGGCAGAAGATCGTCGGCCGCAACGACGCGGGTGTCGGCGTCGCTCGCAATGACGACGGTGGCGGCGACGGATGCCGCGTGGAGGCTGCTCCAGGCATCCGTCACGTCGCCGACGACGGGGCCGACGAGCACGTGGCCTGCGCCGAAGCCGTCCGCGATCGCGGCGACGACGGCTGGCAGGTCGTCGGCCGAGTGGCCCTCGACAACCGAGGCGATGGCGACGAGCCGCTCCCTCGAGGTGCCGAGCAGCACGTCGGCACCCGCGTCCCACGCGAGGCGACGCAGGCGGTCGGTGTCGCCGTCGTCTGGTGGCGTGCCGACGGCGGCGATCGCGGCACCCTGGCCGCGCCATCCGACCGCGCGGATGCGCTGGTGCAGGGCGTCAGGGAGGGTGCCGCGGAGGGCGGCATCCACGACATACTGCTCGAGTCGACGCTCCCAGAGACCGTTGCCGTCGCCGACCGTCGCGTAGAGCTCAGCGGCGGCGAAGGCGAGTTGCCGGGAGAAGATCACGCTCGCCTCGCGCTCCTCGGTCGTCGCGAGGGTCTCCTCGATGAGTGAGGAGGTCACGCGCATGAGCTGGAGGGTCTGCTGGAGCGTCACGGAACGCACGAGCTCGCGAGGGGCGACCGCGAACATGTCGGTGGGATCCGCCGAGTCCGGGTCGCGAAAGTACGCTTGGAACGATCGGATGCCGGCCTGAGTCACGCGATCCATGAGCATGAGCCGGCGCGGGGGCATTTCGCGCAGCCACGGCAGGCTGTGCTTTGCCACCTCGATCGCTCGCGCTGAGAGTCCGGCGGCATCGAGGGTCACGCCGCTCGGCGCTCGTCGGGATGCTCCCGAACTCGTGGGGTGTAGAAGCTGCGACATTGAAGACCTCCCGTCGGACAAACCGACTAGCCGGTATGTTATAGCGAAGCGAGCAGAAAAGAAAGAGGAGCACATGCCTGAAGCGAAGGTTGCCATCCGCTGGGGAGACATGGACTCATATGGGCATGTCAACAACGTCTTCTTCGTGCGCTACCTCGAAGACACCCGCTTCGCGATCTTCACGCCGCCGCTCGGAGAGCAGGCGGCCGAAGGCGTCGACCCGTCCCTCGGGGTCTTCGACCTCTTCCCCGAGGGCAGCAACGGCCTCGTCGCCGGCCACCGCATCGAGTACCGGGCGCCCCTCAACTACCGCGCCGAGCCCCTCACCGTGCGGCTCTGGGTCACTCGTGTCGGCGGCTCGAGCGTCGACCTCGGCTACGAGCTCGGCGAGGCGGACGGTTCTGTCGTCTATGCGATCGCCAGCACGACGCTCGTGATCGTCGACACGGCATCGGGCCGCCCAGTCCCACTTCCAGAAGACCTTCGGGTGACCTTCTCGCAGTGGCTGGGCGACCCGGCGCCGTTCCGCTAGGCCTCTCCGAGCGCGCCGTCGAAGGCGGTCATGTAGGCGTCGCTGCGCGGCGAACCGATGATGCCCGCCGACATCTTGTTCATGACGTAGGCGAAGGTCGCCCCGCGTCCCACGTCATTGACGATGAGCGAACCTCCCCAGCCGCCCCAGAAAGCGAGCCGGTCGCGCTGCGGGATGGCTGGCTGGCCCGCGCTCGGCAGGGCGAAGCCGACGCCGAAGCGCAGGTGCTGGAAGAGCACGAGGTCGAGCCCGTCGGACTTCTGCTCGAAGATACGGTCGATCGTGGCGGGGGAAAGGAGTCTGACGCCGTCGACCTCGCCGCCGTTCGTGATGACGGACTCGATGCGCGCCACGGAACGCGCGTTGCCGTGCCCGCCCGCGCCGCCGATCTCCGCCTTGCGCCAGTCATCGCTCCAGGTCGCGGTCGCATCCAGCACGGGTGCCATGAAGGTGCGGATCGCCGGATGCTCGGGCGGCAGCGCCGAGAGGTCCATCTGCGCCGGCGGCGGGGGGACGACGGGGCTGACCCGTGCGAACTCGCTGGGGGCGAGGCCGATGTGGAAGTCCGCGCCGAGCGGGCCGGCGATCTCCTCGCGCACGAAGGTGCCGATCGTCTTGCCCGTCACGCGGCGCACAACCTCGCCGAGCAGGTGGCCGTAGTTCAGCAGGTGGTATCCGGATGCCGTGCCCGGCTCCCACCACGGGGCCTGCGCCGCGAGTGACGCTGCCGCCTTCTCGTGGTCGAACATGTCCTCCGTCGCGAAGGGCGCGTCCCATCCGCTGACACCTGAGGTGTGCGACATGAGGTGGGCGACCGTGACGCCGTCCTTGCCGTTCTGCGCGAACTCGGGCCAGTACTTGGCGACGGGCGCATCGAGGTCGATTTCGCCCCGGTCGACGAGCACGAGCACGGCGAGTGCGACGACCGTCTTGGTTGTGGACCACACGTTCGTGATGGTGTCGCGCTCCCATTCCCGGGTGCGCTCCTCGTCCGCGTAGCCGCCCCACAGGTCGATCACCGTCTCGCCGTCGATCGTGGCCGCAATCGAGGCGCCGAGTTCCTCTCCGCTGTCGAGGCGGCGCTGGAACTCCTCCCTCACTGCGTCGAACCTGGGGTCGTTGTCGCCGTACACCACGGCTGTTCGGGTCGGGGTGGTGTCGCTCATTCGAAGCTCCTTTGCATCGTGAGGAATTCGGTACAGAAATGTCTTGCAACATCCTGCGGTCGTGCCTGTAAGGTGAACATACCAACTGGTCGGTTCTGAATCTAGGGCCGGCATCCCGACAGTCACGAAGGAGTGGACGTGGGCCGATTCGAGGGCACGACGACGCTGGTCACCGGCGCGAGCCGAGGCATCGGACTCGCCATCGCGCAGCGCATTGTCGCCGACGGTGGGCGAGTCGTCATCACGGCACGAGGCCAGGAGGCACTCGACGCAGCCGTGGAGGGCCTCGGAGGCTCCGATGTCGCAGTCGGCATCGCGGGCAAGGCGGATGATCCGGCGCACCGCGAAGAGGTGCTCGCCCGCATCGCCGAGATGGGTGGCCTCGACCACCTCGTCAACAACGCGGGCATCAACCCGGCCTACGGGCCCGCCCTCGAGATCGAAGACTCCGTCGTGCACAAGATCCTCGATGTGAATGTCGTCGGCGCCCTCGCCTGGACCCGCGACTGCGTCGCTGCCGGTCTCCGGGGCGCGATCGTGAACATCTCCTCCGTCTCGGCGCTCGGTGCGGCACCCGGCATCGCGTTCTACGGCGTCTCCAAGGCCGCCCTCATGTCGCTCACGCAGCAGCTCGCCTTCGAGCTCGCGCCGAGCATCCGCGTCAATGCGGTCGCACCCGCCGTCATCAAGACGAAGTTCGCGAAGGCGCTCTACGAGGGCCGCGAAGAAGAGGTCGCCGCCAAGTACCCCCTCGCACGCCTCGGAAACCCGGAGGATGTCGCGGGCCCCGTGACCTTCCTGCTCTCCGACGACGCCGCCTGGATCACCGGCCAGACCATCGTCATCGACGGTGGCGGCACGTTGGCAACGGTCGGCTGAGGCTGGATGCGATAGTCGGCTCATGAAGAAATCAGTGAACATCCAAGAGGAACTCCAGCGGGTCTCGGTGGAGCTCTTTTCCACCCAGGGCTATGCGAAGACGAGCGTGCAACAGATCGTCGACGCGGCAGGGGTGACCAAGGGTGCCCTCTATCACTACTTCTCGTCGAAGGACGACCTGCTCTTCGACATCTATGACCGGCTTCTCTCGCTGCAGCGCTCGCATCTCGAGGAGATCGTTGCCAGAGGGCTCGGCCCGCTCGAGACCATGCGGCTCATCTGCGAAGACCTCATGACGACGTCGATCGCCGGCATCCGCGAGGGCGCCGTATTCTTCCGCTCCCAGCACATGCTCTCGGAGGGGCGGCAGCGCGAGGTCAAGCGCCGCCGTCGAGAGTTCAACGACATATTCATGGGCGTGCTCGCGAAGGGGCAGCAGGAGGGCGTGTTCCGCAGCGACATCCCTGCGATCGTGCTCTCCGCCAACTTCTTCGCGAACCCCCACTACCTCTCGCACTGGTACTCGTCCGACGGCGGCATCAGCGCATCCGAGCTCGCCAAGCACTTCACCGAGCTCTACATCACCTCACTGCGAATCCCGGAGGCAACCCAATGAGGGCATGGCACGTAACAGCACACGGCGAGCCAAAAGACGTCATGCAGATCGTCGAACTCGAGGAGCCGACTCCCGGCCCCGGCGAGTTGGCGCTGCGATCGCGCGCAGTCGCGATCAACTTTCCCGACGTCCTGCTGGCGAGGGGCGAGTACCAGGTCAAGCCCGAGCTGCCCTTCAGCCCAGGCATCGAGGTCTGCGGTGAGGTCATCGCGATCGGCGAGGGGGTCGAGGGCTTCTCAGTCGGCGACCGCGTCGTCTCCTCGCACATCGGGGTCATGGCCGAGACGGTCATCGTGCCGGCGGCCGCGACCTTCCCGGCACCTGAGGGACTGAGCGACGCTGAGGCATCCGCCCTCATCATCGGACACCAGACGGGCTGGTTCGGCCTGCACCGCCGCGGCCAGCTCCAGGCGGGCGAGACCCTGCTCGTGCAGGCGGCGGCGGGCGGCGTCGGCACTGCGGCCGTGCAGCTCGGCAAGGCAGCAGGCGCGACCGTCATCGGCGTTGTCGGCAGCGAGGCCAAGCGGCAGGTCGCCCTCGACGCGGGTGCCGACATCGTCGTCAACCGGCGCGAAGAGGACTTCGTCGCGATCGTCAACGAGCACACCGGCGGTCGCGGTGCGGATGTCATCTACGACCCCGTCGGTGGCGAGACCTTCCAGCGCTCCACCAAGTGCGTCGCCTTCGAAGGCCGCATCGTCGTCGTGGGCTTCGCCGGGGGCGAGATCCAGACCGCCAAGGCCAACCACGCGCTGGTCAAGAACTACAGCATCGTCGGCCTCCACTGGGGGCTCTACAACAGCAAGAACCCGCAGCTCGTCGTCGACGCACATCGCGAACTGACACAGCTCGCCGACGCCGGCGCGATCCGCCCGCTCGTCAGTGAGGTCGTGAGCTTCGAAGACGCTGCCGACGCCGTGCAGCGCCTCGGCGACGGCAGCACCGTCGGTCGCCTCGTCGTGCAGGTGTCCTGAGCGGCGACAGAAACCCTTACGCAGAACATAGACAACCCGAATGTCTACTTACACAGCATCACAAAGGAGTGGTCACATGGCAGCCCATGACACCGGCCCGGCGAGCGCGCCGCGGCTGGCCCTGAGAGACATCACGGTCAAGTTCGGTGGTCTCACCGCGCTCGACTCGGTCTCGGTTGAGGTTCCCGTCGGCTCGGTCGTCGGAATCATGGGCCCCAACGGCGCAGGCAAGACCACGCTGTTCAACGTCGTGTGCGGCGTCTACAAGCCGACCTCCGGCACGATGTCGGTCGACGGCACCGAGGTGCGGCCCCGCGCCCACCGCCTCACGAAGCACGGCATCGCGCGCACGCTCCAGGGGCTCGGCCTCTTCGGTGGCCAGCCCGTGCTGGAGAACGTCGTGGCGGGCCTGCAGTCGTCGACCCGTCACACCTTCCTCGAAGAGCTCTTCTCCCTGCCCCGCGCGGCGCGCGAGGAGCGAGAGAAGAAGGAACGGGCGATGGCGACCCTCGCCTCCCTCGGCATCGAGAAGTACGCGGCGGCGCTGCCCGACACGCTGCCCTACGCGATCCGCAAGAAGGTATCGATCGCGCGGGCCCTCGTCAGCGAGCCCTCGCTGCTGCTGCTCGACGAGCCGGCCGGTGGCCTCGGCCACGACGAGATCGAGGAACTGGGCGAGCTCATCCGCTCGATTCCCGGCAGGGACTGCTCGGTCGTGCTCGTCGAGCACCACGTCGACCTCGTCATGTCGGTGTGCGACAGCATCGCCGTGCTCGACTTCGGCAAGCTGATCGCCACGGGCACTCCCGCAGAGGTCAGCGCGAACCCCGCCGTCACCGAGGCGTACCTGGGGGTGGATGCCGCGTGAGCGACCTTCTCACCCTCAACGGGGTCAGCGCGGGCTACGGCCCCGTCTCCGTGCTGCACGGCATCGAACTCGCCGTGCCGGAGCGCAGCATCACCGCGGTCGTCGGTGCGAATGGCGCGGGCAAGACCACCCTCCTCCGCACGATCATGGGGCAGATCCGGCCCAGTGCGGGAAGCATCCGCATGGGCGGTACAGACCTCAGCAAGGTCAAGGTCGAAGACATGGTGCGCAACGGGCTCGCCCTCGTGCCGGAGGGTCGCGGTGTCATCACCGAGCTGACAGTCGACGAGAACCTTCGCCTCGGAGGGCTCTGGCGCGGCAACTCGGCTGAGTCGTCCCGCACCCTCGCCGAGGTATACGAACTCTTCGAGCCGCTGCAGAACCGTCGCAAGTCGGCGGGCCACCAGCTTTCCGGGGGTGAGCGGCAGATGCTCGCCATCGGCCGCGCACTCATGGCCAAGCCGAAGCTCCTGCTGCTCGACGAGCCTTCGCTCGGCCTTGCGCCCCGCATCACCGCCCAGATCCTGCAGCTCCTCGGTCGCCTCCGTGACGAGACCGGCCTCACCGTGCTGCTGATCGAACAGAACGTGCGCAGTGCGCTCTCCGTGGCCGACCACGGCGTCGTTCTCAACCTGGGCCGCGTCGTCGCTGCCCGGCCCGCTGCGGAACTCGCGGCCGACACCGACCTCCGACACACCTACCTGGGGTTCTGATGGAACTGGAACGCTTCTTATTCCTCACGGTCGACGGGCTCGCCCGTGGTGCCGTGCTGGCAGTATTCGCTCTCTCGCTCGTGCTCATCTGGCGTGCAGCGCGCATCATCAACTTCTCACAGGGCGCCATCGCGATGGCGGCCACGTATCTCGCCTTCGTCGTGACCTCGGCAACGGGCAACTACTGGCTCGGGCTCGTGGCCGCACTTTTGGGGGGAGCGGCGATCGGCTTCGTCGTGGAGCGTGGGGTCATGCGCTACGTCAGCTCGGTCAACCCGCTCAACTCGGTGATCGCTGCTCTCGGAGTGCTGCTTGTCATCCAGGCGATCATCGGCATGCTGTTCGGCAACGGCTACCACCCGATGCAGGTTCCCTTCAGCCAGAGTCCGCTGCCGTGGCTCGCGGGGCTGTCGATCTCGGCCTACGACCTCTTCGTGTTCGCCTGTGTCGGCTTCGTCGTGATCGGCCTGGCCGTGCTCTTCGGCAAGACGAACGTGGGGCTCCGGATGCGCGCAGCCGCGTTCTCGCCCGAACTCGCGCGTCTCCTGGGGGTTCGCTCGAACCGCATGATCACGCTCGGATGGATGCTCGCATCCGCGCTCAGCGCACTGGCTGCGCTCCTCGTGGTCCCCACGGAGCTCGGGCTCAACCCGCACTCCACTGATGCCGTGTTTGTCTACGCATTCACGATCGCGGTGGTCGGCGGGCTCGACTCCGCGCCCGGGGCCGTCGTCGGCGGCCTCGTGGTGGGCGTGCTGCTCAGCTGGGTGAGTGGATACCTGGGCGCGACGCTCTCTCCCGTCGCCGTGCTCGTGCTCCTCCTGGCCGTGCTCCTCATCAAGCCCGGCGGAATCTTCTCAGTCACCAAGGAGCGCACAGCATGAGCAGTCGCACCACACTCATCGTCGGCCTTGTGGGCCTCGTCGCGGTCATCGGTCTCACCTTCGTGCTCGACCCGTACCGCAACTACCAACTCGCCACGATCGCCGCATACCTCTGCGTCGTCGCCGGCCTCACGATGCTCACGGGCGTCAACGGGCAGCTCTCGCTCGGCCACGCGGCGCTCGCGGCCTGCGGTGCGTACTGCTACGCCTTCACGGCGAACGGCCTCGCGGAGCAGGAGGTCACCGGCCCAGTGCTGCTCATCCTGCCGATCCTCGCGGCCGTCGCGGGCGCGGCAGTGCTCGGCCTCATCGTCGGGCTCGCGGCGGCGCGACTGCACGGGCCCTACCTCGCCGGTGTGACCTTGGCGCTTGTGCTCGCCCTTCCCGCGATCACGAGCCGCTTCTCCGACGTCTTCAACGGCGACCAGGGCCTCTACATCTCGGTCGAGCGCAGGCCCGAGTTCCTCGCGGGTCGAGGCGGCACCGAGATGTTCCAGGCATGGGTCGCGATCGCGTGTGCTGCGCTCGTCGTGATCCTGTTGCGCAACCTCATGAAGGGCAACTTCGGTCGCCAGATGCGTGCCGTGCGAGACAACGAGGTCGCCGCCGCGATCGCCGGGGTCAACGTCGCGCGCACCAAGGTGATCGCGTTCACGGTCAGCTCGGCGGCAGCGGGCGCCGGCGGTGCTGTGCTCGCCTTCATGACCCAGAGCGCTAGCCCCGGGGCCTTCAGCCTCGTCTTCTCCCTCTTCCTGCTGATGGCCGCAGTCATCGGTGGGATCGGCACCCTGTACGGCGCGCTCTGGGGGTCCATCCTCCTCGTCGTGCTGCCGGATGCCATCGGCTCCCTTACCAAGAGCCTGTCCCTGTCGCCCGAGGTCGCACAGCGCCTCGACGGCAACCTCGCGGTCGGACTGTTCGGCGCCATCATGGTGCTCGTCGTGATCGTCGCCCCCCTCGGCATCCAGGGCCTCCTCCGCAAGGGCAGGCTCAAGATGCAGTCCCGAGGAACTCCGCAATCAGTTCCTGTCCCGAAATAACCCGAAATACCCAAGCACCAACCAATCACCACAGAAAGGTCAAAGATGACTCTCAAAAGGAATCGCGCATTCGCGGTCGTGGGTGCCGCCTCTGTGCTCGCCCTCGCGGCGTGCTCCTCGCCCGGAGGCGGCGGAGGCGACGCCCAGGACGTGCCCGGTGTGACTGAAGACAAGATCGTGATCGGCACGCACCAGCCGCTCACGGGTCCGGCCGCAGCCGGCTTCTCGTCGATCTCGGCTGCGACGAGCGCGTACTTCGACTACATCAACGACAACGGCGGCATCAACGGTCGCGAGATCGAGTTCATCGTCAAGGACGATGGCTACAACCCCGCCAACACGCAGACGGTCGTGCGTGACCTCGTGCTGCAGGAGGAGGTCTTCGCGATCCTCGGTGGCCTCGGCACGCCGACGCACAGCGCCGTCATCGACTTCCTCAACGAGAACGAGGTCCCCGACCTCTTCGTCTCGGGCGGGTCGCCGATGTGGGACCAGCCGGAGAAGTACCCGTGGACCTTCGGCTACAACTCGGAGTACATCGCTGAGGCGGCCATCCTCGCGCACTACGCACAGACGGAGATGCCCGACGGCACCTACTGCATGTTCGGCCAGGACGACGACTTCGGTGACGACTTCGAGAAGGGCGCACTCGAGATCCTCGGCGCTGACGGCCTCGCCGCGAGCGAGCGCTACTCGGTCGCGAACCAGGACGTGACGGCCCAGATCAGCGCTCTCAAGGCTGCGAACTGCGACGTCGTGTTCCTCGCCAGCATCAACGGCTTCACGGCACTCGCCGTGGGAACGGCCGCGCAGCTCGGCTTCTTCCCGCAGTGGATGGCCACCTCGGCCGGTGGTGACTACGGCACGCTCGAGAAGGACTACCTCCAGGAGAACGCACCCCTGCTGCTGGAGAACTTCATCAGCACGTTCTACCTCTCGCTCGAGACCAACCAGGACGACCCCTGGATCGAGCACTTCCAGATGGTGCAGGACGAGTACAACGGTGGCGGCGAGATCGGCGGCAACGACATCTTCGGCATGAACATGGCGTACATGTTCGCTGAGGCGCTCGCGGCAGCTGGCGACAACCCCACGCGTGAGTCGATCGTCGAGGCGATCGAGTCGGGCGCGGTCAAGGGCTCGGGCCTCGTGCCCCTCGGCTACTCGCCTGAGGACCACACTGGTAACACCGGCGTGCAGCTCAGCCAGGTGAAGAGCGGCGTGCAGGCGTACTTCGGTGCTCCCTACGTCTACGAGAACGGCGAGGTCACGGAGTACACCGGCGGCCAGGTTCCGTTCGAGAACGGCATCCCCGGCTCCAACTAAGCAAGGCACACAATGAGGGGTCGCCGCGTTCGCGCGGCGGCCCCTTCGCCTTTCACAATCCAGGAACTGTGCCGTTCCCTTCCTGAATTGTGAAAGGCGGCTCCTGGGCTGTGGAGGCTAGGCCTTGGCGGCGGAGACGAAGCTCCGGATGAGTTCGCTCGACTTGACGCCCGGTGCGGTCTCGACGCCGCTCGACACATCGACGCCCCACGGTGTCGCGGCGGCGATTGCGGAGGCCACGTTGTCGGGGGTGAGGCCACCGGCGAGGAGCCAGCGACCACCGACATCCGACAGTGTCAGGCCCGACATGGCCGCGTAGTCCCAGACCTCGCCCGAGCCCGGCTTCGGCGCGTCGACGAGGAGTATGTGTTCCCCGAAGTTCTCCTCGAGGCTCGGGTCGTCGAAGGGCACGGCGCGGATGAGCGTGCGGCCGATCATCCCGAGCTTCGAGATCTCGGCGCGGCTGCGGTTGCCGTGCACCTGGATCGCCGAGACTCCGGATGCCTCCGCGAGCCGTTCGATCTCGTCGACGGTCTCGTCGCGGAACACCCCGACCGTGAGCACGCGCTCCTCGGCGGCGGCGACCAGGTCCTTGGCGGCATCCGCCGTCACGAAGCGGGGACTCGGGGTGAGCACGAGGCCGACGGCGTCTGCGCCCGCTTCGATCGCGTCGTAGACGTGGACGCGTTCACTGAGGCCGCAGATCTTGACGAACATGCGCCTACTCTCTCATTGCTCCATGAGAGGCAGCCACGACGAACATCTCCGGCTGGCCGAAGCCGTGCTCGGCGAACGCGCCGTCGATGCCGACCTGGATGCGCGAGACGGCGTCAAAGGGAGCGAGCGCGATCGCCGCCCCGCCAAAGCCGCCACCCGTCATTCGTGCACCGAGGGCACCGTTCGCGTTCGCGACCTCGACCGCAAGGTCGAGCTCGGGCACGGAGATCTCGAAGTCGTCGCGCATGGAGGCATGCGAGGCATCCAGCAGCTCGCCGATCGCCGTGGGACCCTGTTCCCGCAGCGTGCGCACGGTGTCGAGCACGCGCTGGTTCTCGGTCACTATGTGGCGCACGCGCCGGAAGGTCTCGTCGTCGAGGGTCGTGCGCGCCCGCTCGAGGTCGTCGACGCTGAGGTCGCGCAGGTGCTCGACCCCGAGCATCCGTGCCCCTCGCTCGCAGGACTCGCGGCGATCGCGGTAGCCGCCTGTCGCGTGTGAGTGCGAGACACCCGTGTCGATGATGACGAGGGCGAGGCCCGCCCGGTCGAAGCCGAGGTCGACGATCTCGGCGTGCAAGCTGCGGCAGTCGAGGAAGACGGCGGAGTCGGTCTCGCCGAGCAGCGCCGCCGACTGGTCCATGATGCCTGTCGGGGCGCCGACCGCCTCGTTCTCGGCGAGCTGGCCGACACGTGCGAGGGTGCGCCGGTCGAAGCCGAGCTGCCACACGTCGTTGAGCGCGAGCGCAACCGAGCTCTCGATCGCGGCGGAGGAGGAGAGGCCGGCGCCGACGGGGACGTCGGAGTCGATGAAGAGGTCGACCCCGGGAACCGCGGCGAGGTCGGCACCGTGCTGGCCGAGGGCCCACGCGACGCCGAGGGGGTAGGCGGCCCAGCCCTCGAGCCGTTCGGGAGCGAGGTCGGCGAGGGCGATCTCGGCGACCTCGTCGGCGAAGGCGCTCGCGACGCGCAGGATGCCGTCCTCCCGCGGCCCGAGCGCGACGACCGTGCGACGGTTGATCGCGAGGGGCAGCACGAAGCCCTCGTTGTAGTCGGTGTGCTCGCCGATGAGGTTCACGCGCCCAGGCGCCGACCAGACCCCGGATGCCTCGTGGCCGAAGGTCTCGGCGAAGCCCTGGCGTGCGTCATCCCTGATGTCGCTCATGCGGTTCCTTTCGTGGCACGTGCCCGTTCGATGCCCTCGCGCACGAGCTCGGCGCTGCGCTCGGGCGGCACGTCGCCGATCCAGGCCCCCATGGCGGCCTCGGAGCCGGCGAGGAACTTGAGCTTGTCGGCGGCGCGCCTCGGCGAGGTGAGCTGGAGCGACAGGCGCACACTGTCGCGGGCGAGGTCGACCGGTGCCTGGTGCCATGCGGCGATGTAGGGGGTCGGGGTGTCGTAGATTGCGTCGATGCCGCGCAGCAGCTCGAGGTAGAGGTGCGAAAGCTCGTCGCGTTCCTCCGCGTTCGTCGCGGCGAAGTCGGGCACGTGGCGGTGGGGCAGCATGTGCACCTCGATGGGCCAGCGGGCGGCGAAGGGCACGAAGGCCGTCCAGTGTTCACCGCTCAAGAGCACGCGCGTCGAGGAGCGCTCGCGGTCGAGCATCCGCTCGAAGAGGTCGGGCCCGAGCTCTTCGATGGATGCGAGCAGCCGCTGCGTGCGCGGCGTCACGTAGGGGTAGGCGTAGATCTGCCCGTGCGGGTGGGGCAGCGTGACGCCGATCTCCTGGCCGCGGTTCTCGAAGGGAAAGACCTGGCGGATGCCCGGCATCGCCGACAGTGCGGCGGTGCGGTCGGCCCACGCCTCGATGACGGTGCGGGCGCGCGACGGGGTCTGCGTGCCGAAGGAGCCCTCGTGCTCGGGGCTGAAGCAGACGACCTCGCAGCGGCCGTAGGAGGGTGCCGTGCGCTCGAAGCCAAGCCCTGCGACATCCGCTTCGCCGACCTCCGGGCCGAAGGAGGGGGAGCGGTTCTCGAAGACGGCGACGTCGTAGTTGGAGGGGATCTCGCTGGGGTTCTCTGGCGTGGCGGGTGCGAGTGGGTCCTGGTGCGCTGGCGGCAGGAACACGCGGTTCTGCCGTGCGGCGGCGACCGAGATCCAGTCGCCCGTCAGCACGTCCTGCCGCATGGTCGCTGTGGCCGGTCGCGGGTCGAGCGTGCGCGCGTCGACCGCCCGCTCGCCGCTGAGGGTCGTGTCGGCATCGTCGTAGTAGATGAGTTCGCGACCGTCGGCGAGGGTCGTGACGGTCTTCGTGATCTGGGCCATGGCACCCTTTTCGCTCTAGGCTGGCGGCATGCGTGCGCACACGGGAGAACAGTTCGAACTGTCGTTCTCAGGGGGCGGCCACACCGGCCGAGCCATCATAACGGAGCTTGCTGCAGCGCTCCGGGTGTTCGAGGTCGACGGGGTGGCCCTCACGGAACCCTTCGCCGAAGACACCCTGCCGCCCTTCGGCTGCGGCATCGTGCTCGCGCCGTGGCCCAACCGCGTGCGTGACGGCCGCTGGCAGCTCGACGGCGAGACCCAGCAGCTCGACATCACGGAGCCGGCAAGCGGCAACGCCATCCACGGTCTCCTCCGCAACGCGCCCTACACGGTCGTGGAGCGCACGGCTGCCGCGATCACGCTCGCGGCCACCGTGTTCCCGCAGCACGGCTACCCGTTCATGGTCGACACGAGCGTGCGCTACGAGCTCGTCGAGGGCGGGCTGCGGGTCACCCACAGCGCCACCAACCGCTCGGCCGCCGCCGCGCCCGTCGCGTTCGGCGTGCATCCCTTCTTCCGCCTCGGTGACGTGCCCGTCGAGGAGCTCACGCTCACGATCGAGGCTGGTTCCAGGGTCGGGGTGGATGATCGGCTGAACCCGACCGGCGATGTCGCGGTGCCCGGCACGGACTTCGATCTCAGCAAGGGCCGCGCCGTCGGCCAGCTCTCGCTCGACGACGCCTTCGGCGACCTCACGGAGAGCGCCGGACGCATCACCCACAGCCTCGCCGCCCCCGACGGGCGAGCCCTGCACATCTGGCAGGAGCAGGACTGGCGCTGGGTACAGGTGTTCACGACGCGCGAGTTCCCGAAGGCTGACGGCATGGGCCTCGCGGTTGCGATCGAGCCGATGACGGCACCGCCCGACGCCTTCAACAGCGGGCTCGGACTGCGCTGGCTCGCCCCCGACGAGGTCTGGTCGACCTCGTGGGGCATCGACTATGCCGGCTGACGTGCCCGGGGAGCCGCATCCGCAGCCGAGCCGTTCCCAGATCCGTCGCTGGCGCCGCTATCTTGCGGACGAGCGGGCCGAGGCCGCCGTCTACCGCGACCTCGCGGGCCGTCGCGAGGGGGAGGAGCGGGAGATCCTGCTGGCGCTCGCCGAGGCGGAGGCGAGGCACGAACAACACTGGATCACGCTCCTCGGCGACGAGGTGGGGCCGCCGCGGCGGGGTGCCCTGCGCACGCGTGCCCTCGGCTGGCTCGCGCGACGCTTCGGCTCGGTGTTCGTGCTCGCCCTGGCGCAGCGTGCCGAGGCGCGTTCGCCGTACGAGGCGGATGCCGACGCGACCGCCGCGATGGCCGCCGACGAGCGCATCCACGGCGAGGTGGTGCGCGGCCTCGCGGCGCGGGGGCGTGCCCGAGTTTCGGGGTCCTTCCGGGCCGCCGTCTTCGGGGCAAACGACGGGCTCGTGAGCAACCTGGCACTCGTCATGGGGATCGGGGCGACCGGTGTGGCCCCCTCGATCATCCTCGCGACGGGCATCGCGGGCCTCTTCGCAGGCGCCCTCTCAATGGCGGCGGGAGAGTACGTGTCGGTGCGGTCGCAGCGCGAGCTGCTCGCGGCATCCGATCCCGACCCACGCACGCAGCGGGTGCTGCCCGACCTCGATGTCGACGCCAATGAACTCGCGCTCGTCTACCGTGCGCGCGGCATGGATCCGGTCGAGGCGGATGCCCGGGCCCGCAAGACCATCGCAACCCTCCGCAGCAGCGACGCCTCCGGCGAGGTGCCGGTGGCCGCGACGCACGAGGAGGTCGGCTCGGCAACCGGGGCCGCCCTCTCGAGCTTCTGCTTCTTCGCGACGGGTGCGCTGCTGCCCGTGCTGCCCTACCTTGTCGGCCTTGAGGGCATGCTGGCGGTCGTCGTCGCCGCCGCGATCGTGGGGGTCGCGCTGCTCCTCACTGGAGGCATCGTGGGTGTGCTCTCGGGCGGGCCGCCGCACTGGCGAGCGCTGCGACAGCTCGCGATCGGCTTCGGCGCCGCCGCCGTCACCTACGCGCTCGGCCTCGCCTTCGGCACCACCGTCGTCTGACCCCTTTTCCGTGTCGGCGGTCGGTCGTACCATCGAGTCCTGCAGTGGCCGGACTGCTCCAGCACCACAGGGAGCACCACATGGCACTACGACACAGCGTTCAAGACGGCGTCGACGCATCCGCTCGCGCGCAGCGCACCTATCGCCCGCACTGGCATCCGATCCTCTCGGCCGTTGAGCAGCGACCGGGGGAGTGGTGGATGCTCGACCAGTACGAGCGCCGCTACGCGATCGTGCGGATGATCGAGATCAATGGGGAGCGCGGCTACCGCGCCGTGACGGGCGAGCCGGAGGGGCGCCAGCTGATCGGCTACTACCGCACGCTGCGGGGCGCCTGCTATGCCGCGCACCTGCACTTCGTGCGGGCGCACGGGCAGCCGGGTTCGGTGAACGGGGTGGGAGCTGCATCGCGCGGCGGGCGCCGCGCATGATTCGATGGGCGGTATGACCATCGCCAAGCGGGCCCAGGACATCCCTCCGTTCCATGCCATCGCGTTCTTCCAGCAGGCCAACGCGATCGAGGCCGAGGGGCACCACGTCGTGAAGCTCTCGCTCGGCGAGCCGGACTTCGGGGCGCCACCCGCGGTACGCGAGGCCATGCGCGAAGCCATGGACGGGCGGCCCCTCTCGTACACGCCGGCCCTCGGCCTGCCCGCCCTGCGCCAGGCGATCGCGGGGTTCTACCGGGACAAGCACGGTGTCGAGGTCGACCCGGCGCGCATCGCGATCACGACCGGTGCCTCCTCCGCGCTGCTGCTCGTCGCCGCCGCGACCACCGACCCCGGCGACGAGGTCATCACCGCCGACCCCTCGTATCCCGCCAACCAGGAGCTCGTGCGCACCTTTGGCGGCACGATCGTGTCTGTGCCGACCACGGCGGAGTCCCGCTACCAGCTCGATGCGGCATCCGTCGAGGCTGCGTGGACCGAGCGCACGATCGCCGTCATGCTCGCGAGCCCCTCGAACCCCACCGGCACCTCGGTGCCTCCCGCGGAGCTCGCCGCGATCTGCGCTCTTGCCCGCGAGCGGGGCGCGTGGCGCATCGTCGACGAGATCTACCTCGACCTCGCCGACCCCGCGCCCGACGGCACCCCGGCCCGCACTGTGCTGGCAAGCGACCCCGACGCGATCGCGGTCGGCAGCTTCTCCAAGTACTTCGGCATGACCGGATGGCGCCTCGGCTGGGTGGTGCTGCCCGAGGTGCTCGTCGAGCCGGTCGAGCGGCTCGCGATGCACTACTTTCTCAGCGCCTCCGCCCCCGCGCAGCAGGCCGCCCTCGCGGCATTCACACCCGAGTCCCTCGCGATCAGTGAGGAACGTCGCCTCGAGCTGGCGGCGCGGCGCCGCATCGTGCTCGATGGCCTCGCGCAGATCGGGCTCCCCGTGCCGGTCGCGCCCGACGGTGCCTTCTACGCCTATTTCGACGTCACCTCGACCGGGTTGGATGCCTGGACGTTCTGCGAGCGCGTGCTGCGCGAAGCCCACGTGGCACTCACGCCCGGACGGGACTTCGCCACGGCGACCGCCAACAGTCACGTGCGACTCTCCTACGCGGCATCCCGGGCAGAACTGGCCGAGGGCATCGCGCGCATCGGGGTGTTTTTGGAGAGGCTGCGCGCGGAACGCTGAAGTGGGCCCGGTGGGGCTCGTTCCACCTCGTGGGGAAGCGAGCTGCCGGGACGTGCGAACTCGACGAGCGCTTGCCTGCCCGGACTGGGGTGGTGCTTCTGCTCACACCCGCCGCTACCGTGGCCACATGGACATGTTCGCCCAAGCCACCCTCGTCGGACTCCTCTTCAGCATCGCCATCATCGCTCTCACGCTGCTGATTTTCTGGCTGATCGTGCGGGCTGCCGTGCTCTCTGCCCTCCGCCAGTACCGTGCCGAGGCGCCAAAGAGCCGCATCGACTTCCTGGACTGACGGGTCCCGCTCAACATCGAGAGCCAGCTAGCCGTCCAGCATTGATGAAGTGGGCCCGGAGGGGCTCGAACCCTCGACCCGCGGATTAAAAGTCCGATGCTCTACCAACTGAGCTACAGGCCCGTACCCACCCAAATCTACAGGCCCGCGGCATCCGCTCGCTCACATGGTTCAGGCCCGCCACCCGAGTGGGTGGCGGGCCTGAGGCCGGATGTGGATCAGGCGGGCATCAGCACGCCGTCGATGAGGTAGACAGTCGCGTTGGCGGTCTTCACGCCGCCGCAGACGACGTTGGCGCCGTTGACCATCCACTCGTCACCGCTGCCGGTCACCTCGACGGTGCCGCCCTGCACGGTCGTCTGGGTGCCCTCGATGGCGTCGGGCGCGATCTGGCCGGGCACGACGTGGTAGGTCAGGATGCTCGTGAGCAGCTCGGCGTTCTCGGGCAGCTTGAGCGACTCGACGGTGGCCGGGTCAAGGGCCGCGAAGGCGTCGTCGACGGGGGCGAAGACCGTGAACTCGTCACCGTTGAGGGTGTCCACGAGGTTCACCTCCGGGTTCAGCTGGCCGGAGACGGCGGCCGTGAGCGTCGTGAGGAGCGGGTTGTTGGAGGCGGCAACCGCAACGGGGTCCATCGACATGCCCATGATCGAGCCGTCGCCGTCCGGCACGGCGGTCGCGTAGTCCTGGCAGCCAGCGCCGACCAGGCCGGCGGTGAGCTCGTCGTCCATCGAGGGCGACTCGGTCTCCATCTCTTCCATCTCGGCCGTGGTGTCTTCCTCCGGCTCCGCGTCCATCGTGCAGGCGGTGAGGCCGAGCAGCGCGACGGCGGCGATCGCGACGGCGGCCATGGGGGTGCGGTTCATGGTGCGCATGTTCTTCTCCTTCATTGGGGTGCCCGAGCCACATGCTGTGGGCTTTCACAGCGGCGTTCGGGGCGCTCGCCGAGACGGATTGGTGCATTTGCATATTTTTTTTCTGACCAATCCCAAATGGCCCGCCGCACCGAAGGCTGCTCGGGCGACGGTCGCCTCGTTCAGGAGGAACCCGGATGCTCTCACTCGCCCTCATCGGACTCGTCGGTGGTCTCATCACCGGCATCTCGCCGTGCATCCTGCCCGTGCTGCCGGTCATCTTCCTCAGCGGCGGGGTGGAGGGTGCGGGGGAGCGCAGTCGGCGTTGGCGGCCGTATCTCGTCATCGCGGGGCTCGTCACGAGTTTCGCGACCTTCACGCTGCTCGGCTCGCTGCTGCTCGCGCTGCTGAACCTGCCGCAGGACCTCCTGCGCTGGGCTGGCCTCGCCGTGCTCGTGCTCATCGGCGTCGGCCTGATCGTGCCGCGCTTCGAGTCGCTGCTCGAGAAGCCCTTCTCTTGGATTCCGAAGAAGGATGTCGGCACCGACCGCGGCGGCTTCATCCTCGGTCTCGCGCTCGGCGCCGTCTACGTGCCGTGTGCCGGGCCGGTGCTCGCCGCCATCACGGTCGCCGGGTCCACGGGCGAGATCGGCGTCGACACGGTCGTGCTCACGGCGACCTTCGCGGTCGGGGCAGCCCTGCCGCTGCTGATCTTCGCCCTCGCTGGACGCCGGGTCGCGCAACGGGTCAAGGCGTTCCGACAGCACCAGCGCGGCATCCGTATCGCCGGCGGCGTCGTCATGATCGCCCTCGCAGTCGGCCTCGTCTTCAACGTGCCGCAGGCGCTGCAGCGCATCATCCCCGACTACACGAGCGCGCTGCAGGATGCCGTGGGCGACAGCGAGGCGGGCGAGCAGTTGAACCTCGGCGGCCTCATCAACGAGCAGAACAAGCACCTCGACCAGTGCAGCAACGGCGGCGCCGAGCTCGAGAGCTGCGGCACCGCGCCCGACATCCAGGGCATCACGGAGTGGATCAACAGCGAGCCCGTCGCGCTCGAACAGCTGCGGGGCCAGGTCGTGCTCGTCGACTTCTGGGCCTACTCGTGCATCAACTGCCAGCGCAGCATCCCGCACACGGTCGCCTGGTACGACGCCTACCGTGATGCCGGTCTTGAGGTGATCGGCGTGCACTCGCCCGAGTACGCCTTCGAGAAGGAGCCGCGCAACGTGCGGGCCGGGGCCGAGAACTTCGGCATCGAGTACCCGGTCGCGCTCGACAACTCCCTCTCCACCTGGACCAACTACCGCAACCGCTACTGGCCCGCGCACTACGTGATCGACGCCGAAGGCACCGTGCGCCACATCAAGTTTGGCGAGGGCGGCTACGCGACGACCGAGGGGCACATCCGTGAGCTGCTGCTGCAGGCGAACCCGGATGCCGAGCTTCCGCCCGCCACGGATGTCGCCGACGAGACCCCCACCGAGAAGAACACCCCCGAGACGTACCTCAGCCCCACCAAGGTCGTGAACTTCGGCGGCGAGGAGCGCTACTCGGCGCAGACGACATCCTTCGCGTTGCCTCGCTCGCAGGAGCGCGACACCTTCGCCCTCGAGGGTGACTGGGAGCTGACGACCCAGTACATCGAGCCGGAGCAGCGTGGCGGCATCCGCCTGGAATACACCGCCTCGGAGGTGCGGATGGTGCTCGCAGGTGAGGGCACCGTGACGGTCTCGGTCGACGGGCGGGAACGCGAGATCGAGGTCAGCGGCACACCCGACTCCTACCGCCTCGCCAAGACGGATGCGCAGGAGACCGGCACGATCGAGGTCGAGTTCGAGCGGGGCGTGCAGGCCTACTCGTTCACCTTCGGGTAGGGGGTGGCCGTGGGTTGAGTAGGCCCGCCAGGGCCGTATCGAAGCCCCCACTCAGCCCACTCAGCCCGCCCAGTCCCGCAGGCGTACCCTTGAACGATGGCCGAAGACTTCCACAAGCCGACCCTCTTCGCGGGGTCTCGCTTCGACGACTTCCTGGGCGGTGACGATCCCGCGCAAGTGAGCCGCATCGCCCACGACACGGCGGCCGCCCTCCTCAGCCGCGTGCGGAACGCGCCGGAGACCGAGATCATCGACCGGCTCGTCGCCTACACGGATGACCACGGCATCGACGCGATCGCCGAGCTCTGGTCGCGCGCGAGCCCCCGCAGCCTTCCCGGCGCGCTCTGGGCGATCTACCTGCTGCGTGCCCTCACGCGACAGGATGCCGAGGAGTCGTCGTTCCTGTACCGTCGCGGCAGCGAGGTGGCCGTCACGATCGACCCCGTCGTGGCGGGCGCGACCGTGCCGACCGGGCCGGAGGAGATCACGGCGCTCGCCGACCAGATCCTGCGCGGCCTCTTCGACGGCGACTTCGCGGTCGCCCTCGACCGTGCCGCGGCGTTCTGCCGCCTCACCTCGCTCGGCGCGACCAACGTCGCGGATGACCTCGAGGTCCCCTCGCCCGAGCGTGCGAGCGCACTCACGGCGAAGGCATCCCGACTCAGCCACATGGCCGCCGAGCTCGTGACGTGTGCCAAGTTGTGGCGCGCCGGCTCGCTCGACTGAGCGAGCCCGCAACGTTCGCCGAGAGCGTGCCCACTCGGGTTGGGCGTCGCCGCAGGGCCAACTAAACTGGAATCCGTCGGGCCGCAGTAACCCCGGGCTCCAAAATTCGCCGCTTCGAGCGGCCTCGCGCCGAGAGGCGTTTCTGCGGTCTGGCACTCACTCTTCTCCGCGACCAATCCGATGTCGCGCCCACTCCGAACCTCCCGTGTGACCACAGGACGGCACTCGGACGCACACACCCGACCCGCTTCGCCAGGGCGAGCCGGCGCTTCCGCCGCCATGTGGTCGCCGGGCCGCGGGATGTGATGCATGCTGTATCTCGTGACCGCAGACCCGCAACCCGATGCGCCCGTCGAGGCCAACGCCGTCTCGGCGCTCCTCGCGCGTGTGGCGACGGGCGACCAGGCCGCGTTTGCGCAGCTCTACGACGCGGTCGCGCCCCGGGTGCTCGGGTTGATCCGGCGCGTGCTGGTCGATCCGGCACAGTCGGAGGAGGTCGCCCAGGAGGTGTTCCTCGAGATCTGGCAGAACGCACCACGATACGACTCGGCGAAGGGAGCAGCGATGACGTGGATCATGACCATGGCGCACCGGCGCGCGATCGATCGCATCCGTTCCTCCCAGTCGTCGCGCGACCGCGACGAAGCGATCGGCATCCGTGACCTCGCAGGCCCCGTCGACGACGTCGCCGAGACCGTCGCGACGACCCTCGAGGCGGAACGGGTGAAGGTTGCGATGGCGCGGCTCAGCGAGCTGCAGCGCGAGGCCGTGTCGCTCGCCTACTACGGTGGCCTCACGCAGACAGAGGTGGCCGAGAGGCTGCAGGTGCCGCTCGGCACCGTCAAGACGCGCATCCGAGACGGCATGCTTCGACTACGCACAGAACTGGGGGTGGCATCATGAGCGAGCGCAAGACACCCGAGGAACTCGCCGCCGCCTACGCCCTCGGCGCCCTGAGTGCCGAGGAGCGCGCCGAGTATGAGGCCTGGCTGTTGGAGACACCGGATGCCACGGCGGAGGCCTCTGCGTACGCCGACGTGGCCTCGAGCCTGGCGCTCGCCGCCGAGCCCGTGGAGCCGAGCGCCGACCTTCGCGCGAGCATCCTCGCGCAGGTCGCGATGACTCCCCAGTTGCCGGCCGCGCCTGTCTCATCGGCTTCACCTGAGCCTATTGAAAGCAGCGACCCTGTCGCGGCAGCCCCCACGCGAGCCGAGCAGCGCGCCGCGTCGCGGTGGTCGCGCGGTGCCGTGTTCCTGGTGGCGGCCGCGGCATCCGTGCTGCTGTTCGTCGGCGGTGGCGTCGTGGGCTCGCTCATCGCGCAGGGCCAGCGCAACGACTTCGCGATCGAGCAGGCCACCGCGCTCGCTGAGCTGCAGGCGGCCGCGGATGCGCAGCAGGCGGTGACCGAGATGGAGGGCGGCGGCCAGGTGACCCTCATCTGGTCGGCCGAGCAGGCCCGCTCGGCGATCATGGTCGACGCGATGCCGCCGGCGCCCGAGGGCAAGACCTACCAGCTCTGGTACATCCGGGCGGGCGACCCGATTCCGGATGCCACGTTCGAGGCTGCTGACGAGGGCAAGACCTGGCGCGTGCTCGACGGTGCGATGACCGGCGGCGACGCGGTCGGCGTGACGCTCGAGCCGGAGGGCGGCTCTCAGGAGCCGTCATCCGCCCCGCTCGTCGTGGTCGGCGGCGCGTAGTCAGGCCTTCTCGACCGGCTGCCTCTTCTCCGCGCGTCCAGCACCAACCGGACGACGAGCGCAAGGCGTGCCACACCTTTCACAACTCAGGAGTTACAGGATGTGCCGACCGGCCCGTCCAGACACTCCTGAGTTAGGAAAGGTGGTTCCTGAGTTGGGGAGGGTGGTTACCCGAACTTGCCGGAGACGTAGTCCTCGGTCGCCTGCTCGGCCGGCTTCGAGAAGATCGTGTTGGTGTCGTCGTACTCGATGAGTTTGCCTGGGGCACCCGTGCCGGCGATGTTGAAGAATGCCGTCTTGTCAGAGACGCGGGAGGCCTGCTGCATGTTGTGGGTCACGATCACGATCGTGTAGTCGGTCTTGAGCTCCTCGATGAGGTCCTCGATCGCGAGCGTCGAGATCGGGTCGAGGGCGGAGCAGGGCTCGTCCATGAGGAGCACGTCGGGCGAGACGGCGATCGCGCGGGCGATGCAGAGACGCTGCTGCTGCCCGCCCGAGAGGCCGGAGCCTGGGCGCTCGAGGCGGTCCTTGACCTCGTTCCAGAGGTTCGCCCCCCGGAGTGACTTCTCGACGAGGTCATCGGCATCCGACTTGGAGATGCTGCGGTTGTTGAGCTTGACGCCCGCGAGCACGTTCTCCTTGATCGACATGGTCGGGAACGGGTTGGGCCGCTGGAACACCATGCCGACCTGGCGGCGCACGAGCACGGGGTCGACGCCGGCGCCGTAGAGGTTGCTGCCGTCGATCAGCACCTCGCCGTCGACGTAGGCACCGGGGATGACCTCGTGCATGCGGTTCAGCGTGCGCAGGAAGGTCGACTTGCCGCAGCCGGAGGGGCCGATGAAGGCGGTGACGCTGCGCGGCTCGATGTTGAGGGTGATGCCCTCCACGGCCTTGAACTTGCCGTAGTAGACGTCGAGGTCGCGAACTTCAATTCTCTTTGACACTGGGATCCTTACCTGCCCGTCTTGGGCGCGAAGTACTTGGCGATGAGTCGGGCGGCGAGGTTGAGCACCATGACGATGAGGATCAGGGTGAGCGCTCCGGCCCAGGCGCGGTCGAGGTAGGCCTGCGGCACCGAACCCTGGCTCACGTACTGGTTGTAGACCAGCACGGGCAGGCTCTGCATGCGCCCCTCGGTGAGGTTGTAGTTGAGGTTGTTGGTGAAGCCGGCGGCGACGAGCAGCGGCGCGGTCTCGCCGATGACGCGGGCGATCGCGAGCGTCACACCGGTCATGATGCCGGCGATGGATGTCGGCAGCACGACCTTCATGACGGTCAGCCACTTGGGCACGCCGAGTGCGTACGCGGCCTCGCGAAGCTCGTTGGGCACCAGCTTCAGCATGTCTTCGCAGGAGCGCACGACGATCGGGATCATGAGCACCGAGAGGGCGATCGCCCCGGCGATGCCCAGCTTGATGCCCGGGCCGAAGAAGATCGCGAAGACCGAGTAGGCGAAGAGACCCGCGACGATCGAGGGGATGCCCGTCATGACGTCGACGAAGAAGGTGATGGCCCGCGCGAGGGTGCCGCGGCCGTATTCGACGAGGTAGATCGCGGCGAGGAGGCCGATCGGCACCGAGATGAGTGCGGCCGTCAGCGTCATGAGCAGGGTGCCGACGATCGCGTGGACGATGCCGCCGCCCTCGCCGACGATGTTGCGCATCGAGTAGGTGAAGAACTCGAGGTCGAAGCGTGCCGTGCCGTTGATGATGACGGTGTAGACGAGCGAGATGAGCGGCAGGAGTGCGACCACGAAGGCGGTGCCGACGAGGGCGGTGACGAGCCGGTCGGTGGCCTTGCGGCGGCCCTCGATGAGGAGGGACGTCACATAGATGCCGGCCATGTAGAGGAGGGCGGTGACGAGCACGACGCCCACGATGTTGAAGGAGCCGCCCTCCGCGAGGCCGATGAGGAAGAAGCTCACAGCCGAGATGAGGAACGCTGCGCCGAGCACGTACAGGGGCACGCGCTTGCCGAGGAGCCCTGCAGCATAGGTGTTGGGAAGTGCGCGGTCGGTTGCGCTTGCCTGGCTCATCAGTTGGCCCCCGAAAATTCCTTGCGGCGGCCGATGATCCAGCGCGCGATCATGTTCACGACGAGCGTGATCGCAAAGAGGATGAGCCCGGTCGCGATGAGCAGGTTGATGTTGGTGCCGAATGCTTCGGGGAATCGCAGGGCGATGTTCGCCGCGATCGTGCCCGGGTTCGTCGAGGTCAGGAGGGCGAAGGTCACGCCTCCGGATGCGGAGAGCACCATCGCGACCGCCATGGTCTCGCCGAGTGCGCGGCCGAGGCCCAGCATGGAGGCGCTGATGATGCCGGGCTTGCCGAAGGGGAGCACGGCAGTGCGGATCATCTCCCAGCGGGTGGCGCCCAGCGCGAGCGCGGCCTCCTCGTGCAGCACGGGCGTCTGTAGGAAGACCTCGCGGGTGAGTGCCGTGATGATCGGGAGGATCATGACCGCGAGCACGATGGCGGCGGTGAGGATCGTGCGGCCGGTGCCGGATGCCGGCGGCGCGAAGAAGGGGATCCAGCCCAGGTTCTCGGTGAGCCAGGTGTAGAGCGGCAGCACGGCGGGCGCGAGCACGTTGGCGCCCCAGAGTCCGAAGACGACGGATGGCACGGCGGCCAGCAGGTCGATGATGTAGCCGAGGCCGGCGGCGAGCTTGCGCGGTGCGTAGTGGGAGATGAAGAGCGCGATGCCGATCGAGACGGGCACCGCCATGAGGAGCGCGAGGGCGGCAGACCAGATGGTGCCGAAGACGAGGGGTGCGACGTAGGACCAGAACGGCTGGCCACTGAGGATTGCGACGTCCTCCGGATCCTCCGTGAGGGCGGGGACGCTCTCGACCATGAGGAAGGCCGCAACGGCGGCGAGGATCGCGAGGATGAGGGAGCCGGCAGTCAGTGCCGTCGACGAGAAGATCCGGTCGCCGAGGCGCTGTTTCGCCTTGATGCGTGATGCCGTGGCCGGCGTGGTCATCGGGTCCTGGCCCCCTGCTGGGTGTTGATGGTGATGGTGTGGAGCGGGGACGTGGACTCAGTCACATCCCCAGTCTGCCCGGTGCCCCCTGCTCGCACAACACGAGGGGCACCGGGCAGTCTGCGGTGGTGGTCGTTACTTGATGCTGTCGACCGCGGCCTTGGCCTTCTCGAAGAGCGAGGAGGAGATGGGCGCGGTGCCGGCAGCGTCAGCTGCGGCCTGCTGGCCCTCGTCGCTGATCACGTAGTCGAGGTAGGCCTGCACGAGCTCGGCACGCTCGGTCTCCTCGTACTCGGAGCACGCGATGAGGTAGCTGATGAGCACGATCGGGTAGACGCCCTCGGCTTCGGAGGTGCGGTCGAGCTCGATCGCGAGGTCGACCTCGTCGCGGCCCTCGACGATCGGCGAGGCGTCGACGATCGCGGCAGCGGCCTCGGCCGAGTACTCGACGTACTCGGCGCCGACCTGCACGGCGACGGTTCCGAGGTCACCGGCACGCGAGGCATCCGCGTACCCGATCGTCCCGGTGCCCCCGGAGACGGCGTCGACGACACCGGAGGTGCCCTGTGCGGCTTCGCCGCCATCCCAGGCCCAGTCGCCGCTGACCTCAGCGGTCCACACGTCGGGAGCTGCCGCCGCGAGGTACTCGGCGAGGTTCTCCGTCGTGCCCGACTCGTCGGAGCGGTGCACGGCCGTGATGGCGAGGTCGGGAAGCTCGACGCCCTCGTTCTGCGAGGCGATTGCCGGGTCGTTCCAGTTGGTGATGTCGCCCTTCAGCACGCCAGCAATGGTCGCGGCGTCCATGTTGAGGCTGTCGATGCCGTCGAGGTTGAAGATCACGGCGATGGGGGAGATGTAGGCCGGGATCTCCACGATGGGGGTGCCGGGCACGCAGCCGGCGAAGTTGTCCTCGGCCAGCTCGTCATCCTTGAATGCGCGGTCGGAGCCGGTGAACCAGTTCGCGCCGGCGATGAAGTTGTCGCGGCCCGTGCCGGAACCGGTCGGGTCGTATTCGACCGTCACGTCGGGGTTTGCGGTCTGGAAGGCGGCGACCCAGGCCTCCTGGGCCACGCCCTGCGAGGAGGCGCCGCCGCCGACGATCGTGCCGGAGAGGCCGCTGTCGTTGGCTGTGTCGGATGCATTGCCCTCGTTTGCTGCGCACGAGGTGAGAACAACGGAGCCTGCGATGGCGATGGCGGCGAGGCTGCCCCACCGCTTGGCGTTGCGCGTGATGTTCACGGACTTCCTTTCGGGAATGTGATCGTGGGCCCGGTGCAGGCCCTCGTGCGACGCTACGAATGCCTGTTGACCAGAGTGACCACAGCCGGTGAACGGGAGGTGAACGAGCCGCGAACAGCGCGGTCCCGTGGGTTGAGTAGGCGCGCCAGCGCCGTATCGAAACCTCGCGGTGGGTTTCGATACGCTCGCTGGCGCTCGTTACTCAACCCGCATGGGGTTTCGACACGGCCTGGCGGCCTACTCAACCCGCGATCGGGTCAGTGGATGAGGGCGGCAGCCTCGGATGCACGCTCGAACATGGTCGCGGAGATGGGCGCCGAGCCTGCGGCATCCGCTGCGTCCTGCTGCCCCTCGGGGCTGATGACGTGCTCGAAGTAGGCGCGCACGAGTTCGGCGTCATCGTCGTTGGCGTAGTCCTCGCAGCCGATCAGGTAGCTGATGAGCACGATCGGGTAGACGCCACGCGCGGTCGAGGTGCGGTCGATCTCGACGGCGAGGTCGCCGGGCGCGCGCCCCTCGCCGACGGGCGAGGCGTCGATGATGGCGGCGGCAGCCTCGGAGGAGTAGGGCACGAACTCGCTGCCAACGCCGACCGCGACGACCCCGAGGTCGCCCACGCGGGATGCGTCGATGTAGCCGATCGTGCCGGAACTGTTGTTGAGCGCGCTGACGACGCCGGAGGTGCCCTGCGCGGCCTCACCCTCGAGCGGCCAAACGCCGCTCGGCTCGTAGGGCCAGGCGTCGGATGCCACGGCCGCGAGGTACTCGGTGAAGTTCTCGGTCACGCCCGAGTCGTCGGAGCGGTGGATCGCCGTGATGGTCTGCTCGGGCAGGTCGACGTCGGGGTTGTGCTCGGCGATGGCGGGGTCGTTCCAACGCGTGATCTCGCCCGTGAAGATGCGGGCGATCGTGTCGGAATCGAGGTTGAGTGACGAGACGCCGTCGAGCTTGAAGGCGAGGGCGATGGGGGAGATGTAGGCGGGCAGCTCGATGATGCCGGAGCCGGGCTCGCAGGCGACGAACTCCTCCTCCTCGAGCTCCTCGAGTTCGAAGGCACGGTCGGATCCGGCGAATGCTGCCCCACCGGCGATGAACATCTCGCGCCCTGCGCCCGAACCGGCCGGGTCGTACTCGACCGTCGCGGCGGGGTTGTCGGTCTGGAATCCGACGACCCACGCCTCCTGCGCGGCTTGCTGCGCGCTGGAGCCTCCCCCGACGACGATGCCGCGGTGGCCGCCGACGTCGGCGCCGGGCGGCTGCTCGTTGACGGCGCAGGACGCCAGCAGGAGGGTCGCCGTGATCGCGCCGGCGGTGGCGAGTACTCGTCTGCGGAGGGCGGTGGGGCGGCCGTCGAAAGTCACCTGCACAGGCTAACCAATTCACCCGCGCGCTGCGTGCGGTTCACTTCGCGTTCACTCGCCGCGGTAGGCCGCCTCGAGTGTGGGCAGGTCGAGCTTGCGCATCTGCATCATCGCGCGGAACGCCCGAGCCCGCGCGGCACCATCGTCGCTCGCGAGCCACCCCGCCATGCTGGCGGGCGAGACCTGCCACGAGACGCCGAAGCGGTCGACGAGCCAGCCGCACTGTGACTCGCGCCCGCCTTCGGCCGTGAGCGCATCCCAGTACCGGTCGATCTGTTCCTGCGTGTCACAGAGCACCTGCAGCGAGATGGCCTCGCTGAACGGATGCCCGTGGCCCGTGTCGCCATCGGTCACCGCGAGGCGGGCGCCGAGGAGTGGGATCGACGCATGCCCGATCCATCCCTCGCGCTCGCCCTCATCCGGCCCGTAGCGGCTCACGTTCTCGGCCGTCGTGTGGAAGACCTGCGCGTAGTGTTCGAGCGCCTCGCCGGCCCGCCCCGCCGAGTCACTCGAGAAGAGCAGCGTGGGCATGATCGTGGTGCGGGGTTGTCCCGTCGCCATGAGCTGCCACGAGATGCCGAAACGGTCCTGCACCCAGCCGTAGCACGTGCTCCACGGGTAGGCGTCGACGGGCATGAGCGTCTCGCCGCCGTCGAGCAGGCTCGCCGCGATGCGGTCGACCTCAGCGGCCTCCTCGACCTCGATCATGAAGGAGACGCTCGGGTTCGGTGTGAACTCAGGGCCGCCGTTGAGCGCCGTGAACTCGAGGCCGCCGATCGAGAAGTCCACGGTGAGCAGGTCGCCGGGGGCGTAGCCGCCCACGTTCTCGGTGTCGGGGTAGTAGCTGCGGCGCAGGATGCTGCCGCCGAGGGTTGACGTGTAGAACTCGGCCGCGGCATCCGCTTCGGTGCGGAACCACAGGCATGGGGAGAGTCGGGGCTCGTTCATGGCGACGAGGCTAGGGATCGCGGAGCGGCCCCGGGCGCGATCTCGGCGAACTCCCAGCGATGCGGCGACCGAGCGATCCAGCGACCGGGCCGATTCAGGACCGGACCGATTCAGCGACCGGGCGATTCAGCGGCCAGGCGAGTGCACCTCGATCGCGATGATGCCCGCCTCCGGCCGCTCCTTCGCGAAGTGCAGCACCGCGAAGGCGCCCGTGTCGAGCATCGCGGATGCCCGCACCGAGCGGTCGACGGGCGAGTTGGTGAGCCGTGCCGCCTGCTCGATGATCTCCGGCAGCACGGGCCCGTGGCTGCAGAGCACGGCCGTCACGCCCTTGCGGAGCCGCTTGGCGACGACCTTCTCGACCTCGGCCTCGCCACTCTCCCAGGCATCTTGGCTGATCTTGGACGTCTTCTTGGCCTTAAGGCCCGTGAGTTCGGAGAGGGGCGCGATGGTCTGGCGGCAGCGCACGGCGTCACTCGTGATGAGCTTCTCGGGGTCGTATGCGGCGATGCCCCTGGCCGCGACCTCCGAGTCCTTCCTGCCCTGCGGCAGCAGCGGCCGCTTGGCATCCGTGCCGTCGAACTCGTGGTGCGGCATCGCCTTGCCGTGGCGGAGGGCGATGATCGCGAAGGTGCGGAGTGTGTCGTTGTCGACCCGCGCCACGAAGCGGTCGAGCACGTCGCGATCGTGGGCGTAGCTCAGCGCCTTGCGGGCCTTCTTGACCGAGAGCCATTCCAGGCGCTCGACCTCGTCGTTGGGCACGAAGGCGGATGCCGCGTGCGTGGCCTCATCGACCTCGGCCGTCCAGTAGTGCACGACCTTGTCGCGCCCGCCGGGCAGCGTGTACTCGGTCGTGCCGAGCGGCGCGCCGAGCGAGATCTCGAGGCCGGTCTCCTCGGCGATCTCCCGCACGGCGGTCTCGGGGAGGCTCTCACCCGGGTCGACCTTGCCCTTCGGGAATGACACGTCACCGTGCCGCTCGCGGTGCACGAGGGCGACGCGGATCTTGCCGTTGACGATGCGCCAGCACACGGCTCCGGCCGCGAGCACGGGCTCCGCGGGGCTCAACGTGGTCTCACAGTGCGGCGGCGGGAGGCGATGAGGTCCATGATCACATTCTGCATGTCGTCGAGGGGCTCGCCGTCGGGGCCCTCGTACTGGCGTGCCCAGGAGCCATCGTTCTCGAGGCGCCACGACGAGGTCGAGTCCGACATCGCGAGGTCGAACATCGTCGCGATCCGCTCGAAGTGCTCGGGCTCGGTGAGCCGCACGAGCGCCTCGACGCGGCGGTCGAGGTTGCGGTGCATCATGTCGGCGCTGCCGATGTAGACCTGCGGGTCGCCGGCATTCTCGAACCAGAAGACGCGGGAGTGCTCGAGGTAGCGGCCGAGGATCGAACGCACCCTGATCGTCTCGCTGAGCTCCGGCACGCCTGGGCGGATGGCGCAGATGCCGCGGATGACGAGGTCGACCGGCACCCCGGCCTGGCTCGCGCGGTAGAGCGCGTCGATAACGTGTTCATCGACAATCGAGTTCAGCTTGATGCGGATGCCGCTGGGCTTGCCCGCGATCGCGTTCTCCCGCTCGGCGTTGATGCGCTTGATGAGCCCCTTGCGCAGGTGCAGCGGTGCGACGAGGAGGCGCTTGAACTTCTTCTCGATCGCGTAGCCCGAGAGCTCGTTGAAGAGTCGCGTGAGGTCGCGGCCCACGACGGGGTCGGCCGTGAAGAGCCCGAGGTCTTCGTACACGCGGCTCGTCTTGGGGTTGTAGTTGCCCGTGCCGACGTGGCTGTAGTTGCGGAGGCTGCCGTCCTTCTCCTGCCGCACGACGAGGGCGAGCTTGCAGTGCGTCTTGAGGCCGACGAGCCCGTAGACGACATGCACTCCCGCCTTCTCGAGTTTGCGGGCCCACTCGATGTTGGCCTGCTCGTCGAAGCGTGCCTTGATCTCGACGAGCGCGAGCACGGCCTTGCCGGCCTCCGCCGCGTCGATCAGTGCAGACACGATGGGGCTGTCGCCGCTCGTGCGGTAGAGCGTCTGCTTGATCGCGAGCACGGCAGGGTCGGATGCCGCCTGCTCGAGGAAGGCCTGCACGCTCGTGCCGAAGGACTCGTAGGGGTGGTGCACGAGGATGTCGCCGCGGCTTATGGAGGCGAAGATGTTGGGCTTGGCGCCGGGCTCGGGCGGCATGAGCTCCGGACTCGTCGCGGGCACGTGCTTGCGATACTTGAGCGAGGGCCGGTTGATCTTGAAGACCTCGAAGAGGCCCCCGAGGTCGAGCGGCGCGGGCAGGCGGTAGACCTCCTGCTGGGTGACGCCCAGTTCGCGCACGAGCAGGTCGAGCGTGCGGTCGTCCATGTCGTCGGTGATCTCGAGCCGGATGGGCGGCCCGAAGCGGCGGCGCAGGAGCTCACGCTCGAGGCTCTGGATGAGGTTCTCCGACTCGTCCTCGTCGATCTCGACATCCTCGTTGCGGGTGACCCGGAACTCGTGGTGGTCGAGGATCTCCATGCCGGGAAAGAGCTCCCCGAGGTGGTTCGAGATGAGGTCTTCGAGGGGGATGAAGCGCAGCAGGCCGCGCTCGTCATCCGGCAGCTGCACGAAGCGCGGCAGGATCGTCGGCACCTTGATGCGCGCGAACTGTTCCTTGCGCGTCTTGGGGTTGCGCACCCGCACCGAGAGGTTGAGTGAGAGCCCCGAGATGTAGGGGAACGGATGCGCGGGGTCGACCGCGAGCGGCATGAGCACGGGGAAGATCTGGCTCGAGAAGATCTCGTCGACCCGTTCGCGGTCGCCCTCGTCGAGGTCGGCCCATCCCTCGATGTGGATGCCGGCCTCGTCGAGTGCCGGCTTCACGATCTCGCGGAACACGTGGGCGTGCCGCTCCTGCAGCTCGTGCGCCTTGGCGCTGATGTCGGCGAGCACATCGGTGGGGGAGCGGCCGACGTTGGTCGGCACGGCGATGCCCGTCGTGATGCGGCGTTTGAGTCCCGCGACGCGCACCATGAAGAACTCGTCGAGGTTGCTCGCGAAGATCGCGAGGAAGTTGACGCGCTCGAGCAGCGGCAGCGTCGGGTCCTCCGCGAGTTCGAGCACCCGCTGGTTGAACGCCAGCCAACTCAGCTCGCGGTCGAGGTAGCGATCGGCGGGCAGCGTGCCGTCGTCGACCCAGCCGACCGCGTCGTAGTCGTCGTCGAGACTGTCGGTCGCGAGCCCCGTGTCATCGATGATGCGTTCGGCGTCCATCGGCCAATCTTGGCACCGCGACCTTGCCTGCGGGTTAACGAACCTCGCGCCGGTACTGCACGTCGATCGTGTGGTCGCCGAATCCGTAGCCCCGGTACAGGCGCACGGCGGCCGTGTTGTCGGCATCGACGTAGAGCGAGGCGGTGCGGATGCCGCGGCTCACGAGTCGCGCGAGCCCCGCTTCGACGAGCCGCCGTCCGAGGCCGCCGCCCTGGCGGGACGGGTCCACGCCGACGACGTAGAACTCCCCGATGCCGTCTTCGACCTTCATCCAGACGAAGGCGGCGAGCCCGTCGCCGTCGCGCAGGAGCAGGAAGTCGCCCGCTTCGAACCAGGGTTCCGACATCCGCTCATCCAGGTCGACCTGGGTGAGGGAGCCCTGCTCGGGGTGGCTTGCGAAGGCCGCCGCGTTGAGCGCGAGCCAATCGGCGTCGTCGCTGCCCGGCCGGAAGGCGGTCAAGCCGTCGAGCGCGTTCGCGGCCGGCTCGTGGTCGACGATGTCGCGGCGCAGCTGCAGGAGCTCGCGGATCGGCTCGAAGCCCGTGCGGGCAGCGAGGGCTCGCGATGCGGGGTGGTCGCCGTGCGCCCACGCGAGGATGTCGGGGTGCTCGCCGAGCACGCGCTCGAGGAGGGCACCGCCGATGCCGCGGCCCCGGGCATCCGGGTGCACGACCAGTTCGAGCTCACCCGGGGTTCCGGGCCGCACGGCCGCTGCGGCATCCTCACCCGACGCGAGCAGTTCGCGGCGTCCGTCGCGAAGCTCCACCCAGGTCTGGTCGGAGAAGGGCGGCTGGCCGTCGACCTCCGCCGCGCGGGTCGTGAGCGCGCGCAGCCAGTGGGGGAGCTGCTCAGGCGTCATCGTGCCCCGTGAACCGGTAGCCGACGTTGCGCACCGTGCCGATGAGCGACTCGAGGTCGCCGAGCTTCGCGCGGAGGCGTCGCACGTGCACGTCGACCGTGCGCGTGCCACCGAAGTAGTCGTAGCCCCACACCTCGCTCAGCAGCTGTTCGCGGGTGAAGACGCGCGAGGGGTGGCTTGCGAGGAAGCGCAGCAGCTCGAACTCCTTGAACGTGAGGTCGAGCGGCTTGCCCTGCACCTTGGCCGAGTAGCTCACCTCGTCGATCACGACACCGGATGCCTGGATCTTGCGGTTCGAGGAATCCGCCGAGGAGCGACCGATGGCCAGGCGGATGCGTGCGTCGACCTCGGCGGGCCCTGCGTCGACGAGCACGACGTCGGCCACGTTCCACTCGGGCGTCACGGCGGTGAGCCCGCCCTCCGTCACGATGGCGATCACGGGAACGGAGACTCCCGTGTTGCCTAGGATCTTGCAGAGGGCCTTGGCGGCGGCGAGGTCCTTGCGCGCATCGACCATCATGAGGTCACAACTCGGGGTGTTGATTAACTGCGATGAGGTCGCGGGCACCTGTCGCACCCTGTGGCTGAGGAGGGCCAGGGATGGCAGCACCTCGCTGTCGACTGCCGGAGTCAGTATCAACAGCTGCGCCAACGGGGCCTCCAAAATTTTGGAGCAAGTCTATCCAGACCCAAGAGCCGTCGATATCTAGGCCGCCTCAGGGCGTTTTCGGCGGTATCAGGCAGGATTGGGGCATGACGGTCGACGAGAACACGGCACCGAACCGCTCCACTGCGCGGGCAAGCGTTGCGGCGGTGTGGCTTTTCGCCGCGGCAGGCGCCCTCATCACGGCTGTGTTCGTCGCTCCGGATGCTCGGCTTCAGTGGTTCCCGATCGTGCTCGCGGCCGCGACCATCCTGTCGTTCTGCCTGCAGCTCGCGCTCGACAGCAAGGTGGGCTTCGTCAACCGCCTCATGGCGAGCCTCGGGGGCTCCGTCGTGATCCTCGCGGTGGCGACCGGGGTGCTCGCCCTCGTCGCGTCTGCGGAGGGGTAGAATCGCCGCATGCTCCTTGCACTCGAACTCTTCTACGTCGGACTGCTGGTCCTCGCCCTCCTGGCTATCGGCGGGGTCTCCGCGGTGGTGCTGTACAACCTGTTTCGCGGCCAGCGCTAGACCGGGTCGCAGCACGCTGCATCCGATCGCATCGCCACGGGAGGTGCCCGAATGATCGAACTCGACGCCTCGCTCCCTTCCGAGCTGGTGCCCCTCTCCTGGCTGCTCGGCGTCTGGGAGGGCACGGGGGTCATCTCCTACCCCGTCGACGGTGACGTCCGGGAGTTCGAGTTCGGCCAGCGCGTGAGCTTCAGCCACGACGGCACGTCCTACCTCAACTACAGCTCCTCCGTGTGGCTCCTCGATGAGGGGGAGCAGCCCGCCGTCCTCACCGCCGAGACCGGGTACTGGCGCCTCTCGCGTGCCCTCGGCCAGGGCGATGTCGGCCCCGGCATGCTTCCCGGCGTGGGCGACAAGCCGTATTCGACCGCGAGTGAGGTCGAAACCCTCCGCAACGCTGCGGGCGCCTTCGAGATCGAGGTGTCGATCATCCACCCCGGTGGGGTGAGTGAGCTCTATCTGGGGCAGGTCAACGGCCCGCGCATCGACCTTGCGACGGATGCCGTCATGCGCTCGGCAGACGCCAAGGAGCACTCCGCGTCGACCCGCATCTATGGGCTCGTCGAAGACCACCTGCTGTGGGCCTGGGACATTGCGGCCCTCGGCCAGCAGCTCACCTCCCACGCATCCGCGAGGCTCGCCCGTGTCGACTGACCCTGCCCGCACCGAGCCTGCCGGCACCGAGCCCGCCGCAACCGAGGCGTGGCGTTCCCCCTGGCTCGACCGCCCGGGCGCGGTCGAGGCCGACGAGCCGGATGCCGGCGTCGCCGCCCACTACGGCAACCCCGTGCGCGAACAGCGCGAGCTCGAGGCCGGCCGCGCCGTCGTCGACCTGTCCCACAGGGGAGTGCTCTCCCTCACTGGCCCAGACCGGCTGACCTGGCTCGACTCGATCAGCAGCCAGTCGATCGCCCGGCTTGCGCCAGGCGACTCCGCCGAGACGCTCATCCTCGACCCGCAGGGCCGCATCGAGCATTCCGTGCGCATCGTCGATGACGGCGAGACCGCGTGGCTCCTCATCGACCGCAGCCAAGCGGATGCCCTCGCCACCTGGCTCCTTCGCATGCGCTTCATGATGCGGGTCGAGATCGCCGACCGCAGCGCCGACCTCGCGACCCTCGGCCACATCGGGTCCGTCGACCTGCCCGCCGTGGAGCGCGCCGGCGTGGCCCTCGTGTGGCGCGACCCGTGGACCGAGGTCGTCGCGGGCGGGTGGCAGTATGCGGAGGGCGAGCATCCCTCGCCCGCGTTCCCGTACCGGGAGACGCTTATCGACCGCGCCGCGCTCGGGACCCTCGACACACCTCCCGCGGGTGTGCTCGCGCTTGAGGCCCTCCGGGTGGCCGCGTGGCGCCCACGGCTCGTGACGGAGGCCGACGAGCGGTCCATCCCCCACGAACTCGACTGGCTGCGCAGCGCCGTGCACCTCAACAAGGGTTGCTACCGCGGCCAGGAGACGGTCGCGAAGGTGCACAACCTCGGTCGTCCGCCCCGCCGCCTCGTCATGCTGCACCTCGACGGCTCCGATGACCTGCTGCCGCAGCGCGGTGACACCGTCGTGCTGGGTGAGAAGGAGGTCGGCGCCGTGACATCCGTCGCCCGCCACCACGAGCTCGGACCCATCGCCCTCGCCGTCATCAAGCGGTCGACCGACCCGGTCGAGACGCTGACGGTGATGACGGATGGCGGCCCGGTCGCCGCAGGCCAAGAGGTCATCGTGCCCGTCGGCGCAGGCGCGACAGCCGACATCCCGCGCCTGCCGCGGCTGGGGGCGGCAACGCGCCCCACCCGCCCCGGCGCGGATGGCTGAGAGCGGCAGCGCCCGGCGCCTCGAACGCCGCCTCAATCGCAGCCTCGACGCACGGGCGGCGCTGGGGCGTGCCGCCGAATCGGCGCCGAGCATCGCGCAGATCGTGCTGGCGGCCATGCTGGCGTGGCTCATCGCGCACGAGGTGCTCGGTCATCCGACCCCCGCGATCGCGCTCGTCTCGACCCTGACGATCCTCGGATTCAACCGCGACGCCCGCCCCCGGCGCGTGCTCGAGTCTGCCGTCGGCATCCTCGTCGGCATCGTGCTCAGCGAGGTCGCCCTGCTGGTCGTCGGGTCGGGCTGGTGGCAGATCGCCATCGTGCTCACCGTCACCCTCTTCGTGGCTCGGCTGCTGTCACCCAGCGCACCGTTCGCCATTGCGGCGGGAGTGCAGTCGATCCTCGTGATGGTGCTGCCCGCGCCCGACGGCGGCGTGTTCACGCGCAGCATCGACGGCCTCGTGGGAGGCCTCGTCGCCCTCGTCGTCACCGCACTGCTTCCGCGAGACCCGCGACGCATCGCCCGGCGTGATGCGCAGCGGCTGCTCGCGACGCTCGCCGAGTCGCTGTCGTCGGTCGTCGAAGCACTCCGCGACGGGCAGGAGCCCGCGGCATCCCTCGCCCTCGCGCGGCTGCGGCGCACACAGGCGCTCATCGACGCGTGGGCGCAGTCGCAGGAATCAGCGATCGCGATCGCGCGCATCTCGCCGTTCCTGCGGCGCCACCTCCCGGCGCTGCGGCGCCAGTCGCAGGTGTTGGCGGGCCTCGACCTGGCCGCGCGCCACCTTCGCGTCATCTCGCGCCGCATCGCCTTCCTCGTGCGCGATGGGGAGCGGCGACCGGCGCTCGCGGGCCTCGTGCAGCAGGTGGCGGATGCCGTCGCCCTGCTTGGCGAGAGCCTCGACGACCCCGCCGCTGCCGAGCGTGCCCGCGCCGTGCTCGTGGACGTCATGCCCATGCTCGACCCGAGCAACTCCCTGCCCGGGGCCCGCATGCCGACGACGATCGTCGTGCACCTGCTGCGGCCGCTCGTCGTCGACCTCCTCGTGGCCACCGGCATGCGGCCAGAGGAGGCGCGGGCGCTTCTCCCCAGCTCCTAGGGCTACTCGGTGCCTGGCGTGCCGTCGGTCGTCTTGGGTGCGGGCTCCGACTCGGCCTCGGGCGTGGCATCCGGAGTCATGTCTGCCGCCTCGAGGTCGGATGTCCACGCGTACACGGTGTCGCCGGCGACGCTCACGTAGACGGGGCGGATCATGCGCTTCTCGTCGCACTCCCACGCCTCCGCGAATGCCTCGTCGGGCCACCAGGTGGAGTCGATCGCGGCGGGCGGTGCCTCCGCGATGGGTTCGCAGCGGGCATCCTTGAAGCCCTTGCTTGAGGTGTAGCGGAGCAGGTAGCCGGGCTCAGCGCTCGGCATGAGCCGCACGTCGATGTCGGTCGCGTCCTTCGGCACGAAGCTCGGCATCGCGAAGGCGAGCTGGCCCGTCGTGGGCGCGTCGGCGTACACCTCGAAGTGGCGCTCCTCGGGGTCCTTGGGCGGGCCGTCCTCGAAGATCGTGTCGATGATGGCGCAGCCGGCGAGCGTCGAGGTGGCGAGGACGGCGACCGCGGTGGCGGCGAGTAGGCGTGAAACGTTCATGGTTCCATCCCACTGCGCGGGCGCCCCCTGCCGCGTCGGCCTCGGGTCGCCTCGCGGTAGTCCTGAGGGATGACATCGCCTACACCCGGCCGGGGCTCTCAGTACACTGGCCGCATGACCTACACGCTCATCCTCCTCCGCCATGGCCGCAGTGACTGGAACGAGAAGAACCTCTTCACAGGATGGGTGGACGTGCCCCTCACCGAGGAGGGTCGCGCCGAGGGACGTCGCGCGGGTGAACTCATGGCCCAGGAGGGCCTGTTGCCCGACATCCTCCACACCTCGCTGCTCAAGCGCGCCATCCACACGGCGAACATCGCGCTCGAGGCCTGCGATCGCGACTGGATCGACGTGACCCGTTCATGGCGGCTCAACGAGCGCCACTACGGCGCACTGCAGGGCCTCGACAAGGCCGACACCCTCGAGAAGTACGGCGAGGAGCAGTTCATGACGTGGCGCCGCAGCTTCGACACCCCGCCACCGCCCCTCGACGACGACAACGAGTTCTCGCAGGCGCGCGACCCCCGCTACGCCGAGCTCGGCGACGAGCTGCCCCGCACCGAGTGCCTCAAAGACGTGATCGAGCGGATGCTTCCCTACTGGGAGTCCGACATCACGCCAGACCTCGCGGCGGGCAAGACGGTGCTGGTCACGGCGCACGGCAACTCGCTGCGCGCCCTCGTCAAGCACCTCGACGGCATCTCGGATGACGACATCGCGGCCCTGAACATCCCCACCGGCATCCCGCTCGTCTACGAACTCGGCGACGACTTCATGCCGGTCGCGCCCTCGCGCTACCTCGATCCCGAGGCGGCCGCCGCGGGCGCCGCCGCCGTCGCAGCACAGGGCAAGCACTAGGCCCTCGAAGTAGAGAAAATGCCCATCCCGCTCGGCGGGATGGGCATTTTCTCTGCACTCAAAGGGTCAGTCGACCGGGATCCAGTCGCCCGTCGCGAGGTACTGCACCTTCTTGGCGATCGAGACGGCGTGGTCTGCGAAGCGCTCGTGGTACCGCGAGGCGAGCGTCGCGTCGACCGTGTCTTCAGCGCCGCCCTTCCACTTCTCGCCGAGCACGGTGTCGAAGACGCTGAGGTGCAGCGCGTCGACCTTGTCGTCGTCGTTGCGGATCTCCTCCGCGAGGCGCACGTCCTCCGTGCGCAGCAGCTCCGCGAGCTTGCGCGCCATGGCGACATCGAGCTGCCCCATCTCGGCGAAGGTGGGCCGCAGCGTCTTGGGCACGACCTTCTCGGGAAAGCGGTAGCGGGCGAGCTGGGCGATGTGTTCGCTCATGTCGCCCATGCGCTCCAGCGAGGCCGAGATGCGCAGGGCGCTCACGACGATGCGCAGGTCGCGCGCGACCGGCTGCTGGCGAGCAAGGATGTTGATGGCGAGTTCGTCGAGGCTGATCGCGAGTTCGTCGATCTTGTCATCGTCGGCGATGACCCGCTCGGCGAGCGAGACGTTGGATTCGTTGAAGGCGCGGGTGGCGTTCTCGATCGAGATGGCGACGAGGCTCGCGATCTCGACGAGACGCTCCTGCACCTCCTGGAGTTCCTGTTGGAAGACTTCGCGCATCGACCGTTCCTCATTCCTGGCGTTAATGGTGCGGGGCAGTGAGCCCGCACAATCCCGGGCCATCCTGACCGGGGAAGGTTAACGCGGGGTGAGCATCCGTTGAACACCTCGGCTTCTCATAGCGAACCAGCAGCCACCCGGACGGACGGGGTCGAGATGTAACTAATCTAGTCGCTATGGAACCCAGCGTGCTGGTTGCCCTGTCGTTGCTCTTCGGCCTTGCCGTGGGCGCTGCGCTGGTCAGCTTGATTCACTATGCCGCCCGCAGGGGCGAGCGAGCCGTGGCTGTGGTGCGCGGCGGCGTTCCTGACGGCGTGGAGCAGGTGCTCGACGCGCTCGAGACCGCCGGGGTCGTGCTCGACCCCTCCAACAACGTTATGAAGGCCTCGCCGGGCGCGCTCGCCTTCGGCCTCGTCGCGCAGCAGTCGCTCGTGCATCCGGAGCTCGTGGAGATCGTCGACCGGGTGCGTCGCGAGGGTGATCCCGTCTCGCAGGAGGTCGTGCTCGCGCGCGGCCCTTTCAGCGACGCCAACGTGCACCTCTTCGTGCGCGTCGCCCGCATCGGTTCCCGCTTCGTGCTGCTGCTCGCGGAGGACCGCACGGAGGCCTACCGGCTCGACGAGGTGCGGCGTGACTTCGTCGCCAACATCAGCCACGAGCTGAAGACCCCCATCGGCGCGGTCGGCCTGCTCGCGGAGGCGCTGCAGTCGGCATCCGACGACCC
This sequence comes from Salinibacterium sp., assembly GCA_015234465.1. Taxonomy (GTDB): domain Bacteria; phylum Actinomycetota; class Actinomycetes; order Actinomycetales; family Microbacteriaceae; genus Homoserinimonas. The sequence goes on along the minus strand of JADGNA010000008.1, from coordinate 540,855 downwards.
CGAACAGGTGCGACGCTTCGCCAAGCGCCTCACGAAGGAGTCCGACCGGCTGGCACGCATCACGAAGGAAATCATCGAGCTCTCGAGGCTGCAGGCGGCGGATGCCCTGGCCAAGCCCGAGCTCATCGATGTCGACGACATCGTGGCCGCCGCGATCGACGCGAGCCGCGTGCAGGCCGAGAAGCACCGCATCACACTCGTCAGCGGCGGAGCGACGGGAGCGCAGGTCTACGGTGACGAGCCGATCCTCGTCGCCGCCGTGCACAACCTCGTCTCGAATGCCGTGCAGTATTCGCCGGACGGCTCGCGGGTCGGCGTCGGCGTCACGCATAGCGACGGTGTCGTCGAGGTCGCCGTGACCGACCAGGGCATCGGCATCCCGGAGGAGGACCTCGAGCGGGTCTTCGAGCGCTTCTACCGCATCGACCCGGCTCGCGCCCGCAACACGGGCGGCACGGGCCTCGGCCTCAGCATCGTCAAGCACGCCGTGCAGAACCACGGTGGCGACGTGCGCGTGTGGTCGCAGGTCGGTCGCGGTTCGACCTTCACCATCCGTCTTCCCGAGGCATCGCAGTCGTCGCTCAGGTCGATGACGGATGCCGCGACCGGCCCGACCCCGCTCCTGCCGAGCCCAGCCACCCTAGAGGGAGTCTCGTGACCCGCATCCTGATCGTCGAAGACGAACGTTCGCTGAGCGAGCCGCTCGAATACCTCCTCGCGAAGGAGGGCTACGACGTCACCATCGCCGACGACGGCACCGCCGCGATGGAGGAATTCGAGCGCGGCGGCATCGACCTCGTGCTGCTCGACCTCATGCTCCCCGGCATCTCGGGCACCGAGGTGTGCCGGCGCATCCGTGCCGTCTCGCAGCTGCCGATCATCATGCTGACCGCGAAGGACTCCGAGGTCGACATCGTCGTGGGGCTCGAGCTCGGCGCCGACGACTACGTCACGAAGCCCTACTCGAGCCGGGAGCTGCTCGCGCGCGTGCGCGCCGTGCTGCGTCGACGAGTGGAGCCGGCTGAGGAGCTCGACCCCGCCATCGTCGAGGTCGGCCCCGTGCGCATGGACACCGACCGGCACACGGTCGAGGTGGGCGGCGCCGAGGTGGCCATGCCGCTCAAGGAGTTCGAGCTGCTCGAGGTGCTGCTGCGGAATGCCGGGCGGGTGCTGACGCGCGGCCAGCTGATCGATCGCGTGTGGGGTGCCGACTACTTCGGCGACACCAAGACCCTCGACGTGCACATCAAGCGGCTGCGCTCGAAGATCGAGAAGGTGCCGTCGGAGCCGAAGCTGCTCGTGACGGTGCGTGGGCTCGGCTACCGCTTCGAAGACGAGGCGGCGTAGGCGTCAGGCCGAGCGGCGCGCTGAAGCGCCGCGTCAGAGGCCTTGGCGAGCGCCAGGACTGACGGATGCCTCGGGCGGCTTACGGCGCGAGGTCGGAGTACTCGGGCAGCGACTCGTCGAGCACCGGCACGAGGATCTGCTTGCCGGTCTCGGAGCCGTGCTGCACGAAGATGGGGATGAGCGAGCCGAGCTCCGCGTCGATGCCCTCGAGCTCGAAGAGCTCGTCGCTGCCGATCGACTTGACCTCGCCGGGCGCCACCGTGACGGTGCGGTCCTGCTTGCCGTCGCTGCCCTCGAACTGGATGGTGATGCGTGCGCGCTCGGTGCCCTTGTTGGCGAAGCCCGCCACGAGGTTGCCGTTCTCGCCGTCTTCGGAGACGACGAGGGCGTTGAGCACCTTGACGTCACCGATCGTGGCGCCGACGCCGTCGCTCGGGTCGTAGGGCTCGGTCGTCGCCTGCGGGGTGATGAACGCGCACCCCGTGGCGACGAGCGCGATGCTCGCCGAGAGGGCGACGGTGGCGACGGTGCGAGCTCTCACGGGGAACCCTCCAGGTGAGTGGGAACAGGTGCAGGTGGCCGCCGGGGAGACCCCGCTGCGGCGCTTGTGAGTTTATCCTACGGCGCTCCGGGCCGCTGCCCGGCGGGCAGGCCGGAGGAGGGCGCCCCTGTGGTAAACTGGGAGCCACGGAATGGAGCTTAACCCATGCTTTTCGAGGTCGGCGAAACCGTCGTATACCCGCACCACGGTGCTGCAACCATCATTGAGGTCAAGAAGCGCGTCATCAAGGGCGAAGAGAAGCTCTACCTCAAGCTCAATGTGACCCAGGGCGACCTGACGATCGAGGTCCCGGCGGACAACGTCGACCTCGTCGGCGTGCGTGATGTCATCGGCCAGGAGGGCCTCGACAAGGTGTTCGAGGTGCTGCGCGCTCCCTTCACCGAGGAGCCCACCAACTGGTCACGCCGCTACAAGGCCAACCTCGAGAAGCTCGCCTCCGGCGACGTCATCAAGGTCTCCGAGGTCGTGCGTGACCTGTGGCGCCGCGACCAGGACCGCGGCCTCTCCGCCGGCGAGAAGCGCATGCTCGCCAAGGCGCGCCAGATCCTCGTCTCGGAGCTCGCGCTCGCAGAGAAGACCGATGAGGAGAAGGCGTCGGGCATGCTCGACGACGTGCTCGCCTCCTAGTCGGCCCAACGCTTCACAGCCCCGCCCTCGCCTCTGCGACGGCGGGGCTTCTGCGTTGGCCGCCGGCGCTACCCTCGTAAGCATGCATGAGCCTCGCACCGCTGTCGTAATCGTCGCCGCAGGCAGCGGCACCCGCCTTGGACTCGGCGAGCCGAAGGCCTTCGTCAGGGTCGCCGGGCGCACCCTGCTCGGCCACGCCGTCGCATCCGTGCTGGGCATGACCTCGCCGGCCCAGATCGTCGTCGTCGCGCCGACGGACCGCGTCGAGACGGCAGCGTCGATCGCGCGGGAGCTCGCGGGGCCGGTCGCCGACCTCGTCACGGCCGTCGCGGGTGGTGCCACCCGCCAGGAGTCGGTCGCGGCGGGGCTTGCGGCGGTGCGCGGCTCGGTCGACGTCGTGCTCGTGCATGATGCTGCGCGGGCGTTCACGCCCTCGTCGCTCTTCGACACGGTGGCGGATGCCGCGCGCTCGACTCGTGCGGGCGTGCTGCCCGTGCTGCCGGTCGCCGACACGATCAAGCAGGTGACGCGCGACGGTGCGGTCGTGGGCACGCCGGATCGTGCCGAGCTCGCTGCGGCGCAGACACCGCAGGGCTTCCCCCGCGAGGAACTCGTGGACGCCTACGCCGCTGCCACGGTCGAGCACACCGACGACGCCGCCCTCTTCGCGGCGGCAGGCCATGCCGTCACGACCGTCTCTGGCGACCCGCTCGCCTTCAAGGTGACGACGCCGTGGGACCTCTCCCGCGCCGAGACGCTCGCGGCCGGGCGCTCGCGCGACGTGCCGGCCTTCCGCAGCGGCATCGGCCTCGACGTGCACGCCTTCGACCCCGAGAGCCCGCTGTGGCTCGGCGGCGTCTACTGGCCAGACGAGCCGGGGCTCAAGGGGCACAGCGACGGGGATGCCGTCTGCCACGCCATCTGCGACGCGCTGCTCTCGGCCGCGGGGCTCGGTGACATCGGTGGGCGCTTCGGCACTGCCGACGACCGCTTCGCGGGGGCCCACGGCGACGTCTTCATCCGGGAGACCGTACGACTCGTCGCGGGGGCTGGCTATGAGGTCGTCAACGTCGCCGTGCAGGTGATCGCAAACCAGCCGAAGCTCGCGCGGCGGCGCGTCGAACTCGAGCAGAACCTCAGCGGTCTCGCCGGGGCGCCCGTGAGTGTCTCCGCGACGACCTCGGACGGCCTCGGCTTCCCGGGGCGCGGCGAGGGGCTGACGGCGCTCGCGACCGCGCTCATCCGCTCGGTGAACTAGCAGGCCGAGGCGTCCGTCGACCGAGTCGCGCCGGGCGCGGCTCGAATAAGCTTGGGCGCATGACCGTGCGCCTCTACGACTCCCGTGCCCAGGAGTTGCTCGACTTCGAACCGCTCGAGCCAGGTCGCGTGGGCATCTACGTCTGCGGGCCCACCGTGCAGTCGTCGCCGCACATCGGGCACCTGCGTTCGGCCCTCGTCTACGACCTGTGGCGCCGCTGGTTCACCTGGCGCGGTTACGACGTCACCTTCGTGCGCAACGTCACCGACATCGACGACAAAATCCTCGCGAACGCCTCCGAGTCGGAGGAGTGGTGGGCGCTCGCCTACCGCGTGGAGCTCGAATTCACCGCCGGGTACCGTGCCCTCGGCATCCTCGCCCCGACCTATGAGCCGCGCGCGACCGCGAGCATCGGGCAGATGCAGGAGATCATCCAGCGACTCATCGACCGCGGCCACGCCTACGCGGCAGAGGACGGCTCGGGCGACGTCTACTTCGACACGGCGTCGTGGCCGACCTATGGCGAGCTCACGCGTCAGGGGCGCGACGACATGGCGCCCGCGACGGATGCCGACCCTCGCGGCAAGCGCGACCCCCGCGACTTCGCCCTCTGGAAGGGGCACAAGGCAGACGAGCCCGAGTCGGCGAGCTGGCCGTCGCCGTGGGGCGCAGGCCGACCCGGATGGCACATCGAGTGCTCGGCCATGTCATCGCGCTACCTCGGACCCCAGTTCGACATCCACGGCGGTGGGCTCGACCTCCGCTTCCCCCACCACGAGAACGAGCTCGCCCAGTCGGCCGCCGCGGGGGATGGCTTCGCCAGTTACTGGGTGCACAACGGCCTCGTGAACGTCAACGGGCAGAAGATGTCGAAGTCGCTCGGCAACTCCGTCTTCGCCAGTGACCTGCTCTCGGCCGCGCGCCCGCTCGCCGTGCGCTACTACCTCGGCTCGGCGCACTACCGCTCCACGATCGACTACCACGACGGGGTGCTCGACGAGGCCGACTCGGCCATCGAGCGCATCGAGGGCTTCCTCCGCAGGGCCGATCGACGCATCTCGTCCACGCGGTTCGCGGCCGAGGTGGTGCGGGATGTGCCAGAGGAGTTCGCCTCCGCGATGGACGACGACCTCTCGGTGCCCCAGGCGATCGCCGTCATCCACGACACCGTGCGGGCCGGCAATGCGGCGCTCGACAATGAGGACCTCGCGGCGGCCGCGCACGCTCAGGGGGCCGTTCTCGCGATGACCGACATCCTGGGCATCAATCCGCTCAGCGTAGAGTGGCAGACTGCAGCGGATGAGCCGGCCGTCACGGCCCTCTCCTCCCTCGTGACGCGACTGCTCGACAGTCGGCGGGTTGCGCGCGAGGCGCGGGACTTCGCCGAGGCCGACCGCATCCGCGACGAGCTTGCAGCCGCGGGCATCCAGATCGAGGACACCCCGGAAGGCCCACATTGGAGCCTCACAGACAGATAGCAGTGCCGAGCAGTAGGGACACCCCATGAAGAACAGCGGAAACAAGCCCAGGGCCGGAGCCGTGCGCAAGAGCCGCAAGGGGCCCCAGGTCGGCTCTGGCGGCCAGGGTCGCCAGGCCCTCGAGGGTCGCAAGCCGACCCCCAAGGCGGAGGACCGCCCGTACCACCCCGCGGGCAAGCGCAAGGCGGCGCAGGAGCGTCTCGCCGAGAAGCGCGGTGGCCGGGGCGGCAAGCCCCAGCAGGCCGATGGCGGCCGCCCGCCGCAGTCGCGCCAGCGCAAGTCGGAGCAGGGCGCCAACCAGGCCGAGGTCGTGACGGGCCGCAACTCGGTCGTCGAGGCGCTGCGCGCCAAGATCCCGGCGACGGCGCTCTACATCGCGACCCGCATCGAATACGACGACCGCGTCAAGGAGATCATGTCGATCGCCACGAAGCGCGGCCTCCCCGTGCTCGAGGTCATGCGGCCGGAGCTCGACCGCATGGGCGGCTTCGACTCCGTGCACCAGGGCGTCGCCCTCAAGGTGCCGCCCTATGAGTACGCGCACCCCATCGACCTCTTCGACCTCACGGTCGACCGTGGCCAGGTGCCCCTGTTCGTGGCGCTCGATGGCATCACCGACCCGCGCAACCTGGGCGCGATCATCCGCTCGACCGCTGCCTTCGGTGGCCAGGGCGTCATCGTGCCGCAACGTCGCTCGGTCGGCATGACCGCCTCGGCGTGGAAGACCTCGGCCGGCGCCGCCGCCCGCACGCCCGTCGCGATGGCGGCGAACCTCACGCAGACACTCAAGGCGCTCAAGGACCGCGGCGCCTTCGTGCTCGGCCTCGACGGCGACGGCGACATCGACCTGCCGTCGCTGCAGCTCGCGAAGGAGCCGCTCGTGATCGTCGTCGGCAGCGAGGGCAAGGGGCTCTCGCGCCTCGTGACCGAGACATGCGACGCGATCGTGTCGATCCCGATCAGCGCCGCGACGGAGTCGCTCAACGCGGGCATCGCCGCGAGCGTGACCCTCTACGAGGTGTCGAGGCAGCGCGCCGCCCGCTAGGGTCGATGCCGTCGGCGACGGGAGCGGCAGTGGCAACAATCGACATCAACAGTGACCTTGGCGAGGGCTTCGGTCGCTGGGAGTTGGGCGACGACCTCGCCATGCTCCAGCTCGTGTCGAGCGCCAACGTCGCGTGTGGTTTCCACGCGGGAGACCCCCGCTCAATCCTGCGCACGGTCAGGGGTGCGCGGGCTGCCGGTGTCGCGATCGGCGCGCATCCCGGCTACCGCGACCTGGCCGGTTTCGGCAGGCGCAACATCGACGTCGAGAGCGCAGACCTCGTCGCGGACGTGATCTACCAGATCGGGGCCCTGCAGGGGATTGCGGCATCCGTCGGTGCACAGGTCAGCTATGTGAAGCCGCACGGCGCGCTCTACAACACGGCCGTGCACGACAAGCGGCAGGCGCGGGACGTGATCGAGGCGATCGTCGCGATCGACCCTGGCCTGGCCGTCATGGGCCTCCCGGGTTCGGCCCTGCTTCGGCTGGCCGAGGAGGCGGGCCTCCGCACGGTCGCTGAGGCCTTCGCCGATCGCGCCTACACGCCGGAGGGCACCCTCGTGTCTCGCCGGGAACCGGGAGCCGTGCTGCACGACCCCGACGAGGTGGCCGAGCGGATGCTGCGGCTCGTGACCGAGGGAACCGTGACGGCGATCGACGGTTCGGTGGCGCGGGTGCGCGCCGACTCCATCTGCGTGCACGGCGACAGCCCTGGCGCGCTCGAGATGGCCCGGCGCGTGCGGCAGCGGCTCGAGGCGGCCGGCGTGCAGATCGCCCCCGTGGTTGCCGCCTGAGCCCCATGCGAGTGCTTCCCGCCGCCGATGACGCGGTGCTCGTCGAGGTCGATGACCTCGGCCAGGCGATGGCGCTGCACGCCGCGCTCGTCGCGGAGCCACTCCGCGGCGTCGTCGAGCTGGTGCCGGGCGCCCGCACCGTGCTGCTGAGGTACGAGCCGGCCGTCGTGACGGCGGAGCGGCTCGCCGAGCTCCTGCACGCCCGCACATTCGGCGCCGCCGAGGCGAACTCGGGAACGCTCGTAGAGATCCCCGTGCACTACGACGGCGATGACCTCGCTGAGGTTGCCGCGCTCCTCGGCCTGAGCGAGCGCGAGGTCGTCGAGCGGCACACGGCCGCGGAGTATCGCGTGGCCTTCACGGGGTTCGCGCCGGGCTTCGCCTACCTCAGCGGTGGTGACCCCGCGCTCGACGTGCCGCGCAGGGCAACGCCGCGCACGCGCATCGCGGCCGGCTCCGTCGGTCTCGCGGGCACCTTCAGCGGCGTCTATCCGCGCGAGAGCCCCGGTGGCTGGCAGCTCATCGGCGTGACCGACGTGCCCATGTGGGACCTCTCGCGCGAGACGCCCGCACTGCTGCAGCCGGGCGACCGCGTGCGCTTCGTCGAAGCTCGGGGCGCGCGGCGTGGCCCTGTGCGAACCGCGGATGCCACGAGCCCAGCGGCAGCAGAGGGGCCCGCCCTGGAGGTGCTGCAGGCGGGCATCCAGTCACTCGTGCAGGACCTTGGGCGAACCGGGCACGCGAGCCTCGGCGTCTCCCCGTCGGGGGCCCTCGATCGTCGTTCGCTGCGCGAGGCCAACCGCCTCGTCGGCAATGACGCGGGCGCCGCCGGCATCGAGGTGGCGTACGGCGGCCTCGTGGTCATCAGTCGGGGGGCGACGGAGGTTGCGGTCACGGGCGCGGTCGGCGAGCTGCGGCTCGCGTCGGCGGCGGGGGAGAGGATCGTGCCGCCGAGGCGCGTCATCGCGCTCGCGGACGGTGACGAGCTTCACATCGGCGTCCCAGTGCGTGGCGTGCGCGCCTACCTCGCCGTGCGGCACGGACTCGAGGCTGAAGTTGTGCTCGGCAGCCGCGCGACCGACACCCTCTCACGCCTCGGCCCTGCAGCGCTATCGCCCGGGACTCGTCTGGCGGTGCGCAGGGCTGCGACAGGCATCCCGGTCGTCGAGACGGCGCAGGCACCCGAGCGCTCGTTCCCCGCGCCGGGCGAACTGGTCGTGCTCGACGTCGTGCTGGGACCGCGCAGCGATTGGTTCACGCACGATGCGCTCGAACTCCTGCAGCGACAGGAATGGCAGGTGACAGCTCGCTCGAACCGCGTCGGGCTGCGACTCGACGGCGCGCAACCGCTCGAGCGGGCGGTCCACGGCGAACTCCCGAGCGAGGGCACGGTCACGGGTGCGATCCAGGTGCCGGCCGACGGGCAGCCCGTGCTGTTCCTTGCCGACCACCCGCTAACGGGCGGGTATCCCGTCATCGGCGCCGTCGCATCCCACCACCTCGACCTTGCGGGCCAGCTGCCGGCGGGCTGTCGTGTGCGCTTCCGAGCGCTCGGGCCGTTTCGCGCCTTCGCTGACTGACGCTGCCCAGATCGCGTGATTAGGATTCGCGGTATGGAGACACGATGGGGTGTCGCTGGCACCGGTCTGGGTGCCGCCGCGACCTATGGCAGGCCACAGGGCCCGGCCGCATGACGGAATCACTGCGCACACTGGTTGAAGAGCTCAGGGAGCGGATGCATGCGGCGCGGCAGGGTGGTTCCGCCAGCGCTCGGGACAGGCACAGGGCACGGGGCAAGCTGTTGCCGCGCGAACGGTTGGACCGGCTGCTCGACCCCGGCAGCCCCTTCCTCGAGATCGCTCCGCTCGCGGCCGAGGGCATGTACGGGGGAGAGGTGCCGAGCGCGGGCGTCATCGCCGGCATCGGCATGGTCAGCGGCCGACAGTGCGTCATCGTTGCCAACGACGCGACCGTGAAGGCGGGCACGTACTACCCGCTCACGGTCAAGAAGCACCTGCGCGCGCAGGAGATCGCGCTGCAGAACAGGCTTCCCGCGATCTACCTGGTCGACTCGGGCGGGGGCTTCCTGCCGATGCAGGATGAGGTGTTCCCCGACAAGGAACACTTCGGGCGGATCTTCTACAACCAGGCCCAGATGAGCGCTCGCGGCATCCCGCAGGTCTCGGCCGTCATGGGTTCCTGCACGGCGGGCGGCGCCTACATTCCGGCGATGTCGGATGAGACGGTCATCGTGCGCAAGCAGGGCACGATCTTCCTCGGCGGGCCACCCCTGGTGAAGGCGGCGACGGGGGAGGTCGTCAGCGCGGAGGAGCTCGGCGGCGGCGACGTGCACGCGCGCACCTCCGGCGTCGCCGACCACCTCGCGGAGGACGACGACCACGCGCTCCAGATCGTGCGCAACATTGTCGCGACCTTCGAACGGCACGAGGCGCCGAGCCTGCAGCAGCGCGAGGTCGTCGAGCCGCTGCACGAGCAGGAGGGGCTGTATAACGTTGTGCCCGTCTCCTCTCGCACGCCCTATGACGTGCGTGAGGTCATCCGGCACATCGTCGACGGCTCCGAGCTGCAGGAGTTCAAGGAGCTCTATGGCACGACGCTCGTCACAGGCTTCGCCCGCATCTGGGGTTACCCGGTCGGGATCGTCGCCAACAACGGCATCCTCTTCTCGGAGTCCGCGCTCAAGGGTGCCCACTTCGTCGAGCTGTGCAACCAGCGCGGCATCCCGCTCGTGTTCCTGCAGAACATCACGGGATTCATGGTGGGCCGCGAGTACGAGAACGGCGGCATCGCGAAGGACGGCGCAAAGCTCGTGACGGCCGTGGCGGGGTCCGTCGTCCCCAAGTTCACGGTCGTGATCGGCGGCTCCTACGGTGCCGGCAACTACGGCATGTGCGGCCGCGCCTACGACCCGCGCTTCCTCTGGATGTGGCCCAACGCCCGAATCTCGATCATGGGCGGCGAGCAGGCGGCATCCGTGCTCGCGACCGTGCGCCGCGACGCGATCGAGGCGAAGGGTGGCGAATGGTCGCCCGAGGAGGAGGCCGCCTTCCGCGACCCGATCCTCACGCAGTATGAGGAACAGGGTTCGCCCTACTACTCGACCGCCCGCCTCTGGGATGACGGCGTCATCGACCCCGCCGACACGCGCCGCGTGCTCGGCATGGGCCTGTCGGTCGCCGCCAACGCCCCGATCCCGTCGCCGTCCTACGGCGTCTTCAGGATGTGACGCGCATGTCATTCAGCACACTCCTCGTGGCCAATCGTGGCGAGATCGCCCTGCGGGTGATTCGCGCAGCCCGAGCCAGGGGGCTGCGCACGGTTGCCGTGTATTCGGATGCCGACCGCGGCGCACCCCACACCCGGGTGGCGGATGTCGCGGTGCGGCTCGGCCCCGCGCCGGCATCCGAGTCCTACATGAACATCCCGGCGATCCTCGCTGCGGCGAGGGCCACGGGCGCCGAGGCGATCCACCCGGGCTACGGCTTCCTCTCGGAGCACGCGCCCTTCGCCCGCGCCGTCACCGAGGCGGGACTCGTCTTCGTGGGCCCCAGCGCCGACGTGATCGAGGCGATGGGGCGCAAGGACGCGGCCCGCGAGCTCGCGATCCGGGCGGGCGTGCCGGTCGTGCCGTCCGTTGCCGTGACGCGCGGCGGCGCCCAGGTCGATGGCCTCGAGTTTCCCGTGCTCATCAAGGCGGCCGCGGGCGGCGGCGGCAAGGGGATGCGCATCGTCCGCACCCCGGCCGAGTTCGATGCCTCCTTCGACGCCGCCGAGCGTGAGGCGCAGAAGTCCTTCGGCGACGCGACCCTCCTCGTCGAGCGGTACCTGCCGGACGGGCGGCACGTCGAGGTGCAGGTGCTCGCGGATGCGCACGGCAACGTCGTGCACCTCTTCGAACGCGACTGCTCGACGCAGCGGCGCCACCAGAAGGTGCTTGAGGAGGCTCCCGCGCCCACGATCTCCGAGGCGGTGCGCGAGCAGCTCACGAGCGCATCCGTCGCACTCGCGAAGGCGGTCGGCTACACGAATGCGGGCACGGTGGAGTTCCTCGTGGCGGGGGAGGAGGTCTTCTTCCTCGAGATGAACACCCGCATCCAGGTCGAACACCCCGTGACCGAGCTCATCACGGGCCTCGACCTCGTGCAGCTGCAGCTCGCGGTTGCGGCGGGCGAGCCGCTCCCGTTCACGCAGCAGGACGTGCGCATGCGCGGCCACGCGATCGAGGCGCGCGTCTACGCGGAGGACCCCTTCAACGGCTACCTGCCGCACACCGGCACCGTCAGCCGCCTCGTCTGGCCGGCGGATGCCCGCATCGACACCGCGCTCGAGGAGGGCCAGCAGGTCGGCACCGCCTACGACCCAATGCTCGCGAAGGTCATCGTGCACGGGCCGAGCCGTGAGCTCGCGCGACGGGCCCTCGTGGAGGCGCTCGGCGCATCCGCCATCGTCGGGGTCACGACCAATCTCGGATTCCTGCGGGCGCTCGCCGACTCCGCCGGCTTCCGTGACGCGAGCATCACGACCTCGTTCCTCGACGCGAATCCCGGGGCGGTCGACGCTCCGGATGCCACGATGCCCGCCATCTTCGCGACGTGGGCGCTCGCGCGGGCGACCCCTGCCACGGGGCATCCCTTCGGCGTCGCAGACGGGTGGCGCATGGGGCAGCCCGCGGCGCCGTGGAGCACGAGCATCGCGGTGGACGCTGTCGCCACCCGTGTCTCGCTCGACCGCGCCGAGGGCCGCACGGTCGTGGGGGAGTCGCAGCATACGGTGTCGCTCGTTGACGAGACCCCCGAACGGCTGCGCCTGGAGATCGACGGGGTCGTGCACGCCGCGACCGTTGTCGTCTCGGCCGACGGGGCGGACGTCTCATACCTGGGGCAGAGCCATCGGCTGCCTCTCGTGCGCCGGCGCGGCGTCGAGGCGGATGCCCAGAGCGACGGCGTCGTGCTCTCGCCAATGCCCGGGGTCGTGCTCAGCACGAACGTCACCGTCGGCGAGACCGTCGAAGCGGGCGCAGCGCTCGGCATCATCGAGGCGATGAAGATGGAGCTCTCGCTCGCGGCCCCCATCAGCGGTGTCGTGACCGAGGTCGGCGCGAGCAAGGGCCAGCAGGTCAAACAGGGTGACCGACTGTTCGTAGTGGAGGAATGATGGACCATCACAACCTGAACGAGGATGAGCGGGATCTCGCGCGCATGGTCCGCGAGTTCGCGGAGGAGGTCGTCGCGCCGCGGGCCTACGAGGCCGATCGCACCAAGACGCTCCCACTCGACGTGGTCGCCCAGATGGGCGAGCTCGGGCTCTTCGGCCTGCCGTTCCCCGAGGACCACGGGGGCCAGGGCGGCGACTACTTCGCGCTCTGCCTCGCGATCGAGGGGCTGGCGCGTGTCGACCAGTCCATCGCGATCACCCTCGAGGCGGGCGTGAGCCTCGGCGCGATGCCGGTCCACCGTTTCGGCACGGAGGAGCAGAAGGCGCAGCTGCTGCCAGACCTGCTCGCGGGCAGGGCGCTCGCCGCCTTCGGCCTGACCGAGCCGGAGGCTGGATCGGATGCCGGTGCCACCCGCACGACCGCGCGGCTCGACGGCGGCGAGTGGGTCATCAACGGCACCAAGCAGTTCATCACCAACTCGGGCACCGACATCACGCGCTTCGTCACGGTCACGGCGGTCACCGGCGAGAACGAGGGGCGCCGTGAGATCTCGACCATCATCGTGCCGAGCGGCACGCCGGGCTTCACGGTGGAGCCTGCCTACGACAAGGTCGGCTGGCACGCCTCAGACACGCATCCGCTCACCTTCAGCGACGCGCGTGTGCCTGAGGCCAGCCTCCTCGGCAAACGCGGGCGCGGCTTTGCAAACTTCCTCCACATTCTCGACGAGGGCCGCATCGCGATCGCGGCGCTCGCGACGGGCGCGGCGGAAGGCTGCCTCGAGGCGGCCGTGGACTACTCGCGCAGTCGCGTCGTGTTCGGCGAGACGCTGGCATCACGCCAGGGCATCCAGTTCACGATCGCCCGCATGCAGCAGCGTGTGCATGTCGCCCGGCTCGCGTGGCACCACGCCGCACGACTGCGCGACGCGGGACTGCCCTTCAAGCAGGAGGCGGCAATCGCGAAGCTCACCGCGAGTGACGCCGCGATGGACAACGCGCGGGACGCGACGCAGATCTTCGGCGGCAACGGCTTCATGAACGAATACCCGGTCGCCCGTCACTACCGCGACTCCAAGATCCTCGAGATCGGAGAGGGCACGAACGAGGTGCAGTTGCTCGTGATCGCCCGCTCGCTCGGCATCGCCTGACACCGGCGGGGCCTCAGACGAGCGTGCGCCAGTCGACCTCGTCGTCGGAGCCCGGCACCTTGCCGTTACCGACGGTCTGGATGGGCAGCGTGAAGGTGCCCGTCAGGGGATCGATCACGGTCGCCTCATCGCGGCGGTGCCGCAGCACGTTGTCGATGTACGACGACACGGCCTCGGCGAGCGGGATGTCGCGGCCAGCGTTCTGCGACAGGAACCAGCGGTGGTCCAACAACTGGTGGAACACCTCAGCAGGCTCGAGCTTGCCCTTGAGGTCGCGCGGGATGGCCCGCACGACGGGCTCGAACACCGAAGTGAGCCACTGGTGGGCGACCATCTCCTCATCCGCATCCTTGGCGGTGAAGCTCGCCGCGTAGGAGTCGAGGTCATTGAGCAGGCGGCGAGCCTGGTTCTCCTGCGCGTCGAGGCCGGTGAGGCGCAGGAGGCGTCGCTGGTGGTGGCCGGCGTCGACGACCTTCGGCTGGATGCGCACCTCGGCCCCCGACTCATCCGTGCGGATGGCCAACTCCTCGATGTCGAAGCCGAGCTGGTTGAGACGCTCGACCCGCTCGGCGATGCGCCAGCGTTCGGATGCCTTGAACGACTCCGCGCCCGTGAGCTCCTGCCACAGGCTGCGATACGAGGCCACGATGCCGTTGCTCACCTCGACGGGGTCGAGGTTCTCGTCGAGGCGGTTGCCGGCCGCGAGGTCGAGCAGTTCGCCGGCGATGTTGATGCGGGCGATCTCGAGGTCGTTCTCGCGCTGGCCATCCGAGATGCCGTCGTAGAGCCCGCCCGTCTCGGCATCGACGAGGTAGGCGGCGAAGGCGCCGGCGTCACGACGGAACAGCGTGTTCGACAGCGACACGTCGCCCCAGAAGAACCCGATGATGTGCAGGCGCACGAGCAGCACGGCCAGCGCGTCGACGAGCCGCGTCGCCGTGTCGGGGCGCAGCGTCTGGGAGTAGAGCGCCCTGTAGGGGAGCGAGAACTTGAGGTGGCGCGTGACGAGCACGGCCTGCAGCGGGCTGCCGTCGTCGTCGCTGCGGTCGGTGATGACCGCGAGCGGTTCGACGCACGGGATGTCGAGACGCTGCAGGGCGCGCAGGAGGTCGTACTCGCGGCGCGCCAGTTCAGCGGATGTCTCCTTGATGGCGATCACGGCGCCGCCCATGTGCACGAAGCGCACCAGGTGACGCGAGATGCCCTTGGGGAGCGCGGCGATCACCGACTCGGGCCACTCCTCCAGCGGTATGGACCACGGGAGATCGAGCAGCGCCGAGTCGGCGATCGACGAGGTGATGCGGAGGGAGCCTGACACGGGCCGGTGCTCCTTCGGAGTCAGTCTCAGCCCGTGATGGGCTTGCTGATGCGACGGCCCGAGTCGGTGTCGAAGATGTGCAGGTGCTCCTCCGTCGGGAGCACGTACACGCGGTCACCGGCGTTGGGGTGCGAGCGGCCGTCGACACGGGCCACGAGGTCGACACGGTTGCCGTCGACCTCGGTGTGGCCGTAGAGGTAGCCGTCGGCGCCGAGCTCCTCGACGAGGTCGACCTCGACGGGGAGGCCCTCGCCGGTCGTCGAGACCTTGACGTCTTCGGGGCGCACGCCGATCGTGACCTTGGGGGCCGAAGTGGCGCTCAGGGTGTCGCGGGCGACGGGCGTCGTGGCCGTGCCGAACTTCACGCCGCCCTCGACGACGTCGGCCGAGAAGAGGTTCATGGCGGGGGAGCCGATGAAGCCTGCGACGAAGACGTTGTTCGGCTCCGCGTAGAGCTCGCGCGGGGTGCCGACCTGCTGCAGCACGCCATCCTTCAGCACCGCGATGCGGTCACCCATCGTGAGCGCCTCGGTCTGGTCGTGCGTGACGTAGACGGTCGTGACGCCCAGGCGGCGGGTGAGCGATGCGATCTGCGTGCGGGTCTGCACGCGGAGCTTGGCGTCGAGGTTCGACAGCGGCTCGTCCATGAGGAAGACCTGGGGGCTGCGCACGATCGCGCGACCCATCGCGACACGCTGCCGCTGGCCACCCGAGAGTGCCTTGGGCTTGCGGCCGAGGTAGGGCTCGAGGTCGAGGAGCTTGGCGGCCTCGAGCACTCGCTTGGCGCGCTCCTCCTTCGGCACGCCCGCGATCTTCAGCGCGAAGCCCATGTTCTCGGCGACCGTCATGTGCGGGTAGAGCGCGTAGTTCTGGAAGACCATGGCGATGTCACGGTCCTTCGGCGGCACGTCGGTGACGTCCCTGTCACCGATGAGGATGCGGCCGTCGTTGACCTCTTCGAGGCCTGCGAGCATCCGGAGCGTGGTGGACTTGCCGCAACCGGAGGGGCCGACGAGCACGAGGAACTCGCCATCGGCGACCTCGAGGTCGATCTTGTCGACTGCGGGCCGGGTCGAGCCCGGGTAGACCCTGGTTGCCTTCTCAAAGGTGACAGATGCCATGACAGTATTTCTCCTTCACCGGCAGGTACGTGCCGGACGATCCGTAGTGAATGGATGTTGTGCACCGGGCCGCGAAGGGCCCGATCGTGTCATTATGTCACCGGAGCCCCTCTGAGCAACCGTCTGGCCAACTCCCAGACACGATGTTTAGCATCGAGGCGTGCCGCGGATGCGGAAGTTGCCCGGTCGGGCCAGGGGGCGAGAGCGGCTGCCACGGGGCGAGCTCTCGAGAGAACTGAGTGAGGTTTCATGACGAACGGCACGCCGGGATCCAAGCCGACGAAGAACGAGAAGCGCCTCGCCGCACGCGAAAAGGCCCAGCAGGCGCGCCTGGAGCAGAAGAAGAAGGAGCGCCGCAACCGCCTCCTCCTGCAGGTGGGCATCGTCGTCGGAATCCTCGCTGTTGCCGGTGCCACGGTCTTCGGAATCATGGCCGCCATCCCCAAGACGAGCTCCGGCCCGCGCAACATGCTGAGCGACGGCATCCGCATCGGCGCCGACTTCGTGGCGGAGACGACGCCCGGGCTCAGGCCGGGCGCGGCGCCCGTCGCCTTCGAGCCCTCGGAAGACCCGGATGTCGTCGACATCGTCATGTACGTCGACTACTTCTGCCCCGCCTGCCGCGTCTTCGAAGAGGCCAACGAAGAACAGATCGCCACCTGGGTCGAGTCGGGCGCAGCGACGCTCGAGGTGCACCCCGTCGCGTTCCTCGACCGCTTCTCGCTCGGCACCCAGTATTCGACCCGTGCGGCGAATGCGGCGGCCTGCGTCGCGAACTACTCGCCCGACCGCTACTTCGACTTCCACAGCATCCTCTTCGCCGAGCAGCCCGCCGAGAACACGACGGGACTCAAGAACGACGAACTCGTCGACCTCGCGAAGCAGGTCGGCGTGGAAGCCCCGGCCAAGGTCGAGCAGTGCATCAACGATGTGCAGTTCAAGAAGTGGGTGAACGCGGCCACCGCACGCGCCTTCGAGGGGCCCCTGCCGAACGCCGACCTCGAGGCGATCTCCCGCACGCCCACCGTGATCGTCGACGGCACCGCCTACCCGGGCGAGGACCTCTCGAGCGCCACCGACTTCGCGCGCTTCGTGAGCACCGCGAGCGGCAACGCCTTCTCGAATGAACTCAAGGCGAGCCCCTCGCCGAGCCCCAGCCCGGCCCCGGCCGGCTGAGCCGGCGCCTCAGGGCGCGAGGTCGCGCCGCCCGGTGCCCACCATGGCCACCGCGGCGAGCCCGACGGCGACGACGCTGAGCACGATGGCGGATGCCACGTCGAAGTCCTCGACGGGCACCGCGGAGGCGTGCCGGTAGGGGCTCATGTTCTGTGCCCATTCGGGGATGCGAAGCAGCTCGCCGAACTGGCCGAGCACGAGCCCGAGTGCGAGCAGGCCCCACCCCAGGGTGGTCGTGAGCCGCGGCGCGAGCGCGAAGACGAGGGCGGCCAGCGCGACGAAGACGATGGCTGCGGGAACGTGCGCGAGGGCCGCGCCCACGAATCGGCCGAGCAGCGCAGGGTCTCCACTGCTCGTCGCCACGAGCGAGCCGGCGGCCGCTCCCGCGACCGTGCTCACGGCCAGCGTGGAGGCCGCGGCGATCGCCAGGCTCGCGCCCACCCATCGCGCGCGCGACAGCGGGGTTGCGAGGAGGATCTCGGCGCGACCCTCCGCCTCCTCCGAGCGCAACCGCAGCACCGCCTGCACCCCGGCGGCCCCGGCGAGCACTCCAGCCATGCCGAGGAGGGCTGCGGTGAAGATGTCGACGATGTCCGCCTGCGTTCCGGGCACGAGACTTCCGATCAGTTCGGCGAGCGATGCATTGCCCTCGACAGCATTCGCGACGACGGGGGCGAGACCGCCGGCGACGAGACCGAGCGCCGCGCCGCCCACGCACCACCCGGCCGCCGCACCCCGCTGCAGGCGCCAGGCGAGGCCGACGACCCCGTTGCCGCCGAGGCCGGCCGTGGCGCGGCCGGGCCGCTCGGGCAGGAGGCTGTCGCCCAGGTCGCGCCGGGCACGGAGCGTGACGGCGAGCAGGAGGAGCGCAGCGGCGACGCCGAGGGCGAGCAGGAGGGGTGCGAGCGTCGGCTCGGAGTACGGTCGCACCTGCTGTCCCCAGCCGATGGGCGAGAGCCACGACAGGGGGCTCGTCTCGACCCGCGTGAGCTGGGGGTTCGGGGTGCCGAGCGCATCCGCTGTGCCGCGCAGCAGGTAGGCCAGGCCGACGAGGGCCGCGGCTGCCCCGTTGCTCGAGCGGCCGGTGGGCATGAGTTGGCAGAGCACGGCGGCGACTGCCGCGAAGACGAGCCCCACGGATGCCACGGCCGCCGCCGCAGCGATCGATCCGCCGAGGGGCAAGCCGCCGCCCAAGTAGCCGAGTGCGACGGCGGCCGCGAGGGCGGTGTTGGCCGCCACGGCGAGCAGCACGGTTGCCACGAGCGGCGCAGCCCGGCTGACGGGCGTCGCGCCGATGAGTTCGCCGCGACCGAGCTCCTCGTCGGCCCTCGTGTGCCGCACCACCAGGAATGTGTTCATGAGCCCGGCGAGCACCGCCGTGAAGGCATACGCCTGGAAGAAGACGACCGAGCCGATGCTCAGGCCGTCGGGGAGCCCGCGGAGGAAGAGGAATGCGGGATTCGCGGCGGCCACCGCCACGATCGCCGCGCGCTCGGCCTCGTCCCCGAACTCCGCGGCGACGGCGCTTCCTGCGGCCAGCCCGAGCACCGCGATGCCGACGATCCACAGGGGGAGCGTCCACCGGTCCCGTCGGGCCTGCGCGCGGGCAAGGCGCAGCACGCCGCTCATCACGCCCGTCCGCTGCGGTGGCGCATGAAGAGCGACTCGAGCGACGCCGGCGCGACGGTGAGCGTCGATACGCGGTGCCGCGCGAGGGCGTCGAGAACCGCGGGCACGGCGCTCGGGTCGGCATCGAACTCGATCGCGTCCCCAACGGTGCGCACCTCGTGCACGCCCGCAAGGTGAGCGACGAGCCCGCGGCCAACATCTCCGGGGAGCCGGAACGTCGTGCCGCTGAGGTGGCGCAGCTCCGCGAGCGAACCGGTCTCGACGACGGCACCCTCCCGGATGATCGTCACCCTCTCGCACAGTTGCTCGACTTCGCCCAGGATGTGACTCGACAGCAGCACCGTCGCTCCCTCCCCGCGCACCCGTTCGACCTGGCGACGGAACACGGCATCCATGACGGGATCGAGACCGGAGCAGGGCTCATCGAGGATGTAGAGCCTGGCCCGACGCGAGAAGGCGGCGATGAGCGCGACCTTCTGCCGGTTGCCCTTCGAATAGCTGCGGCCCTTCTTGCGCGGGTCAAGCTCGAACTCCTCGATGAGGCTCTCGCGCAGGGCAGCATCCGCCCCGCCCCTCAGGCTCGTCAGCAGGTCGATCGCCTCGCCGCCCGTGAGTCCCGGCCAGAGACTGACATCGCCCGGCACATAGGCGATGTCGCGATGCGTTGCGACCGGCTCCGACCACGGGTCGCGCCCGAGGATGCGGGCGCTGCCGCCGGAGGCGCGCATGAGGCCGAGGAGGATGCGGATCGTCGTGGACTTGCCGGCACCGTTCGGCCCGAGAAAGCCGTGCACCTCGCCCTCGCGAACGCTCAGGTCGAGGCCGTCGAGCGCGGTCGTGCGCCCGAAGCGCTTCGTGAGGCCCGAGACCTCGATGATGGGGTTCGCCGCAGCGTGCACCGCGCGTCCTTCCGTGGCATCCCAGCGTCCACGGCGGTCGTCGGGGCGCTCCGCGCAATCGCGGGCCGACCAGGCTTCCCGGCACTCCGCGAGTCAGTATAGGACCGGGGTCACGGGCAGTCGATAGGGGATCCCGACGCGCGCATGCCCGGGTGGTGGAGCCCCCTGTCGGATTCGAACCGACGACCCTCGCTTTACAAGAGCGATGCTCTGGCCAACTGAGCTAAGGAGGCGGAAGCGCGTAGCGCCCGAGCCATCCTAGCCCGAGCGCGCGGCGCTGCGAAGGTTACGCTTCCGCACCCTCCGCGGTGTCTTTCTCCGCGAAGTTGAGGGAGAGCGAGTTCATGCAGTAGCGGTCGCCCGTGGGGGTGCCGAAGCCATCGGGGAACACGTGGCCGAGGTGCGAGCCGCAGGCGGCACAGAGCACCTCGGTGCGGACCATGCCGAGGCTCGTGTCCTCACGAAGCTCAACCGCTTCGGGGCGCACCGACTCGTAGAAGCTGGGCCAGCCGCATCCGGAATCGAACTTGGTGCCGCTCTTGAAGAGTTCGGCGTTGCATGCGGCGCACGTGTAGATGCCCGCGCGCTCCTCATCGAGCAGCTCGCCCGACCATGCGCGCTCCGTGCCGGCCTTGCGCAGCACCGCGTAGCGTTCGGGGCCGAGCTCCTCGAGCCATTCCTGTTCGCTCTTGTTGACCTGGTAGTTCATGGGGTGCCTTCCGACGTGGGTTCAACAAGACTAAACGCGTGGGCTTTGCGATTGTTCCGCGTTACGGCACATCTCTTGGGTGCTTTGACTTAGGCAAGCCTTACCTACTAGTGTTCGAGTGAACTTAGGGTTACCTAAGTCTCCAGACACATGCCGCGCCGGGCTGCCCGAGACCTGCGGCATCTCGCTTCCCCAGGAGCTCACACGTGAACACAGTCCTTGCGCGCCCGCGGACATGGCGGTCCATCCCCGCCCTGCTTGTCGCCGTCGCTCTCGCCTTCGCCGGCCTGGTCGTGGGGGTGTCGCCCGTGCATGCCGCATCAGGCCCCAGCATTTCGGTGTCGAAGACCGCTGGGCTCGCGTCGGGCGACATCGTGACGGTGCAGGGCACAGGATTCGGCGACCAGTCTGTGCTGGCGACGCGTCCACCGCTCGCAGGCAAGTTCGCGGGGTTCTACGTCGCCTTCGGCGCCTATGCCGACGTGTGGAAGCCCTCCGAGGGGGCCGACTCCTCGGCGCGCAAGAACAGCGACCAGCGTTGGGTCGTCAATCCCGAAGACATTGCGGCTATCGGGGGTGCGAGCCGCGGCGCCGTCGCGATCAACCCAGACGGCTCCTTCGAGGTGCAGCTGAAGGTGGACGAAGACATCGAGGGCGCTCCCTCGGATAGTAACTACGGCATCTACACCTACGCAGGCGGGGGCGCGACCCACGCACCCTTCGAGACGTACACAGCCATCACCTTCGCAGAGGCACCAGCGGCGCCAAGTCCGGCGATCACGGTGACGAAGGCGCCTGCGGCCGGGGGTGAGGTCACCGTCACGGGGTCCGGCTTCGAGACCGATGAGAGCAAGTCGCCCGGGGTATACCTCGGTGTTGCTGCCTCCGGGGCCCCCGGCTTCTATCAGGCAGGCATTGATTCGGGCGCGACATCCTTCGTTCCTACAGCGCTGATCGCGCGGGGTGGCGGTTCCTTCACCGTGAAGCTCACGGCCCCGGCGTCGGCGCCCAGTGGTTTCAGTGTCTACGTCTCGAAGGCGCACGGCCAAGGGGTGCGCGACACGTCGCAGGACGTCATCGTGGCCCTCGAGCACGACGACCCGACGACGCCCACCACGCCGACGACCCCGACGACGCCCACCACGCCGACGACCCCGACGACGCCGGCACCGCCGACGCCTGTCGCACCTGTCGCGGCCGGGTCGCTCACGTGGGGAGTGAAGTCCGCATTCCGCAACTACGTGACCGGGACGATCGCAAGCGGCAGCATCTCGGTTGCCGGCGCGAGAAGCGCCGGCGGGGCATTCGTCTTCGGTCAGGTCGGCGGCACCTTCACGGCGGCCACCGGTGCCGGCACGGCCGAGTATTCCGGCTCCGTGCGGTTCAGGGGCCACGGCGCATCGCTTGACCTCACGTTCGCGAACCCCACCGTCGAGGTTGTCTCCCCCCAACGGGCGAACCTCTATGTCAGCGTCAACGGCGCGCGCGTGCTCATGGGGACCCTCAATCTGACGGCGGCCAACCGCACCGAGGTTGGCGGCGCCGTCACCTACACGGGAGTGCCCGCGACCCTCACGGGGGCAGGGGCGAACGCGTTCAACGGCTTCTATGCCACGGGCGACCCTCTCGACCCCGTCAGCTTCACCGTCGGGGCCCCCGCGGCGGCCGCCTCCGGAGGCGCCGTGGTCGTGGCATCCGCCCCCGCCCGTGCCGCCACGCGCACCCCCGCTCCCGCGCCGCCGACCTCGACCGGCGTCGAGATCGTCGAAGGCGAGCCAGTGCCAGGGGGAGAGGTCACGATCACCGCGTCGGGCTTCCAGCCGAACGAGACCGGAATCCTCGTCGTCATCTACTCCGAGCCGACCGTGCTCGACCGCAATGCGACAGCGGATGCCAACGGTGTCGTCACCTGGACGGGCGTGCTTCCCGCAGGGCTCACGGGCGAGCACACGCTCACCCTGCAGGGTTCGGTGAGTCGCGGCATTCCGATCACGATCGCGGAGTCCATGGCCATCACGACCTCGCTCGATGCCTGCGTCGTGACGGGCGCGAGCCTCACATGGGGCTTCAAGGAGGCATTCCGTTCCTATGTGAGCGGCACGATCGCGAAAGGGGAGTGGACCGTCGGGGAGGGCGCGACCTACGAGACTCCGAACTTCGGCTTCACGAGCGCCACGGGCAGCTACGACCCTGCGACGGGCGAGGGCGCCGTCAGCTTCCCCGGAACGATCACCTTCACCGGTCACGGCGGAGTGCTGAACACGACGGTCGGCAACCCCCGCATCGAGATGCTTGACGACGGCACCGGGCGGCTCCTGCTCGATGTCACGGGTGAGACGCGCGACGGCGAATCCGTCAACCAGATCGGCGTGCACTTCGCCGACCTCGACCTCGCGGCCGCGACGACCGAAGAACGCGGCGGCCGTGTGGCGCTCGCCGACGTACCCGCGGTGCTCACCGCGCAGGGTTCTGCGGCCTTCGGCACCTACGAGACCGGCACCGACCTCGACCCGATCACGCTCGAACTCGCGGTCGAGGATGGCTGTGATGCCGTGGCCACACCGCGCGCAGAGGAGCCCGCGGCCGAAGATGCAATGGAAACGGATGAGACGACCACCGACTGGCTGCCGTGGATCATCAGCGGGGTACTCCTGCTCGTCGTGATCGCCCTTCTGGTCGCGCTGCTGGCGCGCCGTCGCAGCAAGGAGTAACCACACCCCGAGTTGCCCACTGCGTGCGCATCGAGCACCACTGCGAGCGTCGAAGTGGGCAACTCGGTGCCCGAGGGGGCAGTATCAGTGCATGGCTCGCGACACCGCCCAGTGGTTCCGCGACTTCGGGTGGCAGGTGGCATCCGTCTCTCCCGTGTACGAAGCGTGGGCGGGCGCCGTCGCGGCTGACCCCGCCACGGTCGCCTTGCTCGAGACGCTCCCGGAGCAGCACCGGCAGCCGCCCCTCGTCTTCGCCGTCGCGAGCCTGCTCGGTGCACGAGACCACGACGCCGGCATCACCGACTTCCTGCGCAGCAACGCCGAAGCGCTCGCCGCGGAACTCGCCGCCCGGCCCATGCAGACGAACGAACCCGGCCGGTGCGCGGCGCTCACGGCGGCACTCGCCGCGATCGACGGACCGGTCGCGCTCCTCGAGCTCGGGGCATCCGCCGGCCTCTGCCTCTACCCCGACCGCTACAGCTACGACTACTCCGGCCACAGTCTCCACCCCGACGACGGGCCCGGCGCCGTCACCCTCACGTGCACCCTGGGCGCCGGCATCGAGCCGCCGCGAAGGCTGCCGTTCGTCGTGATGCGCTCCGGCGTCGACCTTCGCCCGCTCGACGTGACGAGCCCAGCGGATGCCGCGTGGCTGGGCGCCCTCACCTGGCCAGGCCAGCACGACCGCGAGTCGAGGGTGCGGGGCGCGATCGCAATCGCACGGGACGACCCGCCGCACCTGCTCCAGGGTGACGCCGAGTCGGCCCTCGACGAGCTCCTCGCGCTCGCGCCTGAAGGGGCGACGCCCGTCATCGTGACGATGGGCGTGCTCATCTACATTCCGGCACCGCAGCGGGAACGGCTCGCGGAACGCATCCGCGCGAGCGGTGCCCGCTGGGTGTCGCTCGAGGGCGCGAGCGTGCTGCCCCGCGTGGAAAGGCAGCTGCGCGACGCGGGCTGGGCGGAGGACGAGCTCCGCGGGCGCTTCGTGCTGGCCGTCGACGAGCATCCGCTCGCCTTCAGCGGTGCCTACGGGGAGACGCTCGAGGCCTGCGCGCTCGGTGCGGGCGCGTAGACGGCGCGGGCGAGCGCATCGAGCACGCCGGCCGTGCGGGGGCCGAAGCCGAGCACCTGGCCCGAGGCCATGTCGACGAAGCGACGATTCTGGCCGGCCGGCGTCTGGGCGAGGGCGGGCTTCTCGTCAAGGAGCCCGTCGATGCCGCCGGTGCTGTCGAGCCCCGAGGTCATGACGAGGATGAGGTCGGGCCTCGCCGCGATGACCGCTTCATCGGTCATGGGCTGGAGGCCCGTCCAGCCAATCTCGGTCGCGACGTCGATGCCGCCGAGGCCCCTGATCAGGTCGTCGACGCCCGACTCGCTGCCGAAGAGGTAGTAGATGCCGGAGCCGCCGCGCAGGTAGAGGAAGAGCATCCGCAGGCGGTCGTCGCCGTTCGGGGCGATCTCGGCGATCTCCGCGACCTTGGCCTCGATCTGCGCCGCGAGGAGCCCCGCGAGTTCCTCGCCAGCCTCGGCGGCACCGAATGCTGCGCCCACCTGGCGCGCGAGCGTGCCGACGCCCTCGAAGCCGGCGACGTCATCGACGAAGACGACGGGGATGCCCGCGTCGCGCAGTTGCAGCACGACGTCGATCGGGCCGATGCTGCCGTCGGTGACGACGAGCGTCGGGCGAAGGCTGATGATCGACTCGGAGTTGATGCTGTGGCCGCTCGAGGTCACGACGGGAAGGTCGACGACCTGCTCGAAGGTCGACGAGATGTCGCGGCCCACGAGGGTCTCGCCGAAGCCGAGCCCGACGATGGTCGCCGCGATCGAGCCAGACATGTCGAGGCCCAGCACCCGGCGCGTCGCCGTGACGGTCACGGTCGTGTCACCGGTGAGGTCGTGCGAGGTGACCGTCGCGGGAAGCTCTTGTTCGGGCCGCTCGATCAGCACGTCGACGGATGCTGAGGCCAGCTTCGCGGTCGACTCGCCCGTCCAGTCGCGTGGGTCGTCGAGCAGGTCGAGTTGCGCAAGGGGCACCCGCTGCGCCTCCGCATCGGTGACCTCACTCGAGGAGTACGACTGGCCACCCATGCAGCCCGTCAGGAGGGCGAGGGCCGCCGCGACCGCGGTGAGGGCGGCAGGGATTCGGCGGCGCGGCACGGGGCTCCTTGCGATGATCGGGCTTTTGGTAAGGCTATCCTAACTAAGCATCGGATGTCGCGACCCTCCGCCCGCCTCTCCGGCTGCCACTGACTGTCGCCCTAGTCTTGGATGGATGCCCACCACCGCAACCGACAAGCGCTCGGATCTCCCCGAGCTCCCTGAGCGCGACGCGCGCATCCTCGAGTTCGAGCGCCGACCGTGGAGCCACCCCGGCGCGAAGGAGGAGGCCATCCGCGTTGAGCTTGGCCTCGGCCCGGCCCGCTACTATCAGTTGCTGAACGCCGTCATCGAATCCCCGGCGGCCTTCGCCCACGACCCGATGCTCGTGCGACGCCTGCGGCGCCTGCGAGA
The DNA here is from genome assembly GCA_015234465.1 of Salinibacterium sp. Taxonomy (GTDB): domain Bacteria; phylum Actinomycetota; class Actinomycetes; order Actinomycetales; family Microbacteriaceae; genus Homoserinimonas. Next base: position 515,338 of record JADGNA010000008.1, on the reverse strand, counting down.
CGCACGGCGTCGCGCCTGACGTCCCAGTCGCGGCGACGATCCACCTGAGGAACACGATGGCCACCCGCATCCGAGATCGCTTCGACGAGATCCCCGACGACCTTCCCCGTGTCGGCGCGCACCGCGCACCGGCCGAGCCCGCTCGCCGTTGGATCGCCGTCGCCTGGGCGGCACTCGCCACCGTTGCGCTCGTCGCCGGCGGACTCTTCGCCCTCTCGCTCCTCAACCCCGACCTCGACCTGCGGGTGCCTGGCAGCGACACGGCCGCACCAGGCGACCCCGTGGACCCCGAGCCGGAGCAGCCGACGGTCGAGCCCATGCTCGACCCGAGCGTGCCGATCACGGTGCTGAACGGCACGGCGGCCCAGGGCCTCGCGAGCCAGGTGGGCGATGCTCTCGTCGCCCAGGGCTGGGAAGGGGCGTCAACGGATGTCGGCAGCCGGGCGAATGCCGCGGTCGACGACGTCGAGCGCACCCTTGTGTTCTACAACGACCCCGTCAACGAGGCCGCGGCGCGCATGCTTATCGAGCATCTGGGCGTCGGGGAACTGCGTCTCTCCAATGACTATCCTGCGTCGCCCATCGTCGTGCTGATCGGCGCCGACTACGACGCGGCGACCCCCTGGTCGCCCTTCCGTAGCGCTGCGCACATTACGCGCCCGTTTAATCTCGCGTCTTCGGCCGACAGATTCTCATCTGACTCTCCCCTTTTGGGGCTCGGATCGTTACTATCTGGAACTGGTCGCCCATCCGGCTCTGTGAGGCTCTCGACTACGCGCTTCGTGAACCTGATGACGCGGGATACCCGTCCGCGCTCGGTGACTCGGCGCCGCACCGCGTGCGCCGTTGAACGGTACACAGCAGGGAGTAACACATGGCGAACGGATCCGTGAAGTGGTTCAACGCTGAAAAGGGCTACGGATTCATTACCGTCGAGGGTGGAGGGCAAGACGTCTTCGTCCACTACTCCGCCATCGACATGAGCGGCTACAAGGTGCTCGAAGAGGGTCAGCAGGTGACCTTCGAGGTCGGCACCGGGTCGAAGGGCCCGCAGGCGGAGTCTGTGCGGCCCGCGTGACGAAGTAGTGACTGATTGCGGGGCTCGCCTCGCGCTGACGCCGCCCCTGACTGGGGCGGCGTTAGTGTTTCAGGCGTGATTCCCACCCCGCGCAGCTCTCGACGTCGTCTCGGTACCCTCGGAGCCCTCGCGGCGGCACTCCTGCTGGCCGGATGCTCCGGCGAAGCACCTGCGTCCCCCAAGGCATCCCCGTCGCCCGATTACGTCTCGGACTACGTGGCGCCCGATCCCACGGATGTCGCGCCCCTGCGCGGCTCAACAGTGCCCCAGGGCTCGTTGCCGCACGCGGCGCTGTCGGCGAAGATCGACAACCACTGGGACGCTCGCCCGCAGCTCGGGCTCGAGCGCACCGACATCGTCTTCGAGGAGCTCGTCGAGGGCGGTATCACGCGCTACGTCGCCGTCTGGCACAGCGACATCCCCGAGCAGCTGGGCCCCATCCGCTCGATCCGGCCCATGGACCCCGAGATCGCGGGTTCCCTCGGCGGCATCATCTTCTATGCGGGCGGCCAGCCGCAGTTCGTCTCGATGATGCAGCAGACCTCCCTCTACAACGCGATCCACGGGCAACCCGACACGGCCGCATACATGTTCCGCGCGAGTGATCGCAGGGCGCCCCACAACGTGATCGTGCGGGCGAGCGAGTTCCTCTCCGCCAACCCGGATGTCGCGGCCCCCCGCCAGCAGTTCGCCTACGCCCTCGACGCCGCCTCGGCGACCGCCACGAAGGAGGGCACGCCGACGGGCGCCCTTCGGCTCGCGTTCTCGAACCAGTTCGTGCCCTCGTGGACGTGGGATGCGGCATCCGGCACCTTCCTTCGGTCGCAGGACGGTGCGCCCGACCTCGACTCCAATGGCGCACAGCTCTCGGCGGTCAACGTCGTGACCCTGCGCGTTCCCATCTCGCACGGCCACGGCGTGCCGAAGACGGAGTTGCTCGGCAGTGGCGAGGCCTGGGTCTCGACGGGCGGCGGCACCGTGAGCGCGACCTGGCGCAAGGGCTCGATCGATGCCCCGATCACCCTCGTCGATGACAACGGCATCACCATCAGACTGGGGGCAGGCAACACGTGGGTCGAGCTCGTGCCGCTCGAGGGCTCGGTCGCGATCGACCCACCCGCCTGAGCGCACGCACGGCGTTTGGCGCCCGCCTCTCTCCCGGCTTGCACTCGCTTGGGCAGAGTGCCAGAATCATCTAGCACTCTCTTTGCGAGAGTGCCAAAAAGCTGATGCATTTCCGACGTCCGGGAGGGACGAAGAACACATATGGCAAAGATGATTGCTTTCAACGAAGAGGCCCGTCGTGGCCTTGAGCGTGGTCTCAACACGCTGGCCGACGCCGTCAAGGTGACGCTTGGCCCGCGTGGCCGCAACGTCGTCCTCGAAAAGAAGTGGGGCGCCCCCACGATCACGAACGACGGTGTCTCGATCGCCAAGGAGATCGAGCTCGACGACCCGTACGAGAAGATCGGTGCCGAGCTCGTCAAGGAGGTCGCCAAGAAGACCGACGACGTCGCGGGTGACGGAACCACCACCGCGACCGTGCTCGCCCAGGCGCTCGTGCGCGAGGGCCTCCGCAACGTCGCCGCCGGCGCAGACCCCATCAGCCTCAAGCGCGGCATCGAGAAGGCCGTCGCTGCTGTGACGACCGCGCTCGTCGAGCAGGCGAAGCCCATCGAGACCAAGGAAGAGATCGCCGCGACCGCGTCGATCTCCGCCGGTGACCCCGAGATCGGTGCGCTCATCGCCGAGGCGATCGACAAGGTCGGCAAGGAGGGCGTCGTCACCGTCGAGGAGTCGAACACCTTCGGCACCGAGCTCGAGCTCACGGAGGGCATGCGCTTCGACAAGGGCTACCTGTCGGCGTACTTCGTCACCGACCCCGAGCGCCAGGAGACGGTCTTCGAGGACCCCTACATCCTCATCGTCAACTCCAAGATCTCGAACATCAAGGACCTGCTGCCCGTCGTCGACAAGGTCATCCAGGCCGGCAAGCAGCTCCTCATCATCGCCGAGGACGTCGACGGCGAGGCCCTGGCCACGCTCGTCGTGAACAAGATCCGCGGCATCTTCAAGTCGGTCGCCGTCAAGGCTCCCGGCTTCGGTGACCGCCGCAAGGCGCAGCTGCAGGACATCGCCATCCTCACGGGTGGTCAGGTCATCAGCGAAGAGGTCGGCCTCAAGCTCGAGAACACCACGCTCGACATGCTCGGTCGTGCTCGCAAGGTCGTCATCACCAAGGACGAGACGACCATCGTCGAGGGCGCGGGCGACGCGTCGCAGATCGAGGGCCGCGTCAAGCAGATCCGCTCCGAGATCGAGAACACCGACAGCGACTACGACCGCGAGAAGCTCCAGGAGCGCCTCGCGAAGCTCGCCGGTGGCGTCGCCGTCATCAAGGCGGGTGCCGCGACCGAGGTCGAGCTCAAGGAGCGCAAGCACCGCATTGAAGACGCCGTTCGCAACGCGAAGGCTGCTGTCGAGGAGGGCATCGTCGCCGGTGGTGGCGTCGCCCTCATCCAGGCCGGCGAGGTCGCCTTCGCGGGTGACGCGCTGACCGGTCTCGTCGGTGACGAGGCGACCGGCGCGAACATCGTCAAGGTCGCGATCGACGCCCCGCTCAAGCAGATCGCCATGAACGCGGGCCTCGAGCCCGGCGTCGTCGCCGAGAAGGTGCGCAACCTCCAGGCGGGTCACGGCCTCAACGCCGCGACCGGTGAGTACGTCGACATGCTGCAGGCCGGCATCAACGACCCCGTGAAGGTGACCCGCTCCGCGCTGCAGAACGCTGCGTCGATCGCCGGGCTCTTCCTCACCACGGAGGCCGTCGTCGCCGACAAGCCCGAGAAGAACGCTGCGCCGATGGGTGACCCCTCGGGCGGCATGGGCGGCATGGACTTCTAGTCCGACCCAGCACCACAGCGAAGGGCGGCTCCCCACTGGGGAGCCGCCTTTTGGCGTTGCTGGGGTTTCGACGGGCTCAACCCGCAGGAAGGCTCAGCGCATAAACATGCTCGCGTTGGCGCGTTCCGCCTCGGCATACTGCTGCCCCGCGCGACCGAGCGCCTGCGTGATGCCCGCGAGGCTCTGCTCCACGTGCTGCTGGGTCGTGCGCCAGTCGGCGACGACACTCTGGAACGCCGTCGAGGCCTGGCCGGTCCACGAGGACTGCAGGCTCAGGAGCTGGCCCAGCATGCCGGCAACCTCGCCCTGGATGCGGGAGGCGGATGCGCGCACGGCGCTCTCGGCGCTGAGGACGGCGTCGCTGTCAACCTGGTACTGCGTCATGGTGTTCCCTTCGTCATAGGTGCCGGTGGTGGCATCCGGATGCCGGCAACGATAGGGAGGCCTTGCTGCGGCCTGCGGGACTCAATTGCTGCTTGTGGGCGACGTCGAGACGAAGGTGTCGGGGAGGAGCGGAAGCGTCAGTCGGAAGGTCGCGCCGCCGCCAGGGGTCTCCAGCACCTCGACGTGGCCCTTGTGGGCATCGACGATCGCGGCGACGATCGCGAGGCCCAGGCCGCTGCCGCCCGTCTCGCGCGTGCGGGACGTGTCGGCGCGCCAGAAGCGCTGGAAGATCTTCTCGCGGATCTGCGGCGGCACGCCCTCGCCGTGATCGACGATGTCGAGCTGCGCGATCCGTCGTGAGGCATCGACGCAGACCACGAGTTCGATGGGACTGCCGGCGGGCGTGAAGCGCAGCGCGTTGCCGATCAGGTTCGTGATGACCTGGCGGAGCTTGTTCTCCTCGCCCAGCACGACGGCGGGCACGACGAGCTTGATGTGCTCACGCTCGGCCAGTGGCAACATCTCGGGTGTCCCGGCGTCACCGTTCCGCACCCCACCACGCTGGCGGAGCGACCGCAGGCGGGCCAGCTGCGCGCCCGCGAACGCGATGGGCCCCGTCGCGGTCGTCGCGGGTTTCGGCGTGGACTCGGGCGGTGCCTCGATGTCCTCGCTCGCGGGCAGGTCCGGCTCCTCGACCTTGACGGTCACCTTGCGGTCGGGTGCCTGCGCCATCGCGTCGAGCGAGGCGTCGTAGGCGAGCGGCAGCAGGTCGACGGGCGCGAGGCGGAGCGGCTTCTTCTCATCGGCGCGGGCCAGTTCGAGCAGGTCCTCGACCAGCTCGCCCATCCGAATCGCCTCCTTCTCGATGCGCTCCATGGCCTGGGCGACATCGTCTGGCTTCTGCAGGGCGCCCATGCGGTAGAGCTCGGCGTAACCGCGCACCGAGACGAGCGGGGTGCGCAGTTCGTGGCTCGCGTCGCCGACGAAGCGGCGCATCTGGTCGATCGTGCGGGCGCGGTCGGCGAAGGCCCGGTCGATGCGCCCCAGCATGACGTTGAGCGATCGGTTGAGGCGGCCGACCTCGGTATTCGGGGTCGCGCCCGGAAGTCGCTGGCTGAAGTCCCCGCCGGCGATCGCGGCGGCCGTCGCCTCCACCTCGCGCAGGGGGCGGAACGTGGATGTCACGAGCACCCGGGTGAGCGCGGCGCTCAACACCACGACGGAGAGTGCGAAGCCGAGGAAGATGGCCGTGTAGCGGGCAATCGTCGCGTTGACATCATCGAGGCGCTGGCCGATGACGAGCGTCGCGAGATCGCCATTTCGACCATCCTCGGCCGGGAAGGCTACAACACGGGTCTGGCTCGTATGGGTCGAGTTCTGCAGGGTCACGGCGCCCTCGAGCTGCACGACGTTGCTGAGGGTGAGTTCCTCCAGGTTCGGCCGCAGGTGCTCCTCGTCCTCGGCCAGATTGTCGCCGACGAGATTGCCATTGCGATCGACGAGCGCCATGTAGAAAGAGGTCGGCACGAGGTTGCCGCTCGAGATCGCATCCTCGTCGAGGTTGATCCTCCACGCCTCGATGTCGGCGGCGGCCGCGACGATGTTCGCGTCGACCCTGTCGAGCAGGTAGGTGCGCAGCACGGTCATGGTGCCGACGCCGGCGACGAGCAATCCCGCCGTCACGATGAAGACGGTCACCCCGGTGATCTTGGTGCGGAGGGAGACGGAATCCCACCACTCCATCGGCTGCTCTCGGCTCACGGCTTCAGGCTACGCGCTCGGGCTGGGCGAAGCATCCGCCCCTCCCGTTCAGGACTTGTCGACCTTGAGCATGTAGCCGAAGCCTCGCTTGGTCTGGATCATCGGCTCCTCGGTGTACTGGTCGAGCTTGCGACGCAGGTAGGAGACGTAGGACTCGACGATGCCGGCGTCGCCGTTGAAGTCGTACTCCCACACGTGGTCGAGGATCTGGGCCTTCGACAGCACGCGGTTTGGGTTGAGCATGAGGTAGCGCAGGAGCTTGAACTCGGTGGGGGAGAGCTCGACCTGGTCCTGGCCGACCGTGACCTCGTGGGTGTCCTGGTCCATCGTGAGCTCGCCCGCGCGGATGATGGCGTCCTCTTCGTCCTGCATCGTGCGGCGCAGGATGGCCTTGATGCGGGCGACGATCTCGTCGAGGCTGAACGGCTTGGTGACGTAGTCGTCGCCGCCGACCGTGAGACCCGTGATCTTGTCCTCGGTGTCATCCTTCGCCGTGAGGAAGAGGATCGGCGAGGTGTAGCCGCTCGAGCGCAGTCGCTTGGTGACCCCGAAGCCGTTCATGTCGGGGAGCATGACGTCGAGGATGATGAGGTCGGGCTCCTCCTCGAGCACGGCCGAGATGGCCTGTGCGCCATTCCCGACGGCGCGCACCGCGAAACCGGCAAAGCGCAGGCTCGTGGTGAGAAGGTCGCGGATGTTCGGCTCGTCGTCAACGATGAGAATCTTGGGTCCGTCACTCATGGGCCCAGTCTCTGCGAGTTTCCTGAGTGCCGGCTGGATGCATGCGGAGCGCGCCCTCGAGTGCGAGCATGGGGGAATGCTCTCCCTCCCGCCCCTCGCCACGCCCGTGCGCCGCATCGGAGCGCGGAGCTTCGACTTCTCGCGCGAAGTCGCCGTCATGGGCATCGTCAACCGCACCCCGGACTCCTTCTACGACCAGGGGCGCACCTTCGGGCTCGAGGCGGCCGTGAGCGCCGCGCTTGAGGCCGTCGCCGCGGGTGCCGACATCATCGATATCGGGGGAGTGCCATTCGCACCGGGCGACCCGTTGCCGCCCCGGGAGGAGGCCGAGCGAGTCGTGCCCGTCATCGAGGCGGTGCGCGCGGCATCCGATGTCGTGATCTCGGTCGACACCTTCCACGCCGAGGTCGCCCGCCGAAGCATCGCGGCCGGCGCCGACATCATCAACGACACGACGGGGCTCAGCGACCCCGACATGGTCGGCGTCGTCGGCGACAGTGAGGCGAGCCTCGTCATCACACACAGCCTCGCGACGCCCCGCACGCAGTACCCACGCCCGCACTACGACGACGTGGTCGCGGAGGTCATCGAGTTCCTGCGCGGTCGCGTCGAGCTCGCCGTCGCCGGTGGCCTCACGGCGGAGCGAATCATCATCGACCCCGGCCCGGACCTCAACAAGAACACGCTCCACACGCTCGAGATCGTGCGCCGTTTCGATGAGATCGCGGCCCTCGGCCTGCCCGTGCTCGCCGCTCTCTCCAACAAGGACTTCATCGGCGAGACACTCAACGCGCCCAAGCCCGAGCGACTGGAGGGCTCCCTCTCCGCGGCCGTCGCGAGCGTGCTGCAGGGTGCCCGCATCATGCGCGTGCACGAGGTGGCCCCGACCGTCGCCGCCGTGCGCATGGCCGAGGCGATCCTCGGCATCCGCGAACCGGCCTACCTCAAGCACAACATGGGTGAGTTCAATGAGTGACGCCATCCGGATGCTGCAGCCCTACACCTCGCTCGATGACGACGGTCTCGCCGCGGTCTATGCCGTGCGCGATCGCTCGGCCCCGTGGCTGCGGGTCAACATGGTGTCGAGCGCCGATGGGGCGGGCACACGGGACGGACGCTCCGGCGGGTTGGGCACCGCGGCCGACCGCCGCGTCTTCGACGTGCTGCGCTGGCTCAGCGATGTGATCGTCGTCGCGGCGGGCACCGTGCGCGCCGAGGGGTACGCGGGTCCGCTCATCAGCTCCGAAGGGCGGGCATGGCGTGTCGAGGAAGGGCTGGCCGAGCATCCGCAGTTCGCCATCGTGTCGGGCCGCCTCGACCTCGACCCGGCCAGCGCGCTCTTCGCCGAGGCCGTGCACCGGCCTATCATCGTCACGTGTGAGCACGCACCCGCGGAACGCCGGGCCGCCCTCTCGGCTGTCGCCGAGGTGGTCGACTGTGGCGTGGCATCCGTCGACACCCGGCAGCTCAAGCAGCACCTCGCCGATCGCGGCCTCACGCAGCAGCACTGTGAGGGCGGGCCGCATCTGCTGGGGGCTCTCGCGGCCGACGGCGCGATCGACGAACTGTGCCTCACCATCAGCCCGCTCCTCGAAGGGGGACCCGCCGAGCGCATCGCCCGGGGGGCGGAGGCTGCGGGGCTCCCGCTGCGGCTCGCCCATGCCCTCGCGGCCGACGACGGCACGGTCCTGCTGCGCTATACCCGCGCGTGAGCGCCCTTTCCCAACTCAGGAGTTTGCAATCACAACTCAGGAGCTTCTGAAATAGGAAAGTCCAACTCCTGAATTAGGAAAGTCCGACTCCTGAATTAGGAGAGCGCCCTCCTGAGTTGGGGGAGGGCAACTCCTGAGTTGGGAGGGTCAGGCGGCAGCAACCTCGAGGCTGTGCGCGTCGAGGATCTCGTAGCTGTAGCCCTGCTCCGCGAGGAAGCGCTGGCGGTTCTGCGCGTAGTCCTGGTCGACGGTGTCGCGGGCGACGAGCGTGTAGAAGTTCGCGGGCAGGCCGGACTCCTTGGGGCGCAGCAGGCGGCCGAGGCGCTGCGCCTCCTCCTGGCGTGAGCCGAACGAGCCGGAGACCTGGATGGCGACGGTCGCCTCCGGCAGGTCGACCGAGAAGTTTGCGACCTTCGACACGACGAGCACCTTGAGTGTTCCGTCGCGGAAGTCCTGGAACAGTCGCTCCCGCTCCGCCACGGGCGTCGACCCGGTCAGCTGGGGCGCGCCGAGGGCGGTCGCGAGTTCTTCGATCTGGTCGAGGTACTGCCCGATCACGAGGATGCGTTCCCCGTCGTGCCGGGCCACGAGCTGCTTCACGACGTCGAGCTTCGCCGGCGCGGTGGAGGCAAGGCGGTAGCGCTCATCGTCGGCGGATGCCGCGTACTGCAGCCGCGCATCCTGCGGCAGGTCGATGCGCACCTCGTAGCAGGAGGCTGGCGAGATGTAGCCCTGGGACTCGATCTCCTTCCAGGGCGCGTCGAAGCGCTTGGGCCCGATCAGGCTGAAGACGTCGCCCTCGCGGCCGTCCTCGCGCACGAGCGTCGCGGTGAGGCCGAGGCGACGGCGGGCCTGCAGCTCGGCCGTGAGCTTGAAGACGGGGGCGGGCAGCAGGTGCACCTCGTCGTAGATGACGAGGCCCCAGTCGAGCGCGTCGAGCAGCTCGAGGTGGGCGTACTGGCCCTTCCGCTTCGCAGTGAGGATCTGGTAGGTCGCGATCGTGACCGGCTTGACCTCCTTCACCTGGCCCGAGTACTCACCGATCTCCTCCTCGGTGAGCGAGGTGCGCTTGAGGAGCTCGGCGCGCCACTGGCGGGCCGAGACGGTGTTGGTCACGAGGATGAGCGTGTTTGCCTTGACGGATGCCATGGCGCCCGCGCCCACGAGCGTCTTGCCCGCGCCGCAGGGCAGCACGACGACGCCCGAGCCGTGGTCGGAGAAGTTGCGCACGGCATCCTGCTGGTAGGGGCGGAGGCTCCACCCCGCCTCGTCGAGGTCGATCTCGTGCGGGGTGCCCGGCGTGTAACCGGCGAGGTCTTCTGCGGGCCAGCCGAGCTTGAGCAGTTCCTGCTTGATCTGCCCGCGCGCCCACTGCTGGATGACGACCGTCGTGGCGTCCCGCCGCTCGAAGAGCAGCTCGGCAACCTTCTTGGCGCGCCCGATCTCGGCGAGCACGGCCGTGTCGGTCGCGGTGAGCAGGAGCGTGCCCTCCTCGTCGCGTTCGATGCGCAGCCGCCCGTACCGCTCGACCGTCTCACGGATGTCGACGGCGACGCTCTGCGGCGTCGGGAACTTGCTGTAGCGCTCCAGCGTCTCGAGCATGTCGTCGGCCGTGTGGCCTGCAGCCCGTGCGTTCCAGAGGCCGAGGCGCGTGATGCGGTAGGTGTGCACGTGCTCGGGTGCGCGCTCGAGTTCCGCAAAGATCGAGAGGTCGTGGCGCGCATCGGCAGCGAGCGGATGCGCCACCTCCAGCAGCACGGTGCGGTCGCTCTGCACGATGAGGGGGCCGTCAGTCATAACGTTCCAGTCTACGCGCGCGACTCTGAGGGTTGAGCGGCGGGCCTACTCAACCCACGTGCGCACGGCCGTCACGCTCGACAGCGGCAGGGTGCGTTCGATGTCGCTCTTCTTGTCGCGGGCGCGCATCCGCCCTCCCGACACGCTCGTGGGCTCGAGTTCGTAGTCGACGACGTCGCCGCCCGGCATCCGCACGCTGACGACGAGGGTCTCCTTGGCGCGAGCCGCCGACTCCACCTGTCGCGCGAGCCACGCCTGGCTCGTGTCGTCACCATCGGCGGCGCGCTCCTCCGCGGCGTCGGATGCGAGGCGCGTCACCATCTCGACGAGCGGGTCGGAGAGGTGGTGGCGCTGTTCGCGGGCGATGCGGTGTCGGCGCAGCGCCAGGACCGCGCCGTGCTCGTCCTCGGCCGCGACGGGGTAGCGCGCGTCACTGAGCGACCAGAAGACGATGTCGTGGTCGAAGCGGCTGACGAGGCGGTGCTCGCCGACGCGAGTGAGCGCGATCGACGCGAGCGACTGGTCGACAGCGACGGTCTGCAGCAGGTGCGCGTCATCCGAGCGCACATAGCTCCGCGCGCCGTAGCTGGGATCGTCGGGGTCGAGTGCCTCGCCGTCGAGCGTGCCGACCCGCAGCAGACCGTAGCGCGCGGCGCCCTCCGTGATCAGGTAGTCGAGCGGCTGCGGGATGCCCGTGCTCGAGATCTCGCCCAGGAACTCGCGCAGGCTCTCCGCCGTCTCGCCCGCCGTGAGCGCCCGGTTCACGGTGGCCGCGGAGATGCGGTAGGTCGTGGCGAGTCCCCGGTTCTCGACGTCGGCGACCACGCGCATCCGCTCGTCGATTGCCGGCTCGAGCGGGCCTGGGGCCACGACGGAGAGGTCGTGCTGCAGGTACACGGTCGAGACCTCGCGTGGCAGGAGCGGCCGGAGGAGCTCCTCGGCCTCATCGGGTCGGCCCGCGAGGAGCATCGCACCGGGGCCGCTCGGCGCCTGCGCCGCCGTGATGCCGAGCAGCTCGGCGCCGCGCGTGTAGGAGGTGACGCGCTCATCCATCCATTCGCCGCCGGCTGGGTACAGCCAGTCGATGTAGGAGCGCAGCCCGTCGCCCCAGAGGGAGTGTGCGCGCTCTGCCAGGAGGGCGCGGATGTCGCCGGGCAGGCGGGCAAACCAGACGTCGGTGAGCAGGCGCCACCGCGTGCTCGTCGGGTGGCCCAGCCAGTCGTTGCCCGTCTCGGTCGTCATCCAGCCGGTGGAGTCGCGCCGCACGAAGGCGCCGCGTTCGGCAAGCGTCAGGTAGTCGGTGACCGTCTCGAGGTCGACCCGCATGGCGGCGGCGAGGCGTTTGGCATCCGGGAGTGCGATTCCGCCCTTCGCGAGTTCACGCGCGGGCTGTCGCTCGAGCTCGAGGAGCAGCTCGGTGACGGCTCCCGTCGCGGCGAAGGCGCGCTCCGCGGCGAGCTTGTCGATGAAGCGACGGTCGACGTCGGGCACCCGCTCGAGGGCGCCACCCGCGTCGGTGCCGGCCAGCTCCTCCAGGCCGGGGAGGCCGAAGGTGGGCCATCCGCGCAGCTGGTCGCAGATCGCGTCATAGCAGGCGAAGGCCTCGCCGTGCGGGTGCACCAGCAGGAGGGATGCCGCCGCATCCAGGCGCTCGCCGATGGCACTCGCGTGCGGCGGACGAGCCGCGAGGGGCGCGAGTTTCTCGGCCGCCTGCTCTGGGGTGAGGGGGCGCTTCTCGCGCGCGAGCACGGCAAGTGCCGTCAACGTGTGGCGATCGAGTCGCGTGAGTGCCTTCTGCACGGCACCATGCTCGAGCAGCACGTCGGCGAGGTCGAAGTAGTCACGGATGCCCGCGATGGCCGTCAGCGACAGGCCGAGGTCGCGCGCGACAAGGGCGTCGACGAGGTCTTGTTCGGGCATGCTGCGCAGGTGCCTGGCCAGCGTCAGTGTGTTGCCCATGTTGCCTGCGTTCCGTCCTCGCCTCGCTGCGGGAACCTTCGGTGGTGGAGTGGCTCAGCCCGCGCGGTTCGAGCGTGAGCGGCGCACCGCCGTCAGCACGAGCAGCGTGATCGTGAGGACGAAGGCCGCCGGGAGCGCGAAGTACGGCAGCATCACGACCGTCTGCCAGAAGCCGTCGACCTCTCCCGACACGGCGCCCGTGGCGTAGCCGATCATCGCGATGGCGAAGCAGACGATGGAGATGATGACGAGCCCCGCCACCATGAAGGCGAGGATGCGCTGGATGCGGCTTGCGGGTTCCGCTGCTGGATTGCTCACAGCACAAGGATAAGGGCAGGGGAAGCCGGATAGTCTTATGTCGCAGGCGTCTCTTCGCGCCCGGCAACACGATCGAGAGGTAGGGCCATGCCAACCGGCAAGGTGAAGTTTTACGATGACGACAAGGGCTTCGGCTTCATCAGCTCAGACGACGGCCAGGAGGTCTTCCTGCACGCGTCGGCGCTCCCTGCAGGCACCACCGTGCGTGCCGGCACCCGGCTCGAGTTCGGCATCGCCGACGGCAAGCGCGGTGCGCAGGCGCTGTCGGTGCGCGTGCTCGAGGCGCCCGTGAGCCTGACCCGCATGACGCGCAAGCCCGCCGATGACATGGCGATCATCATCGAAGACCTCGTGAAGCTCCTCGATGGCATCGGCGCAAACCTCAAGCGCGGTCGCTACCCCGAGAAGTCGCACGGTGCCAAGATCGCGGCGATGCTGCGCAAGGTCGCGGACGAGCTGGATGCCTGAGTCGACCGGCAATCCTGCGGGTCCGGCAGACTTCGACCTCGCCCGTTCGGCGCTCCTCGAGATCACGCCGGAGTCCACGATCGGCGAACCCGCTGGCTCGATCGATGAGGGCCAGGGCGCCGTGACGGTGTACTTCGACTCGAAGAAGGCTGGCTACCCCGGGTGGCGTTGGACCGTGAGCATCGCGCACGTGGACGGGGCCGAGCCGACCGTGCTCGAGACCGAGCTCACTCCGGGCGACGAGGCGCTCCTGTCGCCTGACTGGGTGCCGTGGGCCGACCGGCTCGCCGAATACCAGGCCGCCCAGGAGGCGGAGAAGGCTGCTGCCGCCGCGGATGCGGAATCGGCCGACTCTGATTCGGACGACGACGCCGATGACTACTACGACGACGACCCGGACGACGACGACGAGGCACTGCTCCACGGTGGCGACCTCGACGGTGTCGACATCGACGAGATCGCGGACGACTCGTCTGACGACGACTCGGACGACGAAGACGACTCGGACGATGACGACGATGACGAGTCAGACGATGATGACGAGTCAGACGACGATGACGACGATGATGACGACGAAAACTCCGATGACGACGAGTCAGACGACGAAGACGACGACTCGGACGACTCCGACGACGACGAGTAGGCCTTAGCGGGGCCCGCGCCGCTGTGCGTAGGCGAGCCCCAGGCTGCCGAGCACGATGCCGGCGATGCACGACCAGAGCCACATGCTCGGCAGCTCCACGCCGAACAGCGGTGGTGCCGCGACGACCGCGATGAGGCCGAGCATCCAGGCGATGAGGCCGACGACCAGCGGCTTGCGGTCGTCGGTCTCCACCGGCTCAGGGTTGGGCCGGCGCTCGGATGCCTTCAGCCAGAGGCGCATGGGTCTAGAGCGCGCCGACGACGTATTCGATGCTCTTGATGAGCTGACGGATGTCGTCGGGCTCGATCGCCGTGAAGGTCGCGACGCGCAGCTGGTTGCGTCCCAGCTTGCGGTAGGGCTCCGTGTCGACGATGCCGTTGGCCCGAAGCGTCTTCGCGATGACGGCGGCGTCGATGTCGTCGTTGAAGTCGATCGTGGCGACGACCTGCGAGCGGTGCTCGGGGTTGCTCACGAAGGGGGTCGCGTAGTCGACGCCGGCCGCCCAGTCGTAGAGCGCTGACGAGGACTCCTTGGTGCGGGCATCCGCCCAGGCGAGGCCGCCGTTGTCGTTGATCCACTGCACCTGGCTGTCGAGCATGAGGAGGGTCGAGAGCGCCGGGGTGTTGAGGGTCTGCTTGAGGCGGGAGTTGTCGACCGCCTGCTTGAGGCTGAGGAAGTCGGGGATGTAGCGATCGCTCGCCGCGATGCGCTCGACCCGCTCGAGTGCGGCGGGGGAGAAGAGCGCGAACCAGAGGCCGCCGTCGGATGCGAAGTTCTTCTGGGGCGCGAAGTAGTAGACGTCGGCCTGCGAGGCGTCGAAGTCGACGCCGCCCGCGGCGCTCGTCGCGTCGATGACGGTGAGGGCGCCCTCGTCGCCGTTCACGCGCGTGACGGGGGCCATGACGCCCGTCGAGGTCTCGTTGTGGGTCCAGCCGTAGAGGTCGATTCCCTCGCGAGCGACTGCCTCGGCGCGCGAGCCTGGCTCGGCCTTGATGACGTCGGGCGCCTCAAGCCAGGGGGCTCCGGCTGCCTTCGCGAACTTGCCGCCGAACTCGCCGAAGGTGAGGTTCTGGCTGCGCTTCTCGATGAGGCCGAATGCCGCGGCATCCCAGAATGCGGTCGATCCACCGTTGCCCAGCACGACCTCGTAGCCCTCGGGGATGCGGAAGAGCTGCGCGAGCCCCTCCTGCACGCGGCCGACGAGGTTCTTGACGGGTGCCTGCCGGTGGGAGGTGCCGAGGATCGATGCACCCTCCGTCGCCAGGTACTCGAGCTGCTGGGGGCGCACCTTCGAGGGGCCGCATCCGAAGCGTCCGTCGGTGGGCAGGAGGTCAGAGGGGATCGTCACGTCGGCCATGCCACGATTCTAAGGCTCGGCACGGGGATGTCGTGGGCCACACGTTAGGCTGGCCTGACACGCTTGCGGCATCTGGAGGGCGACATTGGCTGATCTCATTGACACCACTGAGATGTACCTGCGCACCATCTACGAGCTCGAAGAAGAGGCCATCATTCCGCTGCGTGCCCGCATCAGCGAGCGGCTCGGACACTCAGGCCCGACGGTCTCCCAGACCGTCGCCCGCATGGAGCGCGACGGCCTTCTCACGGTCGAGGGCGACCGCCACCTCAAGCTCACGCAGGCGGGCCGCGCGAAGGCCGTTGCCGTGATGCGCAAGCACCGCCTCGCAGAGCGGCTCCTCTCCGACATCATCGGCCTCGACTGGGCCCTCGTGCATGAGGAAGCCTGCCGCTGGGAGCACGTCATGAGCGAGCAGGTGGAGCGTCGCATCGTCGAGTTGCTCGGCCACCCCACGCATTCGCCGTACGGCAACCCGATCCCGGGGCTGGACGAGTTGGGCGAGAACCCCACGACTCCCTTCGGCACGGGTGTCGTCAACATCGTGAACTACACGCTCGGCGCGGTCGGTTCCGTCAGCGGCGAGATCAAGCGGCTCGGCGAGCCCGTGCAGTACGAAGCCGAACTCCTCGAACAGCTGCGGGTCGCCGGTGTCGTGCCGGGCGTCCGCGCCAAGTTCTCCTCCGCGGGTGCCTACGTGCTCGTCGAGGTCGAGGGCAGCGACGAGGGCATCGAGCTGCCGAATGAGGTCGCGCAGCACGTCTACGTCGGCATCAAGTAGCCCATTCATGTTCGCGTAACCCGCGCCGCCGCGCTTTTGCGGCATCCGCGCGTTACTCTGGAACCCTTGCAATTTCGAACCAGATTTCGGGAGAGCGTATGTCTGAGGGTGACTCCATCCGAACCGCGGATGCGCGTCACCCTGCGCGCGCCAAGGAGGCCGGCCGCAGTCGGTCGCCGTTGGTGCTGCACGAGCACATACGCCCGAGCGGTCGGCGAGGCGCCCTCTTCTGTGCGCCGCGATCCACGGCACTGCCCTCATGGGCGGTGCCTTTTCTCGTTAACACGAGCGCTCAGTCCCGAGGTGCCGAAGTCGCACGGTTAGGTCCCTGCAAGCCGTGCAGGGCGCAATCGCAAAGGACGTCACATGCGCACGCTCGTATTGAACGCCGGATATGAACCCCTCGCCATCGTCAGCTTCAAGCGGGCGGTCGTGCTCGTCATCAACCAGAAGGCGACCGTGCTCGCGCACGACGCCGAGCATCCCGTCTTCTCGCAGTCGGACATCTTTGAGCGGCCGTCGGTCATCCTGCTCAACCGCTATGTGCGCATCCCGAGCAGCCGTGCGATTCCCGTGAGCCGGCGCGGCGTGCTCCGGCGAGACAATCACGAGTGCGGGTACTGCGGACATCACGCGACCACGATCGACCACGTGCTGCCCCGTTCACGCGGAGGGCGCGACACGTGGGAGAATCTCGTCGCCTGCTGCCTGAAGTGCAACAACAAGAAAGGCGACCGCACGCCGCGCGAGATGGGGTGGATGCTTCGCTCCCGACCCCAGGCGCCTCACGGAACGTCATGGATGGTGCGCGGCGTCGAGACGGCGCAGCCGCAGTGGGAGGAGTTCCTGGCGCCGGTTGCGGCGTAGCCCTCAGCAGCGTTCGGGCAGACGTGCATTCGCTAGAGTGGATGCTTCACCCCCAGCACGCCCTAGTAGCTCAGGGGATAGAGCGCCCGCCTCCTAAGCGGTAGGTCGCAGGTTCGAATCCTGCCTAGGGCACATCACATTCATGAACGGTTTCGCCATCGGAACATGAGAGCGACTCGTCGGCTCAGGTGTCGAATCCTGCCCATGGCACGACGGGCACGATGCCTTCCGCGCCGGCGGCAAGTAGCACGTCGTCAGTGACCAAGACATCAGCCTGCAATGACGCGACGGCGAGGTATTCGGCAGTGGCTGTGTCGTCCCAGCCGAGTCGCATTGCGAACCGCCAGGATGCCGCCCGCGACATCCGGTCGCCGAGGAGGCGAAGCTTCAGCTCGGTCAGCCGTTCGAGTTGCCGTTTGCCGTCGACCTCGGAGATCCGGCCCGCGCGCACATCGCGGTACAGCGCCGACAGTACGTCGGAGCGCAGTAGCGCGGGGGCGACCAGATGGTGTCGGCGATCCGCATCCGAGTTGCTTCGGATGATGCGAAGTGCAGTGCCTGCGTCGATGGCATAGCGCGTCGTCATGCCGAGAGTGTGTCACCGGATTGTCGCTACCGGCGTCAGGCTGGTCGGTTGCGCCCGATAACGTGAAGAGACTGACGATGCGGGGGAGTAGATGAGCGCGTTCCATCCAGAGGTGGCGGCGGCACGGTTCATACCGAATTTCACGTGGGGGCCGCGCCTGGCGCGCCTCGCCAATCGCGGCGAACAGAAGTCGGGGCGCATCCCCGATGACGTGATCGTCGAAGACGTGACAGTGCCCGGCCCTGAGGGGGCACCGGATGTCTCGGTGCGCCTCTACCGTCCGCGCGAGTCCGGCGCGCCCATGCCCGCGCTGCTGTGGATCCACGGCGGCGGCTTCATCATCGGTAGCCCGATCCAGGACGAGCGCACGAATATCGCGTTCGTGCGCAACCTCGGCATCACGGTCGCCGCGGTCACGTACCGGCTGGGCCCCGAGCATCCGGCGCCGGCCGCCCTCGAAGACGCGTATGCCGCACTGAAATGGCTCTTCGCCAACGCCGACGACCGCGGCATCGACGCGACTCGCATCGCCGTGGGCGGGGTGAGTGCGGGCGGGGGCCTGGCGGCAGGCCTCGTGCTTCTCGCGCACGATCGTGCCGAGGTGACGCCGGCGTTCCAACTGCTCGTCTACCCCATGCTTGACGACCGCACGGTGCTGCGCGATGACCTCGACACGAGAAACGTGCGCGTGTGGTCGCCGGGCAGCAACCGCTACGGATGGAAGTCGTACCTGGGTCACGAGCCGGGCGGGCCCGAAACATCTGAGTATGCGGCTCCCACGCGACGCGCGGATCTCAGCGGGCTGCCGCCGACGTGGATCGGAGTGGGCACGCTCGACCTGTTCCACGATGAGGACCTCGACTACGCGCAGCGGCTCGCCGACGCGGGCGTGCCGACCGAGATGCTCGTGGTGCACGGCGCGTTCCACGGCTTCAACGGGCTCTTCAAGCGCACCGAGGTGGCGAAGGAGTTCTGGCGGGCGCAGGCCAGGGCGCTGCGGGCGGCCTTCCAGCGTTAGCCCCAGGGGCGGGAAGGAATGTCGGTGGCCGCCGCTACGGTTGCCGCCATGCCGGAGAGGATCGAGGACTGGTGGGCGCGCCGTCAGTTCTCACGCGGAAGCGAGGTGCCCTACCCGGTCGGCACCTACCGCGAGGCGTGGGCACACTATCCCGTGCTCGTTCGGCAGTACCACCCCGAGTTCAACGCCGGCATCACGCTGACGCAGGTGCCGCCCGCCGCCGACGTCTATCTCACGTGGCAGTGCGAAATCGGTCACTACTTCGTCGCGACCCCGACCGAGCAACGCGAGCGTCCTGGCCGTGAGCGGCGCCGCTCGGTGTGGTGCCCCGAGTGCCTCGCGATGGCGAAACCCCGGCCCGTGCAGGCCGGCGTGCCGGTCGCGAGCCGCGCGAAGCCGCGGAAGCCCGCGCCGCCGATCTGCCTGAAGACGCCGCAGCTTCCAACGGGGGAGGCCTTCCTCAGCCAGTGCGCGCCCACACCGGCCTCCTCGGTCGAGGCGCAACTGCGCGCCGACCTCTTCGAGCGCCTCGACCTGACGAACGAGCTGAACGCGGTCAAGGTCGCCCGACCCTTCTTCCAGCACACGGAGGTGTGGCCCGACATCCTGCTGCCGGAACTCCGCATCGCGATCGAGTACGACAGCACAGGGCGACACGGCCTTGAGCACGTCGGCAAGAAGGAGCAGGCCGACCGCCGCAAAGACCGGGCGATGCGCTCGGCCGGCTGGGAGGTCGTGCGGATCCGCACCGGCAAATTGCAGCCGATCGGCCCCTTCGACCTGCAGATGTCGTCGGTGACGGGCAAGGGCATCGACCGCCTGATCGAGCGGCTCCGCGACATCCGTGGGCCGCTGATGGTGGATGCCTACCTACGCTGAGCCGCTAGCCTGACCGCATGGACGGCATGCTGGTCGGCGGCAACATGAACGACGTCACCCGCGAGGGCGATACCGTGCTGCGCCAGGCCGGACCGTGGACCCCCACGGTGCACCGCTACCTCGACTACCTCACCATCGCAGGCGTCGACTGGGCGCCGCACCCGCTCGGCATCGAGGGAGAGCGCGAGCGTCTCAGCTTCATCGACGGCACTGTGCCGGTCTATCCGCTACCCGCGTGGGTCTGGGCTGAGTCGGTGCTCGTGCAGGGCGGCCGGATGCTGCGCCAGCTGCACGACGCGAGCATCGGTTTCGCAGTCGATGGGGCGGTGTGGCAGTCCCCGGCCAAGGTTCCCGCGGAGGTCATCTGCCACAACGACTTCTCGCCCCACAACCTGGCCTTCCGTGACGGCGTGATCGTTGGCGCCATCGACTTCGACATGTGCTCCCCTGGTCCGCGGCTCTGGGATATCGCGTACTTCGCCACTCGGGCGGTGCCCCTCACGGCCGAGACCCCCGAGGGTGCGCCGGGCATGGATGAGGCACCCCGACGCGTGCAGGCGATCCTTGATGCCTACGGCACGGATGCCACGTGGGCTGACGTGCTGCGCGTTGCGACCATCCGACTCCACGACCTTGCTCAGTTCTCGCGGGAGAAGGCCGAGGAACTCGGCAGGCCGCACCTGCGGGACGAGGCGGAGGAGTATGAGCGCGACGCCGGGTACCTTCGTTCCCTTCTCTGAGCTGCGGTGCCCCGCGATGACTTGCCGTCACGGAAAGTGATGCATAGACTTTCCGATATGGAAAACAACCTTCACGCGAATGGCGCCGACGCCGACCAGGTGCTCCGCGAACTGAGCGCCGACCGCGCCAAGCTCTCCGAGCGGATGCGCGCCCCGCGATGGTTCGCCCCAGCCTTCGGAACGATCGCAGCGCTGTACGCTGCGATGCCGAGCATCCCGAACGATGGCGGGCGCGACTTCGTGTTCGTCGGTGCTGTCGTCGCGAGCATTGCCCTGTGCGCTACCTACTACCGCGCGACCGGCGTGAAGGCATCCGGACTCGGTGCGCGTGGATGGTTCCTCGGCGTGGGCGGTCTGCTCGGGATCCTCGTGTGCCTGAGCGTGTCATTCGGGCTCGCTGCGGCCGGCCTGCACTGGTGGATCGCGCTGTCGGCGCTCGCCGCCTTCGCGTGGGCCGCCATCATCGCCACGCTTATGAGCTCGGGCATGCAGCAGCGAGTGCGCGATGTCCGCTGAGGGTGGCTTCAGCGAGGTCATCCACGCGCCGCTGCGGCTGCGCATCTGCGGCCTCCTCCGCTCGGTGGATGAGATCGACTTCGCGGTGCTGCGCGACACGCTTGGTGTCAGCGACGCGACCCTCTCGAAGCACCTGAAGACGCTCGCCGATGCGGGGTTCGTCTCCTCGACCAAGACGGCGTCGGCGGCGAGAGGTGACTCGAGGCGCATCACCTGGCTGCGCCTCACGGCCGAGGGCAAGCGATCGTTCGACGACCATGTGCGGGCGCTCCAGCAGATCGCGGCCGGCTTCGACGCGGCCTCTCCGAAGCCATGATCGAAGACGATTCCGCGACATCCGGGCGTGGTTGGACGACTGGGCGTCGTTCGCGAACACCTGCTGCAGCGCCCCGGGCCGGAGTAGCCTGACCACCGAACGAGGGGACAACGGGTGGGCAGCAAGACGATCATCATCACGGGGGCAAGCGACGGCATCGGGGCGGCGGCAGCGCGGGAGTTGCAGCGCCGCGGGCACAGGGTCGTGATCGTGGGCCGCTCCCGCGAGAAGACGAAGCGCATCGCGGCCGAGCTGGATGCGCCGTACTACCTCGCCGACTTCGCCCGCCTCAGCGAGGTGCGCGAACTGGCGGATGCCCTCTCCCGCGACTTCTCCCGCATCGACGTGCTGGCCAACAACGCCGGCGGCATCTTCGGCGCGCGCGAGCGCACGGAGGACGGCTTCGAGCTGACCCTCCAGGTCAACCACCTGGCGCCGTTCCTGCTGACGCACCTGCTCATGCCGACGCTGCTGGCGAGCCGGGCATCCGTCATCAACACCTCGAGTGCCGCCGCCAAGCTGTTCGCCCGGCTCGACCTCGACGACCTCAACAACGACCGCGGCGCATCCGCCAATCGCGCCTACGGCAATGCGAAGCTCGCGAACATCCTCTTCACGCGCGAGCTCAACCTGCGCTTCAACGGCGAGGGTATCTCGACGGCCGCGTTCCACCCCGGGGTGGTGGCGACGAGTTTCGCGAGCGAGACGACCAGCCCGATGCGGCTGGTCTATGGCACGCCGCTGCGCCACTTGCTGCGCCTCATCACGCCCGAGGAGGGTGCGAGCGGGCTCGTCGCGCTCGCCGAGGGGCAGCCTGGGGTCGATTGGATCTCGGGCGAGTTCTACGAACAGCAGCGCATCGCGAAGACCAACCCGCAGGCCTACGACACTGAGGCAGCGCGGCGGCTGTGGGAGGAGAGCGAGCGGATGCTCGGGCTCACCGCATCACCGGAGCTCGCGACCCACAGGCACGACGGCCGTTTCGATCCGCCGTGCGGGCCCGTCGTCGGGCGGCACGACGGCGCGGTGATCCGGGCGACGGCCATCCCCTACGCCCGCGCCGCCCGGTTCGCCCCGCCTGCGCCCGTCGCCGACTGGACCGAGCCCCTGGCGGCGACGGATCCCGCGCCTGCGTGCCCGCAGCTGCCGTCACCCGCGCTGGCGGACGCGATGGGCACCGGTCAGTCGTTCATCGGCGACAGCGAGGACTGCCAGAACGTGAGCGTCACGGTGCCTGCCGACCTCCGCCATGGGGAATCGCTGCCCGTCATGGTCTTCATCCACGGCGGCTCCTATGTCATCGGCGCTGCCGACATCCCCATGCACGATCCGGCCGCACTGGTCGCCGAGCAGCGCGTCATCGTCGTCGGCGTGACATACCGACTCGGCCTCTTCGGCTTCCTCGCGACGCCCGACGGGCATCCGGCCAATCTCGGCCTGCTCGACCAGATCGAGGCGTTCCGCTGGGTGCAGCGCAACATCGCCGCGTTCGGTGGCGACCCGCAGCGGGTCACGGCGTTCGGCCAGTCGGCGGGCGCCGACGCGATCGCCCACATCATGGCGACACCGGATGCCCCGCGCCTCTTCTCCCGGGCGATCCTGCAGAGCGCGCCCCTCGGCATCGGCCGCGGACGGCAGGCGATGAACGAGGCGATGGGTGCCGCAGCCGAGGGCCTGACGACCGAATCGACCGTGGGTGACGTGCTCGCGCGACAGGCGCGGGTCTCCGCGATCGGGGGAGGCTTCGGCCTCGTCGGAGGCATGCCGTTCGGGCCGCAACCCGCCCACGCCCCGCTGCCGGCCGAGCACGAGCTCGATGCGGCGCTGGATGCTGCGGCTCCCCACATCGAGGTGCTCATCGGCCACACCTCCCAGGAGTCGCGCCTCTTCGCGCCCCAGGTGGAGAAGGTGCAGAGACTGGCGAAGGTGCCCGTGCTGGGCCGCCCCGCGGTCGGAGCGATCGACTCGGTGCTGACCCGCATCATCTACGGCGCGGCATCCGGTCGCTTCGCACGCCGTCATGCGGCTGCAGGGGGCCGAGCGAGGCACTACGTCTTCTCCTGGTCGGCCCCCGACAACGACTTCGGTGCAGCCCACACGATCGACCTGCCGTTCCTCTTCGGCACCGAGGAGACGTGGAAGCGATCCAAGATCCTTGCGGGAGCGCCCTGGGCCGAGGTCGAGCGGCACGCGCGGCAGGTGCGCCGGCTGTGGGCAGACTTTGCGCGCGGGGTCGACCTTCCCGAGCGAGGCGAGATACCGGGGGTCCTTACGCACGCGCGCGTAGGATCGCGTCCATGAGCACCACCGCCGGGAGCACCCTGTGACGCGCGTTGCCGCCTTCGACTGCGGCACCAACTCGCTACGTCTCCTCATCGCCGACATCAAGCACGGGCGCCTGCACGACATCGTGCGCTCGCTCGAGATCGTCCGCCTCGGGCAGGGGGTCGACCGCACGGGCCGCTTCGACGACGACGCCCTCGCGCGCACCCTCGCAGTGACCCGGCAGTACGCCGAGCTGTGCCGCAAGCACCGGGTCGAGCGGATGCGCTTCGTCGCGACATCCGCCACCCGCGACGCCGCGAACCGTGACGTGTTTCTCGACGGTGTGCGCGAGATCCTCGGCGTCGAGCCCGAGGTCATCGACGGCGACGAGGAGGCGCGGCTGTCGTTCCGCGGGGCCCTGAGTGCGATTCCGGATGCCGCAGCCAAGCGCTCCGGCCGGCTCGTCGCCGACATCGGCGGCGGGTCGACCGAACTGGTGCTCGGTGAGACCGTGCCGGAGGCGGCGCACTCGATGGATGTCGGAAGCGTGCGGCTCACGGAACGAGACATCCGCTCCGATCCGCCCACGGCCGAGGAACTCGCGGCGGTGCGTCGCGAGGTCGAGCAGGCCCTCGACCATGCGGCGAGCATCGTGGACCTCGGTGCCGCGAGGGAGGTCATCGGCGTCGCGGGGACCATCACGACCGTGACTGCGCACGCGATGGAACTGAGCGACTACGACTCTGCCGCGATCAACGGGAGCCGGCTGCGCCTCGACGACGTGCTGGAGTCCTGCCGGTCGCTGGCGAGCATGCCGCGGGAGGAGCGACTCATGCTGCCCTACCTGCATCCCGGCCGCGTCGACGTGATCGCGGCGGGCGCCACCATCTGGTCCACCGTGCTGCAGCGGGTTGCTGCCGAGACGAAGGCCGCCGGGTCGCCGCTCCACTGGGTCGTGACGAGCGAGCACGACATCCTCGACGGAACCGCGTTGTCTCTCGCCGACTGAGCGCTCGCCGACTAGTCTGACTGCCAACCCGCATCACCGATCGGATCGGTAGGTCTTCATGAGCGCCCCAACCCCCTATGGCTATGGCCCCGCATACCCCGTGCAGGCTCCACCGCGCAGGCCGCCGCTCACCGCCGGGCAGAAGCGCGGCGCGATGATCGCCGGTGGCGTCGGCTACACGCTCATGTCCCTCGGCTTCGGCACGATCTTCGCGGTCGTGGTCGTCACCCTCGTCTTCGGGGTCATGGGCTTCATCGGCGCGTCGATCGCCCGCTCGGGCGGCGCGGCAGACGAATTCGTGCAGACCGTGACCGACATCGTGCAGTCGTACTGGTGGATCGCGCTCGTCGTGGCGATCCTGGGCGTGGCCCTCTGGCTGGCCGGGTATTTCGCGAGCGTGCGCATCCTGAAGTCCTCGGGCAACCCGCGCGGCACGGCGATCACCTGGGCGGCGCTCGGCATCGGCATCGTCGCGGGATGGGTCGTGGGCACCGTGCTCTCGATCCCTGGCAACATGCTCTCGGTGCTGCCGAACCGTGGCGAGGGTGAACTCCCCGGCCTCATCGTCGGCGGCGGACTCCTCGCGCTCGCGAGTCTTGCCGCGACGGTCGCCATCGGGGTCTTCGCCTGGTGGTGGATGGCCCACGCGCTGCGGCCCGCCGCCCCCGTCGATACGGCGCCGGCATCACCCACGGCCTGACAGTGCGGGTGGTGGTTTCCACGAGTCCGGGCCGCCGTTCTGCGGGCCGAACAGTGCCCATGCCACGAACTTTTCGGCGTTCTGTTGTGCCCAGCGTTAGCATCGCGCCATGAGTGACTACCGACCGCCGACATCCGACGCTGCCTTCATCCTTGAGCACGTCGTGGGCTACAACGACATCGCCGCCTACCCGAACTACGAGCACGCCGACCTCGAGACGGTCGTCGACCTGCTGGAGCAGAGTGGCCAGTTCATGGCCGAGGTCATCGCGCCGACGAACCGCGCGGGCGACCTCGAGGGCTCGAAGCTCCAGGCGGATGGCACGGTCAAGACGCCGACCGGCTTCAAGGAGGCCTACAACAAGCTCGTCGAGTCCGGCTGGATCTCGCTGCAGTTCCCCGAGGAGTTCGGCGGCGGCGGCTTCCCCTGGCTCGTCGGCCTCGCCATCCAGGAGCAGCTGCTCGCGGCCAACATGGGCTTCGGCCTCGGCCCGCTGCTGACGCAGGGCGCAATCGACGCGCTCCTGCACTACGGCTCGCCCGAGCAGAAGCAGCTCTTCCTGCCCAAGATGGTCAGCGGCGAGTGGACCGGCACCATGAACCTCACGGAGCCGCACGCCGGCTCCGACGTCGGCGCCCTCACGACGAAGGCGGTGCCCAACGACGACGGCACCTACTCGATCTCGGGCCAGAAGATCTTCATCAGCTGGGGTGACCACGACCTCACCGAGAACACGATCCACCTGGTGCTCGCGCGCACCCCCGGCGCTCCCGCCGGCACGAAGGGCATCTCGCTCTTCATCGTGCCCAAGTTCAACGTCGACGCCGAGGGCAACATCGGGGAGCGCAACAGCGTGCACACCGTCTCCCTCGAGGAGAAGATGGGCATCCACGCCTCGCCCACCTGCGTGCTCTCCTACGAGAACGCCAAGGGCTACCTGGTCGGCGAGGAGAACCAGGGCATGCGCGCCATGTTCGTCATGATGAACAGCGCCCGCATCTCGGTCGGCATGCAGGGCCTCGCGGTGGGGGAGCGCGCCTACCAGGCGGGCCTCGCTTACGCGAAGGAGCGCATCCAGGGCAAGGCGATCGGCGCGACGCAGGACTCGGCCATCATCGACTTCCCCGACGTGCGCCGCATGCTCATGACGCAGAAGGCCTACCTCTCGGCCCTCCGCCGCATCATCTACCTCAACGGCATCTACATGGACAAGGCGCTGTACTCGCCGGATGCCACGGAGCGGGCTCGTGCGGAAGAACTCGCCGCCCTCCTGACCCCCATCAGCAAGGCTTTCGGCACCGACCTCGGCAACGAGATCACCTCGCTGACGGTGCAGATCCACGGCGGCATGGGCTTCATCGAGGAGACGGGCGTCGCACAGTACATGCGCGACATTCGCATCGCCGCCATCTATGAGGGCACCAACGGCATCCAGGCCGCTGACTTCGTGGGCCGCAAGATGGGCGTGCGCAGCGGCCAGTCGTTCATGGAGTTCATCGCCCAGATGCGCGAGGTCGAGGCGAAGCTTGAGGCGGCGGGTGAGGAGTTCGCGTCGATCCGCACGCAGCTCGGCCGCCAGTTCGACGTGCTGCAGAAGACGACCGGATACATGCTCCAGACGGGCGCTGGCGGGGACTTCTCCTCGGTGCTGTCGGGCTCGGTGCCGTTCCTCCGCCAGTGGTCGCTCGTCGTGGGCGGCTGGCTCATGGCGGAGTCCGCCCTCGCGGCGGCAGGCCTCGACGACGCGAAGCAGGCGGAGTCGCAGCTCGTGCAGGCCCGCTTCTACGCGGAGCAGCTGCTTCCCGCGGCAAACGGGCTTGCCGGTGCCGTCACGGCCGGCGACCGCGACCTCTTCGCACTCGACGCGGAGGCGCTCGCGAGCTGACCCCCCCAAGAAGAAGCGGATGCCCGGTCGCGCGTGCGGCCGGGCATCCGTCATTTCTGCGGCCGGCCGCTCCGGCTGCTCAGTTCGACTGGCGCTGCAGCAGGGTCATGAGGGAATCGGCGTCGACCGGCTTGGAGTGCAGGTAGCCCTGCGAGCGGTCGCAGCGCAGCTCGCTGAGCGCGTTGAACTGCTCCTCGGTCTCGACGCCCTCCGCGACGACGCGCAGGCCGAGGCCGTGACCGAGGCCGACGACGGCCGCGATGATCTTGCCGCCCGCGCGGTCCTTGCGCCCCACGAAGGAGCGGTCGATCTTGAGTTCGCTCACGGGCAGGTTGCTGAGCTGCGTGAGTGAGGAGAAGCCTGTGCCGAAGTCGTCGACCGAGATGCTCACGCCGAGCTCGTGGATCGCCCTGAGCTCCGACTGCGCCACGCTCATGTCGGTGACGACCTTCGACTCGGTCACCTCGATCGTGAGCCGCTCCGGGGGAAAGTCGAGCAGCTTGAGGTCGCGGGCGACGGATGCCGCATAGCCGTCGGTCTCCAACTGGGCGACCGAGGCGTTGACCGAGACCTCAACCGGGTAGCCTGCTGCGCCCCACACGAGCGCGTCCCGGCAGGCGGAGCGGAGCACCTGGGTGCCGATCTCGGAGATCGTGCCGTTCTCCTCCGCGAGGGCGATGAACTGGTCGGGGCGCACGAGGCCGCGCGTCGGGTGGTTCCACCGGGCGAGTGCCTCGACGGCCACGATGCGGCCCGAGTGCACGTCGATCTGCGGCTGGTAGACCGCGAAGATCTCGCCGCGCACGACCGCGCCGTGCAGGTCGGTGTCGAGCTGCAGTTCGTCGTCGGAGGCGGTGGCGCCGCGGGCCAACCGACGCCCGGCCTTCTTGGCCATGAGGTCGGACTCGGCGCTCGCGGCAAGGCGCTGCGCGCGCTCGGCGACAGAGCCCTCCGTGCCGATCTCGACGAGTGAGGAGATGCCGAGCGAGAGCGAGACGACGACATCCTGGCCCTCGACCGCGATCGGATGCTTGAAGGAGCGCTGGATGCGCGCGATCGCGGGTGCGACCTCGTCGGGGTGTGTCGCCCGCGCGAAGGTGATCGCGAACTCGTCGCCGCCGTAGCGCGCGACCGTGTCGCCCTGGCGCACGACCCGCTTGAGGCGCTCGCCCACCTCCTGCAGCACCGTGTCGCCGGCCTGCTGCCCGAGGCGGTCGTTGATGCGCTTGAAGCGGTCGATGTCGCAGACGATCACGACGGTGCCCCTGCCCGCGACATCCGCCTGTTCCACCATGCCCGCGAGGGTGCGTTCGAGCGCCTGGCGGTTGGGGAGGCGCGTGACGCGGTCGTGTTCGACGTTCCACTCGATCTCGTTGGCGAGACGGTTGTTGTCGAGTGCGACCCCCGCGAGGCCCGCCAGGCCGGTGAGGCGACTGCACGTGATCTCGTCGAGGTGCGCGGGGGGCTCGGTGTCGGCCCAGTGCGCCGCCACGAAGCCCATCGAGCGGCCCGACACCGTGATGGGCATGAGGGCGAGGGCACGGATGTCGAAATCGCTGACGATCTCGTGCGTCCAGTCCTCATGGGCACCGTCGAGGAGTGCGGGCTCGCCGGAACGCATGAGCTCATACAGGGCGGGTGCGGAGAACGGGGTGCCCGCCCAGAGGCCGAGGCGGCGACTCAACGCGCCCGTCCAGCCCGCGACGGCGGAGACGACGAAGGTGTCGGTCATCTCGTCCCAGAGGATGACGGCGCCGCGGTCGACCTGGCAGACGGTGGGCACGGCGTCGGCAATGATCTGCGACACGGCCGGCAGGTCGGTCGGTTCGCACAGTGCCCGGGCGACCGACAGGAGCATCTCGCTCGTGTCTCGTTGGCGCGCAAGTTCAGCGGCGGTCTCGTCGCCGTTGTCGAGTCGCCCCGTCTCGATAGTGGTCACTGTGCCTTCCGTCGCTTCACTGTGCAGTGAGCTCGCAGGGCTCGGGTCGCCCCCTGTAAGTCTGGCATGACCGGGGGCACGATGGTGTCATGGACCCCCGCGACAGCGACGCCGACGACATGACCTTCGAGGAGAAGCGGCACGACCAGCTCACGGCCGCGCCAGACGCGGTCGAAGAGGATGCCGCACCCCGCATCGACGTGACGACGACGCCCGAGGGCAACACCCGCATCGACTGGCGCGACGACGCGCCCGTGCGGCCGGGCGAAGGCGACGAAGGAGAGTAACGGGCCGCTGGGCATCCCGTGCGAGACAGGTGGGAATGCACGCACAAAGCATCGCCGCGGCTTGAGGTGCGCCCCACTCTGCGGGAGCGTGGAGGGCCAACCCCGAAATGGAAGGAGCGTCATGCTCACCCTCACCGAGACCGCCAGCAACGTCGTCAAGGCCATCATCGACCAGAACCCGGACGTCGAGAACGCCGGTCTTCGCATCAACTCCGAGGGCACCGCGGCCAACGCCGAACTCGGAGTCTCGGTCGTCGAGGCTCCCGAGGCGAGCGACCAGGTGCTTGAGCAGGATGGCGCCCGCGTCTTCCTCGATGAGGGCGCCACGATCGCCCTCGCCGACAAGGTGCTCGACGCGCAGGTCGCGAGCGACGGCAGCGTCAGCTTCGCGATCGGCCAGCAGACCGCCTAGCCTCCAGCGCTCCACTCCCTTCAGGATTCAGGAGGACCCGGCCTTCCTGAATCCTGAGGGCAGCGGCCTACAGGGCGGCGGCGACCCGGGTGCCCTGTTCGATCGCGCGCTTGGCGTCGAGCTCGGACGCGACGTCCGCTCCGCCGATGACGTGCGCCTTCGCATTCGTTCCCAGCTGCTCGACGAGCTCGCGCACGCTCTCCTGTCCCGCGCAGACGATCACGTTGTCGACCGCGATCACCTGGGCGTCAGTGCGCTCCGGGCCGAAGGTGATGTGCAGGCCCTCGTCGTCGATGCGCTCGTAGTTGACGCCGCTCAACTGGCGCACGCGCTTGTGCTTCAGCGCCGCGCGGTGCACCCACCCGGTCGTCTTGCCGAGGCCCATGCCGATCTTGCCCGGCTTACGCTGCAGGAGTGTCACCTCGCGAGCGGGCGGTGACGGCTGGGGCTTCACGATGAAGCCCGGCACCGTGCCGTCGTCGGTGACGCCCCACTCGCGCCTCCACTCTGCGAGCTCCTCCGCGGTCGGGTTCACGTCGCGCAGCGTGTGCTCCGTGAGGAACTCGCTCACGTCGACGCCGATGCCGCCCGCGCCGATCACGGCCACACGCCCGCCGATC
The DNA here is from genome assembly GCA_015234465.1 of Salinibacterium sp. Classification (GTDB taxonomy): domain Bacteria; phylum Actinomycetota; class Actinomycetes; order Actinomycetales; family Microbacteriaceae; genus Homoserinimonas. Next base: position 485,396 of record JADGNA010000008.1, on the reverse strand, counting down.
TCGCGACGACCGAGCACGGCATCCGCGTAAGTCATGACACTCGGGTGGTCGATGCCCGGGATCGACGGGATGCGCGGCGTCACGCCCGTCGCGATGACGACGTCATCGAAGCCCGCCAGGTCGGATGCCGTGGCCCTCGTGCCGAGCCGCACGTCGACCTTCAGCAGCTCCAGCTGGCGCGTGAAGTACCGGATCGTCTCGGAGAACTCCTCCTTGCCGGGGATGCGGCGGGCGATGTCGAACTGGCCGCCGATGTGCTCGTTCGCCTCGAAGAGCGTGACGTGGTGGCCGCGGCGGGCGGCCGCGACGGTCGCCGAGAGCCCGGCAGGGCCAGCGCCGACGACCGCGACGCGTTTGGCCCGCTTGGTCGGCATCAGCACGAGTTCAGTCTCGCGGCCCGCGCGCGGGTTCACGAGGCAGCTCGCCTGCTTGCGCTCGAAGGTGTGGTCGAGGCAGGCCTGGTTGCAGGCGATGCAGGTGTTGATCTCATCGCTCGCACCCTCCGCCGCCTTGCGCACCCAGTCGGGGTCGGCGAGCATCGGGCGGGCGAGCGACACGAGGGCCGTCGCGCCCCGGTTCAGGATGCCCTCCGCGACCTCTGGCATGTTGATGCGGTTCGCGGCCGCGACGGGGATGCTGACCTCGCGCGCCAGGCGCTCCGTGATGTCGACGAATGCCGCGCGCGGCACACTCGTGACGATCGTCGGCACCCGGGCCTCGTGCCAGCCGATGTCGGTGTTGATGATGGTGGCGCCGGCGGCCTCGATCTCGCGCGCGAGCGTCACGATCTCGTCCCAGGTCTGGCCCTGCTCCACGTAGTCCGCCATCGAGAGGCGGAACAGGATGATGAAGTCGTCGCCGACCGCGGCACGCATGCGGCGCGTGACCTCGACGGCGAAACGGCGACGCTTCTCGGGCGAGCCGCCCCAGGCATCCGTCCTGTGGTTGGTGCGCTCCACGAGGAACTGGTTGATGAGGTACCCCTCGCCGCCCATGATCTCGACGCCGTCGTAGCCGGCCTCGCGGGCCAGCCGTGCGCTGCGGGCGAAGGAGTCGATCGTGCGCTCGACGCCCCTCGCGCTCAGGGCCCGCGGGGTGAAGGGCGTGATGGGCGACTTGATCGCCGACGCCGAGACGCTGAGCGGGTGGTAGCCGTAGCGGCCCGCGTGCAGGATCTGCAGCGCGATCTTGCCGCCCTCCGCGTGCACGGCCTCGGTGACCGTGCGGTGCCGCGGCAGTTCCCGCCTGCTGCTGAGCTTCGACCCGAACGGCGACAGCCAGCCACGGATGCTCGGGGCGTAGCCGCCCGTCACGATCAGCCCCACGCCGCCGCGCGCGCGCTCGGCGAAGAAGGCCGCAAGCTTCGTCGCATCCGATGCCTTGTCTTCGAGGCCCGTGTGCATCGAGCCCATGATGACGCGGTTCTTGAGCGTCGTGAATCCGAGGTCGAGGGGCGCGAGGAGCTTCGGGAACGGCGTCGTCATGGGGTCAGGCTAGCGGGCGCGGCATCCGTGCCCATGTCGCTTGGTCAGTTGCGACATCCTCGAAGCGCCGGGCGCGGGTTGGCTTTGACGCAACCACAAATGCGAGTTGCCCACTTCAAGCCTTCGCTCTTACGCGGAGGGCCGGAAGTGGGCAACTCGGCGGTGAGACCTAGTTGTACCCCACGTCGAAGGGCCAGCCCGTGTACGCCTCCGCCAGGTACGTCTGGCCGGCGGTCGAGCTTGTCACCGTCTCGAGTTCGCCGTAGCGGCGCTGCTTGTCGAAGGGGTGCTCGTCGGGGGTCGCGTGCAGCATTGACGTCATCCAGTAGGAGAACTGCTGGCCGCGCCAGATGCGCTTGAGTGCGGTGGGGGCGTAGTTGTCGAGCTTCTCGGTGCTGCCGTTGTCGAAGTAGGCCGTCATGGCGTCGGCGAGCACGAGCACGTCGGCGACCGCGAGGTTCATGCCCTTGGCGCCGGTCGGCGGCACCGTGTGGGCCGCGTCGCCTGCGAGGAACATGCGGCCGTACTGCATGGTCTCGCAGACGTAGGAGCGGAACTGGAGCACGTCTTTCTGGAAGATGTGTCCGCGCTTGAGCTCGTGACCGGGCACGCGCGCCTGCAGCTCGTCCCAGATCTGCTCCTCGCCCCAGGTGTTCGTGTCGGTCTCGGGGTCGCACTGGAAGTACATGCGCTGCACGGTCTCGCTGCGCTGACTGATGAGGGCAAAGCCGTTGTCGCCCGCGCTGTAGATGAGTTCCTCGCTGCTGGGCGGCGCCTCCGCGAGGATGCCGAACCAGGCGAAGGGGTAGGGGCGGAAGAAGTCGCGGCGGTCGTTCTCGGGGATCGACCACTTGGCGATGCCCTGCGAGCCGTCGGTGCCCGCGATGAAGTCGCATTCGAGCACGAAGTCCTGCCCCGAGTCATCCGTGAAGCTGATGCTGGGGCTGTCGCTGAGCTGGCCGTGCAGTGCGGCATCGCTGGCACCGAAGCGGATGTCTGCTCCCGCGGCGAGACGCGAGGCGATGAGGTCGATCAGCACCTCGTGCTGCGGGTAGAGGTAGACGGAGCGGCCGACGAGCGACGGGAAGTCGATGCGGTGGCCCTCGCCCTGGAAGCGCAGTTCGATGCCGTCGTGCTTGTGGCCGTCGCGGAGCACGCGGTCGCTCACGCCCGTGTTGACGAGCACGTCGACGGTGCCCTGCTCGAGGATGCCTGCGCGGATCGTCTTCTCGATGTCCTCGCGGCTGCGCTTGTCGATCACGACCGAGGAGATGCCCGCGCGGTCGAGGAGGTGGGAGAGCAGGAGGCCGGCGGGGCCTGCGCCTACAATGCCCACCTGGGTGCGGATCGTCTCAGTCATGGCGACTCCTTCGTCTGCGCGGCGGAGCGCCGCGGGTGTCAGTGGAGGCCGGTTGTGGGCCCTGCTGCCATTGTGGACAGCGAGCGACCCGGGATGAACTTACTTCCCGTTCAATGGGAGAAATTCCGGGAATCCCGCATTGCGCGGGTGATTCCCGTCGAGGCCGACTTGAGATACATCACGACGGTGCCGAAGTCGCCGTGGTCGCGCGGGAGCACCACCGAGAGCGCCGCGATCGTGCCGCCGCCCGGGCCCTTGACCGGTACCGCGACGCCGACCGATTCCGGCGCGATGTAGCCGGGGGCGATCACGTGCCCGATGCGCCGGATCTCGCCGATCATCGAACGCAGGCGGGCAGGGTCGGTCACGGTCTCGGCCGAACGCTGCTGCAACTCACCCGCGAGCACGCGGTCCTGCAGCGCGGCATCCGCATAGGCCAGCAGCACGAGGCCGGACGACGAGGCATGCAGCGGCAGGCGCCCCGCGATCCGTGTGATGTTCGCGCCCGAGTCGCGGCTCGACAGTCGCTCGATGAAGAGTGCCTCGTCGTCTTCCAGCACCGCCAGCTGCGTGTGCTGGCGCACCTTGGCCTGCACGCTCTCCATGAATGGGATCGCGATCTGGCGCAGTCGCAGCGCCTGTGAGCCGCGCATCGCCAGCTCCCAGAGGTGCATCCCGACGTGCACGTTGCCGCGCTCGTCGCGCTCGAGCAGGCCATGCTCGCTCAGTTCCGCGACGAGGCGGTGGGTCGTCGACGACGGGATGCCCGTGCGCCGGGCGATATCTGAGACGCTGCGGCTCGTGCGATCCGTGTCGAAGGTCTCGAGGATGCGGACGACACGAGAGATTAGGGAGTCGCCACTCGGTGAGTTGGCCATGTGTTCAGCGTCTCACGGGGTCGAGGAGGCTGCGATGAATGCGGGGATCGCGATGGCGGCGATCACGCCCAGCACGAACGGTGCGATCTGTAGGCAGAGGAAGACGACGAGCGGCGCGGCTCCGCGCCCGGTCTGCGCATTCGCGTGCACCGTGCGGACGATGAGGTAGACGAGCTGGCTGAGCAGCTGCCACCACGGAGAGGCGGTGCGGCTGTGGCCGAGCCTTCGCAGGGCCGCGCGGTCTGCGAAGCCCAGGAGCATCGTGACGGTGAAGATCACGATCGCCATGCAGAAGAAGAAACCGACCAGGCGAAGCGCCGCGGGGTCGTCTTCGCTCGCGAGGAGGAGCAGGACGTTCTCGAAGCCGAACACCGCGAAGACGATGGGCCACATCGCGAGGCTCCCGAGGATCGGGGTTGCGATGAGCCACCACACCCAGGGGGTATTGCTCGTCGTGGGCGTCGCGCGCCAGCTGCGCAGTCGATCCTGGGTGCTGAAGGGCGCGACGCTCGGCGCTGCCTCGGTGCGCACCGCGCCCGAGCTGGCCTGCCCGAGCCCCGTGCCGAGCTGCTGTCCGAACGATGGCAGCGAGGCTCGCCACTCCTCCTCGCTGAGCGCGCGAGGGTCGCGGAACCCCGGTGCGGACTGGTTCGGGTAATCCTGTCCGGTAAAGCTCACGCCCGGTCCCCCTCCGGTCTGTGACGATTCGGTTCACGGTAACCAGTCGGCCGGGTGTAGCGGCATCCCCGCTTCGGGGGTGAGTTCGGCGTCGGGGGCGAGTGCCAAGCTCAGTGGCGGGCGCGCGACCGTCGGGGCGCCGCCTTCTTGGCGGTGGCGCCCTTGGGGCGAGCGGGGGGAGCCGGCGGTGCGGGCGGGGGCCCCTCGACCCTGTCGTCCTGCGGCTCGTCCGCGGGAGCGGGAAGCCCGAATGGCAGCTTGTGTGCGAGGGCCGCGAGGCCTCGGCCGATGCGGGCAGCGGTGCGGATGCGACGCGGCGCCGCGGGCGCGGATGTCTCGGCGTCCTCGCCGTCGCGCGGTGTCGCCTTCTGCTCCACAAGGTCCACGACGTCGTAGACGGGGGCGGGACGCTGGAACGGCGCGGTGTGCTGCGTCCACGTCTTGCCGTCCCACCAGCGACGGTGGTCGGCCCCACTGGGGTCGGGGTACCACCCGGCTGGCAGTCGTATGTTGTGGAGGTCAGGCATGGTGCGCGTGTTGTCCCTTCGCGGATCCAGACATAGTCTCTCGCGACATCCGCCGTACCCGGGGGTCGAATCGCACAGTTTCCACGCGATTTCTTGGCTGAAACCTCCCGCACAGCCGAGGCGCCCGCGCATTCAGGCAACCGTAGGGTGCCCGTCGCACGATGGCGTCATGCGTGAGACACAGGACGGCCCCATCCAGGACGGCAGCGACGACGCCAGCAATGAGCAGCGTCTCGACGGCATCATCGAGCAGGTGCGCTCAGATATTCGCGAGGGCCACACGCATGAATCGGCAGAGCAGATGTTGCGGCAGCGGGTGCGCGAGACCGGCGTTGAGCTGAGCGACGAGCGGATCGCGGAGATCGCACGGGGGCTCTCATCGGCGCAGTGACCCCCCACGCGCCTCGTTATGCTGGGGAAGGCTGACGGGCCCCTTCATTCATGTGGGCCCAGGCTCGAACGATTGGGCCTACATGACTCTCTCTTCCCTTGCCTGCGACGGCCTCACCCCGTGGCAGGCGTTCCGCGCCGACCTCGACTTCGTGCGCGACGTGCTCACCGCCAACGGCATCGACTTCTTCCTCGTGCGCAGGCAGGGCCCGCGACCGATCGTCGTCGTCGACCTCGCCGAGCGTGAGCGGCTCGAAGCCGCGCTCGCCTCGGCGTGCCGGACGGAGCCCTTCCGCTCCCGCACCATGAGGATGGCGAAGGCAGCGCGCGCAGATCTGGGTGCCCGCGGCATCCGTGTCGATCGATCCGCCGTGGGGCGCTCTGTGACGCTCGCGGACGGTGCCCTGTCACCCGATCCGGCGGCGCGGGCCTTCACGCTCTACCGTCCTCGTGCCTCCGAGCACGGCACGCTGCGCTACGAGCACGAGAGCGGTGTTCCCCTCGAGCTGTGGGAGTGGGACGAGATCTGTGGCGAGGTCATCGCCCCTCGCCCCAACATCCTGCAGCGACCTCACACGCCCACCTCGGAGATCGTGCGGGACACCGTCGAGCTCTACGGCAAGCAGTGGCCGACCCTGCGGGGCATGTTTGAACCCTCGAGCCTCGACGTGAGCTTTGACATCGACATCATCTTCTCGTGGGTCGACGGGTCATCCGAGGAGTACCAGCGGCAGCGTGCGGCGCGCATGGCGAGCTACGTCGTGGGCGAGGGCGACGACCACGAGGCGCGCTTCCGCCAGATCGATGAGCTCAGGTACGCGCTTCGCTCCGTGTATCTCTTCGCGCCGTGGATCCGCAACATCTACATCGTGACCGACTCGCCGCGGCCCTCCTGGCTGGCCGAGCATCCGAGGGTCACGCTGCTGCGGAGCGAGCAGTTCTTCGCCGACACGAGCGTGCTGCCGACCCACAACTCGCACGCGGTCGAGAGCCAACTGCACCACATCGAGGGGCTCAGCGAGCACTTCCTCTACTCGAACGATGACATGTTCTTCGGCCGCGCGGTCGGGCCTGAGATGTTCTTCTCTCCCGGCGGCGTGAGCAAGTTCATCCTGTCGGAGACGCGCATCGGCATGGGGGAGAACCATCCCAGCCGCAGCGGCTTCGAGAACGCGGCACGCACCAACCGCGGGATCCTCAAGGACCGCTTCGGCGTGACGATCACGCACCATCTTGAGCATGCCGCCGCGCCCCTGCGTCGTTCCGTGCTGCACGAGCTGGAGGCGGAGTTCCCGGAGGAGTTCGCGCGCACGGCCGCCGCGCAGTTCCGGCAGGCGACCGACATCTCGGTGACCAACTCCTTCTACCACTACTACGCCCTCATGACGGGTCGCGCGGTCATCCAGCCCACAGCCAAGGTGCGCTACGTCGACACGACCGCGCGGCAGGGCGTGAAGGACATGAAGCGGCTGCTGAAGCGGCGCAACTACGACTTCTTCTGCCTCAACGACGGGTCATTTCCTGAACTCGACGCGATGGAGCGGGCCGAGGCGGTGCTGGGGTTCCTCGAGCGCTATTACCCCATCGCTGCCCCCTGGGAGAACGGAACCGACTGAGCTAGCCGACTGGCACCAGGTCGAGCACTCCCGTCGTCAGCGGCGGCTCCGCCGGCACGGGCGCATTCGCCGGCGGCAGGATGCTCACCCCGTGACGGGCGAGGATCTGCGCCGTCTCGTCGGTCGAGGTGTAGGAGAGCGTCGAGGAGGCTGCGACGGGCACGACCGTGTGCATGACGGTGTCGTCGTAGACGTGGATGAGGTTGTATGACTGCGCTCCGTCACGCGGCATGGTCGAACCGAACTCGCCCGCGAGGTCCTGCGTGTAGCAGGTGGCGGATGCGACCGAGACGGGGATACCGGCGAAGGTCGCGGTCGTCGAGTAGTGCAGGTGGCCCGCGATGATGCTCCGGATGTCTGAGCCGCGCAGGACCTCGGCGAGCGGTCCGCGGTCACGAAGTTCCACGAGCACCGCGAGATCCTGCACGCTCGGCACGGGCGGGTGGTGCATCGCGAGGATCGTGCCGTGGGGCGCGGGTGAGGCGAGTTCCTCGGCGAGCCAGTCGAGCTGCTCGTCGCTCACCTCGCCGTGGTGGTGGCCTGGCACGGTCGAGTCGAGCGTGATGATGCGGAGGCCGTTGATGTCGTGCACGCGGTCGACGGGCCTGGTCGAGGGGTGCTGGTCGAGCAGCTCTTCGCGGAACGCACCCCGGTCGTCGTGGTTGCCCATGACCCACACGACTTGTGCCCCGAGGCGCTCCGCCGCCGGTTCGACGATCGCGCGAAGCTTGGCGTAGGCCTCTGGCTCGCCGTGGTCGGCGAGGTCGCCCGTGAGCACGATCGCCTCCGGGCGAGCGCCGGATGCTTCGAGCCGCGCAAAGAGTTCAGCGAGGCGCGCTTCGCTGTCGACGCGGTCGTAGAGGCGCTTGCCTCCAGCGAGAAGGTGGGTGTCGCTGAGGTGCAGGATGAAATGGTCGGGCCGTGGGTGAGCGGCCGTATAACCGGACATGACTCCAGTCCATCACTCGAATCCGAACGGCGCATTAACGCAAAGCGGCGATTCGCACCCCAGTTCGGGTGTGTCACGCGCGGGAGAAGGGGCTGTCGGCACCCATTGTGGGGACTGCCATTTGCGTCAATGCGCGCGCTTTACTTGGGTCTTACCCGACGCGGCCGTGGCCGCATTGTTTCCTTTCGATGTTGAAAGACGCCCTGGAGGTGCTCCATGCCCAAGCACGTCACCGCTCGGATGAGTCGCGCATGGGTCCGCTCCGGCCGTTCGGTCGCCGTCGCACTCGCTGTCGCCGGGCTGGGCGTCTCGCTCGTCGGCTGCGCAGGAGACGCCGCACCGCCTTCGGCGCCGGCCGCGAACTCCGACGTGGGCAAGGCATTCACGAGTGAGGATGGCGTCGCGGTCTCGGTGACACGTCGCATCTGCGGCATCAGCGGCGTCGGCGAGGACAAGCCCGAGTTCACGGCGGTGGGCCAGTACTGCACCGTCGGGGTCAATGTCGAGAACGGTACGGGTGAGACGATCGACCTCTCGCAGCTGAAGGTCAAGGGCCTCGCCTCCGACACGGAGTACTTTCCCGACTACTGGGCCGGAACGGCTGCCGATGGCGGCATGCAGGCGCTCGACGCAGGAAAGTCCGTCGAGTCCACGCTCTTCTTCGATGTTCCGAAGGATCAGCTGCTGGAGCGCGTCGAACTGACGAGCCCGTGGTCGGGGATCGAGTCATTCGAGGTCAGCTTCTAAGGCGTCCGCCTGGCGGCGTCGGCCGCTCGGTGGACGCGGTGCAACCACTTCGGCGCTTATCGTGGCGTGTATGAGACGTCTCCTCTCCGCGCTCGCCGTCACCGCCCTCGCCCTGCTCGGGGTGTGGTCGGCGCCAGTCCAAGCTGCCCAGGCCGGGGTTGAGGACTTCGAGTTCGCGAGCTTCCACGCCGACTACCACCTCGGGTCGAATGAGGAGGGGCGCGCGACGCTGCGTGTGGTCGAGACGATCGTCGCGGTGTTCCCCGATTTCGACCAGAACCGGGGCATCCTGCGCACCATCCCCGACCGCTACAACGGGCTGCCGACGCATCCGACCGTCGTCTCGGTCACTGACGAGACGGGCGCGGCGGTCGAATGGGAAGAGGAGGATGCCGACGGCGGCATCGAGCTCGCTCTCGGCGGCGACGACTACGTGCGGGGCGAGCAGACCTACGTGATCGAGTACACGATGGTCAACGCGCACCGTTACTACCCCGACACTGACTCGGACGAGTTCTACTGGGACGTCAACGGTCTCGAATGGCCGCAGCCGTTCGGCGTTGTCAGCGCGACCGTGCACCTCGAGCCTGGCCTAGAGGAAAAGCTCACGGGTAACGTCGCCGCCGTCTGGGGGGCAGAGGGCCAGGCGAACCCGGCCGAGGTCGACGGCCTCGACTTCGAGGCGCGCAACCTGGGGCCGTATGAGAACCTCACGATCGCGGTCGGTTTCGAGCCCGACACCTTCACCGAGCGCCCGAGCGGTTTCTTCGACGCGCCCTGGCCGACCCTCGCCTTCGTCGGCGCCGGCGGCACGATCGTCGCGTTGCTGTGGGCCTTCCGTGTGCGCCGCACGAAGCTGGCGGATGCTCCGGGGCGCGGCATCATCGTCCCTGAATACGGCCCACCACCCGGCGAACCCCTCGTGAAGTCGGCCTTCGTGGCGGGCGCGGGCGCCAAGGCCACGCCCGCGCAGATCATCGCGCTCGCGGTCGCCCGCCGCATCCGTGTCATCGAGGCAGGGATGTCGCCGCTCATCAAGAAGCCGAAGTACCGCCTGCAGTTCGTGACGGCGGACGGCGTCGACGAGCACGAACGCGAGTTCCTCCACGCGCTCTTCGGCACGACCCTCACGCCGGGAGAGCACCGCGACCTCGACAAACAGGACGAGAAAGCGACCAAGAAGCTCGGCAAGCTCTATGAGCGGGTCGGCAAGCAGCTCGTGGCGGAGGGCTACCGGCGCAAGTACCCCGGCAAGGTCGCCGCCCCCGTGTTGATCTTCAGTGCCGTGTCGATGGTCGCGGGCATCATCTTCGCGGCTGTTGCGCTCGACCTCGCCTACGGCGGCGGGCTGCCCGGCATCGCGCTCGCGCTCTCGCTCATCGTGGGAGCCCTCTCCTTCATGCCGCTCATCAAGACACCCCTCGACGAGCGCGGCGTTGCGGTGCGCGACCACATGAAGGGGCTCAAGGACTACATCGAACTCGCGGAGGCCGACCGCCTGCGCTACCTGCAGTCGCCCAAGGGCGCCCTGCGCGAGCCGATCCCCACCGACGACGCGGCCCAGATCGTGAAGCTCAACGAGAAGCTGTTGCCCTACGCCATGCTCTTCGGCCACGAGAAGGAGTGGGCGGAGGAGCTCGGGCGCTACTACCAGGAGCAGGGCAGCACACCCGACTGGTACGTCGGCTCTGGTCCCTTCAATGCGGCCCTCTTCGCCTCCAGCATCGGCAGCGTCAGCACGAGCGCGACCTCCAGCTTCAGCTCCTCCTCGGGCGGTTCGACCGGCGGCGCCGTCTCGGGCGGTGGCGGTGGCGGCGGCGGTGGAGGTGGCCGCTAGTACTCTGGATCGGTGCCACCCAGCCCGCTGAACCCGTCGCCCTATGAGGTGCTCGGTGTCGCGCCGACCGCGAGCGACGACGAGCTCCGCAAGGCATACCGGCGGATGTTGCGCGAGACGCACCCCGACACGGGAGGCGACGCCAAGCGCTTCCACGACGTGCAGCGCGCGTGGGAACAGCTCGGCACGCCAGCCGACCGGGCGGCCTATGACCGCGGACGCCCCAGCCGCACCGCGCAGAGCACTGCGACGTGGGCTCCCGCCGCGCCACGGCGAACCTCCGAGAGCCGCCCCCAGGCGCGCACCTACGGGCACCCCGGCGGACTCAGCCGCGAGCACTACCTCGACCTGATGCGCGAGTGGGCCGGCCGAGGCGCCGCCCTGCCAGACCCGTATGACCCCGCACTCGTGCGGTCGGCGCCCCGCGACATCCGTCACCTGCTCGCGAACGCGCTCGCGGAGGAGGCGACGGCGGCGCAGGCGGCCGAGCTCGGCATCGCCTACACGGTGTGGCACGACGTGGCGACTGATGCCGCGGGCGACCCGTGGGCGTCGAAGCTCGACCATGTCGTGCTCGGGCCGAGCGGGCTCTTCGCGGTGCAGTCTGAGGACTGGGGTTCGCCCGTGCGGGTCAAGCGCAATGAGATCGTGGGCGAGGCGCTCGCGCCGGGGGAGCGGCCGCTCCATTCCCTGTCGCTGCGCGCCAAGTCGGTCGCCAGGGCCGCCAAGGTCAAGTTCACGAACCTCGTGGTCGTCGTGCCGGACGAAGCGATCGACGAGGCCCTGACGGTCGGCCGGATGCGCGGCGTCACGAGTGCGGTCGTGCAGCGTTCGCGCCTGCCCGGCGTGCTGCGGGGCGACCTTGCCGACGCGCCACTCATCGGCGGCACGGAGCTGTTCGAGGTGCGCACACGGCTGCAGTCGAGCATCCGCTTCACCTGATCAGCTGGCGGCCCGTTCCCCGTCGTTGACGATCTTCGCTAGTAGGCGGTCGAGCGACTGCGTCTCGGTGTCGCTCAGGTTGCCGGTGAGCATCTCATTCACCCGGAGCGCGGCGGGGCGCAGGTGCTCGAAGAGTTCCCTGCCCTGCCGTGTCACGGTGACGGTCTTGCGGCGCTTGTCGTCGCCGTCGCGACGGGTCTCGATGCTGCCCTGGCCCTCCATGCGGCGCAGGAGTTCCGCGAGCGAGGACTTGTCGAGCTGCGTGAGGTCCATGAGCTCTCGCTGGCCGAGCTCGCCGTGCTCGTTGAGGAAGTAGAGCACCCCGTATTGCACGGAGGTGGTCTCGCTCGAGACGTGCTCATGCCAGAGGGCCGTGTGGGTCTGGAGCGCGCGCCTGATGGCGAGGCTGCGGTACGGGACGGGTGCCGTCATGTTCCCCCACTTCATCGTGATCTGATCGGCCGTCACGTGTACGGACGATCTTCGATCACTGTAGTGGCAGGCGCCCAAGCGGCTAGTTGACGCTCCGGATGACCTCGGAGGTGAGCAGCTTCTCGAGGATGGCGTCGAACTGCTTCAGCTCAGCCGCCGTCAGTCCGCTCGCCATCATGTCGTTGATGAGGTCTGCACCACTCGAGAGCTCGTCGTGGATGCGCCGCCCCTTCTCGGTGATCGAGACGATCTTGCATCGCTTGTCGTCGCGGTCCCTCGCGGTCGTGATGTTGCCCTGCTGCTCCATGCGGCGCAGCAGCTCGGCGAGCGAGGACTTGTCGATCTGCGCGAGGCTGAGCAGCTCCCGCTGCGGCTGATCGCCGTGGTGGTGGAGGCACCACAGCACGACGTACTGCACGGAGGTGATCTCTGTGGACACGTGCTCGTACCAGAGCGTGCTGTGGACGTGGAGCAGCCTGCGCAGGCGGGGCGTGCGGTAGGGCGGGGGCAGCTTGGTGTTGTCCATCTTCAGGCTCCTTCGAGCGCGGCGTGAGCGCGGTGGGGCGGGAGGGCCCACCTGCGTGCACTGTATTGCAGGTTGTTCCAGAGGGCGACCGGGAAATGCCGAGGGAGCCCGCTTGCCTGAACGCCAGCCGGGAAAATGCTCCACGGTGGGCGTTCGAGTCGATCATGAGGAGGACATGGACACCGCAAAGCTCACCTCAGCCGCCTGTATCAGCTATGCCGCAAACGCGAGTCTCGGCCTCGGCGTCGCAACCAAGGTCGTCGACACGAGCAGCGCCCGCTGGCTTCACCACGCCCTCTACATCTCGACGCTGGGCCTCACGGGGCTCGTGGTCTGGAACGGGCTCGGCCCGCTCGTGCTCTCCGCCCGCAGCGCGATCGCGCGCAAGCCGCGGGGAGTCATCGCGGGGCGGGAGGCCGGCGCGAGTCTTCCCCCGGTGCGCCCCCAGGGGGCCGGCAACAAGCGCAAGAACAAGGGCAAGCTCGCGTCGTGGGTGCTGCTTCCCGCGTTCGTGCCGCTGGGTCTCCTCTCCGCGGTGGATGCCCGCAGCCCGCTGCATCCGATCGTCGCCCTCACCGCCGCGCCCTTCTATGTGGTCGCCGGCGTCATCGCCGGAGTTGCCGGAGCCAAGAAGCGCAAGGAGAAGCGCACGGCGCCCGCAGCGGCACGGAAGCGGCGCGGGTAGTGGAACTGTTCGACGCCATCCGCCGCCGCAAGACCACCAACGGCCCGTTCCTGCCCGACCCCGTCTCCGAGGAGCACCAGCGACTGCTCGTCGAACTCGCCGGCCGCGCGCCCTCGCAGCTCAACTCCCAGCCCTGGCGGTTCGTGCTCATCGAGAACCGCGACACGATCGAGACGATCGCACGCATCAGCGGCGAGAGCATGACCGAGGCCATGTCGAACGGCACCTTCTTCGAGCGTTACAAGCCCTACTTCCGCTTTTCCAAGAAGGAGATGGCCGAAAAGCGCAGCGGCATGCTCTTCGACCGGATGCCGGCGGCCCTTCGCCCCTTCACCTCGCAGGCGTTCACACCGCGCGGCCAGAAGCTCATGAACTCGCTGCACGTGCCGCAGACACTCGGGGCCGAGAATCGCAAGCTCGTCGCAGGGTCACCCCTGCTCATGGCCGTGCTGCTCGACCGCAGCGAATACCGGCCAGGCGAGCTGTCCTCCTTCTACTCGGTCTTCAGTATGGGCGCGGCGATGGAGAACGTCTGGCTCGCGACCGTCGAACTCGGGATGGGCATCCAATTCGTCTCCTTCCCCATGGAGGTGCCGGGGCGCTGGGCCGAGATCGAACAACTGCTCGAAGTGCCCGACGACCTCGAACTCATGGCCGTCTACCGGCTCGGATACCTACCGGAAGACAAGCGCCGCCCCGCGATCGACTGGACCAGCCACGAGCGCAAGCTGCCCTCCCAATATGTCTTCACCGAGAGCTGCAGCACGCCCCGAACTGGGTGGGACGAAGCACCCACCTCACCGGAATAGAGTGGATGCCACTCCAGCTCCGTCCCGCAACACCGGCAATTGAGGAATGCAGTGAAAGTCGTCAGTTACAACCTGCGCAAGCACCGCGCGGTGGGGGAGATCGAGGCACTCGCCGAGGAACACGACCTCGACCTGATGTGCCTGCAGGAAGCAGACACCGCCGAACTTCCCGCCGAAGTGGGCGGCCTGCATCTCGCCGACGCCACGAGGCGCAACCGGCTCGGCCTCGCCGTCTACTACCGTCGTGATCGCTTCACCGCGACCGAGACGAAGGCATTCGAACTCAAGAAGTCGCTCCACGACCACCTCCTGAAGCCCGCCCACGAGCGGCTGCTCGGCAGTCGCCTCACGGACCTCAAGCACGACTGCGAGGTCGTCGTCGCGTCGTTCCATGCCGCCCCGCTCACAGCCCTCAACTCGCTGCGACGCGAACAGATCCGGGTCGCGCACGAGCAGCTGCACGCCATGGGCCCGGGGCTCCCGACACTCATGGTCGGCGACTACAACTACCCCGTATTCAAGAACCAGCTCACGCGGCGGGTCGGCGAGAACGGCTACGACCTCACGCTCAGCGACACGCGCACCTACACGCGCTACAAGTTCTTCCGCGGGCACTTCGACCTCGCGACCTCAATGGGGCTCGACATCTCAAGCGTCGAGACCCTCCCCGCGGGCACCTCAGACCACATGCCCATCCTCGTCACCGCCACCTACCGAGAGGCCGCGCAGGCCAAGAGCGCCTGAGCCCGGTCGCCGGGGAGTCGGTGGGCCGCGTACTCTGGAAGTGGCAGCCGCAGCCCCAGCGGACGCCGAGACGAAAGGCCCCCCGGCGTGAGCGAATGCATCCACGGACTCGATAAAGAACTCTGCGACATCTGTTCGCCCAAGCCCGCACCCGCTGCACCGCCGAAGGTCACCAAGGCCCGCACGCCCCGCGCCGCCGCAGGGGCCCCTCGTCCCGCGCGCCCCGCGATCGCGAAGCGCGCCGCGGGAGCCCCCGTCGACAAGCCCATCAACGTCGAGGCGCACCGCGTGTTCCACCTGACGCATGTGCGCAACCTCGCCGGCATCGCCGAGCGGGGCGCGCTCCTGCCCGCGAACTCGGTCGAGCCCAGCGTCGACATCAGTTCGCCCTCGCACCGCGAGCAGCGGCGCGCGGCGACACTCCCTGAAGCGGTTACCGCGCCCGCGCACGCCGCCGCCGGACTCGCGGCATCGGCCGAGACCGGCACGGATGCCGTCGAGGCAGAGGAATCGGCAGCCAGCGCCGTCGCCGACTGCGTGCCCTTCTTCGCGACGCCCGAATCGGGGCTGTGGGGCGACCTCCGCTCGGGCACTCCCGACCCCCGCCTCAGCGCGGCCGCGCGCACGAGCTCGGTCGGCGACTACGTCATGCTCGCCACGACCGTCGCCGAGATCGAGAAGGCGGCACCGCTCGTGCTTGCGCTCGACGAGGCATCCGCCGCCACCGCGCCCATGACCGCCGACCCCGTCGCCCTGCGGCGCGAACTGCGTCGACTCATCGCGATCGAGGCGCTCGACGGCGACGAGCGCCCCCTCGCCGGCGTCGAACTGCTCGTTGCCGGGCCCGTGCCGATCGAGGCGATCTCCCTCATCGGCGTCGCCAACTCCAAGGCGCGCGACGAGGTCAAGGCGGTGCTGGCCGACGCGGGCGTCAACATCCGCGTTGCCGTGTACCCGCCCTGGTTCGTGCGGGGCTAGCACTCTCCCAATTCAGGAGTTGGCTTTCCTAATTCAGGAGTTGGCTTTCCTAATTCAGGAGTTGGGCCACAGTAGATGGTTCAGCCCAGCACGGGCGCGACCGCCGCGATGACCCGCTCCCGGAGCGCATTGCCGCGTTCTGTGAAGCCGCGCTGCTCACGCACGTACTCCGCCTTGCCCTCTGCCGTCTCGATCGCGACCGGCGCGTAGCCCCACTCCCGCAGGTCATACGGCGACGCGCGCATGTCGAGCTGGCGGATGTCGCGTGCCAGCTCGAACGCGTCGAGCAACAGCTCGCCGGGCACGAGTGGGCCGAGCTTCGTGACCCACTTGTAGACATCCATGCCAGCGTGCAGGCAGCCCGGCTGCTCGAGGTCGGGCTGGTTCTCGCGGCTCGGCGCAAGCCGGTTTCGGCTCACCGCCTCGGGCGTGAAGAAACGGAACGCATCGAAGTGGCTGCACGCGATGCGGTGCCCCTCGACGACCTCATCGGTGCCCGTGCCGCCGAGCCGCAGTGGCACCTCGTGCCGGGTCTCGTCTGAGCGGTACACCATGGCCCATTCGTGCAGCCCGAAGCATCCGAAGTTCGCCTGCCGGTTCGCCGTCTTCTGCAGCAGCGACACGATGAAGCGGATGCTCGACTCGCGCTTCTCGAGCAACGACGCCGTGTCGACGCGCACGTCGTCGCCCTCGACGCGGTACCACTTCCAGGTGGCGCGGTCCTCGGTCGCGGCGCCCTCGAGTGTGACGCCCGCGCCCGGGTGCCAGCGCCGCAGGGCCGACGGGCGCACCGGGTAGTACGTGAAGAGGAAGTCGTCGACGGGATGCTTCGCGCCTGACTGCTGCCGCGCGCGCCACCCGGCGGTCAGCGCGTCGGCCCGCTCCTGGTGCTCCCGCTCGCGCCGCTGCCAGCGTTCCCAATTCAGGAGTTGGCTTTCACAATTCAGGAGTTTGGTTTCAGAACTCAGGAGGGCCGTTCCTGAATTAGGAGGGCCGACTCCGCAGTTGGGAGAGGGGGCATCAGTCACGGATGCCCCACACGTCGAGCATCCACGCGAGCTCCCACGCGCGCTCCTGCCACGCCTTGTAGCGTCCACTCACGCCGCCGTGACCCGCCTCCATCTCGCACTTGAGCAGCACGGGGGCGCCCACCTCGCGGAGCCGCGCGACCCACTTGGCTGGTTCGACGTAGAGCACCCGGGTGTCGTTGAAGCTCGTGACGGCGAGGATGCGCGGGTATGCGGCATCCGTCACGTTCTCGTAGGGCGAATACGACTTCATGTACTCGTAAACTTGCGGGTCGGCGAGGGGGTTGCCCCACTCGTCCCATTCGACGACGGTCAGCGGCAGTTCGGGATCCAGGATGCTCGTGAGCGGGTCGACGAAGGGAACCGCCGCGACGATGCCCGCGAAGAGCGAGGGCGCGAGGTTGGCAACGGCGCCCATGAGGAGCCCGCCCGCGCTGCCGCCCTCGGCGATCAATCGTTCCGGCGACGTCACGCCGGTGTCGACGAGGTGCTGCGCGCACGCGACGAAGTCGGTGAAGGTGTTGCGCTTCGTGAGGGTCTTGCCGTGCTCGTACCAGTCGCGGCCCATCTCGCCGCCGCCGCGCACGTGCGCGACCGCGAAGACGACGCCGCGGTCGAGCAGGCTCACCCGCGCGATCGAGAAGCCGGGGTCGATGCTGTGCTCGTAGGAGCCGTAGCCGTAGAGGAGGGTCGGCGCGTTCTCGAGGCTGACGTCGCGGCGGTGCACGAGAGAGATCGGGATGCGCGTGCCGTCCTCGGCGGTCGCCCACTCGCGGCGCTGCACGTAGTCGGCGGGGTCGTAGCCGCCCAGCACGGGCTGCTGCTTGAGCACGCGGATCTCACCCGTCGCGACCGTGTACTCGCTCACCGTGCTCGGGGTCACGAAGCTCGTGTAGCCGAAGCGCACGGTCGGTTGGGTCCACTCGGGGTTGCCGCGGGCGCCGGCGGAGAAGAGTTCCTCGTCGAAGTCAAGCTCTTCGAATACGGGCTGAGTACCGCCTCCGAGGCGCGCGATCGCGACCCGCGGCAGCGCCTCGCGCCGGTACTCGAGCACGAGGTGGGTCGCGAAGGCGTCGACATCCTCGAGACGGATGCCCGGCCGGTGCGGCACGAGCACGCGGCGCTCGCCGAGCGGGTCGGATGCCGCGACATCCACCAGCTCGAAGTCCAGGGCGCCGTCGTTGTGCACGATGAGCAGCCGGTCCTCCCCGTCAATCACGGCGTGCTCGACCGAGTACTCGACGCCCTCGCGTCGCGGCCACACCATCCGGAACTCGCCCGTGGGGTTGTCGGCGTCGAGCAGGAGCGCCTCGCTCGTGATCTTCGAGCCCAACTGGATGACGATGTAGCGGCGGCTGCGGGTGAGGCCGGCGCCGACCCAGTAGCGGTCGTCGGGCTCGTGGAACACCTTGACGTCTGCGCTGGCCGGCGTGCCCACCTCGTGCCGCCAGACGGTGTCGGGGCGCCAAGCCTCATCGACCGTTGTGTAGAAGATGTAGCGGCCGGTTGCGTCGAAGAAGGCCCCGGGCGCGATGCCCTCGATGACCTCCTCGGGCGGCGGCGCGGGGGTGTCGATGGGCTCGGGAACCTCGGATGGTTCGGGGTGACTGTCGCCCGAATCATCCGTCGCCAGGGGCCGCAGTCGCAGCGTGTAGCGCTCGTCGCCGACCGTGTCGACCGCCCACAGCATGAGGGAACCGTCGCCCGACACGTCGAAGCTGCCGAGCGAGTAGAAGTCGTGGCCCTCCGCCTCGGCATTGTCGTCGAGCAGCACCTGCTCGCGCGGCAGGCCGGAGCCGTCGTCGGGGAGGGCGGGCGTTGTCCAGTCGTCGGGGTCCGCGATCGGGGCGCGGCAGTGCAGCGCGTACTGCTGGCCCTCGACCGTGCGGCTGTAGTACCACCAGTCGCCCTCGCGCACGGGCACGCCGAGGTCGGTCTCCTTGACGCGGCCCTTGATCTCCTGGAAGAGCCTCTCGCGCAGGCTGGCCAGGTGCGCGGTCGCGGCATCCGTGTGGGCGTTCTCGGCCTCAAGGTGCGCGACGACCTCCGGGCTCTCCTTCTCGCGCAGCCACTCGTAGTTGTCGACGAAGGTGTCGCCGTGGTGGGTGCGCTCGATCGGCCGTCTGGGCGCGACGGGCGGCTCGGTCGTGGTCATCGCGGGCGGGGCGGATGCTGCGGGGCTGGCGTCTGTCGTGGGCTTTGCGTCTGCGGAAGTCACCCCTCCACTATCTCAGGCCCGCCCTCAGCGAGAGTGAGTCAGAACCCCGGGACGCGCTCGTCGGCGGGCGGAGGGCTCGGCGGGGTGCCGTCGCCGAAGGGGCGACCCCCGAGCTCCTCTCGCGCGTGCGAGGTGCGCCAGGCTGCGGCATCCGGCCCCTTGGGGATGATCTGGGTCGGATTGATGTCGACGTGCGTGACGTAGTAGTGCGCCTTGATCTGGTCGAAGTCGACCGTGTCACCGAAGCCGGGCGTCTGGAACAGGTCGCGCGCATACGCCCACAGCACCGGCATCTCGCTGAGCTTGTTGCGGTTGCACTTGAAGTGCCCGTGATAGACGGCGTCGAAGCGCACGAGCGTCGTGAACAGACGGATGTCTGCCTCGGTGATCGTGTCACCCACGAGGTAGCGCTGCCGCGACAGGCGGTCCTCGAGCCAGTCGAGGCGGGAGAAGAGGGTGTCGTAGGCCCGCTCGTAGGACTTCTGGCTGCCCGCGAAGCCGCACTTGTAGACGCCGTTGTTGACGTCGTGGAAGATCAGTTCGGCGACCTCGTCGATCTCGTCCCGCAGCTCCGACGGGTAGAGCTCGGGTGCGCCCTCCCGGTGGTGCTCGACCCACTCGGTGGAGAAGTCGAGCGTGATCTGCGGGTAGCTGTTGGTGACGACCATCCCGCTCGGCACATCCACGATGGCGGGCACCGTGATGCCGCGCGGGTAGTCGGCGAAACGCTTGAAGTACGCCTCCTGCAGGCGCTCGATGCCGAGCACGGGGTCGCGGCCGTCGGGGTCGAGGTCGAAGGTCCAGGAGCGCTTGTCGTGCGTCGGTCCCGGCAGACCGAGCGAGATGGCGTCTTCGAGCCCGAGGAGGCGGCGCACGATCGTCGTGCGGTTCGCCCACGGGCAGGCACGGGCGGCAACCAGTCGGTAGCGTCCCGCCTCGACGGGCCAGTCGTCGCGACCGTCGCGCGTGATGCGGTCCTCGATGTAGTTGGTGTCGCGGTCGAACTCTTGCCCGGGCGTCACGTAACTCGGGGTGTGGTCTTGGCTCATGCTTCCGACGCTACCCCGGCTGTGGCATCCGCTTGGTGACGCAAATGACCGCCTTTCGGACAGATGACGCTGCCGCGGCGCAGTCATCTGTCCGAGAAGCGGTCATTCGCAGCCACGGGGCATTAGCCCAGGCGCGCCTTCACATCAGCGAGCGACGGGTTCGTCGCGGTCGAGCCGTCGGGGAAGATCACGGTCGGCACCGTCTGGTTGCCACCATTGACGGATGCCACGAGCTCGGCAGTGCCCTCGACCTGCTCGATGTTCACCTCCGTGTAGGGGATGCCCTCGCGGTCGAGCTGCCCCTTCAGGTTGCGGCAGTAGCCGCACCAGGTGGTGCTGAACATCGTGATGCCCTCGGCGGGGATGTAGTCGGTCTTGGTGGTCATGGGTCCAGCGTAAGCGAGCACTGTCCGCGGCGGCTGGACAGACGTATCCTCCCTCGCATGGCTCTGCGACTCGAAGAAGTGGTGATCGACTGCAAGGACGCCCAGACGCTCGGGCGCTGGTGGGCGGATGCCCTCGGCTGGGAGATCGTCGACGAGGAGGAGGGCATCGAGATCAGGAACCCCGAGGGTGGCCCGACGCTCGCCTTCTGGAACACCCCAGACGAGAAGGTCGTCAAGAACCGCCTGCACCTCGACTTCGTGCCGGACGACCAGGATGCGGAGGTCGCTCGACTGGAAGGCCTCGGCGCTCGCCGCGTCGACATCGGGCAGGTGGACGTGCCCTGGGTCGTCATGGCAGACCCAGAGGGCAACGAGTTCTGCGTGCTCAGCGCGCGCGAGTAACCAGCGGGCTACTCGCCGGCGACGTGCCGCGCGTTCTCCTGCACGAGCCGGTCGGCCTGCTCTGAGCCGACGGCCCCCTTGAGGGTTTCTGCCGTGGGGTCGGGAGCTGTGGCATCCGTCAGTTCGTCGACGAGGGTCTCCTGCCAGCGGCGGAGGGTCCAGCCTTCGGTGAAGGAGCCCTCCATGACGACGATTCCCGTGTTCTCGAGCTTGTGCTCGGCCGCGAAGGAGGTGGCGACGTTGCGTGCGTGGCGGGCCACCCAGACGCGGATGGCGGCGCCGTGGCTGACGAGGGCAGCGGATTCTGCCCCGCTGGCGAGGATCGTCTCAATGTCGGCGTCGTAGCGTTCGAAGAAGTCGCGTCCGTTCGGTCCGCCGGGCATGCGTGCGTCGAGTTCGCCGATGCCCCATGCGAAGGTCGTCTTGAGGTAGGTGATGACGGCGTCGCGGTCGCTGCGCCCCTCAAGGTCGCCCGCCTCGATCTCGTGTAGCCCTGGCAGGGTGGTGCGGTCGAGCCCGCGCGTCGTCGCGAGGGGCTCAGCCGTCAGGTGGGTGCGCACGAGCTCCGAGGTGTAGAGCGCGTCGATCGCATCGAGCTGGGTGGGGATGCGGCGCGCCTGCTCGTGTCCGAGCTCGGTCAGCCCGGGGCCGGGGTGTGCAGTGTCCAGTAGCCCGAGCGCGTTGGCGGGTGTCTGCCCGTGGCGGATGAGGTGGAGTCGCATGGTGTGGCCAGCCTAGCCAGCGGCCATGAACGGCGGGTGACTATGCCGCTCCGCGGGATTTGAGGGTGCCGTCGGCCTCGAGCATGCGCCACACGGTCGGTGTGAGGGCCGGATGCTCGAGTGCGATCTGCCGCATCACCCGGTACTCACGGGTGGGGGAGGGGAGCACGCCGTCGTTGGCGTTGATCGCGTCGGCGCGAAGGAGGTAGACGACCATCTCGTCGACGCTGGGGAGCTCTTCCATGAAGTTCCACGGGTCCTCGCCGCCGAGCAGTCGCTCCTCGATGACGGTGTCGAGTTCCTGATGAGCCTCGGCACGCAGTACCTCGAGGCTGGCGCCGCCGCGCGGCATCCGCTCAGGCCTGGCCTGTTCGGGGTGCGGGCTGCGCTCTGTCATCGTTCCACACTACGACGGCAGGCTGGCAGCGTCGTGCGATCAGGCTTCGGGCAGTGGCCTGTCGGGGGCGATGCGGCCGAGGATCGCGGTCGCGATCGCGTCGAGTTGGGCGATCTGCTCGCGGCTGAGTGGGGCGATGACATGGTCATGCACCGCGCGCACGTGGCCGGGGGCGGCGGCGACAGTCTTCTGCCAGCCGGCATCCGTGAGCACGGCGTTTGTTGCCCGCTTGTCTTCGGCGGAGCGCTCCCGCTCGATGTAGCCGCGCTTCTCGAGCCTGGCGACGACGTGGGAGAGGCGGGGGAGGGTGGCGTTGGTCCGCTCAGCGAGGGCGGTCATGCGCAGGGTGCGGCCCGGCGCCTCGGAGAGCATGGCGAGCACGTAGTACTCGAAGTGGCTCAGGTCTGAGTCCTGCTGCAGTTGGCTGTCGAGGATGCCCGGCAGCTGCTCGACGACGGCGACGAAGCGCTTCCACGCGCGCAGCTGCTCGTCGTCGAGCCAGGGCGTCTCCTCCATGCCCTCCACGCTATAGCTAGCGCGCGAGCAGTTCGGCGCGCTCCGGATGCTCGTCGAACCACTGGCCCACGAACCAGCACATGGGCACGATGCGCTTGCCGCCCTGCGCCTCGACATCGTTGACGGCGTACTCCGTGACCTTCGCCGCGTAGCCCTTGCCGCGGTAGGCGGGATTCGTGTACGTGCGCGTGAACGAGACCCTGTCGCCGTTCGGCGCGTAGTCGAGCACGCTGATGAGCTCGCCGTCGATGCGCAGCGTGTAGCGGCGGGCATCCGCTTCGTGACTGAACTTCTCAGACATGGTGCCTCCTAATTCGGCAGGTTGGCTTCGATGAGTTCGATGATGGCGGGGTCGTCTGGCTTCGTCGTGGGGCGGAAGCGGTGCACCTCGCCGCTTGGCAGCACGAGGAACTTCTCGAAGTTCCAGACGACGGGTCCGGCGAGGCCGGCCGAGTCCTTCGCCCTGTGCAGCTCGGCATAGAGCGGATGCTTCTTGCCCCCGTTGACCTTCGTCTTCTCCATCATCGGGAAGGTGACGCCCCACGTCGTGGAGCAGTACTCCGCGATGTCGTCGCTGCTCTTGAGCTCCTGCGCGAACTGGTTGCTGGGAAAGCCGAGCACCGTGAAGCCGCGCTCGCCGTACGTGCGCTGCAGCTCCTCGAGCTGCTCGTACTGGGGTGCGAGCCCGCAGCGGGATGCGACGTTGACGACGAGCACGACCTTGTCGGCGTAGTCGGCGAAGCGCTCAACCGTGCCGTCGAGTCGCGTGAGGGGGATCTCCGTGAGGGTCATGGGCTGAGCATACGACCGGGCGCTGCGTGTCTGCATTCAGCCTGAATGGGGAATTGGTGGCCGCCGCATCCGGTTGAGACAATGGAACGCTGCATCTCTCGCACCTCACGTAAGGACCCAGACCCATGACTGAAGCCTTCCTCATTGGCGGCGCCCGCACCCCCGTCGGCCGCTATGGCGGCGCGCTCTCCTCGGTGCGCCCCGACGACCTGGCGGCGCTCGTGATCAAGGAGGCGGTGACGCGCGCGGGCATCGACCCGGCCGACGTCGACGAGGTCATCATGGGCAACGCCAATGGTGCGGGCGAGGAGAACCGCAACGTCGCTCGCATGTCGTGGCTGCTCGCCGGCTTCCCCGACCACGTGCCCGGGCTCACGGTCAACCGCCTCTGCGCGTCCGGCCTCAGCGCGATCGTGCTCGCCTCGCAGATGATCCGCTCGGGCGACGCCGACATCGTCGTCGCGGGTGGTGTCGAGTCGATGAGCCGGGCGCCCTGGGTCATGGAGAAGCCCGACAAGGCCTTCGCCAAGCCCGGCCAGACCTTCGACACCTCGATCGGATGGCGCTTCGTCAACCCTCGCTTCGGTAAGGGCGGCGACCTGTCGCGCGACGACAAGTTCACGCTGTCGATGCCCGAGACGGGCGAGGAGGTCGCCGAGGTCTACGGTATCTCCCGCGAGGATGCCGACGCCTTCGCGGTGCGCTCGCACGCCAACGCGCTCGCCGCGATCGAGGCGGGCCACTTCACGGACGAGATCGTTCCCGTGACCGTCAAGGGTCGCAAGGGCGACACCGTGGTGGACACGGATGAGGGTCCCCGTGCCGGCACGACCGCTGAGGTGCTCGCGGGGCTTCGTCCCGTCGTCAAGCCCGGCGGTGTCGTCACGGCCGGCAACTCGAGCTCGCTCAACGATGGTGCCTCGGCGATCGTCGTCGCATCGGAGCGCGCGGTCGAGAAATACGGTCTCGCGGCTCGGGCCCGCATCGTCGCCGGCGCCTCGGCTGGTGTCGCGCCGCCCGTCATGGGCATCGGCCCCATCCCGGCGACGCAGAAGCTGCTCGACCGCACGGGCATGACGATCGACCAGTTCGGCGCCGTCGAGCTCAACGAGGCCTTCGCGACCCAGTCGCTCGCGACTGTGCGCGGGCTCGGCATCGACCCTGAGATCGTGAACCGCGACGGTGGGGCGATCGCCCTGGGGCATCCGCTCGGCTCCAGTGGTTCGCGCCTCGTCGTCACGCTGCTGGGTCGCATGGAGCGCGAGGATGCCAAGCGTGGCCTCGCGACCATGTGCGTCGGTGTCGGCCAGGGCACCTCGATGATCATCGAGCGCGTCTAGGCACAGCCCAAAACGGGGGGCCTTCCTCGGTCCATTCTGCGAACCGACAAGGTTGAGTATTCAATCTTGACCGTGTTAGCTTTGGCCTGCCATCCAATGACGGACCCGGCCCGAGGAAGGAACCTCCCGTGAATGCTCTTCTTGCCAGCGGTGCACAGCGCCGCGCAGTATCCATCGCCAGCGTGTTCGCTGCCGCCGCACTCGTGCTCACGGGTTGCGCCGGTGACGCCGAACCGGCTGAGCCGAGCGACTCGCTCCTCAGCCAGGAGGAGTGCGAGCGCAACCGCGACGCCGGCACCATCACCTACATCTCGGGCTATGGCTACTCGGCCAGCGCCGGCCAGATGGACGTCTTCCTCGCCGAGGAGATGGGCTTCTTCGACGACCTCTGCCTCGACGTCGAGATCAACGCATCCGGTGCGAACGGCCAGCAGCTCGTCTCCTCGGGCCAGGCACAGTTCACGGCGCTCGGTTCGGCATCCGATGTGATGCTCGCCGCCGCCAACAGCGACAACCTCACGGCCGTCGCGACCTACGGCAGCACCTCGCCCTTCTCGATCTTCGCCCACAAGGACGTCACGAGCCTCAAGGACCTTGAAGGCAAGAAGCTCGGCTACTTCATCAACCTCACGCCCATCGCATCCGCCATGCTCGACAACGCGGGCGTCGACGTGTCCAAGGTCGAACTGGTCAAGATGACCAACTACGACCCGACCGTCGTCACGCGCGGCCAGGTCGACGCGATCGTCGGCTACGCCTCGAACCAGCCCGAGACGCTGCGCGCGATGGGCGAGGAGTTCAGCGAGTTCTTCCCCGCTGACGAGGGTGTCGACGGCACCTACAACGTCATGGAGGTCAACACCAAGTTCCTCGAGGAGCACCGCGAGGTCGCCGCCGACTTCATGCGCGCGAGCCTCAAGGCGCTCGAGCACTGCCTCGCGAACTCCGACGAGTGCATCGACATGATCAGCGAGCTCGCGGAGGAGAACGGCCAGGGTTCCGCCTTCCCGCGTGAGCAGCTCGAGCGCACCTGGAACGTCGAGTCGACGTGGGTCACGAGCAACCCCGACCTGGCGCCCGGCGTGCAGACGGTCGCGCAGTGGGAGCAGGAGTACAAGCTCGTCGAGCAGTACGGCGGCGTGAAGAACCTCCCCGCGATCGAAGACATGATGGACGCCGACCTCGTCGCCGACCTCTACGACAACGGCACCCTCATCTGGCCGGGGGAGTGACCTCACGATGACGGAGACGAACGTGCATGACGGAGGCGTCAGCATCCGTGGCGTCGGCAAGAGCTTCGGGCCAACGGATGCTCGCACCACCGTGCTGCAGGATGTCGACCTCAATATCCGCATGGGCGAGTTCGTCTCCGTCATCGGGCCGAGCGGCTGCGGCAAATCGACCCTGCTGAAGGTCGTCGCCGGCCTGCTCGACGCCGACGAGGGCAAGGTCACGATCGACGGCGAGTCGGTCACCGCGGCAACGCGCAACAAGATGATCGGGCTCGTTCCGCAGGCTCCCGCCCTGCTGCCGTGGCGCACCGTGCTCGACAACGTGACCCTGCCGATGCGAGTCAACAAGGGCACGAACGCGGGGCGTGCGATGCGGGATGCCCGCGAGCTGCTCGAATCCTTCGGCCTCGGCCACGCGGTCGACAAGTACCCCTCGCAGCTCTCGGGCGGCATGCAACAGCGTGCAGCGATCGCTCGCGCCTTCGTCTTCGACCCGAGCGTGCTCCTCATGGACGAGCCCTTCTCGGCGCTCGACGAGATGAACCGCGACCAGCAGCGGATGGGTCTGCTCGAGTTCTGGCAGTCCAACCGCAAGGCCGTCATGTTCGTCACGCACTCCGTGCCCGAGGCGATCATCCTGTCCGACCGCATCGTCGTCATGGCGGCGCACCCGGGCCGTATCGCCGAGATCATCCCCGTCGACCTGCCGCGCCCCCGCGGCGAGGAGCTCTACGCAACAGACGAGTTCCGGGACCTTGAGGCGAGGGTTCGCACGAGCCTGCGCCGCGTCATGGGAGGACTGTGATGTCAGAGAACATGACCGAGACTGAGGCCGTGGCATCCGTCGCCGCGGTGGCCACCAAGCGTCGCAAGCCTGGCCTCGGCTGGCGCATCTGGTTGCCGCCCGCCATCACCTTCATCGTGTTCGGTGCCCTGTGGCAGGTCACGGCGATCGCGAACCCCTACGTGATCCCCACGATCGACGGCATCGTCATGAGCCTCATCGATGACCCGCAGATGTACGGCATCAATTTCCTGGTGACGCTGCAGGAGGTCGCGATCGGCGCGGCCGCGGGCATCCTCGCCGGCTTCTTGATCGCGGTCGTCATGGCGGAGTTCGAGATCCTCGAGCGCGCCGTCATGCCCCTCTTCGTCGTCATCATGGTGACCCCGATCGTCGCGATCGCTCCCGCGCTCGTCGTCGCCTTCGGCTTCGGCATGATGCCCAAGTACATCGTGACGGCGCTCGTCGTCTTCTTCCCCATGCTCGTGAACTCCCTCGCCGGCCTCCGTGAGGTCGACCCCAAGGCCCTCGACGTGCTGCGGACGCTGCACGCGAGCCGCTGGGAGATCTTCAGGGAACTCCGGTTCCCCGGCAGCATGCCGTTCGTCTTCGCGGGGCTACGCGTGTCGCTGCCCCTCGCGGTCGTCGGTGCGGCTGTCGCCGAATTCGTCGCCGCCGGCCAGCAGGCCGGCCTCGGGTCACTCGTGACCATCTCGGCCGCTCAGGCGAACCTTCCCGTGACGTGGGCCAGCATCGTGCTCCTGTGCGTGCTCGGCGTGCTCCTCGTCTCGCTCCTCTCCCTCGTGCGCAAGCGCGCCCTGTGGTGGAGCGACGGCGAGGTCGTCTCCCGCTAGCGTCACCCGCCCCGTCTCAGGGGACAGCCATCTTCAAATCCAAGGACATACCGTGAAGAAACTGCGATTCGGCCTGTTCGAAAACGCCCAGGCCAACGACTCCGGAACCGCCACGTGGCGTCATCCCGAGAACAAGCGCGACCACTTCGACCGCCTCGACTACTGGCTCGAGATCGCCCGCATGTGTGAGGACGCCAAGCTCGACTTCGTCTTCCTCGCCGACGCCTGGGGCTGGTCCGAGGTCAATGGGGAGCGGCCGGATGTCACGGTCACCGAGAGCCTCGACCTGCCTCGCCTCGACCCGGCCATCGTCGCCGCGGCGCTCGCGGCATCTACCTCGCAGCTGGGCCTCGTCATCACGGGCTCGACCCTGCTGGAGCAGCCCTACGCATTCGCCCGCCGCATGGCGACCCTCGACCACATCTCGAAGGGCCGCGTCGGCTGGAACGTCGTGACGACCGGAACGGCGGAGACCGCGGCGGGTGCCTTCGGCATCCCCATGGTCGCGCACGACGACCGCTATGACATGGCCGACGACTTCATGGATCTCGTCTACAAGCTGTGGGAGGGCTCGTGGGAGCCCGACGCGCTCGAGCGCGACAAGCAGGGCCGCTTTGCCGACCCCGCCAAGGTGCACCGCATCACGCACGAGGGCCCGTACTTCAAGTCGGATGGCTACGGCCAGACCTCCTACTCGCCGCAGGGCACGCCCGTGCTGTTCCAGGCCGGGTCCTCCGACCGTGGCGTGCGCTTCGGCGGCACGCACGGCGAGGCGATCTTCCTCGGCGGATCGTCGATCGAGAAGATGGCGGAGCAGGTGCGTGGCATCCGTGCCGAGGCGGTGAACCAGGGGCGCCTTCCCGAGTCGATCAAGATCATGTCGGCCTTCTCGTGCGTCATCGGCGCGACCGAGGCGGAGGCTGCAGCCAAGCATCGCGCGGTGCTCGACGCGCAGGACCCCGCCGTCGCGGTCGCCTCCTACGCCATGTTCACGGGCCTCGACCTCTCGTCGTACGACCCGGCGACGCCCATGACCGAGCTCCACACGGAACTCTCGCAGACGCAGATCTCGCGCTTCGCCGGCCTCACGGTCGGCGACGTGCTCAAGGACTGGCACGAGAAGGGCGTGCGCGGCACCCCCTTCGTCGGCACGGCCGAGCAGGTCGCCGACGAGATGTGCATGCGCGCCGAGAAGGCCGACCTCGACGGCTTCCTCCTGACGCCGCTCGTGCAGCCCGGCTCGACCCGCGACTTCATCGACCACGTGCTGCCGATCCTGCGGGAGCGGGGCGTCGCGGCATCCGAATACGAGGGCGAGACGCTGCGTGAGCGACTCATCGGCACCGCACCGACCCTCGGCGAAGACCACCCGGCCGCGCGCTTCCGTGCGGCCCGCGTCACCGCCTCGTAGCCATGGACGTCGTTGTCGTCGGCAGTATCAACCTCGACCTCATGGTGGGCGTCGACCGCCTGCCCGCGGTCGGCGAGACGGTGCTGGGGGAGGCGATCGCTCGCCTCCCCGGCGGCAAGGGATTCAACCAGGCCGTCGCGGCGGCGCGCTCCGGGGCACAGGTGCGCTTCTGCGGGCGGGTCGGCGACGACGGCGACGGCGCCTTCCTGCGCTCGCACCTGCGGGCGGCTGGCCTCGACGATCGGATGCTCGGCGTCGACCCGTCGCTTCCGACCGGGCTTGCGCACATCACCGTGCTGCCCGACTCGGGCAACGCGATCATCGTGTCGCAGGGCGCCAACGGCTCGCTGACGGCGACGGATGCTGCGGTCGCCGTCGAGGGCGCCGGCGTCGTGCTCGCCCAGCTCGAGGTGCCGGTGGATGCCGTCGAGGCCGCCCTCTCGGCGGGCCGTGCGGCGGGTGCCGTGACGGTGTTGAACGCTGCCCCGACAACGGCGTTCCGCCCATCCCTGCTGGCGCACGTCGACATCCTCGTCGTCAACGAGTCCGAGGCCCGCGACCTTGGCGGGATCGATCATCTCGTGACGGCGGGGCCGCGCACGGTCGTCATGACGCTCGGCGAGAAGGGGGCCGTGTGGCGCTCCGAGGGTGATGCCGGTTCCATCGAGGCCTTCGCGGTCGACGCCGTCGACACGACGGGTGCGGGCGACGCGTTCTGCGGAGCCCTCGTCGCGTCACTCGCGCACGGGCACGACATCGCGCAGGCGCTGCGCCGGGCATCCGCCGCCGGGGCCATCACGGCGCAGCACCTCGGCGCGCAGGTCGAGCAGCTGTCGCCCGAGGCGATCGAGCGGATGCTCGGGTAGCCGGTTACTCGCCCGCGAAGGTGTACTCGCCGTCCTGCAGTCGCCCGAGCAGTTCGCGCGACCAGGTCTGCTCGGCCCGCAGTCGCGCCGACGAGAGCTCGAAGATCTCCCGCACGTAGGCGGGCGTCGAGGGGGAGTTGCGCACGTCCTCGACGTTGTAGTTGTTGCTCGAGATGCGCGCGTCGATCTCCTTGATGCGGTGCTCGAGCGCCTCCATGACCTCCTGGCGGCGGAGGGCATACATGAACGACGTCAGCGCCATGGCGGGCTTAACATCGAAGGTCTCGACGTTCCAGAGCGCGTGGCGCAGCATCCGCAGGAACTCGGTCTCGCCCTCGGGCGTGACGCGGTAGGTCGTGCGCTCGGGGCGGCGGCCCTCGGAGGTCGTGCCGTCCTCCTGCACGTAGCCGTCCTTCTCGAGCGAGCGGAGTGCGTTGTAGATGGAGCCGGGCTGGATGTTGGCCCACTCGTCGACGTGCCAGCTGAGGAGTTCGCGGCGGAGAAAGTAGCCGTGCACCGGCTGGAACTGTCGCACGGCGCCCAGGATGACGAGACGGGTGGTGGTCGACATGGTCCTCATCTCTGTACAAAGCGGTCTTGTCGAAGGCCGTGCAACAGGTTAGCCTAAGTGTACTAATCAAACTTGACTAGCAAGCCTGAGGGGCCCGATGACGACCATGACGACGGATGACCCGACCCTCGCCCTGCGGCAGGCGTTCTCGCTCTTCCCCACCGGGGTCGTCGCGGTCGCGGCATCCGTCGACGGTCGTCCCGTCGGCCTCGCCGTGAACTCCTTCACCTCAGTTTCGCTCGATCCGCCGCTCGTCGGCATCTGCATCGCCAACACCTCCACCACCTGGCCGGCGCTGTCCGGCGTCACGCGGCTCGGCCTCAGCATCCTCGGCGCGGGGCAGGGCGCGGTGTGCCGCACCCTGTCCGCCCGCGGGGTGGACCGCTTCGCCGACGTGCCGTGGCAGGCGGGTGAGCACGGTGCCGTGCTGATCGACGACGCGGCCCTCTGGCTCGAGTGCGAGATCCACTCCAGCTTCCCCGGCGGCGACCACGAGGTGGTGCTGCTCGAGGTCGTGCGCTCGGAGCTGTTCCCGGATGTCGCGCCCCTCGTATTCCACCAGAGCCGCTTCCGCGAGCTGCAGTCCGCGTAGCCGACTGAGTACGCCTCCGACGAGCGCACTCAGTCGGCCCGTCGTCAGCGGTGACCGCGGTAGGCGCCCCACGCGGTGCGGCGGTCCGCCCGCGGGTCGGACTCGACGCGGTCCTTCGCGTCGAAGATGCGCGTCTTGCGTGAGCCCTCGTTGTACTGCGGCCAGTCCGCCCCGGGGCTGCCCGTCCGGGCCAGTGAGAGCAGTGCGCCCTGGAAGCGCTTGGACAGCTCGTTCGCGGCACGGCGCCCACCGAGGGAGGTGACGATCTTGCCGAGGCCCGCGTCGTAGCCGTCGAAGACCGCCGCAACATCCGTGCCGTGCGTCGCACCGATCCCTGTCAGCTTGAGCAGGGGCGGCGCGAAGTCGAAACGGTAGGCCCACGTGGGCGCGTGCCGCGAGTGGCCCTCCGTGATCTGCACGGTCGGGTGCCAGAAGATCGCGTCGCCGCCGAGATCGACGGCCGCCTTCTTGCGCGGATAGCCGGGGTAGGCCGCGATGACCCGGTCACGGGCATCCGGGTCTGTCTGCTGGAACATCGTCTCGATGCGTCCCGGCTTGGTGGGCAGCAGGTCGAGCACGATCGTGAAGAAGGCACCCTCACGGTCGACGGTGCCAGCGACGAAGGGCACCGGATGCGCGTCCCCATCGCGGAACGCATCGATCGCGTGCTTCGGCAGGAAGTCACCGTCGACGACCGGCGCCGTCGGCAGCGCGCTCGGCAGGTTGTCGGGGACGTACTCGTGGCCGAGCTTGCGGCTCGCAGCGATGAGGTCCTCCCAGGGGCGCGTCGTGAGCGCCTCCGCGGCATCCGCCTGGCCCACCCCCAGCGTGTCGATGAAGCGGCGCGCCCAGTCGGCGTGCAGTTCGGGGCCGTACATGGACGCCGGCGCGGGGCTCATCGCGAAGGCCTGGTGGAAGAGGCCCTTCGCCGCCGGGATGCACATGAGCGACACGACCGACATGCCGCCCGCGGACTCGCCGAAGATCGTCACGTTGTCGGGGTCGCCGCCGAATGCCGCGATGTTGTCGCGCACCCACTCGAGCCCCGCGACGGTGTCACGCAGGCCGAGGTTGGTGTCGAAGGGACGCTCCGGAGTGCTGAACTGGCTGAAGTCCACGAAGCCCAGCGCGCCCAGGCGGTAGTTGATGCACACGTAGATGACGTCGCCGTTGTCGACGAGGCGAGAGCCGAGGTAGCCGGTCGAGCGGTTCGAGCCGGTCGTGTAGGCGCCCCCGTAGAGGTAGACGAGCACGGGCCGCGGCTCCGCCGAGGGCTGCAGTGGGGCGCTCACGTTCAGGGTGAGGCAGTCCTCGCCGACGGGGGTTTCCTTGCCAATTCCGGATGCCTCGAAGGTGACGACCTGCGGGGGTGCCATGCCGAACTCGCTCGCATCGCGCACGCCCTCCCACGGGGCCTGCGGCTGCGGGGCGCGCAGCCGCAGCTCGCCCACGGGCGGTGCGGCGAAGGGGATGCCGCGCCACGTGCGCACGCCCCGATCGACGATGCCGCGGAGAGCCCCATGGGTCGTGGTGACCGTCAGGTCATCGGTGCTCTCGTGCGGCTGGGTGGTCGTGTTGTCGGTCATGGATGCTCCTCATTGAGTCCGTGTCGGGTGATGCTTTTCTGAGGTGGTGTATTTCGGGTGGTGCCTGGCGGGCTTGTGGTTTCAGTGTCGGCTCCTGAGTTCAGGGGCCCAGACTCCTGAATTAGGAAAGGGATGAATCGGGAGGCGGGGCCTGCGGCATCGCGATGATCGCCTGGCGGGCGGCCGTGATGCGGTCGGCGATCTGCAGGGGAGTGGATGCGTCATCCAGGTCGATCACCCAGCGCGAGATGATGGCGCCCGCGCCCCCCGCGAGGAACTCGGCGGCGTCGAGCTGCGCCTGGCCGTCGACGTGCGGGACGAGGAGGAGAGTGAAGGGGCGGAGGAGGGTCAGCATCCGCTCGGTGAAGGCGTAGCAGCAGGGGCCGGTGAAGATGGCGCGGTAGAAGCTGCGGTGTGCGGCGAAGTGGGCGGTCACCCGCTCGACGGCCTCGCGGGCGCTTGTCGTGGGGGTCGCGCTCGTGAGTTCCGTGCGCATGAGATGCAGCGCGGACTCGATGACGAGCGTGTCGCGGTCGGCGTAGTGCAGGTAGGCGACCTGGCGGCTGACCCCCGCCTCGCGCACCAGTTCGGTCAGGGAGATGTCGGTCGTGCCCCGCTCGGAGACGAGACGGATGGTCGCCGTGAGCAGCAGCGCTCGGGAACGCTCGGCCCTCGGGTCGGTCGATCGTTCCGTCTGAGTGACGGTGCTGCTGGCGGCGCTGCCCATAGGGGCACCCTAGGGAAGGTGCGCTTCTTTTACAAGTGTCAAAGACGCGAACATCCCGACGCGAATGACGTGGTTTCGGTCAGATGACGGCGCCGCGGCACGATCATTTGCCCGGAACCCGGTCATTCGTCGCGAGACGTGCCCCGACTCAGTTGATGCGGTCGCCCTCGGTCGTGAGATCGGCATCGATCGAGATCTCGAGGACCTCCGCGGCATCCGTGTCGCCCAGCCGCAGCAGTTCGTCAACCAATGCGCGACTGCCGCCCACGATGGTCGAGTCGAAGTCGATCTCGCTCGCGAGGTACCACGCGCGGTCGCTCGGCCAGAGGGCCATGGGCGTCAGTGAGTTGCCGGTCGAGTCGAGCCCGCTTCGCGCGGGCCAACCCGTGTCTGCGAATGCGCGCACGTCGCACGCGAAGAGGAGCGATTCGCGGTGCGGCAGCTCGAAGCGCTCGTTGTACCAGGCAGCCTCGATTGCCGGATGCTGGCGCGGTTCGGCTTCTGGGCCTCTCATCGATGCCGGCATTGCCGACAGGGGCACGTACCCGTACGTCTCCAGTTCGGGCGCCGGCGCCCACGCCGCCGCGCTGTAGCGAAAGCGAGTGGTGTGGAGCTCGCCACATCCCTCCCAGACCGCAGCGAAGCACTCGCCGGGTGTCGAGGTGTGGCGCGAGAGCATCTCCGTGACGGCCGCGAGCTCGTCCAGGTCCATGCGCCCCTGCTCCGGGTCGCCGTACTGCCAGCCGTCCTCCCCGAAGCTGGGCCGGGTCGAGCCTGCGATCAGCAGGCCCCACTGGGCGAGCGGATGCAGCGTGGTGCCCTCCCGGGCGGCGACCTCGCGCCAGCGCATCCGTTGTTCTTCTCCGCTGACCCGGTCTCCGCTCCACCTCAGCTGTTGGCCGGACGCCGGGTGCAGGATGCGTGCGTACGCCTCGTAGATCGGCGGCACGAGCCAGCGCAGGCCGGCCGTCCAATCCCACTCGCCGACGGCATCGAGCACCCACTGCCCGACGGAGACGTCGGCGTGGGGCCTGAGCGCTGAGTCCATGGGCCGAGAGTAGCGGTGGGTTGAGTAGCGAGGAAGGAGCGTATCGAAACCCGCGGGAGGCTCAGCCGCGCAGCGCCAGCACGAACGGCAACACCCCGGATGCCCCGGCCCGCTGCAGCGCGCGGGCGGCGACCGTGAGCGTCCAGCGGCTGTCGGCGAGGTCGTCGATCAGCAGCACGGGCGAGCCCGGCTTGACGGCCGCGAGACCCGCGAGGTCGTCGGCGAGGGCGGGCGGCACCATGAACCTGTCCCAGACCCCGGCGAGCCGGTAGGCGCTGTTGCCGCCGGGCTCGCCCTCCGGCCCGCCGCCCTCAAGTGAGAGCGATCCGAGGTGTGGAAGGCGTCCGGCGGCGGAGATCCCGGCCGCGATGGAGCCCACCAGTTGCGGCCGCGACCGCGAGGGCACCGTGACGATCGCGGCGGGCCGCTCCTCCCAGCCCCAGTCGGCGAGCACGCGCACGCACGCCTCGATGAGCGCGGGGGAGGCGGGTGCATCCGTCGCCCCGGCCGCGAAGATCTCCCGCAGCGTGTTGCCCCAGCCGAGGTCGGTGAGCCGGGCGAGGGCGCGGCCCTCGAGCATCCGTTCGTCCGCGGCGATGCGGCCCTTGACGGGGAGGCCGAGCCGGTCGGCGCCCGTCGGCCACTGGGCGCGCGGTTCGAGCGGCACGCCGACCCGGTCGAGTGAGGTTGCGGCGCTCGCCGCGGCCGAGTCGGCGACATCCGTGGGGTACCAGGGCCCGGCGCAGTTGTCGCAGCGCCCGCACGGCTGCGCCGTCTCGTCGTCGAGCGAGCGCTGCAGGAACTCCATGCGGCAGCCATCCGTGCGCTCGTACTCGATCATGTGCTGCTGCTCGGCGACGCGCTCCGCGGCGATGCGTTCGTAGCGCTCGGCGTCGTAGGTCCACGGCTGGCCCGTCGCGACCCAGCCGCCCTGCACGCGACGCACCGCCCCGTCGACGTCGAGCACCTTGAGCAGGAGCTCGAGCGGCGTGCGGCGGATGTTGACGCGCGCCTCGAGCGCGGGCGTCGAGGTGGGCGTGTCAACATCGAGGGCGGCGATGACGGTCTCGGCGCGCTCCTGCGAGGGCATGGACGCGGTCGCGAAGTATTGCCAGATGTCGGGGTCCTCCCGCCCGGGGAGGAGGAGCACGTCGGCGTTCTCGGTCGCGCGACCGGCGCGGCCCACCTGCTGGTAGTAGGCGACGGGGGAGGAAGGGGCGCCCAAGTGCAGCACGAAGCCCAGGTCGGGCTTGTCGAAGCCCATGCCGAGTGCGCTCGTCGCGACGAGGGCCTTCACCTCGTTGCGTTTGAGGCGGCCCTCGAGTTCCTCTCGCTCGGCCGGGTCGGTCTGGCCCGTATAGGCGCGCACGTCGTGCCCGGCGTCACGCAGCAGGCGCGCGGTGTCCTCTGCAGCAGACACCGTGAGCGCGTAGATGATGCCGGAGGCGGGCAGCGAGTCGAGGTGCGTGAGCAGCCATGCGAGCCGCGACTTCGAGTCGGGCAGGCGCAGCACGCCGAGGCGAAGGGATGCCCGGGCGAGCGGGCCGCGGATCGTGACGACGTCGGCGGTGCTGGTTTCGATACGCGCGCTATTCAACCCGCTGGGGTTCAGCTGTTCCGCAACATCCGCCACGACCCGGCTGTTTGCGGTCGCGGTGGTCGCGAGCACGGGTACTCTGGGCGGCATCTCGGCGATGAGGTCGCGCAGGCGGCGGTAGTCGGGGCGGAAGTCGTGCCCCCAGTCGCTGATGCAGTGGGCTTCGTCGACCACGAGCATCCCGATTCGCCGCACGAGCGCCGGCAACTGTTGCTCCCTGAACGACGGGTTTTTGAGTCGCTCTGGTGAGACGAGCAGCACGTCGACCTCGTCGCGTTCGAGCGCGCCCAGCACATCGCCCCACTCGTGTGCGTTGGTCGAGTTGATCGCGACGGCCCTCACGCCGGCACGGGATGCCGCGGCGATCTGGTCTCGCATGAGGGCGAGCAGCGGCGACACGAGCACGGTCGGCCCCGCACCGCGCTGGCGCAGCAGCAGGGTTGCGACGAAGTAGACGGCCGACTTGCCCCATCCTGTGCGCTGCACGACGAGTGCCCGCCGCCGACCGTCGACGAGCGTCGCGATCGCCTCGTACTGGCCCTCGTGAAAATCGGCGTCCGGTCGGCCGACGAGCGTGCGGAGTACGGAGAGGGCGGATGCGCGCAGGTCGTCGGTCATGGTTCCACCTTGTCATCACCCACCGACGCCCTGTGCCCTGTATTGGGTCCACCCGGCATAGGTAGACGAAGCTGTCTGTCGGTAATTTGGGGGACTAGAATTTGAGCGTGCCACACGTGAAGCCCGCCCAATTCCCCCCTAGTCGGGCGAGGCTATCCGTGTGGCGCACCCTTTTCTCCGACGCCGGTCACCGGCCGAGTGCGCGCTCCGTGCTCCTGCCGTTCCTCGCAGCGTTCATCGTGTTGGCCGTCGCGTACACGGCCATCTTCGTCGGGCGGCTCCACACCCAGCAGGCGCTCGACTCGGTCGAGGTCAACGCGGCCGAGACCGCCCGAGTCGACCTTGCGGTGAGTTCCATCGAGTCGTCAATCGACACGGCGGCCTCGGATGCGCGCGTTGCCGTGACATCCCGTGCCGTGCGGAGCCTCGCCGAGGAGATCTCCGAGCGCACCCTCAGCTCGGCCGCGAGTGTCTTCCAGGCACAGGTCACCAACAAGCCCTCGATCAGGCAGATCCGCTACATCGACGAGGCTGGCAGGGAACGGCTCGCGGTGCGCCGCACGGACGACGGCGTGCAGCGCGTGCCTGCATCCCGGCTGCAGGACCGCTCGAAGCACTACTTCTTCGCCGAGACCCGCAACCTCAGGCCGGGAGACACCTACGTCACGCGCCTCGACCTCGAGGTCGACGCGACGGGCGCCATCGCCGAGCCCCGCCAGCCCCTCATGCGCGTGATCGCGGCCCTCGGCGACAGCACGGGCGCGAGGGCGGGCAACGTGGTCGTCGACATCGACGGGTTCCATCTCGTGGAGCAGGCCCGCCAGGTCATCGGCGCCGAAGGCTACCTGCTGCTTGACGCGACGGGCGGCTACATCGTCGGACCAGACGAGGCTGACTCCTTCGGCTTCATGACCGCCGGCCCGGCATTCGCCGAGCGCCACCCCGAGGCGTGGCAGGCGATCTCGGCGAGCGAATCCGGGCACGCCACGACTCGCGAGGGCCTCTATGCCTTCAGGACCGCGTACCCCGACCACGCCCAGGTGCGACTGAGTGGCGAGACGCACGAGGCAGAGACGCACGAGCATCCGAATGCCATCAAGGTGGTGTCGTTCGTGCCGGCAGCAGCGCTGCCCTCCGCCTCGATCACACGCGATGCCGCGACCACCGCGATCTTCATCTTCGGCCTCATCGCCCTTGCGACCGTCACGGGCCTCGCGACGCACACCCTCATCTCCAAGCGGCAGTTCCGCCGGTCGATCCGCGAGGCCAAGACGCGCCTCGAGGCGATCAGGGACACCCTCGGCGAGGGCCTCGTCGTGATCGACCCCGACGGCCGCATCACCGACGTGAACCCCGAGAGTGAACGGATGCTCGGCTGGAGCCGCGAGCAGATGCTGGGCCGCGTCTCCCACGAGCTCTTCCACAGTCACCCCGAGCACAGCGTCGGCCAGGACGACTGCGGGGTCCTCGCGGTGGCCCGCACGGGCGTCACCTTCCGAAGCGAGGACGAGGTCTTCCAGCGCGCCGACGGCAGCGCCATCCACGTCGGTGTGAGTGCCGCGCCGCTCGTCGTCGACGACCGGATCGACGGTGCCGTCATCGTGTTCCGCGACATCACCGAGATCCGTGAGTACCAGGAGGAGATCCGCCGTCTCGCTTTCCACGACGAGCTCACGGGCCTGCCGAACCGGCGCGTGCTCGCAGACCGTCTCGAGCTCGCGATCAGCACGGCCGACCGGCGCCTCACGCCGCTCGCGGTCATGTTCCTCGACCTCGACGGCTTCAAGGAGGTCAACGACGACTACGGGCATGCGGTCGGCGATGAGTTCCTGCGGCAGATCTCCGACAGGCTGCGCGGATGCCTCCGCAACAGCGACACCCTCGCCCGCCAGGGCGGCGACGAGTTCATCGTCCTGCTGCCGGAACTGCGCGAGGAGGGGGAGGCCGAGGTCGTCGCCCGCCGCATCATCGACGGCCTCGAGCAGCCCTTCGTGGTCGACGGGTACCAGTTGCGCGCCGCCGTCAGCGTCGGCATCGCCGTGCGCATGGATGGCGAGTCGGCTGAGACCCTCATCGCCAACGCCGACGACGCCATGTATGCCGCGAAGCAGATGGGCGAGAACCTCTACTGCGTGAGCGGGCGCGCCCCGGTGGGACAGGCCTAGGGGCGGTACCAGAGCGGTACGGGCCGGTACCGAGCCGTTGCGCTACGCTTTCGAGCGGTGCCGAGGCTCGGCCGGGCGCCGAGCTCACGGCTGAGCGCCCCTCGTCCCGACAGAATCTCTGGAGGTTGCAATGACGCACGAATCAACCCTTCTCGAGTCGGTGCCTGACGGCCTGTTCATCGCAGGAGAGTGGCGCGCAGCATCCGGCGGCGCCACGCTCGATGTGCGCGACCCCGCGACGGGCGAGGTCATCAAGCGAATCGCGGATGCCACGGCCGACGATGCCCGAGCCGCCATGGATGCCGCGGCGGGCGCCCAGGCGGAGTGGGCCGCGACGGCCCCGCGTGTGCGCGGCGAGATCCTGCGCAAGGCCTTCGACCTCATGATGGAACGCCGCGACGATGTGGCCCTGCTCATGACGCTCGAGATGGGCAAGCCGCTCGCGGAGGCGCAGGGCGAGGTCACCTACGGGGGAGAGTTCCTGCGCTGGTTCAGCGAGGAGGCCGTGCGCATCTCGGGCCGCTACGCGACCAACCCCGAGGGCACCGGTCGCATGATCGTGTCGCAGCGCCCCGTCGGCCCCTGCTACCTCATCACCCCGTGGAACTTCCCCCTCGCGATGGCGACCCGCAAGGTGGGTCCCGCGCTCGCGGCGGGCTGCACCGTCATCATCAAGCCGGCGCAGCTGACGCCCCTCACGACCCTCTTCTTCGTCAAGCTGCTGGAGGAGGCGGGCCTGCCGAAGGGTGTCGTCAACGTGCTGACTTCGTCGAGCTCGAGCTCCGTCTCGGAGCCGATCCTCGGCGACGACCGCCTGCGCAAGCTCTCCTTCACGGGGTCTACCCCGGTCGGTGTCTCGCTGATGAAGCAGGCCGCCGACAAGGTGCTGCGCACGTCCATGGAGCTCGGCGGCAACGCCCCCTTCATCGTCTTCGACGACGCAGACCTCGACAAGGCGGTCGAGGGTGCGATGCTCGCGAAGTTCCGCAACATCGGCCAGGCCTGCACGGCGGGCAACCGCTTCATCGTGCACGAGTCGGTCGCCGAGGAGTTCGCCCGCCGTGTCACGGAGAAGGTCAACGGCTTCCGTGTCGGTCGCGGCACCGAGGAGGGCGTCACGATCGGCCCACTCATCGACGAGAAGGCGGTGGGCAAGGCATCAGCCCTCGTCACCGACGCTGTCGAGCGCGGCGCGACCCTGCACACGGGCGGCAAGCCGATCGAGGGCAAGGGCACCTTCTTCGAGCCGACCGTCATCAGCGGCGTGAAGCCGGGCAGCGACATCCTGCGCGAGGAGATCTTCGGCCCGGTCATGTCGATCGTGACCTTCCGCGACGAAGACGAAGCGGTGCGCATGGCCAACGACACCGAGTACGGGCTCGTGGGCTACGTCTTCACGAAGGACCTCGCGCGCGGGCAGCGACTGATCGACTCGCTCGACACCGGCATGATGGGCCTCAACGTGGGCGTGCTCTCGAACGCGGCGGCGCCCTTCGGCGGCGTCAAGCAGTCCGGCCTCGGCCGCGAGGGCGGCTTCGAGGGCATCCACGAGTACCTCTCGCCCAAGTACACGCTCACGCCCGATCCCTTCGGATAGGACGAAGAAATGACTGACTTCACGACGGCTGACCTCTATGACGAGCATGAGGAGGCGCTGCAGTCGCTCAGCCTGCAGCTGCAGAACCTGGGCGGGCACGCGCGATTCACGGGGCCGATTCGCACGATCCGCTGCCACCGCGACAACGGGCTCGTGAAGCAGGTGCTCAACTCGCCGGGCGACGGCGCCGTGCTCGTGGTCGACGGCGCAGGCTCGCTCGAGTCGGCGCTCATGGGCGACATGATCGCGGCGGCCGCGGTCGAGAACGGCTGGGCGGGTGTCGTCATCAACGGGGCGATCCGCGACAGGGTCGAGATCTCGGGCCTCGCGCTCGGCGTGAAGGCGCTCGGCAGCAACCCGCGCAAGAGTGCGAAAGACGGCGTCGGAGACCTCGACGTTTCGATCGAGTTCGGCGGGGTCACCTTCACGCCGGGCCGCACGCTCTGGAGCGACGAGGACGGCATCCTCGTCGAGCGCTAGCCGCACCGAGCCTGCGCGAGGATGGAGGCATGGCTCCATCCCTGATCGACGACCTTTCTGCACTCCTCGCGCCCGAGCAACTCCTCGCGGGCGACGCCGCTTTGCCCTTCGACCGCGACCTGTCTGACGGCACGGGGGTCGGCGTGCCGCTCGCGGCGGCCTTTCCCAGCTCGACCGAGCAGGTCGCATCCGTTGTGCGGCTTGCCGCCCGGCACGGCGTGCCGATCGTGCCGCAGGGCGCCCGCTCCGGGCTCGCGGGTGGGGCGAACGCGGTCGACGGATGCCTCGTGCTCAGCCTCGAACGCATGACCGGCATCCTCTCGATCGATGTCGCCGACCAGGTGGCGACCGTGGAGGCGGGCGTGCTCACCTACGACCTCGCGACGGCGGTCGAGCAGGTCGGGCTCTTCTACCCGCCCGACCCCGGCTCGTGGCAGATCTCGACCATCGGGGGCAACGTCGCGACTAACGCGGGCGGGATGCGCTGCGTCAAGTACGGCGTCACGCGCGACTTCGTCCGCGGCCTGACGGTCGTGCTTGCAAACGGCGACGTCGTGCGCACGGGACGCCGCACCGTCAAGGGGGTGTCTGGCCTCGACCTCACGGCGCTCATGGTGGGGTCCGAGGGCACGCTCGGAATCGTCACCGAGGTGACGGTCGCCGTGCTGCCGCGACCCGCCGAGCCCGTCGGCGTGCTCGCCGCCTTCCCGACCCGGCAGTCGGCGCTCGCGGCGGCCGACGTCATCATGGCGTCGGAGCGGCGGCCGAGCATCCTCGAGTTCCTCGACCGAGGCAGCATCGCCGCCATCAGCGCCTTCGAGCCGACCGCGACCCTGCCGGCGGATGCCGAGGCGGTGCTCATCGTGCAGTCCGACGAGCAGGGTCGCACGACGGGCGACGCGAACGAGTATGCCGCGATCGCGACCTTCTGCGGTGCCAGCACGGTCGAGATCGGGCGAGACAGGGTGGGCGTCGAGGCGATCATGGCGTCGCGCCGGGCACTCCACGGGGCGATGCGGGCGGTCGCGGGCGCGAGCCTCAACGAAGACGTCTCCGTGCCGCGTTCACGCCTCACCGAGCTGCTCGACGGCATCGACGAGATCGCGGAACGCATGGGCATGCCCATCGCGACCGCTGGCCACATCGGCGACGGCAACCTGCACCCCATCGTCGCGTTCAACCCGGCGGATGTCGCATCCGTCGTCCTCGCGAACGAGACGTACCAGCAGGTCATCGGCCTAGCCGTGTCGCTCGGCGGCACGAGCTCGGGGGAACACGGCATCGGAACCCTCAAGCAGGCCCACCTCGACGCTGAACTCGGCCCGACGCTGCGTGCGCTCCAGCGCGAGGTCAAGCGAGCCTTCGACCCGGAGGGCCTGCTCAACCCCGGCAAGAAGCTGTAGCCCGCCGCCGGACCGCTCCCGAGTTGCCCAGATTGGGGCGAGCGGAGATGCGGCAATCCCGAGTTGCCCAGATTGAGGGTTCAGCGCGCTCTGGAAGGCCCGAAGTGGGCAACTCGGCATCGGGTGTGCGGTGACGCGAGCACGAGAGCAGACCTACGCGAGCACCGGGATGAGGCGCGAGTCCGCGAGGGCCGCCTCACGGTGCTTCGCGATCTCCGCATACTCGGGGTCGTTCGCGAGCGCCACGAAGGCCGCGATCGAGGGGTAACGCACGAACATGACGACGTCCCAGTGCTCGTCCTCTGGGCCGATGACGGTGCCGTGTGCCGGTCCCATGATGACGACCTCCGCGTTGATCTTGGCGAGGTAGGCGCGGGCCTGCTTGCCGTAGACGCCGTAGGCCTCGCGCCCGCTCAGCTCGCTCTCCTGGCCCTCGTACTGCGCCTTCTCGCGGAACCTCAGCATATTCAGCATGAGGAACGGGGTGTCGGCGGGGATGGTCTCGAAGGCCGCCTTCAGCACCTCGGGTCGGATCGCGGTGTATGCCATGCGTGTCTCCTGCTCGTCGTCGAGTGTGATCGGGGCCACGCTAGGGGAGCGGGGCACGGGCATCCGCTTTTCTGTTGCTCGGGCTGTGCCGAGCGGGTGCGCCTGCGGCGACGTTTGGAGGCTTGGCCAGAGGGCGCGTGCTTGGATAGACGCATGACGGATGCCGAACGCTACATCGCCGATCTCGCCCGTTACATCGCCGCGTCGCCGTCGAGCTATCACGCTGCCGCGGAGGCGGGGCGGATGCTCGAGGCCGCCGGCTTCACGCGGCTCGATGAGTCGGCGGCGTGGCCGTCGAAGGCGGGCAAGCGTTTCGTCATCCGCGACGGTGCGATCGTGGCGTGGGTGCAGCCGGCGGGGGCGACGGCGACGACGCCGTTCCGCATCCTGGGCGCGCACACCGATTCGCCCGGCTTCAAGCTCAAGCCCAACGGTGGCACGACGAGCAATGGGTGGAGCCAGGCATCCGTCGAGGTCTATGGCGGGCCGCTGCTGAACTCGTGGCTCGACCGCGAGCTTGAGTTCGCGGGCCGGCTCGTCACGCGCGACGGCCGCGAGCACCTCGCCCGCACGGGGCCGTTCGCGCGCATCCCGCAGCTCGCGATCCACCTTGACCGCGGCGTCAACGACGGGCTCAAGCTCGACAAGCAGCAGCACGTGCAGCCCGTCTTCGGCCTCGAGGCGGATGGGGGTGACATCCTGCGGTCGCTGGCGGATGCCGCGGGCGTGAGCGTCGCACAGGTCGCGGGCTTCGACGTGCTCACCGCCGACACGAACCCGCCCGCGCGCTTCGGCGTGGGGGAGAAGCTCTTCGCGGCCGGCCGCCTCGACAACCTGAGCTCAGTCTTCGCAGGCCTGCACGCCCTGCTCAACGCCAAGCCCGCCAAGGGGCACATCAGCATGCTCGCGGCCTTCGACCATGAGGAACTGGGGTCGAACTCGCGCTCTGGTGCCTCGGGGCCGCTGCTCAATGACATCCTCGCCCGCATCGGCGGTGCGCTGAAGGGCAACGCCGAGGACCGCCGTCGCGCCTACGCCGAGTCGTGGTGCGTCTCGGCCGACGCGGGCCACGCCGTGCACCCCAACTACGCCGAGCGGCACGACCCGAACAACCGGCCCATCGCGGGCGGCGGCACGCTCCTCAAGCTCAACGCCAACCAGAAGTACGCATCGGATGCCCACGGTTCCGCCCTGTGGTCGCGCCTCGCAGAGGCGGCGGGCGCAAACGTGCAGGCGTTCGTGTCGAACAACACGGTGCCCTGCGGTTCGACCATCGGTCCGCTCACCGCGACGCGCCTCGGCATCCGGGTCGTCGATGTGGGCGTGCCCCTGCTGTCGATGCACTCGGCCCGCGAGCTCGCCCACGTGGACGACCTCTGGGCGCTCGCGCGCACGACGGGGGCATTCTTCGCGGGTCGCTAGGGTGTAACCGCCATGTCTGACTCACTCACGACCCTGACGCGCCGCGTGCTCTTCGCGCCGCTCACGGAGCCGGGGCGCACCGAGACGGTCGTGAGTCGCATCCGTTCCGCCATCACGCTCGGCATCTATGCCAACGGCGAGCAGCTACCCAACGAGGTCGACCTGGCTGCCCAGCTGTCGATCTCGCCAGTGACCCTGCGGGATGCGCTCAAGGTCGTGCGCGAGGAGGGGCTCGTGCATACGACGCGCGGCCGCTCCGGCGGCACCTTCGTGATCGCGCCCGACGAATCGAACATGGGTTACTTCGAGCGTTCGCTCGCGGCCCTCAGCGTGATCGAGGTGCG
This sequence comes from Salinibacterium sp., assembly GCA_015234465.1. Taxonomy (GTDB): domain Bacteria; phylum Actinomycetota; class Actinomycetes; order Actinomycetales; family Microbacteriaceae; genus Homoserinimonas. The sequence continues at coordinate 441,118 of JADGNA010000008.1, read as the reverse complement.
CGACCTGCTCGACTGGCAGATGGCGATCCTCTCGCAGGCGGCCGTGCTGGCTGCGGAGCGCGCATCCGCCCAGGACACGCAGTCGTTGTCGATGACGCTCGAGAGCTTCGGCGAGGCCTCGAACGCGATGGCGGCGCGGCGAGCGCACTCGCGATTCTTGATCGAGTTGGCGGCGAGTTCGCGCTCGGCGCGCCTGAGCCGTGCGGCGATCGCATCGCAGGTGGAGTATGCGCCCCACGCGATGCTCGTGTTCCGCTCGGGGGAGCACCGCTCCGCTGTGGCCGAGCGCTCGCTCGCGCTGCTCGAGGCGGTCTCGGCGCGGGACGCCGAGGGGACGCACGCACTGATCGAGGCGCTCCTCGGCCACGTCGGCGACCGCATCCTGGAATTGCATCACGAGGTCTCACGGAGGGCGAGCGCATGAGCGGCGATGGCGAACGCAGGGGAGGCAACGGCGAGGGCCTTGCGGCGGATGTCGACGCCGTCGTCGCGATCGTGCGGGATGACCTGCACGAGCTGGCTGAGGGCGCACTCGCGCTGCGGGCCGAGGGGCGCTACGGGGCCGAGCACGTCGCGGCCATGGCGGCGAGCCTTGAGTCGCTGTGTGTCGATGTGCTTGGCCGCTCCCACATGGTCGAGGGCACGGGCCTCGTGTGGTCGTGTGAGCAGGCGGATGACTCGGGCATGCTGTGGTGGCGCGCCGAGGAGGGTCGCGTGGCCCGCAAGCAGCACGTCTTCAACCCCGAGTCAGATTCGTACTACAACTACCTCGGCTCGCGGTGGTTCCGGGCCGCGCGTGACTCGGAGGGCCTCGCCATCGTGGGCCCCTTCATTGACGCCTGGGGCACCGATGACCACGCCATCACGGCCTCGCTCGGACTCACGCACGAGGGCGAGTTCCTGGGCGTCGTCGCCGCCGACCTCAACGTCGTGGCGGTGACGGATGCCCTTGCTGCGGCGCTGCGCCCGCACGGTGATGTCGTGCTGGTCGATGACGAAGACCGGGTGGTGGCGTCGAACCGTCCGCTGCTGAGCCCGGGCCTGCTGCTGGAGCCGTTCCTGCGGCGCACGGGTGCGAGCGTGAGTGAGCGGGTCGCGACGGGCGTGCACGGCTGGTTCGTCGCGCGGCTCGAACAGGGCTGATCGAGGCCAATTTCCGCTGCGCGGCGTTGCCCCTTTTGGGGTGCATTCGTCGCGTCTTGATGCCGTCGGGCCGGCGTCGGGGCATCCGTCATCGCGGTTTTCGGGCATGCCGGAACAGCGCTCTCACGCGTGTTTCGGTCGTGTGAATTCCTGCCGTTTTCACGCAGGCTTGCCTAAAACCGATAGTACTGTAGTCTTTCACAACCCGGAGGCCCCGAGAACGCTGCCGAGTTGCAACGCGGCAATTCACAAGGAGAACCCTTTGACCACAGAGTGCAGAGTTGTCACGCTCGGAGCCCGCACTGCGCCCGCGACACCCCCTGCGGCGCATGGGTCCACCGGTCGCACGGTCACCCCCATCCGAATGCGACCGCTCGCGCACCTGCACGGGCACGCCCCTGAAGGGTCCCCCGACAGCCCCCCACCCAGCGGACCCTCGGCCGCCTGACCGGCAGCACGAACGCCGGCCGACCAGTCGCTGCACCGCAGCCCGGCCGGCAGCACCGAAACAAAGGAGACACCCCCATGGCCAAAGTGAACTACGCCTCCACCAGCCTCGGCGATGAGAAGCTCGACCTCGCCTACGAAGAGGCACTCGCTGCCGTGCGCTCCGAGCCCTCGCCCATCGAGAAGAACCTCATCGGCGGGGAGCGTCTCGAGTCCGACGCGATCGTCGAGCGCATCGACCCCGTCGAGCTGAAGACCCGCGTGGGTGCCGCCTACGTTGCGACCCCCGAGATGGTCGAGGCCGCCATCGCGGCAGCGCGCGGTGCTGCCAAGGCCTGGCGCAAGACCCCCTACGCCGAGCGCAACGTGAAGCTCCGCGCCGCCCGCGACGAGGTCGAGCGCCAGCTCACGCAGATCGCCGCGATCGTCTCGGCCGAGACCGGCAAGACCCGCCTCGAGGCCTACGGCGAGGCCCAGGAGGTGCTCGACATGATCGAGCACTACTGCACGCAGTTCGAGGTCAACAACGGCTACCAGGCGCAGCAGAAGTCGACCGAGCGCGAGAAGAACCTCGACGTGCTTGTGCCCTACGGCACCTTCGCGGTCATCGCGCCCTTCAACTTCCCCGTCGCCCTCACGGTCGGCATGATGTCGGCTGCTCTCGTCACCGGCAACACGGTCGTGCTCAAGCCGAGCGACAAGACGCCGCGTTCGAGCGCGATCATCGCCGACATCATCGCGGCCGAGCTGCCCGCCGGGGTCGTCAACACGGTGCACGGTGGTGCCGAGGTCGGCAAGGCCCTCGCGGCAGGCGACGTCGACGGCATCGCCTTCACCGGATCCGCGCAGGTCGGATGGCAGCTCTTCAACACCCCCGGCCCCCGCGGCTACCAGCGCCCCGTGCTCGCCGAGATGGGCGGCCAGAACCCGGCCATCGTCGCGGCATCCGCTGACCTCGACGCCGCCGCTGAGGGCATCGTGCGCTCGGCCTTCGGCCTCTCGGGGCAGAAGTGCAGCGCGTGCCGCCGAGTCGTCGTCGACGCATCCGTCGCTGACGAGCTCGTCGCCAAGCTCAAGGAGCGTGCGGAGCAGCTCGTCGTGGGCGACCCCATCGACGGTGGCACGAACCTCGGCCCCGTCATCGACGACGCCATCGCGGCCCGCGTCGACGAGGCGATCGCGCTCGGCAAGAAGGACGGCAACATCGTCACGGGCGGCCGCCTCGACCGCGAGGGCAACTTCTTCGCCCCCGTGATCATCGAGAACCTGCCGCAGGGCCACAAGCTCACCCGCGACGAGCTCTTCGCGCCCGTGCTGACGGTCATCCGCGTCGACGGCTTCGACGCCGCCATGGCCGAGGCCAACGCGGTCGACTACGGACTCTCCGCCGGCGTCTTCTCCAAGGTCGACGACGAGGTTGAGCAGTTCTACGACGAGATCGAGGCCGGCGTGCTCTACTCCAACCGTGCCGACGGCGCGACGACGGGTGCATGGCCCGGCGTGCAGTCCTTCTGCGGTTGGAAGCTCTCGGGTTCCTCAGGCAAGGGCGGCCTCGGCCTCCACTACCTGCCCGGCTTCATGCGCGAGCAGAACCGCACGATCGTGAGCGCCGCATGACGACCGTCGTGCCGGAGCGCGACGACTACCTCGTGCACCCGCTGCCCGCACGGGCGAAGCGGGTCATGACGCGCGGCAACACCCGCTCCACGCTGTACGTGCCCCCGGCACCGCCCTACGCGGTGAAGGGCGAGGGGGCCATCGTGACCGACCAGCTCGGGCACGAGGTCATCGACTGCAACAACAACTACACCTCGCTCATCCACGGCCACGCGCAGCCCGACGTCACTGCGGCGGTCACCCCGCTCATGGCGCAGGGCACCGCGTTCGGCCTGCCGACGGAGTCGGAGATCACGCTCGCCGAGATGCTCGCGGCCCGCACGGGCCACGAGCGCTGGCGCTTCTCGAACTCGGGCACGGAGGCGGTCATGACCGCCATCCGTGCGGCGAGGGCCTTCACGGGTCGCGACAAGCTCATCCGCTTCGAGGGCAGCTACCACGGCACCTCCGACGCCGTGGTCTCGGTCACGGCTCCCGGAGTCACCGCCGGGGTGCGCAGCGACGTCATCGAGGTGCCCCAGGGTGACCGTGCCGCCTTCGACGCGGCCGTCGCCGAGGCAGGCTCCGACCTCGCCGCCGTGCTGATCGACCTCATGCCCAACCGCGCGGGCCTCGTGCCCGCCGAGCAGGCATTCGTCGACCACGTTCGCGAGACCACCCGTCGCGTCGACGCCCTCATGATCGTCGACGAGGTCATCACTCTCCGCATGGCCTTCGGCGGGCTCGCCCAGGCCTACGGCGTGAAGCCTGACCTCATCAGCGCCGGCAAGATCATCGGCGGCGGTTTCCCCGTCGGCGCCGTCGGCGGCCGGGAGGACGTGCTCGGCGTCTTCGACCCGCTCGGGCAGCGTAACGTTGGATGGGGCGGCACCTTCAGTGCCAACCCCATTACGATGACGGCGGGCCGAGTCGCCATGGCGCTCTTCGACGAAGAGGCCATCGCATCCCTCAACGCCCGTGGCAATGCACTTCGCACTGCGCTGGAGGAGGCGGGCATTGCCGTGAGCGGCAACGGCTCGCTCATGCGCATCCGTGAACAACTCGACCTCGGTGAGCTCTGGTGGGCTGCGTATGAGCGCGGCGTCATGCTCGGCACCAACGGCCTGCTCGCCCTGTCGACCCCAATGACCGACACGCACATCTCGACGATCGAGCGGGGCACCGTGGATGCCGTCCGTGCGCTTCGTGGAAGGACCACCACATGACCGATCCGCAGCCGAAGGCGGGGGAGACCATCCTCCGTCTCAATGACATCCGCAAGGTGTATGGCGACCATGTCGCCCTCGGCGGCGTCTCGCTCGACGTCAAGCGCGGCGAGGTCGTCGCGATCATCGGGCCGAGTGGTTCGGGTAAGAGCACGCTGCTGCGCTGCGTGAACCAGCTCGAGGTGCCCGACTCCGGCACCCTCGAGGTGCTCGGCAGCAACATCGACTTCGCTGGCCGGGTGTCGTCGGCCGACCTCCTCGCGCTGCGCCGCAAGGTCGGCATGGTGTTCCAGTCGTTCAACCTCTTCCCGCACATGAACGTGCTGCGCAACGTCTCCTTCCCCCAGGAGCGCGTGCTCGGCCGCAGCCGCGAGGAGGCCGACAAGGTCTCGCGCGACCTGCTGGAGCGCGTCGGCCTTGCCAACAAGATGGAGAACTTCCCGCAGAAGTGCTCCGGTGGGCAGCAGCAGCGTGTCGCGATCGCCCGGGCGCTCGCGCTCGAGCCGCAGATCATGCTCTTCGATGAGCCGACCAGCGCGCTCGACCCCGAGCTGGGGCTTGAGGTGCTCGCGGTCATGCGTCGCCTCGCTGACCAGGGCATGACCATGGTCGTCGTCACGCACGAGATCCACTTCGCGGCCGAGGTTGCCGACCGCCTCATCGTCATGGCGGATGGCGCGATCATCGAGGAGGGCGTGCCGAGCGAGCTGCTCGCCGCACCCAAGACCGCCCGCGCGAAGCAGTTCCTCTCGGCCATCACGGATCGCTGATGGACCACTTCCTCGCCATTCTCAGCGCGGTGCCCGTCACCCTGCTGGTGACGTTCGCAGCGTTCGCGCTCGGGGCGGTGATCGCCCTGCCGCTCGCGGGTGGGCGTCGCTCCCGCTTCGCGGTCGTGCGCCTGCTCACGAAGGGCGTGATCGACATCCTCCGCGGCGTGCCGCCCGTGGTGTTCGTGTTCATCCTGTTCTTTGGTGTCGGGTCCGATCTGATCCGCTGGGAGCCGCTGCCCGCGGCGATCGTGGGCCTCGGGCTCATCTCGGCCGGACACCTCGCCGAGATCTACCGCGGCGGGCTCATGGCCGTGCACCAGGGGCAGTTCGAGGCATCCGCCGCCCTTGGGCTCACGAGCACGACAACGTTCTCGCGGGTCATCGGCCCGCAGGCGTTCCGTGTTGCGATCCCCGGCATGGTCACGTGGCTCATCAGCCTCCTGAAGGACTCGTCGATCGTCTCCACGATCGGTGTCGCCGAGATCATGTTTGTCACCAGCCAGGGTGCCCGCAGCTCGGGTGAGGGCCTCCTGCCGTTCATCATCGCCGGTGCCGTCTACATCGCCCTCGGCACCCCGCTCGCCGCGCTCTCGCGGTGGCTGGAGAAGAAACTCAGCTTCGGAAGGAGGGCATGACCATGGAACTGCTGACTGACTGGGTCGAATGGTTGCCCCGCCTGCTCTCCGGGCTCTGGGTGAGCGTGCAGGTCACGGTGCTCGCCCTCGTGATCGGTATCCCGATCGGTTTCGTGCTCGCCTTCATGTCCTCGGCCAGGAACGCGATCGTTCGCTGGCTCACGATCATCGTCGTTGAGGTCGGGCGAGGGATGCCCGCGCTCGTCATGCTCCAGATGGTCTACTTCGGGCTGCCGGAGGCCGGCGTCGTGCTGGATTCCTTCGCCGCCACCGTGATCGCGCTCGGCCTCACGACCTCGGCATACACGAGTGAGATCATCCGTGCCGGCCTGCGCGCCGTGCCGGAGGGCGAACTCGAGGCTGCTGACGCGCTGGGGCTCAAGAGGGGCGACATCGTGCGCTTCATCCTGATCCCGCAGGGCTTCCGCATCGCGCTGCCCACCCTCATGGGCTTCGCGATCCTCATCCTGCAGGTCAGCTCCCTCGCCTTCACGCTGGGCCTGCCGGAGCTCCTGAGCCAGGCCTACTCGATCGGTGCATCCACCTTCGAGTACCTCGAGGTGCTCACCCTCGCCGGAATCCTCTACCTCGTCATCACCGTGCCCGGTGGCTGGCTGGTCGAGAACTTCGAGAAGCGCCTCAGCAAGCACCTCGCTTGACCCCACATCACACAGCAACACCCTGACACCAACAAGAGGAGAAACTATGAAGAAGAGCGTTCTCAGCCTCGGCGTGCTCACCGCCGCCGCGGCGCTCGTGCTCACCGGCTGCTCCAGCGCCGGCGAGTCGACGGTCGCTGACGACTGCGAGCCCACGACCGGCGTCGAGACGGTGAAGGATGGCGTGCTCTCGGTCGCCCTCACCAACACCCCGCCGTACTCCCTCGAGGAGGACGGTGACATCGCCGGCATCGACTCGCTCATGATCAAGGAGTTCGCGGCCGCGGAGTGCCTCGAGATCGAATTCGCGCCCTACACCTACGCGACCGCCATCCCGGCGATCGAGCAGGCCCGCGTCGACGTTGCGCTCGGTGGCTTCTACCGCACGCAGGCTCGCGCCGACGTCGTTACCCTGAGCACCCCGCTCTACCTCGACGAGCTCAGCGTCTACTCGGAGGAGGGCTACTCCACCGTCGATGAGCTGCTCGGCAAGACCATCGGCACCGTCGAGGGCTACCTCTGGGTCGACGACCTGAAGAACCTCCCCGGCACCGAGACGCGCGTCTACCCCGACTCGCTGAGCCTCGCGCAGGACCTGAAGGCCGGTCGTCTCGACGCCGCGCTCGACGGCTACGGCGCTGCCGTCGTCGCCACGCAGGGCGAGGACTACACGATCGAGGTCCTGCAGGAGGACGAGCGCGTGCAGTCGACGAGCGTTCCCTCGCAGACCGCTGTGCTGTTCGACCCGGCCAACACCGAGCTGTCGGATGCCTTCAACGTCCTCGCCGAGGAGATGCGTGAAGACGGCCGCCTGGTGGAGTACCTCGCCGAGTACGGCCTGCCCGCATCGGCAGCCGAGGTCGGCGAAGAGCGCCTGATCTAGGGCTCCAACTCGCAACGTTGTGCGGGTTCGGTGGCGATGTGCGTGCTCTATGCCGCACAACGCCACCGGACCCGCACTTTGCGTTGAGGGGCGGCGGATGCGCGGCTACGCGGATGCCGCGTCGAGGCGCGCCACCTCGTCGGGCGTGAGCTCGAGCCGCGCCCCCGCGACGAGGGCCTCCAGTTGTGCGACGTTGCGGGCGCTCGCGATGGGGGCGACCTCGCCGGGCTTGCTCCGCAGCCAGGCGAGCGCGACCGACGCGGGCTCGACGCCGCGGGTGGCCGCGACATCCGTCAGCGCATCGATTGCGCCGAACGCGGCGTCGTTCGTGTAGCGCGACAGGTGCCGCTCGCGGTCGGTGCCCTGGATGTCGGATGCCGAGCGGTACTTGCCCGTCAGCATGCCGGCGGCGAGCGAGAAGTAGGTGAAGACGCCGAGCCCGTGCTCTGCCGCGAGGGGCGCGAGGCTGCTCTCGTAGGGTTCGCGCGTGAGCAGGTTGTAGTGCGGCTGGAGTGCGATGGGCGCGGCGAGGTTGTTCTTCTGCGCGGTGTCGATCCAGGCTTCGATGCGCTCCGGTTCCACATTGGAGACGCCGACCGCGAGCACCTTGCCGGCCGTCACGAGGGCGTCGAACGCCGCTGCGATCTCCTCGATGGGGCGCTCCGGCTCGTCGTAGTGGGCGTAGTAGAGGTCGATGTGGTCGGTGCCGAGCCGCTCGAGCGATGCGTCGACGGCCGCCGCGATGTTGGCGGGGGCGAGTCCCTTGAACTGCGGATGCCGCGAGACCTTCGTCGCGATCGTCACGCTGTCGCGGTTGCCACGCCTGGCGAGCCAGCTGCCGATGACCTGCTCCGATTCGCCGCCCACGTGTCCGTCCACCCACGCGGAGTACGAGTCGGCCGTGTCGATGTGGTTGCCACCGGATGCCACGAACGCATCAAGCACGGCGTGCGAGGTCTCCTCGTCGCTGGTCCAGCCGAAGGTGTTGCCGCCGAGGGCGAGGGGGAAGGTGTCAGAGAAGGGGTTGCTCATGCACCCATTGTGGCGGGCGAGGCTGGTCGTGCCATCCCTGCGCTTCTGGTCCGGACGCCGACTGCACCCCACCTGCGAGTCCCGTGGGCTTGCTTGACTTTGCGGCGGCGCTCGGCGCACGCTGGCGTGAGGGCCGAAGCCGCCATGCGCGCTCCGGCAGTGTGAAGCAGGAGGCACCATGGCTGCGAAAGAGACCTACGACATCGTCGTCGACTGGGACTACCCCGTGCCGCGCGAGCGGGTCTACCACGCGTGGGTCGACCCGGAAACGGTCGCCGAGTGGTTCGCCCCGCCCGGCTTCACCATCACGCAGTGTGAGCTCGAATCATCCGTCGGCGGCCCCTGGCACATTGAGTACGAGGACCCGAACGGGCGCGCCTACGCGGAGCGCGGGGAGCGGAAGAAGGCGGATGAGCCAAACGCGGTCTCCTTCACCCTCACGCAGGTGGACGGCACCTTCGTCGGCCCCGAGACCCTCGTCGAGGTCGTGCTGCAGGAGACCGAGGGCACGACCCAGATGCGCTTCGAGCAGTCGGGCTTTCCGTCGCCGGAGCTCCGCGACATCACGGAAGAGGGATGGCGCGAGTGCTTCGCGAAGCTGGGCGAGGTGCTTTCGCGCTAGTACGCCGCACGCGGCTGGCCATTTCGCGCGCCCCGGCGACGGAGTAGCATCCGTTGCAACTCAACGGAGAGGCATCCGCCATGGTCCCCGAAATCAACTGGCTCGCCGTCATCGTCGCAACCGTCGCCACGATCGCGGTCGGCTCGACCTGGTACACGCCGAAGGTGTTCGGCACGATCTGGGCGAAGGACGCCCGCGTGCGGCCGCACGACAACGGCTGGGTCCCGATCATCGTCGGCGTCGTCACGGGCTTCGTGACCTCGTGGGTGCTCGCGGGCTCTGCCGCGATCGCGCACCACTTCTACGGCGGCAGCTTTCTCGGGAACTCGCTCGTCACATCGATCATCCTGTGGGCCGGCCTCACGGCGGCGCGCGTCATCACGCACGACTCCTTCGAGAATCGGCCGCGCCGCCTCACCCTCCTCACGATCGGGCACGAGCTGGTGACGTTCCTTGCGATCGCGCTCATCATCGGCCTGTTCGGCATCAGCGGGGACGGTGCAGCGTGAGCGACAGGCACGACCACGCGGATGCCGCGGCGCAGGCCAGCGGCGACCTCTACAGGCGGCTGCCGCTGGGCGACTCGCTCGGCGGCACCCCGACCCAGCATGTCGCCGAGACGCTCGCTCCCGGTGACACGCCGGACTGGGGCGTCGACGGCGGTGCGGACGGCGACTGAACGCTATCGATTCCCTCTGATCACAACGATGCGGTCCGTTCTGCTCAATGCTGCCGAATATTCGACCGCATTGAGCAGAAAGGACCGCATTGCTGTGAATAGCGCGGGCGACGGATGCCGGCCCGCCCGGAGACTCAACGGTTCGCGATATCGCCCTCTGGGTCGGTTTGGATCTGGTCTGGCGCATCCTCTGCCAGGCCATCGGTCGCGTCGAACTCGGCGCGGTTCTCCTCGTCGTCGCCGACGCCCTCGATCGGCTCGATGAGCCCGGGGCCGTCGCCCTCGGGCGCGCCCTCGACAGGCTCCCCGGCGACGGCATCGTTCACGACGGTCTGCTTCGATTCCGCCGCGGCGTCGACCGGGTCGCGGGGCGCAGGGTCATCGGATGTCGCGTCCTCATCAGGTGCGCCCTCCGGTCGGCCGCCATCGACGTTCGGCGTCTCGACCGTGCCAGCGCCCACGGGGTCGCCCGTGCCCTGCTCGAAGGGGTTCGCGTCGGCGCCCAGGTCCGACGGCTGCCCGCCGAGACCGTCGGTGCCGCCCAGGTTCGTGTCGTCAATGTTGCTCATGCCGCAGACGTTAGGCCGGGGCATCCGTCACCGCACAGATATTGAGCAAAGGCACAGGAGCGCACACGCATCGACGCCGCCACCCGAGGGTGACGGCGTCGACGGTGAAGCGTCAGGCGCGGTGGCGCGGGCCGTCCTTGTGAGGCGCCGTGCCGTCGTCGGCCACGCCGTCGCCAGCGGTGTCGGATGCCTCGCCCTGCTGCCGACGCGACTCCTCCGCATATTCGGCCCCCGCCGCGGCCGCGTCCGGGTCGGGGTGACGGTCATGCGCGTTGGCCGGGGTGTGTGCGACGGGCACGCCGAGCGGCGGCGCGCTTTCGCCCCCGGCGTCGTGCGAGTCGTGAGCGTCGTGCGCGTCGTGCGCGTCGCGTTCGGTCGTGGCGTCCCGTTCGGACTTGACCGGCGAAGCATCCGGAACATCGGGGGTGATGCCGTAGTAGCGGTACAGCTCCGCCTCCGACTCAGGGCTGAGCGGGCCGTCCGTCTCGACGTGGGGCGCGTCCTTGATCATGTCCTTGTCGTAGGGCAGGTGGAGCGATTCGCGGTCGAATGTGGCTCCGTCGAGCGGCACGAAGGTCTCATGCCGTCCGAAGAGACCCGTGTGCACGGTCGCCCAGTTCGGCATGCTCGTGTGCGGTTCGACGAAGACCTGGCCCACCGTGCCGATCTTCTCCCCATCGGGCCCCACTGCGGGGGCGCCGATGATGCTTCCGACTGCGCTGTTCTCGATCATCGGCCCAGCCCCACTCGGTCGACGCGACGGTGGAATCGCATGCCGGCCATGCCGCCGAGCACCGCACCGACAAGCATCGCGAGGGCCAGCAGGATTGCCGTGATGATGCTCGCGGCCGTGACATCGGTGTCGCCGAGCGGGATGCTCGGCAGGGCCTGCACGTTGCTGAGCAGGTTGAAGGCGTCACCCGTGATGGCGGCGATGATCGCGACCACGACGGCGATGATGAGGCCCCACAGGAACACCATGAGCCCCTGCTTGGCACCGTCGAAGCGGGCCATGCGCCCGGCGACGTATCCGCCGCAGAAGTAGGCGACGAACATCACGACGATGAGCGTGATGGCCGTGACGAGGGCGACCGTGTCGGCGTTGTCCTCCGCGGCCTCCGCCGCGTTGCCGAATCCCACCTCGAGTCCGAGGAGGGTCAGGATGCCCGCGGCCAGGGCCGTGAGCAGCACTCCGAGGCCGACGGCGGCGAGCCATCCGAAGAAGGCGGAGCCCACCTTGATGCCGCCGAAGCGTTCCTCCTCCCGCTCGAGCACCTCCTCGCGGAGGGTGCTGCGTTGTTCGACAGGGACGGCGGCAGCGTTGCTGCCCGTGTTGGCGGATGCGGCGCTCGCCGACACCGGCGCAGCGGTCGGCGCATAGTCGCGGCGGTCGTCGCCGACTGCCGTGTCACGTCGCAGCGTGTCGTCGTCGTGCCGTGCCGCTGTATCCCTTGCCGCCGCATCGCGTGCGGCGGGGTCGTTGCGATCTCCTGGCGTGCTCATTGTTCGCCCTCCTCGGGTTCCCGTGCTTGTGCCTTGGGTCAGGTGATACGCCAACCCCGCTGGGGATTCAAGGTGGGGAGCGAGGGATTGTCGCTACTGCTTGTCGGGCGACCGCCATTCGTTGCTCTCGATGTGGGAGCCCGCCTGGGGCCCCATCTGCACCATTCCGCCGTCGACGAGCAGGGACGCTCCCGCGACGTAGGAGGAGTGTTCCGAGGCGAGGAACGCGATGACGGATGCCACCTCCCGGGCGTCTCCCGGACGCCCCAGCGGCACGCCGGGCCGCTCCGCGTCGCGGGGATTCTCGTCTTCCTGCCCCGTCATGGGCGTCGCGATCTCTCCCGGGGCGACCGAGTTGACGGTGATGCCGAGGTGCCCGAGCTCGATCGCGGCCGTCTTGACGAGCCCGCCGAGCCCGTGCTTGGCGGCGTCGTAGGCCGACGAGCCGACGCGCGGCATGTGCTCGTGCACGCTCGTCACCGCGATGATGCGGCCGCCCCGGCCCGCGGCGACCATGCGGCGGGCGGCGCGCTGCATGCACACGAATGCCGCGTCGAGGTCGGTGGTGACGACCTCGCGCCACTGCTCGTAGCTCATGTCGACGAGGCCTACACTCGCGCCCGTGCCGGCATTGTTCACGAAGACATCGACGCCGCCGAGCTCCTCGGCGAGTTGGTCGATGACGTCGCCGCATCCGGGCACATCGGTGAGGTCGAGGTGGGCGACGACGGCCTTGCCTCCGAGCTCCCGCACCTGCCTCGCCGTCTCCTGGGCCCCCTCCTCGTCGGAGCGCCACGTGATGCCCACATCGAGCCCCGCCGTGGCGAGGGCGACGGCGGTCGCCTTGCCGATGCCCGAGTCTGAGCCGGTGATGATCGCGGTCTTGGGGTGGAAGGGCACCCCGCCCTGGGTGCTGGCTGTTTCGCTCATGCGCACACGGTAGGCACGCCCCGCCGCAGCCATGCTGGCAAGTCCCTGCGCGTTCGCCGTATGGCTGGGGTGCCCGTCGTACCGTGACCCGCATGACGACAGAGACGATACTCAAGAGCCACCCGGCGGCCGGCGCAGACGTGTCTGACCTGGCGGCCGTGATCGATGACATCGCCGCCTGCATGCAGGCCTGCACGGTATGTGCGGATGCCTGCCTGCACGAGGATTCGGTCGACCACCTTCGCAGATGCATCCGCACCGACCTCGACTGTGCCGACATCTGCAACGCGACCCTGAGGGTGCTGAGCAGGCAGGGCAGCGGGGACACCGAGATCCTCGCGTCGCTGCTCTCCGCATGCATCGCCGCGTGCGAGGCGTGCGGTGCCGAGTGCGAGTCGCACGCCGACATGCACGAGCACTGCCGGGCGTGCGCGGAGGCCTGCCGCCGCTGTGCCGCAAGCTGCAGGCGTCTGCTCGAGACGCTCGGCTGACAAGCCGCCGAGTCCCGGGAGGGTGGCGCACCACCCGTACGATGGAGTGTGCCTACCCCCGACACTTCGCGTCTTGAGCGCGCCTTCGTTCCCCTTGTCATCTTCGCCGTCACGGCCGGCATCGTCTCGGTCGTGCTCGACGTCTGGCAGGACCTCAGCGGGGTCGCGGCAGGGGTGTTCCCGCTCGCCGCACTCGGGCCGGCAGCCGGTGCCCTCGCGGCGTGGGCGAGCCACCGTCGGGCGCTCGAGGGGCTGTGGCCCGCGCCCGTCGCGCGCCGCCAGGTCATCGCACACCTCGTGCTCGGGGTCGCGGCATCCGCGGTGCTGGTCGGCCTGACGCTCGCGGCTCTGGCGCTCGCCGGGGTCGCGCTGCCCGTCGCCGAGTTCGGCATCGAGGGCGTGCCGGCCGTCGTCACGGTCATCGGCATCATCGTTGCGGCGGCGCTTCAGGAACTCGCGATCCGGGGCTTTGCCCAGCCCATCCTGGAGCTCGCGGGCAGCCGCCTGCTCGCGACCATCATCGTGGGACTCGTGTGGGCCTTCTGGGTCGTGCAGATGTTCCCAATGCAGAACACCGCGCTCACGGTCGGCGCCGTCGTGCTCGCGGTGACCGCCTTCGCGGTGCTGCTGGGCCACCTCGGCAACGGCTCGGTGCCGCAGCGCGTGGCGCTCACGACGGTCGTGCACGCGATCGTCGCGGTCGCCGTCGCGCTCATGACAGGCGGGCGGGAGATCACCCAGCCCGTCGCCCTCGCGCTCCTCGCGGCAAGCGCCATCACGACGGTCGTCTTCATGGCGATGTTCGCCGCGGCACAGAAGAAGCGGGCCCGGCGGGCAACGGCATAGCCGCACCCACCGAGCCCGCTGGCGTGCTCAGCGCTCAGTGGTCATTTCTTAGACGGGACGTTCGTCGTCCAAGGGCACGTCGTCGTCTTCCTCAACCTCGATGCGCTCATCGGGGTCGATGGTCGGGGGAGCCTTGACCTCCGGCTCGTCGACCAACTCCTCCTCGCGTTCGTCGTCGAGGTTGGGCTCGTATTCCCTGCTCATGTCGACTCCTACGGGAGTGGCCCGTGGGCCTCGGGGCCTACGCCCTCACCCGGGTCGGCCGCGTTACCGACGTCGCGGGAATCGCCGCCCGGAAGCTTCGAGAGCACGTCTTCGCCGACGGGGTCGTCGGTGACTTCGCCGTCGCTGCCCTCCTCTTCGGTGTAGGCCGGCTGGTCGGTGCCCTCGGCGGGCTGCTCGGGGTGCGGTGTGCGATCCATCATTGCTCCTCCTGCGTGTCGGTGGTGAATGGGGTCTTGGCGGGCTTCAGGTCTGCGTCGGCGTGTGCCGGTCCGGCGGGCTGCACCTCGGGAACGGATGCCTCGGTCGGCGCCTGTGCGGAATCGTTCTCGGGTCCCGGCTCCATGTCATGAGCCGTTGTGACCCGTTGGCCTCGGATGAGCGCGTCCGGGTTGGCGGGGGAGGGCGGCACGGTCGGCGGTTCGATGCCGTACTCGGCCCGCCACTGCTCCCTGGTCGACCCGCCGCCCGTCGCTGTGGAGCCGGGCGAGAGGGCGCCGCCGGGGGCAGCCGCGCGGTTGCGCCGGTCGTGTTCGTGGGTGCTCATGGGCCCCACGATAGGCTCGCGAGTCGCCCCGGTGGGGTGATACTCAGTGAAGGTTCAGGCCCCGGGTTTGAGGCGCGTCAGCGGCCCAGCCAGGCGCCCGCCGTCTCGCGGAGTGGCTCGAGGGCGGTCACGAGGTAGGCGGGCAGGGCGTCGGGTGCGAGGCCGACGGATGCCACGATGGCGATCACTGCGGCAGCATTCAGTGCCCACACCCACAGGGGTGCCGTGCCGGTGCCGACCTCCCGTTGCACCCGGATGGTGCGGATGACGAGGTAGACGGGCGCGGTCAGCATCGCCCAGGCGGCGCGTGCCGGGCGTTCGTGACCGAAGTCGCCGAGGCGCGTCGCATCCTGCTGCGCCCATAGCACGCCGATCAGCCAGGGCAGCGCGAGCACGCCGAGGGCCGGCAGCGACCAGGCATCGAAGAGCGCGAGCGCGACGAAGGCGGCGAGCGCGCCGAGCCACGGGGTGATCGTGAGCAGCCAGACCGACACCGTGCCCCAGAACCTGGGTGCGGCGTACTGGCGCTCGGCGGCGCGAGCGCTGCCGACCGTCGACCACTGCGGCTTCACCTCGGCCCTGCGGTCCTCCGGCCCGGCCCACACGTCGTCGTGACGGTCGTCCTGGTCGCGGGGCTCGGCGGCCGGCGCCGGCGGCACGGGCTCGGGCTTCTCGCGGCGCTGGCGACGCGACATGAGCGTCGACTCGAGTTCGGTGTCGGGCTCGGATGCCGCTTGCGGCGCCTGCTGCGCCTGCTGCTGTGCCTGGTCCAGCTGCGCCTGCACCTGCGCGAGTTGGGCGAGCCGCAGTTCTTCGGCCTGTGCCTGCTGAGCCTGGAACTGGCGGTCCCATTCGAGACGGGCCTCCTCCTGTCGCGCGAGCTCGGCCAGGTGGGCCTCCTCCGCCGCGCGGGCGGCCTCCTCCTGCTGCTGGCGCGTCGCGAAGGCCAGGTCGGGGCGCACCTCGGCGTGGGGAGGGTCGAGACGCTGCGGCTGGGCAAAGGCGTCGGCTGAGGCATCCGTCGCCGTGTCGACCGGCGCTGTCGAGGTGCGGCGGTAGGCGGGAGCGGCATCGGGGCCGCCCGAGCCGCTCACGAGGGAGGTGCCCTTCAGGAGGTCGAGGGCGTCGCCGTACTGGGGGGTGTAGTGGCCGGCGGCCTGCGTCGTCGCGTTGCCCATCGCCGGCCACGGGATGGCGGGCTGGGCGTTCGGCTGAGTCTCTGCCCGCGGCTGTTCGACGCGGGCGGCGTAGGCGGGCACCTGGGTCTTGAAGCCCTGCTCCTCGCCGTGCTGCTCCTGCGCGGGAACCGAGGAGGGCGCAAAGCGCTCGGCTGCCGACTGGGTCTGGGCCGCGGCCGCCTGTGTGCTGTCGTCAGCGGCACCGATCGCGAAGCGCTGCTGCACGCGCGGCGCGGGCGCGACGGGCTGCGCGGCGGGCGCGCCGGGCAGGGGAGCGACGCTCTCGGTCCACGCCTGCCCGTTCCACCACCGCAGGTGTTGGTGCGTCATCGGGTCGACATACCAGCCTGCGGGTGTGGCGTTGTTGAGCGAATCGGTCATGTCAGCACTCCCGCGTTGCGATTCTTCCTGCCGGGGACTGTCGGGTGTTCAGTCCCTTTCGGGGAGGTCTCGGGTTGCAGAAGCGTATCGCACCGTGTCCTCAGTTTGGGGGACATTCCCCCAAATCACTGAGACACCGCCCCCCGGTGTTCCCCGCCGCCATCCAATACCATCCGTGGCGCTTTGGCCACCCCCTCAAGCGGGGCAGGCGGCGGGGTCGGGGTACGTCGTCCTACTGCAGCACTGTGCCGTCCGTCGTGTTGTCGCGCAGCGTCACCTGCACGCCCTCGCGCGCGTCGATCGAGGCGCGGCCCGTACCCGCGATCGAGTTGCCCTCGATCACGACGGTCCTGGGCGCCGACGTCAGCAGGATGCCGTTGCCGCCGCATGTCGCGAGCGCCGACCCGCGCACCGTCACGTTGCCGCCGCCGACGACCTGCAGGCAGTCTCCGGCACCCCCGAAACCCTGGATGCTCGTGCGTTCGACCGTCACGCGAAGCGCCCCACGCACCTGGATGCCGTCGCCGCCCGAGCCGTCTCGCAGGCTCGAATCGCGCACGACCGTGTCGGCGGAGGTGATGTAGAAACCGACGGTGTTGGCGCGCACGGAGTCCAGCACGGTGCCCTTCGCCGCCGAGGTCGTGGCGATGCCACCGCGGGTCAGGATGCTCGACCACGTCACATGGGGAGTCGCGAGTGTCAGCTTGCCGAAGGAGCTGAGGCCGTGATCCGCGCCCGTGACGGTGATGGGAGCATCCGCAGTCCCGCCCGGCGCCGTGATCGTCGGGGACCCGTAGTCGCCCGGCAGGAGCGCAACGTGGTTGCCCGGCTGCGCGCTCGCGAGCGCGGTCGTGAGGGAGCAGGGAGGCTCGGCCGTGCAATCGCCGCCGCTGCCATCGGGAGCCGCCGTGAGTGTGCCGGGCGCGGGTTCGGGTTCTGGTTCGGGCTCCGGTTCGGGTGAGGGCTCCGGTTCCGGCGAAGGCCCGGGCTCCGGTGCTGGCGCCCCCGCGGGAGGCATGTCGGCCCCCGCGATGTGCGGCGAGACGGGGTCGCCGTCGATGTCGGCGGGCGCGGGCTCAAGCCCGAAGCCGTCGAGGATGCGCGCGTGTTCATGATCGAGCAGGTGCAGGTCGCCCGCGGCCTGGTTCACGAGCGCGACCGTGCCGTAGCGGTTGCCGTTGCTGCCCAGCTGCGAGGGCTGCGCGCAGACCGCCGTGTTCCAGCTGTAGACGATCGTGTTGGTCATCGGGCTGTTGCAGTCGTAGAGGTACTGCACCAGGTTGCGGTCGAACACGAGGCCGGGGGAGGGCCCGATGCGGGTCGCGCCGTTGCCGATCGTGTTGTTGCGGATGATGGTGTCGCGGGCGGTCGGCTCGCGGGCCTCGAGGGCGGCACCCCCGCGGCATCCGCTCGTCTGCACGATGCAGCCCTGGATGAAGTTCGATTCGATGAGGATGCCTGAGCTGCCCGTGCCGGCCCCCGGCGAGAGGATGACGGCGGAGTTGCTGCAGTCGCGCAGGCTGTTGGCGCGCAGGGTCACGTCGTGGCTCTCGAAGACCTGCACGCAGTCGACGTGCGTGTTGTTTCCGCGCACCTCGTCGTAGTTGCGCACGGTGTTGCCCTCGACCAGCACGTTGCGCGAGTTCTTGACCTGGATGGCGTCGATCGCCGTGCCGCCCTCGAAGAGCGAGTCGCGCACCGTGACATCCGTCGACCTGATGAATGATCCGCCGCCGTCGACGTGCACGCGCTCGACCGTCGTGCCGCGGGCACCCGGATGCACATAGAGCACGGTCGTGATGCGCTGTCCCGAGAAGCTCAGGTGGGGCACGTGCACCTCGAGCCGCGTGAGGTTCGCGGCGCCGCGGGTCGTCACGGCGATAGGTGCGGCTGCGCTGCCCCCGCCGCGCGTGAGGTGCTGCGCGCCGTAGTCGCCCTCGAGCATCGTGATCGTCGCGCCAGCCCTCGCGACCGTCACGGCGGTCGCGAGGGTGCAGGGCGCCTGGAGCGCGCACAGCATCCCCCGCCCCTCAGGGGAGACGTAGAGGGACTGGGCGGATGCCGCGGCCGCGGGTGCCGCGCCCATCACGGTCCCGGCAGCCATGACGAGGGCGACGAGGGCACGCCGCATTCGCGTGGTCGCCGTGGCCAACGCGCGGGGGGCTGGGTGCTCGCGGGGTGGTGTGGTCATGCTGGTCTCCGTGTCATTGGAGGGCACGGGGGTCAACGCAATGGGGGAGGGGAGGTGGGACTCGTGGTGCGGCTCACACTATGCAGCGCAGATGAGATGGCTGTGAGGCACAGCAACGACTCAGCACTTTTGCGGATGCCGCCCATGCGGCCGAAACACGGTCGTATCGGCCTCGACACGGTCGCGTCTCAGCGCAGCAGGTCGTAGCGCGCGAGGGCATCCGCATCCCGCGCGTAGGTCGCGGCGCTGCGGACGGTGTCGAGGGCGAGCACGGGGTCGACCTCCGCCTCGGCGACGGCCAGGAGGCGTTCGGCCTCCGCGAGCCGGGTGCGGGCCTCGCTGCCGATGCCGCCGCGCCGGCCCTCGATGTAGTCGCGCGTCGTCGCCACCTGGCTTCGCGCGCCGACGAGTGCCCCCGCGAGCGCCTCGCGGGCCTGCGCGAGGCGCTGCTCCGCGTTGCGCGCGCCCGACATGGCGGCGTCGAGGCGGGCGTTGGCGTCACGCAGACGGTCGAGGGATGCCGGCGGGTCGCGCTCGTCGACCTTGCCGAGTGCCCCCTCGGCTGCGGTGATCGCGGCGATCACCTCCGCGCCGGCCGGGGCATCCGTCGTGCCGTCGCGCAGGGCTCGGGCCTCGTCGAGGTTCTCGCGGCTGTGACGGATGCTTTCGGCAAGCGCGGCATCGGCCGCAGCCAGCTGCTCGCGCAGGGCCCTCACGGCGTCGAGCAGGTGGCCGGCTCGGCGCGCGTGGTCCTCGCCCGAGCGCAGGGCGTCGATCGCATCCGAGGTGGCACGCGACGAGGATGCCTGCCCGTCAGGGTCGGCCGCGAGTGCCGCCGTATCGATCGCCTCGCGTGCCTGGTCGAGTTCCTCGTCGGCACGGTCGAGGCTGTCGCTCACACTCGCGACGGCGGTGGGGGCGTAGCTGCGCTGGAGCTCGGCCCACACGACGCCCGCCTCGGTGCGCTGGGTCTGGAGCGCCTCGACCCTGCGGCGGAGCGCGGCCAGGGTCTCGGGGGCGTTGCGCTCGGCCTCGCGCAGCCGATCGAGCGCCTGCAGTTCTGCAGCGAGCTCCTCCTGCGCCGACTCGCATAGGTGCACGATGCGCGCGGTCCAGTCCCGTCGCTGCGCCTCGCTGTCGGGGATCGCGTCATCCAGGCGCTGCTGAAGCTCGAAGGCCTCCATGACCCGACGCTTCGAGGAGGCGACGACCGCCGCGAGCGCCCGCGTGCGTTCCTCACCGAACTGGGCGAGCGCGAAGTCGAGCTCGTCGCTGGCGTCGCGCACCGCGTCATCCGCCTGCACCAGGAGGATGTTCGCGCGCCTCGCGGCAGCCGCCTTCGGGTTGGCAACCGCGATCGGCGCGCCCGAGCGCGAGGCGTGCAGGGCAGGGCCCTCGCGCCGTCCCCGGCGGAACAACACGGTGAAGCCCGCGACGATCCCGAGCGCGAAGATGCCCGCGAGGGTGAGGATGATGGTCCACGCGACATCCATGCCCCCACTGTATTGCGCCGGGTCGCGCCGGGGCTGAGCGTCGGCAAGCGGCGAAAACCGGCCCCGCCTACCGGGAATTCGGGGTTTCGCCGCTTAAGGTGGGCGCTGTGTGGCCTGCCAACAGACAACCGGAAGACGACGAGCTCGGTGACGAGCTCGCCAACGACGCTGCCCGCGCGGAGAAGCAGGTGACGGCACCCCACGCGCTGAGCCTCGGCGACCCGCGCTACACGGCAGCCAACATCGCGGAGCCCACGTGGCAGGGCTGGCGCGAACAGCTCGCCACGGTCGGCGGGCCCTCGCCGCTCATCCACTTCGTCGACAACCCGCGCAGCCGCATCGAGCTCAGCACGACCCACCCCGGTGGGCTCGCGCAGTTCATCACGGGCCAGAAGACGCTCCTGTCGAGCCTTATCCGCGATGACCTCGCCCTGCGTTCGGCCCGCGTCGCCGCGGGGGAGATCGCCTCGAAGTCGCTCGAGCTCTCCGCCGCCCGCGGCATTGACGCCGTGCACCTCGGCATCGGCATCTGCGAGTGGAACCACGACGGTGTCGACTTCCGCGCGCCTGTGCTGCTGCGCCCCCTCGCGATCCGCCGCTACGGCCGCGACTTCGAGATGAAGCTGCTCGGCTCCCCCTTCCTCAACCCCGACCTCGCCCGCGCGCTCGAGGCACAGCACGGGGTGACCCTCGACGCCGAGGCCTTCGTCGCGCTCGCCGAGCACGACGGGGCGTTCAAGCCCAACACCGTGATCGACCGCCTGCGCGGCCTCACCTCGCACGTGCAGTGGTTCAACGTGCAGCCGCGACTCGTCGTGTCGACCTTCGCCTCCGTGGGCGACCGCATGGTCGATGATGCCGCCCAGCTCGAGCACCCCATCCTCGACGCGCTCGCCGGCAACCCCGGGGCCAAGTGGACGGTCGGCGAGAGCATCGTCGCCGTCGACCCGCAACATCCGGATGACCGTGCCCCCGAGACCGACAACCTGCTGCTCGACGCGGATGGCGAGCAGGAAGCCGTCATCGCGCAGATCGCCGCGGGCAACTCGATCGTCGTCAAGACCCTGCCAGGCACGGGCAGCACGCAGACGATCGTCAACGCGCTCGGGGCCCTCGTGCACCAGAACAAGCGCGTGCTCGTCGTGAGCCCGCGCCGCTCGAGCCTCACCGGCATCACGCAGCGCCTCGCGGAGATCGGCCTGCACGGCGCCGCCGTCTCGCCCTCGACCCTGCGCCGTGACGTCATCCGGGCGATCTCCCGCAACGAGAAGGCGCGCCCCGCGCAGCTCGCCGAGGTCGACGACGCGCTCGTTCGCCTGCGCAAGGTGCTGCTCGACTACCGCATCGCGATCGCCCGCCGTGACCCCGTTATCGGCATCTCGGTGCTCGACTGCCTCACCGAACTCTCGCGCCTCGCGCTCCTCCCGACGCCCCCGTCGACGACGGCACGCCTCTCCCGCACCTCGATCGAGCGGCTGATCGACAACCGCAAGGGGGCCGCCGAGGCGATGGTGCAGGCCGCCAAGCTGGGCGAGTTCCGCTACGGGCCCGGCGATTCGCCCTGGTACGGCGCGAACTTCGCCACGAGTGAGCAGGCGACCGCCGCCCACATGCTCGCGAAGCGACTGTCGGAAGACGAGGTGCCCCGCCTGCTCGAGCGCGCGGGCGAGCTCATCAGCTCAACCCACATGCGTCCCTTCGAGTCGGTCGCAGAGCTCGGCACCTACCTGCGGCTCCTCACCGACATCCGCGACACCCTCGACAAGTTCCAGCCCGTGGTCTTCGACCGCTCGCTCAGCGAGCTGATCGCCGCGACGGCTCCCCGCAAGGAATCGCCCGAGATGTCGGGGGCGAACCGCCGCAGGCTCAAGAAGCTCGCCCGCGAGTACGTGCGTCCCGGCGTCTCCGTCGGCGACATGCACGAGAGCCTCGTGCGCATCCAGCAGCAGCGGCTCATGTGGCAGCGCTACGTGCCCTCCGGCATCCCACCCAAGGTGCCCGCCGGCATCGCCTCCGCCCAGGTGCTGCACCAGCAGATCGAGCAGGACCTCGCATCCCTCGACCGCCCCCTCGGCACGAGCGACCCGCGGCAGGAGCTCGTCAACCTTCCGATCGCCGAGCTGCTTGCGAAGCTTGCGGGCCTCGCCGCCGAATCGGATGCCCTCGCCAACCTCCAGGAGCGCGCCGCCCTGCGCACGACCCTGCAGGACCTGCAGCTCGACCCCCTCCTCGTCGACCTCTCCGAGCGGCACGTGCCCGACTCGCAGGTCGCCGCGGAACTCGAACTCGCGTGGTGGAAGTCGGCGCTCGAATCGATGCTCGAGGGCGACCGTGCCCTCCTCGGCGCCAACACGGGTGTGCTCGACCGCCTCGAAGCCGACTTCCGTCTCGTCGACGAGGCCCACGCTGCGGGCAGCGCCCAACTGCTCGCGTGGCAGCTCGCCGAGAACTGGAGCATTGGCCTCGTCGACTGGCCGGATGAGGCGACGCAGCTCAAGGGCATCCTTCGCCGTGAGCACGTGACCTCCGAGCAACTGCAGCGGGCCGCGCCGCACCTGTCGCGCACGATCGCGCCCGTCTGGATCGCCTCCCCCTACGAGGTCGACCAAATCACCGACACGATGCCCTTCGACACGGTCATCCTGGTCGACGCGGGGGCGACGACCCTCGCCGAGACGGTCGGCGCCATCCGTCGCGCCAAGCAGACCGTCGCGTTCGGCGACCCGGTCACGCAGACGCCCTCGCCCTTCCGCATCGGGCTCACGGGTGAGACGCCCCTCGACACGGTGCACGCTGAGACCGACACCGACCTCGACGAGGTGCACGCCGACTCGACGCTCGCGCGGCTCGGCACGCTCCTGCCCACGCTCGCACTCACCCGCAGCTACCGGGCTGGCGGCGAGGATCTTGCCGAGCTCGTCAACCGCCGCTTCTACGCGGGCAAGATCGAGTCGCTTCCCTGGGCGGGCAGCTTCCTCGGGCACGGCAGCCTCAGGCTGGAGCACGTCAAGCACGGCAGCGCCCTCCCCGACGAGGATTCCGGCGCCGTCGAGAGCCCGGATGCCGAGGTCGACCGGGTGGTCGAGCTCGTCATCGAGCATGCCAAGACGCGCCCGCACGAGTCGCTCATGGTCATCACGGCGAGCGAGAAGCACGCCGTGCGCGTCGAGCAGGCCGTGCTGGGCGCGCTGCCCGGTCGTCCCGAGCTGAGCGAGTTCGTGCTCAGCGAGCGCGCCGAGCCCTTCACGGTCGCGACGATCGAGCAGGCCGTCGCACAGAGCCGCGACCGCGTCATCTTCTCGATCGGCTACGGCCGCACCCCGCACGGGCGCGTGCTGAGCGACTTCGGTTCGCTCGGTCGTCCCGGCGGCGAGCGGCTCCTCGCGGTCGCCATGACCCGCGCCCGCCGCGGCATGGTCATCGTCACCTGCTTCGAGCCCGAAGACATCGATGAGTCGCGCATGGAGCGCGGCGCCGTCGCCCTCGCCGAGATCCTGGCCGACGCATCCGCCCGCACGGCCGCCGAGTTCGTGCCGGACGACAGCGACCCCATGCTCGTCGACCTCGCCAAGCGGCTCGAGAAGCGCGGGCTCCGCGTCGCGCTCGGCCACCGCGGCAAGCTGGGCCTCGTCACCTCGCACGGCGGCAAGTGCCTCACGATCGAGTCCGACGCCGTGCTGCAGGGGGCGAGCCTGCGCGAGTCGCTGCGCCTGCGCCCTGAACTGCTTCGCCGCCTCGGCTGGCACTACATGCGCGTGCACGCCTTCGAGCTCTTCAACAACCCCGACGCGATCGCCGACCGGGTCGTCGCGCTCCTCGGCGCAGGCCAGGGCCCCGTCACGGAGCCGATCCCCGTCATCAAGTCGGCGTAGCCGTGGCTGAGCACGACGAGCGGCGGGCGGATGCCGCGTCTCCAGCGACCCCGGACGCCGAGCCGCAGCGCCGCCCCCGGGTGCGCCGCCGCGTCACGACGGAACCGGTGCCCGGCTACGACCCGTCCGGGGTCCCCGAGCCGCCACGCCACGCGGAGGGCGAGAACGACGAGCGCCTCAAGCGCGACAAGCCACCCCACTGGGGCTGACCGTCTTGTCACGGCCGTATCTCGGGTTGAGTAGCGAGCGCGGCGAGCGTATCGAAACCGGCCCGCGACCCAACCCGCCGGGCGTTACTCCTTGGCTGGGCCGGTCGCCGCGTCCTTCGCGAGGAGGTCGCGGATCTGCTGCAACAGCTCGAGCTCGGTCGGCGGCTCGACGGTCTCAGAAGCGCCGGCGGCCTTGCGGGCCTCGATGCGCTCCCGGAACTTGTTCATCGGGAAAACGAACACGAAGTACACGACCGCGGCGATCAGCAGGAACTGGATCACAGACGCCACGACGGCGCCGAGCTGCAGCACGGCAGGTTCGCCGCCGCCAATGCTCGGGATCTCGACCGGCCACGCCGTCGCTAGGCTCTCAGCACTGAACAGCGCACCGATCAGCGGATTGAAGAGGTTCTCGACGATCGAGTTGACGATCGCCGTGAATGCGGTGCCGATGACGACGGCGACGGCAAGGTCGATGACGTTGCCGCGCATGATGAAGTCTTTAAAGCCCTTGAGCATGATGCGTTCCTTCGTGTGCGAGGTGCTGGTGCCCGGCTAGGCGGAGGCTGCTGCCGGCGCAGAGGAAGACGACGACGATGACGACGCCGAGGAGGATGACCCGGCAGAGGACGCCGAGCCAGACGCATCCGTCGCCTTCTTGGCGTCAGACGTGCCGCGAGAGTCGGTGCGGTAGAAGCCCGAGCCGTTGAAGGTCACTCCGATGGAGTTGAAGACCTTGCGCAGGCTAGGGGTGCCGCAGGCGGGGCAGTCGGTGAGCGAGTCGTCGGTGAAGGCCTGGTACTGCTCGAATGCGTGCTCGCACGAGGCGCAACGGTAGGCGTAGGTGGGCATACGGATGCTCCGGTCGGTCAGGTGGACTGCTGAAGTTCGACGATTCCGCTGGGGGTGACGACGCCGTCAACCGGCTTGTCGTGCACGTCGGTGGGCACTTCGTCGACCAGCTCATTGTCGAATACCACAGCATAAACCGGCGGGCGCTGCTGCATTGACCCGAGCATCCGGTCGTAGTAGCCGCGGCCCCAGCCCATGCGCATTCCGCTGCGGTCGATGGATGCCGCCGGCACGATGATGAGGTCGACCTCGTTGATCGCGATGGGGCCGAGCACCTCGCCGACGGCCTCGGGCACGCCGAAGCGGCCCTCCAGCTCGTGTTCGCCGTCGCCGAGCACCCAGTCGAGCAGGCCGTCGTCGCGCGAGATGGGGAGGAGCACGCGCAGGCCGCGCTCGTGCGCCCAGTTCAACCAGGGGCGGATGTTGGGCTCGTCGGGATTCGGTAGGTACGCCGCGACGTATTTCGCACCTAGGCGTTCTGTCAGCCGCGTGAGGTGAAGTGTGAGCTGCTCGGTGGCGTTCTCGACTTCGCTGCTGGTCATGATGCGACGCCGTTCCCGAAGCTCGGCGCGCATGGCGCGTTTCAGATTCGGTAACTCGTCTGACATAGAAGCCATCCTAGGGAAAGGTACTGTAAGCCTCATGGCGTTCACCATCACGAAAGCGGTCATTCCGGCGGCGGGGCTTGGCACCCGGTTCCTCCCGGCCACGAAGGCGATGCCGAAGGAGATGCTCCCGGTCGTCGACAAGCCGGCCATCCAGTACGTGGTGGAGGAGGCGGTGAACGCCGGCCTCACCGACGTCTTGATGGTGACGGGCCGCAACAAGAACGCCCTCGAGAACCACTTCGACCACAACAGTGAGCTCGAGGCCACGCTTGAGGCCAAGGGCGACACGGAGCGGCTGAAGAAGGTCAACTACTCGACCGAACTCGCCGACATGCACTACGTCCGCCAGGGCAACCCGCTCGGCCTCGGCCACGCCGTGCTGCGGGCGAAGATGCACGTGGGCAACGAGCCCTTCGCGGTGCTGCTCGGCGACGACATCATCGATTCACGCGACGTGCTGCTGAGCCGGATGCTCGAGGTGCAGGCCGCTCGTGACGCGAGCGTCGTCGCCCTCCTCGAGGTGGACCCCTCGCAGACCCATATGTACGGCATCGCAACGGTCGAGCAGACCGACGAGGACGATGTCGTCTGTATCACAGGCATGGTCGAGAAGCCGCCGCCGGGCGAGGCTCCCTCCAACCTGGCCATCATCGGGCGCTACGTGCTCATGCCGGAGGTGTTCCGCATCCTGGAGCGCACGGAGCCGGGCCGTGGCGGGGAGATCCAGCTGACGGATGCTCTGCAGACGATGGCGCAGGTGCCGGAGGCGACGGGCGGGGTCTACGGTGTCGTGTTCCGCGGCCGCCGCTACGACACGGGTGACCGTGCCGACTACATCAAGGCGATCGTGCAGCTCGCGGTCGACCGGGATGACCTGGGTGAGGAGCTCCGGCCCTGGCTCAAGGACTTCGTGGGCACCCTGGACTGAGCCGTGGCTGCCCCCCTGCCGACCCTCTCGGAGGGCGCGGTGACGATCCGACCGATTCGCGTGCGCGATGCGCGCGCCTTGGAGCGTGAGCTGCTCGACAATCGTTCGTGGTTGAGCCGCTGGGAGGCGACGAGTCCCTACGGGCCCACCGAGTTCGACGTCAAGTACAGCATCCGCAATCTCCTGGCCCATGCGCGCGCCGGCCAGGGCATCCCCTTCGCGATCGAGGTCGACGGGGAGTTCGCGGGGCAGCTGAATGTCTCGGGCATCACCTTCGGGTCACTCGCCTCGGCGACGCTCGGCTACTGGGTGTCTGAACGCTTCGCGGGCCGTGGCGCGACGCCGACCGCGGTCGCCCTTGCGACCGACCACTGCTTCTTCACCCTCGGCCTGCACCGCATGGAGATCTGCATCCGGCCGGAGAACTCGGCGTCGCTGCGGGTCGTGGAGAAGCTGGGGTTCCGCTACGAGGGGCTGCGGCGCCGCTATATCCATATCGATGGCGACTGGCGCGACCACTTCTGCTTCGCGCTCGTCGTGGAGGAGGTGCGGCAGGGAGTGCTGCGCCGATGGCTCGACGACCGGGTGCCCGCCCTGAACGCCGAGATTCCCGAGGCGGACTGGCGGGCAGCCGGTGTGAAGCGCTCCTAGAGTCCCACGAACGGGATCGCGAGCGTGAGGCCGGCGGCGACGACGAACACGCCGGTCGCGATCACGGTCAGGATGATCTGCGATCGCCGGCTCTTGACGACGGCGCCGACACCGAGCAGGAACAGCGAGATCGCCATGAGCACCGTGTTGAGGGTGAGGCGGTCACTCAGGCTGTTGGCCTCGTCGCCCTTGGCGATCGTGGTGGCGGCGAGTTCCGCGGCCTCCTGGTATGGGCTGAAGAGGGTTTCCACGTAGGGCTCGTGGTCGAAGGGGCTCGTGTAGAGCTCGGGGTCGGCGTCGTTCTCCTCGCTGGCCCACGTGATAGCGGCGTCGAGCTCCTCGCTGACCGACTGGAAGTACATGGTGTCGAACTTCGACTGTGCCGACTCGGCGAGGGCGGCGTCGCTCGACTCGGAGTCGATGCTGAGCTGCGTGAGCGTGGCCCAGAGCTGCACGTCTTGCACGTACTGCTGGTTGGCCTCGAGGTAGAGCGATTCTGCCTCGGTGCTTGCGGTCTGTCCCTTCGTGTAGGCGCCCGCCATCTGGCTGTCGTAGAGGGCGGCCTGGAACGAGGCGTAGGCGGTGAAGGTCGAGACGAGGCCGAGGAGCACGACGATGATCAGCTCCATGTTGCCGAACAGGTCGGAGAGGCGGCGGGGGCGCTGGGCGGATGCGGTGGCGGGGGAGTCTGCGTGCAAGGTAATTCCTCGGGTTGGCGAAAGGTCGCCCAATGCTATTGGGCCGGTATACCGGAGCGACACCCCCGCGATCTGGGGCAGAGCGGCAGGTCCGCGGAGCAGTTTCACAACCGACACACCCCCACGACCTGACGCCCGTTATGCCGCCCCACTCGTACCGTTGGGGGCATGGGATTCGAGGGGCTCAGTTCGAGCGTGGTCATCGCGCTCGCCGCGGTGCTCTGGCTCGCCTATCTGGTGCCGACGTGGTTCCGTCGCCGCGAGTACCTCTCGACCGAACGCAACACCGTGCGACTGCAGCAGACGCTCCGCATCCTCGCCGAGACAGCTGAGATGCCTGAGCAGGTGCGGGTCGAGAACTCGGCGCGCAGCGTCGCCGAACAGGAGAAGGTCATGCACCGCGAAATGCAGCGCACCCGTGCCATCGAGCGGGCCCAACGGGCCGCCGACGCGCGCGCCGCCGCCCACCGACTTGCCGAGACCCAGCCCGCGATCGCGGTGGATGTCGCCCGTACCTCGCTCGCTTCCCGCCGACTTCGTCGTTCGCGCCTGATCTCGACGCTCGTGCTCGCCGCGTCGATCGTCGGCATCATCGCTGGAGGCGTGCAGGCGGTGTCAGGGATGGGTGCCGTGCTCCTCGTGGCATCCGTCGTCGTCGCCGCGGGTGCCACCGTGCTGCTCGGCCAGCTTGCTGCCGTGTCGAAGGCGCGCAGGCAGCTCGCTGACGTCGTGCAGCAGGCGCCCAAGGTTTCGACCCCCGTGCAGGACCTCTGGGAGAAGTCCTCCGCGAATACCGAGGCCAAGCCGGGCTGGACGCCGAACCCCATCCCCAAGCCGCTCTACCTCTCACGGCCGGAGGCCCCCGCCGTGCCGCATGTCAGCTTCGCGGATGCCGCGGCTCGTCTCGCCCGGCCGGTCGCCGTCGAGCAGGCTGACGCCGCCGCGCCGTCACGCGATCACGCCGCGGAGCTGAAGGAGGCGTCCGCCCGCGCCGAGCAGGCCCTGCGCGCCAGCCAGGCGGAGCAGGCGCCGGCGGCCGCTCAGGGCGTGCCCGCGGCATCCGCTTCTCCCGCTCCCGCCGAGAAGGCACCGAGCCGCTTCGCGAGCATGGGCGTCATCGACGACCTCGACCTCGCGCCGGCCGACATCAACGAGGCGCTGCGCCGCCGTCGCGCGGTCTGATATCCGCCCGTGCGGTCGACGGCGCCGATGGTGTTATCGTAGATACCGCTTGAGGGCCCTTGGCGCAGTTGGTAGCGCGCCTCGTTCGCATCGAGGAGGTCAGGAGTTCGAATCTCCTAGGGTCCACCAGCAGAAGGCCCCGCCGATCGGCGGGGCTTTCGTCGTGTGTGGGCACCCATCAACGCGGTGGGACAATGGACGTATGGAGTCGTCTCGCCAGCGGCATGCGGTGCGCGGGGTCGCCGCAGCCACGGTAGCGACCTTCGTTGCGCTGCTCTCGCACGTGCTCGGCGGGGGCGAGGTTCCCGGCTGGCTCGGCATCCTCACTCCGTGGATGCTCTCGCTCCCTGTGTGCATCGCCCTCGCGCGCTGGAGTCTCTCGTTCGGGCGTCTCGCAGTATCGGTGGGCGTGAGCCAGTTCTTCTTCCACACGCTGTTCGTCATCGGCGCTTCGGGAGGCTCGACCGCGCTCGTGTCGTCGACTGCCGGGCACGGCTCGCACGGTCTCGTCATGGTTGCCGCGGAGTCGAGCGTTGGCGCTGCCTCCTATGACTCGGACGTGATGTGGCTGTGGCACGGTGTTGCCGCTACCGTGACGATCCTCGCCGTGCACCGCGGGGAGTCGGCGCTGGCGCGCATCCGTCGCATCGCCGGCTGGGCCGTCGCCTGGGTTGCCGCGCGGGTCATGCCCGCACACCTCGAGCCGGTGGGAGTGGCCGCAGAGCGGATGCCGCTGCCGCAGTTCTCCCGTCTGTCGCTCTCGTCGTGTCTCGCCCGTGCCTCGCATCCGCGCCGCGGCCCTCCTCTCGCACTCGCATTCTGAATTTCCCACAAGAACGTGAGTGACGCCCACCGGTGGCGTCGAGAGAAAGGTTTCACACATGTCCCGTTCCACATTCATTTCGCGCCTGGGCGCGCTCGCAGCCGGGGCGGCGCTCGCTCTGGGGGCCGTCGCCGTGCCCGCGCTTCCCGCGGCTGCCCATGATTCGCTCGTCGGCAGCGACCCGGCCTCGGGCGCGGTGCTTGAGTCGGCTCCCGAGCAGCTTGTGCTCGAGTTCTCTGGCGCACTGATGACCCTGGGTGGTTCGTCGACGCTCGTCGTTGTGGCCGATGGGGAGGGTCGCGACTGGGTCGATTCCGCCCCCGTCGTTGAGGGCAGCCGGGTGACGGTGCCGCTCGCCGACGGGATGCCCGGCGGTGCCTACGAGGCGAGCTGGCAGGTCGTCTCAGAGGATGGTCACCCGATCTCTGGTGTCGTGCCGTTCACGGTGGATGCCCCGGCGGCGCCCTCGGAGGAACCGCAGGCGCCTGAGGAGACGGAGGAGCCCGAGCAGACCCCCGAGGCGACATCCGACGATGCGGTGGTCGACAGCGAAGCGAGCGACGAGGGTGATGGGCTCAGTGCCGGCGTCATTGCAGCGATCGTCGTGATCGCGGCGGCCGTCATCGTTGTCGTGGTTGTCGTAGTCCGTCGGCGCGGTCGCCGCGACTCGGAGACGAGCGCACGGTGAGCGCCGCAACGATGGCGCCCCGCAGCACAACAGTGCGGAGGCGCCGGATGAGTGCTGCCCTCGTGCCCTTCGGGCTGCTCGCCATGCTGGCGGGCTGTGCCGTGCAGGACGCGACGGATGCTGCGACATCCGCTTCCTTCTCCGCCGAGGTGGTCACGGTCTCCGACGCGTGGGTGAAGGCGGGCGACGCCGGCATGACGGGCCTCTTCGTGGTGCTCGACAATGGCGGCGACGCAGAGGCCATGGTCGTGTCAGCGGCGACGGATGCGGCGTCGGCGACCGAACTGCACGAGACGGTGGCGGACGCGTCCGGCACCATGACGATGCGCGAGGTTTCCGGCGGTTTCACGATCGCCGCGAATGGCCAGCGTGTGCTCGAACCGGGCGGGGACCACCTCATGCTCATGGGCCTGACGGGCCCTCTCTCGCCGGGTGAGGAGATCAGCGTCGAGCTGCGCTTCTCCGATGGGTCCATGCTCGAGTTCTCGGCACCCGCGAAGGACTTCGCGGGCGCGAACGAGAACTACGAGGGTGAGGCCGAACACTCCGGCGGCCACTGATGCCTGCGGGTGACGCAACCGCCCGCGCCCGCCGTCTTGTCGCCACCCGGCGGCAGTTCCTCCTCGGGGGTGCTGCCGCCGGTGTGGGGGCGGTCGCGGCGATGGGGATCGATCGGGCGATGCGCCCGGCGGCGGATGCGCCGGTGGCGCAGCCGCTGCATGGCGAGGAGACGATCCCGTTCCATGGTGTGCACCAGGCCGGGCTCGATACGGAGCCGCAGGCGCATGCGGTGTTCCTTGCGCTCGACCTGCTGCCGGAGGTGGACCGAGACGGGCTGCGGCGCCTCATGCGTATCCTGAGCGACGATGCCTCCCGTCTGACCCGGGGGCTGCCTCCCCTCGCCGACACGGAGCCGGAACTGGCGGTGACACCCGCCAGGCTCACCGTGACGTTCGGTTTCGGGCCCGGCCTGGTGTCGCGCGTGGGTGGGCGGGCGCCAGAGTGGCTCGCCCCCTTGCCCGCCTTCGGCATCGATCGGCTGCGCCCGGAGTTCAGCGATGGTGACCTGCTGCTGCAGGTGGCCGCCGACGACCAGGTGACGGTGGCGCACGCGGTGCGGATGCTGCTCAAGGATGCTCGCTCCTTCGCCCGCCTGCGATGGTCGCAGCGAGGATTCCGGCGAGCGCACGGCTCGGAACGCTCGGGCACCACTATGCGCAACCTGTTCGGACAGGTGGATGGCACGAGCAACCCCGTGCCGGGAACCCCCGAGTTCGAGCGCGCCGTGTGGTCGAACGAGGGGTGGATGGCAGGCGGTACCGGCTTGGTCCTGCGGCGCATCCACATGGACCTGGACGGTTGGGATCGCCTCGACCGCAGTGGCCGCGACCAGGCGCTCGGGCGGTTCCAGTCGAACGGTGCCCCGCTCACGAGCAGCTCGGAGGGAGCGCGAGCGGAGTTCGACGAACCGGACCTTGCGGCGAAGTCCGCCGTCGGGTTCCCTCTGATCCCCGCGTTCTCGCACGTGCGGCGGTCGCGGGGCGAGGAGGTGATCTTCCGCCGCGCCTACAACTACGACGAGTCCCCTGTGGGGGCGGAGGTCTCCGACTCCGGCCTGCTGTTCGTCTCACTGCAGGCGGATGTCGCGGCCCAGCTCGTGCCCATTCAGCGCCGTCTCGACGAGCTCGACCTGCTCAACGAGTGGACGACCCCGGTCGGTTCGGCGGTCTTTGCGATGCCCCCCGGCTGCGAGGAGGGCGGGTTCATCGGGGAGACGCTGCTGGTGTGAGTGTCCCGGCTGGCGTCGGCGTGCGAAGCGCCAGCCGGGGCCCCGTCAGGGCGCGGAGGGCGTAGAGGATCGTGGCGAGGTCGACCAGCTCCTGCGTGAGCGCGCCCGCGACCGCCGGGATCGCCCCAGTGGTGGCGATGAGCATGAGCCCGACGCTGAGGGCGATGCCGATCCAGATGGCGGCGTAGGCGACGCGCAGTGTGTGGCGTCCGATGGAGACGGCTTCGGCCACTCCCGTGAGCGAGTCCGTGAGGATCACGGCGTCGGCGGCTTCACCGGCGGCCGTAGCGCCACGGGCGCCCATGGCGATGCCGACGTCGGCGGCGGCCAACACGGGCGCGTCGTTGACCCCGTCGCCCACCATGAGTAGGGGGCGCGGGTGGGTTTTCGCCGCGAGGGCGACCTTCTCGCCGGGCAGCAGTTCCGCGTGCACGTGGGCGATTCCGGCTTGCGCGGCGACGCTGTCGGCGGTGGCGCGGGCATCGCCCGTGAACATGGCGACATGCTCGACCCCGGTGTCGCGGAGCCAGGCGACGACGGCGGCAGATTCCGGCCGGATGTCGTCGGCGAGCACGAGGGCACCCGCGTAGCGCCCGTCGATTGCGACGTAGGCGGCGGCCTGCCCCGGTTCGAGGTCGATCGTGCGCGCGTCGGGTGCGATCTCCGCAATGTGCGCGGGCTTGCCGACCACGACCTTTCGCCCTCCGATGACGGCGTGGACTCCCGCCGTGGCGACTTCGCTCGCCTCGCTCGCGGGCAGTAAATCGAGGCCTCGGGCGGTGGCGGCGCGACGGATGCTCTCGGCCAGCACATGGCTCGAATACTGTTCAGCGGATGCCGCGAGCCGCAGCAGCTCGTCGGCGCCGACCCCCACCGCCTCGACCCGCACGAGGTCCGGCCGCCCCATCGTGAGCGTTCCTGTCTTGTCGAACGCGGCCGAGCGCACACGCGCGAGCTGCTCGATCACGGCACCGCCCTTGGCGATCACGCCGGCCTTCGCGGCACGCGAGAGCCCGCCGAGGAAGGCGACGGGGGCGGCGATGAGGAGCGGGCAGGGGGTCGCGAGCACAAGCACTTCGGCGAACCGGGAGGGGTCGCCCGAGACGGCCCAGGCGGTGCCGGCGATAGCGAGGGAGATGGCGGTGAAGGGAATCGCGAAACGATCGGCGAGCCGCACGACGGGTGCTTGTGAGGCCTGGGCCTCCTGCACAAGGGTCACGATCTGCTGGTATTGACTGTCGGCGCTCACGCGTACTGCGCGCATCCGTACGACCCTGTCGCCGTTGATTGATCCTGAGAGCACTTCCTCGCCGGGGGCACGGGTGACGGGCATGCTTTCGCCGGTCAGTGATGACTCATCGAAGGTTCCTTCTGTGAGCAGCTCGCCGTCAACGGGAATGACCTCCGACGGGCGCACGAGGAGGGTGTCGCCGACGCGCACGGCGTCGGCCGCGACATCCTGCACCTGCTCGGATGCCCCATCACCGGGGATGCGCAGCACATGTGCGACCTGCGGGGAGCGGTCGAGGAGGGCGGTCAGTTCTCGAGCGGCGCGGCGCTGGGCGTAATCCTCGAGGGCTTCGCCGCCGGAGAGCATGAGCACGATGATGAGCGAGGCGATGTACTCGCCGACCGCGAGTGTCGCCCCCATGGCGATGACGGCGAGGATGTCGAGGCCGAAGTGACCGCGCATGATGTCCCTCGCCATGCCGATCACGGTCCAGACGATGATGAGGGCGACGAAGGCGGTCGCCACCCAGCGTGCGACGAGCGACTGCCCCGCAATCTCCAATCCGAGCACGACCACGCCGACGGAGAGGGTGGCCGTGATAATCGGGTAGCGCGAGAGCGCCGGGAGTGCGCGAGACATGAGGCTAGTCTCGCGCACCGCCCGGCGGATGTCAGGGGGGGGCTACGCCGGGATGCGCGGCGTGCTGAGCGGCACCTCGCGCTTCGCCTTCATGCGGGCGTGAGTCACGTAGAGCGGGACCGCCGTGAAGGTGAGGCCGCCGACGAGGTTGCCGAGCACGGTGGGGATCTCGTTCCAGATCAGGTAGTCCATGATCGTGAAGTCCCCGCCGAGGAGCAGACCGGAGGGGAAGAGGAACATGTTGACGATCGAGTGCTCGAAGCCCATGAAGAAGAAGAGCATGATGGGCATCCACATGGCAAGGGCCTTGCCCGGGACGTCCTTCGCGATCATCGCCCCGGCGACGCCGACTGACACCATCCAGTTGCAGAGCACCCCGCGCACGAAGAGGGTCAGCATGCCCGCGGCCCCATGCTCGGCATAGCCCACCGTGCGGCCCTCGCCGATGTGCCCGATGGCCTGGCCGACCTCATTGGGGGGTGTGTCGAAGCCGAAGGTCACCACGATCGCCATGAGCACTGCAACCGTGAAGGCGCCGATGAAGTTGCCGACGAAGACGAGCCCCCAGTTGCGCAGCACCCCGCCGATCGTGATGCCCGGCCGCTTCGCGAGCCAGGCGAGAGGCGCGAGCACGAAGACACCCGTCAGCAGGTCGAAGCCGAGCAGGTAGAGCATGATGAAGCCGATTGGGAACAGGATGGCACCCACCAGCGGCATCCCGGTCGTCACCGTCACCGTGATGGCGAAGGCGGCGGCGAGTGCGAGGAGCGCACCGCCCATCGCGGCACGCACCAGGGTGTCGCGGGTGGACATGAGGACCTTGGACTCACCGGCGTCGATCATGGTGGTGACGAGGTCGGCGGGTTTCACATAGGACATGGGGCACGCTCCGGAGGGTCTGGGTGGGGGCCGCGGCTGTCGGCCACTCTCGACGCTAGGCAGGGGAGGTTTCCCTTCCGTGTCGGTCTGCGCCGGGTTTCATTACGTTCCCCGCACAGCCGCCGGGGGAGTGTGTGAGGCCGCGTCTTGTAGCGCACGCCAATCGGCGCGGCAGCAGTCCGGAGTCGCGCTGGTGGAATCGCGCACCGGTTCGTAGGCTCTCGCCCGAGGGCCTACTCTCGAACAACACGTCCAGAGCGAGGGAGCCCTATGAGACTGCAGTTGTCCCCGGAGGATCAGAAGTTCCGGGAGGAGATGCGTGAGTTCTTCACCACGCAGGTGCCGGAGCGCATCCGCAACAAGGTGCTGGCGCGACAGGAACTGAGCAAGGAAGAGTTCGTCGAGAGCCAGCAGATCCTCAATGCCGCTGGCCTCGCGGTGCCCGGGTGGCCCGTCGAGTGGGGCGGTCAGGACTGGTCGCAGCTGCAGCGCCACATCTGGCACGAGGAGATGCAGCTCGCGGGCGTGCCGCAGCCGCTTCCCTTCAACGCCGGCATGGTCGGCCCCGTCATCGCCGCCTTCGGTTCGCAGGAACTGAAGGAGCGCTTCCTCGCTAAGACCGCCAACATCGACATCTGGTGGTCGCAGGGGTTCAGTGAGCCGGATGCCGGCTCCGACCTTGCGGGACTGCGCACGACTGCCATCCGCGAGGGTGACGAATACATCGTCAACGGCCAGAAGACGTGGACGACGCTCGGCCAGTACGGTGACTGGATCTTCATGCTCGTGCGCACCGACCCCAAGGCGGCGAAGAAGCAGGAGGGCATCAGCTTCCTCCTCATCGACATGACGACCCCCGGTGTCACGGTGCGGCCCATCGAACTCATCGACGGAGGCTTCGAGGTCAACGAGGTCTTCTTCGAGAACGTGCGCGTGCCCGCCGAGAACCTCGTCGGCGAGGAGAACAAGGGCTGGACCTACGCCAAGTTCCTCCTCGGCAACGAGCGCGTCGGCATCGCCCAGGTCGGCGCCTCGCAGCGTCACCTCGCGACCGCGAAGTCGATTGCGAAGGAGCGCGGCGTGCTCGAGCGCTACGCCGCGCGCATCGTCACGCTCGAGAACGAGCTGCTCGCCCTCGAGACGACCGCGCTGCGGGTGGCGGCCCACTCCGACGGTGGCAAGCCGCATCCGGCGTCGAGCGTGCTCAAGATCAAGGGCTCGCAGCTCACGCAGGCCGTCTCGGAGCTCCTCATGGACCTCGAGGGCCCCGCCGCACTCACGAGTCACGACTCGCGGGTCTTCCTCAACAACCGCAAGGTGTCGATCTACGGCGGATCCAACGAGGTCCAGCGCACGATCATCGCCGGCACGATCCTGGGACTGTAGACGTGGACTTCACTATCGATTCAGAACAGCTCGACCTCGTCAAGGCCGTGCGCGGCCTCGTCACGAAGGTCTACGACTCCTCCGAGACGCGGCGTGCCGCGACCAACACCGAGCACGGCTTCACGGCGTGGGAGCAGCTCGCCGAGATGGGCGTGCTGAGCCTCCCCTTCGAGGCGACGCCCGCCGAGGTCTCGCTCGTCGCCGAGGAACTCGGCAAGGTCATCGCACCCGACCCCTTCGTCGAGGCGGTCGTGCTCGCCGGCGGGCTCATCGCATCCGTCGGCACCGAGGAGCAGCAGGAGCAGTACCTCGACGCGATCGCCGAGGGCAGCGTGCTCTCCGTCTTCGCGTGGGCCGAGCCCGGCAAGGCCTGGTCGACCGAGCCGGGCGTGACCTTCGCGAACGGCCGGCTCAACGGCGTCAAGGCGCCCGTTATCCAAGCCGAGCGTGCCGACCTGCTGGTCGTGTCAGCCAAGACGGATGCCGGCACCGGCCTCTTCCTCGTCACGGAGGGCTACACAGCCGAGACGGAGCGCACGCATGACGGCTCCCGCGCCGCGACCGTGACCTTCACCGACACCCCAGCCGTGCCGCTCGGCGCGGGTGGTGACGAGTCGGTGGCGATCGAGCGGGCACTCAACCTCGCCCGCATCGCCTACGGGCACGAGGCGCTCGGCGCGATGCAGGTGGCCCTCGACATCACGGTCAACTACCTGAAGACGCGCAAGCAGTTCGGCGTGACGCTCAACAAGTTCCAGGCGCTCACCTTCCGCGCCGCGGACATGTACGTCGCGCTCGAACTCGCCCGCAGTGCCATCACGTGGGCGACGATCGTCGCGGCAGATGAGGGCTCGACTGACGCGGAGGTTGCAGCCGCAGCATCCCACTCCGCCATCCAGGTTGCCCGCGCGGGTCGCCACATCGCCCTCGACGCGATCCAGCTGCACGGCGGCATCGGCATGACGGCCGAGTACTCCGTGGGGCACTACGCGAGCCGCATCCTGGCAATCGAGCAGATCATCGGCGACGAGGCGTTCCACAACGAGCGCCTCGCCGCGACCGTGGGCGACCACGACGTGTTCGACCCGATCGGCTAGCGCACGACAATCACGATGGCCCGGACGAGCGTTGCTCGGCCGGGCCATCGTCATGCTGCCCCGAAGCTCAGGCGCGTTTCATCTCCGACTTGGCCTCGTACATGGCCCGGTCGGCGCGGTCGAGCAGGCTTGGGGCGTCGAGTCCGAGCTCAAGGTGGCCGACACCGATCGCGACTCCCACCCGGGCTTCGCCGCCCGTGACCGTGAAGGGCTGGGCAAAACTCTCGCGGATGCGCTCGGCCACGAGTGCCTCCTCGCCCTGGCGCGTGTCCTCGCAGAGCACCACGAACTCGTCTCCCGCGAGGCGCGCGACCGTGTCGCCATCGCGCACGGCCTCCTCGAGCCGCCGGGCGGTCTCGACGAGCACCTCGTCACCCGCCTGGTGGCCGAAGGTGTCGTTCACGGCCTTGAAGTCGTTGAGGTCTAGGAAGAGCAGGGCGAAGTGGCGGCCGCGGTGAGCCCGCCCGATCGCCTTCTCGAGCCGGTCGAGCAGCAGGCGGCGGTTGGGCAGCCCGGTGAGGGCGTCCACAAGGGCGAGCTGGGCGAGCTCAGCCTGCGCTCGGCGCAGGAGCGAATCCTGCACGTCTCGCGCGAGTTCTTCCGCGGCGAAGCGGTCGCGGTCGCTCCACGGTCGCGCGCTGTCGGCGACATTGTCGGTCTGCCGCCGGATCGTGCTGGGCGAGGCATCCTGCGCCGAATCCGTGAGGTCGAGCCAGTGCACCGTCTGGGTGACCGGTCGGCGCACCCAGCAGACGAAGTCGCCCTGCGCGCCGATCGAGATCGCGAGAAGTCCTGCGACGCGGGGTGCGGCATCCGCCAGGCGAGGGTGGATGTCGCGCACGCGGTCGGTGAGCAGGGCGCCGTGGCGGCTGAGGGTGTCGACCCAGTTGCGCACCGTGTCGCTCACGACGACGGCCTCGTGCTCGTCGAGGTCGCCGAGGACCCGGCGCTCGGTGCCGACCGAGATGATCGCGGCATCCGCGGTGACGAGATCGAGCACGCCCTCATCACGCGAGTGCGCGGCGAGGGAGTCTGCGATGCTGCCGTCGCCGAAGCGCTCCACGATGTGGTGCTGCACCTCGGCCAACTCGGATCGCCGGGCGGCGTTCACCGAGCGCCGCAGCGTTGAAACGCGATGGTGCAGCATGCGCGCGTAGAGCTCGATCGCCGCCCGCTCGAGCGGGTCGATGTAGGTCGGCGTGACGGATTGGCTGCCGAGGATGTACTCAAGGCCCGCGTCGCCGTGCAGGTTGATGCTGAAATCTGCCGCGACGCCACCCATCTTGCGAAGCACCGTGAGGTGGTGGGGCGCGCCCAGGGCGAGGGGGGAGAGGGAGACGTTCCAGCCCAGGCCGCGATGGTCGGTCCGCGGCACGATGAGCGAAGGGAGCGCGTCGATGTCCACCAGGTTGGTCGACCGGGTCTGCGAGTAGTACGCGAGCTCCAAGGAGGGCCGGCTGGGGGCGGGGACGTGGAGGCCCAGCAGGGAGCCGATACCCTCGTCGACCGACTCCGCGATGACATCCGTGTGGGCATCCTTGTGGAGCCGCATGACAACGACGCGTTCGGAGCCGAGGCGCGCGCGGACGGTCTCGCAGCCGTGCTGCCACAGCTCGGCGGCATCCGTGAAGTGTTCGAGCTGTTCTGTCGTCTCGGCGAGCCAGAGCGTCGCATCCGATCGTGCCTCGGGCTCGGAGGGCTCGAGGTGCACCATGGTCTGCCCCGAGGTGCGGGTCAGCGTGAAGTACCAGACATCGTCCCGAAAGTCGTGCACGCGCATTGGGCCGGCTCGTTCGCTCGTGCTGTTGACCGGCAGTCGTTCGGGCGCGCCCATGAACTTGGCGCTCGGCTTGTCGAGGACCTCTTCGGGGCGCAGGCCCCAGAGTCGCTCACAGGAGTCGGAGATTGCGACGATCGTTGCGTCCATGCCGCGGTGGCTGATGCCGAACGAGATTCCGTGTGGCTGGATGAAGGCGCTCGCCGGCTGGGTGCGCTGGCTCGGGGTTGGGCCCGTGAAGAAACTGCCCACGTGTTGCACCCCCGTTGTCATGCACATCGCATCCCTGCGACGCATCTGGCGTCAGAGTAACAGGGGCGCACGGGCGACGGTAGGGGCCCATGAGGGGGTATTTTGCACTCTCATCATCTGAGTGCAATACTGCACTCTGTGGTTCAGAGTGCAAGCGATCGGCGGGCCGAGCTTCGGCGAGACATCACCGCCTACGCGCGGCGCCTCACCGCCACGTCGGGGCTGCAGGGTTTCACGGTCGAGGACCTCTGCGAGCACGCCGGCAT
The DNA here is from genome assembly GCA_015234465.1 of Salinibacterium sp. Lineage (GTDB taxonomy): Bacteria > Actinomycetota > Actinomycetes > Actinomycetales > Microbacteriaceae > Homoserinimonas. Next base: position 401,245 of record JADGNA010000008.1, on the reverse strand, counting down.
CTCGCGCCGCACCTTCTTCAACTACTTCCCAGGCAAAGAGCAGGCGGTCATCGGCGAATACGGTGACGGCGTCGATACCGCCGCTGTCGACGCCTTCCTCGACGGGCGCTCCGACGGCATCAAGGGCATCTCCCCGAACCTGCTCGAAGACCTGCTGACGCTTGCGGCGGCACACTTCGCGGTCATCGGCCTCACGCCAGCGGAGGCCGGCGCATTCTTCGCCGCCGCTCACCGCGAGCCCAAGCTCGTCGAGCAGCTCATGAGGCGTGGCGAGGAACATCACCGGTATATGACGATGCTCGTCGGCACCCGCGAGGGCCTCGTCGCCGAGCATCCGGTCGCCCATATGGCGGTCACGCTCTGTGACGCGATCGTGCAATCGGGCGTGCGGCAGTTCCTCAGCTCCGACAACACGAACACCCTCCCCGAGATCTTCCAATCACGGCTCGATGCGGCCAAGCAGATCTTCGCCGCCGCGCTTCAGAGCTGACCGCCCCCAAGCAAGGAACCCCATGACATCCGTTTCCTCCGCGCCCGCGCCGATCCTGCTCACGCAGCGGCGCATCTGGGTCATCTTCGGCGCACTCATCGCCGGCATGATGCTCGCGAGCCTCGACCAGACGATCGTCTCCACCGCCATGCCCACGATCGTCGGCCAGCTGGGTGGCGTCGAGCATCAGGCATGGATCACGACCGCCTACCTGCTTGCGACCACGATCGTCATGCCGATCTACGGCAAGTTCGGCGATGTGCTGGGGCGGCGCAACCTGTTCCTCATTGCGATCGCCCTCTTCACGCTCGCCTCGATCGGCTGCGCCTTCGCGGGTGACTTCTGGAGCTTCGTGGCCTTCCGTGCGGCGCAGGGCCTCGGCGGCGGTGGGCTCATGATCCTCTCGCAGGCGATCATCGCCGACATCGTGCCCGCGAGCGAGCGCGGCAAGTACCTCGGGCCCCTCGGTGCGATCTTCGGCGTCTCTGCTGTCGCCGGCCCCCTCCTCGGCGGTTTCTTCGTTGACCACCTGACCTGGCAGTGGGCCTTCTACATCAACATCCCGATCGGCATCGCGGCCTTCCTCATCTGCTGGTTCGCGCTGCGCCTGCCCAGCAAGAAGGCGACCCACAAGATCGACATCCTGGGCGTCGTGACGCTCTCGATCGCGACGACCTGCCTCATCTTCTTCAGCGAGTTCGGCGGCAACGCCGACCACGGCTGGGATGCCCCGGAGACGTGGGCCTGGGGCGCCGGCATGCTCATCGCGGCTGGCCTGTTCGTCTGGGTCGAGGCGAAGGCGGAAGACCCGATCATCCCGCTGTCGTTCTTCCGCAACCCGATCTTCGTCAACGCAACCGCGATCGGCTTCACGCTCGGGCTCGGAATGTTCGCGGCGATCGCCTTCGTGCCGACCTTCCTGCAGATGTCGTCGGGAACCTCCGCCGCCGTCTCGGGCCTGCTGATGATCCCCATGATGGTGGGCGTCATGGGCACCTCGATCTTCTCGGGCCTCGCGATCACGAAGACGGGCAAGTACAAGATCTACCCGATCCTCGGCACGCTCGTCACGGCTGGCGCGATGCTCCTCTTCACGGGGCTGACGGCCGAGACTCCAGTCTGGCTCATCTGCGTCTACCTGTTCCTCTTCGGCGCGGGCCTCGGCCTCATCATGCAGGTCGTCGTGCTCGTGACCCAGAACGCCGTCGCGCCAAAGGACATCGGCTCGGCGACGAGCACCAACAACTACTTCCGCGAGGTGGGGGCATCCCTCGGCGTCGCGATCTTCGGTGCGCTCTTCACGAACCGACTCTCGGAGAACCTCACGAAGGTGTTCACGGATGCTGGTGCGGATGCCGCATCGGCAGGGCAGGCGACCGCAACCCTCGACCCCCAGACGCTGAACGAACTCCCCGAAGAGGTTCGCGACGGCATCGTCACCGCCTACGCCGACTCGCTCGCGCCCGTCTTCTGGTACTTGATCCCCTTCCTCCTGCTCGCCTTCGTGCTCGCCCTCTTCCTCAAGCAGATCCCGCTCTCCGACACGGCCGGCATGGTTGCACGCGGTGAGGCGATCGGCGGCGAGGAGGCCGAGTTGCTCGAGGCGGAGCAGCGGCGAGCAGCGCAATCCGAGGGTGCGAGCGTGCAGCGCGAATAGCGCCTGTGAGTTCCCTTAGTAGTGGAGCATGCTTCACGGGGCGGCCGTAGCGTCACGCGTGAGCACCCCCCTGCTCTACCACTGATCGAAAGGACTCACCACAATGAGCGCCACAACAACACGGGCATTCGCGCAGACCCCCGTGCAGAAGGGGTCCCTGATCGTGGGGATCGTGTTCCTCCTGGTCGGCATCATGGGATTCATCCCCGGGGTCACGACGAACTACGAGACCATGCAGTTCGCCGGCCACGAGTCCGAGGCGATGTTGCTCGGAATCTTCCAGGTGTCGATCCTGCACAACCTCGTGCACCTGCTCTTCGGCGTGCTGGGCATCGCACTCGCGCGGAGCGCCGGAGCCGCGAAGCAGTACCTGATCATCGGCGGCATCGTCTACGCCGTGCTCTGGATCTACGGCCTCTTCTTCGGGCGCAGCGACCACGCCGCCAACTTCGTCCCCCTCAACAACGCCGACAACTGGCTGCACCTGATCCTGGCGATCGGCATGGTCGCGCTCGGCTTCCTGCTGCCCGGTGCCGCACGCAGCGACGCGCGTCGACCCTGACCCTGTGAGCGGTTCGACCACCCGCCTGCCCGCCGAGGCATCGCCCCGGCGGGCCGGCGGCCACGCCGTCTTCATCCGCAACGTCGCCCGCGGCGTGCACCGGCTCGGCCACGCCTACACGAACCTCTACGTGCTGGAGGAGGGCGCATCCGTCACGCTGGTGGATGCCGCGTTCCCCAGCACTTGGAAGTACGTGCCCCAGGCGCTCGAAAGCATCGGACGACGCCTCTCGGATGTCGCGGCGATCGTGCTCACGCACGCCCACTTCGACCACGTGGGCTTCGCGGCCCGTGCCCAGCGTGAGCTCGACGTGCCCGTCTTCGTGCACGAGGGCGACCACCGGCTCGCGCACCACCCCTACCGCTACGCGAGGGAACGCACGCCCTTCGTCTACCCCTTCAAGTACCCCCAATCGCTGCCGGTGCTTGCCGCCATGACCGGGGCGGGCGCGCTCATGGTGCCGGGGGTCGAGGAGGTCACGGCCATGCCGGGCGGCGTGCTCGACGTGCCGGGGCATCCGATTGTCATCCCGACGCCGGGCCACACGAACGGGCACTGCGCGCTGCACCTGACCGACTCCGACGCGGTCATCGCGGGCGACGCGCTCGTCACGCTCGACCCCTACAAGGGACGCCGCGGACCGCAGATCATCGCGGGCGCCGCGACGGCGGACTCGCCACTCGCGCTCGCATCCCTCGGCCGGCTCGCGGCGACGGAAGCGCGCATCGTGCTGCCGGGGCACGGCGAGCCGTGGCGCACGGGAGTGCGGGCTGCCGTGGACCAGGCGCTTGCGGCGGGGGCGTCGTAGCGGCGCTCTGGTGAGCAGCTCGGGCCGCGGGTCTGGGTGCGGTTGTCTGGTGAGCAGCTCGGGCCGCGGGTCTGGCTGCGGTTAACGGCAACGTTTCTGCGGGCGCGGCGGCGTGTCGGAGGCGACACGCCGACCGCCCGGCAGAACGGTTGCTCTTCGCCGCACTCGGCGGGCGCGGCTGCGATGATGGGCGCGTGACTTCCCCCACGCGCTGCCCGTGCCTGAGCGGCGAGCTGTATGACGAGTGCTGCGGCCGCTACCAGCGGGGCGAGGCATCCGCCCCCACGGCGGAGCGGCTCATGCGGTCCCGCTTCAGCGCCTTCGCGGTCGGCGACGCTGACTACCTGCTGGCGACGTGGCATCCGTCGACCCGGCCCGACTCGCTTGAGCTCGACGACGGCCTGCGTTGGTACCGCCTCGACATCCACCGCACCGAGGCCGGCGGCCTGGGCGACGACGCCGGCATCGTCGAGTTCACCGCGTACTTCAAGCCGAGGCCCGGGGCGGATGTCGCGGCGGGCAGCCAGCACGAGGTGAGCCGTTTCGCGCGCGTCGACGGGCGCTGGCGGTACCTCGACGCCGTGGGTTGAGCCGTGGGTTGAGTAGGGAGCGCAGCGAGCCTTACCCCGTGGGTTGAGTAGGGAGCGCAGCGAGCGTTATCGAAACCGCGAGGGTGGGTTTCGATACGCTCGCTGCGCTCCCTATCCAACCCGCGGGGCTAGCGGCGGATGTAGACTCCGCGCGCCGCAAGGTACAGGCCGTGCACCATGAATCCGCCCGCGATGGCGAAGAGCGGCACGGGGCCAGTCGGGAGCCCTGCGAGCCAACGGATGGCGCCATCGAGCCCTGAGGTCCAGCTCGAGTCGGTGAAGAGGGCACCGGCGGCGAAGAGCCCTCCGACGACGATGAGGGCGAGCCCCTTCATGATGTGGCCGATCATGCCGATGACGACGATCGTGCCGCCGAGAAGGTTGTGCGGCGGCTGGATGTCTTCGAGGAAGTTGCGGCTGCCCCCGCGGAAGACGAACGCGATGCCCACGCCGCCGACGATCGCGCCGATCGCCGCAAGCACGAATACGCCGCCCGGGAAGTCGATCAGCATGGTGCTCGCAGTTCGGGTGGACTCGGCCGCGTTCGGGCGGCCACCAATCGCGAAGGCGAGGCAGGCCAGGCCGACGCCGCCGAAGCCAACCGCCTTTGCGTAGTTTCGCAGCCAGCGCGGGAAGATCTTGGAGTCGTCGGCGCCGGCGGTGAGTGAGCCGGTCCACTGCCAGAGCCCGAGCCCGACGAGCGCGATACCGGCGACCCACAGCACGAAGACACCGCCGGGGGTCTCGGCGACGGCCTCCAGGGCGCCCGTCTGGTCGGCGTTGCCCGAGAAGCCTTCAACGACGGCGAAGCCCAGCACCCCGATGAGCACGTGCACGATGCCGCTCGCGAAGAGGCCGGCGCGCGCCAGCCAGCGCACGGGCCTGCTGTGGCTGGCCTCGCGCATCCGTTCGCGCTTGCCGCGCTCATCATCCTGTTTCGTCATCCCCTTCTTGATAGCACCGAAACGACTCCTGCCAGTTCTCTGGGATGTCGCTCCCCGGCACGCGGGCGGCACTACCTTCTGGGGCATGAATGAGCAATTGAGGGATGGAGACATCGAGACGGTCGACAACCGTGGCCAGTGGGTCAACCGGGTGATCGGCAAGCCGGAGCTCTCCGAGAGCTTCTCGTCGAGGGAGGAGGCGGTCGAGGCGGGCCGCGCGCTCGCCGAGCAACTCGGTACCAAGCATGTGGTGTCGGATGCGGAGCCGACCGGCGCGATCACCGACGAGGACCCGGCGGCGACCTAGACGCTGTGAGTCGCTTGGGAGGATGCTCCACCGCGCGATTCCGGGGCTAACGTCTGACGCACCCATTGCCGATACGAAAGGACGGTGTTCACATGAGTGACAAGTTCGAGAACAAGGCAGAGGAACTCGGCGGCAAGGCCAAGGAGGCCACCGGCAAGGTGACCGACAACGAGCGCCTTGAGGCCGAAGGCAAGATGGACCAGTCGAAGGCCAACCTCAAGCAGGCTGGCGAGAACGTGAAGGATGCGTTCAAGTAGGTTTCACGACGACTGTCGATGCAGGCGGCGGCGCTTCGGCGTCGCCGCTTTCGTCTGTGCGGGAGCGCCTGCGCCGCCCTTTCCTAATTCAGAACCGTGCGCAGATGAGCGCGCTCCTGAGTTGGGACAGGGGCGGCGGCGCGGTACCAGCCGAGGCAGAAGAGCACGATGAGGGCGAGCTCGGCGGCGTCGCCCGCGTAGTACATGACCTGCGCGCCTGCCCTGGCTTCGTCGAGGGGGATGCCGGCGGGCGGGTACGCGTAGAGCACCTTCGCGAGGATCGCGTGGGCGGCGGTCGAGAGCAGCAGCACGCCAGCCCGAACGGGGCGACTCGCCTTGTGCGGGTTCGGGTCGATCGCGAGGATCGACGCCGCGAAGAGCGTGCCCGCGAGCAGGAAGTGCACCAGCACGGCGTAGTGCAGCAGCGCATTGCCGATCATCGCCTCGTGCAGCGGTGTCAGGTACAGCACCCACAGTGACCCCACGTTGAGCAACGCCGCCGAGATCGGATGGCTGATGATCCGCGCGGGCCAGCCCCGCAGGAGCCGCGTGAGGCGTCGCGCCACGACGGGGTCGAGCGTGCGCAGCGCGAGCGTGACGGGCGCGCCGAGCACAAGCAGGGTCGGCGCAACCATGCCGATCAGTGTGTGGGCGGCCATGTGGGCGACGAAGTCGTCGTGGGCGCGCTCGGCAAGCGGCCCGAGGAACGCGGATGCCGCAACCACGAGCCCGAGTGTCCAACACACTGCGCGGTGCACCGGCCAGACCCGGGTTCCTCGGCGGCGTTCGGCGCTCGCCGCCGCGAGGTACACCAGCCCCGCGAGCACGAGGGGCGCTGTGGCGAGCCCGGGGAGCGCGGATGCTGCGGGGGCGGCGTGCTCGTGCATCCGTCACCGACTCGTGCTGTGCGCTGACGTGCGTCGCTGTGCGCGAATGCCGACGATGACGCCTGCGAGCAGGATGAGGGCGCCGGATGCGTTCCAGGCGATGTCGTAGGGGAGGAGGTCGACGTCGTAGCGCACCTGGTGGAGGCGCAGCACCTTGTGGTCGATGATGCCGTCCCAGAGCTGGAAGAGGCCCGCGCCGGTGAGGAAGCCGGCCCACGCGAAGCCGCGGTTGAAGGTGCCGCCGCGCCACTCGTGTGCGAGGAGGAAGAAGCCGGCGACGAGCGCGAAGAGTTCGAAGGCGTGCAGCAGGCCGTCGGTGAGCAGGCCGATCTCGAGGGTTGCGCCGTCGTAGAAGTGGTGCCATCCGAGGATTTGGTGGAAGACGATCTCATCGACCGCGGCCATCACGGCGACGCCGATGAGGAAGGCGCCCCAGGTGGAGCGGTGCGTGTGGATGCGGGGCTCGCTCATGCGGGAATGATGCGGTGATTCGCTGGATGAGCGCTGGCAGTTGTGCGATCCCGCGAAATGCCGAGAATCCTGTCGCATGCGAACGTATGCTCTCCCCATGGCCGAAGATGACCTGCCCGGCGCGACCGCGGGCACGCCTGGGGGAGCCGCGCGCGAAGGCGTGGGCCGAAGCATCCGTATCGCCGCGTTGGTCTGGCGGCTCGTGCTGCTGGTGGTGTGCGCCTACGGGCTCTACCTGAATACGGGGCTTGACCAGGGCGCGCTCGACCTGCAGTCGTTCAGTTACTTCACGATTCAGAGCAACCTGCTCGTGCTGTTGGCCTACCTGTGGGTGACGGGCCGCACGGTCGGCGCGCTCGGCGCGGACAGGCGCCCCCTGCCGGTGCTCGTGCCGTGGCTCGCCGGCATCGTGCTCGTCGCGATCACGATCACGGGGCTCGTCTACAACTTCGTGCTCGTGCCCCGAGATGTCGCGCTCGGCACCTTCGACGGCGGCGACCTCGCGGACCTGCTCGTGCACACGTGGGTGCCGCTGCTGGCCGTCGGCGACTGGCTACTGTTCTCGTCGAAGGGCCGGTTCCGCTGGTGGTACGCCGTGCTGTGGCTCGTCACGCCCGCGGCCTACGCGGTCTTCGCGTTCATCCGCGCCGAGCTCGGCCCGGTGCTCACGGGTGTCGGCAGCCGCTACCCCTACTTCTTCCTCGACGCCGACGAGTTCGGTTGGGGTGCCGTCGGCCTCAACGTGGTCTGGTTGCTCGTCGGCTTCCTGGTGCTCGGGCTCGTCGTCGTGCTGATCGACCGGATGCTCGCACTCGGGCTTCGACGCCTCCGCCGCTGAGCGTCCCCTAGTGGATCGTGAACCCGGCGCTCCCGTCGGGTGTCAGCTCGTCGATGTCGACGCTGTCGACCCGGGCGAACTGGGAACCCCGGTAGAGGAAGTCGATCATGTCGTCGACCAGCTCAGGGCTGCCCTCGATCTCGGCCAGCACGGTGCCGTCCTGCTGATTCCTGACCCAGCCTGACGCCCCGATCTCGGTGGCGTGTTCGGCGGCGGCCCAGCGGAACCCGACGCCCTGCACGGCCCCGTGCACGGTGGCGCGGATGCGGCGGCGGGCGGTGTCGTCGGAGGGTGTGGCATCCATGTTCCTATTCTGCTGCGGGTGGCATGCTGGGGGAATGGAGCGTCGAGCCTGGCTGGTGAGGGCTGTCAATGTCGGCGGCACCGCAAAACTGCCGATGGTGCAGTGGCGCGCCCTCGCTGAGGAGCTGGGGGCCACGGATGTCGCGACCTACATCGCATCCGGAAACCTGCTGTGCACCCCTCCCGGCGACCCGGCTGACTTCGCGCGAGCACTGGAACGCGAGGTCGAGGAGCGTTTCGGATTCTTCCGGGAGGTCGTGTCGCGAACGCGCGCCGAGTTGGAGGCCGCGCTGCGCGAGTTCCCCTTTGGCGAGCATGACCCGAAGTTCGCGTACGTGACCTTCCTTGCCGGTGCCCCCGCCGCGGATGCCGTCGCGGCCGCACGGGACATTGCCACGGGGCCTGACACCTGGCAGCTGCGGGGCGAGCACCTCTACATTCGCTACGCGGACGGCGCGGGCACCGCGAACCCCGGGATGACGAAGGTGGGGCGCCTCCTCGGCGTGCCCGGCACCGCCCGCAACCTGTTGACCGTGCGTAAGCTTGTGGACTTGCTCGGCGCCCCGGCCGCTCACTCCTGACGTAGCGCGCCGTCATAGGGGTGGACCTCTCGGCCTCGGCGTCGCAGGATGGATGCGACCCGATTGGAAGACCTATGACCACCCCATTGCCTGAGCCGGACATGACGGCGGCCGCTGAGCTCTGGCACGCCTACCGCGACGCGGTGCCGGGGCCGGATGGCGAGCATCCGTCGGTCGAGTTCTTCGGCGACTCGGTCGAGCTGGCGGACGACCTCCTGGCGCTCGTGCTGGAGGGCGGCAAGCGTGCGACGGCGACGCTGGTGGCGGAGTTCGAAGCCGATGGGCAGCCGCTGCCCCAGATCGGCGGACACTGGATCGCCTGCGACGGACGCGGCGCACCCGTCGTCATACTCAGGTCGACGGAGCTCCGCCTCGGGCCGGTGCGCAGCGTCGACGACGCCTTCGCGTGGGATGAGGGCGAGGGTGACCGCAGCCGCGACGGCTGGTTGGAGAGCCACACGCGCTATTGGCGGCGTGTGGCGGAGGCCCGCAGCATCCGCTGGTCTGACGACGCTGAGATCGTGTTCGAGCGCTTCACGGTCGTGTGGCCGCCCGAGCACGCAGACGAAGCGGATGCCGCGGCAGACCTCGGTGCGATGGACATGCCGTCCGTCCCGGAGCCATGAACATCATCTGTATACGTATGAATGGAATTTTCCCAGCCGAGACGGGTTGTATTGAGGGACTGACCACGAGGCCAGCGGTTCACCAAGCAGCACCCCACGAGGGCGCAAGGAGGATGAAATGACCAAGGAATTCGAAGGAAAGATCGCACTCGTCACGGGCGGAGGTTCGGGCATCGGCAAGGCCGTCGCGCTGGGACTCGCCGCGGGTGGTGCGAGCGTCGTCGTGAACGACCTGAAGCAGGATGTGGCGCAGAAGGTCGTCGATGACATCGTCGCCGCGGGTGGCACGGCCACGGCGATTGCGGGTGACGTCGGCAACCCCGATGACGTGAAGGCGGCCGTCGACCGCGCCGTCTCGGAGTATGGCGCGCTCCACCTCGCCTTCAACAACGCCGGGATCGGCGGGCCGCAGGGGCTCGCAGAAGACATCGACATCGAGGGCTACCAGAAGCTCATGGATGTGAACCTGCACTCGGTGTTCTACGGCATGCACTTCCAGGCGCCCGAGATCGTGAAGGCCGGCGGCGGGGCGATCGTGAACACGTCGTCGATCCTTGGCATTGTGGGGGACGCGGCCGCGCTGCCGTATGTCGCCGCGAAGCACGGCGTCGCTGGCATGACCAAGGCGGCGGCCATCAGCTATGCGCCGAAGGGCGTGCGCATCAACTCGGTGCACCCCGGCTACATCGACACCCCGCTCCTTGCGGGCCTGCCGAAGGATGTGTACGACGGCCTCGTCTCGAAGCATCCGATCGGTCGTCTCGGTGCGGCCGATGAGGTCGCGGCGCTCGTGCTGTTCCTGCTGAGCGACAAGGCGAGCTACGTCACCGGGTCGCAGCACCTGGTCGATGGTGGCTACACGGCGCAGTAGTCGCCGCGTGCGTCTTGGGCCGTCCCGCGAGGGGCGGCCCTTTCTCGTCTATTCGTCGCCCGGGATGATCGGCCGCGGGCTCGAGAGGGGCGGGGTGTCGGCGGGCGCCGTTGGGTGGATGTCGTCACTCGGTCCGTCGCCGTAGAGCGCCTGCGTGATGAGCAGGCCGACCACGATCACCGCGGCGATGGCGAGGAGGCCGACGCCGGCGAGTATCCAAGCACGCTTGGCGGGAATGGCGGGCATTGAATCCTCCTCCAGATTCAGGGGTGCATTGAGTCTCTCAGAGCGCGAGCCACGTCGTGCAGAGCCACCACGCGTCGGCGGCACCCAACACGGAGCGTTCGTTGATGCCAGTGACGTCGACGAAGCGCTGCACACGGTTGCGCACGGTGTTCGGATGCACGAAGAGGCGTTCGGCGGCGGCGCCCACGTCCCGGTCGCACTCGAGCCATGCGACGACGGCTTCTGCAACGGGGCGGGCTGAGGTTCCCAGTTCACGCCACTCGGCGGCGCGGTGATCAACCAGCATCGCGGCGAGGTCAGGGCGATCGCCGAGGGCCACGAGACTCGCCACCTCGGCGACATGCACGAGGCCGGAGCATCCGCGATTCTGTGCGGCGGGCAGGGCTGACTCTGCGAGCCGTCGCGCGGGGCCGAGTCCGTCGGGTGTGACGGGGCCCGCGTAGCCGGCGACGGGCCCAACATCCGCGGAGCCAGCGACGGGGAGTGCGCCCGGCGGTGAGCTGACGACAGCGGCGAACCAGCCGCCGAGCCGTGCTGCCACGTGACGGCCGGATGCCGCGCGCAGCGCAGCGTGCCAGTGAGGGGCGTCGGCGCCGTGGCCGACGATCACCCACAGCTGGCGATCAATCGGCAGCCCGGCCTCAGTCGCGGCGAGCGTCGCAGCGGTGCCGCCCTCGAAGAGCCTGCGCAGGATCGACGCATCCCGGTCGTGTGCAACGGGGTTGGCGGTCGCCGCCGCGGCGCGGTGCGCGACGACGAGGCGCGAACGCACAGACTCCGCCCAGTCGTCGTAGAGTTCGCGCACGTCGAACAACAACTCGGATGAGACGCCGGAGGCGGGGGCAAGTTCTCGCGCGCGGGTCCAGATCGTGCGCTCGGAGACATGAACCGCGCCGAGCACGGCCTCAAGCGGCACGCCCTGCTTGGCCCGCGTCTCGGCGAAGTCCTCGACGAAGGAGAGCTCGGCCTCGCTCGGTCCTCGCCGATCGGCGAGAGCCCGCGTCGCGGCGAAGATGAGGGCCCGCGTGTGGCCCACGATGTCTTCCGTCGTGAGGGCGGCCGATTCGCGAACGAGTGCCCGCACGGAGGTCACGACACCCCGAAGGAGGTCGTCGTCTGTGGCGATGCGGTCGATGAGGGTGGCGACGGGTGTCCACTCTGCTTCCATGCCCCAACACTGGCCGTGCTTGTGCTGCAGCACAAGCGGAGGGCACGAATCGGTGTAGCAATCCACGCCGCGCTGGGGATCGCGCCTCTAGATTGGGTTCGACCACAACGAGGTGAGGAGTTCCATGGCGCGGATTGCCGTGATCGGGGCGGGGGCAGCGGGACTGGCGGCCACCAAGGCGCTGCTCGACGTCGGAGCTGAGGTCGTCACCTATGAGAAGGGCGACCGGGCGGGCGGGCTCTGGGTGCGTGGCAATCGCAGCGGGCTCTCACCGGCCTACGACTCGCTGCACCTCAACACGAGCCGCACTCGCACCGAGTTCGCCGATCTGCCGATGCCGACCGACTGGCCGGACTACCCGAGCGTTGACCTCGTCGCCGGCTACCTCGCCGACTACGCCGAGCGCTTCGGCCTCACACAACACATCCGCTTCTCAACGGGGGTGGAGTCAGTCGAGCGTGACGATGACGGCTGGCTCGTGACATCCGACGACGGTGCCAGCGGCCGCTTCGACCGCGTCGTCGTCGCCAACGGCCACAACTGGGACCCACGCTGGCCGAGCCCCGCGTACCAGGGCGACTTTGCGGGCGAGCAGATGCACGCGCACGACTACCGCACCCCGGAGGTCTTCGCGGGCAAGCGCGTGATGGTGGTGGGGATGGGCAACTCGGCGATGGACATCGCCGTCGACGCCTCCTATGTCTCGAGCGGTCCCGTGCTCCTGTCGTCGCGTCACGGCGTCTTCATCGTGCCCAAGTATGTGTTCGGCAAGCCCTCCGACCAGGTCAACGGCCTGCTCTCCGTGCTGCCGTGGCGCCTGCGCCAGACGATCGCGCAGACGATGCTCGGCCTGGCGATCGGCCGGCCGGAACGCTACGGGCTGCCCGCTCCCAGCGGTGGCCTCTTCCAGAACCATCCGACCATCAGTGACACGATCCTGCACCGGATGACGCATGGTGAGGTTGTCGCGAGGCCCGGCATCGCCCGGCTCGAGGGTGACAGGGTCGCGTTCACCGACGGCGGCTCTGATCCCGTGGACGTCATCGTGTGGGCGACCGGCTACCGGGTGACCATTCCCTTTCTCTCCGAGACCTGGCTCGGCCCCGACGCGGAGGCGATGCCGCTGTACCAGCGCGTCTTTCATCTCGACGACCCGACCCTCGCCTTCGTGGGCCTCATGCAGTCGACCGGCGCTGCGCTGCCCGTGCTTGAGGCACAGGCGAAGCTCCTCGCAGCCCACGTCTCGGGCCGCTACGCACTGCCGTCGCCGGCCGAGCAACGTGACGCCGTTGCCCGACACCTGCGGGCCGCGACCGCGCGGTGGGGCCAGCGGCGCCCCGCCATGCGTGTGGACTTCGATGGCTACGTGGCCGCGATTCCCCGCGAGATCCGGGCAGGCGAGGCACGAGCCCGCCGCGCCGCCACCCCACAGCGAGAGCGAGTGACCGCATGAGACTCAAGGATGCACGGGGCACGCGCGTGCTCATCACGGGAGCGTCGGGCACCTTCGGCCGCGCGATCACGGCGCGCCTGCAGCAGGAGGGCGCGACGGTCGTTGGTCTCGACATGGTTGCAGATGAGGCATCCGGAATCATCGCGTGCGACATCACCGATGACGCGCAGGTGGCGGATGCCGTGCAGCGAGCGATCGCGCAGTTGGGCGGCCTCGACGTGCTCATCAACAATGCGGGGGTCGGTGGGCCGGCCCCCGCGGAACTGCCCCCCGGCGCGGAGGTGCGCCGCCAACTCGACGTGAACCTCCTCGGCGCGTGGCGAGTGACCGCGGCGTGCGTCGCCGCGCTGGTCGAGTCCCGTGGGCGAGTCGTGATGCTGGCCTCGCGCATGGCCGTGATGCAGTTGCCGCTCGCGGCGGCCTACGGTGCCTCGAAGCGCGCCCTCGTCGCCTACGCGGATGCGCTCCGCATGGAACTCGGCACGCACGTGGGGGTGACGACGGTGTACCCGTCGTCGGTGCGCAGCCCTATTCACAGCTCGACGGCGGCTGCCGGCCTCTCGTTGGAGGGAATGAGTCGCTACGAGCCGCTGGAGGGAGTCGTCGACAAGGTCATGTTGGCGGCGCTCCGGCGACGCCCCCGCCGCGACGTGCCGACCACGAAACGTGGCGCGGTGGAGTTCTTCATCGCTCGCCACCTGCCCCACCTCAGCGACCGGATCGTCGCCCGCACACTCGCCCGGCGCGCCCAGTCCGGGGCGTTCGAGGGCGCACCACTCGCCGCCGGCGTTGTGGCCCGACAGGGAGGAACCCGATGAGCGTTGCCACTGAGGCGCCCGTGCGCGCCAAGCTCGGCCACCTTGCCAGCTATTCGAGCGGCTCGCTCGGCATGGGGGTCTGGGTCACGGTGCCCGGCCTGCTGCTGCTCTACTTCATGACCCACACGCTCGGCGTCTCGCCCCTCATCGCGGGGCTGACCTTGCTGCTGCCGAAGGTGATCGACGCGGTGGTGCATCCATTCCTCGGCTCCCTCAGCGACCGACAGGCGCGCAGGATTGGGCACCGGCGACGGATGCTGTGGTGGGGCGTCGGCCTCGCGGTCGCGATGACGGCGATGTTCTCGGTGCCATCGGCGCTTGAGGGGTGGACCGCCGCGCTGTGGATCGGCGCGTGGTACATCGTCGGCAACCTGCTCTTCGCGTGCTTCCAGGTGCCGTATTTGACCACGCCCTCCGACCTGAAGATCGGCTACCACGAGCGCACGCGGGTGTTCATGTTCCGCATGGTGTTCCTCACGGTCGGTCTGCTTGGTGCTGGCGTGGCTGCGCCCGCGCTCGTGAAATCGGGCGAGCGCGGCGACTATGCGCAGATGGCGCTCCTGCTCTCGGCCGTCATGATCGTGACTGGTGTGATCGGCATCCTGGGTGTGCGGCGGCTGACCGAGCATGCGGGATTCCGCGAACCGGATGCCCACGACCACTCCTTCTGGAGCGACCTCAAGATCGCGTGGCTCGACCGGGACTTCCGCGCGCTCGTGCTCTCCTACCTGTTCACGGGCACCGTGACGCACCTCTTCCTCGCAGCCGTGCCGTTCTACACGCAGTACGTGTTCGGCAACACCGGGCTCACCTCGCTGTTCATGGGGGCGTTCCTCGCTCCTGCGATCTTCGCCAGCCCGCTGTGGCTCAAGGTGTCGAAGCGCATCGGCAAGCAGCGCGGCCTGCTGTTGTCGCAGCTGATCTTCATCGGCGGCTCGCTCGTGCTCATCGCGGGCGGGATGCTCGGGGTAGCGATCACGGCCGTTGTCGTCGTCGTGCTCGGCATCTCCTTCGCCGGGTTGCAGTTGTTCGCGTTCTCGATGGTTCCGGATGCGGTGGCGGCAGCCGAGCGGCGGGGCTCGTCTCGGGCGGGCGCCTACACGGGCGTGTGGACCGCGACGGAGGCCACGGGCACGGCGATCGGCCCGTACGTGTATTCGGCGGTGCTGGCGATCGGCGGCTTCGTGTCGACGACGGCGGGGCAGGAAGTCGTGCAGGCCGACTCGGCTCACACGGCGCTCGTGATCGGCTTCACTCTCGTGCCGGCCGTGCTCATGGCGGTCGCCATGGTCTTCCAGTCACGCTGCCGCCTGGACAGCGCCGCAGACAGGTGACCCCCGACCTCGTCTTCGCCCTGTCGCTCCTCGGCATCACGGTCGGTGCCTTCGTGCAGGCGGCGACCGGCATGGGGTTCTCGCTCGTCTCCGCTCCGCTGCTCATCATGCACCTCGGCCCGCGCGAGGGCGTTGCGGCAGTCGTCGTGCTGGCGGCACTCTCCTCCCTGCTGCCGCTCGCGAGGGACGGCCGACACGCCCAACCGGGCGCGGTTGCCCGGCTGCTCATCCCCACCCTGCTCTGCACGCCCCTCATCGCGTGGGGGCTCGCGGACGTCGACACGAGGTGGCTCGCCCTCGTGGCCGGACTCGGGGTCATTGTCGCGGTCGGCATCCTGGCGAGTGGGGTGCGATGGAAGTGGCTGAGGCATCCGCTGGGCGCCATCTCGACGGGTGCCACGAGTGCCCTGCTCAACGTGGTCGGGGGCGTCGGTGGACCGCCGATCGGCATCTACGCAGCCAACGCCGGCTGGGCCGCCGTCACCACCCGCGCCAACATGCACAGCTTCTTCATCGTGCAGAACCTCGCGACGGCGCTCGTGCTCGGCATCGTGTTGCCGGGGCTGTCGCAGCTCGCGGCGCTCGCCGTCGGCACCGTGCTCGGCGTGTGGTTGGCCCCGCTGGTTTCCGCACCCCTGCTGCGCTGGGTGGTGCTCGGCATTTCACTTATCGGCGGCGTGAGCCTGGTGGTGGGTGCCTTGTAGCGGCTGGTGACGCGGCTCAGCCGATGAGGGTGAGCATGAGCCGAGCATCCGTGACCGCTTCGACCTCGTGTCGAACGCCCTTGTCGAAGCGGATGATCGTGCCCGGCGTGAGCGTGTGCGTCTCGCCCTCTGTGGTGATGCGGAGCTCACCGTCGAGCGCCTGCATGAGCAGGGTCTTCGGTGCGGCGTGGTCCTTCATCACGTGGCCGGCGGGGAAGGCGAGCACGATGACGCGCGCGTCGTCGGACCTGAGCACCGTGTGGTGGCCGAGCTTGTCGGCCTGCACGGGCGCGTTGTCGAGGAGGTTGTTGACGATGGTGACTGGTTCGCTCATGGACCCAGCGTAGGTGGGGTATCGGCTCTCAGCAGCCGGGGCCGGCGGGGTCTTCGGCGCAGGTCTTGTCGACGAGCACGGTGTTGACGCTCACGACCTGGATCGTGTGGGGCGCGGATGCGATGGCGAGGGTTCCGGGGACCGGGAACCATGCGCCATCGCTCGCGTAGGCGGCGCGCACTGTGTAGTGGGTGATGAGGGTGACCGTGTAGGTGCCCTTGTCTGCGTAGGCGTGGCTCGTGGGAGTGCGGTCGAACTCCTCCAGACCGAGACGCGTCCAGGTGGCGCCCGGTGTGGTGGTCATCTCGGTGGTGCCGTCGCCGTAGTGCCATTCGTAGGCGACAGGGGTGAACTCGGCGGATGCCGGTTCGCCGAGCAGCGTTCCCGTGCGGATGTGGGCGGTCGCGTCTGCGATGAAGTTCGTGTGAAGGTTGCGGACCGCGAATGCACCTGGCTCGGTCGTCGGAGCAGCAGGTGTCGGGGCGAAGGAGACGAAGTCGGAGATCGTGAGCGGGGCGGCGGGGTCGCGGTCTTCGGTGGGAACGACCCAGCAGCGGCCCTCGATGAAGACGCTGCCGGGGCAGGGGTCGTGGGGGAGCCACGAGGTTGGTTCGGGGAGGGTGAACTGTGCGGCGTAGGGGTTGGATGCTCCGGGGAGCGCAGGGGCAGTCAGATCGGGCGTACGCGTCGTTTCCTCTGCTGTGAAGTCGACAGAGTCGCCACCAAGCGTCGCTGCCCAGCCGCGACTCTTAGACGGATCGGACTCTTCAGCGCCTGGGTTCGCCGCCAAGAGCAGTGTCAACGCGACTCGGAACGTGCGGCTCAGCATGTGAAATCAGTCCAAGGTTCCGACTCATCGAGGCGTACTGCAAGATCCGACCCGTTGGCCGTGACATGAAGTGTGACCTCGTGCAAGTACCTGGGCTCTTCGGAGATTCGTTGCACCAGCCTGCCGTCGGAAAAACGTGCCTCCACTTCGCCGCTATCCACACACGTGGTGACAATGAGAACGGTCGTGTCATCGTCGTTGAACATCTGCTGAAAGGAGGTGGCTTCAGCTCTAAAATTTCCAGTCTGCACGAGCTGCTGCTCCTGGAATGAATCCGCTAGCTGTCGTTCCGATTGCATTCGGCGTTCGGTGACGATCGACTCCAGCTTTTCGATACGAAGTCCCCCGGATTGGAAGACCTCGTTGGTGGTAGTCCAGTACTGCTGAATCACCTCATCCGCCGCGGCTACCGCCTCCTCTTCGGTCTCGAAGATCGGGGCATCCGCCGTCGTACTCGGCGAGGTGGTCGGCGTCTCGGCCGCGGGCGACGGCGTGCACGAGGTCAGCAGGAGCAGGGCGACGGCAACTGTCGGGAGAGCTAGGGCACGCTGCATCCGCTCAGCGTAGGAAAGTGGGGCGAGCCGCGCGCGTCTTTTCCACAGTGGGAGGCGGGCCTGCCCATAGGTTGGGTCCATGGGGAAGCGGAGCGACGACCACCTCTGGGAGCTGATGCGGGCCGAGCGGGCGGCGCTCGCCGATGACCTCGCTGGGCTGAGCGACGAGCAGTGGCGGGCTGGCACGCTGTGCGGTGAGTGGTCCGTCGAAGACGTCGTAGCCCACCTCACCGCCGCGGGCAGCATGAACCAGTGGGCGTGGCTGCGCAGCATGCTCGGAGCGCGCTTCAACATGCACGTGCACAACCAGCGCCGCATCGACGAGCACAGGGGCGCCACCCCGGCCGAGACGCTCAAGCGTTTCCGGGCGGTCGTCGGCAGCACGACGGCTCCATCGGGCGACACGGTCGCCTACCTGGGCGAGGTCGTCGTGCACGCGCAGGACATCCGTCGTCCCTTGGGGCTGACGAGGGTTCCGGATGTCGCGGCCCTCACACCAGTCGCGGAGTTCTTCGCCGCGCGGAACTTCGCCGTCAACAGCAAGAGCCTCGTCGCGGGACTGCGGCTGGAGGCATCCGATAGTCCGTTCAGCTCGGGGGCGGGCCCACTCGTCGCGGGGACGACGCTGGCGCTCGTCATGGCGATGGCTGGGCGCGGGGCATACCTTGACGAGCTGGATGGTCCGGGGGTCGAAGTGCTGCGGGAGCGGCTGGCGTGAGGCGCAACCCGGCGTGGGCATGGCGGCTGTGGTTCGCGGTGATTGCCGTCGCGGGGGTCGTGGTTGCGGCATCCGCCCTGCTTGGATCTGGCGGAAACCTGGTCGGTGAGGTGACGGTGCGCGGCGGCACGGTGCCGGCAGTCCTGGTCATCATGATCGGGCTGGCGCTGGCGGCGGGTGGCGTCGCCGGGTGGAAGTGGCGACGCGACTGAGAGTGCTCCCGCCCCGGCGGTGAGATGTGAGCTGTGCATCTTCAGACGCATCCGGAGGGTGCACAACTCGGATCTCACGCGCGGAGAGGCGAGAGACTAGCCGAGGTGCTGCAGGTACGACCACACCGCGAACGCCCAGCAGGCCGCGATGATGACCGCGAAGAGCAGCAACCACACGGGAGACGGCACCCCGGTGCGGCGGTAGAGGAGGTAGGCGTCGGATGTCGCGAGGTTGCCGCGGTTGCGCGTGTGCACCGCGATGACGGCGCCGAGCCCACGCACGGAACCGACCAGCAGTGCGATGCCGATCACCAGCAATGCGTACGACTGCACGTCGGCTGGCGCCGTGAACCAGAGGGCCGCGCTCACCGCAACCGAGCCCAGCACGACGAGCACGCCGAACAGGTTGCGGATGACGAGCAGCGTCAGCAGCAGCGCCACCCCACCCGCGACGAGCGCGATCGACGGGTAGCCGCTGAATACCGCCCACAACTGTCCCGCCCCCACGATCGCGGGCGCCGGGTAGCCCATGAGACCGCTGATGATGGCACCCCTACTGCCCGCGCTGAGCGCCTCACCCGAGTGGTTGCGACGGATGCGGATGCCCCGCACCATGCGCCCGGTCAGCATCGCCGCGACCGCGTGGCCGAGCTCGTGGACGAGGGTCGTGAAGAGCCCGAAGACCCTCCAGCTCTCCCGCGGGATGCTGACGAGCGCCGCCGCCCCGACGATCACGAGCATGACCCACGGCGACAGGTCGATCGGGTCGGCGCGCGTGAAAAGGGTGGACCAGTTCATCCTCCGAGTCTTCCACCGGCCGGGTCAGCCCGTGAGTGTCGAGAAGGTGCGCCTGCGCCACGCTGGGTGGAGCGCATTCTCGACACTCACCGAAGTGGGCCGAGGTGCCGCGACTGCGCGTCGCGACACCCGCCACTCAGCGAGGCGTCAGCTGGTGCGGGCCTCGCGGCGGCGGGCGATCAACATGAGCCCCATGCCGATGAGCAGTGAGAGCACGGACCCTGCGGCGGCGAGGGCGGAGACATCCGTTCCGGTGACGGGGAGGATGTCGTTGCTCGCGGGCACCAGCGCGTCTGGGTGCAGGGCGGTGACGGGCGTGCGGCTCGTGTGCACCGTGCCGTCGGGCAGCGTGTAGGTGACAACGAGGTGGTGGAGGCCCGGCGTGAGGCCTGCGGGTGCCGTGACAGTGAGGGCGAAACCACCGGATGCGCCCACCGTGGCGGTGCCCAACAGGACCGGCGTCGAGTGCATCTCGACGCGCACCTGCGTGCCCTCGGGCAGCGGGTTCGATTCGCCGTCGCGCTCAAGTTTGGCCCTGCGCTCTGCCTCCAGACGCTCGGCCGCCTCCGCCACCTTCTTCGCGCGATCTTCGTCGAGCTGCGCCTCCCGCTGTCGGCGTTCCGCCTCGATTCGCTGCACCTGGGCCGCGTTGCTTTCCCGCACGGCCTGCTGTTGGGCCTGCCTGTCGCCCTGACGAGCCGCGTCGATCCCGGCCCGTTCCGCGGCTTGAGCGGCCAGACGGGCGATCATGGCGTCGTTCTCCGCCTTGATCGCGGCCTGCTGGGCGACAATTGCAGCGATCATGGCATCCTGCTGTGCCCTGGCCAACTCCTCGATGGTCGCTGCGTCGGGTGTACCCACGACGATGCCGTCGACAGGAGTGCGGTCGGTGGGCATGCGCCAGGACGCCGCGTCACTGACATCCGTGTCGGGCGGCCCGACGAGAAAGCCGATGTGGCCCGTGTTGGGGTTGATGCCCATGAAGACGCGCGTACCCGCGCTCGGGCGGTTCTGCTGGTTGGCCCGCTCAAGTGCCTGCTCCGGTGTGAGTCCGCTGTCGAGGAGACCGCCGAAGACTGAGGCGAGTCCTGAGGGGTCGATGATCGCAGCGATCGTCGGAAAGACCACGGCGGAGGCGAGCACGGTGACGGTGGCGCGGTGGGTGACGGATGCACGGGCATCCGTCGCCGTGATCGTGAGGTCGCGCTTGGCCTGCGCCGACGTGGCCGTGCCGCTGATAACCCCGCGGCTCGCGTCGAAGCTCAGCCCCGCCGGGAGGGTGCCCTCCAGCGTGTAGATGACGTCGCCGCGGTTGCCGCTCACAGGGAAGGTGTATTCGACGGCCGTTCCCGCAACCGGGGTGAGGTCGGCCGGCCCACCGATGGCGAGCACCCGCACGTCTCCCGCCACGCGGGTCGTGTAGCGCTGCTCACCGCCCGGCATCGTGAACTCGACCACGATCTCCACGGCACCGGATGTCGCATCCTCGGCGATCGCACCATCGAGCGTGTAGGCGCCCTCCCCGTTCTCGATCGCGGTTGAAGCGATCTCCTCGCCGCCGATGAGCGCCCGCACCTGGGTGTTGTCGGGGAGCCCGGCGCCGCTCAGCCGGAACTCGGTGCCGGGGGCCAGGTCGCTGGGGTCGAGGGGGTCGTCGGAGGCATCCGTCATCGTCACCTGGAGTGCGCTGGCCGGGCCGACCCTGAGGGTTGGCCGAGCGACGCCTCTGCCCGACTCGCTCGTGGCGACGATCATTCCGCCACCCTCGCCTTCGGATGCCGGCGCACCGGCGAAGGACGCGCTGGCCTGATCGAAGGTCACCCCCTCGGGAAGCTCCATGCACTCGGTGCTCCACGTCACGGCCGCCGCCGAGGAGGTCGACAAGGGCGCGGGCGCGAGCGGGACGCCGACGAAGCCGAACAGCGACGGAGCCTGGACCTCGAAGTTGGCCTCGTCGGAGCACTCGGTCGGCACCGGCTCAGCGGCGGCGGGCGTGGCGAGGGCAGTGAACGCGAGCACGGCTGAGAGGAGCAGTGCAAGGCGGGCGGGTTTGCGAGAGCGGGTCATCGGCGTCCTTCGGCGGGTCTCCTCGTCCGCGAGACACACGGACGCTTGAATATATTGGACTCCAGTCCAAGAGTGCGCGACCCCAAACGGGGGACGTTGCGAGATGCCGACCGGCGCGGCCGTGCGTTCGGTGGATGACGGTGCGGACGCTTAGCCTGTGGGGGAGTCACGCCGAGGGGGAGACATTCATGAGCACGCAAGAGATCAAGTGCCCGGGCTGCGGCAAGGTGTTCACGATCGACGAGTCGAGCTACGCCGACATCGTCAAGCAGGTGCGCGACAAGGAGTTCGACCAGCAGCTGCACGAGCGGCTGGCGCTCGCCGAGCAGGAGAAGAAGGCGGCACTCGAACTTGCTGAGGCGAAGGCGTCGAGTGCGCTGAAGGATGCGGCGGCGGCGAGTGCGGCGGAGGTGCAGGAGCTGAAGGCGAGGCTCGAGGCATCCGAAGTCTCCCAGAAGATGGCGGTGACGGAGGCGCTCGCGCTCGTCGAGAAGCAGCGTGACACCCTCGCGAATGAGTTGGAGCAGGCGCGGGCCGAGCGCAAGGCGGCGGAGGAGTTGGCGGCGGCGCGGCTGGCATCCGAGCTGCAGAAGACGGCGTCGGAGAAGGATGCCGAGATCGAGAAGCTGCGGTCGCAGCTGTCGTCGGTGGAGGTGGCGAAGAAGCTGGAGCTCACCGAGGCGCTCAACGGTGTCGAGAAGGAGCGCGACGAGCTTCGCAACGGCCTCGAGCGGGTGCAGTTGGAGAAGCAGCTCGAGGTGACGTCGCTGAAGGAGCGTTTCGAGGTGCAGCTGAAGGATCGCGATGAGGCGATCGAGCGGCTGCGCGACATGAAGGCGAAGCTCTCGACCAAGATGGTTGGCGAGACGCTGGAGCAGCACTGCGAGTACGAGTTCAACAGGTTGCGGGCGACGGCGTTCCCCCGCGCGTACTTCGAGAAGGACAACGACGCGCGCAGCGGCAGCAAGGGCGACTTCATCTTCCGCGATACGGATGCCGCGGGCACCGAGATCGTGTCGATCATGTTCGAGATGAAGAACGAGGCGGATGCGACGGCGACGAAGAAGAAGAACGAGGACTTCTTCAAGGAGCTCGACAAGGACCGCAACGAGAAGGGCTGCGAGTACGCGATCCTGGTCTCGCTGCTGGAGCCGGAGAGCGAGCTCTACAACACGGGGATCGTGGATGTTTCGCACCGCTACCCGAAGATGTTCGTCATCCGCCCGCAGTTCTTCATCCAGATGATCACGCTGCTGCGCAACGCCGCCATGAGCGCGCTCGAGTACAAGACCGAGCTGGAGCTGGTGCGGGCGCAGAACGTGGACATCACGAACTTCGAGGCCCGTATCTCCGAGTTCAAGCAGCACTTCGGGCGCAACTGGCGGCTCGCGTCCGACGGCTTCGACGAGGCCGTGCACCGCATCGACGAGGCCATCAAGGACCTCGAGAAGGTGAAGCAGGCGCTGCACAAGTCGGCCAATAACCTGCGGCTGGCAAACGACAAGGCCGAGGACCTCAGCATCAAGAAGCTGACGCGGGGCAACCCGACGATGGCGGCGAAGTTTGCTGAACTGGAGGCTGCTGAGTAGCTCGCTTGCGCGTGAGCGTCGAGAAGGTGCGCCAAAGGCTCCGGTCTCGGCGCATCTTCTCGACACTCAGTGGATCGCTGTCGCGCCAGCGCCGTGAGTGGACGCAATCTGTTGCTCGCAGCGCGTCGGAAGAACAGATTGCGTCCACTCACGAGGGAGCGGCGCGCACGCTCGTCAGCGTTCCGTGATGGTCAGGATGACGCCGGCATGGTGGGCATCGTCCCACTCTGCTGAAAACTCCTGCCATTGCACCGTCTGGATCGGGTCGCTGGGTCGCGTGGCGAGTATCCGATCGTAGAGCTCGGCGGGAGCGTCGAGTTCTCCGAGTATGCAGGTCACATCCTCGTAGCGTGCATCGTGCCCGTGCCACCGACCGTCTCCGGATGCGAAAAACGAAGTAAGGAGCACGGTGCCGTTGCTCTCGAGCACAAACGAAGGGTGTGCGAGCTTTCCGCACGCGATCAGCGAGGACTGCATCGGCGACGGCATCAGCATCGAGCGGATGCCCGACACGCCGTAGTAGGCGAGGGTCAGCATGAGGGTGCTCGCCACGGCGCCGACCAGCAGACCAGCGGCGCAGAAGAGTATCGGAAGACGCACCGAGCTCGAACGTTGGGCAGTGTTGGTGGCGGTCATCGGATCTCCCTCGGCGTGGCGGGATCGAGTGCCCCGCGGTGTCAAGGGTGAGGCCGGGCCGCGCTCGTGGGCTAGTGCGCCGAGAGACCGGTGGATGAATCCGAAAACGATGCGCTGTGGAGGACCGTGATGAGGTTCGCGTCACGGCGACCGCCGACCTCGGCTCATCTCAGCTCGCGAGGCGCGGGTATTCCTCCCCAAAGATCTCGTGCGCCGCCGCCCCCGCAGGTCTACACTTTGCTCACGTTTTGGAGTTCCATCCGGCCGCCCTTGGAGGCGCACGTGAACACTCTCTCGAAACTTGCACTGCTGGCGCTTCTCGCGGTCGCGACGGCCGTGGCACTGATCTTCGTCGCTCCCGCGCTCCCGGTTCCTGTGCTCTGGACGGAGGCCGAGGCCCAACGGTCGTCCGTAGCGCAGCTTGCGCTGCTCGGGCTGGTGGTGTGCGTCGTTGTCCTCGTCGCACTGCGGTGGCTGTGGAGCGCGGAGCTCTCGGCGATGCGTCCGGCACGCATCGGTGTGGTCGCGCTCGCGGTGGCCGTTGTGGCGGCCGGATGCGGGTGGCTTGCGTTCGGCGCGCTCACCTGGAATGCGCTCGACATCCTGCCGCGACGCTCGGCCGAGGGCATGGAGGAGGGGACTGCGGTGGCCGTGGCATCCGTCTGGTTCGTGGCCCTCACCGCGATCACGGCACGGATGCTGTGGGTGGGTTCGCGAGACGGCGCACTCTCTGCCGTGCTGCGGAAGCCGCTCGCGGATGCCGGGCTGCGACGGGTCACCGGTGTGGTCGAGCTGGTGCCGGATGCGCCGAGGCTGATCGATCCGGTGACGCAGCGCCCGAGCGTCGCGTGGCTGCTCGACCTGGAGGTGACGACGCTGCGGGAGGAGATCATCGACAAGAGCGACCCGTCGGTCTCGTCGACGAGGTTCGAGCGAAAGACGCACAGCAGCGCGAAGGTGCGGAATGGTGTGGCGAGGTGTGTGACGCCATTCGTGATCAGGGTTGGGTCGTCGATCGTGTTCGTGAACGACCCGAAGGTGCGTGTGGTGCACCAGGGAAAGGCGGTGTGGGAGGAGGGGGACCCGCCGGCGCCGCCGCTGCCTGCCGAGATCGAGGCGGACCTGAAACGTCGTGACCTCTATGACGGACGCTTCGGGAGCCGCTCGATCGGCCCGGGCGACGTCGTGACTGCAGTCGGCCTCGTTGTGCCTGGTGATGACGGAGTCTTCGACCTGCGGGCAGCTCACTCGGTCACGCCGAAGTTCTGGGCGAGCCCACTGCACGGTGTGCGCGGGTATGTCGAGCGCGCGAGCCGCCGTGCGGCGAAGGCGGTGCTGGCGGGGTAGGGAGCGCGGAGGCGAAGTGGTGCAGGGTCTTGCCGAGCATGTGCGGCGCGAGGAGAATCACCGAATGCGATACGAGACCACGATCTACCGCGAGGGGAACAACGCTGGGACACCTGTTCCCGCCGAGGTCGTCGAGGGACTGGGCGCAGGGCGGCGGCCCGCCGTGACCATCAGCGTCAACGGCTTCCAGTACCGAAGCACGGTCGCGTCCATGGGCGGCCAGTTCCTTGTGCCCTTCGCGGCTGCGCTGCGCGAGGCAGCCGGATTCAGTGAAGGCGACGTCACCGTCGACATCGAACTCGACACCGAATCGCGCGCGGTCGAGCCGCCGGCCGACTTGGCTGAGGCACTGGATGCCGCGGGCCTCCGTGAGGCGTATGAGCAACTCAGCCCGTCCCGGCAGAAGGCCTACGTCGTCAACGTCGAAGGGGCGAAGGCAGAGGCGACGCGGGCACGGCGGGTGGAGAAGGTCGTGGGGGAGTTGGGTGGGTAGCGGGACCGCTGCATCGTGCGACGGCCGGCGGATCGTCATGCCGACCGTGTCGCAGCAACGGCTTCAATAGTCGTGTTCCCGGAGGCGGCGCGCGGCCTCATCCTGGATCGCTTGACGGCCCTCGGGCGTGTGGAACAGGTTGAATTCGACCAACATTGCATTGGCTCTCTGGGCGCAAGCTTCCCGACCCGCATTGGATATGCCGACGCCGACGAGGCCGAGCAGAACCCCAGCGGTGCCCCAACCGGCCCCTTCCGGGGCGAAAAGACCGACAAATGAGACAACTGCAAGACAAACGGCTCCGAATCGGAGTAAGCCGAAGTTGTCGAACCGTTGCTTCAGACGCATTAGTTCGTGCTCAAGGTCCATTGCACTTCCTTTCACATCAGGGCTGCCTATGTAGCCCTGCGCTCGGACACCCCGCAGCTCAGACGAACGACGCGCAGCGAACCAATCTCCTAGCCTTCAGGTCCATATCTCTAATGCGGCGGGGTCCCTCATCTCCATCTGAGCTACGCCGTTGTAGAGGTAGATCTCTCCCGAACCGCACAGCGTGGCGCCCGGCTGGATTGGCTGGAGATAGAGGTCCCAAAAGATGATGGTGAAGCGCGTGGGGGAGGGATAGTCCTGCCCGATATTCAGGAATGTGCCGTCCGCGGTCTCGCGAGCACTTATCAGCGGCCCACAAACCCGCTGAATCGTTCCCGCATACTGGCCGGCAGCGTCCCAGCCCAGTCCGCCCTCGGGCCACTCGGGGCCCACCACAGCGCCGCCAGCACCACCGCCGAACGTGCAGCGCCCGTCCTGCTCCAGCAGCGTGACTGATTCACGCCTTGTGCCATATTCGAGCAACTGTTCACAGGAGTCGATGCTGAAGGCGCTGTCGGTAGAGTTCGCGAGGAAATCGACCGCGATTTCGTATTCGTTCGAACAGTGGTCGCTCAAAGCTTGCAGGACGGAGTCGATGTCGCCAGAACCAGATCGTTCGTACGCGATAGCCGAGGTGAGTAGCTGGGAGCAGTTCAGCTCCGAGTTGCCGGGAGCAGAACTTGGGGGGTGAGCGCAGGCAGTCAGCGGCGCAACCAAGGCCACGGCGAACACCAATGCGGTCGCTATGTGGGAGCCCTTCATGTCGGCTACTTCCCTCTGTGTGATCGATCGCCAACTTCGGGCGTCGAGACGAACGCTCTTCCCGGGCGATCAGCTAAGTGTGGCGGGAATGCCGCCCTGTGCGATGCCCCCAGAACGAGCGGGTGTGCATCATCTGAACGGTGACGATCCTCAGCAGCTCCCCATCCACAACCGATCGCGCGCCCGCGTGGCGGCAACGTAGCGCTCCCGGTAGGCACGCGACATCCGCTCGTCGTTGGGGTCTGGGCTGTCGGGCAACGGGGGTGTCCACGGCAGCAGCACCGCCTTGAACTCGAGGCCCTTCGCCCGCTTGATGGTGCCGACCTTGACGCGGTCGACTGGCGTGCCTTCGTAGTCTTCGAGGTTGATGGCGGCGACACCGGCGGTCTTCAGTAGCGCAAGCGCCTTCTTCACCTGATAGTTGGTGTCGCACAACACCGCGATATCGCCGAGCGAGGTGTCGTCGTTGGATGCCGCCTGCCGCACCCGCCGCACAATGGCCGCGTCGTGTTCGGCCGCGGTGGGGAAGTGGTCGAAGACCGGCGGATGCCCGTGGCGGCGCAGACTCTCGAGCGCTTCGATACCCGCGTCGGTCGTGGCATCCGCTGGGCTGGTGCTGTCGTCGATGTCGACGTAGCCGGTCGCGGCGATGGTCTTGTTGGCGAAGTCGAGGATCTCGACTGTGTTGCGGTAGTTGACGCTGAGCACGACCCCGCGCCCGGCGAGCGAGATGCCTGCTTCGCTGAGCACGTAGCCGCCCGGGTAGATGGACTGCTGACCGTCGCCGATGAGGGTGAAGGCGTCTTGCTGGTCGCCGACGAGGTGGTGCAGCATCCGGATCATGGCGAGGGAGAGGTCTTGCGCTTCGTCGACGATGACGGCGCTGTAGCCCTCAAAGGGCTGGCGCTCGAGGGACTTCTCGGCGAGGAGGATGACGTCGTTGAAGTCGTGGATACCAGCCGTGCGGAGCCGCCCCTGGTAGTCAAGGTGGAGGGCCCAGACGGCGCGGCGGTCGTCCATGTTGAGGCGGATGCTGCGGCCGGGGCGTGCGCATTCCGCATACTGCTCGAACGTGGTGAAGCCGCGCCCCTTGATGACCGAGTCGACCTCCTCGCGCCAGTAGTCGTCGTCGCGGGTGCCGGCGCGGGCGGCGAGGCGGTCTTTGTGTGGGGCGCGTAGCGCGCTCCAGGCGGCCTTCCACTGCGCAGTGGCGCCGCGTCCGTTGAGGTTGTGGCGGATGCCGCGTTCCCTGAGCAGGCGCGTCGCGAAGCTGTGCACATTCACGAACTCGACCCGCTCCGTGACGCTCGGGTCGAGCCGCTTGAGCAGGTTCGCTTGCACGGCGGGCAGGGTCTTGACGAAGGTCGTGAAGAGGACCTTGCCGTCGGGTCGCATGCGGGCGAGGTAAGCGGCGCGATGCAGGCCGACGACGGTCTTGCCGGTTCCGGCGGAACCGCGGATGCGCGCTGGCCCGTTGAACGTGCGGCGCACGAGTTTCGCCTGGCTGGGGTGGAGGAACGTCATCCACCCTTCGATATCTTCTGCCAGCTTGGCGATCGTGAGGGTCTCGGTGACCTCGGCCTCGCTGAGCAGCTGCTCGTCGTCTCCGAAGAGTTCATCGGGGATCTCGTCGATGAGTTCTTGCACGGCGGGCTCGGCGATGAGAGTCGGGATGCTCGTGACCTGGGGTCCGATGTAGGCGGGGAAGTGCTGCATCGCCACGGTGAGCACGCGTTCGACCTCGCCGATGCTGAGGCGGTTGCCCCGGCGTGCTAAGTAGCGGTGGATGTCGTCGGCGCCGACCACCTCGACGGGCCCGACCTCGCCGATGCGCTTGCTGTGTCCGTGCATGGCCAGCACGGCCCGGACTTCGCCCGGCGCGAGGCCGACCTCGGCGAAGGCGGACTCAGCGTCGTTGGCAACGTCGGCGAGGCGGAGGACGTCATCCGTGACATCCGCGTCGCCACGGAACATGCTGCCGCCGGCGATCGTGAAGTCGTTCCAGTGCTTGGAGTCGACGATCCACACCCCGGACGGGCCGACGACGATGAGGTCGAGCTGGGCGCTGCGGGAGCCCGGCCACTTGCGGTCGGCGAGCAGGTGGTAGCCGTGAGCGAGGAGCGGCGCGAGCCGATGGGCGAGCTTGCGCTCGGCGATCGCGGCGGCGGCGTAGCGGCCGGCCTCGGCTTTGGCGCTCAACGCCTCGCGCTCGAAACTCGCGCTGAGCGCGCTCAAGCGCTGCGCCTGCTGTGCTGCAGAACCCCCGGCCGCCATGTGATCCCCCGATCGACGTGTGCAAACATTCTGACACGTCCCTGTTAGACGACCCATAACTCGCTCAGAATGATGGGGAGGAAAGCTATCCAGGTTGATAGACGAACCTCAAGCTGTTCTTGGGTGGTTGGAACCCGTATGGGCCGTAGCCTCACTCGTGATCGATGGAGCGGGACAATGAATCATGATCGAGGACAACGACCAGTTCCGGCTCGAGGGCGACTGGAACAGCTTTGCATTTGAACCTAACCCTCGTCCCGAGGACGTCATCGTGGTCGGCGATCGGGCCAAGGAGCTCGGCTACCGTCTCGTCTTTCGCGAGGCTGGCTCATCCCTCGAAGGAGTGAAGACCGTTCTTCGCGAAGTTGGCCCGAGTGCATTCCTCAACGATGAAAGCCTCCAGCACGACGTTTCGCCGAAGGCGCCGACTCCTGTTGTCGAGCAGTTTCTGTCAGAAAGGTTGGTGAGGCTTGCGCCCGAGTCCGAACTGATCATCACCGACCCGTACATGTTCACGAAGTCACGTCGAAACGACGCAGTCGTCTATGCTGCTTCGGTTGCCGGCCTGATAGCACCCCTGCTGAGCGATGGAGTGGTGCTGACCGTTGTCGTTGATCCGGCGGTCAGCGACTCCGCGGTCGAGGTCGCTGTGCGACAAGCGCTTATAGCTAAGAGTCCATCGCTCGTGACGAACGTCGTCCACTCCAGCGACTTCCATGATCGCTTCTGGATCGCGGACCGAACGCGCGGGACAATTCTCGGGACCTCTCTCAACAAAATCGGCGGAAAGATCTTCTTCGTAGACGCGCTCGATGAGCACGATGTCGAGGCGGTGGTGGCAGAACTCGCATCTCGAGGTGTGTGAGCAGTCAGGACGTGCAACCTCGGGCGCCAAGCGACCTGAGCGCCCTCATCTTTCGACCCGCACCGCGTAGCCGCTCTCGATGAGCTCCTCGATAGCCGCCCGGATGTCGGCTTCGTCCTCGATCGCGTCGTCGTATGGATCGATCGGCTGGCTTTGGTAGGCAAGTAAGAGGGCGTAAAGCCCCTTAGCTGCGAGCGATAGCCGTGGGTCACTCAAAGCGGAGTCGGGAATCGCAGTGTCCAAAGCGTCCACCTCGACTGCACGCACGCCAGTCGGCGCTATCCAGTCCGATCTGCCTGACGTCATACAGTCACGCTAGCGTGGGGGAGGTGGAAGCGTTCGAGCAGTTCGTTGCCCTCGCGATGGAATCCGAGGGGCTGGTCGTTTCGAGCGCGCTGAAGTTTCCCGTCAAGCGGCGCACTCGTAAAGTCGCGTACGAAGAGTGGCAGACACATGGCTTCGAGGTTGACCTCGTCGCGGCGCGAACCGATCGCTTGGTGCTCGCAACCGTGAAGTCGTTCTTCGGTTCGCGGGGAGTGGTAGCTGCCCACGTGCGCGGCGCGAGCGCCGATCCCAAGGCCAACGCCCTCTACGCCCTGCTCAACGATGTCCATATACGAGACACCGTCGCGGCGAGTGCGGCAGAGCGATTCGGGTTCGCGCTAGATCAGGTCGAGATTCGCCTCTACGTCGGACGGTTTGCGACAAGCACCGCGGAGACGGAGATCCGAGCCTGGTGCGAGGGGCAGGTTGTTGGCGGCGGGCCGATCACAGTGATCGGTGCAGGTGAGGTGGTCAAGGTCGTTCGGGAAGTGGCCCGATCGAGGCAGTACCGAGACAGCGCAGTGCTCGCGACCCTCAAGGTGCTTGACGCTGCCGGAGAGCTTGTCTAGAGAGCGGTGACCTTCGTCTCATTGACGACTTCGGCGATCTCATCGGCGATCTCGGCGATGGTGCTCATCGCGGTGCTTCGGGCGATCTTGTCGGCCAGGGAGGGGGAGTGTCGCTGTACTTCGTCTTTTGAGACTTCATGCCAGATGGGCAGCATTCGCTGCTTGCCCGAGACGGACAGGTCGACGATCCCATCCAGCTCGTACTGTGGCCAGCCTTTCGCGAAGAAGCTCTTCGAGAACACCACGACACCGAACGTCGAATGGGCGAGACCGTGATCGATGCGTCGGCGCAGGGAATCGCCTATTCGAAGTTCCGTGACATCGATCCACACTTCCAGACCTCGCTCGCGCAGAGCGTCGGCCAGGGGGAGTGCAACGGCAGCCTTATCTTCACCAGCATGGGAGATGAAGACGTCCCATGTGCGCCCGTCGTCATCAGGGGCGAGCGCGGGTGGGGCCTCGTGCCGGATGCCAGATAGTGGGGCTCTTTGCGCGGAGCGCGCGGCGGGCAGCGCGGGCGGCAAGACCGAAACGGAGAAGCGGACGTTCTGCGCGCGCAGACCCCATAGGTCAACGGTGAGGTACCAACTGCCGGTGGACGGCACGACGATTCGGAACGGAGTCTCGGCGGCGAGCCCACCGAAGTACCGGTGGTTGCGTCCGCTCTTGTACGCGCTGAAGTTGCTGCTATCCATCAGGCGAACGTTCGCGCCCGTGCTGAGTTCGACCACAACAGTCGAGCCCTTCTCGAGGCGACTCCAGTGGTACTGGTGGAAGGGCAGTTTGATATTCATGCAGCGGCCTCCTGGCGTCCGAGCTCGAGCTGTTCGACCGAAACGAGCAAAGAGGCCATCAACATTACGGCGACGATGCAGTTGCGCTCGCTGACCTGGTCTTCGGCCAGGTGGTGTGACACCACGTGTCGCGTCAGATGAGTTGGTCGGGGCTTGCCTGACTTCGGATCCCAGTCGTCGTAGAACACCGCGAGCGGCGCTCTGGTCGCTTGCTCGAGCAGCTGCGAAACCGGAAGCTGCATCCTCAGGCGATGGTGCTTGCTTGCCCGTTGACGGTCACTCACCCAGTGCAGTGACTCGACTACTGCATGCACGACAGCGACGGCGGAGATCGCAGCCACCTCCCAGTGACCGTCCTTGCAAGCGGCGAGTACCTTCTTGGCGATGGGCAGCTGAGGTGCGAGGAAAGTGTCCTCGAGGGCGTCAACCCAATCCAAACAGTCCTGGAGGATCTCTTCGCGGTGCGCAATCAGCAGCTCCGTGCGTTCCTCGGCGGAACCGACCGCGAGGAGTCGCAGCAGCAGGCTCCGCCGCGGTACCCAAGCTGCGGGTACGCCCTCGATGTTGACGAGATTGAGGAGTCCAGGCAAGTGCTCCTCATACTCGTCCGGCCAGTTTGAGGGAACGAGTGAACGGCGAGAGAGCAGATCCCAGTCGAGTATGCGCAGCGCTTCGAGGAACCCGGTGGGCAACTCGAAGCGCGGTACCGCGATCAGCGGGGCCAGCTGGGAAGCGAAGTTCTTCTGGAAGTCGCCGAGCCAGTCCAGGTGAGGCAGCGTGAGTGCCGAGATATGCTGCGTCGCCACGTTCGTACCGAAACTCTCGAACCAGTCGAACTGCGGGAGCGCGCTTGCGAGGATGATCTCCTCGGCCCGCACGATATTGGTGAGGTCGACCTTCGGCATTAGGCCGTCTACGCTCGCGAGCACCCGAATCGCCGGCGCGATGTTCGCCTGGATCGAGGAAACATCGATCAACTTGCTGATCGCCTGAGCGTGCTCAAGCGCGGGGATGACCCCTGCGCTCAAGCGAACGTGTTCGCTCGACGGGTCGTCTTCGGGAATCTTCATCATGCCTCCTCAGGCGCGTCAGTCACGGGACCTCAATCAGGGGATCTCGTGGAACGCGAGCTATGGGGTCACGTATCTATTGCAGCACTTGCCACCGACATCGCAGGAGGCGACACGCTCGGGACGAACAGCGCTTCGACGTCGGTCCTGGAACCTTGCGAGATACACAACGTCGCGAACGGAATATTGACTCCCACGCCCGGCTGTTCATAATGATCAATTCCTCCTCGTCCGAGAGCGGCTATACGAGAGGAACCCATCCGGGGTTCGTCGCCGCTCAAAGAAGAGGAGGTGTGGCATGACTGATGCCACTCAGCCCACCGGGTTCGCCCCGGTGTACCAGATGCGAACGCTGGCCGTTTGTATCACCGACGAGCTGCGGGCCCAACTGGACCCGACCCTGACCAGCTTAAAAGACTACGCCGTCACCAACGAGATCTACCCCAGTTGGCTACGTGCTTTCGTTCATCTTCTCGGGTCTGAGGGATCTGAACGCAACGAGTGAAGCGGTGCGGGCGATCGCTGACAAGTGCGTCACGCACAACACTGCGAGCCGCTACCCAACCGTTCGATCGATCATCGAGGACATCGAGGCACTTGTCCCGCCAGGCATGGACGCCCAAGCCTCGCCGCCCGCATAAGTAGAAGACTTGACGCCCGGAGCACCAAGGCTTCAATGGTTGCAACCGGGTGCCTGCGCGTCGGCGTAGTGCGCCAGATGGCGATGGCAAGGCGCTATTTGGCTTCGACACGTCCCGATGGCTGGAGCAAGTGTCGGCACCGTCTGCCAGAATGAGTCCTGACGAATCCTGCACTGGACGACTCTCAAAGTCGAAGACGGGTAACCCGTCTGGAACGCCAAGGAGGATTAAGTGAGCAGGATCGTAGACAACGGCGACGTGACGCTGTCGGATGCGCTCAACGAGGTGCTTCCGCATGCCGTCGCCTTCGATGCCTGCGTCGGCTACTTCAATTTGCGAGGGTGGCGACTTCTTCGAGGCGCGATCGGCCAGATGCAGCCCACTAACGCTGGCCGCCCACCGGTGCGCTTACTGGTAGGGATGGCGATGTCGGCGGACGACGCACTTCGTCAGATGCTTGAAGGTGGCACCCAGCCGGTTGATCGCCCTACGGCGGTCAGACGCTCCGAGCAAGCGGTACTCGGTTTCGCCCAGCAACTAGTTTGGGGTGTTCCCACAAAGGCGGACGAGGCTGGTCTGCGACAGCTTCGCAAGGATCTCGAGAGCGGTCTCCTGCGTGTGAAGTTCGCCGCGCGGGAGCCACTCCATGCAAAGCTCTACGTCGCTCATCTGCCGTCCGGTCCAACCGGATTCAAACAGGCTGTCGTCGGGTCATCCAACTTCACGTCGGCGGGCATGAGCAAGCAGGGCGAGTTGAGCCTTGAGGAGACCGACCAACAACTCACTGCGGAACTCGCTAGTTGGTTCGACGCACGTTGGGATGACCCGTTCTCGATCGACGTGACTGAGGACTTGATCACCGTCTTGGCTAGCTCGTGGGTGCGAGATGACCAGCCAAGTCCGTACCACGTCTACCTACGCCTGGCTTATGAGCTGTCACGCGACGCTCGGGCCGGCCTGACCCTCGACATCCCAAATGAAGTGCGGAAGGTTCTGCTTCCCCATCAAGAGAGCGCGGTGCGGGTTGCGACGCGTCTGCTCGAGCGAAAAGGAATTGCCGTCATCGGCGACGTTGTCGGCCTCGGCAAGACCCTGACTGGCACTGCGATTGCTGCGACTGTCGGAGAGAGCGTTCTTGTCATAGCTCCCAAGAACCTGACAAGAATGTGGCAAGAACATCTTGAGCGCTTCCACATTCCGGGACGGGTTATCAGTCTCAGTACAGTCCGTCGAGACTTGCCGGACCTTAAGCGATTCCGTTTGGTGTTGATAGACGAATCTCACAACCTGCGAAATCGTCAGCGGAAAGCTTGGAACGCGATTCGTAGCTACATCGACGAGAACGACAGCAAGGTCGTCTTGCTCACAGCAACAATGTTCAACGCGCGTCATAGCGACATCGGCGGGCAGCTTGGCCTCAAGTTGCAGCCAGACGAACCCCTCGGCGTTCGTCCCGAGCGACTAATCGCTGAGATCGGTGCTGTCGAGGTTGCGCGAAAGACGGGAGGTCGTCTTGATACCTTGTCGGCTTTCGACCGTTCTGAACACAATGAAGATTGGCAACGACTCCTTAGCGAGTTCCTTGTCCGACGCACCCGCAAATTCCTGGAAACCACCTACGGCAAGACGAACGAAGCCACCGGTGAGACGACGCTCGCCTTCCCTGATGGCAGCGAGTTCCGATTCCCCAAGCGGATACCTGAGCCATTGCGGTATCCAGGCGGGCCCACAGACCCAAACGACCGTTTGGCGACCGAGGAAACCTTCGAGGCTGTCGCCGGTCTCACCTACGCTCGCTATCAGTTGGGTCTCTACCTCGAAGACAGAATAGTCGCGGTAGACGAGGACGAGGCAGAGCTCGTCGAAGACCTCCGCACGGCAATCTCGGCTGCCGCTGGGTTCATCCGCACGACGGCGTTCAAGCGCCTGACCTCGTCAGCGCACGCTTTCATCCTGACCATCAAGCGGATGATCGCTCGAAACGCGGTACTTGGCTATGCGGTGTCGAACAACTTGCCAGTACCTCTTGGCAGCTTTTCTGACCAGTACTTCGCCCTTGAGGAGTACGACGGCGATCTTGATGAGCCTGACGAATCCGACGACGCTGCCTCACCGTCGTGGGGCGTCGACTGGACTCAGGCGCAATGGCTTGCATACGCGCGGGGGGCGTACGACCAAGTCGCGAAGAAGCGTCCTAAGGGCATTCGGTGGGTTCGACCCCTGCTGTTCGACTCAGGGAAGCTGCTAGAAGATCTGCAGTCCGATTCTGACGTGCTTCAAGGGCTTCTTGATCAGTTCGGACGATGGCTTCCCGAGGACGATTCGAAGCTGGCCGCGCTCGGAAAGCTCGTCGATGGTCTGGCCGATGGCGAGAAGATCCTTGTGTTCAGCGAATACAAAGACACCGTTGACTACCTCGCGGAACACCTGCCTCGTTGGACGAGTCGGTCGCTGGCTGCGGCGAGCGGGCAGTCGGGTGACGTTGTTCGCATCGCTCGGCGGTTCGCACCACGAGCCAACGAGCACTTGGGTGGCTTGCCCGACGGAGAGTCTGAGGTCGACGTACTCCTTACGACCGACGTGTTGAGCGAGGGCCAGAACCTGCAGGACGCAGCCATCGTCGTGAACTGGGATTTGCCCTGGACGATTATCAAGGTGATCCAACGTGCCGGGCGCGTCGATCGAGTTGGACAGCGCGCTGACGCCATTCGCGTGATGTCATTCCTGCCCCAGGCTGGCGTCGAAGGAGTCATTCAACTCAGGGCTCGCCTTCTGGAGCGCCTTAAGAACTCCGAGCAGATTCTTGGGGGCGGGGAGCGATTCTTCGACGACGATGACTTCACCACTGACCTCGCTGGCCTGTTCGACGGGACCGCAAATCTCGGCGAAGACGAAGGTGAAGTCGACTCTTCGAGCTACGCACTTGGCATCTGGGAGGGGGCGACCGATCAGGACCGACGTATTGCACTCGACTTGCAGAAGGTCGTGTACTCGACGAAGTCCGCCGAAGCAGAGCGGGGTGTGAGCGTGGTGACCTATGGGATTACGGACGCGGGCACCGACTTGCTGGTCCGTTCAACGCCGTCCGACCTCGTTTTCCTCACGCCTATGGAAGCTCTGTCGCTGTCGAGTAGCGAGCCAGGGGAGTCCGCAGCGGGAGTTTTGCCCGATCACTTGGAGCACGTCGAACGTGCAGCTGCCGCAATGACAGAACAGGTGCGGCAGAACACCGTACTGCTCAATCACGGACTCCGGAAGCGCCTATATGATTTCCTCGCGAAGCAGAGCGGGCGAATCGACTTGCCCGTCTTGACTCATGCGCAGATCGGGCAGCTCGTTGAGGCTGTGACCTCGAATCCGTTGCGCGAGAACATGAAGAGCGAGGTGAATGCGATCTTGCGGTCCGTGCGTGTTCTCGGCGATGACGGCGGGCAACTAGAGCGTTTGTTGACACTTCATGACGATCACCTCCTGGTAGACGTACGCGACCTCGGAGCCGATCGCGTGCAACTGGTGACGTCGATGGGCTTTCACCCGAATTCATCGGCGAGTGGGGGACCTCAGTGAGCGAGTCGACCCGCACGCAAGCAATTCTTCGGACCTTCGGCGTCGACGGACTGCAGGGCGTATTCGTCGACGAACTGGGATGGGAAGCCCCGCCCGTCGCGAACACGCCTGTGCAGTTCGAAGTGGAGGGTGAATGCCTCAACGCAGCCGTCGTGGCCAGTTTGAAGGGCTATTACATCTTCTCTGTTGCGTGCGAGCAGAAACCCTCACGGGCGGTGATGAGCAAGGTAGATCAGCACCTTGCTGAACAAGCCCACGAACGCCTCGAAATCTTCCAGGCGCCGGATGCGTGGGTCTGGCACTGGCCGCGGCGAACGAATGCAGGAACGACGACCTTTGAGACCGAGGAAACTCTTCCTCGGTCGCTGCCCACTTTCTTGGCCCAGCGACTCGTCGGCCTCGAGTTCAGCATCACGGATCTTCGTAAGGGCGTCACGCTCGTGGATGTCCGCGACCGAGTACACGGCAACTTCGATGTCAGTGGAGTCACCAAGCGCTTTTATGAGCGCTTCGCGCAAGAGCAGATTGAACTGGCAACTGCGATCGAGGGGCTCCCGGCGCGCCTCGAGATCGAGTACTCGACAACGCTACTGAACAGGTTGATGTTCCTCTATTTCCTGCAGAAGAAGGAGTTCCTAAACGGCGACCAGAGTTATCTGGAGAACACCCTTCGCGCGGTCCGGGCGATCAAGGGCAGCGATCGCTACTACACCTTCTACCGCGATGCGCTACTCCCACTCTTCTTCGACAAGTTGAACGACCGCGATGGGCACATCGAAGATCCCGAGATCCGCGCCGTGCTCGGAAAGATCCCCTACGTAAACGGCGGCATCTTCGGTCGCACGACTATCGAGGTGGAGCACGCGGAGACGCTTCTCGTGCCAGACACCGCGTTTGAGAAAATCTTCGGTTTCTTCGACGAGTTCGAGTGGCACCTGGACACTCGTCCGACACAGAACTCGAACGAGATCAACCCCGAAGTGATCGGCTACATCTTTGAGCAGTTCATCAACACCGCGTCATCCGGGAAGAAGGAGAACGGCGCGTATTACACGCCGCATGATGTGACCGCGTACATGGTCGCACAGACGCTCATCCCCCGGGTCCTCGATGATTTTGATGATCTGGAGGGCGTGTTTGAACTCCTGCGCACCGATCCTGATCGATACATTCAGCCTTCAATGCTCAAGGGCTGGGACACAGAGTCGGGCACGTGGAACGTGCCCCCGCCCGAGCTCTCGGAAGCGTGGGCCTCTGGCCCGAGCAACTGGGCCATCTTGGACGCCGCGTCCGAGTCCAGTGATCTCAATCTCGCCGCGGAGACGTGGGTGGAAACCTTCCATAGGCGTGACCGTGTAGAGGAGATCCGAAGGCGCGCGCGCGCCGGTGCGTTCCGAGACGTCAACGACTTGGTGACGTTCAATCTCAATGGTCAACTGCTACTCACGGACGCAATCGATCAAATGGCTGACCCGGGCGCACTGCTTGCGTTCTATGCGCGGCTCTCCGACCTGTCTGTGTTCGATCCAACCTGCGGTTCCGGTGCGTTTCTATTCGCGGCTCTCGAGGTTCTTGAGGATGTGTATGCCCACATCATTGATCTCGCCGTAACGACCGGTGTTGCGGACCAGCTCGGTGACTTCTCCGACCAGACGATGCGCCCGGGCGGCAAGCGGTACTTCATTCGCAAGCACATTGCGATCCGCAACCTATATGGCACAGACCTGATGCCAGGCGCAATCGAGACGGCAAAACTACGCATCTTCCTTGCGCTTGCAGCCTGTGTCGATTCCTACGAAGACTTCAAGCCGTTGCCCGACCTCGACTTCAACCTCAAGGCCGGCAATCTCGTGGTCGGGTTGAAGGACGCAGAGGACGTCAACCGCATTGGTAGTGACCTTCTTGCGGAACTGTTCTTGGGTGAACTCCAGCCACGCATCGATGAGCACATCACGCTCTACAACCGGTTCCGATCAGCAGTACTTGCAGACTCCCCGGAGCAGGAGGAACTCAAGCTCGCGTTGCGTGAGAATGAGGCAGCCCTCCGACCGGACTGCGATCGGACGTACGCCGATGTGGCTCTGATCCCCGCAAAAGACTTCGACGAGTGGGTCGAGAATGCCCGGCCTTTCCACTGGTTCTGCGAGTTCCCGGAAATCATCCGACGCGGTGGATTCGATGTCGTGGTCGGAAACCCGCCCTACGTGAAACGCAGCGAGATCGACGGATACTCGGTCGTAGGCTACGAAACGTCAGCGAGCGCCGATCTCTATGCGCCCTGCTATGAGCGAAGCCTTTCGCTCACGCACCCTCGCGGTCGGCACGCATTCGTCGTTATGGCGTCCTTGACGGTCTGGGACGCTTTTGCACCGCTTCGCGGAGTGATCAGCAAGCGCGGAGGGGCCGAGTGGTGGAGCACGTACGGCAAGATTCCGGGGGCCTTGTTCCGGGGCGTCCGCGTCCGCAACACCATTGTCGTACTTGGCCCAGGAGAGGGAGCCTTCGTCACGCGGCATCACATCCACACCGCCAAGCAGCGCGATTGGCTCTTCCCGACGATTGAATACGCGGCAAGCGCGCGCAAGGGTGACGAATGGCCAGTGCGTGGTGGGGTCGCAACGAGCATCCTCGAACGTCTCCGCAACCTGGGCGCACCCCCGACTGGACGTTCGGACGTCGTATATCTTCGCCCGACTGCGTCCTATTGGTTCCCGGTGCTCCTGGGCCCCGCTCCCGTTCTCGATTCGGACGGCCGAATCATAGAGCCAGTCGACCGCAGGCTTCGAGTAGTTCCGCTCGGCGCGGGTGAGAACGCTGCTGACGTTATTGCCACTCTGGGTGGGCGACTCACCTACTTGTGGTGGACCGCAATCAGCGACGACTTCGATGTGTATCCCCGTGAAACGCTTGCACCGAGAGCGTTAGCAATGGCGGCGCGCAGCCGTGATGGCTGGGCTGACGCCGTTGCCGATGTACGGCAGGCGGGGCGCGGTGTTTCCTACGTGAGCCTGAACAAACAGTGGTACTTCAACGTGCGCTGGAACAACGTCCGTTCGGTCACTGACAAACTTGATGAAATCGCACTTGGGGCACTCGGCGGCGACGACCAGGACTGGCGAAACTTGCACATCCTGTATCGACAGGTAATGCGGTCGTCTGGCGACAGCGCGAAGGGTCGCTACGTCACTGATGACGAGCTGAGTTCTTTGCTTGAGTGGTAGACGGGGGAAGAACGAGTGAGCGTAGTGGACGACCTCGAGGCGGTTGTGGCGGAAGCCACGGAGGCTTTGCTTCTCTTCAAGAATGTCGTTCTGGAGGGTCCGCCCGGAACAGGCAAGACCTTTGCACGGGATCGTATAGCGGAAGGGTGGAAGGGACGAACTGGCCGCGATGTTGTCACGGCTGGCACCATCTCTACGGGGGGCGCAAGCCGAGAGTTCCCGTATTCCATCACGCTACATCCCTCGACTACCTATGAGGAGTTTGTTGAGGGGTTGCGATACGACGACTCTCCGAAAGTCAAGAGATTCGTCCTGCGACCGGGATTCATAAGGCTAATCGTCGAAGAAGCCAAGAAGGATCCTGATCGCGACTACCTCGTCCTTATCGATGAGTTGAACAGGGCGAACGTGCCGAAAGTCCTGGGTGATCTTCTGCTCACGGTTGAAGCAAGTAAGCGCTCCCATTACCGAAGTGGAAAGTGGCAGGGTGGCACTCCGGTGATGTTGCCCTACTCGGGTACAAGCTTCGACATGCCAAGCAACGTCTATCTGCTTGGCACGATGAACTCGTCCGATCGCTCGATCGCCCCACTCGATGCAGCCCTCCGACGGCGGTTCGCATTTGTTCGAGTCAACCCGCTCGGTGGGGGACTTCTTCAAGCCGCGCTGGCAACCGAGTACGGGACGGACACGGACGCAACCGAGGAGATCTGGGGCGCATCCGTAAGAGCGCTGGACGCGTTGAATGAGGTGCTCGTAGCCTGTCTCGGGCCGGATTCGCGGCTTGGTCACAGCTACTTGTTCGTCGACCCCGAAGAGCTCCTCGACAGTGTTGATACCGATGTGTTCGGCTCTGCCTACTGGGTTGTCGGTACAGGTCGAGCTTCAACGGGCTCTCAGTTCCAGTTTCCTGGGGGAACGTGGAATGTTTCGCTCTTGCCGGAGCTCGGGTTCGCGCGGGCACAGGATGTCCCTACCAGGCAGGGCACAGCGGGCGAGGTTGCTTCGATCTTCAAGGGCGTTGCGTATCGGCCTGCACTGACGCGAAACTTAACGATGATCCGTCTCTCTCAGAACGGACCAGTAGGAAAGTCTCTCCCGGTCAAGGACCTCGAATCCGGTGTAGTTGTCTTCCGTCCGCTGGCAAGCAAACGAGTCGTCATATCGGTGCACCCACTTGATCGAGCTGCTGCGCTTTGGGACGCATCGGATCCTGCAATGCGGTCTGCCGGTGCAAAAGACTGGGGAGTGATCCACGGACAAGAGAAGCCACGCGATTTGCTTTGGCGAGTGTGGCGGTACGGAATCCTTCCGCAGCTGATCGAGACTGCCGCTCAAGGGTACGCAATTGACCTGCTAATCGGAGATGCCAAGCGAAGCAAGTGGTTGGCTGACGCGAGCTTTACCGCTGATGAGCGCGCGGAGCTGGAGGCAGCGTGGGGGATCGTTGATGCTTTCCTCGCGAGCGACCTCGGTGTGCGGATCGTCGAGGATGGACGCGGATTGACCAGGGGCGTGTCCGTCGTCGAGTCGAAGAGCAACACCGCCACAATCCAACCGCCACCGCCACCGCCACCGCAACCGCCACCGGTTCCTGCTGACGCCGGCTTTGATGCGGATCCGCCTGTTTCGGGCACGCAAGCCGAGTAGAGACGGTGTCAACGAGCATTGACCCCGTGACGCTCGCGATAAAGGCAAGTCCTAATGGATCGCGAGCTGGGTTTGCGCTGCTGAACGACGGAAGCGACAACGGTGTGGTCTCCGTTACGGTGCTTCCCAAACCATGGGCGACGAAGAGTGAGTCGATCGTCTCTCGGCGTGTATTCCACCAATGTGGCGACGCTACTCACACCGTGATGCACGAGCTCGATCTACTGGAAGTTGTCACCAGTCGTGGGACGGCTCAAGCTCTGGCGTTCTCAGTGGCAGAACTAGCCGAAGATGGCGACGATGAAGGGCCGGTGCAGCGCAGACTTCTGGAGGTTGGGCGTCGAGCTTCGGGCGATGTTGAGCGCGCTAGCCTTGATCCAAACTTCGAGGCGCTACTGAGCGTTTTGGACCTCACGCGCCATGTTCGGTCTTCGCGCCTAGACCAATCGATTCTGGGCCGCCACTCCTCGTCTATCCTGAGGATCCTGGAGCAACGCCAGTTCGTGGCTGCTGTCGAGCGGGTGATCTTCACCGCGCGACCGAGATACGAAGAGCGAACCGAAGCGCTGTCGGTGCCCCGCGGGCGGATTCAAGAACGCGCCCTCTTGCTCTCGGAGTGGAGCAAGGTTCCAAACGTGATCTCGACTTTTGACGAGCTAACGCTAAACACACCGATACTTCAGATCGTTGCAGCGGCTCTTCGGGCAACAGCGTCCGATCGTCATGACAGCCGTCTTGCTTCCCTCGTCGGGGATGTGAGACATCGAGCGGCACGGTTGCTCCGACTCTTGCAGGGCACGTCCCCTCTTGATGCCGTCGCTGCATTACGCCTCGCAGAGCGCACAATGCCGGGTGGCCTTGACCAGCCCTGGGCGCCAGCATTGAGCTTTGCGCAGCCTGTTCTCCGAGGCGTTGGCGTTGCTCCGGAGAGCGGCAACGCGGCATCTCACGGGACGTTTGCGATAACTCTTCAAATGGAAAAGGTCTGGGAGGAATGGCTCGAGCTCGCGTTCCCGTCTACATGGGGTGTACTGCCTCAGGCGCCTACGAGTGCGCCCTGGGCGACGGACCCGAGTCGGCCGCGCTTGTCTGCGAACGCCGACTTCTTGTTGCGGCTTGAAGACGGGACGGTAGCCGTGGTGGACGCGAAGTACAAGCTCGACAAGGGCTACGTCAACTCGAGTGACGGATATCAGCTCTACGCATACAGCAACCTTGCTCTGCTTGATGGCGAACCACCTCAGATGGCGGCGATTCTCTATCCGTTGTTGGCTGACGACGTGCGAGACGGGGGCGACAAGTATTGGCGCGTACCTAGTTCAACATTTCCCTTGCGAAGAATCGGACTGCCATTCGCAAGTCCTGACGAGACCGGGTCCGCGTCCGCGTTTTCGGACTACCTGGTGCGGCTGCGAGCCGAAATCGTCCGGCAGCTCACCAAATAGCTGAACCGACTAGTCATTCAGTGGAGAGGGCGTCAGCGCTCGGGTTGTCGGGCCGCAAACCAGGTACTTGACGCGGCCGCTCTGGAACCTGGAACCTGGAACCTGGAACGCATCGGGCGTCACTGCAACTCGACAGCGTGCGCGCCGGCATCGCCGAAGCGATGCCGCTGCTGTCAGGAGAGATGCGTGGCAGCCAGTTCTCCGTGGTCGGATCGCCGCTGCGAGACCGAGCGCCGCGAGACTGAGCACTGCGCGACTGAGCCGCTCAGCGCTCTGCCCACACCGCCAACTCATTCCCGCTGGGGTCGGCGAAGTGCAGCCGCCGTCCGCCCGGGAACTCATACGGCCCATCAGCGATGCGACCCCCGGCGGCGGTGATCGCCTGCTCCGTGGCATCCAGATCCTCGGAATACAGAATCACGAGTGGCCCGCCAGCCGGGCGCGGCTCAGGCGCGAGCGCAAGCCCGCCCGCCTCACCATCGCCGTCGGCCGCCACGATTCCGGCATACCC
The DNA here is from genome assembly GCA_015234465.1 of Salinibacterium sp. Lineage (GTDB taxonomy): Bacteria > Actinomycetota > Actinomycetes > Actinomycetales > Microbacteriaceae > Homoserinimonas. Next base: position 357,691 of record JADGNA010000008.1, on the reverse strand, counting down.
GGGACCGTAATCGTTGAACGACCACCCGAACGCCTTCGAGTAGAACGCCTTCGCGGCATCCAGCTCGGTGACGGTCAGCTCGATGTAGTTGATCGAGTGGTGGAGCGGCTTCGGTGACATGCGTGCACGGTAGCAGCGGCATCCGACGCCGCGCAGCGAAGAGTGACAGAATCAGCCCACCATGAAGACCATCCTCAACGTCATCTGGCTCGTGCTGTCGGGCTTCTGGCTGTTCCTCGGCTACGCGCTCGCCGCCGTCATCATGTGCGTGCTGATCGTCACCATCCCGTGGGGGATCGCATCCTGGCGCATCGGCGTCTACTCGCTGTGGCCGTTCGGCAAGACCGTCGTCGACAAACCCGGCACCGGTCTGGGCACAATGCTCGGCAACATCATCTGGGTGGTGCTCGCCGGCTTCTGGATCGCCATCGGCCACATCCTCAGCGGCGTCGCCCTCTGCGTCACCATCATCGGAATCCCCTTCGGCATCGCCAACTTCAAGATGGTGCCTGTCGCGCTCATGCCGCTCGGCAAGGAGATCGTCGACCTGTAGGGCAGGCGGATGCCGCTGTTACCGCCTACTGCGTCGTTGATAGCGGACGCTACTCCAGAAGACAGTGGTCACCGTGGCGAGTGGGGCACGCCTTGAGCGAAGCGCACCGGCAGTCCGGGACATATAACGGACAGATGGATCGCTAGACTCGCGGTCGACGGGATGCAGGGGGTATCCCGCTAACTTCAGGGGGAGTTATGGCCGGGTTTCTGTCCAGGCTATTCGGCGGCAAGGAAAGCGTGACCGGGCGCGCGGTGACGCAGCCGGCGCCTGCAGGGGCGTCTCATCCGCGGGAAGTGCCAGTTTCCTTTCGTGAAGATCTCGAAGTCTCCGGGGAGTCGTACTACCGCGCCGGTATCGGCAAGATCTTTCGGGGGCTCGGACGTGTCGAGGGCGGTGTGACGATGCAAACCGCTCATCTCGTACCGGATCCGAAGAACCAGTACGACCGCAATGCAGTCCGCGTCCTAGTTCTGGGTGAACAGGTGGGTCACGTTCCGCAGGAGAGCAGCTTCGCCATCGCGCGGCTTTGCAACGGTGTCGGGCGCGGAAACGTCGCGAGCGTCTCTGCTCGGATATGGGCTCGAAGCGACGGCGGCACGTGGAGGTCACGCGTAACACTTATGTTTTCGGGTGATCGCGAGGACGAGAAGGATTACGCCGCGGATCGTCGAGAGATTGAAGCTGCTGCTGCCGCACGGGACGCTGAGAAAGCGCGGAAGCGAACAGAAAAGGCGGAACGCGAAGCTCAAAGGGAAGCTCGGCGCCTCGCGGGTGCCGTCGACGGTCAATACTGGCCTCTTCTCAAACCGTCTATCTCGGAACTCAAGAGACAACAGCGGTTCGATGAAGCCAGGGAGATGTTGGGGAAGTGCATCGACGCTGCAGAACGAGAGGCAGCCGTGACGAAGGATGTTCCTGACTCTTGGCCGACCGAACACATGTCTGTTGTCCTTCGTCGGCTCAAACAGTATCCGCTGGAGCTCGCGGTCCTAGAGCGTTACGTCTCCGCCTGCGGCACGAATGCAGTGCCTGAATCGGTGCAGACCCGGCTCAGTCGATCCCGCCTTACCGCCGAACGCACGGCTGCGAAGGAGTAGAAGACCACCCTTTTTTACGCCGAACACGGGTTCACCACGCGGCATCCACACCCCCGGTCTTGGGGGCGGCGCCACCCCGACCCTCCCGCCTAGTCTGGGGCAACGCCTCGGGGAAGGCACGGGTCAAGGGGGACCAATGGTTGACGTCATCACCACACCGGGCACGCAGCGTCTGGCCTTTCCGGCCGGGTACAGCGTCGTGCGCGAATGCCTGGAACTGCAGCGGCAGGTGCCGACGCGCAAGGGCATCGCGCGTGCGCTGGGCCTGAGTCCGCTGCATCCGGAAGCCCGCAGCTGGTTCGGGGGAGCGCTCGGCGAGATTCGGGTCGGCTCCCTGCTCGAGCAGCTCGGTCCCGAATGGACCGTACTGCACGCCGTCCCAGTCGGCACGCGCGGCTCCGACATCGACCACGTGCTCGTCGGCCCCGCCGGCGTGTTCACCGTCAACACCAAACGGCACCCCGGCGCGCGCATCTGGCTCGGCGAGCGGATGCTCATGGTCGCTGGGCAGAAGACCGACCATCTGCGAAACTCCCGGCACGAAGCCGCCCGCGCCGCGAAACTGCTCAGCGCAGCCGCAGGCGAAGACGTCACGGTGCGGTCCATGCTCGTGCTCGTCGGCACCGGCGCGATCACGGTGAAGCAGCGACCGTCCGATGTGGTCGTGCTTACCGACAGGGCGCTGGTGAAGTGGTTGAACGGCCGGATTGCGCAGCTCACGCCGCCGCAAGTGGCAGTGCTCGCGGCCGCCGCCAGCGACCCGCGCACCTGGAAGCAGAAGAAGGTTGCGGCCATCGACACTACGCAGGCGGAGCGGTTTGAGGCGCTTCGGGTGGAGGAAGCGCGTGCCGAGACCGTCCGCCTGTTGTGGAAGGCGGCGGGATTCGCGGCCGTCGTCATCGGCGCCATGTCGTTCGCGCTGGGAATGCTGTAGGGCCTCGAAACCAGGGATGCCGCGGCATCCGCCCTTCGCCAGCGTCAGTGGCTGCCGCTACCGTGACGGCATGACATTCGCCAATGTTGGAACACTCGGGGTCAAGCCAGGCAAGCGCGACGAGGTCGTCGCCATCCTCACCCGCCGCAGTTCCGAACTCAGCGAGGTCGGATGCCTGCTCTACGAAGTCGGCGTCAACGACGACGAGCCCGACACCGTCTACGCCGCTGAGCTCTGGACCTCCGCCGAAGCGCACCGGGCGTCGCTGCGGCTCGACAGCGTCCGCGCTGCCATCGCCGAAGCGATGCCGCTGCTGTCAGGCGAGATGGGCGGTAGTCAGTTCACCGTCGTCGGGTCGCCGCTCCGGGACTGACTTGGCAACCCTTGACAGGAGACCCCGCCGTGCGCACCATAGCCGGGTGACCAGCATCGCTCACATCACGATCCAGGCCGACAACGGCGACGGGCGCGAGTTCTATACGGACACCCTCGGACTCGGCGAGCTCATCCAAGTGCAGCCGACCGCCGAGCCGAGCAGCGGGTTCCGCGGCTTCGCCCTCGGACTCGTCACCGCCCAACCCGACGACGTCGATGCCCTCATGGCCGACGCGCTCAAGGCGGGCGCCACCGAACCGAAACCCGCCGCCAAATCGCTGTGGGGATACGGGGGAGCGGTGCAGGCACCCGACGGCACCATCGTGACCCTCGCATCCGAAAGCAAGAAAAGCACCGGCCCGGTTACCCGCGCCATTAGCAGCGTCGTGCTGCAGCTCGGCGTCGCCGACGTTGCCGCGAGCAAGCAGTTCTACGAGAGCAAAGGCTTCACCGTCGCCAAAAGCTACGGCCGCAAGTACGCCGAACTCGACACCGGACGCGTCAGCCTCACCCTCAACCGCCGCCGCGACCTCGCCAAGAACGCGGGAGTCGCCGAAGACGGCACAGGTTCGCACCGTATCCTCATCGCCGGGCCGAGCGCATTCACCGACCCCGACGGCTACACCTGGGTCGCGGCCAACTAACTCAGGCAGGTCCCAGCAGCGTGTTCACGATATCGGCGGTGTAGCCCGTCGCCGGCCAATCGACCCACTTGGTCGCGACCAGCAGGCCGTCGCGCGCGATGATCGAATACCCGTGCGGGCCAAAACCCTCCGTGCCCGCAACCTCCTTGATGTAGCGCACGCTACCCAGCTCGTTGACGCCCGCAAACCCGGCACCCTCCAGTGCCTCCGTCACCTGGATCGCCTGCTCATCGGTGACCTCAGCGACAACCGTCTGGATGCCCACGCTGAAGTTGTCCGCGAAGCTCCACGTGCACTCCAGGTGCGGGGCCGCCGCGATCGTCGACTCGACGACTCCCGGCACTTCCGCGTCGAAAGGCTGCTCCCGCGGCCCCGTGTTCCCCTCCGACAGCACCGCGCCCGTCGCGGCCAACTCCTCGTAGTAGGCGGGGCTGAAGATATCCCGGCACGTTGCGGGCAGAGCGGATGCCGCGGGCTCGGGGGTCTCGGGTTCCGCTGACGGTGTCTCGGCCGGGCGCTCCGAGGGGGTCGATCCCTCCGAAGCCGCTGGCGCCGTTGCATCCGAGCCGCCCAGGTTCATGACCGCAAAGGTGACGCCGCCGCCGATCGCCAGCAGCGCGACGACCCCCACGACGACCCACGGGAGCACCGTGTTGCGCTTCTTCTCCTGCGGCGGGGCGGATGCGAGGGGTTGCGCCTTCTCCTTCGCGGCCGGAGAGCGCTCGGCCTCGGGCTCGTCGAATCCGCCCAGGAGCTTGTCGAAGTCGTCGGTCACAGGAGGGTCTCCTTGTCGTCGGCGGTTCCCCGAACCGCGGGCAGCACCCCGGCGTCGCAGGGGCACCCGCCCATTCTCCCGGACTCGGCGGCCTATGCGCGGAGACGCGCGAGGGTGACGGATGCCGCGACATCCGTCACCCTTTCGCTCACGCGATCGCGTTGAGCAGCATGCCGAAGCCGAGCATCACGACCGTGAGGATCGGGAACAGCAGGATCGTCACGCGGCTGAACCACGTCATGCCGGCCTGCGGCTTCTCGCCGGGGCCGACGATGGGGTCCTCGAGCTGGCCCGCGCTATTGCTGCGCCACTCGAGCACGCTGCCGAGGGCGAGCGACGCGACACCCAGCACGGTGACGATCGCGGCCGGGATCTGTGCGACGATCGCCGGGAACAGCAGGAGCGCGCCCAGCATCGCCACCGACCACATGGTGAAGATCGCGATCGCGACCCAGGTGCGTCGCACGACGAAGCGGATGACCTGCGTCGAGCGGAAATGCAGGAACGCGACCGCCACGAGCACCATCGCGATCAGCACGAGCGTGCCGACGCTCAGCTCGAACACGCCGCTGTCGAAGAACCACGCCTGCACCCCGAAGATCGTGAGCAGCATGCCGATCAAGCCGAAGACGCTGCCGAGGATCCACGAGAAGTCGAGGGCATCCGGAACCTGGCCTCGCGCCGACTCTTTCGCGTACTCCCGGGCGTCGCCGAAGGCGTCCTGAGCACTCTCGCCCGACTCCGCGACGTGACTCTCGACGAGTGCGAGGGCGTCGCCAATGTGGGTGCCCGGCACGTCGAGGAGGCGCAGCTCCAACACGAAGTCCTCGACCCAGGCGGGGTCGACGCTCGGGGCGAGCCGCAGGTAGTCGTTGCTCGTGGAGTTCATGGTCAACCCTTCTTCTCGAGCGCTGCATCGGTGAGCGCGCGTGTGACGGTGGCGAAGGCAGCCCAATCGGATGCCTGCTGAAGTGCGTGATCACGCCCGCTTGGGGTGAGCGCGAAGTACTTGCGGCCGGGGCCCCCATCGCCGGGGCGCCACTCGACCTCGACATGGCCCGCATCCTCGAGGCGGCCGAGGAGGGGGTAAAGGGTGCCACCCTTGACCTCGCCGAGGCCGGCATCCGCCAGTCGCTGGATGATCGCGTAGCCGTAGCTCGGGCCGTCGAGCAGCACGCGCAATACGCACACGCCGAGGACGCCGCGAAGCCACTCGCTGGGCCACTGTTCTTGAATCATGACTAGATCGTATGGCTGACTAGTCAGACAGCGCAAGTAGTGGTGCCCGCGGTGAGATCCGAGAAATGCATGTTCCCCGGGCTCGGGAAGGTGCATATGTCGGATGTCACGGGCGGGCGAGGCGGCGGCGCGCCCCGTGTCGGTGGCTCGCGATAGCGTTTCGATATGACCGAGACCCTGGCGCAGGCGTGTTCCTGAGCGCGGCCGATGACGGGCATGCCGTCGTCTACACGAGCGCGAGTGACCTGACGGCGGCGTCGAAGTGTGAGTTCGCGTTCGTGCGCGCGCTCGACGTGAAGCTCGGCCGCATTGAGGGTGTCGCGCCGGAACCCGACGCCATGCTCGAGCGCACCAGCAGCCTCGGCGACCAGCACGAGGGCCGTGTGCTCGAGGAGTACAAGCTTTCTCATGAGGTCGTCGAGATTCCGCGGGTCAACGCGCGCGAGTCCGCGGAACTGGATGCCGCGGCGCACGACACCCTCGAGGCCTTCCGTTCGGGCGCCGACGTGGTGTTCCAGGCGACCTTCCATGAGCGCGGCACTGTGGAGAACGGGGTCGAGATCGCGTTCCTAGGCTTCGCCGACTTCATCGTGCGCGGCGACGACGGCCGCTACATCGTGCAAGACACCAAGCTCGCGCGCAGCGCTCGCGTGACCGCGTTGCTGCAGCTCGCCGCCTACACGGAACAGATGGAGCGCATCGGCGTCCCCGTCTCCGATCGCGTCGAACTCCTCCTCGGCGACGGACGCACCAGCCCCCACAGCGTCGCCGACATCGCGCCCGTGTACCGCCGGCGACGCCAGCGGCTGCACCAGATCGTGCGGGAGCGGATGGCCGCGACATCCGCCGTCGAATGGGGCGACCCCGACTACGCCATCTGCGGGCGCTGCGAGGTGTGCGACGCCGAGGTGCAGGCGGCGCGCGACGTGCTGCTCGTCGCCGGGCTGCGCGTCACGCAACACCAGCGGCTCGCGGCAGCGGGCATCCACACGATCGATGAGCTTGCCGCATCCACAGGGCCCGTCGAAGGCATCGCCGACCGCACCCTCGCCGGGCTGCGCGCGCAGGCCGCGCTGCAGATCGAGGGGAGCGGCAAGGCCGGGCCCCCGCCATTCCGCCTGGTCGATGGGGAGGCGCTCGCCGCCATTCCCGCCCCCGACCCCGGCGACATCTTCTTCGACTTCGAGGGCGACCCGCTCTATACCGAGGGCGACAGCACCCGCTGGGGCCTCGACTACCTCTTCGGCTACGTCGACAGCGCGGGAGAGTTCACGGCCTACTGGGCGCACGACTTCGCCGAGGAGAAGCATGCCCTGCGCGCCTTCCTCGCCGATGTCGCCGAACGCCGCCGCCGCGACCCCGGCATGCACATCTACCACTACGCGTCCTACGAACGCACGCACCTCGCACAACTTGCCGCCCGCCACGGCGTGGGCGAGGCCGAGGTCGACCAACTCCTGCGGGAGCACGTGCTCGTCGACCTCTACCCGATCGTGTCACGCGCACTCCGCGTCGGCAGCCGCTCCTACTCGATCAAGAAACTCGAACCGCTCTACATGGGCGACGAACTCCGCGACGCCGACGGGGTCACCAACGCGGCCGACTCGATCGTCGAATACGCCGCCGCCGTCGAACTCCGCTCCTCTGGAGACCAGGCCGGATACGAGCGCAAGCTCCACGACATCGCCGACTACAACCGCTACGACTGCGTCTCGACTCTCCGGCTGCGCGACTGGCTGCTCGAGCTCGCCACGGGGGCGGATGTCACACCCCTTCCGGTCTCTGAAACCGAGCCGCTCGAGCTCGAGCCCTCGCCCCTCCACGACGCACTCCTGCGGCTCGCGGGTTCCTCAGTCGAACGCACCGCCGACGAGACCGCCGCCGCCTTCGCCGCCGCCGCGATCGACTACCACCGCCGCGAACAGAAGACCTTCTGGTGGGGCCACTTCAGTCGGCTCGTCGCCCCCATCCAGGAATGGGGCGACACCCGCGACGTCTTCGTCGTGGGCCGCGGCAGCGTCGAGACCGACTGGTACAAAGAGGGACGCCAGCGAAACGAGCGCCGCATCGTCAGGCTCCACGGCACCTGGGCACCCGGTTCCAGCGTCAAGCCCGGCGGCATGAGTGGACCCTTCGCCCTCTACGAGCAGCCTGCTCCCTTCACGAACCCCGGCGCCGAGCCGGGCGCGCGCAGCTGCAAGCAGATCACCCTGCTCGACGTGGACGACGACAGCGTGCTCATCCAGGAGACCCTCCGCGCCGACGGCCAGCCCTACTCGGTGCTCCCCGTCGCCCTCACCCCCGGCACCCCGCCGCCCGCCGGCCAGCAGAAGCCCGCGATCGAGGAATGGGCACAGGCCATCGTCGACTCCCGCGGCCCCGACGGCAGCGGGCCGTGGCCGAAGGATGCGGCAGTCGACATCCTGCGCCGCACCCCGCCCCGAACGCGCTCCGGCATGCTGCCCGACGCGAGCGACGAGGACTACATCCGTGCCGTCACCGCCGCCTGCCTCGACCTCGACGACTCCTACCTCGCCGTGCAGGGCCCACCCGGCACCGGCAAGACCTACCTCGCCTCCCACGTCATCGCGGAACTCGTGCGGCGCCACGGCTGGAAGATCGGCGTCGTCGCCCAATCCCACGCCGTCGTCGAGAACGTGCTCAGCGCTGTCGTCGAGAAGGCCGGGCTTGACGCGAGCCAAGTCGGCAAGGTCACCGAGAACACCGACTGCCCCTTCACCGCCCTCCCCAAAGACGGGCAGCTGCTCTTCGCTGCGAGCAACCCCCGCGGCTACGTCATCGGCGGCACCGCGTGGGACCTCTCCAACCCGGCCCGCATCCCGCGCGACTCGCTCGACCTCCTCGTCATCGACGAAGCCGGCCAGTTCTCACTCGCCGCCACGATCGCCTCCAGCGTCGCCGCCCACAACCTGCTCCTCCTCGGCGACCCGCAGCAACTGCCGCAGGTCAGTCAGGGCACGCACCCCGAACCCATCGACGGCTCCGCGCTCGGCTGGATCAGCGACGGTCACGACGTGCTCCCCGGCGAGCTCGGCTACTTCCTTGCTGCCAGTCGCCGCATGCACCCTGCCGTCACCGCGCCCGTCTCGCGACTCTCCTACGCGGGCGCCCTGCACTCGCATCCGGATGCCGCGGCTCGCCACCTCGACGGAATCGAGCCCGGTCTCCATCCCATCGCCGTCGACCACTGGGGCAACGCGGTCGACTCCGTGGAAGAGGCATCCGCCGTCGTCGAGATCGTGCGCGACATGCTCGGTCGGGAATGGACCGACGGCACGCCGCGACCACTCACGCAGGACGACGTGATCGTGGTGTCGCCCTACAACGCGCAGGTCGCCCTCGTGCACGCGGCGCTGCTTCGCGCGGGACTGGGGGATGTGCGGGTCGGCACGGTCGACAAGTTCCAGGGGCAGGAGGCGGTCATCGCGATCGTCACGCTCGCGGCCTCATCGCCGGTGGAAGTGCCGCGCGGCATGTCGTTCCTGCTCATGCGCAACCGCCTCAACGTCGCCATCTCGCGAGCGCAGTGGGCCGCCTACCTCGTGCACTCGCCGCACCTTACTGAGTACCTGCCAGCGACTCCCGACGGGGTCGCCGAGTTGAGCGCGTTCATCACGCTCGTGGAAGGCACCTGATCAGCTGCGCCGCCTGAACGAAAGCCGCCTGAACAAGCGAATGCCCCCGCAGGCAACCCGCGGGGGCATCCGTGAAAAACCGGGCCTACGCGGTCTGGCCCTCGTGCTTGCCCTCCGCGAACTCCTCCACGATCTTCGAGTTGAAGGCGGGCAGGTCGTCAGGCGTGCGGCTCGACACGAGGCCCGCATCCACGACAACCTCCTCGTCGACCCACTCGGCACCGGCGTTCCGCAGGTCAGTCTTGAGACTCGCATAGGAGGTGAGCTTGCGGCCCTTCAGCACGTCGGCGTCGGCGAGGATCCAGCCACCGTGGCAGATCGCCCCGACGGGCTTGTGCTGCGCGAAGATCTCACGCACGAACGATACGGCCGCGCCATCCATGCGAATCGTGTCGCCGTTCACGACCCCGCCGGGCAGAACCAGCCCGTGGAAGTCAGCGGCAGACGCATCCGATGTCGACATGTCGACCGCCTGCTTGTGGCCGTTCTTGCCCTCGATCGAGCCGGACTCGGGGGAGATCATCACGGGGGTTCCGCCCGCCTTGCTCACGGCCTTCCACGGTTCGGTGAGCTCCGAGTCCTCAAAGCCGTTCGTCGCAACGAATGCGATCTTCTTGCCGGTCAGGTCAGCCATGTGGGCTCCTCCTTCGATCAGTCCTCCGGCGCACCGGGTGGGCGCGCCGCCGTACGCGCACACCGTACGGCCGCTCGTCGCCAAGTTGTGCCGAGTCTCACGAACCTCGGAGAAAAGTCGTCGGGAGGCGGAATTTTTGCTCTCCCGCGTCGTTGAATAAACTTGAGTCGAAGGCACTCAACTTCAAGCCAGGAGGACACATTGCCTACATACTTCGGACCCGTCGGCAGCGACGCATTCAACGAATTCCTCGCCCAGTTCCTGCAGGGCCAGCGCGCCGCCAGCCGCCCCATTGACATCACGCGCTTCCTCAGCCGGCGCACGACCGAGCTCATGGGTCGCGCCGCCCGCTTCGCCCGCGAGCACGGCCACAGCGAGGTCGACTCGCTCCACATCCTGCGTGCGCTGCTCGACGAGACGAGCATCCACGAGGCGTTCCGCGCCGTGCGGGCCGACAGCAAGCAGATCGCGAAGTCGCTCGAGCAGCGGCTGCCCGCAGAGGGCGAACAGACGACGGATGCCCCGTCCCTCACGGGTGCCGCACAGCGCGCGCTCCTCGACGCCTACCAGGCCGCCCGCGCCTTCGGCTCCACCTACATCGACCCCGAGCACCTCTTCTGGGTGTTCGTCGCCAACCAGGATGCGCCCGCCGGCCAGGTGCTCGGGCAACACGGCGTCACGCCGCAAGCGCTGCAGGCGACGGCGGCGGATGGCGCGGTTTCGACAGGCTCAACCCGCGAGGGCGGCTCAACCCGCGAGGGCGGCTCAACCCGCGAGGGCGGTTCGACCCGCGAGGGCACCGAGACGCCCACCCTCGACGAGTACTCGATTGACCTCACGGCCCGCGCCCGCGAGGGTGCCCTCGACCCGGTCATCGGCCGCGGCGAGGAGATCGAGCAGACCATCGAGATCCTCTCCCGTCGCACCAAGAACAACCCCGTGCTGATCGGTGAGGCGGGCGTGGGCAAGACGGCGATCGTCGACGGCCTTGCCCAGGCGATCGTCGACGGGGCCGTGCCCGAGCAGCTGCGTAACAAGCGAGTCGTGAGCCTCGACCTCCCCGGCATGCTCAGTGGCACCCGCTACCGCGGCGACTTCGAGGAGCGCCTCACGAACGTCATGGACGAGCTCAGCGCGAACCCCGACCTGATCGTCTTCATCGACGAACTGCACACGGTCGTGGGCGCGGGCGGTAGCGGTGAGGCGGGCGGCATGGACGCCGGCAACATCCTCAAGCCCCGCCTCGCCCGCGGCGAGCTGCACCTGATCGGCGCGACCACCCTGAAGGAGTATCGCCGCATCGAGAAGGACCCGGCGCTCGAACGCCGCTTCCAGCCCGTGCACGTGGGCGAGCCGAGCGTCGACGACGCCGAGCAGATCCTGTTGGGCTTGCGCGAGCGCTACGAGCAGCACCACGGCCTGCGCTACACCGACCAGGCCATCCGGGCCGCCGTCGAGCTGTCGCACCGCTACGTGACCGACCGGTTCCTGCCCGACAAGGCGATCGACCTGATCGACCAGGCGGGGGCACGGATGCGACTGCGCTCGGGCCTCGTCGCGGCGCCCGAGCAGACCCTCGCCGAACTCGAGGAGGCCAAGAACCAGGCCGTCGCCGAGGAGCGCTACGAGGATGCATCCGCTCTCCGTGACCGCATCGAGAAGCTCAAGGCGGCCCCCGCCGGCGAGCTCGAGGTGACTGAGCGCGAGATCGCGGAGGTCATCTCGCGCGCGACCGGCATCCCCGCTGCGCGCCTCACCGAGGATGACCGCAGCCGCCTTGCGCGACTCGAGGACGAACTCCACGAGCGCGTCATCGGACAGGACGACGCCGTCACGGCGATCGCCAAGTCGATCCGCCGCAGCCGCACCGGCCTCGGCGACCCGAACCGGCCCGTCGGCAGCTTCCTCTTCCTCGGCCCCACGGGTGTCGGCAAGACCGAACTCGCCAAGTCGCTGGCCAAGTCGCTCTTCGGCGACGAGAAGCGGATGCTGCGCTACGACATGAGCGAGTTCGGTGAGCGCCACACGGTTTCCCGCCTCGTCGGTGCCCCTCCTGGCTACGTCGGCTACGACGAGGCGGGCCAGCTCACCGAGCAGGTGCGCCGCAACCCCTACTCGGTCGTGCTGCTCGACGAGATCGAGAAGGCCCACCCCGACGTCTTCAACCTGCTGCTGCAGGTGCTCGACGACGGCCGGCTGACGGACGGGCAGGGCCGCACGGTCGACTTCCGCAACACGGTCATCATCATGACCTCGAACCTCGGCAGCGAGTTCCTCGCCTCCCGCACGGGAACTATCGGCTTCGCGGCGCCGGGGGAGCAGGCGATGGATGTCAGGGCTCGCGTCATGGGCAAGGTGCGCGAGGCGATGCGCCCCGAGTTCATCAACCGCATCGACGAGATCGTGCTCTTCCAGAAGCTCGACCGCGAGCAGCTGCGCGACATCGTGCGACTGCAGCTTGCGCGGTCGACGGAGCGGCTCGCGGCGCAGGGCATATCCCTGGTGGTCTCGGATGAGGCGGTCGACTGGATCGCGGATGCCGGCTACGAGCCCGAATACGGAGCCCGGCCGCTGCGCCGCGTCATCCAGCGCGAACTCGACGACCGCGTCGCCGAGTTGCTCGTGACGGGTGCGCTCGCCGAGGGTGACCGGGCGCGGGTGAGCGTCGCGGATGGCATCCTTTCGGTGAGCGGAGAGCGCGCGCTCGCGGCGGCATAGCTCGGCCCGACCCGCCCGCTGAGGGCAGAGAAACGGCCCTTCCCGACCGTCGGGAAGGGCCGTTTCTCGTCACTCGACGAGGCCCTCCGAATGTCGGTGGCTGCCCGTAACGTCAACGCTGAGGTAAGAAGCTCCCGATGCCTGCGGTGAGGAATTTCCAGCGAATGCTTGCGTTGCATCCAACGCATCCGCTAACGTTTCCGAGCCGCGAAATTGACGTTCTGACACGCGTTCGCGACAAGCTCAGCACAATCAACCGAATCGCGACGCCGGCCGTTCCCCAAGGCCGCACAAGAAGAGAGAAAGGAGGGGATGACATTGATTACCGAAGCGAAGATCTGTGCCCCAGTCCCCTCCCACACCACTCCTTCCCACTAGACGCGCGCCTCATCCGGCGTGCGACGCCAGATTCGATGAGGTACACAGATTGTCTAGTCAGCACGAGCTCCCCCTCCAGGGCTGGAGCAAAGAACAACTCCCTCCGTTCAGCATCCCCGCGCGGGTACTCCGCGTAGATGGTGCCGCACTCCGGGTGGTCACAAGCGATGGTGCCCGCACCATCCGCAACCGCACGGGTCGCACGATCTCGGTGGGCGCATGGCTGGCGCTCGATGCCGGTTATCCGCACATCATCCGGGCGGCGCTCCCGCCGCGGGACGATCGCTACGAGATCGCCCTCGACGCGGAGCTCGCTCAGGTCCGCGCCGAGGTCGAACGACTCCAGGGCGAACTCAACCAGGTGCGCACTCTCGTCGCGCGCCTTGTGGAGCCAGCCCCGGTGGTCTGACCCCGGTAGCGGACTCGACGGCCACCAACGTCGGCGGCGCCAGCACTGCTGCAGTGCTGGCGCCGCAGGCATCCGTCGCGCCAGAATGGTGCACCGTGACCCCGAAACGATTCCTCATCCTTGCAGCCGTCCCGCTGGTCCTCGCCCTCACCGCCTGCGGCGCCTCCACTCCAGAGGAGGTCATTGCCGCGGTGGAACAGCGTGTTGACGACAGCCAGCAAGCAGGCACCGCTTCAAGCGCCGAGATGCTCAGCTACGACGAGCTGCCCGACTGCGCTGAGGTGGCCTCCAGCGCGGGAGACCTGATCGGTGACTTCGTCCCGTCCCCGGACGGTCACGAGGGGGTCAACGAGCAGCCACTCGCGATTGATCTCTCGTGCGTCTGGCTCACCCCGCAGACGGTCGACCAAGACCTGTCTGGCCTCGCCAAGTTCGGCGGCATCAGCATCGGTGTCACGATCGAGAAGAACCCCTCCAGTCGCGCCGACAATGAGGCGGCCGGCCTGGTCCACGAGTACGCTCCCGCGGACGATATCGGCGCCTACGTCCTCTCCCTCAATCCGGAGTTTGACCCGGCCGACGAGCTCTCCGCCATCGGCGTGATCGTCAACAAGGGCAATGTGAGCATCGTCGTCAGCGCGGTGGGCCTCTACATTGACGCCGGCAACATCGTCGAGTCGCGCACCAACGCCCTCGGCATAGAGACCGCCCTGCGCATCCACGAGGCGATGCGAAGGTAGTGGCCGCACCCGCTCACACGGCAGCTGTTCGCGCGTTCAGTCTCGTGCGGGCGCGACGTCACCACGTCGCGAGCGCGGTCACCACACTGTCCGTGAGCTTCTCGAAGCTGCGTTCGAGCTCGCGGGGGAGCGCGAACGCGCCGCCGGTCTCGAGCGCGACGAAACCGTGCAGGGCCGAGCGCAGGAACCGGGTGGCATCCACCGCGTCGTCGCCCTCAAGGTTGTAGCCCCGCAGCACGGCGAAGATGATCTCGACGAGCATCCCCGAGACGCGCGCGTCATCTTCGTCGCCGGGGGCATTCGCCCGCACGGTGAGGGGATACTGCCCCGGATGCTCGACCGCCCACGCGCGATAGGCCCGCGCCATCGCCCGCACGGCGTCATCGCGCGAGCGGCCCATGGTGGCCCGGCCGAGCACCTCCGCCAACTCCTGCTTGGCGCGGAGCATGATGCCGCGCTGCAGGGCGGGCAGCCCGTCGACGTGCTTGTAGAGCGACGGCGCCCGCACGCCGAGCTGCTCCGCGAGGGCGGCCAGGCTGAGGCCCGCCGGGTCGGCATCGAGCAGCTGCGCGCCCCGCTCGACGACGGTCGTGTAGTCGAGTCCGGCCCTAGCCACGCGCGCTCACCCCACGCGCGAACTCGACGATCGCCGCCGCGGTCACCTGCGGCTGCTGTGCCTGTGGGTAGTGTCCCGCGTCCGGCACCATGACGAGTTCGCCGCGCAGGGCATCCGCGGCCCATCGTGCCTCGGCGTGCGGGTCTTTGAAGTCGGGGTCTTTCTCGCCCATCACGACGAGCGTCGGCGCGGTCACGGCAGGCAGGCTCGCCTTGGCGGGGGCGTGCGAGGTGCGGGTCGTCTTGCTGAACGCCCGCGCATAGTCCCGCCGCCGCATGCTCGCGATTGCGCGCTCGCGATACTCGTCGAAGTCGGCGGGCTTCGCGCCCGCGTAGAGCGTCGGCATGTACCCCTTCCACACAGCAGCGACCCAGAGTGGCGCCGTCAGCATCCGGAAGGCGATCCTCGAAACGGCACCGCCCGTGTCGCGCACAAAGGGGCCGACGAGCACGAGGCCGCTCACGAGTTCCGGATGTTCGGCCGCGACGATCACGGCCGACCCCGCCGCCATCGAGTTGCCGACGATGATCGCGGGTCGCCCGAGCTCACGCAGGAGGGCGGTGATGTCGTCGGCGGTCGCCTCGTCGCCGTAACTGTCAAAGCCGGTGTCGGAGTCGCCGTGCCCTCGCAGGTCGGTCGTCGCGACCGTGAAGCCCGCCGCGACGAGAGCGGGCACGATGTGGCGGTAGGTCGAGCGCAGTTCGCCCATGCCGGGCACGAGCAGCAGGAGTGGTCCCTCGCCCTGCACGTCGTAGGCGATGGCGCCTTGTGAGGGCCGCACCAGTCTCTGGGTCGAGATCGTTGTCGTCATGTCGCCTACGATACATAGCCAACTAGCTATGCACAATAGCTTTCATGCAATTACTCGACGAGCCAGCGGATGTCCTCTGCCGTGAGCTTCTCTGAGAACACGCCATCCGCATCCATTACCGAGGAAAACAGTTCGGCTTTTCGCCGGGAGAGCGCGAGCACCTTCTCCTCGATCGTGTCGGCCGCGATCATCCGGTAGACCATGACGTTGCGCTGCTGCCCGATGCGGTGGGCGCGGTCGATCGCCTGGTTCTCGGCGGCCGGGTTCCACCAGGGGTCGAGCAGGAACACGTAGTCCGCCTCGGTCAGCGTCAGGCCGAAGCCGCCGGCCTTGAGGCTGATGAGGAACACGGATGCCTCACCCTCCGTGAAGCCGTCGATCACCTCACGGCGGCGCCGCGTCGACCCGTCCAGGTACGAGTAGCGGATGCCCGCGGCATCCAACCCCGCGGCGACGACCTGCAGGTAGGAGGTGAACTGGCTGAAGACGAGCGTGCGGTGCCCCTCGGCGGCAGCCTCCTCGAGCTGTTCGAGCAGCACCTCGAGCTTGCTCGACGGCACGCCCGCGTGGGCCTCATCGATGAGGGTGGCGTCGAGCGCGAGCATCCGCAGCAGGGTCAGCGAGCGGAAGATGATCATGCGGTTGCGGTCGACATCATCGATGAGTCCGAAGAGCTTCTGGCGCTCGCGCTGCAGCACCGTGTCGTAGAGGTGCCGGTGTTCGGGCTGTAGCTCGACCGTCACGACCTGCTCCTGCTTCTCGGGCAGGTCGGCCGCGACGAGCGCCTTGGTGCGGCGAAGCATGAGTGGGCGGATGCGGCGGCGCAGGCGCTCGAGGCGCTCCCGTTGCCCGCTCTCGATGGGGCGCACGTATTCCTCCGCGAAGCGCCGGGCCGAGGGGAAGAGCCCGGGCGCGACGATCGCGAAGAGCGCGCGCAGTTCCATGAGGTTGTTCTCCATGGGGGTGCCCGTGATGGCGAGCTTGAAGGGGGCGACGAGGTCGCGGGCGCAACGGTGCACGAGGGCGGCGTGGTTCTTGACGAACTGCGCCTCGTCGAGCACGAGCCCCGCCCAGGTCGCGGCGCGGTAGTTCGCGAAGTCGAGGCGGAACAGCGCGTACGAGGTCACGACGATGTCGGCCGAGGGGTCGAGCTCCGCACCCGTCGTGCCGACCTGCTGCACGCGCAGCATGGGCGCCCAGCGCTCGGCCTCCGCGACCCAGTTCGACACGACTGAGGTGGGGGCGACCACCAGGAACGGGGTGCCGACGCCCGGTGCGGTGGCCGCGTCGAGGTCGGCGTCGGTGACGGCGTCAAGTCCCGCGCCCGCAGCATCCGCCGACGTGCGGCGCACGTGGTCGATGAGCGCGAGCGTCTGCAGCGTCTTGCCGAGCCCCATGTCGTCGGCGAGCACGCCGCCCAGGCCGTGCGAGTGGAGGAACGCGAGCCAGTCGAGACCCTCCTGCTGGTACGGCCGCAGGGTCACGTCGAGGCCATGCTCCGCCCGGGGAATCTCGGCGGCATCGAGCAGCCCGCGCGCGGCGGCTCGCCACTCGACCGCCTCCTCCGTCTCATCCGCGAGGTCTTCGAAGTCGGCCCAGAGGCTCGCCTGGTAACGACTGATGCGGGGCTCGACCTCCCACTCCTCGATGTCCTGCGCCTCAGCGATCAGTTCGCGCAGGCGGTCGAAGACGGGCAGGGTCAGCTTGAGGTGCGTGCCGTCGACGAGCTTGAACTTCTTCTGCCCCTTCGCGAGCGCCTTGAAGAGCGGGCCGAAGGGGATGTCGTATTCGTCGACCCGCACGATGATGCCGAGGTCGAACCAGTCCGGCTGGTCCGTCGGCACGGTCTTGATGATGAGCCGGGGCGCGTCGGGGTGCTCCTCGTCGCGCTCCGCGGCCGGGGGAGGCGCGGGCGCAGGCACCGTGACCGTGGCATCCGTGCTCGTGACGCCCACGCGGCGCTGCAGTTCGGGCACGAACTCCGCGACGACCTGGTCGACGGACGCCGCGGGCACGACGATCGCGTCCTGCTGCAGCAGCGCCCTCCGCTCGGGTGTGAGCGGCCGGTCGAGCGGGGCCAGCTCGAAGCGGGGTGGCGTGAGCTCGAAGCGGTAGAGCCCGTGGTCGGCGATGACGCCGACGGATGCTGCATTCGCGACGGCCCCGTCGAACTCCACCCGCGGGGCCAGCGTCAGCCCCTCGGTGTTCGACGATGCGTCGAGCGCGACTCGGGCCTCCCGCCCCAGCAGCACCTCGGCGCCGCGGCTGCCGCCCGTGCTGCCGACGAAGGCGATGCCGAGCCCCGCAGCATCCGCCAACAGGTTCCACAGGAGCGGGCTCTGGTAGTCGTCGAGGTGCAGCCAGTCGCCGTCGCGGCCCGTGTAGACGTCGCGGACGGGCCGGTGCAGAGCGCCGAACTGCGAAAACCAGGCATGATGCGCTTCGTCGAGGTTGGCCGCGCTCGCCTTGAACGGGAGGTTGGCCCAGGAGAGTTCCGCGCGAGTCCAATTGCCGGCGGTGCTGCGCGCGACGGGCCGCACGGCGAGACGCACCTCACCGATGATCGCCGCGTCGGCCGTGACCGTGCGCGCGACGGCGCCACCCCAACGCCGTACGGCCGGCGGGATGAGCTCGCGCAACTCGAACTGCAGGGCCATCGCCCGGCCGTCGGATGCCTGAGCCTGACCGCCGACGAGCGCCTCAAGCCGACCGCGCCAGGCATCGTCGGGAGGCGTTGGCGAGGGCACCACCCGAGTCTGTCACGAGCATCCGACAGTCGCGGATGACGGCGGCCACTCAGCGTCGACCCCGCGCGCTCCCCGTAGAGTTCGATCATGAAACGCATCGACTACTACGGCCGCTCCTTCACCGTCTCCGACCGATTCGCCGACGGCTTCATCGGCTACGTCAACCACCTGGTCGCGAGCGGCAAGCCCTTCGGTGAGTTCTTCACGGTGCGCTGCTACATCAACAGCACCGACGGCGTGATGGATGTCTCGGTGCAACTGGTCTCGGGCGTCCCCGTACTCGTCTATCCGGCCTCGCCCGAGTTCGACGGCATGCCTGAGCCCGAGGACGAACCGCAGGTGCTCTCGCGCCTCGCCAAGCGCGAATGGGCCTGATTCCCTAGGGTTCCGCGCTAGGGGCGGATCGCATCCGGATGCAGTTCGCGCACCTCCCGCACCTCGACCGCCGAGCCGACCGCCTCGGCCATGCGGGCCGCGATCTCGAGCGCGCGCGACTCATCCGTCACCCGCACGACAATGAAGCGCAGCAGCGGCGTCGCCCCGGCGAGTGACCCGTCGTGGATGCCGCCGTGCCGGTCGACGAGGAGCGCGTCATGCCCGTCCTCTAACACCTCGGAGTAGACGAGTTCGCCGCTCTGCGCCAGCTCGTCATCGAGCTGCACCATGAAGGAGGCGACGCGCTCAGCCCATGTCGACCCGTGCGTGCGCACCTCGGACTCCTCGCCGAAGACCATGAGCATGAACTTCACCTTCATGGTCATTCCTCCTGCACGGCGTCGGTGACGGTGTCCCAGACGCCGAGGAGGTTGCCCTCGCTGTCCTTGAAGTAGGCGTAGCGCCCCATGCCCTCCATCGTCTGGATGGACGAGACCATCTGGCCACCCTTTGCCGTGATGGCGGCCACGGCATCCTCGATGCGGTCGACCGTGATGACAAAGGTCGGGTGCGGAACATCGCTGCCCCGCTGGTGGATGTCGCCGCCGATGCCGCCCTCGCTCGCCTCCACCATGATGTTGCCGTCGCCCCAGTCCTCCATCTTCCAGCCGAAGACCTCGGCATAGAACGACTGCGCCCGCTCGAGGTCATCGGCGGGGATCTCGAAGTGATTCACGATTGCCTTCATCTCGAAAGCGTGCGCCGCCGGGGCTCCGGAGTCAATAGGCGCGAAGATGTGCACATGTTCTCCGTTACCGGCCTCGCCGCTGCGGCCGTGCTCCTGCTGCTCGCGGCCCTCGCCATCTTCCAGGTTGCCCTCATCGCGGGTGCTCCTCTCGGGCATTTCGCGTGGGGCGGCCAGCACCGCATCCTTCCCGCGAAGCTGCGCATCGGCAGCGTCGTCTCGATCGTGCTCTACGGCATCTTCGCGCTCATCATCCTCGCGAAGGTGGGGGCTGTGCCCCTCGACGAGACGGTGGCGGATGTCGCGATGTGGGTGCTTTTCGCCTACTTCGTGCTCGGCATCCTCATGAACGCCATCTCGCGTTCGAAGCCCGAGCGCTACCTCATGACGCCCGTGTGCGTTGTGCTTGCGGCTGCGTCACTGCTCGTCGCGCTGAGCTGACGCGGAGTCCGTGGCATCCGTGCCGTCGCCCTTCTTCGACCACCAGCGGGTCGCGAAGTAGAGGGCCACACCGACCGCGATCAGGATGAGCGCGCGGATCCACACCTCACCCGACTGCTGCGTCATGAGGCCGATGCAGGAGAGGATCGCGAGCACGGGCACGAAGGTCCAGACCTTGAAGTGTTCGCGCTCGCCCTCGTCGCGGCGCAGCACGAGCACGGCGACGTTGGTGCTGAGGAAGACGAACAGCAGCAGGAGCACGACCGTGTTCGCAAGCGTGGAGAGGTCGCCCGTGAAGGTGAGGCCCATCGCGACGATCGTCGTGACGATGATGGAGACCCAGGGGGTTCCGCGGCGGGGGAGCACCTTGCCGAGCGGGGGCGGCAGCAGGCGCTGCTTCGCCATGCCGTAGGTGAGGCGGCTCGCCATGATCATCGTGAGGAGGCATCCGTTCGCGACCGCGATGAGTGCGATCGCGCTGAAGAGCCACGGCGGGATGCCGGCGCCCGTCTCCTCCACGACGGCGAGCAGCGGGCCGGTGGACTCCGCGAGTTCCTCCGGCGCGAGGGTGACGGTGGATGCCGCGGCGACGAGCATGTAGAGCGCCCCCGCGGTCAGGAGCGAGGCGAAGAGGGTGCGGGGGTACACGCGGGCGGGGTTGCGGATCTCCTCCACAATGTTGGCCGAGGTCTCGAAGCCCACATAGGAGTAGTAGGCGAGCAGCACGCCGGCCATGATCGCCAGCGCGGGGGTCGTGTCGGGGTTGAACTCGGTGAGGCGGCTGAAGTCGCCGTTGCCGCCGCCCACGAAGACCCCGACCGCGATGAGCACGATCAGCAGGCCCGTCAGCTCGATGGCCGTCATGACGAAGTTCGCCTGCATCGACTCCTTGATGCCGCGCAGGTTGATGAGCGCCACGAGCACGAGGAAGAGCACGGCACCCAGGATGGGCGGGATGTCGATGAAGACGCTCAGGTAGTCGCCCGCGAACGCGAGCGCCAGTGCGGCCGCGCTCACGACGCCGGCAGCGAGCATCGAGAAGCCCACGAGGAACGACACGATCGGCGTCTTGAAGGCGCGCTCGGCGAAGACCGCCGAACCGCCTGCGCGCGGGTACTTCGTCACGAGCTCCGCATACGACCCGGCGGTCAGCAGTGCTAGGAGGAGCGCGATGCCGAGCGGCACCCAGATCGCGCCGCCCGTCTCTCCCGCCATGACGCCGACGAGCGCGTAGATGCCGGCGCCCAGCACGTCGCCGAGGATGAAGAGGAAGAGGAACAGCCCGGAGATGTTGCGCTTGAGTTTGGCGCTGGCCGGTGGCGTCTCGACTCCTGCAGGTGAGGTCATGAGGCAGAAGGTAAGCCCGAACCGCTCCGGCGGCAATGCTTGCGGGCGCCGGATGCTGGGAGTATGCGCGTCGGCATCCGTCTCGGGCTCGTCAGTATCGAGAAGATGCGCCAAGTGAAAAGCCGGTGGCGCCTGTTCTCGACACTCAGCTCCGTGGAGAGGGTGATGGGTTAGATGAGCCCGCGGAGCAGCTCCTCCGGGGTCACGCCCCGATCGCGGGCCCGGCGGAGCAGGCGCTCGTGCTCGTCCTCGGTCAGGGAGATGGTGAGCGGATGCCACGTGGGTGCGTCGAGCGAGAAGAGGGCGTCGTCCTCCCCCGTGAACCGGTCGTCGATGTCGGCATCCGGCACCTCATCCGTGGGGTCGATCACTGGGCGGGGCTCGCTCACTGCCGGTGTGCCAGTGCTCACCGTGTGGCCCGCCGTGAAGCCGGGGCCGCTCGGCACGGGGGTGCCGCGGCGGTAGGCCTCCGCGACGGCGCGGGCACGGGCATCCGCCGCCTCGTTGAGCTCGTGGCCGACGTGGCCCTTGACCCACTCGAAGGTGAAGTTGCGACCCTTGAGCGCCTCGTCGAGCTCTTTGAGTAGCTCGACGTTCATGACGGGGGAGCCGTCGGCCTTGCGCCAGCCCTTGCGCTTCCACCCCGGCATCCACTTGGTGACCGAGTTGATGACGTACTGGCTGTCGCACAGCACCAGCAGGTCGTCGTCGACGTGGGCGGTCGCGCGAAAGAGCTCGAGCACGGCCTTCAGCTCACCCTGGTTGTTGGTGGCGTGCTTCCAGCCGCCGGCATCCCAGCATCCGTCGTCGACGTACCAGGCCCAGCCGGCGGGGCCGGGGTTTCCGAGTGCTGAACCGTCGGCGGCGGCGATGATCGTCATTCGGCAATCGTAGCTTCGCGCCCCGACACCGGATGCTTGACATGCAAGTGAACGCTTGCCTATGCTGGGCGCGTGAGCGACGTCTACAAGGCCCTGGCCGACGAGACGCGCCGCCTCCTGCTAGACGAACTCATGCAGCGCGATGAGCAGACCCTCTTCGAGCTGTGCACCAAACTCGCCATGCACCACGACCTGACCCCCACCCGGCAGGCGGTGTCGCAGCACCTCGACGTGCTCGAAGCGGCGGGCCTCGTGCGCACGGAGCGCCGCGGGCGCTACAAGCTCCACACCATCAACACCGCCCCGCTCGCGCAGATCGCCGAACGGTGGCCCACGCGAAGGACACGCACATGAAGCTCCAGACCGTCAGCATCTTCGTCGACGACCAGCAGCACGCACTCGAGTTCTACACGGGCACGCTCGGCTTCGAGGTCGCCGCCGACATTCCCATGGGCGAGCACCGCTGGCTCACCGTCGTGGAGGCGGGCAAGCCGGACGCGACGCAGATCTCGCTCGAGCCGAAGGCGCATCCGGCCGCCGGTGCCTACGCGGATGCCCTCCTGGAAGATGGCATCCCCTGCTGCGTCATGGCGGTCGACGATGTGCAGGCCGAGTACGACCGGCTAGTCGCCGAGGGCGTGGCCTTCACGCAGCCGCCGAGCAACCTGGGCCCCGTCACGGTCGCCGTGCTCGACGACACCTGCGGCAACCTCCTGCAGATCGCCCAGTTCCACGGCTGATCGGCGGTCTAGGGCTTCGGGATGACCGTCAAGACGCGCGTGATGAACTCGAAGTAGGAGTTCATGTAGTCGGTGAGGAACTCCTTCGTCGACTCATTCGTCACCTCGCCGTCGTCGGTGAT
The DNA here is from genome assembly GCA_015234465.1 of Salinibacterium sp. GTDB lineage: Bacteria > Actinomycetota > Actinomycetes > Actinomycetales > Microbacteriaceae > Homoserinimonas. Next base: position 334,711 of record JADGNA010000008.1, on the reverse strand, counting down.
GAGGCCCGGCGTGATCTGGATGTAGGCCTCGGGCGAGTTCATCTGAGGTGAGTCGCAGAAGCTCAGCACGCTGCGGAGGTTCTGCTGGGCGACGGCCGTGCCGATCGCGCCCACCGACGCCCCGATCACCGCGGAGGGCTTGCGGGCGAAGGAGTTCTGCCCCCAAGGCCGGCTCGCCCAGTCGATCGCGTTCTTGAGTGCGCCCGGGATGGCGCGGTTGTACTCGGGTGTCACGAAGAGCACAGCGTCGACGGATGCGATCGCCTCCTTGAGCGCGCGTCCCTCGGCCGGGTAGTCGGCGTCGTAGTCGTAGCTGTAGAGCGGCAGGTTCGCGATGGGGATCTCGGTGAACTCAAGCTCCTTGGGAGCGAGCTTGATGAGCGCCTTGGAGAGGGTGCGGTTGATGGATGCGGTCGCGAGGCTTCCCACGAAATAGCCGACCGTGTAGGGCGGTTCGTGGTGGTGGATCTCCGGCATGGCGTGCCTCCTTGGCGTCGTTGGCGTGCGGATGCCGCCACGCTAGGCCGCGGACCCTCAACATTGGGCGAGAATCAGGCGACTCACTGGTGATGCACCGGTGCTGCTGCGGGCCTCACTCAGCGCGCGTTCACATGCGATCGCCCGGGCGCCGCTGTCGGAGGGCGCTGCCAGACTGGGTGGGTGAAGCATCCGTTCGAGCGCGTCGTGCAGCAGCATGGTGCGACCGTGCTGCGCGTGTGCCGGGCCGTGCTCGGCGTGCAGGACGCGGATGACGCGTGGTCGGAGACCTTCCTCGCCGCGCTGCGCGCCTATCCCTCCCTGCCCGACGACGCCAACGTCGAGGCGTGGCTCGTCACGATCGCGCACCGCAAGGCGATCGACGTGATCAGGGCGCGCGAGCGTGCGCCGCTGCCGGTCGCGGAGCTTCCCTCCACAGGAGCCGCACCCGCCAAGGATCCAGACCTCTGGGCCCTCGTCGCCACCCTGCCGGATCGGCAGCGGCAGGCTGTCGCCTACCACTTCTTCGCGGGGCTCCCGCACTCCGAGGTCGCCGCCATCATCGGCTGCACACCGGATGCCGCACGCCGGGCCTCCTCCGACGGCGTCGCCGCCCTGCGAGCGAAGTGGCTGCCCGAGTAGCGAATTTCTTCTGCTGCCGACCTCACATCCGTGCCCTCCCGCACGTCTACAGGGAGACGGCACCACGACAAGGAGCTCCCATGACCACGATCTTCGAAGGCGCACCGCCCGCGCTGCAGCCCGACCACCCGGAGGAGGCGGCGGCCCTCTCCCGGCTGCACGCACGACTCGAGACGGATGCCGCGGCATCCGAGCTCCTCGACGTCGCCTACCGCACGGTCGACACCCCGATCGGGGCACTGCTCCTCGCCGCGACCCCCGAGGGTCTCGTGCGCCTCGCCTTCGAACGCGAGGACTTCGACACCGTGCTCGAGGCGCTCGCCGCCCGGGTGAGCCCGAGGCTGCTGGCGTCGCCCGCCCGACTGGACGCTGCCGCTCGCCAGGTCGATGAGTACTTCGCGGGCACGCGCCGCACCTTTGATGTGCCGCTCGACTGGCGGCTGACGAAGGGCTTCCGCCGTACCGTGCTCGAACACCTCGCGGGCATCGGCTATGGGGTCACCGAGAGCTACACGCAGGTCGCCGCCGCGACGGGCAGCCCGCGGGCCGTGCGCGCCGTCGGCACCGCCTGCGCGACCAACCCGCTGCCCATCGTCGTGCCGTGCCACCGAGTGCTGCGCTCCGACGGATCCCTCGGCGGTTACCTCGGCGGGCTCGATGCCAAACGCGTGCTGCTCGGGCTGGAGGCGGCGTGAGCGCGGGGACGGAGGAGGCGGCGACTGAGGCTGGCGCTGCGCTCGGCGCGGTTGCGCCTGCCCCTGGCGCCGGTGCTGACCCGGGCGCGTCTGTCTCGTCTGCTGCTGCGCTTCGCCCGGCTCCCGAACTGTCACCCCTCGTTGTCGGCGAAGACGGACTCGCGAGGCCCGTGTGGGCATCCCGTGATCCGCTCATGCGCGAGTACTACGACAGCGAGTGGGGCATGCCCGTGCGTGATGAGCGCGGGGTGTTCGAACGGCTGAGCCTCGAGGCGTTCCAGTCAGGCCTCTCGTGGGCGACGATCCTGCGCAAGCGCCCCGCCTTCCGCACGGCATTCCACGACTTCGATCCCGACACGGTCGCGGGCTACGGCGAGGCAGACTTCGATCGGCTCATGGCCGACGCGGGCATCGTGCGCAACCGCCTCAAGATCGCGGCGACCATTCAGAACGCCGCCGCGACGGTCGCGTTGCGCGAGGAGGGCGGGCTCGCCGAGTTCGTCTGGTCGTTCCAGCCGGCTGAAACGCCCAAGCCGGTCACCTTCGCGGATGTCCCCACCACCTCACCCGAATCGATCGCCCTCTCGAAGGCGCTCAAGAAGAAGGGCTTCACCTTCGTCGGCCCAACGACCATGTACGCCCTCATGGAGGCCATCGGCATCGTCGACACGCACCTCCGCGGCAGCCACCGCCGCGGCAGCTCGGGGGTGTGGGCGGAGTAGGTGTCGTGGGGCCCGGCGCCGAGCTGTGGTGATGCGTGGCAGCAGCAGCAGCCAGCAGCAGCCAGCAGCCGCCTCCGGCAGCCACCTCCGGCAGCCACCTCCGGCAGCCACCTCCGGCAGTCGCCTCCGGCAGCCACCTCGGGCTGCAGGCGCGACAGGGCCGCACCGCTGCGTGCGGTGAGCGGCAACGATTTCAGCGCGACACGCCGGGTGGCGTCGAGGACTAGCGGCATGTCGCGGAGGAACGTTGCTGTTCACCGCAAGCCGTTGCGAGGCCGGGACAGCCACCCCCTCACGCGTCGAAGCGCGCGCCCTCCCACCTGGACCGGCGAAGCATTAGCACCAGCACGACCAGCTGACCGGCCGGGATGAGCGCGAGCAACGCCCAGGCGCCCGACAGGTTGGAGTCGTGGAGGCGGCGAACGGCGACCGTAACCCCGGGAACGAGTGTGAAGAGGATCCACGCTGCGCCGAGGATCGCGAAACCCGCGACCGCCGCCGACTCGGAAGGGCCGGTCGCGCTCGTTGTGAAGACAGTGAGGTCGGCGAAGAGCCCCGATCCGAAAGGTCCGAGTCTCAAGCTCAGCTGCGGAGCCGATCCGGCCGCCAGAAGGGGTATGGCGAAGAGGCAGGCCCCGACGACGAGGAGGTTGACGAGCATCCACCACCAGTACTCACTGCGGCTGGCGCGGCCGCGCAGGAGGAACGCGTTCCCCACGAACCGCGCCATGGCGGTCGGTAGGGATGCGCCGGAAGCGGGTGGGGCATCCGCGAGCACTCCGGTGGCGTAGGTCACAGCCCGATGCTAGGGGAGGAGCCCTCAGTTTCGAAAGGGCGCCCGCATGCCGAAGTGATCGCGCAGGGCGAGGTCGGCCGCGTACCAGCCGTTCATCCCGTGGACGGCCGGTCCCGGGGCCGTCGCCGCGGAGCACAGGTACAGGCCGTCGACGGGAGTGCGCCACGGGGTGCGCGAGATCACCGGACGCTTGACAAGCTGCAACAGGTCGAGCGCGCCGGAGAAGATGTCGCCGCCGATGTAGTTGGCGTTGTGCGCCTCGAAATCACTTGTCGACATCGTGTTCGAGGCCACGATGAGGTCGCGGAAGCCCGGGGCGAAGCGCTCGACCTGCCGAATGACCGACTCCGTGACATCCGCCGTGCTGCCGTTGGGCACGTGCGTGTAGGTCCACAGCACGTGGTGCCCGGCCGGCGCGCGCGAGGGGTCGACCACGGAGGGCTGCACCGCGAGCACGTAGGGCTTCTCGTGCACACGTCCACGCGCGACCGCCTGCTCGGCCGCCACGATCTCCTGCCGGGAACCACCCACATGCACGGTCGGCGAAAGCGCGACCTGCGCGTTGCTCCACGGCACCGGCCCGGAGAGGGCGAAGTCGACCTTCGCGGCCGCCTGCCCGTAGCGGAAGCGGGCGAGCGCTCGCGCATACTTCGCCGGCAGCTCGGTGAAGCGGGCGAGCATCCGCGGCGTCGTGTCGAGCAGGGTGATCTTCGACGGTTCGAGATCCTTCGCCGAGGTCACGGTCGTGTTCAGGCGGATGCGCCCGCCCATCGCCTCGAAGTCGGCGGCCATGGCATCCGCGATCGCCTGGGAGCCCCCGAGCGGCACGGCCCAGCCGCCCGCGTGCGCATGGGCCGCCAGCAGAATTCCCGCGCCGGAGGTCGTGAGCGACGGTTGGGAGTGGTTCGTGTGAGCGGCGACGCCCGTGATCATCGCGCGGGCCGCCTCGCCTGAGAAGCGTCGGTTCCAACTCGCGGAGGTGCCCTGCTCGAGCGTTCGCAGGCCGTAGAGCACCGCCGCCGGGATCGAGTCGGGCACCCGCAGGAGCTGCGATCCCGTGAAGTCGACGATGCCGTCGATGCGCTTGACCAGCGGCGCGAAGAAGCGGCGCCACGCCCTTCCATCGGGGCCGAGGTCCTCGACCGTGCGGTCGAGCGAATGCCACGCGATGCCGGCCCGGCCCCCGTCGAGCGGATGCGCATACGACGCCTCCGGGATGACGAAATCGACGCGGCGCTCCAGCCCCCACGCCTGGAAGAAGGGCGACGCCAGCGCCGCCGGGTGTACAGCCGAGCAGACGTCATGCAGGTAGCCGGGGCCCGTCAACTCGCGCGTCTGCAGGCCGCCGCCCACGACATCCGCCGCCTCGGTCAGCACGACATCGAGGCCCGCCTTGGCGAGCGTCAGCGCGCCGGCGAGACCGTTGGGCCCGGCCCCCACCACATTCGCATCAACCACGGGCACCATCCTGCCCGGGTTCGGCGGCACCAGGGTCCGGCTCGCCCGCGGGGTTCTCGACGTCGACCGCGTTGGCCTCGTCGGGGTTGACGTCCGCGTCGGTCGCGGGTGCCTCCGACGCGGATGATGGGGTTTCGGACAGATGACCGTGCCGCACGTCGAGCGAGCTGTCGGAATCGGAGCGTGATTCGTCGGCTTCGCTGAGTCCAGCGCCGGATGACTGGGTTTCGGGCACATGACCGTGCCGCGGCGCAGTCATTTGACCGAAACCCGGTCTTTCGCTTGGTGGGTGGGACCTGTCGCCCCTGCGCCCGTCCGCGGGTCGTGAGTCATCGCCCGCCCGCGATCCGTCGTCCGCTCGCGATCCGTCGCCTGGTCGCGACCCGTCCCGCGCGCCCGGCGCGTCATTCCCCGAGCCGCCACCCCGCGACGCATGCCCCGGCCCCAGCTGCACGGGCCCCACAAGCTCGTCGATCGGCGCACGAACCCACCACAGCCCGCGCTCGCGCCGCTCCTCGCGCGTCGCGAAGCGGTAGAGGAACACGCGCGCACGCACCCACGAGGGCGGGGCCCCATCAAAGGGGTTGAGCCGCAGCATCCGGAGCACCCCCCTTGTCGCCCTCGAGCAGGCGGATGAGCAGCACGCTGAACCACCGTTCCTGCCGGCCCAGCGCCAGGAACCACATGAGCCAGTCGAGCCGCAGGTGGTACGGCGCGAACTGCCGCGGCACCCGCGTCGGGTCGCCGGGCTTGCCCTTGAACTCGTATTCGCGCCATCCGCGGTCTGGCGTCGGCGCGCGGGTGCCCTCGATGACGATCTCGTAGCGCTCCTTCGTCACGGTGCCGAACGCGCCGTAGGCGTTGACGAGGTGGTAGCGGTTGAAGCTCGCGTTCATGAGCTGGTTGCGCGAGAACAGGTTCAGCAGCGGGCGCCAGCTCAGCACGACCAGGAACGCGGATGCCACGAGCACGACGATCGCGAACCACGCGTGCTCATCGGCGACCCCGAACATGCTGGCCCCGCCGCGCTCGGGCAGGATCCATCCGGGCACCCAGGCGTCGAGCGCGGTCGCCGCCTTCACGAGCCACGGGAAGTCGGCGATCGCCGAGAAGGCGAGCACGATGCTGAGCCAGTTGAGCCACGCGAAGTTGCCGGTCAGCACGAGCCAGCCCTGCGTGCCGATGATGATGACGGCGGCCACCGAGGAGGCGATCTGCGCGACCGGATGCGGGATGAGCGCCGCGAACAGGAACCACGGCACGATCAGCTGCGCGAAGTGGGAGCCGAGCACCTCCGACTTGTGGAACCACCTCGGCATGAGGTGCGCGAAGCGGCTGAGCGGCCCGGGCATGGGCTGCGTCTCGTGGTGGTACATGAGGGCCGTGAGGTCGCGCCACTCGCTCCCGCCGCGCATCTTGATCATGCCCGCGCCGAACTCGAGCCGGAACACGAGCCACCAGCACAGCACGATGATCGGCAGCGGCGGCGGCACCTCGTTCGAGCCGAGGAACGCGACGATGAACCCCGCCTCCAGCAGGAGGCTCTCCCAGCCGAAGCCGTAGAAGGTCTGGCCGACGTTGACGATGGAGAGGTACAGGGTCCACATCAGGAGGAACACGAGCAGGGGAACCCACGGCGGCCCCATCTGCGGCAACCCGACGACGACGGATGCCGCGGCGAGGGCCCCGACGAGGCAGACGAGCCGAAGCATCCGGTCGCTGTAGTGCCAGTGGAAGATGCTCGGCGCCTGTCGGAAGGTCACGCGGCGCAGGAACGCGGGCGTGGGCGAGAGGCCGCGCTCGCCGAGGAGCGCGGGGAACTGGTTGAAGGTCGACAGGAAGGCGACGAGGAACACGGCGGCGACGCCCCGCTGCAGCACCTGCCGCGCGAGCTCGTGCTCGGGCGCCCACATCCACTCCATGCGGCAGACGGTAGGAGCGGGACACCGTGGGCGCTCTCACCAAGCACCCAGCCGGGGTGCGAGTTACGGCGTCGGCGTGAGCGCGTCGTACGCCCGGAACGACGGCGTGAGCCGCAGGCACAGCGCGATGAGCGCGATGATCAGGATGCCGCCGAGCAGCGGCGGGAACCACAGCCCCGCCACGAGGGCAACGGCGCCGACGTAGAAGTCGCCGATGCGGGGCCCGCCGGTGACGACGACGATGAAGATGCCCTGCAGGCGCCCGCGCATGTTGTCGGGCACGGCGGTCTGCAGCATGGTCGAGCGGAAGATGGCGCTGACGTTGTCGGATGCCCCTGTGCCGGCCATCATGATCGACGCCAGCACGAGGGCGGTCAGGTTTGCGCCGGCGATGTCTTCCGTGTCAGCGGCGAAGCCTCCGAGCTGCACGACCGCGATGACGACGCCGAAGCCGACGACGAAGGCGCCGTAGGCCGCGATGGACCAGCCGATCGCGATGCCGTGCCGCCGCACGGTGCCGAGCTTGCCGGAGAGCAGGCTGCACAGCAGGGTGCCGATCGCGCCCGATGCGGTCAGGATGCCGACCGTCACGGCCCCGCCCCCGATGAGCAGCGCCCCGACGGCCGGGAACAGCGCATGCGGTCGGCCGAAGGTCATGGCGATGATGTCGACGATGAACGACATCCGGATGTTCGGCGCCCGCTTGAGGAACGCGAGCCCCTTGCGCACCGATTCGAGGCCGGGCTTGTGCAGTTCGCCCTCGGGGGTGATGGAGGGCAGCGAGATGATCCCGAGGAACGCGGCGCAGAACAGCACGACGTCGAGCGAGTAGGTCCACGCGAAGCCGAAGCTCGCGACGAGCACGCCGGCGATCGCCGGGCCGACCGTGATGGCCGCGCCCATGCTCATGCCCTGCAGGGCGGATGCTGCGGGCAGCAGGTGCCGCGGCAGCAGGCGCGGCGTGATGGCGTTGCGGGTGGCCCCCATGATCGTGGCCGCGACCGAGTTGAGGGTCGTGAGCGCGTAGAGGTGCCAGAGCTGCTGCACGTCGAGCCAGGTGATCGTGGCGAGGGTCGCGATCGCGAGCCAGGCCACGACGGCGGCCGTGAGCGCAACGCGCCTGCGGTCGAAGGCGTCGGCGAGCATCCCGCCGTAGAAGCCCGCGAGGATCATGGGCACGAGCGCGATCGTGCCGACCATGGCGACGGCGAAGGTCGACGCTGTCATCGAGTAGACGTGCAGGCCGACGGCGACGACCGTCATCTGGCTGCCGATCGTCGCGATCGCGGTGCCGATCCACAGGCGGGCGAAGGCGGGGCTGTGCTTGAGCGGCGTGAGGTCGATCAGGTGCTCGAGGCGCCGACTCTTCGGGGGTGTTTCAGGCGCAGGCACCCGAAAAGCCTACGCCGTGCGGTCGCCCTCGCCTGTCACGGATGCAGCAGCGCGCTGGCGCCGCCGCCGACGCAGCAGCGCCAGGGTCAGCAGCAGCGCGATCGCGGGCACGATGAGCCACGGCAGGATGACGCCGAGCGCGACGAGCAGGAACGACACGAAGCCCACGAGCGCCTCCCATCCGGCGACGAGTCCCGTCCAGAAGGTGTCGGGTTCGTCGACCGGGGCGTCGGCCTGCGAGCCGAGGTGCACCGTGACGGTCGAGTAGTCGACCTGGTCGGCGATCGAGCGGCGTTGGGACTGCAGTGACTCGAGGTCGGCCTGCCGTTCCGAGAGCGCCGACTCGATCGTGATGAGGTCGCTCGTCGTGTCTGCGTCGACCATGAGCGCGAGCAGGCGGTCGACGGATGCTTCAAGCGCCGTGATGCGCGCATCCAGGTCTTTGGCGACCGAGGTGACGTCCTGCCGGTAGGTGCGGGTCTCCTCGACCTCACCCAGTTCCTCCAGGTCGTTGAGGGTGCTGCTGAGCTTGGCCGAGGGGATCCGCACGGTGAGTTCGGCGCGGCCCGGGTCGTCGTCGCGCGGCGCGGTCTCGGAACGGTTGTCGACGTGCCCGCCCGCGCGTTCCACGATGTCGGCGGCCTCATCGGCGGCGTCGCGCGGGTCCTCGACCGTGAGCCACAGGTCGCCAGTGACGATGACCTGCCTGCCGTCAGCCTGCTCGACAAGTCGGTCCTCCGAGACCTCGGGCATCGCCTCGTTGGGTGCCGTCCCGCCGGAGTCGTAGCTCGACTCGGAGAACCCGCCCCCGGCATCCGCAGAGCATCCGGTGAGGGCCGCGAGCGTCAGCAGGATCGTGGCCGGGAGCAGCAGTCGTCGCCTCATGGGCTCAGGCTATGGGTGAGGAGAAGCACAGCACTACCCAACGTTTGCAACGATTCGGGCGTCAGGCCCGGCCCAGTGCCCGCTGCCATAATCGGCAGCATGACCCTCGGCAGCAGCATCCGCACCGCCCTTGCCGCCGTCGGCCTCGCGCCGCGGCCCGTGCTGCATGTTGCGAGCGATGTGGGGGAGGGTCCCGTCGTCATCCTGGTGCACGGCATCGCGTCGTCGTCTGTCACGTTCCAGAACCTCGTGCCGCTGCTCGAGCGCGACCACCGCGTCATCTCGATCGACATTCTTGGGCACGGGGAGTCGCCGGTGCCCGCAAACGCCGAATACACGATCGAGGAGCACGTCAAGTGGCTCCAGCGCACCATCAAGAGGCTGCGCATCCGGGGCGAGTACACGATCGTCGGTCACTCCCTCGGCGCGTTGATCGTGTCCCGCCACGCGCGGGTCACTCGCGACGAGATCGAGAAGGTCGTGCTCGTCAGCCCACCCATCTACCTCGCGCCGCAGGAGATCGGCGACCCGGTGGAACGGGCAGCCGTGGGCGCCTACCTGAAGGCCTACGAGTACCTGCGCAGCCACAAGGAATTCACGCTCAAGCGCGCGGCGATGATCGCCCGCTTGGTGCCCATTCGCAACGTCTTCGAGATCACGGAGAAGAACTGGCAGGCCTTCGTGCTCTCGCTCGAACGCTGCATCGAGTCGCAGACGACCGTGAGTGACATCGCCGCAATCCGTGCGCCCGTCGAGATCGTCTACGGCGCGCTCGACCAGTTCATCGTGCCCGGCAGCATGAAGTTCATCAAGAACATGCGCAACGTCACCGTGCGCCGGGTCGAGATCAACGACCACATTGTGCGGCGTCGCCTCGCGCGGGAGGTCGCCGCCGCCATTCGCGGGGAGCAGGCCGAGGCCAAGGTCGAGTCGACGGCGGAACAAGAGTCCCGCGACGAGCAGGCAGCGGCCGCCGACGCGGGGTAGCGTCGAGGCATGCACACTCGTACCCTCGGCCGCACGGGCCGCACCGTCTCAGTCATCGGCCTCGGAACCTGGCAGCTCGGCGCCGACTGGGGTGACGTCAGTGAAGCGGATGCCACGGCCGTCCTCGACACGGCCGTGCAGTCCGGCGTCACCTTCTTCGACACCGCCGACGTCTACGGCGACGGCCGCAGCGAGAGCATCATCGGGCGCTACCTCGCCGACAACCCCTCACTGGATATCACCGTTGCCACCAAGATGGGCCGGCGCGAGGAGCAGGACCCCGCCAACTTCACGCTCGGCAAGTTCCGCGAGTGGACCGACCGTTCGCGCCGCAATCTCGGCGTCGACACGCTTGACCTCGTGCAGTTGCACTGCCCGCCGACGCCCGTGTTCTCGAACGATGCCGTCTACGACGCGCTCGACACCCTCGTCGAGGAGGGCGCGATCGCGAACTACGGCGTCAGCGTCGAGACCGTCGATGAGGCGCTCGCCGCGATCGCGCGTCCCGGCACCGCGTCTGTGCAGATCATCCTCAACGCCTTCCGCCTCAAGCCGCTCGACGCCGTGCTGCCCGCGGCTCGCGATGCTGGAGTCGGCATCATCGCCCGCGTGCCCCTCGCATCCGGCCTCCTGAGCGGCAAGTACACGACCGAGACGACCTTCGCCGAGAACGACCACCGCACCTTCAACCGCGGCGGCGAGGCCTTCGACGTCGGGGAGACCTTCTCGGGCGTCGACTTCGAGGCCGGCGTCGCGGCGGCGCAGGAGTTCGCGGCCCTCATCGCAGGGGAGCCCGCGGCATCCGGGTATTCGACCGCGCAGGTTGCTCTCGCCTGGGTCGCACAGCTCGACGGCGTGAGCTCGGTCATCCCGGGTGCACGCAACCCGGAGCAGGCCGCTTCGAACGCGGCTGCGGGTGAACTTCCGCAGCTGAGCGAGGGCTTCACCGCGGGCGTGCGTGACATCTACGACCGTTACTTCCGGGCGGCGGTCCACCCGCGCTGGTGACTCGCGATCGACCCTGGCTGAGATCCGACTTGAGCACCTTCAGGTACCCCGGGAGGGTGCATAAGACGGATCTCACGGGCAACCCGCGCGAGGAGCCGCGGCTCACTCCTTGAGCGTGAGCACCGGCTCCGTGTCGGGGATGGGGCTTGCGTCGCGGCCGCGCAGGTCGGGGCCGCGGAAGAAGACCGCGACGATGACGCCCAGGAACGCGAATACCGCCGCGACCCAGTAGGCGCCCACCGCGTCGAAGCCGTCGATCATGAAGCCGGCGAGGGCGGAGCCGATTGCGGCGCCGATCAGCTGGCCGGTGCCGATCCATCCGTAGGCCTCGGCGGTCTCGCTGAACTTGACGCTCGCCGAGGTGATCGTGAACATCGCGGCGAGGGCGGGCGCGATGCCGACTCCTGCGATGAAGAGCGCGATGGAGATCCACCACAGTTCCAGGATGAGCATGGCCGCCGCGAGGCCCACGAAGACGATGCCCATGCGGCGGGCGAGCGCCCACGGGTCGATCTGCCGGTGGCCGAATGCCAGGCCGCCCGCGAGCGAGCCGACCGAGAAGATCGCGAGGGCGATGCCGGCGCTCGCGTCGCCGTGGCCGAAGGTCGCGACGACCCCGGCCTCGATCGCGGCACACGCGCCGACGAGGAGGAAGCCGAGGCCCGTCGCGAGCAGCACGGTCGGCCGGCCAAGCACGGCGCCCATCCGCCTGCGGGCCCGGGGGATGCGCACCTGGCTGAGTTCGCGGGCCGCGACGAACCACGCCGTGCCGACGACGAGGAAGACGAGGGCGAGCAGGATCGCCTGCCGCGTGCCCACCTGGGTCGCGACGAAGGTCGTGACGACCGGCCCGACGACCCAGATGATCTCCTGTGCCGAGGCATCGAGCGAGAAGAGGGGAGTGAGCTGCTTCGCGGGCACGAGCTTGGGATAGATCGTGCGCACGGCCGGCTGGATGGGCGGGTTCGAGATGCCCGCGAGGAAGCCGACGAGCATGTAGAGCGCGACCGACATCTCAACGAGGGCGATCGTCGCGACGGCTGCGGCGCAGACGGATGCCGTCAGCACGATGACGGGCCGCATGCCCCAGACCCCCATCCACCTGGTGGTGACTGGCCCGGCGATGGCCTGCCCGATGCTGGTGGCGGCGAGCACGAGGCCGGCCGCGCCGTAGGAGTCGTGCACCTGCTCGACGTGCAGGAGGAAGGCGAGCGAGAGCATCCCGCCGGGGAAGCGTGCGACCAGCTGTGAGCCCATGAGGCGCCCCACGCCGCGGGTCTTCAGCAGGTCGATGTAGCGCTTCACAAGAGCACGAGTCTAGCCCCGCTGGCGCCCTTTCGCGGTCGAGCACGAGGGCCGATTCGGATGTCGGTGGTTGCCTGCAGGATTACTGCACAGGCTGTGCAGAACTCGGCGAAGTTATGCACATCTGTGGATGACACGCCCACTAGATATGGGGATATGTTCTGAGGAGCACCCCGCTATATAGTGGTCGAACGCTGAATCGGCACAAAGGGGAAAAAGAGTGGGAATCACCGTAGTCAAGCGCGATGGCACACGAGAGCCATACGATGCGAACAAGATCAACCTCGCGATCGAAGAGGCCAGCAAGGGCCTCGACGAGAACATCACGTGGGTGACCCAGATCGCGAGCGAGCTTGAACTGACACTCTTCGACGGCATCACGACGCAGCAGCTCGATGAGGCCGTCATCCAGGTGGCCCTGCAGAACGTCAAGGACGACCCTGCCTTCGACACCGTCGCGGCGCGCCTCCTCCTGAAGACGATCTACAAGCGCGTGCTCGGCGACTACGAGAACGACGACGACCTCCGCCGCCTGCACGTCGAGCACTTCGGCCCCAACATCCGCCGCGGCGTCGAGGAGGGCCTCCTCGACCCGCGCCTCGTCGAGCTCTTCGACCTCGACCAGCTGGCCGCCGCCCTCGACCCCACGCACGACGGGCTGCTCAAGTACATCGGTGTCGTCACCCTCAACAACCGCTACGGCATCAAGGGCCGCAACGGCGACGCCCTCGAGGTTCCCCAGTACTTCTGGATGCGCATCGCGATGGGCCTCTCGCTCAACGAGCCCGACCCCAACGCCACCGCCATCGCGTTCTACGACAAGATGTCGAAGCTCGAGTACCTCGCTGCGGGCTCGACGCTCGTCAACGCGGGCACGATCTACCCCCAGCTCGCGAACTGCTTCGTCATGGAGATGCAGGACGACATGGAGCACATCGCCAAGACGACGCGCGATGTCATGTGGCTCACGAAGGGCACGGGCGGCATCGGCCTCTCGGTCACGAAGCTGCGCGCCCAGGGCTCGCCCATCCGTTCCAACAACACGACCTCGACGGGCCCCATCCCGTTCATGCACACGATCGACTCGATCCTTCGTGCCGTGAGCCGTGGCGGCAAGAAGTTCGGTGCCCTCTGCTTCTACATGGAGAACTGGCACATGGACTTTCCCGAGTTCATCGACCTTCGCCAGAACTCCGGTGACCCCTACCGTCGCACCCGCACCGCCAACACGGCCGTGTGGATCAGCGATGAGTTCATGAAGCGCGTGCAGAACGACGAGGACTGGTACCTCTTCGACCCGCTCGAGGTCGCCGACCTCAACGAGCTCTACGGTGCCGCCTTCTCGGCTCGCTACAACGAGTACATCGAGATGGCCAAGAACGGCGAGCTGCGGATGCACAAGGTCATCAAGGCCCGCGAGCAGTTCAAGGCGATCCTCGTCTCCCTGCAGGGCTCAAGCCACCCGTGGCTCACCTGGAAGGACACGATCAACAACCGTGCCCTCAACAACAACACGGGCACGATCCACCTCTCGAACCTCTGCACCGAGATCACGCTGCCGCAGGACGAAGACAACGTCTCCGTCTGCAACCTGGCGTCGATCAACCTCAGCCGCCACCTCCTCGTCGACGAGGTGACCGGCAAGGTCAGCATGGACTTCGCGAAGATCGAGGAGAGCGCCCGCATCGCCGTGCGCCAGCTCGACAACCTGATCGACATCACGCGCTCCTCCGTCAAGGAGGCCGACTTCTCCAACCAGCAGAACCGTGCCGTCGGCCTCGGCGTCATGGGCTTCACCGACATCGTCGAGAAGCACGGATTCTCCTACGAGAGCGAAGAGGCCTACGACCTGATCGACGAGATCATGGAGCACGTTTCCTACGCTGCGATCGATGAGAGCGCCGACCTCGCCAAGGTTCGCGGCTCCTACACGAACTTCGAGGGTTCCCGCTGGTCGCAGGGTCTCGTGCCGATCGACTCGATCGCGCTCACGGAGCAGGACCGCGGCGTCGAGATCAAGGTCAACCGCAAGACGCGCCTCGACTGGGACGCGATGCGGGAGAAAGTCAAGGGCGGCATGCGCAACGCGACCCTCATGGCCATCGCGCCGACGGCATCCATCGGCCTCGTCGCGGGCACAACCCCCGGCCTCGATCCGCAGTTCTCGCAGATCTTCAGCCGCTCGACCTCGAACGGCAAGTTCCTCGAGGTCAACCGCAACCTCGTCGCCGACCTGCAGAAGCTCGGGATGTGGGAGAGCGTTCGCGAAGACATCCTGCGCAGCCAGGGCGACATCTCGCGTGTGGCGTCGATCCCGGACCACCTCAAGGAGGTCTACAAGACGAGCTTCCAGCTCTCGCCCTACGCCTTCCTCGAGGTCGCGGCGCGTGCCCAGAAGTGGATCGACCAGGCCATCAGCCGCAACATGTACCTCGAGACTCGTGACCTCGGCGAGATGATGGACATCTACTACGGGGCATGGGAGCGCGGCGTCAAGACGACGTACTACCTGCACATGAAGCCCCGCCACCAGGCCGAGCAGTCCACCGTCAAGGTCAACAAGACGGCGGAGATCTCGGGCGGAGCGAAGCGCGGCTTCGGCGCGGCCAGCTCGGCCGCGGCATCCGTGCCCTCCTCCGCGACGCCTGCAGAGGAGCAGACCGCGGTGAGCGCCGCCCCGGCAGCAGCCCCCGCCGTCTCGGCCCCCGCCCGCCGCGGCTTCGGCAGCGTCGCCCCGAAGGAAGGTGCGTGATCGTGAACGGCCACACCATGAGCGCAAGCGTCGACGACTACTACGTGCCGGTCGACCCCATGGACGACCTGCAGTGCGACAGCTGCCAGTAGGACACACCGCGTAGCCGGCCGCGGCCACCGGGGCAGACGTCCCGGCGGGCCCGGCTCGCGCACACACCAGAAAGAAGATGAAGTAACGAATGGGCATTCTCGGCACCGGCATCCAGGAAGCACTCCTGCTCAAGCCGATCAAGTACCAGTGGGCCATGGACCTCTACGACCAGGCGGTTGCCAACACCTGGTTCCCCAATGAGATCCAGCTCGGCGAGGACATCGCCGACTTCAAGAAGATGACGGATGAAGAGCGCCACGCCGTGACGTTCCTCATGAGCTACTTCAACCCCAACGAGCTGCTCGTCAACAAGGCGCTCGCCTTCGGCGTCTACCCCTACGTCAACTCGGCCGAGGCGCACCTTTACCTCGCCAAGCAGATGTGGGAGGAGGCCAACCACTGCATGTCGTTCGAGTACGTGCTGGAGACCTTCCCCATCAACAGGGAAGAGGCCTACGCGGCCCACGTCGACATCCCGTCGATGGCGAAGAAGGAAGAGTTCCAGGTCAAGTTCCTCCGTCGCATGACGGAGGAGACGCTCGACATCAACACGCTCGAGGGCAAGCAGGACTTCGTGCGCAACCTCGTCGCGTACAACGTCGTGCTCGAGGGCATCTGGTTCTACTCGGGCTTCATGGTGGCGCTGTCGTTCCGCCAGCGGAACCTGCTGCGCAACTTCGGCTCCCTCATGGACTGGATCGTGCGCGACGAGAGCCTGCACCTCAAGTTCGGCATCAACCTCATCCTCACGGTGCTGGAGGAGAACCCCGAGCTGCAGACGCCCGAGTTCGCCGAGGAGATCCGCCAGATGATCCTCGATGCGGTCGAGCTGGAGGAACAGTACAACCACGACCTGCTGCCGGGTGGCATCCTGGGCCTCAACGCCAACTACATCAACCAGTACGTCAAGTACCTCGCCGACCGGCGTCTTGAGGAGCTCGGATTCGAGGCGCACTACAAGGTCTCCAACCCGGCCAAGTGGATGGCGACCGCGAACGACACCCTCGAGCTGGTCAACTTCTTCGAGTCGACCAACACCTCCT
This sequence comes from Salinibacterium sp., assembly GCA_015234465.1. Lineage (GTDB taxonomy): Bacteria > Actinomycetota > Actinomycetes > Actinomycetales > Microbacteriaceae > Homoserinimonas. The sequence goes on along the minus strand of JADGNA010000008.1, from coordinate 318,534 downwards.
ACGAGGTCAACGCAAAGACCACGGCGTCAGCCGCGAAGTAACCAAATCCCGCTTACCCGCGAGGAAGGCGCGTCCCGAGCACGGGGCGCGCCTTCTGCGTTGGATGCCCCAGCGTCGGCGTCGGGGATGCGGCGGCGGGGAGCTACTGGCCGGCGCCGTGCTGCGCGAAGCCCGGCGTGCTTGCCGCACGGTAGGCGTCGCGCACGATCTGCTCGAGCACGTCGAGGTCGACCTTCGCGAGGTCCTTGAGGTAGAGGCATCCCTTGCCGAGCGTATGCGGTCCGAGGCGGGCGAGATCATCGGCGTGGGCATCGACGCCATCGGCGAGGTAGATGGTGGTGGCCGCCTTGCGCGGCGAGAAGCCGGCGGCGGGGGCGTCGCCCTCGCGCCCCGTCGCGTAGATGTAGTGGTAGCTGCCGAAGCTCACGATGGAGTTCCACAGGTACGGCTGCTCGCCGGTGGCGCGTGCCATCAGGTCGAGCAGCGCGCGGGCATCCCTCTGGCGGGTCTCGGGGGCGTTCTCGATGAGGGCGAGGATGTCATCCATCCGTCCATCCTCGCCCTCTCGGCCCTCTGAGGCTAGGCCGCGATGAGCGCGCCCGAAACCTCCGCCTGCTTGAGAAGCGCGTCGGCTTCCTCGATGCTCATGCCGAGCGCGATCGCCACCTCGACGACGATGGGTTCGCGAGCTTCGCGGAGCATCTGTCGCTCGGCGAAGGAGAGCCGCTTGCGTTCGTCGCGACGGCCGAGGTCGCGAGCGATGGCGGCGTGCTCGAAGATGTCACCGTTGTTCAAGCGATCGCGGTTCTCTTTGATTCGGCGCGACCATTGATCGACCTCCGGTGCAGAGCGGGCACGTAGGACGTCGAGTACCTGCTCGATCTCCGTGCGAGTGAGGATGGGCCTCAGTCGCATCTCCTCGGCACGGTCGACGGGGATGCTGACGTGCAGGTTCGACTTGATGACCTCGAGGTCGTAGTACTTCACTGCAGTCCGCTGCACGCGGCGAGATGTGATCCTGCTGACTACAGCCGGCCCGTGGTGTGGGTGGACGACGGTCTGGCCCTTGCTGAACTTCATTCCTGCTCCCTCGTGTACGCGCGAGGTCCTCACCTGACCTGTTGTCCGACTGGGATCGCGTGGCGCGAGAACTGCGCGAACCCCGAATGCTGCGTCGGTGGTCGTACCTGCCGCGGCGTCGATACGTCGCGACCGGCACCGGCCAAGGTGCGAGAGCGGCGCCGGGGCAGGTGTGCGGTGTGACGCTGGCAGGGGTGCCTGGCGTCGGTTCCGCGGGTGTGGCTGCCCTTATTGTATCACGTTTTGTGTCAAGGGGGCGGGGTGTCCGTGGCTCAGCGTGACGCGAGCGCCTTCTGCACCCGCTGCACCGAGACGGGCCCCGCCGTGCCGAGGTGTTGCGCGAAGAGGCTGATGCGCAGTTCCTCGAGCATCCAGCGCACCTGCACGAGGTGCGCGCGTTCCGGGTCGTCGACCACGTCGCGCGTCAGGGGCAGCGCACCGCCCGCCTTCACATACAGGTCAGTGGCCTTCTGCACCTCGGCCATCCAGACTCGGTCGCGGCCCAGGTTCTCGGCGAGGCGGCCGACCCGGTGCGTGATGCCGTCGAGGTACAGCGGGATGCGACGGAGTCGCTCCGCCCCGGCGATTCCGACAAACCCGGGGTGCACGAGGGCGCCGAGCTGCTCGCGCGCGTCGGCGAGCGGCGCGATGAGGGACATGCTCGTCGCGGACTTGATGGCCTTCTCGGCGGTGCGCGCCGAAGCGAGCGAGCGGGCCGTGAGCGAGACCGTGGTGAACAGCCCGTCGACGATGCCGGAGGAGGCGCGGTCGCGCAGCGCCTCGAACTCGGCACGGGCCCAGGGGAGGGCCGAAGCATCCGTCGCCTGTCCGATGACCGCGTCGAGGGTCGCCGCCATGGCGTCGGCGAAGAGTTCCTTCGTTGATGCGTAGGGGCTCGCGCCGAGGCTGAGGATCTCGGCCGGCGTCAGGTGCTGCTGCACATAGGCGGTCGGCGCGGGGATCGCGAGCTGCAGCATCCGGCGCACTCCACGGCGGTGCTCGCGCAGCTGCTCGGCGGGCGTGCTCATGAGCCGGATGGCGACCGAACCGCCCTCGTCGACGAGCGCCGGGTAGCCGCGCACGACGTTGCCCGCGAGCTTGGTGTCGCGCACGCGCGGCAGCTCCTCGAAGTCCCAGGAGGTGAGCCCCGCGCGTTCGATGGACGGGGCGGATGTCGCGGCGGCCGCACCCGGACGAGGCGCGGGTTGTGACGCCCGCGCGTGGGCCTTCGCGACGCTCTCCCGCGCGCGGTCGCGCAGCTTGGCCTGCAGTGAGATGAGGTTCTTCGATCGGGCGAGTTCGCGGCCGTGCTCGCCGATGACCGCGAAGGTCACGAGCAGGTGATCGGGCACGCGTTCGAGTTCGAAGTCCTCGACGTCGACGGGCGTGTAGGTGCGGCGCTGGATCTCGCGGGCAAGATATTCCGTGAGCGGCATCTCTGTCACGTCAAGCTCTTCGGGGAGGTCGGTGAGGAGCTTGCGCGCCCAATCGCCCGCGGGCACGACGTTGCGGCGGATCGCCTTCGGCAGTGCCTTGATCAGGGCGGCGACCAGGTCGGGGCGCAGGCCGGGCACCTGCCAGTCGAAGCCTGCGGGGGAGAGGCGGGCCAGTAGGGCGAGCGGCACGTGCACCGTGACGCCATCGTCCTTGGCGCCGGGCTCGAAGCGGTAGGTGAGTTTGAGACGTTGATCGCCCTGGTGCCACCACTTCGGGTAGTCCGACTCGAGCAATTCGGGCGCTGCGTCGGACTCCTCGAGCAGGTCTTCACGCGTCATCGTGAGGAGTTCTGGCTGCTCCGCCCTGGTGCGCTTCCACCACGCCTCGAAGTCCCGCTGCGTGCATACCTCTGCGGGAATGTGGCGGTCGTAGAACTCGAAGACGGCCTCGTCGTCGAGCAGGATGTCTCGGCGGCGGGTGCGTTCCTCGACCTCGGCGAGCTGCTTTCGCAGGGCCCGGTTGGCCCGATCGAACTGGGTCAGGCGCTTGTCGAGCCGCGTGACATCCCATTCGCCCTCGATGAGGGCGTGCCTGATGAAGAGTTCGCGGGACTGCACGGGGTCGATGCGTGCGAACTGCACGCGGCGACGCGCGACGATCGGCACGCCGTAGAGGGTGACACGTTCGTAGGCGACCGCGGCGCCCTGTTTCTTCTCCCAGTGCGGTTCCCCGTATTGCCGCTTGACGAGGTCACCCGCGAGCGGCTCGGCCCAGGCGAGGTCGACAGCGGCGTTCATGCGGGCGAAGAGGCGACTCGTCTCCACGAGCTCGGCCGACATGAGCTCTGCGGGGAGCTTCTTGGCGAGCGCGGAACCAGGGAACACCGAGAAACGCACCTGCCGCGCCCCGAGGTATTCGCCCTTCTTGTTGCGCGGGCGATCGCGATCCTTCGGCGCCTTGCCGGATGCCGGCACCACGGTGTCGTCGCGAACGCCGAGCTGGCTCAGCAGCCCCGCCATGAGCGACTTGTGGATGCCGACGCCGTCATTGCTCGGCTCGCCGACCGTGAGCCCCAGCGACTTCGCCATGCGGGTGAGCTGTCGGTAGACATCCGCCCATTCCCGCACGCGCAGATAGTTGAGGTACTCGGCCTTGCACAGGCGACGGAACTGGTTGCCGCTGAGGGCCTCCTCCTGCTCCTTGAGGTAGTTCCAGAGGTTCAGGAGGGTGAGGAAGTCGCTCGTCTTGTCGACGAAGCGGGCGTGCATCTGGTCGGCCTGCGGGCGCTTCTCGAGTGGTCGCTCGCGCGGGTCCTGGATGCTCAGGCCGGCGACGATCGCCATGACCTCGCGCGTCACGCCGTGGCGACCCGACTCGATGACCATGCGGGCGAGGCGCGGGTCGATCGGCAACTGCGAGAGCTGCCGGCCGACCTTCGTGATCTCGGCGTTGCCCTTGACCGCCCCCAGCTCGCGCAGCAGGTCGAGTCCGTCCTTGATGCCGCGGGAGTCTGGCGGCTGCAGGAAGGGGAAGTCCTCGATCGCGCCCAGCCCGAGCGAGATCATCTGCAGGATGACCGCGGCAAGGTTGGTGCGCAGGATCTCCGGGTCGGTGAACTCGGGCCGCTTCCCGAAGTCCTCCTGCGAGTACAGGCGGATCGCGATGCCGTTGCTGGTGCGGCCGGAGCGCCCCGAGCGCTGGTTCGCGGAGGCCTGCGAGATCGCCTCGATCGGCAGTCGCTGGATCTTCGCCCGCGTGCTGTAGCGGCTGATGCGGGCGGTTCCGGCGTCGATCACGTACTTGATGCCGGGCACTGTCAGGGAGGTCTCGGCGACGTTGGTCGCGAGCACGATGCGGCGACGGATGCCCGGGCTCGAGCTCCTCTGGAACACCCTGTGCTGGTCGGCCGAACTCAGCCGCCCGTACAGCGGCAGCACCTCCACGCCGGGCAGGTTCCGCGACCGGATCGCGTCCTCCGCATCGCGGATCTCGTTCTCGCCGCTCAGGAAGACGAGGATGTCGCCGCTGCCCTCGCGCCCGAGCTCGTCGATCGCGCCGTTGATGCCGTCGAACAGGTCGATTGCGTCGCCCGTGCCGCTGCTCTCCTGCTCATCGGGATCATCGGTCGTGGCATCCGGGGCCAGCGGCCTGTAGCGGATCTCGACGGGGTAGGTGCGACCGCTGACCTCGACTATCGGGGCGGGTTCACCTGACTCGGCGGCGAAGTGTGCGGCGAAGCTCTCGGGATCGATCGTCGCCGAGGTGATGATGACCTTGAGCTCGGGCCGCTTGGGCAGCAGCTGCTTGAGGTAGCCGAGGAGGAAGTCGATTGTGAGGCTGCGCTCGTGCGCCTCGTCGATGATGATGGCGTCGTACTTGCGGAGCATCCGGTCGCGGTGGATCTCGTTGAGCAGGATGCCGTCGGTCATCAGCTTGATGCGGGTGCCCTTGGCGGTGCGGTCGGTGAAGCGCACCTGGTAGCCGACGAGTTCGCCGACCTCCTGCCCGAGTTCCTCGGCGATGCGTTCCGCGATCGTGCGGGCGGCGATGCGGCGGGGCTGCGTGTGCCCGATCGACTCGTAGCCGAGTTCGAGCAGCATCTTGGGCAGCTGCGTCGTCTTGCCCGAGCCGGTGGCGCCCGCCACGATGACGACCTGGTTGTCGCGGATGGCCGCGCTGATGTCGTCGCGCCGCTGGCTGACCGGGAGGTCTTCCGGGTACGTGACGGTGACGGGGAGGGCGGCAGTCATGAGCCCTCCATCCTACGTCGCGGGCGTGTCGAGCCCGGCCTCCCGCGCGAGGATCGCCGCCTGCATGCGGGTGCTGCAGTCGAGCTTGGCGAGCACGCGGGAGACGTGGGTCTTGGCGGTCGCGGTCGAGATGTGGAGTTCGCGGGCGATCTCGGCGTTCGAGCGACCCTGTGCGAGGCCGCGCAGCACGTCGATCTCGCGGGCGGTGAGGGTCTCGAGCCAGGCGGGGGCCGCGGATGCCTCGGGCTCGGCCGTGCGCGCGAAGGCGTCGAGCAGCCCGCGCGTGACTTCGGGGGCGAGCACGCCTTCGCCTGTGGCGACCCGTCGCACGGCGTCGATGAGTTGGGGCCCGCCGACGGTCTTGAGCAGGAACCCGGCGGCGCCCGCGCGGAGTGCGTCGAAGACGACGTCGTCGTGGCCGAAGGTCGTGAGCACGAGCACCTCGGCGAGGCCTTCGCCACGGATGGCGCGGGTGGCGGCGATGCCGTCGACCCCCGGCATCCGGATGTCCATGAGCACGACGTCGGGGCGGAGGGCGCGCGCGTTGCTGATGGCGGTGGCGCCGTCGCCCGCTTCGCCGACAACCGTGATGTCGTCGGCGTTCTGGAGGAGCAGCCGCAGGCCGGAGCGGATGGCGGCGTGGTCGTCGGCGAGGAGCACGCTGATCATGTGGTCACGCTCGCGATGGGATTCGTGGCGAGTGGGATGGTGGCGCGAACGAGCCAGTGGTCGTCGGGGGTCCAGCCGGCGCTGAAGGTGCCGCCGAGGGCTTCCGCCCGCTCGCGCATGGTGGTGGTGCCCATCCCGCCGCCCGCGGCGTCGGCTGTGGCGTTCCCGCGGGCGTTGGTGACCCTGATGTCGACCTTCTCGGCCCGCACCTCGACCTCGATGCGGATGCTCGCGCCCATGGCGTGCCGGGCCGCGTTGCCGAGGGCCTCCTGCACGATGCGGTAGGCGGCGTGGTCGACCGCGGCGGGGAGGCGCGGGATGGGCTCGGGCGTGACCCGGTAGTGCACCTCGGTGCCGCGGGAGCGCGCGCCCGCGACGAGTTCCGCGATCTCGGCGAGGCGGGCGGGGGAGACGAGCGTGTCGTCCTCGCCGCGAAGCAGGTCGATCATGGAGCGCATCTCCTCGAGGGCCTCCACGCTGGCGGAGCGGATCGCCCCCAGCGCCTGCGCCTCGCGCGCGGGGGTGTCGGCGGTGAGGGCCGCCTCCGAGTGGATGGCGATCGCCGACAGGTTGCCGGCAAGGGCATCGTGCAGGTCGTGGGCCATGCGGGTGCGTTCGCCGCGCACGGCGTCGGCCTCCCGCAGTTCAGCGAGGCGCTGGATGTCGCGGGCCCTCGCGGCGGCGAGCTCGGCGAGTTCGCGCTGCTGGCGCACCGACAGGCCCCACCAGAGCGGGGTGCCGAGGAGTGCGAAGACCTGCAAGCCCATGAGGATGGTCTGCTGCAGGTCACCCGTGACGATGAACGTTCCCGCCGTGCTGGCGATGACGACGGCCACGGCCGCGATCCCCAGCCGGCGCGGGGTGCCGGGGCCGGAGTAGAGGGCGGCGGCGTAGAGCAGGTTGACGAGCGCGATGATGACGCCGAGGCTGCCGCCCGCGTAGGCGTCGACGGCGAAGGCGACGAGGCCGATGCCGAGGGCGATGAGCGGATGTCGCCGCTCGATGAGGATCGCGCCGCAGGCGACGGCGAGCGGCAGCACGTGCCACCACGGGGAGAAGGCGTGGTCTCCGAGGGGTTCCCATGCCCTGACGAGTCCGACCGAGAGCAGCAGCAGTCCGAGCGCGGCGACCCCCAAGGTCTCGGCGAGTGCGCGCGTGCGGTCCTGGCCCCACCACTCGCGAACATCCACGATGCAATCTCAGCACACGCGGTGCCTCCCGGGGTCATCCGAAGGATGTACCCGGCTGTGACGGGTTCGGCCGGGTGGCCGATTCCCGCGCGGGCGGCCGCCCGCGACGCTGGTGGCATGCTCTCCCTTCCCCTCGATCTCCCGCTTGAACTTGCGCTGCCGCTCCTGGCCCTCGCGCTGGTCGATTCCCTCAGTTTCGGCACCCTCCTCATCCCCATCTGGCTCTTGCTGGCGCCGGGCCGCCTGCGGGCCTCGCGGGTGCTCGTGTTCCTCGCCACCGTCGCGGTGTTCTACTTCGGCGTGGGCCTGCTGCTGACGGCGGGGGCGGTCACGTTCCTCTCCGACGCGGAGTTCCTCGAGGGGCCAGTGGCTGGCCGTGTGCAGTTCGTCATCGGGGCGGGGCTGCTGGTGTGGAGCTTCTTCATTGGCCGCAAGAAGACGGATGCCGCGGGCGAGGGCGCCGACGCCACGCCGGGGCGTCTGCTCCGCTGGCGCGACCGGGCCATGCATGACGGGGGCGGGCGCGGTTCCCTGCTCAGCCTCATGGCGCTCGCGCTCACGGCGGCCGTGCTGGAACTCGCCACGATGCTGCCGTACCTGGCGGCCGTGGGCCTCATCAGCGGCTCGGAGCTCGACGGCGGAACTCGCGCAGTGACCCTCGCGGCCTACTGCGCCGTCATGGTGGTGCCGGCACTCGTGCTGCTGGCCGCCCGCATCCTCGCCCGACGATTGGTCGAGCCGCTGTTGCAGCGGCTAGCGGCATGGATGGCCCGCGAGGGTGCCGAAACGACCTCCTGGATCGTGGGGATCGTCGGCTTCCTCGTCGCTCGAGACGCGATCTCGCGGGTGCCCGAGCTCACTGACGTGCTCGGGTTCATCTCCTAGTTACGCTGCGTCCTCCCGCGCGCCGGGCTCCAGGTGGAAGGTCGCGGCGAAGCGCTCCAGCAGGGCGGGGTCGCCATCGATCACGTGCACGGTGCCATCCGCAAGCGCGTCGGCGGGCGCCAACTCGCTCGAGATGAGCGAGCGGATGCCCGGCCCGGCCGCGAAGACCAGGTCGGCTTCCCCGTCGACGCGGTGGGCGGCGGGCACGGGGGTGCTGGTGCTGCCGGGGAGCGGGGCGATGCGCAGGCCCTCCGGCCCCGTGTGGAGGGTGAGTGCCACCTCGCCAATGTGGACGTGGTAGGTGGTCGGGGGGTGGTCGGCCGCGGCATCCGGGTCGTGGGCCGTCCTGAAGGCCATCGTCATGGAGTCGCTCGTGATGACGTCGTCGGCTCCAGGCGCGCCCATGCCCTTGAAGCCCCAGCGCCCCAGCGCGAGCACGACGTCTTCGAGCTCCCGACCGTAGGGGGTGAGTTCGTAGACGAGCCCGCAGTGGGCGAGGGGCACGCGGTGGATGACGCCGGCCTCCTGCAGTTCCTTGAGGCGGGCGCTCAGGATGTTGGTGGGGATGCGCGGCAGGCCGGCCTTCAGGTCGGTGTAGCGGCGGGGGCCGACGAGCAGGTCGCGAACGATGAGCAGTGCCCATCGTTCGCCGACCAGCTCGAGTGCGGTCGTGACGCCGCAGTATTGGCCGTAGTTGCGAGATGCCACTTAGGCGGAGGCTCCTTCCTGCGCGGCAGCCCATTCCTCGGGCCCCATCTCCGAGGCCTTCGGGTCCATCCAGAAGACGCTGAACTCGTTGCCGTCGGGGTCTTCGAAGTCCCGGGAGTACATGAAGCCGTAGTCCTGGGCGTCCTTCGGCTCGGTGGCTCCCGCGGCGATGGCGCGGTCGAGGAGTGCGTCGACACTCTCGCGGCTGTCGGCGCTGAGGGCGGTCTGCAGCTGGCTGTGCGTCCGCGGGTCGGGGAGCTCCTTCTTCGTGAAGGTGCTGAAGAACTCACGGGTCAGCACCATGAGGTAGATGCGCTCGTCGACGACGATGCAGGCGGCGTTGTCGTCAGTGAACAGCGGGTTGATCTCCCAGCCGAGGTCGGTGAAGAACTTCTTGGCCCGGGGAAGGTCGCTCGCCGTCAGGTTGACGAAGATTTCGGTGGGCATGGTGTCTCCTTCTGTGCGTGCGGTTCGGTCGTGTGGACGGTGTTTCCTGCTCGGAGCCCCCGCAAGCACGACTAGCTTGTAAAAGCAAGTTCGCTTGTCAATAGCAAGTAGTCAGAATCTTTCGCGAAGTTGTTGAGTCCGCAGAGCACTTTGTGTTACAAAGTAGCCATGTCTTCCCGCCCGGCCATCTCGCTGCAACGCACCGCACTCGCGGCAACGCTCCCCTTCGCGCGGGTCGCTCTCGTCGCCGTAGCGGCGCTGGCGACGATGGGCGTGCTGGCATTCCTTGGCCAGCCCGCCGGGATCGCCGCAGCCGGCTCCCTGTCGGCCCTGTATCTCCTGCCGGTCAACGTGATCACACTCCTGGTGCTGCGTCGCGTCGTGCACGCCGAGGGCGCGACCCTGCGGGCGATGCTCGGCTTCGATCGCGCACGTCTCGGCCGCGACATCCTGTGGGGCCTGCTCTGGATCATGGTGCTCTATGTGCCCTTTGCGGGCGCAATCATCGGCACGATGTTCGCCCTCTACGGTGCCGACACGTTCGTGAGCTTCGAGGCGGTGTTCGCGCCGGATGTCTCGGAGTTGCCGCAGCTCGGCACGGTCGTCTCGATCGTCTTCGCCGTCATGGTGGTACTGAGCTTCGCACCGCTCAACGCGCCGACGGAGGAACTGCTGTTCCGCGGCTACAGCCAGCCGCGCCTTCGCGGGGCGCTCGGCATCCTGCTGCCGTCGTTCGCCTTCGCGCTGCAGCACGTGTTCTTCGCCAGCACCGCGGTCGGGATGCTCGTGCTGGGGGTCGCCTTCTTCGTGTGGGGGCTCGGCTCTGCGCTGATCTTCCGCTGGCAGAGGCGGCTCATGCCGCTCGTCGTCGCCCACCTCGTCGTAAACCTGTTCACGAGCGCCCCCGCGCTCATCCTCCCCTTCGTGCTCTCATGACCACCCCAACGAAAGCAGTCACCATGACCGAATCTGACGAGGACCGCCCCCTCGACCCCGCCGAGATGCTCGCGTTGATCCAGAAGCAGGAGCGCGCGGTCGGGCTCACCTACGTGGCGCCCGTGACGTGGCTCTACGGCATCTGGGGCATCGCGTGGCTTGTCGGCTTCACGATGCTGTGGGCCGGCTGGTCGTTCGAGTGGATGCCGATGGCGGTCGCCGGCACGATCTTCGGCCTGCTGATCATCGCCTCGATCGTGACATCCGCCATCGTGGGCACCCGCATCGGACGGGGGGTGCGCGGGGCCTCCACTTTCTCGGGCAGCGTTTACGGGATCTCCTGGACACTCGCCGGCACGGCGTTCGCCGCACTCGGCGTTGGGCTCGCGGCGAACGGCATGTCATCCGAGTTGGCGTCGCTGTACTATCCCTCGGCCTACGCGCTCATGGCCGGCATCCTCTACATCCTCGGGGCGGCCCTGTGGAACACGAAGAGCCAGCTCGTGCTGGGCATCGTCCTGCTGGTCATCGGTGCGGTCGCCCCGTTCTTCGGGGCACCGACGAACAACCTGGTGATGGCCATCGGCGGCGGCGGGGCGTTCCTTGTGGGTGCCGCGCACTTCCTGCTGGCCGTGCGGAAGGCGCGCTGACATGGAGCTTGACCCCGTCATCCATGCCGCAGCCCGGCTGCGCATCACGGCCACGCTCGCGGCCGTGCCGCCGGGCGACCAGATGTCGTTCCCTCGACTGCAGGAGTTGCTCGAGATGACGGCGGGCAACCTGTCGACGCACCTCCGCAAGCTCGAAGACGCGGAATACGTCGAGATCACCAAGACACACCAGGGGCGCACGCCCGTCACCTACCTGGCCCTCTCGAAGCGTGGTCGTCGCGCCTTTGAGGACTACACCGAAACTCTCCGAAACCTGTTGGGAGCACCATGATGAACACCCTCGCTCGCCTCGAGCACGTGACGCGCCGCTTCGGCGACGTCACCGCCCTCGACAATGTCTCTCTCGAGATCGGCTCCGGCCGCATCGTGGGCCTCCTCGGCCCCAACGGTGCCGGCAAGAGCACGCTCCTCTCCCTCCTGCAGGGCCTCCGCAGGCCGACCTCAGGCACCGTCGAACTCTTCGGAGGCGGCCCCGGCGACCACCACAACCGGCGGATGCTCGGCTGCACCCCGCAGGAGACGGCCCTGCCCCCGACGCTGCGGGTGGGGGAGGTGCTCGACTACGTCGGTGCTCACTTCGAGAACCCGGCACCCAAGCAGGAGCTCGCCGAGCAGTTCGGCTTCGCCGACCTGCTGCGCCGCCAGACCGGTTCACTCTCGGGCGGGCAGAAGCGGCGCATCAGCGTAGCCCTCGCCTTCGTCGGGCGGCCGAAACTCGTGCTGCTCGACGAGCCCACGACGGGACTCGACGTCGACGCACGCAAGGTGCTGTGGGCGGCCGTCCAGGCGCAGCAGGCCGCCGGCGCGACGGTCGTCGTCACAAGCCACTACCTCGAGGAGATCGAGGCGCTCGCGGAACGCGTCGTCGTGATCGGGGAGGGCCGCGTGCTCGCCGACGACGACCTCTCGACCGTGCTGGAGCAGGTGGGGCTCCGGATGCTTCGACTCACGACCGAGCATCCGGATGCCGTCTCCGCCCTCCCCGAGGTCGTCGACACCCGTGCCGAGGAGGACGGTGCGCACACCTTCTTCGTTCGCGACGCCGACGAGGCGGTGCGTGCCCTCGTGCACTCGGGTGTGCCGTTCCACGGACTCTCCGTGCGCGGCGCGAGCCTCGAGGAGGCATTCCTGACACTCACCGGAGGCGCAGGCGCCCAGCCGGTTCACCTCAACGCCAAGGGAAGCAACTGATGTCCACCATGAACCTCGCCCTCGTCCACGCCAAGTACGGCCTGCTCGAGACCATGCGCATCCCCATCGCGGTGATCAGTGCGCTCGCGTTCCCCGCGCTCGCGCTGCTGTTCTTCGTCGTGCCGCAGGAAGTCGTTGCCGCCAACCCGCTCTACGCGACGCAGGCCGTGATCTCACTGAGCGTCTTCGCGGTGATGTCGAACTCGCTGTTCAGCTTCGGCCTCACGATCTCCGAGGACCGCGAGAAGCCGTGGGACCCCTACCTGCGCACGCTGCCCGGATCCGGCGTCTCGCGGGTGCTCGGCTATGTGTTCTCGATCGGAATGATGGGGCTCGTCGCGATCCTGCCCGTGATCGTCATCGGCAAGCTGTTCACGGCGGCCGAAGCATCCGTGTCTGGAGTGCTGCTGGGGTTGGTGGCGCTCGCCGTCTCGGCACTGCCGTTCATGCTGATCGGGGTCTGCATCGGCTACTCGATGCCCTCGAAGGCGGCGATCGCGGTCGTGCAGATCGTGATGTTCAGCTTTGCGTTCGCGGGTGGGCTGTTTTTGCCGCCCATCATGTTCGCGCCGTGGCTCGACACGCTCTCGACGTTCTTCCCCTCGCGGCAGGCGCGCGAACTCGTGATCTGGGCCGTGCAGGGTGGCGAGCTGCACCCATGGGTGTGGATCGGCATCCTGGCGTGGATCGCGGGCACGGCCGCCCTGGCGCTGTTCCTCTTCCGCCGCGACGAGGGTCGCCGCTTCCGCTGAGTCGGTGCCGTCAGGCCGAGCTTCGTTCCTTCGGGCGGCGCTACAGTTCTTGACCCTGCGCTACAGATACTTCTGTAGCGGGTGACGGAAACTGTAGCGCCGCCTACTTTTCGTTCGCGCGCACCCCAGCGCTGTATACACAGCGGTCACGGCGAGGGCGAAAAATGCACTCAGGGTTGGGGAACCCGCCTCATATGTATACAGTGGGGATGTCGGCGAGGCGAAAGGGGCAACGATGCGAGCATCAGATCGCGCCTACCGCGCCCTGCGCGACGACATCCTCGACTGGCAGCTCCCGCCCGGCACGGTGCTCGGCGAGGTCGAGCAGTCCGAGCGTCTCGGCGTCAGCCGCACACCACTCCGTGAGGCCCTCTCCCGCCTCGTCGCCGACGGTCTCGTCGCAACCCAGACAGGCCGCGGACTCGTCGTTACCGACGTCTCCCTCGACAACATCCGCGAACTCTTCGAGGTGCGCCGAGCCCTCGAGGAGCAGGCGGCCCGCCTCGCGGCAGTGCGAGCGGATGCCACGACCTTCGCCGCGCTCGAGGCAGAGTTCCGCGCGGCCCCCGGCCTGCTGGCATCCGACGATCCCGCACGCCACGACTACTACGACCTCGTCACGCGCTTCGACGCCGCGATGGACGAGGCAGTGCACAACCCCTACCTCGTCGCCGCGCTGAACTCACTGCGCACGCACCTCGTGCGCATCCGTCGGCTCGCGAAGGACGACTCCGCGCGACTGCGCCAGGCGGCGACCGAGCACCTGCTCATCGTGCAGGCGATCCTCGCCCGAGACGCCGACCTCGCCGCCCACGCGACCCACGTCCACCTCCACAACGCCCTCACCAGCGTCCTCGCCACGGCGGGGACGACACCCCTCGAAAGGACCGCATCGTGAAGCTCCACCCCGTGCGCACATACCGCAGCGACGAGAACCTCGCCCGCGAAGACCAGCTCGCCTGGAAGATCGCGGATGTCGCATCCGAGCGCGTCGACGTCACGGACGAGGTGACCGACATGGTCATCAACCGCGTCATCGACAACGCGTCCGTCGCTGCCGCGAGCCTCACCCGAGCCCCCGTCGTCTCGGCCCGCGAGCAGGCGGAGCGTCACGGCGGCTTCGAGCCGGGCGCGACCGTGTTCGGCACCACGACACGCGTGAGCCCGGAGTGGGCAGCATGGGCCAACGGTGTGGCGGTGCGCGAGCTCGACTACCACGACACCTTCCTCGCCGCGGAGTACTCGCACCCGGGCGACAACATTCCGCCGATCCTCGCGGTCGCGCAGCACATGCGCTGCACGGGTGACGACCTGCTTCGCGGCATCGTGACGGGCTACGAGATCCAGGTCGACCTCGTCAAGGCCATCAGCCTGCACAAGCACAAGATCGACCACGTGGCCCACCTCGGCCCCTCGGCGGCGGCTGGCATCGGCACGCTCCTCGGCCTCGACACCGAGACGATCTTCCAGGCTGTCGGCCAGGCGCTGCACACCACGACGGCCACGCGCCAGTCGCGCAAGGGCGAGATTTCCACCTGGAAGGCGCACGCCCCCGCCTTCGCCGGCAAGATGGCGGTCGAAGCGGTCGACCGTGCCATGCGCGGCCAGACGAGCCCCACCCCGATCTACGAGGGTGAGGACGGCGTCATCGCCTGGCTGCTCGACGGCCCCGAGGGTCGCTACGAGGTGCCGCTGCCCGAGCGTGGCGAGGCCCGCCGTGCGATCCTCGACAGCTACACGAAGGAGCACTCGGCCGAGTACCAGGCGCAGGCGTGGATCGACCTCGCCCGCAAACTCGGCACCGAGCGTCCCGAACTACGTGACCCCGCGAACATCCGCAGCGTCGTGCTCCACACGAGCCACCACACGCACTACGTGATCGGTTCGGGCGCGAACGACCCGCAGAAGTACGACCCGACGGCGAGCCGCGAGACGCTCGACCACTCGATCCCGTACATCTTCACGGTCGCGCTGCAGGACGGCAGCTGGCACCACGTCGACTCCTACGCGCCGGAGCGCGCCGGTCGTCCCGACACGGTCGAGCTGTGGCACAAGGTCACGACGCTCGAGGATGCCGAGTGGACGCGCCGCTACCACTCCAACGACATCAGCGAGAAGGCCTTCGGCGGTCGCGTCGAGATCGAGCTCATGGACGGCACCCGCGTCGTCGACGAGATCGCTGTCGCCGACGCCCACCCGCTCGGTGCCCGGCCCTTCGCTCGTGCGCAGTATGTCAACAAGTTCCGCACCCTCGCCGAGGGCGTGCTCGAGGCAGACGAGATCGAGCGCTTCCTCGACGTCGCGCAGCGTCTCCCCGAGCTCACCGCAGATGAGCTCTGCGGCCTCACGATCAACGCGGAACTCCCGCGCCTCACCACCAAGGGGATCTTCTGATGCTGTACTCCACCAAGACCCCCGCCGAGAAGCGGGCCACGCTCCGCGAGCGCCTTGCGAGCGGCGAGCTCCAGCGCTTCCCGGGGTCCTTCACCCCGTTGAGCACGCGGCTCATCGAGGAGAAGGGCTTCGAGGGCGTCTACATCTCGGGCGCCGTGCTCAGCAATGAGCTCGGACTGCCCGATATCGGCCTCACGACCCTCACCGAGGTCGCCCAGCGCGCCGGCCAGATCAGCCGGATGACCGACCTCCCGTCGCTCGTCGACATCGACACGGGCTTCGGCGAGCCCATGAACGTCGCCCGCACGATCCATGAACTCGAGGACGCTGGCGTCGCTGGCGTGCACATCGAGGACCAGGTCAACCCCAAGCGCTGCGGTCACCTCGACGGCAAGGCGGTCGTGGATGACGACACTGCAATCAAGCGCGTGCGCGCCGCGGTCGAGACCCGCCGCGACGCGAACCTGCTCATCATGGCCCGCACCGACCTGCGGGGCACGATCCCTGGGGAAGCCGGGCTCGCGGCATCCATTGACCGCATGAAGGCGCTCGTGGATGCGGGTGCCGACGCGATCTTCCCCGAGGCGATGGCCGACCTCAGCGAGTTCGAGGCCGTGCGGAAGGCGATCGACGTGCCGATCCTCGCCAACATGACGGAGTTCGGTAAGAGCGCCCTCTTCACTACCGAGCAGCTTCGGGATGTCGGCGTCAACATCGTCATCTACCCCGTCACCCTGCTGCGGGCGGCGATGGGGGCAGCCGAGCGCGTGCTCGACACGATCGTCGCCGAGGGCACGCAGGAGGCATCCGTGCCCGAGATGCTCACGCGGGCCCGTCTTTACGAACTCGTCGACTACGCGGGGTATAACTCCTTCGACGAGGGCGTGTTCAACTTCACCGTTCCCGGCCGGCACTGAGCCAGGCACAAGCGACAGCACCACGAAGGAGTGTCATGACTGAGGAGATTCGCAAGGGACTCGCGGGGGTCGTCGTCGACACCACC
The DNA here is from genome assembly GCA_015234465.1 of Salinibacterium sp. Lineage (GTDB taxonomy): Bacteria > Actinomycetota > Actinomycetes > Actinomycetales > Microbacteriaceae > Homoserinimonas. Next base: position 302,421 of record JADGNA010000008.1, on the reverse strand, counting down.
GCCATCTCGAAGGTGAACCCCGAGACCAACTCGCTGCTCTACCGGGGCTACCCGGTGCAGGAGCTCGCCGCCAAGTGCACCTTCGAGGAGGTCGCCTACCTGCTCTGGCACGGCGAGCTGCCGACGCCTGTGCAACTTGAGGAGTTCCAGGAGCTCGAGCGCTCGCAGCGTCGCCTCGACCCCGTCATCAAGCGGGTCATCGACGAGCTGCCGACGACCGCGCATCCGATGGACGTCGTGCGCACCGCCGTCAGCGTCATCGGCGCCCAGGATGACACGGTGCCCGGGATGTCGTCGGCCGACGACGAGGAGGCGAACCTGCGCCGCGCGATCAGCATGTTCGCGCGCATCCCCGCGATCGTCGCCTACGACCAGCGCCGTCGCCGCGACCAGGAGCTCGTCGAGCCGCGCGATGACCTCTCCTACTCGGCGAACTTCCTGCACATGACCTTCGGTGAGGTGCCCGAGGCGGTCGTCGTCGAGGCATTCGACGTGTCGATGATCCTCTACGCCGAGCACTCCTTCAACGCCTCGACCTTCACTGCGCGCGTCGTCACCTCGACGCTGAGCGACATCTACAGTGCGGTCGTCGCAGCGATCGGCGCGCTCAAGGGCCCGCTTCATGGCGGCGCCAATGAGGCGGTCATGCACGTCTTCGACGAGATCGTCATCCCCGAGCGTGCCGAGGAGTGGCTCGAGCAGGCGCTCGCCGAGAAGCGCAAGATCATGGGTTTCGGGCACCGGGTCTACAAGAACGGCGACTCGCGCGTGCCCACCATGAAGAAGGCGCTCGACACCCTCATCGAGCACTACGACGCCGGCCAGATGGGCGAGCTCTATGACCGGCTCGAGGCGGCGATGGATGCCCGCAAGTCGATCAAGCCCAACCTCGACTACCCGAGCGGGCCCGCCTACCGGCTGATCGGCTTCGACACCGAGATGTTCACACCGCTCTTCGTGGCGTCGCGCGTGACCGGCTGGACCGCGCACATCATGGAGCAGCTGCGCTCGAACTCGCTCATCCGCCCACTCAGTGCCTACAACGGCCCAGACCAGCGCGAGGTGTGACCCAAAACGGTGGCACGATAGTGGGATGACGATCCCCACCATCACCCTCAACTCCGGCCGCGACATTCCCCAGCTGGGTTTCGGGGTCTTCCAGGTGGATCCGGCCGAGACGGAGCGCATCGTCACCGACGCCCTCGAGGCGGGCTACCGCCACATCGACACGGCGGCAATCTACGGCAACGAGGAGGGCGTGGGGCGCGCCATCGCGAAGTCGGGCATCCCGCGCGATGAGCTCTTCATCACGACCAAGCAGTGGATCACGGAGCAGGCGGCCGACCGTTCCCGCCCCGCGATCGAGTCGAGCCTCGAGAAGCTCGGCCTCGACCGCGTCGACCTCTACCTGATCCACTGGCCCGCGCCCGCGAACGATCTCTATGTCGAGGCGTGGCACGCGCTCGAGCAGTTCCAGGCGGATGGCCTCACCAGCTCGATCGGCGTTTCCAACTTCCTGGTGCCGCACCTCGAGCGCCTGCTCGACGCGAGCGACATCGTGCCCGCGGTCAACCAGATCGAGGTGCACCCCGCCTACCAGCAGCCCGGCGTGCAGGCGTTCTGCCGCGACAAGGGCATCGCGATCGAGGCGTGGGCGCCGCTCGGCCAGGGCAAGTACCCACTCTTCGAGGAGGCGGCGGTGGCGGATGCTGCCGAAGCGCACGGCAAGACGCCGGCGCAGGTCGTCATCCGCTGGCACCTGCAGCGCGGGCACATCGTTTTCCCCAAGTCGAACCGTGCGGAGCGCATGGCCGAGAACTTCGACGTCACCGACTTCGAGTTGACGATCGGCGAGGTTGCGGCGATTACGGCCCTCGAGCGCGATGGTCGCGTCGGCTCGCACCCCGACAGCTTCAACTGAGCCGACCCGGCCCCCTGCTCCAGCCCCTGCCCGGCCCTTCCCGAAAGCGCCCATGAAGACTCGTCGCGTGCTCCTCCTCGCCCTCACGGGCATCCTTGCGGGCTTCTTCTCTGGCCTGTTCGGGGTGGGCGGTGGCATCGTCATCGTGCCGCTGCTGGTGATCCTGCTGCATTACCAGCAGCGTCGCGCGAGCGGCACGTCCCTCTCGGCTATCCTGCCCACGGCGATCGCGGGCTCGCTCGGCTACGCGATCAACGGTGACGTCGACTGGGTTGTGGCCGGATGCCTCGCGGCCGGCGCCATCGTCGGCTCCATCATCGGCACGGCACTCCTGGCACGCATCTCGCAGCTCTGGCTCAGGTGGGGCTTCATCGCCTTCCAGGTGGTCATGGCCGCGAGTCTCTTCTTCACCGTGCCCGACCGCGGCGGCGAGTTCGTCTACTCGCTCGGTTCAGTGCTCGCGCTCGCCGGGGTCGGACTCGCCACGGGCATCCTGTCGGGGCTCCTCGGTGTCGGGGGCGGCGTGATCGTGGTTCCCGTGATGATCGTGCTCTTCGGCATGGGGGACCTCGTCGCGAAGGGGTCTTCGCTCGTCATGATGATCCCCACGGCGATCACGGGCACGATCAACAACCTTCGCAACGGCAACGCCGATGTGAAGGGGGCGCTCATGATCGGCCTCTTCGCGGTGCCGTCATCGTTCGGCGGAATCGCGGTGGCGTCCCTCGTAGACCCGCAGCTCGGCAGCGTGCTCTTCGCGCTGCTCCTCGTCTTCACGGCCACACAGCTCGCGATCAAGGCGATTCGGCAGCACCGCAACAAGGGCTGAGCCCACCGGTGCGACCGCGACGCTAGGGCTGCAGTCGCCGGTGCGACCAGGCGTCGCCGTTGCGTTCGTACAGCAGGCGCCGGTGCAGCCGGTGCACGGTGCCGTGCCAGAACTCGACGACCTCGGGCTCGAGCCGGTAGCCGTACCAGTACTCGGGCCGGGGCAGGGCCTCGGGTGATGCGGCGAGGGCGGCCGCCCGCGCCACGAGGTCGGCAGGGTCGTCGAGCGGCTCACCCTGGTGCGATGCGATCGCGGATGCCTGGGACGGGATGGGTCGCGCGGCGAAGAGCGCGTCGGATTCCTCCTCGCTGAGCCGCCGCACGGGCCCGGCCAGACGCACCTGCTGGATCGTCTCGCGCCAATAGGCCGTCATCGCGCCCCATGGCTGCCCCGCGAGTTCGCGCCCCTTGCGGCTCGTCGCCGTCGTGGTGAATGTCACGCCCGCGGCATCCACTCGCTTCAGCAGCACCATGCGGTTTGAGGGTCGGCCGTCAGCATCCGCCGTTGCGAGCGCGACCGCGAGGTGCTCGCGCGCGCCCAATTGTTCGGCGCGCGAGAACCAGGTCACGAGCAGCGCACCGGGGTCGCGTGGGGGCGAGTCGAACTCGGGCAGCTCAAGGCCGCCGTCGCCGCTGAGGGTCTGCGGGTAGTTCATGGTCGCAATGCTAAGCCCGACCCGTCCCGGCGAGGGGAAGCGCACGAACCCCCACGCGGCCCTTTCGGCTCACTCCGCCGCGACGGCCTCCTCGATCTCCTCGACAGTGAGCGGGCGCCAGGCGGCACCGCCAGGATCGGCGCTGTACTTCTCCGGGCTGTCGGCCGTCGTCCACCACTTCGCTTCGTAGGCGAGGCCGTCGAAGATGACCCGGTCGCCCTTCTCGAAGACCGCCATGCCGTCCCACTCCGGGTACATGCCGGCGGGGATGGTTGGCTGGTCGACCGGTTTCTCTCCCTCAAGCACTGGCCCGAGGAGCGTCCACGGGGTCTCGAAGGAACTGAGCACGGGTGCGTCGGGGGCGTCACCCGAGGTCCACCACTTCGTCTGGTAGACGGCCTGCTTCCACACGACCTTCGTGCCGGCGGGGTAGGAGGCCGTTTCGTTCCAGATCGGGTACGGGCTCGTCTCGGGGTCGTCCACTATCTCGCCGTCCTGCGGTTCCGCGAGGGTGATCGCCCCAGCCGAGCTCTCGAGTGCGCCATCGAAGTCGGCGGCGAGCAGGTCCGCGAACCGCGTGGTGCCCTGCTCCACTCCGCTGCACGAATCCGAGACTCGCGTCAGGTGCACATAGTTGGGGCCGCACTCGGTGTCGCGGTTGAGTGACCACATCGAGAGGCGGCCGAGGCCCTGCTCCAGGCTGAAGGCGTTGAGCGCGGTTGCATCCTCAAGCGTGAACACCTCCGTCGCGACATCGTTCTGGCCGATCATGGGCGTCGCCCCCAGCTTGCGCCACAGCGTCGCGCTCGAGAGCGGAGTGTCAGCCTGCGAGTAGAGGATGCCGAGCTGGCGGTGGGTCTCGCGGAGTGCGCGAGCCGAGGCATCCGCCATCGTCTCGCCGTCATCGAGGCTGTCGCCGAAGTTCATCGTCATGACGTTGACCCCTGCGATGTCGACACCGGCCGCGAGCATCTGGGCCACGAAGGTCGTTCCGTCCTCCGTGAGGCCGAAGGTCGCGGCGGGCAGCGTCAGCCACACCGCGAGGTCTTCTCCCGCAGCCCGGCGCGACTGCTGCACGCCCGCGATGGCCTGCGCGCGTCGCTCGCCGGCCTCCGAGTCGGTGAGGTTCTCTCCCTCGATGTCGAGGTCGATCGTCGAGGCGCCATAGCGCTCGATCACGGTCTCGTAGGCGCGAGTGAGGGAACGGGCATCCGTGCACGATGTCGCGAGTTCGTCGTTGAGTAGCCCGCCGAAGGAGATGCCGATGGCTCCGCCCTGCTGCTCGAGGCGCGCGATGCGCCGGTCGAGGTCGAGGTCGGTTGCGGCGGCCGCCAGCGTGTATGCACCACCCCAGGTGGGTGTGCAGGGCGCGTCGGCCGCGGCGACGATGAAGGAGAGCATCACCTGCGAACTGCTCTCGCCTGCGGGGTTCTCGAACTCGTGGTGGGGTGTCGCCGTGACGTCGACGTAGCCTGCGAACCAGGGTTCCGCCGAGACGACATCGCGCGAGACGGCCCAGTCGCGCACGTTGATGAATCCGGCGGCGACGACGGCGCAGATGACCGCGAGGGCGATCGTCAGGCGCAGCTTCGACAACCTGCGGGTGGGCCCGCTGTGTGTCGCGCTCATGATGCGACCTCCTCGCGACTCGGGGTGGCCTGCTTCGCGGGAGCGGGCTCTGCCGCCTCCACGTGGGTGAGTTCGTGACGCAGGGTGCCCACCGACTCGTCGCCGTAGTAGAGCACGGCCCGCCAGTCGGGCTCGGCGTCTTCGGGCGGTGCGGGCGGAGCCTTGGGCGGCACCTCCACGAAGAGCCAGCCGATCGCCGCCCGCCACAGGTCGACGATCATGTTGCCGATGCCGATGTATGCGATCGTCGCGTAGGTGGCGAGGATGGCGTTGAACGCGGCGAAGGCGGCGTTGCCCCAGTTGCCCACTTGCACGTCGCGCATGAACGTGAGCACCGAGAAGGCGATGATCGCGAGGGGCGACAGCAGGTAGATCACGGGCACGGAGGTGCGGTTGCGCACCTTCGGGGTGCGGGCAAAGGGAATCTTGCGCCCCGTGAGCGCCTGCTCGATCGACTTGAGCACGCCGGCCAGGTTGACCGGCAGCAGGATCAGGTTGAAGCCGTAGATGCGCAGGATGTCGCTGAACCGGTATCCGCTGTAGCGCAGGTCGGTGCCCATGGCGATGAAGTAGGGGAGCGCGGCCATCAGTACGACGGGGCTCAGCAGGCGGCTGTCGTAGGGGTAGGCGAGCAGGAACAGCAGGCCGAAGCTGGCCCACGTGATCGATGCCATGTAGTTGACGCGCAGCAGGATCTCGCTCAGCCGCACCCTCTCGCCCCTGGCCCGGCGCTCGCGCACCTGCCGCACGAGTTTCGGCATGATGAGCAGACCACCGTTGGCCCAACGCCGTCGCTGCACGACGAGCGAACCGAAGTCGGGCGGGGTCGCGCTGTAGCTGAGGCGCTCCGGGTGGTTCGCGAGCGACCAGCCGTGCGTGCCGAGGTCGATGCTCGATTCGGTGTCTTCGATGACGGTCCGGTCCTGCACATAGCGCTTCACGACGAAGCCACCGGATGTCTCGGTCTCGACGATGTCTTCGAGGGCGGCTTTGCGGATCACCGCGTTCGCGCCCACCCAGAAGGTTGCGTCGTAGTGGGTCTTGCCCTGGTGAAGGATGTGCTGCAGGTCGGTCGTTGCTCCCGCGAGCCGCTCGATGCGGGTCGCCGCTCCGCGGAACGACGAATACGGGGTCTGCGTCACGCCCACACGCTCGTTGCCCGGCTGCTCCATGAAGTGCACGAGCCTCAGGCAGTACTCACGCAGGAGCAGCGAGTCGGCGTCGAGCGTAAGGATGTACTCGGTGTCGGGGATGACGAGGTCTGCCTGGCGGGCATCCGTGACGGGGCGCAGCACCCGGCCGCTCGGCGTCTCCTCGATGCGGTAGGAGCCTCCCATCAGGCCGATGTAGGCGTTGAGGTTCATCGCCTTGTTGGCCTCGTGCGAGAGGGATGCGAAGAGCTTTCGCTCGAAGGTCGCGACTTCGGCGCGGAAGATGCGCTCGAGTCGCTGGTGGAGCTCAAGCATGCGCGCTGCCGGCAGGGTTTCGTCGCGGTCGGCAGCGGTTGCCAGGGCTCGGCCGGTCGTGGCCAGGTCTCCCGCGAGGCCGAGCAGCACCTGGTTGACGAAGAAGTCGTCGACGTGGTCTTCACGCTTCTCGGTCTCAGCCTTGTGGCTGATCCACTCGGCGGCCCAGGCGTAGTGTTCCGCGAGTCGCCGCACGGCGTCAGCGCTGGCGTCGCCCGTGGCGCCGTCGTGTTCGAAGTCGAGCCGGGCCGCCTCGAAGCGGGCCGCTGGTTCGCTGAGCTCCTGCGAGATCTCGTCGGCAAGCCCTCGGGTGCGTTCGAGGTCCTCCGCGGCCGAGGGGTCGCTGGGGTGGGGCGGGTCGTCGACGAGGAGCACGACACGCACCGAGGGAAACTCCTGGAGGCAGGCGGACCACAGCGTGGCCCGAACGACATCCGGCTCCTCCCGGTAGGAAGGCACCAGCACGGTGATTGCGCTGTCCTTGCCTGCGAAGTGCCGATCGATCTCGGCGCGGGGTGTGCGCTCATACGCACGGAACCGCTGGAGTGCTCCGTGCCGCGCGAGCAGGTACATGAGCGCGGAGAAGGTGAGGAAGGTCACGACCACGAGGTAGGAGAAGGCCTCCATCGTGAATCGGAAGCCGCCGATCTCGTTGTTGATGAACTGGCGCAGGATCGTCCAGATGACGTAGAGCACCCAGAGGGCGACCGTCAGCACGATGGCGGCCCGGGCGAGGGTGATCTTCTCGTCGCTCGGTTTCGGATGAGTCGTGGGGAGGGGAGTCACGCGGGACTCGGCTCCCCATTGGCGGCGTCGTACGGTGGATTCGGGGCGCGGCATTGGGGTCCTTTGTGGCCGGCTTCGGGGACACCGGCCACTCTCTAATATATCGTCACGATGTACCCCGCTTCACCGGATCCAGTCCCCAGAAAGGGGGACCCCGGATGTCCCCGGCCGCGCGGAGCGCTACCCCGCGCAGGACCTCACCGTCGCGGCGACCCCGACAGCAGCTCCTGCACGCTCGCGAGGTCGCCCCGGAGACCTCGCGAGAAGTTCAGCCACAGGATCGGTTCGAGCACGCGCATGACGCCGTGGAGGCGCACCTCGAGCGAGGCAGTCAGCCGGCATCCCGAGTCGGTCGGCACGACTCGATAGCTGCCACCGCCGTTCCAAGGTGAACCGTCGAGTGTCCATGCCACGAGCGTCTCCGGTTCGAACTCGCTGATATCCCAGCGCATGACGACGCCCCGTCCGCCCATCTCGACATGGGTCTCACCGCGGACTCCGACGGCGGGCTCACTTGCGTGGCGGTACCGGCTCTCGACGATCGACTCGCGCCACTGGACTTCGTTCTCCACGCGGGAGAGGTAGCCGAACACCGATGCGGCGTCTCGAGGGATATCGACCGACCGCCGTGTTCTCATGGGCACCAAGTCTTGCGAAACTCTCGGGTCGGGTCATCCCCGCGAGAGGGGGTGAACCGGCCCGACTACCAGCCGCGCGCCCGCCATTCCTCGAGGTGCGGGCGTTCCGCCCCCAGCGTCGTGCCGGCACCATGGCCCGGATGCACGTGGGTGTCGTCGCCGAACGCCCCGAAGAGCCGCTCGCTCACGTCAGTGAAGAGCTGCTCGAAGCGCCCCGCGTCTCCCCACGTGTTGCCGACCCCGCCCGGGAACAGGCTGTCGCCCGTGAACAGGTGCGTCGGGCCGCTTGTGCCATCGAGCACGAGTGCGACCGACCCCGGGGTGTGCCCGCGAAGGTGCACGATGCCAAGGGAGAGGTCGTCGACCGCGACCGTGTCGCCATGCGACAGCCGCCGGTCGATCGCAACCCCCGTGTGCCCCTCGATCGCGTCGGCATCGTCGGCACCCGCAAGCAGGGGAGCGCCCGTTGCGCGTCTCGCCTCCGCCAGGGCTCCGATGTGGTCCCGATGCTGGTGGGTCGTCACGATCGCCCCCACGGATGTCGCCGCCGCTGCGTCGTCGCGAGCGTCTTCGAGCATCCCCTCGATCACTGGCCAGTCGTTCGCGGCGTCGATGAGCACCTGCGCGCCTGAGGTGCGAGAGGTGACGAGGTACACGTTGTTATTCATGTCCGACACCGACACGGAGCGGATGACGGCGAAACCGAGATCGTGAAGCAGGGTCATGCTGTCAGCCTATTGAGGCGCCGTCTCGGCTCACGGCAACAGCGACTGGCCGAACGGTCCGGGGTTGTGCGCGACCTCCCAGCGGAAGCCGTCCGGGTCGGCGAAGTAGCCGGAATATCCGCCCCAGTCCCGCCGCTGCGGCTCGGCCAGGATGCGCGCCCCCGCCGACCGTGCCGTCCGGATGACGGCGTCGACCTCGGCCTCGCTCGCGACGTTGTGCGCGAGCGTCACGGGGGCGGAGCCGTCCCGCGAGACCGTGCCGATCTCTGCCTCGGCGTGCCCACGGTCCCAGAGGGACAGCGCGAGACGCTCGCCCACGCGCAGCATGAGCACCTCGCCATCGACGAACACTTCGGGGCGCCACCCGAGGCCGTCGACGAAGAACGTACGGGAACGCTCGACGTCATCGACAACGAGCGTGATGAGGCTCAGTCGCTGGTCCATGAGCGAATCGTGCCAGCATCCGCCGACACTGGCGAGTGCCTACGCGATCGCCTTGCGCGACGAGATGACGCCCGTGTCGAAGCCGAGCAGGTGCAGGCCACCGTGGAAGCGGGCGTGCTCGACCTTGAGGCAGCGGTCCATGACGACCGTGAGCCCGTGCTCCTCGCCGTAGCGGGCCGCCTCCTCGTTGTAGATGCCGAGCTGCACCCAGATCGTCTTCGCGCCGACCGCGAGCACGTCGTCGATGACCGCGGGGATGTCGCTCGCCTTGCGGAACACATCGACGATGTCGGGCACCTCGGGCAGCGAGGCCAGGTCGGGGTAGGCCTTCTGGCCGAGGATCTCGTCGGCGTTCGGGTTCACGAAGTACACGCGGTAGTCGCTCGACTGCAGCAGGTAGGTGCCGACGAAGTAGCTCGAACGGGCGGGGTTGGGCGAGGCGCCGACGATCGCGATCGACTTGGCGCGGCGCAGGATGCCGAGGCGCTGCTTCGCGGTCGGGCCCACCCAGGTGCGCTGCGACTTGAGCAGCTTCGCGAGGGGGGAGGAGGCTGGGATGCTGCAGCTCAGGCCGTTGGCGAGCTGCACGGTCTCGGTGGTGTCGCCGGTTGAGCCTGCCTGTCCTGAGGAGGTCGCTCCGCGACCGTCTCGAAGGGTCGAAACCATGCTCATGCCTCCTTCAGTGCGGCGTCGAGCGCCTGGTCGAGGTCGTAGATGATGTCGTCGACATCCTCGATGCCCACGCTGATGCGGATGAGGCCGGCGCCGACGCCGCCGTCGATGAGTTGCTGCTCGGTCAGCTGCGCGTGGGTCGTCGAGGCGGGGTGGATGACGAGGGTCTTGGCGTCGCCGATGTTGGCGACGTGGCTCGCGAGTTCAACCGACTCGATGAACTTCTGGCCCACCGCCCGACCGCCCTTGATGCCGAAGCCGAAGACCGAGCCGGGCGTGCCGTTCAGGTACTTGAGTGCGCGGTCGTGGTGCGGGTGCTCCTCGAGGCCTGCCCAGTTGACGTACTCGATGCGGTCGTCGGCGCGCAGCCACTCTGCGACCGCGCGGGCGTTGTCGACGTGCGCCTGGATCCGGTAGGGCAGCGTCTCGACGCCCTGCGCCAGGTTGGCGGCGGATGTCGCGGAGAGCACAGGCCCGATGTCGCGCAGCTGCTCAGCCCGCAGCCGGGTCAGGAACGCGTACTCACCGAAGTTGCCGTACCAGTTGAGCCCGCCGTAGTGGGGAACGGCCTCGTCGAAGAGGGGGAAGCGGTGGCCGGACCAGTCGAAGCGACCCGACTCGACGACCACGCCGCCAAGCACGGTGCCGTGCCCGCCGAGGAACTTCGTCGCCGAGTGCGTGACGATGTCGGCACCCCACTCGATGGGGCGGCACAGGTAGGGCGTGGCGACGGTCGAGTCGATGATGAGCGGCAGGTCGTGTGCGTGGGCGACCTCGGCCAGTCCCTCCAGATCGGCGACGTCGCCTGAGGGGTTCGCGACCGTCTCGGCGAAGATCAGCTTGGTGTTGTCCTTGATTGCTGCGGCATAGTCGGCCGGGTCGGCGGACTGGATAAACGTCGTCTCGACGCCGAACCGTCGCAGCGTGACATCCAGCTGCGTGATGGACCCGCCGTAGAGGTTCGCGGATGCCACGATGTGGTCGCCAGCGCCGGCCAGCGACGCGAAGGTGATGAACTGTGCGCCGAGGCCGCTCGCGGTCGCGACGGCGCCGAGGCCGCCCTCAAGGCTCGCGACGCGCTCTTCGAAGGATGCGACAGTCGGGTTGGAGACGCGGCTGTAGATGTTGCCGTACTTCTGCAGGGCGAAGCGGGCAGCGGCATCCGCGCTGTTGTCGAAGACGAACGCCGTCGAGTTGTAGACGGGGAGTGCGCGCGAGCCGCTCACTGCGTCTGGAATGTTGCCTGCGTGGATCGCGCGGGTCTTGAAGCCCCAGTCGCGGTCGGTCGTGTCCCGGTCTGCCATAGGGCACAGGCTATCCGAGCCTCCCACACGCGCTTTGCCGCGTTACGTCGTGTGACCGCGAGCGGGTCGAACGGGCCCGTGAGTGTCGGAAAAATGTGCTTCCGCCGCGCTCGGTGGAGCACCTTCTCGCCACTCAGGGGCTCAGTGAGTAGGTTGGGCGCAGGGGGAGGGACGACATGCAGCAGGACGACGCGTGGGATGAGTACCTGCGCACGAGCGACATCATGTCGGGCGCCGTGGCGCGCCATCCCAGCGAACGCACCCCGCTTGTCATTCCCCCGCGCCCGCCGGTCTGGAACCGGGGAATCGGCTGGCTTGTGGCAATGCCGCTGCTGTGGGTCGCCGTCAACATGGTGCTGGGCATCGTGGGCGGGCTCTGGTGGTGGATCCTCATCACGACGTTCCTGATGGCCGTCGCGGCATCCGTCATCCTGGCCCGGGAAGACCAGCGGATGCTGCGGGCCGCCGGCCTCGACGACGCTCCCGCACCCTGGCGAGTCCTGTTCCCCCTCGCCTACCTCGTGCCGCGAGCACGGACGCTGTGGCCGCTTAACTCGGCCGGTTACCAGCCGCTCTGGGCGCACGTTGGCGTGCTCTTGGTACTCGTCGTGTTGTACTTCGCGGTGCCGCTCTTACTCGGCATCGCCATGAGGCTCGAGGAGACCAAGGCGCTGATCGGAGCCTGACGCGGATGCATCGTCGCGGCCTCTCGCGTATCGTCCGACGCAGAGCCCACAGGAGAGGACGACCCATGCGCGCCATCACCGTCAACGAACCCGGCGGTCCCGAGAATCTCGCGCTGAGCGAGGTCGACGACCTGCCGCTCGGCGAACGTGAGGTGCGCATCCGCGTCGCGGCGGCCGGCCTGAACCGCGCCGACATCGCCCAACGTCAGGGCAACTACCCCTCGCCTCCCGGAGCGCCCGGGTGGCCGGGGCTCGAGGTCTCCGGCACCGTGACCGAGACGGCACCGGATGTCACGAGCATCCGTATCGGCGACCGCGTGTGTGCCCTGCTCGCGGGTGGCGGCTACGCGGAGGAGGTCGTCGTGCACGAGGGACTCACCCTCCCGGTGCCGGAGCACCTCGAACTCGTCGAGGCGGCCGCGCTGCCCGAGACCCTCTGCACCGTCTGGTCGAACATCTTCATGAGCGCCGAGCTCCAGCCGGGCGAGACGCTGCTCGTGCACGGCGGCGGCAGCGGCATCGGCACGACGGCGATCCAGATGGCGAAGCTCAGCGGGGCACGCGTCGCGGTCACGGCGGGCTCTTCCGAGAAGCTCGCGGCCTGCGCCGAGCTCGGGGCGGACATCCTCATCAACTATCGCGAGGAGGACTTCGTCGCCCGCATCAAGGAGGAGACCGACGGTGCCGGGGCCAACGTGATCCTCGACATCGTGGGCGGCGCCTACGCGGCATCCAATGTGCGTGCCCTCGCGATGGACGGCCGCATCATGGTCATCGGCAACCAGAGCGGCGTGCCGGCGGAGTTCAACCTCGCCCACCTCATGGTCAAGCGCGGGCGCATCTGGGGCACGACCCTGCGCGCCCGCCCGCTCGAGCAGAAGCTCGCCATCGTCGCGGGGGTACGCGAGCACGTGTGGCCTTGGGTTGTGGAAGGCCGCCTGCGACCCCTCGTCGACAGCACCTTCTCCTTCGCCGCGGTCGCGGATGCCCACCGCCGCATGGAGGAGTCCGCCCACACGGGCAAGATCCTGCTGACGCCCTAGCGCTGGAGTCCCGTCTCAGCCGCGCGTCGCCGTCGCCTACGACGCTCACTTTTCGGCGGGATGCGCGCGAAACATTCTGAGCGCTGCGCCGAAAAGTGAGCGCCGCGCGTCGACGGGTGCAGTGCCCGCGCCTAGCGCCACCCCGGCAGCCAGTAGTGGCTGCGGATGAACGGCTCGGGCAGCTGCATCCCAGTCCAGACGGGGGAGAAGTAGGCGCTCAGCAGCACGACGAGCGCCAGCACCACGATTGCGACCCGGATGCCAGTGGCTCGCCGCCACTCGCCCTCCCACGGCCGCCCCATCACGACGCCCAGCGCATACGTGAGCGCGAGCACCATGTAGGGCAGGAAGGCGATCGCATAGAACTGGAACATCGTGCGCTCTGGGTAGAGCAGCCACGGGGCCCACCCCGCGATGACGCCGACGAGGATCAGCCCGGCACGCCAGGACCGCGGATGCCGCAGCAGCCGCCACACGAGCAGCCCAAGCGCCGCGACCGCGAGGTACCAGATGAGCGGGTTCGGCAGGGTCGTGATGAACTGCTCGCAGCGGTCGACCGAGCATCCGTTCTCGCCCTCGTCGGAGTAGACGCGGTAGAACGCCGTGGGTCGCAGCATCGGCAGCCATTGCCACGCGGGTGAGGCCCAACCGTGTTCCGTGCCGAGGTCGACGTGGAAGTTGTAGGCGCTCACCTGGTAGTGCCACCAGCTCTGCCAGTCGCGTGGCACCCACGAGAGCGCACCCTCCCAGGCGTTGCCCTCCGCCCACTGCCGGTAGTAGCCGCCCTCCGTGCGGAACCACGCCGCCCAGCTCGCGACATACGCGACGGCCGCGATCGGCACCGTCAGCACGAAGCTCACGGGCGCCTGCTTGAGGGCCGTGCTCGAGAACCAGAACGGGATGCCCGCCCGCCGCCTCGCGAGCGCGTCGACGACAAGCGTGTAGACGGCGAAGATCGCGAGGAAGTACAGCCCGCTCCACTTGACGGCCGTCGCGAGGCCGAAGGCGAGGCCGGCGGCCACGAGCCACGGGCGGGCCCACAGGGCTGGGCCCCAGTCGCGGGAGAGTCCGCGCTTCTCGCGCTGCAGCATCCATCGCTCCAGACGTTCCCGGCTCTGGCGCCGATCGAGCAGCACGAAGAGGAAGCCGAGCAGCGTGAACAGCATGAGCGCGTTGTCGAGCAGGGCCGTGCGCGACATGACGATCGCGTGGCCATCGACCGCCATGAGGCCGCCCGCGATCGTCGCAAGCAGGGGCGAACGGAACAGGATGCGCGCCACCAGCCACAGCACCGCCACCGCCAGGATGCCGACGACCGCCATGCCGATGCGCCACCCGAAGGGGTCGTCGGCCCCGAAGGCGCTGAGGCCGAGCGCGATGATCCACTTGCCGAGCGGCGGATGCACGACAAACGACGCCTCGTCGCTGAACGTATCGACGTCCCCCGCGACGAAGCCCTCGTCGGCGCCCTCCGGCCAGCTGCCCTCGTAGCCGAGGTGGAGGAGCGTCCAGGCGTCCTTCACGTAGTAGGTCTCGTCGAAGACGAGGGCGCGCGGGTGGCCGAGGTTCCACAGGCGGAGCCCCGCGGCGAGCACCGTGACCGCCAGCAACCAGAGCCACTCGGGCAGGCGGGCGAGGCGGCGGGTCACCCGCCCACCCTATTCAACCCGCCGAGCCTGCGAGGATGGAGCCCATGATCATCCTCGCGGCGACGCCCATCGGCAACCTCGGCGACGCCTCGCAGCGACTGCGCGAGGCCCTCGCGAGCGCCGAGGTGATCGCTGCCGAAGACACCCGCACGACCGTGCACCTCATGCGCGCGCTCGGCATCGAGAACCGGCCGCGGCTCATCCCGCTCCACGAGCACAACGAGGTCGCGAAGGCGGCCGAGATCGTGGAGCTCGCCAGGGAGTCCGACGTGCTCGTGCTCTCGGACGCAGGCATGCCCGCCATCTCCGACCCAGGCTTCCCGCTCGTCGCCGCGGCGACCGCCGCGGGCGTCACGGTCACGGCGCTGCCCGGCCCCTCCGCCGTGCTGACGGCGCTCGCCGTCTCCGGCCTCGCCACCGACCGTTTCTGCTTCGAGGGCTTCCTGCCGCGCAAGGGCGGCGACCGCCGCAAGGCACTCACGGCGCTCGCGCGCGAGGCCCGCACCATGGTGTTCTTCGAGTCGCCAAACCGCCTGGTCGACGCGCTGACGGATGTCGCGGCCGTCCTCGGCCCCGACCGCCGAGTCGTCGTCGCCCGGGAGCTGACGAAGATGTTCGAGGAGGTCAAGCACGGCACGGCCTCCGAACTCGTGGAATGGGCCGCCGGCGGCGTCAAGGGGGAGATCGTCGTCGTCATCGAGGGCGCCGCGCCGACGGTCGCGTCGATCGACGATGGCGTCGCGCAGGTGCTCGAGCTCGTGGCATCCGGAACCAGGCTCAAGGATGCGGCGGCCGAGGTCGCCGACGCGACCGGCCTCAGCAAGCGCGAGCTCTACGAGGGCGCGCTCGCCGCCCGCTGACGGTCGCGCCGCTTAGGATTGAGGCCATGTCCTCCGGCAAGTCCTTCTACATCGCCACGCCAATCTTCTACGTCAATGACGTTCCCCACATCGGGCACGCCTACACGGAGGTGGCGGCGGATGTGCTCGCCCGCTGGCACCGCCAGAGCGGCGACGACACCTGGCTGCTGACGGGCACCGACGAGCACGGGCAGAAGATCCTCCGCACGGCGGTCGCCAACAATGTGACGCCGCGCGAGTGGGCCGACCGGCTCGTCGAGACGGCGTGGAAGCCGCTGCTCGAGACGATCAACATCTCCAACGACGACTTCATCCGCACGACCGACGAGCGTCATGAGAATGGCGTGCGCCTCTTCCTCGAGAAGCTCTACGACGACGGCTACATCTACCAGGGCGAGTTCGAGGGCCACTACTGCGTCGGATGCGAGGAGTACAAGCAGCCGGGCGACCTCGTCCCCGGCACGGGCGAGTTCGAGGGGCAGCAGGTCTGCGCGATCCACACGCGCCCTGTCGAGGTGCTCAAGGAGACCAACTACTTCTTCCGCATGAGCGACTTCGAGCAGCCGCTGCTCAAGCTCTACCGCGACAACCCCGACTTCATCCAGCCGGAGAGCGTGCGCAATGAGATCATCCAGTTCGTGCAGCAGGGCCTGCGCGACCTCTCGATCTCGCGCTCGAGCTTCGACTGGGGCGTCAAGCTGCCCTGGGACGACTCGCACGTGCTCTACGTGTGGTTCGACGCCCTCCTCAACTACATCACGGCGATCGGCTACGGCACCGACCAGGAGAACTTCGAGCGGCGTTGGCCGGCCGTGCAGCTGGTGGGCAAGGACATCGCCCGCTTCCACGCCGTCATCTGGCCGGCGATGCTCATGGCGGCGGGCCTGCCCGTCTCGCAGCGGGTCTTCGGCCACGGCTGGCTCCTGGTGGGCGGCGAGAAGATGTCGAAGTCGAAGCTCACGGGCATCGCACCGAGCGACATCACCGACACCTTCGGCGCCGACGCGTTCCGCTACTACTTCATGAGCGCGATCAACTTCGGCCAGGACGGCTCTTTCTCGTGGGAGGACCTCTCGGCCCGCTACCAGGCCGAACTGGCCAACGGTTTCGGCAACCTCGCCTCCCGTGTCATCGCGATGATCAACCGCTACTACGACGGCAGCGTGCCGCAGCCGGGCGAGTACACGGATGCTGACCTCGCCATCCAGAAGACGCTCGCCTCGGCCGTGACCAAGGCGGATGCCGCGATGCAGCGCCTCGCGATCCACGAGGCCATCGAGGCCATCTGGAAGCTGGTCGACGACCTCAACGGCTACATCACGATCAACGAGCCGTGGGTGCTCGCCAAGAACGAGGAGACGCGCGAGCGGCTCGGCACCGTGCTCTACACGACGGCCGAGGGGCTGCGCGCGCTCGCCGTGCTGCTCTCCCCGGTCATCCCGGAGGCGACCGCCAAGCTCTGGGCGGCACTCGGCTTCACGTCGCCCCTCACAGAGCAGCTCATCACGGAGGCGGGCACCTGGGGCGTGCTGCAGCCGGGCGCGACCGTCGACACGCTCCCGCCGCTCTTCCCGCGCGTCGAGCAGGAGCAGGCATGACCTACCCTCCGCTGCCCGAGGCGCTCACGGTGGGCGTCTATGACAACCACACGCACCTCGAGCACGGGGCATGGCAGCCCTCGGGTGAGCCGGAACTGCTCGACTACCGCGAGGCGCTCGACCTCGCATCGAGCGTCGGCGTCAAGGGCGTCGTGCAGGTGGGCACGGATGTCGCAAGCTCCCGTTGGTCGGCCCAGATGGCCGCACGGGAACCCCGGATGCTCGCCGCCGTCGCCATCCATCCGAACGACGCCCCCGAGCTCGACCGCGCGGGCACGCTGGATGCCTCGCTCGCCGAGATCGAGGAACTCGCCCAACGGCCCCGCGTGCGCGCCGTGGGGGAGACGGGACTCGACTTCTTCCGCACCGACGAGGCGGGTCGCCCGGCCCAGTTCTATTCCTTCGAGGCGCACATCGAGATCGCCAAGAAGCACGGCCTGGCGCTCCAGATCCATGACCGCGACGCGCACGACGAGGTCATCTCGACGCTCCTGCGCGTGGGCGCCCCCGAGCGCACGGTGTTCCACTGCTTCTCCGGTGACGCCACGATGGCGCGACTCTGTGCCGAGGAGGGCTGGTACCTCTCCTTCGCGGGCACCGTCACCTTCAAGAACGCGGCGAACCTGCGTGAGGCCCTTGAGGTCGTGCCGCGTGACCGCATCCTGATCGAGACGGACTCGCCCTACCTGACGCCGACACCGCATCGCGGGCAGACGAACGCCTCGTACATGATCCCGACGACCCTGCGCTTCATGGCCGATCACCTCGGCGTGCCCGACTCCCTGCTCGCCGCGGTCATCGCCTCCAACACGGAGGCCGTCTACGGCTCGTGGGACGACGAGCCGGTGCTCCCCGACGCCCCCAGCGAGCTCCCGCCGCACCCCCTCGCATGAGCGGCAAACTGCTGGGCCCCGCCGAGATCCGCGACCTCGCCGAACTCCTTGACCTGCAGCCCACCAAGAAGCTGGGCCAGAACTTCGTCATCGATGGCAACACCGTCCGCCGCATCGTCGCGGCCGCGGGGGTCACGGGTGACTCCCCGGTCGTCGAGATCGGCCCGGGCCTCGGCTCCCTCACACTGGGGCTCCTCGAGACGGGCGCCCCCGTCGTCGCGGTCGAGATCGATCCGCGCCTCGCGGGGCAACTGCCCAAGACGGTCGAGACGATGCAGCCGGGCGCCGACCTCACGGTCGTGCTGCACGATGCCATGACGATCATGGAGTTGCCGCGGCATCCGAAGACCCTCGTCGCGAACCTGCCCTACAACGTCTCGGTGCCCGTGCTGCTGCACTTCCTCGAGCACTTCAGGTACATCACCTCCGGCCTCGTGATGGTGCAGGCCGAGGTTGGCCAGCGACTCGCCGCACAGCCCGGCAGCAAGGTCTACGGCAGCCCAAGCGTCAAGGCGGCCTGGTACGGCCACTGGCGCACGGCGGGCCTCGTCAGCCGCCAGGTCTTCTGGCCAGTGCCCAATGTCGACTCGATCCTCGTCGGCTTCGCGGTGCGCGACGAACCGCTCGGCAGCGAGGAGGAGCGCCTCGCGACCTTCGAACTCGTCGACGCCGCATTCGGGCAGCGTCGCAAGATGCTGCGTCAGTCACTCGCGGGCGTGCTAGGGGGCTCGGCCGAGGCATCCGCTCGTCTCGAGGCTGCCGGCATCAAGCCGACCGAGCGCGGCGAACAGCTGACGGTGCACGACTTCCTCGCGATCACACGCGCCTGACGGGGAAGCCCTTTCACGCGCGCGCAGAGCGTCGTATCGTGGCGGCATGGTTCCCATAGCGCCAAGCAGGGTCTCCGACGTCAAGATGCGCGCTGCTACGGGCAAGACGCGCAACGAATGGTTCGGGCTACTCGATGCTGAGAACGCGGCCACCTGGTCGCACCCCGAGATCGCCGACTGGTTGCACCGCGAACACGGCGTCGGCCAGTGGTGGGCGCAGGGCGTCACGGTCGCGTACGAACAGGCACGCGGCATCCGAATTCCCGGCCAGCAATCAGACGGAACGTTCGTAGCCGGCTCGAGCAAGACCGTGGAGGGCGACCTGCGGGCCACGCTCGACCGCACCATCGCCCTCCTGAGCGACCACTACGACCTCGCCCCGAGCGCCGTGAGCCACGAGGCGAAGCACCCCACCGCTCGATGGAAACTGGCAGACGGCACCGGGGTCCTCGCCACGCTCAGCAGGGGTCCGCTCGGCTCTGTTGGTCGGTGCCGTGTGGCGCTGACCAGGCTCCGGCTGGCACCGGAAGAGCTCGAAGCCGAGAAGCAGGAGCTCGCTGGCATCCTGTCGCGGCTCGAAGGCTAGTGCGGCGGGACGGGCACGCGGGCGGCAGGGTGCAGACAGCGCGGTCCACTAGGTTGGTTGCATGAGCAGGCTGGCCCGGTCCGAGAAGGTTCACGTCCGCGCCCCCGGCAAGCTCAACGTCTACCTTCGCGTGGGCTGCCTCCTCGATGACGGCTACCACGACGTCGCGACCGCCTACCAGGCCGTCTCGCTCTACGAAGACGTGAGGGCATATCCGGCGGATGACTTCTCCGTCACCTTCGGCGGCAGCATCGACACCTCGGCACTCTCGACCGACGGCAGCAACCTCGCAATCCGCGCCGCCCGCCTCCTCGCGCGCGTCGCCGACTACCGCGGGGGAGCGCGGCTCGAGATCGAGAAGAACGTGCCGATCGCGGGCGGAATGGGCGGAGGGTCGGCGGATGCCGCGGCCACCCTCGTTGCATGCGACACCCTCTGGGGAACCGACCTCGGCCGGGAGGAACTGCACTCGCTCGCGGCGCAGCTGGGCGCCGACGTGCCCTTCGCCCTCACGGGCGGGACGGCCGTCGGCACGGGCCGCGGCGACGAGCTCAGTCCGGCCCTCGCGAAGGGCCAGTTCCATTGGGTGTTTGCGCTCGCCGACTTCGGCATGAGCACACCCGAGGTCTACCGCGAACTCGACCTGCACCGGGAGCGTCACGCCCTCGACATCTCGCCCGCGTCCCCACAGCCCACGGTCGACACGGCCGTGCTGCAGGCGCTGCGCGCCGGTGACTCGGCCATGCTCGCCGAGGCCATGCACAACGACCTTCAGGCGCCCGCCCTCCACCTGGAGCCGCGGCTTGGCAAGGTGCTTGAGCTCGGCGAGGAGAACGGCGCCCTCGCGGGGATCGTCTCGGGCTCGGGGCCGACGATCGCGTTCCTCGCGGCCGACGTCGACTCGGCGCTCGAGCTGCAGGTCGCGCTCAGCGCGGCACGTCTCACCGCGGTGCGGGCGACGGGCCCCGTGCACGGCGCCCGCGTGATCACGCCCTGAGCCGGGCATCCGCCGCCTCGCGGTCGCATCCGCTCACGGCTCCCTTTCATCGCATTGAGACTACGCAAGTTGCATCAATCTCTCCGCGGATCTGCAAGTTCTGCAGTCTCACGGATCGCCGTCAGCCTCCAAGAGGTGCGCCGCGGTCGCGCAGACGCTTGCGTATCCGGCGGAGCGTCTCTCTCGGCTGTCTCCGGATGTCGTCAACTGACATGAAGATCACGGTCCAACCGGCATCCTCAAGGCGTTCCCGTCGCGTGATGTCGGCGCGAAAGCGCTTTTTCTCACGGTGAAGGTCTCCCTGGTACTCGACAGCGACCTTCCACGTGTCGAACGCGAGGTCCACCATGGCCACGAAGCGCCCGCTGCTGTCGTGAACCCTGAAGTTCAAAGATGGTTCGGGGAGGTGATCGCGGACCATCAGCAGGCGCATCTCGGTTTCCATTCGGGAGAGCGGCCCATAGCGCATGAGTTCAAGCGCAGCCCGTAACTTTGGCGTTCCGCGACGGCCAGCACGGAGACGAACTGCGTGCTCCACTTCGGGGAGCCGGGCCAACGGCGGCACGCCACTGTATGGTTCGTCGCCTGTGATGAGAAAGTCGCCGATGGCGATGAGATCGTCGACCGAGAGCGAGGTAGCCAGGTCGCACCAGGTGTCCACCGGGTGTGTGACGCGCATGCCACCCAGTATCACGACGCGGGAGTCAGAATGGTGTCCAACGATGCCCTGCGCGCGGGGGAATCCTGCCGACGAGGGGGCGCTCACCTGGACAGCGGATGTCGCGAGCAAGGGCACGGGAAAGCCGTGGAGGAGGGCCGCGGTGCCGTGACTGAAGTGCTGAGTGCGGGGCATCCGCGCGTGGTAGGCGCGGATGTGAGCCTCGTAGGACGGGTCCCAGTTGAGGGCGCGCACGCCGTGGAAGGGGCGGGCGAGTTTCGTCGATCGGAGTTGGCTGTCTTTGATTCCGGCAGCCAAGGCCTCGCGTCTGCCGAATGGTCGTCCGGTGAAACCGTCGGGGAGAGGAATTCGCACCGGCCCAGAGTGCCCGGGGTGCGAGTCCTCGCGGGGCGCACATCCACAGCTTCGCGAGCCTACGCAAGTTGCACCCAATCGGGGCCCGAAGTGCGACTTGCGTAGTCTCACGCCTGGAACGCGACTTGCGCGCCTGCGTGCGGTGGAGGTGAGACTACGAAGGTTGCACCACGGCGGGTGGGGAAGTGCAAGTTGCGCAGTCTCGCGGTTTGACGGCACGGGACCAGCTCCGCGCCGGGCGGCCCTTCAGCCGCAGCCCGGTAGTGTCGACCCACGTGGCACATCTCCTGGGGGCAGAGTCCCTCCACCTCGAATATCCAACGCGCGTCATCTTTGACTCGGTGACGATCGGCCTCAACGAGGGCGACCGCATCGGCGTGGTCGGCCGCAATGGCGACGGCAAGTCGACTCTCATGCGCCTGCTCGCGGGCCGCATCGAACCCGACGGCGGCCGTGTGACGGTGCGCAAGGGCACGACGATCGGCATGCTTGACCAGGCCGACGAGCTCGACGACTCGATCGTCGTGAGCGAGTCGATCGTTGGGGACAAGCAGGAGTACGAGTGGGCTTCGGATGCCCGCATCCGCGATGTCATCGACGGCTTGCTTGGCGGCATCCCGTGGGATGCGACGCTGGGCCAGCTCTCCGGTGGCCAGCGCCGCCGCGTCGGCCTCGCGAAGCTGCTGGTCGGCGATTGGGACGTCGTGTTCCTCGATGAGCCCACTAACCACCTCGACGTCGAGGGCATCGCCTGGCTTGCCGAGCACCTTAAGCGTCGCTGGCCCGCGGGCCAGGGCGGCCTCATCGTCGTCACTCACGACCGGTGGTTCCTCGATGAGGTCTGCAACACCACCTGGGAGGTGCACGACCGCATCATCGAGCCCTTCGAGGGCGGCTACGCGGCGTACATCCTGCAGCGCGTCGAGCGCGACCGCATGGCATCCGTCACGGAGGCCAAGCGCCAGAACCTCATGAAGAAGGAGCTCGCCTGGCTGCGTCGAGGGGCTCCGGCCCGCACGGCGAAGCCGAAGTTCCGCATCGATGCAGCCAATGAGCTCATCGCGAACGAGCCGCCCGTGCGCGACAAGGTGAGCCTGCAGTCGATGGCGATGCAGCGCCTCGGCAAGGATGTCGTCGACCTGCTCGACGTCGGCGTCACCTACGGCGAGAAGCAAGTGCTGCGCGACATCGAGTGGCGCATCGCGCCGGGCGAGCGCACGGGCATCCTGGGCGTCAATGGTGCGGGCAAGTCGACCCTCCTCGGCCTCATCGCGGGCTCGGTCGAACCCACGAGTGGACGCGTCAAGCGCGGCAAGACGGTGAAGATCTCGATCCTCGACCAGCAGCTCGCGGAGCTGGCCGAAGTGCAGAACGAACCCGTGCGCTCGGTCATCGGGCGCCAGAAGTCCTCCTACGTCGCGGGCGGCAAGGAGGTCACGCCTGGCCAGCTGCTTGAGCGACTCGGCTTCGACAGCGCCCAGCTCAGCACCCCCATCAAGAACCTGTCGGGTGGCCAGAAGCGGCGACTGCAACTGCTGCTCATCCTTCTCGATGAGCCGAACGTGCTCATCCTCGACGAGCCCACCAACGACCTCGACACCGACATGCTGGCGGCGATGGAGGACCTGCTCGACTCCTTCCCCGGCACGCTCCTCGTCGTGAGTCACGACCGTTACCTGCTCGAGCGCGTGACCGACCAGCAGTACGCCGTGCTCGGTGGGCACCTGCGACACCTGCCCGGTGGGGTCGAGGAGTACCTGAAGATCCGCACGGCGGCGGATGCGGCATCCGACGCCCCCTCGGCCACCAAGGCGGCGACGGCACCGGCGAAGAAGGCTCCCGGCCTCTCGGGCGCCGAGCTGCGCAACGCCCAGAAGGAGCTCGCCTCGGTCGAGCGAAAGCTCGAGAAGTCGGGCCAGAAGGTGGAGGCGGTGCACGCCCAGATGGCAGCCCACGACCAGAACGACTACGAGGGTCTCGGCGCACTCACAGCGGAACTGTCGAAGCTTGAAGCGGATGCCGCGGCGCTCGAAACCCGCTGGCTCGAGCTCACCGACCTCCTCGAGGGCTGACGACGAGGTCGCCTGTCACAGTTCGTCACCCGATTCGGAATTGCTCCGCACACGGATGACACTGGATACCCCGCTCCACTGAAAGGCACCACCCATGTCCCTCGTCAAGAAGCTCGCTGCCGTCGCCACCGCGACCGCGCTCCTCACTGGCCTCGCTGCCTGCGCCTCGTCTGACTCCGACGCGGAGCTCGGCTCCGAGTCCAACCCGGTCAAGCTCGGCGTCGTCGGCGCGAGCGACCCCTACTGGGACGCCTACCTCGAGGCGACCGAGGAGGAGGGCATCCACGTCGACATCATCGACTTCGCTGACTACAACCAGCCGAACCCCGCCCTCTCCGCGGGTGAGCTCGACCTGAACCAGTTCCAGCACGTCATCTTCCTCGCGCAGCACAACGTGGCATCCGGTGACGACCTCGTGCCGATCGGCGCGACCGCGATCTACCCGCTCGGCCTCTACTCGCAGAAGTACGACTCGGTCGACGACATCAAGGATGGCGAGCAGGTCATCGTGCCCAACGACACGAGCAATCAGGCCCGCGCCCTCCTCGTGCTGCAGTCCGCCGGCCTCATCGAGCTCAGGGACGGCGGCAGCATTTTCTCGACCCTTGCCGACATCGAGGACTCGTCTCGCGTCGAGGTCAAGGCAGCGGATGCCTCGTTCACGGCGACCTCGCTCGCTGACGTCGCAGCAGCCGTCGTCAACAACGACTTCGTCACCAAGGCGGGCATCGACCCGCTCAGCGCGATCGCGGTCGACGACCCGAGCGACCCCGCGGCGCAGGCGTACATCAACATCTTCGCGGCCCGCGCCGAGGACAAGGACAACGAGCTCTTCCAGCGCCTCATCGAGATCTACCAGACGACGCAGGCGGTGCAGGACGGCGTGCTCGAGGTCTCCGGTGACACGGCCATCCTCGTCGACACCCCCGCGTCCGAGCTCGAGGACGCCCTCGCAAAGGTCGAGGCCGACGTCGAGGCCAACGAGTAGCCTTTATGTAGTAGCCGGCGGCGGATGCTTCTCGGAGCATCCGCCGCCGTGCTGATTCCCCGTATGACGAAAGCAGCCCCCATGCCGATCGTGAGACTCAGCGAGGTCTCAAAGTCGTACCCGCCTTCCAAGCGGGGTGCGGCGCCGCTCCTCGCGGTCGACAAGGTCAGCCTCGACATCGAGGCGGGCGACATCTTCGGCATCATCGGCTACTCCGGCGCGGGCAAGAGCACGCTCGTGCGGCTCATCAATGCGCTCGAGCCGGTCACGAGCGGCACGGTCGAGGTCGACGGCCGGGTCATCAGCGGCCTGCGGGAGCGCCAGCTGCACGACGTGCGTCGCGGCATCGGCATGATCTTCCAGCAATTCAACCTCTTCAACTCCCGCACGGTCGCTGGCAACGTCGAATACCCGCTTCAGGTGGCCGGGATGCCCGCCGCTGAGCGCAAGGCACGCGTCACCGAGATGCTCGAGTTCGTCGGGCTTGCCGACAAGGCACGCAACTACCCCGACCAGCTCTCGGGCGGCCAGAAGCAGCGCGTCGGCATCGCGCGCGCCCTTGCGACCAGCCCCAAGATCCTCCTCGCCGATGAAGCGACGAGCGCGCTCGACCCCGAGACGACGACCGAGGTGCTCGCGCTCCTCAAGAAGGTCAATCGTGAGCTCGGCATCACGATCGTGCTCATCACGCACGAGATGGAGGTCATCAAGGCGGTCGCCAATCGCGTCGCCGTCATGGACTCCGGCCGCGTCATCGAAGAGGGCAGTGTCTTCGACGTCTTCTCTGACCCGCAGACGGATGCCGCCAAGCGTTTCGTCTCGACCGTCATCCGCGCGGTGCCGGAGCGGGAGGCGCTCGAGCAGCTGCGGCTGAAGCATCCGGGCCGCATCGTGACGGTGTCATTCGCGGACGGCGGGGTGAGCCAGTCGGAGGTCTTCCTTGAGTTCGCGAACCACGGCGTGACCTTCGAACTCGTCTATGGCGGGGTCAACGAGATCCAGGGCCGCACCTTCGGGCACCTGACGCTCGCACTCAAGGGTGACCGCATCGACGCGGCGCTTGCGGCAATCTCCCGCACCGTGTCCGTGACGGAGGTGCGCTAATGGATGCGCTGATCGCCCTGCTTCCCGAGCTGCTCGACGCGACCTTCGAGACGCTCTACATCGTCGCCCTGTGCATGCTCTTCGGCGGGCTCGGCGGCCTCATCGTCGGGCTCGGCCTCTACGTGACCCGCGCCGGCGGTCTCCTGCCGAACCGCGTCGTCAACACGGTGCTGAACGTGCTCGTCAACACGTTCCGTCCCATCCCATTCATCATCTTCCTCGCGGCCGTGCAGCCGCTCGCGCGCGCTGTCGTGGGCACGGGCATCGGCGACCCGGCCATCATCTTCTCGATCGCCCTCGCGGCGGTCTTCGGCATCAGCCGCATCGTCGAGCAGAACCTGCTGACGGTGCAGCCGGGCGTGATCGAGGCGGCGCGTTCGGTCGGTGCGGGGCCGTGGCGCATCATCCGCACGCTCCTGCTGCCCGAGGCGCTGGGGCCGCTCATCCTCGGCTACGCCTTCGTCTTCGTCGCGATCGTCGACATGACGGCCGTCGCGGGCTTCATCGGCGGCGGAGGGCTCGGCAACTTTGCGATCCTTTACGGCTACCGCCAGTTCGAGCCGGTCGTCACCTGGGCAGCTGTGATCGTCATCATCCTGATCGTGCAGCTCGTGCAGTTCTTCGCCAACTGGCTCGCCCGCCGCGTGCTGCGCCGCTGACGCCAACCACAGGGCAACCCTTCGCCGCGAGTCGCGGGGTGTCAGGGCATACTCGGGACATGACCCCACGGTTCACGGATGCCCGGCTCGAGCAGTTCCGCGAGCAACTGCTTGCCGAGCGCGAGTCCACCCTGCACCTCATGGCGGGCCTCAGTGAGGACATCCGCCGCATCGTGGACGCTCGCCAGGACTCCAACGTCGACGACGAGCACGACCCGGAAGGCTCGACGATTGCCTTCGAGCGCTCGCAGTCCGACGCCCTCCTGCGGCAGTCGCGGTCCCGCCTGGCGGAGACGGATGCCGCGCTCCTCCGCCTGGGCGCCCCCGGCTTCGGCACGTGTGCGTCGTGCGGCCGCGACATCCCGGAGGCCCGTCTCGAGGCGCGACCGTGGGCGACGCTCTGCGTGGACTGCGCCTCGCGCGCCTGAGGTACAGGAACGGGCTCAGTCGAAGTCGAGGCTGAGCACCCGCAGCAGGTCGGCGAGTCGTTCGTGTTCGGCATCCGGCAGCGCGGCGAGCAGCGCCCGCTCCGACTCGAGGAGTTGCGTGATCGCCGTGTCGACGCGGGCGCGGCCCTCCCTGGTCATGGTGACGAGCACGCTGCGCCGGTCGCGCGGGTCGGCGTTTCGGGTGACGAGTCCGCGCTCGACGAGGCGGTCGATGCGGTTGGTCATGGTGCCGGAGGAGACGAGGGTCTGCTGCAGGAGCGACTTGGGGCTGAGCTGGTAGGGCTCGCCTTCGCGCCGGAGGGCGGAGAGCACGTCGAATTCCCACGATTCGAGGCCGGATGCCGCGAAGGCCGTGCGGCGGGCGCGGTCGAGGTGGCGGGCGAGGCGGCCGACCCGGCTGAGCACTTGGAGCGGGGCGAAGTCGAGGTCTGGCCGTTCGCGTTGCCAAGCGTCGACGATGCGATCGACTTCGTCGAGCCGGTCGGGGTTGTCGCGTGCGGGCATGGTCCCCATTATCCCGAGCGGGGGATCTCGGCGGCTTCCTTTGGTTCTCTTCTGGCAGACTTGTCTCTCGTGTCCGCCCGTGCGTTGTGGGGTGGCACGGTCCGCCCTGGTGTAACGGCAGCACGGCAGTCTTTGGAACTGTTAGGACCAGGTTCGAATCCTGGGGGCGGAGCCAGTTGAAATCGCGGAGCGATTTCAACCGGCTCCGTGCGCGGAGCGCATCCGCCGCAGGCGGATCAGTTTTCAGCCCGGAAGGACACTCGCAAGCCTGAGTGCGAGAGATGCCCAGCGTGAACGAGCGTGACAACAAGGAGCCCCCACCCATGACCGACCAGTCTCTCGCCGTCATCATCCTGGCGGCCGGCCAGGGCACCCGCATGAAGTCGGCGAAGGCGAAGGTGCTGCATGCCCTCGCGGGTGTGCCGCTTGTGGGCCACGTATTGTCGACGGCGGAGGAGTTGGGCGCGGCCCACATCCTGACGGTTGTGCGCCACGAGCGCGAGGCGGTGTCTGGCGAGGTGCTGCGTCGTTCCCCGAACGCGATCATTGTCGACCAGGACGAGGTGCCCGGCACCGGTCGGGCGGTCGAGGTGGCGCTGGAGGCGCTGCCGGCTGACTTCGAGGGCCGTGTCGTGGTGCTGAGCGCGGATGTCCCGCTCCTGGATGCGGCGACCCTGCGGTCGCTGGTGTCGGCGCACCAGCATGAGGGCAACGCGCTCACAATGCTGTCGGCGATTCTCGATGACCCCTCCGGTTTTGGCCGCATCGTCCGTTCGGCGGATGGCCTCTTCGAGGCGATCGTGGAGCACAAGGACGCGTCGTCTGAGCAGCTCGCGGTGCGCGAGGTCAACGCGGGCGTCTATGTCTTCTCGGCGGGCCCCCTGCGGGAGGCCCTCCGCCAGGTGGGCACGCAGAACGCGCAGCGCGAGAAGTACCTGACGGATGCCGCGGCTGTGATCCGGCAGTCGGGTGGCCGCATCGAGGCGGTCTCGGTGCGCGACCCGTGGCTCGTCGCGGGCATCAACGACAGGGTGCAGTTGGCGGCGGCGGCGCGGGAGCTGAACGCCCGCATCATCCGTCGCTGGCAGGTCGCGGGCGTGACGATCCTCGACCCGGCCTCGGTGTGGATCGATGCGGATGCCACGCTGGCTGAGGACGTCGAGCTGTTGCCGGGCACGCAGATCCGCGGCGCGACGAAGATCGAGCGCGGCGCGGTCGTGGGCCCAGACACCACCCTCGTGGACTGCGAGGTCGGCGAGAACGCCGTCGTCAAGCGCACGGATGCCACGCTGGCGGTCATCGGCGCGGGCGCGAGTGTCGGCCCCTTCGCCTACCTGCGGCCGGGCACCGTCCTCGGCGCTGACGGCAAGATCGGCACCTTCGTCGAGACGAAGAACGCGAACATCGGCGACGGCAGCAAGGTGCCGCACCTCAGCTACATCGGCGACACCGAGGTGGGTGTCGGTTCCAACGTGGGCGCCGGCACGATCACGGCCAACTACGACGGCGTCAACAAGCACCGCACAATCGTGGGTTCGCACGTGCGAACTGGTTCGCACAACGTCTTCGTCGCGCCCGTTAGGATTGGTGACGGAGCCTACACAGGCGCTGGCACGGTGGTCCGCAAGGACATTCCGGCGGGCGCGCTGGCGATCAGCGTGGCTCCACAGCGCAACATGGCAGGTTGGGTCGGCACCAACAGGCCGGGTTCCGCGGCGGCTGAGGCTGCCGAGGCATCCGGTGAGGCGGTCGACGAGGCCTGAGAACCACGGTCCCGTTGGGGCCACACCGGCAGAGAGCGAGCGGACTTGTCCGAGATCACCGTCAACGGACAGAAGAAGCTCGTGCTTGTCACGGGCCGCGCACACCCACAGCTGGCGGAGGACATCGCCCGCGAGCTGGACACGGAGCTCCTGCACGCCGAGACGCGCACCTTCGCGAACGGTGAGATCTACGCGCGCTACAGCGAGAGCGTGCGCGGATGCGACGCCTTCGTCATCCAGTCGCACACGACCCCGATCAACGAGTGGCTCATGGAGCAGCTCATCATGGTCGACGCGCTCAAGCGTGCCTCGGCGAAGCGCATCACGGTCGTCGCGCCCTTCTACCCCTACGCCCGCCAGGACAAGAAGGGCCGTGGCCGCGAGCCCATCTCGGCCCGTCTCGTCGCCGATCTCTTCAAGGCCGCTGGCGCGGACCGCATCATGAGCGTCGACCTGCACGCCGCGCAGATCCAGGGCTTCTTCGATGGCCCCGTCGACCATCTCTTCGCGATGCCGGTGCTGCTCAAGTAC
The DNA here is from genome assembly GCA_015234465.1 of Salinibacterium sp. Classification (GTDB taxonomy): domain Bacteria; phylum Actinomycetota; class Actinomycetes; order Actinomycetales; family Microbacteriaceae; genus Homoserinimonas. The sequence continues at coordinate 273,107 of JADGNA010000008.1, read as the reverse complement.
TTCAAGGAGAAGCTCGACAAGGAGACGCTCACGGTCGTCTCGCCCGACATGGGCCGTGTTCGCGTGGCTGACATCTGGAGCGACAAGCTGGATGCCCCGCTCGCGATCATCCACAAGCGTCGCGACCCGCGGGTCGCCAACGAGGTTTCCGTGCACGAGATCGTCGGTGAGGTCGCTGGGCGCACCTGCCTGCTCGTCGACGACCTGATCGACACGGGCGGCACGATCGCCAAGGCGGCGGAGGCCCTCAAGAAGGCCGGTGCCAAGAATGTCGTGGTGGCGGCAACGCACGCGGTGTTCTCGCACCCCGCGGCGGAGCGCCTGCAGGCCGACTTCATCGATGAGGTCGTCGTGACCGACACGCTGCCGCTCACGGCCGACAAGATCTTCCCGAAGCTGACGGTCCTGCCGATCGCCCCGCTCATCGCGGGTGCCATCAACGAGGTCTTCAGCGACGGTTCGGTGACGTCGATGTTCGACGGCGCCGCATAACGTCACGCACGAGAGGGGGCGGGTCGCCGGTGGGCACCGGGCCAGTTGAGGGGCACGAGTCGGTGCCGTTCGCCGCGGAGTTCTGGGCGGCCCTTGGGGGGTCGGATGCCCTGCTCCCCGGCCTTCGGGTGACCGGTATCGGCGACCTTCCGTCGGCGTTCCGGGTTTCGGCCCTGGCCGCGGCATCCATCGGTGTCGCCGGGCTCGCCGCGACGGAACTCGCGGCGCTCGTGGGGGGCGCGGAGCCAAGGGTCAGCGTCAACCGCCTGCTCGCATCCGCGTGGTTCGGTTCGGCCGTTCGCCCGGCCGGCTGGTCGGTGCCGCCCGTCTGGGACCCCTTCACGCGCAACTACCGCGCCGCTCGCGGCGGCTGGGTGCGCCTGCACACCAACGCGGCGCCTCATCGCGCGGCTGCCCTCCGTGTGCTGGGCGCCGACGATTCGAGCGATCCGGCCGACGTGCGACGCCTCGTCGGCCGATGGGACGCCTTCGAGCTGGAGGAGGCGGTCGTCGCGGCGGGCGGAGTGTCGGCCGCCATGCGCACGCGCAAGGAGTGGCGCGCCCACCCCCAGGGTGTGGCGGTCGCGAGCGAGCCGCTCCTGCACCGCGATGCGGGCTCGGCCGGCGCCGTCGGCGAGCACTGGCGGCCCACCGTCGAGCGACCGCTCGCGGGCCTGCGCGTGCTCGACCTCACGCGCGTGCTGGCGGGGCCGGTTGCGACCAGGTTCCTCGCGGGCCTCGGTGCCGACGTGCTCCGCGTCGACCCGCCGGACTGGGATGAGCCCGCCATCGTGCCCAACATGACGCTCGGCAAGCGCACGGCACGCCTGGATGCCCGCACCCCCGACGGCCGCGAGCAGCTCGCGCGCCTGCTCAGCGAGGCAGACGTGCTCGTGCACGGCTACCGCGACGGCGCCCTCGACGGCCTCGGCCTCGACGCCGAGACCCGCCAGCGACTGCGGCCCGGCCTCGTCGAGGCCTCCCTCACCGCCTTCGGCTTCTCGGGGCCGTGGCGCCAGCGTCGCGGTTTCGACAGCGTCGTGCAGATGGCGAGCGGCATCTCGCACCGTGGCATGGTCGCCACGTGGGAGGAGCGTCCCCAGCAGCTGCCCGTGCAGGCGCTCGACCATGCCACCGGCTACCTGCTCGCGGCATCCGTGCTTCGCGGCGTCGTCGAGCTCGTGCGTGACGGCGCAGGCTCGTCGACCCGCACCTCGCTCGCGCGCGTGGCGGAGGCCCTCGTCTCCGGCGGCGACCAGCCGACCGACGGTGTCTTCGACCAGTGGAACGGGCCCTGCACCATGATCGGCACGCAGTGGGGCGCCGCCGAACTGCTGCCGCCCCCGGCCCGCTTCGATGAGATCAACTTCGGCTTTGAGCGCATCCCGAAGCCCCTGGGTTCGGATGCCGCGGAGTGGGGTTCTCCCGCGGCCTAGGTGTCGCGCGTGTCGACCGGCGCGACCCCGGGACCGGGCGCGACGGGGATGAGCCCCATCGAGTCGACGTGCAGGCTGTCGCCGTTGCGGTCGGTCGCGTAGCACTCCCAGCCGATGCCGCCGGGGCCGAAGAGCTCCCAGCGTGCCTCGTAGCGCGCGGCGCCGGGCATCATGATCGCGCCGCGGTAGGAGCAGGCGCGCTCGGCGTTGTTCGCGCCGAGACTCACGGTCGTGATGATGCCGGGGAGCACGAGCCCGAGCACCGCGAGCAGCACGACGAGGCGGAGCAGAAGCATCCGTCGTCCGCTGCGGAGGGGGCGCTGCTCGTGGGGTTCGTAGCCCGCAAGTTCGGGGTGCTCGTCGTCGACCATGGGGTTACTGACTTCGCAGGGCGTCGCCGCTGAGTCGGAACGTCGTCCACTCGTCCATGGGCTCGGCGCCCAGGTTCTTGTAGAAGCCGATGGCGGGCTCGTTCCAGTCGAGCACCTGCCACTCGAGCCGGGCGTAACCTCGCTCGACGCAGACGGCCGCGAGGGTCGCGAGGAGCTGTCGGCCGTAGCCTCGGCCCCGGAACTCCTCGCGCACGTAGAGGTCCTCGAGGTGGATGCCGTTGACTCCCTCCCAGGTGGAGAAGGTCAGGAACCAGATCGCCATGCCGGCGAGACGCTCCTCGTCGCCGTCGACCACGTGGGCGAAGACGGTCGGATGCTCGCCGAAGAGCGCCCGACGCAGGTCGTCCTCGCTCGTCTTGACGGCATCCGGCTCCCGCTCGTATACCGCGAGCTCGTGGATGAGCGCGAGCATCTCGGGGATGTCTCGCTTGAGGGCCGGGCGGGGGATGTGCGACAGCGACATGCCTAGTGGGTGTCCTCGGCCTCGATCTCGCTGCGGTCACCGCTCCACTGCGTGTGGAAGGTGCCCTCGGCGTCGATGCGCTTGTAGGTGTGGGCGCCGAAGAAGTCGCGCTGGCCCTGGATGAGGGCGGCGGGCAGGCGCTCGGCGCGCAGTCCGTCGTAGTAGGCGAGTGACGAGGAGAACGCGGGGGAGGGGATGCCGGCCTGCGCTGCCGCGATCACGACGCGGCGCCAGGACTTCTGGGCGCGGGCGATCGCGTCGGTGAAGTACGGGGCGGTGAGGAGCGAGCCGAGGCGCGGGTCCTCCAGGTAGGCCTCCGTGATGCGGCCGAGGAACTGGGCGCGGATGATGCAGCCGGCCTTCCAGATGCGGGCGATCTCGCCCAGGTCGATGTCCCAGTCGTACTGGCGTGCGCCCGCGACGATCTCGTCGAAGCCCTGGCTGTAGGCGACGATCTTGGAAGCGAAGAGCGCGAGGCGCACATCCTCGATGAAGGCAGCCTCGTCGCTCACCTCGAAGGACTCGTCCGGCCCGGGGAGGTCGACTGCTGCGTCGCGGCTGGCGCGGCTCGACGAGAGCGAGCGGGCGAAGACCGCCTCGGCGATGCCGGAGACGGGCACGCCCAGGTCGAGGGCCGTCTGCACGGTCCAGGCACCCGTGCCCTTGGCGCCGGCCTCGTCCTTGATGACATCGACGAGGGGCTCGCCCGTCTTGGCGTCGACCTGGCGCAGCACCTCTGCGGTGATCTCGATGAGGTAGCTCTCGAGCTCGCCCGTGTTCCACTCCTCGAAGATCTCCGCAATCTCGGCGGGCGTCTTGCCCGTGCCGCGGCGGATGAGGTCGTAGGCCTCCGCGATGAGCTGCATGTCGGCGTACTCGATGCCGTTGTGCACCATCTTCACGAAGTGCCCCGCGCCATCCGTGCCGACGTGCGTCACGCAGGGCTCGCCGTCGGCGACCGCGGCGATGGACTTGAGGATGGGGCCGAGCGTCTCCCAGGCCTCGGCGCTGCCGCCCGGCATGATCGAGGGGCCGTTGAGGGCACCCTCCTCGCCGCCCGAGATGCCGGCGCCGACGAAGTTGATGCCTGTCTCGCGCACGGTGCGCTCGCGACGGATGGTGTCGGTGAAGAGGGCGTTGCCACCGTCGACGATGATGTCGCCAGGTTCGAAGACCTCGGTCAGCTCGGTGATGACGGCATCCGTCGCGGCTCCCGCCTTGACCATGATGATGGCGGTGCGCGGCTTCTGCAGCGCGGCCGCGAACTCCTTGTAGTCCACGGCGGGCACGAAGCCGGCCTCGGGGTGCTCGTCGAGCACAGTCTGGGTCTTCTCGAAGGAGCGGTTGTAGATCGCCACCGTGTTTCCCTCACGGCTGGCGAGGTTGCGGGCGAGGTTCGACCCCATCACCGCCATCCCGACCACGCCGATGTTTGCCTGTGCTGCGGTGGGTTCGGCCACGCTGGTGCTCCTCAAAGTCGAGAAAGGGAATGGCTCAAGGCTACTGCGTGGCCTCACATCGGAACTAGCGTGAGAGTGTGCCAGCGTCAGCGCGCACTCCGCACCGGTGAAGGGAACGCAATGCAGTCACCACTCGTCGTCGTCATGGGTGTGAGCGGGTCCGGCAAGTCGGTCGTCGGAATGGGCCTCGCGGAGGCGCTCGGCCTGCGGTTCCTCGACGGTGACGACCTGCACCCGCCGGCGAATGTCGAGAAGATGGCGCGTGGCATCCCGCTCGATGACAACGACCGGATGCCCTGGCTGAGGCTTGTGGGCGAGGCGCTCGCCGAGGCGGCCGAGGCGGGACAGGGCATGGTCATGGCGTGCTCGGCACTCCGCCGCTCGTACCGCGACGGCCTCAGGGCGGCTGCGCCGCGGACGGTCTTCGTGCACCTCGACGGCTCGCGTGAACTGCTTGAGTCCCGCCTGCGCACGCGTGCCGGGCACTTCATGCCCGTCGGCCTGCTCGAGTCGCAGCTGGACGCGCTCGAGCCGCTTGCGCCGGACGAGCCGGGCGCGAGTGTGTCGATCGAACCCGGCGTCGACGAGGTCGTTGCGGCCGCGGCATCCGCCGTGCGCAAGCTGCAGGACTGACTCAGACGACGCGGTTGCGCAACGGGCTGCCCGCCAGGAGCGCCCGCACGTTGTGCTCGACGAGCGCGGCAGAACCGAGCGGGCGGCCGCCTGCGGCGTGGGGCGTGATGATGACGTTCGGTTCGTCCCACAGGGGTGACTCGGGTGGCAGCGGCTCCGTGTCGAAGACGTCGAGGGCCGCCCCGCCGAGCCGGCCCGCGCGGAGGGCGTGCACGAGGGCATCCTCATCGACCGTGGCGCCACGGCCAACGTTGACGAGCCAGGCGTGATGGGGGAGCCGGCCCAGCACCTCCGCGTTGACGAGGTGCCGGGTCGCGGGCGTCGCCGGGAGGATGTTGATGAGCACGTCAGTGTGCGGCAACTCGGTGCCGAGGTCGTGCGGCGCGATGACGCGGATTCCGTCGACCGTGCGCGCGGAGCGGGCCACGCCCGTCACGCTCGCGCCGAGTGCCAGGAGATGGGGCGCGAGGGTGCGGGCGATCCCGCCGAAGCCCCACAGGAGCACGCGCGCTCTCCGCAGCGTCGTGAAGCGGCCGGGGCTCGGTTCCTGCTGCATCCCGCCGATCTCGCCGGCCCAGCGGTGTTCCACCTTGGCCTGGGCGGCGACGTGCAGGCTGCGCGCTGCGGCCAGCACGAGCGCGAGCGTGTGCTCCGCCACCGGTCGGTCGTGCAGCCCGGCGGCCGAGCAGATCGCCACCTCCGTCGCGAACCCAGCGGCCTCGACCACATCCGTGCCGGCAGAGAGCGCCTGCACCAGCCTTAGTCGCGGCATCCGGCCGGCCGCATCGCGGATGTGCTCGCCCGGGTTGCCCCAGACGACGAGCACGTCGGCGTCATGCCGGGCGATGGGCGCCGCCGCCTCGTAGCGCAGGAACTCCGCGCCGGGCACGACGGGCGTCGGCTCCTGCATCGTGTCCGGTACCAACACCAGCAGGGGGCTTGCAGTCATGCGTCTTACGCTAGACTCTCCCATTGAACTTCGGCGAGGGACCGATGGCATCTTCGGATGCCGCGGCATCCGTTATCGACGCGGCGAGCAGGGCTTCGGTCTTTCCTCACGCAGCACCACCCGTTTCGGGTCGTGCCGATGCGTTCGAGTTGAATCCACACACGACAGCGGGCCCGGCCCGCAAGAAGGAGAATCACCATGGGTGAGAAGACCAGCCGCGCAGGACGCCCGTCCGTCGCGAGCACCACCGAGCTCTCGAACCACCTCGTCGCTGACGTGCGCGACAACTTCGGCAAGGGCTTCGCCCGCCGTCTGCGCGCCGCCGGCAAGATCCCCGCCGTGCTCTACGGCCACGGCACCGACCCGCTCCACATCGCCCTCCCGGGCCACGAGACCGCGCTGCTCCTGCGCAAGGCCAACGCCATCCTCGAGCTCGAGATCGATGGCAAGACCCAGACCGGCCTCGTGAAGGACGTGCAGAAGGACCCGGTGCGCCAGCTCATCGAGCACGTCGACCTCATGGTCATCCGCAAGGGCGAGAAGGTGCAGGTCGAGGTCCCCGTCCACGTTGTCGGCGAGGCTGCCCCCGGCACTGCTCTCGAGCAGGAGGCGCACACGATCCTCATCGAGGCGCCCGCCATCGAGATCCCCGAGAACCTTGAGATCAGCGTCGAGGGTGTCGAGGCTGTCACGCACCTCAACGCCGACGCGATCGTGCTGCCCAAGGGCGTCACTCTCGTCGCCGAGGCAGACACGCTCGTCGTTAGCGTCGTCGTCCCGACCGTCCAGGCCGAGCCTGAGACCGAGGCGGGCACCGAGGGCGACGCAGAGGCCGCCGAGTAAGGCGCTGAGATAGGCCTCTTCACACGCACGAAGCCGCTGGACGCCGCCCCCGAAGAGGGTGGCGTCCAGTGGCTCGTTGTCGGCCTGGGCAATCCGGGCGCCGACTATGCGGGCAACCGCCACAATGTGGGCCAGATGGTGCTCGCCGAACTTGCGGACCGGCGCTCGGCCTCGTTCCGCTCCCACAAAGCGAATGCCATGGTCGCTGAGGCTCGCACCGGCATCGATGGTCCGCGCCTCGTGCTGGCCAAGCCCAACAGCTTCATGAACCTCTCGGGCGGCCCCGTTGCCGCCCTGCTTCGCTTCTATAAGATCCCCGCCGAGCGACTCATCGTGGTGCACGACGAGCTCGACATCCCCTTCGACTCGGTGCGTCTCAAGCGTGGCGGCGGCCACGGCGGCCACAACGGGCTTCGTGACATCATGTCGGCCATCGGCACTCCCGAGTTCCTCCGTGTGCGGGTCGGCATCGGTCGGCCGCCCGGTCGCCAGCCCGCGGCCGACTTCGTGCTGCGCGACTTCGGGTCGACTGAGCGCTCGGTGCTGCCGAACCTGCTGGCGGATGCCGCGGATGCCGTCGAGTCACTCGCGACAGACGGGCTCACGACAGCGCAGCAGCGCTTCCACGCGCCTTCATAACCCACGAAGCCCGCTGTCAGCGGCTCACCGTAAGCTTGTCCGGTGATCCTCCAGGGCTTGGCTACTGCGCTTTCGCGCGCCCAATCGTTCGACGACGCCCTTCGCTATGCGTCGCGTGATGCCGACTTCTCGCTCGTCGAGGGCCTCCGGGCGCCTCTCCTCGCCGGGCTGCTCTCGCGTCGCACGCCGCCCGCCGCACTGCTCGCGATCGTCGCGACCGGCCGCGAGGCCGACGCGCTCACATCCGCGATCTCGACCAACTCGCCCTCGGCGACCGTGCTGCAGTTCCCCGCGTGGGAGACCCTTCCGCACGAGCGCCTCAGCCCCTCGACCGAGACGGTCGGGCGCCGCATCGAGGCGCTGCGCCGCATCGCGGAGTGGGATGCCGCCCGCGACCCCAAGGGTGGTTCGCTCGTGGTCATCGCGAGCGTGCGCGCAGCGATCCAGCCGATCGCCGACAACCTGACTTCCCTCGAGTCCCTCACGATCACGGCGAGGGGCCGGGGCTACGAGCTCGCCGAGATCCAGCGTCGCCTCGTCGACCTCGCCTACTCGCGGGTGGACATGGTCACGCGGCGCGGCGAGTTCGCGGTGCGCGGCGGGATCCTCGACGTGTTCCCGCCGGCGGCCGAGCATCCGCTTCGCATCGAGTTCTTCGGTGACGAGGCGGAGGAGATCCGTCAGTTCTCCGTCGCCGACCAGCGTTCGCTGCCGGATGCGGTCGAGCGCGTCGACCTGCCCCCGTGCCGCGAGCTCCTGCTCAGCGAGTCGGTGCGGCAGCGCGCCACCGAGATGCTGCACGAGTTCCCGGGACTCTCGACCATGCTCGCGAAGATCGCCGACGGCATCCCTGTCGACGGCATGGAGTCGCTCGCGCCCGCACTGCTCGAGCGCCTGGTGCCCTTCACCCACTACCTGCCCGAGGACGCCGCGGTCGCGGTCATCTCGCCCGAGCGGGTCGCGACGCGCGCGACGTCGCTCCTCGAGACGAACCGGGAGTTCCTCGACGCCGCCTGGAACGCCGCGACGGCGGGCGCCGAGGCACCCATTGATCTCGGCGCGGGAGACTTCCTGACCCTGCGGCAGCTGCGCGACGCGGCGGGCGAGCGACCCTGGTGGACGCTCAGTGCCTTCGACAGTGGCGCTGCCTCCTACGCGGCAGACGGCGCAGAGGGTGCGGATGCCATCAGCGAGATGGTCGAGGCGGCGGGCGATTATGTGCGCATCGAGGCGGATGCCGCGCCGAGCTTCACGGGCAACGCGGATGGCGCGATCGCGCATGTCGGGGACCGGCTGAAGCAGGGCTGGTCGGTCGTCATCACGGCGCAGGGGCACGGGCTCGTGGAGCGGGCGGCCGAGGCGCTGGGGGAGCACGGGCTTGCCGCGCGCGTCGTCGACGACCTGCCCGAGGACGGTGTCTTCGAGCCGGGCGTCGCCTATGTCGCGACGGGCGCGGTCGAAGCCGGCTTCGAGGTGCCCGACATCCGTCTCGCCCTCTTCAGTGAGACCGAGTTCTTCGGTCGCGCGGTCGGCTACGAGTCCCGCCAGGTCAAGAAGCTCGCGACGAGGCGTCGCAACGTGGTCGACCCGCTGCAGCTCAAGGCGGGGGACTACATCGTGCACCAGACGCACGGCATCGGAAAGTTCCTGGAGCTCGTGCGCCGTGAGGTCTCGAGCGGCGGGCGCAACGCCGTCAAGACGACGCGCGAGTTCCTGCTGATCGAATACGCCCCCTCGAAGCGCGGCTACCCGGGCGACAAGCTCTACGTGCCGACCGACCAGCTCGACCTCGTCTCCCGCTACGTGGGCGGCGAGGCGCCCCAGCTCAGCAAGATGGGCGGCAGCGACTGGGCGGCGGCGAAGGGCAAGGCCCGCAAGGCGGTGCGCGACATCGCGGTCGAGCTCGTCAAGCTCTACTCGGCCCGCCAGCAGAGCAAGGGCCACGCCTTCGGCCCAGACAGCCCGTGGCAGCGCGAGTTCGAGGATGCCTTCCCCTTCGCCGAGACGCCCGACCAGTTGACGACGATCGACGAGATCAAGGCCGACATGGAGAAGCCGATTCCCATGGATCGCCTCGTCGCGGGCGACGTGGGCTACGGCAAGACCGAGGTTGCCGTCCGTGCCGCCTTCAAGGCAGTGCAAGACGGCAAGCAGGTCGCGATGCTCGTGCCGACGACGCTGCTCGTGAAGCAGCACATGGAGACCTTTGCGGAGCGCTTCGCGGGGTTCCCCATCCACCTGCGCGGCCTCAGTCGCTTCCAGAGCGACAAGGAGGCGAAGGAGGTCATCGCGGGCCTCGCGGATGGCACGGTCGATGTCGTCATCGGCACGCACCGTCTCCTGTCGAAGGAGATCGCGTTCAGAGACCTCGGGCTTGTAATCGTCGACGAGGAGCAGCGCTTCGGTGTCGAGCACAAGGATGCGCTCAAGAAGCTCAAGACCAACGTCGACATCCTTGCGATGAGTGCCACGCCGATCCCGCGCACGCTCGAGATGGCCGTCACGGGCATCCGCGAGATGTCGACCCTCGCGACGCCGCCGGAAGACCGGCATCCGATCCTCACCTTCGTTGGCCCCTACAGCGAGAAGCAGGTGGCGGCGGCGATCCGGCGCGAACTGCTGCGCGAGGGCCAGGTGTTCTTCGTGCACAACCGCGTCTCGAGCATCAACCGGGTCGCGAGCCAGCTTGCCGAGCTGGTGCCAGAGGCCCGCATCGCGGTCGCCCACGGCAAGCTCGGCGAGGGCCAGCTCGAGCAGGTCATGGTCGACTTCTGGGAGCGCAAGTTCGACGTGCTCGTCTCGACGACCATTATCGAGACGGGCCTCGACGTCTCGAACGCCAACACCCTCATCATCGACCGGGCCGACAAGTACGGCCTCTCGCAGCTGCACCAGCTGCGCGGCCGGGTCGGTCGTGGCCGCGAGCGGGCCTACGCCTACTTCCTCTACGACCCCGACAAGCCCCTCGGCGAGGTCGCTCACGACCGGCTCGCGACGATCGCTGCCAACAACGAGCTGGGTGCGGGCATGCAGGTCGCGCTCAAGGACCTCGAGATCCGTGGCGCCGGCAACCTCCTCGGTGGCGAGCAGTCTGGCCACATCGCCGGTGTCGGCTTCGACCTCTACCTCCGGATGATCGGCGAGGCCGTGAGCGCCTTCCGCGGTGAAGACGTGGAGGGACCGACGGAGCTGCGCCTCGAACTTCCCGTGGATGCACGTATACCCGAGGAGTACGTCGAGAGCGAGCGCCTGCGGCTCGAGGCCTACCAGAAGCTGTCGACGGCAAGTTCGCCGCAGGCGGCGACGGATGCCATCGACGCGGTCGCCGAGGAACTGGCCGACCGCTACGGCGAGCTTCCCCCATCCGTGCTGCAGCTCGTCGCGGTGTCGCGCCTCAGGCGGCGCGCCCAGAAGGCCGGCCTCAGCGAGGTCGTCGTCATGGGCCCCAACCTGCGCATCGCGCCGCTTGAGCTGCCCGACTCGCTCCAGGTGCGCCTGCAGCGGATGTATCCGGGTGGCCGTTACTTCACCCAGAACAGTGCCGTCGTGATCCCGCTGCCGAAGGCGGGCGGCGAGGCGCTGAGCGACGATGGGCTCATCGAGTGGGTCGGGCAGCTGTTCGACCAGTTCCTGCCGAAGGAGCCGGAGCCGGTCGAGGCGGCGGTCGAGTCGAAGGCCTGAGCCACTCGGGGTCGAGACGCCGCGCTACGCCTTGCGGTGCACGCGGTACACGATCATGGGGATCGCGACGAGTGAGCGCAGGTCGATGAAGGCGTGTACGGCGATTGCGACGAGGATGCTGCCGGTGCCGATGAAGACCGCCATGAGGAGCGCGCCGATGATGGCGGAGCCGATGACGCCGGACGCGCCCTGGTAGAGGTGGAGGGCAGCAAAGATCGCCGTGCTGCCCAGCACCGCCGCGGCGATGTTCCCCGTGACACCGAAGACGGCGGCCGGCAGCGCGAGCCGGAACAGCAGCTCCTCGACGACGCCCGCGTTGATCGAGAGCAGCGCGCCGTAGCGAAGCTCACCCCGGTTGCGCGGCAGGAGCGCGTGGATGTCGCCGACCGTGACGACCTCGTCTTGCCCGCGGGCGAGCGGCAGCAGGGCGATCGAGGCCACGAGCAGGGCGCTGATCGCGCCGATCAGGAAGCCCTTGAGGAGACCCTCGGATGCCGCATCCCGCAACCACTGCACGGCGGCGAGGTCCTCGATCGCAGCAAGCATGAGCGGCACCTGCTGCCATGCGAGTAGCAGCATGATGACGGCGGCGCCGCCGTGCACGACAAAGGACGCCACGAGCCACTTGCGCATCATCGCCTGCCGGCGCCGGGTCGTGCGGTAGCGCTTGAAGCGCGTGTACTCGCGGCGGTCCTTGCGCGCCGCACGCACCACGAGAAGGGCGAGCAGGCCGAGGAGCGCGACCGCGAGAACGACCCGGGCCAGCGGATCGTCGGGCGAGAGCATGTCTCCATTCTCGCGGCTGCGCCCGTGCGGCAGATCCCCCGGGTGACGGATCCCCCGTGCGGCGGATGCGAGGATGGGCGCATGACTGAGACATCCGTGCCGCAGCATCCGAAGCTCGACGAACTGATCGCCCTCATGGCGAAGTTGCGCGGCCCGGGCGGATGCCCCTGGGATGCCGAGCAGACGCACGAGTCGCTCGTGCAGTACCTCATCGAGGAAACGCACGAGCTGGTCGAGGCCATCGAGGCTGGCACGCGCGAGGAGCTCATCGAGGAGCTCGGTGACGTGCTCTACCAGGTGCTCTTCCACACGGACATCGCCGCGCACGCGGCCGATGAGCCCTTCACGATCGAGGATGTCGCGGAGCGGAGCCGCGCGAAGATGGTCGCGCGGCATCCGCACGTCTTCGGCGATGCGCTGGCCGAGACCGCCGATGAGGTCGTGCTGGTCTGGGACGAGATGAAGGCCAAGGAGAAGGCGCACCGCACGAGCGTGTTGGACGGCATTCCGCAGGGGATGCCCTCGCTCGCCCTTGCCGACAAGCTGCTCGGCCGCGCCCAGAAGGTCGGCGTGCTCGACGATGCCCCCGCCGGCATCCCGGTCGAGTCGGAGGATGAGCTGGGCGGACTGCTGCTCGCGATCGTCGCGTCGGCACGCTCGCGCGGCCTGAACTCGGAGCGCGCGCTGCGGGCTACCCTCCGGGGGCTGCAGACGGAGATTCGCGAGGCGGAGGCGACCCGGTAGGAGAGGGGGTTGTGCCCTTCCCGACCCGAACGGGAAGGGCACCAGCCCGGCGTGTTTGTGTTGGAAATTTCACAACAGAAACGAATGGTGCCGGGCGCTGGCCGAAGATTTACCCGATCATTCGGCCATGTCTGTGTGGCGTTGCATGCCACCTCAACTCTACAGGAAACAGCACACGCTCGTTATGCATTACGAGCGTGAAGCATGGCATGCCTGCCCTCACTTCGCTGTTGGCATGCCTAACCTTCGATGCGCTCGCGCCCGTGGCGGAGTAGCGTCTCCCGCATGACGACAGCATCCTTCGACCAGCTTCTCGCCGAGCAGGTGGGCCACGAGTTCGACGCCGCCCAGCAGTACATCGCGATCGCCGTCTGGTTCGACGAGCGCGACCTGCCCCAACTGGCCAAGCACTTCTACAGCCAGGCGCTCGAGGAGCGCAACCACGCCATGATGATCGTGCGCTACCGGCTCGACCGGGACATGGGCGTCGTCATCCCCGGGGTCTCGGCAGTGCAGAACTCCTTCGTCGATGAGCGCGAGCCCATCGCCCTTGCCCTCGCGCAGGAGAAGCGGGTCACGCAGCAGATCGAGGCCCTCTTCGCGGCCGCCCGTGCCGAGACCGATGCCCTCGGTGAGCAGTTCATGCTCTGGTTCCTCAAGGAGCAGGTCGAGGAGGTCGCGTCGATGAGCACGCTCCTCACGATCATGGAGCGTGCAGAGAACCTCTTCGACGTCGAGAACTACCTCGCACGCGAGTCGATCGGTGACGGCGGTCACGACCCCAACGCCCCGGAAGCCGCAGGCGGAGCGGTCTAGGCGAAAACCGAGTTCTTCTCGTTGTAGGGTTGCGGGCATGTCTCGACGGCCGGATCCCGCACGCAAGCCCGCCTTGCTCGAGCAGATCCTCGACTACCTGCTCGACAAGCCGCTGTCGAGCCTGTCGCTGCGGCCGCTGGCCAGTGCGCTCGGGGTGAGCACCTTCACGCTCGTCTATCACTTCGGCTCGCGCGACGAACTCCTGAGCGAGATCGTCCGCGCCATCTCGCAGCGATCGCACCCCGTTCTGGCCAAGGTCAAGGAGCGACCGGCCACGGTTGAGACCTATGTGGCGGGTCTCGAACGCTCGTGGGAGTGGGCCGTGCAGGAGCGCAACATCAGGCTCCTCCGGCTCGAGTTCGAGGCCGCACTGCTGGAAGCGCACGACCGCGGGCACACCCATACGCGCACGACCTTCACGGAGTGGCAGAAACTCGGCCGCGATGTGCTGCTCGACATGGGCTTCAGCGACGAGGAGGCCGAGGCGGAGTCACGCCTCGCGGTCGACACCGTCATGGGGCTTCAATACGACCTCATCGTGCATCGCGACCCCGAGAGCGCGACGCGCTCATTCCGCCGCTTCATCGAGCAGTCCCGCGCGCGTCTGCAGGCGGCCCTGGCGCTCGCCGACGGTCGCACGGGCGAGTAGGGGTCGCCTGCCAGAATAGGAGGATGGCTTCTCCCGTCAATCCTCCCCGCGGCATGCGCGACTTCCTCCCCGCCGAGAAGGCGCGACGCGAGCGTGTGCTCGGCGTCATCCGCAACGTCTACCGTTCCCACGGCTTCGATGAGATCGAAACCCCGGTCGTGGAGGACAGTGCGCGCCTGCACTCGGGCCTCGGCGGCGACAACGAGAAGTTGGCCTTCGGAATCCTCAAGCGTGGGCTCACGAGCGAGGACTTCGCCGCGGCATCCGACGCCCTCGACCTGACCGACCTCGGGCTGCGCTTCGACCTGACGGTGCCGCTCGCGCGCTTCTATGCGACGCACCGCGCCGAGCTGTCGACGGTGTTCCGCGCGATCCAGATCGCGCCCGTGTGGCGTGCCGAGCGCCCGCAGAAGGGGCGCTTCCGCCAGTTCGTGCAGTGCGACATCGACATCATCGGTGAGGCCGGCCCTCTCGCGGAGATCGAGCTCATCACGGCGACGACCGCGGCACTCGATGCCCTGGGGCTCGAGGGATGCAGCATCCGCATCAACGACCGTCGCATCCTCACCGGCCTGCTCACGCACTGGAATGTGCCGGCTGAACTGCACGAGCGCGCCCTCATCACGATCGACAAGCTCGACAAGATCGGCCCGGAGGGTGTCGCCGCAGAGCTCGCGGAGCATGGCATCGCGACCGAGGGCCTCGCGGCCGCACTCGGGGCATCCGGCTGGGGCCTCCTCGACGACGCGCCCGAATGGCTCGACGCGGAGGCCTACCAGGCGCTCCTCGACCTGCGCGCGGCCGTGCCGAGCGCGGAGCTCGTCTTCGACCCGACCCTCGTGCGCGGCATGGGCTACTACACCGGCACGATCTTCGAGGTCGCGCACCCCTCGCTCGGCTATTCGCTCGGTGGCGGCGGTCGCTACGACGGCATGATCGGCCGCTTCCTTGGCACGGATGTCCCGGCCACCGGGTTCTCCCTCGGCTTCGAGCGCCTCGTGGATCTCGTCGACCTCCCCGACGCCGAGGGCGCTGACGCGGTCGCGCTCCTCCACGACAAGGATGCGTCGGCGAGCCAGCTCGTCGCGCTCAAGACCGCCCTCGTGGGCCGGGGACACCGGGTGCGCCTCGAGCGCCGGCCCAAGAACACGAAGGCCACCCTCGAGCGGCTCGCGGCGGAGGGCTTCAGTCGCTTCGCCTTCGTCAACGCCGAGACGGATGCCGCAACCCTCGAGCTCCGCCCCCTCTCCTAACTCAGGAGTTCCCTTTCCCAATTCAGGACCGGTCTTTCACAATTCAGGACTGGGCTCTCCCAATTCAGGACCTGGCGAAAAAGTTCCTGAGTTGTGAATGCGCAGCCTGAGTAGGATTGGCAGCATCCAACCCCCACACCTCTCGAAGGAGATCACCTGTGTCGTTGATCGAGGCAATCGGAGCCCGCGAAATCCTGGATTCCCGGGGCAACCCGACCGTGGAGGTGGAGGTCCTCCTTGAGGATGGCACCGTCTCGCGCGCAGCTGTCCCCTCCGGCGCCTCGACGGGTGCCTTCGAGGCCTATGAACTCCGTGACGGCGACAAGGGTCGCTACCTCGGCAAGGGCGTGCAGAACGCGGTCGACGCCGTGCTCGACGTCATCGGCCCGGAGCTCGAGGGCTTCGACGCGACCGACCAGCGCCTCATCGACGCCGCTCTGATTGAGCTCGACGGCACCGACAACAAGAAGAAGCTCGGTGCGAACGCGATCCTCGGCGTGAGCCTCGCGGTGGCGAAGGCCGCGGCCGACTCGTCTGACCTGCCGCTCTTCCGCTACCTCGGCGGGCCCAACGCGCACACGCTCCCCGTGCCGATGCTCAACGTCATCAACGGTGGCTCGCACGCTGACAGCAACGTCGACATCCAGGAGTTCATGATCCTGCCGGTCGGCGCAGAGAGCTTCCGCGAGGGCCTGCGCTGGGGTGTCGAGACCTACCACGCGCTCAAGAGCATCCTGCACGGCAAGGGCCTGAGCACGGGTCTCGGCGACGAGGGTGGCTTCGCGCCGAACCTCGACAGCAACCGCGACGCCCTCGACCTGCTGGTTGAGGCGATCGAGAAGGCCGGATTCAAGGTCGGCACCGACATCGCCCTCGGCCTCGACGTCGCGGCGACCGAGTTCTTCAAGAACGGCAAGTACTCCTTCGAGGGTCAGGACCGCACGGCCGCCGAGATGAGCGCCTACTACGCAGACCTCGTCGCGTCGTATCCGCTCGTCACGATCGAGGACCCCATCTCTGAGGACGACTGGGAGGGCTGGGCGCAGCTGACCGCCGAGATCGGCGACAAGACCCAGCTCGTGGGCGACGACCTCTTTGTCACCAACCCCACGCGCCTCGCGAAGGGCATCGAGCAGGGCACGGCCAACTCGATCCTCGTCAAGGTCAACCAGATCGGCACGCTCACCGAGACGCTCGACGCGGTCAGCCTCGCGCACCGCAGCGGCTACACCGCGATCCTCTCGCACCGCTCGGGCGAGACGGAGGACACGACGATTGCCGACCTCGCCGTCGCGACCGACTGTGGCCAGATCAAGACGGGTGCTCCCGCCCGTTCGGAGCGTGTCGCCAAGTACAACCAGCTGCTTCGCATCGAGGAGGAGCTGGATGGCGCGGCGGTCTACGCGGGCCGTTCGGCGTTCCCCCGCTTCAAGGGCTGATTCGCCGGTTACGCTGGGGGGATGAGCACCCGAAAGCCCCGTGTGCGCCGCGTGCCTGCGGCGTTGCCTGAGCAGGGCGCAGGCGCTCACTGGCTTCGCGGCATCCGCTTCTCAGGGTTCACGATGTTGACGCTCGGCATGCTGATCGTCTTCATCGTGGCCCTGGCGCCGTCTCTGCGCATCTTCGCGGAGCAGCAGAACGAGCGGGCCCAGTTGGCGGCGGAGGTCGAGGCGCAGCGCGAACTCGTGAAGGACCTTGAGCAGGATGTCGCCCGCTGGGACGACCCGAGCTATGTCGAGGCGCAGGCGCGTGAGCGCCTCTACTACGTCAAGCCGGGCGAGTTCAGCTACCTCGTGATCGACGACGGCCAGACTCCCGTGACGGAATCCGGCCTGCCAATCAGTGACGAGGTGCTCACGACGGAGGTCGACTGGGTCGACGCGATGCTGTCGTCCGTGTTCACGGCTGCGCTGACGGATGCCCCGCCCTCCGAGATCGTTGCCCCAGAGATTCAGGAGGTCGACTGATGGCGACACCCCCGTTCGACCCGCCAAGCGCCGAGGATGTGCGCATCGTGACGCGCCAGCTCGGCCGTCCCGCACGCGACGTGGTTGGCATCGCCGCCAGGTGCGCATGTGGTGCCCCGACTGTCGTGTCGACGCGGCCGCGTCTCGCCGACGGTACCCCCTTCCCGACGCTCTACTACCTGTGCCACCCGGCGGCGACGGCCGCGGTCTCGACGCTGGAAGCCACGGGTGCCATGCCTGAGCTCGCAGCGCTCCTCGAGGGCGACATGGCGGATGCCTACCGTGCCGCGCACGAGGCCTACCTCGCCGACCGCGAGAGCATCGAGCACGTCGAGGAGATCGCGGGCATCTCGGCCGGCGGCATGCCCACCCGCGTGAAGTGCCTGCACGCGCTCGTGGGGCATTCGCTCGCGGCGGGCCCCGGAGTGAACCCGATCGGCGACCTCGCCCTCGAACGTGCCGACTGGTCGCCCCAGGTGTGCGAGTGCGCCGACTATTCCGACGAAGAGGGTGACTCACCGACGGCGAGCGGGGTGAAGTGACGCCTCAGCGCCGGCGGGTCTCCACCCTCGCGTCGGCACTCGTCGCTGCCTTCCTCCTGGCGCTCGTCTCGCCGGCGGCGCCACCTGCCGCGGCAGACAGCATCCGTGATCGCGAGTACTGGCTCGACGACTACGGCATCACGCAGGCCTGGACGAAGACACGCGGCGCTGGCGTCACGGTCGCCGTCATCGACACGGGCATCGATGGCACGCACCCCGACCTCGCGGGTGCGGTCGTCGGGGGCACGGATGTCTCGGGCGTGGGTGCTCCCGATGGGCAGACGCCCGTCGGCTACTCGAGTCGCGAGCACGGCACCATGGTCGCGTCGCTGCTGGCTGGTCGCGGCACGGGCACCGATTCCGGCGTGATCGGTGTCGCGCCCGAGTCGAACCTCCTCTCGGTGTCGGTCGGCTTCGGGGTGGGGACCGTGCCCTCCGATGACCAGATCGCGCAGGCGGTGCGTTGGTCGGTCGACAATGGCGCCGACGTCATCAACATGTCGCTCACGCGCAACACGATCGAGTGGCCCGAGAGCTGGGATGAGGCCTTCCTCTACGCGATGCAGAACGACGTCGTCGTCGTGGCGGCGGCCGGCAACCGTGGCAGCGGTACGACCCAGGTCGGGGCGCCCGCCACCATGCCGGGCGTGCTGACGGTCGCGGGCGTCGACCGGCGCGGCAATGCGAGCTTCGACGCCTCGTCCCAGGGCATCACGATCTCGGTGTCGGCACCGAGTGAGGAACTCGTCGGGGCGACCCCCGGCGGCGGGTACTCGGCCTGGGGCGGCACGAGCGGGGCCGCGCCGATCGTCGCGGGCCTCGTCGCCCTCGTGCGCTCGGCGCATCCGGGGCTGAACGCGGGCGACGTCATCAACCGCATCACCGAGACGGCGCGGCAGGTGCCCGGCCAGCGTGACCCAAGTCCCATCTATGGGCACGGGCTCATCGACGCGGATGCCGCGGTCTCGGGTTCCGTCGCGACGGTGGGGGAGGATCCCGCCCAGCTTCTCGCCGACTGGATCCGGCTCTACCGCCGCGCGGATGCGGAGCCGATCCCGACGCCAACACCCGTGCTGCCGTCGCCGACTCCCATCGAGGAGCCGGAGGTGGCAGGCCCCGTGAGCCCTCTCGGCACCGTGCTGCCGACGCTCGACCAGCTGCGTTTCGTCGGCATCCCCGTGCTCGTGTACACGATCTTCGCCCTCGCGTTCGGTGTCGCCGGGTGGCTTGCGGCGCGCGAATTCGGGAGACTGCGCCGAAAAGAGTAGAATCGCCGTCGTGCCAAAAATCCTCATCGTCGGCGGCGGATATGCCGGTTTCTACACTGCGCTCAAGCTGGAGAAGCTTCTGCGTCGCGGTGAGGCCGAGGTCACGGTCGTAGACCCGCTCCCGTACATGACCTACCAGCCCTTCCTGCCTGAGGTGGCTGCTGGCACCGTCGAGTCGCGGCACGCCGTGGTTCCCTTGCGGCGCCACCTCAAGTCGACCAATGTGGTCGCGGCCCGCGTCACGGCGATCGACCACGCGTCGAAGACCGCGACCATCACACCTGAGGTCGGCGAGGAGTGGGCCTTCGAGTACGACATCGTCGTGGTCACGGCGGGCGCGATCACCCGCACCTTCCCCATCCCGGGCATCGCCGACAACGCGTTCGGCCTCAAGACGATCGAGGAGGCCGCGGCGATCCGCGACCGCATCGTCGGCAACTTCGAGAAGGCATCCGCCCTCCCCGCCGGCCCCGAGCGTGACCGTCTGCTCACGGTCACTGTCGTCGGCGGCGGCTTCGCGGGCATCGAGGTGTTCGCAGAGCTGCGCAGCTTCGCGAGCGCACTGCTCGCGCAGCACCCTAACCTCAGCTTCGAAGACACGCACTTCCACCTCATCGAGGCGATGGACCGCATCATGCCCGAGGTATCGCTCAAGACGAGCCACTGGGTGCTCGACAACCTGAAGAAGCGCGGCGCCGAGGTGCACCTCGAGACGCAGCTCACCTCGGCGGTCGACGGTCGCATCGAGACCTCGACGGGCCAGGTGTTCGAGTCCGACACGATCATCTGGACGGCGGGCGTCATGGCGCACCCCGTGCTGCGCAACACCGACCTTCCCCTCGAGGAGCGCGGTCGCCTGCGTCTTGGTGCCGACCTGCGCGCGCGCACTGAAGACGGCGAGGTCGTTCCCGACGTCTGGGGTGCTGGCGACGTCAGCGCCGTTCCCGACCTCAGCGGCGGCGGCGTCGCGGGCATGTGCGTGCCGAACGCACAGCACGCCGTGCGCCAGGGCAAGCTCCTCGCGAAGAACCTCGTCGGCCACCTGCGTGGCGACGAGCCCCGCGAGTACTTCCACAAGAACCTCGGCGCGGTCGCCGGCCTCGGCATCGGCCACGGCGTGTTCCAGTCGGGTGGCATCGCCGTCAAGGGTGTGCTCGCGTGGGTCATGCACCGCGGCTACCACGGCCTAGCGATGCCCATGTGGGAGCGCAAGGCCCGCGTCTTCGGCAACTGGATCATCTCCTTCCTGTTCCGCCGCGACACGGTGGGCATCGAGATGCGCAACGCGCCTCGCGCGGTCTTCGAGGAGTACGCGGCTCGCCCCAAGGCCGCTCCGGCCCGCAAGTAGACTGCGGGGGCGGTCTTCGCCCCCATAGCCCAACCGGCAGAGGCAGTCGACTTAAAATCGATTCAGTCTGGGTTCGAATCCCAGTGGGGGCACAACTTCGGCGCGCCCGGGTGCGCTTCGTGACGGATGTCCCGTGGCCCGTGTCGCCGGCCGGGCGTAGCGTTGAGGCATGTGCGGACGCTTCGCGATGAACAAGGAGACTGACGACCTCATCCAGGAGTACGTCGCGAGAGGCGGCGACTTCAACGACTGGCGCCCCCGCTACAACATCGCGCCGACCGACACTGTCCCGGTCATCCGCGAGCATGAGGGTGAGCGCCAGGTCGCGGGTGTGCGCTGGGGCATCGTGCCGCCCTCGTCGCCAACATTCGGCGGCGGCAAGCCGATCATCAACGCCCGCATCGAGACGGTCACGAGCAACCGGCTCTTCGCGTCGGCCTTCGCCGAGCATCCGTGCATCGTCCCGGCCCTCGGATACTACGAGTGGCGCGCGCTGCCAGATGGCAAGCAGCCCTATTTCATCCACCGTGACGAGGGTGACATCGCGATGGCGGGCATCATCCGTCCTTGGCGCGACCCCAAGGGCGGGGCGGATGCCGCGTGGCAGTTGTCGATGGCCATCGTGACGCTCGACGCGCATGTCGCCCCGGGCGAGGTGCACGATCGCATGCCCGCCTTCGTGACGCGCGAGTGCATGGACGACTGGCTTGGCGGTCATCTCGATCCCTCGGAGCGGGTCGAGCTGCTGCAGCTGTCGTCGCGGGATGTCGCGAACGAGTTGGCCTACCACCCCGTCTCGCGCGCGGTGAACAGCGTGCGCAACGACGGGCCCCAACTCGTGGAACCGATCGACGAGACCCCCGAGCCCGCCCTGTTCTGACGCTCGGGTCAGTCCGGCTGGCGCACGAGGAAGCGGAGGGTCGCCCAGGCGCCGATGAAGAGGGCCGCGATGCTCGCGGCGATGATGAGCAGCGTCGCGAGCGGCCAGTGTGAATCGGGTCCGCCGAGCAGGGGTGCGAAGGCGATCGTGCAGCCCGCCAGCGCGATGCAGAACCAGGCCCAGCGGTGCCATTCCCACAGGACGCGCCCCGGGAGCGCCCCGACCGGCAGGAGCAGCACGATCGTCGAGCCGACGCCGACGAGGCACAGCGCCGCGAGGATCTCACTGAGGAGCGAGGGCCAGAAGCCGACGACATCGCCGACCGCCGAGTGGCCCACCCAGCCGACGAGGCCGAGCCCGAGCACGGTGCCCACCTGCAGCAGGTGCACGATGGCGCGACTGCGCACGGGTGTCTCGTGGGGCATCCGCACGCCGATGAGGGTGCCCGAGACGAAGGGCGGCACGATGCCGATGAGCCGCGAGAAGAGGCCTGTCGCGATCGCCGCAGCAAGCAGCATGGGACGGAAACGGATGCGCCCGTCGACGCCCTGCCAGAGGCGTCCGAGGCGGGTCGCAATGGCGACTCCGACGAGATTGAGTAGGCCGAGTGCCACGGAGACAGCCGCCGCGAGGCGGAGGTAGCGCACTTCTGCATCGACGCCGTTGGAGACGACCATGAAGGCAACCGTGACGGCGAAGGGGAGCGCGGCGGAGAGCCACGGTGTCATGCCGGTCGTGTGCTGGCCGATGAGCGGCACGGGTTCGCGGTTGCGCACCGCGACCGGTCGACGCTCGCGCACGCGCCCCCGGAGCTCGCTTGCGAGCAGCCGGCTCGGCAGGGCGATCAGTGCGATGCCTCCCAGCGCGATGAGGGGCGCACGCCACCAGTTGCCGCGCTCGACGCTCTCACGCAGGCTCGGGAGGCCGTCGCCGAAGGTCGTGGGCGTGCCCCAGTTGCTGAAGGCGTCGGGGGCGGCATCCCCCGCGAGGGGAGGAAGCGGCGCCACCGCGGAGGGGCTCGGCGTGCTGGGCGGCGGCACCTCCTGCGGCGTCTCGCTAGGCGTTGGGCTCGGTGAAGGGGTGCCAGGTTGCTCGGGCGTCGGCGCTGCCGGCCGGGGCCCGAAGAAGACGCGGATGGCGGCGCTCGGCGGGCTGTGATTGCCCGCCTCGTCGATCTGGATGGCGCGGACCTCGTGGGCGGCATTGCTGAGGGCGCTCCCTCCGACGCACGACCACGCCCCGGCCGCCACGCGCGCGCTGCAGACGGGCACGCCGTCGAGGTAGACGTCGACGCTGCCGCCCTCCTCTCCCGTGCCGGTGAAGGTCGCGGGAAGGCGCAGCAGGCGGTAGTCCCCGGTCGGGGAGGTGATGACGGGCGGCTGCGGTGCGATGTTGTCGATCTCGATCGTGCGTGTCGTCGGCGAGGAGCGGCTGCCCTCTGGGCCGATCGAGGCGTGTGACTGTCGAGCGCTCACGTCGTACACGGCGGCAGCTACGCGCCCGCCGGGCGTGCCGGGGGTGCACGACCAGTAGCGCGTCGAGGTGGCCGTGGTCGTGCATGACCCGGCCCCGCGCGAGAGCGTGACCTGCACGGTGGCTCCCGGATGCGCCGAGCCGGAGATGACGCCCGTCGTGAGCCTCATGTCGTCGATCGTCGGCGGCCCGAGCACGTGCACCGTGACGGAGGCGCTCGTGACGTCGCCGCCGTCGGCCTGCGTCACGGTCACGACGCGGTTCGCACCATTCGTGAGGGTGCCGATGCTGCAGGCCCAGGTGAGCTCGTCATCCGTCTCGGTGACCGTCGCCGTGCAGGCCTCCGTGCCGTCGACCGTGACGCTGATCGTCGCCCCGGCAGCCGTACCGGTGCCGCGGACCGTGAGGCTGTTGCGGTCGATGAACGCGCCCTCGGCGGGCGCCGTGATGGTGAGGGGTCCCGCCTCCTCCTGCACGGCATCCGGAGCAAAGGTCTCGTCGGGGGCCGCGGAGGCGCTTGGAGCGCCGGACACCAGCGTGCCGAGCAGTAGCGCGACCGCGAGGGCGCGCCAGTAGCGCACCTGGGGGCGCGTGGCCTCGCGGTCGGAGAAAGTACTTCGCACCGTCACTCGTCTCGGGGTGGGGGTGCCTGCGGCTGCTGGGCGATTGTGGACAGATTGGTCTACGAGTGAGACTACGTGAGGAGTCCAGCCCTGTCGTCATCATTTCGGTTGATTTCGTGAGCGTGGCGCGGGCTGTGGGCGGCGTCGCTCGGGCGCACCCCTCCCGCCAGTTGACAGGGTGATATGCCGACCACGATTGTGGGGTCATGCCCACCGCCTTCGTGCTTCCCGAGTCGCTCGCCGGGTGGCGCACCTCGGCGTCCCATTGGGAGTCCCTCTCCGCCGCCACCGCGTCCATCGACCCGCCCCTCGCGGTGCTCTCGTTGCCCGCGCTGGCGGCGAATGCGCGGATGCTGCGCGAGCGGGCGGCGGGCACGCGCATCCGTGTCGCCAGCAAGTCCCTGCGCGTGCGCTCGGCGCTCGAGAGCGTGCTCGCGCAACCCGGCTTCGAGGGCGTGCTCGCGTACACGCTCGCGGAGGCGCTGTGGTTGTCGCGCACGAGTGGCATCGACGACATCGTCGTGGGCTACCCGACGGCGGATCGCGCGTCGCTCCGCGCGCTGTTCGATGATGCGGATGCCTCGCGCCGCATCACCCTCATGGTGGATTCCGTCGAGCACCTCGACCTCGTCGACGCCGTGGCGGCCCCCATGAACCGGCCGCCCGTGCGCGTGTGCCTCGAACTCGACGCTTCCTGGGACTCCCGGCTGCTCGGGCACGTCGGCACGTGGCGTTCTCCCGTGCACACGGTCGAGCAGGCGCGCACCCTCGCGGAGCAGATCGCGCGCCGTCCCGGCTTCGCGCTCGTGGGCATGATGGCCTATGAGGGCCAGCTTGCAGGAGTCGCGGATGATTCGGGGCCGGCCGGCGGCGCGGTCATCCGCTGGATGAAGCGCCGTTCTGCCGCCGAGCTTGCGGAGCGTCGGGCCCTCGCGGTCGCCGCGGTGCGGGGCGTCGCCGAGCTCGAGTTCGTCAACGGCGGCGGCACGGGTTCGCTCGAGACGACGACGGCGGATGACTCGGTCACGGAGGTCGCCGCGGGCAGCGGGCTCTTCGGCCCCCACCTCTTCGACCACTACCGCAGCTTCAGCCCGGCGCCCGCGGCCGTCTTCGCGCTGCCCGTCGTGCGCAAGCCACGCCCGCACCTCGCGACGCTCCTCGGCGGCGGCTGGGTCGCATCCGGCCCACCGGGTGCCGACCGGCTGCCGGTCGCCGTCTGGCCGGAGGGGCTGCGGATGCTGCCGCGCGAGATGGCGGGCGAGGTGCAGACCCCGCTCGCAGGGCCTGGGGCGGCCGCGCTCGCGGTGGGTGACCGCGTGTGGCTGCGGCACGCCAAGGCGGGGGAGCTGGCCGAGCACGTCAACGACTTCGTGCTCGTCGACGGTGCCGAGGTCGTCGGCACGGTGCCGAGTTACCGGGGTGAGGGGATGGCCTTCCTATGAGTGTGAGCGTGCAGACGAGTTCGAGCGCCTGGGTGCCGGAGTTCGTGCTCCCCGGTCGGCGCTGGCGCAACTGGGGGCGCTCGCAGTCGGCCCGGCCTGTCTTCGTGGCGCGTCCCCGCTCGGTCGAGGAGGTCGTGGGCGCGGTCCGCTTCGCCCGCGAGCGCGCGCTCACCGTCACCTGTGTCGGCGCGAGCCACAGCTTCTCGGCCATCGCGGCCGCGGAGGGCGTGCAGGTCGACGTCTCCGCCCTGAGCGGCCTGATCGAAGCGGATGCCGCGAGCGGTCGTGTGCGGCTGGGCGCCGGCACGCGGCTGCACGAGCTCCCCGCCCTCCTCGACCCACTGGGCCTCGCGCTCGAGAACATGGGCGACATCGACCGGCAGACGATCGCGGGCGCCATCTCGACGGGGACGCACGGAACGGGCATCCGTTTCGGCGGCCTCGCGAGCCGCATCGTCGGCGCCACCCTCGTCACAGCGGAGGGCGAGGTGCTCTCGATCGACGAGTCGAGCGAGCTCCTGCCTGCCGTGCGGGTCGGCCTCGGCGCGCTCGGTGTGCTCGTCGACGTGACGGTCGCGTGCGTGCCGTCGTTCCTCCTGCAGGCGGTCGAACGACCCGAACCCCTCGATGCCGTGCTCGACGAGGTGAGCGAGCGGATGCGCGGCGCCGACCACTTCGAGTTCTACTGGTTTCCCCACACGGCGACCGTGCTGACGAAGACCAACACCCGCCTGCCCGCGGATGCGGCATCCGCACCCCTCTCGCCCATTGGCCGCTGGGTCGACGAGGCCCTGCTCTCGAACGGCGTCTTCGCGGCGACCTGTGCCGCCGGCCGCGCCGCTCCGGCCGTTATCCCGGGCGTGAACCGGCTCGCGACCCGACTCATCGGCGACCGCGACTACACGGATGTCTCGCACCTGGTCTTCGCGACCAGGCGCTCGGTGCGCTTCCGCGAGATGGAGTACTCGGTGCCGATCGAGGCCCTCGGCGCCGCGCTGTGGGAGATCCGCACGCTCATCGACGCGAGGGGTTGGCGCATCTCGTTCCCGATCGAGGTGCGCGCGACGGCACCCGATGACTCCCTCCTGGCGACCTCGCACGGTCGTGAGAGCGGCTACATCGCGGTGCACCGCTACTTCCGCGACGACCACCACGAGTACTTCGCCGCGGTCGAGTCGATCCTCGCCGCACACGACGGGCGGCCGCACTGGGGCAAGATGCACACGCAGGATGCCGCATCCCTCGCGCCGCGCTACGAGCGCTTCGCGGAGTTCCTCGCGGTGCGCGACCGGCTCGATCCGCACCGCACCTTCACGAACCGCTACATCCGCCGCGTGCTCGGTCCCTGAGCGCCTTGAGTGGGGAGGCGCGAGCGTATCAATAGCGGGGCGCTGGCCTCGCAAATCCCGCAGCCGGCCCACAGCACCCCTTCGCTATAGTTCTGCCATGGAACTCCTCATCATCTTCGGCATCATCGTCCTGCTCGTCGTGGTGGTGGGCATCTATCTCTGGGCCACCTACAACGGCCTGGTCACCCTCAACGTGCGCGTCGACGAGGCGTGGAGTGACATCACGGTGCAGCTCAAGCGGCGTGCCGACCTGCTGCCGAACCTGATCGAGACGGTCAAGGGTTACGCGGCACACGAGAAGGGCGTCTTCGAGGCGGTCACGAAGGCTCGTGCGGAGTCGCTCAGCGCGGGCAGCCCTGCCGAGGCGGCAGTCGCCGAGAACCACATGCAGTCGGCGCTGAAGAGCATCTTCGCCGTCGCCGAGGCCTACCCGCAGCTCCAGGCGAGCCAGAACTACCTGCAGCTGCAGGGCGAGCTCGTCGACACGGAAGACAAGATCCAGGCGGCTCGCCGCTTCTACAACGGTGGGGTGCGCGAGCTCAACACCAAGATCAAGGTCTTTCCGAACACGCTCTTCGTGCGGGGCCTCGGCTTCAACGAGCGCGAGTTCTTCGAGGTGTCGGACTCGGCGGCGATCGCCGAGCCGCCGCGCGTCCAGTTCTGACCTCGGGCGTCGGGGGCTGAATGTATCGCGCCATAGCGAGGAACAAGCGCAACACCGTCTTCATCATCCTGCTGTTTCTCGTGCTCATCGCCGTGCTCGCCTTTGCCGCGGATGCCATCTGGGGCGGCGGCAACTGGACCATCTTCACCGGCACGATCGTCGGTGCCCTGATCTATGTGGTGATCCAGTACTTCGCTTCGGGGCGCCAGGCCGTCGCACTGAGCGGCGCGCGCCCGATCGAGAAGCGTGATGACCCGCGGCTGTACCGCATCGTCGAGAACCTCTCCATCACCGAGGGGCTCCCGATGCCGAAGGTCTACATCGTCGACGACCCCGCACCCAACGCCTTCGCGGCCGGCCGTGACCCGAAGCACGCTGTCGTCGCGGCGACGACGGGCTTGCTCGAGATGATGACGGATGCGGAGCTCGAGGGCGTCATGGCGCACGAGATGGGGCACGTCAAGAACTACGACATCCGCGTCACGACGATCGTCTTCGGCCTCGTCGTCGCGATCGGCTTCATCGCCGACATCCTCATGCGCATGTCGTTCTTCGGCGGCAACCGCAACAACAATGGCGGCAACCCCATCGTGCTGGTCCTCGGCATCGCCGCCATGATCCTCGCGCCCCTCGCAGCCACCATGGTGCAGGCGGCGGTGTCACGTGAGCGCGAGTACCTTGCGGATGCGACGGGCGCCATGACCACGCGGCATCCGGAAGCCCTCGCGAGTGCCCTCGCGAAGCTGGGCCAGTACGGTCGGCCCATGAAGCGCCAGAACACGTCTATGGCGCACATGTGGCTGAGCGACCCGACCAAGCCGGGCATCGTGGACCGCATGTTCTCGACACATCCGCCGATCGAGAAGCGCATCGCCCGCCTCCGCACGATCGGCAGCGGCTTCTAGCGAAGCTCAGCGGCGAGCGCAGGCGCGAGTGTGCCGCGGTCGACGACGTCGACCGCGCCGAGGTCCTGCCACGCGGCGGCCTGCTGCAGCAGGGGAGCGAGTCGTGCCGCCGTCTCGGCGGGCGCATCCGCCTCCTGCCAGGCGGACTGCACGCGCAGGATGCCGGCCTTGCGGTCGCTCTTGAGGTCAACCCTTCCGACGAGGCGATCGTCGAGGAGGATCGGCAGCGAGTAGTAGCCGTAGACCCGTTTCGGTTCGGGCGTGTAGATCTCGATGCGGTAGTGGAAGTCGAAGAGGCGCTCGGCTCTCGGGCGAAACCAGACGACGGGGTCGAAGGGTGAGAGGAGGGCCGCGGCCTGGATGCGCCGCGGCACCTTGGCGTCCCGATGCTTCCACGCGGGGAGCGGCTTACCGCCGCGGGTCCAACCTTCGACCGTGACCGGCTCGAGCACGCCCTCATCCGTCAGGCTGCGGATGGCGGTGCTCGCCTCGGCCGTCGACATGCGGAAGTAGTCGGCGAGGTCGGCGGCGGTGCCGACGCCGTGGGCGCGTGTCCCGATCTCGACGAGCTGTCGCTGCGCCTCGGAGCGCTCCACCGTCGTGTCGAGGATTCGCTGGGGCATGACCTGCTCGGGCAGCGCGTAGCGGCGCTCGAAGCGGGTGCGGCCCGCGCTCACGACGTCGCCCCACGCGAAGAGGTACTCGAGGCCGCGCTTGACATCGGACCAGCCCCACCACGGCCCGCTCCGACGGTTGGCGTCGTGCTCGATCGCGCTGGCCGCTAGGGGCCCCTTCTCTGCGAGCTCGTCGCGAAGCCAGTCGAGCATGGGCTGGTTGCTGTGCGCCCAGTGCTCGGGATCGCCCATCGCTTTCGTGCGCCGGTCCTCCATGCGCCAGCGCAGGAGCGGCCAGGTCTCGAGGGGGATGACGGCGGCCTCGTGCGCCCAGTACTCCGTGTGCCCACCCGCCGGGTCGAAGGTGAGTCGATCGAGCTGCGTCTTGTCGTAGGCCCCGAGCCGCGAGAAGGCGGGAAGGTAGTGGCTGCGCTCGAAGACGTTGACGGAGTCGAGCTGCAGCAGGCCGAGACTCCGCACGAGGCCACGCAGCCGACGGATGCCACCACCCTCGCCCGCCCGCGACCCGAAGCCCTGCGCACCGAGCGCGAGGCGGCGGGCCTGAGCCGCCGAGAGATGGGTTGCCCGAGGGTCTGTATCAGCCATGATCTCCGACACTAACCCCGCCCACCGACACGGCACGATCCGCATGTATGCGTCCTTCGGAATACAGCGGGGCGGCGGGGCCTCGCCCGTCTAGACTTGCCGGGTGATCTTCGGTCGGAGCAAGTCCTCTCCCTCCGTGCCGCAGCGCGCCCGCGAGGAAGAACTGGTGCCGCGCGGCATGCGTGTCGCGGGTGCCTGGTCGTGGCGCATCCTCGCGATCGCGGCGGTCGTCGCCCTCCTGGTCTTCCTCATCATGGAACTGCGCATCATCGTCGTGCCGCTCATGATCGCGATCCTCATCAGCGCGCTCCTCGTTCCCTTCTCGCAGTTCCTGCAGCGGCACCGTTGGCCCCGCTGGCTCGCGATCATCACCGCCCTCGTCTCCCTCGCGACCTTCGTCGGTGGGCTGGTCGTGCTCATCGTCCTGGAGGTGCGGGCCGGGCTTCCTCAACTCCAGGTGCAGTCGCTCGAGGCGTGGGAGGAGCTCAAGGACTTCCTGCTCGCATCCCCCCTGCACCTCTCCGAGGACCAGATCACGGAGTACGCGGCTGAGATCTGGACGAGCGTGCAGCGCGACAGCGAGGTGCTCGTGAGCGGCGCGATGTCGATCGGCTCGACCGCGGGCCACTTCGTCGCGGGACTCTTCCTGGTGCTCTTCGCAACGATCATCATCGTCGTCGACGGGCGCACGATCTGGCACTGGTTCGTGCGGATCTTCCCCGTGGCCGCTCGTCCCGCGATCGACGGCTCTGGTCGTGCGGGCTGGGGCACGCTGACGCAGTTCGTCAAGGTGCAGATCTTCGTTGCGGCGATCGATGCGATCGGCATCGGCCTCGGAGCCTTCATCCTCCAGTTGCCCCTCGTCGTGCCGATCGCGGTCGCGGTCTTCCTCGGCGCCTTCGTACCGATCGTGGGTGCCGTGCTGACGGGTGCCCTCGCGGTCTTCATCGCGCTCGTCTTCAAGGACATCGTGGTCGCGCTCATCATGCTCGGCATCGTGCTCCTGGTGCAGCAGGTCGAGAGCCACGTGCTGCAGCCGCTCATCATGGGCAACGCGGTCAAGATTCATCCCCTCGCAGTCGTGCTCGCCGTCGGGGGCGGAAGCTTCCTTGCGGGCATCCCCGGCGCGCTCTTCGCGGTGCCCGTCGTCGCGACGCTCAACGTCATGATCGGCTACATCGCGCGCCAGCGATGGAAGGAGCCGGGTGGCGTCTCGCTCGCGGAGAAGTGGGGCAGGGAGGCCAGCATCTCGCGACGATCGCTGACACGGCCGGAAGGAGCCAGGCAATGACTGACACGACAGCGGCGACGGCGACGACCGAGGTGCGTGCGATTCCGGGCCCGACGCTCGCGGAGTTCGAGGCGGCCTGCGAGCGCGTGAGCAAAGTGGCGCAGGTCACCCCCATGGAGAGCTCGCGTTACCTTTCCGACCTCGTCGGCGCCCCCGTCCACCTCAAGTGCGAGTCGCTGCAGCGCACGGGTTCGTACAAGATCCGCGGAGCCTACAACCGGCTCTCGCAGCTCTCGCCCGAGGAACGTGCACGCGGCGTCGTGGCCGCCTCGGCCGGCAATCACGCGCAGGGCGTCGCCTTTGCGGCGCGTGAGCTCGGCATCGCCGCGACGATCTTCATGCCCGTCGGCGTTGCCCTGCCGAAGCTGCAGGCGACTCGGAGTTACGGCGCCGAGGTCGTGCTGCGTGGGCACACGGTCGAGGAGCCGCTCCGCGCCGCCGCGGCATTCGCGGAGTCGACGGGCGCCGTGCTCATCCCGCCCTTCGACCACCACGACGTCGTGGCAGGCCAGGGCACGCTCGCATTCGAGATGCTCGAGCAGGTGCCCGACCTTGAGACCGTGATCGTGCCGATCGGCGGCGGAGGTCTCGCGGCAGGCGTCGCGAGCGCGCTCCACCAGAAGCTCGCGACGCTCGGTCGGCCCGTGCGGGTCATCGGCGTGCAGGCCGCGAACGCCGCACCATACCCGGGGTCGATCGCAGCGGGCTGCCCCACGCCCGTCGTCGTCGCCCCCACGATCGCCGACGGCATCGCCGTCGCGACCCCCGGCGTGCTCAACTTCGAGATCATCCGCGAGACGGTCGACGAGATCGTCACGGTGACGGATGATGACATCGCCCGCGCCCTGCTGGTGCTGCTCGAGCGCGCCAAGCTCGTGGTCGAACCCGCCGGTGCCGCCGCGGTCGCGGCGATCCTCACTGGCAAGGTCAAGGACACGGGCGTGACGGTCGCGATCCTCAGCGGTGGCAACATCGACCCGCAGGTCATGGAGCGCGTGATCTCACGCGGCCTCGTGGCATCCGATCGCTACCTCAAGCTACGACTCATGCTGCCTGACCGTCCCGGACAGCTGGCCCGCATCGCCGAGCTCATCAGCGAGGCCAATGCCAACGTCGTCGAGGTGCTGCACACGCGGCACAACCGCAACACCCTCATGGGTGAGGTCGAGATCGAGCTGAGCATCGAGACGCGAGGTCCCGAGCATGTGCAGCGCGTGCTCGAGCGCCTGCGCGAAGCCGGCTACGACCCGCGCATCGACTTCTGATCTGAGTTATTCAGGAAGGGGCGCCTTTCCCCCTCCTGAATAACGAAAGGTGAGCCTACGGCTGGTAGGGCTCGACCTTCTTGACCTCGACAGAGATCTCGCGGCCGTTCGGCGCCGTGTAGCAGGTCTTGTCGCCGACCTTGAGGCCCAGGATGGCCTCGCCGAGCGGGCTGCCCTCGCTGTAGACGTCGAGCTCGCTGTCGGCCTCATCGTCGACGATCTCGCGGCTGCCGAGCAGGAAGACCTCTTCATCGCCCATGACGAGCGCCGTCACGACGCTGCCGGAGGCGACGACGCCGGACTCGGCGGGCTCGCCCACCTTGGCGTGGCGCAGGAGTTCGGTGAGCACGCGGATGCGCGCCTCGATCTTGCCCTGCTCCTCCTTGGCAGCGTGGTAGCCGCCGTTCTCCTTGAGGTCGCCCTCTTCGCGTGCCGCCTCGATGCGCTTCGCGATCTCCGAGCGGCCCTCGCCCGAGAGGTGTTCGAGTTCGGCCTTGCGCCGGTCGTATGCCTCCTGCGTCAGCCAGGTTTCCGTGATCTGCCCGGACATGGTGTACTCCCTCAACACGAAGGGGCCGCTCGCCAGGGAAGGAGGTGCGGCCCATAGGTATGCGAATCTGTTGATCGACTCGCATAAACGAATGAGATCGGCCAACCGGCCGATCTCGTCTGAGGCGATACTACGTCAGCCAGCAGCGGTAGATCAAGCCTGTGACGCCCTGATCTACCGTGCGCACCTCATCGGTGAAGGTTCGTGTGTAGCGTTCGGATGCGGGCAGGTCGACGATCTTCCAGCCCACGATCGCGTGCTTGTCGTTCTGCACCTCGAGGGCACACGAGACCTCGGAACCTGCGGGTGCACTGACCTCGTAGGTGATCATGACGCTGCGATCCGCCCGGATGTCTGAGCCGAGCATCCGGGACTGGAGGGATGCCGCCGTGCCGTCGAAGGCGGCCCACGCGACCCAGGCCACGAAGACGAGGGCGACGGCGATCGCGCTGGCCCACGCGAGGAGTTTCTGGCGGGCGCGGCGCTGCGGGGTGCGGCCGTAGCGAGCGTCGAGAGCGGCCGCATCCGTGGCCGTCGCGAAGTTCTCGCCCGCCTGGTCTACGCCTGTCACTGTCTCCCCTTACGCTTGTCTTCAAGACTATTCGCATCGAAGGAGCACCGTGACCAGGCGACTCTTGGCCGTGCACGCCCACCCCGACGACGAGTCGAGCAAGGGCGCCGCGACCGCGGCCTACTACCTCGCGCAGGGCGCTGAGGTCATGGTCGTGAGCTGCACGGGCGGTGAGCGCGGTGACGTGCTCTATGAGGGCCTCGACCCGCGGGCGATGGCCGATCGCGACATGGGTGGGTTCCGCCGTTACGAGATGGCGAAGGCGCAGGAGGTGCTGGGCGTCCAGCACCGCTGGCTCGGCTATATGGACTCCGGTCTGCCCGCCGAGGGCGAACTCCTGCCGGCGAACTCCTTCGCGACGATCCCCGTCGAGCACTCGGGCGCGCCGCTGGTCAAGATCATCCGCGAGTTCCGGCCGCAGGTCGTCGTGACTTATGACGAGAACGGCGGCTACCCGCATCCGGACCACATCAAGACGCACGACGTGACGATGTTCGCGATCGAGGCGGCGGCGGATGCCGAGCGCTACCCCGAGGCGGGGGAACCTTGGCAGGCGCAGAAGGTCTACTACGACCGAGGCTTCAACCCCACCAAGATCAATGCCCTCGCGGATGCCCTGCGGGCGCGCGACCCCGAGTCGCACCTCCTCGAGGAGGTCGAACGGATGCTCGGCTGGATGGGCACCAAGCCAGACACCGCGACGACGCATGTGCCCTGCGGCGACTTCTTCGAGGTGCGCGATGCCGCCCTGCGCGCCCACGCGAGCCAGGTGCCGCCCGACAGCTCGTTCTTCTTCTGGACGCTCGACCTCCAGCGGGAGGCCTGGCCCTTCGAGGATTACGAGCTCGTGCAGTCACGCGTGCCGACCACGACCCCGGAGGACGACCTGTTCGCCGGCATCAGCGACACTGGCGAACCGGCCAGCAGTGAGGAGGCGAGCGCATGAGTGCACTCGTTATCGAGTCCACCACCATGCTCTTCGCGATCCTGAGGGCTGCCGAGGACGCGGAGTTCGACCCCAACACAGTCACGCCCGGCGTCATCGGCTTCATCGCGACGTTCCTGGTGGCCGCCGCCGTCGTGTTCATTGCGATCGACATGAACCGGCGGGTGCGCCGCACCCGTTACCGCAGCGAAATTCGCGAGAAGCTTGCGGCCGAGCAGGCCGAGCAGGCCGAGCAGAAGCCCGACGCCTCCGCCTGAGTTGGCCGGCCTCTAGACGAGCGGCGGGTCGATCGCCACGAGCAGGATGCCTGTCCAGTGGCAGAGGAACGCCACGAGCGTCAGGGTGTGGAAGATCTCGTGGAAGCCGAAGACCCCGGGCACGGGGTTCGGCTTCTTCATGCCGTAGACGACCGCGCCCACCGTGTAGCAGAGCCCGCCCACGATGATGAGGGTCATCATGACGGCATCGGCACGGAAGAAGTCGACGATGAACATGACGGCCGCCCATCCGAGCAGCACATATAGCGGCACGTAGAGCCAGCGCGGTGCGCCGATCCAGAACACCCTGAAGCCGATGCCGAGCAGCGCCCCACCCCACACGAGGCCGAGCAGGAGCCACGACTTCTCCTCCGGCAGCGCGAGCACCGTGATGGGCGTGTAGGAGCCCGCGATGAGCAGGAAGATGTTGGCGTGGTCGAGTCGCTTCAGGATGCGCTTGGTGCGGTCGCTCCAGTTGAAGCGGTGATAGAGCGCCGAGATGCCGAAGAGCAGCATCGAGGAGGCGATGAAGACCGCCGATGAGACCTTCGCGGCCGTGCCGTCGGCGAGCACGATGAGCACGGCCCCGAGCACGATCGCGAGGGGGAAGGTGCCCGCGTGGATCCATCCGCGCCAGGTCGGCTTGGCCTCAACCTCTGCACCGTGCCGTTCCCGCTCGTCGTCGAGGAGGGGAATGTTGGGCAGGTCGGTACCGGGTTCGTGTGCGGTGCTCGACCCGGTTCCGCGGGAGTCGGGGCTGGTCATGACCGGATTCTATGGGTTCGCTGGGAGAACGATCCTGAAAGGAAACCGAGCCTCTTCGGCCCGGTGGGCTAGCGTAGACCCGTGCGAAAACGGGAAGTCCCCCTGGGACGCGGCATCCTCTATGGGCTGTACCAGAACCGCATCCGGCGCTGGCTCGCCACGCAGGAACTGCCGAAGCATGTGGCAATGATCCTGGACGGCAATCGTCGTTGGGCGCGGCAGCGCTCCCTCGGGGCCGTGGCGCACGGGCATCGCGCGGGCGCAGCGAAGTTCCGCGAGTTCCTGGTGTGGTGCGACGATCTTGGCATCAAACACGCGACGCTCTACCTGCTCTCGACCGACAATCTGGTCGGCCGCAAGGAGGACGAGCTGCACGGGCTCTTCGAGATCATCGCCGACCTCGCAGAAGACCTGTCGCACTACCGCGACTGGCGCGTGCAGCATGTCGGGTCGCCCGAGGGTCTTCCCGAGCCGCTCGTGCACGCGTTGAAGGCCGCCGAGGCACGCACGGAAGGCAAGAAGGGCCTCCACATCAACCTGGCGGTCGGCTACGGTGGCCGTCGCGAGATCGCTGACGCCATGCGCAGCATCGTGCGGGAACACGGCAGCAAGGGCGGCACGCTCGACGCCCTGGCAGACATCCTCACGCCGGAGCTCATCGGCAACCACCTCTACACGGGCGGGCAGCCCGACCCCGACCTCGTCATCCGCACCTCGGGCGAACAGCGGCTCAGCGACTTCATGCTGTGGCAGAGCGCCCACAGCGAGTTCTATTTCGTCGAGGCGCTCGGGCCAGACCTCCGAGAGGTCGACTTCCTGCGTGCCCTCCGCGACTACGCGACGCGCAACCGGAGATTCGGTTCGTGATCCGTCGTCGCACGCCCCCCGTGGCACCGCTCGCCGAATACGTCGCCGACTTCGCTGAGGACCCCGGCTACCTCGACTTCGCGCGCCTCGGTCCCGCGGGCGAGCCCGTGATCGCCGAGGAACGCATGGTCGCCGAGCTCACGAGCCGGGCCCGCTTCGGCACCCTCGACTCGGCCGAGCAGCACGACGAGCGGATGCGCGAGGCCGTCGCGAGGGCGACAGGCTTCGAGAGCGACCAGGTGGTGTTCCAGCCCGACACGAGCACAGGCATCATGCACACCATGTTCGGGCTCGAGGGGGTCGTCGCACTCTCTGCCGCCGAATACCCGAGCACCCTCTTCGCGGTCGCGAGGGCACAGCGCGCCCTCGGCCGGCTGCAGCCACTCTGGGTCGAGCCCGAGTATGGCCGAGTGACGCCTGGCACCTTCCGCGAGCTGCCGGAGGAGGTCACGGCCGTCCTCGTGAGCGTGGTCGACTTCCGCACCGGCTATCGCATCGACCTCGAGGGCATCCGCCAGGTCATCGGCGACCGCCTTCTCATTGTCGACGCCGTGCAGGCCTTCGGCGCCGTCGATGCGCCGTGGGAAGTCGCGGATGTCATCGTGTCGGGTGGGCAGAAGTGGCTGCGTGCCGGTCGCGGCACGGGCTTCCTCGTCATGAGCGACCGGGCCCTCGAACGGATCGAGCCCGTGTTCTCCGGCTGGCTCGACGAACCGGCCGACTTCCTCGAAACGGCAGGGACGGGAGGGGCGCCGGATGTCCCGGAGGCTCCCCGCTTTGCGGCGTCGTTCGCGATCTCTCGCCCTCGGCCCGCCGCCCAGGCACGACTCGCGACGGCACTCGAGCGGCTCGATGTCGTCGGCATCGACGAGGTCGAGGCGGGGCTCAGCGAACGGGTCGACCAGGTACTCGCGGTCATCGACGAGTTCGGCCTGCCCGTCATCTCGCCCCGCGCCCAGGATGAGCGCGCCGGCATCGTCGTCGTGGAGCCCGATGCGGCACACGTCACCCCCCTTGCGGCGGCCCTGCACAACCATGCCGTCTCCGCGACGGTGCGCACCAGCAGCATCCGTTTCAGCCCGCACGTGTCGACGAGCGATGAGACCCTGTCGCTGCTTCGCATGGCGCTTGCCGAGTTCGCGGCCGGCGTTTCGGCCTGATCCGGCTGTTCACGAGTCCGTAACCTCCGGCCGCGTGTCGCTCACCCCGCAGCGCCAGCGCGGACGTAGCGTCAGAGTCATCAGGTATGGCGCCTGATCGAGACGGCCACGTAAGTTCGTTTCGAGTTCGCCCGACCACGTCGGGCACGGCCGTTTCGCTGAGAAACCGAGCGCCTTGCGCTCGGGAATGGAGCGAATGTGGCCCAGTCCAAGGCAGAGCAGTCGAATCCGATCCAGGCGCCGGCGGCCTCGCCGCCTGCCGCAGTGCAGCAGGCGGAGCGCACCTACGTGCTCGATACCTCGGTGCTGCTCTCGGATCCCCGGGCGATCTTCCGCTTCGCGGAGCACGCTGTCGTCCTCCCCGTCGTGGTCATCTCGGAGCTCGAGGCCAAGCGTCACGACCCCGAGATCGGGTACTTCGCGCGCCAGGCGCTCCGCAACCTCGACGAGCTGCGCGTCAAGCACGAGCGACTCGACTTTCCCATCGCGGTCGGCAATGGCGGCTCGCTGCGCGTCGAGCTCAATCACTCGAGCATGGAGGCCCTGCCCTCCGGCCTGAAGCTGGGTGACAACGACTCGCGCATCCTCGCCGTCGCCATGAACCTCGCGGCGGAGGGCCTCGCCGTCACGGTCGTGTCGAAGGACCTCCCGATGCGCGTCAAGGCCGCCTCCATCGGCCTCGCTGCCGAGGAGTACCGCGCCGAGATGGCGGTGGACTCCGGATGGTCGGGCATGGCCGAACTCGACCTCTCAAGCGAGCAGATGGCAACGCTCTACGACCAGGAGCAGCTCTCGACCCGCGCCGCGGGTGACCTCGCGATCAACACGGGACTCGTCATCCACTCCGACCGGGGCTCCGCCCTCGGGCGTGTGACCGCACGCGGCG
Source organism: Salinibacterium sp. (assembly GCA_015234465.1). Taxonomy (GTDB): domain Bacteria; phylum Actinomycetota; class Actinomycetes; order Actinomycetales; family Microbacteriaceae; genus Homoserinimonas. The sequence goes on along the minus strand of JADGNA010000008.1, from coordinate 235,632 downwards.
AGGTGCGTCTCGTGCGGGGCGACCGCGAGGTCTTCGGCCTCCACGGCCGCTCAGCCGAGCAGCGGCTCGCGATCGACCTGCTGCTCGACCCCGAGGTCGGCATCGTCTCGCTCGGTGGCAGCGCGGGCACGGGCAAGTCGGCGCTCGCCCTGTGCGCTGGCCTCGAGGCCGTGCTCGAGAAGCAGCAGCACCGCAAGATCATGGTGTTCCGCCCGCTCTACGCCGTCGGCGGCCAGGAGCTCGGTTACCTGCCGGGGGATGCGGCCGAGAAGATGAACCCCTGGGCGCAGGCGGTCTTCGACACGCTCGGTTCGGTCGTGTCGCAGAACGTGCTCGACGAGGTCATCGACCGCGGCCTGCTGGAGGTGTTGCCGCTGACGCACATCCGCGGCCGCTCGCTCCACGACGCCTTCGTGATCGTCGACGAGGCGCAGTCACTCGAACGCAACGTGCTCCTCACGGTCCTCAGTCGCATCGGCCAGAACTCGCGCGTCGTGCTCACGCATGACGTTGCCCAGCGCGACAACCTTCGCGTAGGTCGGCATGACGGTGTGGCATCCGTCATCGAGGCGCTCAAGGGGCACTCGCTCTTCGGACACATCACCCTCACGCGGTCCGAGCGCAGCGCGATCGCTGCCCTCGTCACCGACATGCTGGAGTCCAACGAGCTCTCCTGATCGACGGATGCGCCGGGGTGGCCGAGTCGACGCCACCCCGGCACGCCGTAGAGTCGTCATGTGAGTTTTCTGGTCTTCGCGGCGGCGCTCCTTGCGGTCTTCTTCCTGTGGGGACTCATCTCACCGCGCTCCCAGTGGCGCGTCCTCGCTTCCTGGCTGCGGAGGAACCCCGATGCGAGCGAGCCGGGGTCGACCGCCTACGCGTTCCACCGCATCCTCTCGGGACTCGGTGTCGGCACCTTCCTCACGATCGCGGTCGTCGCGGTCATGAGCTTCATCGGCTCGCTGCCCGCCCCCGAACCGCCCAAGACGGCCCTGCAGCAGATGTGGGGCACAGCGCCATCCCCCGTCATCGTCGACCGCGTCGTGCAGTCGTCAGGTGTCGCAAACCCGAGCTTCGCGCCGCAGCCGATCCTCGGCTACCAGCGCTTCGACAATGTCACGCACCAGCCCCGCTACCTCGTCTATCTCGACACCTATGACGCCCCCGGCGCGAGCGACACCCTGATCGGGCGCGAACCGACGGGCGATTTCGCGGCGCTCGACAGCGCCGAACTCGTGCTCAACGTGCGGGTCAAGCCGCAGTGCGCCCCCGTCGAGGCTGTCGTCATCGAGACGCCGGAAGCCGTGCAGGTCTCGATCTCCTCGGCCCTTGCGGCGCCCGTCGGCGGGGATGCCGTCAGCCACGAATTCTGCGCCGGCGGTTCCACGGTCGGGCCGTCGCTCCTGATCCCGATCGACCTCGCCGAGCCGCTCGGCGAGCGAGCGGTGCAGACGCTCGACGGCACTGCGGTGCGTCACGTGCCGGTCATCGAACCCCGCTGACGCGGGCGCTTCGAGGCTCCCGCCTGCGGACACAGCCGAGCGTCCTGCCCGCTGACGCAACAACGCGGGCCGGCCAGTGGCCGACCCGCGTTGTCCGCGTGCTGGGTGTTGCGGCTACGCCGTGGGCGGCACCGTCATTGCGAGCACGTCGAGCGCCTTGTCGAGCTGCTCCTCCGTGAGCTCGCCGCGCTCGAGGTAGCCGAGGTCGATGACGGCCTCGCGCACCGTGATGCCCTTGGCGACGGAGTGCTTCGCGATCTTCGCGGCGTTCTCGTAGCCGATGAACTTGTTGAGCGGGGTGACGATCGAGGGCGACATGCCCGCGAGCGCCGAGGTGCGCTCGAGGTTCGCCTCGAGGCCCTTGATGGTCTTGTCCGCGAGCACGCGCGACGCGTTCGCGAGCAGGCGCACCGACTCGAGCAGCGCGGTGCCCATGACCGGGATTGCGACGTTCAGCTCGAAGGAGCCGGATGCTCCCGCCCACGCGACGGTCGCGTCGTTGCCGATGACGCGCGCGGCGACCATGAGCACGGCCTCCGGCACGACCGGGTTGACCTTGCCGGGCATGATCGAGGAGCCGGGCTGCAGGTCTGGGATGTGCAGCTCGCCGAGGCCCGTATTGGGGCCGGAGCCCATCCAGCGCAGGTCGTTGTTGATCTTGGTCAGCGAGACCGCGATGGTGCGGAGGGCGCCGGATGCCTCGACGAGGCCGTCGCGGTTGGCCTGCGCCTCGAAGTGGTCCTTCGCCTCGACGATCGGCAGGCCGGTCTCCTCCGCGAGGAGCGCGATGACCTTCTGGGGGAAGCCGGCGGGGGTGTTGATGCCCGTGCCCACCGCGGTGCCACCGAGCGGCACCTCGGCGACGCGGGGGAGCGACGCCTCGACGCGCTCGATGCCGAGGCGGATCTGGCGCGCGTAGCCACCGAACTCCTGGCCGAGCGTCACAGGCGTGGCATCCATGAGGTGCGTGCGGCCGGCCTTGACGGCGGTCTTCCACAGCTCGGCCTTCTCCTCGAGCGCGACCGCGAGGTAGTCGAGCGCGGGCACGAGGTCCTCGATGAGGGCCTGCGTCACGGCGACGTGCACCGAGGTTGGGAAGACGTCGTTCGACGACTGTGAGGCGTTGACGTGGTCGTTGGGGTGCACGTCGGCGCCGAGGTGGCGGGTCGCGAGGGTCGCGAGCACCTCGTTCATGTTCATGTTCGACGACGTGCCGGAGCCGGTCTGGTAGGTGTCGACGGGGAAGTGCTCGTCGTGCTGGCCCGTGATGACCTCGTCGGCGGCGGCGACGATCGCGTCGGCGATGCCGGCGTCGAGCACGCCGAGCTCCTTGTTGGCGACAGCCGCGGACTTCTTGATGCGCGCGAGGGCGGCGATCTGCGCCGACTCGAGGCCCTTGCCCGAGATCGGGAAGTTCTCGACGGCGCGCTGGGTCTGGGCGCGGTAGAGGGCGTTGACGGGCACGCGCACCTCGCCCATTGTGTCGTGCTCGATGCGGAACTCAGGCTCTGATGTCACAGCGCTGTCACTTCTTTCTTTTCAGGTGGTGGGGGTGCGGCGGGAGCTGCCGCGGAGGCGTGGCTGAGGAGCTCAGACCTGTCCGACCATGACGTCGGGAACGGCCGTTCCCTCGGCGAGGCGGTAGTTCGCGCCCACGACAGCCAGCGTACCGGCGGCGACGGCGTCACTGATGAGCTCGGATGATTCGAGCAGCTGCCGCACGGTGTCGCGCAGGTGTTCGCGGCCGACCTCGGTTGCGTCGGGGCGGGTGCCGGCCTCGACGCTGCGGCGCACCCGCAGCACGGCGGGGGTGATGCGCTCGACGAGGTGGTGGATGTGGGGCGGCAGCATGGGCGCGCGCGTCTCCTGCGAGTCGATCGCAGCGCGGACGGCGCCGCACTCGTCGTGGCCGAGCACGACGATGAGCGGAACATGCAGGATCGCGACGGCGTACTCGAGGGTGCCGATCACGGAATCGGAGATGATCTGGCCCGCGTTGCGCACGACGAAGAGGTCGCCGAGTCCCTTGTCGAAGATGATCTCGGCGGCGAGGCGCGAATCACTGCATCCGAAGAGGGCGACGCTCGGCTTCTGTTCGCCCACGAGCTCGTGCCTGCGGTCGACATCCTGACGCGGATGCCGCGGTGTGCCGGCGACGAAGCGCTCGTTGCCGCGCACCATCTCCTGCCAGGCTTCGGCGGGGGTCTTGAGTGGGGCGTCCGTCATGGGGTCTCCTCTGTGCTGTCGGACGAGGTGGTGCTGCCGGACGAAGTGGTGCTGTCGGACGAAGCTGTGCTGTCGGATGACATGGAGGCGGTGACGGCCGCGGCCAGCTCCGCGAACTCCTCGTCGCTCGCCGTGCCGTGGAGCACGATCGTGCTCGTGCCGATGACGGTCGCCATGGCGTAGGCGAAGTTGCCGATGTCGTCGCCGTCTCGCCGGTCGTAGATGTCCCAGTCCTGGCCGGCGATCGTCGCGGTGCCCGTCGCGAAGCCGCCTTCGAGCGTCGCGGCGAGCCAGGTCGGGTTGGCGTCGATGCCCTGCGTGATCGCCGCGAAATCCTTCTCGGGGGTCACGAAGCCGATGTACCAGCGCGAGACGCCGTCGGCGCCCTTCGAGACGCGAGCGGCATTGGCGACCCAGTCGCTGCCCAGCGCGGGGTCGGCGACGACCTCGCCGATGTCTGCCTGCACCTGGGAAGCGATCTCGGAGTATTCGACGGGGTCGGCGGGAGGCGGAGCGGGACGCACGACGATCATGACGGTGACGAGCACGAGGGCGAGCGATGCGAAGAGGGCGACGAGCAGGTTGATGCTCGTCTTGCTCTCGCGATATCGCCGTGAAGAGGCGGCCTTGCGAGCCGCCGTCTCCTCGGGAGTCTCTGGCCGGCCCAGTTCGGCAACGATGGGCGCCTGCGGTCCGGAGGACTCGCCGCCGCTATTGCGTGCCACGGGCTACTCCGCCGTCGCGCGGGCGGCGTCCAGGCGGGCGCGTGCGCCGATGAGCCACTCCTCGCAGCGGGCTGCAAGCGCTTCGCCGCGCTCCCAGAGGGCGAGCGACTGCTCGAGGGGCGAGGACCCCTGCTCCAGTTCGGCGACGACACGCACGAGTTCGTCGCGCGCCTGCTCGTAGCTGAGCTCTGAGACGTCGGGGGAGGGGTTCTCTGTCACGCCGCAATCCTACCGTTCGGCGCCTGTTGCCCCGCCCTGCGTGGTTTCGGCCGTGAGCGACCCCGAGGCGAGGGTGAGGAGGAGGGAGGTTCCGCGGGGAGCATCCGCGGCATCCCGCAGCACCGCGCCATCCGGCAGTTGCGCGATCGCGTAGCCGCGCTCGAGCGTGGCCTTGGGGGAGAGCGCGCGCAACTGCGAGCGGAGCTCGCCGACCGAGGCTCGGGAGCGCTCGATCCGCAGCTCGAGGAGCTCGTGCGCACGACCCGTCCAGCGTGAGAGCTCGTCGGCCCTCGTGTCGACGATCCACGAGGGGGAGGCGAGCACGGGGCGGCTGCGGAACTGCTCGAGGCGATCCGCCTCAGTCGACAGGAGTGAGGTGAGTCGCATGCCGATGCGTGCGCGGGCCTGCTGCACGCGGCTGATCTCCTCCGCGACATCCGGCACCACCCGCTTGGCGGCATCCGTCGGCGTCGACGCCCTGAGGTCGGCGACGTCATCGAGCAGGGGCCTGTCATTCTCATGCCCGATCGCGCTCACGAGGGGGGTCGTCGCGGCTGCCGCCGCGCGCACGAGCTGCTCGTCGCTGAAGACGAGGAGGTTCTGGAAGTCGCCGCCGCCGCGGGCGACGATGATGACGTCCACCTCCGGGTCGGCGTCGAGACGACGGATGGCGGCGATCACCTCGTTCACGGCCCGCTCGCCCTGCACGGCCGCGTGGGCAACGCGGAACTCCACGGCCGGCCACCGCAGTTGAGCATTGCGCAGCACGTCTTTCTCGGCATCCGAGTCCTTGCCTGTGACGAGGCCGACCGTGCCGGGGAGGAACGGCAGGGGCTTCTTGCGCGCGGGGTCGAAGAGCCCCTCCGTCCGGAGCGCCTGCCGAAGCCGCTCGAGGCGCTCGAGGAGGTCGCCGAGGCCAACGTGACGCATGTCGAGCACCTGCATCGTGAGGGTGCCGCCCTTGACCCAGTAGTTGGGCTTGACGAGCGCGACGACGTGGTCGCCCTGCTTGAGGTCGGCCGGGATCTTCGCCTTCACGGATGACCACACGGCGAAGCTCACGGTCGCGTCGGCCTCGAGGTCCTTGAGCTTGCCGTAGACATTGCCGCCCGAGACGCCCCACTGCGTGATCTCGCCCTCGACCCACACGGCGCCCAGTCGCTCGATCCACCCGCGGATCTTGCCCGAGAGCACGCTCACGGGCCACGGGGAGTCCACGGTCGGGAGGGCGTCGCTCGTCATGCCATCAGGCTACGGGACACCCCCGACCTCACGGGCCGCGCTGCCCAGCGTTCGGGCAGGCAGCCCGGCCTAGACTGGGTGTGTGAGCACGATCAGCAATGGAAGCCTGGCGAGTCTCGCGGCCCCTGTCATCCCCGAGCGCCGCGAGCGTCTGCGCGACGAGCCCGTCGCCGGCCAGAAGAGGGTCATCCTCGCCGCGCCGCGCGGCTACTGCGCGGGAGTCGACCGTGCCGTCGTGGCGGTCGAGAAGGCGCTCGAGAACTTCGGTGCCCCCGTCTACGTGCGCAAGCAGATCGTCCACAACGTGCACGTCGTCTCGACCCTCGAGCAGAAGGGTGCGATCTTCGTAGACGAGGTCGACCAGGTGCCGACCGGCTCGCACCTCGTCTTCAGCGCCCACGGCGTCTCACCCGCCGTCGTCAAGGGTGCCGCCGACCGCGGCCTGCAGGCGATCGACGCCACCTGCCCGCTCGTCACCAAGGTGCACCGCGAGGCGACCCGCTTCTCCCGCGACGACTTCCACATCCTCCTCATTGGCCACGCGGGCCACGAGGAGGTCGAGGGCACGATGGGGCACGCTCCCGAGCGCACGACCCTCGTCAACAGCCCCGCCGAGGTCGCGACGGTCGAGGTGCCCGAGACTGACAAGCTCGTCTGGCTCTCGCAGACCACGCTGAGCGTCGACGAGACCATGGAGACCGTGCGCCTCCTCCGCGAGCGCTTCCCGCACCTGCAGGACCCGCCGAGCGACGACATCTGCTACGCCACGCAGAACCGCCAGGTCGCGGTGCGCAAGGTCGCCGCGGATGCTGACCTCGTCATCGTCGTCGGCTCCGCCAACAGTTCCAACAGTGTGCGCCTCGTCGAGGTCGCGCTCGAGTACGGTGCCAAGGCCGCCTACCGGGTGGACTACGCGAGTGAGATCCGCCAGGAATGGCTCGACGGTGTCGAGACGGTCGGTGTGACCTCCGGAGCATCCGTGCCCGAGGTGCTCGTGCAGCAGGTGCTGACCGACCTCGCCGACGCCGGCTACCGCGATGTTGAGCAGGTCGTCACCGCCGAGGAGGACCTCATGTTCTCCCTGCCCAAGGAACTCCGCCGCGACGCCAGCGGCCAGCCCGACGCCCGCGGCCTCGGCGGCCGCCGCAAGCTCGACTGGCAGATGCAGTGACGGCAGCGGCAGACCGCCCGCGCCCCGAGTACGGCGAGTACGCGACGCCCGAGCAGGTCGCGAAGGCCCGGGGCATGACGCTGGAAGAGTACGAGCGCCACCTCGCCTCCCTCACGCGCCCGCGTGTGGAGGAACAGACGACGGATGCCACCAGCCCCGCCGCAGCAGCGCCCGCGGTCGAGCGCCCGGCCGCGCCCACACCCACCGCCGCCCGCAAGGGCGCCGGCAACCGCATGGCGACCACCATGCTCCTCGTGTTCGGACTCGCCTGCACGCTCCTGAGCATCCCGAGCCTGCTCGGTCTCGGCGATGGCCTGGCGATGGCATTCTCTGCCCAGGGGCTCGACGCCTACACCTCGTTCGCCGCCGCCCGCACCTTCGGCATCATCGCGATCGTCGCCCAACTGCTGCTCTGGGTGCTCACCCTGTGGCTCTCGGTCACGGCGCTGCGCCGCGGCAGCGCCTCGTGGTGGATCCCGCTCGTCGCCGGCGTGCTGGCGGTGCTTCTCGTGAGCGCACTGTGGCTCGCTGCCATCATGGTGGACCCCGCTTTCATGCGTTACGTCGAGAGCGTGTCGCTCCAGGCCTGACGCGCGTCGGCCCGCGTGCGCAGGGAGCTTCGCCCCGCGTTTAGGGACGTTGCCGGTCACCCAAGCGGCGCATAGCCTCACCTCATGCCCCTCCGTGTACCACCGCGTTCCATCGCGGCGGGCATCCGCCTGCAGGCGGCCACACGCGCGAGCTGGGTGCTCGCGGCGGTCGTGCTCGTCGAACACGCGGTCGTGACGGCCGAGTACTTCCTTCGGGAGGGCAGCCCCGAGCTCATGCTCACGCCCCTCCTCGCCATCGTCTGCGCGGGCGCCATGCTCGCGGTGCTCGCACTCTGGCCGGGGTGGCTGACGGCTGCGGCCTACCTCGTGGTCGGCTCGGCCGCGATCGTCGGCTACGTGCTCGAGATGGAGCGGCTCGAGATCGATCCCAGCCGGATCGTGCTCGTCGGCACGATCGGCACGGCGATCGCCCTCACGGGAGCGGCCGCGGGCGGCGCGCTCGGGGGCGCCGTGTGGAGCCTCGCGGGAACCCTCCTCGCCCAGGCCGCAGTCATCGGCACCCAGCTGGTCGTCGGCTTGCCCATCGAGCCCGACTCATATGCCCTCCTGATCGGTCTCCTCTACTTCGCCACCTATCTCCTCATGTGGTTCAGCGACCGCGCGCAGCAGCAGCTCGTCGACACTGAGCCGATCGCCGCTGAGGTCGAGCGCGAGGAGTATGAGCGGCAGCGCGAACGCCGCGCCGCCGTCGTCGTGCACGAGACCGTGCTTCGCGACCTCGCGTTGATCGCGCACGGGCCGCTCTCCCTGACGGACTACGACCGGGCGCGGCTGCGACGCGACCTCGACGCGATTCGTGCCTGGCGCTCACCCGTCGATTCGGATGCCCCCGAGCAGCTCCCCGAGAGCGACTTCTACGGCATCATCCGCGAGTTCCAGTGGGGTGGGCTCTCGGTCGACGTTGGCGGGAGCAGCTACATGATTGACTCTCTCGCGCCCGCCGACCGCGAAGCGCTCCTCGGCGCCATGCGGGCCGCGCTCGACAACGTGCTCCAGCACTCCGGTCGCACGACGGCGGAGGTCTTCATCGACCACGGCACCGATCGCCTCACCGTCATGGTCGTCGATGACGGCCACGGCTTCGACCCGGAGTCGATCGCAGACGATCGGCTGGGCATCCGCATGGCCATCGTCAGGCGCATCGAGGACCAGGGAGGCAGCGTCACCCTGTGGTCGTCGCCCGGCGCCGGCACCTCGGTCGTCATCTCACTGCCGGTGTCCGAGACGACGGGCGCATTCTCGTGACCTTCGCCTCCACGCTCAGGACCTCGCCGCAGAAGGCAGACCCCCTCACCTGGATCCTCGCCTTCAACCTTCCGCTCATCGCCGTGCTGTCGACGGCAGCGGGCGGCATCCTCGTCTCGATCATGATCGCCCCGCAGGGCGTCTCGCCGTTCGCGACCCTCCTCGCGACAACCCTGTCGGTGCTCGGATGCCTCGTGGTGCAGCGCGCCGCCCAACCGCACCGCCCGCTCGTGCGACCCGCGCAGGCCGCGCTACCCATGGCGCTCGGCGTGGCGAGCATGCTGGTCTCGGCCCTCGCGCACCGCGGCAGCAGCGTTCCGCTCGGCGAATGGACCGGCCCGCTCGGCCTCGCAACCGTCATGGTCGCCCTCGTGCCCTACCTGCCCGGTCTCGTCGTCGGCGGCCTCGGCCTCGTCGGGGCGCTCATCGCGGGGCTCGCGTCACGGTGGGCATTCGACATCTCCCAGATCGGCGAGTGGAGCGCCTTCATCGCGGGGTCGAGCCTGCCCTTCCACGTCGGCGTCGCGGGTGCCGCCTTCTCCGGGCTCGTCGTCGCGGCCGTCACCCGGTGGCGCGCCCTGCCCTATGACCGGGAGGAGAACGCGGAGCGCCCCTCGTCCTTCGTGAGTCGCCTGCAGCAGCACGGCACGCCCGTCGCGATCGGTGACGACGTGCTCGCTCTCCTGCAGCGGGTCGCTGACGGCGGCCGCGTCAGCGCCAAGGAACGGGCGGATGCCGCATCCCTCGCCGCCGGCATCCGTGCCGACCTCGTCGAGGTCGTGAACCGGAGCTGGCTCGAGACGATCCCGCAGCACGAGCGCCTCTCGGTCGAGGACCCGGATGGCGCGGCGAACCGCATGACGCGCTCGCAACGTGCCGCCATCCACACCCTCATCTCGGCGGCCCTCGAGTCGCCCGTGCTCGCGGGCGAGGCGCTCAGGATCGAGCTGCGTTCGCTCGACGACGGCACGACAGCGGTCGCGTTCAGCATGAACATCACGCTGCCCGAGGGTCGCCGCGTCATGATGCTTGCGCCCTATTTCATCTCGCTCAAGGCATCCGTCGACGACCTCGAATGGGCCGTGGGGGAGCAGTTGCGCATGCGATTCAAGCTGCCGCCCGCCGACGAGCACGGAGACTGAGAAGGCCCCGCGGAGATCACTCCGCGGGGCCCATGCTCAGGGGGTCGGCGCTGACGACTTCAGCGCTCAACCTCAGGACTGCGACTTGCCGGCCGAGCCGAGCTGCGTGGCGCCCTCGACGACGCGGGCCGCCATGGCCGACTCGGCCTTCTTGCCCCACGAGCGCGGGTCGTAGACCTTCTTGTTGCCGACCTCGCCGTCGACCTTGAGGAAGCCGTCGTAGTTCTTCAGCACCGTGTCGGCGACCGAGCGGCTGAAGGCGTACTGCGTGTCGGTGTCGATGTTCATCTTGATGACGCCGTTGGCGACCGCCGTGGCGATCTCCTGCTCGGTCGAGCCCGAACCGCCGTGGAAGACGAGGTCAAGGGGAAGGGCATCCTTGCCGTACTTCGCGCTCAGGCCGTCCTGGATCTCGCGCAGCAGTTCTGGCTTCAGCTTGACGTTGCCGGGCTTGTAGACGCCGTGCACGTTGCCGAAGGTGAGGGCGGCCATGTAGCGGCCCTGCTCGCCGAAGCCGAGCGCCTCGACCGTCGCGATCGCGTCGTCGAGGGTCGTGTAGAGGTGCTCGTTGATGTCGTGGCTGACACCGTCTTCCTCGCCGCCGACGACACCGATCTCGACCTCGAGGATCGAGTTGATGTTCTTCATGCGGGGGAGCAGCTGCTTCGCGATCTCGAGGTTCTCGTCGAGCGGCACGGCCGAGCCGTCCCACATGTGCGACTGGAAGATCGGCTCGCCGCCGCCCTTGACCGACTCCTCGCTCGCCTCGATGAGGGGCATCACGAAGCCGTCGAGGGCGTCCTTCGGGCAGTGGTCGGTGTGGAGGGCGACCGTGATGGGGTAGTTCTTGGCGACCTCGCGCGTGAACGCGGCGAAGGCGAGCGCTCCGGATGCCCGTGCCTTGACGCTCTGGCCGGCCCAGTAGTCCGCGCCACCCGTCGACACCTGGATGATGCCATCCGAACCCGCCTCGGTGAGGCCCTGCAGCACGGCGTTGACCGTCTGCGACGACGAGACGTTGAAGGCCGGGTAGGCGAAGCCGCCCTTCTTGGCCCGGTCAAGCATCTCGGCGTACTGGTCGGGGGTGGCGATGGGCATAGCTTCTCCTTCACGACAACGGGATGTCTCGGCCTGCGTTCTCGCAAGGACTGGCCGAACCGCTCAAAGTCTAGCCAGCATCCCCCTCCCGGGGGAGTGTGCCGTCACGCGAGATGCGGCGCCGCAGTCGCGGCGGGAGGGCCGGGGAGCGCTCGGTAGGATGACTGTGGCCTTTCAGCCCCTCCCCATGGAGCCCGCCGAGCGAAGGATCACCGGTGACCACCGACTCTGACAGCATGATCGCCCACCCCGACCGCAACCTGGCCATGGAGTTGGTGCGGGCCACAGAGGCGGCAGCCATCCGGGCCTACCCCTGGATCGGTCGCGGCGACAAGCTCGGCGCCGACGGCGCGGCGGTCGACGCGATGCGCAAGTTCCTCGGCACGGTCGACTTCGAGGGCACCGTCGTGATCGGCGAGGGCGAGAAGGATGAGGCGCCCATGCTCTTCAACGGCGAGGTCGTCGGCAACGGCAACGGCCCCGCGTGCGACATCGCGGTCGACCCGATCGACGGCACCTCGCTCACCGCGGCCGGGCGCCAGAACGCCATCTCGATGATCGCCGTCTCCGACCGGGGCACGATGCTGGATGCCTCGTCCGTCTTCTACATGGAGAAGATCGTCACCGGTGCCGAGGGCATCGGTGTCGTGGACATCCGCAAGCCCATCGGCGAGAACGTGCGGGCGCTCGCGAAGGCGCTCGGCAAGGATGTGGGGTCCCTCCGCGTCGCGGTGCTCGACCGGCCGCGGCACGCTGAGCTGATCGACGAGATCCGGGCCGCTGGCGCCGGCACCCGTCTCATGCTCGACGGCGATGTCGCTGGCGGTATCAACGCGGCCCGCTATGAGAGCCGCATCGACATGTGCGTGGGCATCGGTGGCAGCCCTGAGGGTGTCGCAACCGCGGCCGCCATCAAGGCGCTGGGCGGCTTCATCCAGGGCCGACTCGCTCCCACGACCGATGAGGAGCGCCAGCGCGGCATCGACGCTGGCCTGAAGTTCGACCACGTGTATGAGGCCGACGAGCTTGTTCGCGGCGACAACACCTTCTTCGTCGCGACGGGTGTCACGAACGGTGAACTGGTGGCGGGCGTGCAGCGCAAGGGTCCGATCATCCGCACGGAGAGTGTCGTGCTGCGTGCCCGCTCGGGCACGATCCGCCGCGTCGTGGCGGACCACCTCGTCTCGAAGTGGCTCGACGACTGAGCTGACTCGGTGGCGGCGCGCTCTGCCCGCTGCGTCGCTGCCGGCTGCGCCCGGTACCTCCGCCAGCGCTACAGTTTCCGCCTCGCGCTACAGCTTTGTCTGTAGCGCTGAGCCAAACGGTGTAGCGCTCGCGTCGTTCTGACCAGTGTTGGCATGCGGGGGCCGTTTGCATCGGTGGCCGGGAACCTCCGCCAGCGCTGCACTTTCCGCCTCGCGCTACTGTTTCGCGTGTAGCGGTGGGTCAAACGGTGCAGCGCTCGGTGCTCTGAGGCCTGTGGGCGTTTCCTCCACAGGTCGCCTGTGCTCATCGTTCCACTGTTTGCGGATGACCTACCTGTTTGGTGGGTGCAGCACGCGACGGTCACTGGATGAACGAATGCCTGCCGGATTTCGTGCGCCGCAGTACTGTCATCGACCTCGGTTCCACTGATCGTCGGCTGCGCCGGGCAGTGTCTGAGGGTGACCTTGTTCGGGTTGTGCCTGGGACATTCGTTTCGCGAGACGCTTGGGCGCAGGCCGACGGTATGGGGCAGCACCGTCTGCGGGTGCTGGCAACGGCGGAACGAATCGGCGCGGACGTCATCTTCTCACATCGGGCTGCCGCCGCGATTTGGGGTATCCGGATGCTGTCGCCCTGGCCAGACACGGTGGACGTAACCGTCGAGCCTGCGTCGGGCGGGCGCTCTTCGGGCAGGATTCGGCGACACTGTCGCGACCTCGCGAGTGTCGAGGTGGTGGAGCATCAGGGGATGCTCGTGACCTCGCCCGCGCAGACTGCGGTGGATCTCGCCCGGCAACTCGGTTTTGCCGATGCGGTCGCGTGTATCGACTCGGGGTTGCACCGTCGGCGCAAGGGCGGCCGCCTCGCGATGAGGGAGGAGGTTCTCGAACGCGTCTCCGTGGCCGAGGGGGCGCGGGGGTGGCGTAGGGCTCGTGTGGCTGCAGGGTTCTCGACGGACCGTTCGGATTCGGTGGAGGAGTCTCACAGCCGCGTGCAGATTCACCTGCTCGGCTTTCCGCGACCTGTCTTGCAGTTACCGTTCTCGGATCACGAGGGGCAGATCGGGGAGGTGGATTTCGCGTGGCCGGAGTTCGCCCATGTCGGCGAATTCGATGGTGCGAGCAAGTACCTGGATGAAAGTCTGCGGGAGGGGCGGACGGTGGAGCAGGTGGTGCTGGAGGAGAAGCGGCGCGAGAACCGGATCCGCCGACAGGTTCGAGCGTTCAGCCGCTGGGAGGCGCGTGACCTGTATCCGCCGACGAGGATGCACCGCATCCTGTCGGAGGCGGGTCTACCGTCGGGGCGACCGCGTCGTCTGACCTAACTTCATGTGCTCTTGCGCCCGATCAGTTCGTGCGGTCGGCCGGCGCAGGGGTCTCAAACTCGCTGTCGAACTCACTGAGGTCGAGCGGCTCGTCGCTGAATCCGCTCCCGGCCGACCCTTCGGCCGGGTTGGGAGCGTCGAGCGCACTCGACACCTTGAACTCATTGGCTGCGTTGTCCTCGGCGGGCGCGTCGAGCTCGCCTGCCGTGAGTTTCTGGGGCGCGGCGTGGATGGCCTGCGGTTCGGCGACGAGATCGAGTTTGGTCTCGTCGATACCGGGGAACTGGCGTGCGGTGACGAGCACGCGGGTCTCGAGGGAGCTTGCGAACTTGTTGTAGCTGTCGACCGTGCGCTCGATTGCCTTGCGCATCGATTCGGCGTGCCCGGCGAGGGTGCCGAGGCGCTGGTAGAGCGTGTTGCCGAGGTCGAACAGTTTCTTGGCCTCGTCGGAGACGGCCTGCTGCTGCCAGGTGAAGGCGACGGTCTTGAGCACCGCCCACAGGTTGACGGGGGAGGCGAGGGCGACACGTTTGCCGAAGGCGTACTCGAGCAGGGCCGGGTCGGACTCGAGTGCGGAGGAGAGCAGCGATTCGCTCGGGATGAAGGCGATCACGAACTCGGGGCTCGCGTCGAGGCCCTCCCAGTAGGTCTTCTTGGCGAGCGCATCGACGTGTGCGCGCACCGCCTTGACGTGCTGCTCGATGAGCTTCGCGCGGCGGGCAGCCTCTTCGCCGATGGCGGAGAGCGGGATGTGGCTCGCCTCAATGTAGTGCTCGAGCGGCACCTTGGAGTCGATGGCGATGGACTTGTTGCCTGGCAGGCGCACGACCATGTCGGGGCGCCCGGCACCGGCATCCGTCGACACGCTGTGCTGCGTGTAAAAGTCGACGTACTGCGTCAGGCCAGCCGATTCGACGATGCGCTGCAGCTGGGTCTCGCCCCAGACGCCGCGCGTGCTGTTGGAGCGAAGCGCGGATGCCAGCTGTTCGGTCGTGACGCGCAGCTGCTCATCAGACATCTGGGCCTGCTTGAGCTGCTCCGCGATCGAGCCGTACTGCGTGCTGCGTTCGCGCTCGAGCTCCGTGACCTTGGCCTGCATCGTGCGGAGGCTCTCCTGCACGGGGCTCAGCGCCTGCAGCACCTTGCTCTCGGCACGCTCCCGCTCCGCCTGTGCCTGTGCCTCGCTGCGCTGGCGCTCGATCATCTCGCGGTGCTGTGACTGCAGCGTCGATACCTGTTCGGCGTGCTGCGCCTGCATCGTGGCCATCTGCTCGCGCAGCGCATCCGCTGTCGCCTGCACGCCTGCGAGCTGGCTCGAGAGTCGCGCCTGCACGGCCTGCTCCTGCGCGCGAAGTTCGCCGAGGGCGAGCTGGTGCCGTGCTTCCACGACCTTCGGGTCTTCGCCGGACGTCTGACCGGCGCCCCGCCCGCGCATGACCAGCACGCCGACGACCACGCCGAGGACGACGCCGACGATGAGGCCGATAAGCAGTGCGAGAGGGTCCATGAAAAAAGTCTGTCAGGGGCCTCTGACATTGCTGGGACGAACCGCCCGCAGCCGTGTCACCATTGTCGTCATGAGCATCTTCTCCGATGACGTGGTGCAGGCGATCACGAGCTACATGAACTCGAGCCAGCCCGATACGACACTGCTCATCGCGCAGGTGCACGGCAACTCGCCTACCGCGGAGTCAGCCATCATGGCGACCTTCGACGAGCACCGCGCCGTATTCACGGTGACGACTCCCGACGGCGTCGACGATGTCGAGGTGCCGTGGTCGCGACCGCTGAAGTTTCGCGATGAGGTGAGGGCGGAGCTGTTCCGCCTGTTCGAGACGGCGGTGACGGGGGAGTAGTTCCCGGTCGAGTGTGCGGCCTAGCCGAGCACCATGGGGGCGTGGTCGTCGACAACCACGCCGATGCTCTTGATGCGGGCGCCGGCGATCGTCGCGAGGTGGGCGACATCGGATGCCTCGTGCCGCTTGGCCGCGTGGATCATGATGGCCGCGCACGCCTCGGCATCCGCTAGGGCGTCGTGGTGGCGGAAGTCCTCGAAGCCCGCCGCCATCGCCGCGACCGGTAGCCGGTAGGAGTCGAGGTGGTAGGTCTTGCGGGCGACCTGCAGGCTGCACAGGTAGTCGAAGGTCGGCGTGGTGACGAAGGTTGCCTCGCACGCCGCTTTGATGACGCCCATGTCGAAGCCCGCGTTGTGGGCGACGAGGTGGTCGCCGTCGGCAAACGCGACGAGGTCGGGCAGCTGCTCAGCCCACCCCAGCGCTTCGGCGCAGTCGGAGGCGACGATGCCGTGGATGCGGGTGTTCCATTCGAGGAAGGCGTCGTAGCCGAGCGGCGGCTTGATGTACCAGGAGGCCTTGTCGACGACGCGACCGTCGCGCACCTTCACGAGTCCGACCGAGCAGGCGCTCGCGCTCGATGAGTTGGCGGTCTCGAAGTCGATGGCGGTGAAATCCAGTGGCACGTCTTCATGCTCGCACGGGCATCCGACACTTGCCGACGCGGCACGCTCAGCCGCCCACGGTAGCCTTGACTCCCGTGGCTCTCACTATCGCAATCGTCGGACTCCCCAACGTGGGCAAGTCGACCCTCTTCAACGCCCTGACCAAGAACTCGGTGCTCGCCGCGAACTATCCGTTCGCCACGATCGAGCCGAACGAGGGCATCGTGCAGCTGCCCGACGACCGCCTCGCGAAGCTTGCCGAGGTGTTCGGCAGCGAGCGCATCCTGCCGGCCCCTGTGACCTTCGTCGACATCGCCGGCATCGTGAAGGGCGCAAGTGAGGGCGAGGGCCTCGGCAACAAGTTCCTTGCGAACATCCGTGAGGCGGATGCCATCGCCCAGGTCGTGCGCGCCTTCAGCGACTCGGATGTCGTGCACGTCGATGGCGCGGTGAACCCGGCGAGCGATATGGAGACCATCAACACTGAGCTGATCCTCGCCGACATGCAGACGCTCGAGAAGGCGATCGAGCGCTACACGAAAGAGGTCAAGACGAAGCGCACCGAGCCCATCGTGCTCGAGACGGCGCAGGCGGCGGTCGCGTGGCTCAACGAGGGCAGGCCGCTCTCGTCGAACGAGAAGCTCGACCTGGCGCCCATCCGCGAGCTCGGGCTGCTGACGTCCAAGCCCTTCATCTACGTCTTCAACGTCGACGAGGGCATCCTGGGCGACCAGGCGAAGCTCGACGAGCTCGCTGCCCTGGTGGCGCCCGCGAAGGCGGTCTTCCTCGACGCGAAGCTCGAGTCCGAACTCATTGAGCTGGACGAAGCGGATGCCGCAGAACTCCTCGCCAGCACCGGCCAGGAGGAGTCCGGCCTCGACCAGCTGGCCCGCATCGGCTTCGACACGCTCGGTTTGCAGACCTACCTCACGGCGGGGCCAAAGGAGACGCGCGCCTGGACGATCCCGAAGGGTGCCAAGGCGCCCCAGGCCGCCGGCGTCATCCACTCGGATTTCGAGAAGGGCTTCATCAAGGCGGAGGTCATCTCCTTCGACGACCTGATGGAGTGCGGCTCCGTCGCGGAAGCGCGCGCCAAGGGCAAGGCCCGCATGGAGGGCAAGGACTACGTCATGCAGGATGGCGACGTGGTCGAGTTCCGCTTCAACGTTTAGGACGACTTCCGATCGGAAGTAGCCCCGCCGACGAGTGGCGCACCAGGGGCACTTTTCTAGTTTCGGGTATCGGCCGCTGATTGCGCAGGCAGTGTAGCTGTCAGCTGAAGCGACGCCGCGCTGGGTTGCTGAGCAACCACTGCAATCCGATGTGGACCTGGAGCGCTATCGTCACCCCGACAGCTGATCGAAGGGAATCGTCGTGCCTGTAATTGCAATCATCGGTGCTGGGCCAGGGCTCGGAGCAGCCGTTGCACGACGGTTTGGACGAGAGGGCTTTTCAGCTGCACTGATCTCCAGAGATCAGTCGAAGCTCGACACCATAGCTGAGGAGCTCACGGCGGATGGTGTTACTGCCGTCGGCTTTGCGGCCGACGTGCTGGTGCCGTCGGCGCTGGAGGGTGCCCTGGCGCGTGCCGCTGCCGAGTTGGGCCCTATTACCGCCCTGCAGTACAGCCCGCTGCCGTCGCGGGACTATCTCAAGCCCGTGCTCGATATGACTGCGGAGCTTGCGCTTGAAGCCCTTCAATTCTCGGCCCTCGGCCTCATTCACGCGGTTCGGGCCGTGCTGCCCGGGATGCGCCAGATGGGAGCCGGCAGCGTCATCCTGATCAATGGCGGAACCTCGGTGAAGGCACGCGCCGACTTTGCCGGCACTTCCGTGGCGTTCCCTGCAGAGAGCGCCTATGGGGAGATGCTTCATGACGCCCTGAAGGAGGAGGGCATCCGCGTCAGTCAGCTAGTGATCCCCGGCGCCATCCCTAAGCTCCAGCTTCCCAACGGCATTGATGATGTCGCGGATCGCATCTGGGGCCTTCACGCTGTGTCGGGCCCGTTCCGCACCATGCTCATCCCGCTCGAGGACGGCAGGGAGTAAAGCCGTCGTTGCTTAGTTCACCGAGTCCATTTCAAGGTGAGGGAACCGGGTTTTGAGGTCGCAGACCAACCGCGATGAGGTAGATCGCGAACCAGATCTCGAACGCGAAGATGGGCACAGCGCACAGACCGGCGATCGTTCCTCCCTGCGGGATCAGGTCGAACAGCTGTGCTGAGTTGCTCGCCAGCACCAGTACGCCGCCTGCGATGCCGAGTGCGGCGAGCGCGCGGGGGACCACGCGGGCCTCGAGCAGCAGCCAGCCCAGGACCACGGTGTTCACGCTGATCACCAGTCCCTGGCCGACGAGGAAGGCGGCGGTGTGGAGTGCCGCGAAGGATTCGGTGACCGGTGTGGAGGCCGGCATCCACAGCAGTGCCAGCATCGGGAGGGTGCTTGCCGCGATGACGGATGCTTCCAGTGCGCGCAGCCCGGCGAAGGTCGCGGCGCGTGCTGGCCCGGCGGAGCGCAGCAGCAGCCAGAGCAGGATGCCGGTGCCGAGGCATCCTCCGGCGAGCAGTAACTCAAGGGTCACTCCCAGCGCGAGTTCGTTGGCGGCAAACGCCGCCACGGCCGCGATCGAGGTGACGTGCGTGACGAGATACAGGATGCCAGCGGTGCGGGCATAGGCGCGGAATCGGCGGGTCATGGGGTCCTCAGGTCGATGGTATACGCCGTAAACCGGCGCGTTCACACCATAGGTATACGCTGTAGACGTGTCAAGTCCTGGGATCCGTCGACCGCTCGATCGTGAGCGGGTGCTGGAGGCTGCAGCCGCCCTGGCAGACGAGGTCGGTCTCGAAGCCACCAGCATGCGGCGGGTGGCGGACGCGCTCGGGGTCACCGCGATGGCGCTGTACAAGCACGTCGCGAACCGCGAGGAGCTCATCGATGGCATGCTCGACAGGCTCGTGGTGAGCATCGATGTGCCGGCTGACGGACTTCCCTGGGAGCAAGCGCTGCGCGCTCGCATCCGTTCGGCCCGTTCGGTGATGAATGCGCACCCCTGGGCGCAGGTAGCGATAGAGACCCGGACGGTAGCGAGCCCCACGGTGCTGGCCTACATGGACTCGCTCATGGCAATCATGTTCGACGGCGGTCTGTCGGCGGACCTCGTGCATCACGCGATGCACGCGCTGAGCACGCGGATGTGGGGGATCACGCGGGATGTGCTGCCCACCCCATCCGTCCCCACGGATTCGGATCTGCGCGCGCGGGCCATGGCGGAGTTCGCCACCACATATCCAGCGATCGTGAGGATGGCGACCAGCACCCCGCACGCGGGGGCAGGGTGCGATGACGACGCCGAGTTCGCCTTCGCGCTGGACCTGCTGATCGACGGGTTCGCGAGATTGCACGAGGAGGGCTGGAGCTCCGTTCGCTGACCGCGTCCTCCGCAGGGGTTATCCAGGAATCGCTCCGTGGGGATAATGACCGCATGCTCCATGGACTTGCAGAGCTGGCCGGAACCGCGCTGCGCGGCGTCTTCTCTCTGCTCCGGCGCATCCGTCATCCGCGCCCGATCCATCCGCGCGGGCTGGTGCTGACGGGGCAGGCGACCTGGATTCGCACTGCGGCGCCGTCAGGCATCGGGTGGATCGACGACGTTCGCGAAGAGCCGCTTGAGGTGACCGCACGGCTGTCCCGGGGCGTCGGGCTGCCTGACGTGCTGCCCGACGTGCTCGGCCTGGCCCTGCGATTTCACGCCGCTGATGGCCAGCACTCGGACGTGCTATTGGCGGCGACCGGCATCGGGTTCCCCTCCCGGTTCATGCTTGTGCCCCGTCGTTCGGCGACGGGCGCGACGTTCGGGAGCCTCATGCCGTATCGATCGCAGCGCGGACCGGTGCTGATCTGCGCCCGGAGCGTCCCCAAACGGATGCTCCCTGCCGACCTGGGCAGCCTGCGGCGGTCGCTCGAGCAGAAGCCGTGGAAGGTCCGGCTGTATCACGCGGAGCCGACAGGCAAGTGGCATCCCTTCGCAGAGGTACTGCTTCGCCCCGCTGCCCAGCCCGACTCAGCCGAGCTTCGTTTCGATCCAGTGGGGCACACTCTCCCCGGGACTGCCGCGTACCCGTGGGTGCGAAGGCTGCGCGAGCCGAGCTACCGCGTCGCGCAGCGCAGGTACAGGCCGCGTCCTCCGTGCGAGGCATCCGCAGTGCCACGTGCACTTCGGGAACCCCTCGGTTAAGCTGGCGGCGGTGGCACGCCACCGAAGCGCTTCCACGTGACGGATCACGTGAATCATCGCGGAGAGGCCTGAGCAACTCAGGACATGTCCGGATGGGGTGCGGCGCACACGCGCCGACTTCATTTCGCCGATGCCTGGCATCGGCCCGCGAAAGGACAAGACATGTCATCGAAGGACGAGAAGAACCTCGCGCAGGTGCTCGACAAGATCCGGACTATGGACGAGCCGAGGCGTTCGGTCGTGCAACAGGTCCACGACATCATCGTGGCCGCGGCCCCCGAGCTGAAGCCGCGGATCTGGTACGGGATGCCCGCGTACGCCGCCTCGGCGAGCACGCCCGCACTCGTGACGCTGCGCAACGACGAGCGCCTGAACCTCGCGCTGACCGAGAAGGTGCCCTTCCGGGCGGCGGGTGGAACTGACGGCGGCTTGATGCCGGCGGCGTGGTACTTCGAGGTCGTTGACGAGGTTACGGAGAAGCGCATCGTGGAGATAGTCCGCTCCGTGCTCTGAGAACAGCGTGCGATGCCCTCGGTCAGGGGATTGCTATGTTTGCGAGGTGCTTGAGTTCGAGACCCATGACTGACGCGCTGCCCGCCTGCCCCGAGTGCCGCGAGGCGTTCACCTACGAGCAGGGCGCGCTTCTCGTGTGTCCCATGTGCGGCCACGAGTGGAGCGCGGATGCCGAGGATGCGTCGGCCACGATCATCCGGGATTCGGTCGGCAACGTGCTCGAAGACGGTGACACCGTGACGATCGCGAAGGACCTCAAGGTCAAGGGGGCGGGCGGCGGGGTCGTCAAGGTCGGCACGAAGGTGCGCGGCATCCGTCTCATCGACGACGGCGTCGGCGATCATGACATCGACGCGACCGTGCCAGGGTTCGGCCGGATGCAGCTCAAGTCGAGCGTCGTGAAGAAGGTCCTCTGACCGTGGCCAACCGGGCCCGGGAGGTGCGTGGGGCGCCGCCGTGGTCGATGGCGGTCGCGGCGATGCTTGCCGTGCAGCTCGCCAGCGCCCTCTCGGTTCCGGTGATCGAGCAGGTCGGCCCCGGCGGCACGGCCTGGCTTCGCATGTGTTTCGGGGTGGTCTTCCTGTGGATGATCGCGCGTCCCGCCATCCGCTCACTCACTCGAAGAGATCTCCCCGCGCTCCTGGCGCTTGGCACCGTCACCGGCTTCATGACCCTGTTCTTCCTGGCTGCCGTCGAACGCATCCCACTGGGCACCGCGGTCGCGATCGAGTTCCTCGGCCCGCTGGCGGTTGCGGGGCTGATGGGCAAGAGCAGGAAGGCGCTGCTCTGGCCTGCGCTCGCCCTCGTTGGCGTGGTGCTGCTCACGGAACCGTGGCAGGGGGAGGTCGACCTGGCCGGTGTCGGGTTCGCGCTCGCGGCAGGAACCTGCTGGGGGCTCTACAACATCCTCACCCAACACGTCGGCGATCGCTTCGCCGGCATCAGCGGCCTCTCGCTCACCATCCCCGTAGCGGCGATCGCAACCCTGCCGGTCGGGCTGCCGCAGGTGCTGGGCGGAGAGTTCACCTGGTGGGTGCTGCCCGCAGCCGCCGGAATCGCGCTGATCACCCCCGTGATCGCGTTCGGGCTCGAGATGCTCGCCCTGCGCCGCATGACCCACACCGCATTCGGCACACTGCTCTCAATCGAGCCCGCGTTCGGCATCCTCATCGGCCTGCTGGTATTGGCTCAGACTCCAACCCTGATGCAACTCCTGGGAATCGCCATCGTCATCGCCGCCGGTGCTGCAGCCCAGCGAGGCGGCACAAGAGCGGCCGACCCCATCGTCACGACGGGCCAGGGCGGCGCCCCTCCAGGAGCTCCGACACCGTGACGAAGCGGTAACCCTCAGCCGCGAGGCGGTCGATGACCTCACCGATCGCCTCCTGCGAGGCGGTCCGGCCGAACCACGGATGCAGCAGGATGATGGACCCCGGCGTGGTCGTCGCGATGATGCCATTAACGATGTCGGCGCTGCTCTGCTCGGCCCCGGAAAAGTCCTCGCTCGAGACATCCCAGGTGACGGTGAGTCGGTCATGCCGGGCCAGGTAGAGGGGCAGGGTCAGCAGCTTGTTGCCGAACGGCGGGCGGAACGTGACGGGGCCCTTGTAGCCGGCGGCGCGGATGGCGGTGTCGGTCGACTCGACCTCCTCGGCCACCGTGTCCACGGTCACGAACGTCATCGAGCGGTGACTCCAGGTGTGGTTGCCGATCTCGTGACCCTCCGCGATGATCCGCTGCATGGCCTCCGGATTCGCCACGATCTCCCGGCCGTTGAGGTAGAAGGTCGCGAGCACGCCGCGTTCGGCCAGCGCGTCGAGCACGGCACCGGCATCCGCCTCAGTGGGTCCATCGTCGAAGGTCAGTGCTACGACGCGGTCGTCGGTGTCCACGCGGTGCACGAGCTCGCCGGCGAGCTGCGTCGTGCGAGACGGGATGAGGCGGTAGGTCGCGTAGCCGACGGAAAGCGCCGCCACGACGAGGGTCGAGAGTGTCACGGCGAGCGTTCGCCATGTGCGTCGGGACATGCTCATCGTCGCGTGATGCCGGGCGCGAGAAAGGTCATGGTGGCATTCTGGCCGTCGATCCCACCGGAGCGGTAGAGCCGTCGCGCCTCGTCCGCAATCTGGTCGCATGGTCGAAGACGCGCGTGCCCGTCAGATCCTCGAGTCAGAACTTCGCTTGCTGACGCGCCAATTGCGGTCGTCGCCAGCCGAAGTTGAAGAGCTTCTAGCGCCCGAATTCATCGAGATTGGCCAGTCGGGTCGGCTCTGGTCACGCAGCGATATCGTCGCGGCGCTCGCCGACCCGGAGTTCTCGGCGGCTCTGGCGACCTTCGAAATCACGGAGGAGCGCGTCATCCTCATTGCGGGCGACCACTACCTGCTCACCTACCTGCTCGTGATCCAGCAGGGCCGCAGCCGTTGCTCCTCAATCTGGAAGTGCACAGCAAGCAACGACCGCATGATCTTCCACCAGGGAACGCCGGTGGGCTGACGGTTACATTGCCGTCTCGAGCGGAGTGACGGTGATCTCCACTCCTCCGAACGGAAACGGAAAGAGGAGGAAGCCATTGCCATACTCGCTCAGGGGGATGAGCCCGAACCACACCTGGCTGATGACGACGGATGCAGCCGCCGCGATCCCGATGATGGCTGCGGCGCGGTCGATCGGCCTGATTGCACTGTCCGCGCCGCTCGCGCGCAGCGCCCGAGTAAGTGCGCCGATGACGATCAGGACGATAGCGAAATAGACGAGGGGGCCAGGGGAGAGCGTCAACCCGACGCAGCTGGGAGCGATGGGGCTCCCTGAGGCGTCGATGAATGACCCGTCTGGATCCGCGCCACTGAAGCACATCGACTTTCCCGCTCGCGTGAACACGGTGTACACGAGTGCGGCGAGCCCAGCGACGACGATCAGTCGACGGATGCGCGCGATCACGGGGGCGCCAGGCAACGGGGAAGCGGGCGCCGTGGCATCCGTTGCCGCTACCTGCTCCATCACGCCCCCCGCATAGGTGAATTTCGTTCACGCTAGCAGCACGGCCGCGCTCGCGGCACGAATGATCGGCTTTCGGACAGATGACGCTGCCGCGGCGCGATCATCTGTCCGAAATGCAGTCATCCGCGGGCACGCACACCTCTGCGTGGTGGCGCTACAGACCAGACTCCTCACGGAGCCGCGGCTCGACGCGGTGCTCCGGTCGCACACCTGCCTTGTCGGCGTAGAAGGCGCGGATGCGGTCCATGTCGCTCGAGACATTCCCCGTCAGTTCGATGGTCGGTCCAAGGCCAGAGGTCTTCGTGGCGCGGTCGACGAAGCCGAGCGTGACGGGCATCTCAGCCTCGCGCGCGATGCGGTAGAAGCCCGACTTCCAGTGGGTGTGGCCCTTGCGTGTGCCGTCGGGGGTGACGACGAGGCCGAAGACCTCCCCGGCACGGATGCGATCGACGACCTCCGAGACGACGGCGCTGGGCGCATCCCGGTCCACCGGAATGCCGCCGAGGCCCCGCATGATCGGCCCGGCCAGTCCGCGGAAGAGGCTCTTCTTGCCCAACCAGCGGAAGTGCATGTCGAGTCGCCACGCGATCGCGAGCATGAAGACGAAGTCCCAGTTGGAGGTGTGGGGTGCGCCGATCAGCACGGTGGGGCGGTCGGGTGCGGGCGCGGAGGTGAGGCGCCACCCGCTGACCGCCCAGAATGCACGCGCGGCGAGGCGTCGGAGGAACATGTGTCCAGAATATTGGAGCGCAGGGGTCGCGCTGGACGCGGCGGACGCCCACCCCTAGCGTGAGCACATGGCCGTAGCAGCGAAGAAGTCAGAGTTCATCGACGGGTACCTGATCAAGTACCACGCGAACGGCGTCACGCGCTGGTCGAAGGGCAAGGTCGAAGACGGCCAGCCCGTCGGGTACTGGGAGTGGTACCGCCTGGACGGCACCCTCAAGCGCTCCGGCCATTTCGACGCGGGCGAGGCGGTCGGCGAGTGGATCACCTACGACCAGGAGGGCAAGCCCTACAAGGTGACCGACCGGGGCGGCGCCTAGTTCATCATCGCGAAAATGACGATGGGTGCGATCACCCACACGACGAAGACCGTGGGAATGCCAAGCAACGCGATGAGCCACGCCCGACGGCGCTTGACGAGCCGCACGACCGTCCAGGCGATCGTCGCGATCGCGACGACGAACGGGGACACGAGCGACCAGAGCCAGAAGAATTCGAACAGCCACAGCGGGCAGTCGGTGCTGCATCCGTCGGCCGACATCGCGAGGAAGAGCCCCGCGAAGCTCAACGGCACGGCGAGGCCCACCGCCAACACGAGGAGCAGGATGCTGCCGAGCACGTCGGCGAGGCGGGCTGCGTTTCCCGGCGGGGTGGCCTGGGCGTCGTCGTTGACAGTCAAGTGGTGCTCCTTGGATAGGCGGGCGTCTGGGGTCAGAAGATCAGCACGAAGCGTTCGATGGCGTCCCGGAGCACGCCGGCGAAGCCGGTCTCCGCATCCATTCGGTCGCGGTCGGCCATGACCTCGAGGGGGTGGTCGGTGATGATGCCGTCGACCCCGTCGCGAAGCTGGGCGCGCGCGACGTCGAGCTTGTTGACGGTCCAGGTGAAGACACCGAGCCCCTGGGCGCGGGCATCAGCAATCAGTTCGGGTGACAGTGTCGCGCTCTCGACGACGATGAAGTCAGCGGATGTCTGTGGGGCCCGCGCCGTCGCGAATGCGATCGTGAGGCCGACCGTGAGTGTCGGCCGCATCCGCTTGAGGGTCTCGACGCTGGCGGGGTCGAGCGAGTGGTACAGGTGGTCGCCGAGCACTCCCAGGTCTTCCAGCTCGGCCACGAGCCGTTCGACGTGATCGGGCGTCTCGGCACCGCTCAGCTTGATCTCGACGAGCAGCTTCTGGCCCAGTTCGTTGGCGCGCGTCACGTATTCCTCGAGCGAGGGGATGCGGTCGCTTTCGCCCTTGATGTCGTGCACCTCGATCGCGGTGGCCTCGTCGAAGGTGAGGTCCTTCACCGCGACGTCCATGTCTGCCAGTCGACCGAGGGTGCTGTCGTGCATGACGATGAACCCTCCGTCCTTCGTCTGCATGACATCCATCTCGATCGCCTCGATGCCGACGGCGCGCGCCGCGTCGAGTGACGAGATGGTGTTCTCGACGCCCTCGGGGGTGAAGCCGCGGTGCGCGAGCACGAGGGCCGATGGGGCCCGGTCGACGGCCTGCAGTACCGGCACGTTGACGACCGAGAGTGCCGCAACGACGACAACAGCAGCCGCTGCGACGCCGAGCTGCGTTCCACGTCGACGGGGGCGCGCGCGTCGCTCGACGTATGGGCGCAGGGGTGGTGCCTCGAGCCGCGCGGAGTCGAGCAGCTCGCACATCGCGCCGATGACGACGACCCCCATGGCGCTCACGACCACGATGCCGGCGAGCTCCGCGACGGCGAGGCTGATGCCAGCGACCACCGGCGAGGCCTGGGGCCACACGGCATCCGCGATGGCGGTCGGCGCGAGGACGATCGCGGATGTCGCGAGCAGGAGGGCCAGGCCGCTCAGCGCGACGAGGGTTGCGAGCGCCCATACGGGGGCCCGCCGCCCGCGGGTGAGGCGCCAGCTCCAGCGCATCGCGCAGGCTCCGGTGACCTCGGCGGCCGTGAAGAGGGGGATGGTCAGCGCGAATCGTGTCGCGAGAAATACCATCCCCAGCACGAAGGCGGCGTACACGGCGATGCCCGCTGGCGACTTCACGATCTCGTCGGTGATGAAGGAGGGGATCGCGACCCCTTGGCTGAGTGCCGACAGGAACCCGGCCCCGGCGAGGGGCGCGAACACGAAGAAGTAGAAGAAGAGGGGCAGGGAGCTCGGCCGGAAGAGGCGGCGCAGGGTGGAGAGCGTCTCGGCGAGGAGCGCTGCGGGGGCCACGCCGCTCCCGGCCCGCACCTGCCGCACCGCGACCGTGATGACGATGACCTGCAGCGCGATGGCGAGCCACGCGATCGCGAGCGTGGCGAGGATGCCCCACAGCGACAGGGGGGTGGCGAGGAGTGCGGCGATTCCATCCGCGCTGAGGACGGTCACGCCCGCCGCGGCGATCGCCTCCTGGAACATCCAGCCCACGAGCGGCGCGACGAGGAGGGCGACGAGGAGTTGGCTCCCCGCGTAGACGGCGAGCAGTGCAGCACCGCCGGCACCAAGGGTGGCGAATCCGGCGAGCAGCAGCCGGCGCACCTGGGCAACGAACCCGTGCCGTCCGAACTCAGTGTGCGCGGGCGCGGTGGCGTTCAAGGGTGTGGCCTCCGTGGCGTGATCCGGGCGCGCGTTCGCGCACTCGAACAAGAATATGGACTGGAGTCCAACTTCCTTCGCCGGATCGCCGCCCCAATTAGGGGTGTACGGAGGGCTAGCGGGGCATCCGCCCCAGGAACTGCCACGAGTCGAGGGCGGGCCGCTTCGACTCGAGCATGCGGGCCTTGAACGATTCCTCGATGCTGCCGACGTAGAGCCACCCCATCAGCAGTTCGTCATCGCTCAGGCCGTGGGCGGCCCGCACCTCCGGGGCGTTCGCGAGCATCCCGGTGCGCCACATGACGCCCCAACCGGCGCTCCACAGGGCGAGCTCGAGCAGGTGGGCGGCGCCGGCCGCGGTCGCGTGCTGTTCCCAGACGGGAACGGCCGGATGCTCCTTGGGACTCGCGATGACTGCGATCAGCAGCTCCGCCCGGAAGGGCTTGGGGTTGACCTCGCCCGGGGCACGCGTCTCGCCCGCTGCGGCATCCAGTGCCTCAGCCAGTCGCATCCGGTCGTCACCGCGCAGCGTGATGAGTC
Organism: Salinibacterium sp.; assembly: GCA_015234465.1. Lineage (GTDB taxonomy): Bacteria > Actinomycetota > Actinomycetes > Actinomycetales > Microbacteriaceae > Homoserinimonas. The sequence goes on along the minus strand of JADGNA010000008.1, from coordinate 207,885 downwards.
GCCACGGGCGTAGCGCCTTGTGGTCGGCCACGGGGGTCACCGCCGTGAGCAGTTCCGCGAGTTCAGCATCCGTCGGGGTCTCGGGCCCCACCTTGGAGACCGAGCGGCGTGCCGCCATGGCCGAAAGCACAGGGTCTGAGTGAGACGTCATATGGGCCATTCTCTCCTCATAAGGTGAGGCGATGCTCACTGGCGGCGCATCCTGCGCGCGCATACCGTGCAGGGGTGAGCAAGATCGAGGGCCTCTACTCCGCGCTCCTGCGGCGCAACCAGGAGGCCGAGGCGGAACTCCCGGCCGAGGTGCGCCGCAATGTCGCCCCCAACGGGCTCCGGCTCGTGCTCGCGAACGCGCTGCAGTCCTCGGGCGACCAGACCGTCAACGCCTCGACCGTGCTGCCGTGGCTGTTCTCGGCCCTGGGCGTGCCGAGCGCGCTCGTCGGTGTGCTCGTGCCCATCCGCGAGTCGGGCTCGATGCTGCCGCAGGCCTTCCTCACCCCCATCGTGTTGCGCGCGCGTCGGCGCAAGTGGGTCTTCGTGACCGGTGCGCTCGTGCAGGCGCTCTCGGTCGCGGCGATTGCCCTGACCGCGGCGCTGGGGGAGGGGCTCGGGGCCGGCATTGCGATCATCGTGGCGCTCGCCGTGTTCTCACTCGGGCGCTGCCTCTGCTCCATCTCGTCCAAAGACGTGCAGGGGCGCACCGTGCCCAAGGGGGAACGCGGCCAGATCAACGGCGTCGCGACCGCCGCCGCGGGGCTCGTCGCGATCACCCTGGGTGTCGCCATCCGTGTGATCGGCGGGGAAGCGCTTGCAGCCGGGCAACTCGCCTGGATACTCGCGGGCGGCGCGGCCCTGTGGGTGCTCGTCGCGGTCGTCTATGCGGGCATCCGGGAACCAGCGGATGATCCGCAGCAGTCGAGCGGGCAGCGGCGTAAGGATGCGCACTGGTTCGGCCAGATGGTGCGACTCCTTCGCGACGACCGTCCGTTCCGCAGCTTCGTGCTCGTGCGGAGCCTCCTGCTGGTCTCGGCCCTGAGCCCGCCGTTCATCGTGTCGCTCTCGATCGAGTCGGGGTCGAATACCCTCGCAGGGCTGGGCGGCTTCGTCATCGCCTCAGGCCTCGCGGCGCTGCTCGGCGGGCGTCTCTTCGGGCGTCTCGCCGACCGCTCGAGCAAGCGCCTCATGAGCATCGGGGCGGGCATCGCTTCGGCCGTGATCGTGCTGACCGTCGTCGTCGCAGCCCTGCCGGGCTTCACGGGCGAGGGCTGGCTCGGCACGCTCGTCTTCATCGGCAGCTACTTCCTGCTCACGATGATGCACACGGGCGTGCGGGTCGGCCGCAAGACCTACATCGTCGACATGGCCGAGGGTGACAAGCGCACGACCTACGTCGCCGTCTCCAACACCGCGATGGGCGTCATCCTCCTCGTCGTGGGCGGCATCAGTTCGCTCCTGGCGGCGGCGCACATCTTCTGGGCGCTGCTCTTCCTCGCGGCGATGGGGCTCGTCGGGGTCTTCGCGGGAACACGCCTGCCGGAGGTGTCGAGGCGCCGCGCCGGATGACGCGGGCTCAGCGCTCGAATGGGGCGCCGCGTCGCAGCATCCCGCCGATCCCGACTCCCGTGATGAGCAGGCCCGTGCCCACCAGGATCAGCCCGGGAAGCGACGACGGCATCATCGGCATGAACACGCTCTCGCTGATGGGTGCGTAGGCGAACCAGCCGAACGAGGCGGGAGCTTGCTGCGTGAGGCCGATCGCTGCGCCCGTGACGACCGTGAGCAGGCCGAGCAGGAACGTCCACTGGCTGTGCCGGCGTCGGAAGAGCAGGTAGGCGACGACGAGCACCGCGACCGCGCCGACGGCGGCGAGCACGATCCCCGCATCGAATCCTGCGCTGTCGGCACAGGCGAAGTCGCCCGCACACGACAGCGGCAGGGAGCTGGCCAGCAGTCGAGTGAACACGCGTCATAGTACGCACGCCGCGATGCGCCGGGTCAAGGCAGCCGCTGCCCAGCCAGGATTGCTACGCTGGCCGCTGGGTGCCCAACCGCGCCCCCGGACGAGGGATCAGTACCCGGAACGCGACAAGACTGGCCACGGGAGTAAACGTGTACTGGTTGGTTCTCATCATCTCCGGCATGCTCGAGGCGGTCTGGGCGACTGCCCTCGGCCGCTCGGAGGGTTTCACGAAGCTCTGGCCGAGCATCATCTTCGGCGTCTCACTCATCCTCAGCATGGGCGGCCTCGCCTTCGCGCTGCGCGAGATCCCGGTCGGCACGGGCTACGCCGTCTGGGTGGGAATCGGCGCCTCGCTCACGGTCGTGTGGGCGATGCTCTCGGGAACCGAACCCGTGTCGCTCCTCAAGGTGCTCCTCATCATGGGGCTCGTCGGGTGCATCGTCGGACTGAAGCTCGTGAGCGACGCTGAGGTGCACTGAGCGTCGGTGCACTGAGCCGCCCGCCATCGCTCACAGCGCTCGCCGCATCACGATCCGCGGGAACCCGCCGGCGATCGCATCCGTGTCGGCGACCTTTGTGAAGCCGGCCCGCTCGAACCACCGGCGCGTGCCCACGAACGCCATGGTCGCGTCCATTCGCTCCTCACCGTTGTCGGCCGGGTAGGCCTCGACGACGGGAGCACCGGCTGCCCGGGCGTAGTCGACCGCGCCCTCGATGAGTGCCTGCGTGACCCCCTGCTTGCGATAGCCGGGGCGCACGCGGATGCACCACAGGGTCCAGGCGGGCAGGTCGTCGACATGGGGGATCTTGCGCGAGTTGGCGAAGGGGTGCAGCTCAGAGCGTGGTGCGATGCCAGCCCACCCTGCGACCTCGCCGTCACGGTAGGCGAGCACCCCGGGCGCCAGCTCACGGGAACAGAGTGCGCGCACCTTCTCGGCGCGCTCAGGCCCGACGAGCGAGCGGTTCTCCTTGGAACCGAGCCGCCACGAGAGGCACCAGCAGACGGATGCGTCGGGCCGCTTGGGGCCCAGCACGAGCGCGACGTCGTCGAAATTGTGCGCTGGTCGTACTTCGATGCCCATCGTCGTCTCCCAATTGTCGGTGACGGTCACGGTACCCGGCGCTACCGACATGGCAAGGCTTCGATCGATCGGCAGCAAGCGGTGCTAGCGTCCGCCGCATGACTCTCGTGCGCATCCTCACCTCGAAGGCCCGTCCCACTTCGCTTCCGCGCACGATCGCGCGCATCGCGTTGGGTGCCGCGCTCGCCTTCGCGGGCACGATGCACCTCACGGTCGCACGCGAAGAGTTCCAGGCCCAGGTGCCCGGGTGGGTTCCCGTGGACGATGACCTGGTCGTGCTGGGCTCCGGCGTCGTGGAGATTGGGCTCGGCGCCGCGCTCATCGCGCTTCCGCGCCGACGAGTGCCCGTCGGCCTCGCGGTGGCCGCCTTCTTCATCGCGATCTTCCCGGGCAACATCTCCCAGTACGTGACGGGAACGGATGCTTTCGGCCTCGACACAGACCGGGCCCGTTTCGTGCGCCTCTTCTTCCAGCCCGTGCTCGTGGCGTGGGCCCTGTGGTCGACGGGCGCAGTAAAGGGCCTGCGTCAGCGTCGGCGTTCCAAGGCATCCTGACGGGCGGTCGTCCACACGATTGAGGTCAGCAGCACGAGCTCGAATGCGTTCGTGACGGCACCGCTCTCGACGGGGATGGAGACCGCGCTACCGATGATCATGAGCACGGTGCCGATCGTGAGCACGGGACTCTTCTGCTTGACCCACACGACGATGCCGGCGATGAGCAGCGCGGCGGCGACGAACAGCACCATGAGGGGCGGCCCGCTCGCGGCCTCGGCGTTGCCGTAGCTCAGCACTCCGTACTCCTCGCCCGCCTCGATCTGGAGTCCCGCCAGCACCGTCACGTATTCGAGCACCATGAGGGCGACCGCGAACACGATCGCCACGATGGCGGCAGCCAGGGTCGCCGCCCAGCGCGCCCCCGCACGACGGCACGCGTCCCACGCCCACACGACGAGGAGTGGCGTGACGATCGCGTGGATCCAGAAGCGCCCGAAGCTCAGCGCTTCGAGGAGCGGACCCTCTCCGATCCACTTTCCGGACGCGATGACCGTGTTGTCGTAGACTAGCCCGGCGATCACGAGGAGGGGGATGGCCGAGGCATCCACTCGCCCCCTGCGGGCGAGGAGCACGCAGCCCCAGACGAGGAGCGCGAGGTAGGCGGCGGTGTACCCGAAGAAGATGACGGTGTCCATCCTCCTGAGTCAATATCGCTTCGCTCGCCCTGCCAAGCCCTCCATCTCCAGAAGGCAGGGGGCGGGGTAGGCTCGATCTGCCCAGGTCGCCCGCTGCTGAGAGTCCTCCCACACTGTGAAATGGTTCCGTCGCCGTAGCCGCCGTTCGCGTGCGCGAGCGGCGCCTTTCGACGCGTCCATGCTGACTCCTCGGGAGCCGCTGACGTTCCAGGCGGCGGTGGCGGAAGGCATCATGCTCGCCGAATACGCCGCGCGCCTGAGGCTGCGAAACGCCATCATCATCGGCGCCGTGGGGGAGTCGACGGACTACGAGGCGCGGCGCTACCTCGTCGAGGCGAGGGCCGTCATCGCTTCCCTCGCCGCTGAGTCGGATGCCGCGGCCGACAGGTTGGCACGCGAGGTCGAGGAGGCGGAGTCCCTCGCGGGCAGGGCCGGCCATGCCCATGACTACCGCGCGGGCGACGTGAAGAACCTCACGCGACGGGAGGCGGTCTCGCGCGCCCTGGCGAAGCGCCTGCGTGAGTTCCGTGAGGACGACGAGTACATGCTCGCGCTCATCGAGCGCTCACGCGACGAGGCGTGGCGGGACGTAGCGAAGGCACTCGAGGAGTCCCTCGTGCAGCCGGAGGTCGACGACGACCCGGCCTACGAGGCGGAGAAGGAGCAGCGGATGCGCGAGCTCATCGACGTCGACCTCGCCCGCCTCATCAAGGAACGCGAGACGGCGCAGCTGCGCTCGGAGCTCGCCGACGACTGGGGCTTCTAGGCGGGGGCCCTACCACAGCCGCGACGGGTCCAGCAGGCGGCTCGCTGAACTTTTCTTCACTTAACGCGCTGCCTCCCCTACACTCTTGCCTACGTGCCCCCTAATGGGGGCCTCTCGGCTCGGCTCCAGCGTTACCCGAAGGCGCCGCTCCCATCAGCAATGGAGTTGTTGTGAACACCCGTGACCCGTACGATCAAGCGCGCCGTCGACACCGCGCACCCGCCCCCCGAACCCCCCGCAATCTGCTCAGCCCGATCGCAGCCGCCGCAGCTGTGCTCATCCTTGTGACGGGCGCGGGCGTCGCGATTTCGCAGGGCGGGCTCGCGAGCATCTTCGCGGCCAACGCCTCTGGCGGTCTCGGCTGCACCGACCCGGTGGAACTCGTGGTCGTCACCGACACGTCCATCCACGGTGCGATGGCCAACATCGCGAAGGACTTCGACGCCAACTCCGAGGTGTGCGTCTCGACCGAGGTGCGCGCCCAGAGCTCGGGCGACACGGCGGCCCTCCTCGCATCCAACGCGCTGTCGGATGCGGATGCCTGGGTGCCCGACTCGTCGGTGTGGATCGCCCGGATGAACTCGACTGCCGAAGCGCTGGGTCGCGCCAAGCCGGTCGTCGAGGCCCGCGCATCCGTCGCCACCTCGCCCGTCGTGCTCGCCGCGCCCGCCTCACGTTCCGCCGAGTTCGCGGCCGATCAGGTCGGCTGGACCACACTCCTGGCTGGGCTCATCGGAGGGGTCGTGCCCGACCCCGAGTCGTCGTCTTCCAGCCTCGCGGCGCTCGCCTCCATGACGGCCGTGGCGCCGGCGGATGACCCGCGGCGGCTGCCCTCGACCATGATCGAGCTCGGCAAGACCATCCCCAATTCCAAGGAGGAGGCGGTGGATGCGGCCCTCGCCGCTCCCGCGCCGACCGTTGTCGTCATGTCTGAGCGCGATGTCGTCGCGCACAATGAGGCGAACCCGGATGTCCCGGTGATCGCCCTCTACCCCAACGACGGAACCTCCGCGCTCGACTACCCCTTCATCGATCTCACGGGCAACAAGCCGGAGTCGAAGGAGCGCGACTCGCTGCTCGCCGCGTTCGAGGAGGCGGCGCGCCTCGGCGGGGCGTTCTACATGGCCGAAGGCTTCCGCGACCACGCCGGCGCTGGCGAGCTCAAGGCCACCGGCGTGCTGCCGATCTCGACCTCCGTCCCGCCCGCTGCCGTCGCGGAGCAGCAGGTCGCGGCGCTCACGCAGTGGAGTTCGCTGACGCGGCGTTCACGGATGCTCGTGGCGGTCGACGTCTCGGGCTCGATGCTCGAGCCGGCTGGCAATGGGCTGCGCCGCATCGACGTCTACCAGCGGGCCGCCGGAGGCTCGCTCGGCCGCTACGGCGGTGAGGCGCACATGGGGGTGTGGGTCTTCTCGACGAACCGCGCGGGCGACCAGGACTGGGAAGAGCTCGTGCCGGTCGGCGCCCTCGGCGATGACAACCACAGGGCGGCGATCGCCAACGTGACCGCGACGCTTCCCCAATACATCCGGGGCGACACGGGCCTCTATGACACCATCCTTGCCGGGGTGAAGCACATGAAAGAGGGCTTCGTCCCCGGCATGGTGAACTCGATGGTCATCATCACCGACGGCCGGAACGACGACCGCAACTCCATCACGCTCGATGCCCTCCTGGCTGAACTCACCGCGATGCACGACCCGCTGAAGCCGGTGCCGGTCATCCTGATCGGCTTCGGTCCTGATGCGGTCATGGAGCCCATGCAGCAGATTGCGAACGTCACGGGTGGCGGGGCGTTCTCCGCCTTCGAACCGAATGACCTCGACAAGGTGTTCGTCGATGCGTTCTCGCAGAGGACATGTCGACCGACCTGCTGATGCCGGATGCGATGCGGGCGGGCCTTGCTATGCTTGCCCGCACAACCGAATACTGCCGTTCAGGCGATGCGGGAGAGCTCCGAACCACACGGTTCGGGCACCGAAGGAGCAATCCTCTCCGAAATCTCTCAGGTACGCGTACCGCATCGAACAGGCAACTCTGAAAAGTGAATCGCGGAGCGATTCAGGTTGAGTAGGCGCGCAGCGCCGTATCGAAACCAACTCCGCGATTCCACCCAAGGTGAAAGCCGACCGACCGGTCGACGAAGCTCTCAGGTCCCATGACAGAGGGAGAGTTCCCAGCGTCGTCGACGCCTAGCCATTGGAGAACTCTTATGAGCCTGCCCAGCCCTGACAGCGGTATCCCGAACGACCGCGATGCGGATGCCTCCGCGCGGCCGGGGCGCCTGAGCCCACTCCACGACGTGCACGTTGCTGCCGGTGCGAGCTTCACCGACTTCGCCGGCTGGCAGATGCCCGTGCGCTACGCGAGCGAGCTCGAGGAGCACCGCGCGGTGCGCGAGGCGGCGGGACTCTTCGACCTCTCCCACATGGCGGAGATCCTCGTGACGGGGCCCGAGTCGGGGGCCGCCCTCGACTTCGCGCTGTCGAACGTCGTGTCCACGATCGAGGTCGGCCAGGCGCGCTACAGCCTCTTGCTCAGCTCCGAGGGTGGCGTCGTCGATGACGTCATCGTCTACCGCACGCACGAGAATCGCTACGGCGTCGTCGCCAATGCGGGCAACCGCTTCGAGGCCGCTGGTGCGCTCTCGGTGCGCGCCGCAGGGTTCGATGCGACCGTCGTCGATGAGAGCGACGCGCTCGCGCTCATCGCGGTGCAGGGCCCAGCATCCGAGGCGATCATGCTCGCGCTCGAGACCCTCGAGTTGCCCGTGCCGGTCGAGGCGATGGGCAACTACCGCTCCGCGACGGGCTCGTGGCGCGGCGAAGAGGTCATGGTCGCCCGCACGGGGTACACGGGTGAAGACGGCTTCGAGATCTACATCCGCACCCCCTTCGCGCAGGATCTCTGGAATGCGCTGATCAGCGTCGGTGCTCCGCACGGTCTCGTGCCGGCCGGCCTCGCTTGCCGCGACACCCTCCGGCTCGAGGCGGGCATGCCGCTCTACGGCCACGAACTCGGCCTCGCCATCCGACCGGCGCAGGCGGGCCTTGGCCGCACGGTGCGGTTCGAAGGCAAGGGCGACTTCGTCGGCCGCACGGCGTCGGAGGAGGCGCTCGCACCGGATGCCCGACTGCTGGTCGGCCTCGTCTCCGAGGGGCGACGCGCCGGCCGGGCGGGCTACGCCGTCTTCGCGTCCGAGGAGGGCGGGGAGCCGGTCGGCGAGGTCACGAGCGGCGCGCTGAGCCCCACCCTCGGGCGCCCCATCGCGATGGCCTTCGTCGACCCGCAGCTCACCGAGCCGGGCACCCAACTCTTCATCGACGTGCGGGGCCGCCGCATGCCGGCATCCGTCACCCCTCTTCCCTTCTACAAGCGCACCACCCAGAGAAAGGTCGCCTCATGAGCGAGCAGGCAGCACTCAAGTACACGCCGGAGCACGAGTGGGTGCGCATCGACGGCGACCAACTGACGGTGGGCATCACCGCCTACGCGGCCGACAAGCTCGGCGAGGTCGTCTTCGTCGACGTGCCGGAGGCGGGCACCGAGGTCGAGAAGGGCCGCGTCGTCGCCGAGGTCGAGTCGACCAAGTCGGTCGGCGAGGTGTACGCGCCCGTCGACGGCACGATCGTCGAGGCGAACACGGCGGTTGCCGACAGCCCTGAGCTCATCAACGACGCCCCGGAGGGTGACGGCTGGCTCTTCACCATGCGGGTCGCCTCGCCCGAGGCGCTCGAAGCTGCCGGCTTCATCGACGCCGAGGCCTACGCGGCACTCACGCAGGCGTAGTCCGTGGGCGACAGCTTCGGCGCGTTCAGCGCGCGGCACATCGGCACGGCCACGGCGGAACAGGAGCGGATGCTCGGCGCCGTCGGCTACGACACGCTCGACGCGCTCGTCACGGCGGCGGTGCCGGCCGGCATCCGCGTGGGTGACACGGGTCGTTCCACCATCCCACCTGCCGCGACGGAGGCGGAGGCGCTCTCGGAGCTGCGCACGATCGCGAGGCACAACCGCGTGCGGCGCTCGATGATCGGCCTCGGGTACTACGACACCTTCACGCCGGCCGTCATCAAGCGCAACGTGCTCGAGAACCCCAGTTGGTACACGGCCTACACGCCCTACCAGCCCGAGATCTCGCAGGGCCGGCTCGAGGCGCTCATCAACTTCCAGACGATGGTGTGTGACCTGACGGGCATGGAGACGGCGAACGCCTCGATGCTCGACGAGGGCACGGCGGTCGTCGAGGCGATGCTGCTCGCGCGGCGCGCCTCCAAGTCGGCGTCGAACGTATTCCTGGTGGATGCGGATGCGCTTCCGCAGACGAAGGCGCTGCTCGTGAACCGCGCGGAGGCCGTCGGCATCGAACTCCAGGAGACAGCATTCGGCGACTCGCTGCCCGAGGACTACTTCGGCGTCTTCGTGCAGTACCCGGGCGCATCCGGTCGCGTCTGGAACCCCTCCACGGTCTTCGCCGAGGCCAAGGCGAAGGGCGCGATCGCGGTCGCCGCCGCCGACCTGCTTGCACTCACGCTCCTCACGAGCCCGGGCGAACTCGGTGCCGATGTCACGGTCGGCACGACGCAGCGCTTCGGCGTGCCCATGGGCTTCGGCGGACCGCACGCCGGCTACATGGCCGTGCGCAAGGGGCTCGAGCGGCAGCTGCCCGGCAGGCTCGTGGGTGTCTCGAAGGATGCGGATGGGCATCCGGCCTACCGCCTCACCCTGCAGGCGCGCGAGCAGCACATCCGCCGGGAGAAGGCAACCTCGAACATCTGCACGGCGCAGGTGCTGCTCGCCGTCATGGCGTCGATGTACGCCGTCTACCACGGACCTGAGGGGCTCAAGAGCATTGCGCGGGGTGTCGCCGCCCACGCCTCGGTGCTCGCGGAGGCGCTGCAGGGCCTGAGGATCGAACTCGTGCACGAACGCTTCTTCGACACGCTGCAGGTTCGCGTGCCGGGCCGTGCGGCGGAGATCGTCGCCGCTGCACAGGAGCGCGATGTGCTCCTGTGGCAGGCCGACGACGACACGGTGCAGCTCTCGGTCGACGAGACGACCACGATGCGGGACATCGACGCGGTCGTGCGTGCCTTCGGCGGCTCGGGTCGCATCGACCTCGACTGGTCGAAGCACCGCTCCCGCCTCTCGGGGGAGTGCCTGCGGCAGTCGACGTTCATGACGCATCCGGTCTTCAACACGCACCGTTCCGAGACGAGCATGATGCGGTACCTCAAGTACCTGGCCGACAAGGACTACGCACTCGACCGCGGCATGATCCCGCTCGGTTCCTGCACCATGAAGCTCAACGCGGCGACCGAGATGGAGCCCGTGACCTGGCCGGAGTTCGCCGGCCTCCACCCCTTCGCGCCGCTCGACGATGTCAAGGGCTACCTCGTGCTGACGGGCCACCTCGAGTCGTGGCTGGCTGAGGTGACAGGCTACGACACCGTCTCGCTGCAGCCGAACGCAGGCAGCCAGGGCGAACTCGCCGGCCTGCTGGCGATCCGCGGCTACCACCGCGCCAACGGTGACCTCGAGCGCACCGTCTGCCTCATCCCGTCGAGCGCGCACGGCACGAACGCCGCGAGCGCCGTGCTCGCCGGCATGAGGGTGGTCGTCGTCGCCTGCGACGAGCTCGGCAACGTCGATCTCGACGACCTGCACGCGAAAGTCGCGGAGCACCGCGAGCAGCTGGCGGCGCTCATGGTCACCTACCCGTCGACGCACGGTGTCTACGAGCACGAGATCCGGGCAATCACGGATGCCGTGCACGAGGCGGGCGGGCAGGTCTACGTCGATGGGGCCAACCTCAACGCGCTGCTTGGTTACGCGCGCTTCGGCGACTTCGGCGGCGATGTCTCGCACCTGAACCTGCACAAGACCTTCTGCATCCCGCACGGCGGGGGAGGGCCCGGCGTCGGCCCCGTGGCGGCGAAGGCGCACCTCGCGCCCTTCCTGCCCGGGCATCCGATGGCGCAGTCGGCGCAGCACCCGGCCTTCGACCTCGCGACCGACCTCGTGGGTGAGTATGTGCACGGCGGCGGGCCGATCAGCGCGGCGCCCTACGGCAGCCCGAGCATCCTGCCGATCAGCTGGGCCTATGTGCGCATGATGGGCATGGAAGGTCTCACTCGGGCGACGGGCGCGGCCGTGCTCGCCGCCAACTATGTGGCCGCGCGGCTGCGGGAGCACTTTCCCGTGCTCTACGCGGGCGACAACGGGCTCGTCGCCCATGAGTGCATCCTCGACCTGCGCCCGCTCACCGCCGCGACGGGGGTGACGGTCGACGACGTCGCGAAGCGGCTCATCGACTACGGCTTCCACGCGCCAACCATGAGTTTCCCCGTGCCGGGGACGCTCATGGTCGAGCCGACCGAGAGCGAAGACCTCGCCGAGATCGACCGCTTCATCGACGCCATGATCGCCATCAAGGCAGAAGCGGATGCCGTCGGTCGCGGCGAGTGGCCGGTCGACGACAACCCGCTCAGGGGCGCGCCGCACTCGGCCGAGTCGGCGCTCGTGGGGGAGTGGGCGCATCCCTACTCCCGCGAGCAGGCCGTCTACCCCGCGGCATCCGCCCTCTCGGGCCCGGACCGCGTGCGGTCGATCCACGGCAAGTACTGGCCACCCGTGCGGCGCATCGACAACGCCTTCGGCGATCGCAACCTCGTCTGCGCGTGCCCACCCCCGGAGGCATTCGCTTGAACCTCGTGGGTTGAGTAGGCCCGCCAGGGCCGTATCGAAACCCTAACTTGCGGTTTCGATACGGCCGCGGGCGGCATACTCAACTGCTCTCGGTCTAGTGCGAGGTTGCCTTCTCGGCGCCGTGGCCCGTGAGCGAACGCACCTCCATCTCGGCGGCGACAGCGGGGTCCTCCCGACGGCTGCTCGTGACGGTGCCGAGCCAGCCGAGGATGAACCCGAGCGGGATGGAGATGATGCCGGGGTTGTTGAGCGGGAACCAGGAGAAGTCCACTCCGGGGATCATCGACGTCTCGCTGCCGGACACGACGCCCGAGAATGCGATGAGGATCACGGCGGAACCGAGCCCGCCGTACATGCTCCACAGGGCGCCGCGCGTGCTGAACCTGCGCCAGAACAGCGAGTAGATGATGGTCGGCAGGTTGGCGGATGCCGCGACCGCGAAGGCGAGTGCCACAAGGAAGGCGATGTTCTGCCCCTGCACCCCGATGCCACCGACGATCGCCAGGAGGCCGATCACGACGACCGTGATGCGGGCGACCTTGACCTCGCCGCCGGGGCCGGGGTTCCCCTTCTTGATGACGCTCGCGTAGACATCGTGCGAGAACGACGCCGCGGCCGTGATGGTGAGTCCCGCGACGACCGCGAGGATCGTCGCGAACGCGACCGCCGAGATGAACCCGAGCAGCAGCGGTCCGCCGAGTTCGAAGGCGAGCAGCGGTGCCGCCGAGTTGACCCCGCCGGGTGCCGAGGTGATGGTGTCTGCGCCGATGAGGGCGCCGGCGCCGTAGCCGAGCACGAGGGTGAAGAGGTAGAACGCCCCGATGAGCCAGATGGCCCACACGACCGATCGGCGGGCCTCGCGTGCAGTCGGCACCGTGTAGAAGCGCATGAGCACGTGCGGCAGGCCGGCGGTGCCGAGCACGAGAGCGAGCGCGAGCGAGACGAAGTCGAGTCTCGAGAGGTCACTGACGCCGTACTGCTTGCCCGGGTTCAGCACCTCTTCGCCACCGACGGATGCCGCGGCCCCGAGCAGCTCGGAGAGGTTGAAGCCGTGCAGCGCGAGCACCCAGACGGTCATGACGAAGGCGCCGGCGATGAGCAGCACTGCCTTGATGATCTGCACCCAGGTGGTGCCCTTCATTCCGCCGACGAGCACGTAGAGGATCATGAGCGCGCCGACGACGGCGACGACGACGGACTGCCCGACCTGGTCGTTGATCCCGAGGAGGAGGGAGACGAGCCCGCCCGCACCTGCCATCTGGGCGAGGAGGTAGAAGAAGCAGACGGCGAGGGTCGTCGTCGCGGCGGCCAGTCGCACGGGGCGCTGCTTGAGCCGGAATGACAGGACGTCGGCCATGGTGAACTTGCCCGTGTTGCGCATCAGTTCGGCGACGAGCAGGAGTGCCACGAGCCAGGCGACGAGGAATCCGATGGAGTACAGGAATCCGTCGTAGCCGTTGATGGCGATGGCGCCGCAGATGCCGAGGAACGATGCCGCAGAGAGGTAGTCGCCCGCGATCGCGGTGCCGTTCTGGGGGCCCGTGAAGGAGCGTCCGGCGGCGTAGTAGTCGGCGGCCGTCTTGTTGTTGCGGCTGGCCCTCAGCACGATGACGAGGGTCACGAGCACGAAGGCGCCGAAGATGGAGATGTTGAGGATCGGGTTGCCGATCTCGGTCGATTCGGCGGCGGCGCGGATGATGTCGGTGCGGTTCATCGTGCAACTCCTTCACGGGCTTCGAGGTCGGCACGGATCTCTGCCGCGAGGGGGTCGAGCTGCCGGTTCGCGAATGACACGTACCAGGTGGTGATGGCGAAGGTGGAGACGAATTGGCCGAGGCCGAGGAGGAGGCCGACGTTGATGTTGCCCCACACCTTGGTCGACATGAAGTCGGGGGCGTAGGAGGCGAGGAGCACGTAGGCGAAGTACCAGATGAGGAAGGCGATGGTGAGAGGCCAGACGAAGGAGCGGTGCCGCTTCTTCAATCGTCTGAAGGGTTCTGAGGCCTCAACCTCCGCGAAGTCGGTGAGTGGTGCACTGCGAGCGTCATTACTCATGCGATTCCCTTGCCTTGTCGAGGCGCCCTGCGCCGGACGGGAAGCACGCGGCGTTGCGTGCTGCGGGGGAAACTCAAACATGGCCCCTGAACAGGTGTCAAGAGACTGTTGTGATGTGCCTAGTCGTGGTATGTGGGGGATGCCAACATATCTCGCGACCCTATTTCGGTCGCTCGGAGACGGATGTCACGGCGCCAGTAACTCGGGGAACGCGGCCGCCGCCCAGGGGTACCCGATGAAGACCGCGGCATCGATGAGGAAGTGCGCGATCACGAGGGGGAGCAGTCGACCGGCGCGGTGATAGAGCCATGCGAAGAGCGCGCCCATCGCGAGGTTGCCCACGAATGCGCCGAAGCCTTGATACAGGTGATAACAGGCGCGCAGGAGGGAACTCGCGGCGATGAAGGCCCACGGCCCCCATCCGATTCTCTTGAGGCGGTCGCGCAGGTAGCCGACCGCGATGACCTCCTCCACGATGCCGGCGCGTGCGGCGGAGAGCAGCAGCACGGGCACGGTCCACCAGTGCTCATCGAGGGCGGTCGGCACAACCGTCACGGTGATGCCGAGTTCCTTGCCCACGAGGTACAGCGCGAGCCCCGGGATGCCGATGACGAGCGCGAGTGCGAGGCCGTGGAGCGTGTCGCGAGCCGGGCGTCGAAGATCCAGTCCCAGCGCGCTGAGATGTGGTCGCGCCACGTTCCACAGCAGGTAGCAGACGAGCGCCACGGGCATGAGGTCGAAGAAGACCCCCATGACTTGATAGACGAAGTCGAACACGGGTCGCGAACTCAGCGAGGTGTTGAGTGTGGCGGTCTGTTGCGAGAGCGTCTCCTCCCGTGTCAGCCGGTTGATGATGGCGACGATGGAGTAAAGGGCGGATGCCCCGAGCGACAGTCCCAGCACGATCACGACCTCGGCAGCGAGTTGGCGAGGGGACCGCTGCTCATTCGCGCGTGCGTTGGCGGGTGTCGACAATCGCTTGCTCCTTTTCGGGGTGATCGCTTGGAGGGGCCCCTGCGCGCGGAACGCGCTGCAGGCCGGATGCAAGCGCTATCATCGTGCGGATAGCGCTTCTGGTGCAAGAAAAGTGCGTCCGGTGAGGATTTCCCGCGTAACCATTGCGGTTGTGTAAATTATCGGGATCCTCAGCCACTTTTCTTGCTCCGGGCACCTATCGTGGCAAACTACACCGTCTGCCCCCTTCGACGGGGGCGGGTGACTGTGGCTGTATTTCCACACGCACCGCTCGCGATCGCGCCGTCCGGCGTGGTTGCAGCAAACGGTGCCCGAGTCCGTCCCGGACCGGGCGTCGACTCACTTGCACAGGAGGAAAATTGAAGATGCGACGCATTGGCCTTGGGGCCGCAGCGATCGTCGCCGCGAGCGCCCTGGTGCTCACCGGCTGCGCCGGAGGTGATGGGGGCAACGAAGGCAACAACGCCGGCGGTGTCATCACCACGAACGGCAGCGAACCGCAGAACCCGCTGGTCCCGACCAACACCAACGAGACCGGTGGCGGCAAGATCCTTGACGCGATCTTCGCGGGACTCGTGTACTACGACGGCGAGGGTGCAGCGCACAACGACGTCGCCGAGTCGATCGAGACCGAGGACTCGCAGACCTACACCATCACGCTTCGCGAGGGCCTCGAGTTCACCAACGGTGAGCCCGTCAACGCAGACTCGTTCATCGACGCGTGGAACTACGGCGCGCTGCTCAGCAACGAGCAGCTCTCCAGCTACTTCTTCGAGGACATCGAGGGCTTCAGCTGGGACGAGGACAGCGAGCTCACGGGCCTCGAGAAGGTCAGCGAGACGGAGTTCACCGTCACGCTGAAGCAGCCCCTCTCGGACTTCCCGCTGCGACTCGGCTACTCGGCCTACTACCCGCTTCCCGCCTCGGCCTTCGAGGACATGGACGCGTTCGGCGAGAACCCCGTCGGCAACGGCCCCTACATGCTTGACGGCGAGGGTGCCTGGAAGCACGACGAGCGCATCACGCTCGCCGTGAACCCCGACTACGACGGCCCGCGCGAGCCGCAGAACGACGGTCTTGAGATCGTCTTCTACGCTTCGCAGGATGCGGCATACGCCGACCTCCAGGGTGGCAACCTCGACGTGCTCGACGCGATCCCGGACGCCGCCTTCGGCACGTACCAGGACGACCTCGGCGACCGCTGGGTCAACCAGCCCGCCGCGATCTTCCAGTCCTTCACGATCCCGGAGCGCCTCGCGCACTGGAGTGGCGAAGAGGGCAACCTCCGTCGTCAGGCCGTCTCGATGGCGATCAACCGCGACGAGATCACCGAGGTGATCTTCCAGGGCACGCGTACCCCCGCCTCCGACTTCACCTCCCCGGTGATCGACGGCTGGACCGACGAGCTCGAGGGCGCAGAGGCGCTCGAGTACAACCCTGAGGAGGCACAGCGCCTCTGGGCTGAGGCCGACGCCATCAACCCCTTCACGGGTTCCTTCCAGATCGCGTACAACGCGGATGGTGGACACCAGTCGTGGGTTGACGCGGTTGCGAACAGCGTCAAGAACACGCTGGGCATCGACGCCTCCGGGCAGCCTTACCCCACGTTCGCCGAGGCTCGCACGCTCATCACCGAGCGTCAGATCCAGACGGCGTTCCGCACCGGTTGGCAGGCCGACTACCCGGGTCTGTACAACTTCCTCGGGCCGCTCTACGCAACCAACGCTGGCTCGAACGACGGCGACTACTCGAACCCCGAGTTCGACGCGCTGCTCGCAGAGGGTGCCACGTCGACCGAGATCGAGGAGGGCACCGCCCTCTTCCAGCAGGCCCAGGAGATCCTTCTCCAGGACCTCCCGGTCATCCCGCTGTGGTACTCGAACGTGACCGGTGGCTGGGGTGAGGACGTCGAGAACGTCACCTTCGGCTGGAACTCGGTTCCGCTCTACCACGAGATCACCAAGGGCTGATCTCGGTCTAGGACGGGGGCGGCGACATGGTCGCCGCCCCCGTCTCCCCGTGTGAATCACTATGGCTCGTTATCTTCTCTGGCGCGTGCTCCAGGCCATCCCGGTCCTGATCGGCACGACCTTCCTCATCTACTTCATGGTGTTCGCCATGCCCGGCGACCCGATCCTCGCCCTGTTCGGCGACAAGACGCCGAACCCTGCGCTGCTGGCTCGCCTGCGCGCTGAGTACCACCTCGATGAGCCGTTCATCGTGCAGTACTGGTACTACTTCACTGGCATCTTCCAGGGCGATTTCGGCACGTCGTTCACCGGCGAACCGACGACCGAGATCCTCGCCCGAACCTTCCCCGTCACGATCCGCCTGGCAGTGCTGGCGATGCTGTTCCAGAGCATTGCGGGCATCCTCGTCGGCCTCGTCTCGGGCCTGCGCAAGGGCAAGCTCTTCGATGCAAGCGCCCTGGCGGTGAGCCTCGTGCTCATCTCGCTGCCGATCTTCGTCGTTGCGTTCGTCGCGCAGTACGTCTTCGGCATCCAGCTCGGATGGGCGCGCACAACGGTGGGCGCCGGTGCGCCCTGGGCTGATCTCGTGCTCCCCGCGCTCGTGCTCGCGAGCGTGAGCTTCGCCCAGATCGTGCGGCTCACGCGCGCCTCGGTGATCGAGACGCAGGGGCTCGACTTCGTGCGCACGGCCTACGGCAAGGGCTTGAGCCGCAGCCGTGTCATCCCGGTGCACATCCTCCGCAACTCGCTCATCCCGGTGGTCACCTACCTCGGCACCGACTTCGGCGTGCTGCTCGTGGGCGCAACCGTCACGGAGGGCATCTTCAACGTGCCCGGTGTCGGTCGCACGCTCTACCAGGCGATCCTGCGAGGCGAGGGCCCGACGGTCGTCTCCTTCGTGACCGTCATGGTGCTCATCTATCTCGTCGTCAACCTGGTGATCGACCTGCTCTACGCCGTTCTCGATCCGAGGATCCGCTATGTCAAGTAATACTCCCGGTGGCAAGCCCACCCACTACGTCGCTCCCATTGAGGAGACGCCGCTCGTCGAGATCGACAGCGTCAAGGTGCGCACCGATGAGAAGCCCAGCAACCTATGGCGCGATGCGTGGCGTGACCTCCGCGGCCGCCCCCTGTTCTGGCTCTCCAGTGCGCTGATCCTGCTGATCGCGATCGTCGCACTCTTCCCGGGCCTGTTCACGCAGGTGGACCCCAATAGCGGATGCCTGCTGGCGAACAGCAACGGCGGCCCCACCTCGGGTCACCCCCTGGGCTTCACGAAGCAGGGCTGCGACATCTATTCGCGCATCATCCACGGCACGTCGACGTCGGTGGCGGTGGGCTTCATCGTCATCCTGATCACGACCACCCTGGGCCTCGTCGCGGGGGCCGTCAGCGGTTTCTACGGTGGCTGGCTCGACGCCGTCATCTCGCGCGTGGGCGACATCTTCTTCTCGATCCCCTACATCCTCGCGGCCGTCGTCGTCATGTCGGTGCTGAGCGCCTACCGCAGCGTGTGGGTGATCTCGCTCGCGATCGGATTGTTCGCGTGGCCAGTGGTCGCGCGTGTGTTGAGATCGGAGATCCTGCGGGTCAAGGCATCCGACTTCGTCATGGCGGCCGAGGCGCTCGGGGTCTCGAGGTTCAAGATCCTCGTGCGCCACGTGCTGCCGAACTCGATCGCGCCCGTCATCGTCATCACGACGATCTCGCTCGCGTCGGCGATCGTCGCGGAGGCGACGCTCTCGTTCCTGGGTGTCGGCCTGCCGACCTCGACCATGTCGTGGGGCAACGACATCAGCGCCGCCCAGGTGGACCTGCGCACGGCCCCCCAGACGCTGATTCTCCCGTCCATCGCGCTCTCGATCACCGTCTTCGCCTTCATCACGCTTGGTGAGGTCCTCCGTGACGCGCTCGACCCGAAGGCGAGGGCCCAGCGTTGACGAATACAGCGATGAATGCGACGCAGATGAACCGTATGTCGAATGCCACCGGCCCGCTGCTCGAGATCCGCGACCTGCACGTCGGCTTCCAGACGCAGGACGGGCTCGTGCCCGCCGTGCGTGGCGTGAACTTCACGATCAACCACGGCGAGACCGTCGCGATCGTGGGCGAGTCCGGTTCGGGCAAGTCCACGACAGCGCACGCCATCATCAACCTGCTTCCCGGCTCCGGTCGGGTGACGCAGGGCGAGGTGCTCTTCGAGGGTCGTGACCTCACGAAGCTCAAGCGCTCAGAGATCGAGGACGTGCGCGGCAAGCTCATCGGCCTCGTGCCGCAGGACCCGATGTCGAACCTCAACCCCGTGTGGTCGATCGGCTTCCAGGTCGAGGAGGCCATCAGGGCCAATGGCATTGCGTCGGGCCGCAAGGAGGTCAAGGAGCACGCGATCCGGGTGCTCAAGGAGGCGGGGCTCGATGACGCGGAGACGCGACTCAAGCAGTTCCCGCACCAGTTCTCGGGCGGCATGCGCCAGCGTGTGCTCATCGGAATCGGCCTTTCGTCGACGCCCAAGCTCCTGATCGCCGACGAGCCGACATCCGCGCTCGACGTCACGGTGCAGAAGCGCATCCTCGACCACCTCGCGACGCTCACACGCGACTCGGGCACGGCCATGCTCTTCATCACGCACGACCTCGGCCTGGCCGCCGACCGTGCCGAGAAGCTCATCGTCATGTACAAGGGGCGCATCGTGGAGTCCGGCCCCTCGCGGCAGATCCTGCAGGACCCGCAGCACCCCTACACCCAGCGACTCGTCGCGGCGGCTCCCAGCCTCGCCTCGCGGCGCATCCAGATCTCGGGTGGCCACCTCGACTCGATCGAGCACGAGGTGCCGAAGGGTTCGGAGGACATCGACCTGATCGCCGCCGGCGAGGCTCGCACACACAGCGTTGCGACCACGGCGGAGCCGGCCATCGTGGTCGACAAGCTGACGAAGGTCTTCAAGATCCGCGGCGGCAAGGCCGGTTCGCGCGAGATCACGGCGGTCGACAACGTCTCGTTCTCGATCCCGCGCGGCACGACCATGGCGCTCGTGGGGGAGTCGGGCTCTGGCAAGTCGACCGTCGCCCGCATGCTGCTGAAGCTCGAGACCGTGACATCCGGCTCGATCCGCATCGGCGGCACCGACATCGCGAAGCTCAACCGCCGCGAGCTCTTCTCGCTGCGCGGCAAGATGCAGCCGGTCTTCCAGGACCCCTACGGTTCGCTCGACCCGCTGCGCAGCATCGCAGCGACGATCGCGGAACCCCTCGTGACCCACGATGTCGGCACGGCGGCAGAACGCAAGGCTCGGGTGCGCGAGCTCCTCGAGCAGGTCTCGCTGCCGGAGACGCTCATGGGGCGCTACCCCAACGAGCTCTCGGGAGGCCAGCGGCAGCGAGTCGCGATCGCGCGGGCGCTCGCGCTCAAGCCCGAGATCGTGATCCTCGATGAGGCCGTCTCGGCGCTCGACGTGCTCGTGCAGGCGCAGATCCTCAACCTGCTGGCGGAACTGCAGTCCGAGCTGGGGCTCACCTACCTATTTATCACGCACGACCTCGCGGTCGTGCGCGTGATCGCCGACACCGTCGCGGTCATGTCGAAGGGGCGCATCGTCGAGTCCGCCACGACCGATGAGGTCTTCGGCAACCCCCGTCAGGCCTACACGCGCGAACTGCTCAACGCGATCCCCGGCGCAGACCTCACGCTCGGCGCCTGACGCGACCATCGCACCCTGACGGGCTCCCACGGGGCCGTCAGGGTGCGATCGGTAGCATTGTCGACGGTCTGAAGGGGGTCTGGTGCTCAATCGTTCCGTCGTGGCATCCGGCGCTGTCGTGGTTTCGGCCATGCTCGTGCTCGGGCTCTCCGCGTGCACGAGCGACTCCCGCGTCGCCGAGGGCACGAGCGTGACGGTCGCGCTCGACGCGCCCTTCACGTCGTACAACCCCAACACGGGGCATGGCAGCGCCAACGACAGCAATGCGAGTGTCGTCGCGGCGACCAACTCCTCCTTCGCGTCGTGGGATGCCGAGGGGCGGCTTGTCTTCGACGAGTCGTTCGGCACGGTCGAGAAGCTCGCTGACGACCCGCTCGAGGTGCGCTACACGATCGCCGATGGCGTGGAGTGGTCGGATGGCGCCGAGGTCGACGCGGCCGACCTGCTGCTCTCCTGGGCGGCCAACTCGCGCGCGCTCAACGACGACGACATCGACCCCGACAAGTACGTCGATCCCGAGACGGGGCTCTTCACGGAGGACTTCCCTGACGACGCCGTGTACTTCGATGGCTTCACGGCCAACGGGTTGCACCTCGCGACGCGGCTCCCGGAGGTGGGAGATGACGATCGCTCCATCACGCTCCGTTTCGAGGAGCCCGTCGCCGACTGGGCCGCGATCTTCACGGTCGGCCTGCCCGCGCACGTCGTCGGGAGGGTCGCCCTCGACCTCGACGACGAGGCATCCCACGATGACGCCAAGGCCGCGGTGGTGAATGCCATCGCCACACGGGACTCGGAGGCACTCGCCGCCCTCTCCCGGGCCTGGAACAGTGGCTTCGCGGTCGAGGCCGGTGACGTCGACCCGACGCTGCTCGTGGGCACGGGGCCGTACACGATCACGGCACTCGCGGGCGAAGCGCTGACGCTGACGGCGAACCCGCGCTACCGGGGCGAGCACCGCCCACGGTTCGAGACGATCGAGGTGCGTCACATCTCCGATCCGCTCGAGGCGCTCAGTGCGTTCGAGGACGGCGAGGTCGACGTGCTCTCACCGCAGGTCTCGGCCGATGTCATGGCGGCGCTCGACGACCTCGAGGTCGAGCCGAAGGTCACGCGGGGCGGCGTCTGGGATGTGCTCCAGCTGCGTTTCGATGACAGCGCCAACGCCGCCATCGAGAAGGCGGAGGTCAGGCGCGCCCTCCTCGCGAGCATTCCGCGAGACGAGCTCATCGAGGCCGCAGGGGCGGCAGGGGCGGATGCCGCGGCTCGCGACTCCTTCACGATGATGCCGGGGGCGCACGGCTACGACGACTCGGTGGAGGCAAGCGAAGGTGACCGCATCGACGAGGATGCGCGCTCGGCCAAGCGGGCCCTCGAATCCGCCATCGCCGACGGCGACGTGAAGGCCGGCCCGACCGTCTGCGTGCTCTTCGACCCGGCGAACCCCCGTCGTGTGGCCCAGTTCTCTGAGATCCGGGATGCCGCGGCATCCGTCGGCATCGCCGTCACCGACTGCTCGAGTCCCGACTGGCGCAACCTGCTCGGCACCCCAGGCGCCTGGGATGCCGCGCTCTACGGCCTGCGCGACCGCACGCTCTCGGCGCAGTCGGCGACCGCCATGTTCGGCAGCGATTCGCCGCTCAACCACGGTCGTTTCTCGAGCGACGAGGTCGACGAGATGCTCGGCGAACTCGAGCGCGAGGACGACGCGGATGCGCGGGCCGCACTGCGCGCAGAGCTGGACGCGCTCCTGTGGCAGGAGGGGTGGGGCATGCCGATCGCGCAGCTTCCCGTCGTTACGGTTGTCACGCCCGAGGTCGCGGGAGTCTCGCCATCGCCCTATGCCCCGACGGTGCTGCACGACGCCTGGCGCTGGCGCCCCGCGGACGACCCTGCGAAGGGCTAGTTGCGCGGGGGAGTACACTTGCCGTGTAGGGCAGCGGTGACTCCACCCCCCTTCTTTCTTTCCCACATTTCTTGAGGACACTACTTCTATGGCAATTGCCACCCGTTCTGACCTGCGCAACGTGGCGATTGTCGCCCACGTCGACCACGGCAAGACCACCCTCGTCGACGCGATGCTTCGCCAGACCAACTCCTTCGACGCGCACGCCGATGTCGAGGAGCGCGCAATGGACTCGAACGAGCTGGAGCGCGAGAAGGGCATCACGATCCTCGCCAAGAACACGGCGATCAGCTACAACGGCGAGCACGCGGGCGGCACCCCCATCACGATCAACGTGATCGACACCCCCGGCCACGCCGACTTCGGTGGTGAGGTCGAGCGCGGCCTCAGCATGGTCGACGGCGTCGTGCTGCTCGTCGACTCGAGTGAGGGCCCCCTCCCGCAGACCCGCTTCGTGCTCCGCAAGGCGCTTGAGGCCAAGCTCCCCGTCATCCTGCTCGTCAACAAGACCGACCGCCCGGATGCGCGCATCGACGAGGTCGTCGGCGAGAGCCAAGACCTCCTGCTCGGCCTTGCGAGCGACATTGCGGAGGACCAGCCCGACCTCGACCTCGACGCGATCCTCGACGTGCCCGTCGTCTACGCCTCCGGCCGCGCCGGTGCCGCGAGCCGCAACAAGCCCGAGAACGGCTCCCTGCCCGACAACGACAACCTCGAGCCCCTCTTCGCGGCGATCCTCGAGCACATCCCCGCGCCGAGCTACGACGACGAGCACCCGCTGCAGGCCTGGGTCACGAACCTCGACTCCTCGCCGTTCCTCGGTCGCCTCGCCCTGCTCCGCGTCTTCAATGGCACCCTCAAGAAGGGCCAGACGGTCGCCTGGGCCCGCCACGACGGCACCGTCACGAGCGCCCGCATCACTGAGCTGCTCAAGACGCGCGCGCTCGACCGATACCCCGCTGAGAGCGCGGGTCCCGGCGACATCGTGGCGGTCGCGGGCTTCGACGACATCACGATCGGTGAGACGCTCGCCGACCCCGATGACGTGCGCCCCCTGCCGACCATCACGGTCGACGACCCCGCCATCTCGATGACGATCGGCACCAACACCTCGCCCCTCATCGGCAAGGTCAAGGGCCACAAGCTCACGGCTCGCATGGTCAAGGACCGGCTCGACAAGGAGCTCATCGGCAACGTCTCGATCAAGGTGCTCGACATCGGTCGCCCCGACGCCTGGGAGGTGCAGGGTCGCGGCGAGCTCGCCCTCTCGATCCTCGTCGAGCAGATGCGCCGTGAGGGCTTCGAGCTCACGGTGGGCAAGCCCCAGGTCGTCACCAAGAGGATCGACGGCAAGCTGCACGAGCCCTTCGAGCACCTCACGATCGATGTGCCCGAGGAGTACCTCGGCGCCATCACGCAGCTCCTCGCCTCCCGCAAGGGGCGCATGGAGAACATGACGAACCACGGCACCGGCTGGGTGCGCATGGAGTTCATCGTGCCGTCGCGTGGCCTCATCGGCTTCCGTTCCGAGTTCATGACCACAACCCGCGGCACGGGCATCGCCAACGCGATCGCGCACGGCTACGGCGAGTGGGCGGGCTCGATCGTGACCCGCAACAACGGCTCGATCGTCGCCGACCGTGCCGGCGTCGCGACACCGTTCGCCATGATCAACCTGCAGGAGCGCATGACCTTCTTCGTGCAGCCCACGCAGGAGGTCTACGAGGGCATGATCGTGGGCGAGAACTCCCGCAATGAAGACATGGATGTCAACATCACCAAGGAGAAGAAGCTCACCAATATGCGGCAGTCGACGGCCGACAACTTCGAGTCGATGACGCCCCCGCGCCAGTTGACGCTCGAGGAGAGCCTCGAGTTCTGCCGTGAGGACGAGTGCGTCGAGGTCACGCCCGAGGTCATCCGCATCCGCAAGGTCGAGCTCGACTCGATCGCGCGTGGCCGTGCCTCGGCCCGCGCCAAGAAGCAGGACGCGTAGTCGCGACTCCGCCGCGCGGCAGCGATCGCGCGGCGGAGCCTAGTCTGTAGGGGTGAAGTCCTCAGACCTGCCGAACGAGGGCGTGCTGTTCGTGCACGCCCACCCCGACGACGAGACGATCTCGACGGGCGGCTCGATAGCGACGCTCGCGCAGCAGGGCGTGGAGGTCTCGCTCCTCACCTGCACGCGCGGCGAGCGGGGCGAGGTGATCCCGCCGGAACTCGCGCACCTCGAGGGTGACGGGCCGGCCCTCGCCGCACACCGTGAGGGCGAGCTCGCCGACGCCCTGCGCGAGCTGGGCGTCACGCGCCACCTCTACCTCGGCGCCGCGGGCGCGCGGGCGGAAGGCCTTCCCGAGCGCCGCTACGAGGACTCCGGCATGGTCGAGGGTGCCGATGGCCTGCCCCACCTGGTGCCCGACGCGAGCCCCGGATGCCTCTGCCTCGCCGACTTCGAAGAGGTCGTCGCCGACATGGTCGCCGCGATCCGCACGACGGGGGCCACGTCCGTCGTGAGCTATGACGAGCGCGGCGGCTATGGGCATCCGGATCACGTGCTCGCGCACCGTGCCGCCCGGGAGGCGGCGGGCAGGGCCGGAGTCGGCTTCCTCGAGGCGGTCGAAGACGCCGCGCAGCTCGAACGCTGGGTCAGCGACCCCGAGGCGCACGATGCCCCCGACGACGTCATGCTCCTCGACGTCACGCCGGTGCTCGACGCGAAGGTGGCCGCGCTGCGGGCGCACGCCACGCAGGTCACCGTGATCGAGCGCGAGGGTGAGCCCGTGAGCTTCGCGCTCTCCAACGGCCGCGTGCGGCCTGTCGCGACCATGGAGGGACTCCGGCTGGTGGATGCCGCGGCGGGTGCGCCCGAGTCCGGCG
Organism: Salinibacterium sp.; assembly: GCA_015234465.1. GTDB lineage: Bacteria > Actinomycetota > Actinomycetes > Actinomycetales > Microbacteriaceae > Homoserinimonas. Next base: position 182,700 of record JADGNA010000008.1, on the reverse strand, counting down.
ACCCCGAACCGGAGACCCGCACGAGCCGCGTCGCCTCCTCGCTCGTCTCCCTCATCATCGGCCTGCTCATCGGGGTGCTGCTCACGATCAACCACCAGCACCGCCTGACCCTCGGCGAGGTCACGATCCCCATCGGACTCACCGTCAGCCTGCTCGTCGTCGGTGCGTTGCTCGTCGGCATGCGCCTTGTCTTCGAGAGCCGGCTCATCGCCCTCAGCACGGCGGTCGGCGTCGCGGGTGCCACGGCCCTGCTCTCGCAGGAGGGGCCGGGCGGGTCGGTGCTCGTGCCGGGCAACGTCGAGGGCTTCGTCTGGGCCTACGCGCCCCTGCTGATCTCCCTCGTGGTGCTCGCGTGGCCGAAGCTTCCCACGCGGGGCGGGGATAGGATGGGAGTCCAGCCCAGACAGGAGGGATCGTCGCTGTGACGTATGTCATCGCTCTACCGTGCGTCGATGTCAAGGACCGCGCGTGTGTCGACGAGTGCCCCGTCGACTGCATCTACGAGGGCGACCGGATGCTCTACATCCACCCCGACGAGTGCGTCGACTGTGGTGCCTGCGAGCCCGTGTGCCCCGTCGAGGCGATCTACTACGAAGACGACACCCCCGAGCAGTGGGCCGACTACTACAAGGCCAATGTCGAGTTCTTCGACGACATCGGCTCCCCTGGCGGCGCAGCGAAGGTCGGCGTGATCCACAAGGACCACCCGATCGTGGCAGCCCTGCCCCCGCAGCCGCCGGCCTGAGCCCAGCGACGGCACGCACCGCAACATCCGGATGCTTTGGAGAATCTCCCCAAGCATCCGGATTTTCCTTTAGACGGTTCAACGGTGCAGCAAAGTGCACTCTAGGCTGTAAGTGTGAACGACGCTGCCATCACCAACGCCGAGAAGGCCACGCTCCACTATCCCGGAGGGTCCGCCGAATTCCCGATCCTGTCGAGTGTCGAGGGCGCACACAGCATCGACATCTCGACGCTCACCAAGCAGACCGGATACACGACGCTCGACCAGGGTTTCGTCAACACCGCGTCGACGAAGAGCGCCATCACCTATATCGATGGGGATGCGGGCATCCTGCGCTACCGGGGCTACGCGATCGAGGATGTCGCGAAGAACTCCACCTACCTCGAGGTCGCCTGGTTGCTCATGTACGGCAACCTGCCGACCGCTTCTGAACTCGAGGAGTTCGAGGAGAAGGTTCGTCGCCACACGCTCCTCCACGAAGACCTCAAGCGCTTCTTCGATGCGCTCCCGCACAACGCGCACCCCATGTCGGTGCTCTCCTCGGCCGTCTCGGCGCTGTCGACGTACTACGAGGACTCGCTCGACGTGCACGACCCCGAGCAGGTCGAGATCTCGACCATCCGCCTCCTCGCCAAGCTGCCGACGATCGCGGCCTACGCGCACAAGAAGGCGATCGGCCAGGCGTTCCTCTACCCCGACAACTCGCTGAGCTTCGTCGAGAACTTCCTCAAGATGAACTTCGGCAACATGGCCGAGGACTACGAGGTTAACCCCGTGCTCGCGACGGCGCTCGAGCGCCTCCTGATCCTGCACGAGGACCACGAGCAGAACGCGTCGACCTCGACCGTGCGTCTCGTCGGCTCCACCGAGGCGAACCTCTTCGCATCCGTCTCCGCCGGCATCAACGCGCTCTACGGCCCCCTCCACGGCGGCGCCAACGAGGCCGTGCTCACCATGCTCAACCAGATCAAGGACTCCGGCCAGAGCGTCGAGAAGTTCGTCGAGCGGGTCAAGAACAAAGAAGACGGCATCCGTCTCATGGGCTTCGGCCACCGCGTCTACAAGAACTTCGACCCCCGGGCACGCCTCGTCAAGGAGAGCGCCCACGAGGTGCTCGAGGCCCTTGGCATCAAGGACGACCTGCTCGACATCGCGATGGAGCTCGAGGGCGTCGCACTCGCCGATGATTACTTCATCGAGCGCAAGCTCTACCCCAACGTCGACTTCTACACCGGCGTCATCTACAAGGCCATGGGCTTCCCCACGCGGATGTTCACGGTGCTGTTCGCGATCGGCCGCCTGCCCGGATGGATCGCCCACTGGCGCGAGGCCAACAACGACCCCAAGACCAAGATCGGTCGCCCGCAGCAGCTCTACGTGGGCGAGCCGGCCCGCGAGTGGCCGACCGAGCGCTGAGTCGCACCACGAAGAAACGCCCCGACGATGTCGGGGCGTTTCTCGTTGTGCCTGGCCACACTCTGTCGACGAATGACTGCGTTTCGGACAGATGATCGCGCCGCAGCACGATCATCTGTCCGAAAGCCGGTCATTCGCGCGAGCGGTGGCGCCCGCCGACGCGGTTTCTAGGCGTGTAGGGCCGCGTTGAGCTCGATGCCCTTGCCGGTGCGCGCGAGCACCTCCACGGCGCCCGAGACGGAGTTGCGGCGGAAGAGCAGGTTCGGCACACCGCTGAGCTCGGATGCCTTGGCGGTGCGCTCGCCCGAGTCGTCGATCACGGTGACCTTGGTGCCTGCCGTGACGTAGAGGCCTGCCTCGACGACGCAGTCGTCGCCGATGGAGATGCCGATGCCCGAGTTCGCGCCCAGGAGGGCCCGCTGGCCGACCGTGATGCGTTCCGCGCCGCCGCCGCTCAGCGTGCCCATGATGGAGGCGCCGCCGCCGATGTCGGTGCCGTCGCCGACGATGACGCCCTGCGAGATGCGTCCCTCGACCATGGAGGCGCCGAACGTGCCGGCGTTGAAGTTGACGAAGCCCTCGTGCATGACGGTCGTGCCGGGGGAGAGGTGGGCTCCGAGGCGCACCCGGTCGGCATCCGCGATGCGCACGCCGGCGGGCGTGACGTAGTCGACGAGGCGGGGAAACTTGTCGACGCTGTGCGCGACGATGCCGTGGCGCTGCAGCGAGGGGCGCAGGCGGGTGAAGTCATCGAGCTGCACGGGCCCCGCGTTGGTCCACGCGACGTTGGGCAGCTTGCCGAAGATGCCGTCGAGGTTGATGCTGTTGGGCGCGACGAGCAGGTGGCTCAGCAGGTGTAGGCGGAGGTAGGCGTCGGGCGTCGACGCGGGTGCCTCGTCGAGGTCGATCTCAACCGTCATGAACTCGAGGCGCACGTTGCGGCGCTCGTCGGTCCGGGTGAGTTCCTCGAATTCGGAGGGCGCGATGTGGGGGTCGACATGGGCGGGACGGGTGCCGAGTTCGGGGGTGGGGAACCACGTGTCGAGCACGGTGCCGTCAGCCGAGATGGTGGCGAGGCCGTAGCCCCAGGCAGGTGAAGTCATGCCCTCCAGAGTATCGGCGATTAGGCTGGGGCCATGTCGACCAGCAGCCTGACCACTCCCGTGCTCGACCTCTCCGCGACCTCCGTCGAGATCACACAGCGGCTCTGTGACATCCCCTCCGTGTCGGGTGATGAGGCAGCCGTCGCCGATGCCATCGTCGCCGCCCTCGCCCCCTGTGCACACCTCGAGATCATCCGCGATGGCGATGCCGTCATCGCGCGCACGCAGCTGGGTCGCGACCGCCGCGTCGTGATCGCCGGCCACATCGATACCGTGCCGATCAACAACAACGTGCCGACGCGCTTCGAGACGATCGATGGCGTCGAGTACCTGTGGGGTCGTGGCACGGTCGACATGAAGGCGGGGGTCGCGGTGCAGCTCAAGCTCGCCGCCGAGCTCACCGAGCCGCCTGTCGACGTCACGTGGATCTGGTACGACCACGAAGAGGTCTCCGACGACATGAACGGCCTGAACCGCCTTGCCCGCACGCGCCCGGAGCTCCTTAAGGGTGACTTTGCCATCCTGGGCGAGCCGACCCGTTCCGAGGTCGAGGGCGGATGCAACGGCAATATGCGCGTCGAGGTGCGCACCTTCGGGCTCCGCGCCCACTCGGCCCGGCCCTGGGTCGGCGACAACGCCATCCACGCGGCGACGCCCATCCTCCAGCGCCTCGTCGAGTACAAGGCGCGCGAGATCGAGGTCGAAGGACTCGTCTACCGGGAAGGGCTGAGCGCCGTCGGCATCTCGGGCGGCATCGCGGGCAACGTCATCCCCGACGAGTGCATGGTCCACGTCAACTACCGCTTCGCCCCGAGCCGTTCGGCAGACGAGGCGGAGGCACACCTGCGCGAGGTATTCCACGGCTTCGACGTCACGGTCGTGGACCGTGCCGAGGGTGCCCGCCCCGGACTCGACTCGCCCCTGTCGCGCGAATTCCTGGCGGCAGTGGGGGCGACGGCGCATCCGAAGTACGGCTGGACGGATGTCGCGCGCTTCTCCGCGCTGGGAGTGCCCGCCGTCAACTACGGGCCGGGTGACCCACTCAAGGCGCACGCCGACGACGAGCGGGTTCCCGTGCAGCAGATCGTCGACTGTGAGGCGGGCCTGCGCCGCTGGTTGTCAGCCGACTAGGGCTCGCCAGGCCCCGCCGTTTTCACTTATGGCGCCCCCGTACGGAATAATGGAGAGACATCCACGAAAGGGGACCCAATGGCGGCCATGAAACCGAGGACCGGCGACGGACCAATGGAGGCTGTTAAGGAGGGTCGTCTCATCATCGTGCGCGTGCCCCTCGAGGGTGGCGGACGCCTCGTCGTCTCAGTCAACGACGCAGAAGCAAAGGAACTCCACGACGCCCTCGCCGGCGTCGTCAGCGCCTAACGGCACCCCGCTAACACTGCACGTCGCGCCGAGAGGCGACGACCCCGAGCTCAGTCTCGCAGTCGGGTCAGCTGCAGCAGCCCATCTCCCGCGGGAGACAGGGCGCTCAGCACTGCCGTCGAGTCGGCCGTCTCCTTGATGAGGGCCCGGAAACCGGCCGTTGTGTCGTCCCGCTTGGTAGGGTCGGCGACCTTGTCGCGCCAGAGGGCGTGAGGCACGAGCACGGTGCCGCCCGGGCGCACGAGCCGCAGGCCGTGCTCGACGTACTCGATGACGGATGCGGCATCCGCATCGACGAGCACGACGTCGTAGGACTGCTCGTTCATGCGGGGAAGCACATCGCGGGCGCGGCCCGTGATGAGGCGTGCGCGGCTGCTCGGCGTGCCCGCCGCGACGAAGGCCTTGCGGGCGGCCTGCTGGTAGTCCGACTCGATGTCGATCGAGGTGAGCGTCGCATCCGGGGCGCCGCGCAGCAGCCACAGGCCGCTCACGCCGAGTCCCGTGCCGATCTCGATCATGTTCCTGGCACCGGATGCCGCCGCGATGAGGGACACCTGCGCGCCGACCGCTGGTGCGATCGGCTCGACACCCAGCTCGAGGGAATGCTGGCGGGCCTGTGCGATCTCGTTGGGCTCAGTGATGAGTTCCTCGACGAAACGCCAGTTGGAATCTTTGTCAGACACGTGGGGGCTCCCTGCCCCGGGTTGCGAAGTGGGGCTCCTCCAAGGATACGGCTCCGCCTCGGCCGATCACGTTAGTCTGAACGAGTGTTTGGGCTCACGTTCGAGAAGCTGCTCCTCATCGGGCTGATCGCCGTGTTCGTGCTCGGCCCCGAGCGCCTGCCCGAATACTCCGCCAAGCTCGCGCGCCTCGTGCGTTCCCTGCGCGACATGGCGAACGGCGCCAAGGACCGCCTCCGCGAGGAGATGGGGCCCGAGTTCGACGACGTGGACTGGCAGAAGCTCGATCCGCGCCAGTACGACCCGCGCCGAATCATCCGCGAGGCCCTCGTGGAGGAGCCCGAGCCGGTCGTCAAGCCCCCGACGCGCGCCCGCCCGGTCGAGTCGGCCGCCGCTCGGCGCGCCCAGCTCGCGGAGTCGGGCGAGGCCGTCCCCTTCGACTCCGAGGCCACCTAGCGCTTTCCCAACTCAGGAGTGTCTGTTCGGGCCGGTCGGCACGCCAGGTGACTCCTGAGTTAGGAAGGCCGGGTCCTGAATTGGGAAAGACGGGTCAGCGCAGGCGGAGCGTGCGCAGCGCCACGAGGAGCGTCACCATGACGCCAACGAGCGGCGTGAACTCCTCGGCCGTGCGCGGCAGCGACATGATGCCAGTGTTGGCCGAGACGGTGCGCTGCTCGACGAAGCGCAGGAGTCCCTCCGGGCCGTTGCGGCGACCCAGCCCCGACTGCTTCGCGCCGCCCATGGGCGCGTCGATCGCTGAGAAGGTCGCACGGTACCCCTCGTTGATGTTGACGCTGCCGCTCTCGAGCGCGCTCGCCACGCGATGGGCGCGACGGATGCTTCCACTCAGGATGGACGCATTGAGCCCGTACTCCGTGTCGTTCGCCGCGACGATCGCCTCCTCCTCGCTGTCGACGATGCTGATGCTCACGACGGGGCCGAAGGTCTCGTTGGAGTGGCACTCCATCTCGGGCGTGACATCTGTCAGCACCGTGGGGGCGTAGAAGAGCGGGCCGAGGTGCGGCAGGGCGCGGCCGCCCGTGAGGAGCGTCGCGCCCTTCGCGAGGGCGTCATCGACGTGGCGCTGCACGGTCTCGAGCTGTGACGGCAGCGCCAGGGAACCGGCATCCGTCGTGTAGTCGTAGGCGGGCCCGATGCTGAGCGCCTCGACGCGGCGCACGAATGCGTCGATGAAGTCGTCGGCGACGGCGCTGTGCACGATGATGCGTTCGATCGAGACACACAGCTGCCCCATCGACGAGAAGCAGGCATATGCGGCGTCTGCAGCCGCCTTCTCGGGGGTGACGTCGTCGAGTACGAGGAGCGGGTTCTTGCCGCCCAGTTCGAGCGAGACGCCCACGAGCCGCTCGGCCGCACGCTTTGCGACCGTGCGCCCCGTCGCGGTCGAGCCGGTGAAGCACACGTAGTCCGCGACATCCGTCACGGCCGTGCCGATCTCGGCCCCCGGGCCGGCGACGACCTGCCAGAGCTCGGCCGGCACGCCAGCGTCGATAAAGGCGCGGCGCGAGGCAAGGATGCTCAGTGCCCCCTGGTGGTCGGCCTTCTGCACGACGCCGTTGCCCGCGGCGAGGGCGGGGATGACGTCCATGATCGAGAGGCTGAGCGGGAAGTTCCACGGCGTGATGACGCCGACGACGCCCTTCGGCCGCACGTCGACCTGCGTGGTGACGACGACGGGGATGGCGGAGCGACGCGACTCCGGCCGCAGCACACGCTGCGCCGTGAGCGCGTAGTAGCGCGTGACGTTCGCGGCCTGGAAGACCTCCTCGAAGGCCTGGCCGCGCGTCTTGCCGGTCTCGCTCTGCACGGCGTCGAGGAGGAGCTGGCGCCGCTCGAGCAGCAGGTCGTGCGCCTTCAGCAGCACCCGGCGGCGGTGCGCGAAGCCCGCGTGCTGCCAGGTGAGCTGCGCGAGGCGGGCCCGTTCGGCCGCGTCGCGCACGTCGTCAACCGTGCTGAGGGGAAGCGCGTGCAGCACCTCACCCGTGAAGGGAGCCATGACGTCGGCGGTGTCGCCCGATGTCGCCGTGAGGTCGGGGACGAGGTCGGCAATGACCTCGGGTGTGAGCTGTGAGCCTGCCATTCCGCCATCCTAGGCGGGGGAGACGCCGAGGCTTCGGCCGGCGAGCCCGCGCCCGCGGCGGGCGAGCTGCTCGGCGAGGTGCGAGATGGCGGATGCCGCGGCATCCGTCGGCGTCGACAGCACGACCGGGCGGCCCTCGTCGCCGCCCTCACGCAGGGGCACGCTCAGCGGGATGCGGGCGAGCACGGGCACCTCGAGGCGCCGGGACAGTTCATCGCCACCGCCTGAGCCGAAGAGCTCCAGGATGCTGCCGTCGGGCTGCACCAGGCCGGCCATGTTCTCGACGATGCCGATCACGTGCTGGCCGGTCTGGCGGGCGGCGATGCCGCTGCGCTCTGCCACCTCGGCGGCGGCCGCCTGGGGCGTCGTGACGACGAGCACCTCGGCGTGGGGGAGGAGCTGCCCGACCGAGATCGCGACGTCGCCCGTGCCGGGCGGCAGGTCGAGCAGTAGTACGTCGAGGTCGCCGAAATAGACGTCCGTCAGGAACTGCTGGATCGTGCGGTGCAGCATGGGCCCGCGCCAGGAGACGGCGGCCTGCCCGTCCACGAACATGCCGATGGAGATGACCTTCACACCCTGCGCGACGGGCGGCAGGATCATCTCGCCCACTTGGGTCGGCTTCGCGTCGGGGATGCCGAGGATCGCGGGGATGGAGAAGCCGAAGACATCCGCGTCGACGAGTCCCACGCTGAGGCCGCGCGCCGCGAGGGCGACCGCGAGGTTCGCCGTGACGGTCGACTTGCCCACGCCGCCCTTGCCGCTCGTGACCGCGATGACCCGCGTGAGGCTCTCGCGCGTGAACGGCATCGTGCGGGTGCGGCCGCCCTGCAGGCGCTCCGTGAGGGCGCGGCGCTCCTCGGGCGTCATGACCGTGATCGTGAGGTCGAGTTCGTCGATGTCCGCCGTCGCGACCGCCTCGCGCACGTCGCGTTCGATGCGGTCGGCCGCGGGGCATCCGACGATCGTCAGCTTGATGGTGACGGATGCCCTGGCGCCGTCGACCTGCACGTCGCCCACCATGTCGAGCTCCGTGATGGGGCGCCGGATCTCGGGGTCGATCACGCGGGCGAGGGCGGCGCGGACGGCCGCCTCAGTCATTCCGGGGTTCGCTCTTCTCGCGGTCGAGCTCGTCGAGCATGGAGCGCAGTTCGGCGCGGATGAAGTCCTTGGTCGCGACATCCTTCATCGCGAGGCGAAGGGCCACGACCTCGCGCGCGAGGTACTCGGTGTCGTTGAGGTTGCGTTCGGCGCGCTGGCGGTCCTGCTCGATCTGCACGCGGTCACGGTCGTCCTGGCGGTTCTGCGCGAGGAGGATCATGGGCGCCGCGTAGCTCGCCTGCAGCGACAGGATGAGCGTGAGCAGCGTGTAGTTGAGCGCGCGGGGGTCGAACTGCATCTCCTCGGGCGCGAGCGTGTTGTATGTGATCCACACGGCACAGAAGACCGTCATGCCGACGAGGAACCAGGGGGTTCCCATCGACCGGGCGAACGCCTCGGAGAAGCGCCCCATGCGGTCCTGGCCGCGGCCGAAGCGGGGCAGCCGGGACTGCTTCAGGTTCTTCGGCTCCTGGAGGTCGCCGTCATCGTGCCTGGCCATTCGGGCGCCTCCTTCCGGGGGGAGCGGCGGTCGTGATCACGGGCTGCGGTCGGGTGTCGAGGGTGGGCGGCGAGAAGTCGTCGTCCTCGTCGTGACTTCGCCAGTCATCGGGCAGCAGGTAGTCGAGCACATCGTCGATCGTGACGATGCCGACGAGCCGGTGGGTGTCGTCGACGACGGGCACCGACACGAGGTCGTAGCTCGCGAGGATGCGCGCGACCTCCGCCGCGGAGGCGTCGACGTGCACGGGCTCGAGCTTCTGGTCGATGAGGGTGCCGAGGCGTTCTCCGGGCGGGTAGCGGAGCATCCGCTGGAAGTGCACCATGCCGAGAAAGCGCCCCGTGGGCGTCTCGTATGGCGGCAGCGTCACGCAGATCGCGGCGCCGAGTGCTGGCGCGAGCTCGTGACGACGGATGAGGGCGAGGCCCTCTGCGACGGTCGCTTCAGACGAGACGATGATGGGGTCGGTCGTCATGAGACCACCGGCCGTGTCGGGCTCGTAGTTGAGCAGCATGCGCACGTCATCGGCGCCGTCGGGCTGCATGAGGTCGAGCAGCACCTCGCTGCGCTCCTCGCTGAGCTGCGCGATGAGGTCGGCTGCGTCATCCGGCTGCATCTGGTCGAGCACGTCGGCAGCGCGGCGGTCCTCGAGCTTGTCGAGGATCTCGACCTGGCGCTCCTCCGGCATCTCCTCCAGCACGTCGGCCAGGCGGTCGTCGCTCAGCTCACCCGCGACCTCGAGCATCCGCTGCTCCGGCAGGTCGAGCAGGGCACTCGCGAGGTCGGCGGGGAGCATGTCCTCGTAGGTTGCGAGCAGCTGTGTCGCCGACTGTGCCTCGCCGTCGTCGGTGTTCTCGCGCACCTCGTCCCACGAGGCGAAATGCGTGGGGCCCTTGGCGAAGGGCGAGGCGCTCGTCTTGGGTCGGCGCAGGAAGAGCTCGCTGACCTGCCACTCGCCCGGCCCGGTCTCCTCGATCGCGACATCCTCGATCGTGGCCGTGCCGCGGCCGTTCACGAGGGTCACGCGGCGGCCCAGCATCTCGGCGATGACCCGCACCTCGCCACCGCGTTGCTCGAAGCGGCGCAGGTTGATGAGGCCGGTCGTGATGATCTGCCCCGAGCTGATGCTCGTGATGCGCCCGATCGAGAGGAACACCCGGCGACGGCCGGGAACCTCGACGATGAAACCGACGACGCGGGGCGACTGGGTGGCCCGGTAGACGACGAGCACATCGCGCACTCGGCCGACCTTGTCACCCGCGGGGTCGAAGACGGAGCACCCGGTCAGGCGCGCGACGAAGACTCGTGTGGGGCTCACGGCTTAACCCTAGCCGCCGCATGGAAGAATGAGCCTGTGACCAGCCCATCTCCGTTCTCGCGTCGCGGCGCCCTGGCGCCCAGTCTTCCCCGTGGCGAGATCCTCGGCACCTACGAGACCTACCCCGAGGCGCAGGGGGTCGTCGATCGGCTGGCGAAGCGTGAGTTCCCGGTCAAGCAGCTCGCGATCGTGGGCAATGACCTCAAGACGGTCGAGCGGGTCACGGGCAAGCTGACGTACGGCCGCGCCGCGGGTGCGGGAGCGGCGAGCGGCGCGTGGTTCGGCCTCTTCTTCGGCATCATCCTGTTCCTCTTCTCCGACAACCCTGGCGCGATTGCGTTCGTCGGCGCGGCCCTCCTGATCGGTGCCGGCTTCGGCATGATCTTCGGCATCGTCTCCTACGCGATGAACCGCAGCCGCCGCGACTTCACCTCGACGCACCAGGTCATCGCGTCGAACTACCAGATCGTGGTCGACCCCTCCCTCGCGCTTCGCGCGCAGGAACTGCTCGCGCAGCCCGAACCGCAGGAGTAGCTGGGCAGCCCGCGGTCAGTCGGCCGCGCGGCGCATCCACCGCTCGACGTCGTCTGCCGTGCGCGGGATACCGACGCTGAGGTTCTCGGCCCCGTCCGCCGTCACGAGGATGTCGTCTTCGATGCGCACGCCGATGCTTCGATACTCCTCGGGCACCGTGAGGTCGTCGGGCTGGAAGTAGAGCCCGGGCTCAATCGTGAAGACCATGCCCTCCTCGAGCACGCCGTCGAGGTAGAGCTCGCGACGGGCCTTGGCGCAGTCGTGCACGTCCATTCCCAGGTGGTGGCTCGTGCCGTGCACCATGTAGCGGCGGTGGTACTGCTTGTCGGCCTCGAGTGACTCCTCGGCACTGACGGGGAGCAGACCCCACTCGGCCGTCTTCTCGGCGATGACCCGCATCGCCTCAGCGTGGATCTCCCTGAAGCGGATGCCGGGTCGCACGATCGCGAAGGCGGCATCCGCTGCTTCGAGCACGGCCTCGTAGACGCGACGCTGCACGGGCGTGAAGGTGCCGCTCACGGGCAGCGTGCGGGTGATGTCTGCTGTGTAGTAGCTTTCGAGCTCGATGCCGGCGTCGAGGAGGATGAGGTCACCCTCGCGCACGGGGCCGTCGTTGCGCGTCCAGTGCAGGATGCAGGCGTGCGGGCCGCTCGCTGCGATCGTGTCGTAGCCGACCGTGTTGCCGTCGGCGCGCGCCCGCCGGTTGAAGGTGCCCTCGACGAGGCGCTCGCCGCGGGGGTGGGCGACGATCTCGTCGCGGTCCGCGATGACGTCGTCGAAGCCGCGGGCGGTCGCAGTGACGGCGAGGCGCATCTGCTGCACCTCCCAGGCATCCTTCACGAGCCGCAGTTCGGAGAGGTCGCGCGCGAGGGCGTCATCCGCTTCCCGCCACGACTCGTCGTCGGGGGAGAGGGTCGTGCGGGTTTCGTCGACGCGGCGGGTGACAGCGTCGTCGGCGTCCCGCACGATGAGGGTGGATGCGTCGCTCGTCGCGACGACGGCGTCGAACTCGGCGAGGTGCTCCGTCGCGATCGCGAGGTCGGCGGAGACTTGTCGCAGCGAGGGGCGCGGCCCGATCCAGAACTCACCGATCTCCGGGTTGGCGTAGAACTCGTCGGAGTCGCGGCCCGCGCGCTCGCGGAAGTAGAGGGTCGCCTCGTGGGTCTCGCCCGCAGGTTCGAGCACGAGCACGGCGCCGGGCTCGCTGTCGGCACCCCAGCCGGTGAGGTGCGCGAAGGCGGAGTGGGCCCGGTAGGGGTAGTCGGTGTCGTTGGACCGCACCTTGGCTGCGCCGGCGGGAACGATCAACCGCCGTCCTCGGTGCAGCGCCGAGATGGCTGCCCGGCGTCGGGCCGCGTGCTCGGCGACCTCGCGGGCACTCGGCGTGGACTCCTCGCGCTCCGCCCACTGCGACGTGATGTAGTCGGTGAAGGTCGAGGAACTCGGCGTCGTCGAGCGGTTGGCCGTCGCCCGCGGCGCCGTGCCCTCGGGGGTCACGTCGGGCGTTGCGGTGTCCGTCGTGCCGGTCGTGTCGGTGCCGGTGGTCTCAGTGGCGTGCGCGTCCATCCAGCCATTGTCCCATCGGGGCGGGGAGAGCGCGCTGGGAGTGCGGACCGACCCCTGCGCCGGTCAGGCGACGGCGCGGTAGGTGCGCCGTGCGCGAGCGGGGCGGCGGTGTGCGTTGCGCGGCACGAGGGGGCCGAAGAGTGAGGAGATGGGCGCCATGGCGAGCGAGACGTGGTCTTCGGACTCGACGGGGTAGGGCGCGACGGGGGCCTGGCGCTGCGGGAGAACTGCTGGGGCAACGATCGTGTCGTACATGCTGTTCCTTCGCTGGTCGGCATCGGGCTGTCGTGCCCGACGATGTATCTGGGATGCGTGCGGACGAGAGCGTCCATTCTGCAGAACGCCCATTCTGTAGAACGAGTACTCTGTAGAACGCGTTCTCTATATAAATACAGAACGCTCCCTCTCGCAAGTCGGAGACCAAATCGTGACCTCGCGAAGGGGAGCGGATGTCGCCGCTCAGGCGGCGGGGCTGAGCACGGCGACGACCGGCCGGTGGTCGCTGCCCGTGGCGTCCCGGTCGTCGATCACGCGGAAGCCATCGACGTGCCAGGCGTCGGTCGCCATGACGTGGTCGATGGGCGCGCCGAGCGGCGCGGGAACCGAGGTGGGCCAGGTGCCGACCGCTCCGGCACCGGCCAGTGCCGCGGCATCCGTGCAGTCGCCGAGTCGCGCCGCGGCGGCGCGTGGGTCGGCCTGCGCACCGGCCTGTGCGCCGGAATCGGGCGAGCCGAGGCCGGAGAAGTGGTCGATGGTCGAGTTGAAATCACCCGCCATGATGATGTCGTCGCCGGAGCACAGCTCCGCCAGGAGCGCGAGGTCGCTGCGCCAGTTGTCCATCTGGCCCTGGATTGGCGCGACCGCATGCACCGCGACAAGGGTTGGGCCCTCGCCGTCGACGGGCGTCGCCACGAGGGTCGGGAGCACGGAGGTCGTGCGGGCGTCCGGCTCGAAACGGTATTCGCCCAGGCTGACGCTCACGAGCATCGAGGTCGAGCGGGCGGGGGAGATGCGGTCGTAGGCGCTCGTGAGCACCCACATCGGCTGGCCTGCCTCGCGCATGAGCAGGGCGGCCGCGATCGCGTCCTCCTCCCGCGTCTCGGGCAGCACGACGACATCGGCCTCGACCTCGAGGGCGAGGGATGCGACATCCACTGCCTCCGTCGCGGGGCCGAGGGTGTTCCAGGCCATGACGGTCACGGAGTCGGCGGCACGCTGCGCGGGATCGATCGAGTCGCCCGGCCCGAAGCCGCGCGTGCCGAGCACGGCTCCGCTGACGGCCGCGAAGGCGAGGAGGAGCACCGTGAGCGACGCCGCCAGGGGGCGGAAGCCGCGGATGAACAGCGCGAGCAGGAGCAGCACGACGACGAGCGCGAGGGCGACCGCGATCGCGAGGCCCCGCAGCGACACGAGCTGCACGACCACACCGAGGCGCTGCACCCCGAACAGTTGCGGCCAGGCCATGACCAGCAGGAGTACGGCCGTCCCCCCGATCACGAGGGCGGCAATGAGTCGACGGAACATGGCCATGCAACACTACTTGGCCCGCGCGAATAGAGTGGCGGCATGGCCCGCGTCATCGACCTGCACACACACAGCAGCGTCTCGGACGGCACAGACACCCCGACAATGCTCGTCGAGGCGGCGATCGAGGCCGGTCTCGACGCGATCGCCATCACCGACCATGACTCGACGGCCGGGTGGCAGGAGGCGCGGCTGGCGGCAGCCGGCACCTCGCTCACCGTCATCCCGGGCATGGAACTGAGCACGCGGCTCGAATGGCGCTCAGTGCACGTGCTCGCGTACCTCTTCGACCCCACGGATGCCGCGATCGTCGCCGAGACGGCCCGCATCCGCGCGTCCCGGCTCACCCGTGCAGAGAGCATCGTGCACAGGCTCTCGGTCGACTACAGCCTCAGCTGGGACGACGTGCTCGAGCACACGCAGGAGGGCGCGACCGTGGGGCGACCCCACATCGCCGACGCGCTCGTCGCGAAGGGGCATGCGGCGACCCGCAGCGAGGCATTCGAGTCGATCCTGCACCCGAGGCACGGCTACACGAGGCCGCACTACGCGCCCGACCCCGTCGCGGCTGTGCGGCTCATCCGGGCCGCGGGCGGCGTGCCGGTGCTCGCGCATCCGGCGACCGAGGGTCGGGATGCCGTCGTCGACGAGAAGACCCTCGCACGCCTGGTCGAGGCGGGCCTGCTCGGGCTCGAGGTCGGGCACCGCGAGAACACCGAGTCAGGAAAGCGGATGCTGCGGCGCCTCGCCGAACGCTACGAACTCGTCATGACCGGCTCGAGTGACTACCACGGCTTCGGCAAGCCGAACCGTCTCGCGGAGTTCACGACCGAGGAGGCCGTGCTCGAGCGCATCATCGCGGAAGGCACCGGCTCGGCGCCGTTCCTGCCCTAGCGGCTCAGGCGGTGGGCGGCGTGCTGCCCGCGCCCGTGCTGGGACGGCGGGTGCGGCGACGCCGACGACGCGGCTCGCCGCCATCGTGCGTGCCCGCGCCCTCGGGCTTGGCGGCACTCTCGGCATCGCTGCGGCCATGCTGGCGGCGGCGACCGTCCGCGGCGCCACGCTCCCGCGCGGGCCGGCCGGAGCCACCGCGAGCCGAGCCCGACGCACCAGAGGAGCCCGTACGCGGTTCACGCGCCCGCACGGGACCCGCGCTCGGAAGACGACCCTTGGTGCCCTCGGGGATGTCGAGGTCGCTGAAGAGGTGCGGCGAGGAGGAGTAGGTCTCGACCGGCTCGTCGATGCCCATCTCGAGTGCGCGGTTGATGAGCGCCCACTTGTGCAGGTCGTCCCAGTCCACGAAGGTGACCGCGATGCCCGTCTTGCCGGCGCGACCCGTGCGGCCCGCGCGGTGCAGGTAGGTGTCGTGGTCGTCTGGCACGGTGTGGTTGATGACGTGCGTGACGTCATTGACGTCGATGCCGCGTGCCGCGACATCCGTTGCGATGAGGATGTCTTTCTTGCCGGCCTTGAACGCGGCCATTGCGCGCTCACGCTGGTCCTGGTTGAGGTCACCATGCACGGCGGCGGCATTGAAGCCGCGTTCGTTGAGTTCCTCGACGAGCTTCGCGGCGGCACGCTTGGTGCGCGTGAAGATGACGGTCTTGCCGCGGCCCTCGGCCTGCAGGATGCGCGCGATCACCTCGTCCTTGTCGAGGCTGTGGGCGCGGTAGACGACGTGCTTGATGTTCGCCTGCGTGAGGCCCTCGTCGGGGTCAGTCGCGCGGATGTGGATCGGCTTGTTCATGAAGCGACGCGCGAGGGCCACGATGGGGCCGGGCATCGTCGCCGAGAACAGCATCGTGTGACGTGTGGGGTTGGTCTGGGAGAAGAGCTTCTCGATGTCGGAGAGGAAGCCGAGGTCGAGCATCTTGTCGGCCTCGTCGAGCACCATGACCTTGACGTCCTTGAGCGAGAGCATCCGCTGGCTCGCGAGGTCGAGCAGGCGGCCCGGGGTGCCGACGACGACCTGTGCGCCCGCCTTGAGCTGCTCGATCTGGCCCTCGTAGGCCTTGCCGCCATAGATCGCGGCGACCTGCGTGGAGCGGTTGGATGCGGCAAGCGTCAGGTCTTCCGCGACCTGCACGCAGAGCTCGCGGGTCGGCACGACGACAAGCGCCTTGACGCCGGGCTCGGGATTGGTGCCGAGCGACTGCAGGAGGGGGAGGCCGAAACCGAGGGTCTTGCCCGTGCCTGTCTTGGCCTGGCCGATGATGTCCTGGCCGCCGAGCCCCATGGGGATGGTCTGGGTCTGGATGGGGAAGGGCGAGGTGATGCCCTTCGACGCGAGCGCGTCAACCATGTCTTGCTCGATGCCGAGGTCAGCGAAGGTCTGCTCTACGACGGGAGCCGCCGTTGCGTCGATCTCGATTGAATCCGTGTCGGGGTTGATCTGTTCTGAAGTCACGATGAGTGTGCCCTGTTCCGAAGCGTGCGTACGCCCGCTCTTGACCTGGGGCGTAGGGAGCCTCCACCAGAAGCGGGAGGCATTACCAGCCAGTTTAGGGGATGAGCGTCTGATAAGCCCCTCGACGCTAGTCTTTATGCGTGATGTCCCTCTTCGGCCGCCGACCCCGCCCGGTTCACGCGCCCAAGCTCAAGCAGCGGCGCTCGTCATCCGACCAGGCCGTCAACAGGGTCAGTCTTGCCGAGCTCACGCCCGACCTGCCGCGGTATCTGGGGCAGGCGGCGTCGCTGCAGCTGTCGAACTTCGAGGTCGTCTCCGGGGCCATCGCGCACTCGCCGACGACGCGCGACAAGGTCGCACTCACGCGGGTCGCCCGCGTGTCGCTCTCGAAGCTTGAGGGCCTCCTCGCGGAGATCGAACGGGGTGGAGACCGTCCCGAGGAGCTCATGGAGTACTTCGCGGCCCCCGTCGAGTCGTTCCGTGAGCGCACGCGAAGCAGCGACTGGCACGAGACCGTCGTGACGAGCTACATCACCGCCAGCATGCTGACCGACTTCTTCCTGGCGCTCGCCGACGGCCTGCCTGCCGCTCCTCGCGAGCGCATCCAGACGGTGCTCTCCAACGACCCCAGCCACATCATCGTAGAGCAGCTGCGCAGCGCGATCGACGCTGAGCCCGTGCTCGCGTCGCGGCTCGCGCTGTGGGGCCGGCGTCTCGTGGGCGACACCCTGCTCGTGGCCCGCTCGTCCCTCGCCGTGCCCGGCCGGGTTGCGCCAGACGAGGCACGGCTCGAGCCCGTCTTCACAGAGCTCATCGCGGCACACACGCGTCGCATGGACGCGCTCGGGCTCACTGCCTGAGTGTTCGCGGCCTACCTGGCGCGCACGGCGAGGGGCAGACTGGAAGAATGACGACCCCCACGATCACTCTGAACGACGGCCGCGACATCCCCGCCCTCGGGCTCGGCACCTACAAGCTCACGGGCGATGAGGGCATTTCGTCCATGACCGCCGCCGTCGCATCCGGCTACCGGATGCTCGACACGGCGCTCAACTACGGCAACGAGCGCGAGGTCGGCGAGGCGGTGCGTGCCGCCGCCGGGCTCGAGCAGCCCGTCTCGCGGGAGGAACTCTTCGTCACGACCAAGCTGCCCGGGCGCCACCACGGCTTCGACGAGGCGGTCGCGAGCCTCGAGGAGTCGCTCGGCAACCTCGGGCTCGACTATGTCGACCTCTACCTGATCCACTGGCCACTGCCGAAGGTGGATCGCTACGTGGATGCGTGGCGCGGCTTCATCGAGCTCCGCGAGCGCGGTCTCGCACGTTCCATCGGGGTCAGCAACTTCACGCCGCAGCACCTCACGCGACTCATCGAGGAGACCGGGGTGACGCCCGCCGTCAACCAGGTGGAGTTGCATCCGCGCTTCTCGCAGGAGCCACTCCGCGACTTCCACAGGGAGCGCGGCATCGTCACGCAGAGCTGGAGCCCGCTGGGTTCCCGGCACGCAGATTTCGCCAGCGAGCCCGCCATCGTGCAGATCTCCGAAGCGCTGGGCGTGACCCCGACGCAGGTCGTGCTGCGCTGGCACGTGCAGCTCGGGGCCATCCCGCTGCCGAAGTCTGGGGACGCCGAGCGGCAGCGCGAGAACCTCGACGTCTTCGGCTTCGAACTCGACGACGAGCAGGTCGCCGCGATCAGCGCCCTCGAGTCCGGCCGTCTCTGGGACGGTGACCCCGACACCCACGAGGAGTTCTAGGAGCGGGCACAGCCTCCTCCCGGCGCCTGGGCGGCGCGCTCACAGACCGTGTCCACCATGATTGACGGATGCTGCGGCGCCACCCGATCCTGAGCCTCGCGACTTTCGGCTACCTCGCCGTCGTCGCGTGGATCACGCTGGGCCCGCAACCGCTCGACGAGGAGGGGCGCGGCCTGCTGTTGCGCGTCATCCGGTGGCTGCAGCGCCACGAGGCGACCGACTGGGTCACCTACAGCGGCGTCGAGTTCACGGCGAACGTGCTCATGTTCGTGCCCCTCGGGCTCATGTTCGTGCTGCTCCTCGGCCGACGGCTCTGGTGGGTCGCCATCGTCCTCGCCGTCGCGCTCACGGTCGGCATCGAGGCGATCCAGCTCATGCTTCCTGAGCGGGTCGCCGACCCGCGCGACCTGGCCTCCAACTCCATCGGCGCCGTCATCGGCGTCTTCTTCGCACTCGTGATCACGTGGCCGAAGGCCGTCGCCATTCGGAGGAATAGCCGCACGCTCCGCGCGTGAGCGCTGCGCGTCCGGCCGCCGCCCGAGCGTTCAGCTCGTCAGTGCGGCGACGGATGCCTCGCGCACACCCGTGATGTTGGTCACGGTCGCATGGCCCGCCCGCAGGAGTGCCGCATCCGAGCCCTCCTCCTGGTCGGCGGGAGTGTCGGAGACCTCGAGGCGCACGTCGTCGTCGCCCCCGACCGCCGTGAGCGTCTGCACGATACCGAAGGCGGCGAGCGGTCCCTCCCGCAGCTCGGTCTTCGTCTCGACGTTCGGCACGTTGAGGTTGAAGACCGTGCCCGCCGGCTGCTCGAGCAGGAGCGGCACGAGGTGAGCGACATGGGGCGCGGCGGCATCCCACAGGCAGGCATCCGGATCCATGCCGACGTCGAGCGAGACGGCAAGGCCGCGCGCTCCGTTGACCCCCGCCGTGAGGGCCGCGCCCACCGTGCCGGAGTGGAGGATCGCGTGCCCCACGTTCGCGCCGCGATTGACCCCGGAGAAGACGATGTCGGGAACGAAGCCGAAGGCGCCGTGGGCGGCGATCAGCGAGAGGAGGGCGGGCGCGGCATCGACGGCGAAGACGGGGATGTCGAAGCCCTCCAGCTCACGCCGGGAGTACGGCACGCGCCCGTCGGCGTTCGCGCCCAGGATCGATGCGCTGCTGCCGCTCGACTGCTCGGAGGGTGCCGCGATGACGACATCGAGCCCCGCCTCGATCGCCATGCGGGCGAGGCTGTGCAGGCCGGGGGAATCGATCCCGTCGTCGTTCGTGATGAGTGCCGTGGTCATTGCTGTCTTCACTCCTCCTCGGCCCGTGCGGCCAGGTCTCCCGGTGTCATGGTGGTCGCGGCATCCGTCGTCGGCTCCTGGGCAGGGCGTATCTCAGCGAGGGTGCGCAGCTTCTCGATCGCCTCGGCGTCGCCCGTGCCGAGCCCGTGGCGGGTCACGTTGAGGGCCCCCGCCGCGGCACCGAGGCGCACGGCATCGAGCAGCGACTCGCCGCGCGCGATGGCCGCCGTCACGCCGGCCGTGAGGGAATCGCCCGC
The DNA here is from genome assembly GCA_015234465.1 of Salinibacterium sp. Taxonomy (GTDB): domain Bacteria; phylum Actinomycetota; class Actinomycetes; order Actinomycetales; family Microbacteriaceae; genus Homoserinimonas. The sequence continues at coordinate 163,024 of JADGNA010000008.1, read as the reverse complement.
GCCGCGAGTGTCGGCCGCCTCGAACTCGGGCATGTGCACCTCGTGGAACGCGCCGTCGTGGAGCACGAGGATCGGCTCGGGGGAGCGGCTGACGATCACGGAGCGGGCGCCCTCCTGCATCATCGCGCGCATGCCCGCCATGATGCTGTCGTCGTCGGCTTCGCTCGCGCGTCCGTCGGCGACCAACTCCTCATCACTCACCTTGACGACCTCGACACCGCCCTCGAGGGCCGCCGAGAGTCGCTCGCCCGCGAGGTCGACGATGACGGTGCAGCCAGCGGCACCGAGGTCTGCGGCAAGGCGCCGATACACCTCTGCCGGAAGCGTCTCATCGCCCGCCGGTCCGCTCAGGATGACGGCATCAGCGCCGACCGCCTCGCGCAGCGTGAGGGTGTAGAGCTCGTCGAGGGTGTGCCTGTCGAGGGGCGATCCGTCGATCTCGACGACCGATTCGCGCTCGCCGCCACGCCGGTCGTGCACATAGCCACCCCCGTTGCCGTCGACCTCGACGGCCTCGACCGTGAATCCCTCATTCGACAGGAGCGGCCCGAGCACGGTGCCGCCCTCACCGATCAGGGCGCAGCACATCGTGACGTCGACGCCCATGCGCCGCAGCATCCGCCCCTGCCAGACGCCCTGGCCTCCCGCGTGGAGGTGCAGCTCGTCGCCAGCGCCATGGTTCTCGACCGTGACAGTGAGGAGAGGGGATGGGGCGAAGATCACCACGCGGCTCATGGCCGCGACGCTAGGACCGCTGCCTTGAAGGTGGCTGGATGCGCGGCAAGCGCTTTCGGGGTGGCGGCGCGCCTAGCCCTTGGCGAGCTCCTGGAAGAGCTGTTCATCGGCCGCGATGCGGCGCTTCGGCAGCACCAGGCCGACGATGAGCGCGGCGATGGGCCCCGCCGCAATCGAGGCAACCCAGATCCAGCCGCCGTCGAACGGCCAGTCGAGCCACGTGAGGGCGCTCCAGACGACGGCCGATACCGCCGTGCCCACCGCGGCGAGCAGCGCGGCACCGCGAAGCTCGCGACGTGGCAGGGCGAAGTGCACCGCGAGCGAGAGGATGAGTCCGCCGAGTACGGCGAACAGCATCTCCATGTTCACGCTACGAAACCCACCCGGCGGGGGTTCTCGGCACCGATCTCGAGGTAACCGAGCGAGGCGACCGGCACGACGTACAGGCTGTCCTTGTCGTCCTTGAGGCTGAAGTACTTCGCGTCGGTGTCGAGGGCCTGCGCCACGACCGCCTGGATGTCCGCCGCGGACTGGCTCGACTCGAAGCTGATCTCGCGGGCGCTGTTGATGATGCCGATTCGAATTTCCACGTGCCCAGAGTACGACATGGCGCCCCGCGACGAGCCGGCGTTCGTCCACGGCGCAATGGGGTCGTCGTGTCGGTGGCCGCCGCTAGCGTTGAGGCATGCGAGATGAGGTGCGTGACGTGGTCGACGATGCTGCGCCCACCCACCCCGACGTCCCCATGCTGGACGAAGCGCAGCGAGCCCTCCTCGCCCTGCCGCCGGGCGTCTCCGCCGCGGTCGTCGGTGCACCCGGCACGGGCAAGACCACGGCCATGGTCGAACTGGCCGCCCACCGCATCCTCGACCTCGGTTGGGACCCGGCCGAGGTGCTCGTGCTGACCTCGAGCCGAGTGTCAGCGACCCGCCTGCGCGACCGGCTGGCGTTGCGCATCGCGCGTCCCACGACCGGGCCGCTCGCCCGCACCGTGAACTCCCTCGCCTTCGACATCGTGGGGGCGGCAGCGCGCGCCGACGGCCGGCCGGGGCCCACCCTCATCACCGGGGGTGAACAGGATGCCGACCTGGCCGGCTTGCTCGAGGGCCATATCGAGGATGGCGCAGGCCCCCGCTGGCCCGAGCACCTCAGCCCCGATGTCCGTCGCACTCGCGGGTTCCGCACGGAGCTTCGCGAGCTGCTCATGCGGAGCACGGAACACGGCATCTCGCCCGCCCACCTGAGAACGCTCGGCCTCGAGCGAGACCGTCCGGAGTGGGTCGCTGCGGGCGAGCTCATGGCCGAATACCACGACGTGCTCGGCCTGCAGCGGCCCCACCAGCTCGACTCGACGGAGCTCGTGGAGTGCGCCGTGCGCGAGTTGCGGCGCGGCCGACCGGGTGACATCGCGGCGCCCCTGCGGCTCGTGCTCGTCGATGACGCGCAGGAGGCGACCCGTTCCACGCTCAGCGTGCTCGCCGCCCTGGCTGAGCGGGGCACGGCGGTCGTCGCGTTCGGCAATCCCGACACGGCGGCCAACGCGTTCCGAGGGGGCGAGGCGGATGCCCTCGGCCGCCTCTCCCAGGTGCTGGGCGTCGAGACGCGGCTGTTCGAACTCGGCACGGTGTATCGTCAGGGCGCGCTTCTCACCCGCTTCGTCTCCTCCATCACCGCCCACATCGGCACGGCAGGCCTCACGGCCCAGCGCGGGGCCACGACCGCCGAGCCCTACGAGGGTTCGATAGCGCTCGTGGAGGCTCCCACCCCATCGCGAGAGCGTTCCGCGATCGCGCGACGATTGCGGGAGCGGCACCTCATGCACGGCGTCGCCTGGTCGGACATGGCCGTCATCGTGCGCAGTGGTGCCCAGGTGCCTGCGATCGCCCGGGCGCTCTCGCTCGCAGAGGTACCCACGCGCACGACGCTCGCCGCGCGCCCGCTCCGCGATGATGGCGCGGCGCGGAGTCTCCTGGGCGTCGTCGACATCGGCATGGGCAGGACGCCGCTCACGGCGGCGGCCGCCGCAGACCTGCTGCTCGGGCCGTTCGGGCAACTCGACCGGCTCGACCTTCGCCGGCTGCGGCTCGCGTTGCGCGCGGAGGAGATCGCGGGAGGCGGCGACCGTGGCGCGGATGCGCTGATCGTGGAGGCCCTCGAGGGACCTGGGCGTTTCGCCACGATCGACCATCGTTCTGCCCGCCGGGCCGAGCGCCTGGCGGCGACACTGGCTGCCGTGCGGCAGGCGCACGACGACGACGCCTCGATCGAAGAGCTGCTGTGGCTCGCATGGGAGCGCAGCGGCCTGCACCGGCGCTGGTATGACGACGCGATGGGCAGCGGCATCGTCGCCGACGAGGCCCACCGCAACCTCGACGGCATCGTGGCCTTGTTCTCGGCGGCCAAGCGCTTCGTGGAGCGAGACCCCGGCGCGCCCGCACGGGTCTTCCTCGACGACGTGCTCGACGCCGACGTCCCCGAAGACACGCTCTCGCCGCAGGCGCGGGGTGAAGCCGTGCTCGTCACCACGCCCTCGGGAGTCGTGGGGCTCGAGTTCGACACGGTGGCCCTTGCGGGCGTGCAGGAGGGCGTCTGGCCGAACCTTCGCATCCGCGGCACGCTGCTCGGCGCGCAGGACCTCGCGCGCGCGGCAGCCGGCGACACCGCGACGCTCGACGAACGTCGCCTCGTGCGCGATGACGAACTCCGAATGTTCGCGCTCGCCGCATCCCGCTGCCGGCGCGAGATCATCGTGAGCTCCGTCGCGAACGACGACGAGGCACCGAGCGTGTTCTTCTCCCTCGTGCCGGATGGCGCCGCGAGACTCGACGCCACCTCCCCGATCCCGCTGTCGCTCCGCGGGCTCACGGGCCGCCTGAGGCACGAGCTGTCGCGCAGGGACGGCTCCACCGCCTCCCGCGACGCCGCCGCCGCGGCCCTCGCGCACCTCGCCGACGAGGCAGTCCCCGGCGCGGACCCCGGAGACTGGCACGGTCTTCTCTCGCCGTCGACGATCGAGCCCGTCTTCGATGACGACGAGCAGGTTCCCGTCTCGCCCTCGCGGCTCAGCGCCTTCGAGGAGTCCCCGCTCGACTGGTTCATCGACTCGCTCTCCGGCTCCGCTCCCAGCACCGCCATGAGCATCGGCACGATCGTGCACTGGGCGATGGAGACGAGCGAGGACACGAGCGTCGAAGGGGTGTGGCAGGCGATCGAGTCGAGGTGGAGCGAACTCGTCTTCGAGGCACCGTGGCTCGCAGAGAAGGAGCGTGCGGCCACGCGAGCGCTCGCGGCGGGGGTCGCCGAGTACCTCGGTGATTTCACGCGAGAACGCAAGGAACTCATCGGTGCGGAGAGCCGCTTCGAGCTCGACGTCGACCGCGCCCGCGTGCGCGGCTCGATCGACCGGGTCGAACGCTCGCCCGACGGAAGCGTGGTCATCGTCGACCTCAAGACAGGCAGGCCCGAGACGAAACAGAGCGTGCTGGACGCGCATCCGCAGCTCGCCGCCTACCAGCTCGCCTACGCGGAGGGCCTCCTCGATGAGGTGCTCGCCCCGCACGGCGAGCACGCGCCCGGGGGAGCGAAGCTCCTCTTCGTGAAAGAGGGTGTCGGAGGCAAGTCCTACCGTGAGGGCATGCAGGCACCACTCACGCCGGAGCAGCTCCAGGAGTTCCGCGAGCGCATCGCGATCGCCGCGCGTGGCATGGCGGCGGCCGCGTTCCGGGGAAGCCGCGAGATCGATGACCGCCGACCGGGAGCGGCCGCGCGGCGCCTGCACCGGGTGAGGGCGGTGACGAGTGACTGACCTGCTCATCAGCGAGCGCGAAGGCCAGGATGCGGCTCGGCCCGTCGCGGCCATCAGCGCCGACACGATTGCCGACACGCTCGGCCACCATCGGCCGACGCCCCAGCAGCGCGCCGTCATCGAATCGCCACTCGGGCCGGCGCTCGTCGTCGCGGGAGCTGGCAGCGGCAAGACCGAGACCATGGCCGCACGCGTGCTGTGGCTCGTCGCGAACGGCCACGTCGCACCCGGGCAGATCCTCGGCCTCACCTTCACGCGCAAGGCGGCGGGAGAGCTCGGGGAGCGCATCCGCCAGCGCCTCGACGAACTCGACAGGCAGGGCCTGGTGCAGGGTGAACGCGATCCCTTCGACTCCCCGAGCGTCGCGACCTACAACTCCTTCGCGAACACCATCTACCGCGACAACGCCCTGCTGCTCGGGCGGGAACCAGACGGAGACGTGCTGGGCGAGGCATCCGCGTGGCAGCTCGCGCGCAGGATCGTGACGCAGAGCAGCGACGAACGGCTCGGCCGGCTCGGCAAGAGCGTCGACGTCATCACGAAGGCGGTGCTCGAGGTCAGCCACGGTCTCGTCGAGAACATCGCAGAGCCCGATGCCGTCGCGGCCATGGCGGGGGAGTTCGCGGCACTCGAGGAGCTTCCGCTCGGCGGCCGCGGCGAGTTCCGTGACGTCATGAACCAGGTCGGAGCCGTCGGGGCACTGCCAGTGCTCATCGAACTCGCGCAGCAGTTCCAGGCGGCGAAGGCGGCCCGCGGTTTCGTCGAATACTCAGACCAGGTCGCCCTCGCGCTCGAACTCGTGCGGGGTGTGCCCCGGATTCGCGAGGAACTCCGTGACCGTTACCGGGTCGTGCTGCTCGACGAATACCAAGACACGAGCGTCGTGCAGACCTGGCTGCTCGCCGAGCTCTTCGGCGACCACGCGGTCATGGCGGTCGGCGATCCGCACCAGTCGATCTACGGATGGCGCGGCGCGAGCTCGGCGAACCTCGAGGACTACGCGCGGCAGTTCGCGGGCCCGGAGGGTGGCGTCCAGCAGTACTCGCTGAGCACGAGCTGGCGCAACGGCACGCGCATCCTGGACGCCGCGAACGTTATCGTCGAACCGCTCACCGCCGCGACGCGCGTGCAGGTCGAGCGCCTCGCGCCCTCACCGGCCGCCTCCCATCACGCGGTCGAATCCGCCTTCGAGGAAGACCTCGCAGGGGAGGCCGACACCGTCGCCCGCTGGCTCGCCCAGCGCCTCAGGGAACCGGTCATCGAGGGCGGCACGCCCCGGCAGGCGACCGCCGCCATGCTCTTCCGCACCCGTCGCACGCAGCGCGCCTTCGTGGAGGCGCTGCGCCAGCACGGCGTTCCCTTCCACGTGCTCGGTGTCGGCGGGCTGATGGAGGAGCCCGAGGTGGCCGACCTCGTCTGTGCGCTCACCGTGCTGTCGGATCCATCCGCCGGGTCGGAACTCGTGCGCCTGCTCGCGGGCCCTCGCTGGCGCATCGGCGCCCGCGACCTCCACGGGCTGCGACGCATCGCATCCGTGCTCAGTCGGCGCGACTTCGCCCAGCGCAGGCTCGACGACGACGTCGTGCAGCGACTGCGGGACTCGGTCGCCGACGACGAGGGTGCATCGCTCGTCGAGGCGCTCGACTTCCTTGCGACGGCGAAGCCAGACCATTCGCTCATCACGGGCCTCAGCGAGGTCGGCGTCGAACGGATGCGCGAGGCCGGAACCCTGCTCGCACGCCTGCGCGGCCGTGCCGGTCTCGACCTCCTCGACCTCGTGACGATGTGCGAGCAGGAGCTCATGATCGACGTTGAGGTCGCATCCAATCCCGATCGGGTGCTCGGCCGGGCGCCGCTCGACGCCTTCTACGACGCGCTGGCCAACTATCTCGCCGTCGACGATGCGCCGAGCCTCCGCAGCTTCCTCGCGTGGTTGCGCGAGGCCGAATGGCGCGACAACCTGGCTCCCCGTCCCGAGGAACCAGAGCCGGGCGTCGTGCAGCTCATGACGATCCACGGCTCGAAGGGACTCGAACGCGACATCATCGTCGTGCCCCGCATGGTCGAGGGCGAACTGCCGGCGACCCCGCTCGAGGGCACGGGGGCGTGGCTCGGCTTCGGCAGGCTCCCGTGGGAGTTCCGCGGCGACGCCGCCGAACTCCCGACCCTGGACTGGCGCACAGCGACGACCCGCAAGCAACTCGTCGAGACGATCAAGGTGTTCAAGGCCACGGTCGGCGAGCACCAGGAGCGCGAGGAGAGACGGCTCGCCTACGTGGCTGTCACCCGTGCACGGCACCGGCTCCTGCTGACCGGATCGTTCTGGTCTGGCCAGACGAAGGCGCGGCGCCCCAGCCGCTACCTCCTCTCGCTCGCGGATGCCGGCATCGTGGCGCCGCCGCCAGAGGTACCCCAGAACGAGAGCGACCCCGGCACGACGGACGACCTCGTCTTCACCTGGCCGGAGGATCCCCTCGGAGGGCGCCGACGGATCGTCGAGGACGCCGCCGAGCGCGTGCGCGCCGCGCGTATCCAGCGGGCCGCAGGTGCAGCCCTCGACGAGGGCAGGTGGCAGGCCGACCTCGAGCTGCTCCTTGAGGAGCGGCGCGTCCGCGGGCGCCAGGATGCGAGGGGCGAGACGCCCGTGCGCGTGCCCGCATCCCGGTTCAAGGACTACGTCACGGCTCCTGATGAGACCGCGGCTGAACTGCGGCGCCCCATGCCTGAGCGGCCCTACCGCGCCACGCGGCTCGGCACCCTCTTCCACGAGTGGGTCGAGCACCGCTACGGCGTGCACGGGGCGCTCGAGGAGATCGACGCCTTCCCCAGCGAACTCGATATGGAGGAGGGCGCGGACGAGGTCACGCAGGAGGCGCAGCTTGAGGTGCTCAAGCGCACCTTCGAGGCGTCCCGCTGGGCGGGCATCACACCCCTCGAGGTCGAACGGGAGATCCACCTTCCCCTCGCGGGCCGCATCGTCGTCTGCAAGATCGACGCCGTGTACGAGACCGATCCGGGCGCCGACGGCCAGGCACGCTACGAGGTCGTCGACTGGAAGACCGGAAAGGCGCCGCGCGACGACCGGGAGCTCGAAGACCGGCAACTGCAGCTCGCGCTCTACCGGCAGGCCTACGCCGAATGGAAGGGCATCGAGGCATCCCGCATCGACGCGGTGTTCTACTACGTCGCCGACGACGCGATCATCAGCCCGCGACGCATCTTCGAGAAGGACGAACTCGAACGACTCTGGCTGGAGTCACAGGAGCGAGGCAGGGGCGACTGAGCGCCAGCGCGCTACTACGACAAGCCCGCGCCAGGAAGGACGCACGCTATGACTGGGAGTCGCCGCGCCGTTCCCGCTCGTCGAGCATCGCCTCGACCTCGTCAACAGCCATCACCGGCATGGTCTCGTGCGTAATCTTCGTGTCCATGTCGGTCTCGACACGGTCCATGAGCGCGTGGAGCAGTGCGACCGCGTCGTCGACGATCGCGGTGCTGCGTTCCTGCTTGCCGTGCAGCAGCCACTTCGCCAGTTCGAGCTCCGAGTACAGGCGGGCGCGCTGCGCGATCTGTCGATCGCTCGAGCCGCGCGCCACCTGGTAGGCATCGAGCGCCGACTCCGCGACGGCAGGGTCGCGGGCGGCGAGCAGCCAGGCGAGATCGCGCGCCGGGTCGTCGACCGAGAGCGCGTGCCATCCGTTGACCCCAGACACCTCATTGCCCGAGCGCAGGAAGGATTCTGCCGTCATGGCGCCATTGATGACGGTGGGCATGAACTGCCACAGCGCGGAATCCTCCGTGGCGCGTTCCCACCGGCGCAGCAGGGCGACGGGAACGAGGTTGGTCGCGGCAGCCCGGTCGAGCACACCGACGAGCGAGCGCAGGCACTCCTGGGGCGAGCGCACGGGAAGCCCGGAGTCGCCCACGAAGCTGGTGGGGAGGGTGTGGATCGCGGCGATGGCGCGGCCGATCGACGTCGCGAGGCCCTCGCCGGCGGGGATCGCGTCGAGGCGCACCCGGTCGCCGTAGACGAACTCTGTCACGACCGCGCGCGTGGTGCCGACGGGGGTCTGGCCCGCGACGCGGGTCACCTCGAAGGGCAGGCGGCCGCGCACTCCGACGCTCAGGGCGCGCAGGGCGGTGATGTCGGCCTGCTGCTCGAGCTCGGCTCGTTCCGAACGCGGGACGCGCACGATCCAGTGCCGTCCGTCGGTGCCGGTGACGACGGCAGAGTCGAAGTCGCCCTCGTCGCCCGCGTCGTAGCCACCCACCTCCCGCGCGTCCAATCCTTCGACGGCGGCGGTGGCCAAGGCGGCTAAAGTGAGATGCGATCTGGCCATACAGACAGGCTAGGTCGATTCGGGCCGCCCCGGGCAGAACGCCACGCGAAAGGCGGATGCCCAGCCACGCCATTCAACGAGATTGGTTCCGCATGCCACAGCCGATGCCGGCGCGTCTCCCCGTCTGGCGCTCCGGGCTCGATCGCGACGTGCCGACCCGCCTGCGCCCTGACGCGATCCCGGCACTGCTTGCGGATCCCGCGACCCGCGCCATCGTCGTCCGTCGCGGCGCAGCCCTGGTCGAATCCGGCTCGCTCGCGCTCCTCACGGCATCCGAGATCCCCACAGAGCTGATCGAGAGCGCCGACGCCCTCGTCTACCTGGGTCGCGCGATCGAGCAGCAGGGGAGCCTCCCGGAAGGCACCGCGGTGCTCGCGATCACGGTGCCGCGCGAGGTCGAGCAGGTTCCCCCTGCTCCCACGGCCGCGAGCTGGCAGAACCTCCGTTCGCTCGGAGCCTCGGCGACCCGGCTCGACGTCGAGCTGCTGACCCAGGCGGTCGCGCTGTTCAATTGGCACAGCTCGCACCGCTTCTCGCCGCGCACCGGCCAGCCGACGGAGGTCGTGCAGGCCGGGTGGGTGCGCCGCGGCGTCGATCCCGAGCACGACATCTATCCCCGCATTGACCCCTCGATCATCGTGGCGGTGCTGGATGACTCCGACCGCATCCTGCTCGGCTCGAATGCGCAGTGGGAGGCGAACCGCTTCTCGCTCCTCGCGGGCTTCGTCGAGCCGGGTGAGTCGCTCGAGGGCGCGGTCGAGCGCGAGGTGCTGGAGGAGAGCGGGCTCTGGGTCACCGACCTCGAGTACCTGGGTTCGCAGCCCTGGCCCTTCCCCGCGTCGCTCATGCTCGGGTTCACGGCGCGGGTCGATGCCACGCGCGAATCCCGCCTGGCGCCGGATGGCGAGGAGATCCTCGAGCTGCGCTGGTTCAGCCGCGAAGAGCTGGCCGCGTCGCTCGATGACATCATCCTGCCCGGCCGTGTCTCGATTGCCCGCGCCATCATCGAGCACTGGTACGGCGGCGCGATCGTCGACGGCACCGCGGTGGGCAGGGCCCGATGAACCAGCCACCGAGCGCGGATGCCCTGCTCGCGCACCTTGACGAGGAACAGCGTGAGGCGGCGCAGGCGACCCACGGCCCCGTCTGCATGCTCGCGGGCGCGGGAACCGGAAAGACGACCGCGATCACCCACCGGATCGCCTATGGCGTCGCATCCGGTGTCTACGCCCCCAACCGGGTCATGGCGCTCACCTTCACGGCCAAGGCGGCGGGGGAGTTGCGCGCTCGCCTCGCCCGCCTCGGGGCGGGAGGCGTCTCTGCGCGCACCTTCCACGCGGCCGCACTCTCCCAGCTGGGCTACTTCTGGCCGCAGGTGATCGGCGGCGCCATGCCGCGCATCCTCGAGAGCAAGGGGCGGATGCTCGGGCAGGCGGCAGAACGCCTGCGGCTCAGGCTCGACACGGCGACCCTGCGCGACCTCGCTGCGGAGATCGAGTGGCGCAAGGTCTCGCGCCTGAGCCTTGCGGAGTATGCGGAGGCGGAGCGCACCCTCCCGCAGCAGTTGGACCTCGAGAAGATGCTCGCGATGCATCAGGCCTACGAGGACCTCAAGGACGAGCGACGCCAGCTCGACTTCGAGGACGTGCTGCTGGCGACGGCCGGCATGGTCGAGTCGGAGCCGCGGGTCGCCGAGCAGGTGCGGGAGCAGTATCGCTTCTTCGTCGTCGACGAGTACCAAGACGTCTCGCCCCTGCAGCACTACCTGCTGCAGCTCTGGCTCGGCGACCGCCGCGACGTGTGCGTCGTCGGTGATGCGAGTCAGACGATCTACTCCTTCGCCGGCGCCTCGTCCCGCTTCCTGCTGCGCTTCCCCTCCGACTACCCGGATGCCACGGTCGTGAGGCTCGAGCGCAACTACCGTTCGCTCGCCCCCATCATCGAGACCGCGAACCGCCTCATGCGCGATCGACCTGGGGCCCTGCTGCTGCATCCGGCGCCGCTCGCGAAGGGCGTCACTGCCGCGGCGGAGCCTCCCGCCGTCACGGCCTACGACAACGACATGGCGGAGGCGCGGGCGACCGCCAGGGCCATCGCCGCCGAGATCGCCGCGGGCACGCGCCCGCAGGACATCGCGGTGCTCTACCGTGTGAACTCCCAGGCGGTCGCGATCGACACCGCGCTCGCCGACGTGGGCGTGAGCACCCGGGTGACGGGCGCGACCCGCTTCTTCGAGCTGCCGGAGGTCAAGCAGGCGGTCATGATGCTGAAGGGCGCGGCGGTCGGCGGCACCCCCGAGCCGCTCTTCAAGACCGTCAGCGACGTGCTGCGCTCGCTCGGCTGGACCCAGGAGGAGCCCGAGGGCAGGGGCGCCGTGCGCGACCGCTGGGAGTCGCTCAACACGATCATGGCGCTCGCGGAGGAGGCGGGACGGGGCGCCACCCTGCGATCCTTCGTCGACGAGCTCGGTCATCGCGCCGCGACCCAGAACGAGCCGACCCAGCGCGCCGTGACGCTGGCGACGATCCACGCGGCGAAGGGCCTCGAGTGGGCGAGCGTGTACCTCATCGGGCTCAGCGAGGGGCTGCTGCCGATCAGCTACGCCAAGGATGACGAGGCCATCGAGGAGGAACGCCGCCTGCTCTATGTGGGCGTCACGCGAGCACGGGAGCGCCTGCACCTGTCGTGGTCGCGGGGGCAGCAGCGGGCCGGCGACCGGCGAGCGAGCCGCTTCCTGGGGGAGCTGCGCAGCCGCACTCCGGATGCATCTGCCAGGCGGTCGTAGTCCGAAGCCCGCTCGCGGCATCCACCGTCACCGAGCTCACGCCGCGTGATGCCCCCGTGTCGAGCCGCCGCTCCACGAACCTCGTGACCTGGCACACGAGTTCTCCCGCGAAGAGGGGAGTGTCGACGGCGGCCGCGCGCCCCCACAGCTGCGCCGCCATGGCGGGCCAGGCGGCGTCATCGTCACGGCGGTGCAGTTCGAGGCACTGCAGGCACGCGCTCTGGCCGGGTTCGATGAGCGGGCCGAGCCGAGCCGAGCGGTCTCCCAGCACCACGGGAAGGTGTGGCACGTCGAGGCTCAGCCAGCGCGCCCGGTCGGTGGGGTCGACGACGAAATGGGCCACGACGATGGCGAGGTCTGGCCGGTCGTGCTCGTCGGCATCCCGCAGCAGCATCCCGCGCTCCTCCAGCACATAGCGGATGCGGTCGGCGGTCGGGCCGACGCCCGTCACGACGACGTCGCGCGGCCGCAATGCGGTGTCCGTCTCGGCGGTTGGCACGAGGGCCGGGCCGACCCGTTCAAGCAGCGCCGCTGCCTCGTCGCGGGTCGCGCCCGCGGTCTCGGCGAGGAGGGTGAGTGCGGCGTGCGTCGTGCCGCCGACGAGTGCCGCGAGCATCCGCTCCTCGGCATTCGTGACGGAATCGAGCACGACGACGGCCCTGTCGACGCCGATCTGCAGGCTGTCGGGGGAACGCCACACGAGGGGGAGTCGGGGGTCGAGTCTCAGGGGCACATCGCGATGATGAGGCAAACTCGCGAGGGGTGGACAGAGTTTTCCACAGGAGCGGGTGGCTCAGTCCTCGTGGGGGCGGTCGCCGCTCTCGTCTCCCAGCAGGTCCTCGATCGCGCGGTCGATGTCGTCGAGTTGGGGCTCCGTCTCGGTGAGCCGGGCGACGAGGGCGTCGGGGTTGTCGATGTCGTCCGAGGTCGGCAGCAGGTCGGGGTGTGACCAGAGGGAGTCGCGCTTCTCGGCGCCCACCGCATCCGTCACCCGCTGCCACATGGCGGCGGCTTCGCGCAGGCGTCGCGGTCGCAGTTCGAGGCCGACGAGCGTGGCGAAGGCCGACTCGGCCGGTCCCCCAGCCGCACGACGACGGCGCACCATCTCGGCGATCGCGCCGCTCGAGGGCAGGCGCGTCGTGGCCTGCGCGGTGACGACGTCGACCCAGCCCTCGATGAGGGCGAGGAGGGTCTCGAGCTTGGCGAGTGCCGCGATCTGGGCGTCGGACTTCGGCGGGATGAGGGCACCGCTCGCGAGGGCCTCGCGCAGCTGCTCGGGGTTGGAGGGGTCGAGGTCGGCGGCGAGGTCCTGCAGCGGTTCCGTGTCGATGTGGATGCCGCGCGCGTACTCCGTGATGGAGGTCATGAGCTGCAGCCGCAGCCACTTGGCGTGGCGGAAGAGGCGCGCGTGCGCGAGCTCCCGCACCGAGAGGTAGAGCTGCACCTGGTCGGCCGCGATGTCGAGTCCTTCGCCGAATGCCGCCACGTTCTGCGCCACGATCGCCGCCTGGTGCTCGGACGACGAGGCGGATGCGCCAAGCAGCGGGATGCCGATGTCGCCGCCCGAGACGACCTCTGTCGAGAGCTGCCCCACGACATGGCCGAGCTGCATCGCGAAGAGGGTGCCACCCACGTTGCGCATGAGCTGGCCGGCGTTGGCCAGCATGCCGGAGAGCTCTTCGGGCGCCTGCTCGCGCAGCACCTCTGTGAGTGCATCCGCGATGCTCGTCGCGACGGGCTCGGCGAGCTGCGTCCAGACCGGCATGGTCGACTCGACCCACGCCTCGCGGCTGAGGATCTGGGGTTCCGCCGTGAGTTCCGCGATCGACGTGACCTCGCCGAGCCAGAGGGCGGCGACGCTGAGCACCTGGTGCAGTGCCTCGCGGTCGGCTGGGGTCACGGATGTGCTCGTCGAGGCCGAGATAGCCTTCGCCTGGTCGAGCGCGAGGTCCCAGTTGACGCCGTCGCCGCTGTGGCGCAGTGCGCCCTGCAGCTGGTTGATCATCTGGGCGATGAGGGCGGGGTCGTCGGGGAGGCCGGCGGCGCCCGCGAGACGCCTCGGGTCGATCTCCCCGTTGCCGGAGAGCAGCTCCCTGAGCATGTCGCGGAGTTCGTCGCCCGGGTCGCGCTGGGAATCGTCAGCCATGCCGACTACGCTAGCCGCTGCATGCCCCGGGGTCCCTGTGTTTTGCCCCGAGGCGGTTGTCTCACCTGTGCGCCCGTGGCGAACAGACCACGAAAGGACCACGGTGTCGCTCTTCCCCTCGCCCGCTGAGCGCGAGCACGGCAACGGTGCGCCGCAGGGACGGTTCGGGTGGTGGCTGCTCGTCGTCGCCCTTGTCGCGGCCATCGTGCTCTCCTTCGTGCCGACGCCGTACGTGATCCAGGAGCCGGGGCCCGTCTACGACACCCTCGGCACGGTCGAGATCGACGGCGATGAGACCGAACTGATCGACATCGACGCTGAGACCTATGAGACGAGCGGCTCGCTCGACCTGCTCACGGTCAGCGTCGTCGGCAGTCGCGCGACGCGCACGGGGTGGTTCTCCGTCATCAGCGCGTGGTTCGACCGCAGCCGTTCCGTCGTGCCGCTCGATTCGGTCTATCCCGAGAACACGAGCTTCGAGGAGGCCGAGGAGGCCAACCGCGTCGAGATGAAGAACTCGCAGCGCGAGGCGGTCGCGGCGGCCCTCCGCGAGCTCGGCCACGAGGTCGAGGGCACCCTCACGATCGCGAGCGTCGTCGAGGGCTATCCCGCCGAGGGGCTGATCGAGCCGGGCGACGTCATCGTCGCGGTCGACGGGACGGCCTACTCGGATGTCTCGACCCTGCGATCGGCGTTCGCCGCCCATGGCACGCGCACCCCGGCCACGGTCACCGTGCTTCGCGACGGCGAGCAGTTCGACGTCGAGATCACCCCCGTCATGTCGGAGGGCGAGGAGCCGATCCCTGTGGTCGGCGTCGGAGTGCAGGTCGACTACGACCTCCCGGTCGATGTGGAGATCACGCTCGACAGCGTCGGCGGTCCCTCCGCCGGCCTCATGTTCGCCCTCGGCATCGTCGACAAGCTGACACCGGGCGAGCAGACGGGCGGCGAGCACATCGCTGGCACGGGCACCATCACGGCAGACGGTCGGGTGGGAGCCATCGGCGGGGTGCGCCAGAAGATGTTCGGCGCTGCGCGCGCGGGTGCGGAGTGGATGTTCGTGCCCGAGCGGAACTGCGCCGAGACGATCGGCCATGAGCCGGAGAACCTGCGGGTCATCGCGGTGGAGACGCTGTCGGATGCCGTCTCCGCGCTCGATGCGATCAGTGCGGGCGACGCCGAGTCGCTGCCGTCCTGCGGCTGAGGGCGCACGGCGGCCACCATGGTTGTCAGGTTAAGATGGGCCGTACCCCGCCCGAGCACCGAGTGCAGCACCGAGCCAGGAGTACCGCTTGACTTCCGCAACTTCACAGACACCCGCGACGCGACGGCGAGGAACACTCGTCATCACGGCGGTGATCATCGCCGCGGTAGTGCTCCTCTTCTTCATCTTCGCGGGGCTCTACACCGACTGGCTCTGGTTCCAGCAGCTCGGCTTCGAGTCGGTGCTCATGACACAGTGGCTCGCCACCGCCGTGATGTTCCTCATCGGCTTCTTCGGGATGGCGCTGCCTGTCTGGCTCAGCATCGAGATCGCCTTCCGCCGGCGACCCGTATACGCCAAGCTCAATGCGCAGCTCGACCGCTACCAGGAGGTCATCGAGCCGCTGCGTCGACTCGCGACCTTCGGCATCCCGATCGTCTTCGGCTTCTTCGCGGGTATCGCTTCGGCCACCCGCTGGGAGCAGGCGCTCCTGTGGCTCAACCGCACGCCGATGGGTGAGACCGACCCCCAGTTCGGCCTCGACATCTCCTTCTACCTCTTCGAGCTGCCCTTCTACCAGGGCCTCGTGACCTTCGCGTCGGCGGTCGTCATCATCTCCGCCCTCGCGGCGCTGGCGACGAGCTACCTCTACGGTGCCATCCGGGTCAGCGGCCGGGAGGTGCGCATCTCGAAGACGGCGCGCATCCAGCTCGCCATCACCGGTGCGGTCTACCTTCTGCTGCAGGCGGTCTCGTTCTGGCTCGACCAGTACGCGACGCTCTCCGAGACGAGCAGCGGCCTGCTCTACGGTGCCTCCTACACCGACGTCAACGCCGTGATTCCCGGTAAGGCGATCATCGCTGGCGTGGCGGCATTCGTCGCGATCCTCTTCATCGTGACGGCTGTCATCGGGCGCTGGCGCCTGCCGATCATCGGCACCGCGCTGCTCATCGTCGTCTCGATCCTCGTGGGCAGCGTCTACCCGTGGATCGTGCAGCGCTTCCAGGTCGAGCCGAGCGTGCGTTCGCTCGAGGCCGAGTACCTGGAGCGCAACATCGAGGCGACCCGTGCCGCCTACGGCGTGAGCGAGGTCGTCGAGACGCCGTACTCGGCGACGACGGATGCCGAGCCCGGCCAGCTCCGCGGTGACGCGGACACGACGGCGAGCATCCGAATCCTCGACCCTGCGCTCGTGTCGGACTCGTTCCGCCAGCTCGAGCAGATCCGCCAGTACTACTCCTTCGCCGACCACCTCGATGTCGACCGCTACGAGGTCGACGGCGAGGTGCAGGACACGGTCATCGCGGTGCGCGAGGTCAACGCGGCCAACACGGGCGGCAGCAACAGCCGCTACAACGAGACCTTCGTCTACACGCACGGTTTCGGCGTCGTCGCGGCGGCCGGCAACCAGCGCACGCCGGACGGCATGCCCGAGTTCATCCAGTCGGGCATCCCGAGCACGGGCGTGCTCGGCGAGTACGAGCCGCGCATCTACTTCGGTGAGGAGTCGCCGCTCTACTCGATCGTCGGTGCCCCAGAGGGCGCTCCCGAGATCGAGCTCGACTACCCGGCCGGTGGCGAGAACAGCGACCGCAACGCCACGACGACCTACCAGGGTGACGGCGGGCCCAAGCTCGACAACATCTTCAAGCAGCTCGTCTACGCCATCAAGTTCCAGTCGGAGCAGATCGTGCTGTCGGATGCCGTCAACGAGGAATCGCAGATCCTCTACGACCGCGACCCCCGCCAGCGGGTGCAGAAGGCTGCCCCCTACCTGACGCTCGACAGCGAGGCCTACCCGGCCGTCGTCGACGGCAAGGTGCTGTGGATCGTCGATGGCTACACGACGAGCGCCGAGTACCCCTACTCCGACGTGCAGGCGCTCAGCGAGGCGATCGTCGACACCTACACGGAGGAGCCGCTCGTCGCGCTCGACCAGATCAACTACATCCGCAACTCGGTCAAGGCGACGGTCGACGCCTACTCGGGTGAGGTCACGTTGTACGCCTGGGACGAGGAGGACCCCGTCCTCGCGACCTGGCAGAAGATCTTCCCGAGCACGCTCAAGCCTGTCAGCGAGATGAGCGAGGACCTGCTCTCACACGTGCGCTACCCGGCCGACCTCTTCAAGGTGCAGCGCGCCATCCTGGGCACCTACCACGTGACCGACGCGAACTCGTTCTACTCGGGTGACGACGCGTGGGTGACGCCGCCGGAGCCGACCGCGAGCGCTGCGGCTGCGAAGGCACAGCCGCCGTACTATCTGTCGATGCAGCTCCCCGGCATGGATGAGCCGGCTTTCAGCCTCTACAGCACCTACATCCCGCGTTCCTCGGGTGAGGGCACCCGAAACGTCTTGACCGGCTACCTCGCGGTCAATGCGGATGCGGGTGAGAACTACGGTGACTTCACGCTGCTCACGCTGCCGAAGGATGACACGGTTCCCGGCCCTGGCCAGGTGCAGAACAACTTCAACGCCGACCCGGTCGTGTCGAGGGACCTCAACATCCTCAACCAGGGCTCGACGACGGTGCGCCGAGGCAACCTGCTGACCCTGCCCGTCGGTGGCGGCCTGCTCTACGTGCAGCCCATCTATGTGCAGTCCACGGGTGAGACCAGCTTCCCGGTGCTCCAGAAGGTGCTTGTCTCCTTCGGTGAGGAGATCGCCTTCGAAGACAGCCTGGATGCTGCGCTCGATGCGATCTTCGGTGGCGACTCCGGTGCCAACGCGGGTGACGAGGGTGTGCCGTCGACGCCCATCGACCCGACGGAGCCTATCGACCCGGCCGAGCCCGCGGACCCCGCCGACCCGGGTGCCCCGACGACGCCGAGCGAGCCGGGCGCACCGGACTTCGAGACGGCCCTCGCCGATGCACAGGAGGCCCTGCAGGAGCGCGAGGCAGCCTACGCCGCGAACGACCTGGTGGCGGCGGCTGAGGCCGACGAGAAGCTGCAGGACGCGCTCGAGCGCCTCTTCACGGCATCCCAGTGACCCAGCGACGGGCCCGGGGAAACCCGGGCCCGTTCGAGGCACCTCGAGGCATGTGTTAGGCTTGATTCTTGTAACGCGGGGTGGAGCAGTTCGGTAGCTCGCTGGGCTCATAACCCAGAGGTCGTAGGTTCAAATCCTGCCCCCGCAACCAAGGCTCATTTCGGAAATGATCGAGAGATTATCCGGATATTGAGTGGGAAAGGACCGGGATGGTTGAAAAACCATCCCGGTCCTTTTCTTTTGCCCGCGTTTGGCGCTGGTGCCTACTCTCGACCGCTCAGTTTCGCCGCTAAACGGCGAAAAGCCTGCTTGTGGGCAGGCTGGAGTGTCCGGTCGTACTGAGGAAATTGGCGGTGTTGGTGCCTAGGGTAAAGGCTGGCCGGCGAACGTTGGTCGTGGGAGCGGTCGCCCGAGCTCGTCGGTTCGTCGCCGCGCACGGACTTTCTTCTCAGCGCGTTGAATGCTGTGGGCCTCTGCGTAGAAGAACGATGCGATTCGTCTGAGGTTGGAGGCGACGACGGCGAACGCGAGCGCAATGTAGGTTGCGGCGTAGCCTCGACCGCTTCGAACTCTGGCGTTCTCGATGTCGCCGTGCATGGTCGTCTTGAGGAGGTTGTTAGAGCTCTCGACGAGGCTTCGCATCCCGTAGGTGGCACGCCACTCTTTGCTCTTGTAGGGCAGGTGCTGGGTGTGCTTGATGGGCTGCGTCTTGCCGCGCGTGTTTGTTGAGCGTTGCGAGCGGGGCTGTCGTTTGCTTTCGCCGCGGTGGTCGACGGCAGGGTCTTCGGAAAGCAGCGGAGGGATAGTGATCGTTGTGACTGACGGTGTCTCTGCGGGCTTGACCATCATTTTGTCGATTGGTGGATAGGAAAAGCGCTGGAATCCGTCGCGGTCTCGCCGGCCCTTGGGGATCATGCGGTATGGCTCGCGGTAGTCCAGTCGCTGTTGCGGTGCGCGTGCGAGTTGTTTCAGTTCTGCGAGGCTTCGCTTCGCCGTATTGACGTCATCGTCCGAAGGCTTCAAGCCTTTACCCGGCTCTTTGGCACGCCGCAGTACTGATTGCGCTTCCTCGATTTCATCGTCAATGGCCGCGCTGTCACGGCTGGCGTCGATGAGTGCTTTCGGCATCCAATTCACGTACCAGTTGCCGTCAACGAGGATGAGGTCTTTGAAGTGTCCTTGGATGCCGAGGTCTGATGATCGGTAGTCGAACACAGGGTCGACTCCGAGTTGCGCCAGTGGGAGGTGGAAGGTGTCGATGCGTTCGCCGTTGTAGGCGCGGTCGACAGCAAGGAGGAAGCGGTCGAATCCGAGGCGTTTGTGTCGGGCGGCCATGGATGCTGCTTGACCGACGTGTTTGCCTGGGTTGTGGCAGCCGATTTCTGTTACCAGCGAAGGGAAGATTTCACTCTCGCCGGGCTTGTTCCAGATCATGACGGCCGTTTCGAGTTCGTACGCGGCTTCATCGGTTTTTGCGCCGATGCCTTCATGCGAACCTTCGCGACGGTACCGCCCCGCCAGCGGGTCGGGGTTCCGCCGCGCTCCATGGATGTTGGCGCTGTTGCGGTCGCCTCGGATGTGAGCCTTGGTGGCGTCTATTGCGACGTTTCCGCGGTACCTTGCCTGTAAATCTGTGGGGAGCATCCGGTACGAGGCGTGTACGAGATCGTTGCAGAAGTCGTCCAGTCGCGCTTGGTTGCGTTCCCGCAGCTGTTGAGCTTGCGGGGTCTCCATATATTGAAGGAGACGAGCGAACGCTTCGGCGTCCATGATCTTTCGAAGAGGGGTTGGAGTGGGATCTACGAGCGCGACTAGCCGGTAGGTGGTCTCTGCGATTCGCTTGTACCAGAGTGCGACATCGCCCGTGGTGGTGCGGATGCCCAGAGCTGCGAAGTGCTCGGGCGAAAAGCGGTAGGCAAGGGTGCGGGCGAGTTCTCGGTAGGTGACGCCGACGCCCATTTGGGCGTTGAGGAGGTAGAGCACGACAAGTGCTCGTAGTGGGATGAGAGCCTTCTTGCCAGCGTTGCTCTTGCGTCGTTCTCCGTCCCAGGTGTGGAGTTTGTCCACGATACCGGAGGCATCGGCGATGCCAACGGCTGCGCTCAGGTACGCGCGCGGCACCACATGTTTGGCGATGCCTGCGTCGTACTCTTCGTAGCTGGTGCCGAAGGTCGAGACCATTCGCTCTTCAAGGTGCTCCAGGGCCCGCTGGCTGGAGAGCCGACTGTTCATCGGCGTCCGCCGCGGAGCTGGGCACGCGCATCCTGCGCGCTGACCTGACTGAGGTACTGCAGGTACTGGTCGAGGTTGTTGAACTTCGTGAATCCGGCGGCCTTGAAGATCACCGTCATGTGGACGCCCGAGTCAAGGAGCACGGTCAGCCATGACGAGCGCAGGCGCGAGGCGAGAGGGGAGAGACCGTTGCATCGGCTGTAGAACTCCGAGAGGAGATTTCTGGGGTTGCTGCCGGGGCGGCGGCGTTGCCCCCACAACGGCTTCTCCGGCGCGCAACCGGCTACGGCCTCGAGGAACATGCCCTCCCACTCGGCCAGCACCGTGACGTCCCTCGGAGATTCTCCGCCGCGGATTGTGACGGTGACGCCGGAGATGCTCGAGGTGATGTCTTCAGGCTGGAGCGCCGTGATCTCGTTCGGCCGGAGGCCGGCACCAGCAGCTAGGGAAAGCAACAGCTGCGCCTTCTGCGTCAGGTCGTCGCTGCTCTGGCCTCGTGACCATGCGCGGAACTGCTCGAGTTCTTCGCTGGTGTACGGGGTCTGGATGTCTTGCCGTCCGTACTTCGCCAGCGGCACAGGGTTGGTGTCGGGAGCGATAGCGTTCGCGACGGCGAGAAGGACGGAACGGTAGGTTGCAACTGACCGTTGCGCGAGCGATGGCGTGAGCGAGTCGCAATAGGCGCCGATGATTGCGCGGGTGAAGACTTCGGCAGCCTCTTGCGGAAGGCCCTGCATGTTGACGGCCCACTGGACGAAAGGCGCGGCAATCTTCACTGCACGCTGCGGTTCGATTTTCGGGTCGAGGGTCGATGCTGCCGCCACAGCGTCCAGGACGAAGTCGCGGATCTCCGTCCACTCACGGTCGGGAATCTGAGGAAGGTACCGCATCAGCTCGCGCCTCACCTCCTCTGGGAGGCGGCGCAGGTGTCGGCCGTCGAGCGGAAGGGCTGCCCGGCCAACGACCGCACTGACAGGGGTCTGGGAGGAGAGCTCCAGTGCGGGCAGACGGCGGGCGGTTGAAGGGCGTGATTGGGTCATGCTGGACCTCTATGCGCACCCAAGAACCGAGCTGGCTACTTTCGAGCGCGACCAACGCGAGGGAGACACCGAAAGCACGGGTTCCGTGTTCTTCTGCACGGTGTGGCGTCCGGGAGTTTTCGCCATCCCGGCAGGGCAACCAATCGAAACGCTCACCCCTGGGCGCCGTGGAGTTCGTGCGCAGCCGATCGCGCACTGGTCGGTCCAAGTCATTGGACGTAGTGTCCCGGCATGTATGAACCGAGGTCATTTTGCATACCTCAGTACGAGTTCGGGCGGGTTCTCATGGTCCGGTTCGTCCGGCCAAAGGAGCCCGCCGGAGGCGAGACGCTGGTACAACACCGCCAGCGTCTCGAGCGCAATGCCGCGATTGCGGCGGCCAGGCGCCAGCACCTGTACTGCTACGTAATCTGGAGGGCGCTGAAGGTTCGGAACATCACGATGGGTGCCTATGCAGAGATGGTCGGACTGAGTCGCGAGAATATCGAGCGGAAGTTGCGCGGCGCGAGAGTGCTCAGCGAAGTCGATATCGCTGTCGCGGATCAGACGTTGGGTGGCGTTCACATGGTTGCGCGGGTGCAGCAGCGTCGGCTCCGGCTCAAGTGGGTTGCCGCACGGATCCGCCTCGTCGAGCAAGAGTCGGCTAGTCCGGAGGCGTGGAGGAAGCGTCGTCGCGTCCAGCAAGGGTTGCCGCCAGAGACTTCATGAGCGGCGTCGTCGCAAGACACTGGCGCGGAGTGCTCGCGCAAGTGTGTGGTCGGAAACGCGCGTAGCCGCCATGGAAGTGACCCGCCTCAGCCTCGATAAATGCGAGCACATTCCGGAGGTATCGTGTCGACATCTGGCTGATGCGATGCGGGCGCCGAAGCACGTCAACCCACCACGTCGACTGCTCGAAGACGCGTAAGTCCAGGGTTCCCGGCGGGTGCGAGTCCCATCGGGTGAAGCTTCGTTCCTCGCGGGTTCCGATTCCCTGGAGGTATCGGCGGACTCCTTCGAGGACGACTTCCTTGGAGACGAGGTCTGTTTCGGCGCGGTGACGAGCCTCTTCAGGATCGCCTCCGAGCAACCAGATCACCGCGAGAGCGTCGGCCCAGCCTCCGTCGGGATCCTGCGCTGACTGTTGCGTCGACATGAGGCTCTCCCTGGTTAGTGGCCGGACGCGGAATAGCACCGTCGGTGCGGGAAGTGTTCGGCATCATCGGCTGGAGGGCAAGCGCGTTGGCCGGATAGGGCACTTTTTGATGCATCGCCGCTAAGCCCTATCGGTCCAGGAGTGAGCGCGGAAGAATCCCCGCACAAGGCGACGACACTCGACCGAAAGGACAGCGCGCCATGACCGCACAAAGAGAAGCGATGCCGCGGCGCCTGAACAGGCTCACCGGCGATGAAGGAGGCAACTGGCGCGTAGTGACCGCCACCAGCGAATACTTCTTCGACCTGGACGCGATGACCGTCACCCGACATCCGGGCGCCTCCGCTGCCGAAACTATCAATGACGTCGCTCGCCCCATCCACACCATTGGCCGCTGCGAGGTCGGACATCCCGGCTTCTGGACGATGAAACCTGAAGGGAGCGCCTTGGCCTTACTGGAAGGCTTTTGGCAACAGTCCACCCAGATACAGATCATCGAAGAATTCCTGCCGACGGCCGGCCTGATCGACGGCAACGAGTGATGCAATTCCTCTCGCTGAACGACGTCTCCAGCGGCACCTATGACGTCGAGACGGAGTCAGCCGTCTACACGCTCGACCTCGACAATGCCGTCGTTACCCGGCACAACAAGGCCGACTTCGGAGGACTGCGGACCATGCGCAACGACCACCAACCGACCGCGCTCCTTCGCGTCGATCAGTGCACGGTGGGACGGGCGATGATCCTGGTTATCAATCTCGGCGTCAAGGAAGTCAGCGCAACCTTTCGCATCTCCACACCTGTCCGCCAGATCCGGCGAACTGAAACGTCATGACGGTGGACGCGCCCAATGCGGGAAAGCCACGACGACGCGGAGGAGGGGGAGTCGGTGCCAAGGCAGTCCCCGAGCGGCCCACGAGTTCGCCCCAAGGCAAAATCGAGACCGGCGTCCCTCTCGAAATCACAAGCGACATGCTCGCGGTGACTGGAGTCATGTCCATCACCGAGGTTCGTAATTCCCTTAGGAAGATTCTCGCCCGTTTCGCCAACGAGGGAGCAGCAGCAGCGCCTGTGGAGTTCGGGAGCCGACGCAAGGCTCAGGCGGTCCTACTTTCGCCCGAGCGATACGCCCTGCTGCGCCGCCTGAGTGCCGGGCGCACGGAACTGAGGCAGGAGCAGAGTGTCCAAGGTTGGTCATTAGGGGAGCGGCGCGGATGATCTCAGCTAGGACCCTCTTCGCAATGGTGGCGTTGCAGCTTCAGCTAGGTCCGCGAGAGCCGGTCGAGTTTGTGCAAGCAGGGGATCCTACGATCGGAACGGTCGAGATCTGCATCTCCGATGGCTCGATCCTGCGCGTAACTCGAGACACTAGACGATGGCCGAAGCCGCGCTTGCAACGATCGCCCGGACCACAGCAAGTGCGCTCCTCGTTTGACGCCCCGGCAATGACCATGGTCAGAGGCTTTAGCGCCGCGGTCGCCAGCACGGCATGGTTTGAAGACACCACAGGGAGCGTCGGTCGCGGCGCCCAATGGACTACCGGCGTCGTGAGGTCGATCGTCGTTCGGCGGGCTAGATGCGGCAACTGCTTCCAATCCCTGATGCTCGGCAAATGCAGGCGTTGCCGCCGCGACGAGCACGCGGTAGGAAAAGGTGCAGCGAGATGACCATGGAACCGACGAATCGGAAGTCGCCGGAAGAGCGCGCCCAGCGACTTGACGAGCTCCGAGCGAAAGCTCGTCTCGACCAGCGTCACCCGCTACTCACACAGACGAAGGTGGATCGTCCTTTGACGATTCGCGTTCCCGCACTGCCGTTCCCGAGGCAGAAAAGCTGATAGAGCGGTCACATCTCGATCGTCGCGGACGCTGTGGGGCGCGGTCGAGAACGCTGTGATCGTGACGGGTGCTGGGCTCTCCGAAGAGTCACCATGACCTTCAGCAGTCCCGGTCGAAGATGCGAAAGCACGAGAGGAGAGGCGCCGACGCTGGCGCGCAGCGCAAAAAGAGCTGGAAAGAAGGCAGGAGCAACTACGAAAGCAGGTCGAGGAATGGAAAGCTCAACAACCGAGAGAACCCCGGCTACCACGACCTCTGCAGTGCCGGGGGAGCGTCCACGGGCGGACCGCTGAAGGACCTCTCCCTGCACCGGACGGCCCGGTCCCGTCGAACCCGCACGAGCGCACAGGCGCAGTAGACCGCTACACCCAACAGCATCTACGGCACATCGACGAGCTGCTCGAACTGTTCCCCGTCATGGATGAGGAATGCACGTGCAGTGGATGCGTTGCAGTGCATCGGAGTTTCCCCAAGGGCCAAAGGAAGCAGCTGTGGCCCAACCGTGGACATGGCTTCACAACCAAGTGGGCATAGCAAGACTGCCTAGTCTTCGGCGTTGACCAACCAGTATTCGCCGTCACAACCGTCGGGGGCACTGCCCCCTTCGGGCAGCTTTGTAACCACACCGCCCGGCAGGTCAAGAGAGGCACTGGCTATCAGTTCCACACCCGAGTAGCGTGCGACCCCTTCCTCATACGACACCGCGGTCTCAGGGAACACCGGGACGTACCGATTGCCCGCAGCATCTCTCACGGACACGCACGGTTCAGTTGCGTCGATGTGAGCTTCGAGCAGACCTGCGTTGCCCCCGTCACCCGACGGAACATAGGTTGCGAGATTCTGAGGAGAATCGCTTCCGCCTGCAGGGTCACCCTCAACGCATCCCGTCATCGTCAGCAAGATAGTCAGCGCCGCCAGGAGGCTAGGGGCACGACGAGGTGCTGCATAGACCGGTGGTGCCTGGTATGTATGCCATCTTCGCGTAGACAGCCCACGAACCATCAGTCGCCCCTCCCTTGTGGATACCGACCGCCGAGTTCCCGCCTATGAACCAGGGGCCGCCACTGTCGCCGGGCAGCTGATAGGCATTGATCCGGACCCAGACCGGCTGGCACGTCACACCGGGGCACGCCCCCGACCAGGTGGGAGCGTAGGTAATACTGGTCACGCTGCCGCACTGGTAGCCGGTGGTGGTTACAACCGATAATCTACGCCTCCTTGCGACTTTGGTCAATTGGAGCACCAGGCGGACCCTCCTTATGCCGCAAGGCAGGAGGGAGCATCAGTGGACGAGCGAAAGCCAACACCTGTGCTCAGCTTCTTGGCGAAGGCCGCGAGAGCGTTGATTATCAACGTGATCGCGCGCAGCATCGTCGAGTTGCTGAAGACGATGTTCTAGTCGTCATCTAAGGGGAGACGGACGCCATGTCCGTCTCCCCGTCCTTCTTCAGTCCCTCGGCAGCAATCTCGGCACGCACACGATCGATATGCCTCTGAAACGAGGGGACCCACCTGGTGAGCGCCGGAAGGTCATCCCAGCTCACGATGAGAGTGAAGCCGGGCTTCTTCCGCTTTCCGACGTTCACGATCTCGGGACGGACAACGTACGGGATCTCCAGCGTGTCGAAGTAGCCGCTGAGCTCCGGAATGCCGGCGCCCCATTCGACGGAAGCGCGCTGGTCCCGCCAGAGGCAGAATCCGACCTCTGGCTCAAGCCACATCCCGCTCTTGAGGGTCAGAGTTCCCACAATTTTCCGTTGTGCCGATCGCTGTTCTGCAGACAGAGCCATCCTCCGAGGGTAGAGCCTCGTTAGAGCAGCGAATATGTGATGAGGATGGCGATGATCGCAATGGCGCCCCCGAGGATGTAAAGGCCGATCACGATTCGTCGACGGCTGACTGTTCCTTTTCGAAACGCGTCCCGCGATATCTTGTCAAAATTGGGCAGAATGGCCTGAAGCGGAGGTTCGGGGGTACCGCTGGGAGGTACCGCGGTGCGACGATCGTCATCCTCGACTGGTGCCATGATTCAACCTTAATCACTCCCTATGAGAGAACGGGGGTGGACTCCAATATCCCACCCCCATCTCATTCAAAGGATCGCGCACCACGGGCCACTAAATACCCCGGTGGTCCCAACCTTCATTGTGTTTGAAAACCGGGCGTTGTATTGCGCGGTCGTTGAGGCGTACCAGACGGCACCGGAGGTGCCGATCCCATATGGCCCAGTAACCAGGTGTGTTCCTTGGGCGCAGGAGCCACTAAAACCCGGGTTCCCCAGCCGAACTTGCCCGGTTAGGGTTCCGGTTGCGTTGTACTGGAAGCTTCCAGTGAGCGTGTTGCCGTTCTTGGAAAGGCAGTGGTTGTGGCCTCCGGGAAAGTCGCAATAGGTGGCAGCAGCAGCCTGAACCTCAGCACTCGACGTCAGTGAACTCCGAGTCTCAGGGAATGCCACCGATGCAAGCTCGAAAGCTGTTAGCGCTCTGCCGCAATGAAAGATGCCACCGTGACCTGCAGTTATCTCTCCAGTGGCATTGGGGAGTTGAACGAGACGCTTGTTTCACCGACGGTGCATCCCCATTGCCCTGCGACAGACTCCCAGGGCACCGAGTCCCACCACGCAGCCTGAGCCTCCCAGTAGTCATTCTGGGCATCGACTCCACCAGCTCTCAGCGCTGGAGACGGGGGCGGAGTATTGGAAAGGAACGTCCGCAGTTCTTGTTCGTGGATCCTCTGATCACTCAGTGATAGAGGAGCCTCCGCTTTCTCGGCCAAATCATCGGCCCAGGCTGAGGTCGACGTCGCGGTCGTCAGCGCAAGTGTGCACAGCGCCAGGACGGCTAGGCCCGCCGTCACCTTTCTTGATTCTGATGTCGCCATTGACATGCTCCATTTCAGGTCGGTTTGCGAATCGCGCGCCGACGAAACCCAATCGAGGGCACTCGTTGCACGCCTTCGGGCCACTCTTTCCAGTTTGGGGTAGAAGTCAATGACTACCCCAACGCCTTGCCCGCAGTTCGATGCTCGTGCATATGCAAAAACGATCGTTACTGAGCAGGTATGTCTATTGATTTGGGGTCCCCGAAAACTCAGGGAAGTGATGTGCTCGAAACTCACCGCCGAAACCAAATCCGCCGAAACTTAGGCATAGAGGTTTTCGAGCAAGTCCGGTAAGATAGATACGAATTAGGAGGACATCGTGGGTACCACTTCGACGATCAAGACGTCCGCTCATGCGGAGCGGGAGCGCGTTGTCTCTGAGGCCGTCCACAGCGCGCAGATGGAAGGTCTCGCGGTCACCGCTGGGACCCGTTCAGATGCTGACGAGTTCGTCCATGGTGCGATCGACATCGACGAGCTGATCGCTCGCGTCGATACCCGCCACCGCGGTGTCTGACTTCGTCGACCCCTATCTGGATCCCGTCACAGGGCTGTTGCGCAATCGCATGGGAGCGAGAACGCAAGACGCGCTCGAATCAGCTGAAGCTGACTACGGCCTAGCGCGAACGGCAGAGCTCATGTCCCGGCCGGTGCGGGCGACAGGTGATCTCCGGCATCTCAGAGCGATTCACGGTCGACTCTTTCAGGACGTGTACGACTGGGCGGGGCAGCTCCGGACGGTTGACATTCGAAAAGGCAACGACCCGGCGGCCGAGTTCTTTATGCCGGTGTCCCGGTTGCAGACGGGGGCCGGCTATGTCTTTCAGGAGCTCGACGACGACCGTCAGTTACGGGGCCTCAGCCCCGATCGCTTCATCGAGAGGCTTGCGCACCACTACGACCAGGTCAACTACCTTCACCCGTTTCGGGAAGGCAATGGTCGCACCCAGCGTCTGTTCTGGACTCAGATCTCCGCCGCCGCCGGCTACGAGCTCGACTGGCGAGGGGTGACGGGGGCGGTCAACGACCAGGCGTCTCGAGACGCGATGGAGAGACGGGACCTTTCCGGGTTACGGACGATGTTCGAGGCGATCGTCAGGCCGCCCTCGAGCGGCACCAGCGTCGATTCGGCGGCTGCGCGAGTGAGACTCTTCGCCAACTTGGACCTGCCTGTCGGCGGGATCGACGTCTCGAGCTCGTCACCGAGGACGACGACGAGACGGGGCGGTGGCGGGATGCGACGCGGCCCCGATACGGGGTTGGGCAGATAGGTGTCCCGCTACATGTTTGATGACGCGCTAGGGGAGCGGTGGTGGGTTGGGTATGACCAGGCGACCGGCTCGTACTTCGCCGATCCCGAGGAAGATGTCGCCACCGACGTCGAGATGGACGCGGTTTCGCTGCCGACGTACGCGGACTTTGAGCGGTACGTGGCTCCGCGCGTCGAGGTGCCGATGCACCTCCGCGATGGTCTGCTCAGCGAGGAGCCGCGGAATCCGGCTGTCGCTACCGCGGTCGCCGGTCGGCAGCTCGAGGAGCTTCGTGTAGCTGTTGATTGCGGCGTTGCCGCAGACCTGAGGAAGTGAACGATGACCATCGTTGGATACACCCGCGTGTCCACGCAAGACCAGAATCTTCACTCCCAAAGAGATGCCCTGAGCGCTGCTGGTGCCAGCAAGATCTTCACCGACAAGATGACCGGTAAGAGCGCTTCGCGGCCCGGACTGGTCGAGTGCCTGAACTACTTGCGTGACAATGAGGGCGACGTGCTGCTGGTCTACAGCACCGATCGTCTGGGGCGGTCGATGACGGACCTGGTCTCGATAGTGGGGGAGTTGCACCGGCGCGGGATCCAGTTTCGGTCGCTGACGGAACCGTTCGATACGACCACCGCCGGCGGGGAGATGTTCTTCCACATCTGCGCGGCCTTCGCCCAGATGAATGGCCGCATCATCTCTGAGCGTACGAGCGCCGGCCTTGCGGCGGCCAAAGCCCGCGGACGGGTCGGAGGGCGTCCCACTGTGATGACTCCTGATCGTGTCGCGGTCGCGCAACGCATGCGCGCTGACGGTGCGACATGGGAGAGCATCGGGGACACTCTGCGGGTTGGCTCGTCCACGGTCCGCAGGGCGCTCTCGCATACACGTGCCTGTGACCTTGAGGGGACCTAGCTAGTGACTCCAAGGTGAGCGGTACAAGGAGCGGCGAGGTAGCAAACCCCATCGAGTTCGTCGAACGAGTCTTCATCGAAAGGTGTCCCGCTGTCGCTGGGCGCCCAATCGCTCAGGTGCTCTGTCATGGCCGCACTCACATCGCCAGCGAGCCGGTGTTGATGCGAGCCGGTCCTGCGCTGTGAGGGATGACTTTCTCCGCTGCCGGCGCATCCCGCTCGGCGACGGGTGAACGGTGAGCTCTGTTGACCTCGTAATTCGTGCGGGCAAGGTCGTGACCGATCTTCTGGGCTACGAACTCCTCACGCTCGACGACTTCGCCGTCACGTTGAACCTCGAAAGTGCGGACGTAGCCTTCGGCAACGAAGCTGTCGCCTTTCGCGAACCGTGTGAGTGCCCTATCGGCGGTGGCCCGGTAGGTGGCCGCTCATCGCCGAGCCGCCGCACTCCATCAACTGGAACCTGCTCACCGCCGAGGAAGCTGAAGTCGAGTGGGTCGAGCTCAACCGCTAGGTGAATTGGCTGCGACGGACGTACGGACTCCCGGCGTCCGTCGTGCCGCCCCTCTGGCATCGCCATCCCGAGCTCGTTTGGGAGCTCTCCGCACTGCACCTGCACTGCCTCTGCGCCTACGACCCCGACCAACACGGCTCTGCCCCCTTTGGCTGGCACCGCGACTTTGCCGACGCACGCCAGCGACTCCACGACTGGATCGCGACGTCCGGGACACGGCTGGATCGCGACCGACCGACCCGCCAGACAGCTTGGCCCGGCGAGCCGAACGCCGAAGCCGTCGACGACGCAGTGATCAGTGATCGCGATGAGGACTTCGTGCAGTTCGTCACCGACGATGTCTCCCGACGGCGACAGGCTGAGGCTGACTTTTACAGCCGTCAAGCGGCGATCCCCTCCAGGGCGGAACCAACCTGATACTTTCCCCTCGATGGCGGTCCCACGAAGAAATGTGAGACCTGACCAGTGCACTGCAGGCCAACCACGCATTGGAAAGGGATGTACTCCTCGTCGGGACGTCACATGCGAAGCGTGAGTCGCCGGCTGGCGGCGCTCACTGTACGAGGATGGCGATGGACGCGCTTATGAGCATTGAAGTGACGACTATGACCGTGACGACCGCCACTGTGCTTCTTCTCAGATATGCGTAGGCCGTGCGAATCGTCAGACCCCAGAGAACTCCCGCGATCCCCGCCAAGGCAGCTCCGAGAACCAGGTTGAAGACGAAGCCCGACCCCTGGATCGCTCCGATCACTCCGAAGAGCAGCCCTCCAGGGATGCAAAGACACGCTCCCGCGCAGGCGAACACCAAGAACTGGGCTGCTATGCACACCCTCCGTCGTTCGATGGCTCGCTGAAGGAGGTGGGCTAAGGTGATCGCGAGGGTGATAGACGGGAGAACTCCCAGTAGGAATGCGCGCGACGCGATCACATACCATGCGTTTGTCGGAGCGGTGCCAACCGCTGAAAAAATTACCGCCCCCGCGATCGGTGGGATTAGTGACGCAGTGGCCATGGCAAGCCACGCAGGGGGTCGCCCTACGAATGTTTCCGCGACACGCCCTGCTCTCGGTGCTCCCCCTTGATGGCCGCTCCGCTTAGACAACCGGACAGCTAGGAGCAGCAAGAATCGGATTCGCATCTAAGTCAATGTGGGCCTGTGGCCACAGGGGAGAAGTCGGGAAACCGAAGAGCCACTCGAAACCCTTATTAGTAGAGCGATACCAACAGCCCGAGTTCGACGGCGAACTCAGGGCATTGTCAGAGGCTTCCCAGAGGACTTCGTGATGCGGCGCCTGGTCATGATATCCACTGACACTCATCCATCCGTCGACGTTTGAGGAGAAGTTGACCTGGTAATCGATAGCAGGCGCGCCCATGCACAGAGGGTTGATCATGCTGTGCTCCACATATCGCTCACCGTAAGCATCAGTGTTCTGTATGTACGCCAGCGCGATACCGCTTGCCGAAGCCTGGGCCGACTCAACAGGTATTCCGTTTGCATCATAGCTGTGGGTGTAGCCCACGACCTTACTGATGGTGTTGTATCTCGTGTTCACCTCGGCTCCCGCTAACCCAAAGAAATCAATCGGAACATACACCGATGTGCGAGACGTCTGCCCTACGCCGGGGCGTGCCGTCAGAAAGCCTCTGTTATCCCCGCCGGTCCAAACACCGCCGTTCAAATGCTGCTCTACGCAAGCCAGGGGCGTCTCGGTCACTTCGGGTGAGATGAACGTGTTGTAAACGAACGAACGATTGATGACGTTGTAATTGACAGGCGCAATACGGCTAGTTATATCGGTGTTGTGACGAACATCTAAGGCGCTTTGTACGGGCAACCCGAGGGACGAGAAATCGGAGGCAGGAATGGTGATCTGGTAAAACACCGGCGCAAATTGGGTTTCGCCTTCATCATCAACTGACTCTACGAAGCCCGTTATGCGATAATCGTGCTGAACAGTTCGGTCGCCGAGCAGGTCAGTGAAGGTTGTTTCAAGGCCGACGTATACGATTTCTTTGTCGCGCGTGACGGTCCACTCGATTTCCTCGGGGATCGTTTCCGACCAGTCCAACCACACGCCCTCCGTTCCTGCCGACCACTGAGTGACGGGGCTCCCATCCGCCGCCAATGGGCGGGAATGGTTCACGGTCCGAGAGACCACAGCGCCAGCCGACGATACTTCGAAATCGACCGAGACGACGCGCCCCTCACCAGAGACAACGTGCCGCGAGGTCGGCTCGGAGACCACCAAATCACGCTCCCCGGGCAACCAGTACGCGTTCACGACACCGTCTTCATCTGCTGATTTGGCGTAAGGGGTTGATTGCATGGCGCTGACAGCTGGCACGCTCATTCCACACAAGAGCAGAGCTGCCGCTGGTGCGAGCACAAACCTGGCGAGTTTCATAACGTCCCTCCGATTGAGCATCCTTGCAATGGCTCACCGTATCGAGATGTAGTCACTTCTGTCTGCCCACCGAACGGGGGCTAGCCAACCGCTTCCAAAGGTGCTCTTCCCTCGGCGCATTCATTGCGAGTTTGTTGATCTCGGAGCATGGATCACTCTTGACACTCGCGCACGAGGATCGCCGCCGCCTCGGTCGCGAATTCGGTTTCGATGATCAACCGCAGGAGAGTCATCGACAGTGTTCGTTTGGGAAGGTTCAGCGAGACACCATTACCCGCCTATCGAAGTAGCTGTTGGTTTTTATTGACGCTCCGTCGACGACGCGTGCACTCACGGTTTCCCAAGGCACATCCCGGACAGGCTGCGGCAAGGAGGAGTGCGGCGCAGCAGCTGGTCGCCGCGAGTGTGAGTCGTTTTCGCATGATCGAAGCCTACGGCCGCCCTCGCACCGGCAGGGAAGCGCTATCGCTTCAGAAGTCTGCACCCCGCACGCCGTAATCACCGCCATGAGGCACTAATGTCCAGGCGGTAACTGAGGCGCTCGAGTAGCGAATGAGTCGACGACCGATCCGATAGAAATCCGGGCCGGTGTTGCGGCTCCGCATTCTTTGAAGCTGCGGCTTCGAAATGCCTAGCAGCGTGCTCACTGCCGCCGGTGTCATCAGCGGTGAGTCGTTCGTCGTGTGCGTCTCCATGCCTGCGCCGCTCACTGGCAGTTGTCGCATTCGAGCTCGTCCATAGGGTCGATGGGCACTTCGTAGTCGCCTACTTGGGCTGTCGAATTCGTTCCGGTGTCCATGGTGGCCACCCCTCTCTTTCTCATATCTCCCATTGCCTTTCGGCACACGCTGAAAAACAGAGTCAGGGGTGAATCGTCAAGATCGGAGGCCAAAAATCTGCGAAGGAAATAAGCGCAGCGCCGCAGCAGAATTTTGGGTGGAGGTCTTGACGAGAGAGGAATGGCTCGTACCATCACACGCCGAAACGGCAACGGAGTTGACGGGGAGAAGCCCCGCCGACCAACGGTCGGCGGGGCTTCTCCGATAAGAACAGCGCCGCAGGCTACTCCGGAGCTTGAGTTCCCGGATGCTCCATCGTGGTCGGCTTTGGGGCACGACTACGGCGCCTGGGGGCTGCCTGCCCTGGAGCGCGGACGCCCGCCGCTCTTAGATCTTTCTCGCTCCAGCCAGTAGCGATAGCTGCTCCCCAAGACCGTTCGTGCGCTGTCGTCGCTTCTTTGAGCCGTGTCTCAGCTGTGTCGTAGGCATTGGCGGCGTCGGCGACGCGGCGCACGGCGTCAACGCGTGCCTCGAGGTCGGCTTCGATGATGGCGCGGGGCGTTGCGCCTGTCTAGGTCGACCCGGCAGGAGATAGACGGGCTCCTGCGGGCCTATCGAGTTTTCGGGATCGTAGAGCATGCGCGATATCTGGGCCATCAGGACCCGCGCTACTTGCTGGCGCGGCTCGAAGGGCTCTTGGGCTACGCTCACGACGTTTCCAAAGCGTGGGCTCGCCCACGGCGGGAAGAATACGTGCGGCTTCTTGACTCGTACGGCATCCAACGAGGGCCCTACGTTGAGGATCTTGAACTCAACCACACGCGGTTCTACCAGGAATGAGGCGGTGTCTCTGACCATCGGCTGCGCCTTCACCGAACCCGGGTACCGCCTATCAGCAGCGGAGTGCGACGGCGAAAACACCGATCTGGGTCCGGGGTTCAGGTTTCGTGACACAGTCGATTGAATCAGGGTGGAATTTTTTCATGGTTAGCCTGGAACTCTAATTCTGCAAATCCAAAACCGGGCAGCATCTATCGATGATCTGCGATTTCCGGAACCACCCACCAAAGCTCATCAGAGCGAGAAGGCCCGGAACCAATGGTTCCGGGCCTTTTGCGTTGCAGGGCTCGAGGTCGGGTAGCGTGGCCGACATGACCCTCCGCACCGCCACCCCAGGCGCGGCCGTCGCTGTCGCGGTCGCGCAGTTCGCTCCCGGCGACGACAAGGAGCTGAACCTCGCCGCCATCCGCGACCTGGCGACCACGGCCGCCGCCCGGGGAGCCCAGCTCGTCGTGTTCCCCGAGTACTCGTCGTTCTTCCTGCCGAGCCTCGATGAGAAGGTCGTCGAGGCCGCCGAGCCGCTCGACGGGCCGTTCGGAACCGCCCTCGCCGCCCTCGCGAAGGTGCTGGGCATCCACATCGTCGCCGGCATGATCGAGGAGACGATGGGAGGGGAGCGCGTCTACAACACGGCGCTCGCCGTCGACCCGAGCGGGCAGCGGGTCGCCGCCTACCGCAAGCTCCACCTCTACGACGCCTTCGGGCAGCGGGAGTCGGAGTGGGTGGCTCCCGGCCCCATCGGCGACCCTGAGACCTTCGTCGTCGGCGACATGACGGTGGCCCTGCAGACCTGTTACGACCTGCGCTTTCCCGAGGTCACCCGCCGGCTCGCGGATGCCGGTGCCGAGCTGGTCGCCTGCCCCAGCGAGTGGGTGCGCGGCCCGCTCAAGGAGCACCACTGGCGCACCCTCATCACCGCGAGGGCGCTCGAGAACACGATCTACCTCGCTGCGGCCGACCACGCTCCACCCATCGGCGTCGGCAACAGCATGATCGTCGACCCCATGGGCGTGGAGGTCGCGACGATCGGGGAGACGACTGATATCGCCCTCACTTGGGTGACAAGCGATCGCATCAGGCAGGTGCGGCGCGTCAATCCGGCCCTCGAACTGCGCAGGTTCGGGGTACACGAACGCTAGTCCTGCGTCGTGTCCAGCCCATAGACTTGCCACGCAGCACTCGTGGGGGGAGCAGGAATGACAGAGCCATACCGCGTCGTCGTGGTCGAGGATGACCCAGACGTCGCGTTCTACATCAAGACGATCCTGACGAAGCAGGGATGCATCGTCCAGACGTTCACCGACCCGTCATTCGCCCAGCAGGCCATGCGCCTCTACGAGCCCGACGTCGTCATCACCGATATCGAGATGCCCGGCATCACGGGCATCCAGGTCATCGAACTCGTGCGCGAGGTGCGGCCCGGCACGCCCGTCGTCGTCATGACCGCCCACGTCTCGGTCGACTACGCGGTCGAGGCGCTGCGCGCGAACGCCAACGAGTTCCTCACCAAGCCCATCTCGTCGAGCGAGCTCATCGCGGTCGTCGCGCGCCTCGCCGAGGAGTTCCGTGCGGCGAAGGCGAACATCCCCGACCCCGAGGTCGTGCTGGCGATCGGTGCGCACCCGGATGACGTCGAGATCGGCGTGGGCGGCATCCTGCTCTCGCACCGCGCCGCAGGCGATGAGGTGCACATCCTCACGCTCTCGCGGGGCGGCCGCAGCGGCCACGTGAGCGAGCGGCAGGCCGAGGCGTTCATGGCGGCCGAGATGCTCGGCGCACGCCTGCACCTGGAGGACCTGCCCGAGACCGAGATCGGCGAGAACGAGCCGACGCTTGGCATCATCGAGCGGCTCGTCAGCGACATCCGCCCCACCGTCGTCTACGTGCACAGCGAGCACGACATGCACCAGGACCACCGTGCCGTCAACAAGGCGGCGCTGCTCGCGACGCGCGCCGTGCGCAGCGTCTCCTGCTACCAGAGCGCCTCGGCGACGGTGGACTTCAGGCCCAACCGCTTCGTCAACATCGACGGCTGGCTCGAGCAGAAGGTGCAGCTCGTGCACGCCCACCGCTCGCAGGTCGCCGTGAGCCGCTATCACTCGGCCGAGTTCCTGGAGGCGACCGCTCGCTACTGGGCTCGCTTCGGCGAGGGGGCGACCTGTGAGCCGCTCGAGATTGTGCGCGACTCGGGAGACCTCACGACCGGATCGACCGACGTGTCCCAGGCGCTGAAGGCCGGCCAGCAGGGCGCAACGCGCCAGCTGGCGCAGTGAGTGACGCTCGCACGACCCGCAGGATGCGCCTGCGCGGTACGCGTGCGGAACACGAGGAATACGCCGCCATCATCTGGCGGAAGCCCTTCTGGGCGCCGGACTGGCTCGACCGCATGATCGGGCATCGCTGGGACACCCCACTGCTGCGCCAGATCCCGCTCTCGGTCACCTTCCTCGGTATCACGGGTGCCCTCCTCGCCTCGGGTGAGATCACGGCGGCTGACGGGGGCGCGCTCATCGCGTCATTCGTCGTGCTTGCCATCGCGATCGCGGTGTCGGTGCTGTACACGGTTCGCCAGCTGCCGTATCCGGAGATCATCCCGCTCCTCTCGATCGTTGCCGTCGCCCTCGGGCGAGTGGCACTCGGGCCGGCGGTGTCATCCCTCCTGGTCGTCTGCATGATCTGGTTCGGCCTCGCATCCAGGCTGACCTGGACCTTCGTCGGCACGGCGGCCGCGCTCGGAGCCGTGCTCCTGCCGCTGTTCTGGCCGGGCGCAAACGAGACCTTCACGATCCTTTCCCTGCTGGAGATCGTCGTCACGCCTATCGTCTGCTGCTATGTCGCCGCCGTGCTGCACGGGGTCGTCGCCGACAACGGTCGACGGCTGCGCGCGAACGCCCAACTCGTCGCCGAGCGGGAGCAGGCACTGGCCGACGCTGTCGGCCTCGTCGACAAGCTCCGCGAGAACGAGGCGCAGCTCGAGTCGGCCGGCCACCTCTTCCGCAGCGTGCTCGATTCCGTCACCCGCCAGTCGGTCATCGGCACCGACCTCACGGGCCTCATCGACGTGTGGAACACGGGAGCCGAGTCGATGCTTGGCCTCTCGGCCGATGACGTGATCGGCAAGCGTTACATCCACGAGTTCCACCGCGAGGACGAGCTCGAGGCACGCGCAGAGGAACTCGGCTACCCGGCCGGCGCGACCGTGCTCAACCCTGGCTTCTCCGCCCTCGTGGAGGTCGCCAGGCTCGGTGGCTCAGAGGACCGCGACTGGACCTATCTCAAGAGCAACGGCGACGCCCTCGCGGCGCACGTCGCCGTCACCCCGCGAATCGACGAGAACGGCCGCACGGTCGGCTACATCTTCGTCGGCACCGACGTGAGCGATGTGAAGGAGCTTGCGAAGCTCCAGGATGAGTTCGTCGGGCTCGTCTCGCACGAACTGCGCACCCCCGTCAGCTCGATCCTCGGCTATCTGGAACTCATGCGGGACGCGACCGACCCCCTGACGGAGGAGCAGTTGCAGTACCTGGGGGTTGCCGAGCGCAACGCCCACCGCCTGCTCCGGCTGGTCGGCGACCTGCTCTTCACGGCACAGGTCGCGGCCCACAAGTTCCCGATCGAGGAGGCGGAGGTCGACGTCAACGCCGTGGTGGAGGCATCCGTCGAGTCGGCGAGGCCCGCCTCACACGCCGCCAATGTGCTGCTGATCTGCAACACCCCGGCGACGCGGCCGATCGTCTACGGCGATGCGACCCGCATCGCGCAGGCGTGCGACAACCTGCTCTCGAACGCGATCAAGTTCACGCCGAGGGGAGGGACGGTCACGGTGTCGGTCGAGCCGCTCGGCTCCGTCGTGCGCATCACGGTGCGCGACACCGGCATGGGGATCCCGCCCGACGAGATCGCGATGCTGTCGACGCGTTTCTTCCGCGCCTCGACCGCGACGCGCGCCGCCGTGCAGGGCGTTGGTCTCGGGCTGTCGATCACGAAGGCGATCGTCACGGCCCACGGTGGCACGCTCTCGGCCGAGAGCGAGGTGGGCGCGGGCACCGCCTTCGCGTTCACGCTGCCACTGCACCGACTCGACGACTAGGAGCGTAGCGCCAGGAGCCTCTCGGATGCCTCGGCGATGACCTCATCGCGCTTGCAGAATGCGAAGCGCACGAGGGTGGCAACGGAGTCCCGCTGTTCGGGATGCACAAAGGCCGTCAGCGGCACCGCGGCGACTCCCGCACGCTCCGGCAGTGCGCGGCAGAAGTCGTGGGCATCCGTCGCGCCGAGGGCTCCGGCATCCGCGACGATGAAGTAGCCGGCGGCAGGCAGCTGCACCGCGAAGCCCGCCGCAGTGAGTCCCTCGGCCAGCGCGTCGCGGCGTCGACGGAGGGTCGCGGATGCCGCGGCGAAGAAGGCATCGTCGAGGCCGAGCCCCGCCGCGATCGCCGGTTGGAATGGCGCCGCGTTGCTGTAGGTGAGGAACTGCTTGACCGCGAGGATCGGCTGGAGGAGCTGGGCGGGAGCCGTCAGCCACCCGACCTTCCAGCCGGTCGCGTTGAAGGTCTTGCCTCCGCTCGAGATCGAGACGGTGCGTTCTGCAGCCCCCGGCAGGGTGGCGATCGGCACATGGGGCGCGTCGAAGACGAGGTGTTCGTAGACCTCGTCGGTCATGATGATGGCGTCGTGCCGGTGCGCGAGCTCGACGACGAGCTCGAGCGTCTCGCGGCTGAAGACGCTGCCCGTGGGGTTGTGGGGGTCGTTGATGAGGATGATGCGGGTGCGGTCGTTGACGGCGGCCCGCAGTTCGTCGTGGTCGGGCTCGAAGCGCGGCCCGCGGAGCGGCACCGTGCGGTGCTCCGCGCGTGCGAGCCCGATCATGGCGCCGTAGGAGTCGTAGAAGGGGGAGAAGGTGAGCACCTCGTCGCCCGGCTCCGTCAGGGCGAGGATCGTCGCGGCGATGGCCTCGGTCGCCCCCGCCGTGACCATGACCTCGGTGTCGGGGTCGACCTCGAGGCCGTAGAAGCGGCGCTGGTGCTGCGTGATCGCCTCCCGCAGCACGGGCAGGCCGATGCCGGGCGGGTACTGGTTGATGCCGTCGCTGATGGCCTGCCGCGCGGCCTCGAGCACTTCGGCCGGGCCGTCCTCGTCGGGGAAGCCCTGGCCGAGGTTGACGGCACCGTGCCGCGAGGCGAGCGCGGTCATCTCCGCGAAGATGGTCTGGCTGAGCGTGCCGTCCGCGCCCAGCAGCATGGCGGATTCGGCCGCCCGCGTCCACGATCCGTGCACCGTCATCGTCGACCACCTCTCATCGCTGACAGGCTAGCGTGGGCACCAGTGCGGGAATCCCAGCGGATGCTCGGCGTTGAGTAAAGCATCGGCCCCCTCTGAGCGCGTCCATAGGAACCGCAAAGGTTCCGGGGGGAGGCTTGCACCACCGAAAGGAGCCCCATGACTGAGCAGCCCGAACGCCAGCAGCCCGAACGCCACGAGGACCCGACGCCTCCCGACATCCGGGCGGGCGAGACACGCCCCGCCGCAAGCGCGGATGGGGCGGGCACGCCCGCAGCGGCCGCGCAGGCGCCCGGTGCTGCTTTCGGCGCGGGCGCGACCGGCGCGCAGCAGCCCGACTCCTCCCAGCGGCCTGAACCGCGCCGCGCGGGCATCGGCATGGTCGCCGTCGCGGCGATCGCGGCCCTCGTCGGTGGTGGCGTGGGCGCGGGTGTCTACGCGGGTGTGACGGGCGGCGCTGGTGGCCCGGCCAGCAGCCAGGGGCCCGTGGGCACCAACGTCATGATCAACGACGTCGACAACGCGACCGTGATCAGCGGCGTCGCGGCGACCGTCGCGCCCTCGGTCGTGACGCTCTCGGTCAATGGCGGCCAGGCATCCGGCAGCGGCTCTGGCGTCGTGCTGAGTGAGGACGGCTACATCCTCACCAACGCGCACGTCGCGACCCTCAGCGGTGCGGCGGCGGAGCCGAGCATCCGCGTGCAGTCCTATGACGGCCGGCTCTTCGACGCGACGCTCGTCGGCAGCGACCCCATCGCAGACCTCGCGGTCGTCAAGGTCGACGCGGATGTCGAGTTCCAGCCGGTCGAGTTCGCCGACTCCGATGAGCTCAACGTGGGCGACACGACCATCGCGATCGGCGCGCCACTCGGGCTCAGCAACACCGTCACGAGCGGCGTCGTGAGCGCCCTCAACCGCAGCATCACGGTCGCATCGTCCGCGGCGCCGGAGTCGGAGGAAGCACCCGACGCGCCGCAGCCCGACGCACCCGACGGCTGGGGTCCCTTCGACTTCTGGGAGTTCGACAACGGCCCCGACCGCGGTTCGGCGCCCGTCTCCTCGACGATCGCCCTCCCGGTGATCCAGACGGATGCCGCGATCAACCCGGGCAACTCGGGCGGCGCGCTCCTCGACGAGGACGGCAAGGTCATCGGCATCAACGTGGCCATCGCCAGCACGGGCAACACCGGCTCGTCGACGGCGGGAAGCATCGGCGTGGGCTTCGCGATCCCGGCGAACCTGGCGCAGCGCGTGGCATCCGAGCTCATCGAGAACGGCACGGCGAGCCACGGCCTCCTGGGCGCGACGGTGGCGGATGTCACGGACGACCGTGCCATCGAGAGCGACGTGGTCGGTGCCTCCATCCAAGAGGTGACCCCGGATGGCGCTGCCGAGCGGGCAGGGCTGAAGCCGGGCGACGTGGTCGTCGAGTTCGAGGGCCTTCCCATCACGGGCAAGACCGACCTGACGGCCCAGGTGCGGGTGCTGCCGGGCGGGGCGGAGGCGGAACTCGTCTACGTGCGCGACGGTGAGCGCAACACCGCCACGGTCACGCTCGGCGAGCTCGGCTGACGGGTTCCGGCACCGGCCTGCTGGTAGGCTCGGCCCAGCCTGAGGCGTTTCTGCCGCAGGCTGTGCCGAGCCCCGCGCTTGCCCATGGCAGGCCCGATGAGAGAGCTGCGACGACTGGAAAGCATGCCGAGCGAGTCCGCTGAACACCCTGGCGTCTCCTATGTCATGCCGGTGCTCAACGAGGTCGAGCACATCGAGGCGGCCGTGCTCAGCCTCACGGGACAGGACTACCCGGGCGAGAGCGAGATCGTGCTCGCGCTGGGCCCGAGCGTCGACGGCACAAACCGCGTGATCGAGCAGCTCGCGGCGGACGATCCGCGCATCCGCAGCATCCCGAACGAACTGGGAAGCACACCGGGCGGACTCAACGCCGCCATCCGCGCCTCGAGCCATCCGATCGTCGTGCGCGTCGACGCCCACTCCGTGCTGCCCAAGGACTACACCCGCATCGCGGTCGAGACCCTGCTGCGCACGGGAGCCGACAACGTCGGCGGCATCATGAAGGCGGAGGGCATCACGCCCTTCGAGCGCGCCGTCGCCCACGCCTACGGCTCGCGCGCCGGCCTT
Organism: Salinibacterium sp.; assembly: GCA_015234465.1. Taxonomy (GTDB): domain Bacteria; phylum Actinomycetota; class Actinomycetes; order Actinomycetales; family Microbacteriaceae; genus Homoserinimonas. Next base: position 121,759 of record JADGNA010000008.1, on the reverse strand, counting down.
GGCGGAACACCCCACCATGTCGGAGGCGAGGAGGGCCCGGCCGAGACCGCGTACCTCGGCACCTTCCAGCGCCACCGCCTGCTCGAGGTCGGCCTCTTCGACGAGGGCATCAAGCGCGGCCAGGACTGGGAGCTCAACCGTCGCCTGCGCGCAACGGGCGGCACCGTGTGGTTCACCCCGGCCCTCCAGGTCGTTTACCGGCCACGGTCGAGCCTCGTGAAGCTGCTGCGGCAGTTCGTCGCGACGGGCATCTGGCGTGGCGAGCTCGCGCGCCGCTTTCCCAAGGAGAACGGGTTGCGCTACTTCGTGCCGCCCGTCGCCGTGATCGGCATCCTCCTCGGCCTCGTGCTCGGCGTGGTCGGTGCCGTCACCGGCTCCTGGCTCGTCGCGGCATTCGCCGTGCCCGCCCTCTACGCCCTCTTCGTGCTCGCCGCCGCGGTGCCAGTGCTGCGAAGCGAGGGTGCGCGCTCGGCAGCCTGGTACCTCATCGTGCTGCCCGTCATCCATTTCGGCTGGGGCACGGGATTCGTGCTCGGGTTCCTCAAGCTGAGCCGCAACATCACCGCACAGGTGGGAAGGTGACATGACGTCCGACGCACCACGGGGTCGCCCCCAGTCGATCGCCGAACTCCGTGCCGTGGCACAGCCGCCCGAGGTGCGCCTGCGCGCCAATGCGGAGCACTGGACGGCTTCCCTCTACCTGCGCAACCTGTCGCCATACCTGACCTGGATGCTGCTGCGCACGTCGATCTCCGCGAACGGCGTCACGGGCATCATGATCCTCGTCGGATGGGGCACCGCGCTCTCCCTCCTCATCCCCGGCATCTGGGGCGCTGTACTCGCGCTCGCGATGGGGCAGCTGCAGATGCTCGTCGACTGCTGCGACGGCGAGGTCGCGCGGTGGCGCGGCACGAGCTCGCCCGCGGGCGTGTTCCTCGACAAGGTGGGGCACTACACGACCGAGGGGCTCATCCCGATCGTCCTGGGCATCCGCGCCGCCGGCTACCCCTTCGACGCGCCCGAGGACTTCTTCTGGACGACGCTCGGCCTGCTGCTCGCCGTCTTCATCATCCTCAATAAGGCACTCAACGACATGGTGCACGTCGCCAGGGCCAACGCAGGCCTGCCGAAGCTCGCGGACCGCAAGGAGGAGTCGGAGCCGCGCCCGGGCCTCGTGGCGACCCTGCGTCGTGTCGCCCGCTTCGTGCCCTTCCACCGCCTGTACCACTCGGTCGAGCTGACGATCCTCGCCTTCGCCGCGGCGATCGTGGGTCTCTTCATCGGCCCCGAGCTGGCCGACCGGGCACTGCTCGTGGCGCTCGTGCCGCTCGCCGCCCTCGCGCTGGCCGGCCACTTCGTCGCGATCATGGCGTCGAGGCGCGTGCGGGCGTGACCAGCCTCCCCACGGTCGGCGTCGTCGTCCTTACGCAGGGCAAGCGCCCTATCGACCTCGCGCGCGGGCTCGCGAGCATCCTCGCCCAGCAGGATGTGAGTCTCGATGTCGTCGTCGTCGGCAACGGCTGGCAGCCGACGGCGCTGCCCGAGGGCATGCGGGGCGTCGGCCTGGCCGAGAACCTCGGCATTCCCGCTGGCCGCAACCGCGGGGTCGATCAGGTCTCGGGCGAGTGGCTCTTCTTCCTCGACGACGACGCGAGCGTGCCATCGCCGCGATTCGTCGCCGACGCGATCGACCTCATGTCGAAGCATCCGGATATCGGCCTCGTGCAGCCGCGCGTCGTCGACCCCAGCGGCGTCACGAATCCCCGACGCTGGGTGCCCCGCATCCGCAAGGGAGAGGCGGATGCCTCGAGCAACGTCTTCTCGGTGTGGGAGGGTGCCCTCGTCATGCCGCGCAGGGTCTTCGATGCGACGGGTGGCTGGGCCGAGCCCTTCTTCTACGCGCACGAGGGCATCGAGCTGGCCTGGCGGGTCTGGGACCAGGGACTGCGCGTCTGGTACGCGGGCGAGCTCGTCGCCCATCACCCGGCGATCGAGCCGACACGGCACTCCTACTACTACCGGCTCAATGCCCGCAATCGCGTCTGGCTTGCGAAGCGCAACCTGCCGTGGCTCATCGCGCCGCTCTATGTGGGGTCGTGGACGGGCATCCAGGTGCTGCGCTGGGCGCGCAACCCTGCGGCCCTGCGCGCCTGGCTCGGCGGCTGGTGGGCTGGGTGGCGCGAGCCCGCCGGTGGGCGCAGGCGCATCAAGTGGGTAACGGTGTGGCGTATGGCCCGCGCCGGCAGACCGCCCTTGGTTTAATGGCGTGATGCCCCTGATCCATGACCTGAAGACCGCCCAGCGACTGGTCAGGAACCTGCTCCGAGCCCGCCGCACCCGTGGGGAGCTGGCCGGCCGCCTGCGCACCGCCGAGAAGCCCGCGCCCCACAGCATCCAGATCGCTGTGTACTTCGCGGATGCTGCGGTCAACATGTACCAGGTGCGCCAGTGGTACGCGCCCCTCGCGGAGCTCTCGAAGCGCTGGCCGGTCGCCATCATCGCCCGCACGCCCAGCACGATGCTGCGCCTGCTCGACGAGTCGCCCGTGCCCGTCGTGTACGCCCGCAAGGTCGTCGACCTGGAGCAGTTCGTCGCCGAGCAGGAACTGCGCATCGTCTTCTACGTCAACCAGAACTCGCGCAACTTCCAGATGTTCCGCTACGGCCGCATGTGGCACGTGTTCATCAATCACGGCGAGTCCGACAAGATGTACATGACGACGAACCAGTTCAAGGCCTACGACTACAGCCTCATCGCGGGCGCGGCGGCCCATGACCGTCTGAGCCGCAAGCTCTGGGACTTCGACGTCGACCGCCGCACGATCCAGATCGGGCGACCGCAGGCCGACCACATGCAGGGCGAGCTGCCCTACACGCCAGACGAGCGCACCGTCGTGCTCTACTCGCCCACCTGGGAGGGCGACCGCGCCGCGGCAGCGTATGGCTCGGTGGCCTCGCACGGCGTCGCCCTCACGCGGGCCCTGCTCGGCGACACGCGCTTCCGGCTCATCTATCGCCCGCATCCGCGCACGGGCGTGCTCGACCCCGCCACAAAGTCGGCGCACGAGCAGATCGTCGCGGCGATCGCCTCGGCGAACGCGGCGGATCCCCGCGCGCAGCACGTCTACGACGATGGCCCGACCCTCGGCTGGCAGCTGGCGAGCGCGGATGTCGCGATCACCGACATCTCGGCGATGATCTACGACCGGCTCGCGACCGGCAAGCCGCTCATCGTGACGCGGCCGGCATCCCCCCAGGCGGATGTTGACGAGGGTGGCTACCTCGGCGCGGCCGAGTGGCTCTCGGCCGGTCAGGCGGCGGATGTCATCTCGCACGTCGACCGCGTGAGTGGCGACGAGAAGGCGCTCGCGACGCTGCGGTTCTGGGTTGAACGCCACTTCGGAGACACGACGCCTGGCGCGGCGACCGCCCGCTTCCATGCGGCCGTCGAGCAGCTCATGGGGGAGTGGGACCGGCACGCCGCGATCCACCGCGATGACCGCATCGACAGCGAGGTCGACCCCTTCACGGGCGACGACGACGAAGAGACCGCGCCCGTCGGGGAGTGACGCGAAGCGTAGGCTCGCTCAGCGCTCGGGCGTGTCGAGCGGTTCGGCGGCGTCGAGCTCGATCGAGCCACCCGGCTCGGCCGAAGCGGCGGGATCCGCGGGCCCCACACTCTCGTGGCTCGGCGCGGCGGGCAACTGCCGGCGCAGCGGCACGAGCGTGGTCGAGACCTTCGGCACCCGCTTGATGAGCGGTGTTCGCGGCGGCTTCAACTGTTCGAGGTTCGGCGGGAAGGTAGCAGGCGGCGGCCCGAAGGCGTCCCGGGAGGCCGCGACGATCTTGCGCCCCAGCAGGTGGCTTGCCGTGCCGCCGACGACCGCGCCGACACCGAAGGGCAGCAGGCGGCCGAGGGCGTTCGTGGAGGTGTTGCGGGCGAAGCGGGCGAGGAAGGCGCGCTTAACCCGGTCTGCGATCGGCCCGGTGAAGGCCTGTGGCACGGAGCGGCCGATGATGTCGCCCCAGAAGGCGGTGCGCGGCACGCCCTTGCCGGTCGCCTGCGCCGCGAGGCTGCGCACGAGCTCGGCGCCCGGCGTGCCGAGCATCATGGCCATGACGATCGTGCGGGCGCGGTCGGGGTCGGTCACGGCGATCCCGTGGATCTCGGTCACCGACTGTGCGAAGAGGGCGCTCACCTCGAGGAACACGCCCGTCTCGACGCCGGTCAGCGCGAGGCTCGCTCCGGTTCCTATCCCGGGGACGATTGCGGCCGCACCGACCCCCGCGCCACCCGAGGTGACGACCGCGAGGTAGTGCCGCTCGAGGATGCGGATGACCTGCTCGGGCGAGGCATCCGGATGCTTCCTCCGCACGTTCCTCACGTGCGCGAGCACCGCCGGTCGCTGCGTCGTGAGCAGCCGGTCGAAGCCGCGCACGGCCATGGTCGGCGTCGCTGCCTGCATCGGCGCCTCGTCCTGCATCGGTGTCGTGTGGGTCGGGTCGGTCACTGCAGCCCCCTTCTGGCCCGGGCGTCCAATTGTAGGAGCGCGAGTCTGGAGGAGTGCCGCGTGCGCGGGCGAGCGGGAGGTGCTGTCAGCCCGCGACCATGCCGTCGGTCTCGCGGCCGGCCATGAACTGGGACTGGTAGAGGTCGTAGTACGCCCCGCGGCGCTCGAGCAGCCTCTCGTGGTTGCCCTGTTCCACGATGCGGCCGTCCTGCATCACGAGGATCGTGTGGGCATCGCGGATGGTCGAGAGCCGGTGCGCGATGACGAAGGAGGTGCGTTCCGTGCGGAGGGCCGCCATGGCCTGCTGCACGAGGAGCTCGGTGCGGGTGTCGACCGAGGAGGTCGCCTCGTCGAGGATGAGCAGGGCCGGGTTGGCGAGGAACGCGCGCGCGATCGTGATGAGCTGCCGCTCGCCGGCAGAGACGCTGCCGCCGTCGGCATCGAGCACGGTGTCGTAGCCCTCGGGCAGCTGGCGCACGAAACGGTCGACCATGGTGGCCTCGGCCGCCGCGATGACCTCCTCGTCCGTGGCATCCAGTCGTCCGTAGCGGATGTTCTCGCGGATCGTGCCCTCGAAGAGGAAGGCGTCCTGCAGCACCATGCCGACCTGCGAGCGCAGTTCTGCGCGCGAGAGCTTGGTGATGTCGACCCCGTCGAGCAGGATGCGCCCCGCGCTGAGCTCGTAGAAGCGCATGACGAGGTTCACGAGGGTCGTCTTGCCCGCGCCGGTCGGCCCGACGATCGCGACCGTCTGCCCGGGTTCGGCGGAGAACGACAGGTCTTCGATGAGTGGCTTCTCTGGCGAGTACGAGAAGGTGACGCCCTCGAACTCGACGTGTCCGTCGGGGCGGGCGGGCATCCGCTGCTCGGGTGTCTCGGTGTCCTGCTCCTCCGCGTCGAGCAGCTCGAAGGTGCGCTCGGCCGAGGCGACGCCCGACTGCAGCATGTTCGCCATGCCCGCCATCTCACTGAGGGGCTGCGAGAACTCGCGCGAGTACTGGATGAAGGCGGTCGCGTCGCCGAGCGTGAGGTTGCCGGTCGCGACCCGCAGCCCACCAACGACCGCGATGAGCACATATGACAGGTACGACACGAAGGTCATGGCCGGCATGATCATGCCCGAGACGAACTGCGCTCCGGATGCCGCGCGGTAGAGGTCATCGTTGCGCCGGTCGAACTCCTCGAGCATCTCGCGGTCGCGGCCGAAGACGCGCACGATCTCCTGGCCCGAGAAGGTCTCCTCGATGTGCCCGTTGAGGTGGCCCGTGTTCTTCCATTGGGCGGCGAAGAGCTTTTGCGAACGCACCCCGATGGCGCCCGCGATGACGGCGGAGAGCGGCAGCGCGATGAGGGCGATGAGGGCGAGCTGCCACGAGACGACGAACATCATCGCGGCGATGCCGATGACCGTGAGCCCCGACTGCACGAGTTGCGAGAACGCCTGCTGCAGCGCGGCCTGGATGTTGTCGACGTCGTTCGTGACGCGCGACATGAGGTCGCCGCGCTGGCGGGTGTCGAAGTAGCGCAGGGGCAGGCGGTTGAGCTTCTCCTCGATGTCCTGCCGCAGTCGGTAGACGACCCGCATGACGAGCTTGTTGAGGATGTAGCCCTGCGCCCACATGAGCACGGATGCCACGGTGTACATGCCCAGCACGAGCAGGATGAGCCGCGCCAGCTCGTCGAACTGGATGCCCTGGCCCGGCACCACCTCGGTGCCCGAGAGCATGTCGGCGAACTGCTCGTTGCCGCTTGCCCGTGCCTGTTCGATCACGGTCTCGAGCGGCACGCCCTCGGGGAGCTGCGATCCGAGCACCCCGTTGAAGATGACATCCATCGCCTGGCCGAGCACCTTGGGCGCCAGCACTGTCAGGACTACGGATGCCACGACCAGCGCCACCACGAGCGCCATCCCGGCCCGTTCCGGCCGCAGCAGGCCGAGGAGCCGTTTCGCTGAGGGCCAGAAGTGCTGCGCCTTGCGCGCGGGGGTGCCCCCGAACATGTCACCGTCGGCCTCACCAGGGGTGAAGTCGGTGCCGTCGATGACGGCGTCGACCGTGGTGGGCTCGGATGCCGCATCCTTCGCTGCCGGCGCGGAGCGCCTCTCCCGCCGTGCCATCACGCCACCTCCGCGCTCAACTGCGACTCGACGATCTCCTGGTAGGTCGGGTCGGTCTCGAGCAGCTCTTCGTGCGTGCCGCGCGCGACGATGCGGCCGCCGTCGAGCACGATGATCTGGTCGGCCTCGCGGATCGTGGAGATTCGCTGGGCGACGATGATGACGGTCGCGCCGCTGATGGCGTCGCCGAGGGCGGCGCGCAGGCGGGCATCGGTCGTGACGTCGAGTGCCGAGAAGGAGTCGTCGAAGAGGTAGACGGCCGGCTTGGCGACGAGCGCCCGCGCGATGCTGAGCCGCTGCCGCTGTCCACCCGAGACACTCGTGCCGCCCTGCGCGACGTGTTCGTTCAGCCCTTCGGGCATCGCGCGCACGAAGTCCTCCGCCTGCGCGATGCGGAGCGCCTCCCAGAGCTCTTCGTCCGTGGCATCCGCGTTGCCGAAGCGCAGGTTGGAGGCGATCGTGCCCGAGAACAGGTAGGGCTTCTGCGGCACGAGGGCGACGACGCTCGCGAGCTGGGCGCGCGTGAGCTGCGAGACGGGCGTGCCGTCGATCGTCACGGAGCCCTGCTGCGGGTCGTAGAGGCGGGGGATCAGGTGCACGAGCGAGGTCTTGCCTGAGCCGGTCGAGCCCACGATCGCGGTCGTCTGGCCGGGCATCGCCTCGAAGCTCAGCTCGTCGAGCACCGGCCGCTCGGCGCCCGGATAGCCGAATGTCACAGCCCGGAACTCGACGCGTCCGTCGCGCGGCGTCGCCTGGGTCTCTCCCTGCGGCCGGGCCTGGCTGCTCTCGGTCTCCAGCACCTCGTCGATGCGTTCGGCGCACACGACCGCGCGCGGCACCATCATGACCATGAAGACACCCATCATGACGGCGATGAGGATCTGCAGCAGGTACTGCAGGAAGGCCGTGAGCGAGCCGACCTCCATCTCGCCCGCATCCACGCGCTGCCCGCCGAACCAGAGCACGGCCGCCGTCGCGAGGTGCAGGATCATCATGATCGCCGGGAACATGAGCACGAAGAGGTTGCCGACCTTGACCGACACTCTGGTGAGCGCCTCGTTCGCACGCTGGTAGCGCTCGGCCTCGAAGGGTTCACGCACGAATGCCCGCACGACCCGGATGCCGATGATCTGCTCGCGCAGCACCCCGTTGATGCCGTCGATGCGGTCCTGCATCTGCCGGAAGAGCGGCATGAGGAGGAACACGAGGATGCCCACGACGACGAAGAGCACTGGCACCGACACCCAGACCAGCCACGACAGCCCCACGTCTTCACGCAGCGCCATGATGATGCCGCCGATGCACATGATGGGCGTCGACACCATGAAGTTGAGCGTCATGAGCACGAGCATCTGCACCTGCTGCACATCGTTCGTGCCGCGCGTGATGAGCGTGGCCGTGCCGAAGCGCCCCAGCTCGAGAGCGCTCAGCGAATCGACCTTGCGATAGATCGAACGACGGATGTCACGGCCGACCGCCATCGACGTGCGGGCGCCGAAGTACACGGCCGTGATAGCCGTCGCGACCTGCACGAGGCAGACGCCCAGCATCGTCACCCCGGTCGACCAGATGAAGTCGAGATCGCCCTGCGCGATGCCGCGGTCGATGATGCTCGCGTTGAGGCTCGGCAGGTACAGCGCTGCGATGGTGGAGACGAGTTGCAGCACGAAGACCGCGATGACCCATCGCGTGTACGGCTTGATCGTGCGCAGCACGAGGGAGAGGAGTGCCAAGAGGGGAGTCCTTGCGAGATGCCGGCGAGCGGAGCCGGGCCGCCCACATTACCGAAGCGGCCGCCCTGAGACCAGCGTTTTCTTGCTGTGGTCGCCGCTCAGGCGTTGTAGTCGGCGTTGTAGCGCTGCAAGACCTCGGCGATCGGGGCGTCCATCACGAGCTTGCCCTTGTCGAGGTAGAGCCCGCGGGTGCAGAAGCGCTTGAGGTCGCGTTCGTTGTGCGAGACGAAGAAGAGGGTGCGCCCGCCCTCGAGCAGTTCCTCGATGCGGCGGTAGCACTTCTCACGGAAGGCCTTGTCGCCCACTGCGAGCACCTCATCGACGAGCAGGATGGGTTCCTCAAGGCGCGTGACGACCGCGAATGCGATGCGCACGCGCATGCCGCTCGAGAGATGTTTGTAGGGGGTGTCGAGAAAGTCGCCGATCTCGGCGAAGTCGATGATCTCGTCGAAGCGTTCCTCGATCTCGGCCCGCGACATCCCGTGCAGTCCGGCGGTGAGGAAGACGTTGTCACGCACCGTGAGGTCGTCGACGAAACCGCCCGTGATCTCGATGAGGGGAGCGACGCCGCCGTGCACGCCGACTGTTCCCTCGTCGGGCAGGATGACCTCGGCGACGAGCTTGAGCAGCGTCGACTTGCCCTGGCCGTTGCGCCCGACGACGCCGATCGCCTCACCGGCCATGACCGTGAAGTCGACGTCGCGAAGCGCCCAGAACTCATCGGGCCGGCTGCGGCGCTTGCGCCCCGCGAAGAGGTCCTTGAAGCTGCGGCGGGCGCGCCGATTGCGCTTGAACCGGATGCCCGCACCGGCAACCTCGATCACGGGACCCTGGGCAGCGACGGATGCCATCATCAGATCTCCTTCAGCACGGCGCGCTCGGAGCGACGGAACACGAGCAGTCCGATCGCGAGCAAGACGACGCTCATGGCTGCGCCGATGCCGATCGTGTCCCACGCGAGCTGCTCGGGGAAGAAAGCGCCGCGGTAGAGCGAGAAGATGCCTGCGAGCGGATTGAAGGATGCCCAGAACTGCAGGTTCTCCGGCAGGTCGGTGACGCCGTAGATGATGGGCGAGGCATAGAAGAGGAACCGGAGCGCAAGCTTCGTGGCCCGCTCGAGGTCGCGGAAGAACACGACGAGCGGCGCGACGATCAGGCCGATGCCCATGACGAGCATCCCCTGCAGCAGTATCGCGAGGGGGAAGAACACGACCTGCCAGTGCAGCTCTGCGGTCGTCGCGATCGCGAACACTGCGAGCACGGGGATGCTCGCGATGAACTCGATACCCTTCGACAGCACGATGCGGTTGACCCAGATCGTGCGCGGCAGCTTCGTGGAACGCACGAGCTTCGCCTCGCGGATGAACGCGCGCGTGCTGTCGGAGACCGCACCGTTGAACCACATCCAGGGCAGCAGCGCGACGAGCAGGAAGACGATGTAGGGCTCCTCGCCCACCGGTCGGTCAAAGACCTGCGTGAAGACGAACCAGTAGATGGATGCCATCACGAGCGGGTCGAGGATCGACCACACGTATCCGAGTGCCGACGTCGAGTACCGCACGCGCAGGTCGCGCACCGTCAGCAGCCACAGGGAACGCCGGTAGCGCTCAAACGGCGACCACTGCGGTCGCGGGGAGTGGCTTACGGGCACCCGGCTATCGTATTGGGTCGCGCCCGTGCGACTCGTGCATCCAGCCTTGACGGCGTGGGTCAGCGGAAGAGGAGGTTCGCGCGCTCAAGGTCTTCGGCGAAGTCGACCTCGACGGCGTAGAGGTCCGAGATGTCGAGCGGCTCGACCTTGAGGCCGTCCTGCTCGATCGCGAGCTCGATGCCGCGCTCGAAGTAGTCCTGGTCGCCCACGCGGGCGAGCTGGCGCAGGAGCACCGCCTTGTCATCGCGCGAGATGTAGTTGATGCCGACGGCCTCGCCGAGCCCGCCCTTGACGGTCTTCGAGAGCTCGCGGATGTACCCGTGGATGTCAGTCGTGTACTTGACCTCCTCGTCGGAGACCTTGGCCGTGTTGACGGTCACGAACGACTGGTCGCGGGCGACGAGCTTCGCCGCGCGCTCGAGGGCCTCGGGGTCGAAGACGACGTCGCCGTTCATCCAGAGCACACCGCCGGGCGTCGAGGCGCGGAGGGCGCGCATGAGGCTCTTCGAGGTGTTCGTGACGTCGTACTGCTCGTTGTAGACGAAGGATGCCTCGGGGAACGCCTCGATGATGTGCTCGAGCTTGTAGCCGACGACGATGCTCACCTTGGCGTTGCGGCCGAATGCGTGGTGGATGTTGTCGAACTGCTGCTGCATGATCGTGCGGCCGTCGCTCAGCTCGGTCAGCGACTTCGGCAGGCTGCGGCCGAGCCGGCTGCCCATTCCAGCGGCGAGGATGACGATCTGGGTGCTCACGAGTTGCTCCTTAGTGAAGAGTGCAGTGTAGGGCCGCGCCTTGGGGAAGCCCTGACAGGACGCTGATCGCTCGCCGAGTGACGGCGGGATCTTCACGAGCTGTTTACGGCGCAGCAGAAAATAGGACACCTCGTTGTGCTGGTCTCTACGGTAGCGAGGAGTGTGCCTATTAGGAGGGGTTCCCAGCGCACTGTCGTCAATTCGTGACCCAAACGCGACCTGGCCCTCCTCCGACGGCCTACAGGTTGGTACGGTTGAGCGGTGACACAGGACCCTGCAGCCGAGACGACGCCCTTCTCGATCGAGCAGGCCCTCACCCGCTTCGACCAGCTCATCGACCGGCTCGGCACGACGCAGCGTCCCGCCGAGGCGACTCCCGAGGTTGAGCCAGACGAGTCGAACGTCGACGAGGTCGAGGCAGGCGCGCCCGACGCCATGGACGAGGTCGTTGAGCCCGACGTCGAGGCTGCGGAGGCGACATCCGCTGTCCCCGCCGCAGCACCGAAGGCCAGTGTGCCCGACCCCTACGCGGATGCCCCCGTCGTGCTCGAGGTCTCCGGCCTCGTCAAGCGATTCGGGTCCACCGTCGCGGTCGACGGCGTCGACCTCGAGGTGCGCGCCGGGCAGATCTTCGGCATCGTCGGCCCGAATGGTGCGGGCAAGACGACGACCCTGTCGATCGTCACGGGCGTCCTGCGTCCCGACCAGGGCAACGTGCTCGTCGGCGGCCGGGACGTCTGGGTCGAGCCGGCGGCGGCGAAGCGCGACATGGGCATCCTGCCCGACCGCCTGCTGCTCTTCGACCGCCTCACGGGGCGCCAGCTCCTCTACTACTCGGGCATGCTGCGCGGCCTCGATCGGGCGACCGTGCTGTCGCGCACCGAGGAACTCATCAGGGCCTTCGATCTCGAGGACGCCCAGGATCGCCTCGTGACCGACTACTCGGCGGGCATGACGCGCAAGGTGGCGCTCGCCGCCGCGCTCATCCACTCGCCGCGCCTGCTCATCCTCGACGAACCCTTCGAGTCGGTCGACGCCGTCTCGGTCGCGACCGTGCTCGGCATCCTGCGTCGCTATGCGGATGCCGGTGGCACAGTCGTGCTCTCGAGCCACAGCATGGACCTCGTCGAGAGCGTGTGCGACTCGATCGCGGTCGTCGCCGAGGGGCGCGTGCTCACGAGCGGAACGACGGCGAGCGTGCGCGGCGACGCCACCCTGGAGGAACGCTTCGTCAGGCTCATCGGCGAACTGCAGCCGGGGGAGGACATGGAGTGGTTGCGCTCTTTCTCCGTCTGAGGCTCACTCAACTGGCGCACGCCCTGCGGCGCCGGCCCGAGCAACTCTTCGGCCTGGCGCTCCTGCTCGGCCTCGGCATCGCCCTCACGGGTTATGTCATCGAATCATTCTTCGACCCGAACGTCTTTCCCGCGCGGGATGCCGCGGCGGCCGGCGTCATCGTCGGCTCGCTCGTGACCCTCGGCTTCTTCGTCGTGCCCGTTGTCGCGTCATCCGATGACGTGGCAGACCCGCGCGTGTTCGGCCCGCTCGGGCTTGAGCCCCTCGTGGTCGCACGCGGGCTTGCGCTGAGCGCCCTGTTGAGCGTGCCATCCGTGCTGCTCATCGTCACGGCCGGCGCCTACTTCGTCGCGTGGTCCCAGCATCCCGGGGTCGGCTTGGTGGCCTTCCTTGCCGCCGTCCTCATCGTCGTGACCGGCGTGCTCGGCGCTCGGCTCATGCGTTCCTTCGCCGCACTCGTGTTCTCGACCCGCAGGCTGCGGGAGCTCGCGGGCATCCTCGGCGTCTTCGCCCTACTCGCGTGCCTGCCCTTCGTGCTGGCCCTCGTGCTCGGAATGCGCGAGGCATCCATCGTCGAGCGACTCGGAGGGGCCGCCGCCGGGCTCGGAGCCTCACCACTCGGCCAGGCCTGGGCTGCGCCGACGCTCGCCGCAGAAGGTGACATGGGCGGGGCGTGGCTCAAGCTTGCGCTCGCCGCGCTCTTCGTGGCAGCGCTGTGGCTGCTCTGGCACGCGCTCGTGATCGTCATGCTCCGTTCGCGGGTATCCGCCGACCTGTCGGCCGAGTGGGGCGGCAGGGGCCTCGGCTGGTTCGACCTGCTTCCCAGGAGCGAAGCGGGCGTCATCGCGGCGCGCAGCCTCACCTACTGGGCGCGGGACGGTCGCTACAAGCTCGCCCTCGCGGTCATCCCGGTCGTCTCGCTCATCGTCGTCATCCCCTTCCTCGTCGTGGGCGTGTGGTGGCAGAACCTCGCGCTCGTTCCCCTTCCCGTCGCCTGCCTGTTCCTCGGCTGGCTGCTGCACAACGACCTCGCCTACGACAGTTCCGCGCTCTGGCTTCACGTCGCCTCCAATGTGAGCGGATGGGCCGACCGGGTCGGCCGGGCCCTGCCGGTGCTGGGCCTGGGGGTCATCGTCATCGCGGTGCTCGCGCCCATCTCGGTGCTGCTCTACGGCGACTGGACCGTCTTCCCCTCCATGCTCGGCGTCTGCCTCGCCCTGCTCCTCGGCGGTGTCGGTGTCTCGAGCGTCACCTCTGTGCGGATGCCCTACGCCGCCGTGAGGCCCGGTGGCAGCCCCTTCGCGCAGCCGCAGTCCTCCGGCAGTGCGGCGGGACAGGCGGTCTCCTTCTTCCTCATCGTGCTGTGTGCCCTGCCTGCCCTCGGCCTTGCTGCGCTGGAGCTCGCCGAGGGGGGCAATTGGGGCATGCTCTCGCTCGCCGCTGGTGCGGGCGTCGGGCTACTCGTGCTGGTGCTCGGCTTCGCGATCGGGGCACGCACCTTCTCGCGGCAGGCGCCCGAGTTGCTCGCCTTCACGCTCCGCAACTGAGCAAGCGATGGGCCGATCTTGTCGGCCTTGTGGCGACGCGAAGCGCCTACCATTGATGCCATGAGCGACACAGAGCACACCGGCGGCGGCACCGACACCCTCGACCGCGAGCTTGAAGAGCTCCTCAACCAGGAGCAGGTGGAAGACGGCGACCACGAGCGCTACTCCCACTACGTCAACAAGGACAAGATCATGAAGTCGGCCCTCACGGGTCGACCCGTCATCGCGCTGTGCGGCAAGGTGTGGACGCCCGGGCGCGATCCCCAGAAGTTCCCCGTGTGCCCCGTGTGCAAGGAAATCTACGAGTCGATGAAGAAGTAGCGACCATGTTCCGCATCGACCCCACGTCGCCCACTCCGCCCTTCGAACAACTTCGGGGGCAGGTCATCGAGCAGGTCAAGAGCGGACGTCTCGCTTCGGGGGCGAAGCTGCCGACGGTTCGCGGCCTCGCTGCCGACCTTGGGGTCGCGGCCAACACGGTCGCCCGCGCTTATCGCGAACTCGAGGCCGACGGCATCATCGAGACGCGCGGCCGTGCCGGCACCTTCGTCGCTGCGACGGGGGATGCCTCGGAGCGCCGGGTGCAGGAACTTGCGCGACAGTTCGCGGCCGACGTGCGCCGGCTCGGCGTCGACGAGAAGGCCGCGCTCGACTGGGTCGAAGCGGCGCTCCGCTCCTGACCTAAGCAACGAAAGAAGCCCCGGCCGAGGCCGGGGCTTCTTCAGTTCTGGCGAGGGGCTAGAACTGGTTCATCGTGTTGTTCTGGCCGCCGGCCTTGAGGGCCGCGTCACCCGCGAAGTACTCCTTGTGGTTGTCGCCGATGTCGGAGCCAGCCATGTTCTGGTGCTTCACGGTCGCGATTCCCTCACGGATCTCGCGACGCTGCACGCCCTTGACGTACGCGAGCATGCCCTGGTCGGCGAAGTAACCCTTGGCAAGGTCATCCGTCGACAGCGCAGCCGTGTGGTAGGTCGGCAGGGTGATGAGGTGGTGGAAGATGCCGGCCTTGGCCGAGCCCTCCTTCTGGAAGTTGCGGATCATCTCGTCGGCGGTTGTCGCGAGCTCGGTCTCGTCGTACTCGACGCTCATGAGCTTGTCGCGGTCGTAGGCCGAGACATCCTTGCCCTCTTCGACCAGCTTGTCGAAGGCCTGCTGGCGGAAGTTGAGGGTCCAGTTGAACGAGGGGCTGTTGTTGTAGACGAGCTTGGCGTTGGGGAACACCTTGCGCACCTCGTCGACCATGCCGGCGATCTGGCCCACGTGCGGCTTCTCGGTCTCGATCCAGAGCAGGTCTGCACCGTTCTGCAGCGAGGTGATGCAGTCGAGCACGCAGCGAGCCTCACCCGTGCCCTGGCGGAACTGGTAGAGGTTGCTCGCGAGGCGCTTCGGGCGCAGCAGCTTGCCGTCGCGCTTCATGACGACATCGCCGTTGCCGAGCTCGGCGTCGGAGATCTCCTCGACGTCGAGGAAGGAGTTGTACTGGTCGCCCAGGTCACCCGGCGTCTGCGTGACGGCGAGCTTCTGCGTGAGACCGGCGCCGAGCGAGTCGGTGCGGGCGACGATCACGCCGTTGTCGATGCCGAGTTCGAGGAACGCGTAGCGCACCGCGTTGATCTTGGCGATGAAGTCCTCGTGGGGAACCGTGACCTTGCCGTCCTGGTGGCCACACTGCTTCTCGTCGGAGACCTGGTTCTCGATCTGGATGGCGCACGCGCCGGCCTCGATCATCTTCTTGGCGAGGAGGTAGGTCGCCTCGGGGTTGCCGAAGCCGGCGTCGATGTCGGCGATGATCGGCACGACGTGGGTCTCGTAGTTGTCGATCTGCGACTGGATGAGCTCGACAGAGGTCTCGTCACCGGCAGCACGCGCGGCGTCGAGCTTCGTGAAGAGCAGGTCGAGCTCGCGAGCATCCGCCTGGCGCAGGAAGGTGTAGAGCTCCTCGATCAGCGCGGGAACGGCCGTCTTCTCGTGCATCGACTGGTCGGGCAGCGGGCCGAACTCCGAGCGAAGCGCCGCGACCATCCATCCCGAGAGGTACAGGTAGCGCTTGTTGGTGCTCTTGAGGTGCTTCTTGATCGAGATGAGCTTCTGCTGGCCGATGAAGCCGTGCCACACGCCGAGGGACTGCGTGTAGACGGAGGAGTCGGCGTCGTACTCGGCCATGTCGCGGCGCATGATGTCTGCCGTGTACTGGGCGATCTCGAGGCCCGTCTTGAAACGGTTCTGGGCGCGCATGCGGGCGACCGACTCGGGGTTGATGGCGTCCCAGCTGCTGCCGTACTGCTGCTTGAGGGCCTCGATCGACGCGATGTCGTCCTGATACGTGGTCATGGTGCTGATTCCTTCGTTGGTGGGATGGGGCTGGTGTGGGTCAGGCGGATGCGACGGGCTGCGGTTCCTCGACGAGGTAGCGCGTGTAGGCCGTGATCGTGAGGAAGGTCGGGTACTCCTCGCGGAGGGCGACCTCGCGGAAGACGTCGATCGCGTCGTCGAAGCGGTCGCCGTCGAAGCGCTCGAGGCCGAGGCGCTCGATGATGCCCTCGACGACCTCCGTGCAGATGACGGTGCCTTCCTCGGTCACGGTGTTCTGATGGATCCACTGCCAGATCTGCGAGCGGCTGATCTCGGCCGTCGCGGCGTCCTCCATGAGGTTGTCGATCGCGGCGGCGCCGACACCGCGCAGCCACGACTCGATGTAGCGGATGGCGATGGAGACGTTGTCGCGGAGTCCGGCATCCGTCACGGTGCCGCCGATCGAGCGGATGTCGAGCAGCTGGTCGCGGGTGACGTGTACGTCGTCGCGCAGGCGGTCAATCTGGTTGGGCTTCTCGCCGAGCACGGCGTCGAACTCCGTCTTCGCGGTCGGGATGAGGTCGGGATGGGCGACCCAGGTGCCGTCGAAGCCGTCATTCGCCTCGCGGCGCTTGTCGGCGGCGACCTGCTCGAGGGCGCGCTCGGTGACCTCGGGGTCGCGGCGGTTGGGGATGAAGGCGCTCATGCCGCCGATCGCGAAGGCGCCGCGCTTGTGGCAGGTGCTCACGAGCAGCTCGGTGTAGGCGCGCATGAACGGCACCGTCATCGTGATCTGGTTGCGGTCGGGCATGACGTACCACTGGCCGCGGCCGCGGTAGTTCTTGATGATCGAGAAGATGTAGTCCCAGCGGCCTGCGTTGAGGCCGGCGCAGTGGTCGCGCAGTTCGTAGAGGATCTCCTCCATCTCGAAAGCGGCGGGGATCGTCTCGATGAGGACTGTGGCGCGGATCGTGCCGTGCTCGATGCCGAGGTACTCCTCGGAGAACGAGAACACCTCGTTCCAGAGGCGGGCCTCGAGGTGCGACTCGAGTTTGGGCAGGTAGAAGTAGGGGCCGCGGCCCTGCTCGATGAGCTTCTTCGCGTTGTGGAAGAAGTAGAGGCCGAAGTCGACGAGGCTGCCGGATGCGGCCATGCTGATGCCCGTGCGGTCGATGAAGCGCAGGTGCTTCTCGACGAGGTGCCAGCCGCGCGGGCGGAACACGATCGTGGGGGTGCGCTCGGCCGTGACCGCGTAGGTCTTGCCCTCGGGGCTCGTGTAGTCGAGCCGGCCGCGGAGGAAGTCGTAGAGGGTGACCTGGCCGCCGATGACGTTGGCCCAGGTGGGGCTCGTCGCGTCTTCCTGGTCGGCGAGCCACACGTTGGCGCCCGAGTTGAGCGCGTTGATCGCCATCTTGCGGTCGGTCGGGCCCGTGATCTCGACGCGGCGGTCCTCGAGGCCCGGGCCAGCGCCCGCGACCTTCCAGGAGTCGTCGTTGCGGATGTGCTCGGTCTCGGGGAGGAAGCGCAGGTCGCGTCCATTGCCGAGGTCGAAGCGCCGCTGCATCCGGTCGGCGAGTCGGTCGTGCCGCTGGCCGCTGAAGCGAGCGTGGAGTGCTGCCACGAACGCAAGGGCCTCGTCGGTGAGGATCTCGTCGAAGCGGTCCCGCTGGGGGCCCGTGATCTCGATTGTGGGGTTCATGGTGTGACCTTTCGTCCGGTGCTTTCCCCAACTCTGACCCAAGAATCAAACCTCTTCCCGCCAAATCGAGACAGAAGATTTGCCATTCTTCTGTTGCGTAGAAGAAGGTTGTCTGGCACCCTGAATCCATGACCGACATGCTCGCCCCGCCCATCGACGAGACGCTCGACGCCCTCACGATCGGAAAGCGCATCCGCCAGCTCCGCACGGAGCGCGGCATGACGCTCGACGACCTCGGGGCAGCCATCGGCCGGGCACCCTCCCAGGTGAGCGTGCTTGAGAACGGCAAGCGCGAACCCCGCCTCAGCGACCTCCAGACGCTCGCCCGCGCACTCGGCGTCGGGCTCGAGGTGCTGCTCGCGACCGAGGCACCCTCCAAGCGCGCCGCACTCGAGATCGCGCTCGAGCGCGCGCAGCGGGGACCCCTCTACTCATCGCTCGGGCTGCCGCCCCTGCCCGTGCGCAAGTCGCTCAGCGATGAGGCCATCGAGACGATCCTCGGGCTGCACGCCGAGCTGGAGCGCCTGCACCGTCAGCGTGCCGCGACACCGGAGGAGGCACGCAGGGCGAACACCGAGCTGCGCCAACAGATGCGCACGCAGAACAACTACTTTCCCGAACTCGAGGAGACCGCAGCGAAGCTCCTCTCGGCCGTCGGCCACACGGGCGGGCCACTCTCGCAGCGCATCGCCTCCGACCTCGCCAGCCACCTCGGTTTCTCGCTGCACTACGTGAAGGACCTGCCGGCATCCACTCGTTCTGTCACCGACCGCAAGCACGGCCGCATCTACCTGCAGATGAACCCCGGGGGAGACCCGCGCACGTCTCTGCTGCAGGCGCTCGCGGGCCACGTGCTCGGCATCACGGAGCCGAAGGACTACACGGAGTTCCTTCGCCAGCGCGTCGAGACGAACTACCTCGCCGCGGCGCTCATGGTGCCGGAGACGGGGGCGGTCGAGTTCCTCACGGCCGCCAAGAACGCCAAGGAGCTCTCGGTCGAAGACCTTCGCGACACCTTCGCCGTCACCTACGAGACCGCGGCGCACCGCTTCACGAACCTCTCGACGCAGCACCTCGGCATCCCCGTGCACTTCCTGAAGGTGCACGAGTCGGGCACGATCTCGAAGGCCTACGAGAACGACAACGCTGCCTTCCCGACGGATGCCCTCGGCGCCGTCGAGGGACAGGTCGTGTGTCGCCGGTGGAGCGCCCGGCAGGTGTTCGACGTCGATGACCGCTTCAGCCCGTACCACCAGTACACCGACAAGCCGGCCGGGACGTATTGGTGCACCTCGAGCATCCAGACGACCCACCAGGGCGCCTTCTCGGTGAGCGTCGGCACGCCCTTCGCCAACGTGAAGTGGTTCCGCGGCCGCGACACCAAGCACCGCCAGGTGTCGTCGTGCCCCGACCCGGCCTGCTGCCGCAAGCCGCCGGGAGAGCTCGCCAGCAAGTGGGCCGAGCACGCCCTCCCGAGCGCCAGCCTCAACTCCTCGCTGCTCGCCGCGGTGCCCTCAGGCACGTTGACGGGCATCGACCAGAGCGAGGTCTATGCCTTCCTGGAGTCGCACGCGCCTAGGGACTGACGTTCACAATTCAGGACTTGGCTTTCACAACTCAGGAGAAGCTGAGGCCAGATCCTGAATGGGAGGGCCAAGTCCTGAATTGGGAGGGCCAGGTCCTGAATTGTGAAAGGGGCTACGCGTAGATGGTGGGGAGCACCGGCTCGCCGCGGCTGAGCCGTGACGCGGCGGGCGGGAGCTCCGCGACGGCCGCCGCGCGGTGTTCGCGCGCGAGCCTCGTGCCCTCCGCCCCGAGGTACTGCCGTTCGACCGCGCCGTTCACGACGAGCGGCACGAGGAGATCGCGGCCGTCGTGCTCGGCCGCGCCCGTGTGGATGACCTCGGCGGTCGCGACCCCGTCCTCGAGCCGCCGCACGGGGAACTTGCGCCCACCGACGGTCGCCTTGTCGGCCGACTTCTTGGCGACGGAGATCCACTCGCCGCCGGCATCCTGTCTCGCCACCAGCTTGTAGACCATGCCGGATGCGGGCGAGCCGGAGCCCGTGACGACCGAGGTGCCGACGCCGAAGGAGTCGACGGGGGTCGCCGACATGGCGGCGATCGTGTATTCGTCGAGATCGCTCGTGACCGTGATGCGGGTCTCGGTCGCGCCGAGGGAATCGAGCTGGGCGCGCACGGCCGCGACCTGCTGGGGGAGGTCGCCGCTGTCGATGCGCACGGCGCCGAGCTGCGTGCCGGCGATGCGCACGGCCTTCTCGACCGCGGCGTGAACGTCATAGGTGTCGACGAGCAGGGTCGTGCCGGGGCCGAGCGCGTCGACCTGCGCCTGGAAGGCCTCTTCCTCGGTCTCGTGCAGGAGCGTGAAGGAGTGCGCGGCGGTGCCCATGGTCGGCACACCCCAGGTGCGCCCCGCTTCGAGGTTGCTCGTCGAGGCGAAACCGGCGATGTAGGCGGCGCGGGCTGCCGCGATGGCGCTGCGTTCCCCCGTGCGCCGCGAGCCCATCTCGGCGAGGGGCTTGCCCGCGGCAGCGCTGACCATGCGCGCGGCGGCGGTCGCGACGGCCGAGTCGTAGTTGAGCACGCTCAGAATGAGGGTCTCGAGCACGACGCATTCGCCGAAGCCGCCCTCGACGACAAGGAGTGGCGAGCCGGGAAAGTAGACCTCGCCCTCCCGGTAACCGTGGATGTCACCCGAGAAGCGGTAGTCGGCCAGCCAGTCGATCGTCTCGGGGGAGACGATGCTGTTGTCACGCAGCCAGGAGAGTTCCGCGTCGGCGAAGCGGAAGCGTTCGATGAGCTCGAGCAGCCGGCCCGTGCCCGCGAGCACCCCGTAGCGCCGGGCGCCGGGGAGTCGACGCGCGAAGGCCTCGAAGATGCACGGCCGATCGTTGGTGCCGGCACGCAGGGCGGCGTCCACCATCGTCAGTTCGTACTGGTCGGTCAGCAGGGCGGTCGATGCGTCGCTCACCCGGCCAGCCTAACGCGGGCGCTCAGGCCGTCTCAGATGCCCGTCGACTAGTCTTTTGCGGTGAGCACCGCAGGCCCCTTCGACCCGAGCGCCTATGGGGCGTTCCGCTTCGACAGCTTCAGCGTCGACGAGTCGGCCTGCGCGGTCGATTTCACCTTCACGCTTGTTCCGCGCGAGGGGGCGGATGCCGCACCCTCGAGCTTCACGGAGCGCATCGGCTTCTCGGCCCCGGCCGACGGATCGACGCCCGACTGGGCGGCCGCCCGCGACATCCTGCCCCTGCTGGGTGCGGTGCTGGGACTCAGCTACTACAAGGCGGCCGCGCCACCCGTCTACGAGGTGGCGGTGGACGGGCTCGCGGCCGAGGGCGCCGCGTTCCTGGAACAGGCGCTGCGGCACGGGCTCGCCGAGTTCGCGTACCGTGCGGGGCTGCCGACGCTGCTGGAGACCGCGGTGACGTTGACGGGCGCGCCCGCGGCGCCCCGGGCATCCGTCGCCCTCGAGGGGGAGCGTCTCGCTCGGCCTCTCGCGCCCGTCGGCGGGGGCAAGGACTCGGTCGTGACGGTCGAGTCGCTGCGGCTCGCGGGCCTCGACGTGACCCAGTTCTCGGTCAACCCCAACGCCATCATGCGCCGCGTCGCCGAGGCGGCCGGGCTGCCCTTCGTGACGGCGAGCCGCTCGCTCGACCCCGCCCTCTTCGCACTCAACACGTCGGGGGCACTGAACGGCCACGTGCCTGTCACGGCCATGAACTCCCTCATCGCGCTCGCGCAGGCGCGGCTGCTTGGGCTCGGGCCGGTCGTCATGTCGAACGAGAACTCCGCCGCCGAGCCGACCCTCGTCTGGGACGGCGAGCCCGTCAACCACCAGTGGTCGAAGAGTCTCGAGGCCGAGCAGCTGCTCGCCGGTGCGATCGAGGCGCAGACGGGGGAGCGGGGTGCCTACTTCTCGCTCCTGCGCCCCTTCACGGAGTTGCGCATCGCGGGCAAGTTCGCCCGCACCGAGCGCTACGACGACGCGATCGTGAGCTGCAACAGGGCATTCCGCCTCTCGGGCGCCGAGCCCGGCTGGTGCGGCGAGTGTGCCAAGTGCCAGTTCGTGTTCCTCGCACTGTCTCCCTTCATGGCCCGCGACCGCCTCGTCGGCATCATCGGCACCGACATGTTCGCCAAGCCCGAGCTCGCCGACGGTTTCGCCTCGCTCCTGGGACTCGACGCGCACAAGCCCTTCGAGTGCGTGGGTGAGGAGGCCGAGTCGACCGTCGCGATGAGCTTGGCCGCGCGTTCGCCCGAGTGGTGGGACTCCGCCGTCGTCAAGGCGCTCGTCGAGCGGGCCCCCGAGCTGCTCGATGGTGACCCCGCGATGGAGCGCTCGCTGTTCGCCGATCGCGAGGCGACCCCCGTGCCCAGCATCTACGCCGAGGCGCGCGACCTGCTCGATTCGAGGGTGCCGCTGTGAGCGCGACCGAGAAGTTCCGCGGGCGCCGCGTGCTCATCGTCGGCACGGGCCGCGAGGGGCAGGCGGTCGCCGAGCTGGCGGCGCCGGTCGCGACATCCGTCATCGCCTACACGGATGACGCGGCCTCCACACCCGCGTGGACCGAGGTGTGGGGCGAGCGGGTTCCCGTGCACGTCGGTTCCGTCGAGGGGGCCATCGATCTCGTCGTCGCGTCGCCGGGCGTGAGTCCGCAGCATCCGCTGCTGCAACGGGTGCGGGAGTCAGGCATCGAGCTGACGACGGGCACGAGCCTGTGGCTCGCCGAGCACGCGGAGCAGACCGTCGCGGTGACGGGCAGCAAGGGCAAGAGCACGACGAGCAGCCTCATCCATCACCTGGAGACGGCGCTGCACGGGCCTGCCGCGCTCGGCGGCAACATCGGCGTGCCGCTCCTGTCGCTGCCGGAGTCGCCGCGCTACGTCGTCGAGCTGTCGAGCTACCAGTGCGCCGGGCTGACGGTGTCGCCACACACGGCCGTCGTCACCTCGCTGTTCGCCGAGCACCTCGACTGGCACGGCAGCGAGCAGGCCTACTTCCGCGACAAGCTCAACCTCATCGACCATGGGCCCCGCCGCGTGATCGTCAACGCCAACGATGGGCGACTCATCAGCGAGGTGACGGTGCGGCACCCCTTCATGGCGCCCGAGCTCGTGGGGCTGGAGGAGAGCTTCCACGTCGCCGACGGTTGGTTCATGCGCGGCACGGAGCGGCTCTTCCCCCGCGAGACGCTCGCCCTCCGCGGTGAGCACAACGCCCTCAACGCGTGCCTCGCGCTCGCCGCGGTCGAACGCGACGGACTCGATCTCGTCGCCGAGCGGGAGCGCGTCGCGTCGGTGCTCGCGGAGTTCACGCCGCTCGAGCATCGGCTCGAGGAGATCCCGGATGCTTCGGGCCTCACCTTCGTCGACGACTCCCTCTCGACCAGCCCCTACGCCGCGATCGAAGCCATGCGCGCCTTCGCGGACGCGCCCCTCACGCTCCTCGTCGGCGGGGCCGATCGGGGCGTCGACTACGCGCCGCTGGCCGACTACCTCGCCGAGCATCCGATCGAGGCCGTCATCGGCCTGCCCGGCAGCGGCGAACGACTGACGGGGCTCATGCCCGCCGCCCAACGGGTGTCGACCGCGGCGGACATGGCGGATGCCGTGCGCCAGGCGCGGGCGCTGACACCGGAGGGCGGCTACGTGCTGCTCTCGCCGGCTGCGCCCAGCTACGGCATCTACCGCAACTACGCGGAACGGGCGGCCGACTTCCGCGCCGCCATCACCGCGACCGCCACCGAGGACTGACCGTCATGGCCGCCTCCCTCGACACGACATGCTGCATCGTCGGGGGCGGGCCGGCCGGCCTCATGCTGGGCTATCTCCTCGCCCGCGCGGGCGTCGATGTTGTCGTGCTCGAGAAGCACGCGGACTTCTTGCGCGACTTCCGCGGCGACACCATCCACCCCTCCACGATCGACCTGCTCGGCGAGCTCGGCCTGAAGGACGCGTTCCTCAGGCTGCCGCACACCGAGGTCACGACCCTCGATGTCGTGATTGGGGGCAACCGCATCCGGCCCGTCGATTTCGGCACGCTCCCGGCGAGCGGCACGCGGTTTCTCGCCCTCATGCCGCAGTGGGACTTCCTGAACTTCATCGCCGCGGAGGCGGCGCGGTTCCCGAACTTTCGCCTGATCACGGGCGCGGATGTCACGGGGCTGCTGCGCGAGGGCGGGCGCGTGCGGGGTGTCTCGGCCCGCCGTGACGGCGAGGATGTCGCGGTGAGGGCCGTGCTCACGGTGGGTGCCGACGGGCGCGGCTCGATCGTGCGCAGGCTGGCCGGCCTGCCAGTGCAACATTTCGGCATCGATGTGGATGTGCTGTGGTTCCGGCTGCCGAGACCCGCCGACGCGCCCGCGACCCTCGGCTACTTCGACGGCTCCACGCTCGTGCTGACGATCCCGCGGGAGGGCTACTACCAGGCCGGCATGGTCATCAGGAAGGGGAGCTACGGGGCCATCCAGGAGTCGGGGCTCGCCGCGTTCAGGGAGCGGATCGCGAAGACCGCCCAGCCCGTCGCATCCGTCGTCGACTCGCTCACCTCCTGGGGCGGCATCAAGCTGCTGACGGTGCAGGTCGACAGGCTCACCCGCTGGCACGGGCCCGGGGTGCTGTGCCTGGGCGACGCCGCCCACGCCATGTCACCCGCGTTCGGCGTCGGCGTGAACTTCGCGATCCAGGATGCGGTGGCTGCCGCGAATCGGCTCGCCCCGTTGCTGGCCAGCGGCCGGGTGACCCGCCGCGACCTGGCCGCCGTACAGCGACGACGACTGTTGCCGGTGCGGATCATCCAGCCCGTGCAATTGCAGCTGCACCGGCGCATCGCGCGCGAAGGGGCGGGCCTCACGATCCCGAATCCACTCCCTCCATCGGTGCGCTTCGCCCTGCGCTTCGTGCTGCCCGTCGCACGACGGGTGATGGCGAGGGTGGTCGGGCGAGGCATCCGGCCGGAGCACGTCTCGGCCGGGCTGCGGTCGCAGTTCGAGAGCGTGGGAGGATTGCGGCATGACTGACCCGCGCATCGATTCCCGCACCCCCGACCAGCTTCGCCCCGTGACCTTCGAGCGCGGATGGAGCAAGCAGGCTGAGGGCAGCTGCCTCGTGAGCTTCGGCGACACGAAGGTGCTGTGCACGGCATCCTTCACCAACGGCGTGCCCCGCTGGATGACCGGCAAGGGCAAGGGCTGGGTCACGGCCGAGTACTCGATGCTGCCGCGCGCGACGAACAGCCGCAACGACCGCGAGGCCGTCAAGGGCAAGATCGGCGGACGCACCCACGAGATCTCGCGCCTCATCGGCCGCAGCCTGCGCGCCGTCGTAGACATGAAGGCCCTCGGCGAGAACACGATCGTCATCGACTGCGACGTGCTGCAGGCCGACGGCGGCACCCGCACGGCCGCGATCACGGGGGCCTACGTCGCGCTCGCCGACGCGCTTGACTGGGGCAAGCAGAACAAGTTCATCGCGCAGAAGGCGGCGCCCCTCACCGACAGCCTCGCGGCCGTCTCGGTCGGCATCATCGACGGCACGCCCATGCTCGACCTCGCCTACACGGAGGACGTGCGTGCGGGCACTGACATGAACGTCGTCGCGACGGGCTCCGGCAAGTTCATCGAGGTGCAGGGCACGGCGGAGGGGGTCCCCTTCGACCGCGCCGAGCTCGACGCCCTGCTCGACCTCGCGCTCGCGGGCACGAACAGCCTCACCGCCCTGCAGAAGGCCGCGCTCGAGGCATGACCCGCACACTCGTCCTCGCGACCCACAACCAGCACAAGGTTGCGGAGCTCCGTCGCATCCTCGGTGCCCAGCTCGACGGCATCGAGCTCATCGGCTACGACGGCCCGGAGCCGGTCGAGGATGGCGACACCTTCGAGGCCAATGCGCTCATCAAGGCGCGCGCGGCCCACGAGCACACCGGTTTGCCCGCGATAGCGGATGACTCGGGCATCAGTGTCGCCGCGTTGGGCGGTGAGCCGGGCATCCGCTCCGCTCGTTACGCTGGCACGCGCGACGACGTTGACAACTACCGGCTGCTCCTTGCAAACCTGGGCGACGCGAGCGACCGTCGCGCCGGCTTCATGTGCGCGGCCGCCTTCGTCGACGGCGAGGTCGAATTCGCCGAGCTGGGCGTGTGGCCCGGCACGATCCTGCACGAGCCGGCGGGGTCGGGCGGCTTCGGCTACGACCCGATCTTCAAGCCCGAGGGTTTGGAGGTCGCGTCCGCAGAGTTGAGCGCCGACGAGAAGAACGCGATCAGCCACCGTTCGCGCGCCTTCGCCGCCATCATGCCGCGAGTGCGGGAGCGCCTAACCGGCGAGTGATCGCGACCGGGTCGTGGGGGTCGAGAAGGTGCGTCATCCGCTCAAACGGTGACGCACCTTCTCAACATTCAGCGTGTGAACTTCATATTCAGGCGCGCCTGGATCTAAGATTTCGGTATGCCGAAACTTCTCAAGGTCAGTGCCGTTCTCGCGAGCCTCGCGCTCGTGACCGGATGCTCGACACCCGCGCCAGCCGAGAATGACAAGCCGCTCATCCTGACCACCTTCACGGTGATCGCCGACATGGTGCGCGTGGTCGGGGGCGACGCGGTCGAGGTCGAGTCGATCACGAAGGTGGGCGCCGAGATCCACGGTTACGAGCCCACGCCGTCGGACCTCAGGAATGCGGCATCCGCGGACCTCATCCTCGACAACGGCCTCGGCCTCGAGCGCTGGTTCGAGCAGTTCGTGGAGCGCATCGACGTGCCGCACGTCGTGCTGAGTGACGGCATCGAGCCCATCGATATCGCGGGCGGCGACTACGAGGGGCGGCCCAACCCGCACGCCTGGATGTCGCCCGTCGCCGGCCAGCAGTACGTCGCCAATATCGCCGCCGCTCTCGGTGACCTCGTGCCCGAGCGGGCCGTGGAGTTCGACGCGGCGGCCGCCGAGTACTCGGCGCAACTCGCCGACCTCGCGGCCGAACTTGAGGCCGCCATCGAGCGACTGCCCGAGGAACGGCGGGTGCTCGTGACCTGCGAGGGCGCCTTCAGCTACCTCGCCCGCGACCTTGGGCTCACGGAGGGATACCTCTGGCCCGTCAACAGCGATACGCAGGGCACGCCGCAGCAGGTGCGCACCGCGATCCAGCTGGTGGAGGAGAGCGAGGTGCCTGCCGTGTTCTGCGAGACGACCGTCAACGACGGGGCGATGCGGCAGGTGGCATCCGAATCGGGCGCGCGTTTCGGCGGGAACCTCTACGTCGATTCGCTGAGCGAACCCGGCGGCCCGGTGCCGAGCTACCTCGACCTGCTGCGCCACGATATCGACGTGATCGTGGAGGGCCTGACAAGTGAGTGAGACCCGGATGCCCGCTGCCGCGCCCGCGATCGAGGTGCGCGGCCTGGCCGTGCGCTACGACGAGGTCGTGGCGCTCGACGGGGTCGACCTCACGCTCCACCCCGGGCGGGTGACCGGCCTGCTCGGCATGAACGGTTCGGGCAAGTCGACGCTGTTCGGGGCCCTCATGGGCTCCGTGAAGCCGGTGGCAGGCAGCATCCGTCTCTTCGGCGGGCAGCCCGCCCGCGCCCGACGGGAGAATCGCGTCTCCTATGTGCCGCAGTCGGAGGCGGTCGACTGGGACTTCCCGGTCTCGGTCGCCGACGTCGTCATGATGGGCCGCTACGGCAGGCAGGGCTTCACGCGGCGCGTGCGGTCAGCCGATCGGGCCGCCGTCGAACAGGCGCTCGAGCGCGTCGGCCTGAGCGAGTTCGCCGGCCGGCAGATCGGCGAGCTGAGCGGCGGCCAGCGCAAACGGGTGTTCGTCGCGCGCGGCATCGCGCAGGAGGCGGGGCTCATGCTGCTCGACGAGCCCTTCGCGGGGGTCGACAAGGGCTCGGAGCGCACCATCATTACGCTCCTGCGCGAGCTCGCGGGGGAGGGTTGCGGCATCCTCGTGTCGACGCATGATCTCGCGGGGGTGCCCGAGCTCTGCGACGAGGTCGTGCTCCTGCAGAAGCGCGTGCTCTTCCAGGGCACGCCCGCCGAGGCGCTCGCGCCAGAACGCCTGGCACTCGCCTTCGGGCTGGGGGTGGAGCTGCCGTGATCATCGACTGGCTCATCGAACCGCTCCGCTTCGACTTCATGACCCGCGCGCTGCTCGTGACGCTCGTCGCTGGCGTGACCTGCGCCCTGCTCTCGACCTGGCTCGTGCACATCGGCTGGTCGCTCATGGGCGACGCCGTCTCGCACGCCGTGCTGCCGGGGGTCGCAGTGAGCTACCTGCTCGGCTGGCCCTTCGCGGTCGGCGCGTTCCTCTTCGGGGTCGGCGCAGTGGCTCTCATCGGGGGCGTGCGCGCGACCACGAAGATCAAATCGGATGCCGCGATCGGCGTCGTCTTCACCTCGCTCTTCGCGCTCGGCCTCGTCATCATCTCGGCGACCCCCAGCCAGACCGACCTGGGCCACATCCTCTTCGGCAACGTGCTCGGCGTGAGCGATGCCGACATCGTGCAGGTGGTCGTGATCGGCGCCGTGGCATCCGCGATCCTGCTCCTCAAGCGACGCGACCTGACGCTGCTCGCCTTCGACCGCAGCCACGCGAACGCGATCGGCCTCAACACTCGAATGCTCTCGGCCCTCCTGCTCGGCCTCCTCGCGCTCACGGTCGTCGTCGCGCTGCAGGCGGTCGGCATCATCCTTGTCGTCGCGATGCTCATCACGCCCGGCGCGACGGCATCCCTCCTCACGAAACGCTTCGACCGGATGCTCGCGCTCGCCGTGCTCGTCACGGTCGCCGCGAGCGTGGTGGGCGTCTACGCGAGCTTCTACCTGGACGTCTCGACGGGCGGCGCGGTCGTGCTCTCGCAGGCCCTCGCCTTCGTGCTCGCCTACCTCTTCGGTGCCCGCGGGGGAGTCGTGACGCTGGCGCTGCGGCGGAGAAGGGCGGTCGCGGCATGAGGATCGCGGTCGAGGACTACGTCAAGACGATCTACTCCTTCGGGGAGTGGGACGACGTACCAGCGACCCCCTCGGCACTCGCGGCACGGCTGGGCCTCGCGGCGTCGACCGTCACGGAGATGGTCAAGAAGCTCGCGGCATCCGGCCTCGTCGATCACGTGCCCTACGGGGCGATCACGCTCACGGCGGAGGGCCGCACCCTCGCGCTGCGCATGGTGCGGCGGCACCGCCTGATCGAGACGTGGCTCGTGGAGGAGTTCGGCTACCGCTGGGACGAGGTGCACGAGGAGGCCGACGTGCTCGAGCACGCCGTCTCCGACCGGATGCTCGATGCCATCTTCGAGAAGCTCGGCCGGCCGGTGCGTGACCCGCACGGTGACCCCATCCCGAGCTCGGATGGCCGCGTCGTCATGCCGCCCGCCGTGCTGCTGGCCGAGGCGCCCGACGGTCACGAGGGCGGCATCGTGCGCATCCGTGACCGTGACCCGAAGCTGCTGCGCTACCTCGAGGCCGAGGGTTTCGACCTGGATGCCCGGGTCAGGGTTGTGGGACGCAAGCCGTTCGGCGGCGCGCTCGCGATCGTGCTGGAGGGCGTCGAGCTCGACGTCGGCGACGAGGCGGCCAGGGAGATCTGGATCTCGCGTTAGCGCTTGTCGGGGTCGTTGCTCGGGTCCTGGTCGAAGTAGGCCGGGTCGAGCACGATGTCCTCAGCGTTGAGGGTCGGGATGCCCGCCGTGCGCGCCTGCTTGGCCTTCTGGCTCGAACGCCAGTAGTGGAACGCGGTGGGGACCACGGTCGCCGCGACCGCGATGAGCAGGATGAGGTCGATGTACTGGCGCACGAACTGCTCCACGGGCGGGATGTAGCCGAGCACGAAGCCGGCGAACGTGAGGCCGGCGCCCCAGATGAGGGCACCGATCGCGTTGTAGAGCGAGTACTTGCGGTAGTCCATGTGGCCGATGCCGGCCGCGACGGGCACGAAGGTGCGGAGGATGGGGACGAAGCGCGCGAGGATGACCGAGAGCCCACCGAACTTGGAGAAGAAGGCGTTGGTGCGCTCGACGTTCTCGCGGCTGAAGATGCCGCTCTCCTTGCGTTCGAAGATGCTGGGGCCGAACTTGTGGCCGATCAGGTAGCCGACCTCGCCACCCACGAAGGCGGCCACGGCAATCGCGAGGCACACCCACCAGATGTCCATCTCGATGACGCCCGCGAAGGTCAGCACGCCCGTGATGATGAGCAGCGTGTCACCGGGGAGGAGGAAGCCGACCAGCAGCCCGGTCTCAGAGAAGACGATGAGGCATACGCCCAGGAGGGCAAAGGCCCCGAAGCCCGTGATGAGCGTCTCGGGGTCAAGCCAGGGTATGAGGGCGAAAGGCATCAAGCGCGGGACTCCGTCGTTCGGGTGCGGCGCCTGCTGGCACCTGCTCAAGATTAGCGGCGGGAGTGCCAGCAGCGCCTCGTTCTTCAGGATGATTCCGTCGAACTCGAAGGCGGATGCGTCGTGTCGGGCGTTGTACGGGAGAAGGGACTTGAACCCTCACGCCTTTCGGCACCAGAACCTAAATCTGGCGTGTATACCAATTTCACCACTCCCGCGGGAGACGCCAGTCTACCGCCGCCCCCAGACTGCACGTTTCCTGAGCGCGAGCCCCGGATCGCGGGCCTACCGTGCGAAGCATGCTCAAGATCATTCTCATCCTCCTGGCCATCTGGATCGTCCTCTCGATCATCGGTTTCGTCGTCGAGGGGCTCTTCTGGCTCGCCATCATCGGCCTCGTGCTCTTCGCGATCACGGCCATCTTCGGTGGCATCAGGGGGCGCGGCCGTACGCGCTGAGCGTCTGTGGAAAACACCGGACACGCGAGAGGCGCGTGGCGCAGGATGTGACGCATGCCCCAGCACGCGCTCTCGCTCATCACGGAGCGCGTGCGCGAAAGGGTGCGGCGCGACGGCATCGACCTGACGGCCGACCGCTCGATCGCTGACCGTCTCGTGCGCGAGGAGGTGCAGCGGTACAGCGAGCGGGCGCTCGGTGGTGCCGTGCCGATGCTCGCCGATGAGCGCGAGGCGGAGAAGCGCATCCTTGCAGACCTGGTCGGGTTCGGCCCGCTCCAGCCTTTCCTCGATGACCCGAACATCGAGGAGATCTGGATCAACGCACCCGACCAGGTCTTCATCGCGCGCGGGGGCGGTTCAGAGCGCACCGACATCCGCCTGACCTCGTCGCAGGTGCGCGACCTGGTCGAGCGGATGCTGCAGTCCACGGGCCGACGCGTCGACCTGAGTTCGCCCTTCGTTGACGCCTCCCTGCCCGACGGCTCACGGCTGCACGTCGTCATCCCCGACGTGACGCGCAGGGAGTGGGCCATCAACATTCGCAAGTTCACGCGGCGGATCTCGGCGCTCGCCGACCTCGTGCAGCGCGGGTCCCTCACGACGGAGGCAGCCGAGTTCCTCCGCGCCGCAGTGCGTGCCGGGGTGAATGTCATCGTCTCCGGGGCGACGCACGCGGGCAAGACGACCATGCTGGGAGCGCTCCTCGCGGAGGCGAAGGAGCGCGAACGCATCATCACGGTCGAGGAGACCTTCGAACTCGATCTGGGCGGTCGCGACGTGGTGGCGATGCAGTGCCGCCAGGCGAGCCTTGAGGGAACCGGCGAGATCACGCTGCGCCGGCTTGTGAAGGAGTCGCTGCGGATGCGCCCCGACCGGCTCGTCGTCGGTGAGGTGCGCGAGGCGGAGGCCCTCGACCTGCTGATCGCCCTCAACTCTGGGGTGCCGGGAGCCTGCACCGTGCACGCGAACGGGGCGCGGGACGCACTCGCGAAGCTCTCGGTGCTTCCGCTGTTGGCAGGGCGGAACATCGACGCGTCCTTCGTGCTCCCGACCGTCGCTGGGGTCGTCGACCTTGTCGTGCACTGTGAGCAGACGGCGGATGGCCACCGCCGGGTCGCCGAGATCGTCGCGCCGACGGGCGTCGTCGACGGCGGTGTCGTGCAGGCTGTGTCGCTCTTCGCCACGACCGCCGACGGACTCCGCCCCACAGGCATGGCACCGCCCCGTGCTGCGAAGTTCGGAGCGGCCGCGCTCATGCCCGCCGGGGTCGCGTGATGCTTCCCGTGCTTCCGGTCCTGCTGGGCGGTGCGCTCGGCGCGGGCCTGCTGCTCGCAGCATCCCCGTTCCTCTGGGCCTCCCGCCAACGGGAGCGACGACGCTCGCGCGCGCACGAGCTCATGACCGAGCAGCTCACACTGGCCGGTCTCGGCTCCGTCACTCCGGCCACCTTCATCGTCGTATCACTGCTGCTCGCCCTCGCGGTCGGGGGAGTGACGCTCGCGTTCGTTCCCGTGCTCGCGATCGCACTTGCCGCCGCCGCAGCGGCCGGCGCGGTGCCGTTCATGGTGGTGTCGTGGCGCTCCCGCGCTCGCCGGCGACAACTCCGATCGCTCTGGCCCGACGTCGTGGACCATCTCGTATCGGCGGTGCGCTCCGGCCTCTCCCTGCCCGACGGCATCGCCGCCCTTGCCGAAGTCGGTCCGCCCGGAACGCGGGCCGCATTCGCCGCCTTCGAGTGCGACTACCAGTCCACGGCGAACTTCTCGCGCTGCCTCGACGAGCTCAAGCTGCGCCTCGCCGACCCCGTTGCCGACCGCATCCTGGAGACGCTCCGGATGTCGCGTGAGGTCGGCGGCACGGAACTCACGAGCGTGCTCCGCAGCCTCTCGACCTACCTGCGCCAGGACTCGGCGATCCGCTCCGAGGTCGAGGCGAGGCAGTCGTGGGTCGTCAACGCGGCCCGGCTCGGCGCCGCGGCGCCGTGGATCGTGCTCCTGCTGCTGGCGACCAGGCCCGAGGCGACCGCCGCCTTCAACACGCCCTCGGGGGCTGGCCTGATCGCGGCGGGCCTCGTCGTGACGGTGCTCGCCTACCGGGTGATGATCGCGATCGGCCGGCTGCCGGAGGAGGAACGATGGTTCCGTTGAGCGCGGCCTGGGCGCTGCTGTGCGGCAGTGCCCTCGGGCTGGGGTTGTGGGTGCTGGCGACACGCATCCCCCGGCTCGGGCGCCCTCGACTCGCGGCTCGCGTTGCCCCGCATGTTGCGGATGTCTCCGCCGGGGCCCGCGACCACCTGCACCGTTCGCAGTCCGACCCCCTACCCGTCTTCGGTGCACTCCTGGGGCCGCCCTTCGCAGCACTCCGTCGGGCGATGAGTGGTGTGCTGGGAGGTTCGGCCGCGGTGCAGCTGCGCCTCCGCCAATCGGGATCGGGCAGGACGCTCGACGGCTACCGCTCCCAGCAGTTGCTTGCCGCCATCGCTGGCGTCACGGTCGGCGCCGTCGTCACGGTCATCCTCGCCCCCCAGCACGCCTCGCCCGTCATGCTCGGGGTCGGCTCGATCATCGCGGGCGGGGTCGCGGGCGTGTTCCTGCGCGACTGGATGCTGCAGCGCGCGGCCTCACGCCGCATGTCGCGGCTCGCCGCCGAGTTGCCGATGGTGCTCGAGTTCCTGACCCTGAGCTTGTCGGCGGGGGAGGGTGTGCTCGAGGCGCTGCGCCGCGTCTCTCGCATCAGCAGCGGGGAACTGTCTCGCGAACTCGCGGCGGTGCTCACCGATGTCACGACGGGCGCGCCCCTCTCGGAGTCGCTGCGGCGGTGCGCCGACGAACTGCAACTGGCGCCCTTCACCCGCTGCGTCGACCAGCTCACGATCGCGCTTGAGCGCGGCTCGCCCCTTGCGGAGGTGCTGCGGGCCCAGGCTCAGGATGCGCGCGAAGACACCAAGCGCGGCCTGCTCGAGCTGGCGGGCAAGAAGGAGGTGGCGATGCTCGTGCCCCTCGTCTTCCTCATCCTGCCCGTCACGATCCTGTTCGCGATCTTCCCGGGGATCCACGTGCTCCAGGTGGGGTTCTGAGCGGAGGCTATCCCTCTTCGGCGGCAATGGGGTTGCGCAGCACGCCGATGCCGTCGATCTCGATCTCGACCGTGCTCCCCGCCTTCAGGAACTTCGGCGGTGTGAACCCCGCACCGACCCCGCCAGGGGTGCCGGTCGCGATGATGTCGCCGGGGCGCAGCGGGGTCCAGGTCGACACGTATTCGACGAGGGTCGCGACGTCGAAGACCAGTTGGTCGAGGCTCGAGTCCTGACGAACCTCGCCGTCGACGGTCGTGCGAACGCGCTGTGACGTCACGGGGCCGAACTCGTCGGCGCTGACGATCCAGGGGCCGACCGAGCCGGAGTCGGCGAAGTTCTTGCCGGGGGTGAACTGGATCGTGTGCGCCTGGTAGTCGCGCAGCGAACCGTCGTTGAGGATCGTGTAGCCGAGCACATGCTCGAGAGCGTCCTCCTTGGCGATCGCGCGACCGGCGCGCCCGATGACGATCGCGAACTCGCCCTCGTAATCGAAGTCGTTGCTGGCCTTCGGCAGCACCATGGGGCTCCCCGCGCCGACGAAGGTGTCGGGAAAGCGGGTGAACAGCACGGGATGCGTTGGCATCTCGCGTCCCATCTCGAGCACGTGGTCGCGGTAGTTGAGCCCCACGCAGAGCACCTTCGCGGTCGGCAGCACGGGCGGCAGCAGCGTCACCTCGGCGAGTGGGAGTGCTCGGTCGAGGGCGGCGGATGCGACATCCGCGAGCTCGACAGGGGTGTCGCTCGTGCGGACCGTGTCGCCTTCCACGATGCTCCAGCGTGCGGTGCCGTCGAGGGCGATGCGTGCGATCTTCACAGATAAATCCTTCCGGTGGCTCAGGATTCGCGACAAGCGTGAATCGATCGTGCGGGGGCATGCTCGCACGGCAGCAGTCTCCCAGTAGGGGCTGCGCCAGCGCTGCTTGCCGTTCCACATTGCGCAACGTGGCCCGGCCCGACATGCCTTGCACCTCTAGGTACCTTGCAGCTCTAGGTATAAACTTCCTTCCGGAGGCAACCGATGAACATCGACAAGGACCTCGTCGCCGCCATGGCGACGCCGCTCGTGCTCGCAATCCTCATGGAGGGCTCGAGCTACGGCTACGCGATCCTCAAGCGGGTGCGCGAGCTCTCCGCCGGCGAGCTCGAGTGGACCGACGGGATGCTCTACCCGCTCCTGCACCGGCTCGAGCGGCTCGGTCACGTGCACGCCGAGTGGGGCGTCTCGCCCGAGGGGCGGCGGCGCAAGTACTACCAAATCACCGAGACGGGCAGGGCGCAGCTGGCCGAGCAGCGGCGCCAGTGGGTCACCGCCACGCGCACGCTCGGCGGACTCTGGGGATTCGCGATCCCCGCGACGGGAGTGTGACGATGGAACAGCTTGAGGCACGCATCAAGGAGTGGCGTTCGGCGATCGTGCGCGGAGGCACGGTCGATGACGGTGACGCCGACGAGCTCGAGGCGCACCTGCGCGAGCAGGTGGCGGAACTCGAGGCATCCGGTCTCACCCCAGACGAGGCATTCCTCATCTCGGTCGGACGGCTCGGCCGGGTCGACCAGCTGACGGCCGAGTTCGCCCGCGAGCACAGCGACCGCCTGTGGAAGCAGCTGACGCTCACGCATGCCCCCGCGGAAGACAAGCGCGGCTCGGTGCTCGTGATGCTCGGCTTCGCGCTGCTCGCCGCCGTGCTCATCCAGGTGGCACGGCTTATCGCCGACATGCCGGGCGACGGGCGCGACCTCCGCGAGGAGTGGTTCCTGCGCGGCGCCAGCGTCACGGTGATGCCCGCGCTCGCCGCCTACTTCGCGCTGCAGCGACGGATGCCGCGGCCGCGGGTCATCGCGCTCGCCGCTGCGGTCGCGGTCGTGGCAGTCGCGGCATCCGTCTTCCCCTATGGCGGCGAGAGCACGACCGTGCTGATCGCGCTGCACCTGCCTGTCGTGCTGTGGTTCGCGGTCGGTGTTGCCTACGTCGGTGGCGAGGTGGGCTCGCATCCGCGCCGCATGGACTTCATCCGTTTCTCGGGGGAGTGGGCCATCTACTACGCGCTGATCGCCCTCGGGGGTGGCGTGCTGGTGGGCCTCACGGCGCTCGTGCTCGGACCCATCGCGCCCGAGATGATCGAGGGAGTCTTCGAGTGGGTCGTGCCCTCGGGCGCTGTGGGGGCCGTCATCGTCGCGGCCTGGCTCGTCGAGGCGAAGAAGAGCGTCATCGAGAACATCGCGCCCGTGCTGACCGCGATCTTCACGCCCCTGTTTGCGCTCATGCTGGTCGTCTCGGCGGTCGGCTACGCCGCCGCGGGGGCGGGCCGCGAGTTCGACCGCGACCTGCTGATCGTCTTCGACGTGCTGCTCCTCGTCGTGCTCGGTCTCATCGTCTACGGCATCTCGGCCCGCGGCCCGTCGAAGCCCGGTGTGCTCGACGCGCTCCGTCTCGTGGCAGTCGTCGCCGCCATCGCGCTCGACCTGCTCGTGCTCGTGTCGATGTTCGGCCGCGTCGGAGAGTTCGGCCTGACCGCTAATCGTGTCGCGGCGCTCGGGCTCAACCTCGTGCTGCTCGTGAATCTTGCGGTGACCGCGTGGCACATCGCCCGGCTCCTGGCTCGTCGCGCGCCCGCCATGCGGCTCGAACGCTGGCAGACCTCGTACCTGCCCGTGCTGGCCGCGTGGGTGCTCGCGGTCGCGCTCGTGCTTCCCCCGCTCTTCGCCTTCGCCTGAGCGCCCTCGCAGCCGCTGTGGAAAACGGCGACGGATGCTGCGGATCCCTCAGTAACATCCCCGCATGACCGGCTTCCCCCGCATTCGCTCCGCGTTCGCCCGCCTCGCATCCGAGCGCGGTGACGTGCCCGGGTGGGTGCTTATCACGCTCATGACCGCGGGGCTCGTGATCATCATCTGGTCGCTCGCGGGCCCCGCACTCAGCTCGGTCTTCGAACAGGCCATCCAGCGCGTCTCCGGGTTCTGAGCACCCGTGCGGGTCGCCATCCTTCGCGGTGAGGGGGAGCGGGGCTCCGCGCCCGCCGAGTTCGTCATGGTCGGTGCGTTGCTGACGCTCCTCACCCTCTCGGTCGTGCAACTCGGCCTCGCGATGCATGTGCGCAACACGCTCCTCGACGCGGCTGGGGAGGGCGCACGCTTCGCGGCATTGGCGGACAGGACGCTCGCCGACGGCGCCGTCCGCACGCGCGAACTCATCACGACCGCGATCGGCCCTGCGTATGCGACGGATGTCACGATCACCGAGGGCACCTACCTTGGCCATCGTGCGGCCGTCGTCACCGTGCGGGCACCCCTCCCCGTCATCGGACTGATCGGCTTCGACGGCGGCGTGGAGGTGACGGGTCGTGCAGCACTGGAGATCGTGGACTGAACTGGCGCGGGCGTCGAAAGAGCGGGGCTCCGCCTCCCTCGAGTTCCTGGCAGCGGGCACGTTGCTCCTCGTGCCGATGGTCTACCTCATCGTCGCGCTGTCCGCGCTCCAGTCCGGCGTGCTCGCCGTCGAGGCTGCCGCGAGGCAGGCAAGCCGCACCTATGTTGAAGCCAGCACGGTCGCGGAGGCCAGCCAGCGCGCAGAGCGGGCGGTGGCCTTTGCGCTCGCCGACCACGGGATGGATGTCGCGGCAGCAAGCATCCGTGTTTCCTGCGCCCCACAGCCGCACGCCTGCCTGAATCGACGCGGCATCGTCACCGTGACGGTCGAGGCGACGGTCGCGCTGCCGCTCGTGCCGGCGGGACTCAGTGTCGGCACGCCCCTCAGCATCCCGGTCGCCGCCACGGCGAGCCAGCAGGTCTCGCGCTTCGCGGGGCTGCAATGAGTGCGGAGCGGTGGTCGCGCGCCGCTCGCGACGAGACGGGCTCGACGCTCGTGCTCACGATCTTCTATGCAGCCCTGTGCCTCGCGGTCGTGCTGCTCGTGACCGCCGCAACTTCCCTCTACATCGAATGCAAGCGCCTCTACTCGCTCGCTGATGGAGCCGCGCTTGCAGGCGCGGAGGCATTCGGGCTCGACGACGTGGACTCCTCCTCGGGGCGGCCCACCGCGATCCTCGACGATGCCCGGGTCTCGACCACCGTCAACGCCCATATCGCCGCCGTGCCGCACGCCTTCGAAGACCTGGCGATCGACCGGGCGGAGAGTCCGGGCGGTTCGGGTGCCGTGGTCGCCCTGTCCGCGACCTGGCGGCCTCCCATCGTGAGCGTGTTCGTGCCGGAGGGCCTGCGCATCGAGGTCGAGGCGACCGCCAGGTCGGTCTTCGGCTGACGGACCATTGAAGAACCGTCCCGGGGCGAGGAGAATCGGGGCACCCCCGACCAGGGTACGAGCAGAGGAGCACCCGTGAGCGACAGCGGAAGCGAAGCATCCGACACCATGATCGTCACACTGGAGCCGACCATGGTCGCGGTGCGCCGCGAGACGGTCGAGATGACGAAGATCAGGGATTACTTCGACAGCGTCTACCAAGACGTTGCTGCCGTCATCGGCCAGCAGGACGCAGGCTTCGCGGGGCCCGCCCTCGCCCTGTACCGCGGCATGCCCAGCGAGACGGTCGACGTTGCGGCGGGCTTCCCCACGCAACGGCCCATCGAATCCACCAACGGGGTAGCGGCACAGCAGTTGCCGACCGGTCTGGCCGCCCGGCACATCCATCGCGGCCCATACGACGGCCTCGCGGATGCCTACGGCACGCTGCTGGCGTGGATGGAACGGCACGACCACACGCCGGGCGAGCTCTACTGGGAGGTCTACGTGACCGAGCCGACACCGGGCGCCCGTCCCGAGGACATGGTGACCGAGATCGTCTGGCCCATCGCGCCCAAGGAGTGACGCCGCCAGCGGATGCACGGGGCTTGTCCCGGTAGGCTGGTGCCCACAATGGATGAGCTCGATATCACTGGCCAGGTCGCGGACCTCCGCGGCACCTTCGCCGAAATCCGGGCCGTCGTCGACGTGCCGCGACTCGAAGCCGAGATCGCGCAGCTGAGCGAGCAGGCGGGCGCGCCCGACCTGTGGGACGACACCGAGAAGGCGCAGAAGGTCACCAGCGCCCTCAGTCACCGCCAGGCGGAGCTTGCCAAGATCACGAGCCTGCAGCAGCGCCTCGACGACATCGAGATCATGGTCGAGCTCGCCAATGAAGAGGGCGATGCGGATGCCGCAGCCGAGGTCCACAAGGAACTCGCGGACATCCAGCGCGTGCTCGGCGAACTTGAGGTGCAGACGCTCCTCAACGGCGAATGGGATGCGCGTCCCGCCGTCATGACGATCCGCGCGGGTGCTGGCGGCGTCGACGCGGCCGATTTCGCCGAGATGCTCCAGCGCATGTACCTGCGCTATGCCGAGAAGAATGGCATCCCGGCGCGCGTGCTCGA
This sequence comes from Salinibacterium sp., assembly GCA_015234465.1. Taxonomy (GTDB): domain Bacteria; phylum Actinomycetota; class Actinomycetes; order Actinomycetales; family Microbacteriaceae; genus Homoserinimonas. Next base: position 82,909 of record JADGNA010000008.1, on the reverse strand, counting down.
CACGAGCTACGCCGAGGAGGCGGGCATCAAGTCGACCACGATCGAGTTCGACGCCCCCTACGCCTTCGGCACCCTCAGCGTCGAGGCGGGAACGCACCGCCTCGTGCGGATGTCGCCCTTCGGTGCGGCGGGCAAGCGCCAGACGAGCTTTGCGGCCGTCGAGGTCATCCCACTCATGGAGGCGACCGAGTCGATCGACATTCCCGAGAACGAGATGCGCGTCGACGTGTTCCGTTCGAGCGGCCCCGGCGGCCAGTCGGTCAACACGACCGACTCCGCCGTGCGCATCACGCACATCCCGACCGGCATCGTCGTATCGATGCAGAACGAGAAGAGCCAGATCCAGAACCGTGCCGCAGCGCTCCGCGTGTTGCAGTCGCGCCTCCTCCTGCTGCAGAAGGAACAGGAAGCGGCGCAGAAGAAGGAACTCGCGGGCAACATCACCGCAAGCTGGGGCGACCAGATGCGCAGCTACGTGCTCGCGCCGTACCAGATGGTGAAGGACCTGCGCACGGAGCACGAGGTCAGCAAGCCCGACGACGTCTTCGACGGTGACCTCAACGGCTTCATCACGGCGGGCATCCGCTGGCGCAAGCGCGCAGTCAACGACTAGCCCCCCCGCAGTGGGTTGAGTGAGCCCGCCAGGGCTGTATCGAAACCCATCGCACGAACGCCAAAGCGGGCCGAGCCGATCCGAAGACCGGCCCGACCCGCGTCGGTGTTGCTACGTCAGCGACGTGCCAGGCGGCGGCTCACCATGAGCCAGGCGATCGTCGCGGCCACCAGCACCGCGAGGATGATCAGCACGGTCGGCGCGAGGGCCGCCGGGCTGACGCTCTGTGCGCCGGATGCGAGCTCACCTGAGCCAGCCGCGATGCGCTCGTTGCCGTCGCTCAGCTCGGCGACGCCGTCGTTGAGCGTCTTGGCGCCATCGTTGAGCTTCTTCGCGCCGTCGGCGAGGCTTCCGTTGCCCTCGGCGAGGTCGGCCGCGCCGGACGAGAGCGTGCTGGTGCCCTCAGCGAGTGAGCCAGCGCCCGTCGACAGGGTCTCGAGGCCCGCGTTGAGGTTGTTGGCCCCGGTCGTGAGGCTCGCGGCACCGCCCGAGAGGGTGCCGGCACCGGTCGCGACCTGAGCCGTACCGTTGGCGAGTGATCCGGCACCCGTGGCGACCTGATTGGTGCCGGCGGCGAGACCCGATGCACCCGCGGAGAGTTCGTTGGCGCCGGCGGCGAGCTTCTTGGTGCCCTCGACCGCCTTCTTGATCTTCGTCAGCGAGCGCTCGGTGCCGGCAGCGATCTGAGCGGACCCCACGGCGGCGTTGGCGATGCTGGTCTTGATCTTGGCCGTACCGCCCTCGATCGCCTGTGCGCCCGGAACGAGTTCATTCGTGAACTTCTCGTTGAGGCCGGTGATCTGTGCATCCACTGCGGTGATACCGGTCGGGTAAGGCAGTCCATTCGTTGCGTATGGGACAGGGGAGCCGTCGGGGAACCCGATGGCCCTGTCGGCATCGGCGAGGAGGGCAGCCTTGATCGCCGGGTCAGTGACGAGTGCATCGATCTTGCCGCGAAGCGTGATGAGCATCACGCGAGTGTTCTGCGTCGTGTCATACACATTCGTCGTAGGAGCTGCAGCCAGATTGGCCGTGGGTGCGGTGGTGAGGGAGAGGAACCCATTCGCCTGCTGCACGCCCGTGCTGAGCGCCGCAGCCCCATCCGCGAGAGCCGCGGAGCTCTGGGTCGGAGTCTGGCCGCTGACCGGGTCGGGAGTGTTGAAGGCCGCGGAGAGCTGCGCTGCACCGTCGCGCAGGGCGGTCGCCTGCTGGGTCGAGGTGCGCTTGGGCGTCACGTCGTCCTCCGGGTCGGGGTTGTTGAACCCGGCGGCGAGCTCGTTGGCGCCAGCCGCGACCGTCTGGGCGCCTGCGGCAACCTTGGCGGCACCCGCGTTGGCGTCGGCCGCGCCTTGCGCGAGGGTGCGAGCCCCCGTCGCGGCGGTGTTGGCGCCCTGGTTGAGCGTGCTTGCACCGTTGAAGAGCTTGTTGGCGCCCTCGGCGAGCGAGATGGAGCCCGTGAACGCCGAGGAGGCGCCGTCGGCGAGCTTGCTCGCGCCCTCTGCCGCGGAGTCAGCACCAGCGGCAACCTTGTCGGCTCCCGCCTTCGCGCTCGCCGTGCCGTCCCTGAGCGTCGCGGTGCCGTCGAAGAGTGTGGCGGCGCCATCGACGAGGCGCACGGATCCGTCGCGTGCCGTCGTCGCGCCCTCGCTCAGTTGCGATGCGCCGGCGGCGAGCTTGTCTGTTGTGATGAAGAAGAAGGCGAGCAGGCCGATGAGCAGGATCGAGAGCGTGGCTATCGCGACTTTCGAGAAGCTATCGCGTCGTTCAGACCTGGTGTGGGCGGGACCGCTCATGCAGTGACTCCTTTGTCGGTATCCGGGCAGCACAAAACGCACGCCATCATGCTGTTGAGGCGCGCGCCAAGGATGGCTTCCCCGCGCCGTTCGGGCACCGTCGTTGGTGCCCGGCGCGAGTCGCCTCCGGTGGATTGCGCTGAATCTAACAGCGGCCGAGATCGGTGTGAGGGTCCGTCGGAAAGTGTGTATCGAAGGTCAATAGCCAACTAATGCGACATCCGATCGTTGGAGGATGTCTACAGCGCATGGCGGGGCATCCGCGCGTCGGCCTGTCGTTGCGGCCGGATGGGCGACGGATGCTTAGGCTCGACGGGACATGATTCGTTTCGATCAGGTGACCAAGCTCTATGCCGGCACCACCAGGCCCGCCCTCAACTCCGTGACCCTCGAGATCCTGCGGGGGGAGTTCGTGTTCCTCGTCGGTGCCTCCGGCAGTGGAAAGTCGAGCTTCCTGCGATTGATCCTCAAGGAGGAGAACCCGACGAAGGGCGAGATCCACGTGCTCGGCCAGAACGTCGGCCGACTCTCGAGCCGCAAGGTTCCTTACTTCAGGCGCAACCTCGGTGTTGTCTTCCAGGACTTCCGCCTGCTGCCCCAGAAGTCGGTCTTCGACAACGTCGCCTTCTCGCTGCAGGTGATCGGCAAGTCGAAGGGCTTCATCCAGGAGGCTGTGCCCGACGTGCTCAAGATGGTGGGACTCGCGGGCAAGGCGAGCCGCTTCCCGCACGAGCTCTCCGGTGGTGAGCAGCAGCGTGTCGCCATCGCCCGCGCGATCGTCAACCGGCCGGCCCTGCTGCTGGCCGACGAGCCGACGGGAAACCTCGACCCCGCGACATCCGCTGGCATTATGACGCTCCTCGAGCGCATCAGCCAGAGCGGCACGACCGTCATCATGGCGACCCACGACGCCGGCATCGTCGACCAGATGCAGCGCCGAGTCATCGAACTCGTCGCGGGCCAGATCGTGCGAGACGAACGGCAGGGCGGCTACCTCACACAGGCGATCCCTGTGCAAAAGGGCTTCGGATCGGAGGCGGCACAGTGAGGTTCGGCCTGATCATGTCGGAGGTCGGCCAGGGCCTGCGACGCAACTTCTCGATGGTCGTCTCCGTCGTGCTCGTGACCTTCATCTCGCTCACCTTCGTGGGCACCGCGATCCTGCTGCAGATGCAGATCAACGAGATGAAGGGCTACTGGTATGACCGCGCCCAGGTGGCGGTCTACATGTGCACCGCCACGACAGACACCGCGAACTGCAATATGACGGAGGCGACGGAGGAGCAGAAGGCGGCCGTCGCATCCAAGCTCGAGTCGTCTGAACTCGCCCCGCTCGTCAATGAGTACGAGTTCGAGACCCACGAGGAGGCGTACGAGAAGTACGTCGAGTTCACCGACAGTGCCGAGGCTGACTACATCACCCCGGAGTTCCTGCCGGAGACCTTCTGGGTCAACATGGTCGACCCCACGCAGTCTGGCGTGCTGATCGAGACCCTCTCGGGCACGCCGGGTGTCGACGAGGTCGCCGACCAGCGCAAGTACCTCGACCCGATCTTCGACGCGCTCAACGCCGCCAGCTACACCGCGATCGGCATCGCTGCGCTCATGCTCGTCGCGGCCGTGCTACTGATTGCCACGACCATCCGCCTGAGCGCCTTCAGTCGGCGGCGCGAGCTCGGCATCATGCGGCTCGTCGGCGCCTCCAACCGCTTCATCCAGACACCGTTCATCCTCGAAGGCGTCATCGCCGGGGTGATCGGCGCTGCGCTGGCCGGGGGAGCGACGGTCGCGGTCGTGCACTTCTTCGTGCAGGGCTACCTCGCCGAGACGATGGTCGCGACCTCCTTCGTGGGGCTCGAGGAGGCGGCCGTCGTGGCGCCGATCCTGCTCGCCGTCGGCATTGTGCTCGCCGCGATCTCCGCCAACGTCGCGATCAGCCGCTACCTCAAGGTGTAGTCGGGCTTGCATCCTGGCCCGCTGTAGGATGGTGGGCTGCGTGTCGCCCGGCACGTACAGGACGTAAAGGATGCATCGTGCCAAGGGAACGTGGTCAGAAGGTCGTCGCGACCAACCGCAAGGCTCGCCACGACTACACGATCGAAGACACCTATGAGGCGGGCCTCGTGCTCACCGGCACCGAGGTGAAGTCGCTGCGCGCCGGCCGCGCGAGCCTCGTCGACGGCTACGCCTTCATCGACGACCACGCTGAGGCGTGGCTCGATGCCGTGCACATCCCCGAATACACGGGCGGCACCTGGACGAACCACCCGCCTCGTCGCAAGCGCAAGCTGCTGCTGCACAAGGCGCAGATCCTCAAGATCCACAACAAGGTCAAGGAGGGTGGCTACACGCTCGTGCCGCTCTCCCTCTACTTCAGCGACGGCAAGGCGAAGGTCGAACTCGCGGTCGCAAAGGGCAAGCGCGAGTACGACAAGCGCCAGGCGTTGCGCGAGCGCCAAGACAATCGTGAGGCGCAGCGCGCCATGTCGGCGCGGCGCCACCTGGGAGACTGACTCCGCTCTTGCACTTCGGTCGCCGGAGGACGACCATGGCCGGTGTGAACGAGCGGCAGGGCTCCCTCGACGATGCCCTCGGGGCTGCGATCAACCACGCCACGCGATGGCTCGATACCTACCCGGATAGACGGGTCCCAGCGTCGGGAGGCGCGGACGACGCGGCCGGGCGTCTGGGGCGCGAACTCGCCGAGGATGGCATGGACCCTCGTGTCGCCATCGATACGCTCGCGGCGGCCGTCGAACCCGGACTCATGGCGAGCGGATCGTCTCGATTCTTCGGCTGGGTCATGGGCGGCACACTCCCCGCCGCTCTCGCCGCCGATTGGCTGGTGTCAGCGTGGGATCAGAACGCCGGGATGCGTGATTCGACACCGGGGGTCGTCGCGGTCGAGGAGGTGGCGGCGTCCTGGATACTCCAGTTGCTGGGGCTGCCCGCCGCATCGGGGGTCGGCTTCACGACGGGTGCGACCATGGCGAGCTTTGCCTGTCTTGCGGCAGGCCGCGACTCCGTGCTGCTTGACGTCGGCTGGGCCGTTGCCTCGGCCGGACTCGCCGGGGCTCCTCCCGTGCGTGTGTATGTCGGCGAGGAGGGTCACGGTTCAGTGGACCTCGCGCTGCGGTACCTGGGGCTTGGCGCGGCAGACCGGATCGGCGTCGACGGCCAGGGGCGGATGCTGCCCGCGCTCCTCGAGCGGGCCCTCGCGCGCCAGTCGGGTGCCTCGCCTGCGATCGTCTGCCTGCAGGCGGGCAATATCCATTCCGGCGCGTTCGACCCGTTCGCCGAGCTCATCGCCATCGCCCACAGTCACGGCGCCTGGGTGCACATCGACGGGGCGTTCGGTCTCTGGGCTGCGGCATCCCCGATGCTTGCACCGCTCGTGGCTGGCTTCGAGGGCGCGGATTCCTGGGCGACGGATGCCCACAAGACGCTCAACACTCCCTACGACGGGGGCATCGCCGTCGTGCTGGCCCAAGACCGCATGCGTGCCGCGCTGGGGATACATGCGAGCTACCTGTTGGAGGCATCGACAGTCGACCCATACGAGTTGGTGCCGGAACTCTCGCGCCGCGCGAGGGGTGTGCCGGTGTGGGCGGCGCTCGCTTCGCTCGGTCGAAGCGGTGTGGCCAGGCTGGTCGACGGTCTCGCCCAGGCAGCCCGCGCGATCGCGGAAGAACTCGACGAAGTCGGCGGGGTCGAGGTGCTGAATGAGGTCGTCTACACCCAGGTCTGTATCGCCTGCCGCACCGACGAAGTCACCCGGGCTGTCCACGGCGCGATCTTGGCCGAGGGCACGATCATGCCGTCGCTCAGCGAATGGCGCGAGCGGGCGGTCATCCGTTTCTCGGTGAGCTCATGGCGCACGGGCCCGACAGCGGTGCGGGATGCCGTCGACGCGGTGGCACGCGCCGTGCGTGTGGTGGCGGGAGGCCCGCCGTCGACTCAGCCCTCGTAGGGATACGCCGGTCCCTTGCCTCGAAGCGGCTCGGAGATGGGCCCGTTCGTGTCATAGGCGAGGCAGAGGATCTCGCGGTCGCCCTCTTCCCAGCTCTCGGGGCTCGGGTAGTAGTAGCCGTAGTAGAGGCTCGTCTCGTCGACGGGGGAGCCGACGAAGCCCTCGAACTCGGTGAAGCATCCGATCTCGGCCTCCTCGAGGATGGCGTTCTCGTCGTAGGAGGGGAAGGTCGACGACGCGAGGTCGTAGAGGTGGTAGGCCTCGTTGTCGTGCGGCTCCGTGCACTTGGGCATCACGACCGAATCGACCTGCTCGACGGCGGCCGTGTCGTCGTTGAAGCAATCGCCGACCGCGATCGAGAAGACGTCTTCCTTGCCCTGGATGAGGTCGGCCATGGCCACGATGCTGCAGCCCGTGAGTCCGAGCACAGCGAGCGCGGAGAGGGCGACGGCGGAGAGGGTTCTGCGGGTCACGGCCTCTGCTTCCTGTCGCCGAGCGCGCGAGGGGCGTCTCGGATCGTGAAATCTTCTCGGGAAGCATAGCGGGATTCCCAGCCGGCGCCCAGCTAGCGCAAGAGCGCTTCCTTCGAGGCGATCGCCTTGCTATCATTGAAGGCTGCGCCCGAGTGGTGCAGCTTGACAACTCAACAGCGTGCGACTGTGACACGTCTTTCACCAAGACGCGTATGGGGATGATCGGTTTCGACATTGCCTGCGCAATTGTGAGAAGCGGGTCGAGGATGCCGACTTATCTCGTTAACGATGTCGGCAAACTATAAGTGCCGATTCCAAGCGCACTGACTTCGCCCTCGCTGCCTAAGCGAGCGCACTAAAAAGTCCGTCAGCCCGGGGATGCTCTCTACCCGGATCCTGGCGTCATCTAGAGAGATTGCTCCGTAGTTACGCCTGAGGGCTACGGGGGACTTGCACTCGGGCTGGGCTCGTCGGTTTAGCTGCCAGTGGCAAATTCCGGAGCCGAGTAGAACGCCTGCACTGGCTACACCCGTAGAAGACACATGACCACAGCAGTGGACCGGGGTTCAATTCCCCGCATCTCCACCATCGTCACCGTCGCACGCTGTTGAGGTCCACATCGACCCATTCGTGGCCGAGCCCTTCGAGTGTGCCCGCACCGGATGTCACGGCGGCGACGACCTCGTGCAGCGCCCCGCCTCCCGCCAGCCTCAGTTCGGCCCGCGCTGCATACTCGACGCCCAGCACGGCGACGCCACGCGCTCGCAGCTCCGACTCGACCCTGCCCGCATCCGCGTGGTGAAGGCTCAGGCGGAACAGCTCGCGCCGCTCCCGCGCCACGAGGGGTGCCTCGCGGATCGCGTTCGCGACGGCATCCGAATAGGCGCGCGCGAGGCCACCGGTGCCGAGGAGCACCCCGCCGAAGTGGCGAGTGACCACGGCGACGGTGTCGACGAGTCCGGTGCCGGCGAGCGTGTCGAGCATGGGTGCCCCCGCCGTGCCGGAAGGTTCACCGTCGTCGCTCGACCTGCGCACCTGGCCCGCGGCATCCGTCGGTCCGATGATGAAGGCCGAACAGTGGTGCCGTGCGCCCCAGTGTTCGCGGCGTGCCGCGTCGACCACGGCACGCGCCGCGTCCTCGGTCTCGACGCGCTCGAGCCGGCAGATGAACCGCGAGCGCTTGACCTCGATCTCGGCGGTGATCGCCGCGCCGGGCCCGCCGCGCAGCGTCACATCAGTCATGCATCCATTCTCCCCCCGCGTGCGCGAGCCGCGGCCTAGCCTGAGCGACGGATGCCACGGCGCAGGCCAGCGGCACATCTCGCCCGCGCGGGGGAGGCGTGCGCCCCGCGCCGTTCCTACGCTGGAGCCATGAGCGAAGAGAAGCCAAAGGAGCCTCAGGACAAGCCGAGCGGCTATCCGATGATGGGTGCGGGTATCGCCATCGGAATCTCTGTGGGAGCGGCACTCAGTGTCGCTCTCGACAACCTCGGGATGGGGCTCGGCATGGGCCTCGCGATCGGCGTCGCATTCGGCGTGGCGTTCTCGGCCGAATCCCGCGGTAAGTCGGGGGACGGCAACGCCGGAGGCGGCGGGAGCGACCGCACCGACGGCACCGACGGCCCCGACGGTAGCCCTGGAGGGGACGGCGGCGGAGGCGGTGGGGACGGCGGTGGAGGGGACTAGCGGCGGTCTCCCTGCGCCGGCACGGACACCGAGCCTGTCGTGACCGGGTAGACCTCTTGGAGGGAATCCGGCACGGCCGTCACGACGGCCTCGCGCTCGATCGACGTGGCGAGCGGCTTCTCCTTGACGAAGAGCAGCAGCACCGCGGCGATGACCGCGAGGGGCATGATGTAGAGGAACAGCGGCGCCAGGGCGTCGTTGTAGGCCCAGATGACCTGCTCGTGAATGGCGGTCGGCAGCTCGTGCACGAGCGCAGGCGTGAGCGAGTTCATATCGCTCGTGGCGCCGCCCTGCTGGGGCAGACGCTCGCTGAGCTGTGAGGCGAGCCTCGTGGTGAAGAGGCTGCCGATCACCGCGCCGCCGAGCGAGCCACCGATCTGGCGAAAGTAGTTGTTCGCCGCGGTTGCCGTGCCGACCTCGCGCGCCGGGAAGGTGTTCTGCACGATGAGCACGAGCAACTGCATGCTCGTGCCGAGGCCGACGCCCATGATGGCGAGGTACGAGCAGAAGACCCACAGGGGAGTGTCCGGGGAGATCGTGCCCAGCAGTGCGAGGCCGATCGCCAGGATGCTGCTGCCGACGATCGGCAGCCACTTGTACCGGCCCGTCTTGCTCACGATCTGGCCTGCGCCGATCGAGGTGATGAGCAGGGCCGCCATCATGGGGATCATGAGCAGCCCGGCATCCGTCGCGCTCGCACCGAAGGTCATCTGCAGGTAGGTCGGCATGTAGGCGAGGGTGCCCATCATGGCGACGCTCGTGAGCAGGCCCGCGATCGTCGTGATGTTGAAGTTGGCCTCGCGAAAGAGGTGCAGCGGGATGATCGGCTCGGGCGTCACCCGCTCGACGAGCACGAAGCCGACCGCGGTGAGCACTGCGACGACGATGAGGCCGATGATCGTCGTGGAGCCCCACGCGAAGTCCTTGCCGCCCCACGAGGCGACGAGCACGATGCAGGTCGTCGTGATCGTCAACAGCACCATGCCCCAGACGTCGACGCGCGGCTTCTCGTATTCGCGCTTCGGCAGGCGGAGGAGGAAGACGGCGGCCGCAAGCGCGACGATGCCGAGCGGGATGTTCATCCAGAACGTCCAGCGCCAGCCCGGCCCCTCGGTGAACCAGCCGCCGAGCAGCGGCCCAGCGACCGAGGAGACGGCGAAGACGGCACCGAGCGCGCCCATGTACTTACCGCGCTCGCGGGCGGGAACGATGTCGGCGATGATCGCCTGCGACAGGATCATGAGCCCGCCACCGCCGAGGCCCTGCACGACGCGCGCCGAGATGAGCATCGACATGTCGGCGGCGACCGCGCCCAGCACGGAACCGGCGATGAAGAGCACGATCGCGGCGATCAGGAGGCTCTTGCGGCCGATGAGGTCGCCGATCTTGCCGTAGATGGGCATGACCACGGTCGAGGCGAGCATGAAGGCGGTCATGACCCAGAGCATGTGGTCGACGCCGTCGAGCTCGCCCACCATGGTGGGCATCGCTGCGCTCAGCACAGTCTGGCTGAGTGAAGAGAGCAGCATCGCGAGCATGAGGCCGACGAAGACCAGGAGCACGCGCGAATTGGGCGCGGACTCGGTTTCGACGGCGGCAGGGGAGGCGGAAGATTTTTGCATCGTCTGCAAATATACAGTGATGCACGAATATTCTGCACCACTGCACGAATACAATCAGGGGATGCCCACCATACGCTCCCAGGTTTCCGATCGCGCACGGTGGCAAGCCTTCGCTGTCTGCTCCGCCGCAGCGGCCCTCACGATCCTCGACCTCTCAAAGGTCAACGTTGCCCTGCCATCGATCGAAGCCTCCCTCGGGGGCGGCCCGAGCGAGCTGCAACTCATCATTGCGGGCTACGCGCTCGCGATGGGCCTCGTGCTCGTGCCGGCAGGCCGGCTCGGCGATATCCACTCCCGCAAGCTCTTCTTCGGGATCGGGCTCAGCATCTTCGTCGCCACGAGCATCATGTGTGCCGTCGCTCCCACGATCGAGATCCTTGTCCTTGGGCGGATGCTGCAGGGCGTCGCCGCAGGAATCCACATGCCGCAGATCCTCGGCCTGATCCAGCAACTGTTCCAGGGGCCAGAGCGGGGCAAGGCCTTCGGCCTCTTTGGCGCCATCATCGGACTCGCAACCGCGTTCGGCCCCACGCTCGGCGGCCTCCTCATCGCGGTGGGCGGCGAGGAGGACGGGTGGCGCCTCACCTTCTGGATGAACGTGCCGCTCGGATTGCTCGCGCTCGCCTTCGCCCTGTGGCGACTGCCGGCTCAGCAGCATCACGAGACCAAGCGCACCGAGATCGACCTGATCGGCGTGCTCCTCCTCGGCGCGACGGTCTTCGGGCTCATGCTGCCCTTCGTGCTCACGACGGGCGGGCCGAGCGACGACCCCGCGCGCTGGTGGTGGCTGCTGCTCTTCGCCGCGGCGGGCGCCACGTTCGTCTGGTGGGAGAACCGCTACGTCGTGAGCGGTAAGTCCCCCGTGATCGATTTCGGGCTCTTCAGGTTGACGTCCTATCGCAACGGTGTGCTCATCGCGACGGCCTACTTCGCCGCAACGCCCGCGATCTTCCTCATCAACACGCTGTTCCTGCAGAACGGGCTCGGCGTCTCCGCGGTCTTCGCGGGCATGGTGAGCATCCCCTTCGCACTGGTCTCGGCCTACACCTCCGCGGTGGGTGGGCGACACGTCGCCACGATGGGCCGCCGCCTCGTGCTCACGGGCCTCGTGCTCGTCGGCGTCGGCTTCGGAGCCTCGATCCCTGTCGCCCTGCTCGCCCCGCCCGCGCTGGTGCCGTGGCTGCTGGCCGCGCTGATGGGCGTCGCGGGAGCGGGAGGTGGTCTCGTCATCTCGCCCAACCAGACCATCACGCTCACCGACGTGCCCGTCGTGCAGGGCGGCGTCGCGGGATCGATCGCCCAGGTGGGCCAGCGGGTCGGCACGGCCGTCGGCGTCGCCGTCGCGAGCTCGGCCTTCTTCTCCACGATCTACCGGGAGGAGGCGACCGAGAGCCTGCGCAACGCCTTCAGCCACGCCTACGCGTTCGGGATGCTCGCGGCCCTCGGTCTCGTCGGCATCGCGCTCGTCTTCGCGATCGCCGACCTGCGCTCGGCGAGGGGCGTGCGTCGCGACTAGCTCAGCGCCGCGCGATGATGTCGAGCACGGCCTCGTGCAGGAGCCCGTTGCTCGCGAGCGCGGAACCGTGCCAGGGGCCCGGCTCGCCGTCGGCCGAGGTGAAGCTGCCCCCGGCCTCCTCGATGATGGGCACGAGCGCCGCCATGTCGTAGGGCTGCAGGTCGAACTCGCCCGCCATGTCGATGAGCCCCTCGGCCACCATCATGTATGACCACATGTCGCCGTAGGCACGCGTACGCCAGACGGCGCGCGAGAGGGCGACGAGCTCATCGAGCCTGCCGTGCCAGTCCCACTGCTGGATGCTGTTGTAGCTGATCGAGGCATCCGCGAGTGCGGCGACCTTCGAGACCTGTAGTCGACGACCCTGCGGCGACTCGGCATCGCGCACGAAGGCGCCCTCGCCCCGCTCCGCCCACCAACGCTTGCCGAGTGCGGGTGCGCTGACGACGCCGAGCACGGGAACCCCGTCGACCGCCAGGGCGATGAGCGTCGCCCACACGGGCACGCCGCGCACGAAGTTCGAGGTGCCGTCGATGGGGTCGATGATCCATTGGCGACGCGAGTCACCCGAGGTGCCGAACTCCTCGCCGAGGATCGAGTCGTCGGGGCGCTCGGAGGCGAGCAGGGCGCGGATGGCCTCCTCTGCCGCGCGGTCGGCATCCGACACGGGGGTCATGTCGGGCTTCGTCGTCACGACGAGGTCGCTCGACCGGAAGCGGGCAGCGGATACGGCGTCTGCGGCATCGGCAAGGCGCTGTGCCAGATCGAGGTCATCGCTCACGCCTCAAGGCTAGCGCGAGAGCCGGAAACCGTTGGCCGCCGGCCGTCGGTTCAGCTCAGCTCAGCTCAGGGAGGCGAGCATTCGCTGGAAGGAGTCGAGGCGCTGCCTGCCGAACTCGCCCAGTTGCCCGGACTCGGCACGCTCGACGAGCTCGCAGTCGGGGGAATCCTGCAGGTGCGTGCACCCGCGCGGGCATTCCTCCGCGATCTCAGCGAGGTCGGTGAACGACCGCAGCACGTTGTCGACGTCCACGTGGCCGAGGCCGAAGGAGCGCACGCCGGGCGTATCGATGATCCAGCCGCCATCGACGCGGTAGGAGACGGTCGACGAGGAGGTGTGGCGACCGCGGCCGGTCACCTCATTGACGTGGCCGGTCGCGCGGTTCGCCTCCGGCACGAGCGCGTTCACGAGGGTCGACTTGCCGACCCCCGAGTGGCCGACCGCGACGGTCGAGTGGCCAGCGAGAAGCCCGAGGATCTCCTCGGTGGGCGTCGCACCCCTGCCGCTCGTGACGATCGTGAGGTCCAGCCCCGCGAACTCCGCGAGGAAGGGCGCCGGGTCGGCGAGGTCGGTCTTGGTGATGCAGAGGATCGGCTCGATGCCCGCGTCGAATGCGGCCACGAGGTAGCGGTGCACGAGACGTGGCCGCGGCTCCGGGTTCGCGACTGCGACGACGATGAGCATCTGGTCGGCGTTCGCGACGATGATGCGCTCGACCTCGTCGGAGTCGTCGGCGCTTCGTCGCAGCACCGTGTCGCGAGGGCGGATGCGCACGATGCGCGCGAGGCTGCCCTCGGTTCCCGAGGTGTCGCCGACGACGTCGACCCGGTCGCCCGTCACGATGGCCTGGCGGCGAAGCTCGCGCGCGCGCGTCGCCGTGACGGAGTGCTCTCCGGCGCCCCCTTCGTCGACCAGCACGGTGTAGCGGCCACGGTCGACCGTCACGACCCGGGCTTCGACCGCGTCTTCGTGCTCGGGCCTTCTCTTGGTGCGCGGCTTGTTGGCCTTCGGGTTCGGCCGGGCCTTTGCCTCGTAGTCGGCATAGCGATCGTCGTCGTCATCGACGTCGGTGAGCCAGCTCATGCGAGTGCCACGGGCTACAGCAGCCCGAGTGGGTCGACCGAGGGGCGGGTGAGGCCGAGGAGCGGCCCGAACCAGAGCTCGGCGAACTCGGGCAGGGTCTTCGAGGTCGTCGAGATGTCATCGACCTCGACGCCCTCGACCGCGAGGCCGATGATCGCGCCGGCCGTCGCCATCCGGTGGTCCTCGTAGGTGCGCCAGGGCCCGCCGTGCAGGGGGCGAGGCTCGATGGCGAGCCCGTCGGGCAGCTCGCTCACCGCGCCGCCGAGGCCGTTGATCTCGGTGACGAGCGCCGCGAGCCGGTCGGTCTCGTGCCCACGGAGGTGGCCGATGCCCGTGATGCGGCTCGGGCCCTCGGCGAGCGCTGCAAGCGCGACGATCGCGGGGGCCAGCTCGCCGCCGATGCTGAGATCCATCTCGACGCCCGGCAGGGCCTTGCCGCCGATGAGACCGGCGCCGCCGTCGACCGTGATTGAGCCGTCGGCGACCGTGACGGATGCGCCGAACTCCGGCAGGAGGCGGGCGAGCTCGGCACCCACCTGGGTCGTCTGCTCGGGCCAGCCGTCGATCGTCACGGTGCCACCCGCGATGAGGGCGGCCGCGAGGAATGGTGCGGCATTGGAGAGGTCCGGCTCGATCGCGACCTCGGCGGCCGCGATGGGCCCGGGCGCGACGATCCACTCACCGCTGCGCGGCGAGGTGACCTCGACGCCGCGCTGCCGCAGGCATTCGACCGTCATCTCGATGTGGGGCATGCTCGGCAGGTGCTCGCCCGTGTGGCGGAGCTGCAGACCGTTCGTGAAGCGGGGCGCGGAGAGCAGGAGACCGGAGACGAACTGGCTCGACGCCGAGGCGTCGATCGCGAGGGGGCCGCCCTCGACGCTGCCGGAGCCGTAGAGGCTGAAGGGGAGGGCGCCGCGTCCGTCATCGTTAACGTCGACGCCGAGCTCGCGCAGGGAGTCGATCGTGGTGCGCATGGGGCGACGGCGTGCTGACTCGTCGCCGTCGAACGCGACCGGCCCGAGCGCGAGCGCCGCGACGGGCGGGATGAACCGCATGACCGTGCCGGCGAGCCCGCAGTCGACGGATGCACCACCCGAGAGCTCCCCGGGAGTGATGACGAGGTCGGGGCCGAACGGCCCGGGCTCGCCCTCCTCGATCACGGTGCCGAGGCCCCGCAACGCTTCGATCATGAGGGCGCTGTCCCGCGAGTGGAGGGGCCGGCGCAGCACCGAGGGACCATCCGCAAGGGCAGACAGCACGAGTTCGCGGTTCGTGAGTGACTTCGAGCCCGGGATCGACACTGTGGCCGAGAGAGGAGCAGTCGCGGTCGGTGCCGTCCAGGGACCGTCGTCGGGCTCGACGAGCGCTTCGCCCTGGTAGGGGTCGAAGTCGGGATTGGAATATTTGGAGATCAGCATCGTTGTCAAGGGTATCGGCTGTTACTGGCGTGCGACGGGAGGACGAATGACGCTCACACTCGACCCGATCCCCACCTTCCTCTCGCCTGCCCGCGAACTAAGCTTGGCGGCGATGCCAAGCGATATCCCCGCCCCCGAAGACAACGAATCGGCCGCTCCTTCCGCCGACGCTCGCGACGACGCTGCCACGGTCTCGGCCGCTGAACTTCGCGACCTGTTCGAGGAGCAGGCCATGCCGTTCATGGACCAGCTCTACGCGGCCGGCATGCGCATGACGCGCAATCCCGCCGACGCCGCTGATCTCGTGCAGGAGACCTTCGTCAAGGCCTTTGCCGCCTTCGGCCGTTTCGAACAGGGCACGAACCTCAAGGCCTGGCTCTACCGCATCCTCACCAACACCTTCATCAACACCTATCGTAAGAAGCAGCGCGAGCCCTACCAGGGCACGATCGACGACCTCGAGGACTGGCAGCTGGGCGGCGCCGAGTCGACCACCTCGACCTCTTCGCGTTCCGCCGAGGCCGAGGCGATCGACCACCTGCCAGACAGTGCGGTCAAGGATGCGCTGCAGGCGATCCCCGAAGACTTCCGTCTGGCGGTCTACCTCGCCGACGTCGAGGGCTTCGCCTACCAGGAGATCGCCGACATCATGAAGACCCCAGTCGGCACAGTCATGAGCCGACTTCACCGCGGACGCCGCCTCCTGCGCGGCCTGCTCGCGGAATACGCACAGGGTCGCGGCTTCGAGGCCGCGCCGACCACCGGGAGCAAGAAATGACCGACTGCGGTTGCGAGAAGGCGAAGGCCGAACTCGAGGAGTACCTGCACAACGAGCTTCAGGCAGAGGATGCGGCCGACATCTGCGACCACATCAAGAACTGCCCAGACTGCGCGAATGAGGCGCACGTCGGCGAGGTGCTGACGCTCGCCGTGAAGCGCGCCTGCCAGGAGACGGCACCGGAGGACCTCAAGGACCAGGTGCTCGCGCGCATCCGGGAGATCCAGGCGACGCACTAGCCGCATACAACGACAAAGGGCGGGCATCCGATCGGATGCCCGCCCTTTGCTTTGAGCTCTGCCCTAGATGGTGAGGGCGCGGTCGATCAGCTCGGCCTGCTCCTGCGCACTGCGCTTGGTCGAACCGGTTGCGGGCGAGGCCGACGCCGGACGGCAGGCGACCTTCATCTCGCGGTTCGCCAGGCTGCGCTTGAGCTCCATGTAGATGAACGGCCAGGCGCCCTGGTTCTCCGGCTCCTCCTGGGCCCACATGAGTTCTGCGTTGGGGTACTGCGAGAGCACCGCCGAGAGCTCACGGAGCGGCAGCGGGTAATACTGCTCCACCCGCACGAGCGCGATGTCGTTGATCTCGCGCTTCTGCAGCTCGTTCTTGAGGTCGTAGTGCAACTTGCCGGCGTGCAGCACGACCCGCTTCACGGCACCCTTGTCGACGCTCGTGTCGTCGATCACGGGCTCGAAGCGACCGTTCGTGAAGTCCGCGATGTCGCTCGTCGCGCCACGGAGCCGCAGCATCGCCTTCGGGGTGAAGACGACGAGCGGGCGACGCGGCCGGGCGTAGGCCTGGCGGCGCAGCAGGTGGAAGTACGAGGCGGGCGTCGAGGGACGCGCGACCGTCATGTTGTTCTCCGCGCACAGCTGCAGGAAGCGCTCGATGCGGGCCGAGGAGTGGTCGGGACCCTGGCCCTCGTAGCCGTGGGGGAGCAGCAGCACGACGCTCGAGCGCTGGCCCCACTTCTGCTCGGCGCTCGCGATGAACTCGTCGATGACCGTCTGGGCGCCGTTCGCGAAGTCGCCGAACTGCGCCTCCCAGAGCACGAGGGCGTCGGCACGCTCGACCGAGTAGCCGTACTCGAAGCCCATCGCCGCGTACTCGCTCAGCAGCGAGTCGTAGATCCAGAAGCGGGCCTGGTTCTCGCTGAGGTTGAGCAGCGGCAGCCACTCCTGGCCGTTCTCCCGGTCGTGGAGCACTGCGTGGCGCTGCACGAAGGTGCCGCGGCGAGCATCCTGGCCCGCGAAGCGCACGGGGGTGCCCTCGAGCAGGAGCGAACCGAGTGCGATGAGCTCGCCGAAGCCCCAGTCGATGCCGCCCTTGCGGCTCATGTCGACACGCTTCTTGAGGAGCGCGTCGAGCTTGGGGTGCACCGTGAAGCCAGCCGGCTTGTTGGCGTGTGCGTCACCGATGGTCGTGATGACGGACTCTGCCACAGCGGTCGTCTCGAGCTCGCCAGCGCGGTCGTCCTGCTGCGAGTCGGGCCGCTCGAGGTCGCTCTGGGCGTTGTCGTCCTGCGTCACGATCGGCATCGAGTTCGTCTGCGCCGCGTGCGTCTCGGCGAAGGCGCGCTCCAGGCGGTCCTGGAAGTCGGCCTGCGCAGCCGCGTACTCCTCCTGCGTGATGTCACCGCGTCCCACGAGAGCCTCGCCGTAGAGCGTGCGCACGCTGCGCTTCGCCTCGATGAGGTTGTACATGAGGGGCTGCGTCATCGAGGGGTCGTCGCCCTCGTTGTGGCCGCGACGGCGGTAGCAGACGAGGTCGATCACGACGTCCTTGTGGAACTTCTCGCGGAACTCGAGGGCGAGCTCTGCGACACGGACGACCGCCTCGGGGTCGTCGCCGTTCACATGGAAAATGGGCGCCTGCACCGTCTTCGCGACATCCGTCGAGTAGACCGAGCTGCGGGCCTCGCCGGGAGGCGTCGTGAAGCCGACCTGGTTGTTGACGACGACGTGGATCGTGCCGCCCGTGCGGTAGCCGCGGAGCTGCGACATCTGCAGCACCTCGACGACGATGCCCTGGCCGGCCATGGCCGCGTCACCGTGCACCATGATCGGCACGACCTGGAAGGTGCCGATCGGCTTGCGGTCCTGCTTGGCGCGGACGATGCCCTCGAGCACGCCGTCGACCGCCTCGAGGTGCGAGGGGTTCGCCGCGAGGTAGACGGGAATCTGCTCGCCGCCGAGCGCCGTGAAGGTGCCCTCGGTGCCGAGGTGGTACTTGACGTCGCCGGAGCCCTGCACGGTGCGCGGGTCCTGCGTGCCCTCGAACTCCCGGAAGATCTGGCCGTAGGTCTTGCCGGCGATGTTCGTGAGCACGTTGAGGCGACCGCGGTGGGCCATGCCGATCGCGACCTCTTCGAGGCCCTTCTCGGCGGCACCCTGGAGGATCGCGTCGAGGAGGGCGATCATCGACTCGCCACCCTCGAGGCTGAAGCGCTTCTGGCCGACGTACTTGGTCTGGAGGAAGGTCTCGAAGGCCTCGGCCTCGTTGAGCTTCGCGAGGATGCGCATCTGCTCGTCGTGCGTCGGCTTCTCGTAGGGCGCCTCGAGGCGCTCCTGCATCCACTTGCGCTCTTCGGGGTTCTGGATGTGCATGTACTCGACGCCGACCTTGCGGGCGTAGGCGTCGCGCAGGATCCCGAGGATGTCGCGCAGCTTCGCCGTGCGACGGCCGCCGAGGTTGCCCGTGACGAACTCCCGGTCGAGGTCCCAGAAGGTGAGGCCGTGGCTCTCGATCTCGAGGTCGGGGTGCGAGCGCTGTACGTACTCGAGCGGGTCGACATCCGCCATGAGGTGGCCGCGCACGCGGAACGAGTTGATGAGTTCCTGCACCCGTGCGGTCTTGTCGATTGCCGAGGCGAGGTCGACGTGGATGTCGGGCGCCCAGCGGATGGGGGAGTACGGGATGCGCAGGTCGGCGAAGATCTCTTCGTAGAAGTCGTGCTTGCCGATCAGGCGCTCGTGGATGAGCTTGAGGAACTCGCCCGAGCCCGCACCCTGGATGACGCGGTGGTCGTAGGTCGACGAGATCGTCATCGTCTTGCCGATGCCGAGGTTGGCGAGGGTCTCCGCCGAGGTGCCCTGGAACTCGGCCGGGTACTCGAGGGCGCCCGCGCCGATGATGCAGCCGGCACCCTTCATGAGGCGCGGCGCCGACTGCACGGTGCCGATGCCGCCCGGGTTGGTCAGCGAGATCGTGTTGCCCTGGTAGTCGGCCATCGTGAGCTTGTTGTCACGGGCGCGCTTGACGACGTCCTCGTAGGCGGCGAGGAACTGGCTGAAGTTCATCGTCTCGGTGCGCTTGACACCGGGGACGACGAGCTGGCGCGAGCCGTCGGGCTTGGGAAGGTCGATCGCGATGCCCAGGTTGATGTGGGCAGGGGCGACGACGACGGGCTTGCCGTCGACCTCGTCGTAGTAGACGTTCTGGCTCGGGAAGTCGCGAAGCGCCTTCACCATCGCCCACGCGAGCAGGTGCGTGAAGGAGACCTTGCCGCCGCGTGCACGCTTGAGGTGGTTGTTGATGACGATGCGGTTGTCGATCATGAGCTTCGCCGGCACCGTGCGGTAGCTCGTCGCGGTGGGCACCGAGATGCTCTGGTCCATGTTGGCCGCGATCGTCTTCGCGACGCCCTTGAGCGGCGTGACGACATCCTGAGGCTCGCTGGGCTCATCGGCGGCGGTGGGCGCTGCCGGCGCTTCGGCCGGGATCGGCTGCGGCTTGGCCTGGAGGGAGGTGGTGCGGGCGATGGGCTGGCTGCCGGTCGTGGGCGCGGGCTCCTTGCTGGGGGCCTGGCCGGAGGGCTCGTTCGTCACCTCGACGGGGATCTGCGGCTCCTGGTCGGAGGCGGGACCGCTCGAGTCGCTCGGTGCTGACGGCGCGGCCTGTGCGGGCTTCGACTCGCTGGACGCGGGCTTCGACTCGCTCGAAGCGGGCTTCGACTCGGAGGATGCATCCGTCGCCGGGTTCGAGACCTGGCCCTTGGTCTGGTGGTAGTTCTCGAGGATGGGCCACCATGACTTGTCGACCGAATTCCGGTCGACCTTGAACTGCTGGTACATCTCGTCGACGAGCCATTCATTGGCTCCGAACTCCCCTGAAGATCCCGCTTCAGAACCGATGCCGGTCACTTGGCTAGACACAGCCGCCCACTCTCCGTTGTCACTATCGATTGTTCGGCGCAGATCTGGGCGCCGATGGCCACATACTGAGAACAAGCGTAATCCCTCCGGCTGGACGCTGCCGCCGAGTCGGGGTCGGGGCTACCCTTAAAAACATGAAGTTTTACGAGGCGTCCCCGCGCCATGACCTCACCTACTCCGACGTCTTCCTCGTACCGAGTCGATCCGGCGTCGACAGCAGGCTGGATGTCTCGCTCGATCCCACGGACGGCACGGGCGCAACCCTGCCGATCGTGTCGTCGAACATGAACTCCGTCACGGGTCCGCGCCTCGCTGCGACGCTTGCCAGGAGGGGCGGCCTCGGTGTGCTGCCGCAGGACCTTCCGTTGCAGGAACTGGATGCCGCAATCCGCTGGGTCAAGGACCAGGCGCCCGGCTACGACACCCCGCTCTACCTCTCGGCTGACGAGACCGTCGACCACGCGCTCGAACTCGTGCCGCCGGTCGAGGGCCACGGCATCATCGTGCGCGATGGTGACGGTGGATACCTCGGTTGCCTCCCTGCCGCGCGGCTTGCGACGGCGTTGCCGGATGCGCGCCTCGGCGACCTGCTGCACGGCGAGCTTCCCTCGATCGACGTCGATGATGTCGACGAGCCGCGGGCCGCCTTCGACCTCATGGTCGAGGCCGAGCTCGACTTCGCCCCCGTCATGCGCCACGGCAAGGTCGTCGGCACTCTCAGCAGGCGCAGTGCCCTTCGCGGCACCCTCTACCGTCCCGCCGTCGACGGCGATGGCCGCCTGCGCGTGGCGGCAGCCGTCGGCATCAATGGGGACATCGAGGCTAAGGCCAGGGCCCTCGCGGATGCCGGCGTCGACGTGCTCGTGCTCGACACGGCCCACGGCCACCAGGAGGGCATGGTCGGCGCCGTCGAGCGCGTCGCTGCGCTCGACCTCGGCCTGCCGCTCGTCGCCGGCAACGTCGTGACGGCGAACGCCGTGCGCGACCTCGTCTCGGCCGGCGCGAGCATCCTCAAGGTGGGCGTCGGTCCCGGGGCCATGTGCACGACCCGCATGATGACCGCCGTGGGGCGCCCGCAGTTCTCGGCGGTGCTCGAGACGGCGGAGGTCGCGGCCGAGCTGGGCGCACACGTCTGGGCAGACGGGGGAGTGCGGTACCCGCGCGACGTCGCCCTCGCGCTGGCCGCGGGTGCGGCATCCGTCATGATCGGTTCCTGGTTCGCCGGCACGATCGAGGCGCCGGGTCGCCTGCAGACGGATGCCGACGGTCGCCTCTACAAGGAGAGCTGGGGCATGGCCTCGACCAAGGCCGTGCAGGCTCGCTTCAATCGCCTGAGCCCCTACGAGCTTGCGCGCCGGGAACTCTTCGCGGAGGGCATCTCGAGTTCGCGCATCTACCTCGACCCCCTGCGGCCCTCGGTCGAGGACCTCCTCGACATGATCACCTCGGGCGTGCGAAGCTCCTTCACCTATGCGGGCGCGCGAACGCTTGCCGAGTTCCACGACCAGGCACTCGTCGGAATCCAGTCGGCAGCGGGCTACGAGGAGGGCAAGGCGCTGCCGGTCAGCTGGTAGTCGACTCGCAGCCGCAGCGCCCGTGGGGTCGGCTATAGTTGGCGCAAATGGACGACCCTCCTTCTAGTTACTTGTCGGTGGCCCAGTGCACGAGCTGATCCTGCTCGCCATCGGCATCGTGCTCACGATCGGCACCGGCCTGTTCGTGGCATCCGAGTTCGCCCTCGTGAACCTTGATCGTCAGGAACTCGAGGCTCGGCAGGCCCGAGGCGAGACTCGTCTCACCATGACGATCGCCGCCCTGCGACGCACCTCGACGCATCTCTCGAGCGCGCAGCTGGGCATCACGCTCACGACGCTCCTCACGGGGTACACGCTCGAGCCGGCCTTCAGCGCGTTCCTCGCAGGGCCCCTGTCGGTCTTCGGCCTCCCCGAGGCGGTCGAACGGGGGGTCGCTGCCGTCGTCGCGGTCACGATTGCGACGCTGCTCTCCATGATCATCGGCGAGCTCGTGCCCAAGAACTTCGCCCTCGCGCTGCCGCTCGGCACCGCGAAGGTCGTCGTGCCGTTCCAACTCGCCTTCACGTGGGTGTTCAAGCCGGCCGTCGCGCTCCTCAACAACTCCGCCAACGTCATCCTGCGCAGCGTCGGCATCGAGCCCAAGGAGGAGCTCTCGTCTGCAAGAACGGCAGAGGAACTTACCTCGCTCCTGCGCCGTTCCGCCATGGCGGGAACCCTTGAGGTCGACACGGCGACGCTCCTCGCGCGCACCCTCGCCTTCAATGAGCATGTCGCGGCCGATGTCATGACCCCGCGGCCCCGCGTCTCGAGCGTCGAGCGCGGCGACTCGGCGCAGGTCGTGCTCGACCTCGCCAAGAGCACCGGATTCTCGCGCTTCCCCGTCGTCGATGATGGCATCGATGACGTCGTCGGCATCGTGCACGTCAAGCAGGCAGTGGCTGTGCCAAGGGAGAAGCGGGCGGATGTCCCGGCCTCCGCGCTCCAGAGCGACGCGCTGCGCGTGCCCGAGACGATGCGGCTCGACTCGCTCCTCGGCGAGCTGCGCCAGCACGGCTACCAGATGGCCGTCGTGCTCGACGAGTACGGCGGAACTGCGGGCGTCGTGACGCTCGAGGACCTCGTGGAGGAACTCGTCGGCGAGGTCTCCGACGAGCACGACCGCACGCGTGCGGGCGTCGTCCGCTCCCGAAACTGGCTGACCTTCCCCGGAATGCTGCGGCCGGACGAACTCCTCGAGCGGGCGGATGTCACGGTGCCGGAGGATGGCCCCTACGAGACCGTCGCGGGCTTCCTCATGAGCGAACTGGGGCGGTTGGCCAAGGTCGGCGACACGGTCGAGATCGACGCCGGCGAATTCCGGGTCGAGCGGATGGACGGCCGACGCATCGACCGCATCCGCTTCACGCCGCGTGCCGAGCAGGTCGTGGAGGAGGAGCGATGAGCGACGTCTGGGGCATCGTGTGGCTTGTCGTGCTGCTCGGCGCGAACGCCTTCTTCGTCGGCGCCGAGTTCGCCGTCATCTCTGCCCGTCGCTCGCAGATCGAACCGAAGGCCGAAGCGGGTTCGCGCGCGGCAAAGACCACGCTCTACGCGATGGAGCACGCGACCCTCATGCTGGCGACCAGCCAGCTGGGCATCACGGTGTGCTCGCTGCTGATCCTGAACGTCTCAGAGCCGGCGATCCACCACCTGCTCGAGGTGCCGCTCGGCCTCACGGGCTGGGCCCCCGAGGTCATCAGCACGGTGGCGTTCATCATCGCCCTCGTGATCGTCTCGTTCCTCCACGTCGTGCTTGGCGAGATGGTTCCCAAGAACCTGTCGTTCTCGCTGCCGGATCGCATGGCCCTCATCCTCGCGCCGCCGCTCGTGTGGGTGTCCCGCGTCTTCAAGCACCTCATCTGGGCGCTCAACTCGATCGCGAACGGGGTGCTGCGCCTCTTCGGCGTCGAGCCGAAGAACGAGGCGACGAGTTCCTTCACTTTCGACGAGGTCGCCAACATCGTGGCCCACTCGACCCGCGAGGGCGTGTTGACGGACACGACCGGCGCGCTGTCGAATGCCTTCGAATTCACCTCGAAGAAGGCGCGCGACATCGCCGTCGGGCTCGACACGCTCGTCTCGGTGTCGGAGGCGGCGACGCCTGCCGAGGTCGAGCGCGCGGTCGCGCAGCACGGGTTCTCGCGCTACGTGCTCGTGGACGATGAGGGCGAACCGAGCGGCTACCTGCACCTCAAGGACGTGATCGACCTCGACGAGGACGGCGAGTTCACGGAGCCCGTGCCGCCCAAGCGCATCCGGCACCTCATCTCGGTGTTCGAGGACACCGACCTGGAGGACGCCCTCGCGACCATGCGCCGCTCGGGTGTGCACATCGCACGCGTCTTCGACGCGGAGGGCGCCACGAAGGGCGTGCTGTTCCTCGAGGACATCATCGAGGAGCTGGTCGGCGAGGTGCAGGACGCCACCCGTCGACTCTAGGGGAGCGGAGTCACCAGCGTTCGATCGGCGTGAGCGCGCGACGGTATGCCGCCGGCCAAGACCCGGGTTCCAGCCCGAGTTCGACCGCCGCGCGCGTGGGGAAGTGCGGGTCGCGCATGAGCTTGCGGCCCATCATGACCGCATCGGCCCGGCCCTCCCGCACGACGGCATCCGCCTGCTCGGCCGTCGTGATGAGGCCGACCGCACTCACGGCTGAACCGGTCGCGCGCCTGAGCTCCTCGGCGAAACCGACCTGGTAGCCGGGACCGACCGTGATCTTCGCGTTCGGGATGAGGCCGCCGCTCGACACGTCGAAGAGGTCGACGCCGCGGTCGGCCAGCCAAGCGCCGACGACCGCCATCTGCTCCGGGTCCCAGGAGCGCCCCGCGTCGGCTGGCGCCCAGTCGGTCGCGGAGAAGCGCACGAAGAGCGCGCGATCGTCGCCGATGACCGAGCGCACGGCATCCGTCACCCGCAGGAGCAGCGCGGCGCGATTCTCGAGCGAGCCACCCCACTCGTCGTCACGCGTGTTGCTGAGCGGCGAGAGGAACTGGTGCAGCAGGTAGCCGTGGGCGGCGTGGAGCTCGATGACGTCGAAGCCCGCCCGCACGGCACGCTCCGCCGCCGAGGCGAAGTCCCGGATGACCCCCTGGATGCCGGATTCGTCGAGCGCGACGGGAGCGGCATAGTCGCCGAAGGGGATCGCGCTCGGGGCGACGGTCTGCCAGCCGGCGGCATCCTGCGGCCTCGTGATGCCGCCGCGCGGGCCCCATTCGCGCCACATCGAGCCCTTGCGGCCGGCGTGGGCGAGCTGGATGCCCGCCGCCGAGCCCTGTCCGTGGATGAAGTCGACGATGCGGCGCCAGGCCTCCGCCTGTTCCTCGTTGTAGATGCCGGTGTCCTCGGCCGAGATGCGGCCCTCGGGGCTGACCCCCGTCGCCTCCGTCATGACGAGGCCCGCGCCGCCACGGGCGAAGGAGCCCAGGTGCACGAGGTGCCAGTCTGTCGGCACGCCGTCCTCGGCGTCGACCGAGTACTGGCAGAGGGGTGACACCCAGAGGCGGTTGCGCAACTGCACGGATCGGAGGTTGAGCGGAGCGAAGAGTGAGGGCGCGGTATCGGTCACCTCACCAAACTATCGTGGACGTATGCGCGCACCCGTCGAGTGGACCCCGAGAGACACTGCGGCCATGATCGCGACTCCCACCGCGAGCGACGACAAGTACACCCGCGGGGTCCTCGGCATTGCGACGGGCTCCGACACCTATCCCGGCGCCGCCGTGCTCGGCGTCGACGCTGCCCTCGCCACGGGGGTCGGCATGGTGCGCTACCTGGGCCCCGAGCGACCCACGGCGCTCGTGCTGCAGGCGTGCCCCGAGGTCGTCACCCAGCCGGGGCGCGTGCAGGCCTGGCTCGCAGGCTCGGGTGCCGGCGAAGACCCCAGTCCGCACTGGGACGCCATCGTGACGGATGCGGTGCCCGCCGTTCTCGACGCGGGTGCCCTCTCGCTCGTGCATGAGGTCGCCGGCCCCGCTGTGCTGACACCGCACCACCGGGAACTTGCAAGACTCATGGACATGGACACGGAGTGGGTCGCCGAGCACCCCGCCCGGGCAGCGAGCGAGGCGGCGGCATCCCTCGGCTCGGTCGTGCTCCTCAAGGGCAACAACACCCTCGTGGCCACGCCCGGGGGCGAGCTCATCGCGTGTCCGCCCGCGAGCCCGTGGCTCGCCACCGCCGGCACTGGCGACGTGCTGGCGGGGATCCTCGGCGCGCTCGTCGCGACGCATTCCAGCGAACTGAGCGACGACGACCGGATGCTCGCCCGCCTGGCCGCCTCGGCATCCGTCATCCACGCGGGCGCCGCGAGCCGGGCGTCTGCGGGCGGGCCCTTCACCGTGCGGGCGCTCATCGCCGCGATCCCGGCTGCGGTCGCCGGGCTCCTCGCGTGAGACGGCGCGTCGGCGCCTCACGCGCCTGGCTGTGGTGCGCCTTCCTCGCCGCGAATGTCTGGATCGGCTGGCTGGCATATACGGGCCCCGGGCATCCGATCGGCGACGTGTACCTCTATGCCTGGTGGGTCGAGCTCGGCCTCGAGGGAGGGCCGTGGGTCGGCATCGACACCTCGTGGGTCTATCCCGTGCTGGCGCTGCTCCCCATGACCGTCGCCGCGGTGGGCGGCAGCCACTATGCGCTCATCTGGCTCGTGCTCATGGTGTTGCTGAACTGTCTCGCGCTCGCATTCGTGACCGGATGGCGGGGCCGCGCGCGTGGTCTCGCGGCCGGCTGGTGGTGGACGGCGTTCCTGGTCACGGTCGGGCCGATCGCCCTCGGCCGCATCGACTCGGTCACGGTGCCGCTCGTCGTGATGGCAGCGGTGCTGCTCGCGCGTCGCCCCGTCGTGGCGGGGGCGCTGCTCGCCGCCGCGACTTGGATGAAGGTCTGGCCGGCCGCCGTCATCGGCGCCGCGCTCATCGCGCTGCGCGAGCGGTTCCACATCCTGCTGGGCGTGCTGGCGACGAGCGCGATCGTCATGATCGCGGCAGTCGTGCTCGGGGGTGGGGCGCCCCTCTTCAGCTTCATCACGACCCAGACCGGTCGCGGACTGCAGATCGAGGCGCCCGCGAGTGCTCCGTGGCTATGGCTGGGAGCGTTGGGGGATGGGGCATCCGGCCTCTACTACGACGAGGAGATCCTGACCTACCAGGTCTTCGGACCGCACGTCGAGGTGGTCGCCGCCATCATGACGCCCCTCCTCGCGATCGTCGCCGCCGCCATCGTCGGCCTTGCGCTCTGGCTCCTGGGCCGAGGGGTGAGGCCGGAGGCGCTCCTCCCGCCCTTCGTGCTCGCCCTCGTGACCGCGATGATCGCCGTCAACAAGGTCGGGTCGCCACAGTTCATCACGTGGCTCTCGGCGGCCGTCATCATCGGCCTGGTCGCGAAACCGAACGGTGCGGCGGCCTTCCGCATGCCCGCCGTGCTCGTGCTCGTGATCGCGCTGCTGACGCAGATCGTCTACCCCGTGCTCTACGGCTACCTGCTCGCCCTCGAGCCAGCCATGCTCACGGTGTTGACGCTGCGCAACCTGCTGCTCTTCGTGCTGCTGGGCTGGACCGTGCGGGCGATGCTCCGCACGCCCCGTGCTCGGCGACGTTGACCGGCCTGCGAACTAGAAGTCGCGGGGTCCCTCACCGCGGAGCAGGATGCCGTCGGCGATCGCGCGCTTCCGCAGGGCCACCTTGGTGCCCACGTCGATTCCCGCGATGCGGTACTTCTCGCGGATGCGCTTGAGGTACGACTTGGCCGTCTCCTCCGAGATGCCGAGCTGGTAGGCGACCGCCTTGACGGGCTCGCCGCCACCGTAGAGCGCCATGACGCGACGCTCCTGGGCGCTCAGCTTGGGCGACCCGCCGACCTCGGTCTGGTTGATCGCGAGGTCGAGTTCGGCCGAGATGAAGGACTCATCGTTGGCGGCCGCCCGGATCGCCTCGACGATCATGGAGGCGTCCTCCGTCTTGACGAGGTAGCCGAGCGCGCCGGCAGCGAGGGCCTCGCGCACGACGTTCGGCTCGGAGTAGGTGCTCATGAGCACGGTCTTGACGCCCGTCGTCTTGAGCGTCGAGATCTTGAGCGAGATGGGCAGGTTGTCCTTGAGGTCGAGGTCGAGGAGCACGACGTCGACGGGGAACTGCGGATGCGTCAGGAGCTCTGGCCAGCTGGAGACGGCGGCGACGAGGTTGATGTCGGGAGCGGCCGAGCGAACCCACTCGGTCAGCGCCCCCAGGAGCATCTTGTGGTCGTCAACGATCGCGAGCCGGAGTGGATCTGAAGCAATAGACACGTGATTCCCCTTATTTCGTCTTCGCCATTGAATGCTACTGGTCAGCCGGATTATCCACGAGGCATTGAATTTCGACACGCAGGCTGGAGTCTTGCGTCGAATCCGTGTAGCGACCGACCTTGCCGATGGCCTCCCAGGTGGCCGGATCGACGCGGTTGCGTGGCATCCCCGTCGTCACGATCGAGATGGGAACGCTCACCATCCGGTCGACGCGCTGGGTTCCCTCGGCGGGGCCGATCGTCAGCTGCACCGTGACGGGCTTGTTCTCGCGGTCGCTCACGAGCAGCCAGACGGCGGAGAGCAGGCCGTCGCGCTGGCGCCGGTCGAGGAGCCCCGCGAGGCTGCTGCGGTCGATGAGCGTGACTGAGCGGCCGAGCGTCTCGGACTCCGTGATGGCGTGGTAGAGCCACGTCTCGCGCCGGCCCTCGATGAGGTGCAGGCGCAGTTCGGTGGCGAGGGATGCCGCGCGCGACGCCATGGACGGCTCGAGCGGGAGCGAGAGACGGCCGGTTGCGACCGAGTCGAGCAGCTCCTCGGCCGCGAGGTCGAGGCGAGCTAGTTCTTCGGATGCGAGCATGCCGACCGCGAATCGGGGAGCCGAGACCGTGCTCTGCACGAGCACGCGGTCGAGCTCGGTCTGCACGAGGCGACGGAATCGACGCACGATGTAGACGCCGAAGAGGGTGGGGAGCACGGCGAGGGCCACGAAGGTGAGCTGGGCGGGGATCGTCGTGGTCGTGACGGGGGAGCTGGCCGCGATGCCCCAGACGAGCACGGCCGCGACCAGGATCGTGGCGCCGACGACCTCCCAGGTGCGGCGCAGCGTGACGGAGACGAGGAGCCCGGTCGAGGCACAGAGCGAGGCGGTGCCGAGCGCGGCGGTGTTGCCGATCGGCCACACCGCGATCAGGTCGAGGGCGATGACGGCGAAGACGGCCAGGACCACCAGGAGGAAGAGCCAGTCGGGCATGTTCTCGCCGCGCGTCGCGATCGAGACGGCGACACCGGCGAGCATCGCGAGCAGCAGGAGCCAGGCCAGCGTGACGGGAAGCGTGTCGGGGTAGAGCTCCCAGTTCCAGATGAGGAGCGTGAGGCCGTAGAGCACGATGAGGCCGGCGAGCACACCCGTGCCGACGCCGAGGTAGCCCGTGCCGAGGCTCGCTCCCGCGGCCCTCGCCTGGCGTGCGGCGCGCGTGGGAGCGCCCGGCTGTCCACGGCGCTTGCCGAAGATCACGCCGAGCGTGTTCTCCCCGAGGTCCCCGTAGCTCATACGCGCGGCACCTCCAGCACGACGGTCGTGCCTGCGCCGGGCGAGGAGAAGACGCGGGCGTTGCCCCCGACCTCCTTGAGCCTGCCGACGATCGACTCCTTGTAGCCGAGGCTGCTCTCGCCCACCTCGTCGAGGGCGAAGCCAACGCCCTGGTCGGTCACCATCGCGCGCACCGTGGTCTCGTCGTCGGTGATCGTCACGTGGGCGTTCGCGACACCCGCGTGGCGCCGCACGTTCTCGAGGCACTCGGAGAGTGCGAGGAGGAAGGCGTCGAGCACCTCGCTCGGCAGCAGCACGTGGCCGGTGCCGTGCCAGGAGACCTCGAGTCCCATGCGGCCGAAGCGCTGCTTGACCGACTCGAGCGTCGTGCCGAGCGGTGTCTCGGAGACGGGCTCGTTGCTGTGCACGACCGGCATCGCGTGCGAGCCCGCAACACCGAGGCGCAGCTGGCGCAGCAGGCGGGCGTCGTCGGCAGCCTGCTGCCGCATCGAGTCCGTCGAGACGCCGACTCCCGCGTGCGCGAGCAGGGTGAGGGTCGCAAGCACGGTGTCGTGGAGCAGGCGAGCACCCTGGCGCCGTTGTGCCTCGGTCTCGCTCGCCCGCCGCTCGGCCCGGTGCGCGCGGCCGATGCTGTTGATGCGTCGCGCCGCCCGCGGCACCGCCGCGTTGAGCCAGTAGGCGAAGACGATCACGAGCGCCCAGCCGAACACGACGAGGATGACCGCGCGGGCTGCGGCGTCGGGCGCGGGGGCCGCCATGACCATGAGTGCGAGCGTGGCCGCGAAGCCGAGGCCGAGCACGATCGCCCGGATGCGCTCCGTCACGAGCACCATGGCAAAGGAGGCGAGGCCCGCCGCCGCGAGGGGCGCCATGGCTCCGCGGATGGCCGCACTCGTCTCTTCCTCGGCCGGCACCTGCACGACCGCGAGGATCGCGAGGCCAGCCACGAGGCCGCCGATCACGAGCAGGAGCGACTTCGACGTGCCCACCAGGAGGTGGATGACGAAGAGCACGATGAAGAGGGGAATGACCGCGATCAGCAGGTCGGGCTCGAGCACGCCGGGCACCATGAAACAGGCGAAGGCCACGAGCGTTGAACCAGCCCCAAGCATCCGAGCCGACCGCTGCAGCAGGCGATCGCGTTCTCGGGCAAGGGCGTCCACGAAAGCAATCGTCACACAGGACCACCCCCTTTAGGGGCGCAACACTCCCGGCGGGCGTGGCGGAACCGCCCTACTCGGGGCCGATCCAGCCCTCGCGCACGGCGTGCCGGCGCAGGAGGACCTTGGTGCCGAGGTCCACCCCGACGGCCCGGTACTTGCGGCGCGCACGCTTGAGGTACGACTTGACGGTCTCCTCGGTCGTCTCCATCACCTCGGCGACCTCGCGCACGGGACGTCCCGTCGCGAAGAGCATGAGCGCCCGCAGCTCCTGTCGTCCGAGGCCGGGCGTCGTGCGGTTGAGCGAATCGACGTCGAGGCTCGCCATGGAGTTCGCGCGGTAGGGCACGCCCGCGGCGGCGGCGCGGATCGCCTGCACGAGCTCGGTCGCGTCATCCGCCTTGGGCACGAAGCCGTAGGCGCCCGCCTGGAGGGCCGACTGCACCGAGATCGCGTCGGCGTGCCGGCTCATGACGACCGTGCGGGTGCCGGCCGTGGCGAGGGTGCGGATCTTGGTCTCGACTGGGATGTCGTCGCCGAGGCCCAGGTCGAGCACGGCGACGTCGACGGGGAAGTCCGGATGCTGCAGCAGGCCGACCCAGGTCGTCTCGGTCGCCACCACCTGCAGGTCGGGGTGGCGGAAGCGCAGGTGCGCGCTCACGCCATCGAGCACGAGGCGGTGGTCATCCACGATGCCGACACGGATGCTCGTCACGGGAGCCGTTCCCGTGTCACCGCCTCCGCGTGCCTGGCTCATGACGCGAGCAGCCTCCGCAGGTGCGGCCCGACGAGGTCGTCCTCGATCAGGAAGCCGTCGTGCCCGAAGCTCGACGAGATCACGACGGCATCGTCGCCATCGATGTTGCCGCTGAGGCCGCGGGCGATCTCCTGCTGGTCGGGCACTGGGAAGAGGCGATCGGTGTCGATGCCGAGCACGAGGGCCTTGGCCGTCGCCCGCGCGAGCGCGGCCTCGACGCCGCCACGGTCGCGGCCGATGTCGTGTGAGTTCATGGCCTCGACGAGCGTGATGTAGGAGTTGGCGTCGAAGCGGCGCGTGAACTTGTTGCCGTGGAAGTCGAGGTAGCTCTCGACGGCGAAGCGGCCCTGGTCGCCGAGGGGGCTGATGTCGCTCTGCCAGCTGCGCTGGAAGCGAGCGTTGAGCTCGTCGGGCGAGCGGTAGTTGAGCAGCGCCATCCGTCGGGCGAGCGCTAGGCCACGATAGGGCCCGTCTCCGTCTGCCGCGTCGTAGTAGTCGCCACCGCGGAAGGCGGGGTCCATGCGGATCGCCTCGATCTGCACAGAGTTGAGCGCGATCTGGTCGGCGCTGCTGAGCGCCGGAGCGGCGAGCACGGCGACCCGCTCGAGGCGCTCGGGATGCCCGACAGCCCATTCGATCGCGTGCATCCCGCCCATGGAGCCGCCGACGACGGCAGCCCAGCGGTCGATGCCGAGCGAGTCGCTGAAGGCCACCTGGGCGGCGACCTGGTCGCGGATCGTCAGGTAGGGGAACCGCGGGCCCCACTCGATGCCCTCGGTCGTGTGGGAGGCGGGCCCCGTGGTCCCCTGGCAGCCGCCGAGCATGTTGGGCGCGACGATGAACCAGCGCTCGGTGTCCAGGTAGCGCCCGGGACCGACGATGCCGGACCACCACCCGGTCGTCGGATGCCCGAGGGTGGGTGGCCCGACGACGTGGCTGTCTCCCGTGAGGGCGTGCAGCACGAGGATCGCGTTCGAGGCGTCGTCGTTGAGCTCGCCCCACGTCTCGAAGGCCATCCGCACGTTGGGGATATGGCCGCCGCGCTCAAGGCGCAGGGGGCTGAGGTTTGCGAAACGACGGTGCCCGGCGGGGTCGCCCTCGCGCCACGCGCCGCTTGCGGGCGGCTTGCCGATCAACGCCCGATTGTTGGCCTCGGTGATGAAGCTCGACGGAACGCTGTCTTCCGGTGTCTGCCAGTCCATGTCACGCCCAAGTATCCCCGAAACGCGAGGGGGCCCGCGTCCTGTTACGCGGGCCCCCTTGCGATGTCGATGGCTCAGCTGTTGCGAGCAGCCTCCGCGACCGTGCGTGCGGCGTCGAGGCCGGCCGTGAGGTCGGTCTTGATGTCTTCGATGCTCTCGAGGCCGACCGAGAGGCGCACGAGGCCGGGCGTGACGCCCGCCGTGAGCTGCTGCTCGGGGGTCAGCTGCGAGTGCGTCGTCGATGCGGGGTGGATGACGAGGCTGCGCACGTCACCGATGTTGGCGACGTGGCTGAAGAGCGAGAGCCCGTTGACGAAGGCGCGGCCGGCATCCACTCCGCCCTTGAGCTCGAAGGAGAGCACGGCGCCGACGCCCTTCGGGGCGTACTTGTTGGCGGTCGCGTACCAAGGGCTCGTCGGCAGGCCCGCG
Source organism: Salinibacterium sp. (assembly GCA_015234465.1). Taxonomy (GTDB): domain Bacteria; phylum Actinomycetota; class Actinomycetes; order Actinomycetales; family Microbacteriaceae; genus Homoserinimonas. Next base: position 50,347 of record JADGNA010000008.1, on the reverse strand, counting down.
TAGTACACCGTGTCGACGTCCGGGTGGTTGTCGAGCCACTCGGCGACCTCCTGGGCGTTCTGCACGTGGCGCTCGATGCGCAGACTGAGGGTCTCGATGCCCTGGATGAGGCCCCACGCGTTGTCGGGGGAGATGGCCGGGCCGAGGTCGCGCAGCAGCTGCACGCGCGCCTTGATGATGAAGGCGATCTCGTCGCCCACCGCGGTCGTGTAGCTCGCGCCGTGGTAGCTGGGGTCGGGCTCAGTGAGGCCCGGGAACTTCTCGACGTTCTGCGACCACTTGAAGCGTCCGCCGTCGACGATGACGCCGCCGAGGGCCGTGCCGTGACCGCCAAGGAACTTCGTCGCGGAGTGCACGACGATGTCGGCACCGTGCTCGAGCGGGCGGATGAGGTAGGGGGTCGCGATCGTGTTGTCGACGATGAGCGGCAGCCCGTTGTCGTGCGCGACCTGGGCCACGGCGGCGATGTCGAGGATGTTGATCTTCGGGTTGCCGATCGTCTCGCCGAAGAGGAGCTTGGTGTTGGGCCGGATGGCCGCAGCCCACTCGTTCGGGTCATCCTGGTTCTCGACGAAGGTCGTCTCGATGCCGAGCTTGCGCAGGGTGTACTCGAACAGGTTGTAGGTGCCGCCGTAGATCGACGACGACGAGACGATGTGGTCGCCCGCCTGCGCGATGTTGAGGATCGCGAGCGAGGTCGCCGACTGGCCTGAGGCGAGCGCGAGCGCCGCTGAACCGCCCTCGAGCGCGGCGACGCGCTGCTCGACGACGTCCTGCGTCGGGTTCTGGATGCGCGTGTAGATGTTGCCGAACTCGGCGAGCGCGAAGAGGTTCTTGGCGTGGTCGGCGTCGTTGAAGACGTACGCCGTCGTGCGGTAGAGCGGGGTCGCCCTGGCGTTGGTGACAGGATCGGGCGCCGCACCGGCGTGGATCTGCTTGGTCTCGAACTTCCAGTCGTCGCTCACTGTGTTGCTCCTCGAATCGCGGCCCCGCACCTCGGTGCCCCGGGGTCGAGCATAGGAACTGCGGGGGATGGGGTCAAAGGGCGCGACACACGCGGTAACGCGCCGCGGCATCCGTTCGTCACCGCTTGGGGGTCGGAGGGCGCCGATTCTCGTCAGGGATGACCCGCAGCGAACCCGTCGGATCGACCTTGGATGGCCCGGGCGGGCGCTCCTCGCCCCTCGCGAAGAGCCAGCGGGGCTTCGGCTCGATGAGGGGGCGGAAAATGCGGCGTACGGGGCCGGACGCGAGGGCGATGCTGATGAGCACGCCAACGATGATCATGACGATGAGCCACGGCACGGTCGCGTGCTCGCGCAGGAAGGAGGTCTGCCTGATCGGGTAGAGCACGAAGCTGTGGAGCAGGTAGATGTACATGGTCGCCTGCCCGAGCGAGGTGAACCACGTATTCGAGCGGGGCACGAGCACGAAGAAGGCCGCCGAGAGGATGACGGCGACGATGATGATCGCGAGGCGCACGAGGCCGGCCCACCAGAAGGTGCCGCCGAGCTGCGCGTAGGCGTCGTCGTAGAAGAACCAGTTCTTGAGGTTCATCTCGCGCCAACCCTCGATGTTGGCCCACAGCACGGTCGCGGAGATCGCGAAGGTCACGATCGCTCCGCCGCGGAACCACCACAGCGCCGAACCGGCGACGCGCCAGCGCTCGATGATGTTCCACTCGTGGAGCTTCCAGCCCAGCACGAAGAAGGGCAGGATGCCGATCGCCCGCGAGAGCGAGAAGGTGCTGTCGACGTTCGTGAGATAGCCGACGCCGACCGAGAGCAGGAGCGCCCACGCGAGGGGCCAGCGCAGGAGCGCGAGGTAGGGGAGGATCAGCCGGAAGAAGCCGAGGGCGAGCAGGAACCACAGCGTCCACGAGGGCTGCGAGGGGTTCGGGTCGAAGCCGTCTGGCCAGTTCGCGAGGCCCTTCACGACCGTCCAGATCGTCTCCATGATCAGGTACGGCACGAGGATGTCGGTGATGACCTTCTGCATCTGCCGCGAGTTCGGCGGCCCAGGCTTGGAGAAGTAGCCGCTGATGATCGCGAAGGCCGGCATGTGGAAGGCGTAGATGAAGAGGTAGACCGTCAGCGCGACATCGTCCTCGAGCGCCAGCCTCTGGATGCCGTGCCCCACGACCACGAGCGTCACGGCGATGAAGCGCGCGTTGTCCCACAGTGGCACGCGCACTCGCTGGCGTGACGGCGACGCAGATCCCTCCATAGTCCACAGCATATGAACGGGGCGATACCGTGGACCTGTGAATGCGAGACGAGCCGTTGTCACGGGAGCAAGTTCGGGTATAGGCGCGGCGACGGTGCGCGCCCTGGTCGCTCGCGGCTGGGACGTCGTGGGCGTCGCTCGCCGCGCCGAGCGGCTGGAGGCGCTCGCCGCGGAGACGGGCGCGCGGGTCTTCGTCGCCGACCTCACGGTGCAGTCCGAGGTCGACGCCCTGCGCGAATGGCTCGAGGCCGACGGCCCGGTGCACGCGCTCATCAACAACGCGGGCGGCGCCTTCGGCGTCGCGACGGTCGAGGAGAGCTCGGCCGATGACTGGGCGCGCATGTTCGACGTCAATGTGCTCGCGGTCAAGCGCGTCACGGAGGCGCTCCTGCCGCTCCTGCGACGGGGAGCATCGGATGTCGCGGGCGAGGCCGACATCCCGCACGCCGACATCCTCACGCTCACCTCGACGGCCGGTCTCGTCGCCTACGAGGGCGGCGGCGGCTACAACGCCGCCAAGTTCGGCACCCACGCGCTCGTCGGCGCCCTGCGGCTCGAACTCGCGGGCGAGCCGATCCGCGTGCTGGAGGTCGCCCCCGGCATGGTGCGCACGGAGGAGTTCACGCTCAAGCGACTTGGCGGCGACAAGGAGGCGGCCGACCGCCTCTATGAGGGCGTCGAGCATCCGCTCACGGCCGAGGACGTCGCCCGGGTCATCGCCGACATGCTGAGCCTGCCGGGGCACGTCAATATCGACCTCGCGGTCGTGCGTCCCCTCGCGCAGGCGGCTCAGCACAAGCTCGTGCGCGGCCCCCTGAAGCCGAAGGGCTGACGCTACTGCGCTGCGGTGACCGCCGCGACTGTCTCGGCATCCGTCGCGTCGGCATCTGGCTCGTCAGCGAATGCGAGCTTCGGCACAGCGAAGAGCAGCAGCGCGGCGACGAGCGCGCCGCCCCCGCAGAGTGACCACACGACCATGTAGCCGAAGAGGCTGCTCGCGGTCGAGCCGGCGACCTGCACGGCACCGATCGTCAGCACGATCGCGAACACCGATGAGGCGAAGGATCCACCGATCGTCTTGGTCGTGTTCGTGAGGGCGGATGCCACACCCGTCTGCCCTCGGGGTGCTGCCGCGGCCGCGGCGGCCGGCATGGCGCCCATGAGCACGCCGGAGCCGATGCCCGCGATCGCCATGTTGGTGAACACCTGCCACACCTCCGAGTGGAAGGGCAGGAACAGCAGGTAGCCGGTCGCCACCAGCATGGCCGCCCCGATGAGCGCCGTGCGCGGGGAGGTGAGGCGCGAGGCGACGGGGAACAGGAGCGCACCCACGATCATCGACAGCAGGTAGACCCCGATGAGGATCGAGATGCTGCCCGAGGCGAGGCCGAGGCCGAATCCCACCTCGCCGGGGTCGGTGCCCGCGAAGGTCGAGAGGGGTGCCTGCGCGCCGAGGATCGAGATGCCGATGAGGAAGGCCGTCAGCTGCACGGGCCACATGTTGGGCTGCGCCAGCACCCGGAGGTCGATCGCGGGGTCGGGCTGCTTGAGCTCGAAGCGCGTGAAGGGCACGAAGGTGAGCACCCCGAGCGCGATGACGGCCCACACCCACCAGGTTTCCGGCCCGTTGAACTTGAGGAAGGTGAGCCCAGAGGTGATCAGCAGGAGGCCGATCGTGAGCATCGAGAAGCCGGCCCAGTCGAGGCTCCGCCCGGGCAGGGGCTCCGACTCGGGAACGCCGAAGAGGATCACGAAGAACACGAGCGTCACGGCGATCGCGGGCACCATGAGGGTCGGCACTATCGAGGTGAAGAGTTCCTCCTCGCCGCCGAAGGCGCCGAAGACGGCGCTGCCACCGAGCGCCCCCGCGATCGCGCCGGCCTCGAGGCCGACGATGAGCAGGGCGGCCGCCTTGCGTGTCGCCGAGGCGGCGTGGCCTGTGCGGCGCCCCTTGTCGAAGATGAGGGCGACCTCGAGCGGCAGCCACACGACGTAGAAGCCCTGCAGGGTCCACGCGATGAGGAAGCTCGTGAAGTCGCCCGCGAAGGCGAGCCACCAGGTCGCGCCCGCCGTCAGCACGGTCGAGATGAGCAGGATGCGCTTGTGGCCGTACATGTCGCCGAGCTTCGCGAGCACGGGCACAACAAGGGCCGAGAGCAGCAACTGGGCGCCCTCGAAGACGTTGAAGTCGGCGTCGATGATGCCGAGGTAGTCGACGAGGTCGGGGATGAGGGGCACGTAGAAGCCCTGCAGGATGCCGCTGACGAACTCGACGAAGAAGAGATAGCCGATGAGGCCCGCGGTGATGGCCCCCGACCGTCCGGCCATGAGTGTGCGCATGGGGGGAGCGTAGCGGTCAGAATGGCTGTGCCGTATTCCCCTCTTCGAGTGATGGGCCACATGACCGAGAACGTCGCCGTATGACCCCGCAGCCGCTGCACGAGCTGGTCGACGAGGGCTGGGCGCAGACGCTCGAGCCCGTGGCATCCGATATCGCCATGCTGGGGGAGCGACTGCGACAGGAGGTCGCGGAGGGGCGCCACTACCTGCCGGCGGGCGAGAACGTGCTGCGCGCCTTCCGCACGCCGCTCGAGGCCGTGCGCGTCGTGATCGTGGGGCAGGACCCCTACCCGACCCCCGGCCACTCGATCGGCCTCGCCTTCGCGGTCGAGCGCCATGTGCGGCCGCTGCCGCGCAGCCTCGTCAACATCTACCGCGAGTTGGAGGATGACCTCGGCATCCCGCCCGCTTCCCACGGCGACCTCTCGGCGTGGGCCGATCGTGGCGTGCTGCTGCTCAACCGCGTGCTCACGGTGCGGCCGGGCGAGTCCGGCTCGCACAAGGGCTGGGGGTGGGAGCGGGTCACGGATGCCGCGCTTCGGGCGCTCGCGCAGCGTGGCGGCCCACTCGTGGCGATCCTGTGGGGGAGGCAGGCCGAGGCGGCCGCCCCGCTGCTGGCGGGCGTCCCCATGATCACCTCGGCGCATCCGAGCCCCCTCTCGGCATCGCGCGGCTTTTTTGGCTCGCGACCATTCAGCCGGACGAATATGCTCTTGGAGCAGCAGGGTTCCGAGGGGATCGACTGGCGCCTCGAATGAGACGGACCGAGCGAGCGAAGCCCTAGCGGCGTGATGGGAGACGAGGCCTGGTGGCGAACGACGCGCGCGAGGGACACACGATCGAGTTCTCCGGACTCACCAAGCGGTTCGGCCAGGTCGCGGCCGTCTCAGACCTGAGCTTCACAGTGCCAGCCGGGGCTGTCACCGGCTTCCTCGGCCCCAACGGGGCGGGCAAGACGACGACGCTCCGCATGCTGCTCGGGCTCGTGCAGCCGAGCTCGGGCACCGCGACGATCAACGGAAAGCGCTACCGCGACCTGCCGCAGGCCATGGCAACGGTCGGCACGGCGCTCGAGGCGGCAAGCTTCCACCCCGGCCGCACGGCACGCAACCACCTCCGCGTCCTCGCCGCCGCCGGTGGCATCGACCGCTCGCGCGTCGATACGGTGCTCGGCCTCGTCGGGCTTGGCGACTACGGCGACCGACGCGTCGGCGGCTACTCGCTCGGGATGCGGCAGAGGCTCGGCCTCGCGGGCGCGCTGCTCGGTGACCCGAGCGTGCTCGTGCTCGACGAACCGGTCAATGGGCTCGACCCGGAGGGCATCCGCTGGATCCGCACCTTCCTGCGCGACCTCGCAGCGGAGGGGCGCACGGTGCTCGTGTCATCGCACCTCCTGAGCGAGGTGCAGCAGAGCGTCGACCGGGTGGTCATCATCTCGGGCGGCAGGCTCGTCTACGAGGGCTCGCTCGAGGGGCTCGAGACCGGCGGCGCTGTCATGGCGGATGCGCCCGACCGCGCGGCGCTCGCGGCAGCCGTCCTGGCGGCGGGAGGCACCGCTGAGATGACCGATGCCGGGGTCACGATCACGGGCATCGACTCGGCCGCGGTCGGAGTTGCCGCGCTCTCGGCGGGCATCCCCCTCTCGCTGCTCGCGCCGCGTCACGGCGGACTCGAGCAGTCATTCCTCGACATCGTGGGCGAAGGAGGCTCCAAGTGAGGTTCACGGGAGCATTGCGCTCAGAGTTCACGAAGCTGACGACGACCCGCATGTGGTGGTTGCTGGGGGTCATCCTCGCCGTCTACGTGGCGTTCACCGCGGCGGTCCTCGGGGCCGCCTTCGGCGGGCTGTTCCCCGGGGCCGTCGAGACGGGCGGCGTCAGCGGACTCCACGAGCTGGTCTACAGCGTCGCCGTCACGGTCGGCTACGTCTTCCCCGTCATCCTCGGCACGCTCTCCGTGACAGGCGAGGTGCGGCACCAGACGCTGACGCCCACGTTCCTTGCGACGCCGCGCCGCGGAACCGTGCTCGCCGCCAAGCTCGTGACATTGTTCTGCTTCGGCATCTTCTATGGCGTCGTCGCCCTCGCGGCATCCGTCGCCGTCGGAGCGCCCCTCCTCGCCGCGGGCGACATGGTGACGGGGCTCGACGACTCGCAGACCTGGCTCATGTTCGGCCGCGCCGTGCTCGCGATGGGCATCTGGGCGATCATCGGCGTGGGACTCGGCACGCTGATCCCCAATCAGATCGCCGCGATCGTCGTCCTCCTCGCCTTCACACAGTTCGTCGAGCCGATCCTGCGCACGGTCGGGATGCTTGTCGAGGGCTTCGCAGAGATTGGCCGCTTCCTCCCGGGAGCCGCGGGCGATGCCCTTGTGGGGTCGAGCGTCTTCGCGGTCATGTCGGGCCCGTCGTCGGCCGGCCTGCTCGAATGGTGGCAGGGTGGTCTCGTGCTCCTCGCATTCGCAGCCATTGCCGCGACGATCGGCGCGGTCACGACCTGGCGTAGGGATGTCACCTGATGCTTGAAGAGGAATACCTCGAACGACGCACGCTTCCCGCCCACCTGCGGCCGCCGGCCCCCGAGCGGGAGGTCTTCTCCTACACGGTGCGGGAGGGGACCGTGGAAGACCTGCCCTCCGTGCGGGAGATCTACAACCACTACGTCGCCAACACGACCGTGACCTTCGACGAGTCGCCCATGACGCTGCGCTCGCTGCGCTCGAAGTTCGCGCACATGCAGAAGCTGGGCTTTCCCTTCCTCGTCGCCGTGAGCCCGACGGGCGAGATCCTCGGCTTCGCCTACGTGTACCCGTGGAAGGAGAAGGCGGCCTACCGCTACACGGTCGAGAACTCCATCTACCTCGGCCCGGCCGCGACCGGGAAGGGACTCGGGCGCGCCCTCATGGCCGAGCTGGTCGAGCGTTCCCGCGCGGCTGGCATCAAGGAGATCGTCGCCGTCATCGCCGACCGCGGTGCCGAGGGCTCCATCCGCCTCCACGAGCAGTTCGGCTTCAAGGAGATCGGGCGCATGGGCCGGGTCGGCTTCAAGTTCGACCGCTGGCTCGGCACGATCCTGATGCAGAAGTCGCTCAAGTAGGCGACAGCGCTCCATGACCGAGGCTTCCCGCCGGCGGCCTGAGCCGCACCGTGTGCTCCTCACGCTGCACGGTCATCTTCGCGCGCGCCCGCACGAGGTCTATGAGGCCATCGCCGCGCGCTGCGATCCGGGCGAGCAGCGACGCAGCCGCTTCTTGGCTGATCCGCGCGCGCATCTCGTCGTGAGTGAGGGCGGTCGCTGGTATCGCGGCGAGTACCGCGTCGTCGCTGACGACCACGGTTCCCAGGTCACGCACGTCATCCTCGATGTCTCAAAACGCCAGCGCCCGCTCGGACGGTTCTCTGGGAGAGCCGTCGTCGAGCGGGCGCCGGGGGAGTTCGATCGGATGCTGCGGCAGCTTCGTCTCGAACTGGAGAGCTAGCGGTTCAGTTCCTTGGCGTGGCCCTCCGCAGGAGCTGGAAGCCGGCCAGCGCCGAGAGCACGGTCGGCACGAGCAGCCAGAGCGCCACCCCGAGCGGGCCGTTCGACACGAACCATTCGCCGACCGCGCCCCAGCTTTCGGTGAGCGTGATGACGGCGGCGGCACCGATGAGGGCGAAGCCGAGTGCGGCGAAGAACACGATCATCCCGAAGCTCTTCCAGCGCACGTACACCGAACCGGTCGCGGCGCCGACGAAGAAGAAGAACAGGAACACGAGGAAGAACTGCAGGAACTGCGTGAGCAGATTCTCGGTAGAGAAGTACACGACGTCGAACATCCGCCCGCCGAGGCCCCAGCCGTTGGTCGACCTCTCGACCCAGTTCAGGAACGTGAGCCCGGCCGCGAAGTACGCGCTCAGGCCGACGAACACGAGACTGGACCCGAGGTAGAAGTCACGCCGCGTCACGCCGAAGCCGAGGGCGAACGGGAAGGTCGCGTTCACTGCCTGCACCGCCACGACCATCATGTAGACGAAGATGAAGCTCGAGGCGCCTGAGAACTGCATGCCCTCGCCCGCCTCGGACATCGCCTCGTCGCCGGCGGCGGTGCGGATGAGCATCCAGATCGCGAGGTTGGCGACGAAGATGATCGCCAGGATCAGCCACGGAAGCACCAGCAGGGCGAACCGGGCGGTGATGTGCAGCTTGGCGACGTTGACGATGCGCTGCAGTTCGTCGCCACCGCTGCTGCGCGTGGGGAGTTGGATTGTCGTGGTCATGCGCTCTGCTCGAACTCTCGTGTCGTGGTGCCCGTCTTTCGGATGATGAGCTGCTGCAGGGAAACGGGCGTGAGTTCAAGCCCTGCGGCGCTTGCGGCGGCGCGCTCGCTGTCGTCGAGGCCGCCGATCGTGACGGATGCGAGGCCGCCGATGCCGTCGCGGTGCAGGATCTCGCGACCCGCGACGAATGCCTCGACGGCGCTGCGCGTGCCCACCACGGTCGTTGCCGTGTTGCGGAGGGTTTCGGCGTCTTCGTCGATGACGATGCGGCCGTCGTCGATGAGGAGCACGTGCTCCAGCAGCATGCTGACCTCGTCGATGAGGTGCGTCGACAGCACGACGGTGCGCGGATGCTCGGAGTAGTCCTCGAGGAGGCGGTCGTAGAAGAGCTGCCGGGCGACGGCGTCGAGGCCGAGGTACGGCTCATCGAAGAAGGTCAGGGGAGCCCGCGAGGCGAGTCCGACGATGATGCCGACGGCCGAGAGCTGCCCTCGCGAGAGCTTCTTGATGCGCCGCGCGGTGGGCAGGCGAAACTCGTCGATCAGCTGCTCTGCGAACTCGGCGTCCCAGTTCTCGAAGAACCAGGGCGCGCTCTTGAAGACGTGCTTGACGTAGAAGTCCTCCGGGTAGCGCTGGCTCTCCTTGATGAAGCAGATGTTCCGCAGCACGCTCGCGTTCTCGACGGGTGAGGCGCCGAAGACCTTGATGTCGCCGCGGGTGGCGAACTCCTGCCCTGTGAGCAGGTTCATGAGGGTGCTCTTGCCTGCACCGTTGCGGCCGAGCAGGCCGGTGATCTTGTTCTGCTCGAGGCTGAAGCTCGCATCTTCGACAGCGCGGACGCTGCCGAAGTGCTTGCTCAGGCCCGAGACCTGTACGACGGGGCTCATGACGTGCTTCCTTCCATGGTGGTTGTCCTGATGAGTGCGGCGACTTCGTCGTGCGTGAGGCCGAGCTTGGTTGCTTCGACAAGAAGCGGCTGCACGTAGTCGATCTCGAAGCGCTCTCGGCGCTGGCGCACGATGCGGTCGCGGGATCCGGTGGCGACGAACATTCCGATGCCTCGCTTCTTGTAGAGGATGCCGGCGTCGACGAGCAGGTTTACCCCTTTGCCGGCGGTGGCGGGATTGATCCGGTGGAACGCGGCGAACTCGTTGGTGGAAGGCACCTGGGTCTCTTCGGGCAGTGCGCCGCTCAGGATGTCGTTCTCGATCTGTTCCGCAAGTTGCACGAAGATCGGTCGTCCTTCTTCCATGGCTTCTCCGCTTCGCTGGTTGGTTACTCAACTAATGAACCACTTAACCATGCCTGTTGTCAAGCCCTAGGCTTCACCTATGTTCGAACTCCACCACCTCACCGCGCAGGAGCAGTGGGACTGGCTTCGCCGGGGCGAGATCACGGCCCTCGAACTCGTCTCCCACTACCTCGACCGCATCGAGCGCCTCGACGGGCAACTCGGGGCATTCGTCACCGTCACGCCAGAGGCGGCACGGGAGCGAGCAGCTTCGCTTGAGCAGGAGCATCCGCGGAGCGCCCCTCTCTGGGGGCTCCCCTTCGCGGACAAGGACCTCAACCGCAGGGCCGGCGTCCCCACCAAGTTCGGTTCCCGGCTCATGGCCGACTTCGTGCCCGACGAGAGCGACGAGCTGCCCCGGGTGCTCGACGCCGCGGGAGCGATCAGCCTCGGCAAGACGAACACCCCCGAGTTCGGGCTCCCGTCCTACACGGAATCCCTCGTCGCGCCGCCGGCCCGCACACCGTGGAACACCGAACTCGGCGCAGGCGGCTCCAGCGGGGGAGCGGCCGTCGCGGTCGCGGCGGGATTGCTTCCGTTCGCACCAGGCTCCGACGGTGGTGGCTCGGTGCGGATCCCTGCGGCAGCGACGGGGCTCGTGGGGCTCAAGCCCTCACGCGGGCTCGTGCCGGCGGGGTCGGGCATCGGCTCGCTCGCAGGCCTCGGCGTCGCCGGCCCCATCGCGCGCACGGTCGCGGATGCCGCGATGCTGCTTGACGCGATGATCGGCGAGGGCGACTTCCCCTACACGCTGCGAGCGCCGCGTTCGCGGGAGGGCGCGCTGCTCGGGAGCGCCGTTCGCGGAGAGGGGCGCTTCCAGCTTGGCGTCATGACGACGAGCCCCTGGGACGATGCCTACGACATCCGCGTCTCGCCTGAGGCGCAGGCCGCCCTCGATCGTGGTGTCGCAGAGCTCGCCGCGATCGGGCACGGCCTGCAGGACATCGCGCTTGAGCCCTCGCCCGACTACGCGCCGCACTTCCGCACCATCTGGCAGGTCGGCGCCGCCTCGATCCCGGCCGAGGGTGAGGCGATGACGCTGCTCGAACCGCTCACCCAGTGGCTCGTGCACCGTGGACGGGAGATTAGCGCGCGTCAGCTCGCAGAGGCGCTCGCGTGGCTCACGGCGTTCGAGCGGTCCGTCATCGCGCAGTTCGCCCACGTCGATGCTGTCGTGACCCCCAGCCTCGCCATGACGCCACGGCCGATCGGCTGGTACGACAGCGAGGACGGCGAGCGCAACTTCGAGCAGCAGGTGCAGTACACGCCCTTCACCTCATTCGTGAACGTGTGTGGCCTGCCGGCGATCACGCTTCCAGTGCACGAGACGGACGACGGGCTCCCCATGGGCATCCAGCTCATCGGCCGGCCCGGTGGCGAGGGCACCCTCCTCGCGATCGGAGCACAGCTGGAGCGTCGCGTGCAGTGGCAGAAGCGCCACCCCGCGCAGTGGTGACCGCGGGCGCCCTCCGCTAACGGCGAGTGCCGACGACCGTGCGGATCTCCGAGACGCCCTCCGCGTGGTTCGAGTGGTACCAGGCGCCCGGCTCGAAGAGGTACGTGTCCTGGTGGCCGAGGAGGTTCGCCTCCGGGTCGACCGAGTAGGTCACGTCGGTGCCGGACTCCGCGCGCACATAGCCCTCCGCCTCCAGGAGCGCCTGGGCCTCGGTCGCCTGGGTCTCGGTGATCTCGGAGTACGCGGCCGTGAACCAGCCGTCACTGTTCGGCAGGTACCAGAAACACGCGAGCCCGCCATAGTCGAAGAAGAGCGCCTCGATGCGACTCTCCGAGCGCAACTGCGACTCGAAGTCCACCTCGTGCACGTATCCCGCAGCCTCGAAGCCGTCGAGGGTCTGCTGCGTGATGATCGTGTTGCACGAGAGGGGCTCAGGGCCAGCCGGCTCGGTCGGTGGCGTGGGGGACGCGGACGGCTGCGGTGCCGCACTCGGGGACTTCGTGGTGTCGACGGGCTCTGGTTCGCTCCCCGCGTCGGCGCAGCCCACGAGAGCGAATGCCAGCAGCGAGACCCCGGCGAGGGCGACACGAAGCTTCATGATCCTCCAGTCAGCCCGCAGCGTCGGGCAAAGCCGAGAATACTGCAGGGTGGCGAGGCTCGCCCGCGAACGGGCCTCCGTTATGAGAGCGTGACGCCCTATCGATACCCGCCCCGCCGCAGTCCGGCCTCGATCTCGAAGCGGTTGCGGCGCGGGTCGAGCCCCGCCGCGAAGTACAGGGGAATGAAGGCGAGGCCGTAACGCCGCCACTGTGCCCTGTGCACGGCTTCATGCGCGAGCACGCCGGTGCCGAGCTGGTCGCGGGTGAGGTACACGGCGCCGATCGTCGTGCCCCCGCGCCCGAACGCCCACCGCGGGCATCCGCTTGCGACGATGACGCCGCCCCGTCGGCGGATGCGGCCACGCGACAGCAGGGCACCCCAGAGCAGGCCGGCCGCCGTCGCGAGCCAGTAGCCGGGGCGCGCGACGAGCGGACTGAGGGCTGCGCGCCGCAGGAGCGGGAGCCTGCGCCCGAAGCCGACGACCCGGCGGCACGCGCGCTCGAGGCGGGTGCCCGGCGTGCCGCGTGTCATGAGCCATTTGTAGCAGGGGCCCCGGATGCCTCGCCGGATACAGTGAGAACATGACGGGCACGGTGGGGAGGGTCGCACTTGTCGCGATGCATACGCCGCCGGCCCAGCAGGCGGGAACGGGCGACTCGGGCGGGCTCAACGTCTCGCTACTCGCGACCGCGCACGAGCTCGCGAAACGCGGCGTCGAGGTCGAACTGCTGACCCGCGCATCCGGGGCGCCCTCCGTCACCATCGTGGAACCGGGCGTCAGCATCCATGCGCTGCCCGCCGGGCCGCCGGCATCCGTCGACAAGTCTCGACTGCCCGCGCTGACGGACGAGTTCGGGGAGTCGGTTGCACGCCTCGCGGGCCGCACGGCACCTCGCTACGACGTCATCCATGCCCACTATTGGCTCAGCGGCATCGCGACCCTGCCGGTGTCGCTCGAACTCGGCGTTCCCTTCGTGCAGAGCTTCCACACGCTCGCGGCGATGAAGAACCGCCACCTCGCGGCCGGGCAGGAGCCGGAACCAGAGCTGCGGCTGCGCTCGGAGGGATACCTTGCGGGCCAGGCGAGCGCCGTCGTCGCGGGCTCCGTCGCCGAGGTCGGATGCCTCATCGACGACCTGCACGCACCGGCCGAGCGGGTCTGGGTCATCCCGCCCGGGGTCGACGTCTCGCTCTTCACGCCCGACCGTGCCGCGGCCGGGAGGGTGCGGCGGGAGTACTCGATCGAGGAGGGCCGCCCCGTGCTCGCGGTCGTCGGCCGCGTGCAGCCGCTCAAGGACCAGGAGCTCGCCGTTCGCACGCTGGCGGCCCTCCGCCGCAGGCGGGGGTGGACGCCCGTGCTCTTCATCGCGGGGGAGGCCACCCCCGGCGACGAGCCGTACCTCGAATCACTCCGCGCGCTCGCGAGCCGACTCGGGGTCGAGGACGACGTGCGCTTCGTGGGCGCACTCGACCGCCAGCCACTCGCCAACCTCCTCGCGGTCGCGACCCTCACGCTCGTGCCCTCGCACTCGGAGACCTTCGGGCTCGTCGCCCTCGAATCGGCGGCGAGCGGGACGCCCGTCGTCGGCTACCGCAGCACGGGCCTCATGGAGTCGATCGCCGAGGGGGAGTCGGGGGTGCTGCTCGACTCGCGTGACCCCGAGGACTGGGCCGCCGCCGTCGGGTCACTCCTCGACGACCAGGCTGCCCGCGAGCAGCTCGCGCGGCGCGCCCGCGAACACGCGCTCGGATTCACGTGGGGCACCAACGCGACCGCGCTCCTGGCGCTCTACGCGGGACTCGCCCGGCCGGGCCGCGCCTGAGGCGCCACTTCAGCGCGTCAGAGCGCCGATCATCCGAAGGATCGTGCCGAGGTCATCCTCGGCATCGTCGGGAGACGCCGGCATGAAGCCGCTGATACCCGCCCCGGCCAAGGGGAAGCGGGAGACGACGGCGCGGATCGTCGACGTCACCTGCTCGACCTGCATCCCGAAGGGCACGGGGTTGCCCAGTCCGCTCACGGCCGCGGGGTCGAGCACATCCAGGTCGATGTGCACATAGACCGACTTCGCGCCCGTGGCGGCCACCGCCTCGACGACCTCGTCGCTCGTGCTCTCGCTCCCCAGGACGGGGATGCCCGCCGTCTCGATGAACTGCGCCTCGCTCCCGTCGATGTCGCGGGCGCCCACCAGCACCAGCTGCGACGGTGAGAGCGGATGTGCGGGCACGAGCATGGGCTCGCCTTCGCCCAGCAGCGTGCGCAGCACCATGCCCGTGAAGGCGCCCGACGGCGAGGACGCAGGGGTGTTGAGGTCGGGGTGGGCGTCGAACCACAGCACCGCGACATCCGGCCCCAGCGCATGCGGCACCGCGGCCAGCGCGACGCCGCAGTCGCCACCGATCGTGATGGGCGGTGCGCTCGCCTTCGAGAGCGCTGCCGCGAGGCTGTCGCGCACCGCGATGACCGAGGAGAGGCGATTCACGAGGGTGCCAAGGGCGTCGCCCGCGCCCGCGGGCACGTCCACGACCGTCGTCGAGGAACTGGGGAGGTCGCGGCTGATCGCGTGCGCCCCGTCGGCGAGCCGCATCGCGCGGGTCGAAGGGGAGCCCTGCCACTGCGGGACGACAAAGAAGGAGGCTGCCACGGCGTCAGTCTTTCACGCCGTGGCAGCCTCCCAACATGCTCACTCTCCCGAGGTCACAGCCTTCGGGGTGCCGCCCGACTTGAGTGCGGCGAGGCGGGCCTCGAGCTCGATCGCCTCATCCGTCATCTCGAGCTGCTCGAACTGCGCGTCGAGGCTCGAGGATGCGAGTTCCTGCTGGCCCAGCACGCGTGCCTCCTCGCGCCGCACCTTCTCCTCGAAGCGGCTGATCTCGCTTGTCGGGTCGAGCAGGTCGATGCTCTTCATGGCATCCATGACCTGGGACTGCGCCTCCGCCGTCTTCGAGCGGGCGATCAGCTGGTCGCGCTTGGCGGAGAGCTCGCGCAGCTTGCCCTCCATCGCCTCGATGCCCGTCTTGAGCTGCGAGACGACGGCGGTCTGGCTCGCGATGATGGGCTCCGCGTCGCGCGCCTCCTTCTCGGCGGACATCTGCCGGCCGAGCGCCACCTTTGCGAGGTTGTCGAACTTGTCCGCGTCCGCAGTGTTCCCAGCGGCGCGCAGTTCGTCGCCCTTGCGGCTGGCCGCAATGGCCTTGCGGCCCCAGTCCTCGGCGTTCGCGACATCCTCAGCGTGGTCCTGCTCGAGCATGCGCAGGTTCCCGATCGTGTCGGCGGTCGCGGCGCGGGCCTCCTCGATGCTGTTCTTGTAGTCACGGACCATCTGGTCGAGCATCTTGGCGGGGTCCTCCGCCGCGTCGAGAAGCGCGTTGATGTTGGCCTTCGCCAGCTGCGCGATGCGACCGAAGATGGATTGCTTGGCCATAGAGGTGTCCTTTCGTCACGGGCAGCGGGCGCCCTCCCTGCGACTGTATCGGACGCGACTCAGCGTCGACAGGGAGCGCCGCGCGTCAGAACCGGCCGCCTCCCGTGCGACCTCGCGAGCCGCCGAAGCTGCGCCCGCTGCTCCTCCCGATGCTGCTGCTGCGCGAGCGGCTCGAGCCGCGGCTGCTGCGTCGGCTCGATGACCCGCCCCACCCACCGAGCGAGCCGCCCCACGTCGTGCCGCGACTCGCGGAGCCGCCGAAGATGAGGTCGCCGAGCAGGGCACCGAGCACGGCGCTGTCGTTGTCGCCGCTCGAGCCGTAACTGCTCGCCGCGCGCACGTCCGACTGGGCGCGGGAGAGGGCGGCATCAGCCGTGCTGGCGGCGCGCAGGGCGGTGTCGACGGCGCCGACCGGGTCGTGCTGGGCGGCGACGGCGGTGGCGAGGAGTCGCTCGGCCTCGGCGAGCCGAGTGCGGGCGTGCTCCCTCACGGCTCCGCGCCGCGTCGTGATGAACGATGACGCCTGCGCTACGGCGGTTTCGGCCCGCTTGATGGTGTCGGGAAGCTGGCGGAGGGCGCGAGCGGTGCGCTCCTGCTCCTCGCGTGCGATCGCGAGGATGCGGTCGAGCTCCGCATCGGCCGCCGTGAGGGCGGTGAGGCTCACGAGTGGGTCGCGCTGACCCTCGGGCGACGACGCCCGCTCGACCGCGGCGGAGGCCTTCCCCATCGCGAGCGTGAGCTCCTGCGTCGAGGCGTGCATCCTCGGGTCGTTTGCGAGCGGTCGCGCGGCTGCCAGGTCGTCCTGCGTGTCGCGCACGGCCGCGGCGAGGTGGGCGGATGCCTCGGCAAGCTCGGTCGCGAGCGCATCCACGGCATCGCTGAGTTGGGCGATGCGCCCCGCGGTCGCCTGCGCCGCGCGCACCTGCACGGCGGCGTCCCCCGACTGCCCCGCGGCAATGGCCTTCTCGGCAGCGGCGCGCGACTTGGCGGCGAAGGTGAGCAGCTCGCGCGCCCGTGCCGGGTTGTCGGCCACGGCCGAGAGGGCCGACGCGTCGTAGCGCCCGGCCATGTCTGAGAGCGCCCGCTCGGATGCTGCGACCTTCTCCTCCAGGTCGACCGCCGTGCGTCCTGCCTCGGCGAGTGCCTGCGGCGCGTTCTTCTCCAGTTCCCGCAGCTCGGCGAAGGCGGCCGCCTGCGCGTCGAGGGCGGCGTCGCCCTCGGCCGTCAACGCGATGATCTGCTCAGCCATGGCGGCGCGCTCCGCATCCGGCTCCTCCTCCGTGTCGTCGAGCCTCTGTTTGAGCGCGAAGGCCTCCATCGACTTGGCTCGCGCCTCGGCGACGGCGTCGCGGAACGGCTTCGTCGCCGCCTCCCCGAACTGGGCCGCGGCGAAGGCGAGTTCCTCCGCGCTGGTCATGAGCTCGTCATCGAGCGCGACGAGGGCGATGGATGCCCGCTGTTCCAGTTCCTCGAGGCGGGCAGTATCCGCTCGCCGCTGTGCGTTCGCGGCCCTGCGCCGACGGAAGGCAGTGAAGCCCCACACGCCCAGTGCGATGATGGCAGCGCCGGCGAGGATGGGCAGCCAATTGATGCCCTGGCTGGCGCGCGCGTAACCCTCGGCCGCGGCGATGGCGGCGCCCGACCAGTCGTCGGCTCGGAGCCGGGGCTCGATGTCGTCCTGCTCGACCGAGAGCGTCTTGCCCTCGCTCAGCTCGAAGTCCTCGGGGTACCAGGTGACGTAGCTGCGATCCTCGACCGCCACCGCGAGCAGCACGTCGTTCGAGCCGAGTCCGTTGCGCTCCGCGGTGCGTTGCGCCCACTCGGCAGGCGCCATCCCGTCGAAGGTGTCGACGTAGGCGACGAGCAGCTGGATGCCTGCCTCGGCATAGAGCTCGTCGAGCGCCTCTTCGACGGCGGCCGCCTCGCCGCCGAGCACGCCAGCGGAGTCAATGACGTCCGATCCGCCGAACCGCACGGGTTCCTCCGCAGACGCCGCCGCGGGCACCGTGCACACGGCGACGATGGCGAGGAGGACGGCCGCGAGCGCTCGCGCGGCACCGCGGCGGAGGGAGGGGCGGATGGGTCGAGGGGCTGCGAGGGCTGTCACGCCTCGACTGTATCGGCGGGCACCGAGCCCTGCCATGCTGGCTATCGCAGCGTGATCTCCTGGGCCGGGCCCGTGATGAGTTCGGGCGCCGATCCGTCGTCCAGCGTCAGCGGGATGACAGCCCGCAGTTGGTAGATGCCGGGTTCGAGGGGCGGCAGGTCGTCGCGCAGGCGCTCGCGCGTCTTGTCCTCCTGCTCGCAGCGCACGGGGAGGTAGTTCGCCTCGAGGCGCATCGACTCGCCCGGTTCCAGGTCGACGACGGCGCTGGGCAGCTCACCGGTTTCGCTGCTGTGCCACACGGTCACGCTGTCTTCGGCAAGCGCGATGACCGGTTCCTGCGGCACTGTGCCTCGTACCGTGTCGATGCCCGTGTTACTCAGGGTCACGGTGCCGTGCTTCACGGTGCCGTCTGCGGCGGCGAGCTCTTCGAACTCGGGCGTCGCCACGAGCCCTGTCATGCTCGGCGCGACCTCCGACACGGGAGCCGCGCAGGGATGCACCTTGCTGGCGGGTGCCAGGTGCATGCCCGAATCGGATGCCCCGCCCTCCGCGCCGAAGAGCGTCGCCTCCTCGCTGGAACCCGCGTCCGCCACCGAGGTGCGGGGCAGGATGTCGCCCAGCCCGCCGAGCGCGGCGGCACCGATCCCCACGACGGCGAGTGCCGACACCGCCGTCGTCATGACGGCACCCACCCGACGCCGTGAGCGGCTGCGCCGGATGACGGAATCGGTGTCGAGCGTGCCGGGCACGGCGCCCTCGACGAGCAGCTGGCGCAGCCGGCGCTCCTCCTGCGTCTCGTGGCGTGCACGATCATCTGTCATGGGATGCTCCTGACCTGGATGCTGTCATTCGTCGGTTGCGCGCCACCGTCCTGCAGCGCCGCGGAGAGCTTGGCGAGTCCGTCGCTCAGATACCGCTTGACGGCTCCCGAGCTGATGCCGAGGCTCGCCGCGATGTCGTCGACCTTGAGGTCTTCGTAGTAGCGGAGCACGAGGCAGGCCCGTTCGCGGGGGGCGAGCCGCCGCAGCTGCTCGGCCAGGTCGAGTCGCGCCTCCGTCGCCGGCGCGGGGGACTCCTGCTCATCGACCGTTGCCGTGAGGTGCGAGATGCGGCGCCAGCGGGTGACGCGACGACCGCGATCGACCGCCGCATTGAGGATGGCCCTGCGCACGTAGGCCTCTGCGCTCTGCAGGCTCAGACCGTTCCGGAGCCGGCCGAAGGTCTTGACGAGGGCATCCTGCACGAGGTCGGCCGCATCATCCGGGCTTCCCGAGACGAGGGAGGCATAGCGCACGAGTGCGTCGCCGCGGTGCGCGACGAGCTCGCGCACGACCTGTTCCCACCCCGCCTCGCTCACGTGGTCCTTCCCCCTGCATCGGATGTCATCTGCCCAGCGTGCACCGCTGGTGCGCCCTTCATCTTCCAAGACGCGCGTCGTTGCCGAAACGTTGGGGCGGGGATGCAGAAAGGGGCGTCACTCCGTGTGGAGTGACGCCCCTTTCAGGCGGCTTGCAGCGTTACTTCGTCTCGCTGAGGCGCTTGCGCAGTTCGCTGAGCTGTTCGCTGAGCTGTGCGGGCAGTTTCTCGCCGAACTGGGCGAAGAACTGCTCGGTGTCCTCGATCTCGGCGAGCCACGATTCGGGATCGATGGCGAAGAGCTCCTGCATCTGCTCGTCGCTCAGGTCCAGGCCGTCGATGTTGAGGGCGCCCTCGGACGGTGCGTAGCCGAGTGCCGTCTCGCGAGCCGTCGCGCGGCCGTCGACGCGGTCGAGGATCCACTCGAGCACGCGGGCGTTCTCGGCGAAGCCGGGCCAGATGAACTTGCCCTCGCTGTCCTTGCGGAACCAGTTGACCTGGAAGATGCGCGGCATGTTGCCGGCGGAGCGAAGGTTCTCGCCCACCGAGAGCCAGTGCGACCAGTGGTCGGCCATGTTGTAGCCGCAGAACGGCATCATGGCGAAGGGGTCGCGGCGAAGCTCGCCGACAGCACCCTCCGCAGCGGCCGTGCGCTCGGAGGAGACGGTCGCGCCGATGTAGACGCCGTGCTCCCAGTCGCGGGCCTCGACGACGAGCGGCACGTTGGTGGCGCGGCGTCCGCCGAAGATGATCGCGTCGATGACCACGCCCTGGGGGTCGTCCCAGGAGTCCGCGATCGACGGCGCCTGGTGTGCGGCGACCGTGAAGCGCGAGTTGGGGTGCGCAGCGGGGGTGCCGGACTCGGGCGACCAGGGGTTGCCCTGCCAGTCGGTCAGGTTCGCGGGCGCCTTGTCGGTCAGGCCCTCCCACCACACGTCGCCGTCCTCGCGCAGTGCGACGTTGGTGAAGATCGTGTTGCCCCAAAGGGTGTCGATCGCGGTCGCGTTCGTCTTGGGGCTCGTGCCGGGGGCGACCCCGAAGAAGCCGGCCTCGGGGTTGATCGCGCGGAGGCGACCGTCCGGTCCGGGGCGGAGCCACGCGATGTCGTCACCGATCGTCTCGACCTTCCAGCCCGGGATGCTTGGGCGGAGCATCGCGAGGTTGGTCTTGCCGCAGGCCGAGGGGAACGCTGCGGCGACGTGGAAGACGCGACCGCGGGGGTTCGTGACCTTGAGGAGCAGCATGTGCTCGGCGAGCCAGCCCTCGTCGCGGGCGAGCACGGAGGCGATGCGAAGCGCGAAGGACTTCTTCGCGAGGATCGCGTTGCCGCCGTAGGAGGAGCCGTACGACCAGATCTCGCGGGTCTCGGGGAAGTGGCTGATGTACTTCGTGTCGTTGCACGGCCACGCGACATCCTGCTGTCCGGGCTCGAGGGGCGCGCCGACGCTGTGCACGGCGGCGACCCACTCGGTGTCGTCGTTGATCAGTTCAAGGGCTGCCGTGCCCATACGGGTCATGACGGCCATGCTCGCGACGACGTAGGGGGAGTCGGTGACCTGCACGCCGAGCTTCGCGAGCGGGCTGCCGATGGGGCCCATCGAGAAGGGCATGACGTACATCGTGCGGCCGCGCATCGAGCCGTCGAAGATCTCGTCGAAGGTCTTGCGCATCTCGGCCGGGGCGATCCAGTTGTTGGTGGGCCCCGCATCCTCTTCCTTCTCGGAGCAGATGTAGGTGCGCGACTCGACGCGGGCGACATCGCTGGGATTACTGCGGGCGAGGAAGCTGTAGGGGCGGTGCTCGGGGTTCAGCTTGATGAGCGTGCCCGCGGCGACCATCTCACGCGTGAGGCGGTCCCACTCCTGGGGAGAGCCGTCGCACCAGACGACACGGTCAGGCTTCGTGAGTTCCGCGATGGAGTCGACCCACGCAACAACCTTCGGGTTTGCACCCTTCGGCACGCCGGCATAGGCCTCGGACGTGGTCTCAGTCGAGCTGGGCCTCGGTGTCGTCAGTGTCATCGGCTTGTCCGTCCGTTCTGTGCGCGGGTGCGCAAAAATGCTTGGTGATTACAGTATGAGTCCACCTGTAAGCGGGTTTCGGCGGTATATGCGAGTAAGAAACGCAATTCTTTCGCTAGGATAAAGTCGTGACCGATCTTGCAACACTGGGCCAGCGCATCCGCCATTTCCGCACCCGAGCAGGCCTCACGCTCGACCAATTGGGGGCCAGCGTCGGCATCGCGGGCAGCCAGCTCTCACTCATGGAGAACGGGCGGCGCGAACCCCGGCTGTCGCTCCTGCAGTCGATCGCCGACAGCCTCAGCATCGAGGTCGCCGAACTCCTCAACTCCCAACCGCCCACCAAGCGGGCCGCCCTCGAGATCGAACTCGAACGGATGCAACAGGGCGCCCTCTATAGGGGACTCGGGCTCCCGGGCATCCGTGTCACCCGCTCGATGGCCGATGAGACGCTCGAGGCGCTCGTCGGGCTGCACCGGGAACTTGCCAGGCGCGCGAGAGAGGCCATCGCGACCCCCGAGGAGGCCCGCCGTGCCAACACGGAACTGCGGCACCACATGCGGGGGAAGAACAACTACCTGCCCGAGCTCGAGACGCTCGCGGAGGACCTGCTGCGGGGCGTCGGCCACACGACGGGCGCGCTCACGCACCGGTCGGTCGCGCTCATGGCCAAGAAGCTCGGCTTCGACCTCATCCACGTCGACGACCTGCCGCACTCGACCCGCTCCGTGACCGACCTCGAGAACGGGCGCATCTACCTGCCGCCCGCCTCGATCCCCGGCGGCCACGGCCTGCGGTCGATGGCGCTGCAGGCGATGGCCCACCGCCTGCTCGACCACCGCGAGCCCGAGAGCTACGCGCAGTTCCTGCAACAGCGGCTCGAGATCAACTACTTCGCGGCCGCGTGCCTCATGCCGCTCGGCCCCTCGGTCGACTTCCTCACGAAGGCCAAGAGCGACCGCAACCTCGCGATCGAGGACTTCCGCGATGCCTTCGGCGTCACGCACGAGGCGGCGGCGCTGCGGTTCACGAACCTCGCGACATCCCACCTCGACATGACCGTCCACTTCTTGCGCGTCGGCGACGACGGTGCGCTCTACAAGGGCTACGAGAACGACGGGCTGCTGCTGCCGACGGATGTCACGGGCTCGACCGAGGGCCAGCTCGTGTGTCGCCACTGGAGCGCCCGGCTGGCCTTCACCCGCACGAACCGCACGACCGAGTTCTACCAATACGTCGACACCCCGACGGGCACCTTCTGGAACTCGACACAGACCGGCACGGGCACGCAGGAGGAGTTCTCGATCACCTTCGGCGTGCCATTCAACGACGCCAAGTGGTTCCGCGGCCGTGACACGCGCAACCGGGAGACCTCACGGTGCCCCGATGTGAACTGCTGTCGCCGGCCCTCAGGGGAGAAGGCGGAGCGCTGGTCGGGCAGGGCCTGGGCGAGCGCCAAGCTGCACGCGCACATCCTCTCGCCGCTGCCATCAGGCACCTTCCCCGGGGTCGACGACAGCGAGCTCTACGACTTCCTCGAGGCGCACTCGGGCAACACCGACTGAGTCATTCGTGGCGTTCGCGCTCGGGGTGGCGCGCGCTCTCGACCATCTCCGGCAGCTCATCGACGGGCACGATCAGGATGTCGTGCACGCGCCAGTCGAGCGCGATGCATCCCTGGCGTGCCTCGTCGAAACG
The DNA here is from genome assembly GCA_015234465.1 of Salinibacterium sp. Classification (GTDB taxonomy): domain Bacteria; phylum Actinomycetota; class Actinomycetes; order Actinomycetales; family Microbacteriaceae; genus Homoserinimonas. The sequence goes on along the minus strand of JADGNA010000008.1, from coordinate 27,569 downwards.
GCGCAGTGATGGCGTGCGGCCGAACTTCGGCACGACGAAGGCGTCGACCTGGAAGACGTGGCCCTCGTCGCGCACCCGCACTCCCGCATCCCGCACCCAGCGCAGGCCCCGCAGGTAGTCCTGGAGCTCGCCGGCGACGGGATGCGGTCGGCGATCGTCGAAGGTCATCGCGCGCTCGTCCATGAGGTCGAGCACGGCGGCCTTCATGTTGCGCAGGCCGTCCCAGAGGATGCTGCCCGAGATGAAGAGCGCGGCCGCGGAGTCGAACCACCACAGGCCGATTCCGACCCCCGCGACGCCGACTGCCGAGCCGACCGCCGTCATCCAGTCGGCCTTGTTCATGTCGGCGTCGGCATAGAGGATCTTGTCGTGGAGGTCTTCTGCGAGCTTCATCTTCTTGCGGCCGATGATGACGGGCGGCACCGCGATGAGCAGCATGACCCCGATCATGAGCCAGCCAAGCCAGATGACGTTGCCGAAGAGCACGACCGTGCCGATCGAGGGGTGTTCGCCTGAGATGAGTCCTGACCCCGAGTCGATGATCAGGAACGTGCCCATGGTCGTGAGGGCGACGGCCGAGACGAGGTGCCCGACACCGACCGCGCGGTGATAGCCGTAGGGGTGCCGGATGGTCGCCTTGCGACGCGTGATGCGCAGGGCGATGAGGAACGCGATGGGCGGGATGAACGACAGCATGTCCTCGATCCACGCGGCCTTCATCGCCTGCGAGTTGCCGAGCACGAGGAATACGAGCGTGACGGTCACGGCGAGGAAGGCGATCGTGATCCACTCCAGGCGCACCGCCTGCTTGAGCGTCGCCTCCTTCTCCTCGCTCAGCTCGCGAAGCTCGTACTTGCCCTTCACCGCTCGTCCTTGTGCTCGTGTTCCGTCAGGAAGGTCTCGAGTTCCGTGAGGAAGGCGTTCTCGCCCATGGGTGCCAGCATGACGAGCTTGAGTGTCGTGCCGTCGGGTTCCGTGACTTCGAGGTAGGGCCGGGTCACCGCAGCCTTGCTCGACCAGGGTGTCGTGTCGGTGATGCCGCCGATCACGAGGTCGAGCCGGCCGGTCTCGAGGTCGCGCACGAGCGATTCCTCCGAGCCGACCACCCACTCGATCTCGGCGTCAAGGCTGTTTGCGAAGTCCTCGACCAGCTCGACATCGTTGCCGGATGGCTCGCCATCATCGTCGATCGTGACGCGGTCGTCGTTCGGGGTCGCGCCGACTCGCAGCACCCCCTCGGTGACGCCCTCGAGCGTGCCGTCCGGATCGGTGGGCACCGTCATGCCGCAGCCGGTGAGGCCCAGCAGGGCGCCGATGATGACAGCCCACGCGAGCCGCGGGGCGCTCAGCTTGCTCATGCGGGGAACGCTAGTCCGCGGCATCCGAACTGCAAGGGTGCCAACCCTCAGCCCGCCGTGCCACGCCGAGGCGTCACTCGGAGGGCGGCGCCTTCGGCAGGCGACGCACCTTCGCGCGCCTCCTGCGGCTCGGGATCATGGAGCGCATCTCCTCGGTCTTGCCGAAGCACAGCAGGCGGTCCTCGGCCTGCAGCAGTTGGCGCGAACGCGGGTTTGGGATGACGGATGTGCCGCGGTTGAGCGTGAGCACCGTGATGTCCCGCTCCAGCAGGCCCGATTCGCCGAGCGTCTTGCCGACGAGGTCGGCACCCGCGTGCACGACCAGTTCCGCGACGCCGTACCCGGTCGAGACTGCGAGGCGCTGGCGCACATCGATGTCGGGGAAGGCGACCTCGTTGGAGATGTAGTCGATGATCGCGCCGGCGACGTCGAGCTTCGTTGCCGTCTCGATGCCCTGCAGGCCAGGCGAGGAGTTGACCTCCATGACCAGCGGGCCATCAGCACCCTCCAGCATGTCGACGCCGGCGACCTTGAGGCCCATGATCTGGGCGGAACGCACGGCGGTGCGCTCGAACTCGGGGCTGAGCTCAACGGGTTCGACATTGCCGCCTCGGTGCACGTTGGAGCGGAACTCGTCGCCGACCGCGCTGCGGCGCATGGCCGCCACCACGCGGTCACCCACGACGAGGGCACGGATGTCGCGGCCCCTGCTCTCCTTGATGAAGCGCTGGATCAGCACGTTCTGGTTGGTGGAGTGCAGCGTCTCGATGATGGCCTCGGCGACCTTGGCATCCGGGGCGAGGATGACACCGATGCCCTGCGTGCCCTCGAGGAGCTTGATGACGACGGGGGCGCCGCCGACCTGCTCGATCGCTGGCCGCACGTCGGCGCGGTTGCGCACGAAGGCGGTTGCGGGCATGGCGATGTTGTGGCGGGAGAGGATCTGTGTCGCCCGCAGCTTGTCGCGCGCGTTCGTGATGCCGTTGGCCGTGTTGGGCGTGTAGACATCCATCTGCTCGAACTGCCGCACGACGGCCGTGCCGAAGTAGGTGATGGAGTTGCCGATGCGCGGCAGGATCGCGTCGTAGGTCGAGAGCGGGCGCCCGCGGAAGTGCAGGTCGGGTTCGTCACCCGAGAGGTCGATCGCGAAGCGCAGGGTGTTGAGCACCTTGACCTCGTGCCCGCGCTGCAGGGCGGCCGAACGCAGCCGCTGGGTGGAGTACGACTGGCGCGCGCGGGAAAGAATTGCGAGTTTCATTGTGCTTGCCCTGACAAGATGGGGGGATGGGACAGGATCCTCATTCAATCACCACTGTCGGGTGGCGTGAATGGGTGAGCATTCCGGAATCCGGCGTCCCCTGGATCAAGGCCAAACTCGACACCGGCGCGCGCACCTCGAGCCTGCACGCCTTCGACATCGAGCTGATTCCCGGCGAGCGGGAGCGCGTGCGGTTCTCCGTGCATCCGTGGCAGAAATCGCACCACGATGCGGTCGAGATCGAATGCGATGTGCATGATCACAGGTCGGTGCGCAGCTCCTCAGGCCACACGACGGAGCGCATCGTCGTGCTGATGGACATCTCGCTCCATGGCCGGGCCGTCACGGCGGAGGTCACGCTCGCGAATCGCGACTCGATGGGGTTCAGGATGCTCATCGGCCGGGAGGCGCTGCGGCAGGGGTTCCTCGTGGATTCGGCGCGCTCGTTCCTCGGCGGTAAGGCGCCGCGTGAGGTGCGGCGCGCGAACCGCGGCCGGTGACGTGCCGCAGACGGGTGGCTACGCTGGAGTGACGGGTTCTGACGAGAGTGGAGTCATGTCATGCGCAGCATCGTCGTCGATGAGCAGGGTGGTCCCGAGAAGCTGGTCCTGACGGAGCGGCCGACGCCGGATCCTGGCCCGGGCGAGGTGCTCGTGCGCACCCATGCAGCGGGTGTCAACTTCTACGACACCTATGTGCGCTCGGGCGTCTACAAGGCGAAGCTTCCGTTCACGCCCGGGGTCGAGGCATCCGGAACCGTCGAGGCGCTCGGCGAGGGCGTGACCTCACTCGAGGTCGGCGACAGGGTCGCGACGGTGGATGCTGCCGGCACCTACTGCGAGTACTTCACCGTGCGGGCCGACCTGGCCATGCGCGTGCCCCAGGGCGTTGACCTGGATGTCGCGGCGGCCGCGCCCCTGCAGGGACTCACGGCGCACTTCCTCTCGACGTCGATCACCCCGCCGGCCGAGGGTGACACGGTCATCGTGCACGCGGGCGCCGGCGGTGTCGGGCTGCTGCTGACGCAGTGGCTCGTCGCGCGCGGCGTGCGGGTGTTCGCGACCACGTCGACCGCTGAGAAGGCCGAGCTGAGCAGGGCGGCCGGGGCGACGGATGTCTTCTCCTACGACGACTTCGCGGAGCGCAGTCGCGAGGTGACCGACGGCGAGGGTGTCGCCGTCGTCTATGACGGTGTCGGGCGTTCGACCTTCGACGGGTCGCTCGCCTCGCTGCGCACGCGCGGCACGCTCATCCTCTTCGGCGGGGCGAGCGGGCAGGTGGAACCCTTCGACCTGCAGCGCCTCAACTCGGGCGGCTCGCTCCTGGTCACGCGGCCGAGCCTGTGGCACTTCCTGCGCGATGCGGCGGAGCGGCAGTGGCGCTGGGCCGACCTCTTCGCCGCGATCGCGGAGGGCACGCTCTCGGTGCGCATCGGCGAGGCGTTCCCGCTCGGGGATGCGCGCCGCGCGCACGAGGCACTCGAGTCGCGCAGCACGACGGGCAAGGTCATCCTGCGAGCCTGATCGCGCGCCCATCCGGCGTGGCTATCCTGTGGCCATGGCCATCCTCTTCCGCGCGCAGTTGCGTCCCAGCAAGCTCGAACTGATCGTCCCCTGGCTCGTCGAACAGCCGTGGGCATATCTGTCCGAGGAGGAGTGGCGCAGTGTCGCGACCTATCGTTTCGACGACCCGGCCGGCGAGGTCGGCATCGAGACCTTCATCCTGAGCGCAGGGCAGGGCGAGGAGCTCCAGGTGCCGGTCACCTACCGCGGCGCTCCGCTCGAGGGGGCGGATGCCGCACTCATCGGCACCATGGACCACTCGGTGCTCGGCAAGCGCTGGGCCTACGACGCCACGGGCGACCCCGTGTATGCGCAGGTGCTCGCCTCCACGATCCTGAACGGCGGCACGGAGGCCGAGCTCTACGTCGAGAAGGACGGCCAGCGTGAACTCATCGCTGGCACGGCGCAGGTGCGCGGGAGCGGCTCAGAGTCGCGTGAGGTTCCCGTGCCGTCAGAGCTGCTTGTCGACACCGTCGGCACGGTCACGACCGTCACCATCGAGGATGCTGTGCTCAGCGTCATCCGTCGCGTCGGTGACGCGCTGCCCGGCGACGTGGCCGCGAGCCTCACGGGCGTGTGGGAGAGCAGCCCGGGGCCGACGCCGCTCGCGGGCTACACGCCGCGCGGCTGAGGCGCTCTCGGTCAGAGCGCCTGCAGCTGGAGGCCGAACGCGATCCACGCCTGAATCGTGAGGAAGAGCCCGTAGATGCCGATCGCGTACCCGACCGCAAGTCCGATGACAGCGAGCACCCGGCCCCGCTGAGGGGTCCGGGAGATCTGCTGCAGGGCGACGTGGCCTGCGCCGACGGCGAAGACCGCCAGCACTGCGGTTCCCGTGACGAAGAAACTGGCCGCCGCGATGAGTGCGAAGATCAGGGCTGCGAGCGAGAGCCAGTTCAGGCTCGCTCGTGAGTGGTGCTTTGTGTCGGCGTCATGAGCGGTCTCATGCGCCGCTGGCGCGTTGTCGTCATTCACGAGGGAACCCCCTTTTGGTGACCCTATCGCGACAGCACGGTGTGGAGCGCGTATGTGCGCGGGTACGCCAAGCAGCCGACTCAATCCTCGTAGTGCAGCACGTCGCCCGGCTGGCAGTCGAGTACGCGACAGATGGCATTGAGGGTGGAGAACCGCACGGCCTTCGCGCGCCCGTTCTTCAGCACGGCCACGTTGGCGGGGGTGATGCCGATCGCATGCGCGAACTCGCCAACGCTCATGCCGCGTTCGGCCAACATTCGGTCGATCGAGATGCGGATTGCCACTAGACGACCACATCCAGTTCGGTGCTCATCGCGATAGCCCGCCGCAGGAGCGAGCGGAGCACGAGCGTGAGGTAGGCGAGCGCGCTGAGCGCCAGAAACGCCACCACTTGGATGAGCGCCAGGAATGGGTTGCCCGCTTGCCCGATGCTGATCACGACGAAGGCGACAATCACCAGCACGGCCGCGCCCACGATGGTGCCGACAAGCACATCCACCCACAGCAGGGACGAGCCGTTGAGCACGGCGCCCCGGTAGATCCGCTGCACGAGTAGCGAGACGATCGCCAGTGCGAGGAGGGCAAGGATTGCGAAGGCGATCGCTATCGCGAGGAGCGGTGCTCGCAGGTCGGCGTACTCGGGGAGAGTCGTCGCTGCATCCGCCGCGAGCCCTGGCAGCAGAGCGATCACGCCGATGCCGACAAGGAACAGCGCGCCGAGCAACGCCTGGGTGACGATGACGAGCGCGGGGGAGGGCCGAGGCAGTTCGTAGTCCATCTATCGAGTATCGATAGGCGATCTGTCGAAAGTCAATAGGCCTTCGCTTTCGGCGAGCCGTCCTGGTCCACGTGACAAATGTTCAGTCCGTGGCTAGCGTGACCACATGAGATCGAGGAGTAGGCGGTACCTGCTGGTCGCTGTGTCGGCGGCCATCCTGGCGCTCGTGTGTCTGTTTTCCGCCGCTCTGTTCGGGCGCGCGATGTTTGCCGTGCTCGGCTTCCCGTCGATCCTCGTCGCAATCGTGTTCGCTTTCGGGTCGTGGAACGCGCGACTCCCCAAGCCTGACGGATTGACCACTGGCGAGCGAAGGCACCCCGGTGACCCCGGCGTGCAGACCGGTGGAGCGCAGACCTACGGAGCCGCTGCCGGCTGCCTTCTTTTGACAGCGCTGTCGAATTTTTGGCAGCGCTGATGAAAAAAGACCGCGCTGTCGCAGGAGCGCGCGTGCGGCCAGCGCGCCGCGCGGAGAGCAGCACGGAGGGGAAGAAAAAGTGCCCTCGGAGGGATTCGAACCCCCGACCTTCGGTACCGGAAACCGGCGCTCTATCCCCTGAGCTACGAGGGCGGATGCACTCCGGGCGTGGAGGCCCGAAGTGCGTGACTAGGTTAGCAGCACGCCGCGCGGCGAACTTTCACTGCTAGCCGAGGTGCGAGACGGCTGTCGTGGCCAGCTGGGCCGCGTCGGCGGCGGCCGTGAAGATGTCGGATGTCACGGTCACGAGGTGCTCGCCCGCGATGACGGTCGCGGTGCCGCCCCCGAACCATCCCTCGCCGCCGAGCCCGTCGGCGGGCGTCGCGTTTGCCGAGAGTTCGGCGCGCAGCTGCGTGAGCGCTGCCGGCCCGGGCTTGGACGCGGCGACGACGATCGTCTCGTTGCTCGTGAGGTTGCGGTAGACGCAGGCGACGCCCTTCGCAGCGACGGCTCGTGCGCCAGCGGTGCCGGCCGCGGGTGCCTCGCCCTCGATGTAGGCGAGGTTGGGGTTGTAGGCGTAGAGGTCGTCGAGCGTGATGAGCTGCTGGCAGGTGACGCCGACGGGGGCCGCCTCGTCGGCGGGCGGGGCGGGCGCCTCGCTCGGCTCGGCGCTTGGGGAGGGACTCACCGTGGGGCTCGCCGAGGGGGAGGGTGAACCGGAGGCATCCGGAGTGGGCGTGGGCTCGCTCGTCGCGCAGCCGCTGAGCGCGAGGAGCCCAGCGAGGGCGACACCGACGCCGGTGAGGCGACGTCGACGCACGATGCCAGCGGGGGCCTGGACGGGGGAGGGCTTCTCGAGGTTCACCCCACCATCATGCCCGGGGCGGCCACCCGCCCCCGGATGACCCACCCGATAGAATTCGAATCGTGACCCCCGCTGAACTCTCCGCCGCCCTGCTCGATATCGTCAACGCCTCGATCGCGGCCCGCGGGAGTGACGCATCCGTCACCATCGACGATGTGCGGCTCGACCGGCCCCGCAACCGCGACCACGGTGACTGGGCGTCGAGCGTCGCCATGAAGCTCGCGAAGAAGCTGGGCGCCAACCCGCGCGAGCTCGCCACCGAGATCGCGTCGGCCCTGAAGGATGTCGAGGGTGTCGCAGCGGTGGATGTCGCTGGCCCCGGGTTTATCAACGTGACCCTCGATGCCGCGGCAGCCGGGGCACTCGCCAAGTCGATCGTGGAGCAGGGCGACGCCTATGGGCGCAGCGATGCGCTCGCCGGCCAGACGATCAACCTCGAGTTCGTGTCGGCCAACCCGACCGGGCCACTCCACATCGGGCACACCCGCTGGGCTGCCCTGGGCGACGCCCTCGGCCGCGTGCTGCGCGCCGCCGGTGCGGATGTCGCCAACGAGTTCTACATCAACGACGCCGGCAACCAGATGGACAACTTCGGCGCGAGCGTGCTCGCCGCTGCGAAGGGCGAGCCGACCCCCGAGAACGGCTACCCCGGGCAGTATGTCGCCGACCTCGCGAAGACCGTGCTCGAGCGTGAGCCCGGCCTGCTCGACCTGCCCGACGCGGAGGCGCTGGCCACTGCCCGCGAACTCGGCTACGAGCTGCAGTTGCAGGAGATCAAGGACTCCCTCGCCCGCTTCAACGTGCACTTCGACGTCTGGTTCTCAGAGCGCCAGCTGCACGCGGGCGCGCCGAGCAAGATCGACACGGCCGTCGAGCGCCTGCGCGAGCAGGGCCACGTCTACGACGAAGACGACGCGATCTGGGTGCGCACGACGACCTTCGGCGACGACAAGGACCGCGTCATCAAGCGCGGCAACGGCATCTACACCTACTTCGCCGCCGACGCCGCCTATTACCTGAGCAAGACCGACCGCGGCTTCGGCCACAAGATCTACCTGCTCGGTGCCGACCACCACGGCTACGTGCACCGCATCAAGGCGATCGCGGGCGCATCCGGTGACGACCCCGAGAAGGATGTCGAGGTGCTCATCGGCCAGCTCGTCTCGATCAATGGCGCCAAGCTGTCGAAGCGCGCCGGCAACATCATCGAGCTCAACGACCTCCAGGCCTGGCTCGGAACGGATGCCCTGCGCTACTCCCTCGCGCGCTACCCGGCCGACTCGCCCCTCACGCTCGATCCCGAGATCCTGCAGCGCCGCACCAACGACAACCCCGTCTTCTATGTGCAGTACGCGCACGCCCGCACCAACCAGGTCACCCGCAACGCGGCCGCATCCGGGGTCTCCCGCGAGGGCTTCGACGCCTCGACGCTCGAGCACGAGACCGAGAGCGTGCTGCTGGGGGCGCTCGCCGAGTTCCCGCGCGTCGTCGCGCACGCCGCCGAACTTCGCGAGCCACACCGTGTGGCCCGCTACGCGGAGCAGCTCGCGGGCTCCTACCACCGTTGGTACGACAACTGCCGGGTCACGCCGCTTGGCGACGAGCCCGTGACATCCGTGCACTCGTCGCGGCTCTGGCTCAACGACGCCACGGGCCAGGTGCTCCGCACTGCGCTCGGCCTGCTCGGCGTCTCAGCTCCCGAGAGGATGTAGCCATGGCTCGCCGGCCCGTCGATCCGCGCAACCCGAAGCCGAGCGTCGGCCGACGCATCCTGAAGGCGATCATCGGCCTCACGGTCGCCGCGGCCATGCTGGCTGGCGCCTTCGTGCTGATCGACATGGGCCTGCGCGACTTCGCCGAGACGCGGGCCGAGGCCGAGATCAAGCGTCGCGTGCCGGGCAAGGCGGTGGGGGCGGATGTCACCATCAACGGCTTCTCGATGCTGATGCAGGTCGCACAGGGCGAACTCGATGACGTCGACGTGACCTTCACGCTCGGTTCGGAGGGTCTCGACCGGCTCGCGGAGAACGCGGGGTACACGGGTGACGTGAACATCGCCGACGGCGCGATCGCCCTGGGCAGCGAGATCGAGGTGCTCGGCACGGTCATCCCCTTCTCGGTCGCGCTTGAGCCCAGGCTCGACGAGACGGGCCACCTTGTGCTGACGGCGGTCGCCGTCTCGGCAGGCGACGCAGTCGACATCGACCTCAGCCAGTTCGTCGACCTCGCCACTGCGGGAGTGAAGGTGTGCTCGGCGTCGCTCCTTCCCGAGTCGATCCGGCTCACGGGCGTCACGGTCGACGACGGTGCGCTCGAGTTCACGGCGCACGGCAGCGGAGTGCCCACGAATCTCGACGCCCTCTCGACCCGCGGCGAGTGCCTCACGGAGGAGGCCCCGGCGGGCGAAGCGCCCGCCGAGTAATAGGATTTGTGGAGGCGTGCCCGGCGCGCACCCCGACAACCGCTCAAGCTCTCTCGACCGTAAGGCCCCTGTGACCTCCAACCCGCTCGCCCCCGACTGGCTTGCCGTGCCCGCTGACGCCAACGGGCTCGACCCGGCGATCTGGGCCCGCAGCGTCTCCCGCGGGGCAGAGGGCGTCATCGAGATCGACGGGGTTCCCGCGACACAGCTGGCGGCCGAATACGGCACGCCCCTCTACGTCATGGACGAATCGGACGTGCGCCACCGTGCGCGCGAGGCCCGCACATCGTTCGACCGGGAGCTCGCCGCCGTGGGCAGCTCAGCCAAGGTCTACTACGCGGGCAAGGCCTTCCTCTCGGCCGAGGTCGCGCGCTGGGTCACCGAAGAGGGCCTGTACATCGACGTCGCGAGCGAAGGCGAGCTGGCGGTCGCGCTCGCGGCTGGCGTCGACCCGGCTCGGCTCGGCCACCACGGCAACAACAAGTCACTCCGCGAGATCGACCGATCCGTGGCATCCGGTGTCGGGGTCATCGTGATCGACAGCGCCGAAGAGGTGGAGCGCGTCGCCGAGGCGGCTGCGCGTCACAGCGTGCGCCAGCGCGTGCGGCTCCGCGTCAACAGCGGCGTGCACGCGAGCACGCACGAATACCTCGCCACGGCACGCGAAGACCAGAAGTTCGGCATCGCCCTTGCGGATGCCCCGGCGCTCGTGGCCCGCATCCGCTCGCACGACTCGCTCGAGTTCAGCGGGCTGCACGCCCACATCGGTTCCCAGATCTTCGAGTCGGTCGGCTTCGGCGAGTCCGCCCGTCGCCTCATGACCCTGCAGGCTGAACTGCTCAAGGACGGCCCTGTTCCCGAGCTCAACCTCGGCGGCGGCTTCGGCATCGCCTACACGAGCGTCGACGAGGCCATCTCCCTCCCCGAGATCGCGCGCTCCCTCGCCCAGATCGTGGCGGCGGAGTCGTCGCGACTCGGCATCCCCGTGCCCGTCGTCGCGGTCGAGCCGGGCCGTGCCATCGTGGGCCCCTCCACCTTCACGCTCTATGAGGTCGGCACGGTCAAAGACGTGCTCGTGGCCATGGGCGGCACGACCGACGCCGCGTCCGCCGTGCGCAAGTACGTGAGCGTCGATGGGGGAATGGGCGACAACATCCGCCCGGCCCTCTACGAAGCCGACTACACCGTGCGCATCGCGAGCCGCGCATCCGAAGCCGACCCGGCACTCGTGCGCGTCGCGGGCAAGCACTGCGAGAGCGGCGACATCGTCGTGCGGGCCGACTACCTGCCCTCAGACGTGCACCCCGGTGACCTCGTCGCCGTGCCGGCGACGGGCGCCTACTGCTGGTCACTCTCCAGCAACTACAACTATCTCGCGCGGCCCGCGGTCGTCGCGGTTCGCGACGGGCAGGCCCGCGTGATCGTGCGCGGCGAGACCGAAGAAGACCTGCTGTCGCGGGATGCGGGACTCGTCCCGGCGAGAAGGAACGGATAGCCATGATCGAGTACCGAAACCTGCGCGTCGCCCTCCTGGGTGCGGGCTCCGTCGGCGCCCAAGTGGTGGCGCAGTTGCAGAAGCACGGAGACGAGCTCGCGCTTCGCGCCGGCGCCGGCTTCGAACTGATCGGTGTCGCGGTTCGGGATGTCGACGCCCCGCGCACCGCCGACATCCCGCGTGAGCTCCTCACGACCGATGCGGAATCGCTCATTGTCGGCGCCGACATCGTCATCGAGCTGATCGGCGGCATCGAGCCCGCGCGCAGCTACATCCTGCAGGCACTCAACGCGGGCGCGGACGTCGTCACGGCCAACAAGGCGCTCATCGCGACCCACGGCCCCGAGCTCTTCGCCGCGGCCGAGCAGGTCGGCGCGCAGCTCTACTACGAGGCGGCCGTCGCGGGTGCGATCCCCATCATCCGGCCCCTGCGCGACAGCCTCGCGGGCGACCACGTCAATCGCATCCTCGGCATCGTCAACGGCACGACCAACTACATCCTCGACCGCATGGACACGGATGGACAGAGCCTCGAGGAGGCCCTCGCCGCCGCGACCGAGCTCGGCTACGCGGAGGCCGACCCCACGGCCGACATCGAGGGCTACGACGCCGCGCAGAAGGCGGCGATCCTCGCGAGCCTCGCCTTCCACACCGCCGTGCCCATCGAGGCCGTCTACCGCCAGGGCATCACCTCGGTCACGGGGGAGCAGGTCGAGGCCGCGCGTCGCGCCGGCTACGTCATCAAGCTGCTCGCGATCTGCGAGCGGCTCATCGACGCCGACGGTGACGCCGGGGTGAGCGCGCGGGTCTACCCGGCACTCGTGCCCCGCACGCATCCGCTCGCCGCAGTACACGGCGCCAAGAACGCGGTCTTCGTCGAGGCGGAGGCCGCCGGCGACCTCATGTTCTACGGCGCCGGCGCTGGCGGGGTCGAGACCGCCTCGGCCGTGCTGGGCGATGTCGTCTCGGCGGCCAGGCGCCACGTCATCGGCGGCCCGGGCCTCGCGGAGTCGACCCACGCCGACCTCCCCCTGCTGCCGATCGAGAGCGTGAGCACCCGCTACCAGATCAGCCTGCTCGTCAACGACCGGCCCGGCGTGCTCGCATCCGTCGCCGCCGTGTTCAGCGAGCACGGCGTCTCGGTCGAGACCGTGCACCAGTCGGTCAGCTCGCCCGGCGACGACGGCGCCGCGGCCACCGCTACCCTTGTGATCGGCACGCACGAGGCATCCGAGGCGTCCCTTGCAGACACGGTCGAGGCCCTCGCGGCGCACAGCGACACCGTGAGGTCGGTCACCTCCGTGCTGCGCGTCGAGGGCACCGACTAGCCGCCCACCACGGCGACCCCGAAGCACCACCGATAGAAGGCTCCGAGTAGAAGGTTCATCATGGCCCACCAATGGCGCGGAGTTATCCGCGAGTACGCTGACCGGCTCGACGTGACGGATGCCACCCCCGTCGTGACCCTCGGCGAAGGCGGCACCCCGCTCCTCCCCGCCCCGGCACTCTCGGCGCGCACGGGCGCGAAGGTGTGGGTCAAGTACGAGGGCATGAACCCGACCGGCTCCTTCAAGGACCGCGGCATGACGATGGCCGTCACGAAGGCTGTTGAGCGCGGCGCCAAGGCCGTCATCTGCGCCTCGACCGGCAACACCTCCGCATCGGCGGCCGCCTACGCGACCCACGCCGGCATCACCGCGGCGGTGCTCGTGCCGGAGGGCAAGATCGCGATGGGCAAGCTCGCACAGGCGATCGCGCACAACGCGCAGCTCCTGCAGGTGCAGGGCAACTTCGACGACTGCCTCGACATCGCGCGTGACCTCGCCGAGAACTACCCCGTCCACCTCGTGAACTCGGTCAACAACGACCGCATCGAGGGCCAGAAGACAGCCGCGTTCGAGGTCGTCGAGGTGCTCGAGGATGCCCCCGACTTCCACTTCATCCCTGTCGGCAACGCGGGCAACTACACGGCCTACTTCCGCGGCTACAGCGAGGAGCTGGAGCGCGGTGTGTCGACCCGACTGCCCCGGATGTTCGGCTTCCAGGCCGCGGGCAGCGCGCCCATCGTCGACGGCCACGTCGTCAAGAACCCCGACACGATCGCGAGCGCCATCCGCATCGGCAACCCCGCATCGTGGGAGCTCGCCCTCGCGGCGCGCGAGACGAGCGACGGCTACTTCGGCGCCATCAGCGATGACAAGATCCTCGAGGCGCACCGCATCCTCTCCGCCGAGGTCGGCATCTTCGTCGAGCCCGCATCCGCCATCAGCGTCGCCGGCCTGCTCGAGCGCGCGGAGGCTGGCATCGTTCCCGCCGGGTCGACCGTCGTGTTGACCGTCACGGGCCACGGCCTCAAGGACCCCCAGTGGGCCCTGCGCGGTGCCGACGGCGCGGATGTGCAGCCGACGGTCGTCCCCGTCGACACGGCACAGGTCGCCGGTGTGCTCGGACTGGGGAAAGCGACGGCATGACCACACTGGAGGCCCCGCCGATCGGGAGGTCGGTGACGGTCAAGGTTCCCGCGACCTCCGCGAACCTGGGCCCGGGATTCGACACGCTCGGCCTTGCGCTCGCGCTGTATGACGACCTTGAGGTCACGGTGCGGGAGCAGCCCGGCGCGAGCGTCGAGGTGCACGGCATCGGTGAGGGAGAGGTGCCCACCGACGAGACGAACCTCGTCGTGCGGTCGATCCGCTTCACGTTCGAGCGCTACGGCGTGCCGATGCCGGGCCTCGACCTCGTCGCGCACAACAGCATCCCGCACGGGCGAGGGCTCGGCTCCTCCGGTGCCGCGATCGTCTCCGGAATCATGGCGGCGAAGGGCCTCCTCGAGGGCATCGTCGACCTCGACTCCAACGCGCTCCTCTCTCTCGCATCCGAACTCGAGGGCCACCCCGACAACGTTGCGCCCGCGCTCTTCGGCGGCCTGACGATCGCCTGGACGGGTGAGCACGGGCCGCAGCACAAGAAGCTCATCGTGCACCGCGGTGTCTCGCCGCTCGTGTGTGTGCCAGAGCACACGCTCTCGACCGAGCTGGCCCGCAGCCTCCGCCCCGCCTCCGTGCCGCACGAGGACGCCATCTTCAACGTCTCCCGCTCCGCACTCCTCATCGCGGCGCTCATCCAGAGCCCCGAACTGCTCCACGATGCGACGGAGGACCGCCTGCACCAGAGCTACCGCGCGAGCGCCATGCCCGACACCGTCGCGCTCGTCGAGGAGCTTCGTGCCCACGGCCACGCTGCCGTCGTGTCGGGGGCAGGGCCATCCGTGCTCGTCCTCTGCAGCGACCCCGCTGAACGCCTTGTCGCGGCCGAACTCGTGGCCGCCCACCAGGGTGTCGCGTGGCAGTCGCTCATGCTCGCCGTTGACTTCAAAGGTGCTACAGTGAACCTGCACCCGGCAAGGCCTTCGGCTTAGCCAGGCACGGACACGATCTCGCGCCACGGGTTGCACCATCACCAGCATCGCTTCGTCGCTCTCCTTCTCCCCGCTTCGCCTTAGAGGCCAGTGGTCGAGGCCGAGGTCGACGCGCGACTAGCTCTCCGTCAGGTTCTGCCACATCCTCTTCAGATTCGGCGCCTGGCTGGGAAAGGAAACCTCTTAGTGACTGATCCCACAGTCCGCGCCGCACGGCCGGACTCGAACGCAGATCTGGCATCGATGCGCGTCCCCGAGCTTCAGGCTCTTGCGGCGTCCCTCGGCATCAGTGGCGCGACCAAACTTCGCAAAGGAGCCCTCGTGGACGCAATCAACGAGACCCAGAACACGCAGTCGCCGGCCGACGCGGAGCAGAGCTCCGCACCCCAGGCTGACGCTGCACCCAAGGCCGAGACCGCTTCGCAGTCCGCGCCGAGCCAGAACGAATCCTCTGAGCGCCAGCAGGCTGTAGCAGCCGCCACGACGTCGCCGCGCAAGCGTGCGCCGCGCCGGGCGACGACGGCGGCCGACGGCGTCATCACGACGACGAGCGCGGCGCCTGAGGCCGAGGCAGCACCGGCCGAGGCGCCCGCGGGCGAGCCCGCCGCAGAGAAGCCGGCGCGCAAGGCGCCCGCGCGCAAGCGCACCTCGCCCAAGTCGGCGACCGATCACGCCAACGGTGGCGAGTCCGGCGTCGACGCGCCCGCCGCCGAAGCCGGCGCGGGCCAGCAGCCGGATGCCGGTGACGCGAGCAGCGAGGCTGCAGCTCCGGCGCAGAAGTCGCAGGGCCGCCGCGGCAAGGGTCGCGGCGAGTCCGAGAAGGCCGACGCTTCGCAGGCCACTGAGAGTGGCGACCAGCGCGAGCAGCAGGAGGCCTCGCACCAGGAGCGCCAGGCGCAGGACGCCGCTGAGCGCAATGGGCGTGAGCAGAACGGCGACCAGAACGGTGCCGACAAAAACCAGAACGGCGCCGACAAGAACGGTGGCTCGAGCGACCGCGACGGCGATGACTCGGGCGACGACTCGGGCGACCGTCCCCAGCGCAGCCGCAACCGCAACCGCAACCGCAAGGGCGGCGACCGCGGCAACGACCAGCAGCAGAAGGACGAGCAGCAGGGCGAGCAGAACGACCGTGGTCGTGGCCGCCAGCAGCAGGGCGACGACTCCGAGCGCGGGGGACGCGGCCGCTACCGTGACCGCAAGCGTCGCGGTGGCGGCGACGACTTCGAGCCGGAGATCAGCGAGGATGACGTGCTCATCCCCGTCGCCGGAATCCTCGATGTGCTCGACAACTACGCCTTCGTGCGCACGACGGGCTACCTCCCCGGCAACAACGACGTCTACGTCTCCCTCGGCCAGGTCAAGAAGTACCACCTGCGCAAGGGCGACGCGATCGTCGGCGCGATCCGCCAGCCCCGCGAGGGCGACAACCAGGGCGGTCGCCAGAAGTACAACGCGATCGTCAAGATCGACTCGATCAACGGGCTGCCCATCGAGCAGGCCGGCGAGCGGGTGCACTTCGGTGACCTGACGCCCCTCTACCCCTCGGAGCGCCTGCGCCTCGAGACCGAGCAGCAGAAGCTGACCACCCGCATCATCGACCTCGTGTCGCCGATCGGCAAGGGCCAGCGCGGCCTCATCGTCTCGCCGCCCAAGGCGGGCAAGACCCTCGTGCTGCAGGCCATCGCGAACTCGATCGCCAAGAACAACCCCGAGGTCCACCTCATGGTCGTGCTGGTCGACGAGCGGCCCGAAGAGGTCACCGACATGCAGCGCACCGTCAAGGGTGAGGTCATCGCCTCCACCTTCGACCGGCCGGCTGAGGACCACACCACGGTTGCCGAGCTCGCGATCGAGCGCGCCAAGCGTCTCGTCGAGCTCGGACACGACGTCGTCGTGCTCCTCGACTCGATCACGCGCCTCGGCCGTGCCTACAACCTGGCTGCGCCGGCATCCGGCCGCATCCTCTCGGGTGGCGTCGACTCCTCAGCCCTCTACCCGCCGAAGCGTTTCTTCGGTGCCGCGCGCAACATCGAGGACGGCGGTTCGCTGACGATCCTCGCGACGGCGCTCGTCGAGACCGGGTCCAAGATGGACGAGGTCATCTTCGAAGAGTTCAAGGGCACCGGCAACATGGAGCTTCGCCTCTCGCGCCAGCTGGCCGACAAGCGGATCTTCCCTGCCGTCGACGTCAACGCATCCGGAACCCGACGCGAGGAGATGCTCATGGGCGTCGACGAGGTCAAGGTCACCTGGAAGCTGCGTCGCGCCCTCGCGGGCCTCGACACGCAGCAGGCGCTCGAGATCGTGCTCGGCAAGCTGCGTGAGACGCAGTCGAACGTCGAGTTCCTCATGCAGATCCAGAAGTCCCTCCCGGGCGCCTCGGCGAACAAGGAGGACTGAGCGTGTTCGAGTCAGTAGCCGTGCTGCTGGCCGAGCACGAGGACCTGCAGACGCAGCTGTCCGACCCGGCCCTGCACGCCGACGCGGCGCGAGCCAAGAAGGTCAACCGCCGTTACGCGGAGCTCAGCCAGATCAAGTCGGCACACGAGCACTGGGTGCAGGCCCAGGAGGATCTCGCGGCGGCGAGGGAACTCGCCAAGGAGGACTCCGCCTTCGCGGAGGAGATCCCGGCGCTCGAGGAGGCCGTGGCGACGACGCAGGAGAAGCTTCGTCGCCTACTGATCCCGCGCGACCCCGACGACGGCCGCGACGTGATCATGGAGATCAAGGGCGGTGAGGGCGGCGCCGAGAGCGCACTCTTCGCGGCCGACCTCCTGCGCATGTACCTCCAGTACGCGGCGAGCATGGGTTGGAAGACCGAGATGCTCGAGAGCGACGAGAGCGACCTCGGCGGCTACAAGAACGTGCAGGTGGCCATCAAGTCCAACGCGAGCGACCCATCGCAGGGTGTGTGGGCCCACCTCAAGTACGAGGGCGGTGTGCACCGCGTGCAGCGCGTCCCCGTGACGGAGACACAGGGTCGAATCCACACGTCCACGACGGGCGTGCTCGTCTTTCCCGAGGTGGATGCGCCCGAGGAGGTGCAGATCAACCAGAACGACCTCAAGATCGACGTCTACCGTTCGAGCGGCCCCGGCGGCCAGTCGGTCAACACGACCGACTCCGCCGTGCGCATCACGCACCTCCCGACCGGCATCGTCGTGTCGATGCAGAACGAGAAGAGCCAGCTGCAGAACCGTGAGGCCGGCATGCGCGTCCTCCGTGCTCGCATCCTCGCGCGCCAGCAGGAGGAGATCGCAGCGGCTGCCTCTGACGCCCGCAAGAGCCAGATCCGCACGATGGACCGCTCGGAGCGCATCCGCACCTACAACTTCCCCGAGAACCGCATCGCCGATCACCGCACTGGCTACAAGGCCTACAACCTCGACAGCGTCATGAACGGCGCTCTCGGTCCGGTCATCGAGTCGTGCATCCAGTTCGACGAGGAGGCCAGGCTCGCCGACCTCGGCGACCAGTCCTGACGTGTCGTCCGTCGCTGAGCTGCGGGTCGCCGCGGTCGAGTCGCTCACCGCGGCGGGAGTGCCGACGCCGCAGGTCGACGCCGAACTCCTGCTCGGGCACGTGCTCGGGCTGAGCCGGGGCGAGGTGCAGGCGCGTGCCGTGACGGGTGCCGAGGTCTCGCAAGCGGATGCCGCGGCCTTCACCGACCTCGTGCGTCGCCGTGCGGTGCGCGAACCGCTGCAGCACATCACCGGCAGGGCACCGTTCCGCTCGCTCGAACTCGCGGTCGGGCCCGGCGTCTTCGTGCCCCGCCCCGAGACCGAGCAGGTCGTGCAGCTCGCGATCGATGCCCTCCAGGCGGTCGCTTCGCCGGAGCCGCTCGCGGTCGACCTGGGTTCAGGTTCAGGCGCGATCGCCCTCGCGATGGCCACAGAGGTTCCTCGCGCACGCGTCTACGCGGCCGAGAACTCTCCCGAGGCCTTCCCCTGGACGAAGCGCAACTTCGCCGAGAGCGGCGCGGGCAACGCCGTGCTGGAGTTCGTCGACCTGGGGGAGGCCTTCGCCGAACTCGAGGGCACGGTCGACGTCGTCATCTCGAACCCGCCCTACATCCCAGCCGAAGCGATTCCTCGCGACCCCGAGGTGCAGCTCTTCGACCCGCCTCACGCCCTCTACGGCGGCGCCGATGGCCTCGATGTCGTGCGTGTCGTCTCCCAGCGCGGCCTCGCGCTGCTCCACCCCGGCGGACTGCTCGTCATGGAACACGGCGAGGAGCAGGCGGCGCCGATAGCCGAGCTCCTGCGAGGCGACGGCTGGCTGGCGATCGCCTCCCACCGCGATCTGCTCGGCCGCGACCGGGCGACGACGGCGATCCGCCCATGAACACGGCCCATACAGCGGGCCGCCGCTAGGATTACCCCCGACATGGCGACCATTCACGACTGCTCAGACCCGGGCGAACTCCTCAGTGGCATGCGCCTCGCGAGGACTGCTATCGGCCGCGGGGAGCTCGTCGTCATGCCGACAGACACCGTCTATGGCGTCGCGGCCGACGCCTTCAGCCCGAAGGCCGTGCAGCGCCTGCTTGATGCGAAGGGGCGCGGTCGCCAATCGCCTCCGCCCGTGCTCATCCCGAACCTAGCGACCCTCGACGCCCTCGCTGCCGAGGTGCCCGCTGAGGTGCGCGCACTCGTCGAGGAGTTCTGGCCCGGCGGCCTGACGGTCATCCTGCCCGCGCGCGAGTCACTCGACTGGGACCTGGGCGAGACGGCAGGCACCGTTGCGCTCCGCATGCCCGCGAGCCCCATCGCGCTTGCGCTGCTCGCCGAGACCGGGCCGCTCGCGGTGTCATCCGCGAACCTGACGGGCCAGCCAGCCGCGACGACGGTACAGGAGGCTGAGCGGATGCTCGGCGACAGTGTCGCGGTCTACCTCGACGGCGGGGAGGGCGGCACGCAGGGCTCGACCATCATCGATGCCTCCCGCGTCGCTTCGCACGGCGTCACGATCGTGCGCCATGGAGCGGTGACGGATGCCGCGATCGCCGCCGTGCTCGAGCGGTCGACTGGTGGCGGCTCTCCCGCATGAGGATCATCTTCTACGTGCTCATCGGCGGACTCTCCGCCGTTGTGACGTTCGTGCTCTCCTTCGTCATCCTGAAGCTCAGCCTGCGGTTCCGCCTCTATCCCAAGATCCGGGAGCGCGACGTGCACACGCGCCCCACGCCGCGCCTCGGCGGTGTCGCGATGTTCATCGGCGTGCTCGTCGCGTTCGGCGTGGCGTCGCAACTCGACCGCTTCCATCTCGTCTTCGTCGACCCTGGTCCGGTGCTGGGGCTCCTGGCCGGCGCCCTCCTGATCGTGCTCATCGGCGTCGCCGACGACATCTGGGACCTGGACTGGCTCACGAAGCTGGCGGGGCAGATGATCGCGGCCGGCATCCTCGTCTGGCAGGGCATCCAGCTCACGACGCTCCCGATCGGGGGCGTCACAATCGTGCCGACGGTCACCGGCCTCGTACTGACCGTCATCGCGGTTGTGCTCGTCATGAACGCCGTCAACTTCATAGACGGCCTCGACGGCCTCGTTGCGGGCGTTGCGATCATCGCCAACGGCGTCTTCTTCGTCTACACCTACATCCTCTCCAACGGCGTGGGGGAGTCGGAGTACTTCAACCTCGCCTCCCTCATCACGGTCGCCCTCGCCGGCGCCTGCCTCGGCTTCCTGCCACTCAACTGGCATCCGGCCCGGCTCTTCATGGGCGATGCGGGGGCGCTGCTCGTCGGCCTCCTCATGGCCGCCTCCGCGATCTCCGTCACGGGCCAGGTCGACCCCGCCGCGCTGGAATCGGGGCGCCAGCTCCTGCCCGCATTCATCCCGATCCTGCTGCCCTTCGCGATACTGATCGTGCCGCTCCTCGACTTTGCGCTCGCGGTGGTCCGTCGGCTCCGCGCCGGAAAGTCCCCGTTCTCGGCTGACCGCCAGCACCTGCACCACCGCCTGCTCGACATGGGCCACTCCCACTTCCATGCGGTGTTGATCTTCTACGCGTGGACGACCGTCGTCGCAGTGGGCACACTCCTCTTCATGTTCGTGCCCTTCTGGTGGGCCCTCGCCTTCATCGTGGCGGGCTTCGGGCTGAGCGCTTGGTTCACCCTCGCGCCACTCACAGGGCGAAAGAGGCTCGAGGCGAGCGTGCAGCTCGCGCGCCCCGGCACGGAGGCAGTAGACCCCAGTTTCGATCCGCTCGACGCAGCGGCAGCAGACGCGGAGCGCACCGGCTCCATCCCAACAGAAAGCGAACGTACATGAGCAGCACGGCAAACCCGGCGGCAGGAATCCTGCGCAAGACCATCATCTACACCGCAGTCGTGGCGGTCGTGATCGGGGTGCTCGGCGGCTTGGTCGGTTATGCCGTCGCAGGCATGGACGGTCTCCTCAGCGCGCTCGTCGGCACGGCGCTGGCCGTGATCTTCGCCGTCATCACCGCGATAAGCATCATGTTCGCCATCCGTAAGCCCCTCACCGTCTTCTTCGGCATCGTCCTCGGTTCCTGGCTCCTGAAGATCATCGTGTTCATCGCACTCCTGGCCTTTGTCACGAGTCTCGACTTCGTGCACCCCATGATCCTGTTCCTCAGCATGGTCGCCGCCATTGTCGGCACCCTCGCGGTCGACGTCATCGTGGTCTTGACGGCACGCCAGAGCTACGTCGACCCGTCGGTGCTCCCCGGCGACACGCCCGAAACCGGCCCGTCCACCCGTTGAGGCTGGCCGGAGTCCGGCTCGATTTCTCGCGCAACCGCTGTGTTGATAGAGTGACTCCGCACGAAAGCTTCATACTCGGGCATATCGCCCGCCCCCACCCCGCTCACCTTTGCATCGCCGATAGGCGACTGCCTCACTACAGGAGATAGCGCTGTTAGCTAACGCTGTGCACCTGCTGGCATCGGCGCCTTCGCGCGTCATGGTGGCGGCGGACGAGTTCCACGCCCCCACGATGGACGAGTTCTTCCCGGCTGCGATCCTCTTCGAGGGAACGCCGTTCGAGATGAACCGGATCATGCTGATCCGCGTCGTCATGACGGCCGTCCTCCTCTTGGTCTTCTGGCTCGTGCTGCGCCGCGCGACGGTTGTTCCGGGTCGCGGCCAGGGCCTCGCGGAGCTGGGACTCGACTTCGTGCGGGTCAACATCGCTGAGGACATCCTCGGGCGCGACCTCGGGCGACGCTACTTCCCGCTGCTGGCTGCGATCTTCTTCGCAATCCTCTTCATGAACCTGCCGGGCATCATCCCGGGCATGAATATCGCGGGCACGGCAGTCGTCGGTCTTCCTCTCCTCATCGCACTCGTCTCCTACGTCGCCTTCATCTACGCGGGTGTCAAGGAGGTCGGCGGTGCCACGTTCCTCAAGAACGCGCTGTTCCCGGCCGGTGTCCCGTGGCCGCTGTACATCCTGCTGACGCCGATCGAGTTCCTCAATATCTTCATCGTGCGACCCATCTCGCTCGCGCTGCGACTCCTGCTCAACATGATGGTGGGGCACATCCTCCTCGTCCTGTGCTTTGCGGCAACACACTTCTTCTTCTTTAGCGCCGACGGCTGGCTTCCGGTGATCGGAGTTGGCACCCTCGCGGGTGGCTTCATCATGACGATCGTCGAACTCGCTGTCGCGGTGCTGCAGGCCTACGTCTTCACGCTGCTGACGACTGTGTACATCCAGCAGGCCGCAGCCGAGGAGCACTGACCAGAACCATCGGAGGCTGGGTAACCCCAGCATCCAATTGACCGATTAGCACACACTGCGGCGGAGCGACCGTCTCCGCCCTACCGGAAGGAAACACACAGTGGACGTCAACGTTCTCGCGGAGATCAGTGGAAACATCAACACCGTCGGCTACGGCCTCGCGGCAATCGGCCCCGGTATCGGTGTCGGCATCGTCGCAGGCAAGACGGTCGAAGCGATGGCTCGCCAGCCTGAGCTCGCTGGCCGCCTGCAGGTGACCATGTTCCTTGGTATCGCGTTCGCCGAGCTCCTCGCCTTCATCGGCCTCGCAGCCGGCTTCATCTTCCAGGGCTAGGACCTCACGCAATGGCACACGGATTGATTAAAGCGGCGGAGGGGAACGCTCCCGAGGGCATCGCCCTCTTCTTTCCCGCCGCCTACGACATCATCTGGTCTGCCGTCGTCTTCGGGGTCATCCTGTTCTTCTTCGTGAAGTTCGCGATCCCGAAGTTCACGGCCATTCTGGATGAGCGCTCGGCCGCAATCGAGGGCAACATCGAGAAGGCCGAGAGCGCACAGGCAGAAGCTGCCGCGCAGCTCGAGAAGTACAACGAACTTCTCGCAGAGGCGCGCAGCGAGGCCGGCCGGATCCGTGAGCAGGCTCGTCTTGACGGCATCACGATCCTCAACGAGCTGAAGGAGCAGGCCTCGGCAGAGGCCGCTCGCGTCACCGCGAACGCGGCAACGCAGATCGAAGCAGAGCGCCAGGCCGCTCTCGCGTCGCTCCGCGCTGAGGTTGGCGTGCTCGCACTCGACCTCGCATCGAGCGTGATCGGCTCGCAGCTCAGCGACGACAAGAAGGCAGCCGCCCTGGTGGACTCCTTCCTCGCAGACCTCGAGTCCTCAGAATCAAGCGCAGGGAAGTAGCAATGGCATCGGCCACGAGGAAGGCACAGGCGGCGGCTCGCGCCGCGTTGCAGACGTTGGAGGGCACCTCCGATCTCTCACTCGCAGAGGAACTGTTCTCTGCCGGGCGAGCGATCGGATCCTCCCTCCAGCTGAGGACGCTTCTCGCCGAGCCTGCAGGCGACACGGAATTGAAGGCGGCGGCCGTTCGCGCAGTCTTCGGCTCCTCGCTCAGCGCGAACGCGCTCTCGCTCCTCGTGAGCATTGTCAGCGAGCGGTGGTCGCGCGCCGAAGACCTGCTCGCCAGCATCGAGGACGTCGCCATTCGCTGCGCGGCAGACTCCACCGACGCCGATGTGGCCAGCGAGCTCTTCGCGATCGAGCAGATGGTCACCAGCTCCTCGGAGCTCGAACTCTCCCTCGGGTCGAAGCTCGCATCCGCATCAGGCAAGGCAGAGCTGGTGTCGGCCCTGCTTGGTGAGCGTGTCTCGGCCGCGACCCTCGCGATCGTGCGGCACCTGGTGCAGCAGCCGCGCGGGCGTCGGCTGTCGCGTCTGGTGACTGACGCCGCGAGGATCGTCGCGGAGCAGGAGAACAGCGTGCTCGCGACAGTGTCGACGGCATCGCCCCTCGATGACGCGTCGCGTGACCGCCTTCGCAGCGCGCTCTCCGGCCGGTACGGCAATGTCAGATTCAATGAACTGGTGGACCCCTCGCTTGTCGGGGGAGTCCGCATCGTGATCGGTGACGAGGTAATCGACGGAAGCGTCGCTGCCCGCCTCGCCGAGCTACGGCAGCAACTCGCCGGCTGACCCGGCACCCCCACGCCTCGGTGCCAGCTGGTACCGCTAAGACAAGGAAACCCACATGGCAGACGTAACGATCAGCCCGGACGAGATCCGCAGTGCTCTCAAGGACTTCGTCCAGTCCTACGACCCGTCGAAGGCCACGACCACCGAGATCGGTCACGTCGTAGACGCCGCGGACGGCATCGCCCACGTCGAGGGACTCCCCGGCGTGATGGCGAACGAGCTCATCCGCTTCGCGGACGGCACGCTCGGCCTCGCCCTCAACCTCGACGAGAGCGAGGTGGGTGTCGTTGTGCTCGGTGAGTTCAGTGGCATCGAGGCAGGCCAGGAGGTGACCCGCACGGGCGAGGTCCTCTCCGTGCCCGTGGGCGACGCCTACCTGGGCCGTGTTGTCGACCCGCTCGGCAGCCCCATCGACGGTCTGGGCGAGATCGCAGCCGAAGGCCGCCGCGCCCTTGAGCTCCAGGCGCCCGGCGTCATGGCCCGCAAGTCGGTGCACGAGCCCATGCAGACCGGAATCAAGGCCATCGACGCCATGATCCCGATCGGCCGCGGCCAGCGCCAGCTGATCATTGGTGACCGCCAGACCGGTAAGACCGCGATCGCGATCGACACCATCATCAACCAGAAGGCGAACTGGGAGTCGGGCGACGTCAACAAGCAGGTCCGCTGCATCTACGTCGCGATCGGCCAGAAGGGCTCGACGATCGCCGCGGTCAAGGGCGCGCTCGAAGAGGCCGGAGCCATGGAGTACACGACGATCGTCGCGTCTCCGGCATCCGACCCTGCTGGCTTCAAGTACCTCGCCCCCTACACCGGTTCGGCGATCGGCCAGCACTGGATGTACGGCGGCAAGCACGTGCTCATCGTCTTCGATGACCTGTCGAAGCAGGCCGAGGCATACCGCGCCGTGTCGCTTCTCCTCCGTCGCCCGCCGGGACGTGAGGCATACCCCGGTGACGTCTTCTACCTCCACTCCCGCCTGCTGGAGCGTTGTGCCAAGCTCTCCGACGAGCTCGGCGCAGGTTCGATGACGGGTCTGCCGCTCATCGAGACCAAGGCCAACGACGTCTCGGCCTACATCCCGACCAACGTGATCTCGATCACCGACGGCCAGATCTTCCTCCAGTCCGACCTCTTCAACGCCAACCAGCGTCCCGCGGTCGACGTGGGTATCTCGGTGTCGCGAGTCGGTGGTGACGCCCAGGTCAAGTCGATCAAGAAGGTCTCCGGAACCCTCAAGCTCGAGCTCGCCCAGTACCGCTCGCTGCAGGCATTCGCGCTCTTCGCATCGGACCTCGATGCAGCGAGCCGCCGCCAGCTGGCCCGTGGTGAGCGCCTCACCGAGCTGCTGCGCCAGCCGCAGTACTCGCCGTACCCCGTCGAGGACCAGGTCGTCTCGATCTGGGCTGGCACGAACGGCAAGCTCGACGAGGTCCCGGTGGAGGACATCCTCCGCTTCGAGCGCGAACTGCTCGACTACCTGCGTCGTAACACGAAGGTGCTCGACACCCTGCGCGACACCAACGTGCTCGACGACAACACGGTCGACGAGCTCTCTGCCGCAGTGGACAAGTTCAAGCTCGAGTTCCAGACGGGCGAGGGCAAGCCGCTCATCTCGGCCGGCAACGAGCAGTTCGAAGAGCTCGAAGCCGACGAGGTCCACCAGGAGAAGATCGTCAAGCAGAAGCGCTGACGACGATCAGACGCCACCGCATCGAACCACTGACTGAGGACTGAGAGAAACATGGGAGCGCAACTTCGGGTCTACCGGCAGAAAATTCGTTCTGCCCAGACGACCAAGAAGATCACTCGTGCCATGGAGCTGATCGCGGCATCGCGCATCGCCAAGGCGCAGGCCCGCATGGCCGCATCGACTCCGTACTCGCGCGCCATCACCCGTGCGGTGTCGGCCGTGGCCACGTTCTCGAATGTCGACCACATCCTGACCACGGAGCCGGAGAGGGTCGACCGCGCAGCGGTCGTCATCTTCACCTCCGACCGCGGACTCGCGGGAGCGTTCAACTCGAACGTTCTCCGCGAGGCCGAGGAGCTCGCCACGCTGCTGCGCAGCGAAGGCAAGGATGTCGTCTACTACCTCGTCGGTCGCAAGGCTGTCGGGTACTTCGCATTCCGCAAGCGTGACTTCGTCGAGAGCTGGGTGGGCGAGACCGACAACCCCGTGTTCGACACGGCGCAGGAGATCGGGCAGAAGCTCGTCGACGCATTCGTGCGTCCGGCAGAAGAGGGCGGCGTCGACGAGATCCACATCGTCTACAACCGCTTCGTCAGCATGCTGACGCAGACTCCGGAGGTTGTTCGCCTCCTGCCGCTCGAGGTCGTCGAGGGTGTCGAGGAGCCGGACTCGTCTGAGCTCTACCCGCTGTATGAATTCGAGCCCGAGGTCGGCGACGTGCTCGACGGCCTGCTTCCCGTCTACATCGAGAGCCGCATCTTCAACGCGATGCTGCAGTCGGCCACGGCGAAGCACGCAGCGACCCAGAAGGCGATGAAGTCTGCGAGCGACAACGCCGACAACCTCATCCTTGACTACACGCGTCTGGCCAATAACGCCCGCCAGGCCGAGATCACCCAACAGATTTCCGAGATCGTGGGCGGCGCTGACGCCCTGTCGAGCTCGAAATAACGTGAAGCTAGAGAGAACAGGGAAGCAATGACCAACACAGCCCCCGCTTCGAAGAAGCCCGCGGCGCGCAAGCCAGCCGCGTCAAAGAAGGCCGCCGCCGCCGTGCCTCCCGTCGCTGAGACCGGCGTCGGCCGCGTCGCGCGCGTCACGGGCCCCGTCGTCGACATCGAGTTCCCGCACGACTCGATCCCCGGCATCTACAACGCGCTCAAGACCACTGTGACGATGGCGGGCAGCTCGCACGAGATCACGCTCGAGGTTGCTCAGCACCTCGGTGATGACCTCGTTCGCGCGATCGCGCTCAACCCGACTGACGGTCTTGTCCGCGGCCAGGAGGTGCGCGACACGGGTGCCGCCATCTCGGTGCCCGTCGGTGACATCACCAAGGGCAAGGTCTTCAACGTCATCGGTGAGGTGCTCAACGCCGGTCCCGACGAGAAGATCGAGATCACGGAGCGCTGGCCCATCCACCGCAAGCCCCCGGCATTCGACCAGCTCGAGTCGAAGACCGAGCTCTTCGAGACCGGCATCAAGGTCATCGACCTCCTCACCCCCTACGTGCAGGGTGGAAAGATCGGCCTCTTCGGTGGTGCAGGTGTCGGCAAGACCGTGCTCATCCAGGAGATGATCCAGCGCGTCGCGCAGGACCACGGTGGTGTGTCGGTGTTCGCCGGCGTCGGTGAGCGTACCCGTGAGGGCAACGACCTCATCCACGAGATGGAAGAGGCTGGCGTCTTCGACAAGACCGCCCTTGTCTTCGGCCAGATGGACGAGCCGCCGGGAACGCGTCTGCGCGTCGCCCTCTCCGCGCTCACGATGGCGGAGTACTTCCGCGACGTGCAGAAGCAGGACGTGCTGCTCTTCATCGACAACATCTTCCGCTTCACGCAGGCCGGTTCCGAGGTCTCGACGCTGCTCGGCCGCATGCCCTCCGCCGTGGGTTACCAGCCGAACCTCGCCGACGAGATGGGTA
>JADGNA010000007.1 GCA_015234465.1 Salinibacterium sp. | reverse complement strand
TCGCCGAAGCGTCGCGAGATCGGGCACGGCTTCCTCGCCGAGCGCGCCCTCGTGCCGGTGCTGCCGAGCCGCGAGGAGTTCCCCTACGCGATCCGCCAGGTGTCCGAGGCGCTCGGCTCCAACGGTTCGACCTCGATGGGTTCCGTGTGTGCATCGACCCTGTCGCTGCTCAACGCGGGTGTGCCGCTGCGCGCTCCCGTCGCTGGCATCGCGATGGGCCTCGTCTCCGACGAGGTCGATGGCGAGACGCGCTATGCGGCGCTGACCGACATCCTGGGTGCTGAAGACGCGCTCGGCGACATGGACTTCAAGGTCGCCGGCACGAGCGAGTTCATCACGGCCATCCAGCTCGACACCAAGCTCGACGGCATCCCGTCGTCGGTGCTCGATGGTGCGCTCAAGCAGGCGAAGGAGGCCCGCACGGCCATCCTCAACGTGCTGAACTCGGCGATCGACACCCCCGACGAGATGGCGCCCACCGCGCCTCGCGTCATCTCGGTGCAGATCCCCGTCGACAAGATCGGCGAGCTGATCGGCCCGAAGGGCAAGACGATCAACCAGATCCAGGACGACACGGGCGCCGACATCTCGATCGAGGACGACGGCACCGTGTACATCGGTGCGGTCGACGGCCCCTCGGCCGAGGCGGCCCGCATGGCGGTCAACGCCATCGCGAACCCCCTCAACCCCGAGGTCGGCGAGCGCTTCCTGGGCACGGTCGTCAAGATCGCGACCTTCGGCGCCTTCGTCTCGCTCATGCCGGGCCGTGACGGCCTCCTCCACATCTCGGAGGTGCGCAAGCTCGCCGGTGGCAAGCGCGTCGAGAACGTCGAAGACGTGCTCGGTGTCGGCCAGAAGATCCAGGTCGAGATCACCAAGATCGATGACCGTGGAAAGCTCTCCCTCGCGCCCGTCATCGACGAGGCCGAGGCTGCAGAGGCTACAGAGGGCGAGTCGCAGGAGGGCTAGTCCTCCAGCACAGCCCAGCGGATGCCCGTCTCGCGTTCCCCAGGAACGCGCGGCGGGCATCCGTCGTCTTGGCCCTCTATGCGGCGAAGACCGTGATCCAGCCGACCGTCATGAAGATGAGCACGATTGCGATGGTCAGCACCGCGAGCAGCCCGAGCTTGAGACGGCTGCGGGCGACGCCGAAGCGGATGGCGATCATCGCGAGGTAGGCGATGACGATGGCGACCATTCCCGTCGTCGCGGCGCCCAGCGGCGGCAGCTCGCGCATGAACCAGAGCATGACGAGGCAGAGTGCGGCGATGACGCCGGCGACGATGAGCCAGGTGCGTCCCGAGTCGCTCGTGAGCGCCTCCTGCCGGGTGACCTTCTGTGATTCAGACATGGTGACCTCCATCTCCCAGCTTGCCACCGAAGCCTGCGGGGCGCTTGGGGAGTTCCCTCTCGGCCTTCGCGCCCGGTAGGGGTGTATGGAACCGTATATCGCCAATAGGTTTGGTCTCATGCGAGCGATCACCGGCACGGGTCTGTCGGTCGCTCCCGTCGGCGTCGATGGCGGGGTCTTCGGCTGGGTCTCGGGGCAGAAGGAGACCGCGTCGATGCTCGACGCCTTCCGTGACGCGGGGGGCAATCTCATCTACACCGCCGACCATTTCTCGGGTGGGCGCAGCGAGGTCATGATCGGCTCGTGGCTGCGCTCGCGCGGCTCGGCGGGCATGGTCGTGGCGACGACCATCGGGCGTCATCCGGATGCCCGCGGCCTCGCGCCCCGCATCGTCGCCCGGGCGACGGAGGCCTCCCTGCGCCGCCTCGGCGTCGAGCGCATCGACCTCCTCACGCTCGACGGGGACGATCCGACGGTGCCGCTGGATGACACCCTTGAGGCGCTCGACATGCTCTGCCGCGCCGGCAAGGTGGGGCACGTTGCGGTCCTCGACCACGCGGCCGCCCGCATCCGGGCGATGGACACGCGCTCCGAGGAGGCGAGGTACCCGCGGGTCGCAGCGATCTTCAACGAGTACTCGCTCGTCACGAGGGGTGCGTTCGAGCGGGAGCTGGCACCGTATGTCGCGACGACCGGCACGGCGTTCTTCGCGCGCCGTCCGCTTGCGAACGGGTTCCTCACGGGCCTGTACCGCGACAAGGGTGCCGCTGTCGATTCACCGATCTGGTCGCGGGCGCTCGCTCACATCGACCGACGCGGACTCCGCGTGCTCGACAAGCTCGAGGGGATCGCGAGGGAACATGACGCTTCTCCCGCCCGTGTCGCGGCCGCCTGGGCGATCTCGAAGCCGGGCGTCACTGCCGCAATCGTCGCTGCGCATTCGACCGAGGAGCTCCTCGACGTCATGCAGGCGCGCCAGATGGCGCTGACCCGACAGCAGGTCGCGGCGCTCGACGCCGCGTCGGACTGATGGTCTTGTCAGAGACCCGCGAGGCAGTGGTCGCCGAGCCGGGAGAGTGCGGCGGTCGTGGCGACTGAGTCGCCGACATAGCCGCCGACCATCGCTCCGTCGCGCACGAGGATGAACTCGTCGGCTGCGTCACCGGGCAGCGGATGCCCCGCGAGGCGGAACTGCTCCGAGATGAAGGCCGTGTACCAGTCACGGTGGGTCGTGACGATCACGCGCACGGGATGCGAGGCGTCGGGGAACTCGCTCGCCGCGTTGATGAAGGGGCAGCCGCGGAAGTCGTCGCGCTGTGCGTCGCGCTGCAGGTGCGCGACCAGCGCGTGCAGCGTCTTGGCGCCGTCTCCAGCCTCGGCTGCGAGCGCGTTGACGGTCGCGACGGCCTCTTCGTGCACACACTGCATGTACGTGAGGATGAGGGCGTCCTTCGAGCCGAAGTGCTTGTAGAAGGTCGCCTTCGTCACGCTGGATTCGGCGATGAGCCGATCGATGCCAACCGAACGGATGCCCTCGTAGTAGAAGAGGCGCATGGCCGTCGCGAGGATGCGTCCGCGGGCTCCCGGGCCCGAGGCGAAGACCGGCGCGGTCGCGTCGGAGGGGATACTCAACCCTTGGGGCGGAGTGTCAGTGGACAGGGCACTCGAGGAGCCGCGCTGCACTGCGCCGCCCGCTTCGTCTACAGCCACAGCGTGACTCCCTCGGGGTTCGGCTAGATGATCACTGGTGCGAGAGCGGGCTCCGGCGGAATTTCGGGTCTTCCGCCGGAGCACGTCGCGATTCGGGTTCGCGGGTGTGATTCTCGACTATTGCAGGCCCTGGTGCAGGCCCTCCACCTCGGGTTTGATGGAGTCGGTTCGCGGGGCGTGCCCCGTGTTCCTGGTGAGTTCAGGCTAGCAACATCGACGGGGACAGACAGCTCTGTATGTCGGCGTTCCGGGGTACATTTCCCATTTTCCGGGGGGCATTTGCTCGCACCCGGCCAATCGCGAGCGCGGGGCGGGGCGTCGGGGTCGTGCAAGGCGAGTGCCGTAGGCTCGAAGTGATGAACGGCGCGATGCAGCTACCCCTCTCGGCGGGTGACCAGACCTTCGAGGCGGCAGGTGGATGCCTCGTCAGGCGCAGCGTTCTGTCGTCCGGCCTGCGCATCCTCACGGAGCGGGTGCCGTCCGCCCGCAGCGCCACGGTGGGCTTCTGGGTGGCGGTCGGCTCGCGCGACGAGGAGGCGCACGCCTTCGGCTCGACGCATTTCCTTGAGCACCTCCTCTTCAAGGGCACCCGATCCCGCAGTGCGCTCGACATCGCCGTCGCGTTCGACGAGGTCGGCGGCGAGCACAATGCCGCGACGGCCAAGGAATACACCTGCTACTACGCGAAGGTGCGCGACACCGACCTGCCGATGGCGGTCGAGGTGCTCGCCGACATGATCACCTCGTCCCGTCTCGACCCCGTCGAGTTCGAGACGGAGCGCGGCGTGATCCTCGAAGAGCTCGCGATGGCCGATGACGACAACGGCGACTACGCGGGCGAGCGCTTCTACGAGGCGATCTTCGGCGAGCATCCGCTCGGCCGGCCCATTGGTGGCAACCCCGAGACGATTGCCGCGGTCTCGCGTGATGCCGTGCACGCGCACTACCGCGCGCACTATGCGCCCCACGACCTCGTCGTGACGGTCGCGGGAGCGGTCAATCACGACGAGTTGGTCGCGGCCGTCGAGCGTCACCTGGCGTCGGGCGGGTGGGACCTGGGCGCCCGCCGCGCCCCCGCCTCCAGGCGTCCGCCTGCCGCTGGCGCATGGGTACCGCAGGCGCGGAGTCTCGTGGTCGAGCGCCCGAGCGAGCAGGTCAACCTCTACCTCGGGGTCCCGGGGCTGCCGGCGGGCGACGACCGGCGCAGTGTGCTCACGGTGCTCAACTCGGTGTTGGGTGGCAGCATGTCGTCTCGCCTGTTCCAGCAGGTGCGCGAGCGGCGGGGCCTTGCCTACGCCGTCTACTCCTTTGCCTCGAGTTATTCCGATGCTGGGGTGTTCGGCCTCTTCGCCGCCTGTTCTCCCGCCAAGGCCGGCACGGTGGCCGAGCTCATGCTCGAGGAGTTCCGCAGTGTCGCGAGCGGTGGCATCACCCAGGGCGAACTCGACCGTGCCCTCGGCCAGCTGGCAGGAGCATCCGCCCTGGCCCTTGAAGACTCAGACACGCGGATGTCGCGGCTCGGCCGGGCAGAGATCACGCTCGGCGAGTTCCTCGACCTCGATGAGGCGCTGCGTCGCCTCTCCCTCGTCACGACGGATGACGTGGCCGCGCTCGCCGATGAGCTCTCTCGCGGGCCCGTCGCCCTCGCGGCCGTCGGCCGGGTCGACGAGGCCACCTTCGAGGGCATCCACACTCGAAGCCAGCCACAGTTCACTGCAATCGAAGGAGAGTGAGACGACGATGTCCCACTTCATCTACCTCGTCCGTCACGGCGAGCAACAGGACGCCGAGCACGGCCTTCCCGACGGGCCGCTCTCGGCGCGTGGCCGGCGGCAGGCGACGCTCATCGCCGACCGCCTGAGCGGGGTGCCGTTCACGAGCGTCTACCACTCCCCGCTGCAGCGGGCGGCGGACACGGCGAACACCATCACGGAGCGACTCCCCGGCATCTCCTCAGAGCCCTCGGCGCTCCTCTTCGACTGTGTGCCCTCGGGGCCGGGCGCCGACATGCCGGCCGCCTTTGAACCCTTCTTCGGCTCCGTGACGGAGGCGCAGATCGAGGCAGGCGAGGCCCAGATGGCCGATGCGATCAGCGAGTGGATGACCCCGTCGCTCGAGGATCGTCACACCCTCCTGATCACGCACAACTTCGTGATCGCGAACTTCGTGCGCGAGGTCTTCTCCGCCTCCTCGTGGCGATGGATGGGCATCAACCAGGCGAACTGCGGGCTCACGATCATCCGGGTGCGCACCGTGAAGGCGCCCGAGCTCATCACGCACAACGACCTGGGCCACCTCCCGCCGGAACTGCGCACGGGGCTGCCCGTCGACCAGCCCTACTGAGCGGTGTCGCGCACGACCTTGCCGTACCAGTTGTTGGCGTTGGGGTTGTCGTTGTAGGGCTCGATCGTCTGGTAGCCGGCTTTGCTGTAGAGGCGAGCGGCTGACTCGAGGCTCGCGTTCGTGTCGAGCACGACCTCGTCGGCGCCGAGTTCGACGGCCCGCCGCTCAAGCTCTGCGAGGAGGGCCGCTCCGAGCCCGGTGCCGCGCGTGTGCGGCTGCACGTAGAGGTGCTTGACCTCGAAGCGGGCCGCACCCGTCTCAGAGGGGGCGATGCGCCGGATGCCACCGCATCCGACATCCGCGGCGTCCCCTGCGAGGTCCTCGCCCTCGACGATCAGGAACACGCCTCGCGGCGGCACGAAGTCGTCGGGGGAGGGGAAGACCGTGCGGTACGCCTCCGGGCCGGCGGGGAATGACTCCGCGCGGGCGGAGAAATACTCGGTCAGGAGGGCGAGGGCGTCGTCGTCGGCGACGCCCGCTTCGCGGAAGACGGGCATGCCTCCAGCTTAGGAGCCGGGATCGACGTCGGCCGGTCCTTGGTAGATTTGCCCCATGGCATCAAAGGTCGCCGTCGTCGGCGCGAACGGCAGGATGGGCTCACTCATCGCACGCATCGTCGAGCAGGAGCCCGGCCTCGAACTGGTGGCGTCCATGAACTCGTCCTCATCCCTCGAGGAGATGCTCGCGGCCGACCTCGTCGTCGATGTCACGCGCCCTGACGTGAGCGCCGACGTCGTCGAGTTCGCGGTGCAGCACGGGCGGAAGGTGCTCGTCGGCACCTCGGGCTGGTCGGCGGAGCGCATCCAGGGCCTCAGTGGCGCGCTCGCAGCGGCGCCCGAGGCGGGTGTCATCATCATCCCCAACTTCTCGCTCGGCTCCGTGCTGGCGACCAGGCTCTCGATGGTCGCATCCCGCTTCTACGACTCGATCGAGATCCTGGAGGCCCACCACGCCGGAAAGGTCGACTCGCCCTCCGGCACGGCCGTACGCACCGCCGAGCTCATGGCGAAGGCGCGCAGCAGGTCGCGTGGGCCGGTCGAGGCGCCGCACATCGACCAGCTCGCTCGCGGCCAGCAGGTGGCGGGCATCCCCG
Organism: Salinibacterium sp.; assembly: GCA_015234465.1. GTDB lineage: Bacteria > Actinomycetota > Actinomycetes > Actinomycetales > Microbacteriaceae > Homoserinimonas. The sequence goes on along the minus strand of JADGNA010000007.1, from coordinate 33,935 downwards.
TGCACAGCCTGCGCTTGCATGGCGTCGTGGCCCGCCAGGAGGTCATCTTCGGCGGCACGGGGGAGCTCCTGAGCGTCGTGCACGACACGATCTCGCCCGCCGCCTACGAGCAGGGCATCCGACTCGCGCTCGCGGCCCTCCCCGATGCGGTCGGTGTGACCGTCGGGCTTGAGCACCTGCTCGACCTCGGTGCGCTCACGGCTGACGAGGCATGATCGTGGTCAAGAAGCTCGGCGTCGTCGTCATGGCGGCCCTCCTCGTGCTCTACATCTGGGCGGTCGGCCAGCTGGCGGTCACCCTCATCCTCAGCGGCGATGCCGTCGCGGCCGTGATGGGAGCGGCCCTCGCGGTGCTGCCCCTGATCGCAGTGTGGGGGCTCGTCAGCGAGGTGCTCTTCGGGGTGCGCAGCGAACGTCTCCTGGCACGCCTGGAGCACGAGGGCCGACTGCCCGAGCACTCGGTGCCGGTCCGCGCGAGCGGTCGGCCGATCCGCGAGGCAGCGGATGCCGCGTTCCCCGCCTACAAGGCCGAGGTCGAGGCCTCTCCCGAGTCGTGGCAGTCCTGGCTGCGCCTTGGCCTGGCCTATGACGCGAGCGGCGACCGCCGACGTGCACGCCAGGCGGTGCGAAGGGCCATCGCCCTCGCCCGCAACGATCGCGAGAGGTAGCATCAAGCCGATGAGCGCGACGATCCCCACCCCCTACGAGGACCTCCTCCGCGATGTCCTCGACAACGGCACCCACAAATCCGATCGCACGGGAACGGGCACGCGCAGCGTGTTCGGTCGACAGGTCCGTTTCGACCTCGCCGAGGGCTTTCCCCTCATCACGACCAAGCGGGTGCATTTCAAGTCGATCGCACTCGAGCTGCTCTGGTTCCTCCGGGGCGAGAGCAACGTGGGCTGGCTGCAGGAACGCGGCGTGACGATCTGGGACGAATGGGCGGATGCCGCGGGTGAACTCGGTCCCGTCTATGGCGTGCAGTGGCGCTCCTGGCCGACGCCGAGCGGTGAGCAGATCGACCAGGTCAGCGAGGTGATCGAGCAGATCCGCAGCAATCCCGATTCGCGGCGCCTCATCGTGTCGGCCTGGAACCCTGCCGATGTTCCGTCGATGGCACTCGCGCCCTGCCATGCGCTCTTCCAGTTCTACGTCGCCGACGGCAAGCTCTCGTGCCAGCTCTACCAGCGCAGCGCCGACATGTTCCTCGGCGTGCCCTTCAACATCGCCAGCTACGCGCTCCTGACGCACATGGTCGCGGCGCAGACGGGCCTCGAGCTCGGAGAGTTCGTGTGGACGGGCGGTGACTGCCACATCTACGACAACCACGTCGAGCAGGTGACCGAGCAGCTCAAGCGTGAGCCCTATCCCTACCCGACGCTCCGCATCGCGGCGCAGCGGGAGAGCATCTTCGACTACGAGTACGAGGACTTCACGGTGGAGGACTACCGCCACCACCCGGCAATCAGGGCGGCGGTCGCGGTATGACGAATCCGAGGATCGGGCTCATCTGGGCCGAGGCAGAGGGCGGCATCATCGGCCGCAACGGCATCATGCCGTGGAATGTCCCCGAAGACCTCGCGCGCTTCAAGCGCGTGACGCTCGGCGGCCCGGTCATCATGGGCCGCAAGACCTGGGATTCCCTCCCACCGCGCTTCCGCCCGCTGCCGGGCCGACGCAACATCGTCGTGACGCGCCAGAGTCGATGGGCCGAGGAGGGCGCCGAGGCGGCCCCCTCGGTCGCGAACGCGCTCGTGATGGCCGCTGAAGACCTCGATCCGGATGAGACGGCCTGGGTCATCGGCGGCGGCGAGATCTACGCCGCCGTGATCGACGAGGCCGAGCGGCTCGAGGTCACCGAGATCAGGGCCGTCTTCGAGGGCGACGCCAAGGCCCCCGTGATCGGGCCGGAGTGGAAGGTCGTGCGGTCGGACCCCGAGGAGGGCTGGCACGAGTCCCGTTCGGGGCTCTCCTACCGCTTCGTGAGCTACGAGCGCGCCTAAGTCGTGCCGAACTGCAGGGCGTTCGTCAACGCCCAGCGACGAGCTCTCGTGCATAGGTGATCGCCTGCGGGGTGTGCTCGAACACCCTGCCGGTCTCCCGCAGGTGGGGCGCGACGCCGAGCGTGCGCAGCACGCGGCTGTGCACGGGGTCCACTCCCGAGATGAGCACCGCGATCCCGCGGGCCTCGAGGCGCCGCACGGCGTCGTCGAGGATCGTCGCGCCCGTCGCGTCGAGTGTGGAGATGCGCGACATCCGCAGGATCACGACATCGACATCCGAGACGCCGGTGAGCTCGAGCAGGAAACGGTGGGCGGCTCCGAAGAACAGTGGCCCGTCGAAGCGGTAGGCGACGATGCGGTCCGACAGCAAGGCGAGTTCCTCCGCGCTGTGGTCGCCACGGTCCTCCTCGAGCGGTACCTGCTCGAGGCGGGCGCTGCGCGAGACGCTCCCGAGGGCCAGCAGGGCGGCAACGATGACGCCGACAACGACGGCCGTGACCAGATCGACCGCGACCGTGATGGCGAAGGTGAGGGTCAGCACGATCGCGTCGGCCCGCGTCGCGCGCACGAACGCCCAGATCGACCCGAAGCCGATCATCTGCACACAGGTCGCGAGGAGCACGCCCGCGAGTGCGGCGAGTGGAACGTGGCCGACGAGGCCGGAGGCGGCGTAGATGACGACCAGGAGCACGAGGGAGTGCGTGATTGCGGCGATGCGTGAGCGGGCGCCCGCCCTCACGTTGACCGCGGTGCGGGCGATCGCTGCCGTCGCGGGAACGCCGCCGAAGAAGGGCACCGCGATGTTGGCAAGGCCCTGGCCGAGGAGTTCACGGTCGGGGTCGTGCCGTTCGTTGACGCTCATGGAGTCGGCGACGGTGGCGCAGAGGAGGCTTTCGAGGGCCGCGAGGGCGGCCACCGCGAGGGCCGAGGGGATGAGGGCTGCAACGGCGGAGAGGTCGAGGAAGTCAGCAGTGGGGGCGGGGATGCCAGCGGGAATCGCGCCGATCGTGGGCAGGCCGAGGTCGAAGAACGCTGCGATGAGCGTCGCAACGATGATCACGAGAATCGAGGCGGGAACCGCGGGGAGGAGCCTCGCGCCGATGAGGATGACCGCCGCAACCCCGAGCGTCATGAGCAGGGGTGTCACGTCGATGTCGGTGGTCCATCGCGCCACAGCGTCGCCAGCGATGGCCCAGACCTGTTCTCCCTCGCCCGGGTCGAGCCCCAGCATGGAGGGAACCTGCTGCAGCACGATGACGACCGCGATCCCCGCGGTGAAGCCCTCGATGAGCGAGGTCGGCAGCAGGCGCACGGCGCGGCCAATGCCCGACACCGCGAGCGCGACGAGGATGATGCCGGCCATGACGCCGACGAGCAGCACGCCCTGGGCGCCGAAGTCGTGCACGACGGGCAGCAGCACGACCGTCATGGCCCCGGTGGGGCCGGAGATCTGCAGGTTGCTGCCGCCGAAGACGGCCGCGATGATGCCCGCGATGACGGCGGTGGTGAGTCCCGCTTCTGCTCCAAGGCCGGATGCGACGCCGAAGGCGAGCGCGAGCGGCAGGGCCACGACCGCGACCGTGAGGCCCGCGACGAGGTCACGCCCGGGGGACCGGCGGGCCGCGTGCAGGTCTGCGGGGCCGGGCAGTAGTGAGCGCAGCCGCCCTCGCCCTTTCGGCTGTTGCTCCGTCATGGCCTGCGGTCGAGGCTCTCGAGCATCTCGCGGGAGTCGCGGAGGTTGCTCACGATGATCTGCCGCGCGATCGCGAGGAGTTGCGACATCCGCTCGTCCCGAAGCGCGTAGTGGATGCTGTTGCCCTGCCGCCTGGTCGTGACGACCCCCGCTCGGCGCAGCACCGCGAGCTGCTGCGACAGTGTGGACATCTCGAGATCGACCATGCCGGCGATCTCGCCGACGGTTCGTTCGCCCTCAGAGAGTGCCTCCAGCACGCGGATACGGGCGGGGTGGCCCATGGCCTTGAAGAGCTCTGCCTTGACCTGGGCGACGGGCAGATCGGAGGTTGGCAGGTTCATGCATCCACTATATATGAATATTTGGAACTATTGAAACTGGTCTCGGTGTCGTCTCGATGGCTCGGATGCCGCGTGCGAGCGGTAATCTCGGTGTGTGAGCTCTCTCGACAATCCCTTCGGCCAGGTACTGGTAGCCCTCGTCACGCCCTTCACGGCAGACGGTGAGGTCGCGTGGGATGACGTCGAGAAGCACATCGATGATGTCGTGAGCGGGGGAGCGGACGGCATCGTCGTCACGGGCACGACCGGTGAGACGAGCACCCTGACCGACCCTGAGAAGATTCGCCTGGTCGAGGTGGCGAAGGCGGTTGCGGGTGATCGCGCCAAGATCATCACGGGTGGTGGCTCCAACGAGACGGCACACGCGATCGAGCTCTACAAGGCGAGCGAGAAGGCTGGCGCTGATGGCGTCATGATCGTCACGCCGTATTACAACAAGCCGACCCAGGCCGGAATCCTGACCCACTTCCGCCTCATCGCCGATGCGACGGATCTTCCCGTCATTCTCTACGACATTCCGGGCCGCACGGGCGTTCCCATCCGCTACGAGACGATTCTGCGAGCGGCGCAGCACCCCAACATCCTCGCGCTCAAGGATGCCAAGGGTGACTTCTCGGAGGTCAGTCGGGTGCTCAACCAGACCGATCTCATGTACTTCTCGGGCGACGATGCCAATGTGCTGCCACACCTGGCGATCGGCGCGACAGGGCTCATCGGCGTCACCGCGAACATTGCGCCCGCCCCCTACCGCGTCATCGTCGACGCGGTCAACGCTGGTGACCTGACCACCGCGACTGTCGCCCACAAGTCACTCGAGCCCCTTGTCCGCGCCACGATGACCCACGTCCCGGGCACGGTCGCAGCCAAGTACATCCTGCACGGTCTCGGGCGCATCGGCTCTCCTCGCGTGCGGCTGCCCCTCGTGGGCCCGGAGGACTTCGAGGCCGCCGTGATCGAAGACGAGCTCGCGCTCGTCGGCGACATCCCTGGTCTCGACCTCGGCAACTTCCGTCCCGACCGCAACGCGGCGGCCGGCGGTGCCCTGCCCAAGGTGGCAGGCACGACTCGCTGACCAAGCAGCGACCCACAACTTCATACCGGGGGCTAGCGGCCCTTCCATCGGCCTGCGGGCCGCGACACCACAGGACGCCATGAACTCACACATCTACGCACCCGCCAAGCTCAAGCCAGGAACGCTCCGGGTCATCCCGATCGGCGGTCTCGGCGAGATCGGCCGCAACATGACGGTCTTCGAGATCGACGGCAAGCTCCTGATCGTCGACTGCGGCGTGCTCTTCCCCGAGGAGCATCAGCCCGGCGTCGACCTCATCCTTCCCGACTTCACGCCGATCCGCGATCGCCTCGACGACGTGCTGGGCGTCGTGCTCACGCACGGCCACGAAGACCACATCGGCGCCGTTCCCTACCTGCTGCGCCTGCGGCAGGACATCCCGCTCATCGGCTCGAACCTCACGCTCGCCCTCATCGAGGCGAAGCTCAAGGAACACCGCATCACGCCGTACACGCTCACGGTCAAGGAGGGGCAGAAGGAGACCTTCGGTCCCTTCGACCTGGAGTTCATCGCCGTGAACCACTCGATTCCGGATGCCCTCGCAGTCCACATCACGACCGTCGCCGGCACCGTGCTCCACACGGGCGACTTCAAGATGGACCAGCTGCCCCTCGACGACCGCATCACCGATTTGCGGGCCTTCGCGCGGCTCGGCGAGGCAGGGGTCGACCTCTTCCTGCCCGACTCCACCAACGCGGATGTCCCGGGCTTCACCGCGCCCGAACGGGGCATCGGCCCCGTGCTCGAGTCGGTTATCGCCAAGGCGCCGCGCCGGGTCATCGTGGCGAGCTTCTCGAGCCATGTGCACCGTGTGCAGCAGGTGCTGGATGCCGCCCACGCGAACGGGCGAAGGGTCGCCTTCATGGGCCGGTCGATGGTGCGCAACATGGGCATCGCGGCCGAGCTCGGCTACCTCAAGGTGCCCGAGGGGGTGCTGATCGACCAGAAGAAGGCCGACCAGCTGCCCGATGACAAGATCGTCTACATGAGCACGGGGTCGCAGGGCGAGCCCATGGCCGTGCTTGCCCGCATGGCGAACCTCGAACACAAGATCGAGATCGGCAAGGGCGACACGATAATCCTTGCCTCGAGCCTCATTCCAGGCAATGAGAACGCGGTCTACCGCGTCATCAACGGCCTCACCAAGCTGGGCGCCAACGTCGTGCACAAGGGCAATGCCAAGGTGCACGTCTCCGGCCACGCGAGCGCGGGGGAGTTGCTCTACTGCTACAACATCCTGAAGCCCAAGAACGTGCTCCCCGTGCACGGTGAATACCGGCACCTGGTCGCCAACCAGCAGCTCGCGGTGCAGACGGGCATCCCGGAGGAGAACACGATCATCGCCGAAGACGGCACGGTCATCGACCTGCGTGACGGCGAGGCGACGGTAGTCGGCCAGCTCGATCTCGGCTATGTCTACGTCGATGGCTCGACCGTCGGTGAGATCACGGATGCCGACCTCAAGGATCGCCGCATCCTCGCCGAGGAGGGCTTCATCTCGATCTTTGCTGCGATCGACGCGCAGACGGGCCGAGTCATCGTCGGGCCGGAGATCCAGTCCCGCGGCTTCGCGGAGGATGAGGCAGTGTTCGACGCCGTCAAGCCGCAGGTCGTGAAGGCCCTCGCGGAGGCCGCCGAGAACGGTACGCGCGACGCTCACGCCTTCAGCCAGGTCATCCGTCGCACGGTCGGGCGCTGGGTCAACACGCAGCACCGTCGCCGGCCCATGATTGTCCCAGTCGTGATCGAGGCCTAGAGCGGTATCCCGACCACGCCGCACCCCTAACCGGCCTTCGTCGGTGCCCGCAGGTACCGTGGTCGCATGGCTACGAGCACCAAGTCGACGTCGCGCGCGCGAAACGCTTCGGCGCGCAACGCGAAGGCTCCCGCGCGCACGGCGGCGACGAAGAAACTCCCTGCGCAGCCACCTGCGCCGGAGCGCGGCGTCGTCACGAGCGCCTGGCTCGGTGCCGCCCACGTCGTGGGCGCTGCCGCCCGCCTCTTCGGGCGCGAGACGCTCGCCAAGGAGGAGCGCCGCGACGGCGTGCCCTTCTTCATCTTCCTGCTCGCGATCGCGGGCGCCGTGGTCGAGTGGTTCATGCCGAATGACCCGGTCGCGATGGCGCTCGACGCCTGGACCTTCGGCGGGCTCTTCGGCAGGGTCGCCTACGCGCTCCCGGTGATCATGGTGCTCTTCGCACTGTGGCTCTTCCGGCATCCGGCCTCCGTCAATGACAACGGCCGCATCGGCATCGGGCTCGCCGTGCTCCTCGTCAGCGTGAGCGGCCTGTGCCACATCTTCGGCGGCACGCCGCAGCCGACCGACGGTCCTGTCGCGCTCGCGTATGCCGGCGGCATCCTGGGGTGGATCGCGGGCCAGCCCTTCGTGCAGCTCGGGGTCGCCTGGCTGGGCGTCGCGCTCATGGGCGTGCTGCTCCTGCTGTCGATCTTCATCATCACCAAGACGCCACCGAACCGCATCGGTCGCCGCTTCCGCGAGCTCTACGCCTACCTCTTCGGCGAGCAGCTCCCCGAGGGCTCGGAGCGTTCGAGGGCGGATGCCACGACCGAGATCACAGACTTCGGCGATCTGGGCATTGACCCCGAGGAGGCGGCAACGCTGCCCTGGTGGCGCCGCAACAAGTCGCAGCGCGAGACCGATCCCGCCTTCGACAGCCCCGTCGTGGCCCGCGCCGACGAGACCGACATCGTGCCGACGGATGCGCCTCCCGTCACAGAGAATCCCTTCGGTGGCGTCGAGCTGCTCGAGGAGCTCGCGAAGGCCGAGGATGCGGTCAAGCGCTTCACGGGCGAGGTGCCGCCGGCCGCTGGCCAGGGCACGGGCATCCGCGACGACGGCGACTCTGCCGTCGAGCCTCTTCCCGGCTTCGCCGACTCGGCGTCGGAGAAGGGTCGCCAGGGGGAGTTCGACGCAGAGTCCGATCGTCCGCAGGCACCGTACCGGCTCCCCGCATCGTCGACCCTGAAGCAGGGCACGCCCCCCAAGTCGCGCTCGCAGGTCAACGACGATGTCGTCGCAGCGATCACCGAGGTGCTCAAGCAGTTCTCGGTCGACGCCAAGGTCACGGGGTTCAGTCGTGGTCCGACGGTGACGCGTTACGAGATCGAGCTCGGTCCCGGCGTGAAGGTCGAGCGCGTCACGGCGCTCAGCAAGAACCTCTCCTACGCGGTCGCGAGCAACGAGGTGCGCATCCTCTCGCCCATCCCCGGCAAGAGCGCGATCGGTATCGAGATCCCAAACACCGACCGCGAGATCGTCTCCCTCGGCGACGTGCTGCGGTCGAAGGCGAGCACCGCCAGCCGTCACCCCATGACGATCGGGGTGGGCAAGGACGTCGAAGGCGGCTTCGTTGTCGCCAACCTTGCCAAGATGCCCCACCTCCTCGTCGCCGGTTCCACCGGCTCGGGCAAGTCGGTGTTCGTCAACTCGATGATCACCTCCCTCCTCATGCGCGCCAAGCCATCCGAGGTGCGCATGGTGCTCATCGATCCAAAGCGCGTCGAACTCGCGCCCTATGCCGGCATTCCGCATCTCATCACGCCCATCATCACGAATCCCAAGAAGGCCGCTGAGGCGCTCGCGTGGGTCGTGAAGGAAATGGACATGAGATACGACGACCTCGCGAGCTTCGGCTACCGGCACGTCGACGACTTCAACGCCGCGGTCATCAACAACGAGATCGTGCTGCCGGAGGGCAGCCAGCGAAAGCTCAAGGCCTACCCTTACTTGCTCGTTGTCGTCGACGAGCTTGCGGACCTCATGATGGTCGCGCCGCGCGACGTCGAGGATTCGATCGTGCGCATCACGCAGCTCGCCCGCGCGTCGGGCATCCACCTCGTGCTGGCGACGCAGCGGCCGAGCGTCGATGTCGTCACGGGACTCATCAAGGCCAACGTGCCGAGCCGACTCGCGTTCGCGGTGAGCAGCATGACCGATTCCCGCGTCATCCTCGACCAGCCGGGCGCCGACAAGCTCATCGGCCAGGGCGATGCCCTGTTCCTCCCCATGGGGGCCAACAAGGCCATCCGTGTGCAGGGTGCCTGGGTCGGCGAAGACGAGGTCAACGCCGTCGTCAAGCACGTAACGCAGCAGGCCCGGCCCGAGTACCGGCAGGACGTTGCCGAGGTCGCCGAGAAGAAGCAGATCGACAGCGACATCGGCGACGACCTCGAGGTGCTGCTCGCCGCGGCGGAACTCGTCGTGAGCACGCAGTTCGGCTCGACATCGATGCTCCAGCGCAAGCTGCGTGTCGGCTTCGCCAAGGCTGGGCGCCTCATGGACCTCCTGGAGTCTCGAGAGATCGTCGGCCCCTCGGAAGGTTCCAAGGCGCGCGACGTGCTGGTCACGCCCGAGCAGCTCCCCGGCGTGCTAGCCCGCCTGCGCGGGGAGGAGCCGCCGGCTCCCTCGGCCGCGCCCGCCGCGCCCTCCGCCCAGGCCTCGCACGCCGAGGACCCTGTCGCTGCCATGACGAGCGGCTACGATGAGGTCGAGGCATCTGACAACGAGGATGCCTGGCAGCTGACCGACAGGGAGTAACGCGCGTGGGGCTCCCCGATTCACTGCGTGGCCGCGTCATTCGCGCGGGAGACACACCGGCAAGCATCCTGAACGTGCCGAACATCATCACGATCGTGCGCATCCTCATGGCGCCCCTGTTCTTCTGGATGCTCCTTGCCGACGCGGGGGCGGATTCGCCCCTCCGCTGGGCCGCCGCTGCCGTCTTCGTCGTCGGCATCGCGACCGACAGCATCGACGGGCACATCGCCCGCCGGCGCAATCTCGTGACCGACTTCGGCAAGCTCATGGACCCGATCGCAGACAAGCTGCTGACGGGAGGCGCGCTGGTCTGCCTCGCCCTGCTCGACGAGCTCGCATGGTGGGTCGTCGCGGTGATCCTCATCCGCGAGATCGGCATCACGCTCTACCGGGTCGCGATGCTGCGTGACCGGGTCATCCCGGCCTCGCGCGGCGGCAAGCTCAAGACCGTGCTGCAGTCGGTCGCGATCTCCTTCTTCCTGGTTCCGCTGTGGACGGTCGTGGGGGACTGGATCCACTGGGTCAATGGCGCGCTCATGGCAGCTGCTGTCGCGGCGACCCTCATCTCGGGCCTCGACTATCTCCTCAAGGCGCGGCAGGGGAGGTCGGCGTGACCGCCTCCCGCGAACTCGTCGAACTGCTGATCGAGCGCAGGCTCACGATCGCCGTTGCCGAGTCGCTGACGGGCGGGCTCCTCGTGTCCGACCTGATCGCGACGCCCGGGGCATCCGCAACCGTGCTGGGTGGGGTGGTCGCATACAACACGGAGCTCAAGCGCAGCGTGCTGGGCGTCGACGCCTCGATCCTCAATGTGCACGGGGCCGTGCATCCGGATGTCGCGGGCCAGATGGCATCCCTCGTGCGTGAGGTGCTCGCGGTCGATGGCCCCGCCGACATCGGCGTCTCGACGACGGGCGTCGCCGGCCCCGACTGGCAGGACGGCCGGCAGCCGGGCACTGTCTTCATCGGTGTCGCGATCGACTCCGACCTCCGCGTCTCGGCTCACGAGTTCGAGGGGGACCGCGACTCGGTCCGCCGCCAGGCGGCGGATGCCGCGGTGCTCGCGGTGCTTGATCGACTCCGCTGATCGAATCTGGGAATACCCTCGCTACGATCCGGTTACAGCAGGTACATTCACAAGCACCGCACAGACTGCGATGACTAGAGTTTCACCCACGCTAGGCTTCCAGTCACGTACATTTTGGGGAGGGTCCAATGGTTCTCGTTCGTCAGGAAATCGGGGACGTTCTGCGGGACTTCCGCCTGCAGAAGGGGCACACCCTCCGTCAGGTTGCGAGCCGCGCCAGTGTGGCGCTCGGCTACCTGAGCGAGGTGGAGCGCGGCCAGAAAGAGGCCAGCTCAGAGATCCTCGCCTCGGTCGCAGAAGCGCTCGACACTCCGATCTCCGTCATCATGCATGAGGTCGGTGATCGCATGGCGATCATCGAGGGCCTGAATGTCATTCCCGACACTGTTCCGGAAGACTTCGGCAGCGCATTCAAGCGCGAGTTCTCGCGCGACGGCTTCGAGTCGTCCATCGAGCCCGACATGGCGGTCCGCTGAGTCTCTCCGCCCTGCCGATCCCGGGGGCGTCGTGCGCCTGAGTGAGTTCTGGATCGCCGTCAGCGAGGAGTTCGGCGAGACCTATGGCCGGATGCTCGTGCACGACCTGGTGCTGACCGAGCTCGGCGGCGTCACCGGCGAGGTCGCGCTCCGCCAGGGCGCTTCACCGCGCGACATCTGGGTTGCCCTGTGCAAGGCGTCTGACGTGCCCCCGGACCGGTGGCACGGCGTCGGCCGTCTGCGCGAGCCCTGACCCGGGCGCATCGGCTCGGATTTCAGGGACGACACGCCGAACATCTACTCGAACATGTGTTCGGTCAAGAGTAGGCTCCTTCACAGCGGCGGATCGAAGGCAGTTCTCACACTTTCGGCTGCACCCCCGACGACTGTCGGTGGTGCCTCCTAGTGTCTGAGGTGCTGGCGATACGCCGACAACCAGCCTTGTCGTACGCATCCGGACCCTGCACCATCGGTCCTCCTGCAAGGCGACAGAAGACAGGCACATCACCTCGTCACGGCCGAAGACATTCCGGGCGTGCGCAACGACAGGAGCTTCACAATGGCATCAGCAGCCGACCGCGAGAAGGCACTCGACACCGCACTCGCGCAGATCGACCGGCAGTTCGGCAAGGGCTCGGTCATGCGCCTCGGCAGTGACGATCGTGCACCCGTCCAGGTCATCCCCACCGGTTCCATCGCCCTCGACGTCGCGCTCGGCGTCGGCGGCCTGCCCCGCGGACGCATCGTCGAGATCTACGGCCCGGAGTCCTCGGGTAAGACGACGCTCACGCTCCACGCGATCGCCAACGCGCAGCGCGCCGGCGGCATCGCGGCCTTCATCGACGCGGAGCACGCGCTCGACCCGGAGTACGCCAAGTCCCTCGGCGTCGACATCGACTCGCTCCTCGTCTCCCAGCCCGACACGGGTGAGCAGGCACTTGAGATCGCCGACATGCTCGTGCGCTCGGGCTCGATCGACCTGATCGTCATCGACTCCGTCGCCGCACTCGTGCCGCGCGCCGAGATCGAGGGCGAGATGGGCGACTCCCACGTCGGCCTGCAGGCGCGACTCATGTCCCAGGCGCTCCGCAAGCTCACGGGTGGCCTCAACTCGACCGGCACCACCATGATCTTCATCAACCAGCTCCGCGAGAAGATCGGCGTGTTCTTCGGCAGCCCCGAGACCACTGCGGGTGGTAAGGCACTCAAGTTCTACGCTTCGGTTCGCCTCGACATCCGCCGCATCGAGACCCTCAAGGAGGGCACCGACGCGGTCGGAAACCGCACTCGCGTCAAGGTCGTCAAGAACAAGATGGCGCCGCCCTTCAAGCAGGCCGAGTTCGACATCCTCTACGGCGTCGGCATCTCCCGCGAGGGCAGCCTGCTCGACTTCGGCGTCGAGCATGGCATCGTCCGCAAGTCGGGTGCCTGGTACACCTACGACGGTGACCAGCTCGGGCAGGGCAAGGAGAACTCCCGGCGGTACCTCATCGAGCACCCCGAGGTTGCCAAGGAGATCGAAGACAAGATCCTCGTCAAGCTCGGCATCACGAAAGGCCCGAATGCTGCCGCGGCACCGGCAGACAACGTTGAGCCAATCGCGCCCAAGGTCGCCGGCCGCAAGGCCGTAGGAGCCTGACGTAGTGTCCTCCAGCAGCGGTGATGGGGGCGAGCGTCTCGCCCCCGTCACCTACCTCCCCGGCGCCCGCGCCGCCGACGCAGGGTGGGCGGTGCCGGGGGTCGATGAGGCCCCACACAAGGCACCGCCGGTTCCTGAGCGCCAGGCGAAGCGCGCGTCCAACGTGAGCCTTGCGGGGCTCGGCCGTCGCAACATGTCTCGTTGGGAGGTCGAGAACCTCCTTCGATCCAGGGACCTTGACGACGAGACGATCGACTACGAGGTCTCTCGGCTCGAGTCGGTCGGGCTGGTCGATGACTCCGCCCTCGCAGAGACCCTCGTGCGCACGCAGCACGAACGCAAGGGGCTCGGCAGGCAAGGGATCGTGGCGGAGCTCCGGCGCAGGCACATCGACCAGGAGATCATCGACGCGGCCCTCGAGGCACTGGGGCGGGACGACGAGCGTGAACGCGCCATCGAACTCGCCGAGAAGCGAGCTTCCCAGTTGCAGTCCTACGACCACGAGACCGCCAAGCGCCGCCTCACGGGCTTCCTCCAGCGCAAGGGCTACTCGTCCGAGGTCATCCGCGACGCTGTCGACCGGGCTCTCGGTTCGCCGCGCTCCCGTCCGGGAGGCGTCCGCTTCCGCTGAGGGCCACGCAACAGCCCACGACTAGCATGGGGGCATGCAACCGGGCCGAGCCACGCATCTGGGCCGGGCCATCCTGTGCGGCTTCGCGGTCGCTGCCCTCGCCGGATGCTCGGCGATGCCTCCCGCCGTAGAGTCCGCGAGTCCGCAACCTCCCTCGCCCAGCGCGGTCTCCGAAGAGACGTTGCAGGAGCAATCCCTCGTCGGCACCTCGTGGCAGGGGGTGGACAGTGCGGGCGACCGCACCTCCTTCACACTCGAGCCCGACCACACGGTCGTCGTCGCCTTCAACGATGGCGAGTGGCACGACCAGCGCGACACCTGGCAGCTCGACGCAGGAGTGCTCACGATCACCGTCCACGTCGACGCCGTGCACGGCGATCTCGTCTACCGGGCCGACTACGCGGCATCCGCCGACAGGCTCGAGGCGACGGCCACCTCGACGCTCAGCGAGCGCAGCCTCACGGTGACCCTCGAGCGCTCCTGATCGCCCCACCCGGGCGGCCCAGCGGCGTTAGGCTAGCGTGATCATGACCACGCTCGCTCCGTCTCCCTCATCGCCCCAGAGCACATCGCGGCGCACCTACGAGGTGCGCACCTATGGGTGCCAGATGAACGTCCACGACTCCGAGCGGCTCAGCGGTTCCCTCGAGGCGGCGGGCTACGTGCGGGCCGACGGCACGGAGCCGGATGTCGTCGTCATCAACACCTGTGCCGTGCGCGAGAACGCCGACAACAAGCTGTACGGCAACCTCGGCCAGCTCGCCTCGATCAAGCGCCGCCATGAGGGGATGCAGATCGCGGTGGGCGGCTGTCTCGCCCAGAAAGACAAGAACGTCATCCTCGAGAAGGCCCCCTGGGTCGATGTCGTCTTCGGCACGCACAACATGGGGTCCCTTCCCACGCTCCTCGAGCGCGCGCGGCACAACGGCAAGGCCGAGATCGAGATCCTCGAGTCGCTCGAGGTGTTCCCCTCGACGCTCCCGACGCGGCGCGAATCGACTCACAGCGGCTGGGTGTCCATCTCCGTCGGCTGCAACAACACCTGCACCTTCTGCATCGTGCCTGCCCTCCGCGGCAAGGAGAAGGATCGCCGTCCCGGCGACATCCTCGCCGAGGTGCAGGCACTCGTCGACGACGGCGCGATCGAGGTCACGCTGCTCGGCCAGAACGTCAACTCCTACGGCGTCGAGTTTGGCGACCGGCAGGCCTTCAGCAAGCTCCTTCGGGCGACGGGGGACATCGATGGGCTCGAGCGCGTGCGCTTCACGAGTCCGCACCCTGCCGCCTTCACCGACGACGTGATCCACGCCATGGCGGAGACGCCCAACGTCATGCCACAGCTCCACATGCCCCTCCAGTCGGGTTCCGACCGCATCCTTAAGGCGATGCGGCGCAGCTACCGCTCGGAGCGGTTCCTCGGCATCCTCGACCGCGTGCGCGATCGCATCCCGCACGCCGCGATCTCGACCGACATCATCGTTGGCTTCCCGGGCGAGACCGAGGAGGACTTCCAGGAGACGCTTCGAGTGGTCGAGCAGGCGCGCTTCGCCTCCGCCTTCACCTTCCAGTACTCGATCCGACCCGGCACCCCGGCGGCCACGATGCCCGATCAGGTGCCCAAGGCAGTCGTGCAGGAGCGTTACGAGCGGCTGGTCGAACTGCAGGACCGCATCTCCTGGGAGGAGAACCAGAAGCTCGTCGGCACGACGGTCAACGTCATGGTCTCGGCCGAGGGCACGAAAGACGCGCAGACGCACCGGCTCTCCGGTCGCGCCGAGGACAGCCGTCTCGTGCACTTCGCGCTTCCCGAGGGTTCGCCGACGCCGCGGCCCGGTGACATCGTGACGGTCGTCGTGAGCGACGCCAAGCCGTTCTACCTCATCGCGGATGCTGCGCCGGGAACGGCGCCGAGCATCCGTCGTACCCGTTCCGGCGATGCCTGGGACCGTGCGGAGGCGGCGTCGTGCGGTGTGCCGGCGCCGACCGGCACGAGCACGCCAGGGCGCGTCTCCCTGGGGTTGCCGTCCCTCCGCGTGGCGACCGTGCCGATCTACGACTCGGCTGACGGAGAGCGCTGAGCACTGTGGTCGAGCAGCCGCCCCTGATCGCGATCGTCGGCGCGACCGGCACGGGCAAGAGCGAACTCTCGCTCGAGGTGGCCGAGCGCATCGCGGATGCCGGTGGCTCGGCCGAGATCGTCAACGGCGACGCCATGCAGCTCTACCGCGGCATGGATATCGGCACGGCGAAGATCCCACTGGGGGAGCGCCGAGGCATCCCGCACCACATGTTCGACGTGCTCGACGTCGACGAGGAGGCGAGCGTCGCTGCCTTCCAGGAGCAGGCACGCGCGGCCGTGACCGAGATCGCGGAGCGAGGCGCGACGCCGATCCTCGTGGGAGGCTCGGGCCTCTACATCTCCTCGGTGCTCTTCGACTTCCGCTTCCCCGGCACGGATGCTGGCGTACGCGAGCGCCTCGAGGCCGAGCTCGAGGCATCCGGGCCCGGCGCACTCTTCCGTCGGCTGCAGGAGCGCGACCCCGACGCGGCGAAGTCGATCGGACCGCACAACGGACGACGCATCGTGCGGGCGTTGGAGGTGATCGAGATCACGGGGGAGCCCTTCGGCGCGGGCCTTCCCGAGGACGCGCCCTGGTGGCCGGGCACCCGCATCCTGGGCCTCACGGCGCCGCGGGACGTGCTCGTGCAGCGACTCGATGCGCGGGTGGAGGGCATGTGGCGCGCAGGCATGCTCGACGAGGTCGAGGCGCTCATGGCCGCCGGAATCGAGCGTGGCGTCACGGCACAGCGCGCCATCGGCTATGCGCAGGCGATCGCCCAGCTGCGGGGCGAGCTCTCCTGCGACGCCGCGATCGAGCAGACGCAGGCGCTCACCCGGCGCTACGCACGGCGGCAGGTGGGCTGGTTCCGCCGCTATCGTTCGGCGCTCTGGCTCGAGCACGACGACCCCGAGCGGGCCGATGCCGCGGCTGCCCACGCACTGGCAGGCGCAGCCGCGCACGTATCCTTGGACAATGCCTGAGATCCATTTCACCAAGGGGCACGGCACGGGCAACGACTTCGTGCTGTTCGCCGACCCAGACGGCACGATCGAGCTGAGCGCCGAGCAGCTCGCCGCGATCGCCGACCGACGCTTCGGCGTGGGGGGAGACGGTGTGATCCGGGCGGTTCGCTCGTCCAAGCTTCCGGAGGGGGCGGCTGCCCTCGCCGAGGATGACGCTGCCGAGTGGTTCATGGACTATCACAATGCGGATGGTTCGCCGTCGGAGATGTGTGGCAACGGCATCCGTGTCTTCGCGGAGTACCTCACCGCAAACGGACTCGTCGAGCTCGGCCGCAATGACACCCTGACGGTGGGCACGCGGGCCGGCGTGCGTGACCTCCAGCGCAACCAGCGTGGATTTCAGGTCGACCTCGGCCGCTGGCGCCTCGACGGTTCCGACCCCCTTGTCCGCACGGCGGGCGTGCCCGTCGCCCGTCCGGCTCTCGGCATCAACGTCGGCAACCCGCACGTCGTCGTGGCGCTGTCGTCGAAGGAGGAGCTGGATGCCGCGGACCTCTCAGTCCCGCCCATCCTCGAGCCCGAGGCGCCGGAGGGCGCGAACGTCGAGTTCGTCGTGCCGCACGACCCGCTCATCGTCGATGGCGTCGGGCACATCACGATGCGGGTGCACGAGCGTGGGAGCGGCGAGACCCTCTCTTGTGGCACGGGTGCCGCGGCGGCTGCGCTCGCGACGCGTCACTGGGCGGGCGCCGGTGCCCCAGACCACTGGCGCGTCGACGTGCCCGGTGGTTCGCTCGGTGTGCGGATGTGGGCGGCCGAAGATGGGGAACACGTCTCGCTGAGCGGTCCAGCGGTGCTTGTCTTCGAGGGCGACCTCAGCGTCTGACGCCCTCAGCGCCGGCGAACGCGCAGCACGCGGAAGCCCTTGTTGGTGGCCGCCCTCGTGACGGCGAAGCCCGCGGGCAGCGCACCCTCCATCCAGCGGTGCAGCGAGTCGGAGCCGAGATTCTTCTGCACGACGAGCCAGGCGTCGGTCGCAGGCTCGAGCCGCGGCAGCCAGTGCAGCAGCATGTCGTGGAGCACGTTCTTGCCCACCCTGATCGGTGGGTTCGAGCGGATGCCCATGAAGCTCACGTCGTCGGGAACATCCTGGGGCAGCACTGCGTTGACGTTGGAGAGGCCAAGGGCCTCGGCATTCCGGCGCACGAGGTCGAGCGCACGCTCGTTCACGTCGACCGCCCAGACGGTCGCGTGAGGTGATTCGAGCGCCATGGTGAGGGCGATCGGGCCCCAACCGCTGCCGAGATCCAGCAGGTGCCCTCCCGGCGGCGGAGGGGGAGTGTTGGCAAGAAGCACCTGGGTGCCGACGTCGATGCGATCGGGACTGAACACTCCACCGGCCGTCGTGAGTGTGCGGGGCAGCCCCGCGAGGTTCACAGTCAGCGGGCGTAGTTTGAGCTCACTCTCCGGTTCTGCGGAGAAGTAGTGCTCGTTGGCCATGGAGAGAAACCTATCGAATAGCGAGGAGCTAGGGTTAACCCAATGACTGAAGCTGAATCTGAAGAGCGTCGTGACGAAGATGTCATCGAGCGCGTGCTGGCCAACGCGGCGACCCGACCTGCAGGTTCCACGATCTTCACGAGTGAACGCGCCCAGGCGCTCCAGTCAGATCCCGGCGCTGCCCCGACCGGTGAGACGGATGGCGAGCAGTTCGACCGTGAGGAGCGCGAGGCGCTTCGACGGGTCTCCGGCCTCTCGACCGAGCTCGAAGACGTCACCGAGGTCGAGTACCGGCAGTTGCGCCTCGAGAAAGTCGTCCTGATCGGTATCTACTCGCAGGGCACGCTCAAGGAGGCGGAGAACTCCATGCGGGAGCTCTTCGCGCTGGCCGAGACGGCCGGTGCCGTCGTGCTCGACGGACTGCTGCAGAAGCGGGCGACGCCCGACCCCAGCACCTACTTCGGCAAGGGCAAGGCGCACGAACTGCGGGATGTCGTCGCCGCGGTCGGCGCCGACACCGTGATCGTCGACGGTGAACTGGCTCCGAGCCAGCGGAGGGCTCTCGAAGACGTCATCCGGGTCAAGGTCATCGACCGCACGGCCGTCATCCTCGACATCTTCAGCCAGCACGCCAAGAGCCGCGAGGGCAAGGCCCAGGTGGAGCTCGCCCAACTCGAATACCTCCTCCCGCGTCTGCGCGGTTGGGGTGAGTCGATGTCCCGCCAGGCCGGTGGCCAGGTGGGTGGCGCTGGCGCGGGTATGGGAAGCCGCGGCCCGGGTGAGACGAAGATCGAGCTCGACCGTCGCCGCATCCATTCCCGCATGGCGAAGCTTCGGCGCCAGATCAAGGAGTTCAAGCCGGCGCGTGAGGCGAAGCGCGCGAACCGCAACCGCTTCGCGGTGCCGAGCGTGGCGATCGCGGGCTACACCAACGCGGGCAAGTCGAGCCTGCTCAACCGCATCACGCGGGCCGGCGTGCTCGTCGAGAACGCCCTCTTCGCGACGCTGGATGCGACGGTGCGCAAAGCCGTGACGGCCGATGGTCGCAACTACACGCTGACCGACACGGTCGGCTTCGTCCGCAACCTGCCCCACCAGCTCGTCGAAGCGTTCCGCTCGACGCTCGAAGAGGTCGCCGAGGCCGATGTCATCGTGCACGTCGTCGACGCCTCGCATCCGGATCCCGCAAGCCAACTTGCGACCGTGCGTGACGTCATCGGCGAGGTGGGTGCGCGTGACATCCCCGAGATCGTCGCGTTCAACAAGGCCGACCTCGCCGATGACGACCAGCGGCTGCTGCTTCGCGGCCTCGAGCCCGACGGCATCTTCGTGTCCGCACGCACGGGTGAGGGCGTTGAGGAGCTCCTCGCGCGCATCCAGGACGTGCTGCCCGACCTCGCCGAAGAGATCGAGGTCGTCGTGCCCTTTGACAGGGGAGACCTCGTCGCGCTCGCCCATGACCGGGGGCGCGTGCTTGCGTCGACGTATGGCGAGCACGGCACGAAGCTCCACGCCATGGTTGACGGGCAACTCGCCTCCCAGCTGCGCGCGGTCGACGTGGCAGCGCGGGGCGAGTCGACGCCGAGCTCCTAGCTGGCTGTCGCCGCCCTCCGCGGCCGAGAACGGGCGAGGCCCCGGTCGGCGAACCGACCGGGGCCCCGCACGCGCTCCTGCGCGATCAGGCGTCGCGCCCCTTGAGGGCGAGTGCTCCGAGCAGCAGGCTGGCGGCGGTCCACGCGAGCGCGACCAGCGCGGCCATGCCCGGCTCGAGTGTTGTCATCATCCCGGTCGGCGTGGGGGTGCCATCGCCACCTGGGATCGTCATCATGGCATTCCCCGCAGAGTCGAACATGTAGGGGATGACATCTGAGATCCATTCGATCCAGATGGAGAAGATGCCGAGCGCCATCGGCAGCACCATGAGCACGCCGACGACGATCGCGATCCCGCCCGCGCCCGAGCGGACGAGGGTGCCGATGCCGAGACCGAAGAGTCCCACGAAGCCGAGGAATGTCGCGGCGCCAAGCATGGCCACCAGTTCCTCGGCACCAAGGGGTGCGAGCATGTCGTCTGCGCTGAGGAACGGCATCGCCACAAGGTAGGCGGCGAGCACGCTGACCGCACCGAGCAGGAACATCCAGACGAAGGTCACGACGCCCTTGGCCGCATACATGCCGAGACGGCCCGGTGCCGCCGCGAGGCTCGACTTGATCATGCCCGTCGAGTACTCGCCCGAGATGCTCAGCACGCCCTGGATGCCCGCCACGAGCATCCCGAACATGACGCCGCTCGTGACCGCCGACATCGTCGCGCTCTGGCGAAGTTCGTCGGTGGCGGGGAGGTCCTCGCCGGTCATGGGGTCGATCGCCGAGAAGTTGGCGACGGATGAGAGCAGCAGCGCGAGGAGGACCCACAGCACGAGGATGATGCCCGAGCTCCAGTAGGTCGAGCGCAGGCTCGTGAACTTGATCCACTCGGAACGCACGAGGCCGCCGAAGCTCAGTCGTGCTCCCCGCGGGATGGAGACGGATGTCGCGGTCATCGGGTACCTCCCACGGGCACGGCGCCACCGGCGCGGTACTCGACTTCGTCCTGGGTGAGGGCCATGTAGGCCTCTTCGAGTGAGCTCGCGACGGGCGTGAGCTCGTGGAGCACGACCCCGTGGACCGCAGCGGCCTCGCCGACCTGTTCCGCCGTGACGCCGTTCAGGCTGATCGCGCCGTCGGAGAGCGGAGTCTGCTGCGCATCCGGAAGTGCCTGGGCCAGCAGCTCGGGGCGCGGTGTGCGCACGCGCACGGTCGAGCCACCGGCGCCCGCGATGATGTCGGAGACGGGCGCGTCGGCGAGGACGCGACCGCGACCGAGAACGATGATGTGATCGGCGGTCTGTGCCATCTCGCTCATCAGATGGGAGGAGAGCAGCACAGTGCGTCCCTCGGCGGCGAGATGCCGCACGAGCTTGCGCACCCACTGCACGCCCTCCGGATCTAAGCCGTTGACGGGCTCGTCGAGGATGAGCGTCGCGGGGTCGCCGAGCAGTGCGGCCGCGATGCCGAGCCGCTGCCCCATTCCGAGGGAGAAACCGCCGACACGCTTGCGTGCGACGCTCGCGAGGCCGGTCAGTTCCATGACCTCCTGCACGCGAGCCCTACCGATGCCGTGCGTCGCCCCCATCGCAAGGAGGTGCTTGTAGGCGCTGCGACCGGTGTGCACGGCCTTGGCGTCGAGCAGCACGCCGACCTCGCGCATGGGAGCCCGGTGTTCGCGGTACGCCTTGCCATTGACGGTGACGCTACCGGCGCTCGGCTTGTCGAGCCCCACGATCATGCGCATGGTCGTTGACTTGCCGGCACCGTTCGGGCCGAGAAAGCCCGTCACCGTGCCGGGCCGCACGGTGAAGTCGACATTGTCGACCGCCGTTCGGCTTCCATAGCGCTTCGTGAGCGCTGTCGCCTCGATCAAGGTGCCCCTCTCT
Organism: Salinibacterium sp.; assembly: GCA_015234465.1. Taxonomy (GTDB): domain Bacteria; phylum Actinomycetota; class Actinomycetes; order Actinomycetales; family Microbacteriaceae; genus Homoserinimonas. The sequence goes on along the minus strand of JADGNA010000007.1, from coordinate 12,436 downwards.
GTCGTCTTGCAGGGACAGTCGTCCCGCGACATTCACGCTAGGGCACCGATCATTGCCGGAGCATCCATCGCACGGATGGTCTTTTGCGAACGGGCTACGCCTCGGGGCACCGCCGCAAGGGGGAGACGCTAGACCGCTCGGAGGACAGCGACGACCTTGCCGAGCACCTCGGCGTAGTCGCCGAGGATGGGGGCGAAGGCGCTGTTGCGGGGCAGGAGCCACGTGTGGCCGTCGCGCTGTTGGAAGACCTTGACGGTGGCTTCGTCATCGAGCATCGCCGCGACGATGTCACCGTTCTCGGCAGTCTTCTGCTGGCGCACGACGATCCAGTCGCCGTCGCAGATGGCGGCGTCGATCATCGAGTCTCCGACGACCTTGAGCATGAAGAGTTCGCCCTTGCCGACAAGCTGCCGCGGCACGGGGAACACCTCGTCGATCTGTTCCTCGGCCGTGATCGGAACACCGGCCGCGATGCGTCCCACAAGGGGGACCATCGCCGCATCGCCGCGCGGCACCGACGGGATCGAGTCGTCGGGGCTCTCACTGCGCTCATTCTGCGGCAGGTCGATCAGCACCTCGATCGCGCGAGGCCTATTGGGATCCCGGCGGAGGTAGCCACTCAGCTCCAGCTGCCCCAGCTGGTGCGTGACGCTTGAGAGTGACGCAAGGCCGACGGCATCGCCGATCTCGCGCATGCTCGGCGGGTACCCCTTGGTCGACACCGCGCGCTGGATGAACTCGAGGATGGCGAGTTGCTTCTCGCTGAGGCTCTTGCGCCTGCGGGGTGAGGGCTTCTCGTCCATGGTCTCCTCGTCACGCGATCCGAATGTCGGTGGGTGCTGATGTGCTGTCTCTCAACAATCGAAACTGTATCCGCCTGGATGCCCAGATACAAACATCTGTTCGAGTGTGTCGAGGTGTGCATCGCGGAATTCGGGATTCCCGGTGCTTGCGCTCGAACTAATTCGAAGATATGTTCGGTACAAAGTTCCGCACCCGGCGCTCCCGGCCGAGTGCCGGGTGCGGAACCTTCTCCCGAGGCCACAGCGGCCAACTGGGCAGCACGACGGCGAAAGGAGTCAGCAATGAGCACCACCGCATCACCCACCCGCGAGTACCCGAGGCTGCGCCCGGTCGAGTCGATCGCCGCTCGCCCTCGCCTTCGCCTCACCCGGCGCGGCCGGGTGGTCTTCACGACGCTCGCTGCTACCCCTCTTGTCATCGCGGCGCTCCTGCTCGGCCTCAACGGCGGCATGGCGACTGCGAGCGGCACAGCGGGCGCTCCGCTCGAAGCCGTGACCGTCTCATCCGGCCAGTCGCTCTGGTCGATCGCGAGCGAGGTGGCGCCCGACGCCGACCCGCGCGACGTGATCGCGTCCTTCGTGCAGGTGAACCAGCTCGACTCCCTCGACGTCGTGCCCGGCCAGGAACTCCTCGTCCCCGCTCGCTACTGAGCAGGCTCGGTTCGCCCGCTCCTAGAATGGGGCAGTGGCATCACTCGCAGACCTTCCCATTCGCGACAACCTCCGTGGGCTGACTCCGTACGGAGCTCCCCAGGAGCAGGTGAGCGTTGCGCTCAACGTCAACGAGAACACCCATCCGATTCCGGAGAGTGTCGCGCACGATGTCGTCACGTCACTCGCGCAGGCCCTCATCGGTATCAACCGCTACCCCGACCGGGAGTTCACGACGCTGCGCGAGCGCCTCGCGAGTTATGTCGGCCACGGCGCGACCCCCGAGCACATCTGGGCGGCGAACGGCTCGAATGAGGTGCTCCAGCAAGTGCTGCAGGCCTTCGGCGGTCCCGGGCGTTCCGTGCTCGGCTTCCCTCCGACCTACTCGATGCACTCGATCATCGCTGCGGGCACCGATACCACGTGGGTCACTGGTGAACGCGATCCCGGCTATGAACTCTCGCCCGCGCTGGTGACGGAGTGGATCGAGAAGACGAAGCCTGACCTCGTTTTCCTCTGTGCACCCAACAATCCGACCGGCACGCCTGTCTCCCTCGACACGATCGTGGCGGCATACGAGGCAACCGACGGAATGGTTGTCGTCGACGAGGCCTACGCGGAGTTCGCCCCCGAAGGATCGCGTTCGGCGCTTTCACTGCTCGAGGGCCGAGAGCGGCTCATCGTCTCGCGCACCATGAGCAAGGCCTTCGCCTTCGCGGGTGCTCGCGTCGGATACATGATCGCGGACCCTGCGGTCTGCGACGCGATCCGCCTCGTGCGGCTGCCGTACCACCTCTCTGCGCTGACGCAGGCAGCGGCGGTCGCTGCGCTCGACCACACGAGCGAGATGCTCGCCATGGTTGGCGACATCCGCGGGCAGCGCGATCGGCTCCTGAAGGAGCTGCCCGAACTGGGCTTCACGGTCTGGCCGAGCGAGGCGAACTTCGTGCTGTTCGGGGGAGTCCACCAACCTCACGCGCTCTTCGAGGCACTCCTGGAACGCGACATCATCATCCGGGACCTCGGAATCCCGCACCACCTGCGGGTGACGGCCGGCACCGAGCGCGAGACAACCCTGTTCCTCGAGGCGCTCCGTGACCTCGGCGGAGCATCATTCGGCGCTCGGTGAACACCGCGGACGCAGCGGTCGCCGCTCGCTAGACTTGATGCGGGCATTCGCCCACCCCAATTGGCTCGCCGCGCGGCGGCGACGCCGCGAGATGAGGATGCAGCAATGGCAGAGCAGGCCGAAACATCGGGTCGTCGTGTCGCGCAGTTGACGCGCCAGACGAGCGAGTCGAGCGTCGAGCTCTCACTTGACCTTGATGGCACGGGGCGCGCCGACATCAGTACCTCGGTGCCGTTCTATGACCACATGCTGACGGCCTTCGCCAAGCACTCGCTCATCGACCTCACGGTGCGCGCCACGGGCGACGTGGAGATCGACGTGCACCACACGGTCGAGGACATCGGCATCGTGCTGGGCAAGGCGCTCGCGCAGGCACTCGGCGACAAGGCCGGAATCTCGCGTTTCGGCGACGCGATGGTGCCACTCGACGAGGCGCTCGTGAGCGCCGTCGTCGACGTGTCCGGGCGCCCGTACCTCGTGCACGAGGGCGAGCCTGCAGGGTTTGAGTTCCACCTTATCGGCGGCCACTTCACGGGGTCGATGGTGCGCCACGTGTTCGAGGCCATCACGTTCCACGCTGGGCTCACGGTGCACGTGCGCGTGCTCGGCGGCCGCGACCCCCACCACATTGCCGAGGCCGAGTTCAAGGCCTTCGCCCGCGCAATGCGCAAGGCGATCGAGCGGGATGCCCGCGTGAGCGGGGTGCCGTCGACGAAGGGCGCGCTGTGACGCTCGCGTCCAAGCCCGGTCTCGTCAAGCCCAGTGTCGTCGTACTCGATTACGGCAGCGGCAACGTGCACTCCGCCGTCAAGGCCCTGGAACTTGCGGGCGCTGACGTGGAGCTGACGGCTGACCCCAAGCGGGTCGCCGAGGCCGACGGCCTCCTTGTGCCGGGAGTCGGTGCGTTCTCCGCCGTCATGGCGGCGCTCGAGAAGGTCGGCGGCGGCGAGATGATCGACCGTCGCCTGGCCGGAGGGCGCCCCGTGCTCGGGATCTGCGTCGGAATGCAGGTGATGTTCGAGAGGGGCGTCGAACGCGGCGTCACGACCGAGGGGCTCGGGGAGTGGCCGGGCACGGTCGACGAGCTCGACGCTCCCGTCGTTCCCCACATGGGCTGGAACAGTGTCGAGGTGCCTGAAGACTCGGTGCTCTTCGATGGTGTCGAAGACGAGCGTTTCTACTTCGTGCACTCCTACGCCGCGAAGGAGTGGGGCATCGACGCGATGCCGCCCTTCCCGGCGGCGCGACTCACGTGGGCCGACCACGGCGGACGGTTCCTCGCGGCGGTTGAGAATGGCCCGCTGAGCGCGACGCAGTTCCATCCCGAGAAGTCCGGCGGCGCGGGCATCCGCGTGCTCAGCAACTGGCTTCGCACGCTCTGAGTCATCGAATTCGCTGCCGCTGGCTTCCGGAGTAGTATCGGTGACTTGTTGCGCGCCCCGGCGCGAGCCTTCATTTCCTTCCCCCCGGCATGCCCCCGAAGAAAGCCCAGGATGAGCGAGTTCAACACGACACCCGGCCTGACCCTGTTCCCTGCCGTCGATGTGTCTGACGGCAAGGCTGTGCGTCTCACGCGCGGCGAGGCCGGCAGCGAGACCAGCTACGGCGACCCGGTCGCGGCCGCCGAGGCCTGGGCGAATCAGGGGGCCGACTGGATCCACCTCGTCGACCTCGACGCGGCGTTCGGGCGCGGAGACAACCACGGCATCATCAAGAAGGTGATCCGCCAGGTGCGTGGCTCGCTCAACATCGAGCTCTCGGGTGGCATCCGCGATGACCGTTCCCTCGAGGCGGCGCTGGCGACGGGCGCGAAGCGGCTCAACCTCGGCACCGCGGCCCTCGAGAACCCGGAGTGGGCAGCGCATGTCATCGCGGAGTATGGCGAGGCGATCGCCGTCGGGCTCGACGTGCGCGGCACGACCCTCGCCACCCGTGGCTGGACCCAGGACGGTGGCGACCTCTGGTCGGTCATGGATCGTCTCGAAGAGGCCGGATGTGCGCGCTACGTCGTGACGGATGTCACGAAGGACGGCACCATGCAGGGGCCGAACGTCGAGCTCCTCCGCCAGGTGCTCGAGCACACCCACAAGCCGGTCATCGCCTCCGGGGGCATCTCGAGCCTCGATGACCTCATCGCCCTGCGGGAGCTCGTCCCGCTCGGACTCGAGGGTGCCATCGTCGGCAAGGCCCTCTACAACGGTGCCTTCACCCTCGCCGAGGCCTTGGACGTCGCGGGCGCGTGACGGCGGGTCCCTCGCACAGCCACCACACCGGCGGCACCGATTCGGCCGGCCAGCCCTGGGCGGGCCGCTCATTCGGCGAGACCCCTTTTGCCGATGACGATGGCTCGGCGCCGGCCGAGTTCATCGCCGCCATCTCCTCCTTCCGGCGCGGGGAGGCATCGTCCGCACAGGTCGTCGACGCGATCCGCGGAAGTCGCCTTCTCATCCCGCTCGTTGCGTCGCTTGGCGAGACGGGCACGAACGAGCACGGCGTGACGGTCGACAACAGCGCAGACCTTGCGATCGTGACGGTTGCTGGCCCCGACGGGCGCAATGTGCTCCCCGTCTTCAGCTCGGTGGCGGCCATGCAGGCGTGGAATCCCTCGGCTCGACCCGTGCCCGCCGACGCCGTACGGGTGGCGCTTGCGGCGGCGGATGAGGCGACCGAGCTCGTCGTCGTCGACCCCACGAGCGAGACGGAGTTCGTCATCCGTCGGCCGGCGCTCTGGGCGATAGCCCAGTCGCTGCCGTGGGTGGCGCCGTTCGAAAGCCAGGCGATCATTGGCGAGTTTGACGCATCCGTCGCGCCGGAAGCGGATGTCGCTGCGGTGACACTGCGCGCGGGCGATCCCGCTGCGCGGCTGCAGGGCCCAGAGATGGTCGTCGAGTTGGCGCTCAGGCCGGGACTCGATGAGCGCGCACTGCAGGAACTGGTGGCGCGGCTGCAGGAGTGGTGGTCACGCAGCGAGGGAATCGCCCTGGGGGTCGACTCCCTCGCCGTACGCGTCGTGCCCGCTGCGGGCTGAGCCTAGGAGACCGGGCCGGTGTACTTCTCGCCCGGGCCCTTGCCCGGTGCGTCGGGGAATGCGGATGCCTCGCGGAAGGCGAGCTGCAATGAACGGAGCCCGTCGCGCAGGGGCCGCGCGTGCGAGTCGGAGAGGTCGGGGGCAGCAGCCGTGATGAGTCCCGCGAGGGCCGTGATGAGCTTGCGGGCCTCGTCGAGGTCCGTCTCGGTGTCGGGGTTGTCGGCCAGACCGCACTTGACGGCCGCGGCGCTCATGAGATGCACGGCCACAGTGTTGATGACCTCGATTGCAGGCACGTCCGCGATGTCGCGTGCGGCGCCGGCCGGCATGTCGTAGATGTCGTTGTCGTGGGCCTCGTGTCCACCGGGACGCGGGGTATCGCTCATCAAGATTTCCTCTGCTAGAATCGTCCGGGCTCTGGAACCGTTGTCGGTTCCGGATACGAAAGTGGAGATTCTCCCACCCGCGCTTGACCGCCGTGCTCTAAAGGTTACCGGGTTGTTGGCACCCCGCTGACGCGCACCTCGTGCTCGTCGGTAGTACTGAAGGGTGCCGTGCCAGTGCAGTTCCGCATCCTGTGCGGGGTCTCTCTGGGTGAATCCTCCCTCTCGTCGCCACGGCATCCGCCGCAGGCCAGGCACATAGTTTTCGCAGACGAGTACATGAGGAGGACCGCATCAGCGATCCCAGAACGAATGACCGAATCCGCGTCCCGGAAGTCCGTCTCGTTGGCCCCGGGGGCGAGCAGGTCGGCGTTGTCCGCATTGAGGAGGCCCTGCGCCTCGCTCAGGAGGCCGACCTGGATTTGGTTGAGGTTGCTCCCAATTCCCGGCCCCCGGTCGTCAAGATCATGGACTTCGGCAAGTTCAAGTACGAGACGGCGCAGAAGGCGAAGGAAGCCAAGCGCAACCAGTCGAACACGATCCTCAAGGAGGTTCGGTTCCGGCTCAAGATCGACAAGCACGACTACGAGACCAAGCGCAAGCGCGCCGAGGGCTTCCTGAAGTCCGGCGACAAGGTGAAGGCCATGATCCTGTTTCGCGGCCGCGAGCAGTCGCGCCCCGAGCAGGGCGTCCGCCTGCTCCAGAAGTTCGCCGAGGACGTGGCCGAGTTCGGTTCGGTCGAGTCGACCCCGACCATCGACGGTCGCAACATGGTCATGGTCATCGGTCCGCTGAAGACCAAGGCCGACGTCAAGGCGGAGACCGACGCGAAGAAGGCGGCGAGCAAGCCGACCAGGAACGCCCCGGCAGAGGACACAACGGCCGCCGAGTAGGCCATAGGTTTCGTCGGCACCTCTGGGTGCCCCGGCGATGAACAGTACGACAGTAAACAAGGAGAGAAATGCCCAAGCAGAAGACCCACTCCGGGTCCAAGAAGCGTTTCAAGGTCACCGGTAGCGGCAAGATCATGAAGCAGCAGGCCGGAATGCGCCACAACCTGGAAGTGAAGTCAGGGCAGCGCAAGCGTCGCCTGAACGAAGACCAGGTGCTGTCGCCAGCCGACGCCAAGGTCGTCAAGAAGCTTCTCGGCAAGTAAGCCGACCCGAACTACAGAGGAATCAGAACATGGCAAGAGTAAAGAGGGCCGTCAACGCCCACAAGAAGCGCAGGGTCATCCTCGAGCGCGCATCCGGTTACCGCGGTCAGCGTTCGCGACTGTACCGCAAGGCCAAAGAGCAGGTCATCCACTCGCTCGTCTACGCGTACCGCGACCGCCGCAGCCGCAAGGGTGACTTCCGTCGCCTGTGGATCCAGCGCATCAACGCTGCCGCCCGCGCCAACGGTCTCACCTACAACCGTTTCATCCAGGGCCTGAACCTGGCCGGAGTCGGCGTTGACCGCCGCATCCTGGCCGACCTGGCCGTCACCGAGCCGAAGACGTTCGCCGCCCTGGTTGCGACCGCGAAGGCCGCCCTTCCCGCCGACACGTCGGCACCGAAGGTGTCTGCCTGAGTCAGGAGCAACACACATGCTTGACAACCCGCGCTCACCTCGTGTTCGCGGCGTAGCCAAGCTCGCCAAGAGAGATGCCCGGTCCGAGACCGGGCTCTTTCTTTTGGAGGGCCCGCAGGCTGTCGCCGAGGCACTGGCTTTCCGGCCGGCACTACTCGTCGAGCTCTTCGCCACCCCGACGGCGCTGGAGCGCTACCCGGCGTTGGCGGATGCTGCTTCTGACGCCGGCCTGGAAGTCGAGTTCTGCACCGAGCAGGTGATCGACTCGATGGCCAACACGGTGACTCCCCAGGGCGTCATCGCGGTGTGCAGGCAGTTCCCGGTGTCGGTCAAGGACATTCTCAAAGCGGAAGCCGACGGCACGGGTCCGAAGCTCGTCGTCATCCTCGAGGAGGTTCGGGATCCCGGCAACGCGGGCACCATCATCCGCGCTGCGGATGCGGCGGGCGCCGACGGCGTCATCCTCACCGGGCGGAGCGTCGACCTCTACAACCCGAAGGTCGTGAGGTCGACCACCGGGTCGATCTTCCACCTTCCCGTCGCTGTCGGGGTCGAACTCGAGAGCGTCCTCGAGCGCACCAGGGACGCGGGGCTGCAGGTTCTCGCGGCCGACATCAAGGGAGACGACCTCCTTGAGGCTCGACGCGAGGGGATTCTCGGCCGGCCGACCGCCTGGCTGTTCGGGAACGAGGCACGCGGCCTCACCGACGAGCACTTCGCCGCGGTTGACCGGGCGCTGACGGTTCCCATCTACGGCAAGGCGGAGTCGATGAACCTGGCGACCGCCGCATCAGTCTGCCTGTACGAATCCGCCTTCGCCCAGCGCAGCTGACCAGACGGGACTCACAGTCGTTGTCACAGGTCGATTACGGGCGCCGGGTGGCGATGGCTGACCCGTTCTCAAAGTGGTTATGCTTGCGGCATGCAGCCCTCACACAGCGGTGAACCCCTGGTCGTCATCGACAACGTCAACAAGCACTACGGCGAACTTCACGTACTGAAGAACATCTCGACCACCGTGGGCAAGGGCGAGGTTGTCGTCGTCATCGGCCCGAGTGGCTCCGGCAAGTCAACGCTGTGCCGCGCCATCAACCGGCTCGAGACCATCGACAGCGGCAGCATCACCATCGACGGCCAGGTGCTGCCCGAGGAGGGCAGGGGGCTGGCCAAACTCCGAGCCGACGTGGGGATGGTCTTCCAGTCGTTCAACCTGTTCGCGCACAAGACGGTGCTCGAGAATGTCACGCTCGGTCCGCGAAAAGTGCGCAGGTCCGCCAAGGAGGCTGCCGATAAGCGAGCCATGGAACTTCTCGACCGCGTCGGCGTCGCCAACCAGGCATCGAAGATGCCGTCCCAGCTGTCCGGCGGGCAGCAGCAGCGCGTCGCGATCGCCCGTGCGCTGGCAATGGACCCGAAGCTCATCCTGCTCGATGAGCCCACCTCGGCGCTCGACCCGGAGATGATCAGCGAGGTCCTGGATGTCATGGTGCAGCTCGCCCACGACGGCATGACCATGGTGGTCGTGACCCATGAGATGGGCTTCGCCCGCAAGGCGGCGAACCGCGTGCTGTTCATGGCTGACGGCGAGATCGTTGAAGAGGCCACCCCCGAAGAGTTCTTCAACAACCCCCAGACTCCGAGAGCGAAAGACTTCCTCTCGAAGATACTTACCCACTAACCAGGCGGGTAAGCGCATTACACAGCAGCAGCAATCTAGGAGAGAAGCATGAGACTCAAAAAAGGTCTAATGATTTCCGCCATCGCCACAGCGAGCATCCTCGCGCTGGGCGCGTGCGCGGGCGGCGGAGCGGAAGAAGAGACCCCCGCAGCCCCCGAGGTAGAAGAGTTCGAAGCCGGCACGACCATGGCCGAGCTCAACGAGGCCGGCAAGATCACCATCGGCACCAAGTTCGACCAGCCGCTGTTCGGCCTGAAGGGGCTCGACGGCAAGCCGGTCGGCTTCGACGTCGAGATCGGCAAGATCATCGCTTCTGAGCTCGGGATCCCCGAGGACGGCATCGAGTGGGTCGAGACCGTTTCGGCGAACCGCGAGCCGTTCCTCGAAAACGGAACCGTTGACCTCGTCATCGCGACCTACACGATCAACGACAAGCGCAAGGAAGTCATCGACTTCGCCGGCCCGTACTACAACGCTGGTCAGGACCTCCTGGTTCTCGAGGGCAACCCCGAGGGCATCACAGGCCCCGAGGACCTCGAAGGAATGCCGGTCTGCTCGGTCGCAGGCTCCACGTCCGAGGCGAACATCGCCGAGTACGGTGTTGAACTCATCACGACGGACACCTACTCCAACTGCCTCGAGCCGCTGCGTTCTGGCCAGGTTGTCGCGGTGACCACTGACAACGTCATCCTCGCCGGCCTCGCCGACCAGAACCCGGGTGAGTTCGAAGTGATCAGCAACCCGTTCACCGAGGAGCCGTACGGCATCGGCCTGACTCACGGCGACACTGAGTTCCGCAACTGGATCAACGACCTCCTCGAGGAGATCTACGAGGACGGCCGCTGGGCCGACGCCTGGGAAGCCACTGCAGGAACGGTCCTGAAGACTCCGGAGCCCCCGGCAGTCGACCGCTACTAGTCAGCACTGTTCCACAGATGTACTGAATGTCGGCCCGCCCGGAGCGATTCGGGCGGGCCGGCATCCAGCGCCACCCGTTCGCCCAGCAGAAAGTGATTGATGGACGCAATTGTCGAGAGCACGCCGCTCTACCTTGAGGGTTTCGTCGAGACCCTCAAGCTGCTGGCGATCTCCGGAGTTGGCGCATTCGTGGTCGGCGTGCTCGTCGCCGCAATGCGTATCTCCCCAATCCCCACCCTCCGCACCTTCGCCACCGTTTACACGGAGCTGCTGCGCAACGTGCCGCTGCTGCTCGTCCTCTTCTTCTGCGCTTTCGTCCTGCCCCTGCTGGGGGTCGGTTTCGACTACTTCGTTCTCGCCTGCATCGGGCTGACGGCATACACCTCGCCCTTCGTCGCCGAGGCTGTGCGTTCCGGCTTCAACGGTGTACCGATCGGCCAGGCTGAAGCCGCCCGCAGCATCGGCCTGAACTTCGGCCAGACCGTGTCCCTGGTGGTCCTTCCCCAGGCAGTCCGCATGGTCATCCCGCCGCTCATCAACGTGTTCATCGCTCTGACCAAGAACACCTCGGTCGCCGGTGTCTTCTTCGTCATCGAGCTCTTCGGCGCCAGTAACCGCGCCGCCCGTGACCACAGCGACGCCGTCATCCTCGTTCTCCTGTACGCAGCGCTCCTCTACCTCGTCATCACGGTTCCGCTCGGATTGATAGCCGGAGCGATCGAGAAGAAAGTTGCGGTGCTGCGATGAGTGCCAGTGTTCTCTACGACGCGCCAGGGCCCAAGGCTCGCCGCCGCAACGTCATCTTCTTCATCGTGGGGGCCCTCCTAATCGTGGCTCTCCTGGCGTGGATCATCCTCACACTCGCCGCGCCCCGCATCTCCGCGAACGGCAACGAGACGCCCGGCATGTTCGACGCATCGCGCTGGGACATCGTCTCTGAGCCGCTGCTGTGGGAGGCATTCTTCCAAGGCGTCGTGAACACTCTGCGGATGGCTGCCGTAGCCGCATTCTTCGCGCTCGTCATCGGCATCGCGTTCTCGTTCGCCAGAACGGCACGTTCGCAGTGGATCCGCGTACCCACGGCCGTGCTCCTCGAGTTCTTCCGCGGGATGCCGCTGCTGCTCATGATGCTCTTCATCTTCCTGGTCTTCTCGACCGGGTCCTACTGGGCGGGTGTCGCGGCGCTGGCAATCTACAACGGCGCGCTCATCGGTGAGGCGCTCAGGGCCGGCATCGCCTCGCTGCCTCGCGGGCAGAAGGAGTCCGGGCTCGCCATCGGCCTGACACCCGTGCAGACGCGCGTATTCATCGAGTTCCCGCAGGCGTTCCGCCAGATGCTGCCGATCATCATCGCGCAGATGGTGGTTCTGCTGAAGGACACCTCGCTCGCCTACGTCGTCGCGTACGACGAACTGTCGCGCACCATCAAGAACCTGCAGAACTTCCTCGGGAACAACTACCTGTTCACGCTGTTCATCATCGGTCTGGCGATCTACCTCGTGATCAACCTCACGGTGTCCTGGATCGCCAGGTTCGTGGCGAGGCGCAGCGGCCCGAAGCTGGGCTCAACGACGGCTGCACCTCCCGGCGCTGAAGGCACGACGGCGATCTCGCTGCCCCTGCGCGGCGGATACGGCGACGACGGCAGCGCAGTCTAGGGCGTGGCCGGAAGGCACTTCCGGCCCGCTAAACTTGGGCCTCGTGTCTGCATCCCATCCGATAACAGAAGAGAACGTCGCAGCTGCGGTTGACGCCGCACTGGCCGCAATCGACTCAGCGTCTGACTCCGCCACCCTCAAGCAGGTGCGGTCTACCCACCTGGGCGAGGCATCCGCCCTCTCCAAGCTGAACGCTGCGATGCGTGATGTTCCGAAGGACGAGAAGGCAACCACCGGCCAGCTCATCGGCAAGGCCAGGGGAACGGTCAACCAGGCGTTCACCGCGCGCGAAGCCGAGATCGTTGCTGCGGAGGAGACCGCGAAGCTCGCTGCGGAGGCCGTCGATGTCACGGCACTCGCCACGCGCTGGACGCCGGGTGCACGCCATCCGCTGACACTCCTGCAGGAGCACATGAGCGACATCTTCGTCGGCATGGGCTGGGAGGTCGCGGAGGGGCCGGAACTCGAGAACGAATGGTTCAACTTCGACGCCATGAACTTCGATGAGGACCACCCCGCGCGCGCCATGCAGGACACCTTCTTCGTCGAACCGGCTGACGCGCACCTGGTGCTGCGCACCCACACCTCACCGGTGCAGATCCGTTCGCTGCTCGAC
>JADGNA010000006.1 GCA_015234465.1 Salinibacterium sp. | reverse complement strand
TGGCCACCCCACCGGGGTGGCCATTTCCCGTTAACCCGACCCCACCCACCGGGACCAATCAGGAGAATCTTCGTGAGCGAATCAGATCGTCCCCGCCGACCAGGTGAGCGCCCTGACGGCGCTCGCGATGACCGCCGCGGCCCCGCAAAGGGCGAACCGCGTGGCAACAAGCCCCCGCGTCGAGACGCCACCGGTCGAGGTGACGCCCGAAGCGCTGGCGACAACCCCCGGCCCTTCCGTGGTGATGACCGTCCGCGGCGTTCGGAGAGCCAGACGGGCGGCGACTCTCGTCCCCGTCGTGATGGTGATCGCACGCGTCGTGACGGCGATGCCCCACGCCGGGACGGCGATCGTCCGCGTCGTGATGGCGATGCTCCGCGCAGGGACGGGGAGCGGCCTCGTCGCGACGGCGAGCGTGCATCCGGATCAGCACGCGGCGGCTCCGAGTCGCGGCCTCGCTGGAACGATGGTGCTCGACCCGAGCGTGGCGGCCGGCCTTTCGGTCCCCGGCGCCCCGGTGGTTCCGGCCGGGACGGTGTCTGGACCAAAGACGGCAAGCCGGCCCGCGGGGACCGGGATGCCCGCGATCGCGAGCCGATGGAGGATCGTGACCCCTACGGCATCCGTTCGGTGCGCAACCGGCACGATGACCCGCAGATCCCCTCGGATGTGAAGCCCGACCAGCTCGACCGCGTCGCACGCGCACAGCTGAAGACGCTGGCCAAGGAGAACGCTGACGTCGTCGCGACCCACCTCGTGATGGCGGCTCGGCTGATCGATGAGGACCCGGAGCTCGCGCACCGCCACGCGACATCCGCTGCTCGCAAGGCCGGGCGCATCGCGGTCGTGCGTGAGTCCCTCGCGATCACGGCCTACGCGGTCGGTGACTTCGCCCTGGCGCTGCGCGAACTGCGCACCTACCGGCGCATCTCTGGCCGGGATGACCAGCTGCCGATGATGGTTGACTCGGAGCGCGGCCTTGGCCGCCCCGACCGTGCGCTCGAGCTTGGCCGTTCGGTCCAGCGCGAGACGCTGCCCGTCGATGTCCAGGTCGAACTCGCCATTGCGATGTCGGGTGCCCGGCTGGACCTTGGCCAGACGGATGCCGCGCTCCTTGAGCTGGAGATCCCGCAGCTGGATCCGCAACGCGCCTACAGTTGGAGCCCCGCGCTGTTCTCGGCCTACGCCGCGGTGCTCGAGGATCTCGGGCGCGCAGCGGACGCCGAGGCCTGGTACCGCCGCGCCGATATTGCGGCGGCAGCGCTCGCTGGCGAAGTGTCGAACGAAGAGGATGTCATTGAGGTTTTTGAAGAGGAAGCCGACGACGAAGGCGCCACACTCGGCAGCGACGACACCGACGGGGTCGCCCCAGACGAAGGCCGCATCGACGCAGACAGCGCAGGACCGAAGGACGACAGCAGCAGCGATTGAGCGCAGCGCGACGGCACTTCAGGCGGGGGAGACTCCGCTCAGCGGTATCGACTGCGTCATGGTCGACCTTGACGGGGTCGTCTACAAGGGCGACCACGCCATCCCTGCTGCAGTCGAGAGCCTGACCTCGACGACGCTCCGCGTCGGCTACCTGACGAACAACGCGTCGCGCACGGCGGCCTCGGTGGCCGAGCACCTGCAGCGCCTCGGCCTGCCGGCATCCGAATCGGATGTCGTCACCTCCTCGCAGGCGGCGGCGCGACTGCTGCTTGGGCTCGTCGACGAGGGTGCCGAGGTGCTCGTGGTCGGGGGAGAGGGCCTCATCGTGGAGGTTGAGCGCGCGGGGCTCAAGCCGGTGCGCACCGCGAGTGACGCGACGGCTGCCGTCGTGCAGGGCTTCTCGCCCGAGGTCGGGTGGAAGGACCTGGCCGAGGCGGCATATGCCCTGCAGGGTGACCACGCCGAGCGGCACTGGGTCGCGACGAACAACGACTGGACGATCCCGCTGGCGCGAGGCGTCGCGCCGGGCAACGGAACCCTCGTCTCTGCCGTGCACACGGCCGTGGCGAGACTGCCCGTGATCGCGGGCAAGCCCGAGACGCCCATCTTCGAGGCGGCGATGGAACGTTTCGGTGCACGCACCGCCCTGTTCGTGGGCGACCGGCTCGACACCGACATTCTCGGCGCCAACCGGGCTGGCCTTCGTTCGGCGCTCGTGCTGACGGGCATCGACGGGGCGCGCCAGTTGCTCGCGGCCGACCCCTCGATGCGTCCCGATGTGATCCTGGGCGACCTGTCGGAGCTCGACGCGCCCTATCCCGAGGTCGTCACCGAGGCTGATGGTGTCACGCGCGTGGGTACGTCTGCCGTGCGGCTTGAGGGGCGCACGCTCGAGCTCGTGGAAGCCGGGAGTTTTGCGGATCTCGTGCGCGCGGCATCCGCTGCCGTGTGGGGTTCCGGGATGGCGATCTTCGCGATCGACGTGACCGGGCCGCTGCTCGACGCCTTGCGCATCGCACGCTGAGCGGGCCGTCAACGGCCTCGCGGCCGTGTGTGGTGGAATTGGGGCATGGACCAGGAGCAAGCAGTGCGTGATGACGCCGCGGCTGATGGCGAGTTCGTGTCTCGACTGCGCGTGATCGAGGACCAGCCGCTCGAGCAGCGCGCGGAGGCCTTCGTGCAGGTGCACGACGAGCTCCTCGCCACGCTCGAGGCGGGGGAGAACTCGCATCGCTGAGACGACCCGTCTCGACGCGGCACTTGCCGCGCGCGGACTCGCTCGATCGCGCACCCACGCCGCGCGCCTGATCGCGGACGGCCTCGTGAGTGTGGACGGCGTGCAGGCGGTGAAGTCGTCGCAGCAGGTGCTCGACTCGAGCGCGATCGAGGTTGCGGGCGCCGACCACTACGTCAGCCGCGCCGCGCACAAGCTGGTCGCGGCGCTGGATGCCTTCGCACTTCCGGTTGCAGGGCGCACGGCGCTGGATGTTGGCGCATCGACGGGCGGGTTCACTCAGGTCCTGTGCGAACGCGACGTCGCGCGGGTGGTCGCCCTCGATGTGGGGCACGGGCAGCTCGCGGCTGAGGTTGCGGCCGATCCCCGTGTCACGGTCGTGGAGGGGTTCAATGCCCGCGAGCTCAGCCCGGCATCGCTCGCAGAGGCCGTGGGCGAGCCGATGGCGCCTGACCTCGTGGTGGGTGACCTGTCGTTCATCAGCCTCACCATGATCATCCCGGCGCTCGTGCGGACGGCCGCCGAGGGAGCCGACCTCGTGCTCCTCGTGAAGCCGCAGTTCGAGGTGGGGCGCACGGGCATCCGCGAGGGAATCGTGCGTGACCCCGGCCTGAGGGCGGACGCCGTGGCGACCGTGCTGTGGAGCGCCTGGGATGCTGGGCTCGGCACGGCGGGTATCGTCTCCTCACCAATCCTCGGCGGCGCGGGTAATCACGAGTACCTCGTGCATCTCAGCACTGTCGGCAGCAATCCGACAGAATGGTTGGAGCGCGTTTCAGAGCTGAGCCGGTGACCCGGTTGGCCAGACCACTAGGGAGTGCCGAGTGAGTGCAGGTGACGGTTCGTCCACTGTGGCGGGCGCACGCAGCATCCTTGTCGTCTCGCACACGGGTCGCACGGAATCGCTCGCTGCGGCGGCGCAGGTCTGTCGCGAACTGCTCGACGGTGGGGTCGCGGCGGTCACGACGCGAGAGGAACGCCAGGACCTCATTAAGCATGACCCCGCGCTCGAGACGATTCGCGTGCTGGGCGAGGACGTCTCGATCGACATGCTCGAGCTCGGCATCGTGCTGGGCGGCGACGGCACGATCCTTCGCGCGGCGGAACTGCTGCGCGGCTGCTCGGCTCCCATCCTCGGCGTGAACCTTGGGCACGTGGGCTTCCTCGCCGAGAGCGAGCGCGACGACCTCGCCGAGACGGTGCGTCGTGCCCTCAACCGCGACTACCTCGTGGAGCAGCGCATGACGCTCGACGTGCGGGTCAAGGTCGGTAACGCGGTCGCCTACGAGACCTGGGCACTCAATGAGGCGACGGTCGAGAAGGCGAGCCGCGAACGGATGCTCGAGGTCGTGATCGAGGTCGACCGGCGGCCGCTCTCGTCGTTCGGTTGCGATGGCGTCGTGATGTCGACCCCGACCGGTTCGACGGCATATTCCTTCTCCGCGGGTGGACCCGTCGTCTGGCCCGCCGTGGATGCGCTCCTGCTCGTGCCGCTGAGTGCCCACGCCCTCTTCGCGCGGCCCCTCGTCGTGGGCCCGGATTCCGTGCTGGCCGTCGAGGTGCTCGACCGCACGCAGGGTAACGGGGTGCTGTGGTGTGACGGACGCCGTACCTGGGACCTGCCGCCCGGTGCCCGTGTCGTGGTGCGGCGCTCCGAACTCACGGTGCGTCTCGCGCGCCTTCACCAGGCTCCCTTCACCGACCGGCTCGTCAACAAGTTCCAGCTCCCGGTTGCAGGATGGCGGGGTCCAGAGAGCACGGCGACGCGCGAGGTCCCAATCCAGGCGGCACATGAGTGACTCGGCAGTACCTGGGGAGGGCGTGAGGTGATCGAGGAGATCCAGATCCGCAATCTCGGGGTCATCGGCGAGGCGAGCCTGCCGCTCGGGCCCGGATTCACGGCGCTCACGGGTGAGACGGGCGCGGGCAAGACCATGGTCGTCACGGCGCTGGGGCTCCTGCTCGGTGCCCGTGCCGACAGCGGTGTCGTGCGCAAGGGCAACCCGGCGGCCTCGGTCGAGGGGCGGTGGCTCATCGACGAGCGCAGCCCGGTGACGGAGCGGGTCGCGGATGCCGGCGGCGAGATCGATCCCATCGGCGGCAGTCGTGCCGAACTGATCCTGAACCGCAGCGTCACCGCGGAGGGACGCAGCCGGGCTGTCGTCGGGGGGCGCTCGGCTCCCGTTGGCGTGCTCGCCGACCTGGGGAGCCAGCTCGTCGTCGTGCACGGCCAGTCCGAGCAGTTGCGCCTCAAGTCGTCCACCGCCCAGCGAGAGGCTCTCGACCGTTTCGCGGGCGAGGAGCTCGCGACGGTGCTCGCGGAGTACCAGTCGGTGTACCGCGAGTGGCAGGACAGCCAGGGCGAGCTCGATGTGCTCGTGGCCGAGCGGGACCGCCGAGCGCGCGAGGCCGAGGAGCTGCGCGGAGCGCTCGATGAGATCGAGGCAGTCGCGCCGCTTCCCGATGAGGACACGCAGCTCGATGAGCGCATCGAGCGCCTCGGAAACCTCGAGGACCTGCGCCTCGCCGCCGAGTCGGCCCGCGTGCTCCTGGCCGGCGACCTCGATGAGACTCCGGCCGCCGCAACGCTCCTCGATGCCGCGCGCCGACAGCTTGAGCGGGTGTCGGACCACGATGCCTCGCTGGCCTCCATCGCCGAAGCCGTGACGAGCGCATCCTTCGTTGTTGCCGACCTCGGCTCACAGTTGGCGAGCTACCTCGGCGGGCTCGACGCCGAGGCCGCCACGGAACTCGAGCGCCTCCAGGAACGCCGGGCAGAACTTGCCACGCTCACGCGGAAGTACGGGCCGACCCTGGGTGACGTCATCGCGTTCGTCGACGAGGGGAGCGCACGACTCCTCGAACTCGACAGTGACAGCGACCGCATCAGCGAGCTCTCGGCATCCGTCGAGCGCAGCAGGGAGCAGATCGGAACGCTCGCCTCCCGACTGCACGCCATCCGGGCCGCCGCGGCCGGCAGGCTCGGCGACGAGGTCAGCGCCGAATTGAGCGCGCTCGCGATGCCCGACGCGACCCTCGCGGTCGAGGTCACGGAGCGGGCGGAGTATGGGCTCAGCGGGAAGGACCAGGTCGCCCTGCTCCTGCAGCCCCACCCGGGTGCCGAGCCGCGTCCGCTCGGCCGGGGCGCATCCGGGGGAGAGCTCTCGCGGGTCATGCTAGCGATTGAGGTCGTGCTGGCGGGAAGCGACCCCGTGCCGACCTTCGTCTTCGATGAGGTCGATGCGGGCGTCGGTGGCGCCGCGGCGATCGAGATCGGTCGACGACTCGCCCGACTCGCGGAGCGTTCGCAGGTCATCGTCGTCACGCATCTAGCCCAGGTGGCAGCATTCGCGAGCAACCACCTCTCGGTCGTGAAAGACAGCGACGGCTCGGTAACGGCGAGCAGCGTGCGCCAATTGACGGGCGAGGAGCGCACTGCCGAGATGGCGCGACTGCTCTCGGGCCTGCCCGACTCCTCGAGCGGCCTCGAACACGCGCGAGAACTGCTGGAGCTCGCCGCCGAATAACACAGGTGCCGGTGATAGGCTGCAAACCCGTGGTGGACAATTCGAACGCGGGCACAACCAAGCACATCTTCGTCACTGGGGGTGTCGTCTCCTCCCTGGGCAAGGGCCTCACGGCGGCCAGCTTGGGCAACCTCCTGACGGCCCGCGGTCTGCGCGTCGTCATGCAAAAGCTCGATCCCTATCTCAACGTGGATCCGGGCACCATGAACCCTTTCCAGCACGGTGAGGTCTTCGTGACGGATGACGGCGCCGAGACCGACCTCGACATCGGGCACTACGAGCGCTTCCTCGACATCAACCTCGACCAGGCGGCCAACGTCACGACGGGCCAGATCTACTCGACCGTGATCGCGCGCGAGCGCCGCGGTGAGTACCTCGGTGACACCGTGCAGGTCATCCCGCACATCACCGACGAGATCAAGCGCCGGATGCGCCTGCAGGCGCAGGAGCCGGCCGACGGCAGCCCGCGCCCCGACGTCATCATCACCGAGATCGGCGGAACGGTCGGCGACATCGAATCGCAGCCCTTCATCGAGGCGGCCCGCCAGGTGCGTCACGAGCTCGGCCGCAACAACTGCTTCTTCGTGCACGTCTCGCTGGTTCCCTACCTCAGCGCGGCGGGCGAGCAGAAGACCAAGCCGACGCAGCACTCCGTCGCGGCCCTGCGCTCGATCGGTATCCAGCCGGATGCCATCGTGCTGCGTTCCGACCGCCCCGTCGCCGACAGCATGAACCGCAAGATCGCGCTCATGTGTGACGTCGACCCGGAGGCGGTCGTCAACTGCCCCGACGCATCCAGCATCTATGACATCCCGAGCACGCTGCACGAGCAGGGTCTCGACGCGTACATCATCGACCACCTCGGCCTCGAGGCGAGCGACGTCGACTGGACGGGCTGGCAGGGCCTGCTCGATGTCGTGCACAACCCCAAGCACGAGGTGACGATCGGGCTCGTCGGCAAGTACATCGATCTTCCCGACGCCTACCTCTCCGTCACGGAGGCGCTCAAGGCTGGCGGCTTCGCCAAGGACACGCGCGTGCGTCTCGAGTGGGTGCCGTCTGACGAGTGTGAGACGCCCGAGGGTGCCTCGCGCATGCTCTCGCACCTCGACGGCATCTGCGTGCCCGGCGGCTTCGGCATCCGCGGCATCGAGGGCAAGCTCGGTGCCCTGCGCTTCGCGCGGGAGAACGGCATCCCGACCCTGGGGCTGTGCCTCGGCCTGCAGTGCATGGTGATCGAGTACGCGCGGGACGTCGCGGGCCTCGCGGGGGCGTCGTCGACCGAGTTCGACCCGGGCACGCCCGTGCCGGTCATCGCGACCATGGCCGAGCAGGTCGACATCATCGCTGGCGGCGACCTGGGTGGCACCATGCGCCTCGGCCTCTACGAGGCGGCCCTCGCCGAGGGTTCGATCGCCTCGGAGCTCTACGGCGGCCCGAGCGCGTCCGAGCGTCACCGCCACCGCTACGAGGTCAACAACGCCTACCGCGAGCAGATCGCGGATGCCGGCCTGTGGTTCTCGGGCACCTCGCCCGACGGCACGCTCGTCGAGTATGTTGAGCTGCCGCGCGACGTGCACCCGTTCTACGTGGGCACGCAGGCGCACCCGGAGCTGCGCTCGCGGCCCAACAACGCGCATCCGCTCTTCTCCGGTCTCGTCGCGGCAGCGCTCGACCGGCAGCGCGCGAGCCGCCTCTTCGAGGTCAGCGAGGCATCCGAGACCACCGCGGTCTGAGCGATGGGCGCTGAGCGGGGGAGTGACGAGCTGCTCGCGGACGAGCCCGCGCCGCAGGCGATCCTCGCCTCCGCCACGGTGTTCGAGGGCGCCGTCTGGGACGTGCGCCGCGACCGGTTCACCTATGGCGACGGCGAGATCGTGCGCGAATACGTGGCGCACACGGGCGCCGTCGCCGTGCTCGCCCTCGACGAGCACGAGCGGATGCTCGTGATCAAGCAGTATCGCCACCCCATCGCGACTCGTGACTGGGAACTTCCCGCCGGCCTGCTCGACCAGGAGGGTGAGGACCCGCTCGAGGCGGCCAAGCGCGAACTCGAGGAGGAGGTCGACCTCTCGGCCCGCGAGTGGAGCCCGCTGGTGGAGTTCTTCACCTCGCCGGGCGGGAGCGACGAGCTCCTGCGCGTCTACCTCGCGCGCGGCCTCGAGACGGTCACGCACGACTTCGAGCGCGGCGACGAGGAGGCCGACATGGAGCTCCGCTGGGTCGCGATCGATGAGGTGCTGGACGCGATCCGGGCGGGGCGCGTGCGCAACGGCATCCTCGTCGCGGCCACCCTGGCGCTCGCCGCGGGACGGTAGCGCCGTGACGGGCGAGGCCCTGCCGGTGCTCGTCGACCGGTACCTGCGGCACCTCGGCATCGAGCGCGGGCGCGCGGCGAACACGCTCGCGGCGTATGGGCGCGACCTGGGGCGGTATCTCGAGTTCCTTGGGGCACGCGGCATCCGCGCGCTCGACTCGGTGTCTGGCACGGATGTCGCTGCGTTCACGCAGGCGCTTGCCGCGGGGGAGGGCAAGAGCGCCTCATCGGTCGCGCGAGCGCTGTCGTCGGTGCGCGGCTTCCACCGCTTCTGCCTCGATGAGGGCTATGCGACGACGGATGCCGCGGCCGAACAGAAGCCGCCGAAGCTCGCGCTGCGCCTGCCGAAGGCGATCGGGCTCGACCAGGTGGAGGCGATCCTGGCGGCGGCCGCGGGTGACGACCCCGTGTCGCTGCGCGATCGCGCGCTCCTCGAACTGCTCTATGCGACGGGAGCACGCGTCTCGGAAGCCGTGGGGCTCAACGTCGACGACGTCCTGGGCGAGGGGGACGTCGTGCGGCTGCTCGGCAAGGGCGGCAAGCAGCGCATCGTTCCACTGGGTTCGTATGCGCGGGAGGCGATCGACGCGTACCTCGTGCGCGCCCGGCCCGGGATGTCGGCGAAGGGCAAGGCGACGCCGGCGCTGTTCCTCGGCGTGCGTGGTGCCAGGGTCTCGCGGCAGAACGCGTGGCTGATCATCCGCGCGCGGGCCGAGCAGGCCGGCATCGAAGGCGAGGTCTCCCCGCACACCCTGCGGCACTCCTTCGCGACCCATCTGCTCGAGGGCGGCGCGGACGTGCGCGTCGTGCAGGAGCTGCTCGGCCACTCCTCGGTCGCCACGACGCAGCTCTACACGCTCGTGACGGCGGACACGCTCCGCGACATGTACACGACGGCGCACCCGCGCGCGCGGTGACGGCCCGCGAACCTTCAAGCACGGGTCGAGGTGACCTGCTCGCCGCCCACGCGTTGCGTCGGGGCCGCGGTCGACCTCCTCGATAGAATCGGGGCTTGCAGCCCGAGCATCCAATCGGGCCTGCGCTCACTGTGAGGATGAAGCGGATGGCGAGATCACGGGACATGTCGGCGGAACTCGACGGGGTCGACGTGCAGGCAGTGTCGCCCAAGCTGGGCCCCACGGGCCGGCCGGCACGCACCTTCGGCGAGCCTGAACCGCTGGGCTCGCACGGCCCTGCCCGCATCATCGCGCTCTGCAACCAGAAGGGCGGCGTCGGCAAGACGACGACGACCATCAGCGTGGGGGCGGCGCTCGCCGACTACGGCCGCCGCGTGCTTGCGATCGACTTCGACCCGCAGGGTGCGCTCTCGGCGGGCCTGGGCGTGCAGACGCACGACGTGCCCAACATCTACGACCTCCTGCTCGGCACCCTGAAGGACCCCCACGAGGCGATCCAGCAGACGGCGACGCCCGGCCTCGACGTGATCCCGGCGAACATCGACCTCTCGGCGGCGGAGGTGCACCTCGTCAATGAGGTCGCGCGCGAGCAGATCCTCGCCGGCGTGCTGCGCAAGGTCAAAGACGAGTACGACGTCATCCTGATCGACTGCCAGCCCTCGCTCGGCCTGCTGACCGTCAACGCCCTCACGGCGAGCCACGGCGTGCTCATTCCCCTCGAGTGCGAGTTCTTCGCCCTCCGCGGCGTCGCGCTGCTCATCGAGACGATCGAGAAGGTCAAGGACCGGCTCAACCCGGCCATCCAGCTCGACGGCATCCTCGCCACGATGTACGACTCGCGCACGCTGCACTCCCGTGAGGTGCTCGAGCGGGTCGTCGAGACCTTCGGCGACAAGGTGTTCGAGACCGTCATCGGCCGCACCATCAAGTTCCCCGACGCATCCGTCGCCGCAGCGCCCATCACCCAGTTCGCCCCCGAACACGCGGCCGCCGAGGCCTACCGGCAGCTCGCGAGAGAGCTCGTATTCCGCGGTGCGGTCGCTTGACGCCGTGACGGTGACTGAGGGGGCGGATGCCGCGGGCGGTGCCGGTTCCGCCGGCTTCACCGTCACCGTGGGCGACTTCGACGGGCCGTTCGACCTGCTGCTGACGCTGATCGGCAAGCATGAGCTCGACATCACCGAGGTCTCACTGAGCCTCGTGACATCCGAGTTCATCGCCTACCTGCGCACGCTCGACACGCACGACGAGCTCAACGAGGCGAGCGAGTTCCTCGTGGTGGCCGCGACACTGCTCGACCTCAAGGTGGCGGGGCTGCTGCCGCAGGGCGAGCTCGTCGACGCGGAGGATGTCGCGCTGCTGGAGGCCCGCGACCTGCTGTTCGCCCGCCTGCTGCAGTACCGCGCTTTCAAGCAGGCCTCGGCGTGGTTCGACGAGCGGCTCACGGCCGAGTCGAGCCGCACGGTGCGCTCGGTGCGGCTGGAGGAGAAGTTCCGCGCCTCGACGCCCGAGCTCGTGTGGACGCTGTCGCCCGAAGACTTCGCCGCGCTCGCCGCCGTGGCGCTCGCGCCCAAGGAACTGCCGACCGTGGGGCTCGACCACCTGCACGCGCCGCTCGTGAGCATCCGGGAGCAGGCCGCGACGGTCGTTGCCCTGCTGCGTCGCGGCGAGCCCATGACGTTTCGCCAGCTCATCGCTGGTGCGGAGCAGAAGGGTGTCATCATCGCGCGCTTCCTCGCCGTGCTCGAGCTCTACCGCGGCGCCGCGATCTCCTTCGAGCAGATCGAGCCGCTCGGCGAACTGACCGTGCAGTGGACAGCGGAACACTGGTCCGACGAGAACCTCGCCAACCTGGGGGCTGACTATGGCAACTGATGAGAGCACCGCGACGATCGAGACCGAAGCGGATGTCGCGGCTCCCGCGCCGCCGACGGCCGAGGAGCTTCGCGCTCGCCTTGAGGCGATCCTCATGGTCGTCGATGAGCCGCAGGGCGTCGTGACGCTCGCGACGGCGCTCGGGGCACCCGTCAAGGCGGTGCGCGCAGCGATCGACGCGCTCGTCGCGGACTACGACGGTGAGGCGGCGTCACCACGGCGCGGCTTCGAGCTGCGCGAGGTCGGCGGCGGGTGGCGCATCTATGTGCGCGAGGAGCATGACGCGATCGTCAAGGACTTCGTGCTGACCCAGAACCCGAGCCGCCTCTCGCAGGCGGCCCTCGAGACGCTTTCCGTGATCGCCTACAAGCAGCCGATCACTCGCGGCGCGATCGCGTCGATCCGCGCCGTCAACGTCGATTCCGTCGTGCGCACGCTGCTGGGGCGCGGGCTCATCACCGAGGCATTCACGGATGCCGAGACGGGCGCGATCCACTACGCCACGACCGACCTGCTGCTGGTGCAGCTCGGCATCAACTCCCTCGACGAACTCCCGCCGATCTCGCCCCTGCTCGCCGATGGATCGGAGGGCTTCGATGACGTTCGCTGATTCGGAGCAGCCTGAGGGCGTACGGCTGCAGAAACTCATGGCCGCCGCGGGCGTTGCCTCGCGTCGCGTCTCGGAGAACCTCATCGCGGCGGGCCGCGTCGAGGTCAACGGCGAGGTCGTGACCGAGCTCGGGCGTCGAGTCATGCCGGAGGACCAGGTGTCGGTCGATGGCGTCGCCATCCAGCTCGACACCTCGCGGCGCTACGTCATGCTCAACAAGCCGGTCGGCATCGTCAGTTCGCTGCAGGATGAGCGCGGGCGTCCCGACCTGGGCCGCTTCGTCTCGCAGTACGAGGAACGGCTCTTCAACGTCGGCCGCCTCGACGCGCAGACCTCCGGACTGCTGATCCTCACGAACGATGGCGAGATGGCGCACGTGCTCGCGCATCCGTCGTTCGGGGTCATGAAGACCTACATCGCGAAGGTGCGCGGCAAGGTCACGGCCCAGACCATCGCGAAGCTCACGACCGGCTTCGAGCTGGACGACGGCTTCATCGCCGCCGACAAGGCTCGACTCCTCACGAGCGGCAGCAACGCTGATGCGTCGATGGTCGAGATCACGCTGCACTCGGGCCGCAACCGCATCGTGCGACGGATGCTCGACGAGGTCGGGCATCCCGTCATCGACCTGGTGCGTCGCCAGTTCGGTCCGCTGCACCTCGGCACGCTCAAGGCGGGACAGATGCGTGACCTGACGAAGGAAGAGGTCGGCAAGCTGTTGACGATCGCGCGAGAGAACGGATCCACCCGGTGAACGGCTCGATTGCAAGGACGAAGGGTCCCGTCAGGGTCGTCGGCGCAGGACTCCTCGGCGCGAGCGTCGGCCTCGGGCTGAGGGAGAAGGGCGTCGAGGTCATCCTGCACGACGCCTCACCCACGACCCTGAGCCTCGCCGTCGATTACGGGGCGGGGCGCCGGGCCGAGCCCACGGATTCGCCCGCGCTCGTCGTCGTCGCGGTGCCGCCCGACCTCGTGGCGGAGGTCGTGGCGCAGGAGCTGCAGGCGCATCCGAATGCCCTCGTGACGGATGTCGCGAGCGTGAAGATGGCGCCCCTCGCCGAGCTGAGCCTCGTCGGCGCCGACCTCTCGCGCTACATCGGCTCGCACCCCATGGCCGGCCGCGAGCGGGGCGGCGCCATCTCGGCGCGCGCCGATCTCTTCATCGGGCGCCCGTGGGTCATCGCGGCGAACGCCGGGATCCCGCCGGCACAGATCTCGGTCATCGAGCAGCTCGCCCTCGACCTCGGCGCCGTGCCCGTCGCGATGAGCGCCGAGGATCATGACCGCGCTGTCGCACTCATCTCGCACGTGCCCCAAGCGGTCTCCACGCTCCTGGCCCGGCGCCTCGTCGACGCGGAGGACAAGTCGCTCTCCCTCGCCGGGCAGGGCCTGCGTGACACGACGCGCATCGCCGCGAGTGCGCCCGAGCTGTGGGTGCAGATCATGGGGGCGAACTCGAAGTTCATCATCGAGGTGCTTCGCGACATGCGCACCGACCTCGACGTGCTCATCCACTCCCTGTCTGACCAGGAGGCGTCTGGCGCCCGTCGCTCGCTCGCCCAGATCCTCGCCGGGGGAAATGCGGGAGTCGCGCGCCTTCCAGGCAAGCACGGCCAGGATCGGCGCTTCGCGCAGATCACGGTGAAGGTCGACGACCGCCCGGGCGAGCTCGCCCGGCTGCTCACCGAGATCGGCGAAGTCGGGGTCAACATGGAGGACCTGCGCCTCGAGCACTCGCCCGGCGCGCAGATCGGCCTCGCGGAGATCGCCGTGCTGCCCGAGGTGGAGGAGCGCCTCGTGGCCGAGCTTGAGCAGCGCGGCTGGAAGATCGCGGGCGCGTACCGTTGAGTGCGCCGGAGCACACGGCAGAGCAGCACGCCGCAATGAGGGAGACCATGCAGGAGAAGATCATCGTCGCGGTCGACGGACCCGCAGGCAGCGGCAAGTCGAGCGTGAGCCGCGCCGCCGCCCGGCGCCTCGGCTTCGACTACCAGGACACGGGCGCCGCATACCGTGCCCTCGCCTGGTTCGTGCTCGAGCGGGGCATCGACCCCAGCGACCAGGAGGCGGTCGTCTCGGCGCTCGCCGACTTCGACTACGCGATCGGCATCGACCCCGACGACTACTTCGTGCGCGTCGGGGGAGTCGATGTCGAGGCGGCCATCCGCGAGCCGCGGATCTCGGCGGTCGTCAGCTCGGTCGCGGGCATCCTGCCCGTGCGTGCCTACCTCGTCGACCTGTTCCGTCACGTGATCGACTCGAGCGACAAGCCGGGCGTCATCACGGAGGGCAGGGACATCACGACCGTGGTGTGCCCGGATGCGCCCGTGCGCATTCTTCTCACAGCATCCGAAGAAGCTAGAATGGCGAGGCGCTCCGCTGAAATCACGGGGCAGTCGGCTGCCGAGGTCGCGAAGCATCTCACTTCGCGTGACGCGCAGGATTCCCGGGTGGTGGACTTCATGAACGCCGCGGAGGGCGTCACGGCGATCGACTCCACCAATCTCGACTTTGACCAGACCATCCAGGCGGTGGTCGATCTCGTGCACGATCGCGTCGGCTGATGCCGTCGCCGTGCCAGGACTGAAGGACACCAATGGCTGACCACGACGACTTCCCAGAGCTCGACGAGCAACTCGCCGAACGCATGGCGGCCCTCTCCGAGGACGAAGCGGCCATTCGGGCGAACGCCCTGCGCGCCGGGCTCGCGGACTACGAGCTCGACGAGGAGGACATCGATCTCCTCGAGGCGACGGGTGACGACGCTGACGAGGTCGTGTACCTCCCGGCCCTGCCCGTGCTCGCGGTCGTGGGTCGGCCAAACGTCGGTAAGTCCGCCCTCATCAACCGCATCCTCGGCCGGCGCGAGGCCGTCGTTGAAGACACCCCCGGTGTCACCCGCGACCGCGTGACCTACAAGGCCGAGTGGAACGAGCGTCGCTTCACCCTCGTCGACACGGGCGGGTGGGAGCCGGATGCCCGCGGCATCGACGCATCCGTCGCCGCCCAGGCCGAGGTCGCCGTCGACCTGGCCGACGCCGTGCTCTTCGTCGTCGACGCCAACGTCGGCGCGACCGCGACCGACGAGCACGTCGTGCGGATGCTCCGCCAGGCGAAGCGGCCCGTCATCCTAGTCGCGAACAAGGTCGACGATGTGCGGCAGGAGCCGAACGCGGCCGAACTCTGGAGCCTTGGCCTCGGACAGCCGTGGCCCGTCTCGGCCCTGCACGGCCGCGGCGTCGCCGACCTGCTCGACCACGCCCTCACGGTGCTGCCCGAGATCTCTGCCGTCGCGAAGGAGGAGGTCGGCGGACCCCGTCGCGTCGCGATTCTCGGTCGACCCAACGTGGGCAAGTCGAGCCTGCTCAACAAGGCCGCGGGCGAGGAGCGCGTCGTCGTCAACGACCTCGCGGGCACCACGCGCGACCCGGTCGATGAGCAGGTGGAGATCGCGGGCAAGGTGTGGCGCTTCGTCGACACCGCCGGCATCCGTCGTCGGGTGAACCTCTCGCAGGGCGCCGACTTCTATGCCTCGCTGCGCACGAGTGCCGCCCTCGAGAAGGCGGAGGTCGCCGTCGTCGTGCTCGACGTGACCGAGCCGATCAGCGTGCAGGACCTCAAGATCATCGACCTCGTGCTCGAGTCGGGCCGTGCCCTCGTGCTGGCCTACAACAAGTGGGACCTGCTCGACGACGAGCGCCGCATCTACCTCGAGCGTGAGATCGAACAGGACCTCTCGCACGTCTCGTGGGCACCGCGCGTCAACATCTCCGCCAAGACGGGACGCCACCTGGAGAAGCTCGTGCCTGCCCTCGAGACCGCGCTCGAGTCGTGGGACACGCGCATCCCGACTGGCAAGTTCAATGCGCTGCTCGCCGACCTGACGGCCGAGCACCCGCATCCGGTTCGCGGCGGAAAGCAGCCGCGCATCCTGTTCGGCACGCAGGCGTCGAGCCGGCCGCCGACGTTCGTGCTCTTCACGACCGGGTTCCTCGACCCGCAGTACCGCCGCTTCATCCAGCGACGCCTGCGCGAGATCTTCGGCTTCGAAGGCACGCCGATCAACGTCAACATGCGGGTACGGGAGAAGCGCAAGCGCTAGGCTTCCTCCCCAGATTGGGGGTTGGTCGATGATTCCTCGTCGACCCTAGACTCGCCCTCGTGACCGCCGACGAAAGCCGAATTCGCTCGGTGCTCGACCGCTTTGCGGCGCGCGCCGACGTGGGGGCCGTCTCATTCGCGCTCGCGACTCCCAGCACGGGGTGGTCGATGCTCTATGAGAGCGAGTCGCCCGCACGCCCGTACTTCATCGGGTCGATTACGAAGCTTTACACGGCGGCCATCATCATGCAGTTGCGCCAGGAGGGCGTGCTGGGGCTCGATGACCCCATCACGACCTTCCTCGACCCCGACCTGGTCTCCGGCATCCACGTCTATCGCGAGACGGACTACTCGGAGCAGATCACGGTGCGGCACCTGCTCTCGCACACCTCCGGCCTGCCGAACTACCTCATGCAGCCCCGCGACGACGGTGGCTCGGTCTTCGGGGACGCGCTCGAGCGCGACCGCGGGTGGACCTTCGACCAGGCGCTGGGCGTGACGCGCACCATGCGACCGGCGTTCCCTCCCGGCACGTCGCGCCGAGCCCACTTCTCGCACACCAACTACGCGATCCTCGGCCGCATCATCGAGCAGGCGACGAGCGTGCCCTGGGAGGCCGCCGTCGCCGAGCGCATCATCGGGCCGCTCGGGCTCGCGGGCACGTGGTCGTTCTCCGTCGGTGACGTCGACCGCTATGACGGTGTCTCGCCCGTGCTGCACGGCCGTCGCACGGTGCGGCTGCCGCTCACGATGGCCTCGGTGCGGGCGCAGGGCGGCATCGTCTCGACTGCGGAGGACGGCATCGTGTTCTTGCGCGCGCTGCTCGGCGGTTCGCTCTTCGACCGGCAGTTCGTGGGCGAGATGACGGGGGACTGGCGGCGACTGACCTTTCCCAGCCACGCGGGCGTGGGCATCATGCGCAGCCGCATCTCGGCGCTCGCAAGCCGGGGCGGACCGCGTGAGTTCGTGGGGCATCCGAGTTCCACCGGTGCCGTGCTCTACTTCGCCCCGGGTGCGGGACTCTTCATCTCCGGCACGATCAACCAGATGCAGAACGCGGATGTCTCGCGCCGCCTGCTCGCGCAACTGGCCGTCGCGGCGAAGGGCATCGTGGGGGCGTAACCGCCCGGGGGAATAGCCGCCGGGAGCAGGCCGTTGCAGCCCATGATGACTTCTTCTGCGACTGACTCCGCTCCTGCCACTCCGCTTCGCCTCTCGGTGCTCGACCTGATTCCGGTGCGAAGCAACCAGGCGTCAGGGGATGCCGTGGCCGCCACGATCGAGCTGGCCAAGGTCGCTGATGAGCTCGGCTTCGAGCGCTTCTGGGTCGCGGAGCACCACAACATGCCCGCGGTCGCGTCGACGAACCCGGCCGTGCTGATCGGCATCATCGGCGCGAACACCTCGCGCATCCGCGTGGGCTCCGGTGGGGTCATGCTGCCGAACCATTCGCCGCTCGTCGTGGCGGAGCAGTTCGCGATCCTTGAGGCGGCGTTCCCCGGTCGCGTCGACCTGGGGCTCGGCCGGGCGCCCGGCAGCGACCCCGTGATCACGTCGTTCCTGCGCTCGAGCGGCACGACGAGCGACGTGAACGCCTTCGAGCAGAATGTGCAGGACATCGCAACGCTGCTCGACACCGAGGGCGCGATGCTGCAGCTGCCAAACGGTCGCAGCTATGCCTTGAGCGCCACGCCGAAGGCGTCCGCTGTGCCGCAGACCTGGCTCCTCGGTTCGAGTGACTACTCCGCGCGGCTCGCCGCCAAGCTGGGGCTGCCCTACGTCTTCGCCCACCACTTCTCGGGGGAGGGGACCGAGCGCATTCTGGAGCTCTATCGCAGTGGTTTCACGCCCGCCGCCGAGGGTGACTCGCCCCGCACCTTCCTCACGCTCAACGTCTCGGTCGCGCCGACCGCGCAGGAGGCGATGGCCGCCGCGCTGCCCAACCTGCAGCAGATGGCGCGCCTGCGCACGGGCGCACCGCTCGGGCCGCTGGCGACGATCGAGGAGGCGGCGCGCGCCGAGCTAACGCCCGCACAGCAGCAGACCGTCGACGCCATGCTCGAGCGCTGGGTCATCGACGAGCCTGTGGCGGCCGCTCGCCGCATCCGCGAACTCGCGCGACGCTACGGGGTCGACGAGGTCATGGTCGTGCCCGGCCTCTCGGCCAGCGACGCGGATGCCGCGAATGCCACGCCCGCCCGCGTCGACGCCCTCCGGCTGCTCGCCGCCGAACTGCTTGAGTAGGGCTTCTCTCGGGTCCGTCACACGCACCCGACAGCGCGCTCGTGAGAGAGTGGAACAGTGACGCACAAACCGCCCTACCGCCCCAGGGCCTCGGGCGACGGCTGGGTGGAGGGCGCTGACGGCGCGCGGTTCTGGGGGCTCTACGGTGCCGCCGGGCTGCTCGCCCACGACCCGCAGCGAGGCGTGCTGCTGCAGCACCGCGCGACCTGGAGTCACTTCGGCGGAACGTGGGGCCTTCCCGGTGGCGCACGGCACGAGGGGGAGTCGGCCTACGACGCTGCCACGCGCGAGGCCGCCGAGGAAGCGGCTGTGCCGGGCGACGCGCTCGTGCCCCTCTTCGAGGAGATCCTCGACCTCGGCTTCTGGTCGTACACGACCGTCGCGGTGACCGTGACGCGCGCCTTCGACCCGAGGATCGCCGACCCCGAGAGCCTCGACCTGCGCTGGGTGCGGCTCGATGCGGTCGAGTCGTTGCCGTTGCATCCGCTCTTCGCTGAGGCGTGGCCCGCCCTCATGCGGCGACTCTGACGCGGTAGCTCAGCAGGCGCGGATGGTCGCCATGGCGGCGAGCACGACGCGCTGCACGCGGGTCTCGGTGAGCTCGTCGCGCTGCCAGCCGAGCTTGCGCCCGAGATCGTTGACGATGCACATGCCCGCGAACACGAGGAACTGTGCCTCGGGCAGGGAGAGCTCCGGCCGGATGCCGAGCAGGGACCGCACCCAGTGGCCGATCGTGAAGGCCTGCATCCTCAGGAACTCCAGCTTCTGCTCGCCTGGCATGCGGCGGCCGTCGTTGAGGAAGGCCGTCATGCCCTCCGGCTCTTCGAAGGAGTAGTGCACGTAGTTGCAGGAGAAGCCGATGAGGGCATCGCGAGGGGTCTCCGCCGTCGCGAGCACGTCGTCGTCGATGCGCCGCAGTTCGGCGTGACCCACCACGCAGGCCTCGAGGAGCAGGCCGGAGAGGTCGCCGAACTCGCTCGCGATCACGTCAGCCGATACGCCGGATGCCGCGGCCACGTCGTCGGGGGCGACAGCACAGAAGCCGTCCCTGGCGAAGAGGCTCAGGGCGGTGCGCTGGATGCGGCTGCGCGGGGAGTCGTCGTGCCGCCACGGCAGGTGCACCTCGCGGGCGGGGGCGATCTCGCTCGGCCGCACGGGGGAGCTGTCGAGCACCCGCATGGCCGCCGTGGTCAGCAGCGTGAGGATCTTCTGCTCGGGCATGTCGGTGGGGTGGATCGTGATGCTGGCGACGGCGCTCTGGGAGGCGGCCGCGAGCATGGCGACCTCGACGGGCTCCAGTTCGGGTCGCAGCACGGCCAGGGGGCGACGGATGCGCGCCTGCACCTCCTCGACGATGGCCGCGTTCTCGGCACGGTCATCCGGGTGCAGGTGACGCACCTCGGAGCGGTAGAAGCCGCTCGCGTCGCGTTGCGCGATGGTCGCCCGAGCGGATGCCTCGATGACGGCGGCCAGTTGGGCGCGCGCCTGGCGTGAGTCGTGCACGTCGGCAACGAGGTGGTCGCTGGCGTGCAGGACGGTGCGGGCCGCGCCGAGCACGGACTGCGCGAAGAGCGCGTACTTGTCGGGCGATTGCCGTGCGAGGTCGTCGCTCGACAGGCCGGCCGCTGCCGCGATGTCGTGCAGCGTGGTGCGGAGGTAGCCCTGGGCGGCGAAGACCCGTGCGGCCGCAGAGCGCACGAGTGTCGAGGTGTCGGTCACCTGATCAACGCCATGACCATGCACGCGAACTTCTCGATGCGGCTCGTGGTCGCATCGTCGTTCTTCCACCGGAGCATGCGGGCAAGGTCACTCACGAGGCTCATGGCGGCGAAGACCAGGAAGGTCGCCTCCGTGTGCGACAGCTCTGGCCGGGCATCCTGCATGGCCTTCGTGCAGAGGTTGACCGAGTAGTCCTGCAACGCGAGCATTGTGCCGTGGTTGCCGTCGTCGAAGTTGCGGGCATCGGCGAGGTAGACGGTCATGAGCTTGTAGTCGACCATGTAGTGGCGCACGTAGGCGCGGCACAGGCCCAGGAGGGTGTCGCGCGCGCTGACGGAGCTCTCCAGCGCATAGTTCAGATCGATCTCGAGCGCCTTGTGGCCGCTGAGGCATCCGCGCGTGAGGATGTCGGAGAGGGACGTATGCTGCCGTGCCCACTCGACATCGACACCCGCTGCCGTGGCGACCTCGTCGATCGTGACGGCGTGGTACCCGCGCTGGAAGCACAGGTCGACGGCGGCCTTGAGGAGCTGCCCATCCCTGCTGGTGTCGTCATGCCAGGTGGGCCGGGTCGCCGGCTGGTCCATGTGCACCTGCGCGGGGGAAGGCTCGCTGTCGAGCATCCTCATGGCGGTGACCGTGAGGAGCGTCTGCACCTTGGGTGCGGGCAGGCTCGTGGCGTGGATCGTGATGCTCGCGATGACACTGAAGGCGGCCGCGGCCATGAGGGTTGCGTCGTCCTCGGTGAGCTTCGGGCGGTGGAGCATGAGCGGTTGCCGCACTCGGCGGTGCAGTTCGCCGATGAGTCCGCTGAGCTCGCGGGCGTCTTCGCGGCGAAGGTAGCGGTGCTCGGAACGGTAGAAGCCGCCGGTCGCGCGAGTGGCGATGGCGACCCGGGTGGCGTTCTCGATGATGCGGGTGATGACGCTGCGGGCCTGCCGCGGGTCATTCGTCTCGATGCCGTCGGTTGCGCGCACCATCTCCCGCGCGTTCGCGAGCACGACGTCCTTGAAGAGCGCGTACTTGTCCTCGTAGTGGGCGGAGAAGGTCTCGGCGTCCACGCCCGCTTCAGAGCACACCTCTTCGACGCTGGCGTCGTTGTAGCCGCGTTTGGCGAACACGCCGGCGGCGACCAAGCGCAGACGGGTGCGGGGGTCTGCATCGGTGGCGGTCATGGCGGCGCCCGGGTTCGACGTGTCGTTGTGCATCCGTTGCTCCTTTGCTGCGCGTGGGCGCGCTTCAGCGGCCGCCGATGAGGGTGGCGAGAACGAGACGCTCGGTCTTTGCCATGGCCTCGTGGTCGTACTCCCAGTTCACGTGGATGCCGACGTCCTCGACGATATTGAGGGCCGCGTACACGAGGAAGCGGGCTTCGGCGTCGGCGAGCTCCGGGCGGATGGCCTTGACGTTCTCCAGCCAGCCGTCCATGAATTCCTCGTGCAGCTGCTCAGCCCGCTCTGCGTACTGGGCCGGGAGGTGGTGCCCGTCGAGGATGAACACCGTCATGAGCTTGGGGTCGGTGAAGTAGTGCTCGACGAACTTGTGGCTGAGCGCGAGCAGGATGTCGCGGGGGAGGCGTCCGGCCTCCGCCGCCGCGGTGCCCATGGCATCCCGCATGATGGCGCCGCCCGTCGCGAAGGCGGCGGTCAGGAGGTCGGCGGTGTTCTTGACCTTCCGCTCGATCGCCCACTTCGGGAACCCGGTCTCCCGGGCGATGTCCTTCATGGTGACCGCGGAGAAGCCCTTCTCGTAGGCAAGGTTGATAGTGGCGGCGATCACGCGGCCCGCCTTGCTCTTGTCGGCCATCCACGGCGGCGTCATGCGCTGGCGGAACTCACCGGTGCTGGCGGTGAGGGCTGACTGGCTCTCGAGAAGACGCATGGCTGATACGACGAGGATCGTCTGCAACTTGGGGCTGGGCAACACGGTCGGCGCTGCCCCCGCGGTCGCAAGCGTGCTCGCGGCTGCGAGGGAGAGGAGTTCGACGTCGCCACTGTCGAGGTCGGGACGCACGCGATGCAGCAGGGCGGCGATGCGCTCGTTGACGGTGGCGTGGATGGCGCGGAGCTCCGCCTGGTCCTCCGCGGTGAGGTAGCGGTAGTCACCGCGGACGAAGCCGGCGCGGGTGCGGCGGGCGACGTGGGCGGCGGCGAGTGACTCGAGCATGGAGACGAGGAGGGTGCGTGCCTGGCGGGTGTCGTTGGGCACGTTCACGCCGATGTCGGTGGCGGCTCGGAGCTCGCGGGCGCTCGTCAGCATGCACTCCCGGAAGAGGTCGTAGATCGTTGGGAATTCCGCCTTGAGCGTGTCGCAGTCGACCCCCGTCTCGGAGCAGACCTCTTCGAGCGTGGCGTTCACGAAACCGCGGGTGTCGAACAGCTCGATGCCTGCGTCGATGATGCGCCGCCGGAGGTCCGAAGTCGTTTCGGAGGTGCGGGCGGCGGAATTCGGGTGGGACATTTCGGGTTTCCCTTCGCCTTGCTCGTGTTCCCAGTGAATCACGTTGGGGGGACAAATTGGGGGTACAAGATCCCCCAGTGCGGGGGGAAATAAAGGGCATTCCGCAGCGAAACCGGGGTACAAGAGACTCTCGAGTTTGTACCCCGTCTGCTCACATGAGCGGGGCGCGACGGTCGAAAGCGTCGTGTTCGGATGCGCGCCAGAAACACGATAAGCTTGTCCGGTTGCTTCAGCCGCCGAGAGATCGGAAGCCGCAGCAGCAAGCCACGGGCTGTGGCGCAGCTTGGTAGCGCACTTGACTGGGGGTCAAGGGGTCGCAGGTTCAAATCCTGTCAGCCCGACCAATGGGTCGAACCAAAAACCGTCCCAAATACTCAAAGCGAAATCCCTTTCGGCAGATGCCGGGAGGGATTTCGTCGTTTTCAGAGGGGTTGAAACGGGTTGAATGCGCTCGGCCAGCCGATTCCCGAAGCTCTGGGCGTTAAATGGCGAAACGCGCCCGTTTTCGGGCGCGTCGTATTGATCTTAATGCGGGGTGTGGGGGCGGAAACTGTGGGCGGGGTTGCCTAGGTTCTGAGCGGCGACGCCAATTTGCCTTGGTGGTAAAGAAGGATGACCGGATCGCTCGGGAGAGTTCCCGTGTAGCGGTTGATGCTCACACGGTCGCGGCGGCGCTGCTTCTTCTCGCCGGGGTCGCTCGGTTGGTCTTTCAGCGCTGCGATGGCTTCTTCTTTTAGGAAGGTGGCAACGGCGCGCAGGTTGTAGACGGTGAGCAGGAACGCCATGAAGAAGCCGGCGGCTGCGAATCCGCGGACCCGACGCCGCGAGGGACTATCGATGCTCTCCTGGCCGTCATCCTTGCTGTTGCCGTTGAGACCTTCGATGCTGTTCCGAGCGTGCTCGTGGAACTCATGCCATTCCTCGCTCTTGTACTGGAAACCTTGGCTGGTTCGAATGTCGTCCTCCTGCTGCAGTGTCACGGAGTGCTGGCGGCAGATCTTGGGGAGGAAATTCATGTCAGGAGCATCCGCTTCGTCAACGCGGATGCGCTCCTTCTCAGCGACTGCGGGAAGAGCCTTACCCTCACGTGCCATCAGGAGTTCGAAGATGGGGCAGCTGACGGTCGGGCTGTTGCTTCGGGCGGGGCAACTGACGGGTTGGCGTCCCTTGGCATCGGGGCGCTCTTTGGCTCGGACCTGGAACGCGCGCCGATTCTCGATTCGGACCTTATAGACCTCGTCATCGACGCCATTCTGTTTCTTCTCATGGTCAACCGAGGCCATCTGCAGCGCTTTCGGCGTGCCGGGGCACAAGCGGAGACCTTCGATGAATATGACGCCGTCCTTCGTCCCGAGCTCGCCGTCCTTCCCCTGGGGGCCAAGTCGGTCGATTCTGTAGTCGGTTGACGGGGTCCAGCCCAACGCCCGTGCGGGAAGGTGCAGCCGGGACGGTAGCGCGTTGGCCCAGTACTGTTTGTCGGCGTCGGCGAGACCTGGAGTGAGTCCGATCTGTGCCGCAATGCGCATGAGTTCCACGGCTTCTTCGGAGACGCCGACGTTAGGCATGCTGAGGGTGGCTGCCACGGCGAGTTGCGGAAACCGCCTGGCTCCGGGCGCCTCCGAGTCCACCCGGACAGCGATGTTCACCTCCCATCCCCAGATGTACTCCGTGTCCTTACCGCCGCGCTTCACGGGGGACGTGGAGTCTCTGCTGCCGGGAGTGAGGTCAGAGCGGTTGTCTTCACTCTTGGCATGGAATCCGGCGAACGGGTCGACAGTGCTGGTTTTCGAGAGTCGCTGGATTTCGTCGATGTCGCCGCTAGCGATCGCCGCGACCTCCGCGGCGATGAGTGCCTCCAAACGCTTCGGTGCGTATTGCTTGGCTAGGCTTGCGGAGCGAATGACGGTCTGGTCGAAGGAAATGTCGAGCTGGTTGCTGACCCTGCGTATGTGACGTGGCTGCTCGCGGTAGGTCATGTGCAGCAGGGCATTGGTGAACTCGTTCAGGCGTGCTCGTGCGATCTGTTCGCGGTGCTTGTCGTGGGCCGCCAGAACGTCTCTGATTTGGCCGTAGGCGAGATTTACGTATCGCTTCATTGGATACGGGTCCATGAGCCGCAGGATTCGGTGGAACGAGTTGCCAACGTTCTTCTCCCACCGTGTCTCTTCGCCGGATGCAATGCCGAATGATGCAACCGGAGTGGGCAGTCCGAGGTAATCGCGCGACTCTTGAGTGAGACGGCGATAGAGAACACGGTTGAGGTTGCGGATCCACAGGGAGTTCTTCTCCGAAGCGAGGAGGAGCATTCCAACCAGGATCGCGCCGCGGGGGATGACCGGTGGCCGGCCGCCGCGTCCGGGCACTGGATTGTCGATCTGATCCCAGTCTTCGAGCAGCGTCAGGACGCCGGACTTCATGATCCTGGTCGCGGCGCGAACGACGTCTGCGTGACTGATCTCTGTTTCCAGTCGACCGCGCTGGTCGACTTCGACCTCGGTGAACCCGCCGAAACGGTCGTCGCCGTGGTCGTCAACTGTGCTGATCATGCGTTGACCTCGCCGGTGATGCGGGCGAGCCAGTCGGTGGTGCTACGGGCTTGGGTGTGCCGAAGGTAGGGGGAGAGGCTGGCTGGTGTCGTGAATCCGGTGACCTCCAGAAGCACGTCGATGGGCAGGTTCGCGTTGATGAGGGAGACGATCCACCCTGAGCGCAGTCGAGCAACAGATGGTCGTAGCTCTCCTCGGTTTTTGGTGAGGAACTGCTGCAACTGGTGGGGCGGATACTCGTCTAGTCGATAGGCGTGGAACACGTCGCCTGCGGTTCGAGCGCCGATCGCACGGCTCAGAGGTTGCACCCACGATGCGCGCACAGGTACTCGACGTTCGATGGGTTCGCGAAGGGTCACGAACGCGCGACCATTGGTGAGGTCGACGTCACTGACCTGTGCGTCCATGATCTGTTGCGCGGTCAGCCCCGCTCCGGCAGCCAAGGCCAGCAGCGCCCGCGCGTTCTGCCGTTTCAGTGGCGTCGACAAGGTATCCGACCACGAGCGCAATCGGGCGACCTCGTCTGCTGAGTGGGGAGTGACCGCTTC
Organism: Salinibacterium sp.; assembly: GCA_015234465.1. Lineage (GTDB taxonomy): Bacteria > Actinomycetota > Actinomycetes > Actinomycetales > Microbacteriaceae > Homoserinimonas. Next base: position 250,425 of record JADGNA010000006.1, on the reverse strand, counting down.
GGCTTGGCGAGGAGTCGGCAGCTTTTCGAGAAGAACACCAGCAACTGTCACCGCCACTCGCGCGATGATCCGCGACACATCAAATCGGTAGCTCGCGGAATGCTGGGCAAGCCCGACGTTGAGGTATCGGTTGAGGTGCGCCTGGGTGAAGATTCGCGCAGGCTCCACCGGGCAGCCGGTGGCGGTAACGACCCACGCGCTGAACAGTCCAATCATGGTCATCAAGCGGCGCGCATTTGCGTGGGTGCGCGGTGACATGGTGATCGTGCAGTCGATGGTGAACTGGCGGACCTGTGTCCAGATCGCCGTTTGTGGGTTGGGTGTGTAGCCGGCGATGATTCGGGCGCACACGGTCGGGAGATGGGGGTCTGCCAGCATGAGGGCGGCCTCGGTGGCAGCGCGAGCAGTGGTCTTGTTAATGAGTCGGTTGTTTTCCACACCCCGTATGGATGCGGCACGAACTGATTTCTTCGCTGTTTCGAGATCTTTTTTCCGGGAGATTGCGCGGGCACGCAATAATCCCCGGTCAGAAGCGTATTCATCTGGCCAAAGTTTTTTCTCAAGGATCCCGTTTCGGGATCATTGGCGCGAATCGGTCCAGGGCGGCGAAGTTCTTCAGTCCCGAGATGCGAAGGACTTCCTCGGCCGGTGTTCCTTCGGCCAGGTGTTGGATCAGCCAGGTTGCACGCATCCGCACAGGCCGCACGTCCAAGGGACTACGTGATCGGGTGAGGAAGTCGGTGATCTGTCCCGGCGTGGCCGTTTGCCTCCCGGGGCGGAACAGCCAGCTACCGGCCGAAACCTCCAGCAGGGTCTGTCGCAGCGGTGCCACCCAGTCGGGAGTCACAGGGATGACCCGGGTGCGGTTCTGCCACACCACGATCCGGGCGGTCGGAACATCTCCCGTGGTGTCGATGACCACGTCGGTGGTCTGCACGTCGAGGAGTTCACGGGCTGCCAGGCCGGCGCCGAGGCCCAGGGCGAGCATGGTGCGGGCGTCTCGGCGGCGCCCGGGTGTGGCCTGGGTACTCGCCCAGGATACGAGGTCAGCTATCTCGGTCGCACTGTAGGGGCGAGTCGGAGCGGACCTGGCAATCGGTCGGTGCGGTGCGTCTGCTTGGTCCGGGTTGAGTATCTCGGCGATACGCCACAGGGTTGCCCGCAACGTTGCCTGACTGCCGCGGGCGGCACCTGGCATGCCGAGGTGGATGAACTGGTCAATCATGGTGGTCCGGAAAATGCGTGCCCGCTCCAGAGGGGTGCCCCGGGCCCGCCAGCACCACAACACCATCGGAACCGCCGCCGCGTACAGGTCCCGGTCGCGTCGCTGGGTATGGGGGAGGCAATCAGCGACGACCGCGTCTACGAAGGGGCCGATGGTGTCCCAGTAGGGCAGCGCCAAAATCGGCACGTAAGCGGTCGGTGGTTTTGTCATGGCGTCCTCAACTGGGCACCGCGTCTCGGGCCTAGCTCTCACCGTAGGAACCAGATGGCTGAAATAACCGCCGAGTCATTGACACTCCAACTGAGTAGCGCACACGGGAGGCGTCGTGCCGCGCACAGACCTTCTGCATCACACCGGGTGGTGCAGAGAGGCACCTCAGTCCCATGCGCACCACTTCGCGAACGCTCTACCTCCATGCCAGCACCCTCTGGGGCGCAGTAGCCGACACTGACCCGCGATCGGCCCTATTCGAAGCCGCCGAAGATCGCATCACGAGGAACAGCGTCGTCCGCGTCCCGGCCAGGCAGCGCCGATGGATCAGTCAGCTCCACTCCTATGAATCGTTCTGGGTTGAGCGAGGCAAGGCGGCCCGCGAGAATACCCGAGACCGAAGTTCCCTTCCGGATGAGGAGCGGCGTCTCGGCGAGTGGGCCCGCTACCAGCGCCGGAATCGAGCGGGCCTTTGTATTTACCAAACTGTGCGACTGGACGTATCGCCGGCATTCGAATGGGATCCCCAGACCGCCGCCTGGAACAGCAATCTCGCTGCATGCCGCCGGCACCTCGTCGCGACTGGCACCCTCCCGATCCTCGATGCAAGCGATGCCGGCCAGTTCGCTCTGGCGCGCTGGCTCGGTCGGCAACTCGACCTTCGGCGCCGGCATCTGCTTCCTCCACCACGGGCAGCGCAGCTCGACGCACTTATGGAGATGAGCAGGACCACCTGAACTCGTCCGCTCATCGCCAGCGTCCACCCCGTGATCTGCGTTCCGAAACGGCGACCGGGGGCTGCGCAGGCGCGGATCGTGCACAAACACACCGACTCATCGACAGCAGCAGCGCTATCCCTCTCAGCAGATTGACCCGAGCTATAGCGTCAGACCGCTATTGTTTCCGCTGTTGTGCGGCATCAACTTGAGGAGAGAGTCATCGAAACGGTGCCTGCCCATGCTGCTGCAGATCGATCCGCACCTGATGGGTGTCGCGCTCACCCCTCGTGGGTCGACCCGGTGGTGTCTTCGAGCGAGTCCCACCTCCGGGTATGGGGCTGAGTGAATGACTGACGTGCTCCGTCCCCTAGAGACGTTGGCCACTGCGAGACGCTTGGGGGTTCTCGGCGACACCCATGGCGACATGGAACATGTACTCGCGGTTTCCGCCCGAATGCACGAGCGCGGTGTGCGTGTGCTTTTGATCTTGGGGGATTTTGGCTTTATCTGGCCGCGCGGCAACTGGGGTGTGGATCTGAGCAAGCTCAGTCGGCGCCTTGCCGCCCGGCAGCAGAGCCTGTTCTTTGTTGACGGGAATCACGAGGACTTCGCGAGGTTGTACCGGCATCCGGTCAGCGCCGATGGGTTGCGGTGGCTGCGGCCCAACATCGCCCACATCCCGCGCGGCTACCGCACGGTCCTCAGCTCCGGGAAGACCCTTGCCGCGTTGGGCGGGGCCGCCTCAGTTGACGTCGGCAACCGGGTGGAAGGGCAGTCGTGGTGGGAGGAGGAGACCATCACCGACCACGACCTGGAGGTCCTTGGCCACGAGCACGCCTGCGTACTCGTCGGACATGATGCCCCTATCGGGGTCCCGACTCTGGAGGCACATCTGACCGCCACCAACCATTGGTGGCCGACGAGTGGCCTGGCCCATTCGGCTATGGGGCGGCGGATGTTCCATCGCGGCTTCATGCAAGTGCGGCCCAAGCTATACCTCGGCGGCCACTACCACCTTCACGTTGATGAGACCGTCGAGTTCAACGACGATGCCGGCGACTTCACGTCGAGGATCGTGATCCTCAACATGAACGGACATGCGACGGTCAGCCAAGCGGTCCTGGATGTGGACACTCTGCAGCTAAAGTTCTTCTCCCTCCGCGACGAACACCGCACGCCAGTAGGGGAGGACTGACGATGATCCCCGGTCGCCACCCTCCGTCAGGTCCGTCTGCCAAGTCCCCGAAGTATGAAGGCAGTGAGGAAACGGTCCGCTACTTCGCGACGCTCGGCCGGTGGGTAAGTGCACAAGCCGTGATGGATTACTGCCAGATCTCAGCGGACACCCTGCGGGGATGGCGAGAAGCCGATCAAGTGCTGGGGGCGGAGTTCAACGACGGAAACGTCTACTACCCGGCCGCGCAATTCCGAGACGGGCGAGCTGCGCCCGGGTTGTCAGACGTACTGGCCGTACTGTCACGCGGATACTTGGGCAACGCAACCCGGATTGCCTGGTTCGCCGGCCAGGCCTACATCGGCGACGAGCGGACGCGTTGGGACCTGCTGCTGGAGGGAAGAATCGGTCTCTTGATCGAGTGGGCGGAGCAAGACGTGGCACGAATCACAGGGCCCTGACCTAGACGATCACGCCGCGAATAGACCTACCCGGCGAGGGCCCCGCAGCAGGGTCCGCGACTCAGGATCGCTGCGTGTCGGAACGTGGACCAGGTACTGGTCGAGGTTGTCGAGCTGGGCGATGCCGCCAGCACGAAACAGCACCGTCAACGGAGTGCCAAGACCCAGATGCGTCACAATCCACGTTGCTCGCAACCGCTGACTCGCCGGCGCACCGGCCGTGGCGGCATGGATGAACTCGCTGATCTGATTCGGACGCACCCGTCGCTGCGCGGCGCCCCACACGAAGTCGCTGGGCTCCCTCTCGGCGACGGACTCGATGACCCACTGCTCCCACTCGTGAAGGACCGCCACCTGACGAGGCTTCGAACCGTGCACCGTCAGCAGCACCCCGTCCCCATCAACACCGACGTCCTCCACGCGCAGCGTCGTCGTCTCTATCGGACTCAGTCCCGCACCAGCCATCAGCGCAATCATCACCCGAGCCTTTTGCTTCAACTGTTCCGTCCGCTGGGCGCCGGCCCAGGCCCGGTACTCGTCCAACTCAGTCTCTCGGTAAGGCGGCTGCACGGTTCGTTTCGGCAGAGGGGTCGGGGCCGGAGCGTAGGCGAGGGCGTTGACTGTCCGAGCGGTGGTGGTCAGCGCCGACCGGTAGGTGGCAACGGTCCCGGCGGAAAGGGTCAGTGAGAGGCAGTAGGCATCGATAGTCTCCTGCGTGAAGAGATGTTGCGGGTCGGGCTGGATCCTGCGCGTTGTGACGCACCATAGCGCGAACGGCCCGACGATGCGCATGAGGGTTTTCGCCGAGAGCGTCCGCGCCTCTGCGGTGCGGGCGACCGCATCACGCACGATGTGACGCACCTTAGGCCACTGCTTCTGTGCAGATCGGTAGTGCTCGACCTCCGCGACAATCTGTGGACTGCACGACAGGTAGTACTCCCCGGTACTGAACGAGGCGGGCACCCCTGCAGGGATGCTGTTGTCTGCGAGCGGGGAATCGGTGCGGAGCGTGGCCAAGTCGGAAGCGAGGTTGTCGGTGAGTCGGTAATCGTTCATGTCGACCATGAGCGCGGCCAATTCGAGAATCACCATGAATCGGCAAGAATTTTTTTCGCACACTCCATCCGACACCTTCTTTCGTGCTGCTGATCAGAACGCGGGATGGACCATGTTTCGCGCCGACAAGCTCCAAGCCTCGGTAGGCCGCCCGGCTGAAACCGTGAAAAGTTCTGCCAGCAACATCCGGTAACCGGCGGCGCCGCATGGGGAATCGCGCCTCTAGGCAACGGACGAGGAGACGCCGGAGGTAGATCCCTCGAACGTGGGCTTACGGGCGTAGCGGCTCATCGTGAGGATGTTGACATGCCGATCACCGCGTTCTTGGGCAACGAAGCGCTCGTGAGCACCGAGCTCAGCCAGGCTGATTTCGATGGGCTCAGAGGCGAAACGCAGCTTCAGTTTCGTTGCGGGGTACGTGCCATCCCTCGGCGTTCGGGCGCGGGATTTCCGCACTTCTACCATCAAAGCCTCGCCGAATGCGACTTCCCGCACACGAATCCCGAGACTGACGAGCACCGCGCTATCAAGTCGGCGATCATTCGTGGCGCCTTGGCTGCAGGGTGGTCCGCGGAGGAAGAGTTCCCCAACGAGGACCGGACGTGGATTGCAGATGTCCTCGTCTACAACGGCTCTAGGCGTATTGCCTTCGAAGCGCAATGGTCCAAGCAAGATGATGAACAATTCCGTAGCCGTACCGACAGGTACAAGGACGCACGCATGGAAACAGTGTGGTTCTACCGACATGCGGACCCGCACGATGTAGCTCGCCATGGACTCATCCCGGTCCAGAAGCGCAGCGACGGCATCATCGTCACACACGGCACCAGCGAGGAAGACCAGCAGACGATCGAGGACGCTGTCGAGGCGATTCTTCGGCGCACAGCGTGGTGGAAATTTCCGAGCTCCTTCCCGCAAAGGACTGTGCATCGCTGGTTCGCCGTTCCCTGCATCGCATGCGGCGTCATCAATGTGCGCTCCATTGACAGGGAGCGTCGCATCTCATGCACTCGCTGCCTAAAACTCATCACGAGCCGCATGGATGCAGACCTTGCGCAGGCGCGGATTGCAGCGGCAGAGGCTGGCTTCCCTGAGGTCGCCAACCTCGCCGGGACCGCCTGCGGGGCATGCGAGCATCAAATCGGACCATGGGCAATCGAAGTCGGCCAGAAGGTCGCCACCTTCCGGCATATTCACGACAGCGAAGGGCCGCTTCCGGCGCATTGGTGCGTCCCCGGACACGAGGTCGACACCTACGCCGACGCCGTATCAGCGCTGACCACTCCCGCCGCACCTCGACCTGCAACCGCTCTGTTGCGATCAACCCACGCAGCCAAGGTGCGCAAAGACATCGCCGAGGTCGAACGCCGACTGCAGAAAGGCGCCCAATCGATCAGGGAGAAGCAGGAGGAAGTCAGGAAGAAAGAGGAGAGAAAGGCGTTCCTCGCCTCCCCAGCCGGAGAACAGTGGCTTCGAAAGAAGCGCTCGGAGGAGCAATCCCGTCGCGACAGGGAAGCACACCGTTTGAGGCTCGCGTTCGCTGAACAGCAGAGGGCAGAGGAAGAACGCCGGATCAAGGAGTTCGCCGAAGCTGAAGCGGCACGGTCGGCGGCCGGTCAACTCACGATCCGCGAGACACACGAACGCACCATGCTTTTTCGAGAACGGTTGCGCCTAAATGGGAGCGCGGCGCCTGACTTGGTGGAGCAGCACGGTCAACTGGCGGAGCGGTGCCCCTGTACGGACTGCGAGGACTTTCGTTCCCGCCTGTCGGCGCACACCATCAACGCGCTCTTCGCCACATAGTCGGGGTCGCTCTTTGTCGTACGGGTGCATCGCGAGATCCCCCTGACACTCCCCGAGGACAGACGGGCGAGGCTACTCGGAGCGCATCAGTCGTCATAGTGGGTCAAGCGTTCCGCTGCGTCGACCTCTACGCGCTCGCAGATTTGCTCGAAGGTCAACGTCACTCCGAACTCGCCTGTGGCATTCCACCACGCTGTGTAGTCGGAACGCGTTGCGCGGTTGCGTGTCTGCCTTGCATGCGCGCAGTCACTGTCTGTGATTGCACTGGCCCAGCCTGGCTCGGTTCTGTCGAGCAGATCGCATTCGCGCGCGTCGAGGCGGCCAGCCTCCAGGCGGAAACGGCGGCGCAGCAACCACTCATACCGGTCGGGGCGCGGATTGGCCGCAGCGAGATGGGAGTGGTCGCCCGTCGCGGCGACGGTGGATGGGGAAACCGACATTCAGATGTCCAATGACTTGGGGCGCACTCGGCGCGGGTGGGGGTGCGGTGTGGCAGCCGTGGAAGCTGGCGGGGTCGAGCCTAAGTATGCGAATTGCGCGGGGAGGTCAAACGAGCAAAATCAGCCCAGTTGTGGGGGCGGCTTGTACCCCAAATCACCGCAGGTCCCATCGCTTATGTCCTCCGAAATGAGGACACAAAGTAACGACGTTTGCCGACTCTGCGACAACGGCCGCCCGCATCCGTCTTCCCCGGGGCTCCGCGCTCGTAAAGTCGGCTTCATCGCGACAGACGGGCCCAGTCGCTGTCGGACCTGCCAACGGGGCTCGCAGCGAACCGAAGACAGGGACGTTTAGATGAGCACTGCAGGCAGCGCCACCGGGTTCAATGCCCTGAGACCGTTCTATCGCACGGCTGACGTCGCCGCGCGGCAGGGCCGGCTGGAAGCCGATGTTCTCCAAGACGTTGAGAACCACCTGTTGCTCGGCATCACACTGGCCGACGGAGTAATCGCGCTTCCTTCAGGTCAATTCGATTCAGAAGGCCGGCCCCTGCCAGGCCTTGCCGAGTTGTTCGAGCTCTACGGCACGAACGACCCAACAGGCATGGCTTTGCTCCTACTCACACCGACGCCCGTGTTCAACGGAGCCACAGGAAGTCAATGGCTCCGCGATGGGCGCAGCGCTAGCGTGCGGGAGATAATCGTTCGCATTCGCCGCGCTCTCGAATCCTGAGTCACCCAGTGGCATGAGTGTGCGATCTCGACCCGGTCTGGTCTGTCGGTCTGCGCGATGCCGTCGAGACAAGGACTTGGTTATTGCCGACTCATCAACAAGAAGCTCCCCAATCGCACAGAGGGAAGCGAGGTCTCCGTACCGTCGAAGCCATGACACGCAAAGAGAATCAGGATGCCGGGGCAATTGAGGAACTCACGGTAGAACTCGGCGGCGTATGGAGAGTCTCGACACTCTCAAGTCACTACGTCTTCGACCTCGACCGGATGACAGTGACACGGCACCCCGGTCCGACAGCAGTGAGTACGGTCCACGACACCCCTCGGCGACTCGCGACCATCGTTCGTTGTGCAGTGGGATCTGGAGGCTACTGGACGATGACTCCCGCCACCGAGGGACCACTGCAGATGCAAGAGCTATGGTCCGCCTCAACCCTCATCACGAGCATCGAACGCTTGCGGTGAACGCCCGCCAGCCTCGGCGCCGCGCTCCGCGTGAAGAGTTGCCTCGCACTCTGCAAGCAAGGATCGACCGGACATGGCAAGAAACCATCGACGACTCGTTCTCGTCGCGGCAGGTGGCGAAGCTGCTGGGACTGAGGCTCTCGGCTGTACGTCGCTGGCGTCGACAGGGAGCGCTCTACGGCTTCCGCGACGGTTGCAGGTGGCGGTATGCGTGCTGGCAGTTCACTGTTGACGGCACGATCCCTGCACTCGCGGAGGTCGTGGCAGCGATACCCGAAGACCTCCACCCTGTTGTAGTGCGCGGGTACATGACAACTCCACAGCCAGGCCTGCGGTTGAAGAGCGACGCGGCGACCCCGCGAGCCTGGATCCTCGCGGGTTGTGACATTGAACTGGCACTCTCATATTTTTGCGGTCAGTTCGAAGAGTGACCGAAAGGCACCGCTGTCGCACCTTGAAGCGGTCATCTACCCGAACGGGGGCCGCCGGTGCTACACCCGATCTGCTCCCATCCAGAATGGGCACGGCAGCTCACAGTCAGGATTGCTGGATGTCCGTCGGAAGGCAGCTTCCGATATCGTGAGCTTCAGCTATTGGAGAAGGTTGCGATGACGAAGAAGATGCTCGTTGAAGTGTTTGGGATTGGGGTCGGTAGTTCCACTCCGGCTTACGTTGATCGCGGAGCTCTTGACCAGAAGTTTCGGGAGAGTCTTGCGGCAAGCCGCCATGTCAGCGTTCACGGCGGATCGAAGCAAGGGAAAACCTGGCTTCGCAAACGATCCCTAGATCAAAATGAGGCAATCGTCGTGCAGTGCACGATCACTTCAACAGCCGCATCAGTACTCGAAGAGGCACTTAGCCAGCTTGGGGTGCGCGCTTCGCTTAGCCGGACGGAAACGGGCACCCTTGGTGGGCACATCGATCTGACCGCGACCGCGAAAGGCAAGATTGGCCTGCCCATTCTTGCGAAAGCAGCGGCTGAGGTTGGCATTGATGCGGGCCTTGCGGCCGAACGGGCGGTTGAAACTCAAGAGCGAATACTTGGTGAGACTGTAGCAAACCTGCACTGGGTTGCGGCAAGCGTCACGGCTTCAAGAAAGCAACTGGTTCTGGAAGACTTCCACTACTTGCCCGAGCCAGAGCAAAAGGTGTTCGCTTCGTGGATGAAGGCGCTGGGCGAGTATGCGTGCCACGTCGTGATCATCGGCGTTTGGGCTCAAAGTCACTTACTCACGTATTTCAACGGCGATCTGGACGGCCGAGTCGACGACATCCACCTGAAATGGGAGGACGACGAGTTGCGAAGCGTGCTCAAACGCGGCGCCGTTGCCCTTCACGTCGAGCTGACCGAGGCCCTCATCGACGCATTCGTCGCCGACTCATACGGGAATGTGGGTCTTGTTCACCGGCTAGCGAGCAACTTTCTGAAGCTGGAAGGGGTTGATCAGCTTCCAGATGGGACTGTCATCGACGTGAGCGAGAAGCTGTCGGAAGCACGCATTGCCGTCGCCGAAGAGATGTCAGGACGATTCGACACGTTCGCTTCCAACTTCGTTGGTGGAATGCGGAGGATGCCTGAGGGCCTCGTTGTCTACTTGCATCTGCTTCGTGCGGTGACGGCCAGCGACGACGAAAGTCTGGTCGGCCAAGGAATCGACTCCCGCCAATTACTGACCAACATTGACAGCGAAGGGATACGCCTCAGCGATCTAACGCAAGCGCTCGAACGAATCGACCGCTTGCAGGTGAAGATCGACATTTCGCCCCCAGTCTTGACCTACCATCGAGCCGGCAAGCGAGTCCAACTTGTGGATCGGTCATTTCTCTTCTACCGAAAGTACGGAACCCAGTCTTGGCCGTGGGATGAAGCGGAAGAGATTCAGAACGATCTCGCAGCAGCTACCCCTCTCGATATCTTTGCGGCGTAGCTCCTAAATAGGGAGAGCGAGACGCCTTACGTCTGCGCAACGCGACGTCGTGCTGGGCGGGCTTCGATTACATGTCCCCGGCTCTGCGCGTCAAGGGATCGAATGAGTTGCCGCTGGAGGTATCGTGATCCGAACGGCCTTCGGGCGAAGAGCCGAGCGTTCGTGTTGCCTCCAAATACGCCTGGACCTTCCTGGCATGCGAATCGTTACGCCGAACATGAACTCCCGCATCTTGGAGTTTCTTCGAGAAGCGTTCCTTCCGCGCCGATTGCAGCTGTCTCCAAAGCCTGTCCCAAGCCTGCTCGTCGTCAGCTAGGAGCTGCGGGTGCGATGGTGCGACGCGGGTCATCATGAGTGACTTTAGGAGCCTATGACTCCTCTCGCTCGCCGGCACCATGTTCTGCGCGGTCTTCGCGTTGTGGCAGCTCTTGCAGAGGAGCTGAAGGTTCTCGGGTTCGTCTGAGTCTCCCCGGATGTGGTCGATATCGTCTCCTGGGATGCCGCACTGCTGGCAACGGCCTTCATCACGAACTCGCACCTCTGTCCGGATGCGAGGCGTCACCCTTCTGCCGAGTGACCGATACCCACCCATGAGTAGAAATGCGTTTTTGGTCTGCATCGCAAGTTGAACATCCGGTTGCTTGATCCGACCATCGCGAAAAACACGGCGTAGGTATCGCACGTGAGCGGTCACCTCTTGGCACCATGTCGAGCAATACAGGCCCTGGATGCTCGTCGAGAGCTCTTGGAGGCAATTAGCGCAGTGGTCATCCTCGAAGTAGCGAGGGTGCGGCACATTCACTGCGAATGGGGGCTCCATAGGCGCCACGCTAGCCGCTGTTGAGTAGCTGGCGCCTCGCCCCTGGTACTTTTCACGCCTACTCCTCATTGGAGGCGGAAAGCGGGGGTGGCGGAAAGAAGCCCAACTCAAGCCTGAATGAGGGACGCTGCCCTCGGCGAGTGGGACTGCTGAAGGTCTTGGTGACTCTTGGGTTAGGCGCCTAGTGCAGCCTGTTGCTCAGTTCGCAAAGGGATCCCGACCGGGCGGGTCGAGGCGCGTGCGACCACGCTGCGCCGGAAGCATCCTTCGCGCTCCTGCAGAAGGCCCTCCGACCAGCGCCACAAGGCACCTCGCCGACATTCGCGTCTAGCGATTGCGTCCTGAATCACGGGCTAGCATGACCACATGCCCAAGTACGAAGACTCACCCGATCAAGCTGAAGCTTCTCTCCAGAGCACCAACGATGAAGTTGGCAGACTCGACGACGCCCTCAGCGCGGCAGAACAGCGTGCTGAGGACCTCGAAAGAGAGATTGACAATGCCTACAGTGCCGGGGATGCCACTAGACAGGTGAGTCTGGAGGCTGAGATGGAGCAACTTCAGCTTCAGATCCAAGACATCAATACCGACCTTGAGGCTGCGCATCAGGCTCACGCCAACAATGTCGAGTCTTGGGGTCTCAGATAGTCACGAAAGAGCACACCTCTCAGAGTGCTGGCGATCGACTCAGCGAGACGTGGGTCGAAGCTGCACAGCAGTTCGCTCAATGGCCGTATCCAGCGGCTCGTCAAAGGAGCGGAGGCGGCCAGCAAACCTAACCAGTGAAGTGGCGGGCCCCCGGCGTCTCAGCCAATTCATTGAGAGCGCTTCCGCTGTCGTTGCGATGTCGTGTGCCAGGCACGGCAGCTCGCACACGGATGGATCCCCGCGAGGTCTGGGTATTTGCGCCGCTGCAGAATCGCCAGCGCGCGAGACGCCTCGCTTGGGGTCGAGTAGGGCTTCTTTGTACATATGGGCATAGCAGTGCATCCCTTCCAGATATGGGTTGGGGCCTGCACTGCAGTGGCCAGATCGTACGGGTCGTCGTTGAACCGCCGTCACGACCAACGTACCGCAACTGCAGCGAGCTCGTCGATGGTGGGGTGAGCCGTCACCGGAGGTGGAGCTGCGGGCAGCTCATTTCCTTGTCGGTGGTTGATGCTTGGATTCACTCATGGACCCAGTCACCCCGTACATCGACTTTGACGGGCTGCTTGCCATGCGCCGCGAAGCCACGTGGGACTTCATCGCCGCGATGCCGGGACACTTTTTACTCGCCGCGGAGGTCAACCCGTGGCTGTGGTCGGTGTTGATCGGCCTAGTGCTGACCGTGAGCGCCAAAGGGTGGAGCCGTCTCGCGCGGTTCGTCGGCGGAGCGTACATTCGCCAAGGTCGCTTCGAGTAGGGAGTGTGGCGAACACAAAAGGCGGAGCGCGCGTCTGCGATGCTCTCATGCGTGACATGCGCGGAGCCCGGCTGTAAGGTCTATTTCGAGCAGGTTGGAATGCTTATCTCCGAGCCAGGATCCCCACGTGATTCTGGCCTCGAAGGACAACCGAGGCGGATCCAGATGCAGTGCCCTTCTAGTTGAGAACTCTCTTCATGGTTGCCGGCTCTGCGAACGTGGGGCGCGAGCAGCGGCACGGATGGAGATCGAGATGACCAACAACAGCACTTCAGTCGCGCGCTCGCGCGAAATCGAGCGAGACGCCAAAGCCTGGAGCAAGTTCTCCGGCATGAAGTACACGCAGGCGCTCCGACTGATGGAGCACCCGCTCACCCAGGGCATCCTAGGAGACCGAATCTGCGCCCGAGACATGATCCGCGCACTGACGGAGCACCCGGTGCTCTCAGAGCCGGTGTGGGTCACCGACGCTGACGGCAAAGAGTTCCCAACCGATGAGCGTGTCACCCACCTCGGCGAAAACGGTCTTTTCTCCGCAGACGAGCGACAGCTCGCGGTAGGCGAAGAGGACTACCTCCGGGTCGTTCTCACAGCAGAGATACTCCGAGCGTTCACAAGGACCAGCGACCCGCAGAGCGACGCGTTCAGCTACAACCTCAAGCACACGGCGGAGGAGTTCCTGGGCGAATACCTCGGGAAATTCACGTACATCTCAAATGGTCAGGCGATCTGGGCAGCCGCGGCGCTCGGGATCCCGCTCGCAGAAAGCAACCCCGGTGAGTTGGCCCTGAATGCGGACTTCGGGCTCGTGCCTGAGCAGGTCGACTATGCACGACGAATGCGCCGGTCCGGGGGGTCCTCACGCGACGGAATCAGAGCCCACCACCACCGCCCGCCGGGCTACATGTTCCTACAGCAGGCACTGCAGAAGTACCGCGACAGCGGTGAAACACCTGTCCGCTGGGACGGAGTCGATGCGCACGCTGAAGCGCTGACAAGCCCGTTCCACGAATGGCTCGTCGCTCAGGCAGCGCCCGGCGGTGATCGCGGAGCGCGTGGCTCACTTGAGCGGCTTGCCGGCGACTACGCGGCGGGCGTGCGAGACGGCGACCATGGCGTCGCCCGTCAGCCCGAGGACCTCCTGACCATCCTTCACGATGTCGGAGCTCATGAGGACTTCTTCGACACCGCCCGTCGCGCCGTCTTGGATTGGGCTCGGACCTCGCCGCTGTCGATGGGAATCCGTACGGAACTAGTCGACTGGGACCGATCCGACCATGCTGGCTGGGGTGCCGGTACCGGCGACGTCGAGCGGTACGAGTACCGCTGCCCATGTGGAGCCGGCACGATTCTTGAGGAGCACGACAACGTTCCTGGCTTCCGCGAGCACGACGTGCGGATTATGTGCGACACCTGCCGCGAAGAGTGGGACTTCGTGCCCGGGTTCTCCGTGCGCGGATGGCGGATTAAGCCCCTTCCCGCACCCTCCGCTACCTGATAATCCAAACCGGCCCGCGGTGATGCGACCATCACCGCGGGCCCAGGCAGTTGTGAGTCCCGTTCCTGTCGGGCGCCTCGTCCGTCGCGTGCCGGTGGGCTGAGTGAACCCGCGGCAATCGTGGAACCGCTGACCACTAGAAATGACGCAGGTCGAGCTGGCGGCTACTTGAACAATCACAAGACCTTCACCGGGCCCTGGTAGGAGGGATCGGTCGTGCTCTCCTTCGCCAGGATCATACGAGTTGGTCCGTCATCAGACGAACCGAACGGATACTGCGAAGACCAAGCCGCTAAGTAGCACGAGTATCGAAACTAGGGGCACAATGATTCCTAGCCAGCGGGCCTTGCTATATGCCCATCGGATTGTCTTCCGTGAGAGCGGTGTCCAGATCACTAACCACGCCAGCACGAGTCCAAAGGCGATCAGCTCGTTCTTATACTCGCTGATTGGTAGTAGCCCCACCCCGAATGCGAACGCTGCTCCAATAGCTACCACGATTAGCCCGGCCAGCCCTCGACTCGCTACGTCGCGCCAAAAGGCCTCCTCGCGCGACCACTTGCTGACCCACAAGCTCGGGGGAGTGATCTTTCCGTTTGCGTCGGTCATCCGCTCAGGCTAGCGGTGCGCGCCATCACGCTCTCGTTGTATAGAAGCTCACCCATTCCGGTTCGCGAACGGGCGCATCCCGCCGTGCGCCTCTTTGAACGTCTTGATCCAGAACTTCTCGACAGCTTCGGCCTCCTCGATCACTTTCCAACACACCAGCAGATCATCGGCGTCACTCAGCTGCCAGATCGCTCTTCCTCCTGAATGTCCGCTGCTCTTCTTGGCGTAGGGCTTCAACCTGTCTCGTAGGCCCGCTGCGCCTGCGGCCTTTCCTATGTAGACGACGGGCGTGTTCTCCACCCAGTAGTCGGTCAAGTACTCGACGGAGTAGAGCTTTTGGCGTGGGCGTTTCACCGGGTTGTCGGCCTGAAAGACTGGCGCCTCCGATCCAGGACGAAGCACAACATAGATCCCGTGCTTCTCCGGCACATCGCCGGCCCGAAGCTGGGTCAGCTTTGTGAAGCCTTCAAACCCCAGTGCTTCAATGCCGGTTCGGTCCCAAGTAGTTGGTGTCTCAGTAGCCGTCACGATGCGATGGTAGTTGCGGTTGACTATGCGATCCGCCAAGTCCGCGTCTGAGGTGCTCGCTAGTCTGTGTGCGGAAGAGGTGCGCCAATGGAGATCATCTGGGGAATCGGGACACTCGTACTCGGTGCGGTGCTGGGCGTCGCATTTCAGCGTGGTGCGGATCAGTGGTTTAACGCACTTACGGACTATGAGCTGTGGGTGGACTACGTGGCGGTCCCGCTGTCTACTCAAACCAAGGCTGCGAGCGAGCTGCGCTACTTCGTTGGGAACACCGAGCTCAAGGAACCACACCATATCCAGCTGTATGTGTGGCGGGTTGGAGAGAAGGATGTTCGTGCTGACGCCTTCGGCGACGACCTAACTATTGGACTAGGCGTTCCTATCGCGCCTGACTCACTCAGAGTGATCGACTATGACGGTGCGGTCGATCTCAGTTTCGAGACAGGCGACGACGCGAAGCTACTCATCCGTCCGAGTCTCATTCGCCCCGACTTCGTTCTTAGTTACTCGTTCATCTCAGATGGCCTTCCGCGTATCCACGCCCATAATCCGGTGGCCGATTTGAAGATGAGTTCCTTTTATGCGGAGTCTAGAAACAAGAACCGCATCGGTACGTATCTTGCTGCGGCCGGCGGGCTGCTTCTCGTGGGCGGGTTACTTGCGATGGTGTCAATGGGATTCCTGACCAACGTTGTGCCAGATCTCGTGGCGGCCAGAATCATGACCTTTAGTCTTCCGGCGACGCTGATAGGCATTGTGATGCTCGCCACCTCTTCCACAATCTCTCCGCGTCGGGCTCGACTCGCACGGAAGCTGCTGCGGTCGCGTACTAATCGATGGGCACTCAGCGAGCCACAGTTTCCGGCGCGAGATCAGTTCGAGGAGTCGCTGCATTTCGCTCGGAAGTAGCGGTGACTGCCAGAAGCGCATATTGAGCGCAGCTTGGCGCCCGTAAAGTCAAGCGTCCAGCGTGACCCGTTTGGCGGTCTCGCGGGCGGCCGCCGCGAGACACCCAGATCTTGTCAACCGAGAGTCCACCGCTACCGCAACCGCCTGCGGGTCCACGGACCTGACGTTCGTTCCGACATGGGCCGGTGTGGCGTATGTCTGTTTCATCGTCGACTTGTTCTCACGGATGATCGTCGGCCGGCGGTGCGCGGCACACGTGCGCACCGAATGGTGCTCCGTGCGATCGAAATGGCCTGGTGGGGGCGCGTCACACATCGCGCCCATCCCTGCAGCCAAAGCGATGCAGGCAGTCAATTCGCCTCTATCGCTACGGGGACGACTCGCAGAGATCGGTGCCACACCGACGATTGGGCCGTCGGTGACAGCTACGACAACGCCCTGGCCCAGACAGTCAACAGCTACTACAAGACCGAACTCGTCCGCGGTCTTGCCCGCTCTGGTCTATGGAAGAGCCCACATGATTTGGGCTGGCGACCCTCAGGCGGGTGCACTGGCACTGGCCAAGCCGACACGATCCGTTGGTGGGAATCAAATAGCGCGATTCGACTTCGACCTCAGGGCGCTTCATCCCGATTGACCAGATTCGGACTGTAACAAGCTTTGTCTCACCGAGCTGGCCCCATCGACTGGTCGCGCGTATCGATGCCCGGGTTCTTCTACGGCACTCGGAGCTCTTTCAGAGGATCTTGACGTGCGGCTACCCATGCGGGCACGGAGGCGGCGACGACGCCCACACCGACGGACAGAAGGGCGATTGCGCCGAAGTAGCTAACGCTCGGTAACGGATCTTGAGACATGGTCAACGCGATAGCGGCACCGGCGCACCCAAGCGCGGCTCCAAATGTAGCCAGGGTGGCGATCTGGGTGAGCAAGAGCAAGCGTACGAGTCGGCGCGAGGCACCCAGCGCCCGGCGTCGGCCGAAATCTTTACGTCTGAGCTTCACCAAACCGTAGAGCAGCGACGCAACCAAGGTAGCGGTGAGTGTGAAGATCGCGACGACCAGGCCGCGGCCGTGGCTGCCCAGCTCGCCCGCGACAACAGCGCGAATCGCGACTAGGGATTCGCTAGTGGAGACGCTCACTTTGCTCATGTCCTCGACGGCCAGCAACGACTGAATTACACGTGACAGGGGGGTGACAAGTTCAGGCGCTGTCGCGACGACAACCAGGATGCTGACTGGCGCCGTTCCCGTTCCTCTTTCCTGCGGCGCTAAGACCAGAGGCTCAAGAGAGGCGAGGTGTTCAGGGACTTCGATCGGCCCAGCCAACGTGAAATCGTTGCCCCAAGCGTCGACGACTCCACCGAGTCCGTCGACCATTCCCAACTGTACGAGCGCTGCCTCGCTTGCCCATGCTTCAACTGGATTTCCCGGCTGTGTTGACACCAGTTCTTGCAGATCCTCTCCCCATGCCAGCCGAAGCGGCGTCTTCGTGCCGCCCGGAATGGATGCGTTGTGGACGTCCATGGCTGGCCCGAAGGCCGCAGTCCATTCGATCCCTTGCACGTCCGAGAGTCGCGTGAGGACCGATTCAGACAGCCCGGCTCCGGGTTCCGCGCGAACCATTATCAGTCTGGTGCCGGCTGAATCGATAGTGTCCAGTACGGCCTGCTCCGCCCCAACGGTTCGGCCCGCCGTCAGGAGCACACTCGCGCACATCCCAGCCACCATCAAGACGGTCACAGCAGATGCAACTGGCTGCGACCATGCCGTCGACAAAGCTTCTCGAACGACGGCGGCCAGATGGCGGATCGAGCTCAAAGCTGCACCTCGCGATCGCATTGAGCGACTAGGCCTGGGTCATGGGTGACGACGATCACCGACGCCCCGGTGCGCGCGTGAGAATGGAACGCATCAACCACTGCTGCAGCGGATGCTGGGTCTAGATTTCCTGTCGGCTCATCGGCAAGAAGAATGGGAGGGCTGTTTAGCAGTGCGCGACAGAGAGCGATCCGTTGAGCCTGTCCCCCGGACACTTGTCCTGGCTTGGCGTTGGCTCGTAACTCCACTCCAAACTGACTTAGTAACTCTCTGGCCCGCTCTTGGGTGACCCTCCGAGAATCATTTCGGTAAAGCGCCGTCTCTACGACGTTATCCATCACCGTCCTGCTCGCATCCAGGGCCGCGTCCTGGAATACGAATCCAAACATGTGTGCTCGAAAACGTGAGCGCTCCAGGTCTGTCAGCGACGTCACGTCAACTCCACCTATCACCACCTTTCCGCCTGTAGGTCGCAACATGAGGCCGAGTATGTACAAGAGGGTCGATTTGCCACGGCCGGAAGGACCCGTGACGGCGGTTACCTCTCCCCGGGAGAAGGATTCGGTGAATCCGTCGAGTAAGGGATGAGCAGAGTCGTAGCCGAACGTGATGTCCCGCGCTTCGATCACGTTCCCGTCACCGAGGCGGGAACACGAACTCGCAACCCTTCCGGTACTCCGTCAATGATCGACATTCCCATAGCGCTAGCGAGCACGGTGACGGCGATCTCTCCACCTGCCTCGTCGATCACTGCCACGGAACCATTGCTTCGGCTCAGCAGAGCAGCTGTCGGAACTACGAGCCCCTGCACGGACTCTTCGGTAACGACGCGCACCGAAAGCAGCGTCTGTCCCGAGGGTGGAATCACCGCGCAACTGTCTAGGCAGATTGCTGAATCTTCGGGGCCTTTGAGCGCAACGGAGAGCTCACCGGCCCCCGAGGACTGTTGCTCGACAACGAGGGCCTCCCATGATTCCCCACCGGGCCCACTAATCTCCACCCGCGTCCCCGCTCGCATCAAAGATGTTTGCGGTTCGCTAATCGGGATTGTGAACTTCGGCGCATTCGGCATGCCCAGGACAGCTTCCTCCCCGCCGACAAGCGTAGCGCCGCGGGCAACGACCTCGCTGTCTAGCGAGACTCGCATCGGCAGGTCCGGAACGAAAACTATGTCACCAAGACGAACAACGCCGTCGGGCTCGACTCTAAGTTGCTGTTGCCATGCCTTGACCGCCGCTGAGGTCCTACTTCCGAACTCGCCGTCAGCGCTACCGCTGAAATGCCCGAGGGAAGCGAGCATTACCTG
Organism: Salinibacterium sp.; assembly: GCA_015234465.1. Lineage (GTDB taxonomy): Bacteria > Actinomycetota > Actinomycetes > Actinomycetales > Microbacteriaceae > Homoserinimonas. The sequence goes on along the minus strand of JADGNA010000006.1, from coordinate 231,314 downwards.
CAGCTGTCGGACGTCTATGCCCTTCGCCCCGGCGGCCAATTGCCTGAAGGCGGGGATGTCACCCTCAGCTAGAACGACAGGTCGAAGATCAACGGTGTACAAGATCGACCCGGACGTTACTTCCTCCCCTTGCTCTATACCCAGGGTGGTGACGGTCCCAGACGCCAGATTCGAGCCGACTGGTGTGGCCGCCCATTCGGCAACCGCATTGAGAGAGATGCTGGCTCCAACCTCTCCGTGCGCAATGTCGACCAAGGCATATGGGGGAGAACTCAGCACGTCGGGAGGGGGCGCCAAGACGACGGAGGCGGCCCAGCCCATCGCTGCCCCGGCGAGTAGAACGACAGAGCTTGCGGTGACAGTGAAGAGCACGCGTCGCCCCGGAGGAGCGGCAGACATGCGCTCAACGTCCATCACGTTCCCGCCCGCTCTCATTCCAAGCCACCAAACAACCCATCTGGGTTCTGAGGACACGCGTCGTTTAGCTCGATCCAGCCGACGATTGGCTGCCCAACGAGGGAGGCGTAGGGGGTCCATGCGTCCGGGGTGCCGTAGGAATCGATGAAAACCTGCAGACTCGGAGCCCTTGGAATGCGAAATCCTTCGTCCTCCAGGCACGGAACCAAGCTGTTGTTGTAGTACTTGTACAGGTATCTGAGCTGGGACTCGTTCAGCTTCACCTCATACTGGGGATCCATCGGATACTTCGCGTTGCAAACGTATGAGGCAATGTCAGACGCCATCGCTTGCCCTGCCGCCACCTGTCGCTGCACTCCGCCATCGGGAGTGACCTCGGCAGGGAATCCTTCAGTTGAGAGGCAAGCGGCCATGGCCTCCGCCCATTCTTCCGGCGGGACGAAACGCACGCGTTCTACTTCGGGCATGAGCGCTTCCGGGTACTCGCGTTTGAGGGCATCCCACTCAAGCCGCAGTGAGTCGGAACTCTTGGCCTCTTTTTCTGCTTGCGTCAGCGGAACAACGTCTGGCCCTGGCGACGACGTAGAGCACGCGACCAGAGCCACGGTTAGAAACACAGATGCGACTACTGCTGCCCCCACGGTCGAAAATCTGCGATCTCGCTGCGCCAAGGCTGACTCCTACTCGTCGACTTGAGCCTCAGAAATACAAGCGACTACGACAAAGAAGACTGAAGCTCGGAAATGCCTGAAGCCTAGCGGGCTAGACCGTCTCGGGACGTAGCTACCCTCAGGACCACCTCTAAAGTCACATCTTTCGATCACGCGTGCACGAACGCTTCGAACGCGAGTAGTGCTGCCATCTGGGCGCCTTGGCGCTAGTAACCACTAACTCCGGAAGGTGAGCGACTCTTGACTCCGCACTAGCCGAGCACCAAGGTTTGGCACGACAGAACATCTACATTCTCGGAGGAAATCATGCGGAGAAGACTCACAGCCTCGATCACTGCGGCCTTGCTGGTGCTCGCAGGGCTACTGGCTGCCACGCCGGCAAACGCTGCTGCATGGCCGTACGTAGACCGCTACGGGTACAGCCAGTGTTACCTTTCGAAGTACCCGACGACGCAGTCCTATGGCCAGGGGAGCGTAGTTCACCAGATTGGCTCAGGGGGCGCGGGGGGCTATTACGAAGTCCAGTACAACAACGGTTCAGCGTATGTCGTTCGAACATTCACAAGTCGACATTCCCAGTATGCCCCTTGGGCAACATTGGGATACACAGTCGCTGCTCACCAAACAGCTTGGTTCTGCAAGAACTAAACGGGACCGCACGGGTGATTAGCGTACAGCGACGCCCGTGCGCGCCCTGTTCTCTCTCGTCTGTAGAGAATCGGCCGAAATGCCCACCGACCAGGACGTAAGCTGCCGGACTGGTCAGGACTCATACCCTTCTCGACCCCCAAGCAGCCCCAATCTACCTGCCTTCCGTGCGGCGTTTATCCGCGAGTTTACGTCCAACTTCGCAAACACATCAGACACATGCCGCTTTACCGTCCCCTCGGTGATCACCAACTGATGAGCGATCTCCCTATTGGAACATCCACGTGCCAGAAGCCGTAGTACTTCTATCTGGCGTTCGGTCAAGAGTCGGGCAGTGCGCGGGTTCACCCCTTCTGCCTGCGAGGATGACGCTCGCCCGGCCGCAGTCAACACCGCTCGGACAAGGTCGCTCCCGTCGGCATCCTTCGTCAGGCAGTCGGCGGCACCGTGGGCCGTCAGGTGTTCGCGGAGGCGTAGATCTCGATGCATCGTCAGAACCACGATCTCGGTTGAGGGTACCTCGTGCTTGATTCGTCTGATTGTCACGGGGGCACTGTCGCCGCCCAATTCCACGTCGAGAATCAACACATCTGGCCTCATCAGCGTTGCCAGACGAAGCGCACCTTGACTAGAGCTGGCCTCTCCTACGATCTTCAAGCGATGATCACGAGAAAGCAGGAGGTTAGTTCCAGCTCGGAACAGACGGTGGTCGTCCACGATCCCGACCGTGACCGGTTCACTAGCCGAAATCCTCATTCCGAGCCACTACTGCCTAAGGGAACAATCAGTTTTACTTTGGTTCCGGATCGGAACGAGCTTTCCATCTGCAAGTCAGCCTCGATGCGAATCGCTCTCTCGCCCATGCACGCCAGTCCCAGCGATGATCCCTGCGGCGAAGCAGAGTCGAACCCACAGCCATCGTCGTCTACCGTGATTACGACGTGACTATCCGAGCGCACGAGTCTAACGACCACTTCGGTAGCTCCTGAGTGGTTGAAGGAATTTCGGAGTGCCTCCCGGACGATGAGGAACACCTCTTCTTCAGCGTCGAGTCGCGGAAAACTTGCATCATCTTTTGTCAGCATGTCGAGTTCGCGGACGATCGATTGGCCACTGTAACCAGCGGATTGTGAGGCGGTGGCCGGCCGGAGCCTCAAACCCACATCGGATGCGTCCTGCAGTGCAGTGCGCAATATCAAGGAACACTCCCGTAACCTCCACGCAAATGAAGCACTGACAGGGCGCCGGTTCCCGCTCTCAAGGGCGAGGAGTTCCAGGCGCTGGAGGGCGGCGGCAATTCCAGGTCCAACCCGATCGTGCAAGTCGCGTGATGCTTGCATAAGAGTTGACTGCTGCCACCTGTGTGCCGACGCGTCATCAGCGCTCCGCATTCTCATGTGTGCCCCTCGTTCGAGCTCAAGTTGTCGACTTACGCCCCCGAAACTCGTTAGCTGAGGATCCCATAGCATGAAGGGAAGTTCTGTCGGCATTTTGGGGGACTGCGCACGCCGCGGCGTACAGGAGACGGCCTTCGGTGCGGGACGATCCATGGTTCCTTGGCTCGTCAATTCCGCTCAGAGGGGTTAGGGATTCGATCGCTTTGCCGGTAAAGATAGGGCTGTGAGAAGAATCCTGGTCGTTATGCTTTCAGTACTGCTGCTATCCGGATGCACCCAAACGGTGGCGCAGGACCCGGGTGGGACGAAGGTCTCAGCCAGTCCTTTGCCCCAGCCCCAGATCGAAGAGAACCGACCTTCTCCAAGGGCAACCGAGACGCCGCCCAGGCCGGTGGATGGAGGCGCCCGCCCAGGCGCGACTGGCGAAGCTCGGACAACCGACGACGGTACAGTCGATTCCTACCTGATTGCGGATGGCGACTTCGCCCTCTCCATCGCCGACCGATTCGGTGTGCAACTCGATCAACTTGCGAACGCGCAGGGCAGACGACTAACTCGCCTCACGACACTTCATGCGGGTGATCAGATTCGCTTCATCGCTCCCCTTTCGGGTGACCCGGCCAGATGCTTCTACGACGCAAGCGCCTGCGGCCCGAGGTAGGACTTAGAATCCGCCGCAATGCTTGCTCCATGCCTTGGGGCTCGAAACGCCTGATCGATCGGCACAGAGCACCAGTTTGTCCCTAGCTCCAGCGTCACTTGAGTGAACCGGGGTACGGCGCGGTCCCCAATAATGACGACTAGCCGGTTATCCCTCACTTACGAGAGCATCGATCAACTTTACGCGTGGGGAGCAACCGGTAACGCAGCGTAGTTCCCAGGCCCAGCAGACACGATTGGGGAACCCGATGCAGGAGAAGAACGGTCAAACGAGTTCTGCACGGTGGGCGGTATCTCGGCGGGGCCTCTTACTAGGTGCAGGAGCAACCCTAGCCGTAACTATGTTGTCCGAGTTCGCACGACCAGCTCCGGCTAGAGCAGCGTCGCCGCTCTCGCCTCGTCGCGTAGTCGCAGAACTTGCAGGTGCTGAAGTGCGGTACTTCGACCCGGGGCACACTCAAGCGCTAGGTTGGCGAGTCCCGTCCCTTCTCGCTGTGACAGCGGGTGCGGCAGTCCTACGCGCGTCTACCGTGGAAGTGACCTGGGATGAACGGATGGCACGTGCCACGTCAGATCGGGTGATTCTCGCAACGGACGATGAGGTAAGGGCGGTACCTGCAACGATCGCCCCAGGCCGGATGACCTTCCGTTGGCCGTCTAACTACGTGGGCGGCACGTCCGATCTAACTCAGTGCGTACTGCCGTTGACTCAGAACGTTTTATATCCAGCCGACGCGCTGGAAGATGTCGCACCAGCCCGTGCGATAGTACGACTGCGGCGCCCCGGCGCAGAAGTGATTGCAAGTGCACCGGTCATGAATGCACCGATAAGCGGCGTTGCGTGGGGCGCATCCTTGTCGGCGACAACGATGTCGAGTGACCTGCCTGACGACCCAACCGTTGCATTGTTGATTCGCATCGACAGCGTGGGCCCCGGAGAAATACCGGCGGGAGCACAGTTGCTGGTTGAAGCCGAACGGTCACACGTAATTGAGTGCAACTTCCTCGAAGAGCAACCTGGAGCTCCAGGAGCGAAAGCCTACTCAGCGGCCTCGCCGCAGGGAACCGACGCCCTTTCGACTGAAGTGGTCCTTAGCGAATCGATCCCCGCAAATCAGAGCAGGACCCTCCGGATGCAGTTGCGAAAGACAGCCCGGGCGGCGATCGGGCTCCATCCCTTGGTCATGCTTACGTTCCGGAGCACCGACCCACTTGCGGTGTCTGTTCAGCGGACGACCATGTCTGAATCTGTGGTCCTCTGATCGCAGCTGCCCATGAAATGAGGTTTTGATGGACTTGCAAGTCAAAGCGGCGCAAATATACCTGAACGACACCTACGGTGGCCAAAGCGGCTATCTGTCCATCGCCGAAGATGGAATGACTGGTTGGCAAACGAAGTACGCGATAACCCGAGCGCTTCAACTGGAACTGGGTATAACTGCAACTTCGACAAACTTCGGCGCGGGCACTACAAGTGCGTTCATCAATCAGGTTGGGGCGATCAACAGCAGTACGACGCAAGATCGAATAGTCTCTCTCCTGCGATGTGCGCTTTGGTGCAGCGGCTATCCCGGCGGGCACGTCGAGGACCTTTGGGACTCCGGCCTCGCCGGATACGTGGCGGGGCTGCGGGACGACATGGGACTCGCGATATCGCCCCCGATGGTGACCGTAAAGATGATGAAGTCACTACTCACAATGGACGCGTTCGTGTTGTTGAGCGGTGGCAACAGTGCGATTCGATCTGGCCAACGATGGCTCAACGGCAAGTACGCGCACCGACAGGATTTCTCTCTTCTACCATGTGATGGACTCTTCACTCGGCAAATGCAACAGGGCCTTGTCTACGCCATCCAATACGAACTGGGCATGGCGGATGGCGTAGCGAACGGAAACCTCGGGCCGGGAACATCGTCTGGTCTTGCGGTCTCGGGGCGGGTTGAACTAGGCGATATCGACGGCACGACAAATTTTGTGCGGCTCTTCCAGCTTGCACTGTGCTGCAACCGCCATTACGTAGCGGTTGATGGCATCTTCGGTCAAGGGACGCGCTCCGAGGTGCTCAAGTTCCAAGCCTTTATGGAAATAGTTGAATCCGGGGCTGGCGACTTTGGCACTTGGGCCGGACTCCTGGTCAGCACTGGCGATGTAAACCGCCAGGTCACGGGGATTGACACAACTTCCACCATGACAGCGCAATTCTCCAGCCAAATGCGGGCTGCCGGTTACAACGTAGTGGGCCGGTACCTTACCGTCGACGGAAAATCGATCCGACCGGGTGAACTTGACACAATCTTCGACTACGACTTTTCCCTCATCCCGATTTTCCAGAACTACAACAACGGGGCCCAATACTTCACGCAAGAACTTGGTTACGAGCATGGCCGCCAGGCTTCGCTGCGTGCTCGACAGCTCGGGCTGCGGGACGGTGTGATCATCTTCTTCGCGGTCGATTACGACGCCACCGGTGGTGAAGCTAACACGATCGTCCTCGCTTACTTCGACGGAGTGCGGGCTGGACTAGACCGATCGCGCTCGGTCCGCTATGAGGTCGGCGTGTATGCCACCCGCAATGTCGCGACAATTGTCTACGACGCCGGCAAGGCCAGCGGTGTATGGGTCAGCGGCATGTCGACCGGGTTTAGCGGCAATCTCGGCTTCCCGATGCCCGCGCAGTGGATGTACAACCAAATTCAGGAAGTGCACTCAATCAATATCGACCGTAATGCGGTGTCGGTTCGGGCGAGACCGGCCACTCGTAGCGACGTCGCCGTGACTCCCTACAACGGTTCGCAATACAACCAGTTCTACTGGAAGATCGTCGAGTTGGAGGTGCAGACTGAAGTTGCGCTGTCCGCGTTTCCTCTAGTCGAACCAAAATTTGCCGGAGTGATGGCCCTTCACTGGTTGCAATCGCAGGATTACGGCTCTGTTCTATGGACGGCCTATACTCCCTATCCCACCTCATTTCAGAGACCAGCTCTGGAAGCCGCGTGCTTTCCCGCCGTCGAAGCATTACGAACTGGCTTGTATTCCGCTTACTCCCACGGGAGCTCCTTGGCCCACACAGCCGCAACCGCCAACGGGGTTCGGATCTGGGGTAGTGCGCAGGCGAAATCCACAATCGAGATGGGAGATTTAGGCGGCTGGGCGCTGGACACTGTTCAACTGTGGGGAGCGTATTTCTGGACTGCACGACCGGCAAATATATCCCAATGGGTCCATCAGCGGCTGGGGGAACCTCCTCGCACCGATCCGTCAGATATCACAAGTCAGTTCGATATTGAGGATGTTGTCGCAGACGCAGAAGGTTGGCTCATTGGAAGCGCGATGCGCGATTACGCAGATTCTTTCGGCGATGCCGTTCGGCGCATGCTTGTCGAGTATCCGACTGAAACGTTGCGCATAAGGGCATTTCTGCATCTCCGCTTCGGGCCACAGCCAGCAGCGAGGATCGAGAGTGCCGTCAAGTCGATATTCGTGGTGAACTGGCCGTTCCCTTGGCCTGGCGTGCCAAGAGACGAGTTCATGAACTACGACGGAGGCCCCCAGGCCGACCTGCCAACTGCCAGCGAGCTGGATGATTTTGCATCTGCAGTAGCGTCCCGGCTGATCGTTTTGGCGGGCCTGTGACTCGTTCAATTCCTCCGGCCGAGCGGCCCCGCTGGGGTTCTAGGCGCCGGCTTCGAGTGGTGGCGAACACATGCTTCTCTCTCTTATGGTTCCTGGTCGCGGGTTGGGTCAGTAGGTTGGGGCAGTACTCTTTGGGCAGCGGGGGAGCTCCAGAGGAAGCGTTCGCCTGGGCTCTCGGGGGCGCCGCGGGGTTTGCGGTCTTGTGCAGTCTGCTCCTTCTGCGGACTAGGGAGGGTACTTTTCTCGTTTCCTTGTGGGGTCTCGTCGTACCGGCGCTAATCAGTTGCTTGAGCGTGGCATTCGCGTTCGTGGTCGCCGAAGTTCCAACAAACTGGGGCGCCGCAGACCGGTTTCTGGGCTATCGGTGGCAAGCATGGCCGAGCTTCATGCCGACCCCTGTCACGGTTGGCATCTTCCTAGGAACCGTTGCCGCCCGGGAACTCCCACAGGCGCGCCCGTACATCAACGCTGTGACGCTGATAGCTGTCGTACTCGCCTGGCCTTTGTATCTACTGATCGCACCGCACTGAGAACTCGTGGTCACCCCGGGTTGCCTAGTACCCGCCCAACGAACAGGAAGGAGGCGATTATGCGCTCGTCGCCTCCTTTCTCTCGCGCGGCCAGCGGACGATTCCGCTCGACGTCGTCAACCAGGCTCAAATCGGCGGGAGTCAGGGGCATCCCGGTCACCGGAATACTCTGCTTTGTGAATGGCGACTGGCCACTCACCATTGGGGGAGATCTCAGTATCGCTGGCTCCGAGTGCTTTGACCGAAGCGGGTAGCTGAGAGCGCCGTGCGAGGCCCTCTTGATCCGGCGAGGACCCAGTGACTTCACCGAACTCTCGCCTCAGGATTCCGCCCGCCTAGCCAGCAGCCCCGTGAAGGACGTCGGCCGAGCAATGAAGCGGGCCCGAGCGCGAAGCCACAGCCGCTGTTGAGGGTTCAGGGGTCCCCGGCCGAGATCGAAATTCCCCAGCGACACTGGCAGGGCTCGCTGTCGAAGAGTTCAGCCCGCGGGCTGGCGGGAGTGAGCGCTTAGGAAAGTCGGTGGCTAGGTCTGAATCGCCCCGGCGTGTCCGGAGAGCGTATTACTGGTGTCAGCCCGCTCGTTCGAGGGGTTCCGTCAGAGCGTAGTCGAGGTGCTCGAGTTCGACGGGTGTGAGGTCGTGGATCGACCCGTGGATGCGGTCCGTGTTGAACTAGTGGACCCAACCAGCGGTTGCGGCCTCGACCTGGTCAACGTCTCGCCATGGGCCTTCGTGGTGGATGAGCTCGGTCTTGTAGAGCCCGATCTGCGACTCGGCCAGGGCGTTGTCGTAGGCATCGCCAACGGAGCCAACCGAAGGGTCGATGCCCTCCTCGACGAGCCGGTCGGTGAACGCAATCGAGGTGTAGACACTGCCGGCATCGGTGTGATGGGTCAGTGCAGTGAAGTCGTCGGCGCCCTCGCGGCGGCGGGTGAACAGCGCCATCTCTAGGCAGTCGAGCACGAGCGGCGTCGTCATGCTGGTCGCCGCCCGCCAGCCGAGGATCCGGCGGGAGTGCGCGTCGAACACGAACGCGACGTAAACCCAGCCGGACCAGGTCCAGACGTAGGTGAAATCGGCCACCCAGAGCTGGTTCACCCGGAGCCGGGCGAAGTGCCGGTCGACGAGGTCAGCCGGTCGGGTCTCCCGCGGATCGATATCGACCAGGCGACGGCGCTTGCCGCGCACCACGCCCGCGATTCCGAGTTCGCGCATGAGCCGCTCCACCGTGCAGCGGGCGATGTCGTGCCCCTCGCGGCGGAGTCGTAGCCAGAGCTTGCGGGCGCCGAGGAGCCGCCGCTGCGCCTGCCAGGTGGTCAAGATGATCTGCTTCCACCGTTCATCCGCCAGCACGCGCGCCGAGGGACCGCGCCCTCGGGCGTCGTAATAGGTCGATGGGGCGATCCGTGCCCCGTGCTCAGTGAGCACGGAACAGATCGACTCGACACCCCACCGCAAACCGCCATCGGTGCGGTCCTTGTGCGCCTCGATGAAGGCGACTACCGCTGATGTGGCCGGTCGAGTTCGGCCGCGAAGAAAGCCGACGCCGCCTTCAAAATTTCGTTCGCCCGACGCAACTCAGCGTTTTCGCGCTTGAGCTTCTTGATCTCCGCCAGCGCCTCGGTCGTCAGCCCGGGACGCTGCCCGGTGTCGACCTGGGCGCGACGGCACCAGAGACGAACCGTCTCCGGAGAGCCGACGCCGAGCATCTTCGCGACCGCAGTCAACGCGGTGTACTCGCTCGGATAGTCGGGCCGCACCTCGGCGACCATACGGACAGCGCGCTCACGAAGCTCGCGCGGATACTTGCTGGGTCGTGCCATGAGACAGATCCTTCCAAAGAACTCTGTCTCCGGACACGCCGGGGCGATTCACCTCTCCAGGCAGCGGGTTACCCAGCGAGTCAGGCCGTCCAGGGACACCACGCGCATCTTGAGGTATGAGCATCCGGCAGGTCACCACCACGCGCGCAAGCGAATGGGCTGTTGCATGATCAGGTGACACTCTGGCCTGCCAACTGCCAACTGCCAACTGCCAACTGCCAACTGCCAACTGCGGACTTGCCGAGGCTCGACGATGTGGTCGGCTTGCGCTAGTTTGCACGCGGGGGAGGACTGGATGCGCGGTTTAACAGCAGAAGCGGCAGAGGCTGCACTGAGGGCTGCCGGAGCTGAGCCGAAAGTGCAGTACCCAGGGCGAAAAAACATGCCGTGGCCGTCCGTCCATCTCGCATGCGGGCGAGACATCTCGCCGCGATTGTCCAACCTTCGCGGCGATCGAGGCGTCTGTCGATACTGTGCCGGATTTGAACGGGGAGCGGCCCGAAGAGCCAAGCTGGCCGACGCAGCTGTCGCCGAAATGCGATTGGCCGGGTGGGAGCCGCTTGCTCCATATCCCGGTGCGGCTGCCAGATGGCTAGCGAGACATGGCGAGTGCGGAGTCGAGCGTGAGACCACACTGAACACCGTGCGACGTCCTGGGCGGTACGGGTGCGAAACCTGTTGGAGGCAGAAGGAAGGGCACAAGACGTGGGACGCTGTCAAGGCTCACGCCGTCATGGGCTCGCTCGGACTCACTCCGCTTGAGCCGTGGCCGGGAGGTTCCTCCCGACCTTGGAAGGCGCGTCACGACACATGTGGTCGAGAAGTCGCTCCACGACTTGGCAACCTCGCCGCCGGGCAAGGAGAGTGCAACCACTGCGGTCACGAAGCAGGACACCGCAAGATGATGCTTGACGAAGCGGAAGCCAAGGAGATGATGCAGCGTGCCGGCCTGGAACCGATCTCGCCGTTTCCTGGAGTCGATCGACCGTGGCTTTGCACCCATATTGTTTGCGGCGGGCAGACTTCACCCACTTACACGAACATCAAGCGCGGGCAGGGCGGATGCTCGCCTTGCGGCGACCGGGTTCTGTCGACACTCTTCAGGATGCCGGAGGACAAGGCGCGCGATCTGATGCGAAAGCAGGGTCTCGAACCGCTGGAGGCATACGTGAACTCGAACACCCCATGGCGTTGTCGCCACACGTGTGGGAAGGAAGTGCGACCTCGACTGAGCACCGCGTCGCGCGGGCTCGGCATTTGCAGATATTGCAACAGCGCGTTCCCGTTCGACGGCCCCGCTGAGGTCTATATGGTGGCAGACTTCAACGCTCTCAAGGTCGGAATCGCAAGTCCGAAGGGGTCCCGGATCACCCAGCACACATCACTCGGATGGCGACTCAAGTGGCGCGTCGGGGTTCCCACCGGGGACGACGCATACTCGCTGGAGCAGAGCGTGATCAGTTGGTGGAGGGAGACTCTCGCCGCGGGGCCCGCCTACTCGAAGAAGGACATGCCGCAGTGGGGCAGTACAGAAACCGTGAGCTGGGATGCGACGAGTCCAACGGAAACGCTCGACTATGTCCTTCAGCTCGCGGGATCGCTCAATGTGGAGTTCTCAGCGACGCCTTCGGAAGACATCCACCTGCGACCTGCACTGCCGGCCACGAATCGCCGGACGGGCCGGAGCCGCCGCGGGCGCGTGACGTCGGCAGATCTCACGCTCTTCTGAGCCCATACCCGGTTATCTGGCGGTCACCGTGCTAGGGCTGTTGCGCCAGGTGTTCATCGGGGCACCAGGGGAGTCATAGCCGGGCTCACGTTGGCGCTTGGGGCTTGCAATTAAGCAGTGAAGCATCGGCGCTCCGCTAGCAGGCGGGGTCGGTAGTTCTAGAGTGGTCTTGGCGGTATCGGCGAGTCTGTGGTGTCGGTTCTAACAGATATACCGGGGCGCATCTCCGAAGTTCAAAGCGGGTTTGATCCTCATGAGTTGCGGGTCGCCCGCATAGAAGCCGCCGTTGTACACCTGACAGTCGATGAAGGTTGTGTTTTTCATTCCGATGAATGCACCGTCGACTACTGCGAACTTGAGGCCATTGGCCCACCACTCTCCTCTAATGATGTCGAGCCCTTCGCGCTCGAAGGATATCTCGAAACCTACGACCCGATCGCCAGTCCACATCTTCAGGCGGTTGGCTTCCCAGACCACGTCCCAGCCCGCGGTGGTGTGCACCAACTCGTTGTCGTGAATCCTGAGAAGCGGGCGGTTACAAGCGTCGCGGAGAAACGCTCGGATGAGCAACTCACCGTCCACGATGCTCGCGCTGAACACGTTGCCGCCGTCCACGTTCAGAGCGATTCCCTGGCTTCGTCCTTCGCCCAGATCAGCCATGAACAGATTCGTTCCAACGTTGAACGCGTAGTTGGATCCGACGAAGCTCTCCAACAGGTGTCCGCCCGTCACATGACGGCCAGCGTTGTAGGGAGCCGCATCTGCCGCAAGAACCTTCTCAAGAGGCAGTCGCTTCCGGGTTTTCTCCGCGTGGTGCTGGGTGCACAAGAGGGTGATGTTGTCGGCGTCGTGACTACCGGCGACCGCGTACTCCACCATGTGGTCGTAGTCGATAACCGGGGCACCGCACATGACACACCCGAAGTGGCACCTCCGACGTACCTCCCGTTTGATTGCCGCGGGAATAGCCGGTCTGGCGTCACTCATCTTCGGAGCATAGCGGGGAGGAAAAGCCATAGGTCGGTTTCTTCGATCGGCAGCCTTGCTTCCGCTTCGGACTTCGTTCAGGCCTAGCCTCGCCCTTTCTGTCGCGCGATTCTGGAGCAGCAGCTACCTGCACCACTTCTACACCGCCACCGAGCATGGATCGACCTGATGCGAGACGAGTGGTCTGATGCGCTTCACCGTCCCGAGGACGCCATGGCCGAGCTGCGTGGCCTTCCCGAGCAGGCACATGGAGGCAGACGAGCCTTTCGCGGACCGTCGTATCGACCCCTTCCTCCCAGCGGAGGCCGCGCAGAAAGGACATGGAACGTGCGGCAGCGGCGCTGCTCAGCGTCGAGACCGAAGACGACTACATCACGAGGGGATGGTCGCCCTCTCGAATCCGCACGCCGAGCATCTCCACCTGATCACGTCGTCGTCCTGCACGACCACGTCCATCGGAGTTGCGTCCGTGGGGCAGCGCGGCGTATGCACTTCCTCGCGCGCGTCGTGCGTCGGGTTGTTCTCCGTTAAGGCCTTCACGAGTCGATCCGCCATCTTGCCGAGTCGCTGGTAGCGGTCAATGACGGCGACGATTTCTTCGTAGGTGAAGGTTAGGTATTCGTGCAATCTGGCGGTTTTGTCGAGCGACCGCTTCATCACCATCACTCGATCGTCTTTCCAGAGCCAAACGCCATGGATGAGCAGATTGCGGGTGGCGTTGAGGCTCGCGAGTTCATCCGCAATCCGGTCGACGAACGTATAGCGTGCGGGAATCTGAATCCCCCTGACAGCCGAAACGAGTCGTTGGCCGCTGTCTGCCCAACCCGGGGTAGATCCCGGCACGTCGGTTGCGCCCGGATTTCCCAGCACCACGGCATCCCCCAGCACATCGTCGAGCCACGAGGCATAGAACGTCACCCGACCAAGTAGCGCTGCAACGTGATCGGGGATCGGCAGCCAGGGCTCATTCGTCATGTCTCAATCATGCCGAACGCCCGCCGGCTGGCCCAGCGCCGGCCGCCGACCGGAGAGCGCCGGCCGGTTCTCCCTGGGTGAGACGATAGCGACAGCCGCGTCGAGAACCCCAGGGGACGATTCGCTCACGTGAGACTACGCCGCTTGGACGGAAAAAGAGGAAAATCTGGAGGGGCGTGGAGGAAAACGTACTTCCTGCGCAGAAGGGGTGCCCGTGTTTCCGGGCCTGTAGAGGTTCTTGGAACAGCCCACCAATGTCCTGAGTCGCGACATCGTTGACAGACGAGTCGCGGCTCAGGACTTTTTTTGTGAGTTCGGGTTGTTGACGGTGACGTTGGGCTGGTGAGTCTCGTCATCGTTGACGTCTTGTATTGCATCGAGAACGCTGGGCGTCTGTTGGGCAGTCGCATTGTTGCGCGCTGACCCTGTCAACGTGGATGCAGCGTGGTTAGTATCCGCTAAGAGTGCAGCGTCGTCTCTCGGTGCCGTGAACGTGCCGCGGCGTTGCCGGTAGGAGGACCAGATGAAAGCCGTGCGCTTCACGCAGTGGAAGACCTTCCCCACGCTCGAGGAAGTTGAACGCCCGACGCCCGCCCCCGGCGAGGTGCTGCTGAAGATTGCCGGCGCGGGTGCCTGCCACTCCGACGTCGCGATCTTCGAGCAGTTCGACGAGAGCATGGGGGAGCAGCTGGCCCCCAGCTACACGCTGGGCCACGAGAACTCCGGCTGGGTCAAGGAGGTTGGCGAAGGTGTGACCGGCTTCGAGAAGGGGGAGGCCTACCTGGTCTACGGCCCCATCGGCTGTGGCCGCTGCCCCGCCTGCTCTCGCGGCCAGGACACCTACTGTTACAACGCAGAGACCCAGCCCTACCTCGCGACCGGGCTGGGACGCGACGGCGGCATGGCCGAATACATGACGGTGCCCGCGCGGAACCTCGTCCCACTCGGCGATGCCGACCCGGTGGATGCCGCGCCGCTCGCCGATGCCGCCCTGACCCCGTACCACGCCATCAAATTGTCGCTGCCGAAGCTTGCCGGCGGTGGAAAGACCGCCCTCGTGATCGGGCTCGGCGGGCTCGGCCAGCTGGGGGTCCAGCTCCTGCGCGTGCTCACCGGGGCGACCGTCATTGCGACCGACATGAAGCCGGAGGCGATGGCTGAGGCAGAGAAGGCAGGCGCGGTGACCGTGCCGGGCGGCGACGACCAAGTGGAGCGTATCCGTGAGCTCACCGGCGGGCAAGGTGTCGACGCGGTCTTCGACTTCGTCGGGGTGACCCAGACGATCGGGCTCGCGCAGAAGGTCGTGCGACGCCAGGGGCGCATCACCGTCATTGGGGTCGCCGGGTCGCCCACCCAGTGGGACTTCTACTCGAACCCCTACGAGGCAGAACTCACCAACACCTACTGGGGCACCATCGAAGAACTGCACGAGGTGGCTGCCCTCTACCGCGCCGGCCAGATCACCCCGAGTGTCACCCGTTACTCAATGGATGACGCGCTGCAGGCTTACCACGACCTCCACGACGGCAAGCTCTCGGGCCGTGCAGTCGTCGTACCGCACGCGTGAGCGACTGAGGGAGACCGGCCCCGGTGGTATCGAGGTCCGGAACGAGCAGCGACTTACACGCTGAGGAAGCCGCCAAGTGCTTCGGCTTTGAGTGGTCGTGAGTAGTGGAACCCCTGGGCAATGTCGCAGCCGAGTTCGGTGAGACCCGCGAGTTGCTCACGGGTTTCGACGCCCTCAGCGACGACGGTGACATCGAGTGCGTGGGCGAGTTCGATGCAGCTCGTGATGATCGCAGTCGCTTCCGGGGAGACGCCGAGTTTGCTGACGAAGGAACGGTCAATTTTGATCTCATCGATCGGAAAGTCGGAGAGATACGAGAAACCGGCGTGCCCGGTGCCGAAGTCGTCCACAGAGAGACGGATGCCCAGCTGGTGAAGGCGCTCCAAATTCTCGTGGGCGTGCGGGGCATCCGTGATGACCCCCGTCTCGGTGATCTCGACGGTGAGTCGTGCCGGGTCGAAACCGGTGCTTTGCAGAAGCTCCTCGATGGTGTTGGCAAAATCGGCGTCGCTGAGCTGACGAGCTGAGATATTGACCGACATTTGGATTGGCTCGGCGCCAGGGACACTGTTGAGTTCGATGGCCTTCGCGATGGCGGTGCGGCAGACCCAGGTGCCAAGTTGGCTGATGAGTCCGGTCTTCTCCGCAACATCGATGAATCCAGCGGGACCGATGAGCCCGCGGCCGGGGTGCTCCCACCGCACGAGGGCTTCAACGCCGTGAACTCTGCCGGTATGGAGGTCAAGCTGGGGCTGATACTCGAGACGGAGTTGCTCGTCCGCGAGCGCCACTCGGAGGTCTCCGAGTAACTGGATCTCGTTGATGGCCGAATCATCCGGGGTGGCGGTGGAGCGCTTCCATCGGTTCCGTCCGGCCGCCTTCGCTTCCAATGCCCCCGCTCCGGCGTTCCGCAACAGTGACTCGGCGACAGGGCGAATGTCAGCGGCAGCACTGGGGGCTGCCCCGAGGTTCTGCGTTGCGACCCCGATGCTGGCCGAGATAACGATGTCCAAACCCTCGACTGTGAGCGGTTTCGCGATGAGACTGAGGAGATCTTGGGCGAACTTCTCGAGGTCGCCCCCAGGGGTGGTGACGACGAACTCGTCGCCGCCGACCCGCGCCACGAGCGCATCGCCGTCGTGTTGCTGGCGAAGGCGTTCGGCAATCGTCCTGAGGATGTCGTCGCCAGCGGCTCGGCCGAGGCTCTCGTTGATGATCCTGAATTGATCGAGTGCGATCCAATAGGCGGCCACCTCCGATCCGGATGAAGAATCGGTGACCGCCCTCGTGAGGGCCGCGGTGAGTCCTGCACCGTTCATGAGACCCGTGAGGCTATCGAGGTTCGCTTGCCGTTTAAGGTCGTCTTCTGCCTGCCGACGCCGAGCATCGGACTCCTCGGCACGATGCACCGCGGAGATGAGCTGCGCCTCCTCAAACGAGCGCTCGCGCCGTGGCACCGTGATGAACACCGTCACTCCGGCGTCGCTCCCGGCGAATGAGGCTACGAGCGTTGCAGGGAGGGCGACTCGGTTCTTGCCGAGGATCGTGACAGCACTTTCCGGGACGCGCCCGTTGAGCTCGAGCAGCGGCTGGGTTCGTGTGGTGAACAGGATGCGATCACCGACGGACAGGAGTCGCAGGAACGAGGACCCAAGCAGCTCAACACGGTCAAGACCCGTCCACGTGGTGAACGCCTCGTTGACGTCCAGGACGGTGTGGTCGGCGCCAGTGATGACAGCCCCGGCCGGTGCGGCCCTGAATAGCATCTCAAAATCGAGCGCGACCGTCGACGCTGCCGTCGCATCCGTAGTCATGACGGTGCAGTGATGTAGCGGAGGATCGCCTCACCCGTCTCAGTGGGGGCACTGACCTGCGGAACGTGACCGCTTGCACCGAGCAGGACGAGTTCGCTGTCTGACAGGTGTGCATGGAGATACTCGCCGACGGCCAATGGGGCAAGGGCGTCATTGGAGCACTGAAGAATCAGGCTCGGCACGGTGACGTCGGGCAGGAGATCGCGAACGTCGGAGAGGAACGTCACGCGCGCGAAGGTCCGCATCACGCGAGGATCGACCTGACAGAAGCTTTGCTCCAGTTCGTCGGAGAGTTCCGGTGCCTCGGCATTCCCCATCACCACGGGGGCAATCGTGGCCGCCCATGCGAGGTGATTGTCATCGAGGGACACTAAGAGGTCTTGAACGTCGTCCTCGGACAGTCCGCCGACGTACCCGGTAGCGGCGTCATCGATATAGGACGCGGATGGGGCAAGGAGAACAAGACGCTTGAACAGCTCGGGTCGTCTCACCGCAGCAGCGATGACCATCATCGCTGCGATGCTGTGTCCAACGATTGTGACGTCACGCAGATCCAGCGCGTCGCAGAGCTCAAGGATGTCGCTGGCGTAACGGTCCAACGATCCGTACTCGACTGGGTCGTATGCATTCTGGTCTGACCCACCCGACCCGACATGATCGAACAGGATGACTCGAAACTTGTCGACGAAGAACGGCAGAATCCGCCCGTACAGACCCTGGTCGCATCCAAATCCGTGGGCAAGCACGAGAGCCGGGGCATCCTTCGGGCCCAGGACGGTGACATTATTCCGCGCCATAACTTGCTCCGGGAGGAGCGGTTGGGTGCCCTTTGCTGGCATGAGCGTCATAGTCGCACACATTTCTACCCCCCGCCAGCGTCCCGTGAGCGCTCGAAATCCGAATCGTCCCGGATTGGCTAAGGGTCTATCTGCGATCCCGGAACGGTGATGAGCGGGCCAGTATGACGGCGGCTCGGAAAGACAAGAGGCAGGTTCTCAAGTGTGCATGCCTGAACACCTGCCGGACTGCACATTTTACACGGCGGCGGACCCGCTGGAGCGACCCGACACCATCCGCCAAGAACGGGTTCGCGCCGCGAGAAACTGAGGATTATCTCTTTTCTATACCGTTCGTGTTTGCGTCGTGAGATACCGGCTACGGTCGGGGCCAATGTGCCGAGGTGGCCTTGCTGGCGGTCTTTGCGAGGAACGAACGAGGGGAATCGGGATGCGTACAGAACGACGCACGGTGGGTCTTATTGCTGCAGTTGGGGGTGTCGCCCTCGCTCTGATGTTGGGCGGATGCGCAAGCGAACCTTCTGCGCCACAGCCCGACACCGCCTCCGGCTCGTCCGATGGAGGGAGTGGAGGCGAGAAGGCCGAGACGCCTACGTCGGAGGGAGCGGCGACGGACTCGCGTGGCGTGGCGACGGTCACGATCGACGGCCGCTCGTTCGAGTTCGACCTGCGCAGCTGTTCCGTCTACGACAGCGGGGAGGCAATCATCTCGGGTCTGGGTTCTGAGGTCGGTTCTGACGTCCCCAGCCATCTGGACGGTGACGCGGTGACGTTTGAGGATGGCGAGTTCCGCATCGACATCGGTGCGGACGGGCCGTTCCAGTCCAGCGACGACTTCCTCTCGATTGGCAGCAGCCTCGGTGGTGAGTTCTCACTCGTCGAGGACGGTGAGGGTTATGTCATCACCGGACAGGCCTGGAGCGGGTCGAACACGGCCCTCGGCACGGGCACCATGCAGTTCACCTGCAACTAAGGCCTGGGTCATACCGCAGTCGATAGACGAGGGGACACATCGATGCTTCGCGCACCTGTACTCTGCACGCTGATTTTGGCCGGGATGCTTGGCCTCACCTCCTGCGCCTCAACGTCTGCGGAACCACCCGCCGGCACGCCGACGCCAAGCTCGGACACGGGCTCAACAAGCGAGACCGATGGCCGCTCCGCCGGCACAAACCCTGACGATCCCGCAGAGTGTCTTCACGGGACCTGGCTCGCTGACAACGACTTCTTTCTTGCATCCCTGAGTGAGTTCGGCGATGCGATCGATTCCGTGAGCGGCCGGGTCACCATGACGTTCTCACCTGAGAACACGCTCGCCACCGAATATGCGGACTGGTTGCTCACCGGAGTCACCAACGGCCAGGCGGTAACCATCTCCCGGGATGGGATCGACACTGGCGAGTACTCGGTCTCAGGGGGCGCCGTCTCGATCGAGGACACCAACGTCGGTTCGATACTCACCGTGGCGACGGCGGGGACCGAGATGCCCATCCCGCCTGTGCCTGCGGTCTACAACGATGCGACCTTTACCTGCAGTCAGGCATCCGCCTCCATCACCACACCCGACGGGACCATCCAACTCACTCGGGAGTGACACGCGCCGCACCCGCCGGGCATGACTCTAGGGTCGGTTGCCTCCGTCGCCGACTTCATGGTGAAAGCGCTCGAACAGACGCCGACGTACGCCGGGGCAAGGCCGCGCCCGTCATGAGAAGCGCATGGAGCGCGAGGTGCGCATCCGGACCTCATCGGCGTGAGGTCGTCAGAACAGCAGCGAGACTGACGACGCGATGAAGCCGGCCGCGCCCGTGGCCAGCATGACGATGGCGAGCGTCACGAAGACCCGTTCGGCCTGTGAACGCCTGTGGAACGTCACGCGTTCGGGGCGGGCCGGGGAGACGTATCCCGTGACCGTCCAGTCGGAGAGGCGGATGCTCGGGTCGAGCGCCTGCGAGTAGGTGCGGTCGTCGACGGTCCAGATGGCGACGAGGCGCTGTTCGAGGTCGTCGACCACCGTGACCTGCACGGGCTGGCGCTTGCCGCCGGCCACGCGCAGCAGGAGTGCGACCGCGAGGCAGAGAACTCCGACCACGCCGCCGATCCACGACATGAGTTCGCCAATGATGCCGACGGCCTCGGCGGTGGTCATCCTCGGGCGCGAGGGGGTCGTGGCGTCAAGGGCGTGCTTTCGACTCGGTGTCGCGGGATGGGAGCGATCGGAGTCTAACTGTGCACCGTCGGTCAGAGCCCGAGCAGGTGCTCCAGTGCCGTGACGACGCCGTGTTCCTGGTTGCTGGGCGCGAGGTAGCGGGCGTTGTCGCGCACCGTCGGGTGCGCGTTGGCCATCGCGAACGACCAGTCCGCCGCATCCAGCATCTGGAGGTCGTTGAGGTAGTCGCCGAAGACGACCGTCTGGGCCGGCGTGACCCCGGATGCCTCCTGCAGCTTGCGCACACCACGACCCTTGTCGACGCCGTCGTTCATGATGTCGACCCACCGCTTGCCCGAGACAACCACCTGGTGGGTCTCGGCGAGGTCACGGAAGGTCGTGCCCGCGGTGCCCTCCGCATCCGCGAAGTCGCAGACGGCCAGCTTGAGCACGTCGTCGCTGACGTCCATCAGGTCTGCGACGGTCTCAAGGCGGGCGTAGTACTTCTGGGCCTCGGCGAGGAACGCCGGTTCGCTGTGTTCGATGTAGGCGCTGGCGAGGCCACACACCACGAGGCCGAGGTCCTTCTCGCTGTGCCGCACCGTCTCGATCACCCGCTGCACGGTGGCGGCATCCATCGCCGTCGACGACAGCACCTCCCCGCCCTGCACCACCAGGTTGCCGTTCTCCGCGACGTAGGTGAGGTCGCCCGGCACGCGCGAGAACACCTCTCTGAGCGTGGCGTACTGGCGCCCGCTCGCGGGCACGAACGCGATCCCGCGTGACTGCATCACCTCGAGGAGGGGCCAGAACGACTCGGGGACGTGCCCGTCATCCGTCAGCAGGGAACCATCCATGTCGCAGACGACGAGACGGATGTCATGCGGCCCGGGCGGGATGGAAGTCCAAGGGCGAGCCATGATGGTTCGGTTCTCGTGCGGGGTGATTGCATCCTCCAGTCGTCGCGTCTCAAGGCTACCCGTGCGGCCACGAAGCGACGGCGGCGTCGATCGCGCTTCGCGTTCGCGCCGGCACCTTCTCGACGATGTCGACGACGGGCTGCTTGTCGCGCGGCATCCGCCAGGTCCCCACGACGACGCCGTCGACCAGGACTGCGGGGCGGAACACGCCGTTGTTTCCGGGGACGAGCGCGGCGAGCATCCGCGGGCTCGCGACGAGCGAGCGGTCTGCGTAGCCGAGGATCCACTCGTCAAAGGCCGGCACGAGCGTGACCCCGCTCGCTTCCGCCGACGTCGCTTCGCCGATCATCCATGCGGTCGCGCCGTCCACCGAGACGGTGACCAGGTCGTCGACGGATGCCACGGCGCGGCGCAGCACGCCGAGCGGCAGTTTCGTCCACCACGCCAGGTCGGCCTCCGTCACGGGCCCCCTCGCCGAGACGTAGCCGCGCACCACCGCGGCGAGCGCCGCATCGGGGTCAGCTGGTTCGTGCGCGGGGGAGAGGGTCAGCAGTTGCTCGGTGCCGGAGTCGGCGAACGCGCCCCAGTGCACGAGGCCCGCGATCGCGAAGTGGGCGATCAGGTGATAGCCGCGGCCCTCCGTGGTCGCGATGCCCGCGGCCTCCCAGTTGGCCAGCAGCTCGGCGCGGGTGAGCGGCTGGGAACCGAGCTCGCGCAGGAGAACCTCGCGGGCCGCATCGACGACGCGATCGTCGAGTCCAAGCTCAGACCGTCGGCGCGCCGCCGCACGGTGAAGACGCTCACCGGTGAAGTGCAGCAGGGCGGCCAGCTGCTCGGGCGTGGTCGCGAAGAGGGTGCCGCGCATGGGCCACGAGCGCACGAGTTCTCCCGCATCGAACGCCGCGCGCACGTCGGCGAGTGTCGTCTCCGCACGCGAGCGGATAGCGATCGCCCGCAGCACGCCGGGGAGGTCCTGTCCCTGCAGGGCCACGGCACGCCGCACGACTTCGGCGGGGGTGAGCGACGAACCGCCCAACAGTTGGGTGTGCCAGCGCATGCGCCGAGCCTGCTCCGCGCTGAGCTCGACCATCACGGCTGGGTCCCGCGGTCCGCCCTGGTCACGCGCGGGTCTGCGCGAGCGAGCGCTCGAGGAGTTCCCGGAGGACATCCCGGTCCACCTCGCTCAGGCGGGTGAGATAGAGGCATGCTGTGCTGGCTCGGTGTGGGCCGAGCCTCTCCAGCAGGTCCGGCCACTGCTGGGCGAAGTCGCGCTCGAGGTAGATGGTGTGCTTGCTGCCCGTGGCGAAGGCCAGTTCCGGCGCCCGTCCGCCATGGCCGCTCTCGTAGCGATACTCGTACTCCCCGAAACCGACGATGCGGCCGGCCCAGACGACCGGTTCGTGTCCACTGACTTCCCGGTGGAGGGCGAGGAGCTCTTCGGACTCGGCACGGCGTGGCCCCGTTGCGCGATCGAGCGCCTCCACCACAGGCAGGTCGGATGGCGACATCGCGGGTTCCTTCGCAGCCACAGTGCTTCTCACTTTCAGTCGGTCACAGGCTCGGATGCCGGTCACACTACAGCGGGAGCGGCATCCGGTGAGGAACCGAGCGGCTAGACGATCAGATCGTCGGGGCCGTTGAGCCTCACCCGCCTTGCTCCTGGCTTGGGCGCGACGCCCGCGAGCAGAAGGCGGTCGACGCGGGCGAGCGGGCCGAGCCCGAGCCGAGTGAGCTCCTCGATCTCGGCGATGGGCACCTGGAACGTGCGGAACGGCCCCAGCGGGGGTGCCGATTCGGCCCTCTCAGCGCGGTGGAAGGCCTCCTGCAGGTCGACCCCGTCCAGCTCCGCGCGCTGCTCGAGCAGGAACCCCGCCGCCGCCAGCGCACCCTCGGCATCCGACCAGGCGGCGACCTTCCAGAACGCCAGCGGAATCTGCACGCCACGATAGCGCGGGTCTGCATCGGCGAGCACGGGTCCCGTGAACACCGTCAGGCGCAGCGAGTGGGCCAGCGCGTGCTCCAAGACGTGATCTTCGAGGCCAAGCCAGAGGAGCTTTGACTGGTTGAAACCGGATGCCTGGGGTGCGGCGTTCGTGTAGGCGAAGGTGTCGAAGTTGGCGCGTTCTGCCGCATCCCTGGCACCCCACACGGGGTCGCGGCGCCGCACGAGGTGACCGCGATCAAGGTCGTTGTTGCGGTACAGGGTCGGCCCGGCCTGCTCCTCCGCCGGGATGCGCGTATCGAGGTGCCAGTCGTCGGCCCGTGGGACATCCACCAGGCGGGCGCCGTCGATGTTCACGGCCGTCGCGGCGGCCAGCCGACGGTCGCGATCGTGCAGCACGGTGAAGTGCGTGTAGGGCAGCTCGCTCAGGCGGCGCTCGCGCACCGCTTGGGGCAGCGGCACTGCGGACGCGAGGAAAGCAGGGTCGTAACCATCGCCGAACTCGCCGTCCATGTGTCCCACGCTAGGCGGGTGGGCTGGTAGTTCAACGCCACCGCTGCCTCGTCATGGCGGCAGCATAAACTCTTTCTAGTGCTGAACCGTTACGTGAGCGACACCGCGAGAGCCAACTGGAGCTCCCTCATTTCCGCCTTCGTCGGCGTGGGACTGGCCCTCGGCCTCACCGCGATTCGCGGCGATTTGGGCGAGGTCGACCCGCTCGCCTTCGGCATTGACGCGTACCTGCTCATCTGGCCGGCCTTCGCCGCCATCTACCTGCTCTGGACCCACCGCGCCTACTCCCGCCCTGGCCCACGCGCCCTCGCGGTGCAGGTCGAGCGGGAGCGTGCGTACCAGGGCAAGTGGTGGTCGGCGCTGCTCGGCTACGGCGGCGCATCCAGCTGGACCCTCATGGCCGCGATCGGCGCCGTCGGTGTTACCGTCCTGATCGCGCAGGACGCCTCGTACCGCGGCAACCTGCTCTACGTGGCCTTGGGCCTGCTCTGCGTGGCTGGCTCGTGGGCGCTCATGGTCTACGCGTTCGCCCTGCAGTACATGCGTCTCGGCAGCAGCAGCGACCGCGAGCATCCGCACATCGTGCTCGGCATCGACGGAGACATCCGCTTCGCCGACTACCTCACCCTCGCGGTGCTCCTGTCGACTATGGCCGCAACGGTCTCCGCCGACATCCGGTCCCGCGAGGCTTGGGGGCTCGTGCGCACCAACGTGCTCTTCGCGTTCACCTTCAACTCGGTCATCGTCGCAATGGTCGTCTCGCTGTTGCTCGGCGGCCTCGTCAGTCCCGGGTCATAGCCAGCGGAGCCGCATCCCGACGGCCCGGCAGCCCTCCGCTTCGAGGTCGAGGGCTTGAAATCTGTGGGACGAGAGAGTGTCGGAGGGATGGTCCGCGCTAGCGTTGACCCATGCCCACGAACCTCCTCGGCCCTGAGCCGACCCTCCTGCCAGAAGAGCCCGAAGTGCTCGAGTCGATCGCCGACGCCGACTTCGCGGCATCCGATGTCGCCATGGCTCACCCGACGTCATCCCTCGCGTGGGCGCTCCTCGCCGATGAGGCCTACGAGCAGGGCAAGACGCTCGAGTCCTACGCCTTCGCTCGGGTCGGCTACCACCGCGGCCTCGACGCGCTGCGCCGCTCAGGCTGGAAGGGCCACGGCCCCATCCCGTGGTCGCACGAACCCAACCGGGGGGTGCTGCGGGCGCTCTTCGCCCTGCAGCGCGCCGCCGACGCGATCGGCGAAGAGGATGAGGTCGAGCGGCTGGCCAGGTTCCTCGACGACTCCGACCCCGTGGCGGCCGAGAAGATCCGCAGCGGCGAGTAGCTGGCCGCGCCCGATGCGAGCAGCCGACACGCGCATCCGGGGCCTCGACGTCGCGCGAGGTGTCGCCGTGCTGGGCATGTTCACCGCCCACACGATCTCAGTCAGCGAGCCCACGGGGGCGTTCGTCGTGCTCGACGAGCTTGCGGAGGGCACGCGACCGCGGATGCTCTTCGCCCTCGTGGGCGGCATCTCGCTCGGCCTGCTCGTGGCAGGGACTCCGCGTGGCCGTGTGCATTGGCAGGTTGCGATCCGCGGAATCCTGCTGCTCGCACTCGGCTTGCTCCTCGAATCGTTCTTCTCCGGCGTCAGTGTCGTGATCGACGAGTGGGGCATCCTCTTCCTCCTGATGCTGCCGCTGCTCTTCGTGCCGTCAGCATGGCTGCTGGCCGGCGCTGCCGTGCTCCTGGTGGCCGGACACATCGCGATCCTGGCAGGCGTCGGGCGCACGGTTCCGGTCGGTGACGGCCTGCTTGGGGTGATCGGCGCTGAGACGATCGGTTGGGTGCTCACGGGCTCCTACCCGATGGTCACCTGGCTCCCGTCCATCATCGCCGGATACCTCCTCGCCCGAGCCGACCTGCTTCGCCCTAGAACCCACGTGGCGATGGCAATCGCCGGGGCGGTTTTCTTCGCCGTGGGCCTCGCGCTCACCCTCTCCCTCGATCCCGACGGCGGACCCTCGTCGTGGCCGTCCGCTCTCGCCCTGCAACTCTCGGCCCTCGGAGCCGCGGCACTCACCGTCGCCGTCCTGATCTGGATCACGTCGCCACGGGCGGGTACCGCAGGCGGCATCGCCGGACGCATCCTGTATCCCCTCGCCGCAGCCGGCGCCATGCCCCTCACGGTCTACACGACGCACGTGCTCGCGCTCGCCGCCTGGTATGTGCTCGACCTGGCCGGGTGGGGCCCGGATGCCACGACCTGGATGATCTTCACGGCGGTGACGCTCGTCGTCGCCCCCGTGTGGAGGAAGACGATCGGGCAGGGCCCGCTCGAGTGGCTGCTCGCCTTCCTCAGCGGGCGGCGTAGGACCTGACTTCGTCTACTTCTTCTTGCGCCGCCGAGTAAGGATCAGGCCCGTCACGGCCGCCGCAATCCCCGCGAGCGTCGGCACCGCCATCACGCCGAGCGCGGGATGATCACTCGCCATATCGGCGCTTGCCCAGAAGAACAGGATGAGCGCCCCGAGCGCCGAGGCCGGGGCCAGCCACCGGATCATGTCCCGCAGCAGGCCCGGGCGGCGGGCCGTCTCGCGGAGCGGTCCCCTCGCGAGGGCGAGCAGCCCGAGTCCGACCGCGATGACGGAGAGCACCCCGACCAACACCGTCGGCATGTTCTTCTCCGCCTCGATGTCGTCGAGGGCCGAGGCGTCGGGTCCGGCGAAGGTTCCCTCAGGGAAGTCGAGGATCGTGCCGAGGTCGGTCCAGCCGAGACGCGAGGGGTAGCTGTCGTACTCGCCATGGCGGAGCTCCAGCAGGTGCACCCGCGCGCCATCCTCGCCGCGTGACATCGTGTCCTCCGTGACGCTGCCCGGCTCGGGAACATCGTCCCCGTAGCGGTCGAGGAGTGCGACGGAGCCGAAGGGGATGGGCGCCTCCATCCACTCGCGCACGACCTCGGAGCTGTCGGGGTCCTTCGTCAGCCAGCCGCCCTCACGCACGAGACCTTCGAGTTCCTGCGGGATGCGCAGTTCCAGCGTGAACGGCTCCGGTTCATCGTCCGGGTCCCAGCCGTAGTCGTACTCCCAGCCCTCGACCAGTGCGGCCCACCGCACGCGGTCGACGCGGTCGCCACCGACAGCATCCGCCGCCGTCGCCGCGGAGGTATAGCGGTAGTCGATGCGCACCTCGTGCTCACCGCTGACGACCTCGACCATGCGGGTGACGATGTAGGTGTCGTCCCCGTCGCGGCCCGTGTCGAAGGGCACCGCCGTGCCGTCCACCGTCACTCGCTCGATCTCGAGACCCAGATCCTGGCCATCGTGTATGCGAGGCCACTGGTGCATGTACTGGGGCGGATGCCGCATGCTGTCGTCGAAGTCGACGAGAGCGGTCTGGCTCACCTCGAGCACGGCCCGGTCGTCCGCGCCGCGACTCAGCTCGGCGCTCGCCTCGAAGGAGCGCACGGTGTGACCCCAGGTGCCGGGCAGGTCGCCCTCGTACATGAGGGCCTCCGGCTCGCGGTTGTGCGGGCTCGTCATCGTGCTCGCGATGGCGATGGAACCGCCGACGAGGGCGAGGGCGATCACGCGCACGAGGATGCGGGCGGGGGAGAGGTAGCCGTCGGGGTGCGGTTCGCGGTCGGCCGCGTCATCCGATGCCGTCGCCTCCTGCGCGGCCAGCTCGCCCACCCGGCGTGCGGTCGCACGGGGAGGGCCGAAGAGCACGACGTAGGGGAGCAGCGTGTCGCGGGTCGTCGTGCGGTCGAGGAGCTGCGTGCGCGCGGCGTATACCTCGATCCCGAGCAGGTGCTGCCGGACGAGCGCGCCCTTCTCTGTGAGCGGCCGCGCCGTGAGTGCGATCGCGAGCACGATGAGTGCGATCGCGGATGACACGAGCACGAAGGCGACGGGCCACCACACGATCGCGAGCGTCGCCTGGTGCGAGAGCTGGCGCACGAGCCCCCACTGCACGATCGTCAGGGCGATGGGTGCGGCGATGAAGAGGTCGCGCACGAAACCGCGCGGGATACGCCGCAGGCCGCGCCTGAGCTGCTCACGGCGTTCCCGGGCGGTGCGGTATCGCGTCAGCGCCCGCGGCAGGTCGCCGAGGCGGCCGGCCCGCCGCGCAACCTGCGCGACGCGTACCCGACTGCGGCTCTCGAGCGCCTCCGCGAGTTCCATCGTGCGAGGTGCGCGCAGGATCTGCGCGGCGAGACGCGGCGAGACCTCGCGCGGCGGCTCAGCCTGCGCGGTGAACCAAGGGCGCCCGCGCTCATCGCTCCAGGCGACCGCCCGGGCCGCGAGCGCGAACAGGAGTGTGACCGCGAGGAAGGCCAGCGGCGCGAGCGGGCCGAAGGTCTGCACCCACCAGAGGGTGGACTTCGGCGGCATCGTGAAGGTCTCGGCCTCGAAGGGCATGGTGAACCACGCGTTCGAGTGCGGTGGCATGTTCTGCTCGTTGGTGAAGTTGTAGACCGCGGTGCCGGGCGGGGCATCCGCCTCTGCCTCGATCCAGTCGCTCGCCGCCAGGAGCGTCCACGCGAGCCCGCCACGCGGCTGCCGCAACAGCCGTTCATCGAGTTCCTCTGGCAGCGTGACGGTCACGTCGAGCGCCGCGAATCCCTGCGGCCACGAGGGCCCGAACACGTCCCACTCGAGCATGTCGATCGGCGCACCCGAGGCCTCATCCGTCGTCTGGTAGGCCAGATGGTGCAGCGTGTACTCGAGCACGTACTGGTGGTCGCCCGTCAGCTCCTGCTCGCTCATGAGTGAGAGTCGAAGCTGGTCGGGCGTCGCGCTGCGCCCCACCTCGATGGGGGCGCCATCGAGGGTCGCACGGATGTCGCTGGGCGCGAGGTCGTGCCCCTGGTAGTTCGTGGCGAGCACGCGCTCGATGCCGCGCTCGCTCACGTCCTCGGGAAAGAGCGCGGCGATCGTCTCGACCACCTCGGCACGCACGGTGCCGTCGGGTGCGCGCGTGATCGTGTAGTCGACGTCGAACTTGCGGGCGATCCACGTCTCGGTCGCGGAGGATGCCGAGGAGGTGATGTCCTCAAGCTCCATGGGCTTGTTGATGACGGGCCCGAACATGAGCACGAGGCCCGCGACCCCGACGATGGCCCAGAAGGCGCGAATGCTGTACTGCAGCTTCTTGCCGCCGTGCGAACGCAGCCACGCCTCGAGCGCGAGCAACACCCCGGAGAGGAACGCCCAGACGGGCGTGTGCCTCGGGGCGTCGTCGGGGATGCGCTCAGCGTCATCCAGGATGGGCTCGTCGGCCGAGGAACGCTCGCGGGGCACGCGTTGAGTCTAGCCATGGGTGCGCCAGCCCCTCCGCCGCCGAGAGGGAAGCACGGGGGCACTGTGATCACGCGGGCGACGACGAGGCGGATGTGAGACGTTCGGGCAATACAGAGGTCGCGCTCCTACCGTCGCAACACAACGACCAAGGAGGACACGGATGCCCGGAGCAAAGGAACTTCCCTCGACCCTCGAGCGCTCGCCGAAGCACGCACAGGAGATCTGGATCAAGGCCCACGATTCGGCCGTCGACAGCTACGGCGAGGGCGAACGTGCCCATCGCACCGCCTTCTCGGCGCTCAAGCACGAGTACGAGAAGGTCGGCGATCACTGGGAGAAGAAGTCGTCGAGCGGTCCCTCTGAGACGAAGGCAGCGGGCGGGCGCGGCTCAGAGGGCGAGACGAAGGGCGGCGTCAACGCGAACGCGACCAAGGAGCACCTCTACGACGTCGCCAAGCGCCTCGACGTGCCCGGCCGCTCGCGCATGAACAAAGACGAACTCGTCGACGCGATCCAGAAGGCCAACGACCGCGAGACGCGCAAGAGTCGCTAGACGAACTCGCCCCGGCAGGTTCACTGTCGGCGGCGCGCGATCTCCGAGCTGTGGATCTGTGGGACGCTGCCGCCATACTGTACGGGTGACCGACACATCCGCCACCCCGTCCGCGACGCCCGCCGGCGGCGTCGACCACCGCCCGCAGTTCTTCGTCAAGCAGAAGCTCACCATGATGGTGAACCGCTACGAGATCCGCGCAGCCAACCCCGACGGCAGCGAGGGCGGCGTCATCGCGATCGCGCAACAGAAACGCATGGCCTTCAAGGAGCAGGTCACGTTCTATGCGGACGAGGCCCGCACACAGCCGGTCTTCTCCTTTAAGGCGCGGCAGGCCATCGACCTCGCCGCCGTCTATGACGTGTTCGACGCATCCGGGGCTGCCATCGGGTGGTTCCAGAAAGACTTCGGGGCGAGCCTGCTGCGCTCCAGCTTTCACCTCGCAGGCCCCGGCATTGACGCCTACGGGCAGGAGCGCAACCAGGCCATCGCGATCATTCGCCGCTTCGTCGAGCTCCCGTTCGCGTTCCACTTCGACTTCACCGACAAGGCCACCGGTCAGCTCGTCATGTCGAGCGAACGGCAAATGAGCCTCCGCGACCGATACACCGTGACCGTGCCCGACACCCGCGTCGACTTTCGCCTCGCCGCCGCCATGGCGGTTGGGCTCGACGCGCTCATGCAGCGGTAGCCGAAGGCACCGACCGAGTCCCGACTGCTCGTCGACACCCCACGCAATGTACCCTCGAAGCGCGGGGGATACGGCGCCACCACCGGCGTCATGGCGAGCATCCGCGAGGGGCGAAGAATGACGGATGCCACGGGCCGCGGTGTGCTCATCACGGGAGCCTCACGGGGCATCGGTCGCGCTACCGCGATCGCCTTCGCGCGGGCGGGCAGTCGCGTCGCTGCGCACTACGGCAGTTCCCGCGAGGACGCCGAGCAGACCCTCGCCCTCCTGCCAGGCGAGGGGCACACGATCATCGGGGGAGACCTCTCGACGCCGGACGCGGCACGCCACATCGTCGACACTGCCGTCGCTGAGCTCGGCACCCTCGATGTGCTCGTCAACAACGCCGCGGTCGGCCCTGACGCGGCCAACGCCCACCCGATCGACGCGAGCGACTGGGACACCTGGGTCGACGCGTGGGACGCGATGACCCGCGCAAATCTGCTCGGGCCCGCCCACGTGACCTGGGCCTTCGCTCGGCACCTCATGGAGCGTGGTGCTCCCGGCGCGATCGTCAACGTCGGCTCCCGCGGCGCCTACCGCGGCGAGGCAGACCACGCCGCCTACGGCGCGACGAAAGCGGCCCTGCACGCCTTCGGGCAGTCGATCTCACAGCGGCTTGCGCCGCACGGGATTGCCGTGACATCCGTCGCCCCCGGCTTCGTCGCGACTGAGCGGCAGCAGGAGAAGCTCGCGGGCGAGCGCGGCGACGAGCTGCGCGCCCAGAGCCCCTTCGGGCGGGTCGGCACCCCCGAGGAGATCGCCGACACGATCGTCTATCTCGCGTCGCCCGCCGCCGTCTGGGCCTCCGGCGCGGTCGTCGACCTCAACGGGGCGTCACACCTGCGCTGAGCGAGCGCCTGTCGACATTCCAGTGCGCCGGGTGGCCAGAGTTTCGGCCATCCGCCGGCCTATGGCGCAAAGTTTGGCCACTCGCGAAAGTAGTGGGGGCGCGGGAGGACGACCGAAGCCTCACGCGAGTCCCCGCGCCCGCGCCACCACCAGTCCGCGCGCCGAAGTCGGAAAGCGTGCCAGCATCGCACGCACCTCGTGGGCGTCGACGTCCGCGCCGAAGAGCTCCGTGTTGGGTTCGAAGCGCATGCCCTCCGCGAGCGGGCCCGCGTCGACGGGATCGAAGCCGAGGTCGTCGATGAGCTGTGCCACTTCCACCTTCGCTGCCGCGTCGTCGCCGGCGAAGGCAATCGCCTTGCGTCCAGGCGTGCCGGGCGGCCTCGGCTCATCTTCAAGGTCGTGGTACCCGACGTGATTGAACGCCTTCACAACCCGCGACTCGGGGAGGAACGCCTGCACGATCTCACTCGACGAGGTGCGCGGGTCAGCGAAGTCGGGACGGATGCCGTCGGTTTCCCACCAGTAGTTCATTGCGTCCACGACCGTCTTGCCAGCCAGCGCCGACACCGGCAGCGTGCGGTGCGCGCTGAGGGGGAGCGCGAGCACGACGAGATCGGCCCGCTCCGCAGCATCCGCCACCGTGGTCGCGGTGATGCCACCCTCGCGGTCGGCCGCACCCAGCGGGATGAACGCCGGGTCACCCGAACGGGCGAGCAACACACGGTATCCGGATGCCGCGGCGAGCCGTGCGAGCACCATGCCCGCCTTGCCCGCCCCGATGATGCCGAGCGTCGTCACACGCGGCGCCAGGTCACATGGCCTCGCCGATGTAGGAGTACTTGACGAAGACCTCGGCTGCGATGCCCGCCTCCTCGAGGAGCCCCTGTAGGGCGGTCAGCATGTACTTCGAGTCCCAGCCCATGTAGATGAAATGGCCCTCATCGATCTGGTCCCAGTGGCCCGTCCACGCCTGCTCGTCGAAGATGGGGCCGCCGCGCTGCTCCGTGAAGGCGATGACGGATGCCCGGTCATCCGCCCACAGGCGCTTGAAGACGCGGTTGAAGAGGTACTTGACGTCGTAGACCTCCCAGTGCTCGCCCCGGTACTCGACGTATTCGAACTCGCGCTCCCACCCGCGCGGCCACCCGCTGCGGCGCTGCGCGTCGAGGATCGGCGTGAGACCGTCGTCGTCGATGCCGACCTCCGGCGTGGTGGGCCAGATGCGCAGGAACTCGGATGTCAGGGCCGCCGTGCGCTCGCCGATGGCCGCCGTGCCCCAGGCAGGCAGCTCGGCGAGGTCCCGTGAGATGCCGACCGCGCTGGCGCCGTAGACGGCGCGTTTCTGTGGGAACGGCGCCTCCATGCCGCGTTCCGCGAGGTGCTCCTCGAGCAGCGTCAGGTTGCCGATCGTCGGGGCGAGGGCGCGGTGGCTGTTCTGCTCGTCCTCGCTCAGTTCGGCCCAACCGCGCTCGCCGTCGCCCGTCCAGGCGTCGCCGGGGGCCAGCGGCAGCACGTGGTCGACATCGAGTCCCTCCGTGCTGTCGACGCCCGCGATGCGACCCAGCACGTAGGCGGGGTGGGGGAGCGCCCCGTACTTGAGGGCGACCCGCACACGGGCATCCGATGGCGTGACGCGGGCGATCGCCCGCAGCAGCTGCTCCGCGCCCTCGAGCCGCGCGCGGCACATGCGCGCGACGAGGCGCTTGGTGCTGAGGCCGATGACCGAGCGGCGCAGCAGGAGTGACTGCAGGCGCTCGAGCACCTCGATGAGTTCGTCCCTGCTCGCGGTGCCGCGTGAATAGTCGCGGTAGGCCTGCATCGCGAGCGGGAACATTCCCCGGCCGAAGGTGCCGAGGTATGCGAGGTGGCGCGAGACCGTGGCATCCGTCTCAAGCTCCGGATGCAGCAGGGTGCGGTAGATCTCCGAGAACTCCCGCCACTCGGTCGCCCGGGCCCGCAGCGTGTCGACGTCGAGCCTGGGGAACTCATGGCGGAAGGCGTCGTAGACCGCGCGCGGGATCGCGGTGTCGACCTCGCGTCCCGTCGTCGCGATCAGGTAGTGCCGCCAGAACTCGCCGATCGTCGTGCCCGTGTTGCGCTCGATCGGCAGCCAGAACTCGTCTTCGATCTCGCTCTGCTCGGCGTGCGTGAGCCCCATGAGCACGTAGTTGTGGATGAGTTCGTGGTCGCGCAGGGGTGCGCCCGTCGAGTTGAGGCTCTCGAAGATCTGCTGCGCGTTCGCCTCCTCGTGGAGGGCGATCGCGACATGCTCGAGGCGCTGCAGGCCGCGCCAGATGCGGGGCACCTCACTCGCGGGGATCTGGCTGCGGAAGAAGGCGTAGTTGTCGTCGAAGCGCGAATCCCGCAGCTCGGCATCCGCCCCGCGCCGGTCGAGCACGACACTCTCGAAGACCTGCGCCCACTCGCGGTGGGGCCGCAGCTTCGTGCGGTTCGGGTCGTCTGCCCTCGCGAGCACGGCGCGCAGCTTCTCGGCGAGCGTCACGTCGCCCGTGAGCTCGGGATGCTGCAGCACGGCGTGGTGCAGGGCAGCCACCAGCAGCATGAGGGTCGTGATGCGCTGCTGCCCGTCGATCAGCACGAGTTCCCGCGAGTCGCCGTCGTGGCTCGCCGACGAGAGGATCGAGCCGATGAAGTGGTGGTGGCCGTCGCGGGAGTCTGCGACCGCACGGATGTCTGTCAGCAGCTGCTCGCATCCGTCGATGTCCCAGCGGTACTGGCGCTGGTAGACGGGAACGACGATCGTGGTGGCAGGATCTGAGAGCCAGCGCATCGTGTTGACCGCGGTGGCATCGACATTCGTGGCTGTGCTCATCGCCTCCGAGTCTATTCACCCCCGGATGTTAGGCTCCCCTTAGTTGGGCCTGTTAAAACGTGCTGGCCCTCAACGAAAGGGATGATCCACCTCATGGGTTACATCAAGTCCGCCGCGCTCGAAGAGACCGGCTACGTCGTCCTCGACAAGTACAACCGCGAAATCGACCCCAAGGAATGGCTCGACATCGAGTATGTCGACTGGAAGTCCTCGGGTGAGACTCGCTTCGCGCCCCTGGCCAGCGCCAAGGGCGAGATCGAGGTCAACGGGTTCTGGAACCACACGCCGCCCCGCACCGACAAGGACGGGGTCTGGATCCCGTCGCAGGTCGAGAAGGCCCCAACGCTCACCGAGCGTGCCATGGAGCCGGGCGCCAATGTCGGCCGTTGCCGCGTGATCGAGCTCCTGCCGAACACCTACGCGGATGCCCTGTACAACCTCCACCAGGACGACAACAACCGTCTCAACCCCGATGGCACCGGCTGGGTCGTCCGTGGCTTCTTCAACCTCACGGACGACAAGGACAGCTACTTCGTCCTCCGCGAGAACCGCACCGACCCGAGCGTCGAGTACCGCATCGCGCTGCCCGCCGGCGCACAGATCATCGTCGACACGCAGCGCCTCTGGCACGCCGTCGCCCACAACGGCACCGAGCCGCGATACTGCCTCATCACCTCGTGGGAGTCGGGCGAGGAGCTCGACGCCTACATGGCCAAGTACAACGCGGTCAGCCGGGTGCCCAACGTCGAGGTTCCGCAGGACGTGCTCGACGCGGGCCAGGCCGAGCAGGAGCGTCGCATCGCCGCCCGTGCCGCCTACTACGCGGCGAAGGGCCAGGCCGAGAAGACGGCCATGAGCGAGGCCTGATCCTCCTCTGACGCGAGGAACCCCCGGTGCCCGTCACCGGGGGTTCTCCATGTCCGGACATCGATATCGTTGAGGGCATGGGCAAGAAGGACGACCGCACGCTCGCAATCCGCCAGAAGGCCAACGAGGCTCGCATGCGGGAGAAGAAGGCTGAGGCGCGCCGCCGCGCGCTCATCCAGGGTGGCATCGTCCTCGGCGTGCTCGTCGTCGTCGCGGCGATCGTGATCGCCGTCGTCATGGGCAACCGGGCGGCCAGGGAGGTCACGAGCCCGGAGAACACCGCCACCGTCTCGCTGGGGGCGGCAAGCGACATCCCGTTCCAGATCGCGGGCACGGCCGTGCGTGTTGGGCCGGAGGATGCGCCCGTCACGATCTCGCTCTACGAGGACTTCTCCTGCCCCCACTGCAAGGACTACGAGGCCGCCGTGGGGCAGACGCTGCACGAACTCATCGCCGAGGGTGGCGTCGCGGTCGAGTACCACCCCATCAACGTCGTGAGCGAGTACGGCATCCGGGCCGGCAGTGCCGCCGCCTGCGTCGCCGCTCACGAGCCCGAGAGCTGGACGACCGCGCACGCCTCTCTGTTCGCGGTGCACGACGCGTCGACGGATGCCTGGAACAACGAACAGTTCGCCACCTTCCTCAACGGCCAGGGCATCGGGGGAGACGAGCTGATCGAGTGTGTCGAGTCGGGACGCTACGCCAACTGGATCAAGCAGAACACGCTCGACGCACGCGACGCAGGCATCGCCTCGACTCCGACGCTGTTCATCAACGGAGAGCGCCAGCAGGCACTGTTGAGCCCCGAGCAGCTGCGCGCCGCGGTGGAGGAGATCGCCTCCTGACACCCCAGTTTTCGGGGGTCACGGCGCGTCGCGAAACTGGGGCTTCTTCCGCGGCCGTCCGCATGCTTATGATGTGCGAGACATCGCCGATGCCCTAGCAACATCTGTCCATTCGGGGGCTCTCCCCAGGACCGTCAGAAAGACCAGAACAGCCTTATGGATATCGGCAGCATCGTCGTGAACGCGCTTGGATTCATCGGCACCGCGTTCTCGATCCTCATGTGGATCCCGCAGGCCCGGATCACCTGGGGCGCGCGCAACGATCCGGCGAAGCTCGCGGGGATCTCCGAGACGACGCAGTGGCTCCTTACGGGCAGCTATCTCGTGTGGGGCGTCTACGGGGTGCTCGCCGGCTCGCTGTGGATCGCCGCCCCGAGCGTCGTCGCCCTGCCGATCGCCATCGCATCCGTCATCATCGTGCGTCGCGGTCGCCGCCTGCCGATGACGGTCTCGGTGCCGATCATCTCGGCCGACGAGACGCACTCCAACCTCGACGAGACGCACCTGGATGCCGCGACCGGGCCGATTCTCGTGCCAGTCGCCGAGGAGATCGCCGCGTTCGACATCACGACGCCCATCACTGTGATTCCCGCCGATGCGGAGGCGGAGTCGACCGCGACGGGCACGATCCCGATCCTTGCGAGCGAGCCGCTCCAGGCGGAGGTCGCGGTCGAGGCCCACGGGGACCCAGCCGAGCCGACGCGTGGAACTCCCGCCGCGACCCCGGCCCCCTCAGTCAGCGACACGGGCATCATCACGATCCAGGCGTAGCTCCTCCCTGAGCGCTGCGCCCCTTGCGCGTGCCCGGGAGCAAGGGGAGCCTGTGCTGGTGGACAGCAATCAGTGGGATGTCATCGTCATCGGGGGTGGCTCAGCGGGCCTCAGCGCCGCGCTGCAACTGGGCAGGGCCGGGCGGCGCGTGCTCGTGATCGACGCGGGGGAGTCTAGGAACCGCTTCGCCGAGCACATGCACGGTGTGCTCGGCAGCGACGGACTTTCGCCGCTTGAGTACCTTGAGCGGGGGCGCGAGGAGGTCCGACGCTACGGTGTCGAGCTGCACCACGGTTCGGTCACGACGGTGGGCGAGCAAGGTCGCCTCCTGCACGTCGAGACCGCGACGGGCGAGCACTTCTCGGGCAGGCGGGTGATCGCGGCATCCGGATGCCGTGACGGCGTCGCAGATCTGCCAGGCATGGGAGAGCGCTGGGGCAGGGACGTGCTGCACTGCCCCTACTGCCACGGCTGGGAGTTTCGGGGCGCCCGGCTTGGCGTGCTCGCCTCGTCGACCGCGAGCATCCACCAGGCGCTGCTCGTGCGCCAGTGGAGCGAGCGCCTCGTGTTCTTCAACGCCGAGTCGGGAGACCTGCCGGTGGATGTCTCGGCTCGCCTGCAGGCACGGGGCGTGATCGTTGAGTCGCGCCCGCCATCACGGCTCGTCGTCAGGGAGGATCGCCTCACGGGCGTCGAGCTGCAGGGTGGCGACGTGATTCCGGTGGACGCGCTCTTCACGACGCCGATCCTGAAGTCCAACGAGGAGTACCTCGACGGCCTTGCCCTCGAACGCGAGGAATCAAAGCTCGGCGGCTTCTTGAAGACCGACAAGGCGGGTCGCACGAGCAACCCGAAGGTGTGGGCGGTCGGCAACGTCGCGCGGCCAGCCGAGACGGTGCCTATGGTGCTGGCCGCCGGATCCGCTGCCGGGGCGGCCGTCAACATGGACCTCATTGAGGAGGAGTTCGAGACCGCGCTGGGCGAGTGATGCGGAGCGCGTGGCTAGTCCCCTGTGCGGGCTGCCGTCGAAGATGGCGCGGGCGGCGGTCTGCGGTTACTGATGCACTTTCGGTGCGACACGCCGTGCGGGAGCGCTCCCAGACGGCGTGTCGAACGAAAAGGTTGCTGGTCACCGCACGCCCGCACGCAGCAACCGCCACGCGCCTGGGCCCGGCGGCCGCGGCGCGCAGCTGCCTGACAAAAGCGCCTAGCGGTCGCGGCGCGGCTTGCGGCCGCGGTCCGGGGCGATCTCGATGAGCTTGCCGCTGATGCGGGTGTTCTTGAGCTTGCCGAGCACGTCACGGGGCAGGTCGGCAGGCAACTCGACGATCGAGAAGTCGAGCATGATCTTGATCGCGCCGAAGTCCTCCCGGCTGAAGCCGCCCTCATTCGCGAGCGCGCCGACGATCTGGCGCGGCTCGACCTTGTGGCGGCGGCCCACCTCGATGCGGTACGGCGCGTAGCTGGAGTTGCCGCCGCGCGAGCGGGGCTCGCGACGCTCTCCGCGCTCGGGCCGGTCGTCGCGATCGAAGCGCGCCTGGCGTGCGGGCCGCTCATCTTCCTTCGAGAGGAGCAGCGGGGTCTCACCTTGGGCGACGACCGCGAGCGCCGCGGCGACGTCAAGCTCGGGCACGTCGTGGTGCTGCACGTAGTGCGTGATGATGTCGCGGAACGCCGAGATGCGGCCCGTCTCGCTCAGCGCCGCCGTGATGGCGTCGTCGAAGCGGGTGAGGCGGGTGACGTTCACGTCGTCGACGCTCGGCAGCTGCATCTCGGTGAGCGGCTGGCGTGTCGCGCGCTCGATCGCGGTGAGGAGCCGACGCTCGCGCGGGGTCACGAAGCTGATCGCGGCGCCGCTGCGACCCGCGCGACCCGTGCGGCCAATGCGGTGCACGTAGGACTCGGTGTCGATCGGGATGTCGAAGTTGACCACGTGGCTGATGCGGTCGACGTCGAGGCCGCGCGCCGCGACATCCGTCGCCACCAGGATGTCGAGCTTGCCCGACTTGAGTTGCCCGACCGTGCGCTCGCGCTGGGCCTGGGCGACATCGCCGCTGATCGCGGCGGCCGAGTAGCCGCGAGCGCGGAGCTTCTCGGCGAGGTTCTCGGTCTCGCTCTTGGTGCGGACGAAGACGATCATGCCCTCGAAGTTCTCGACCTCGAGGATGCGGGTGAGCGCGTCGACCTTCTGCGGATAGGAGACGATCAGGTAGCGCTGCGTGACGTTCGCGGAGGTCGTGGTCTTGGTCTTGACCGTGATCTCCTCGGGGTCGTGCAGGTACTTCTGAGAGATGCGACGGATCGCGGCCGGCATAGTCGCCGAGAAGAGGGCGACCTGCTTCTCATCGGGGGTCTCGGCGAGGATCGTCTCGACGTCCTCAGCGAAGCCCATCTTGAGCATCTCGTCGGCCTCATCGAGCACGAGGTACTTGAGTTCAGAGAGGTCGAGGGTGCCCTTGGCGATGTGGTCCATGATGCGGCCGGGGGTGCCGACGACGACATGCACGCCGCGGCGGAGGGCCGAGAGCTGCACGCCGTAGGCCTGGCCGCCGTAGACCGGGAGCACGCTCACGCCGCGGAGGTGCGCCGCGTACTGCTCGAAGGCCTCACAGACCTGGAGCGCGAGCTCACGGGTGGGGGAGAGCACGAGCGCCTGCGGCGTCTTCTGGGCCGGGTCGAGGCGGGAGAGGATGGGCAGGGCGAATGCCGCGGTCTTGCCGGTGCCCGTCTGGGCGAGTCCGACGACGTCGCGACCCGTGAGGAGCACGGGGATCGTCGCGGCCTGGATGGCGGAAGGGGTCTCGTAGCCGACGTCCTTGACGGCGCGCAGGACATTGTCGCTGAGGCCGAGATCGGAGAACGTCGTCTGGGGGGTGGCGGCGTCGGTATCGGCCTGCGTGGGGGTGTCGAGCGTGGTCATCCGAGCAACGTTACCGGGGGTAGCCGCGAGAGTGCTGGATCCTCGGCTCGACAGGCGGGACATGCCCCGTCAATCGCGGCAATGTCGGTGGTGCTGCCTACCCTTGAGGTATGGAGATCAAGAACTGCCCCGAATGTGCTGCTGAGACGGTATCCGCCGGCCACGCCCTCTGGGCCGACGGCGACGAGCTCGTCCTCGTGATCGAATGCGTCGAGCCCGACTGCGGCTGGGCCACGGTCGAGGCCGAGTGGATCGACGCGGGCGCACGCTCGGAACGCGACGGCGTGCTGGCCGCGTAGCGAGCTGTCGCGCCGCTAGACAACAGGGATGCCGCGGCTCCAGCGTCGGCGCGCATCCCGCAGCAGCACGTTGAAGGGAAACTCGCGGAGCCCTCGCGGCAGCCGCCGGTTGACCGCCGCAACCACCCGGATGAACCCGTCGAAGCGGCGCTGCTGCCGTTCGCTCCAGGGCAGCCCCAACTCGGCCCGGAACTCCTGCGGCAGGAAGCCGAGCGTCAGGAAGCGGTTGAGCCGGCCCGCCATGCGGTCGAGCGGAAACGGCAGGAACGTGGCATCCGCGATGCCACGCAGGTAGGCGCGTGTGACGTCATCCATGCCGATCGCGGCAATCCCGCGCTGCCAGTACCGCTCGAACGCCGCGCGACCCTCCGGCCACGCCTCGGCGGGTACCTGCAGTGTCGTGCCGAGGACGGCACCGCGGCGGTAGAAGTCCTCCGCGCGATCACCGAGCGGGCCGTGCATCCTGACGGTCACATCCTCCATGCCCCAGTACAGGCACGCCGCCACCCACAACTGCAGGCGCTCATCGAAGGCGTCATACGCGACCTCGTCTCCCGGCCGGGACCGAACCTGCGCGTGCACGCGGTTGATCTCCCGCCGCAGGCGTTGGCGGTCATCCTCGGTGCCGCCGGTCGCGACGGCCAGGTAGGTGAGCGTCGTCCGCGCACGCTTGAACGGATGCCGGTCGACCCGGCCGCTCTCGACGCGGCTCTCCGCGACACCCCGACCGACGGGCAGGATCGACAACTGCATGATGACGTTCGCGCCGGCCGCGAGCAGGGCGACCCCGTCACGCGCGCCGACGCCGTCGTTCGCAGCCTTCGTCGCATCCATCTCCCCAGACTGCCACCGGGTCGCTGGCATCACGCGCCTATCGTGTCTCAGCGCTTGGCAAGCCGCCGCACGATCGAGAACGCGGCAACGCCGGCCAGCACCCAGGGCCCCGCGATGAGGATCGAGTCGATCCAGGTGTGCCGGTTGTCGGCGCGACCCCGGCCGAAGCGGGAACGGAAGCCGCCGTGCGTGAGCTCGGCCTTGACGCCCGTCTCGCTGACGGGGTTGTCGGGCCGCAGGGTGAAGAACGAGCGCAGGTGGCTGCCCGCCGCATCCACTCGGTCTCCCGCGATCAGGATGAGCCAGTGGGCGGCGCGCCCCTCGCTGAACTTGTCGTAGGCAAAGCGGCGGATGGCGCCCGACAGGCCGTGCAGCGGTGCTGAGGTGCCGAAGACGGGCGTGACGAAGCGGTGTTCGATGGAGCGTTCGCGCGTCTCGGCGCCGGGCTGGCGTTCGGGAAAGTCCCAGTGCGCCCCGGTCACCTCGGGGGCGAAGCGCTCCTGCGGAAAGGCTGGCCGGTCGGCGGGGTCGAGGTCGACGCCCCAGCCCGGGATGCGCGCCTTCAGCTCTTCATTGGACTCGCGGCGGTTGGGGGCCTGTGCGGTGTATGGCATGGTCTCGTTCCTCTCAGCTCGCGTCCGGCACGATGATGGGTTTGATGCAGTCATCCAGCTTCGACGAGAAGATGTGGTAGCCCTCGGCGATGTGTTCGAGCGGGATGCGGTGGGTCACGAGGTCGTTCGGCTTCAGGTAGCCATTGCGCACGTGCTCGAAGAGCCTCGGCCACTGCCGTTTCACCGGGCACTGGTTCATGTTGAGGGTGAGGCCCTTGTTCATCGCGTCACCGAACTTCACTGCCGAGAAGATGGGGCCGTAGGCGCCCATGACGGAGACCGTGCCGCCCTTGCGAACTGAGTCGATCGCCCAGTTGAGGGCGACGGGGGAGCCGCCCTGCAGCTTGAACTTGGCCGAGGTGATGTGCTGCGTGAGG
Organism: Salinibacterium sp.; assembly: GCA_015234465.1. Classification (GTDB taxonomy): domain Bacteria; phylum Actinomycetota; class Actinomycetes; order Actinomycetales; family Microbacteriaceae; genus Homoserinimonas. Next base: position 190,362 of record JADGNA010000006.1, on the reverse strand, counting down.
TTGCCGTCGGCCTCCGCCCCGACGGCGTCGATCGCGACATCCGCCCCCAGGTAGTCGGTGGTCTTCTTCATCTCGACGACGATGTCGTTGTATTCGTTGAAGTTGAGGGTCTCAGCGTGGGCAAAGGTGCGCGCCTTCTCGAGCCGGTAGTCGAGGTGGTCGATCACGATGACACGGCCCGCGCCCATGAGCCAGGCAGACTTCGCGGCGTAGAGCCCGACGGGGCCTGCCCCAAACACGGCGACCGTGTCGCCCTCGACGATGTCGCCGAGCTGCGCGCCGAAGTAGCCGGTGGCGAGGGCATCCGTCAGCATGAGGGCGTCTTCCTCTTCCATCCAGTCGGGGATGATCGAGGGACCGACGTCGGCAAAGGGAACCCGCACGTACTCGGCCTGGCCTCCGTCATAGCCGCCGCAGGTGTGCGAGTAGCCGTAGATGCCGCCGACCGCGGTCGCGTTGGGATTGACGTTGTGGCAGTTCGAGTAGAGGCCACGCGCGCAGAAGTAGCAGGAGCCGCAGTAGACGTTGAACGGCACCATGACGCGGTCGCCGACCTTGAGGTTCTGCACCGACGGCCCGACCTCGTGCACGACGCCGATGAACTCGTGGCCGAAGGTCGTTCCGACGCGGGTGTCGGGCATCATGCCGTGATAGAGGTGCAGGTCTGAACCGCAGATCGCGGCGTGTGTGACCCGCACGATCGCATCGTTGGGATGCTCGATCCTTGGGATGTCCTTCTCCTCGACCCGCACCTTGTACGGCCCCCGATACACCATCGCTCGCATCGCATCGATCCCTTCGCTCACAGCGCCATCGTTCACGTCGTGCGGGGCACGGTACCTCCCGCCGAGTGCGGCCGTGCGGAGCAAATTTGCAGAAACCGCCCGGCAGCATCCGCTGGGTAGGCTGGCCAACATGCCCGAGATGGATGACGCCCGTGCGCAACTGCGGCGGCTGTGCGACGGCGGCTTCGAATGGCACATGGATGCTTCGCGCTTCGACTTCGACCGTTCACGAGCCCGCCGCTCCGGCGTGCTCGTGCTCTTCGGGCGCCTCGACGCCGTGCCCGCGAGCGCATCAGGCATCGTCGCGCGTGACCTCGACGTGCTGCTGCAGCGTCGCGCCGCGACCATGGGGCATCATCCGGGGCAGATCTCGTTCCCCGGTGGCGGCGTCGAGGAGCAGGACGCGGATGTCACGGCCACGGCCCTGCGCGAAGCCGTCGAGGAGACGGGGCTCGACCCGGCCGGGGTCGAGATCCTCGGCACCCTGCCGGAGCTGCCGCTCGCGGTGAGTCACAACCTCGTGACTCCCGTGCCCGCGTGGTGGACCAGGCCCTCGGATGTCGCGGCCATTGACCATCGCGAGGCGGTCGACGTGTTCCGCCTGCCGGTCGCCGACCTGCTCGACCCGAAGAATCGACGCTCGGTCGTGCACCGGATCGAGGGGCGTACATTCACGACGCCCGCCTTCCAGGTGGGGAAGCGCCTCGTGTGGGGCTTCACGGCGATCGTGCTGTCGAACATGTTCGACGCGCTCGGCTGGGCCGTTCCGTGGGATGAGTCCCGCACGGTTACCCCGTAGCGACTACTGGGGGCGCAGCACCCACTTGAGCGCCTCGATCATGGCGCCATAGCCGACTCCGGCCATCTCATCAGCCATGCTCTCGTTGCGCTTGACCTCGAGTTCGTTGATCTTCAGGCGCACTGCATCGTCGTCGGCCTCGGTGTCGAGCACCCATGTGAGCGCACCCATCGCGCCCGTGTTGCCGAGCACCATCTGCTTGGTCACGAGGCTCCTGCGCTCGGACTTCAGCTCGCTGAGCCACTCTTTGATCTCGTCGGTGTTTTTCATGGTGCCCCTATTGTCCCGCTCCCGAGGTGGGTCGTTTTCCGCGAACCTGAATTTTTGCTGAACGTCTGGGCTGCTGAATGGCGAGCGCGGGTAGCGTCCGACAAAACAGATACCCGCTCAGTTGCGTGCCCAGACCCGGGCGCGACAGCCGCGGGGGAATGGAGCAACAGCACATGGCTACCCTCCTTTGGATCATTGCTGCAATCCTCGTCATCGCCGGCATCGTCGCGATCGTTCGCAGGCAGCTTCTGTGGGGCATCGTCCTCATCGTCGTCGGCCTGCTGGTCGGGCCGGGTGGTGTCAGCCTCTTCACCTGATTCGGCACGCGCGCATAACCGCGCGCGTGCGGCGCGAATGCCCTCGGCGAGCTGCCGAGGGCATTCGTGCGTCAAGACCCTCTCGAACGGATGATCGTGCCCAACGTCTATCGCGCCCCCATGAGGTCGCGCCGCGATGACATTCCCGACGGCGCAGCGGTCGAGCGCGCCCTGCAGATCGGCGTGTGCGGCGTCGGCGGGCGCCTCTCGCAGGTGCCCGCAAGCCTCGCGGATGCCGCAGTCGCCGTCGCGACGGAACATGACGAGCGGAGCGCCCGCCGCCTCGAGCGTTTCGCGGATGCGCCCGACGGCTCCTATATATGGACGCGAGACGTCGACGGCCTTGCCTGGCTCGGTCGGCTGGCCGGTTCGTGGCGCTACGACGACTCCCGTGAAGCCCACGACGTGGACCTCGTGCACGTGCGGCCGTGCGAATGGGTGGGGCAGCCGGTCCCTGAAGCGAGCGTGCCGCCCGCCGTGCAGCTCACCTTCCGCCGCGGAGGGCGCAACTGGCAGCAGACCCACGACCCGCACGTCTCGGCCCAGACGGCGGCCGTATGGCGTGAGATGACGAAGGGGCCGGATGCTGCGGCATCCGACCCCCTCTCGCTCGCGTGAAGCGACTCAGCTCAGCGGCGTGAAGTCGCGGCTCGCGATGTGCGTCGGCCGCGGCGACTTGGCCGCGTAGGGCTCGCGCAGGGTGTTCTCGACACTGTTGAAGACGAGGAACACGTTCGAGCGCGGGTAGGGCGTGATGTTGCTGCCCGAGCCGTGCATGATGTTCGAGTCGAACCACAGGGCGGAACCTGCGGCGCCCGTGAACTGGTCGATGCCGTAGCGGTGAGCCAGTTCGGTGACGGCCTCCTGGCTGGGCACGCCAGCCTCCTGTGCCTTGAGCGACTCCTTGTAGTTGTCGTCGGGCGTCTCACCCACGCTCGGCACGAAGGTCTTGTGCGAGCCCGGCATCACCATGAGGCCGCCGTTGTAGGGGTAGTTGTCGGTCAGGGCGATCGACAGGCTCACGGCGCGCGGGATGGGCATGCCGTCCTCCGCGTGCCAGGTCTCGAAGTCCGAGTGCCAGTAGAAGCCCGTGCCCTTGAAACCCGGCATGTAGTTGACGCGCGTCTGGTGCAGGTAGACCTCGGAGCCGAGGATCTGCCGGGCGCGGTCAAGCACCTTGGGGCTGCGGGCGAGTGCCGCGATGGGCGCGCTGAGCGACTCCACCTGGAAGACGGAGCGCACGGCGCCCGTCGACCGCTCCGTGATGAGGCGGGCGTCACCCTTCAGGGACTCGTCGGCCGCAAGGCGGTCGAGTTCATCGCTGTAGAGCTGCACCTCATCGCTCGAGATGAAGTCGTCGAGGATCGTGAAGCCACGTTCCTCATGCCTGCCCAGCTCATCCGCGCTGAAGGGGCCGTCGGCGGGGGACCCCCAGACGGCGGGCTGTGTGCGCTCGATCATGTCGCTCGGCTCGGCGAGCCGTGTGGGGAACAGGTCCTCGGCGGTCGTCGTGGTCATTGACATTCCTCCTCCTTCGTCGTTGTTCCGTGCGGCGTGTGCCGGTCAGGCTACCTCTGTCACCAGCGGGTAGACACCGTTCTCGTCGTGCACCTCGCGGCCCGTGATGGGCGGGTTGAAGACGCAGACGGTGCGCATCTCGGTGCGCGGGCGAACCTCGTGCTTGTCGTGGTTGTTGAGCAGGTAGAGCGAGCCGGGGCGCAGCTGGTGCGTCTCTCCCGTCGCGAGGTCGGTGATCTCGCCCTCGCCCTCCACGATGAAGACCGCCTCGATGTGGTTGGCGTACCAGAACTGGTTCACCGTGCCTGCATAGAGGGTTGTCTCGTGCACCGAGAACCCGACCTTCTCCTTCGCGAGCACGATGCGCTTGCTGCGCCAGTTCTCGGTCTTGATGTCGGCCTCGGTGTCGGTGATCTCGTCAATCGTGCGAACGATCATGCGCTCGTCGTCTCCTTCTCTGTCTCGGATGCTGTCGGCTCTGCGTTGTCGAGCACGGCAGCGACGGATGCCTCGATGATGGCGAGCCCCTGCTCGAGCTCGGCATCGCTCAGCGTCAGGGCGGGGAGGATCTTCATGACCTCACCCTCGGGCCCTGAGGTCTCCATGAGGAGGCCGCGCTCGAAGGCTTCGCGGCACACCGCGTCGGCCAGGTCGCCCGTCGCGAACTGGAGCCCGCGGGCGAGCCCGCGTCCCTTGGCGATGAGGCCGTGCTCGGGGTAGCGCGCGACGAGGCCGTTGAAGCGGCTCTCGACCTTGGCGCCCTTGGCGATCGTCGAGTCCTTGAGCGCGTCATCCTGCCAGTAGGTGCGGATGGCCTCGGCGGCGGTCACGAAGGCGGGGCTGATGCCGCGGAAGGTGCCGTTGTGCTCGCCGGGCTCCCAGATGTCGAACTCGGGCTTCACGAGCGTGAGCGCCATCGGCAGGCCGTAGCCGCTGATGGACTTCGACAGGCACACGATGTCGGGAACGATGCCGGCCTCCTCGAAGCTGAAGAAGTCGCCCGTGCGGCCGCAGCCCATCTGGATGTCGTCGAGGATCAGCAGGATGCCGTGGGTGCGGCACACCTCGGCGAGCTGGCGGAGCCACTCGGCGCGGGCCGCGTTGATGCCACCCTCGCCCTGCACCGACTCGACGATGACGGCCGCGGGGGTGTTGAGCCCGCTGCCGCTGTCGTCGAGGAGGCGCTCCATATAGAAGAAGTCGGGGTAGTCGCCGTTGAAGTAGTCGTCGTAGGGCATGGGGGTGGCGTGCACGAGGGGCACGCCGGCGCCGCCGCGCTTGAGCGAGTTGCCCGTCACCGAGAGGGCACCGAGCGTCATGCCGTGGAAGGCATTCGTGAAGTTGATGACCGACTCGCGACCCGTCACCTTGCGCGCGAGCTTGAGGGCCGCCTCGACCGCGTTCGCGCCGCCGGGACCGGGGAAGACGACCTTGTAGTCGAGGTTGCGCGGCTTGAGGATCACCTCCGAGAAGGTGTTGAGGAAGTCATCGCGCGCGCTCGTGAACATGTCGAGCGAGTGCACGACACGGTCGTCGCTGAGGTAGTCGATGAGTGCCTTCTTGAGCACGGGGTTGTTGTGCCCGTAATTGAGGGCACCGGCCCCCGCGAAGAAGTCGAGGTAGGCGCGACCGTCTTCGTCGTACATGGTGCTGCCGACGGCGCGGTCGAAGACGACGGGCCAGGAACGCGAGTAGCTGCGCACCTGGGATTCGAGATGAGTGGATGTAGACATTTCCGTGTTCTCCTCCTGTGTGGTGTCGTGCGGAGTGCACGCCACGCCCCGGTCGGGGCGATGGGTGGGTGATGGTCTTCAGTCCTGAGCGGCGAGGGGGCCGATCTCATAGAGGGGCTCGGGTTCGTGCTCGCCCTCTTCGGGAAAGTGGCCGCGTTCGAAGAGCGGTCGCACCGTGACGGATGCCCCGCCCCAGCGCGCGGCGAAGGAGGCGAAGGTCCTTTGCGACGCCGGGTTGTCATCCGTGATGGTGGTCTCCAGCATGCGGATGGAGCCGTCGGCGACGCCGTCTTCGACGAGGCTGTCGAGCATCCGCCCGGCGAGCCCAAGCCCGCGGAACGCCTCATCGACGGCGACCTGCCACACGAACACGGTCTCGGGGCTCTCGGGCCGCCGATAGCCGATGACGAAGCCGGCGATTTCGCCGTCGACGACAGCGACGCGACAGCTCGAGGCGAAGTCACGCGCATACAGGATGTAGGCGTATGACGAGTTCAGGTCGAGGGTCTGCGAGTCGCGCGCGATGCGCCACATGGCGGCACCGTCGCCGATCCGCGGGGGCCGGATGACGCTGTCGGGGGAGGTCAGAGCGTGTCACCATCCCGGGTCGGCGTGGCGGGGCCAGGCTGCCAGGGGAGCGCCCCCGTGATCGGGTCGGCGACGACCGCCTGCAGGAAGTCGCGCGTGCGCTGCTCCTTCGGGTGCGTGAAGAACTCCTCTGGCGTGCCCTCCTCGACGATGCGGCCACCGTCGAACATGAGGATGCGGTTCGACACGTCGCGGGCGAACTGCATCTCGTGGGTCACGATCAGCATCGTGATGTCGGTCGTGTCGGCCACGTGCTTGAGGATGCCGAGCACCTCGCCCACGATCTCGGGGTCGAGCGCCGAGGTCACCTCGTCGAGCAGGAGGATCTCGGGGTCCATCGCCAGCGCCCGTGCGATCGCGACGCGCTGCTGCTGGCCGCCCGAGAGCTCGAGCGGATGGGCGTCCTCCTTGTCGGCGAGGCCCACCTGCTGGAGGAGGCCGCGGGCCCTCTCCTTGGCGTCATCCTTCGACATCCCGAGCACATGCACGGGCGCCTCGATGATGTTCTCCATCACGGTCATGTTGGGGAACAGGTTGAACTGCTGGAAGACCATGCCGATCCGCTTGCGGATCTCGTTCTTGTGCTTCTCGTTCAGTTCGACCCGCTTGCCGTCGACGTTGTCATGACTGAGCGGTTCGCCATCGATATAGATGTATCCGCCGCTCAACTCCTCGAGCGTCATGACGAGGCGCAGGATGGTCGTCTTGCCGGAGCCCGAGGGGCCAATCAGCGTGACGCGGTCGCCTTTGTTGACAGTGAAGTTGAGGCCGTCGAGCACGACCGTGTCACCGAATCGCTTCTCGACGTCGTCGAATCTGATGGCGGGTACGTTCCCGCCGTTCGGGGAGTCAGTGTTTGAAGGCAAGGCGCTTTTCCAATCTGCCGATGAGAAGCGATGTCGGGTAGCTGGCGAGCAGGAAGATGACGCCGGCGAGAGTGATTGCTTCGATGTACTTGAAGTTGTTGCCGCCGAAGATCAGGCCCGCCTGCACCATCTCGACGACGCCGATCATGAGGAGGAACGGCGTCTCCTTGAACATCGAGATCGCGTAGTTGCCGAGCGCCGGCACGGTGGCCCTGACGGCCTGCGGGATGATCACGGCGACCCACGTGCGGGTGCGAGACATCGACAGGGCCGTCGTCGCCTCCCACTGGCCCTTCGGCACGGACTCGATGCCCGCGCGGTAGACCTCCGCCATATAGGTGGCGTAGTGGATGCCGAAGATGATGATGCCGATCGTCAGCGGCGTGATGTTCGTGAACGCGAAGTACGCGAAGATCAACTGCACGACGATGGGCGTCATCCGGATGAAGTCGATGATGAACTTCAGGATCATGGCGAGCGGCTTCGGCAGCGACATCCGGAGTATCGCGAGCACGAGGCCGAGGACGGCAGCGATTGCCGTGCTCACGACCGTGACCAGGAGGGTCACCGTGAGGAAGCTCGTCAGGAGCCGGGGGAGGGCCTCGAAGGCGAGGTCCCAGTTCCAGAACTCGTTCATGACTTGGCCGCCTCTCCTGCTTCGACACCCGTATCGGGGGAGCGGAGGCTCAGGGCCTCCTTGAGCGACTCACCGCGTCCGAGGCGGTGCTTCGCCTGCACTTCGAGCGCGTTCATGATGAGCGTCAGGATGTAGGCGAGCACGAAGTAGATGACGAGACCCAGTCCATAGGCGAAGAAGGTGTTGGTGTCGCGCTGGAGCGAATCCAGGCGGAACGTGAGGTCGGTGATCGTGATCGTGCCGACGACCGCCGTGCCCTTGAGCAGATGGATGAGGAGGTTCGTCAGCGACGGGATCATGAGCGCCCACGCCTGCGGGAAGATCACCCGACGCATCCGCTGCGCCCTCGTCATGCTCAGGGCTGTTGTCGCCTCCCACTGCCCGGTGGGCACGGAGTTGATGGAACCGCGAACGACCTCGGCGGCATAGGCGCCGTAGTTGAGGCCGAGCGCGAGGATTCCCGCGGCCATTGGGTGGAGTTCGACGCCCAGCTGCGGCAGGACGAAGAAGAACCAGAAGATCTGCACCACGAGTGACGTGCCGCGGAAGAACTCGATGACCGTGCGTGCGAAGCCGCGGACGAGTGTCCGCGAGCTGCGCGCAAGGATTCCGAAGATCACCGCGATGACCATGGCCAGTGCGGCGCCGCCGAGGGTCAACTGGATCGTGATCCACACGCCATCCAGGACTCTCGGCAGCGCCGCCACCAGCGCTTCGATATTGCTATCCATGGGAGAGGGTGTTAGCCCAGGTCACCCGCGCAGAGCATCTCGGTCGTGAGGTCAGCGGGAGGCATGTTCTCCTTGGTGAAGCCGTACTCGCCCACCAGCTCGAGGTACTTCTCCTCGCTGTCCATAATCTTCGCGAGCTCCTCGTTGTATGCCTCGAGCAGCGTCGTGTCGCCCTTGCGGAAGACGGTCGATCCGGCACCCACCTGCTCGACGCCGTCGATCTCCTGCACGAAGGCCTGCGTGGTCTCGACGCCGGCGTTCGGGTTGTTCTCGACCATCCAGTTGAGCGAGATCGCGGTCATCGCGAAGGCGTCGGCGCGGCCGTTGGCCACGACGTCCATGCCGGACTGCGCATCCGGAACGCTCTGCACGTTCGTGATGCCGAGGGACTCGGCGTAGCCCGCCTCGATGCCGCCAGCGAGGACGGCGAGGTTCACGTCGCCTGCTTCAACGACTGAGTCGAGGTCGCTGAGACCCTTGGGGTTGCCCTCGGGCACCATGAGCGCGGTGGTGTACATGATCTCGGGATCGCTGAACGCGGCCTGCTCACAGCGGTCGGGGAGGATCGACATTCCGGCGCTGACCGCGTCGAAGCGGCCCGCGTTGAGGCCGGGGATCAGGGAGTTCCAGTCGACCTGTACGACCTCGACGTTGTCGATGCCCATGTTGCCGAAGATCTCTTCGTGCATGGCGATCGTCGCGCCCGTCGGCTCGTCGCCGTCGAGCCAGGAATAGGGACGCTCATCGGCGATGGCGACCGTGATGGTGCCGGCTTCCTGAAGCGAAGCCAGCAGGTCCTCGTCGGAGTCACCTCCGTTGCCGCCTCCTCCGCTGCACGCGGTGAGTGCGAGTGCCGCGACCCCCGTCGTGGCGATTGCTAGACGAGCTCTCTGGCTCCGTCGCTTGTTCATCATGCTCCTCATTCGGTCGTGTAGGACGAACCTCGTCTGCGGACTAGGGAGACGCAGACAGACCCGACCCGAAGTGGTGATGGGCCCCCACCATACGCACGGGCTCCGACGGGATGCCACCCCTCGGGGGCCGCGCGGGCGACGACTCGCCGGGGCCCGGGCGAACCTTGCTGCCTCTCGTGATGCGTGCTACCGAGGCCCCCGAAGAGCCGCGGAAGGGACGCGATTCAACCGTTCTCTGACGCGTTTCAGGCTGCTGCGTGACACCGCCTCCTCGCCCATGCTCGCGGCGATCGGCCGGGGTCACCCGAGCCCCGATATGGAGGGTTCGTCACATTCGAACCGACGCCTCTATCGCGACGTCGGTCTTCCGGCCGTGAACGTCTCCGCTGCCGAATGTCACATTTCGATAACAGGTGCAATTCTCGGGCGGATTCGCCTACGATGTCGCGACTCACTGCTTGCGCGTGATCCCCGCCTGTTCGCCTCCTTTCGGAGCGCGTTTGATGAAACCGACCACGAGTGCGACGAGGCCCAGGCCAAGTGCAATCGCTCCCGGAATGAGCAACGCCGCCTGTGTGGCGCCGTGCTCCGTGCCACCTTCTTCGTTCCAGGTGTTTCCCAGAACGAACGACAGGATGACGCAGGCCAGGCCTATGAGCGCAAGCAGTGCACCTGCCACGATCCAGCCCGCATTGTGGCGACGATTCTGGACGACATCACTCGTCATAGATTCCTCCTCCAGGTCAGGAACGGCGTGTCGCCATGGTCCGTCCTGATGACGCCTGAGTGTGCGATCTCTGCGGCAATACTCAGGTGCGCATAGGCTGGAAGGCACGACCGAGAGCAGGACCGCCATCACCCCCGCGACACCGACAGACCATGCGCTGACCCCCTCCGAGGTCAGCGCCATCCGCGCCGACTTCCCGAGCCTCCAGCAGGAGGTCAACGGGCATCCGCTCGCCTATCTCGACTCCGGCGCCACCTCGCTCAAGCCGCGGCAGGTGCTGGATGCCGAGCGCGAGTTCTACGAACGGCACAATTCGGCGGTGCACCGCGGTGCCCACACACTTGCGGCGCTCGCCACGGAATTCTTCGAGGATGCCCGCGCGACAGTCGCTCGCTTCATCGGCGCAGCGGAGGATGAGGTCGTCTGGACCTCGAATGCGACGGAAGCCATCAACCTCGTGGCCTACGGCATCTCGGCCGCGAGCGCGCGCGGCGGCGCTGACGCGGTCTCCCTGCGCGCCGGAGACGAGATCGTGGTGACCGAGCAGGAGCACCACGCCAACCTGATCCCCTGGCAGGAGCTCGCGTCCCGCACCGGGGCGACGCTGCGCTTCATCCCCGTCGATGACGCGGGCGAGCTCATGCTCGACGGTCTCGACGAGACCATCACGGAACGCGCTCGGGTCGTCGCCTTCACACACGTGTCCAACGTGCTCGGCAGCATCAGTCCCGTGGACCGCATCGTGGCCCGCGCCCGCGAGGTCGGGGCGATCACGGTGCTCGATGCGTGCCAGTCCGTTCCTCATATGGCCGTTGATGTGGCGTCGCTCGACGTCGACTTCATGGCCTTCTCCGGGCACAAGATGCTCGCGCCGACCGGCATCGGCGTGCTCTACGGGCGCCGCGAGTTGCTCAACGCGCTGCCGCCGTTCCTCACTGGTGGCTCCATGATCACGACCGTGACGATGGAGCGCGCCGAGTACCTTCCCGCGCCGCAGCGCTTCGAGGCGGGCACCCAGCGTGTCTCGCAGGCGGTCGCCCTCGCGGCCGCGATCGGCTACCTCGAGGCAATCGGCATGGACAGGATCGCGGCCCACGAGGCTGCGCTCGGCGCTCGTCTCGCCGATGGCCTCGCCGCAATCGAGGGGGTGCGGGTGCTCGGACCAGTGGCAGGTGCAGAGCGCGTCGGCCTCGCGAGCGTCGACGTCGCGGGCATCCACTCGCACGATGTCGGTCAGTTCCTCGATGACCGGGGCATCGCGGCGCGCGTCGGACATCACTGCGCCCAGCCCCTGCATCGCCGCCTCGGCGTCACGTCGTCGACGCGGGCGAGCATCTATATCTACACGACAGAGGAGGAGGTGGACCGCTTCATCGAGGCGGTTGCCGACTCCCGCGATTTCTTCGGAGTGCGCCCGTGAGTTCCTCAGAACTGCAGTCCCTCTACCAGGAGATCATCCTGGACCACTCCCGCCAGCCGATCGGCTTCGGGCTCGTCGGCAACGCCGACGGGAGCTCGCACCAGCTCAACCCGACCTGCGGCGACGAGGTCACGCTCGAGATCGCGATCGACGAGCACGGTCTGGCCCACGTGCACTGGGAGGGCCACGGCTGCGCCATCTCCCAGGCATCCGCGTCGCTCTTCAGTGAGATGGTCGGGGACGGCATGTCGCTCGACGCCCTGGACGAGCGCATCGAGAGCTTTCGCACGGCCATGCGTTCGCGCGGGAAGATCCAGCCCGACGAGGAGCTCCTCGGAGACGCCGCCGCCCTCGGCGGAGTCTCGCGGTACATCGCGCGCGTCAAGTGCGCGATGCTCGCCTGGGTCGCGGCAGAGGATGCGATCGCGCAAGCGCGCGCCTGAGCAGACGCACGCATACCGGCTGGTCGGTGTGGATGCTAGCGTCGATAGGGGTCCAGCGCCGGACCCCACCGACAGGAGGCATCGTGGCATCACCCGACCATTCCAAGAGCATCCAGATCCAGCTCGCCGAGCGCCCGAGCGGCTGGCCCACGGACGACACCTTCCGCACCGTCACGGTGAACCTGCCGGAGCTCGCCGATGGCGAGGTGCGCGTCGCGAACGAGTTCGTCTCGGTCGACCCCTACATGCGGGGCCGCATGGACGACGTGAAGTCCTATGTGCCGCCCTACGTGCTGGGCGAGACGATGGAGGGCGGCGCCGTCGGCCGCGTCGTCGCGAGCAACTCGGAGCGGCTGGCCGTCGGCGACCTCGTGCTGCACTCGCTCGGCTGGCGCGATGTCGCCCAGGGCGAGGCATCCGCGTTCCGTCGGGTCGAGGAGATCCCCGGCATCACCCCCTCGGTCTACCTTGGGGCGCTCGGGATGCCCGGCTTCACCGCCTGGGTGGGCCTGCGCAAGATCGCCCGGCTGCAGGAGGGTGACATCGTCTTCGTCTCCGGCGCTGCGGGGGCGGTCGGCAGCTCGGTGGGGCAGATCGCCCGGCTCGCCGGGGCCTCCCGGGTCATCGGCTCGGCGGGCTCGGAGGAGAAGGTGCGCACGCTCACGGAGCGCTACGGCTTCGATGCGGCGATCAACTACAAGGAGGGCCCCGTGCGCAAGAGCCTGCGCGAGGCGGCCCCCGACGGCATCGACGTGTACTTCGACAATGTGGGCGGCGAGCACCTCGAGGCCGCGCTGGGGGCCTTCCGTGACGGCGGCCGCGGTGCCATCTGCGGCATGATCTCACAGTACAACGCGACCCAGCCTGCACCCGGGCCCCGCAACCTCGCCAACCTCATCAAGCGTGGCCTGACCCTGCAGGGCTTCACCGTGAACCGCTACAACGAGCACTTCAAGGAGTTCGCGGCCGAGGTCACGCCCTGGGTGCGCTCGGGTGAGCTCATCTACGACGAGACCGTCGTCGAGGGGATCGAGAACACCCCAGCGGCGTTCCTCGACATGATGCACGGGGCCAATATCGGCAAGATGGTCGTGCGCGTCGGCTGAGGCTGAAATGCGCTCGGCCCCCGGGCTATGATGGGGCCACACATACACACACGGGAGTCCGGTGAGCCGGGCTGAGAGGAAGCTACTCCAAGCTTCGACCGTCGAACCTGATCTGGATAATGCCAGCGCAGGGAGGGAAATATGAACACTACAACTGCACCTGCTGTCGCATCCGCCAAGGCGAAGCCGAGCCTTCGCTGGAGGGTTGTCGACATCGTCGTCGCGAGCGTCATCGGCGTCGCATCCGGCCTTATCTTCCTGGCCTGGAACGTTGCCCACGAGCCCCTCAGCGGGCTCGTCGGATTCCTGCCCGGCCTCCAGGCGCTCTTCGGAGGTGGCTGGTTGTTCGCGGGCGTGCTCACGGCGCTCGTCGTGCGCAAGCCCGGCGCGGCGATCTACGGCGAGATGATCGCGGCGACCGTCTCGGCCCTCGTGGGCAACCAGTGGGGCGCGCTCACGCTCGTCTCCGGCTTCGTGCAGGGGCTCGGCGCCGAGCTCATCTTCGCGCTCTTCGTCTACACGAACTGGCGACTGAGCGGCGCCATCCTCGCGGGCATGGGAGCCGGCCTCGCGATGGCGATCACCGACCTCACGCTCTGGTACCCGGGCGCGGCGCCGCTGTTCGCGACCGTCTACACGATTTCCGCGATCATCTCGGGCGCCATCCTCGCCGGCGTGCTCTCGTGGCTCGCCGTCCGCGGACTCGCGAGGGCCGGGGCGCTGAACCGCTTCGCCTCGGGGCGCGTCCCCGCGCGGCGCTGACGACCATGGAATCCCGGATGCCCGGGGCCCGAGTCAGCGCCCGGGGTTGGGGGTGGCGGCACGCAGGCCGGGACGACTGGGCCGTGCGCGACCTCGATCTCGCGATCGAGCCGGGGGAGCGAGTGCTGCTGCTCGGCGCCTCCGGTGTTGGCAAGTCGACCGTCATCCACGGACTCGCCGGCGTGCTCGGCGGGGACGAGGAGGGCGAGAGCGCGGGAGAGTTGACGCTCGACGGTGACCATCCCGCGTCCCGCCGGGGACGAGCGGGGCTCGTGCTGCAGGACCCCGACTCGCAGGTCATCCTCGCGCGGGTCGGCGACGACGTGGCCTTCGGCTGCGAGAATCTCGGCGTGCCGCGCGAGGAGACCTGGCGCCGCGTGCGCGAGGCCCTGGCGATCGTGGGCCTGGACCTGCCGCTCGAGCACTCGACCGAGGCGCTCTCGGGTGGACAGAAGCAGCGGCTCGCCCTCGCGGGTGTGCTTGCCATGCGGCCGGGGCTCCTCCTCCTCGACGAGCCGACCGCGAACCTCGACCCCGAGGGCGTGCGCGAGGTCGTGGAGGCCACGCGCCGCGTGCTCGACGAGACCGGCGCGACCCTCGTGGTGGTCGAGCACCGCGTCGAGGTCTGGCGAGAGCTGGTCGATCGGGTCATCGTGCTCGGCGCCGACGGGGGAGTGCTCGCCGACGGGGTCCCCGCGCGGGTGCTCACCGACGAGGGTGAGGCGCTCGCAGCATCCGGCGTCTGGGTTCCGAGCCACCCACCGCGGATGCCCGTGCGCCGGGATCACGGCAGCGGCGAGTCACTCGTGTCGGCCGAGCAGTTGTCGGTCGCTCGAGGCAGGCGCGTCGTGCAGGAGGGGGTCGACCTCACGGTCGGCGCTGGGCAGGCGATCGCCCTCACGGGAGCCAACGGTGCCGGCAAGTCGACCCTCGTGCTGACCCTCGCGGGGCTGCTCGCGCCAGCGGCGGGCAGGGTGCTCGCGCATCCTGTGCTGGCAGACGGGGCGGGGGATGCGCCGCTCAGGTGGCGATCGCGGGAGCTCCTCACGCGCATTGGCACGGTGTTCCAGGACCCCGAGCACCAGTTGCTCACCGGCCGGGTGCGCGAGGAACTCGCGATCGGGCTGCGCGCGCTCAGGGTCAGCCGCGCCGAACAGGAGGCACGCATCGACGAACTGCTGCAGCGGCTCCGGCTCACGCACCTCGCCGACGCCAACCCCTTCACGCTCTCGGGTGGCGAGAAGCGTCGGCTCTCCGTCGCGACCATGCTCGCGACGCGGCCGCCCGTGCTCATGCTTGACGAGCCCACGTTCGGCCAGGACTCGCGCACGTGGGAGGAACTCGTGGCGATGCTCACCTCCCTGCTCGATGACGGCAACGCGATCGTCATGGCGACGCACGACGAGCGGCTCGTCGACGCCCTCGCGACATCGACGCTCCGCTTGCAGCCGCGTGCGGAGGTGCTCGCATGACGGCGGTCGCCGTGCGCCCCGACCGCGCAGTGGCGACGATCAATCCTGTCGCGAAGCTGGCGACGGCCCTCCTCGTCGCCGGGGTGCTCGTGCTCACGATCGACTGGGTCTCGGCAACCGTGGCCCTCGTGCTGGAGTTCGCCCTCTTCGCCTTCGCGGGCGTGAGCGCCCGCACCTTCTGGCTGCGCACGCTGCCGATCTGGATCATGGCGCCGCTCGCCGGCGTGACGATCGCACTCTATGGCGAGGCATCCGGCGACACCTACTTCGAGTGGCTCTTCGTGCACGTCACGGAGGGCTCGGTCACGCTCGCGATCGCGACCGTCTTGCGCGTGCTCGCGATCGGCCTCCCCGCCGTCGTGCTCTTCATCACGATCGACCCGACAGACCTCGCCGACGGGCTCGCGCAGGTCGCCAAGCTGCCGAGCCGCTTCGTGCTGGGCGCGCTCGCGGGGCTCCGACTCGTGGGACTGCTGATCTCCGACTGGCGCAGCCTAGAGCTCGGCCGCCGCGCCCGGGGCGTGAGCGACCACGGGCGTGTTCGACGGCTGCCAGGGCAGGCGTTCGCGCTCCTCGTGATCGCGATCCGACGGGGCAGCAAGCTCGCGACGGCCATGGAGGCCCGCGGCTTCGGCGGCACCACCCGGCGCTCGTGGGCGCGAGCGTCACACTTCGGGCGTTCCGAGGTGTTGCTGCTCATCATCGGTGCTGCGATCGCGGCGACCGCCGTCGCGGTCTCGGTCGCGACCGGCCACTGGAACTTCATCTGGGCGAGGGCATGAGACCGGATGCCACGCCCGACCCCGCGCCAGGGCGGCAGCCGGAGACGGCGCATGCGATCGTGACGCACGTGCCCCGCATCGTCGACGCGGTTGCGGCGGATGCCCGCCCGGTCGTGCTCATCGACGGCCGCTCCGGCTCGGGAAAGACGACCCTGGCCAGGGCGCTCACGGCGGCGATCGAGGGCGCGCAGCTCGTGCGGCTCGACGACTTCTATCCGGGCTGGGACGGACTCGACGCCGGGAGCGCCATGGTCGTCGCCGACGTGCTGCGGGCGGACGACCCCGGGTGGCGAGGCTGGGATTGGAACGCGGGTCGGCCGGGCACGTGGCATCCGCTCGATGCGGCGCGCCCGCTCGTGATCGAGGGCTGCGGTTCGCTCAGCCGGGCGTCACGGGCGCTCGCGACCTTCGGCGTGTGGGTTGAGCTCGACGCCCCCACCAGGAAGCAGCGCGCCCTCGCCCGGGATGGCGAGGGCTATGCGCCGTACTGGGACCGGTGGGCGCGCCAGGAGGATCGTTTCATCGCGCGCGAGGACCCGCGCTCACTCGCCGACGTCGTGATTGACGAGACCGCCACGGCCTGAGCGCACCAGCTGGCTCGCCCCGGCTGACCCCCATTCGAGGCGCGTGCTCGGCCCTACACTGGAGCCATGCTTGTTGCCTTCTCTGTCTCGCCAGGCGGCACCGGCCGCACCGATGGGTCCGTGCATGACGCGGTCGCGGCCGCCGTCAAGGTCGTGCGCGAATCCGGCCTGCCACACCGCACCGACGCGATGTTCACGACGATCGAGGGTGAGTGGGACGAGGTCTTCGATGTCGTCAAGCGAGCGACGGATGCCGTCGGTGAGTTCGGCTCGCGCGTCTCGCTCGTGCTCAAGGCCGACATCCGCCCCGGCTACACGGGAGAGCTCGATGGCAAGGTCGAGCGCCTCGAGCGGGCCATCTCCGGCGAGAACTGATTCCGTTGCGCTGCGGTTTCCGTCCCGCGCTACAGACATTCTTGTAGCGCGGCACGGAAACTGCAGCGCGAACGGCGGGCCGAGGCGGTCGCGCGCGTCAGTGCACCGCTGAAGCGATCTACTCGACCGCGCGCGTGGGCTCGCCGAGCGTGCGGCGCGCGAGCAGGGTCGCCCCCGCGACGGCGGCCGGCATGGTGGCGACGGCACCGAGCGGCACGAGGAACAGCACGAACGCTGCGACCCCGAAGCCGAGTGTGACCGAGCGGCGCTGGCCGAGCATCCGTCGCCGTGCACCGAAGCGGATGCCGCGGCGCTCGAATGCCGTCGCCGTCAGTTCGAGCGCCAGGAACCACCCGCCCGTGAAGGCGCCGATGACTGCGGCCGTGACACTGCCCGCGATCGGGATGAGCCCGAGCAGGAACAGGCCGAGCCCGATGAGGACGGTGAGCGCCAGCACTGCGATCGCCTCGCCGACGCCGCGCAGGATGCCGCGAAGCATGGGCACCTCTGGCGCCTCGGTCACGGGCGAGATGCGGTCGTCGACGGCGCGGGAGATGTGCTCGAAGAACGGTGCCCCGATCGTCAAGGTGACGACCGTGAACGTGTAGACCGCCACGAGGGCCGCGGCGCCGATGATGCCGATGCCGACGGCGATCTGGACGACCGTGCGCCAGAGTTCGTCCCAGTCGTCGGCGAAGCCCGTGATCCACGTCACGAGGTGGTCGAGGTTCATCAGCAGCGCGATGATGGCGGCGCCGAAGACGAGTGACGTGATGAGGCCGGGCACGAGGCCGATCAGCATGGCGCGCGGGTTGGACCCCCAGGCCCGGAAGCCGCGGAACAGCAGCCCGACGCCCTCAGCGAAGCCCCGCAGCATCCCGGGCGCCTTCGGGGCGGTGTCGGCGGCGGGCATGCCTCGAGAATATCGGCCGAGGCATACCCGCACGACTCACACCGAGACCGCGTCCCTCGCGCTGCCGCCGACGAGGGCGTTCTCGCCGAACGCGCCGCGGTAGCGGGCGGCGGGGTGCCGTTCGTTGAGGCGGTCGTCGCCGAAGAGCTTGCGGCGCAGCGACCCGGGCGTGTACTCCGACTGGGCGAGCCCCCGGCGCTGGAGCACGGGGATGACCTTCTCCGTGAATTCCTCGAAGGAGCCAGGGATGACCCAGTTGATGACGTTGATGCCGTCGACGCCGGCGGCCTGCCAGCGCTCCAACTCGTCCGCGATGTGCTCGGGCGTGCCAACGATGACGGTGTGGTCGCCCCGGGCGCGCGCGGCGAGGTCGGCCACGACGGGCTCACGGTCGGTCACGAGGGCGGCCGCGGCATCCAGGAAGCCCTTCGCGGTGTTGGTGTCGACCTCGGAGAGCGGCGTCTCGGGCGCGTAGGTGCGGCCGGACTTGTCGACGATCGCGGCGTGGGCGAGGTAGCCGTCGAGGCTCGAGTACTCGCGGTACTCTGCCCACTTCGCCTGCGCCTCTTCCTGCGTTTCGCCGATCACGAAGGAGAGGCCCTGGAAGAACTTCACGTCCTCCGGCCGGCGTCCCGCAGCGACGGCCTGCGCGCGGGTGTCCTCGATCTGCGCGCGGGCCGCCTCGGGCGTCGGGCTGATGATGAAGACCGCCTCGGCATTGTTGGCGGCGAAGGCGCGCCCGGCGCCCGACGAACCCGCCTGGTACAGCACGGGCGTGCGCTGCGGCGAGGGGGAGGGCAGGTGCGGCCCCTCGACCGTGTAGCGCTCGCCGACGTGGTGGATCTTGTGCACCTTCGACACGTCGGAGAAGACGCCGGCCTCCTTGTCGACGAGCACGGCGTCGTCATCCCAGGACCCCTCCCAGAGCTTGTAGGCGACGTCGACGTACTCCTCGGCCCAGCGGTAGCGCTCGGCATGGTCGGTCAGCTGCGGCAGGCCGTAGTTGCGGGCGCCGTTGTCCTGCGTGCCGGTCACGATGTTCCAGGCGACTCGGCCGTTGGAGATGTGGTCGAGCGTCGAGACCTGGCGGGCGAAATTGAAGGGATGCTGCTGCATCACGTTGCTCGTCAGCGCGAGGCCGATGTGCTCCGTCGTGACCGCGAGCGCACCGAGCAGCACGAGCGGGTCGTTGCTGGGGATCTGCAGCCCCTCGCGCACATAGACGCCGTAGTCGGCATCCGCGTCGCCGTAGTGCCCGCTGACGTCGGCGAAGAACAGGGCGTCGAAGCGGGCGGCTTCGAGCGTCTTGGCGAGGTCAATCCAGAGGGTGACGTCCGCAAATTCGTGCTGGCGGGCATCCGGCCTGCGCCACTGGCCGTGGTGGATGTGGGAGCCGGTGTTCATGACGAAGGCGTTGAAGCGCAGTGGGCTGGTCATGCTGTTCCTTTCGAGGGGGCGGAGCGTTCGAGGCGTGGCAGTGAGGCCACGAGCTGTTGCGTGTACGGCTGTTGCGGGGCGGTGAATACGGTGTCGGCATCGCCGTGCTCGACGACGCGGCCGTCTTTCATGACGAGCACGCGGTCGCTCACGTGGTGCACGACGCCGAGGTCGTGGCTGATGAAGAGGTAGCTGACACCGAGCTGCTGCTGGAGCGCGCCGAGCAGGTCGAGCACCTGCGCCTGGATCGAGACGTCGAGCGCCGACACCGCCTCGTCGAGCACCATGACGGAGGGGCGCGGGGCGAGCGCGCGAGCGATCGCGACGCGCTGGCGCTGGCCGCCCGAGAGGGTCAGCGGATGCCGCTCGCGCACGCCGCGGGGCAGCCCGACCCAGTCGAGCAGCTCGTCGACGCGGGCACTGCGTTCGCGGGTGGGCGCCGCGACGCTGTCGGCGATGATCCGTTCGACCGTCCAGCGGGGGTCGAAGGAGCTCAGCGGGTCCTGGTAGACGGCCGTGATCTCGCGGCGGAGCGGGCGCCGGATGCCGCGGCTCGCCTCCGTCCAGGGCTGGCCGTGGAGCAGCACGCGCCCCGCGTCGGGTTCCGTGAGGGCGAGGGCCATGCGCGCGACCGTGCTCTTGCCGGAGCCGGACTCGCCCACGATGCCGAGCGTCTCGCCCGGCGCGAGGCTGAACGAGACCCCGTCGACCGCGGTGCGGCTCGTCCGACCGGGTCCGGGGAAGCGCTTGACGAGCCCCTCGGCCGCGAGCACGGGCCCACCGCGCGGGTCGCGGCGCTCGCCGGGGCCCGGCTCATGCACGACGATCGGCACGTGCGGTGCGAGCCGGCTTCCGCGGGTGTGGGCGCTCGGCACCGCGTCGATCAGTGCCCGCGTGTACTCGTGGCTCGGCGCGGAGAGCACCTCGCGAGCAGTGCCCTGCTCCACGATGCGACCGTCGCGCATGACCGCGATGTCGTCGGCCAGGCGGGAGACGACGGCGAGGTCGTGGCTGATGAGGAGGAGGGCGGCACCCCGCCGCTTCGCGGCCTCGAGCAGGTCGAGCACCTGTGCCTGCACGGTCACGTCGAGCGCCGTAGTCGGCTCGTCGGCGATGATGACGCCGGGGGAGAGCGCCAGGGCTGAGGCGATGAGTGCCCGCTGCCGCAGCCCTCCAGAGAGCTCGTCGGGGCGCTGTTTCGCCCGAAGCTCCGGCTCGGGCACGCCCACCGCCGAGAGCAGGTCGATGACCTTGCGTCGCCTCGCCGCACGGTCACCCCAGCCGTGGAGGCGCAGGGCCTCCTCGATCTCACGGCCGACGGGCCGAAGGGGGTCGAGCGAGACGAGCGCGTCCTGCAGCACGAAGCCGACGCGCTGGCCCCGGATGCCACGCCACTGGCGGTCTCGCAACCCCGAGAGGTCTCGGCCGTCGAGCTCGAGCCGACGCGCGCGCACGGAGGCGCCCGCCCCGGTGAGTCCGACGAGCGTGCGGGCGGTGACGCTCTTGCCCGAGCCGGACTCGCCAACGAGCGCCAGGCAGCGGCCGGGCGCGAGCGCCAGCGAGACGCCCTGCACGGTCGGCGCGGTGCTCCCGGGGAACGTGACCGACAGGTCTTCGACGAGGTAGCCCGTGGCCGAGGCATCCGGAATTCGGGTCGTGGCGGGGTCGAGGGTGAGGCTCATGCGCGGTGTCCTTCCAGGCGCTGCTGCAGGTGGCGGCCGATCGTGGTGACGGCGAGGGCGAGGAGCACGATCGCGAGTCCGGGGAGCACCTCAAGCCACCACGCGTGGGTCATGTAGGCACGGCCCGCATCGAGGAGGGCGCCCCACTCGGGCGAGGGCGGGGCGACGCCGAGGCCCAGGAATGAGAGGCCGGATGCCCACACGATCGACTGCCCGATGCTCAGGGTCGCGACGGCCACGAGTGGGCGCACCGCGTTGGGCACGATGTGCTGGCGCAGGACCCGCCACGAGCTGTGGCCCACGGCGTGCGCCGCCTCGACGTAGGGCGATGTGCACACCGCGAGCACCTGTCCACGGATCATGCGGGCATAGCCGGGGGCCGTGCCGATGCCGACCGCGAGCACGAGGGTCGCGGGCGAGGGGCCGAAGGCGGCGACGAAGAGCAGCGCGACGAGGAGCATGGGGAAGGCGAAGAGCACATCCAGGCTGCGCGAGACGATCGCGTCGACGACACGGCCACCGAGCCCCGCCGCGACGCCGAGCACGAGGGCGATCGCGAGGCTTAGCGCGGTCGCCCCGAGCCCGATCGACAGCGACTCGCGGGTGCCGAAGATGATGCGGGAGTAGAGGTCGCGGCCCGCCTCGTCCGTGCCGGCGAGATGCGAGAGCGAGGGACTCTGGAGGGCGGCGACGAGGTCGAACTGGAGCGGGTCATGCGTCGCGAGCACACCCGGGATGATCGCGGCCGCGAGGAAGAATGCGACCACGAGGAGCGAAAGCAGGAGCGTCGGGGAGGGTGTCCTGCGGGTGCGGGACAGCGGGGGAGCAGCGGTCGCGGTCATTCGGTGGCCAATCTTGGGTCGACGCCGGAGTAGGCGAGGTCGACGAGGAGGTTCACGACGACGTAGACGAGCGCGACGACGATCACGATGCCGCCGACGACGGGAAGGTCGCGGGAGTTGACGGCCGAGACGAGCACACGGCCGATGCCAGGTCTGGCGAAGATCGTCTCGACGATGACGGCACCCGAGATGAGCGAGCCGAGCGCCCACCCCGAGAGCGTGATACCCGGGAGTGCCGCGTGCCGGAGCACGTGCCGCACCCGCACGCCGAGGTCGCTCATGCCGCGCATCCGCGCCGAGGTCACGAAGGGCTGCTCGAGTGCTCGCTCGAAGGCTGCCCGCGTCGCCTGGCCCATGAAGCCCGCGAGGGGGATGCCGAGGGTGAGGGCGGGAAGCACGAGGCGTGCAGCCTCGGAGCCGCCGATGACGGGGAACCAGCCGAGCCCCAGCGCAAAGACCACGAGCAGGATGACGCCGAGCCAGTAGGGCGGCAGTCCCGCGGCGACCGTCTCGACGCCGCTGCCGATCGCGTCGATGCGGGATGAACGGCGCGTGGTCGCGATGGTCCACACGAGCGTCAGCACCCAGGCGACCGCGAGCGCCGTGACCGTCAGGAGGAGCGTCGCGGGAATCTGCTCCGCGATGAGTGCCTCGACCGGCTGGTGCATCTGGTACGAGACGCCGAGCCGCCCGCTCAACAGGCCGCCCAGGTAGTCGGCATACTGCACGAGGATCGGGTCGTCGAAGCCGTACTCCGCCCGGATCGGGGCGAGCTCCTCGTCGCTGCGCGCCTCCGTCTGGCCCGTGCGCTGGTTGAGCAGGAGCGTCGCCCGGTCGCCCGGGAGGAGCGCCTGCGCGAAGAAGGTCGCGCTCGCCGCGGCAAAGAGCACGAGCACGGCGCTTGCGAGTCGGCCAAGCACCCGCGGGAGAACACCGTTGCCCACTCGGCGCTTCAAGGGCTGCTCGTCCACGGCCGACCCGGTCACGGTGTGGCTGCTCACTGGACGAAGTACGCGTCGTGGAACACGGGCTCGCCCTGGGAGGCCTCCAGCCACACATCCCGCAGCTGTGGACCCACCGCGAGCGACGTCGTCTGCGTGTAGAGGCCAACCGCGACGGCACGGTCGCTGATGAGTTGCTGGGCTTCCGCGTAGAGGCGCTCCTGCTCCGACGGCTCCGTCGTGCCGTTGGCCCCCTCGATGAGGGCGAGCAGCTCGTCGTCGTTGTAGAAGGTCGAGTTGGCGCCGTTCGGTGACTCGGGCAGGTGATGGCGGTAGTTGATGTGCAGGATGGCCGCGGTCGGCGACGTCCAGTAGCCGACGTAGATGTCGCGCTCGTCTGGTTGCGAGTAGGCGCCCCCGAAGAGCTCGCTCTGCGTGACGGGGATAAGCGTGACCTTGAAGCCGACATCCTTGACCTGCTGCTGGATCGCCTGCAGCACGGCCGAGCCCTCCTGCGTGAGGATCGAGCCGGCGCCATAGGGGATGACGATCTCGAGGGTCTCGCCGTCCTTCGTGCGGTACCCCGAGGCATCCGTCTCGCTCCAGCCAGCCGCATCGAGGAGCTCGGCGGCGCGGTTGGGATCGTAGGGGTAGGCGGCGGCGACCTCGGCGTTGTAATTGCTCGTGCCCTGGCTCACGGATCCGTTGCCCTCGAACGGCACCGCGCCCCGGAACACGGTCTCGACGATCGCCCTGCGGTCGCTCGCGAAGGCGAAGGCCTGCCGAACCCGCTCGTCGACGAAGGGACCCTCGACCGTGTTGAAGGAGAGCGCGACCGGCCGGCCCGGCGTGATGTAGCGCTGCACCTCGAACTGCTCGCTCGCGGTCGCCCACTCGATGCTCGGCACGTCGTAGATGACGTCGGTCTCACCCGAGACGAGCGATCCATAGCGGGTCGTGGAATCGGGGAGGAAGCGCCACTCGATGCCCTCGACGTAGGCGGGGCCGTCGTGCCGGGCGTTGGCGGGTGCCGAGTTGTAGTCATCGTTGCGTTCGAAGGTCACGCTCTCGCCGCGCTTCCACGCGGCGACCGTGAAGGGTCCCGTGCCGACCGGTTGCTCGCAGTTCGCCTCGTTGCCGCGGGCGAGCGCGGTCGGCGACTGGATGCCGAAGTAGCCCTGCGAAAGCACGCTGAGCAGCGGCGAGTACGGGGCCGAGAGCGTGACCTCGAGGGTCGTGGCATCCACCGCCCGGCTCGACTCGTAGTAGTCGGCGAGGTAGGCCTGCACGGTGCCGTTGCCACCATCAAGCCAGTACTCGAAGTTGTCGCTGACGGCCTGCGCGTCGAGCGGCGTGCCGTCGGTGAAGGAGACGTCGTCGCGCAGCGTGAAGGTCCAGGTGCGCTGGTCCTCCGACACGGTCCAGTCGGTCGCGAGCCACGGCACGACGGTGCCGTCGTCCTCGAGCGAGACGAGCGAGTCCAGCACCTGGCGCGACAGGTACGCCTGCTGCACCCAGCCACCGAAGATGCACGGCGGCTCCTGCAGGTGGCCGTAGACGATCGTGCCACCCTCGACGCGCTCGTCACCGACGGCCGCCTGGGGTCCAGAGCATCCCGCCAACAGGGCGATGCCGAGGGATACCGCGGCGGCCGTCATCGCTAGGAGACGGCGTCGACGATCACGGGGTTCTTGGGTGTGGATCGGTGTGGGCACGATGGCGCTCCTGGTTCTCGACGGCGGGGTGTGCCGAGAGTAGGACGCCGGTTCGGGCCGCGACAACGTGCCAAGTCACGCGCAGTCACAGGTCGTCACGTGACGTCAAGAAACGTCACGCGCGGTCATCTAATGGGCGGGTGCGACGCCTTCGCCGTGGACCATGTCTGCGGGCTTGCGCACGAAGAGCGCCAGGATCACAGCTGCGGATGCGACGGCGGCCCCGACGAGGAACGCCGCGTGGATGCCCTCCCCGGTTGCGAGCCTCGCGCTGGTGCCTGAGTCGAGCGCGGCAGCCGCGGTCACCGACATGAGCGTGACGAAGAGCGCCGTGCCTGCAGCGCCCGCAACCTGCTGCACGGTGCCGACGATCGCGCTGCCGTGCGGGTACAGGTGCGGCGGCAGCGAGCCGAGCGCGGAGGTCAGGAGCGGGGTGAAGACGAAGCCCAGTCCGAGGTTCAGGGCGAGGTGGACGGCGATGATCCAGGCGATGGGGGTGCCGGAGTCGAAGGTCGCCATGCCCCACAGGGCCGCGGCCGAGACGATCATGCCCGGGATGACGAGCGGAGTCGGCCCGAAGCGGTCGAAGAGGTTGCCAACGACGGGGGCGATGGCGCCCATC
The DNA here is from genome assembly GCA_015234465.1 of Salinibacterium sp. Classification (GTDB taxonomy): domain Bacteria; phylum Actinomycetota; class Actinomycetes; order Actinomycetales; family Microbacteriaceae; genus Homoserinimonas. Next base: position 165,381 of record JADGNA010000006.1, on the reverse strand, counting down.
AGCACGCCGCCTGGCAGCAACATGAGGCCGACGCCCAGCACGTCGAGGCCGAGCACCTGCTGCAGGTAGATGGGCAGGAGGATGAGTGACCCGAAGAGGCTGGCCATGACGATCACGACGAGCGCGATCGCGAGGCTGAAGGTCTTGCTCTGGAAGGTGCGCAGGTCGAGGAGCGCGCTGTCGACCTTCTGCAGTTGCAGCTGGCGCAGCACGAAGAGGATGAGCGAGGCCGCACCACCGACGAGGGGAATCCAGATCGGCACGGCCGTGTGGCCGGAGGCGGCCTCGCCGATGCTGCTGAGGCCGTAGATCAGGCCACCGAAGCCTAAGCCGGAGAGCACGACCGAGAGCACGTCGAAGCGGGCATCCGGTCGCGTCGTCGTGACGTTGCGCACCCAGACCGAGCCAAGCACGAGCGCCAGCAGGGCGATGGGGAGCACCGACCAGAACAGCATATGCCAGCTGGCGACGTTGAGGATGAGTCCCGACACCGTCGGGCCGAGCGCCGGGGCGACCGCGATGACGATCGAGATGACGCCCATCATCCGCCCGCGGTGCGAGGCCGGCACGACGTTGAGCACCGTCGTGAAGAGCAGCGGCATCATGATCGCGGTGCCACTCGCCTGCACGACACGACCCGCGAGCAGCACCTCGAAGCCGGGCGCGAGCGCACCGATGAGGGTACCGATCGAGAAGAGCGACATCGCGGCGAGGAAGACGCCCCGCAGCGGGAAGCGCTCCAGCAGGAAGCCGGTCAGCGGGATGACGACGGCCATCGTGAGGAGGAAGCCGGTCGTGAGCCACTGGCCGGTCGCGGCCGTGATGTCGAGGTCGATCATGATGGGCGTCAGCGCGACGCCCATGACGGTCTCGTTGAGGATGACGACGAAGGCAGACACCACGAGGAGCGCGATGACGAGACCCGGCTTGACAGCCTGGGTCGTCGGCGCGGCGGGTACGGAGGCGGTGCTGGGGGAGGAGTCCTGCAGGGTCAAGAAGTGGCTTCCTTCAGAAGAGTGATGGGCACTGCGCGCGGAACAAACGGCGCGAATGGCAGGGGATCGAGACTACCCGAGGGTGACACCGACACCGAGCAAACGTCGCGAGCGGCACCGATATTCCCGAGCATCCGCAATCTTGCCGCGATCGCGCAGTGAGCTGGCTCTGGCCACGGCGGGTGACTCTCCGACATACTCGAAGCTGAGCGGATGTCGGTGACCTTCGTGCGCTCGTGCGACTGCTCCCACGACCATCCGAAAGGCTCTGCATGTTCTTCCTTGACGCGCTCGTCGGCACGGTGCTCCTCGCCGTCGCCGGCGTAGTCCTGCTCGTGTTCCTCTTCCTGACCCTGCGCGGCATCAAGATCGCGAAGCCCGACGAGGCGATCATCGTCACCTCCCGGCAGAAGGCGGGTGCGCGAGCGGAGAGCGGTGAGATCGAGAACGCCGGGCAGAAGGTCGTCTTCGGTTCCCGCGTCTTCGTCAAGCCGATCGTCGAGGCGCACTTCAAGCTCAGCCTCCGCAGCCGGCAGCTCAACGTGCAGGCAACGGCGCAGACGCGCGACGCCATCACGATCCGCGTCAATGCCGTCGCTGTCGTCAAGGTCGGCGGCACGGAGGAGATGGTGCGTGCGGCAGCGCAGCGCTTCCTCAACCAGCAGGAGGAGATCGAGGCATCCACCGAGGAGGTGCTGAGCGGTTCCGTACGATCGATCGTCGGCCAGCTCACGGTGACCGAGATCATCACGAACCGTTCCGCGCTGCAGGGGCAGGTGCTCGAGGCCGTCCGCGAGTCACTCGACGTGCAGGGGCTCCAGATCGACACCCTCCAGATCAAGGAGATCGACGACGACAACGGCTACATCCGCGACCTCGGGCGTGCGGAGGCCGCTCGCGTCAAGCAGGTGGCCGAGATCGCGGAGTCGGTCTCGAAGCAGGCCTCGGAGGAGGCCCGCATCGGAGCGGAACAGGCCGTCGCCGAGCAACAGCGCAAACTTGACCTGCGCAACGCCGAGATCCAGAAGGAGACCGACAAGGCCCGAGCCGAGGCCGACGCCTCACGCCCGCTTGCCGAGGCGATCGCGCAGCAGGAGGTCATCTCCCAGCAGGAAGTCACGGCCCAGAAGCGCGTCGGCCTGCGCAAGCAGGAACTCGATGCCGAGATCCGCGCGGTCGCCGACGCCGAGGCGTACTCGGTCGAGAAGCAGGCCGAGGCATCCGCTGCCGCCGAGAAGAGCCGCCGCATCGCGGCCGCTGAGGCGCTGCGTGCCGAGGGTGAGGCCGAAGCCGATGCGATTCGGGCCCGCGGTTCCGCCGAGGCCGAGGCTGCCAGGGCCCGTGCCGAGGCGCTCGAGGAGCGAGCAACCGAACTCCTGCGCCAGCAGCTCATCGAGAAGCTCCCGGAGATTGTGCGCGCCGCCTCCGAGCCCTACGCGGCCATCTCGAACCTCACGGTCATCTCCGGCGACGGCGGCACCCAGCTCGGCCAGAACGTCGCCGGGCAGCTCGCCACATCGACCCAGATCATCAAGGACCTCGTCGGCATCGACATCGCCGATATCATCACGGGCCGCGCCTCGGGCGAGGCGACAGGGTCGGCGATCGCCGAGGCGATGGCGGCTCCGTCTACGCCGGCAGCGACGCAGTAACCGCCTCTCGCGCGCTCGGGTGACGGAAGGTGAAGCCGTCGCCGTGGAGCCTGCCCGGATCGACGTTCTGGTCGGCGAGCAGCAGTTCGCGGCCGGCGTCGGCGAGTGCCGCCGTGATCGCGAAGCGGGGAGCACGGAGCCAGTACGGCCGGCCCATCGCCCGTGCGACGGTCCTGCCGATCTCGTCGGCCGTCGCGGGGGCGGGCCCCACGAGGTTCACGGGCCCGGAGAGCTTGGAGTCGAAGAGCAGGTGACGGATGGCCGCAGCCTCATCGTGCAGACTGATCCACGGCCAGTGCTGACGGCCGGTGCCGATAGGGCCAGCGAGGCCGAGCCGGGTGAGCAGAAGCAGGGGAGCCAGTGCACCCCCGCTGCCGAGCACGATGCCGGTGCGCGCGTGCACGACCCTGGTGGCGGCATCCGCTGGCGCGGTCGCGCCCTCCCACGACGCGACGACCTTGGGCAGGAAGCCGGCGCCCCGCTGGGCGCCCTCCGCGAGTAGTTCGCCTGGGCGGTCGCCGTAGTAGCCGACAGCGGAGCCGCTCACGAAGACCTCTGGTCGCGAGGATGACCGGGCGATCGCGGTCGCGAGCGTGCGGGTCGCCTGCAGGCGGGAGTGGAGGATCTGCCGCTTGTAACGGTAGGTCCAGGGCAGGCGGGAGAGGGATGCCCCCGAGAGGTTCACGACGGCGTCGGCGCGTTCGATCGCCTCGACGGGGAGCGCCCCGTGCTCCGGGTGCCACTCGTACTCGTCCCGCTCCTCGGCGGGCCGGCGTACGAGCCGCAGGACGGTGTGCCCATCGGCTCGGAGTTGCCGCTGCAGTTCCGAGCCGATGAAGCCCGACGCCCCGCTCACAAGCACGGTGCGTGCTGGCGTGGTCATGGTGTGGCCGTCACAGTCCCACGGTGCGGTTCTCGCCGATGTCTGGGTGGCCACCCGTGATGAGCGCCTTGACGCCCTTGACGGCCGCGACCACGCCGGGCTCGTCTGAGTGCCAGTACTCGGCGGCCTCGGCCCGCACGCGGATCAGTGCGACCTTGGGGTCGTCGCGACCCTCGGGGAACCAGGCCTCGACCATGGGGTTCCAGAGTTCGTCGATGAGCTGGCGATCGTGGACGATCTCTGCCGTCCCCGCGATCGAGACGAAGCCCTTGTTCGACTGGAAACTCGCGTTGACCTGCGGGTGCGTGCGGATGGCCTCGACCTTGTTGCTCGGGTCCTGCGTGAAGAACCAAAGGTCGCCAGCGAACTCCTCCTCCTGCACCGCGAGCGGGCGGCTCTCGTGCCGACCCTCTGCCGTCATGGTCGTGAGCATCGCGATCTTCGACGCCTTGACGAGTGCGGCGATCGTGGAGAGGTCCTCATCTGTGGCGGGTGCCGTCGTCGTGTCTGACATGGTCATCCTTCCTATCGTGGCTTCGGATGCCGCGGACGCTACCCGCGATCGCTGGCAGTGGGGTGTGTGATTCAGTTGCGGTGCAGGCGTCGCTCGACGATCGCAACCATGTGGCGCGCATCCGGGCTGAGCGTCGGCTCCTTCTGCCCGTCCAGGCTCAGGGGGTGCTCCCGTTCGAGCGCAGCAAGGCGCACGATCGCGTCTCTCACCTCCTGCACCGCGTCCCGGGTGCCGCGCCCGGCATCCCACGACCGCAGCAGGTCGGCGAGGCGCCTCAACACCGACTCGGTCGCCGCCGAGGCGGGATCGCTCGCGCCCTCGAGGCTCTCGCGCCTCGCCTGCGCGTCCTCGATGATGTGCCGCAATTGGCTCGCCAGCCGGGTGAGCGCGAGCAGGTCATCGAAGTCCTCATCGATGTCGTAGGGGTGACGGCGGGCCCTGGGGTTGAGCCGCCGGCTCTCGGCGGCCTCGGAGGCGGTCGCCTCCGCCTCGCGAAGGGCAGTGTCGATCTCCCGCATCTGGTCGAGGGAGCCGTGCAGTTCCGATCCGTCGACGACCCGAAGCGCCACGTCATCGAGCGTCTCGGCGATGCGCTGTCGCAGCCCTGACACCGAGGCGGAGGACTCCTGAATCCAGAGCGGAGGCATGATCGCGGCGTTGATGACGACGCCCACGAGCATCCCGACCCCCATCTGCACGAGGTAGCCCAGCGAGAAGTCGTCTGCGTTGGCGCCGCCGAGCACGAGCACGAAGAGCGCCGCGATCGGCACGTAGTCGCGCCCAGCGCCCAGGCCGCCCAATCCGCCAAGGAGCACACCAAGGCCGACGGCGAGCGCGACGCTGAGGTAGCCGGGCAGGGGCGAGAGGATGACGGCGAAGGCGAGGCCGATGCCGATCACCAGGCCGAGCGCCGTCTGCAGGGTCGAGCGCAGCGAGCTCATGAGCGTCGGCATCATGACGATGAGCGCCCCGAGGGGCGCGTAGTAGGAGTAGTCGTCGACTTCTCCCGGCAAGAGGTGCCCGACGGGCCAGGCCACCCCGGCGGCGAGCGCCGTCTTGAAGGCGAGCACGAGACGAGCCGGGCGGATGCTCGGCGTGACGACGCGCGAAAGCCTCCGCTTCAGCCCCACAGGTGACGTCACTGGTCTGTGCGCTCGTGCTCCGCATACTCGTCGAGCAGCGCGTTGGCCCGTTCGCCGGACTCGCCCTCCTGCGCGATCGCGTCATGCATGCCCTCGAGCTTCTCCGCACCGGCGGCGAACGGGGGCAGGAGCGGGGTCGATGGGTCGGTGATGACCTCAAGCACGACGGGCCGGTCGGCCGTCAGAGCCTCGTCCCACGCCTGCCCCAACTGCTCCGGGCTGTCGACGAGGATGCCCTTCATCCCGAGGAGCTCGCCGTAGGCCGAGTAGCGGAAGTCGGGCAGGGCCTGGCTCGCGGCGAAGCGCGGTGCGCCCTCGTTCTCCCGCTGCTCCCAGCTCACCTCCGCAAGGTCGCGGTTGTTGAGCACGCATAGCACGAAGCGCGGGTCGTTCCAGCGCATCCACATCTTGCTGAGGGTGATGAGCTCGGCGACGCCCGTCATCTGGGTCCCGCCGTCGCCCGCGAGCACGATCATGGGTCGTTCCGGGTGGGCCAGCTTGCCCGCGATGCCGTAGGGCATGCCGCAGCCCATGCTTGCGAGCGTCGACGAGAGGTGCGCGGGAACCCCTGCGGGCAGGCGAAGCTGCCGGGCATACCAGTAGACAACGCTGCCGACGTCGAGCGCGACCTGCGCGTCCGCCGGCATCCGCTCGCTGAGCGTGCGCACGACGAGCTCCGGGTTGACGCCCTGCACCTCGACGTGTGCCCGCAGCTCATTGATCTCGTGCCATTCGCGCACGTGCCCTTCGACCTCCTCGCGCCAGGAGGTGTCGGATGCCTCGGGCAGCAGCTTCACGAGCGCCCGCAGCGTCGCGGCGGCGTCGCCGACCAGCCCGACCTCCACGGGGTAGCGGTCACCGATGCGGCCCGCGTCGAAATCCACCTGCACGGCCCGCGCCTGGCCGGGCTCCGGATAGAACTCCGTCCACGGGTCGCTCGACCCCACGATCAGGAGCGTGTCGCAGTTGTCCATGAGGTGGGCGCTCGCCGTCGTGCCGAGGTGCCCCATGACCCCCGTCGAGAACGGCAGCGACTCGTCGACGTGGGGTTTGCCGAGCAGGCTCGTCGTGATGCCCGCGCCGAGCTTCTCCGCGACCGCCACGACCTCCTCGCTCGCGCCCTTGGCGCCCTGCCCGACGAGGAGGGCGACCCTGGAACCGCTCGCGAGGAGGCGAGCGGCGTCTTCGAGTTGCTCGGCGGCAGGGAGCATCCGCCCGGTCTCGAACCCGGCCGAGGTGAGCACGACGCCGTGTGTGTGCTCGTGTTCGGGGGCATCCGCGATCTGCACGTCATGCGGCAGGATGACGACGGCGGGCGAGCGCGTGCTGAGGGCACTTCGGAACGCACGGTCGACCACCATGGGGATCTGTTCGGGGGTCGCGACGACCTGCACGAACGACGCGACATCGGCGAAGAGGGTCGAGAGGTTGATCTCCTGCATGTAGCCGGAGCCGAGCACGCTCGCCGTCTGCTGCCCCACGATTGCGATGACGGGCACGTGGTCGAGCTTGGCGTCGTAGAGCCCGTTGAGCAGGTGCACGGCGCCCGGCCCCTGCGTCGAGGTGACGACGCCGACACCGCCCGTGTACTTGGCGTGACCCACCGCCATCAGGGCGGCGTTCTCCTCGTGGCGGGCCTGCACGAACTCGGGCCCGTGCTCGGAACGCTGGAGCGCCGCGAAGAAACCGTTGATGCCGTCGCCGCTGTAGCCGAAGATGCGGTCGACGCCCCACTCGAGCAGGCGCTCGACGATCACGTCGGAGACGGTCGAGGTGGTATCGCTGTCGGCCATTGCCACTCCTTTGTCGGGTGCCCGGCATGCTATTCCCGCCTCGCGACGGCGACGTCCAGCGATCGCACAGCCGGCGGCTCAGCGGAAGTTGCGCGACTCCGTGCGCACGGGCATCCGCAGCGCCTCGAAACGGTCGGCGACGAGGTTCACGACGCCATCGGGGGAGCGCTCGAGGACGCCCCGCACGATGAGCGCAGGCGACTCGCGCGCGACCCGTCGATACCTGGCCCACACCCCCTTGCTCGCGAGCACGTTGAGCATGCCCGTCTCGTCCTCAATGTTGAGGAAGGTCATACCGCTCGCCGTCTGCGGTCGCTGCCGGTGCGTCACGACGCCACCGATCTCGATGCGGCGGCCCGATTCGCCCGTCTCGAGGCGCGAGATCGACCAGACCCCGCGTCGGTCAAGATGGGGGCGGATGTGACGCACCGGATGATCGTCGGTCGACACCCCCGTCGCCCAGAGGTCATAGGCAACCTGCTCGGCGGGCGAGAGCATGGGCAGCAGGGGTGGCTGGATGGAGATGGACGTGCCCTCGAGCGTGCCTGGACGTTCCTGCGCCGCCGCGCCAGCATCCCAGAGGGCCTCGCGGCGGGACATGCCGAGGGAGTCGAAGGCGCCCGCCGAGGCGAGCGCCTCGAGCTGCTCCGTGCTGAGCCCGACCCGCCGGGAGAGGTCGGCGAGGTCGCGGTAGGGGCCGCCCTCCTCCCGCTCCGCCACGATGCGCTCCGCGAGGCTCGAGCCGATGCTCGTGACCCCGGCGAGTCCGAGGCGCACCGCGAAGGCACCGTCCCTGCGGTGGTCGATCGGGTCAGGTTGCGAACGGTCGAAGGGGGCGACGGGGGGTTGCGTGAAGCTGAGGCAGGCGTCATCACCCGTCGCCGCGGCATCCGGCCCCAGGGGCTCAAGGGTCGCATCGGCGGCCGAACGCAGGATGTCGGGCCGCAGCACCTGCACGCCGTGCCGCCGCGCATCCGCCACGAGCGTCTGCGGCGAGTAGAAGCCCATGGGCTGCGCGCGCAGGAGGGCGGCGAGGAAGGCGCCCGGGTAGTGCAGCTTGAGCCACGAACTCGCATAGACGAGCACGCCGAAGCTGAGGGAGTGCGACTCCGCGAAGCCGAAGTTCGCGAAGGCCTCGATGCGGGCGTAGACATCATCGGCGACCTTGCCCGTGATGCCATTGCCCGCCATGCCCTCATAGAGCTTCGCCTTGAGTGACTCGATGCGCTCGATGCCGCGCTTGGAACCCATCGCCCGTCGCAGCAGGTCGGCGTCCTCCGCCGAGCAGCCGCCCACCGCGACCGCCATCTGCATGAGCTGCTCCTGAAAGAGCGGCACCCCGAGCGTGCGCTTGAGCACCGGCTCGACGAGGGGATGCAGGTAGGTGACATCCTCCTCGCCCGTGCGGCGCCGGATGTAGGGGTGCACGGCGCCGCCCTGAATGGGGCCGGGGCGGATGAGGGCGATCTCGACGACGAGGTCGTAGAAACAGCGCGGCTTGAGGCGGGGGAGCGTCGCCAGCTGGGCGCGGCTCTCCACCTGGAAGACGCCGATCGCATCCGCCCGGCACAGCATGTCGTAGACGCCCTGCTCCTCGCGGGGGAGGGTCTCGACGGTCCAGCGCTCGCCGAGGTTGTCGGCCACGAGATCGAAGCAGTACTGCATGGCCGCGAGTATCCCGAGGCCCAGCAGGTCGAACTTGACGAGGCCCATCCACTCGCAGTCGTCCTTGTCCCACTGCAGCACCGTGCGGTCCTCCATGCGGGCGTGCTCGATGGGGCACACCTCGCCGACGGGGCGCTCCGTCAGCACCATGCCGCCCGAGTGGATGCCGAGATGGCGGGGAGCCTTGAGCATCCGCTCGGCCAGGTCGACGACGGGGCCGGGAATCTCGTGATCGCTGCCGATGTCGTGCCAGCGCTCGACCTGCTTCGACCAGGCATCCTGCTGGCCCTGGCTGTAGCCGAGGGCCTTCGCCATGTCGCGCACGGCGTTCTTGGGCCGGTAGCTGATGACGTTGGCGACCTGCGCTGCGTTGCGCCTGCCGTACTTGCGGTAGACGTACTGGATGACCTCCTCGCGCCGGTCGGAGTCGAAGTCGACATCGATGTCGGGCTCCTCCTCGCGCAGGCTCGAGAGGAAGCGCTCGAAGGGCAGGCCGTAGAAGATCGAGTCGACCGCCGTGATGCCGAGCGCGTAGCAGACGGCCGAGTTGGCGGCCGAGCCGCGGCCCTGGCAGAGGATCCCCTGGCTTTTCGCGAAGCGCACGATGTCGTAGACGATCAAGAAGTAGCCGGGAAAGTCCTTCGCCTCGATCACGCGAAGCTCCTGCGCGAGGCGGGCACGCACCGAGTCGTCGGCATCCGGGTACTTCTCGAGCGTGCCGAGCCGCACGAGTTCCCGCAGCCACGACATGGGAGTGTGGCCCTCTGGCACGTCCTGCTTCGGCAGCTTGGGTCGTGCCGCGCGGAGGGGGAAGGCGAGCTTGTCCGCGAGCTCGACTGTGCGGGCGACCGCCCCCGGATAGCGCGCGAAGCGCTCGGCCATCTCGGCGCCGCTGCGCAGGTGCGCGCCGTCGGTGGCTGGCAGCCATGCATCCATCTCGTCGAGGCTGCGCCTGGCCCGCACGGCCGAGACGGCAGAGGCGAGCGGATGCTCGTCGGGCGTCGCGTAGTGCACGACGTTGGTCGCGATGGTCGCGAGGCCCGTACGGGCGGCGATGCGCGCGAGGGCGTCGTTGTGCTCGGAGTCGAGGGGGCCGCCCTGGTCGAAGAGCTCGACGACGACATTGTCGTGGCCGAAGAGCCCGACGAGCCGCTCGACCTCGCGCGCCGCTGCCGCCTCGCCCTCGTCGACGAGGGCCCGCCGCACGGCGCCCTTGCGGCATCCCGTGAGCACGACCCAGTGCCCGTTGGCGGCCGCGGCAAGCTGCTCCAGGTCGTAGATGGGGCGCCCCTTCTCCGCATCATTTGCAAGCTGTGCCGTCGTGATGGCCCCCGCGAGCCGGTGGTAGCCCTCCTCCTGGCGCGCGAGCACAAGGAGGTGCTCACCCTCGGGGTCGGCCTGACCGTTCTGGGGCGCTCGCAGGCCGAGAGAGAGTTCGGCGCCATAGACCGTTTTGAGCCCCGTGCCCTCGGCGGCCTCCGCGAGGCGCACGATGCCGTAGAAGCCGTCGTGGTCGGTGAGCGCGATCGCATGGAGGCCGAGGCGCACGGCCTCGTCGACGAGCGCCTGGGGTGAGGAGGCGCCGTCGAGGAAGCTGAAGTGGGAGTGCACGTGCAGTTCCGCATAGGGCACGACCGTGCCGGGGTCGGCGGGGGCAGCCGGGTGCTCGCGTTCCCGCCGCGGCCGTGCGGGCATCGGCTCGCCCGAGAGGGCGCGCTCAAGCTCGCCCCAGGTCACGGGCGGGTTGTTCCATCCCATGGCTCACCTCCTCGCGCGCGGTCGTGATGGTCAGTCGTAGCGGGCCTCGACCCGCCAGTGCTGTTGCTCCAGCAGGAGCAGCCAGCCCTCGCCTCTGTCGTCAAGCAACTGGAACCGGTCGATGCGCCGCGCCCTGCTCGGGTCCCACCAGCGCTGCCGCAGCGGCCAGGGGCCGGCCCACGCGGCGATGCGGCGCTGCCGGTGGTGTTGCTCGTCGGGCAGGTCGAGCCAGGCGGGTTCGGCGCTCAGTCGGCCGCGCCGGTCGACATCGACGGGGGCGTCGGCGTCATCGAGCACGCGTGCGTCGCGGGGCGGGTCATAGACGGTCGCGGGCGCGGGGTCGGGCAGGCTGCCGGGCCAGGGCCGGTCGGCGGCGAGTCGTTCGCGCGGCGGCGGTGCGTCGCCCCAGGGCACGAGCACGCGGCGTTCGGCGAGCAGGCGGCCCCCGCCGGGCACGGCCGTGAGCACGGCCTCGTGGCCGAGCATGCTCTGGATGCGGGAGAGCCCGTGGTGGATGCGCTCGTCGGGGCTGCGGCCCCACAGCCCCTCCTCGTGGTTGGCGATCGCGTCGACCTGGCTGGGGGAGAGCACGACGCGCGCGATGGGTGAGTCGAGCCCCGCATCCACTCCGCCCGAGCCCTGCAGCTGCCAGCGCACCCGGTCGACCAGGTCGGCGGGGGTGAAGTAGCGCGGGTGGCTCCATTCCCGCTCGGAGCTGCCGCCCCGGTCACTCGTGACGGTGACGCGGATGCCCGTGCACACGAGTCCCGCATCCGTGATGCCGCTCGCGAAGCGTTCGGTGACCGTGCGCAGGGCGAAGGCGATCTGGTCGACGCGGTCGAGGGGCGGCTCGAAGTCGATTGCCGCGTCGAAGTCGCGGGGCGGGATGCGCGGGGTCACCGCCCGCCGGTCGGCCCCCGCAGCCCGTTCATGGGCCGCCGCACCCGCTTCGCCGAAACGCGCTCGCACATCGCCGGGGTCGAGCGCGGCGAAGTCGCCAAGGGTACGGGCGCCGAGCCGCCGCAGGAGTGGCGCGAGTTCGGGGGTGCCGACGGCCTCGACCGCCTCGATGGGGAGGGGGGCGAGAAAGGCGGGTGACCCGCCGGGCGGAATGATGTGCACGGCGCGCCCGGTGTCGCCCGTGAGGGCATGGAGTGCGGCCTGTTCCGCCGTGTACCTGCCGTCGGCGATGCCGATGACGGCGGGTGGCCTGCCGTCGTGGAGCATACGGTCGAGCACGGCGTCGGCGGCCTGCTGCTCACCGCCGTAGTAGCGGGCCGCCCCGCGTGCGCGGACGGCGCACAGCCCGGGGCGGATGAGCTGCACGCCCGGGATGGTCTCCTCGATCGCGGCGATGATGGGTTCGAAAGTGCGGGCGTCGGTGTCGGGATCGTGGGGGTGCACTGTGAGGGCGGGGCAGCGCAGTTGCGCCTCACGCACGCGGAGCCCCCGCTTGACGCCCTCCGCGCGTGCCTCCGCGGAGCAGGCGATGACGATTCCCTTGTCGATGATCGCGACAGGGGCTGTCGGGGGAAGGCCCTCGCTGCTGCGCGCTGCCGCGACGGGCCAGTCGGGAAACCACATGACCATGGCGCGCACGATCGTCTCCATCGTCATCCCGCCAGCTGGGGAGCGAGCCGCAGCCGGGGGGCGGAGGGGCCCTGCGTGCCAGTCGCATCCGCGTTGCGTGCGGTGGGGTCGAGCGTGATGACGTGGGACCGCGCCCGCCCGCCGCGCGGGGTGGTCTCGACCCGGAGGCGCTGCGCCGTGAGGTGACCGTGCCCGCGGCCGAGCCCCGTCCAGTCGCTCTCGGTGGCGTGCAGCACGGCGTCGGCCTGCGGCCAGGGGCCCAGCATGATGAGGGTGCTCTCCCGCTGGCGCAGCCGGGCGGCGAGCCGTGAGGCCTCGCTGGGGGCCACGCGGGTGGGTGCCGCGATGATGACGCCGAGCACATCGGCCATGGCGGCCGCGACCGTGAGCCACTGCCCGCCCGGCTGCGGCACGAGCACGAGGCGGTCGAGGTCGATGCCGAGCCCGGCGGCAGCCTCCGTGCCGAGGTGGGGGAGGCCCAGTACACCGCACCAGGCACCCTGCTGTGAGGGGCCGGCGAGCAGGGCAAGGGCGAGGCTCGTCGACCCCATGACGGAGTAGGTGGCACCAGCGCGCAGGCCACTCGGAAGGACAGCCCGAAGGCCGTCGAGCATGGGAAGCGTGCGTTCCGGCAGACGATTCGACTGCATCTGGCGGATGCGCGCCTGCAGTTCCTCCTGCACACTCGAACGTTCCGCAGGAGCGGAGGTTCGAGGGTCGGCGAGCATCGTCATGCCCTTAGTTTCGAACATATGTTCGAACAACGCAAACGTGTTCTTTGCTCGACGGCGTGTCGCGAGGGCGGCGGCCGCGAGACGCCAGAAACCTGCGCCGAATGCCACTAGTACCCCCCGTATGGGGGCAGTACGGTGTGTGCACGAACCGATGGCGAGGCACCCACAGCGACGTGGGCGTCCTGTGAGCGCTGGAGAGCCCCATGCGCAGCATTCGTACATCAGCAGCAGCACTCGTCGTGGCCGGACTGGCACTCACGGCGTGCGCGACCGGCACGGGCGATGCGGAGGTCGACGGGGCCAACAACTGGTCGATCTTCACGCGCGTCGCCCTCCCGCTTTGCAAGCCCGTGCTCGCGATCACCCTCCTTTTCGAGGCGGAGGCCGCCTGGACCGACCTCATGCGCGGCCTCATCTACCTGCGCGACTCCGCGACCTTCACGGTGCCGCGAGGGCTCAAGGCGCTCGTCGACCAGTACGGCTTCGGCGGGGAGTGGCACTGGGAGATCCTCGTGACCGCGAGCGTCATCACGACCCTGCCGATCATCATCGTCTTCTTCATCGGTCAGAAGCACTTCGTCTCGGGCATCGCCACGACGGGCATCAAGGGCTGACGCGGTGCAACACCGATAGGGCATGCTTGGGGAGTGACCCCGAGCGACGCGACCGCCGCCCCGCCCACCGCCTACGCACGCAAGCTGCTGCCGACCGCCCTCGTGTCGGTCTCCGCGCTGCTGCTGTTCGGCATCCAGACGCCCTTCGGCTATGCGACCCTTGCCGTCGGTCTCCTGCTCGCGATGGGGATCGACCGGCAGTTGCTCAAGCATCTTGCCCTCATCGCGGCGGGCCTGCTCATCATCAGCACGGTTCCGCTCAACGCCGACCTGAGCCTCGGGCACATGGCGGCGATGGGGGCGGCGCTGGCGCTCGCCGTGATCGTGCCGTGGGTCATCGACCGCTACATCTATCGCGAGCGAATCATCCGCTTCCCCATGTTCACGGGCCAGAAGTGGTCGCTCGCGGCGAAGCTCTACCTGCCCGGCGTCGTAATCCTCGGCTACCTGATCCTGCCGGTCTACCTCATCAGCACCGACGTCTACCAGAACTGGCCGGATGCCTCGAGCGACACGACGATCTTCTGGCGCCTCTTCGTCGGGGTCAACGCCGTCGGCATCTGGGACGAGCTGTTCTTCATCTGCACCTGTTTCACCCTGCTGCTTCGGCACTTCCCCGTGTGGATCGCGAACGTGTTGACCGCGGTGATGTTCTCCTCGTTCCTCTGGGAGATCGGCTACGAGGCGTGGGGCCCGCTCCTGACCTTCCCCTTCGCGCTCCTGCAGGGCTACACCTTCCGCCTCACGAAGTCCTTCACCTACGTGGTCTCGGTGCACCTCCTCTTCGATCTCGTGCTGTTCCTCGCGCTCGTGCACGCGCACGACCGCTCCTTCCTCCCGATCTTCATCTACTGATGAGCGAGACGGATGCCACGGGCGACAGCTCCCTCGCGGAGCTGCTGCGTGCGCGCCTCGGGCGTGCGCACCCCGTCGCGGCGGCGGCAACGGTCGCGCGCGGCGAGACCAGGGTCGCGGCGCTCGGCACGGGCCTGGACTCCCGCTACGAGATCGGCTCGATCTCGAAGGGGGTGACGGGCCTGCTCTACGTGGACTCCGTCGAGCGCGGCGAGGTCTCCCCGGCGACCAGAGTGGGAGAGCTGCTGCACCTCGGCGACTCTCCTGCCGCCCGCGCGACGCTCGCCGACCTCAGCACCCACACCTCGGGTCTGCCCCGGCTCGCGATGGCGCACGTGTGGCGCAAGTCCTGGAATCTCACGCGTCACGGCAAGAATCCCTACGGCGAGTCGCTTGAGGCGCTCTTGGCGGCCGCGCGGGAGGCGAAGGTCAAACCCTCGCCTCGCGTGAGCTACTCGAACCTCGGTTTCGAGCTGCTTGGGCACGCGCTCGCCGCGGTCGCGGGCGTGAGCTACCCCGCGCTCGTGCGCGACCGCATCGCGAGTCCGCTCGGCCTCACCTCCTGGGCCGTGCCCGCCTCCGCCGAGGAGCTCGGCGCCGTCGACATTCAGGGTCGCAGCGCTCGCGGCCGGGCCATGGAGCCGTGGACGGGTGAGGACCTGGCCCCGGCCGGTGGCATCCGTTCGACCGTTGGAGACATGGCTCGCTTCGCATCCGCCCTGCTCGACGGCACGGCGCCCGGAGTCGCCGCCCTCGATCCCGTCACGGAGATGAGCCGCGGCATGCGCGTCGGCGCCGCCTGGATCACCCTTGAGGCGAACGGTCGCCAGGTGACGTGGCACAACGGCGGCACGGGCGGCTTCCGCACGTGGATGGGGCTCGACCGTGAGGCGGGCACGGCCGCGGTGATGCTCTCGGCGACCGCCGCATCCGTTGACCGTCCCGGATTCGCGCTGCTCCAAGACTTGAGCAGTGAGATTTAACGGGGCGCACCTGTGGATGGCGCCGGGTTCCGCATACCGTGAGCGCATGGAAACCTGGCCCGGATCGGCATACCCCCTCGGCGCGACGTACGACGGCAGCGGCACCAACTTCGCGCTCTTCAGCGAGGTCGCCGATGTCGTCGAACTCTGCCTCTTCGACGAGCACCGCAATGAGACCCGCGTGAAGATGCGGGAGGTGGATGCCTACATCTGGCACTGCTACCTGCCGGAGGTGCAGCCGGGGCAGCGCTACGGATACCGCGTGCACGGGCCGTGGGATCCCGCGCAGGGGCAGCGCTGCAACCCCAACAAGCTGCTGCTCGACCCCTACGCCAAGGCGACGTGCGGCGAGATCGACTGGGACCAGGCCCTCTTCTCCTACAACTTCGGCGAGCCCGACAGCCGCAACGATGACGATTCGGCCCCGCACGCGATGCTGAGCATCGTCACGAACCCCTACTTCGATTGGACGGGCGACCGTCACCCCCGCACGCCCTACAGCGAGACCGTCATCTACGAGGCCCATGTGAAGGGCCTCACCCAGCTGCATCCGGAGATCCCCGAGCAGATGCGCGGCACCTACTCCGGCGTCGCCCACCCGGCCGTGATCGAGCACCTGCAGCGCCTCGGCGTGACGGCGCTCGAACTCATGCCCGTGCACCAGTTCATCAACGACAGCACGCTGCAGGAGAAGGGCCTCTCCAACTACTGGGGCTACAACACGATCGGCTTCTTCGCGCCGCACAGCGAGTACGCATCCTCCGACTCCGGCCAGCAGGTGCAGGAGTTCAAGGCGATGGTGCGTGACCTGCACGCGGCGGGGATCGAGGTCATCCTCGACGTCGTCTACAACCACACGGCGGAGGGCAACCACCTGGGTCCCACGCTGAGCTTCAAGGGCATCGACAACGAGACCTACTACCGGCTTGAGGAAGACGACAAGCGCTACTACACCGACTACACGGGCACCGGCAACAGCCTCAATGTGCGCCAGCCGGCCTCGCTGCAGCTCATCATGGACTCGCTGCGCTACTGGGTCACCGAGATGCATGTTGATGGGTTCCGCTTCGACCTCGCGGCGACCCTCGCCCGCGAGTTCTACGACGTCGACCGGCTCTCCTCCTTCTTCGAGCTCGTGCAGCAAGACCCCGTGGTCTCGCAGGTCAAGCTCATCGCCGAGCCGTGGGACATCGGCCCCGGCGGCTACCAGGTCGGCAACTTCCCGCCCCAGTGGACGGAGTGGAACGGCAAGTACCGCGACACGGTGCGCGACTTCTGGCGCGGGGAGGTGTCGACCCTCGGCGAGTTCGCCTCCCGCATCACGGGCTCGGCCGACCTCTACGAGCACTCGGGTCGCCGCCCCGTCGCATCCATCAACTTCGTGACCGCCCACGACGGCTTCACCCTTGCCGACCTCGTCTCCTACAACGAGAAGCACAACGAGGCCAACGGTGAAGACAACAACGACGGCGAATCGCACAACCGCTCCTGGAACTGCGGGGTCGAGGGGCCAACGGATGACCCGGAGGTGCTCGGCCTGCGGGCGCGGCAGCAGCGCAACTTCCTCGCGACGCTCCTGCTCTCGCAGGGGGTGCCCATGATCGCCCACGGCGACGAGATGGGACGCACGCAGCAGGGCAACAACAACGGCTACGCGCAGGACTCCGAGCTCACCTGGATGCACTGGGACGACGCCGACCAGCCGCTCGTCGCGTTCACGGCCGCAATCTCGCGACTGCGGCGCGATCATCCGGTCTTCCGGCGCAGCCGCTTCTTCGACGGCAGGCCCGTGCGGCGCGGTGAGGGGGAGCCGGTGCCCGACATCGCCTGGTTCGGGCCGGAGGGCGAGCCCATGCAGCCCGAGGACTGGGATGAGCAGCTCAACCGCAGCGTCGGCGTCTTCCTCAACGGCCTCGGCATTCGGGAACGGGATGCGCGCGGCCGGCCCGTGACCGACGTCAACTTCCTCGTCTACTTCAACGCGGCGCCGGAGGACGTCGAGGTCGTGCTGCCGCCCGATGAGTACTCGCCGCAGTGGGAGATCGTCGTCGACACGGCGGGCGAAGAGGTCGACTCAGTGGCGCGCCCCGCGGGCGCCCGGCAGACGATCGCGGCCCGTTCACTTGTCGTCATGCGTGCCTGGTCAGAACCCGAGGTCGTGGAAGACCACTCGGTCGCGGCATCCCTCGCCGCCAACGCGACCGGCCCGCTGCCGCTGGTGGAACGATGATGCCGCGGCCCGCCTCCACCTACCGCATCCAGGTGCGGCCGAGCTTCGACCTTGAGGCGACGCGGGGCATCCTCGACTACCTCGACGCGCTCGGTGTCGACTGGCTCTACCTCTCGCCCCTGCTCGTCGCGGAGGAGGGCTCCGACCACGGCTACGACGTCATCGACCACGGCGCGGTCGACCCGAGCCGCGGCGGGCCCGACGCGCTGGCCGACCTGGCGACGGATGCCGCGGCCAGGGGCATGCGGCTGATTGTCGACATCGTCCCCAACCACGTCGGCGTGGCGACCGCCCGCGCGAACCCCTGGTGGTGGGACCTGCTCACGCACGGGCGCGACTCCCGCTACGCCGAGGCCATCGACGTCGACTGGGATGCGGCGGGCGGTCGCATCCGTCTCCCCGTGCTGGGCGACGACGGCGTCGAAGCGCTCACGATCGAGGCCGGGCTCCTGCGCTACCACGAGCAGGCATACCCGATCACGCCCGGAACGGAGGGCGACGACCCGGCTGAGGTGCATGCGCGCCAGCACTACGAACTTGTGCACTGGACCCGCGCCGACAGCGAGCTCAACTACCGCCGCTTCTTCGGCGTCAACACGCTCGCGGGAGTGCGGGTCGAGGTGCCGTGGGTCTTCGAGGAGTCGCACCGCGAGATCCTGCGCTGGGTGCGCGACGGCCTCGTCGACGGCCTCCGTGTCGACCACCCCGACGGGCTCGCCGACCCGCTCGGCTACTTCGAGCGGCTGCGGAGCGAGACGGGGGATGCCTGGCTGCTCGTGGAGAAGATCCTCGAGGGCGACGAGCCGCTTCCGCCCGAATGGCCCGTCGATGGCACGACAGGCTACGACGCGCTCGGTGACGTCGACCGCGTCCTCGTCGACCCGCTCGGGCAGGCGCCGCTCGACGCGCTCGAGTCCAGGCTCCAGGGGCGCGAGGCGGCGTTCTCGGAGCTCGTCTACGAGGGCAAGCGCGGCATCGCCCACGGCATCCTGCGCTCGGAGGTGCTGCGCCTCGCGCGCCTCATCCCGGGGTCGGATCCGGACGCGATCGCAGAGGTCCTCACCTGTTTTCCGGTCTACCGCTCCTACCTTCCGACGGGACGCGAGCACCTCGAGGCGGCGCTCGCGGAGGCCCGTCGCCGTCGCCCGGACCTCGCGGATGCGATCGACTCGCTCGCTCCCGTGCTCGGCGACCCCGCGCATCCGGCCGCCGTGCGCTTCCAGCAGACCTCGGGCATGGTCATGGCGAAGGGCGTCGAAGACACGGCCTTCTACCGCTACAGTCGGCTCACGTCACTCGCCGAGGTCGGCGGCGACCCCGGCCACTTCAGTGTCTCGGTTGACGAGTTCCACGCGCGCCAGTTGCGGCGGCTCGATTCGCACCCGCAGTCCATGACGACCCTGTCGACGCACGACACCAAGCGCGGGGAAGACGTGCGCGCACGCATCGACGTCATGGCGGAGATCCCGGGGGAGTGGGATGCCGCGCTCTCGCGCCTGCGCGAGCTGCGGCCTCTCGGCGACCCGCCCTTCGAGAACCTGCTTTGGCAGGCCATCGTGGGCGCGTGGCCGGCGTCGCGCGAACGGCTGCACGCCTACGCCGAGAAGGCCAGTCGCGAGGCGAACAGCTCAACCACGTGGACGGCACCGAACGAGGAGTTCGAGGCGGCCATGCACGCGCTCGTCGACGCCGCGTTCGACGATGCGCAGATCGCGGGCGTGCTCGACGGCATCGTCGAACGCCTCACCGGGCCCGGTCGCATCAATTCGCTCTCGGCCAAGCTGCTCCAGTTGACGATGCCGGGCGTTCCCGACGTGTACCAGGGCAGTGAGCTGTGGGAGACCTCGCTCGTCGATCCAGACAACCGGCGTCCCGTCGACTTCGACGAGCGCCGCGCCCTCCTCGAGCGGCTCGACGCGGGCTGGCGCCCGCCCATCGATGAGACCGGCGCCGCCAAGCTCCTGCTCACCTCGCGGGCCCTCAGGCTTCGCCGCGACCACCCCGAGTTCTTCGACGGCTACGTGCCCCTCCGGGCGGAGGGGTCTGCGGCCGATCATGTCGTCGCGTTCGATCGGGGCGGCGCCATCACGGTCGTCACCCGACTGCCCCTGGGCCTCGACGCCGCGGGCGGCTGGCGAGACACGACGATCGAGCTCCCCGAAGGACTCGTGGACGAGCTCACGGGCACGCAGCACGGCGGCATCGTGCGACTCGCCGAGATGCTCGCCGACTACCCCGTCGCCCTCCTGCGACCAGCCTCAGGGAAGGAACAGTCATGACCTACGCGGTCTGGGCGCCGGCGGCTGAAACAGTCGAGCTCGTGCATGCTGGCGGCACTGTCGCGATGCGCCGCGGAGATCGCGGGTGGTGGCATCCGGCCTCTCCCATCGACGTGCCGGACTACGGCTTCCGCATCGACGGGAGGGGGCCGTTCCCCGATCCTCGCTCGCGCCACCAGCCCGAGGGCGTGCACGGCCTCTCCCGCCGTTTCGACCCCGCCGAGCACGAGTGGGCGGATGCCGCGTGGACGGGCCGCCAGCTCGCCGGTGCCGTCATCTACGAGCTCCACCTCGGCACCTTCACTCCCGAGGGAACCCTCGACGCGGCGATCGGAAAGCTCGACCACCTCGTGTCGATCGGCGTCGACTTCGTGGAGCTGCTGCCCGTCAACGCCTTCAACGGCACGCACAACTGGGGTTACGACGGGGTCGGGTGGTTCGCGGTGCACGAGGGCTATGGCGGGCCGGCCGCCTACCAGCGCTTCGTCGACGCGTGCCACCGCGCGGGCCTCGGGGTCATCCAGGATGTCGTCTACAACCACCTCGGACCGAGCGGCAACTACCTGCCAGAGTTCGGCCCCTACCTGAGCGAGGGGCGCGGCAACACCTGGGGCTCGTCGGTCAACCTCGACAGCGACGGCTCAGACGAGGTTCGACGCTTCATCATCGACAACGCGCTCATGTGGCTGCGCGACTACCGCGTCGACGGGCTGCGGCTCGATGCCGTCCATGCGCTCGTCGACTCCCGTGCCGTCCATGTGCTCGAGGAGATGGCGGTCGAGGTCGCCGCGTTGAGTGCCGCGGTGGGCCGTCCGCTCTCGCTCATCGCCGAATCCGACCTCAATGACCCGAAACTCATCACTCCCCGCGAGGCGGGCGGCTTCGGCCTCGACGGCCAGTGGAGCGATGACTTCCACCATGCCGTGCACGTCGCGCTGACAGAGGAGACGAGCGGCTACTACGCCGACTTCGAACCGCTCGATGCCCTCGCGAAGGTGCTCGAACGCGGCTTCTTCCACGACGGAACCTGGTCGTCCTTCCGGGGGCGCACGCACGGGCGTCCCATCGATGTCGACCGGATGCCCGGCTGGCGTCTCGTCGTCGCGAACCAGAACCACGACCAGATCGGCAACCGCGCGACGGGCGACCGGCTCACGGCGCACCTCGACGCCGGCCAGCTCGGCATCGCGGCCGCGCTGACCCTGCTCGGCCCCTTCACGCCCATGCTCTTCATGGGGGAGGAGTGGGGAGCCTCGACCCCGTGGCAGTTCTTCACGTCACACCCCGAGCCGGAGCTGGGTGAGGCGACGGCCAAGGGCCGCATCGCCGAGTTCGCCCGCATGGGCTGGGACGAGTCGCTCGTGCCCGACCCACAGGACCCGCAGACCTTCGAACGTTCGAAGCTCCGCTGGGATGAGCTGCAGCAGTCCGAGCATGCCCGCCTGTTGTCGCTCTACCGCGACCTTGCCGAGCTGCGCCGCGCGCATCCGGAGTTCTGCGACCCCCGCATGACGCACACCCGTGTCGAGTTCGACCCCGCGGGGCGCTGGCTCGTGATGCATCGCGGCGGCCTCGCCGTTGCCGTCAACCTGGCGTCCGAGCCTCGCGAGCTGCCCGTCACGGGCAAGGTGCTGTTGGCCTTCGCCGCAGAGCAGACGGATGACGCGACCGCGCGCCATGACGGCACGCTTGAGGTTCCCGGCCACGCCTTCGCCGTCGTCGATACACGCTCACCAGGCACCGCCGGGGTGAACTGAGCAAAGATCAATACCGCCCGGATCCGGGTAGACTTGCGCGGGGTTCAACGGCATTGGCGCCGCCCCACGTTCGCATGCCTGAAAGGATCCCTATGGGCCACTCGTCCGACCAGTACCTGCACAGTTGGAGCGACCGCGAGACGGTCGCCGAGACAATCATCCCCCTCGTCGGACGGCTCTATCGGGAGAACGGCGTCGTGACCTCGATTCACGGTCGCCGCCTCATCAACAAGTCGGCGATTGGCGTGCTCAAGGCACACAACCTCACGCGCCAGGGCACCGAGTTCTCCGTCACCGAGACCCTTCCCATCATCGAGGCCCTCACGACCCTCGACCTCGGCCCCGCGTCGATCGATGTCGCGAGCCTGCTCCTGCGCCACCAGCAGGAGGGCGGCGACCTCACCGAGTTCCTCCGCCGCGAGCTCGCCTCGGTCGTCGGCCACAGCACCGACCCGGATGCTGAGCCCGTCGACGTCGTGCTCTACGGCTTCGGTCGCATCGGCCGCCTGCTGGCGCGCATCCTGATCGCCCACCAGGGCGGCGGCTCGACCGGCCTGCGGCTCCGTGCGGTCGTCGTGCGCAAGGGCTCGGAGAACGACCTCATCAAGCGCGCGAGCCTCCTGCGCCGCGACTCGGTGCACGGCCCCTTCGAAGGCACGATCGAAGTCGACGAGGAGAACAACACGCTCCTCGCCAACGGCACCCTGATCCAGTTCATCTACTCCAACAGCCCCTCCGAGGTCGACTACACGGCCTACGGCATCAAGAACGCCGTCATCGTCGACAACACGGGCCGCTGGCGCGACTCGGAGGGCCTCTCGGAGCACCTCAAGAGCCCCGGCGCGTCGCGCGTGCTGCTCACGGCGCCCGGCAAGGGCGAGATCAAGAACATCGTGCACGGCATCAACCACGACACGATCGCGGATGACGACCTCATCCTCTCGGCGGCATCCTGCACGACGAACGCCATCACCCCCGTGCTCAAGGCCGTCAACGACGCCTACGGCATCGTGCACGGCCACGTCGAGACCGTGCACTCCTTCACGAACGACCAGAACCTGATCGACAACTTCCACAAGGGCGACCGTCGTGGCCGTTCGGCCGCACTCAACATGGTCATCACCGAGACCGGTGCGGCGAAGGCCGTCGCGAAGGCCCTCCCCGAGCTCGCGGGCAAGCTCACGGGCAACGCGATCCGCGTTCCCACCCCCAACGTGTCGCTTGCGATCCTCAACCTCACCCTTGACAGGGAGGCGCCGCGCGAGGAGGTCAACGACTACATCCGCGACCTCGCCCTCAACTCGGTGCTCCGCCAGCAGATCGACTACGTTGAGTCGGCCGAGATCGTCTCCTCGGACTTCGTCGGCACGAGCCGCGCCGGCATCGTCGACGGCCTCGCGACGCTCAGCACGGGCAAGAACCTCGTGCTCTACGTCTGGTACGACAACGAGTTCGGCTACAGCCGCCAGGTCATCCGCGTGCTGGAGACGATCGCGGGCAACCACCCGCACGTCTTCCCGGAGCGCACCCCGGTCGCTCCCAGCTAGACCTCGTCCTCGCGCTGATCCTGGCCCCGGCCGCGCAGCCGCTCGAGTTCGCGGCGCTCCCTCTTGGTGGGGCGCCCGGCTCCGCGGTCGCGCACCGGGGCCAACGGTCGTTCCTCCCTCGGCGGGGGAGGCGGCGTCGTCTCGTCGTAGGCGGTGGCCGCCTCGGGCGCCCCGACGCGCTTCGTGATGAGCCTGCGCACGATGAAGGTGCGGTCGAAGCCCGCGATGCGCACGCGCACCTCATCGCCGATGCGCACGGCCTGTGCGGCCTTGACCCGTTCGCCGCCGACCCTCACGTGGCCGGCACGGCAGGCGGATGTCGCGGCCGATCGTGTCTTGTAGACGCGGATGGCCCACAGCCAGCTGTCGACGCGCGCACTCGTTGCCTCCACGATGCCAGCGTAGCCGCGTGCCTCGCTGGAGCTTCCCGCACTCCGGCGATACAGTGACCCACGATGTCAATCACGCGGCGATCCTTCATCGTCGGCTCGGTCTCCGGGCTGACCATGCTCGCGGTCGCGGCCTGCACCGAGGCCGAGCCGCAGCCGACGCCGAGCGTGCCGCCGACGCGGTCGAACATCCCGCAGCCGAGTGCCTTCGAGCGCAGCAACTGGGGCGGCGACGCCTTCACCCTGGGAGCCGTGAGCTACCTCCCGGTCGGCGCGACCCCCGAGCACCGCACGGCGCTCTGCGAGCCCGTCGATGGGCGAATCTTCTTCGCGGGCGAGCACACGGCTGCCGTGGGGGCAGGCACGGTGCAGGGCGCGCGCGCCTCGGGCCGTCGCGCGGCGAGTGACGTGCTGCTGCGGGCCCAACCCGGCGAGCGGGTCGCGGTCGTGGGCGCGGGCCTCGCGGGGGCGACCGCCGCGAGGGTGCTGGCGGATGCCGGCTTCGATGTCGTGGTCATCGAGGGCCGCGAGCGCGCGGGCGGGCGCATCCGTTCTGTCTCCGGCGACGCGTGGCCGTTCCCGGTCGAGTTGGGCGCGGCGCTCGTGCATGACCCGCGGTCGAACTCCGTCTCGATGTCGCTGACGGATGCCGGGATCGAGACCGTGCCGATCGCGGCGTCGGTCGAGCGGCGCACGCGGGCGGGCGCGGTCGTCGAGCCCTCTGAGGTGCCGGCTGACGCGCTCGAGTCCGCGCGCGACTGGGCAGCCGGCCAGCTCTCCGACCTGTCGATCGCCGATGCGATCGTGGAGTCGGGGGAGGGCGATGTGAGCCAGGCGGCCTCGCCGGAGGGTGTCTCCGAAGCCGACCTGCTCGAGAACTACGTCCTGTCCGACGTCGTGCTTGCATCGGGCGCCGACGCCGATGAGCTCTCGTCATGGTTCTCCGAGCCGGTGCTCGCACTGCGCGAGGGTGACTCGCTCGTCGTCGGGGCCTTCGATGACCTGGTCGCGGGCGAACTCGAAGGCATCGACATCCTGCCCTCGAGCACCGTCTCGCACATCACGACGACCGAGCGGGGCGTGAGCCTCCGGCTTGCGCGCGGCGAGTCCTACTCGGCCGAGCGCGTCGTCGTCACGGTTCCGCTCGGTGTGCTCAAGGCCGGCGCGATCGAGTTCGAGCCGCCGCTTCCCTTCGAGCACCGCGGCGCCATCAGCGCCCTCGGCATGGGCCTGCACGAGCGGGTCGTCATCCGCTTCGATGAGCCCTTCTGGTCGACGGATGCCACGCGCTGGAGCGTCGTCGACGGCGACTCCGACTTCCCACTCTGGGTCAACCTCATGCCCTCGACGGGGGAGCCGATCCTCGTGGGCCTCACGGGCGGTGAGGCTGCGGCCCGACTCGCCGAGTACTCCGACCAGGAGTTCCTCGACGCAGCGCTCGCGAGCCTCGAACCGTTCCTCGACCCGTCGCTCGTGTCACCGGGCTCCTCGGATGGTGTCGACGGCTGAGCGCGATCAGCAGCGCGACGATGAGCGAGAACACCGCGACGATTGCGAGCAGGTAGAGCGCGAGCTCGAACGGGATCTCGACGAGGGCAGGGTCGAGGAAGAAGTAGGGATACCAATAGACCTGCGACCCGCGGATCATCGTGTAGACGACCCACACGGCGGGAAACAGCATGACGATCCCGAGGGTCTTCCACGGCACCTCCCTGCCGGGCGCGAGCCACCAGTCGAGCAGGGCGTAGGCGGGCAGCACGAAGTGCAGGATCTGGCTCGACCAGGGTGCCCACACGGGAACCCCCCGCGTCGTGCCCTCGACCAGCAGCACGGCGAAGACGATCCCCGAGACCGTCACGTAGGTCGTCACGAGCGCGCGCACCTGGTCGAGCCACACGGGATCCCTCGGCTGCCTGAGCGCGATGAGCGCCGCGATCGAGAACACGAGGACGGCGAGCATCATGCTCTGCACCGTGAAGTAGCTGAAGAAGTTGCCGATCGCGAAGGGGCTCGTGCCGATCGTGAAGTTCACATCACCGATGAGCGCGACGATGGCCGTGATCGCGGCGATGATCCTCGCGATCCCGAACCACTTGCGTCTCGATGGCACTCGTCTGCTGGCGGCTGCGCTCA
Organism: Salinibacterium sp.; assembly: GCA_015234465.1. Taxonomy (GTDB): domain Bacteria; phylum Actinomycetota; class Actinomycetes; order Actinomycetales; family Microbacteriaceae; genus Homoserinimonas. The sequence goes on along the minus strand of JADGNA010000006.1, from coordinate 139,868 downwards.
GGCGTCTACGAGGGAGCCCTTCCAACGCACGAGCTTGCGCACCGTGTCGCTGGGATCGGCTGAGAGTCGGTGCATGACGTCGGCGGGCACGTGGTAGTTGACGGCGAGCCATCCGCGCACCTGTTCGGAGGGGTCCTCGGCCATGCTGCGCAGCACCTCGCACGATGCGCGCTCATTGCGTGCGACGCTCTCGCGCACCTTCTCGTCTGGATCGCGCGCAAGCTCGGCGAGCACGTCCTCCGGGGTGTTGTAGTTGCTTGCAGCACTCTCGCGGATGCGCGGGTTCGGGTCCTTCGCCAGCAGCCGCAGGCGGCGAAGCTTGCTGGCCGTCACAGGGGGAGCCGGGTGCAGTCGGGCCGCCTCTTCAGCGGTGAGCATGGCGGGGGCGAGTTCTCGCATCGCCTCCCGCTGGGCTGGAGTGTTGAAACGGATGCACGACATGCCCTCGAGGGTACTCCGGGGGCCTGAGCGTCCCCGGCTGTTTGCTGGCGTGCCGTGGCATCCGTCGCCCAGCGGGCGCCCGCCCTGAGCCTGTCGCCCGCACTCGATAGACTCGGGGCTGTGGAGGATGTGTCGAGCGGTGCCGTCTCGGGTCGCGTGTTCACGGTCCCCAACGTGCTGAGCATGCTGCGCCTGCTCATGGTGCCGGTCTTCCTCGTGTTCGTCGCCCGCGGCGACGATGTCGCGGCACTCGTCGTCCTCGCGATCTCGAGCATCACCGACTACCTCGACGGGGTCATCGCGCGTCGCTTCAACCAGATGACGAAGCTGGGGCAGGTGCTCGACCCGGCGGCCGACCGGCTCTTCATCTTCGCCGCGCTCCTCGGGCTCGCGCTCAGGGACGTGCTGCCGTGGTGGCTCGTCGCCGTCGTCGTGGCCCGCGACGTCTTCCTGCTCGCGGTCGGTGTTGTGCTCGCCAACCACGGGTACGGGCCACTGCCCGTGCACCACATGGGCAAGCTCGCCACGTTCTGCCTGCTCTACGCCTTCCCGCTCCTCATGCTGGGGCAGGCGATCCCCGTGGCCGCGCCCATCGCCGACCCGCTCGGCTGGGCCTTCGGACTGTGGGGCGCGTTCATCTACTGGTGGGCCGCGATCATCTATGCCCGGCAGGCAGCCCGGCTTGCGACAAATTCGACTCCCGACGAGTTGCCGTAATCCGATACGCTGGGACGCTAACGAGCTAGGGAGGTTCACATGGTCGATTCGACGCCGTCGCCGCATGACCCGAAGGCCGGTCGTCCCGCTCCCTCGCCCGAGGTGCGGCCCGAGCCCGTCTCGAGTGACACGGTTGCCGTCACGCCGCAGCAGCGCGACGCCAGCACGGTCGACACGACCGCGCACTTCGGCCCCGAGTTCGAGTCCCAGCTGGCCGCCCTGAGCGGGGATGTCACGCCGGAGGAACTCGAGGCAGTCGGTGCGCTCCCGTCGCGTTCCGCGCTCCTCATCGTCAGGCGCGGCCCCAACATCGGTGCCCGCTTCCTGCTCGACTCCGACCTCACGACTGTCGGTCGTCATCCGGACGCCGACATCTTCCTTGACGACGTCACGGTGTCGCGCAAGCACTCGCAGTTCGTGCGCACGGGCACCTCCTTCGAGATCCGCGACCTCGGCTCGCTCAACGGCACCTATTTCGACGGGGTGCGTGTCGACTCGGCCGTGCTCACGGATGGCTCAGAGGTCCAGATCGGTAAGTTCCGACTCACCTTCTACGCCTCGCGCGTCGACCTCGCGTCGCGGGCGGGGAGCTAGTGGCCCGGGCCGCGGCCCAGGTCAAGGTCCTTCCCGAGGCGCAGGGGGCGCTCACCGGTTCATCCGCCCCGCTCCTCAGCATCGGGCAGGTCCTGGCCCGCCTGACCTCAGAGTTTCCCGACCTCACGCCGTCGAAGCTGCGCTTCCTCGAGGAGCGTCGACTCGTCTCTCCGGCCCGCACCGAATCGGGCTACCGCAAGTTCTCGCACGACGATGTCGAGCGCCTTCGCCTCGTGCTCACGATGCAGCGCGACCACTACCTGCCGCTCAAGGTCATCAAGGGGTACCTCGACGACCTCGACGCGGGGCGCCAGCCCGAACTGCCCGGCGTGCCGGGAACGCCGGCACCCTCCATGCTCTCGACCGAGCGTCGCTTCAGCCGCGAGGAGATCATCCGGGAGGCGGGTGCGACACCCCAGCTGCTCTCCGATGCCGTGTCGTCGTCGCTCATCGTCGCGGCGGATGTCTACGGCGAAGACGCCCTCCGGGTGCTCACGGCCCTCGTGGAACTCAAGCGTTCCGGCATCGAGCCGCGGCACCTCAGGGGGTTCCGCGCCGCCGCAGAGCGTGAGCTGGGCCTCATCGAGAGCGCGCTCATGCCCGTGTCACGACGCAAGGACGCCTCCAGCCGGGCCAAGGCGAGCGAACTCGCTCGCGAGATCGCGGGACAGCTCGAGGTCGTGCGCAGCAGCCTCATTCGCGGTGCGCTTTCACGTCTCGACCCGTAAGCTGGGGGCAGCGCATCCGCCTCCGCGGCGACACGCCGCGGGTGACACGGCTCAATGCCGAGCAATCACCTCGAGTGCTCGTAGCGTTGGTGCAAGATGAACTTCAACCTCACGTTGAAAGTTCATCCGCCGCCGTCACGGCGGCATGAGGCATTCAAGACCCACCGTGGAAGGCACAGCGAGATGAGCGAACTCAGCAATCGGAACGAAGAGTCTCGCTACGACCTCGGGCTCCTCTTCACCGATGGTCTCCCCGACCTCGACGACGCCTCCGGCTACCGCGGAGCCGTCGCGGCTCGCGCTGCCGGCATCAGCTACCGCCAGCTCGACTACTGGGCCCGCACCGAGCTCGTGCAGCCCACCGTCCGCGGCGCCGCCGGTTCGGGGTCACAGCGCCTCTACGGTTTCCGCGACATCCTCGTGCTCAAGCTCGTCAAGCGACTCCTCGACACGGGCATCTCGCTCCAGCAGATCCGCACGGCCGTCAACCAGCTGCGCGAGGCCGGGGTCAATGACCTCGCCCAGACGACCCTCATGAGCGACGGTGCGAGCGTGTATCTCTGCACCTCGAACGACGAGGTCATCGACCTCGTGAACCGTGGCCAGGGCGTCTTCGGCATCGCCGTCGGCAAGGTGCTGCGTGAGGTCGAGACGAGCCTCGTGGAGCTCGAGACCGACAAGCCCGAGGCGATGGACGAACTCGCCGCTCGCCGCGCCACCAAGGCTTCCTGACGCCGCTCGCTCCGCGGATTGAGTAGGCCCGTCAGGGCCGTATCGAAACCCGCAGCGAGTCAGACCAGGCCGGCCGTGCGCATGATGCGCTCGAGCAGCTGGTCGAAGTTGCGCGCCATCTCCTGCGCGCTCTCGCCTGGCCACATGTGGAGCGGCTTGGCGGCTCCCTGGGCCTGCTGCAGCGAGGTGCGCTCCGGCAGCTGGGGGCTCAGCACGAGCGGGCCGAACATGTCCCGCAGCTCCTTGATGCGGAACTGGTGCTCGAGCGACTGCACGCGGGCGCGGTTGACGATGATGCCGAGGGGCTGCAGCCGGGGACTCAGGCCGCGGCGGATCTCCTCGATGGCGCGGAGTGCCCTGTCGGCGGCCGCGACCGAGAAGAGCCCGGGTTCCGTCACGACGGTCACGCGGTCGCTCGCGGCCCACGCCGTGCGGGTCAGGGCGTTGAGCGAGGGGGCGCAGTCGATGAGCACGAGGTCGTAGTCGTCCTCGACGTTCGCGAGTGCCTCCTCGAGCTTCCAGATGTCCCGGATGCTCGGGTGCGGCCCATCGAAGTTGATGGCGGATGGGCTGCCGATCAAGACGTCGATCTTGCCTGGGCGACCCTTGGTCCAGCCGCTGGGCGCAATCGCCTGCCTGACGATCTTCTCCTTGGGGGAGGCGAGCACGTCGGCGATGTTGAGGCGGCCGACGACGTTGATGTCCATGCCGGTCGAGACATCCGATTGGGGGTCGAGGTCGACGACGAGGGTGCGCAGTCCCTTGGCGAAGGCCGCAGATGCGAGGCCAAGCGTGACAGTGGTCTTTCCGACGCCTCCCTTGAGAGAGCTCACGCTGAGTACATGCACAACAGCAGACTCTACCTTCAGTAGTCTGGACGCATCCACTACCGACGCTCCGGCATGCTTCGTGTGTCTGCGCTCGGTCGTGATCGGGTGCAGTGCCGCGCGGGTGCGGCGAAAGGGGCAGGATGTTCTCCAAGATTCTCGTGGCCAACCGTGGCGAAATTGCCATCAGGGCCTTCAGAGCGGCCTACGAGTTGGGAGCGCGCACGGTCGCGGTCTTCCCCTACGAGGACAGGGGCTCGCTTCACCGGCAGAAGGCTGACGAGGCCTACCTGATCGGCGAGAAGGGGCATCCGGTTCGCGCCTATCTCGACGTCTCGGAGATCATCCGCGTCGCGAAGCTGAGTGGCGCCGATGCGATCTACCCGGGCTACGGGTTCCTCTCCGAGAACCCTGAGCTGGCGCGCGAGGCGGCGGCTGCGGGCATCACCTTCATCGGTCCCGGCGACAGCGTGCTCGAGATGGCGGGCAACAAGGTCACCGCCAAGGAGTATGCGATCGCTGCTGGCGTGCCTGTGCTCGCCTCGTCGCCCGCGACGACCGACATCGATGTGCTCGTCGCTGCGGCTGACGAGATCGGCTTCCCCGTCTTCGCCAAGGCCGTCGCTGGTGGTGGCGGCCGTGGGATGCGTCGCGTCAACACGCGGGAGGAGCTCCGGCCCGCGCTCGAAGAGGCGATGCGCGAGGCAGACAGCGCCTTCGGTGACCCCACGATGTTCGTCGAGCAGGCCGTGCTGCGGCCGCGCCACATCGAGGTGCAGATCCTGGCCGACACGACCGGTGAGACGGTGCACCTCTTCGAGCGCGACTGCTCGATCCAGCGCCGCAACCAGAAGGTCGTTGAGATCGCCCCCGCCCCCAACCTCGATGAGGACACGAGGCAGGCGCTCTACCGCGACGCGGTCGCCTTCGCGAAGTCGATCGGCTACGTCAATGCGGGCACGGTCGAGTTCCTGCTCGACACCGAGGGGGAGCGTGCGGGCCAGCACGTCTTCATCGAGATGAACCCGCGCATCCAGGTGGAGCACACCGTCACGGAGGAGGTCACGGATGTCGACCTCGTGCAGGCGCAGATGCGCATCGCTGCGGGCGAGACGCTTGAGCAGCTGAAGCTCACGCAGGGTGAGCTGCGGCTCCACGGTTCGGCGCTCCAGTGCCGCATCACGACGGAGGACCCGACCCAGGGCTTCCGCCCCGACACGGGCAAGATCACGACCTACCGTTCGCCAGGTGGTGGCGGCATCCGCCTCGACGGCGGCACGGTCGCGACGGGCTCCGAGATCAGCCCCCACTTCGACTCCATGCTCGTCAAGATGACGTGCCGTGGCCGTGACTTCGCGGCGGCGGTCGGCCGTGCGCGCCGCGGCCTTGCCGAGTTCCGCATCCGTGGCGTCTCCACCAACATCCCCTTCATCCAGGCGGTGCTGGAGGATCCCGAGTTCATCGCCGGCGACGTCAGCACGGCGTTCATCGACACGCGCCCGCACCTCCTGCACGCGCACCCCTCGCGCGACCGCGGCACCAAGATCCTCAACTGGCTCGCGGATGTCACGGTCAACCAGCCGAACGGAGCGGCCCCCGTCGCATCAGCCCCCATCGTCAAGCTGCCGCGCATCGACCTCACGCAGCAGCCGCCCGCGGGTTCGCGCCAGCGACTGCTCGAACTCGGCCCCAAGGGCTTCGCGACCGCACTGCGGGAGCAGAAGGCGCTTGCCGTCACCGAGACGACGTTCCGCGACGCACACCAGTCGCTGCTTGCGACGCGCGTGCGCACACGCGACCTCGTGGCGGTCGCTCCCCACGTGGCACGGCTCACGCCCGAGCTGCTCTCGGTTGAGGCCTGGGGCGGCGCGACCTACGATGTGGCCCTCCGCTTCCTCGGCGAGGACCCGTGGGAGCGCCTGGCGGCACTGCGCGAGGCACTCCCGAACGTCGCCATCCAGATGCTGCTGCGCGGGCGGAACACGGTCGGCTACACGCCGTACCCGACCGAGGTGACCGACGCCTTCGTGCGCGAGGCCGCCGCGACCGGCGTCGACATCTTCCGCATCTTCGACGCCCTCAACGACGTCTCCCAGATGCGCCCGGCGATCGACGCCGTGCTCGAGACGGGCACGACGCTCGCCGAGGTCGCCCTCTGCTACACGGGCGACCTGCTCGACCCGGCAGAAGACCTGTACACGCTCGACTACTACCTCCGCCTCGCTGAGCAGATCGTCGAGTCGGGCGCACACATCCTTGCGATCAAGGACATGGCCGGACTGCTCCGCGCGGGTGCCGCCGAGACCCTCGTGACGGCGCTTCGCGATCGCTTCGACCTTCCCGTGCACGTGCACACGCACGATACTGCGGGCGGCCAGCTCGCGACGCTGCTCGCAGCCGCGCGGGCCGGCGCGGATGCGGTGGATGTGGCATCCGCCCCCATGGCCGGCACGACGAGCCAGCCCTCGATGTCGGCCCTCGTCGCGGCGCTGTCGCACACGGACCGCGACACGGGCCTCTCGCTCTCGGGCGTCTCGGACCTCGAGCCGTACTGGGAGGCCGTACGCGAGGTCTACGCACCCTTCGAGTCCGGCCTCGCCGGGCCGACCGGCCGCGTGTACCACCACGAGATCCCGGGTGGCCAGCTCAGCAACCTGCGCCAGCAGGCGATCGCACTCGGCCTGGGCGACCAGTTCGAGCGCATCGAGGATGCCTACGCCGCGGCGAATGCCATGCTCGGGCGTCCGCCCAAGGTCACGCCGTCGTCGAAGGTCGTCGGCGACCTCGCGCTCGCCCTGGTCGCGGCCGACGCCGACCCCGCCGACTTCGAGGCGAACCCGCAGAAGTACGACATCCCCGACTCCGTCATCGGTTTCATGGCTGGCGAGCTGGGCGACCTGCCGGGTGGATGGCCCGAACCCTTCCGCAGCCGGGTGCTCGAGGGCCGCACCGTGCGCGTCGGCCTCACCGACATCTCCGAGGAGGATTCGGCCGCGCTCGAGGGCACCTCCGAGGAACGTCGCCAGGCGCTCAACCGCCTGCTGTTCCCGGCTCCAGCAGCGCAGTTCGCGGAGGTGCGTGAGCAGTACGGCGACCTCTCCGTCGTCGACACGGTCGATTACCTCTACGGCCTCCGTCAGGGCGAGGAGCACATCGTCGAAATGGAACGTGGCGTGAGCCTCTATGTCGGGCTCGAGGCCATCGGCGACGCCGACGACAAGGGCATGCGCACCGTCATGGCGACCATGAACGGCCAGCTCCGCCCGGTCTTCGTGCGCGACCGCAGCATCAAGGTCGAGACGCGTGCGACCGAGAAGGCGGATGCCTCGAAGCCCGGCCACGTTGCGGCCCCCTTCGCGGGCGTCGTCACCCTGCAGGTCGAGGAGGGCGCAACCGTGCAGGCGGGCCAGTCCGTCGCCACGATCGAGGCCATGAAGATGGAAGCGTCGATCACGGCCGGCATCTCGGGCACCGTGCAGCGGCTTGCGGTCAAGGCCACCTCTCCCGTCGAGGGCGGTGACCTGCTGCTCGAGATCGTCGCCGACTGAGCCTTTGGTAGGCTCGATCGTTGGTCTCAGGCGAAAGGAATGCTTCTGTGGCGGTCAAGCGCGGTGCATCAGGCGATGCTGACGACGCGACCCGTGGGGGCGCATTCGCTGGCGAACAGGAGGATGCGTCTGATCTCGCGGACTCCGTGCTGTTGGAAGACGGGGGAGATGACCTCGCTGCCGACGTGCCGCCCAGCCTCACGGTGAACGTCGACCTTCCGGCCCCCGTGCGCACGGTGCCCGAAGACGAGATGGCGGTCAGGATCTCCGACGAGCCGGTGAGCCCTGGGCTCCTGGCGGGCGTGGACGCGAGCAACCTCTCGATCAGCGTTGACCCCGGACTCTTCGAGCCGGCCGATGATGACGGGGTGGACGACGCCGTCGACGTGCCGCCGCTGCCGGCGCGCGAGGAGCGATCCTCCGACAGCCAGAGCAGGCGCGACCGCCTCCGCGGCGAGGTGTCGATGTCGCCCGAGTCGGCCAGCATGCTGACCGCCGATCGCCTCATCGACGTCAAGAAGCGCCGTCGGCCGGCTCCCGAGGGCGCGTGGCAGTCCTTCGTCTACAACGCGACGCTGCACCTCGTGAACCTGGGCGATTCGCCGAAAGCGCGCCAGCGCAAGGAACTCGAGGCGCGCATCGACAAGCAGTTTGAGGGGGGCACGCGCTTCGTCCCCGTGCTCACGCGCAAGGGCGGCGTCGGCAAGACCACCGTCACGGCGCTGCTCGGCATGGCGCTCTCCGATGTGCGTGAGGATCGCATCATCGCGATCGATGCCAACCCCGACAGGGGAACGCTCGCCGAGCGCATCAACAAGCAGACCAGGTCGACCGTGCGCGATGTCGTCACGCAGGCCGCATCGATCACGAGTTTCAATGACTTCTCGATGATGGTCTCGCGCGACGACACCCGGCTCGACATCCTCGCCTCCGACACCGATCCGCTGCTCTCGGAGGCCTTCGACGAGAACGACTACAACGTGGTCGCCGACCTCGCCGCGCGGTTCTACTCGATCGCCCTGACCGACTGCGGCACGGGCATCGTCCACTCCGTCATGCGCGCGACGCTCCAGCGCGCAGACTCGATCGTCATCGTCTCGGGCGGCAGTGTCGATGAGGCCCGCCTCGCATCCGAGACGCTCACCTGGCTCGAGTCCAACGGCTATTCGGAACTCGTACGCAATGCGGTCGTCGTCATCAACACGGCGACCCAGGGCACCAACCTCATCAAGCTCGACGAGATCGAGTCCCACTTCCAGTCTCGCGTCCGCGAGATCGTCCGAATCCCCTACGACCCGCAGCTCGCTGCCGGCTCCGTCATCGACTACGCAACGCTCAAGCCCCTGACCCGCGACGCCGCCCGAAGGCTGGCCGCGCTCGTCATGGACGGTCTTCCTGTGCGTCGCGGCAGCTGACGCCCACCTGGAGAACCATATGACCGTACGACAGATCAGGATCTTCGGAGACCCCGTGCTCAAGACGGTGTCTGACCCCGTCGGCCCCGGCGTCGACGTGAGCGGACTCGTGGAGGACCTCATCGACTCCGTCAAGGTCCCGGGCCGCGCGGGCGTCGCGGCGCCGCAGATCGGCGTGAACCTGCGCGTGTTCAGCTACAACGTCGACGGCCGCATCGGCTACGTCATCAACCCCGAGCTGGTCGAGGTCTCGGGCGAACCCGAGCTCGTCGACGAGGGGTGCCTCTCGGTGCCCGGACTCTACTTCAAGCGCCGTCGCTACCCCTTCGCGAGGGTGCGCGGTGTCGACCTCGAGGGCAAGCCCGTCGAGCTCAGTGGCACGGGAACGATGGCGCAGGCGCTGCAGCACGAGACCGACCACCTCAACGGCGAGCTCTATATCGACGGGCTCGACAAGGACACCAAGCGAGAGGCCATGCGCGCCATCCGCGAATCGGACTGGTTCTAGGCGGAGGCATCCGCTCTCTCCACGAGCCTTCCTGAACGGCGAGGGGCCCGCATGCCAGGCATGCGGGCCCCTCGTGTTGCTCGGTGTCTCAGCCGCTGACCGAGATGCCCTCGGTCGCAGGGGTGCCGCTGTACATGCTCTCGATGACATCCGCGAAGTCGGCGATCACACGGTCGCGCTTGACTGACAGCTTCGGCGTGAGGTGACCGCTCGCCTCCGTGAGCTCGCGCTCGAGGATCGTGAACTTGCGGATGGACTCGGCACGGGAGACGGTCGCGTTGGCCGCGTCGATCGCGCCCTGCACCTCGGCGATGACCTTCGGGTTCTTCGCCGCCTGCGCCGCGGTCATCGCGGCGTCCTCACCGGCGTTGTTGAGCCAGACCGGGAGCATTTCCTCATCGAGCGTGATGAGCGCCGAGACGAAGGGCTTCTGGTCGCCGACCACAACGACTTGGCCAACGATCGGGTTGGCCCGGATCGGGTCTTCGAGCGCGGCGGGAGCGACGTTCTTGCCGCCGGCCGTCACGATGATCTCCTTCTTGCGGCCCGTGATGACGAGGTAGCCGTCGGCATCGATCTCGCCGATGTCGCCCGTCTTGAACCATTCGCCGTCGAACGACTCCGCCGTCGCGGCGTCGTTGTTCCAGTAGCCGGGGAACACGCTGACGCCCTTGGCCTGCACCTCTCCGTCATCGCTAATGCGGATGGAGTTGCCCGGGACGGCCGGTCCGACGGTGCCGATCTTGAACTTCTTGACGAGGTTGACCGTCACGGGGGCGGTCGTCTCGGTCAGGCCGTAGCCCTCAAGGATCGTGAGGCCGAGGGCGCGGTAGAAGTGCCCGAGGCGGAGTCCGAGGGGAGCGGAGCCGGAGACGGCGTACTCGACTCGGCCACCCATCGCTGCGCGCAGCTTCGAGAGCACGAGCCTGTCGAGCACCTTGAACTTGAGCTTGAGCCCGAGCGGGATGCGACCGGTGTCGAGCGCCTTCGAGTACTCGATCGCCGTTGCAGCAGCGGCGTGGAAAATCTTGCCCTTGCCGCCTGCCTCAGCCTTCTGCTCGGAGGCGTTGTAGACCTTCTCGAAGACGCGGGGAACCGCGAGGAGGAAGGTCGGCTTGAAGCTTCCCAGCGCCTGCAGCAGCTTCTTGGTGTCTGGCTCGTGGCCCACCTTCACGCCGCCGTGGATGCTCAGCACCGAGATGAAGCGTGCGAAGACGTGGGCGAGGGTGATGAACAGCACGGTGCTCGAGGCGTCGTGCATGACCTCAGGCATGTTGAGGCGGCTATTGCGCGCGAGCTCGTAGAAGTTCGCGTGGTTGAGTCGAACGCCCTTGGGCTTGCCGGTCGTGCCGGAGGTGTAGATGATCGTCGCGATGTCGTCCGCCTTGGCAATCGAGCGGCGGCGCTCGATCTCCTCATCGGTGACGGCGGAGCCGGAGGCGGAGAGCTTGTCGATGTCGCCGAGGTCGATCTGCCACACGCTGCGAACCAGCGGGAGGTCCGCGCGCACCTCGTCGAAGCGCGCGAAGTGGTCGGGTGTCTCACCGAAGAACGCGACGGCGTTCGAGTCGGAGAGGTACCACTGGATCTGCGCGGGCGCGGAGGTCTCGTAGATGGGCACGAGCATCGCACCCGCGTACCAGGCGGCGAAGTCGATGAGGGTCCACTCGTAGCGGGTCTTCGCCATCAGGGCGATGCGGTCGCCCGGCTCGATGCCTGCCGCGACGAAGCCCTTTGCCAGGGTGATCACCTGGCGCTCGAACTCGCGGCACGAGACGTCCTTCCACGAGCCGTCGGGCTGGGGGATGGCGAAGAGGGGTTTCTCTGGTGTCTGCTTCACCCGCTCAACCAACAGGTCGGTGGTGTTCGCATTCGGGTCTGCCTCAACCAATGCGGGCACGCTGTACTCTTTCACGGCAACTCCTTCGGTACCTCAGAGGGTGCGGGTATTCGATATACCCTACTCGCAGCGGGCTCCCAGTCTCGATGCCGTTGTCGAATCTCTACACTGGACGGAACGCATCAGCGAACACTGTTATCGCGCATCGCACCGTTGGCTGCGAGCGTCGTCCACCTCGGCCCTTGAAGTGAGGATTCTCGATGCACGCAGTCGGAATTGACATCGGTGGCACCAAGATCGCGGGAGCGCTCGTCGCTGAAGACGGCACGATCCTGCGCTCCGACCGTTCGCCGACGCCGGCCGGCAGTCCCGCCGCAATCGTCGAGGTCGTCGTCGGCATGATCACGCGCCTCGCCGAGGGCCACGACGTCATGGCGGCGGGAGTCGCGGCGGCGGGCTTCATCGACGAGCAGCAGTCGACCGTCTATTACGCGCCCAACATCAGCTGGCGAAACGAGCCGTTCCGCGATCGCCTCATGGCCGAGCTCGACCTCGACGTCACGATCGACAACGATGCGAATGCCGCAGGATGGGCAGAGTTCCGTTTCGGTGCGGGTCGCGGTGTCGACGACATGACGATGCTCACGATCGGCACGGGTGTCGGGGGAGCGGTCGTCGCGGGCGGACAGCTGGTGCGCGGCGGTTTCGGGGCGGGCGCCGAGCTCGGGCACCTGCGAGTGGTGCCCGGTGGCCTTCCGTGCGGTTGCGGGGCCCGCGGATGCATCGAGCAATACGGTTCTGGCCGCGCGCTCCTGCGAATGGCCAATGAGATCGCCGATGTGGGCGGGATCGGTCTGCGCCTCGCCGAGATCCGCCAGCAGAACGGCACACTCCGCGGAGAGGACGTGGCCGAGCTGATCGCTGCCGATGACCCCGGCGCCGTGCAGGCGCTCAGGGAGTTGGGCGGCTGGCTCGGCCAGGCCTGCGCATCGCTCGGTGCCGTGCTCGATCCGCGGCTCTTCGTCTTCGGCGGTGGCGTCGCTGCCGCGGGGGAGTTGCTGCTGGCGCCCATCCGTGAGGCGTACCTCGCGCATCTGCCTGCTCGCGGCTATCACCCCGAGCCGGAGTTCGTCACGGCGCAGCTCGTCAACGATGCCGGCGTCGTGGGTGCGGCCGACCTTGCCCGGCTGCACTTCCGCTCGCGCTAGAGTGTTCGAGCCACTGCAGTAGAGAGGTGTCGATGTTCTATTGGTTCATGAAGAACCTGGTCGCAGGCCCGATCCTGCGCACCGTGTTCAGGCCGTGGGTGGTGGGGCACGAGAACATCCCCAAGACGGGCGGCGTGATCCTCGCGAGCAACCACCTTTCCTTCATCGACTCGGTCTTCCTTCCGCTCGTCATGGATCGGCGCATCAGCTTCCTCGCGAAGAGTGATTACTACACAGCCAAGGGCCTCAAGGGCTGGGCGATCAAGAACTTCCTGACGGCAACGGGGATGCTGCCCATCGACCGCTCGGGCGGCAAGGCGAGCGAGGCATCCCTCAACACGGGCCTCGGCGTGCTCGCGAGGGGCGAGGTGCTCGGCATCTACCCCGAAGGAACGCGCAGCCCCGACGGCAAGCTTTATCGCGGTCGCACGGGTGTCGCCCGCATGATCCTCGAGGGCGGAGTGCCTGTCGTGCCCGTCGTCATGGTCGACACCGAGAAGGTCATGCCGATCGGCACCCGAATCCCCAAGGTGCGCCGCGTGGGCGTCATCATCGGCAAGCCGCTCGATTTCTCGCGTTTCGAGGGCATGGAGGGTGATCGTTTCATCCTGAGGTCGATCACCGACGAGATCATCTACGAGCTCATGCGCCTGGGTGAACAGGAGTATTCAGACGTGTACGCGTCGTCGGTCAAGGAGAAGCGCGGCTCCCTCAGTCGCTGACGTGCAAAGCGCCGCCCACGACGTCCAGTAAACTTGCCGCAACCGGGCAGGGACGCCCGGCATTTCATTGTTCACCCGGAATAGGAACCAGCCGTGGCCAAGTCGTCTGAAGAACCCGTCGTGCAAGCAGATCCCTCGGTGCTCGCAGGCCTCGACTATTGGCGCACGCTTCCCATCAAGCAGCAGCCGCAGTGGCCCAACGCCGACGCGGTCGGTGCGGCCTCCGACGAGATCGCCTCGCTGCCGCCGCTCGTGTTCGCGGGCGAGGTCGACCAGCTGCGCACGCGTCTGGCGGATGCCGCTGCGGGCAAGGCATTCCTGCTGCAGGGTGGTGACTGTGCCGAGACCTTCTCGGGTGCCACGGCCGACCAGATCCGCAACCGCGTCAAGACGATCCTCCAGATGGCGGTCGTGCTCACCTACGGCGCCTCGATGCCGATCGTCAAGATGGGGCGCATGGCAGGGCAGTTCGCCAAGCCGCGCTCGAGCGACACCGAGACCCGTGGCGATGTCACGCTTCCCGCGTACCGCGGGGACATCGTCAACGGCTACGACTTCACGCCCGAGTCGCGCGAGGCAGACCCCCGCCGGCTCGTGCAGGGGTACCACACCTCCGCGTCGACGCTGAACCTCATCCGCGCCTTCACGCAGGGTGGCTTCGCCGACCTGCGCGAGGTGCACAGCTGGAACCGCGGCTTCGCCTCGAACCCCGCCAACAAGCGCTACGAGGCGCTTGCCCGCGAGATCGACAAGGCCATCCGATTCATGGAGGCCGCGGGCGCCGACTTCGAGGAGCTCAAGCGCGTCGAGTTCTACTCGAGCCACGAGGGCCTCCTCATGGACTACGAGCGACCCATGACGCGCATCGATTCGCGCACGGGCACGCCCTACAACACCTCGGCTCACTTCCTCTGGATCGGTGAGCGCACCCGCGACCTCGATGGTGCCCACATCGACTTCTTCTCGCGTCTTCGCAACCCGATCGGCATCAAGCTCGGGCCGAGCGTGACCGCCGATGAGATGAAGAGGATCATCGACAAGCTCGACCCGGAGCGCGAGCCCGGGCGACTCACCTTCATCACGCGTATGGGCGCAGGCAAGATCCGCGACGCCCTGCCGCCCCTCCTCGATGCGATCAAGGGCATGGATGCCAATCCGCTCTGGGTCACCGACCCCATGCACGGCAATGGCATCACGACGCCGACGGGCTACAAGACCCGCCGTTTCGACGACGTCATGGACGAGGTCAAGGGCTTCTTCGAGGCGCACCGCGCTGCCGGCACGCACCCCGGTGGCATCCACATCGAGCTCACGGGTGATGATGTAACGGAGTGCCTGGGCGGTTCCGAGTTCATTGACGAGGCGACCCTCGCGACGCGTTACGAGTCGCTGTGCGACCCGCGACTCAACCACATGCAGTCGCTCGAACTCGCGTTCCTCGTCGCGGAGGAGCTCAGCGCCAGCTGATCGTCAGACGTGGTGGCCTCGTGGAGCGGACTCGGTCCGCGAGGTCATCGCGGACCGTCTCGCTCCAGCCTCAGAAACGCTCGGACTAGAGCTGCAACTGGAACCGAACGGTGACCGTGGACCCCTTGTCGACCGACTCGTTCGGTCCGGGCGTGGTCTCGGTCACCACTGAGCCCGGGAATGCGTCCACGAGCCGGTTGTAGTCAAGCTCGAAGCCCGCATTCTGCAGGTGTGGCTTGGCGTCGCCCCACGTGAGTCCGATGACGTCGGGAACCGCGACCTGCTCGATGCCCTTCGAGATGATCAGGTCGACCGTGCCACCCTCGGCGACTGTTGCCTGGCCCTGCGGCGCCTGCGCGCGGATGACGAGCCCTGCAGCGATCGTGTCGTTGTACTCCTCGACGGCCTCGACGCCCGTGAGCCCTGCCTCGGCAAGGACGGCCTTCGCGTCGTCGACCGCCTGGCCGGAGACATCCGGAATCGGTCCTCGCGAGACAACGAGCGTGATCTCCTGCTGCTCGCCATAGCTCTCGAGCGTGGCGAGGTCGACGTCTCCGGTGCCGAGCGCCTGCAGCACGGTGCCCTCCGCGGAGTCTGCGTGGAAGACGTAGCGCGATGCTCCCGCCGTGAAGCGCGCATCCGCGATCGCCGCGAGCGCATCCGCCTCCGCCAGGCCGACAAGCGTGGGGATCGGAAGCATCTCCGGTCCCAGCGAGACGATGAGGGTGACGGTCGAACCGTGCTCGACGCCGCTGCCGACAGGCGGGTCGGTGCCGATGACCCTGTCGATGGGGACGGTGGGGCTGTGGGCCGTCGCGTTCTCGGCCGCGACCACGAGTTTCTGTGCCTCGAGCGCTTCGGCGGCGGCGGCCGGCTCGAGGCCGGCGACGTCGGGGATCGACACACTCGCGCCGGGCCCCGCGCCGAAGTACCAGCCGGCGCCCGCTGCGAGTCCCGCCAGCAGGAGCACGAGCGCGACAAGCCAGCCGCCGCGCGATTTGCGCTTGGCGCTCTTCTCGGTGAGCGTGGCGACGTTCGGGCCGAGGTCGGCATCCGGGCGTCGCGGCTGCACTGGCGCGATGACCTGTGTCGCGCCGGTGCCGCCCACAGCCATGGGGAGCACCATCGTGTGCTGCATGGGTGTCGTGTCGTCGCTGCCCAGTCCCGAGAGCGCCCTCTGCGTCTCGAGCAGCTGGCTCAGCATGATGCCGGCGTCTCGGGGCCGCTCTTCGGGGTCGCGCGCGGTCGCCCACAGCACGAGCTCGTCGAGTTCGGCAGGCACTCGCGGGTTGAGCGTGCTCGGGGTTGGCACGGTGTCATTCGCGTGCTGCTGCGCGACATGGAACGGCTGCTCGCCCTGGAAGGGCTGCTCGCCCGCGAGCATCTCGTAGAGCATGATGCCGATCGCGTAGATGTCGCTTCGCGTGTCGGCGACGCCGCGCGTGACGAGCTCGGGGGAGAGGTAGGCGACGGTCCCGAGCAGCGCGTTGCCGGTCGCAGTGGCGGCGGAAGCGGCGCGCGCGAGCCCGAAGTCGCTGATCTTGATGCGTCCGTCGTCGGCCAGGAGCACGTTCTCGGGCTTGAGGTCGCGGTGCACGATGCCGCTCCGGTGTGCCGCGGCGAGGCCGCTCAGCACGGCCTCCATGATGTCGAGTGCCTGTTCGGTCGTGAGCACGCGGTGGTCGTTGAGGAGGTCGCGCAGCGTGATGCCGGGCAGGTACTCCATCACGAGGTAGGCGGTCTCGTCATCCTGACCCTGGTCGTAGACGTTGACCACGTTCGGATGGGCGAGCCTTGCGGCAGACCGGGCCTCCTGGATGAATCGCAGGCGGTACTGGGAGTCATCCGCGAGGTGGGGGTGGATGACCTTGATCGCGACGCGCCGTTCGAGCCGCAGGTCGGTCGCAAGGTAGACGGTCGCCATGCCGCCTCGGGCGATGCGTGAGCGCACCTGGTATCGGCCGTCGAGCAGACGTCCGATCATCGGGTCAGAACTCACAGTGCTCACCGCTCAAGTCTAGAGTTGGCGCGCACGGGCGCTCGGGTGCGAAACACCCGGTGTCATCACGGCTCGGTATCAGCCGAGCTGTGCGAGCCAGGCCCGCGCCGAGGTCTCCCACTTGGCGTAGGCGTCGGGGAACGCGGAGATCTGCACGGCCTGTGCCGCCTGGGTGACGGTCATTCCGTGCCAGCCGGGGATGTCGAGGAGACCGCGCGTCACGCCGGCATTGGGGTTGCTCCGGCCGCCGAAGAACAGCCTGGCGGCGTAGTCGGGGGTCGTGAGCTGTGCGACGGTTCCCCAGCCGGCGCTCGGCCGCTGCTGGAAGAGGCCGACGGAGTCGAGGTCGCCCCAGTCGAGGTTGCGTAGCGTGGACTCCTGGGCCGCCGTGGCGAGGGCGATCACGAGACCGTAGTCGTCGACGCCGAGGGACCGGCCGACAGAGACGATAGTGCGCGCGTGGCCTTCCATCTCCGGGGTCATGGGCACGACGACATCCGCCGCTGTCGGCACCGTACCGGCCGGCTGCATGCCAGGGATCACGAGGCTCTGGCCCGCATAGATCGTGCTCGAGGCGGTCAGGCCGTTGGCGGAGAGGAGTGCCCCGAGGCTCACGCCGTGGCGTTGGGCGATTGACGTTGCGGTCTCGCCGGAGACGACCGTGTGGTTCGTCGCTGCAGGCGTGGGTGCCGCGGCGGGAGTTGCGGATGCGGCGCTGCTGCTGCCCAGGATTGTCAGCTTCTGGCCCGGATAGATGATCGACTGGGCGCTGAGGCCATTCGCGGAGAGCACTGCCTTCGCGCTGACTCCGAACTTGGCGGCGATGCCGCTGACGGTGTCTCCCGCGGCGATCGTGTAGGCCGATGCGCTGCGCACGGCGGGCGCGGCGGCCACGGGCGCCGCGGTCTTCGACAGCATGAGCACCTGGCCGGGGTGGATGATCGACTTCCAACCGAGCCCGTTCATCGCGAGCACCGTCGCGGTGGAGAGTCCGTAGCGACCGGCGATGCCGCTGATCGAATCGCCTTCCTTGACCGTGTAGGTCGCCGGGGCGGCAGCGAAGGCGAAGTCACCCTCAGGGGTGCTCGCGGTCGCTTCGCTCTTGGCGCTCACGCCAGCGAATGCGGCGCGCACGTTCTCCCTGAGGTGGGAGCGCGAGTCGGAATCGTCGCGATCCGTCGCCCGCTCCGTGTCGACCACGATGGGGCCCGTGAGGTTCATGCTCATGGCGAGCGAGGACGCGATGACGATCGGGACGGTTGACAGTGACGCGCGAGCGGCGCGAGAGCGGTCGCGGAACAGTCCGCGCGAGGTGGCTCGATCAGTGAGAGTGGTCATGGCTGTCCCCGGGGTCTCGTACTTCAGTGCTGCGCAGTAACAGTCAAACTGACACAGAAGGATAATCCTGTCAACCAATGTGACCGATGGTGCAGATGCGACTTGAGTTTACCCATCCGTAACATTCTCTGGCGCGACTCGTGACCGGGGCGTTGCGGAACCTCGGAGCGATATCTGACAGGATTTTGTTGTGACTGAAGCCACAGACATCCGCTGGTTGACCATCCCCGATCTTGTGGAGACACTCGGGATCGGCGTGAGCAAGGTGCGCCGCCTCATCGAGGACCGAAGCCTCGCCGCCCGCCGGATCGACGGGGTGTGGCAGGTTCCGGAGCTGTTCATCCGTGACGGGGAGCCCCTGTCAGAGCTGCGGGGCACCCTCATCGTCTTGACGGACGCTGGCTTCAGTGACGTCGAAGCGCTCGACTGGCTGCTCTCGCCGGAGGAGAGCCTCGGCACCTCGCCCATCGAGGCGCTGCGGGCTGGACGCAAGGCTGAGGTCCGACGGGTCGCCCAGGCTCTCGCCTGAATCCGGCCGGCTGCCCACTCGTCGCCGGCGCCGCCGGGGTCGCGCGTCAGACGACGCGCTGCGTGACCTTCTCGACGAGCTCGATGAGCCGTCCCCGGGCCTCGGGGTCGATCGATGCCGTATCGAGTGACGCGCGGGCGCGGTCGGCGTTGCGCTGGATCGCCCGCTCCACGTCGTCGACGGCACCGCTCTGCAGCAGGGTTGACTGGAGGGTCCTGACCTGCTCGTCGCTCAGCTCCGGGTCGCCGAGGAGCTCATCGAGCAGCCGGGTCGAGGGCCCGGGCATCCGTCGCCGCGCCTGCGCGACGAGCACAGTGCGCTTGCCCTCGCGCAGGTCGTCACCCGAGGGCTTGCCGGTCTCAGCCGGGTCGCCATAGACGCCGAGGAGGTCGTCCCTCAGCTGGTAGGCGATGCCGAGGGGAAGGCCGAAATCGCGAAGCGCCGTCGACTGTTCGATGCTCGCGCCGCTCAGCGCCGCCCCGATCAGGAGGGGTGCCTCGACGCTGTACTTCGCCGACTTGTAGACGATCACCCGCTGGGCGCGCTCGAGCAATGAGTCATCCGGCCACGAGCGCCACGAGTGCTCCTCGAGCACATCGAGGTACTGGCCCGCCGTGACTTCGGTGCGCATGCGGTTGAACTCGCGACGCGCGGCGAGGGCAGCGGATGCGTCGCCGAGCGAGTGCAGGCCGGCATCCAGGATCTCGTCGCTCCAGCCGAGGAGCAGGTCGCCAAGGAGGATCGCGCTCGACCGCCCGAAGGAGTCTGCGTCGCCCGACCATCCCGTCTCGCGGTGGAGGCGCTCGAAGCGGCGGTGGGCCGCTGGCATTCCTCGCCGCGTGTCGGAGTTGTCGATGATGTCGTCGTGAACGAGTGCTGCTGCGTGGAAGAACTCGAGGGCCGTCGCGGCATTCACGATCGCGTCGAGCGGCCCGTCCGGGGAGCCTCCGGCTGCTCGCCACCCCCAGTAGCAGAACAGTGCGCGGAAGCGCTTGCCTCCCGAGAGCAGCTCGCGCGACCAGTCGATGAACGGACTCAGGTCGGGGGAGACCTCGGCCAGTTGTGTCGCCTGGGCCTCGAGAGTGCGGTCGATGTTCGCCTGAACCTGCTCAACTATCCGCGTACTCTCAGTCACGCGTATAGCCTAGCCAGCGAGAGCGGCATACAATTGGGGTGGCAGTTCAACGGATCCGCCGGGAGGAGTCACCATGCCGCTGTCCGAACGTGAGCAGCGTCTCCTCGACGAGATGGAGCGCAGCCTCTATCAGAATGACGCCGACTTCGTGTCGACGGTGAGTCAGCGTCGGGGCGCCCCGAACTATCGCCTGCTCGTGGGCGGTGTGCTCATCGCACTTGCCGGCGTGGCAGCGATCGTGGTCGGCGTCGTCATCAAGCAGCCGCTCGTCGGCGTGCTCGGCTTCATCGTCGTCTTCGGCGGCGCGCTTCTCGCCATCTCCTCGCCCCGCCGTTCGGATTCTCCCGTGAGCCCCGTCGCCGGGCCTTCTCGCGGCAAGTCCCACGCAGGCTTCATGGATCGCATGAACGAGCGCTGGGAGCGCCGACAGGGCGAACGCTGACGCAGTAGTTCCGCTCCACAACAGGGTCGACCTTCGGGTCGGCCCTTTTTTGTGTGCCCTGAAACGCAGGGTGCGAACTTTTCCTCCACCTTGCTCCACGCCCTACTTCCCTGTGTTTTCGGGCTCATTGGCTGGCAGTGTGCCCGTTTGCTCCGCATTTCCTTGTTAAGTGGGGGAGAGTGGAGTAAAGTGGGGCATACCGAAGCTGGGCCGGAGTGGAAGGGGGTGCCGAGATGTTCCTTGGCACCTACGCGCCCAAGCTCGACGACAAGGGTCGAGTGATCCTTCCGGCCAAGTTCCGCCAGGAGCTGGAGAACGGCGTAGTGCTTGCTCGCGGCCAGGAGCGTTGCCTCTACGTCTTCAGCACGCGTGAGTTCGAGGAGCTCGCCGACAAGATGCGGCAGGCACCCGTCACGGGCAAGCAGGCTCGCGACTACATGCGTCTCTTCCTGTCGGGAGCCACGGCAGAGGTGCCCGACAGCCAGAACCGCGTCACGATCCCCGCAGCCCTCCGCGCCTACGCAGGCCTCGACCGCGAACTCACCGTTATCGGAGTGGGCAACCGCGCCGAGATCTGGGACACCGCTGCGTGGGAGGCCTACTACGCCGAGCAGGAAAGTGCATTCGCCGACACCACCGAGGAGGTGATCCCCGGACTCTTCTAGCGCCCTGGGCCTGACTCCCAGCCGAACGCCCTGCCGCACTTCCCCGGCGGCAGGTCGAATCGGATGGGGATCAGACCGAGGGGGCATCGGGAAATGACATGACTGAAGCCAACGAGATCCACACCCCCGTCATGCTCGAGCGCACGATCGAGCTGCTCGCGCCCGCCATCGACGAACCCGGCGCGGTCGTCGTGGACGCGACCCTCGGGATGGGAGGCCACTCAGAGGCCCTTCTCGAGCGGTTCCCGGGGCTCACGCTTGTCGGGCTCGACCGCGACCCGGAGGCACTCGCCATCGCGGGCAAGCGACTCGAGCGCTTCGGCGACCGAGTGCACCTTGTCCACACCGTCTACGACGAGTTCGAGGAAGCGCTCGACGGGCTCGGCATCGCGGAGGTGCAGGGCATCCTCTTCGACCTCGGCGTCTCGTCGCTCCAACTCGACCGTGTGGAGCGAGGCTTCTCCTACTCGAAGGATGCGCCCCTCGACATGCGCATGGACTCGACCTCCGACCTGACCGCCGAGCGGGTGCTGGCCGAGTATTCCGAGGCTGAGCTTCGTCGGATTTTCCGCGACTACGGCGAGGAACGACTCGCTCCCCGCTACGCGCAGCGCATCGTCGCGGAGCGCGCGCACACGCCGCTCACGTCATCCGCCCAACTGGTGCGCATCATCACGGAGGCGACGCCCGTCGCGATCCAGCGCAAGGGCCACCCCGCCAAGCGCGTCTTCCAGGCGCTGCGTATCGAGGTCAACCAGGAGCTCGCCGTGCTCGAGCGCGCCATCCCGGCCGCCGTCGACAGCCTCGCCGTCGGCGGTCGCATTGTCGTGCTCGCCTACCAGTCCCTCGAGGACCGTCTCGTCAAGCGGTATCTCGCAAGCCATTCGACATCGAGCGCGCCAGCCGGACTCCCCGTGGAGCTGCCGGAGCACGCGCCCGAGCTTCGGCTCCTCGTCAGGGGCGCAGAACTCGCGCCCGAGCAGGAGCGCGACCTCAACCCACGCGCCATCCCCGTGCGGCTCCGCGCCGCCGAACGCATCAGGAGGGCGGCATGAGCGCCGTTCACGCACAGGCCCGTGTGGCGCCACGCCCACACGAGGAGCCGGCCCCCTATATCGAGATCGCGCCGACGCGCCAGCAGCGCCGTTCGCGCCCGCGGCTCGCCTACGCGATGGTCGTCGTCGGCGGCCTCTTCGCCGTGCTCGTGTCGCAACTGCTCCTGAGCATCGCCCTCGCTGACGGCGCCTACGAGATCGCAGCGCTCCAGGCCGACCGCAAGGAAC
This sequence comes from Salinibacterium sp., assembly GCA_015234465.1. GTDB lineage: Bacteria > Actinomycetota > Actinomycetes > Actinomycetales > Microbacteriaceae > Homoserinimonas. Next base: position 117,730 of record JADGNA010000006.1, on the reverse strand, counting down.
TGAGCCGCGACGAGCAGATCCTGAGCGAGAAGCTCGACGTGCTGAACTCGCCCCAGAACCTTGCCGCGCGTGCCGAGTCACTTGGAATGGTGAGCAATGAGAGCGCCGTCTACCTGAGCCTCGCGACGGGTGCCGTGCTCGGCGTGCCGACGGCAGCGAGCGAGGGCGCCGGGAGCGTCATCGGCGAGAACGGCACGCTCCTCATCTCGAACGAGCTGATCGGCGAGGTTCCCGACATGGGAGGCCTCCTCGCCGCAGAGTCAGCCGCTACCGCTGCCGCTGCGGCTACGGAGGCAGAAGGCGACACGGCGGGCGTGGCGCAGCCGGGTGGGGCAGACCAGTCTGTACCGTCGTTCCCGGAAGGCATCCCCGCTCCCGTGACGCAGTAGCGACGACCACGGATGTTCTCGAAATGCAGGATCCGAGCAGTGATGGGCTAGGTGGGCAGTGAACGACAGGCGGATGAGTAGCCGCAGGCTCGCAATCGCGATCCTCGTGACGCTCGCGATCGTCGCTGTCTTCGTGGTTCGCCTCGTCGACTTCCAGGTCGTACGGGCAGACGAACTCAATGAGGCATCCGTCAACAAGCGCGCCGTCGCGATGACGACACACGGCATCCGCGGGCAGATCCTCGACACGAATGGCACGGTCCTTGCCGACACGGTGCTGCGCTACAACGTGACGGTCGCGCCGAAGATCGTCAAGGACACCTTCGTGCGGGAACTGGACGACGACACCGTCGAGACCGTCACGACGCTCGACGCGCTCGAGGAGCTCGCGGCCGTCACGGGTGGCAACGCCGCTGACCTGTATATGCAGATCACGAGCAATCCCGACTCGAACTACGAGATCCTCGCGAAGAACCTCGACACCGAGCAGTACCGTGCCGTGCGGGAACTCAACATCCCGTGGTTGTACTTCGAGTCCCTTCCCGATCGCACGTATCCGAATGGCGCGGTGGCGGGCAACCTCGTCGGCTTCGAGGGCACGGACGGCCCCCAGAACGGGCTCGAGTACACCGAGAACGACTGCCTGAGGAGCGAGCCGGGCACCTCGACCTATGAGCGCGGCGTCGACGGCGTGCGACTCCCCGGGAGCACCGTCGTGACCAAGGAAGCGATCGACGGCGGCTCGCTGTCGCTCACGATCGACAGCGACCTGCAGTGGTTCACCAACCAGCGCCTTGCCGAGCAGGCTCTCGCGATCGGCGCCGATTCCGCATCCGCGATCGTCGTGCGGGTCAAGGATGCCCACATCATGGCCCTCGCAGACTGGCCCGCCGTTGACCCGAACAACGTCGACGCGACACCCGTGGAGCACCTCGGCTCAGCCGGGTTCAACGCCGCCTACGAGCAGGGCTCGACCTTCAAGCCGCTCAGCGCAGCGATGCTCCTTGAGGAGGGCGCGGCCACGCCCGCGACACAACTGACGGTGCCGTCGCTGTGGCAGACGCCCGAGGGTGGCCAGGTGCGGGATGCCGTGCCACACCCTGAGGCGAGACTGACGCTCGCGGGTGTCATCCAGACCTCGTCGAATGTCGGTATCTCGATGCTGTCGACCAAGCTCTCGAACTCCGTGCGGTACGACTACCTGAAGAAGTTCGGCATGGGAACGCAGACCTCCGTCGGCTTCCAGGGCGAGAGCGCCGGAATCCTCTCGGACTACTGGGACTCGCAGCAGAAGTACGACGTCTCCTACGGCCAGGGCGTCGCCTCGACCCTCGCGCAGCTCGCGGGGGCCTACCAGGCGCTCGGCAACGACGGTGTGCGCCTGCCGCTCACGCTCGTTGACAAGTGCACCCTGCCAGACGGCACCGTCGTCGAGAAGCCGAAGCCGGAGCCCGTCAGCGTCGTCTCCCAGTCGAGCGCCGAGCAGGTCGTCGGGATGATGGAGACGGTCGCCACCGGGGGAGACCTCGCCAACATGCTCACGATCCCCGGCTACCGCGTCGCAGCCAAGTCGGGAACCGCGCAGCTCGCCATCAACGGCGTCTACAGCTCGGAACGAGTCGTCTCCGTCGCAGGCATGGCGCCCGCGGAGGACCCCGAGTACGTCGTGATCGTCAGCTTCGTCAAGCCGGATACAATTAGGACTTCCGCGGCGGCGGCCCCCACCTTCCAGAAGATCATGACCCAGGTGCTCAAGACCTATCGTGTCGAGCCGTCCACGCAGCCGGCCCCGAGCCTCCCGACCACCTGGTGAGAAAGAGGACCCATTGGCTGATCGGATACCCCCGGTCCTTCGCCCGGAACATCCGTCGGCGAGATCACTGACGGGTCTCGTCTCCGAATTCCAACTGGAGTCAATCGGCTCGCTCGACGGCGTCGAACTCACGGGAATCACGCTTCGATCCAACGAGGTGCAGCCGGGCGACCTGTTCGTCGGCATGCCGGGAGCGGCTGCGCACGGTGCCCAGTTCGCAGAGACGGCCCGCGACTCGGGCGCTGTCGCCCTGCTGACGGATGCCCGCGGCGCCGAGATCGCCGCGGACTGCGGACTCCCCATCGTGCTGGTCGACTCGCCGCGGGCCGCGCTGGGGGAGGTCTCGTCCTGGCTCTACCAGACCAACGAGCATCCGCCCCTCATGCTCGGCATCACGGGCACGAACGGCAAGACCTCGACGGCCTACATCCTCGAGGGCATCCTTCGCCAGCTGGGCCTCGTGACGGGCCTCAGCACGACGGCCGAGCGGCACATCGGCGACCTCACGGTCGTGAGCCGTCTCACGACGCCCGAGGCGAGCGAGATCCACGCCCTGCTCGCACGGATGCGTGAGAGCGAGGTGCGCGCCGCCGTGCTCGAGGTGAGTGCGCAGGCGCTCAGCCACCACCGGGTGGACGGCATCTCCTTCGACGTCGTGTCGTTCACGAACCTCAGCCACGACCACCTCGACGACTACGCCGACATGGACGAGTACTTCGAGGCGAAGCTTGCCTTCTTCGACCCGGAGCGCGCGCGTCGCGGTGTCGTCTCGCTCGATTCCCCCTGGGGCCAGCGTGTCGTCGATGAGTCGCGCATCCCGGTGACCACGATCGCATCGACTGAGGGAACGGATGCCGAATGGGGCGTCGAGATCCTTGAGGAGCGGGCGGAGTACACCTCGTTCCGCCTTACCGGCCCTGAGGGCCGCTCGATCGAGACGAGCGTGCCCCTCATCGGCCGGCACATGGCGGCGAACGCGGCACTCTCGATCGTCATGCTCGTCGAGGCCGGTTTCGAGCTCGAGGCCATCGGGCACGCGGTCCAGGACGGCATCGAGGCCTACCTGCCGGGACGCACCGAGCGGGTCTCGGGCGAGCGCGGTCCCGCCGTCTTCGTCGACTTCGGGCACAGCCCCGACGCCTTCCTCAACACCCTCACGGCGGTCCGTCGCTTCACGACCGGCCGCACGATCATGGTCTTCGGTGCCGATGGTGACCGCGACGCGACCAAGCGTCACGAGATGGGTCGCATCGCATCCGAGTACTCCGACATCCTCGTCATCACCGATCACCACCCGCGTTTCGAGGACCCAGCGTCGATTCGCAGGACCCTTATCGAGGGCGCCGGCCTCGCCGAGCACCAGGCCGAACTGCACGAGGTGAGCCCGCCCGAACAGGCGATCCGGCACGCCGTATCGCTTGCCCGCGAGGGCGACTCGATCCTGTGGGCGGGGCCCGGCCACCAGGACTACCGCGACATCCGCGGGGTGCGCACGCCGTACTCCGCTCGTGCAGAGGCGCGCGCCGCCCTGCGCGAGGCGGGGTGGGCATAGTGCAGGCGACCGCGAGCGTCGCGACGGTCGTTGGCACCGTCGGCCGCTCGTCGACCTCCGCCATGCTCGCCGCCGTGCTGGGCGCAACGCCGCACAATCCCAGGCGCACGGTCGTGCTGCTCTCGCGCGGCAGCTCCGAGGAGGCGCCCGGCTCGCCAGCGAAGTCGTGGGGCGAGGTGCTCTCCTCGCTCGATCTCGAGTCTGTCGTGGCGGTTCCCGCATCGGACGCCCGACTCGTCGAAGCGGCCCGGCTCACGGGCGCCCGCGTCGTCACCTTCGGCTTCGATTCGACGGCCGAGGTGCGCGGGACTGGACTCCACGCGAGCACTGGCGGCACCAGCTACGCCGTGACCATCGGCGCGGACAGCGCCGAGGTGCGGCTCTCGCTCCTGGGGGAGCACCTGGCCGAGAACTCGCTCGGCGCCCTCGCCGCGGCATATGCCAACGGCGTGCCCCTCGCGAGCGCGATCGCCGCGCTCGAAGCCCTCAGCACAGTGGGCGAGGGCGTCATGAGCCCGGTGGATGCCGACGCCGACATCCTGCTGATCGACGACTCTGCGTCCATGGCACCCGAGTCGGTGACGGCCGCGCTGAAGGCCCTCGCCATGTTCGGCACGGAGGGGCACCGCACTGTCGCGATCATCGGTGAACTCGACCTCGGGCCGTCCGAGGACTCTGCGGCGCTTGCCGCCGAGTTGCACCGCGAGGCGCACGACAGGATCGGGCGCATCGTCGTGCGGTTGAACGTTTCTTCCCTCATCGTGGTCGGTGACAACGCCCGCCACGTCCACAACGCGGCGGGCTTGGAAGGCTCATGGAATGGAGAGTCGGTGCTCGTGGCGGATGCGACGGCAGCTTACGATCGAGTGCGTGAAGTCGTGCGTCCGGGAGATGTCGTGCTCGTGAAGAGCCGCGAGGCAGCGACGACGATCCTTTCCGCCCTCGGCACGCTGCCGGGAGGCGCACGATGATCCCCCTTCTGGTCGCGGGTGGCGTTTCCCTCGCGTTCTCGCTCCTGCTCACACCGCTCTTCGCGCGCACCTTCCGCCGCATGAACCTCGGCCAGTTCGTGCGCGCCGACACCCCGACGACCCACGTCGTCAAGCGCGGAACGCCCTCGATGGGCGGCGTGGTCTTCATCCTGGCGGCCGTCGTCGGCTACTTCCTCGGCAATATCGTCGGCCGTGAGACGCCCTCCGTGCCGGCCCTGCTCGTCATCCTCATGATGGTCGGCCTGGGCCTCATCGGCTTCCTCGATGACTTCATGAAGGTCACGCGGCAGAACAGCCTCGGCCTGAGCGGTCCCGCGAAGATCATCGGCAGCGTGATCGTCGCCGTCGTCTTCGCCGGCCTGGCCCTCAGCTACCGCGACGAGAACGGTGTGAGCCCCGCCTCGACCGCCATCTCCCTCACGCGCGACCTGCCCTTCCTTGAGCTCACGGCGATCTTCGGTGTGGGCCTCGGCACGGCGCTTGCGATCGCATGGATGGTCCTCATCACGACGAGCGTGTCGAACGCCGTCAACCTGACCGACGGCCTCGACGGACTCGCTGCAGGCTCGTCGATCTTCGCGATCGGCTCGTACATCATCATCGGCTTCTGGCAGCAGAACCAGTCGTGCTTCGCCCCGCGCCTCGACCCCGCCGTCGCCGGGCAGTGCTACGTCGTCTCGAGTCCGCTCGACCTCGCGGTCATCGCGGCCTCCATTGTCGGTGCGCTCATCGGCTTCCTCTGGTGGAACACCTCGCCCGCCCAGATCATGATGGGCGACACCGGTTCCTTCGGCCTCGGCGGCGCCCTCGCGGCCCTCGCGATCCTCTCGCGCACCGAGCTGCTGCTCGTGCTCCTGGGCGGCATCTTCGTGATCGTGACCGGGCAGGTGATCATCCAGCGCCTCTACTTCAAGGCGACCAAGGGCAAGCGCATCTGGCGCGCGAGCCCGCTGCACCACCACTTCGAGATGGTCGGATGGCCCGAGGTCACGATTGTCGTGCGCTTCTGGCTCATCGCGGGGCTCTTCGTCGCGAGCGGCGTCTTCCTCTTCTACATCGAGTGGCTTGCGCTCCTGCCATGAGCCATCGGTGGGATGCCCTGCGCAGCTGGCACCATGACTGGGCCGGCCTGCGGATGGCGATGATCGGGCTGGATGCCCGCGGCTTCGCCGTTGCGGATACGGTCACTGAACTCGGCGCCGACGTCACGGTCGTCTCGGATGGCGAGCACTCTTCCGACCTCGCCCAACTCGTCGACGTGATCGGAGCCCGGCTCGTCGTGGGCCTCCAGCAGGCGCAGGACCTCATGGCCCAGTGGCGGCCGGATGTGCTCGTCGTGAGTGCTGGGAGCACCGGGCATCCGCTCGTCCAGTGGGCTGGCGAGGAGACCATCACGGTCGCGAGTGACATCGAGCTCGCGTGGAGGCTTCGCGACAAGAACGGCGAGCCCGCCCCATGGCTGCTCACGGCTGGCGGCGCGGAAGCCGGACGCGCCGCGCACCTGGCGGAGGCGATGCTACTGGCCGGCGGCGCACGGGTCATGGCCTGCGGCGACACGACGGCAGGCGTGCCGGTGCTCGACGCGCTGCGCGTGCCGGGGCAGTGGGAGTGCCTCGTCGTCGCCCTCTCGGCAGACGACCTCCGCTACTCGCCCTCGGTGGCCGCCTGGTCGGCCGCCTGCCTCACCTCGGGCTCGGGCGCGGCGGTCGACCTGCTCGGCCGTGTCTACGAGGGGGCACGGGTCGCCTGCGTCTACAACCGCGCCGACGAGGCCACCATGCACATGGTCGAAGAGGCAGAGGTCGAGGAGGGATGCCGCGCGATCGGCTTCGGCGCGGGCATCCCCGGACCGAGCGACTTCGGCGTCGTGGAGGGAATCCTCTGCGACAGGGCCTTCCTCGAGAAGCGTCGGGAGTCGGCGCTCGAGTTCGGCACGGTCGACATGCTCGAGGCGGCCGGTCTGGCAACGGCGAGCGGACTCAACGAGGTGCTGGCGGCCGCGGCACTCGCGCGCTCCTTCGGCGCGCCCATCTCCGCCTTGAACGCCGCACTCAGGGGCCTCGGCACGGCATCCGATTGACCGCGTGTGGCGACACGCGCCGAGCGTGAGGCCGGACGCGAGAAGGTGACCGAGACTAGACGGGTGACTGACACGCCCACCATTGACTCGTCGAAGTCGGCCCCTCGCGGTGCTGGCGCGGTGGTGGCCGTCCGCAAGCTCTTCGGCGCTGAGACGGCGAACTTCTACCTTCTCCTCGGCACGACACTGTTCCTCGTCGCCTTCGGGCTCGTCATGGTGCTCTCCGCGTCGTCGGTCACCTCCTACACCGAGTCGCAGAAGTTCTTCGGCGGCATCGAGCGGCAGGCGCTCTTCGCCGCGATCGGGCTGCCAATCATGCTGCTGGCGTCACGGGCGCCGGCCATCTTCTGGAAGAAGTGGGCCCCCGTCGCGATCGTCGTCGCGCTCGGCCTCCAGCTCCTCACGGTCGCGACGCCCCTCGGATACTCCGTCAACGGAAACCAGAACTGGATCCAGGTCGGGGGGTTCAGCTTCCAGCCGTCCGAGACGATCAAGCTCGCCATGGTCGTGTGGATGGCCCTCGTGCTCGCGCGCAAGCAGGCCGTGCTCCGCAACTGGAAGGAGCTCGTGATGCCGCTCGCGCCCATCGCGATCGCGGCCATCGTGCTCGTCATGGCCGGCGGTGACCTCGGCACCGCGAGCATCCTGACCATCATGGTGTTCGGCACCCTCTACTTTGCGGGGGCACGCCTCGTGCACCTCGGCACGGCGTTCCTCGCGATGGGAAGCCTCGCCGCCATCGTGCTGTTCTCCGGCGGCTCCTCCCGCATGGTGCGCATCTCGGCGTGGCAGGGCGGATGCGTCACGACGGATGACGGGCTGGGCACGTGCTGGCAGACACTGCACGGGTGGTGGGCGCTGGCATCCGGCGGGATCTTCGGCGTGGGGCTCGGCAACTCCAAGTCGAAATGGAACTGGCTGCCGGAAGCCGACAACGACTTCATCTTCGCGATCATCGGCGAGGAACTCGGCCTGCTGGGTGCGGTCACGGTGCTCGCGCTCTTCGTCGTGATGCTCATCGCCTTCGTGCGCATCATCCGTGCCAACCGCGACCCCTTCGCCCGCATCGCGGTGAGCGCCATCATGGTGTGGCTCATCGGCCAGGCCTTCGTCAACATCGCGGTCGTGCTCGGCGTGCTGCCCGTGCTCGGCGTTCCGCTGCCGCTGATCTCAGCCGGCGGCACGGCACTCATCTCCGGCATGGCGGCGATCGGCATCGCCCTGTCCTTTGCCCGCAAATCGGCCGAGCAGCGGCAGAGGGTGACCAGGTGACCACGTACCTCCTGTGTGGCGGAGGCACGGCCGGGCACGTCAACCCGCTGCTTGCCCTCGCCGACCGCATCCGCCGCGACGAACCGGATGCTCGCATCATCGTCTTGGGCACCGCTGAGGGCCTCGAGGCCCGGCTCGTGCCCGAGCGCGGCTACGAGCTCGTCACGGTCGCGAAACTGCCCTTCCCACGCCGGCCGAGCAGGGCCGCGCTGGCGTTCCCCTCGCGACTCTCGGGCGTCATCCGTTCGATCGAGTCCCTCATCCGCGACCGCGGCGTCGGGGTCGTCGTCGGTGTCGGCGGCTACGTCGCCGCCCCCGCCTACCTTGCCGCTCGACGCGCAAGGGTGCCGCTCGCGCTGCACGAGGCGAATGCACGCCCGGGCATGGCGAACCGCCTCGGCAGCCGGTTCACGCGCTTCGTGGGCGTCGCCTTCGAGGGCACGCCACTCCGTCACGCCCGGTTCGTCGGGATGCCGCTGCGCGCGGAGATCGAGACGCTCGACCGGGCTGCCATGCGCGACGAGGCGCTGCAGGCATTCGGCCTCGACCCCGCACGCCGCACCCTTCTCGTGACGGGGGGATCGCTCGGCGCGGTGCGCCTCAATGAGGCAGTGCGAGCATCCGTCACCGAGCTCGTGGATGCTGGCTGGCAGGTGCTGCACATCACCGGCACTCGCGACACAGGTGCGGCGGTGCAAGCCGAGCACTACCACCCGCTCGACTACTGCGACCGCATGGAACTGGCCCTCGCGGTGGCCGACCTCGCCGTCTCCCGTGCCGGCTCCGCGACCGTCAGCGAACTCACTGCGCTCGGCATCCCGGCCGTCTACGTGCCGCTCGCGATCGGCAATGGCGAGCAGCGGCTCAACGCGCGGCAGGCAGTCGATGCCGGCGCTGCGCGCGTGGTCGACAACGCCGAGTTCACGCCCGAGTGGGTGCGCTCGGCACTCGTGCCGCTGCTTCGCGACGAAGCGGCCATCGCCACCATGGCGAGCAACGCTGAGAAGATCGGTGTGCGCGACGGCACGCAGCGCATGCTCGATCTCGTGCATGAGGCAGTCGGGATACGGTAGGCACGATGATCAAGTCGGATTTCTCCACCCCCGTTCCCGCTCGCCTCGGCTCCGTGCACTTCGTCGGCATCGGCGGTGCCGGCATGAGCGGGATCGCCGCCATGTTCCATGAGCAGGGCATCGCCGTCACGGGTTCAGATTCCCGCGAGGGCGCGACGGTCGACTCCCTTCGCGAGCGGGGTATCCCCGTCGCGATCGGCCATGATGCCGCGAACGTCGGCGAGGTCGATGCCCTTGTGGTCACGGGCGCGATCTCGGAGTCGAATCCCGAGTACCTCGCGGCGCGCGAGCGCGGCATCCCTGCGCTCCACCGCGCCCAGGCGCTGGCATGGCTCACGCGCGATTCCCGCCTCGTTGCCGTCGCGGGTGCGCACGGCAAGACCACCTCCACCGCGATGCTCGTCTCCGCGCTGCTCAGGCTCGGGGCAGCGCCGAGCTTCGTCAACGGCGGCGTGATCCGGGAACTCGGCACGAGCTCGTCCCACGGCGAGGGCGACATCTTCGTGGTTGAGGCCGATGAGTCCGACGGCTCCTTCCTCCTTTACGACACCGCGGTCGCGCTCATCACGAACGTCGACCCCGACCACCTCGACCACTTCGGATCACGTGAGGCCTTCGAGCAGGCGTTCGTGCGTTTCGCCGAGACCGCGAGCGAGCTCGTCGTCATCTCGGCGGATGATCCCGGTGCGCGTGCGATCACCTCGCGCCTCTCAGCGCGCCGGGTGCTCACCTTCGGCATGTCGGAGAACGCGGATGTGCGCATCCATGCCGTCGACACGGGCCCGCAGGTGGCGTTCACGCTGTCCTGGTCGGGGGAGGAGCACCGGGTCACGCTGGCCGTCGCGGGACTCCACAACGCCCTCAATGCGGCCGGCACATTCGCCGTGCTCGTCGGGCTCGGTCTCGATGCTGCGGCCTCGATGGAGGCGCTGTCACACTTCGCGGGAGCCGAGCGCCGATTCGAGTTCCGCGGCGAGGTCGGGGGAGTGCGGGTCTTCGACGACTTCGCCCACCACCCCACCGAGGTGGATGCGGCACTGTCGGGTGCCCGCGGAGTCGTCGGCACCGGTCGACTCATCCCCGTCTTCCAGCCCCACCTCTTCACGCGCACGCAGGACATGGCGCAGGAGTTCGCCGACACGCTCGAGCGCCTCGCCGACCACACGATCGTCGTGCCGATCTATCCCGCGCGACAGGAACCGATCCCGGGCGTCACGGGCAGGCTCATCACGGAGCGCTTCTCGGATGCCTCCGCCGCGCAGTACATCGAGGACTGGTCCGAGGCGGTCGAGTACGCCGCGAGCATTGCACGGCCCGGCGACATCCTGATTCCCATGGGCGGGGGAGACATCCACCTCATCATCCCGCAGCTCCTTGCTGCACTTGAGCGGAACCAGCAGGTGGATGAAACGGCCTGACGGCTTCGACCCGCGCCCACCCGCTCCTCCCGTGGAGGAGGACACGGAACCGCGGCACGTGGTGAAGGCGCGGATCAGCAAACTGCCGAGTCTCCCGAAGCGAGCCCAGCGGGAGCCGCGGGAGCCGCGCCCGGCGAAGCGAACGCGGCAACGTCCCGAGCCGAGTGAGGCAGAACTCGCGGCGAAGGAAGCGAGGGCCAGCGCGCGCGCGGCTCGCCGCGACGCACGGAGGGCCGCAGCCGAGCGGCGACGGTTCGAACGTTCCGAGGTGCGCCGTTTCACGCGTCGCGCCCGAAACCGCCGTATGGCCTGGATCGCAGCTGGCGGCGTCGTCACGGTGTTCGCCACGCTCATCGCTGTCGCCGTGTACTCGCCGCTGTTGGCTCTGCAGGAGATCAGGGTGACGGGCACCGCGCGCCTCGATGCCGAGCAGCTGAGCGAGGCGGTCGATTCCCAGCTGGGCACGCCCCTTGCGCTGCTCGACTTCGACAAGCTCACGGACGACCTCTCGGAGTTTCCGCTCATCCGCAGCTACGTCACGGAGGCGGTCCCGCCGCACACCCTCGTCATCCATGTCGTCGAGCGGCAGCCCGTGGCATCCGTCATGGCGTCGGACGGTTACGTGCTGGTGGATCCGGCGGGCGTCGAGATCGAGCGCACCGAGGCTCGTCCGGCGGGCGTGCCGCTCGTGGAGGTGGAGGAGGAGGAGATCGGCGGTGACGTCTTCGACGCCATCATCGAGGTGCTCCTGGCCCTGCCCGAGCCCCTCCTGCCGCAGGTCGACCAGGTATCGGCGACGACGATGGACGATGTGACCCTCAAGCTGGCAGGCGTCGGCCAGCGCATCGTCTGGGGGAGCGCCGACCGCGCGGAGCTCAAGGCGCGCGTGCTCGAACGACTCATGGCGGCGCACGACCCCGGCGCCTCGGTCGAGTTCGACGTGACGGCGCCCCTCAGTGCCGTCGTACGCCCGCTCTGACGCCCCGTTCCTGCGAGTTTGGTCGTTCTTTTCGCGACACGCCCCGCGAGTGAGGGAAAGCGACGCGTGACGCGCATAGCGTCGCATTCAGGAAATACATACTGAGCATAACTTTAAGCTTCTACTAGAGGTTGAGAGTTTCCAGCGGAGGCCGACGTGTCAACAAACCAGAACTATCTCGCCGTGATCAAGGTCGTCGGCATCGGCGGCGGCGGCGTGAATGCGGTGAACCGCATGATCGAGCTCGGACTCCGCGGAGTCGAGTTCATCGCCATCAACACCGACGCGCAGGCTCTGCTCATGAGCGACGCCGACGTCAAGCTCGATGTCGGCCGCGAACTGACACGCGGCCTCGGCGCCGGAGCCGACCCCGAGGTGGGTCGCCGCGCGGCGGAGGACCACGCGGATGAGATCGAGGAGGCCCTCGCGGGCGCCGACATGGTCTTCGTCACGGCGGGCGAGGGCGGCGGTACCGGCACGGGCGGCGCGCCAGTCGTCGCACGCATTGCCAAGTCGATCGGTGCGCTGACCATCGGTGTCGTGACGCGCCCCTTCGGCTTCGAGGGCAAGCGTCGCGCGGCCCAGGCCGAGCTCGGCATCGCCGCGCTCAAGAGCGAGGTCGACACCCTCATCGTCGTGCCCAACGACCGCCTGCTCGAGATCAGCGACCGCGGCATCAGCTTCCTCGAGGCCTTCGCGACGGCAGACCAGGTGCTCCTCGCGGGTGTCCAGGGCATCACGGACCTCATCACGACCCCCGGCCTCATCAACCTCGACTTCGCCGACGTCAAGTCGGTCATGCAGGGCGCCGGTTCCGCGCTCATGGGCATCGGCTCCTCCCGGGGTGCCGATCGGGCCATCAAGGCTGCCGAGCTTGCCGTCGCGTCCCCCCTGCTCGAGGCGAGCATCGATGGCGCCCACGGTGTGCTGCTCTCTGTGCAGGGTGGCTCGAACCTCGGCATCTTCGAGATCAATGACGCAGCGAAGCTCGTGCAGGAGGCGGTCCACCCCGAGGCCAACATCATCTTCGGTGCCGTCATCGACGACACGCTCGGCGACGAGGTTCGCGTCACGGTCATCGCGGCTGGCTTCGATGGGGGAGAACCCGTCATCAAGCGCCAGGGCCACCGCTCGAACTTCGTCGATCCGTCCTCCGAGGATTCGGCGCCTGCTGCCAACTCGTCCTCGTCCTCATCGTCATCCGAGCGAGAGGGCTCCCCGTCCTCGAACTGGTCCGCTGAGCCGGAGCTCCCCAAGGCGCCCAGCGACCCGGTGTTCGACGACAATAACGACAGTCTCGACATCCCCGACTTCCTGAAGTGACGGTTCCCGACCCACTGTCATCGACTCCAGACCCTCGGCTCGCCGAGCGTCTCGACGCGGTGCGGTCTGGAATCGCGGATGCCGCGGCATCCGCCGGTCGCAGCGCCGATGACATCACGCTCATCGTCGTCACGAAGTTCCACCCCGTCTCGCTCATGCGGCAGCTCTCGCAGCTCGGCGTGCGCGACGTGGGGGAGAACCGGCACCAGGAGGCGCAGGAGAAGTTCGCCGAACTCGGCGACGCGGGGCTCCGCTGGCATTTCGTCGGCCAGCTGCAGGGCAAGAAGGCAAAGGCAGTGCGCCAGTACGCGGATGTCATCCACTCCGTCGATCGCGCGTCGCTGGTCGACGCGCTCTCGCGCGACGATGGCCGTGTCGTGGAGTGTTTCGTGCAGCTCAACCTGACCGATGACCCCGGCCGCGGTGGCGTCGCGGAACCCGACCTCGAGGCCCTCGTCGAGAGGGTCCTCGAGAGCGAGGCCCTGCGCCTGCGCGGTGTCATGGCGGTGGCTCCCCTCGATGAGGATCCCGCCTCGGCGTTCGCGCGGGTGCGTGAGGCCTCGGAGCGGGTGCGGCGGCTCGCGCCCCACGCCGATGCGATCTCTGCGGGCATGTCGCACGACTATGCCGCCGCCATCCGCGAGGGCGCGACACACCTCAGGATCGGCACGGCAATCACGGGAAACCGGCCGACGCCGGGTTAATCTCAAGACGAGACGCGCAACGACCAGGAGGCTCAGAACCAATGGCTAATCCACTTCGCAAGACGATGGTGTACCTCGGCCTTGCCGATGAGGAATTCGACTACGAGGAGCAGCCGGCCAACGCTGCGCCTGCCCCGGTCCAGCAGCACGCCGCCCCGGCGCCCGCTCCTGTTCCTGCCCAGAATTCAGCCCAGCGTGCGCCCGTGACGCCTCTTCGTCGCCCCGCGCCCGCTCGAGTGGTGGGACCCACTGAAATGAACGAGATCCTCACTGTCCACCCCCGCCAGTACAAGGACGCCCAGGTCATCGCAGAGAGCTTCCGCGAGGGCATCCCGGTCATCATCAACCTGTCCCAGATGAGTGAGCCGGATGCGCGTCGCCTCGTCGACTTCGCGAGTGGCCTCTCGCAGGGCCTCTACGGCAAGATCGAGCGTGTGACCTCGAAGGTCTTCCTGCTGTCGCCCGCCCACGTCGCCGTCAGCGGTGACCAGGGTCACAGTGATGACGCAGAGGCGCTGTACGGCCAGCAGTAGGCTCTCGCTACGGCAATAGAATTGCCGCGCGGCGTTCCGCCCGTCGGGCCTCGCGCCCCGTCGCATCCCGACTCCCGGGCCGCCCTTGAGCGGCGACGGAGCGGGGCGGGCTCTCCCTCTGCATCCCCAGGTGGTCCATGATCCTCGTCGTTCTGCTCACAATCGCCTACATGGCCCTGTTCGTCTACTTCCTGGTGATGTGGGCACGGTTCGTGCTCGAGCTCGTGACCGTGTTCTCCCCGCGGTGGCGGCCGACGGGCGCACTGCTCGTGGTCGCCGAGGGTGTCTACACGCTGACGGATCCACCAGTGCTCTTCACCCGGCGACTCGTGCCTCCCGTTCGCTTCGGTGGCATCTCGCTCGATTTCGCCTGGAGCATCGTGATGCTCGTGGTGTTGGTGTTGCTCTATGTCGTCTCTTGGGGTCGCCAATTGGCGGCTTACCTGTAATCTAGTGATCGTCCGCTGCGCCCTTCGGTCAGCCCAGTGGGTGGACAGCAGGCACTGATAGCGTTCACGCTCGACGGCACTGTCGATCGACAAGAGAATTTTCAGAGGTGACGAGAATGGCCCTTACGCCTGAAGACGTAGTCAACAAGCGGTTCCAGCCGACCAAGTTCCGCGAGGGCTACGACCAGGACGAGGTGGATGACTTCCTCGACGAGGTCGTCGTCGAGCTTCGTCGCCTAGGCCAGGAGAACGAGGAACTGCGCCAGCGTCTCGTGGCGAGCGAGTCGCGCATCTCTGAGCTCCAGCGCAGCGGTGGTGGCGAGCAGCAGCAGGCCGCCGCGGCCGCGCCGAGCTACACCGAGCCCGTGGCTGCTCCTGCTCCCGAGCCCGTCGCGCCCGTCGCAGCGGCGCCGGCACCGGCCCCTGCGGCCGAGGCGGCTCCCGCCTTCGACGAGACCGGCAGCACCAACAACCTCCTCCAGCTGGCTCGCCGCCTGCACGAGGAGCACGTCCGCGAGGGCATCGAGAAGCGCGATGCACTCATCGCCGAGGGCCAGTCGACCGCAGCACGCCTCATCTCCGAGGCCGAGGCCGAGCACGGCCGCAAGGTCACCGAGCTTGAGCAGCAGCGCACGGCGCTCGAGTCGCAGATCGAGGAGCTCCGTTCCTTCGAGCGCGACTACCGCAGCAACCTCAAGAGCTACATCGAGGGGCAGCTGCGCGAGCTCGAGTCCGTCGACGCCGTGAACACGGGAGCGAGCGCTCCCCAGGCATCGGGTGACTTCGGTGGCGGCGACTACGGCGTGCCGGCCAACCAGCCGCCCGCCAGCTACCAGGGCTTTGTCGGCAACTGAGTCGGCCGCTCCCTCTCGTCAGTCCCGCCTGAGCCTCAAGGCCATCGCCGCGCTGGTCTGCACCGCACTTCTCGTCTACGGTGCAGACCAGCTCAGCAAGGCATGGGTCGTCTCGACCCTGACCGAGCGTGCGAGCGTGCCCGTGCTCGGCGACCTGCTGCATTTCACCTTCGTCCGCAATCCCGGCGCTGCCTTCTCGCTGGCAAGCGGGGCGACCTGGATCTTCTCGATCGCGGCTGCGGTCGTCACGGTCGTGATCGTGGTCCTCGCCCGTCGCATCCGTGCCCTCAGTTGGGCCCTCGTGTTCGGGATGCTGCTCGGTGGAGTGCTCGGTAACCTCACTGACCGCCTCGTGAGGGAGCCGTCCTTCGGCATGGGCCACGTGATCGACTTCATCGAGGTCTGGGGCTTCCCCGCTATCTTCAACATCGCCGACATCTTCATCGTGTCGAGCATGGGCCTCTTCGTGATCCTCACGCTTCGTGGCATCGGTCTCGATGGCACCCGCGAGCTCCCCGCGTCGAGGGCGGGCGCGGGCGTTGACGCCGGCACGGATGGCGAGCGCGACTGATCATGGAGAGTCGCAGTCTTCCGGTACCTGACGGGCTCGTGGGGGAGCGTGTCGATGCCGCCCTGTCGAAGCTCATGGGGTTCTCCCGCACCTTCGCGGTCGAGGTCGTCGAGGCCGGGGGAGTGCGGGTCGACGGCGTGCCCGTCGCGAAGTCCGATCGGCTGAGGGCGGATGCCTGGCTCGAGGTCGAATGGACCCCCCGCTCTGCCCCGACGATCGAACCCACTCTCGTGCCCGGTTTCGGCATCGTGCACGACGATGACGACATCGTCGTGATCGACAAGCCCGTCGGCGTCGCCGCGCATCCCTCCGTCGGGTGGACCGGACCCACCGTGCTCGGCGCCCTCGCGGGTGCCGGCTATCGCATCTCGACCTCGGGGGCGGCCGAGCGCGCGGGCATTGTGCACCGCCTCGACGCCGGCACGAGCGGGCTCATGGTCGTCGCCAAGTCGGAGCGGGCGTATTCGGAGCTCAAGCGCGCGTTCCACGATCGCGAGGTCGACAAGGTCTACCACGCGGTCGTGCAGGGGCACCCTGACCCGCTGCGGGGAACGATCGACGCGCCCATCGGGCGGCACCCCTCCTCGGCGTGGAAGTTCGCGGTTGTGGCCGGTGGCAAGGATTCCGTCACGCACTACGAGACGCTCGAGGCCTTCCCGTCGGCGTCGCTGCTCGAGGTGCACCTCGAGACGGGGCGGACTCACCAGATCCGGGTGCACATGGCGGCCCAGCGGCATCCCTGTGTCGGTGATGCCATGTACGGCGCAGACCCCACCCTGTCGGCGCGACTCGAGCTCTCCCGCCAGTGGCTTCACGCCATGCGGCTCGGCTTCCGCCACCCCGCGAGCGGCGAGCCGGTGGAGTTCGAATCCACGTATCCGGCCGACCTGCAGCACGCGCTCGACGTGCTCCGCTCCTCCTGATCGGAGCGGCTGGGCGGCGGCGTCGGTGCTCGGCCGTAGACTGAGAGACCACCCGAGCAGACGCCTGAACAAGACGGAGAAGCAGTGCCCGCGAGCAGCGATTCCTTCGTGCACCTGCACGTGCACAGCGAGTATTCGATGCTGGATGGAGCGGCCCGTGTGAAGCCCCTCATCGAGGCGGCGGTCGAGCAGGGGATGCCCGCTGTCGCCGTGACCGACCACGGCAACGTCTTCGGCGCCTACGACTTCTGGAAGACCGCGACGGCGGCGGGAATCAAGCCCATCATCGGCACCGAGGCCTACCTCACGCCCGGCACCCACCGCAGTGACAAGACCCGAATCAAGTGGGGCGACGGCGGCGGCGACGACGTCTCGGGCGCGGGTGCCTACACGCACATGACACTCCTCAGCGAGACGAACGAGGGGCTGCACAACCTCTTCCGCCTCTCGTCGAAGGCCTCGCTCGAGGGCTACTACTTCAAGCCCCGCATGGATCGCGAACTGCTCTCGCAGTACGGCAAGGGACTCATCGCCACAACGGGGTGCCCGAGCGGTGAGGTGCAGACGCGCCTTCGTCTCGGACAGTACGACGAGGCGGTCAAGGCCGCCGCAGATTTCCGAGACATCTTCGGCCGCGAGAACTTCTTCGCCGAGATCATGGACCACGGGCTCGGCATCGAGCGGCGCATCATGAGTGACCTCCTTCGCCTGGCCAAGGACCTCGGCCTGCCGCTCGTCGCGACGAACGACCTCCACTACACCCACGCGCACGACGCCACGAGCCACGCGGCGCTCCTGTGCGTGCAGTCGGGCACGACGCTCGACGACCCGAAGCGCTTCAAGTTCGACGCCGACGAGTTCTACCTCAAGTCGGCGAGCCAGATGCGCACCCTCTTCCGTGACCATCCCGAGGCCTGCGACAACACCCTGTTGATCGCGGAACGCTGCGAGGTCGCCTTCGATGAGTCGGCGAACTACATGCCGCGCTTCCCCGTGCCCGAGGGCGAGACGGAAGACACGTGGTTCGCCAAGGAGGTCGAGAAGGGGCTCCACTACCGCTATCCGGACGGAATTCCCGACGATGTCCGGCGCCAGGCGGAGTATGAGAAGCAGGTCATCATCCAGATGGGCTTCCCCGGCTACTTCCTCGTCGTCGCAGACTTCATCAACTGGTCGAAGGAGAACGGCATCCGCGTCGGGCCGGGGCGTGGCTCCGGTGCGGGTTCCATGGTCGCCTACGCGATGCGAATCACCGACCTCGACCCCCTGAAGCACGGCCTCATCTTCGAGCGCTTCCTGAATCCTGACCGTGTATCGATGCCTGACTTCGACGTCGACTTCGACGACCGTCGCCGCGGCGAGGTCATCAAGTATGTGACCGAGAAGTATGGCGACGAGCGCGTCGCGCAGATCGTCACCTACGGCACCATCAAGGCCAAGCAGGCGCTCAAGGACTCCTCGCGCGTGCTGGGCTTCCCCTTCGGTATGGGTGAGAAGCTGACGAAGGCGATGCCGCCGCCCATCATGGGCAAGGACATCCCCCTCACCGGCATCTTCGACAAGGCGCACCCTCGCTACAAGGAGGCCGCAGACATCCGTGCGGTCGTCGAGACCGATCCCGAGGCCAAGACCGTCTTCGACACGGCGCTCGGGCTCGAGAACCTCAAGCGCCAGTGGGGCGTGCACGCCGCGGGCGTCATCATGTCGAGCGATCCGCTGATCGACATCATCCCGCTCATGAAGCGGGAGCAGGACGGCCAGATCGTCACCCAGTTCGACTATCCCGCCTGCGAGGCCCTTGGCCTCATCAAGATGGACTTCCTCGGGCTGCGAAACCTCACGATCATCTCCGACGCGCTCGAGAACATCGAGACCAACCGCGGCGAGACACTCGACCTCGAGACCCTCACGCTCGACGACCCGGACTCATACGAACTGCTGGCGAGGGGTGACACGCTCGGAGTCTTCCAGCTCGACGGTGGCCCCATGCGCGGGCTGCTGCGGCTCATGAAGCCCGACAACTTCGAAGACGTCTCGGCCGTCATCGCGCTCTATCGCCCCGGCCCCATGGGCGCCGACTCCCACACGAACTACGCGCTGCGCAAGAACGGGCTGCAGGACATCACTCCGATCCATCCGGAGCTCGAGGAGCCGCTGCGCGAGATCCTCGATGGCACCTACGGCCTCATCATCTACCAGGAGCAGGTGATGGCCATTGCCCAGAAGGTCGCCGGCTTCTCGCTCGGCCAGGCCGACATCCTGCGGCGCGCGATGGGCAAGAAGAAGAAGTCCGAGCTTGACAAGCAGTATGAGGGCTTCAGCAACGGCATGAAGGAGCGCGGCTTCTCCGAGCCCGCGATCAAGGCGCTCTGGGACATCCTGCTGCCCTTCTCCGACTACGCCTTCAACAAGGCGCACTCGGCTGCCTACGGCGTCATCTCCTACTGGACGGCCTATCTCAAGGCGCACTATCCCGCCGAGTACATGGCGGCGCTCCTCACGAGCGTCGGCGACTCCAAGGACAAGCTGGCAATCTACCTCAACGAGTGCCGCCGCATGGGCATCAAGGTGCTCCCGCCCGACGTGAACGAGTCGATCGGCTTCTTCGCCGCCGTCGGTGACGACATCCGCTTCGGCCTCGGGGCCGTTCGCAACGTGGGATTCTCCGTCGTCGAACTTATCCGGGGCGCGCGTGAGGAGAAGGGCCGCTTCACGTCCTTCGACGACTTCCTCAAGAAGGTTCCCATCGGCGTTGCCAACAAGCGCACGATCGAGTCGCTCATCAAGGCGGGCGCCTTCGATTCGCTCGGCCACACGCGCAGGGCGCTCTTCGAGATCCACGAGGATGCCACGGAAGCCGCGGTGCGCGAGAAGCGTGCGGAGGCCAACGGCCAGGTCGGTTTCGACTTCGACAACCTCTGGGACGAGCCGCAGGCGGCCAACACGGTGCCGGATCGGCCCGAATGGTCGAAGGGCGACAAGCTCGCCTTCGAGCGCGAGATGCTGGGACTGTACGTCTCCGACCATCCGCTGGCGGGCCTGGAGCTCCAGCTGGCAAAGCACGCGAGCGTGACGATTGCTGAGATCCTCGCGGGCGAGACCGTGCACGACGGTGAGACCGTGACGATCGCCGGGCTCATGACGAGCGTGCAGCATCGCACCGCCCGCAATTCGGGCAACCAGTACGGCCTCGTCACGGTCGAGGACTTCGGCGGCGAGATCACCGTCATGTTCCTCGGCAAGACCTACCAGGAGTTCTCGCCGGGGCTCACCCCGGACTCGATCGTCGTCATCCGCGCCCGCGTGAGCCAGCGCGACGACGGAGTGAACCTCCACGCGAACAGCATGTTCGTCCCCGACACGGGGGCGAGCCTCGGTTCCGGCCCGCTCATGATCTCGGTGCCCGAGGTCCGGGCGACGACAGAGGTCGTCTCGGCCTTGGGCGACGTGCTCATCCGGCACGCGGGCGAGACCGAGGTGCGCCTCAAGCTCATCAAGGGCAGCACGGCACGGATGTTCGAGGTTCCCTATCCCGTCTCGGTCACGGCCGACCTCTATGGCGAGCTGAAGTCGCTGCTGGGGCCGGCCTGCCTCAGCTGAACCGGCGGCAGCGGGGGAGACGCGACGACGGCGGCTAGAGTGGTGTGGCCATGATCCAGACCATCGACCTGCGGAATCAGCGACCGGATACCGCGACGCTTCTCGCCCTCATTCCCCGCGCCATCACGGATGTGTCGGCCGCCTCATCGATCGCGCAGGAGCTGATCGACGACGTGCGCAGCCGGGGCAGTGCTGCGCTCCTCGACCAGGCCGAGCGCCTCGACCGGGTGCGGCCACAGCAGGTGCGGGTTCCCGCATCCGAGATCGCGGCGGCCGTTGACTCCCTGCCAACGGATGTTCGGGACGCCCTCGAGTCGGCGATCGAGCGGGTGCGGGCGGCAAGCGAGGCGCAGGTGCCGGCTCCCGTCACGACGAGGCTCGGCGCAGGGGCGTCCGTCGTCCAGCGCTGGGCGCCCGTGCGCCGCGTCGGTCTCTACGTTCCCGGGGGCAAGGCGGTCTACCCATCGAGCGTCGTCATGAACGTGGTGCCCGCGCAGGTTGCGGGCGTCTCCTCCGTGGCACTCGCGTCCCCGCCGCAGCAGCAGTTCGGCGGTTCCGTGCACCCCACGATCCTTGGCGCAGCGGGGCTCCTGGGTGTCGATGAGGTCTATGCCATGGGTGGTGCTGGCGCAATCGGCGCTTTCGCCTACGGCGTTGCGGATGCGGGCCTCGAGCCCGTCCAACTGATCACCGGGCCGGGCAACGTGTTCGTCGCGGCGGCCAAACGGCTCGTCCGCGGGCAGGCTGGCATCGATTCCGAGGCGGGCCCGACAGAGATCCTGATCATCGCGGATGACTCGGCGGATGCGTCGATCGTCGCGGTCGACCTCATCAGCCAGGCCGAGCACGACGAGCTTGCGGCAGCCGTGCTCGTCACGGACTCGCCGGCCCTCGCGTCGAAGGTCGAGGACGAACTCGCGCGCCTCGTTCCCCAGACGGCTCACCGGGAGCGTGTTGCTGAGGCGCTCAGTGGTCGCCAGTCCTCCATCGTCCTCGTGGACGACCTTGCGGTCGCCGCCGACTTCAGCAACGCCTACGGACCAGAGCACCTCGAGCTGCAGGTGGCCGATGTCGACACCCTGCTCGAATCGATCGAGAGTGCGGGAGCGATCTTTGTCGGCCGCTATTCGCCCGTGAGCCTCGGTGACTATCTCGCGGGTTCGAACCATGTGCTGCCCACGGGTGGCCAGGCTCGTTTCGCGGCGGGCCTCGGCGCTTACACCTTCCTTCGCCCGCAGCAGGTCGTGCGCTACGACGAAGCGGGTCTGCGCGATGTCGAGCGGCGAATCGTGGCCCTTGCGACGGCCGAGGACCTGCCCGCCCACGCCGCGGCCGTCACGGCTCGCTTCGCCGGGGGCGAGCCTCCGCAGGGCTGACGCTTTCCCCATTCCAGCGGCTCGTTGCGACGCATCCGAGTCGCCGGGGCCTATCCTTGGGGCACCATGTTCTGCCCTTTCTGTCGCCACCCCGATTCCCGAGTCATCGATTCCCGCACGAGCGACGACGGCCTCTCGATCCGTCGCCGTCGGCAGTGCCCCGAGTGCGGGCGCCGCTTCAGCACGACTGAGACGGCGAGCCTGAGCGTGGTCAAGCGCAACGGGGTGCTTGAGCCCTTCAGCCGCGAGAAGGTCGTCGCGGGAGTTCGCAAGGCGTGCCAGGGCCGGCCCGTGACCGACACCGATCTCGCGCTCCTGGCGCAGCGCGTCGAAGAGGCGATCCGAGCGACGGGCGCGTCCCAGATCGAGGCCAACGACATCGGGCTCGCGATCCTTCCTCCGCTTCGGGAGCTCGACGAGGTTGCGTACCTGCGTTTCGCCAGCGTATACCAGGCGTTCGAGTCGCTCGACGACTTCGAGTCCGCGATCGGCCAGCTCCGCTCCGAGCACGAGTCCGAGTAGGGCCGAGCGAGGAGCCCGACGCTGGTGCTGCGTGTTCGATGGCGCCGGAGTCCGGACATGGCACGGGAATACGGATGTCGCGGCACAGGTTGCGACCAGCATGAGTAACGCAATCAAGGTCGACGTGTGGTCCGACATCCAGTGCCCGTGGTGCTACATCGGCAAGCGCCGTTTCGAGCAGGCGCTTGAGCGGTTCGACGGCGAGGTTGAGATCGAATACCACTCCTTCGAGCTGTCTCCCGATACCCCGGTGGACTACGACGGCACGCCGGCCGAGTACCTGTCGCAGCGCAAGGGTCTCTCGATGGAACAGACTCAGGGCATGCTCCGCCAGGTGACGGCGGTCGCGGAGAGCGTTGGCCTCGATTACGACTTCGATCGCGTGCACCAGACCAACACGGTGAAGGCGCACGAGTTGCTCCACTACGCCAAGTCGAAGGGTCGCCAGGCGGAGCTCAAGGAGCGGCTGCTCGAGGCCTATTTCGTGAAGGGCGAGCATGTCGGCCGCGTCGAGTCGCTCGCGGATATCGCTGCCGAGCTCGGTTTCGATCGCGACGAGGTTGTTCGCGTGCTGGAGTCGGGTGAGTTCACGCCGGCCGTGAAGGCGGATGTCGCACAGGCCGCCGCGTACGGCATCCAGGGTGTGCCGTTCTTCGTCTTTGATGGCAAGTACGGCGTCTCTGGTGCGCAGGAGGCGTCGACCTTCGAGCAGGTGCTCCGCCAGGTGCGTGAGGAGGCGGCGGCGTGACGGATGCGCCGAAGCTGACGGTGCTTGGCGACCCGGATGCGCTCGCATGCGAGGGAGACGCCTGCGTCATCCCGAAGCTGGAGGAAGAGGGCGGTCCTAGGCCGGGTCGGTGATGTCGGCAACGGTGGCGCCGAGGGCTGCGACGAGCGCGTCGGCGTCGACGAACAGCGTTACCCCGTGTTCTCCGCCACCGAGCGAGACCCGCTTGCCGAGCATCCGTTCGTCCGCATAGACGGGCCACGCGGTCGTGCTACCGAGGGGTGTGATGGTGCCGCGTTCGTAGCCGGTCGCATCGTAGGCGAGCTGCGCGTCGGGGAGCGAGAGCTTGTTGACTCCGACGATGGCCCGGAGCTTGGCCCACGAGATCTGGCGATCACCCGGCACGAGGGCGAAGGCGAAGGTGCCGTCCTTCCGTTTCACGACGAGGCTCTTGACCACAAATGAGGGGTCGACGCCGAGGGATGTCGCGGCCTCGGCCAGGCTCGTCGCGGGCCCTCGCTCGACGAACTCCACGTCGAGGCCGAGCTGTTCGGCGGCGGCGGCCACGCGCGCCCTTCCTGTGAGTGCTGTCATGCTCTCGCGCTGCTTTCTGGGAGAATCGTGGGGTGACTGTTCTCGACGCTACCGTTTCCCGCCCGGCTGACGCCGCTGCGGCCGGTCGCGCGCCGCTGCGTATCGGTCGCCTGGAGCTCGATGTCCCTGTCGTGCTGGCGCCCATGGCGGGCATCACTAACACGGCGTTCCGCAGGCTGTGCCGCGAGTTCGGTGCTGGCCTGTATGTGAGCGAGATGATCACGAGCCGCGCCCTGGTGGAGCGCACGCCCGCGAGCATGCGGCTGATCACCCACCATGAGTCTGAGACGCCCCGCAGCATCCAGCTCTATGGCGTCGATCCGAAGACGGTTTCTGAGGCGGTCACGATGCTGGTCGCCGAAGACCGGGCAGACCATATTGACCTGAACTTCGGATGCCCAGTGCCCAAGGTGACCCGCAAGGGCGGCGGATCCGCGCTCCCGTGGAAGACGGGCCTGTTCCGCGACATCGTGTCGGGCGCGGTCAAGGCTGCGGGCGATGTCCCCCTGACGATCAAGATGCGCAAGGGCATCGACGCGGATCACCTCACGTATCTCGAGGCGGGCCGCATCGCTGAGGATGCCGGAGTTGCCGCCGTCGCCCTGCACGCTCGCACGGCCGCCGAGTTCTACAGCGGTCACGCTGACTGGTCGGCGATCGAGAAGCTCAAGCAGGTCGTGACGAGTGTTCCGGTGCTGGGCAACGGTGACATCTGGTCGGGTGACGATGCGGTGCGCATGGTCGAGCAGACCGGATGCGACGGGGTTGTCGTCGGTCGCGGATGCCTCGGGCGCCCGTGGCTCTTCGGCGACCTGGTGGCGGCGTTCAACGGCCAGCGTGATGTTGCGCGTCCCGGCCTGGGGGTCGTCGCGCAGACGGTGCGCCGCCATGCCGAGTTGTTGGGGGAGTTCTTCGGCAGCGAGGAGTGGGCCTGCCGCGACATCCGCAAGCACATGTCCTGGTACTTCAAGGGCTATCCGGTGGGGGGAGACATCCGCACCCGCCTGGCCACGGTCGAGAGCTTCGCCCAGATGGACGACATCCTCGGCGAGCTCGACTGGAGCACGCCGTACCCGGGGGAGGGCGCTGAGGGCCCTCGCGGCCGCGCCGGCACCCCAAAGCGTCCCGCGCTGCCGCAGGGTTGGCTCGACAGCCGCGAGCTCGACGAGGCCGCGGCCTGCGAGGTCGCCGGGGCCGAACTGGATTCCAGTGGTGGTTGAGACGAGTGCCGTCGAGCCGGGCCTTGCTGCCCAGGGCTACGGCGAGCACGACATCGCACGCTTCCTTCCCGAGGAGCACTACTCGCGCCGCAGCGACTTCGCCCGCGACCGCGCCCGGCTGCTCCACTCGAGTGCGCTTCGTCGCCTCGCCGCCAAGACGCAGGTGCTGAGCCCGACGCAGGGAGCCGATTTCGCTCGCAACCGCCTCACGCACTCACTCGAGGTCGCGCAGGTGGGGCGGGAGCTCGCGACGGCGCTCGGCTTGAACCCGGATGTCGTGGACACCGCCTGCCTCGCCCACGACCTGGGGCATCCGCCCTTCGGTCACAATGGCGAGCGCGCGCTCAACGCCTGGGCGTCCGACATCGGGGGCTTCGAGGGCAACGCGCAGACGTTGCGCCTGCTGACGCGCCTCGAGCCGAAGGTCTTCGGGGATGACGGGCGCGCCTACGGCCTGAACCTCACGCGGGCGAGCCTCGACGCGAGCTGCAAGTACCCCTGGCCAGACACGCGTTCGGTCGCCGACCCGAGCGGGCGGGCCAAGTTCGGCTTCTACAAGGATGACGTCGCGGCCTTCGAATGGCTGCGGGAGGGCGCGCCCGATGGTCGTCTCTGCATCGAGGCGCAGGTCATGGACCTCTCCGACGACATCGCGTACTCGGTGCACGATTTCGAGGACGCGATCTTCGGCGGCTACATCGACGTGCGGGCGCTCGGTGCAAGGGTCGACCACGACGAACTCGTCGATTCCATGTTCGAGTGGATCGGCGGTGAGCTGAGCCATGATGAGCTCATCGACGCCTTCGACCGGTTGGACAACCTCGATGTCTGGATCGATTCCTGGGACGGCAGTCGCCTCGCGCAGGGGCGGCTCAAGAACCTGACGAGCCAGCTGATCGGCCGGTTCGCGGCCGGGGCGGTGCAGGCAACGCACGATGCCTACCCGCAGGCGAGCCTCATCCGCTTCGGTGCCGATGTGGTGGTGCCGCGGGAGATCCGTGCGGAGATCGCCGTGCTGAAGGGCATCGTGGCGGCCTTCGTGATGTCGAAGAACACCCGGCAGCCCATCTACGCGCAGCAGCGGGAGATCCTGACGAGTGTCGCCGATGTGCTCTACGCTTCGGGGCCGAGCGCGCTCGATCCGGGCTTCGCTGCCGACTGGGCCACGGCGGCCGATGACGCGGCCCGCAAGCGGGTCGTCGTCGACCAGGTGGCGAGCCTCACCGACCAGTCGGCCATGAGCTGGCACGACCGACTCGTCGGCTCCTAGCAACCCCCAGCAACCCGGCGGTTCCACATCCGCCATACGCCGACGCCATATCCGTCGTCCCTCCGCGGCAAGGGAACGGTCGCAGGCCCTGCCCGCCGCGCTCAGTAGGATTGCGACATGGCCGGTCTCATTCGTCGTAGCGACATCGATGAGGTGCGGGCGAGGGTCAACATCGCGGATGTCGTCGGCGACTATGTGACGCTCAAGGGCGCCGGTGTCGGCTCGCTGAAGGGCCTCTGCCCCTTCCACGACGAGCGGAGCCCGAGCTTCCATGTGCGTCCGCAGGTGGGTCGCTATCACTGCTTCGGCTGTGGTGAGGACGGCGACATCTTCACCTTCCTGCAGCGTATGGACCACGTCTCCTTCTCCGAGGCGGTCGAACTCATGGCGCAGCGTATCGGCTTCGAGCTGCACTACGAGGATGGCGGCACCGCGTCCAAGGACCACGGCAACCGTGCCCGCTTGATCGCGGCGAACACGGCGGCGGCCGAGTACTTCACCGCCCAGCTTGGCACGCCGGAGGCTGAGCCTGCCAGGCGTTTCCTGGGCGAGCGCGGTTTCGACGCCGCGGCGGCGGCCCGCTTCGGGGTGGGCTTCGCGCCCAAGAGCTTCGACGCCCTCGGCAAGCACCTCAAGGGCCTCGGTTTCACGGAGCTCGAGCTCGTGACATCCGGCCTGGTCAGCAAGAACGACCGCGGCAGCACCTACGACCGCTTCCGCGGCAGGCTGGTGTGGCCGATCCGGGATGTCACGGGGCAGACCCTCGGCTTCGGCGCCCGACGGCTGCTCGACGATGACCAGGGACCCAAGTACCTCAACACCCCAGAGACGCCGATCTATCACAAGTCGCAGGTGCTCTATGGGCTCGACCTTGCGAAGCGCGACATCTCCCGCGGCAAGCAGGTCGTGGTGGTGGAGGGCTACACGGATGTCATGGCCTGCCACCTCGCGGGCGTCACGACGGCGGTCGCCACCTGTGGCACCGCGTTCGGCGTGGACCACATCAAGGTGGTGCGGCGGGTGCTCGGCGATTTCGATACGGTGGATTCGACGGCGCTCGGTGAGGTCGTGTTCACCTTTGACCCGGACGAGGCTGGCCAGAAGGCTGCGAGTCGCGCCTTCGCCGAGGAGCAGCGCTTCGCCGCCCAGACCTATGTCGCCGTGGCGCCGGAGGGGCTCGACCCCTGCGATCTTCGCCTCAAGCGCGGTGACGACGCCGTGCGCCTGCTCATCGCGGGCAAGAAGCCCATGTTCGAGTTCATGGTGCGGCGCACGCTGGCCCGCTTCGATCTCGACACGGTTGAGGGGCGGGTCGCGGGTCTTCGGGCCGCGGCGCCGATCGTCGCGGGCATCCGTGACCGTGCCCTCAGCATCGGCTACGTTCGCACGCTCGCGGGCTGGCTGGGCATGGACCCCGACGAGGTCGGTCGCGCGGTCACGGCAGCCCAGCGTCGCTCCCAGTCGGAGCAGAAGGTGAGCGACGGGCCCGAACGCGGTCCGGGTACGCAGCAGCCAGCCGAAGCGGTGACGGATGCTGGCCCCTCGATCTCGCAGCTGCCGAACGACCCGGCAACCCGGCTCGAGCGTGACGCCCTCATGGCGCTCCTGCAGGCACCGCTCGAGGTGGGGCGCGATCTCGCCTCCCGTGTGAGCCAGGCGGCCTTCGCGAATCCGTCGCTCTCCGTCGTGCGCGACGGGATTGCGGCCGCGCTGGGCGAGGGCCCGGCGGGCGATTCCTTCACGGAGCAGGCCTGGCTGGAGAGGGTGCTCGAGGAGGTGCCGGCCCCGTTCCGACGGCTCGTGACGGAGCTGGCCATTGCGCCCCTGCCCGAGCAGTCAGGCCGCGACCTGCGCGTCTACTGCCGGGGCATTGCGACCTCCGTGATCGATCGGGACCTCCTGCGCCAGAAGGCTGAGCTGCTTGGTCGGCTGCAGCGCACGGATTCCACCGCGGAACCGGAACGCTATGGGCAGATCCAGCGGGCGCTCGTGCAGGTCGAGCAGGAACGCCGTTCACTGCGGCAGGACTGACGCGTCGGCAGTAGTCTCGATGGGGCGCGAAGGTTTAGGGACGTGGGATGAAGCGGTTGAACGATGGGGTCGTGGTCGAGGCGAGGGATCTGTCGATCCACTACCGCTCTCGGGATGCGCTGTCGTATCACCTCGCGGTTGACGGGGTCTCCTTCGACATCCTGCCCGGTGACGTGCTGGGCGTCGTGGGGGAGTCGGGCTCCGGCAAGTCCACGCTCGCGCTGACGATCGCCGCGATGGGCGATCGCTATGCCCTCGACGAGAACTCGCCCGAGATCTGCGGCGGCTCACTCCACGTCTACGGCACCGACATGCGGTCCCTGACGCGTCGGCGGCGCGACCGCCTGACGCTCGTGACGGGGTACCTGGCCCAGGATGCCGCCGTGCGGCTGAACCCGCAGCTCACGGTGGGCGAGAACGTCGCCGAGCCGATCTTCCAGCGTGACCGTCGTTTCAGCCAGCGTGAGGCGGCCGAGGCGGTCGCAACGCTCGTGGATGCTGTGCGGCTCCCGCTCAGCATGCTCGAGCGGTATCCCTTCGAACTCAGTAGCGGTCAGCGCCAGCGTGTCGCGCTGGCGCGCGCCCTGATCCTGGAGCCGACGTTCCTCGTCGCCGACGAGCCGACACGAGGCGTGGATGCGACGGTGCGCGACGGCGTCATCGGCGTGCTCCGCGACCTCCAGGAGCAGCGCGGTTTCGCGGCGATGGTCGTTAGTAGCGACCTCGATGTTGTCTCGGCGTTGACGGACCGAGTTGCCGTGCTCGATCGGGGTGTGCTGATCGGCATCGGCGCCATGGATGATTTGCTGGCCGCGCCGCAGCATCCGTACCTGCGTTCACTCGCCGTCGCGCGGAACAAACTCGGCACGCACAAGGCTGTCTCCTGAGCGCTTGGCGCCCTCGAATCAGCAGTGAGGTCTTGTCGATTTGGTGCAGCGCGATTCCTTGATAAAGTAGGCACGCTGTTCCAGCAATCCTCGATAGCTCAATTGGCAGAGCAGCCGGCTGTTAACCGGCAGGTTCTTGGTTCGAGTCCAAGTCGGGGAGCAATACTCAGTGCGCACGATGGGGTTAGGATGATCCTCCCGTGGCGGTTTCTCTCCGCCGATCGTGCGCACTGTCTGTCTCCGGGGGTGGGTTGATGCAAGCGTGGCTGTCTGAGGACACCTCCTTCCCGAACATCGCCCTTGTCGCGGCGGCCCTCGTGGCCCTTGTCGCGATCGCCGGGATCGTCACCAGCCTCGTGCTCGCCGGATCCCGGCGGCGCGTGCGCAGGGACCTCGCTGAGGCCGATCGCGATGTCCTCGACCTCGAACTGAGCCTCGCGGAGCAGGGTGCCAGGCTTCGCATGGTCGGCGAACTGCACGAGGTCGCGATCCACTCGGTGTCGGCGATCGTCGCCCAGGCCGATGGCGCCAGGTACAAGGCCGAGTCCGACCCCGCCGCGGCCGGGCGCGCTGCCGTCGCGATCGGGGACTCCGCCCGCTCCACGCTGGCGGAACTCAGGCGCGTCATGGCGATTGTGCGTCAGGGCGAGGCGGATGCCGTGCGACAGCCCGGCATCAAGACCTCGCGCGAGCTCTTCCGTGTCATGCGCGAAGCCGGCCTCGACATCCGGTTCGAGGAGATTGGTGACCGCTTCGAGTTGAAGCACGGTGCCGAGGTCGCGGTCTTCCGCATCCTGCAGGAAGCCCTCTCCAACGCGCTCAAGTACGGTGGCGAGGGCACCGAGGTGCGGGTGACCTTCCGCTGGTCGGAGGATGGCCTCAACGTGCTGGTCGATGATGACGGCATCCGCGCTGCCACCCGGCGCGCCGGCGATGATCCCAACCGGGTCGCGCGTGACGGCGGCTATTCGATCGATGACGACGCGGCGGCGCTCACCTCGACGCCGAGCGGTCCTGGCATCACCGAGATGCGCGAGCGCACCGAACTCTTCGGCGGCGTGTTCAACGCCTACGTCGTGCCAGGCGTCGGCTTCTCCGTCTCGGCGGCGTTCCCCAACCTTCGCACCGTCAAGGGCGTGCCGGGCACGAACCTCCAGAGCTGAGGTGAGCACTGCCGAGCAGGCCGAGCGTCGAGAGCCGGTCGCCCGAACCGCTGTCAGCGTCGCGCTGGCGGTATCGGCCTACGGCATCTCCTATGGTGCCTTGGGAGTCACAGCCGGTCTGGACGTGTGGCAGGCCTGCGTGCTGAGCCTCGTCATGTTCTCGGGCGGCTCGCAGTTCGCACTCGTCGGGGTCATCGCGGCGGGCGGGGCGGCCGCGGGGCCCGCCGCGATCGCGAGCGCCACCCTCTTGGGAAGCCGCAACGCGATCTATGCCATGCGGATGGGGCCGATCATCGGCAGGGGTTGGGTCCGCAGGCTCGTGGCCGCCCACCTGACGATCGATGAGAGCACCGCCGTCGCCACCGCGCAGAAGGAGTTGACAGAACAGCGCAAGGGGTTCTGGTTGACGGGCATCCTGATCTTCGTCGGGTGGAACATCGCGACCCTCGCGGGGGCGCTCCTCGGCAACGTCATGGGTGACGTCAGCCGTTACGGCCTCGACGCCGCTGCAGCGGCCGCCTTTCTCGGCCTGCTGTGGCCACGCCTGAGCGCCCTGCAGCCGGTCGCCGTCGCGGTCGCCGCGGCGGTCGTCGCGACCGTGCTGACACCGTGGCTTCCGCCGGGCCTGCCCGTCATCGCCGCGGCCCTCGTCGCGGTCATCGTTGGTCTCACGAACTGGGGTGCCCGTTGACGCTCTGGGCCATCGTCATCATCGCGTCGATCGCGGGGCTTGCGGTCAAGATCTCCGGCTATCTCGTGCCTGCCGAGTTCATGGAGCGGGAGAAGCCGTCCAGAGTCGCCGGCCTCCTGACGGTGGCCTTGCTCGCAGCGCTCGTCGCAACGCAGACGCTCGCGAGCGGCCAGCAGGTCGAGGTCGACGCGCGAGTGCCCGCGATCTTTGTCGCCGCGGTGCTCTTCGTCCTGCGGGTGCCGTTCATCCTTGTGATCGTGGCGGCGGCCCTGACGGCGGCCATCATCCGCGCGACGATCGGCGGATGACCGGGGCTTCAGCCCTCGAGGTCGTCGACCCCCGGCATCCAGCTCAGCCCTGGGGTTCCCCAGCCAGCACGCTTGACTGCCTTCGCCGCCGCCTTGCCATTGGCATGGTCCAGCCGGTCGACATAGAGCACGCCGTCGAGGTGGTCGTACTCGTGCTGGAAGATCCGGGCGAGCCAACCATCGGCGGTGAACTCGTAGGGCTGGCCGTCGAGATCGAGGGCGCGCAGGATGATGCGGTGTGCTCTCCGGAGCGGGTAGCGTTCCCCTGGCACCGAGAGGCAGCCCTCCGCCTCCGCCATGTCGTGCAGTGGCACGGTTGAGAGCGGGCTGAGCCACAGCTCCGGGTTGATCGCGACTCCGCGATACTCGATGTCGTCATCGTCGACCCAGCCGTAGACGAAGACGCGCAGCGGCACCCCGACCTGCGGTGCCGCGAGGCCGACGCCGGGCGCGGCATCCATCGTCTCGAACATGTCGTCGACGAGGCTGCGGAGCGCGTCGTCGAAGTCCTTGACAGGCCCTGCGGGGGTGTGGAGTACGGGGTCACCCGTGATGACGATCGGAAGCACGGCCATTCGGCAAGAATATCGTGGTGCCAGCCGGTAGTGTCGTCACGTGCTGCCAGACCTGACCTTTCTCGCGGTGGAGTCCCTCACTCCCTTGCAGTACCTCGGAATCCCCGTCGCACTGCTCGGAGCCGTCTTCCTCGCCGTGGGCGCACAGCTGCAGCACCGCGGCGTTGCCAAGGTCGAGGCTCGCGCGCTGGCCGAGGTCCAGGCGGCGGGAGTTGAGACCCTCGAACCGCTCGCGAAGACGGCCGGGCTCAGCCTGCGACAGCTCGCGCACCTTGCGGCGCGCCCATCCTGGCTCATCGGCACGGCCATGCTCGGGCTCGCAGTCGTGCTCCAGCTGACGAGCCTCTATCTCGCGCCCATCACGCTCGTGCAGCCGCTCGGCGCCGTCGCCCTCGTCATCACCGCCGTGCTCAACGCTCGGGTGTCCAAGGTCAAGCTCGATGGCGTCAGCATCCGCGCGATCGCCTTCTGCGTCGTCGGCGTCGCCCTCTTCGTCGGCGTCGCCGCCTTCACGACGCGCTCCCACCCCGTGAGCGATACGCAGGTGCTGGTGATCCTCGGCATCCTCGCCGTCGTGGCGATCGCGTTCGCCCTGCTCTTCGCCGTGTACCGCAGTCGGCTCAAGGCGCTCATGTACATCCTCGGCGCCGGCATCCTCTATGGCTTCGTCGCGACGCTCGCCAAAGTAGTAATCGACCGCATCAAGACGGGTGATTTCGAGTGGCTCACCTTCGCCGCGCTCATTGCGCTCCTGATCGGCACGGTGCTCGGTGGCTACTTCGTGCAGAACGCCTACTCCTCAGGCCCGCCTGACCTCGTGATCGCCGGCCTCACGGTCGTTGACCCCATCATCGCTGTGACGATCGGCATCGCGGTGCTGGGCGAGGCGAGCGACGCCCACTGGTCGGTGCTCCTCGTCTTCCTTGTCGCGGGCGCCCTCGCGGTGCGCGGCGTGTTCATGCTCGCCCGGCATCATCCACAGTCGCGCGCCTGACCGGGGGATCAGCCACGCCTGCGGTAGGTTGGTTCGAGCTTTTCGCCCCACCCGGGCCGCACCCTGCCGCCAGGCGGTACACCACAAAAAGGAACCCATCCGCGTGCAAGAACACCCAGCAGATCCCGACTCGACGCCCTCGCAGCGGTCGCCGCTGCGCGTGCTGATCGGGTGCGACACCTTTCCCCCCGATGTGAACGGTGCTGCCAATTTCGCCTCACGGCTCGCTGCCGGCCTGACGCAGCGAGGGCACGACGTCGTCGTGGAGGCGCCCGCATTCAGCCGGCGCCACGGTCGCTTCACCGAGGAACACGACGGCGCCAAGTTCAGCGTCCACCGCGTCTACTCGTGGCGCTGGTATCCGCATGACTGGCTGCGCTTTGTGCTGCCGTGGCGGTCGCAGGCCCATGCGGCTCGCATCCTCGACGAGGTCAAGCCCGACGTCGTGCACATCCAGTCGCACATCGTCGTTGGTCGAGGCCTCGCGAGGCAGGCGAGCAAGCGCGGCATCCGTGTCATCGGCACCAATCACTTCATGCCCGAGAACATGATCGAGCACGCGCTGCTGCCGAAGTTCCTGCAGAAGCCCGTCATTCGGGCGGTATGGGCGGATGCCTCACGCACTTTCGCGCTGTGCGCGGCGGTCACGACGCCCACGAAGAAGGCGGCGGCGTTCCTCGAGCACGAGACCACCGTCAAGGGCGTGCACGCGATCTCCTGCGGTATCGACGCGAGCCTCTACACGCCCAGTTTCGAGCAGCCGAAGGAACACCGCATCGTGTTCGTCGGGCGTGTGACGGGGGAGAAGCACATCGACGTGCTCCTGCGTGCCGTCGCGAAGCTCGACCCCGCGCTCGACACCAAGGTCGACATCGTCGGCGGGGGCGACCAGATGAACCAGCTCAAGCAGCTCGCCGCCAGCCTCGGCATCCGCTCCAACGTCAACTTCACCGGGTACGTCAGCGACCAGGAGCTGCGCGACACGCTCACCCGGGCATCCGTCTTCGCCATGCCGTCGATCGCCGAACTGCAGAGCATCGCGACGATGGAGGCGATGGCCTCCGGGCTTCCCGTCGTCGCCGCCGACGCCATGGCGCTGCCCCACCTCGTGCACGACGGCGAGAACGGGTTCCTCTTCGCGCCGGGCGACGCCGACGACCTGGCGGCCAAGCTCACGACCGTGCTGACCTTGCCGTGGGAGCAGACCCTGCGCCTCAAGCGGGCAAGCCTCGCCCTGATCGAACCGCACGACATCGAGCGCACCCTGCGCACCTTCGAGCGGCTCTATCGTGGTGAAGCAGTCACCGACCCCTCCACCGATGTCACGATGGGGGACTCGGCCTGATCACCCGTCGGTGATCGATCGACGCGGAGCATAGGGAACCCTGCCGCCCTCCAGCTCTGCGGACCATGCGGCTCCCAGCGCGAAGAAGCTGTCGACCCCGTAATGCTGCATCCCCTTCTCCAGGCGGCGACGAGCGGTGCGGGGTGTGATGCCGAGTCGCCCTGCGGATTCGTTGAGGCTCAGGCCGGGGCGCATGAGCCGCAGGAGGGGCCCCCAGAGAGGTTCCGTGCTTGCTGCTCGGATGGGAACCGAAACGGCCCAGCACGCATCGAACAGTGCAACGGAGATGGCGACGGCGGCCGGTTCGCTCACGATCGCGACGGTGATCGGAAAGACCTCGCCCCACACAAGCGGCATCGCCACCTGTCCAGAGAATGTGTTTATCCAGAGCCAGGAGGGCACCGGGCTGAGCCAGCGCACGTCCACGCCGAGGTGCGCGTACTTCAGCAGGGCTTCTTCAGGCAGGGCGTCCGGCGGCCGCGGAAGGATGAGGCGCAGGGATCCCTCCAGATTGGCCGCCTTCGTCCACATGCGCTGCTGGTGTTCCGGGGTCATCGCGGGCGGGTTGGGGTCGGGCATCATGCCGAGGACCTGCGGCTGTGCCGTCCCGGAGCGACGTTCGCTGTCGAGCATCCGCTCCAGGGCGTCGGTGCCCGCGAGGGGGCCGCGGAACATCTCCACGCTGTCGCGGTGCCAGGACTCGCCTTCGGAGGGTCCGGCGCCCTCGATGAGCATGCCCCGTAGCTGACTGCTCAACTCCGCGATGGCGAGAAGATCGCGGTGGATTCGTTGCGCGTGCGCGGCCACCTGCTCCTGGATGACGGTTTCCGTGACATCCGCGGGGTTGAGGTACGTGATGCAGGCGCCGTCGAACTGAAGCAGTCCCCTGTCGCGCAGTCGGCTCAACGCTGCGCTCGTCTCCTCCACCGACAGCGCCATGAACTCGGCAAGGTTGTGGACATCAGGGGACCTGTTGCGCAGGGCCCCGTGCAGCAGCACCTCGTCGCTGACGGCGTTGCGGCGCGGGCTCATCGCCTCGTCCCTTCGTCTTCCCTGGATTGATCCTGTCCCGCGTGCGGCCCGGTCTCCACCACGTTGGCACCCCAGGCCACGCCGAGCGAGAACAGCGTCCCCACCCCGTAATGCGCGTAGGCGGCCTCAAGCCTGCGTCGAGCGGTTCGAGGGTTGTAGCGTAGCCGGCGTGACGCCGACTCGAGGGTCTCGCCTTGAAAGAGCAGCCGCAGGAGTGGGGACCATTCGTGGAGGTGCTTGCGGTGGGGGAGCGAACGCCCCGTGGTCCACAGGCGGCTGAAGAGTTCACGCGCAATTCCCGCCATGACGGGGCTCCGTAGCAGCACGAGGCCGTCCGCTCCGGACGCGTCGCCGCCGATAGCGACGTTCGCGGCAGAGTCGACGCAAAGAAAGAGGGGCAGGGATGAATGGACTCGAGCGTCGCCCCCCGCTCCGAAATAGTCCCTCAACCTTGTAGCCGAATCCATGGGGAGAGGCTCCTGGATGAGCGCACGGACCCGCCGGCACGGGTTATCTACGCGGGTGAGGAGGGATCCCAAGCCCGGTGCGGACCGGGTGAAGTCGCTCGCGTTCGGGAACATCGCGCACAGTTCGGGTGGGACTCCATAGTCCGACATCCCGTCAGAGAACAGTTCGAGCCAGCTGGCGTCCGTGGCGGGGTCCCCGCTCCACGTCTCGAGGACGGTCGCGTGCACGATCTCCTCCTCGC
Source organism: Salinibacterium sp. (assembly GCA_015234465.1). Taxonomy (GTDB): domain Bacteria; phylum Actinomycetota; class Actinomycetes; order Actinomycetales; family Microbacteriaceae; genus Homoserinimonas. The sequence continues at coordinate 81,761 of JADGNA010000006.1, read as the reverse complement.
CGATGGCCCAGTGCCGCATCCTTTCCGGGAGCACGGTCACCAGCTCAGTGAGGCCGGAAGTGAAGTCGTCCACCTCGCGACGGTGCGAATCGAGGGAACTCTGAATCAGGTCCTTCGGCGAATAGGACGAGTGTGCCGACATCCGTCCTCCTCGTCCCTGTGAGTGATCGAGTCACCCGTCACCGAGCGCGGTCCACTCACTGCGGCAAGTCAACCCCTCATCCCACGATTCGATTGTATCTGCGCGCCGTGATCAGCGATGTGGCGCCGTTGTCAATTCCCTGACTCTGACTGTTTGTGACGCTCATTTGGTGCTCGGACCGCCTGCCGCATCCCTATGGTTGGAACCGATATGCCGGTCTGCGATCCTCCGCCGCCGGGTATCGCCTCCAACCCCCTCGCTCGTGTCGGTGCCGAGCCACGGGCGTTGCCGTGTTGCTCATTCGCCGTTTCGATTCTCCATGGAGTGTGTCCATTGTCCGATCTTCCCCTGCGTGATTCATCCCTCACACCAGTGCAGCGCGACCGGAGGCGCCCGCTCGCCGCGGCAGCTCTGGGCGCCCTGCTCATCGCAGGCCTGGTCGCGCCGACGACGCTCGACACGGGCGTCGCGGCCTCTCCGCTTCGATCGGAGGCGGTGGACGTGCTGGAGGCGGACGCCGTGGACTCCGAGGGAGCACGCCTGGAGGAAGAGTTGCCGCAAGAGGCGACGACGACGCCGGAGCCAGATGGCCTCGTGACGCCCTTGGCTGAGACTGAGGCATCGATGCTGGAGCTGGGCCTCTCGACCCTCGCAGCAGCCCCGCCGGTCACCCCGACGGACGGCCTGATCCTGGTGAAGACGGGTGGAGATCGTTCGACCACGGCAACCAGGCGCACCATCAACGGCCTCGCGGGTGTGGCGCTCCAGCTCTACACCCCGCTGCCGTCTGGCTTGGCCAACATGGCTTCGCCGGTGGATGCCCCCTGGGCGAGCTGCCTCTCCGACATCGATGGTGACTGCTACTTCGTCGTTCCCAACGCGGGCCAGGGACAGGAGAACTACGACAGGCGATTCGTCGTGGTCCAGACCGGTGCCCCCGCGGGGTGGTTCATGAACAGTGAGCTCAAGGTGAGCACTGACGGCTCTGCGCGCGACCAGCCATACCAGTTCCTCACGGCCAAGGTGCGTGCGCAGACCACTGTGACCTCCGGCATCGACTTCATGAAGGATGTGAACACCGACGGGGAGTACCGGTCGCTGGGAACCTGGCAGTCCTCGCTCAACAATCCGAAGTTCATCTGCCGGGTCGGGCTTCGGGTCGCGCTCGTGCTGGATCTCTCCGGTTCCGTGCGGAACACGCTTCCAGAACTCAAGACGGCAGCGACCGGCTTCATCGCCGCCCTGGAGGGGACCGGCTCCTCGGTCGCCCTGTACACCTTCGCCGCCAATGCCCCGAGTGCCAAGGACGACACGGGCCGGAACTATCCCTCGGTCCCGATCGACGGCAACATGGCCATGATCGAGAAGAGGATAAACGCCTACACGGCCGGGGGTGCAACGAACTGGGACTCCGGCATCTACCAGGTCGCCAAATCGAGTGAGCAGTATGACATCGCGCTCGTCGTGACCGATGGCATGCCCACCTACTACAAGATGGACGCCCAGAACCGTGTTGCCGGAAACGGCCTCGACACGAAGATGGTCGAGGTCGAGAGCGCCATCTTCTCGGCGAACACACTGAAGGGAAAGGTCGATCCCGGCGTCGACGGTCACACGGGGACGCGCATGGTTGTGGTCGGTGTAGGCAAGGCCATCAACAGCGATCCGGAGAACCTGGCGGCTGTGTCGGGCCAGACCGCCTTCGATGCGACCGCCGACAACGCGGCAGATGCGGACTACTTCCAGGTCGAATGGGAGCAGATCGAAGGGGCGCTGAAGGACATCGCCGAGACCGCGATCTGCTCTGCGAACGTCAAGGTCGTCAAGCAGATCCAGCGCGACGGAAGTGCTGCCATCGAGATCGGTGGTTCCGGATGGGACTTCGGCTTCGGCACATCCGTCGGTGCGGTGTGGAACCAAGCCGCAGCCGCGACGCCACTGCAGCAGACGCGCTCGACGAACGTCGAGGGTGTGACGGAGGACTTCCTCCTCTTCGACTCGTCCGAGTCGTCGTCTGTCACGGTGTCGTTGGATGAGCAGATGCGGCAGGCGCAACGTGACGCTCGATGGTCCCTGCAGTCGGTGAGTTGCGAGGTCAACGGCGTTGCCGTCCCGCCATCGGCGTCAACACCATTCGGTGTCGAACTGACGGTGGGGGTCGCCGACAGGGTCATCTGCACATTCGTCAACGTGCAGTCAGAATCGCTCGGGCTCAAGCTCGTCAAGAGGGGATGGGCCACGGATGACGGGGCTCGCGTTGCCAATCCCGCCTCAATGGACCCGGACGTGGAGGAGATCGTCCGCGGTGCGACACGACCGCTCGGAAGCACCGTCACGTGGACCTACGACGTGTCCAACCTCGGCATGACCCTGATCAGCGACATCGTGCTGGTCGATGACCGCCTCACGAGCGTCTCGTGCCCGCGCGCAGAACTCGCCCCAGGGGAGACGATGCGCTGCGTCGGCACTGGCCCGCTCTTCAGGACCAACTGAATCCCTTGTCCCACGAAGCCTCCGCTGGTCTCGGACCAGCACCTACACGAAAGACAGTCATGAACAGGAAGACCACAGGCGTCATCGCAAGCGCCGCTGGAGCGACGCTGTTGCTCGGCAGCGGCACCTTTGCCCTCTGGAGCGACAGCGCGGAGGTCTCCTCCGGAACCATCACCTCTGGAAGCCTCGATCTCGATGTGTCGGAGCCGACCTGGTCCGATGTGTCCGCCGACCGGATCGATTCGCCGCACGCCATCGCCGAGATGGCAGATTTCCGGATTATTCCCGGCGACACGCTCGAAGCGCGTTACCCGTTGTCGATGGAACTCGAAGGCGAGAACATGCTGGGCTCTCTCGGCCTGGCCATCGGTGGGGTCGGCGTGATGTCGGGCCCGCTCTCGCCCGGTCTCAAGAGCGTGACCTACACGATGCTCGACAATTCGGATGCTGTGGTCGGCACCCCGAACATGGCGAACCTCGACGTGCTGTTCGCGTCGTCCGACAACGGAGCCCCCGGCACTGTGACGGTGCTGGCAGGGCAGGAGTACACCGTTGTGGTCGCGCTCACATTTGATCCGGCGACAGACGATCAGGATCTCGTGCAGACAGCCGCGTCGCTGCTCGACGACTCCGATCTCCAACTGAGCCAGGTGCGCAGCGGCGTCGGCTACAGCGCCCTCCCGTAAGCATCCTCAATGCCATCGAGTCCACCGAGAACACCCCATGACAGCTTCTACACAGCCGGCGACTAGTCGCGCGACCCCTGTGGGCGCTCGGCCGCAGGGTCGGCGGAAGTCACGTCGTGTGGTGGCGAGACGCCTAGCCACCGGTCTCCTGGTCGCCGTGGTGACGACGGTTGCCCTGGTTGCGGTCGGACCGCGGCTCCTCGGGGGCGCTTCGCTCACAGTGCTGAGCGATTCGATGTCACCGGCCTACCGTGTCGGCGACCTGCTCGCCGTGGTACCGCAGGAGTGCTACGCGGTGGGTGACGCCGTCACCTTCCAGCCTGTCTCAGGTGACCCGATGCTCATCACGCACCGCGTCGTCGCCTCAGCCTCGGCGCCGGATGGCAGGAGCTATACAACACGCGGCGACGCGAACGGAACGGACGACGAACCGATCGTCGCTGAGCAGATCAAGGGGAGGGTGGTCGCCCACCTCCCGGCAATCGGATATCTATCGCTGGCCCTCGGCCAGAACCGCGAGGTCGCAGTGGGGATGTCAGGCGTCGCCCTGCTTGCATACGGCGGCTTCGCACTAGTGACCAGGAAGAAAGACAGATGAACCAGAGAACAAAGAAGATCGGGCTTGCCTGCACGGTGTTCCTCGCGGCCTTGGCCGCAGGGGGCGGGGGAAGCTTCGCGCTGTGGAAGGCGCCGGGAGACTCGCCAGCAGCGACGATCACCGCGGGCGATCTCGATATCGCCGCAGGTGAGGTCACCTGGAGGGAGACATCGCCCGACGTGGCGGCGGCCCCGCACGAGATCGACGCCAGCTCTTACCTTGCGCGCCAGGGAGACACCTTCGAGGTGACCTACGCCTTCGAGACCCGGCTGGAGGGTGACAACATGCTGGGCGGCCTGAGCATGGGCTGGCCCGCCGCCGGCGACGATGGCGCGCTGGTGCTGCCGGACGGGGTCACGGGAACCTACAGGATCATCACCGTCTGGAACTCAACCCTGGCCCTCGAGATCGTTCATCCCACCCCGATCGGTGATCCGCCCGTGTTCGACTTTGACGAGATGGACGCCTCGAGTGCTGGCCGCGCTGACGTGTTCGAGCTCATCGTGGACCTCGACTTCGCAGGTATGTCCGATCGTTTCGGGCAGGACTCCGACGTGCAGGTCGCCGACCTCGGCGCGTTCACCATAGGCCTCGACCAGCTTCGCACCGGAGGGAGTTTCAAATGATCTCCACAGACAACACCCGGCGGCCGCGCGCTCGTCAGCGCCGTCGATCGCTCGTGTCATTGACGCTCGTGGGGACCCTGGGACTGTCCCTCGGCGCAGCGGGCATCGCAAGCTATGCACTGTGGCGTGACAGCGTCGAACTGGGCGGCAGCATCGTCAGCGGGTATGAGTACTTCGCTGCCGGCGTGCTCGGCGAGGTCAACGCACCCGATCGCGACGTGGACCCCTCTACGGTGACTGTTCCCTCGGGCTGGGAGGTCGCTGCCGCGCAGACGCTCATGGAAGACCTGTCGGTGGCCGTGGTCTTCGAGACGCGGTCGCTGAGCCAAGGCAACAAGGGCCTCACCTACGACCTGATCGAGCCTACGACCTGGGGCGACGGGATCTTCGCGGATTCCGAAGTGCTGATCTACTGGGTCGAATCGCCCGAACAGTGCTCCGTCGACGTACCGCGCCCCGATACGCCTGAGTCGATCAGGGGGTACGAATCGACTCCGGTGAGCACCGCCTATTCCTCGGGCACGAACGTCGTGACCGAGTACTGGTGTCTTCTCGCGGTGCATTCGCCCCCCATTTTCGACGGCAAGTATCGCAACACGGCGACCGTCACCGGCGAGGACGTCCTCGGGGAGCCGCTCACGGACAGCGACACCTGGTACGCCGACCTCTCAAAGGTGTACGACCCCTCGGCTGAGCGCCCCATCCCGATCACCTTCACCTACTACACGACCCGTCCCTACCTCGACGACGCCATCAGCGCCGGTTCGGACGAGAATGGAGCGGTTTCGAATGACTAGCCGAAATGTACCTGGGCTCCGGCGTGCCGCCGTTGTCGCTGGGCTCAGCATGACCGCGATCGTGCTCGGAGCAAGCCCGGCATCTGCCGCGGATTCTTACGATGAGGCGGTCACTCTGAGCTGGGATGGCTCGTCCTACGCCGCGACCACGACGGTGACGTTCTTCGGGGTACCGGTCTCCGTGCCAGGTGACTCCGCAGAGCGGACCGTGCAGGTGCGCAACGACGGTACCACCGGCGGAATCCTCACCGCCCGCATCGTCAACGTCAAGCTGAGGACTCCCGACGAGGCCGACATCCACCACAACCCCGGCCATCGGGCCCCGGACAGTTCGGGCCTGTACGGCGGGGCCGGTGACCAAGGGAACATCTACGACGACATCCTCGTCGGCTGGTCGGATGGTTCGGCCTCCTTGTCCACACTCGATGCGAACGGCACCACGCCTGTGATGAGTGTTCCCCTTGCCCGTGGCGAGAGCACACCCCTCGTCCTCAACTACGACTTCGCGGTTGCCTCCACCGCGGGCAACGAGGCGAACGTCGACCTTCGCGAGGCGTCGTTCGATGTCGAGATCCAGATCGGGGGCGACGACAGCGCAGCTCAGCCTCCGGTCGGGCCGCCCGGTTTTCCCGGCCTCCCCGTGACAGGCAGCGAGCTCGTCTGGCTCCTCGTGGGGGGCGGGGCGACGCTCATCGCAGCAGGCAGCGTTGCCATCGTGGCAGGCCGCAGACGACGAGCTCGGTGACGCTCCGAAGCTCCGCGGCATCACGGATGCGACGGCACACGGTGGCGTTCGAGAGCCTGTATCGTGGGGAACCGGTCGCCGATCCGACGACCGAGATCACGCTCGACGAGCCGGCGCCGTAGCTCTTCGCAGCGACACGGGGCGGTAGCTCAGCTGGTTAGAGCAGCGGACTCATAATCCGTCGGTCACGGGTTCAAGTCCCGTCCGCCCTACTCTCTCCGAGCGTGCAGCAGCGCTCGCTCCTCGCTAGTCGCCCTGGATGTCTGTCACCCGTCCCAGGAAGTCGAGGGTCTGCGCCAGCGCTTCCTGCGCCTCCGGGCGGTCGAGTTCGAACTGGTACTCGTGGGGGAGGGCGGGCTCGTGCTCGGCTGGCCAGAAGAGGGCGGTGACGTCGACATCCTTGTCCTGCAGGGCGTGATGCATCGGCACGGATTGGAGCCACGTGAGGCCGTCGCCGTTTCCGCCCGTGATGAACGTGGCGGGGAAGTCTTCGGTGACAAAGTTGACGGTGGACATCGTCGCTCCCGCATATGTCGATGACCAGTCGCGGTTGCCGGTGTAGGCCCAGAGCGCGGTCTTGAACCCCCAAGAGGTGATGCCGCTCAGCTCGGCCATTGCGCGGAGGTCGTAGACACCGCAGTTGAGCACGACACCGACGAGGTGTTCGGCCTCGATTGCCGGAGCGATTCCGAGCAGCTTCGCATAGTCGTCGTTGACCGTGAGCGTGGCGAGCTGGCTCGCAAGCTGCGCCCCCGCGGAGTCGCCCGCGAGCACGATTCGATCCGGGTCGATGCGGAACTCATCCGCCCGCTCGACCAGCTCTGCCAATGCGGCATTCAGCTGGTGCACCGCCGCGCTGTAGGTGACCTCGGGACCGTACTCGTAGGCGAGGCCCACGGCCGCGTAGCCCTCCGACGCGAGGATCTGGAGGTATGGCGCGACATCCGATTTCGATCCTGAGATCCAGGCGCCGCCGTGGACCCAGACGACCGTCGGCAGGGCATCATCGGATCCGTCGTCGGGCAGGAACAGGTCGAATGCGAGGGCCTCGTCGTGCACCGCGGGCTGGATGTCGAGTTCAGAGCGGACCTCCTCGGCCGGTGCGAACTGCTGCATGATGTCGACATTGCGCTCGGCGCCCATGCCGAAGACCCACCTGATCAGCATCGCCGAGGGCCACGGCGTGGCGGCCGTGACGAGCACCACTACGAGCAGCCCCGCGACGGCGACGATCCCGGCGGTGCGAACGGGGGACAGGCGCGAGCGACTCGTCGAAGGCATGTCGAGAGGATATCGAGCGCACGCTCCGTGCCGTGACCGCAGGCTTCCCGTCCTAGGCTTGATGCGTGATGACCGCCCTGCGCTCCCGGTTCTTTCCGCCGAAGGGGGAGCGACTCGAACGCGACGTGATCATCCTCGGCGTCATCGCATTCTTCGTGATGCTTGGCTTCGGCGTCGTGATCCCCGTGCTCCCCGTCTATGTGCGGAGCTTTGACGTCGGGTTCCTCGAGGTCGGCGCGGTCGTATCGGCGTTCGCGCTCATGCGACTCATCGCGACTCCCTTCGTGGGCCGCCTCGTGGACCGCGGCGGCGAGCGCACGATCCTCGCGATCGGCATCGGTATCGTCGCGATCTCCAGCGGCCTCGTGGGCCTCGCGGCAAACTATCCGCAGGTGCTCCTGCTGCGGGGTGCCGGCGGCATCGGCTCGGCGATGTTCTCGGTCTCGGCCATGACCCTGCTGCTCGCCACGACGGCCCCCGAACGCCGCGGACGCGCCGTCGGCTTCTACCAGTCGGGCTTCCTCATCGGTGGCATGGCGGGGCCAGGCATCGGGGGCATCCTCGCGGTCATCTCCCTGCGCGCGCCGTTCTTCTTCTACTCGGCAACGCTCGTGATCGCCGGGCTCGTGGGCCTGGTGCTACTGAGCCGAGTGGATGCCCGGCCATCCGCTGATGCTGCCGCGCGCATCCCGATGCGGCAGGTCGTGCGGGATTCCCGCTTCATCGCCGCGTGCCTCGCGAACTTCGCCCAGGGCTGGGGTTCGATGGGCGTTCGGAGCGCCCTCATCCCGGTCCTCGTCGTGGAACTGCTGCACGAGACCGCCGTATGGACGGGGGTTGCCTTCGCGATCGCGGCGGTTGTGCAGACGATTGCGCTGGGGCCGGCTGGGCGCTTCGTCGACAGGGTGGGGCGCCGCCCGGCGATCATCGGCGCCTTCGCTGCGGCTGCCGTGCTCATGATGGCGATCCCGTTCGTGCGGAGCCTGCCGCTGCTGATCGTGCTCCTGTGCGCCTACGGCGTGGTCGCTGCCTTCATGGGCACCGCGCCTGCTGCCGCGCTCGGCGACGCGGCCGGCCCCCGCAACGCACGCCCGGTCGCCGTCTTCTCCGCGTTCTCGGACGCCGGCGCGATCGTCGGCCCGCTCGTCGCCGGGGCACTGCTCGACGCGGTGTCCTACCCGGCGGCCTTCGCATCCGCCGCCGTCCTGCTGCTCGTGGCATCACTCTTCGGACTGCGGATGCCGCGGCACGAACGACCCGCGAACGCCTCCCTCTGACCTTTCCCCGCGCTGCACGCCGGATGTCGAGTCTGTGAACCCAGGGTCAATGCATGCGAATACCTATTGCGTTCCGAGCCCTGTGCACTAGGGTCGGAGATAGCAGTTGCAGTACCTCGCAGATCTTGATTGACCGTTCTGGCCCTCACAGGCTGGCACGGGTTTCTTTCGGGAGCGGACGATGATCACCGCGACGAGTGACTCCGGAGGTCGGAGTCACGCGAAGAGCTCCTGAAGGAGAAGAAAAAAATGGCAACAGGAACCGTTAAGTGGTTTAACGCTGAAAAGGGATTCGGCTTCATCGCCCCCGAAGACGGCAGCCCCGATGTATTCGCACACTACTCGGCGATCGCGACGAGCGGCTACCGCTCGCTCGACGAGAACCAGCGGGTCGAGTTCGACCTCGCCCAGGGCCCCAAGGGCCCGCAGGCGGAGAACATCCGCCCCCTCTGAGTTTGACTGACCGCATCGCCATCGAGCGAAGCGTCACGTGAGACTTTGTCGGCCCCCGCCACTCGGCGGGGGCCGACTTTTTTGTGTCCAGACGGAACACGCGGCGCACGTCCGCGTTGCATCCCGTGACAGCCGAGAGGATTGACCCTATGACCGACACCATGACACCCGAAGCCCGTCTTGCCACCTTCCGCCGCCGGCGCGACGAGTCGGTCAACCAGCCCCAGGGCAGCCTGGCGCTCACGACGACGCAGCTCATCGACTCCGAGCAGACCGTGTGGGGCGTGCCGGGAACATGGGCGCCGCTCGCTGAGGGCGGATCGGGGGTGCAGCTGACGGCCGCTGCGGCCGATGGCATCCGCGTCGATGGCGAACTCGTCGATGGTTCGGTCACCGTGCGAGGCAAGGACTCCGAGTCGCCGTCCTCGATTAGCTTCAGCGACACCGTGAGCGGCTTCGTGATCGCGGTCGACGGTGGCTATGCGCTGCGCGTGTGGGACGCCAACTCCGAGGCGATCCAGAACTTCGGCACGATCGACGCCTTTCCGTTCAACCCTGACTGGGTCATCACGGGCACCTTTCGCGAGAACCCGGAGGGCACGACCCTCGGCTTCGAACACCTCAAGGACGACGGCAAGACGCGCGAGATGGTGATCCCTGGCGAGATCTCCTTCGAGAAGGACGGCACGGAATACAACCTGGCCGCATTCAAGTCGGGGCGCGCGCTCCAACTCGTCTTCGCCGACGCCACGAACGGTGAGAGCACCTACAGTGTCGGACGCTTCCTCTTCGTCGCGCCCAACCCCGATGGCACGATCACGCTCGACTTCAACCTCGCCGTGCTGCCCCCCTGCGCCTTCTCCTACGCCTTCAACTGCCCCATGCCGCCGAAGCAGAATCGTTTCGCCGTGCCGATCGAGGCGGGCGAGAAGAATGTCCTTGCGAAGGACGGGTCTCTGATCCACTAGCGAGGTTCGCGTGTAGCGCGGGAGTGTCTCGGGGCCGCCTGTCGGTGGCATCCGCCAGACTTGGCTGGTGCACATCGTCGCGAGTTCCGTCCCTTCGGGGGTGCGGCTCACGACACTGGACGATGCGGGCACGCCGCGTGAGTCGAACGACGTGCCCACGAGTGCCTTCGCGGCCGAGGTGGCGCGGCGAGAGCGTGACCAGCCGCGATGGGTGTGGGACGACACCGACCGCTGGTACCCGTCCCTGCTCGATGGCGGTGTGCGCGTGGAGCGCTGCGTCGACCTGCGCCTGAGCCGCGCCATCCTCCGCAGTTCGCCGCACACGGAGACAACGGATGTCGCGACAGCCCCGCACGACGCGCTCGATGAGCCACCCGGCGACGGGCCCACACAGCCTGCCGCCGATGCGCTCTTCGAGTTGGAGCCCGTCCACGGCCTCCGCGGTGTCGATCCCGTGGAGGAGTTCTCGCGCCAGCGTCGAGCCACGCCCAAGGCACTTGGTCTCCTGCTCTCGGCGGAGTCGGCGGGTGCCCTCGTCGCGGCCGAGATCCGGCATGTCGGCCTGCCGTGGCGCGCTGACGTGCACGAGGAGCTGCTGGTGCGCGAACTCGGCCCGCGACCCAGGGTGGGCGAGAGGCCGGCGCGCATGGAGGCGCTTGCCCGCGACATCCGTGCCGCGCTGGGTGCACCCGAGGTGAATCCGGATTCCGCGGCGGCCATGCTGAAGGCGTTGCGACGTGCCGGGCTGCAGGTCGAGTCGACCAGCAAGTGGGAGTTGCAGCGCGTCGAGCATCCGGTGGTGCCTCTCCTGCTCGAGTACAAGTCGCTCGCGCGGCTTCACAGCGCGAACGGGTGGCACTGGCTCGACAGCAACGTGCGCGACGGTCGGTTCCACCCGGACTATGTTCCCGGCGGGGTCGTGACGGGGCGCTGGGCCAGCCGCGGCGGTGGGGGAGCCCTGCAGCTGCCGAAGCAGGTACGGAGTGCTGTCCTTGCTGACCCAGGTCGGATCCTGATCGTGGCGGATGCTGCTCAACTCGAGCCGCGCATCCTCGCCGCCATGGCGAGGGATCGTGGCATGGTCGAGGCCGGCGCTCAGGGTGATCTTTACGCGGGCATCGTCGAGCGGGGTGCGGTCGCGACAAGGCAACAGGCGAAGCTCGCCATGCTTGGCGCCATGTACGGCGCGACGCAGGGTGAGAGCGGGCGGCTCATGCCCTCGCTCGCCCGTGCCTACCCCCGAGCGATAGGGCTCGTGGAGGCGGCGGCACGAGCGGGGGAGCGGGGCGAGCGGGTCTCGACACTCCTGGGGCGCGGCTCGCCGTTGCCCGGGTCGGAGTGGCGCGAGCTCCAGTCGCTCGCGAGCGCCGAGGGTGTATCAAGCGGTGTGCAGGAGCGTGCCCGCTCGGCCGCGCGCTCGTGGGGTCGCTTCACCCGCAACTTTGTCGTGCAGGGCACCGCCGCGGAGTGGGCGCTGTGCTGGATGGCGGCGCTGCGCCAGCGCCTCCACGCGCTCGACGCCACGGACCATGGCCCCCGCCTCGTGTTCTTTCTCCACGACGAGCTCGTCATCGACGCCCCGAATGCACTGGCAGATGAAGTGTCCAGGGCCGTGGCAGAAGCGGCATCCGAGGCGGGGAGGCTGCTCTTCGGAGAGCTGCCCATCCGCTTTCCCCTCACGATTGCGGCGGTCAGGAGTTACGCCGACGCCAAGTGATCGATGACGACAGCTGACAAGCGTCTTTGAATCGATGACGGATGGGGAATGACAGGCTTGTGATTAGTCCCCATGTTCCGGCATACTTCAAGGAGGCGTTCGCGCCATAATTGAAGAGTTTCGCTGCACGCAGCCTGCATTCCAGTGGTCGATGGGGAAGTCGCACCAAAGGGAATGGAGAGATTGTGGCTGCAGCAACTGCACGCGGGGTGCTTTTTGTGCACTCCGCTCCTCGCGCGCTTGCCCCGCATATCGAATGGGCCGCAGGTCGCGCTCTTGATCGCGCCGTCAGCTTCGACTGGGCCGAACAGCCCGTCCTGAAGGGCTCGCTCCGCACCGAGTTCTACTGGGAGGGTGAGCAGGGCACCGGCGCTGCCCTCGCATCCGCGCTCCGCGGCTGGGAGCACCTCCGCTACGAGGTCACCGAAGATCCGACTCCCGGCAGCGACGGTGGACGGTGGCTCCACACTCCCGACCTTGGGATCTTCTTCGCCCAGACTGACACGGCTGGCAATGTCGTCATTCCCGAGGACCGCATCCGCTACGCAATGGAGGTCGCTGGCTCCGACGCCTTCGAGCTGCACCGCGAACTGCGACTCGCACTGGGCCAGGCGTGGGATGACGAGCTCGAGGCGTTCCGCCACGCGAGCGACTCCAACCAGGTGGTGTGGCTGCACAAGGTCGGCTGACCGTACCCGCTGAGTCCCTCTCTGAGCTGGCCGCTCAGGCTGCGTAGATGGGCAGCATTCGCGCCACGTAGCGGGCCGGGTCGAAGAGCTCCCGGTCCCGCACGGCACCGCGGGAGAGCGCAAGCACGCGCTCAGGGTCGTGCGACAGCGCGGTGAGAGCGGCCGCCAGCCCCGCAGCATCCGGAGTCTCGGAGAGATAGCCGGAACTCTCGAGTCCCTCGCGAAGCTTCGGATCGCAGTACAGCACGCCCCGCCGTCGACTCACGGCCTCGGCGATCGTCATGGGCTGATTGTCGAAGCCGAGCGAGGTGAGCACCACCATCGCCGACTCGTCCATCATCTGGAGTACTCGCTCGTGCGGCAGGTTGCCGTGCACCCGGATTTCGGGGCGATCGGCCACCACCCTGCGCAGGGCCGCCAGTTCGCTGCCGTCGCCGACAAAGTCGACCGAGAACGCCCCAGGGGCGGCCTGCAGCGCGGCGACGGCCGCCTCTGCAAACACAAGGGGGCGCTTGACGGCTTCACAGCGAGCCACCCACAGGAACGACGGATGCGCTGCCGCCTCATCCGACAGCGGCACAGACGGGCGGCCGGAGGTGGCGATGGGGTTCGGCACCACCTCGACGGGTGCCGCCACCCCCGCATCCTGCAGGTCGCGCGCCTGGTGCGCCGAGGGCGACACGACGGTGTCGGCCCGGAGCGCCATCGCGAGCGTCAGGTTGCGCAGCAGGTCATCGAAGCCGCCCCGCTGGCTCAGTGCGAGCCGGGGGATACGCGTGCCCGTGAAGCGTTCGAGCAGCGTGCGCACGAGGGGCGCGAGCGGCACGTGCCAGCGACCCTCGCTCGCCCAGTAGAAGGTGTGCACGGTGTGCACGAGCGGGATGCCCATCTCGCGAGCGACATCTGCCGCTGCGTGCGCGAGCGCGAACTCCGTCTGCACGTGGACGACCTCGACGCGCTGGCGCTCGAACACCTGGCGCAGCATCGACCGCAGGCGCGCAGTGTTGGGCACGACGGGCAACAGCAGCGCAGGCAGCACGAAGTCCGGGCGCACATGCAGCTCGTCACCGTCTGCCTGGAGGCGCGCCCCTCGCATCCGCTTGGCTGAGACGAGCAGCACCTCGTGCCCCGCATCCTCCAGGGCCTTGCGCTGTTGCAGCATCGACGTCTGGGCGCCGCCCACGTAGTCGAGGAGATAGTCGCTGACGATCGCGATGCGCATCCCGCGGATGCCTAGGCGCTGCGGAACGCGGCGACGGCGTTGTGCCCGCCGAAGCCGAAGGAGTTGCTGATCGCGAGCAGCGGCCTCTCACCCAGGTCGCGGGGCGAGGTCACGACGTCGAGAGGGATCTCGGGGTCCTGCTCCGTGAGGTTGATGGTCGGGGGCGCCGTGCGCTCGTGGAGGGCGAGGATCGTGAAGATCGCCTCGAGCGCCCCGGTGCCGCCCAGCAGGTGGCCCGTCGATGCCTTCGTGGCCGAGACCGGGATGCTCCCGGTGCGGTCGCCGAAGATGCGCAGCAGCGCGTTGTACTCGGCGACGTCGCCAACCGGCGTGCTCGTTGCATGCGCGTTGATGTGGTCGACGTCGTCGGGCGTCGCGCCAGCCTGCTCAAGGGCGGTGGCCACGGCGCGGGCCGCGCCCGAACCCATGGGGTCTGGCGCCGTGATGTGGTGGGAGTCACTCGTGACCGCACCGCCCGCGAGTTCCGCGTAGATGCGTGCGCCGCGCGCCAGGGCGTGCTCCTCGGTCTCCAGCACGATCGCGCCGGCGCCCTCGCCGAGCACGAAGCCATCGCGAGCAACGTCGTAGGGGCGCGAGGCTGCCTGTGGGTCGTCATTGCGTTTCGAGAGCGCCTGCATTGACGCGAACGCGGCGATGGGCAGCGGATGCGTCGCAGCCTCCGTACCTCCCGCGATGACGATGTCGGCGATGCCGAGCTGCAGGTGCTCGTAGGCGTTCACGATCGACTCGGTGCCGGATGCGCACGCCGAGACGACGGTGCGTGCGCCGCCGCGCGCGGAAAGATCCATGCTGATCGCTGCCGCTGCACTGTTGGGCATGAGCATCGGCACGGTCATGGGCAGCACGCGACGCGGGCCCTTCTCGCGAAGCGTGTCCCAGGCGTCGAGGAGTGTCCACACGCCGCCGATGCCGGTGGCGAAGTCAACGAGGATGCGCTCGGGGTCGATCTCGGGAGCGCCCGCGTCAGCCCACGCCTCGCGTGCCGCGATGAGCGCGAACTGGCTGCTCGGGTCGAGGCGCTTGGTCTCGACACGCTCGAGCACCTCGGCGGCAGGCACCTTTGCCTGTCCCGCGAATGTCACGGGGAGTTCATACTTCGCGACCCACTCCTGCTCGAGGGGGCGCACGCCGGACTCACCGGCGAGGAGTGCCCGCCACGTGTCGGCCACGTTCCCGCCGAGGGGCGAGGTGGTGCCGAGGCCGGTGACAACGATCTTCTTGGTCATATCGAATCTCTCTGTCGAAAACAGATGACCGCGCACCGTGCGCGATCGAATGCTGCAGTGCGGGCACTTCAGCGGGGTCGACCCGAGGTTCCGGATCGACCCCGCACAGTGAGCAGCGGGTGGCTGTTCTAGCCCTGAGCGGCGACGATGAAGTTGACGGCGTCGCCGACCGTCTTCAAGTTCTTGACCTCGTCGTCCGGGATCTTCACGTCGAACTTCTCTTCTGCGTTGACGACAATGGTCATCATCGAGATGGAGTCGATGTCGAGGTCGTCGGTGAACGACTTGTCGAGCTCAACCGTGTCGGTTGCGATTCCGGTCTCGTCATTGATCAGCTCGGCGAGGCCGGCAAGAACTTCTTCGGTTGACAGTGCCATGTGTTTTCTCCTTGGGGGTGTCGTATGACCGTGGGCAAGTTTAGGGCAGAACGATGACCTGGGCGCCGAAGACGAGCCCAGCGCCGAAGCCGATCTGGAGGGCGAGTCCGCCGCTCAGTTCGGGATGCTCCTCAAGGAGGCGGTGGGTCGCGAGCGGAATCGAGGCGGCCGAGGTGTTGCCGGTCGTCGCGATGTCGCGGGCGATGACGACGGTCTCGGGGAGCTTCAGCTGCTTCGCGAACTCGTCGATGATGCGCATGTTGGCCTGGTGGGGGATGAACGCCGAGAGGTCATCCGGAGTGATGCCGGCGGCCTCGATGGCGCGCTTCGCGACCTTCGCCATGTCCCAGACGGCCCAGCGGAAGACCGTCTGGCCCTCCTGTCGCAGGGTCGGCCAGGCGGCGTCGCCATCGCGGTAGTCGACGAGCGTCGCGTTCATGCCCACGGCAGCAGCCTTGGAGCCGTCCGAGCCCCAGACGGGCGCGGCGATGCCGGGGAACTCGCTCGGCCCGATCACGACGGCGCCGGCGCCATCGCCGAGCAGGAAGGAGATGGAACGGTCGGTGGGGTCGACGACATCTGAGAGCTTCTCGGCACCGATCACGAGGGCGTAGTGGGCGCCACCGCTGCGGATGAGCGCATCCGCCTGCGTGACGGCGTAGCTGAACCCGGCGCAGGCCGCGTTGGCGTCGTAGGCGGCGGCGGGGTTCGCGCCCACCCTGTCGGCGACGACCGCGGCGATCGACGGCGTCTGCTGCACGTTGCTGATCGTCGCGACGATGACGAGGTCGATCTGCTCGGGGGCAACGCCCGACTTCTCGATCGCTTCGCGCGCGGCATCCGTCGCCATGTCGACGGCCAGGATGCCGACGGATGCGCGGGTGCGAGTGATGATGCCCGTGCGCTGCTGGATCCACTCATCGCTCGAGTCGATCGGCCCGACGAGGTCTTGGTTCGGAACGACCAGGTCGCCGCGGGCGGCGCCGTAGCTGTAGATGCGCGTGTACTGCGCGCCAGTGGACTGGGTCAGTGTGGGGGCGGTCATGACTTCCCATCGATGAGGTCGTGTGCTGCTGCGAGGTCGTCCGGGGTCTTGATGGCGACGGTCGGCACGCCGCGGAGCGCGCGCTTGGCGAGCCCGACGAGGGCGCCGGCGGGGGCCACCTCGATGAGGCCCGTCACACCCTGCGCTGCGAATGACTCCATCGTGAGGTCCCAGCGCACGGGCGAGGAGACCTGCCCGACGAGGAGGTCCACGAAGGTGGCGCCGTCGCTCACCTGGGAGCCGTCACGGTTGGTCCAGAGTGCAAGCGAGGGGTCGCTGGCGGTGACGCTGCCGGCGGCGTCGCGCAGACGGTCCACGGCGGGTGCCATGTGGCGCGTGTGGAAGGCTCCGGCCACCTGGAGGGGAATGACGCGCGCGCCAGCGGGAGGTTCGCTCTTCAGTCGCTCGAGCGCGTCGAGTTCCCCGGCGACGACGATCTGGCCGCCTCCATTGAAGTTGGCGGGCTCGAGCCCGAGCTCGTCGAGGCGTGCGAGCAGCTCGTCCTGGTCGGCCCCGATAACAGCGCTCATGCCGGTGGGAGCGACGGCGGCCGCCTCAGCCATGGCCGCGCCGCGCGCGGCGACGAGGCGAACCGCATCCGTGCCGCTCAGCACACCTGCGCCGGCAGCGGCGGTGAACTCGCCGACCGAGTGGC
The DNA here is from genome assembly GCA_015234465.1 of Salinibacterium sp. GTDB lineage: Bacteria > Actinomycetota > Actinomycetes > Actinomycetales > Microbacteriaceae > Homoserinimonas. Next base: position 64,743 of record JADGNA010000006.1, on the reverse strand, counting down.
CCGCGATGCCGCCCACGCGGTCGCGCCGCCCGTCGAGCAGGGCCTCAAGGGTCAGGATCCCGGCGGCAACGATGAGGGGTTGCGCGACGGCCGTGTCGCGAATCGTGTCGGCGTCTGAGACGGTGCCGTGCGCGGCGAGGTCCACGCCTGCGGCCTCGGAGAGCTCGTCGAGGCGCGATGCCATCGCGGGTTCAGCGAGCCACGGGGCAAGGAACCCGGGTGTCTGGGAGCCCTGTCCTGGGCAGATGATGACGATCACTTCTCTAGTCTCCCTATCCGTGTCGAGATTGCTGTGGGGAAGTCGACGAAGATTTCGCGAAACCCTTGGAGGTGTCGTCAGTCCTCGTGTCAGTGGTGCGGGCGCCGACGCGGGAGGTGCTCGGTCTCCGCGATGGAGCCGACGATGAGTGCCGCCTGCAGGATGAGGGACTCGCGCGCACCGGTTGCATCCCATCCGATCACCTCGGAGACGCGCTTCAACCGGTATCGCACGGTGTTCGGGTGCACGAAGAGCTCGCGGGCGGTCGCCTCGAGCGAACGCCCGTTGTCGAGGTAGCACCACAGCGTGCCGAGCAGCTCGGTCGAGTGGGCCTGCAGCGGCTTGTAGATGCGATTGATGAGGGTCGATCGCGCGAGGGGGTCGCCCGCGAGGGCGCGCTCGGGCAGCAGGTCATCGGCCAGGGCAGGACGCGGGGCATTCCGCCACGAGCGTGCGACCGCGAAACCGGCGAGCGCCGCCTTCGCACTCCGCGACGCCTCGACCAGCGACGGCACCTCGTGGCCGAGGATGAGGTAGCCCTCGCCGAAGCCTGGCTCGAGGGCGCGAGCGATGTCGAGGAAGGAGATCCGGTTCTCGGATGCCGCTTCCTCCGGCTCCTCGGAGGACGGCGTCGCGCGGCCGATGACGAGCACGAGCCGGCTTCCCTGCACACCGATGAGCACGTCGGCGTCCAGATGCCGCGCCGTGCGACGAAGCATGTCGACATCGAGCATCTTGGGGGCGGTGCCGACGAGCACCGACACCTCTCCGTGACCGTGCCAGCCGAGTGCCGCGATGCGGCTCGGGAGCTCGTCGTCATACTCGCCGCTGAGGATCGAGTCGACGACGAGCGCCTCGAGGCGCGCGTCCCACAGGCCGCGAGCCTCGGCTGCCCTTGCGTAGACATCCGCCGCCGCGAACGCGATTTCTCGCGAGTAGAGGAGGATCGCCTCGGCGAGTGATTCATCGCGACCCTTGATGCGCTCCTCGACGACCTCGACGGTCACCTTGATGAGCTGCAGGGTCTGCGTGAGGCTGACCGAACGCAGCAGTTCCCGAGGAGCGGCACCGAAGACGTCGGCCGCGATCCACGGCGTCGACGTGGGGTCGTCGTACCAGTGGATGAACGACGTGATGCCGTTCTGCGCGACCATCCCCACGGCGGAGCGGCGCCCGGGAGGCATGTCTCCGTACCAGGGGAGGGTGTCTTCGAGTCGCTTGAGGGTCGCTGTCGCGAGCTCGCCTGACATGGTCTTGAGCCAGGCGAGCGTCTGCGCCTTTGTGCGGGGTGCGGCCATCGGTTACCGGATCACCTAGCTCTCTCCGCCGGCGTTGCCGGTCGTGCCCGCCGTGACGTCGTGCAGCTTGTACCGCTCGATCGCCTGTGCTGGCAGCGAGGCATCGACGGCGCCGCGAGCCGCAAGCGACTGCAGCGTGCGCACGACGATCGACGGTCCGTCGATCTTGAAGTAGCGACGCGCCGCGGCACGCGTGTCGGAGAACCCGAATCCGTCGGCACCGAGGGTCGCGTAGTCGCCCGGCACGAACTGGCGGATCTGGTCGGGAACGGCGTGCATGAAGTCCGTCGCGGCGATGAATGGCCCCTCGCTGTCCTGCAGCTTCTGCGTGACATAGGGGACTCGCTGCTCGCCGCCCGGGTTCATGAAGTTGTGCTCGTCGGCCTCGAGACCATCCCGTCGAAGCTCGGTCCACGAGGTGACCGACCACACATCGGCCGAGACGCCCCAGTCGTTCGCGAGGAGCTCCTGCGCTTCGAGCGCCCACGGCACCGCGACACCCGAGGCGAGCAGCTGTGCCTTGGGTCCGGATGCCTCGCTCGCCTTGAGGCGGTAGATGCCCTTCAGCAGGCCATCGATGTCGAGGTTCTCGGGCTCGGCGGGCTGGGGGAGCGGCTCGTTGTACACCGTGAGGTAGTACATGACGTTGGGGTCCGGGTGCTCGCCCCCGTACATCCGCTCGATGCCGGCCTTGACGATGTGCCCCAACTCGTAGCCCCACGCGGGGTCGTAGGTGATGACAGCGGGGTTCGTCGATGCGAGCAGGGGCGAGTGGCCGTCAGCGTGCTGGAGGCCCTCTCCCGTGAGCGTCGTGCGGCCGGCGGTCGCGCCGATGATGAAGCCGCGTGCCATCTGGTCGCCGGCCGCCCACATCGCGTCGCCCGTGCGCTGGAACCCGAACATCGAGTAGAAGACGTAGACCGGGATGAGCGGCTCGCCGTGCGTCGCATAGGAGGTTCCGACGCCCGTGAAGGCGGCGAAGGCACCGGCCTCGTTGATGCCGGTGTGGAGGATCTGGCCCTGCACGCTCTCCTTGTAGGCGAGGAGCAGCTCACGGTCGACAGAGGTGTAGTGCATCCCGTTGGGGTTGTAGATCTTCGCGGTCGGGAAGTAGGCGTCCATGCCGAAGGTGCGCGCCTCGTCGGGGATGATCGGCACGATTCGAGCACCGAAGTCCTTCGAGCGGAGGAGATCCTTCAGAAGGCGGGCGAACGCCATCGTGGTGGCGATCTCCTGCTTGCCGGAGCCCTTGCGCACGACGTCGTAGGTCGAGGCATCCGGAACCGCTACCTGCGTGTAGCGCGAACGACGCTCCGGCAGGTAGCCGCCGAGTGCCCGGCGGCGCTCGTGCATGTACTCGATCGCCTCGTCGCGCTCCCCCGGGTGGTAGAACGGCGGACGGTACGGGTCTTCCTCGAGCTGCGCATCCGAGATCGGAACGCGCATCTCGTCGCGGAACTGCTTGAGGTCGGCCAGCGTCAGCTTCTTCATCTGGTGCGTCGCGTTGCGACCCTCGAAGGACTTGCCGAGGCCGTAGCCCTTGATGGTGTGGGCGAGGATGACGGTCGGCTGGCCCTTGTGCTCGGATGCCGCCTTGAAGGCCGCGTAGACCTTGCGATAGTCGTGGCCACCACGCTTGAGGCCCCAGACCTGCTCGTCGGTGTAGTCCTTGACGAGCTCGAGGGTGCGCGGGTCGCGGCCGAAGAAGTGCTCGCGCACGTAGGCGCCGTCCTCCGCCTTGTAGGTCTGGTAATCGCCATCCGGCGTCACGTTCATGAGGTTGACGAGCGCGCCGTCGTGGTCGCGGGCGAGGAGGTCGTCCCATTCGCGGCCCCACACGACCTTGATGACGTTCCAACCGGCGCCGCGGAAGAAGCTTTCAAGCTCCTGGATGATCTTGCCGTTGCCGCGCACCGGCCCGTCCAGGCGCTGGAGGTTGCAGTTGATGACGAAGTTGAGGTTGTCGAGGCCGTCGTTCGCCGCGAGCTGCAGTGCGCCGCGCGACTCGACCTCGTCCATCTCGCCATCGCCGAGGAAGGCCCAGACCTGCGAATCGGAGAGGTCCTTGATGCCGCGGTTGGTCAGGTAGCGGTTCGTCTGCGCCTGGTAGATCGCGTTGATCGGACCGAGACCCATCGAGACGGTGGGGAACTGCCAGTAGTTCGGCATGAGGCGCGGGTGCGGGTACGACGAGAGGCCGTAGGGTGCGCGGGACTTCTCCTGCCGGAAGCTGTCGAGCTGCTCCTCGCCGAGACGTCCCTCGAGGAAGGAACGGGCATACATGCCGGGGGAGGCGTGACCCTGGTAGAAGATCTGGTCACCGCCACCGGGGTGGTCCTGCCCACGGAAGAAGTGGTTGTGGCCGATCTCATAGAGGGATGCCGACGATGCGTAGGTCGAGATGTGCCCGCCGACCGAGATGTCGGGGCGCTGGGCTCGGTGCACGGTGATGGCCGCGTTCCAGCGGATCCACGCGCGGTAGCGGCGCTCGATGTCCTCATCGCCGGGGAACTCCGGCTCGTTCTCGGCAGCAATCGTGTTGATGTAGTCCGTCGTGGGCACCATGGGCACCCCGAGCTGCAGTTCCTTCGAGCGCTTGAGCAGGCTCAGCATGATCTCGCGGCCGCGGCCGCGACCCTGTCCGGCGACGACCCCGTCCAGGGATTCCTGCCACTCGGCTGTCTCTTCGGGGTCCGCGTCGATGTGGTTCACCGAGTACGGGTCCTGGTCGTGAATAGTCACGGTCTTGCCTCACTTAGCTCTGCGGACTGTGGTCCCGCGCATCGTGCGGCCGGGTCTCGACTCGACGTTGGGCGGGCTTCACCATCCTAGTTACAGACATGGCCGCCGGTTTGGATGATTCCAACAGCGATCGATACTGTTTCGAGCATCCGCCCACCAATCAGCACCAAAGCAAGGATGGCATCGATGACTGCAGAGATCGGCGAGAAGGCCCCCGAATTCTCCCTCGCGGACCAGTTCGGACAGACGATCGAACTCAGCAGGCTGCTCGAGTCGAAGCCGGTCGCGCTCGTCTTCTTCCCCCTCGCGTTCACCGGTATCTGCACGGGCGAGCTCTGCGAGTTGCGAGACAACCTGGCCATGTTCGACGACGCGGGAGTCGAACTCGTGGCGATTTCCGTCAACAACAAGGCGACACTGCGCGAGTTCGCGGAGCGGGAGGGCTACAGCTTCACGCTTCTCGGCGATTTCTGGCCCCACGGAGAGGTTGCGCAGAAGTACGGCGTGTTCCTCGACGGGCCGGGCATCGCCACGCGGGCGACCTTCGTGATTGGCCGCGATGGCGTGATCGCCGCCAAGTTCGTCAACGCCCCGGGCGAGGCGCGCGACCTCGCCGCCTATCGTGAGGCCATCGCCGCCGTCAGCTGAGGCGTGGCGGTCATGGCCCTGTACTATGGAGCGCGTCCCTCAGGGGCGTGAGGGCCTTTAGCTCAGCTGGTAGAGCGCCACGTTTACACCGTGGATGTCGTCGGTTCGATCCCGGCAGGGCCCACATCACACCGCGTGCGCCTGAGTCTTCTTCGAATGCGCATCCGTATGGCTAGTATTTGGCCATGGATGACGCCCGAAGCCCCGACGCAGAGCCGATTCGTCGGCGTGCGACGTGGCGACACGCGGATGACTCGTCGTCGCAGTTCGACCGTCACGATGACGATGCCCTGGCCGACGCCCTCGCCGCGGAGGTCGCCGCCGTTACCTCGTCGATACCGATCGTCAACGCCGGTGCCCGCACCGCGTCGTATTCCGCGGACGACCTCTTTGCTGCGCTGATGGACGACTCACAGCCCGAGGCTCGAGTCGATCTCGCGCAGGGTGTCTCTGCGGATGCGGAGTACCTTCCATTCGCCGCGCCGGAGGCGTTCCCAGTTGCGGCTGTCCCAGCGTTCGTTGATGACGCGGCCGCAGTCGATGCGCCGGTACTCGCCCCGGAGTCCGCCCTCGGGGTGCCGTTGCTCGCGGAGGAGTCACCGATCATCGTGGAGTTCGTGGAAGAACCGAGGGTCCTCGCTGAGCCCGCCGAGGACGCGAGTGGCATCGCGGAATCTGGCACCGCGGAATCTGGCATCGCGGAATCTGGCACCGAGAATTGGGGCTTCACTGCCGAGCCCGTCGTCGCTGAGCCGGTGGTTGCTGAGGCACCAGCGGTTGCCGGGGCACCGGCGGTTGCCGGGGCACCGGCGGTTGCCGAGCCGCCAGCCCCCGGCGACGCGTTCCTCCCATCCGTTCCCCCAAGCGGCGAGTTCGACGGCCCGGAGTCCCCGCGCGTGTCAATGCCTCCGCAGTATGAGCCGAGCCAGGGGGAGTGGCGCGACCTCGCGCTGTACCCGTTCCCCTCGGCCATCGATCCCTCCGCACCCGATCCCGAGCCTGTGCTCGACAGGGACGCGGAGCCGTTTCCGAAGCCGGAGCCGGCGCCGGCTCCGGAGACGGAGACGGAGGCTCCCGCGCCCATCGACGCGACGTCGTTCGCGCCTGAGCGCCCCTCCGAGCCGGAGTACTTCATGCCGCCGCCGCTCGTGGAGCCGCCGGCGCCGCCCGCGCCGGGTCCGGCAGGTGGGGGCGGTGCGGGCCGCTCGTTCGGGTCGCTCCTGGAAGCAGCCCCTCCGCCAAGCCCGGGGAGCATGGCCGTGCCGCCCCCCGGCTCCCAGCTGCCTGAGCCGCCCCGCCTGCGCTCCCTTGACGATGACGCCCTCGCTTCGGTCCTGAATCGCACAACGGCGAACATCGGTGTGGCAGGGGCGCTTGCCGAGCTCGAGGTGCAGATGCAGCTTCGGGACGAGGATGCTCGGGAGTTCGAGACGTGGGAGCGGTCACTCCGCGCGATCGGCACGGACGAGGCGCTCAGCGCAATCGAGAGCGCACGAGAGCGTTTCGCCGCCCGGTTCACGATCCCGTTCCTCACAGACGAGCCCGCGTCGCCCCCCATGCAGGAGCCGACCTTCGATCCTCCCGGCGCCGACGTTCCCACCGCCCCCTATGACCCCTTTGCCGACAGCGGGCCCGAAACCATGCCTCCGGATGTCGCGGATGCCCTGGGCGAGTCGATGGAACTGCCGTCGACTGGCGAGGGTCGACTGCTCGACGACGAGTTCGCCGATTCGCAGCACGTCGATGAGACCGACTGGGTGAGCATCCTGAGCCCGGAAGCGGCGCCCACGGCACTCGCGGAACCAGCATCCATCCCGCTCGCGAGCGGCCTGCCACAACCTGCGCAGGCACCTCACGACGATGCTCCAGTGCTCGCCGACGAGGCGGTCGTGCGTCAGCGAGCGTTCTCGCTCGAAGCCAACAACGGCGAGCCGACGCTCCTGGAGTATCGTGCGGGGCGCGCGACTCGGATGTTCTGGCAGTGGTTCGCCGTCAACTCCTCCATCGCAAGCATCGGGGTCGGCGCCGTCGTCTTCGGCCTTGGCCTGAGCGTGCGGCAGGCGCTCGTCGCCGTCCTGGCCGGTGTCGCCCTCTCACTCCTCCCGCTCGGCCTCGCGACCCTCGCGGGCAAGTGGAGCGGCCAGCCCACCATGGTCGTGTCCCGGGCCGCATTCGGCGTCGTGGGCAACCTTGCGCCTGCGCTGCTCGCCGTGATCACCCGCGTCTTCTGGGGTGGTGCCATCCTTTGGGTGATCGCCGTCGCTGCCCAGGAGACGGCGCGTCTCGCGAGCGGCGCCTCTGCACCCGCGTGGGTCGGGTGGGCCGCGCTCGGCACCGCCTTCGTGATCGCGACCCTGGTTGCCCTCTTCGGATATGCGCTGCTCGTGCGCTTCGCACTCGTGCTGGGGCTCATCAGCGCGGTGCTCATCGTCGGCGTGACGGCCCTGACCGCGTCGAGCATCGACATCGGCGCCGCCCTCCTCGTGGGCGACGGGTCGTGGGCGCAGGTCATCACGGGCTCCGTTCTCGTCTTCAGCGTGCTCGGCCTTGCCTGGGCGAACGCGGGCTCTGAGGTCGCGCGGTACCAGCGCCCCGGTGGCTCGGGCGCAGCATCCATCGCGTTCACGATGGCCGGCGCAGCGATTCCTGCCCTCCTGCTCGTCGGCTACGGCGTGCTGCTTGCGGCATCAGGCGGCCAGCTCGACGGGCTTGCCTCTGAGCCGCTCGGCACTCTCGCTTCTGTGCTGCCGGCCTGGGCACTCATGCCGCTGCTGGCTGCGCTCTCCCTCGGCCTCATCTGTTCGCTCGTGCTCACGGTGTACTCCGGCGGGTTCTCGCTGCAGGCCGCGGGTGTGACGCTGCCGCGGAGCGCGAGCACGCTTGTCATCGCTGCGGCCACGGCGGCCGCCGGCCTCGCGCTTGTCGCGGCGGGCAGCGACATCCGGGACCTCCTTGTCGACGCCGTGACCACGCTTGCCGTGCCCGTCGCCGCCTGGGCCGGGATCTTCGCCTGCGACCTCATGATCCGCAACGAGCGCTTCGACGGCGCGGCGCTCACGCGTCGGCGTAGCACCTACGGTGACGTCAACTGGGTCAATCTTGGGATGCTGCTGCTGGCCTCGGTGATCGGGTTCGGCTTCACCTCGGCCGCCGTCTCCGGGCTCGACTGGCAGGGATACCTCTGGCCGCTCCTCGGTGTCACGCCAGAGAGCGCTCTGGCGGCGAGCGACTTGGGCGTCATCATCGCGCTTGTGCTCGGCCTGCTCGCGCCCCTCGTCGCTGGCGTCCCTCGCATCCGTGCACAGGAGCGCGCGAGCCGTTGACCGGCGCTCTCCTCGATAGAATTACCGGATGCCAGTTTCTGTCGATCAGGTGAGCCACGCGGTCGAGACCCTGTGGCCCGCAGCGGGCGCCGAGTCATGGGACGCGGTGGGGCTCCTCGCGGGTGATCCCGGGGCCAGGGTCGAGCGGATCCACCTCGCCGTTGACGCCGTGCTCGATACGGCGGAGGAGGCGGTTGCCGCCGAAGCCGACCTGCTCCTCGTGCATCACCCGCTCCTGCTCAGGGGCGTCACGTCGGTGGCAGAGGACCGCTACAAGGGCGCGGTCGTGGCGAGGCTCATCCGTGGTGGTTGCGCGTTGATTGCCGCCCACACTAACGCGGACGTCGTAGAATCCGGCACCTCGGCCGCCCTGGCCTCGCGGCTGGGGCTCGAAGACCTGGCGCCGATCGTCCCCGGAGCAATCGCGTCCCGTGGTCTCGGCCGCACGGGCCGGCTGCCGCAGCCCACGACCCTCGGGCGCCTCGCCCGCAGCCTCGGTGACATCCTGCCCGCCACTGCCTCCGGCATCCGCGTCGCGGGTGACTATGAACGCGCCGTGTCTCGCGTGGCGCTCTGTGCGGGCGCGGGAGACTCACTTCTCGGGCATCCCTCGGTGACGGATGCGGATGTGTACATCACCTCGGACCTGCGACACCACCCGGCGTCCGAAGCGCGCGAGGCACTGCGTCTCGGGCGCGGCCCTGCGCTCATCGATGTCTCCCACTGGGCGTCGGAGTGGCTCTGGCTCGACACCGCGGCCGAGCAGCTGCGCGACGTCCTTCCCGGCGTGACGGTCACCGTCAGCGAACTGCGCACGGACCCCTGGGACTTCTGCATCGTGCAGTGAGCACGACCCACCTCTCTACAGAAAGTGTGACTATGGCGCTCAAGGCGACACCCGAATCCCAGGCTGCGCTGCTGTCGCTGCAGGCCAGCGACATGCGCCTGCAGCAGCTCGCGCACCAGACGAAGACGATCCCTCAGCTGGCGCGGCTCGCGGAACTGACGGTCGAGTCGGAGCGCCTGCGCCAACAGCTCCTTGCCGATATGGGCGCAGTCGAGGACGCGCGCCTGGAACTGGGAAGGGTCGAGTCCGATGTTGCCGTCGTCGAGGCCCGCATGGCGCGCGACGCGGAGCGCATCGCCGGTTCCTCTTCGGCGAAGGATGTGGCCGGTCTCGAACACGAGATCGAATCGCTGCGTCGGCGGCGCGACGACCTTGAGGAGATCCAGCTCGGGGTGATGGAGCGGCTCGAGGGTCTTGAGGTGCAGGCCGAGGAGAGCAAGCGTCAGCGGGATGCGGTGCTCGAGGAGATCCGCACGGTCGAGGAGGAGCGCGACATCGCCCTTTCCTCCATTGAGAACGAGCGTAAGCATGCCCAGGCGAACCGCGCGGAGATCGCCGCGACGATCCCGGATGAACTCCTCGCGCTCTACGAGCGCCAGCGTGAGCGCTATGGAGCAGGAGCATCGCACCTTCGTGGCGGAGTGTCGTCCGCGAGCGGAGTGCGCCTCACGGAGAGCGACATGGCGCGCATCAGGGCGGCGGCTCCGGACGACGTCATCATGTGTCCTGACTCCGAAGCCATCCTCGTTCGCACCGACGAGTCCGGCCTTTAACCAGGGCAGACGCAGCGGGCGCCCGGAGCGCGCACTGGTAGTTAGACTGGGCGAGCGAATGGGTCGGCAAGACGGTCGCGTCGCCAGGGTTGCTTCGGCAGCCCGGCGCCGAGGAACGTCCGGGCTCCACAGAGCAGGACGGTGGGTAACACCCACCCGGGGCAACCCGCGAGAAAGTGCAACAGAGAGCAGACCGCCACTGGCTTCGGCCAGCGGTAAGGGTGAAACGGTGGTGTAAGAGACCACCAGCGGCCCGAGTGATCGGGCTGGCTGGGTAAACCTCGTCCGGAGCAAGGTCAGACAGGAAGCGCTACGGGTTGCTCGCCCAGCTTCCGGGTAGACCGCTAGAGGGCTGCGGCAACGTAGTCCCGAGATAGATGGCCGTCCAGCACCTCACGGTGTGAACAGAACCCGGCGTATCAGCCGGCCCATTCGCCTTGCCCCCTCAGGAGCTGTGCAGCGTCGAACCCTCAGCCAGGGCTGCGGCCCCCATGATGCCCGAGTTGTTCCGGAGTGCCGCCGGTACGATCCGGGTATCGAGCTCGAGAAGGGGAAGAAAGTCTTCGTGCTGCTTGGAGACCCCGCCGCCGACCACGAAGAGTTCGGGGCTGAGATACGCCTCGAGGCGCTCGTAGTAGCGCTGCAAGCGCCCAGCCCACTCGGTCCAGCTCAGTGACGCTCGCTCCCGCGCCCCATTCGACGCGACAGTCTCCCAGTCGACTCCGTCGATCTCGAGATGGCCCAGCTCGGCATTCGGCACGAGCCGGCCGTCGTTGATCAGGGCGGTGCCGATTCCTGTGCCGAGTGTCGTCATGATGACGAGGCCGGGTACATCCTTGGCGGCGCCGTAGCGCGCCTCGGCGACGCCCGCCGCATCCGCATCGTTGATGAAATGGATGCCGCGGCCGAGGGCCTTCTCGAAGAGTTGCTCAGCCTCGAGACCGATCCAGGCGTCGCTGACGTTCGCCGCCGACATGGTTCGGCCGCCGCGCACCACTGCGGGAAAACAGACGCCGACGGGCGTCTCCTCGTCGAGCTCCTCGAATTCCGAGACGAGGCCGACCACGGCCTTCACAACGTCGTCAGGCTCGCCACCTTCTGGTGTCGGCACCTTGTGCCGGTCGCTGAGGAGCGAACCCGTGTCAAGGTCCACGAGCGCGGCTTTGATGCCGGTGCCGCCGATGTCGATACCGATCGCACTGGTCATTTGGCCTCCTTGCCAGACAGGGTCAGGATCTCGGCGCCCCGCTCGGTCACCACGATCGTGTGCTCGAACTGCGCCGTCATGCTCTTGTCCTTGGTCGTGACGGTCCAGTCGTCGCTCCACATGTCCCACTCGTGCGTGCCGAGCGTGAGCATCGGCTCGATCGTGAACACCATGCCGACCTCCATGACGGTGTCGAACTCCGGCGCGGAGTCATAGTGGGGGATGATCAGGCCGGAGTGGAAGGCTGCGCCGACACCGTGCCCCGTGAAGTCGCGCACGACGCCATAGCCGAAGCGCCGAGCATAGGACTCGATGGTCCTTCCGATGACGTTGACCTGCCTGCCGGGGGCTACCGCCTTGATGCCCCGCGCGAGGGCCTCCTCGGTGCGGCTCACGAGGTCCGTCACCTCCTGGGAGGCGCTGCCGACGATGAAGGTCCGGTTCGTGTCGCCGTGGAAGCCGTTCTTGAAGGCCGTGATGTCGAGGTTGACGATGTCGCCTTCATTCAGCACCGTGTCATCAGGGATGCCATGGCACACGACCTCGTTCACCGAGGTGCACACCGACTTCGGGAACCCGCGGTAGCCAAGGCACGAGGGGTACGCGCCGTGTTCCACGACGTACTCATGGCCCAGGCGATCCAGCTCCTCGGTCGTGACGCCGGGGCGGATGTGCGCAGCGACGTGCTCGATGGCGGATGCCGCGATGCGCCCGGATTCGCGAATCAACTCCACCTGCTCGGGGCTGTACACGTCGCCGCCCGTGAACTTCGCAGGTGCGGGGCGGCCGACATACTCGGGCTTGGGGATCGAGGCAGGAACAGCGCGCCTGGGGGAGACCGCCCCCGGGATCAGGTGTCCGTTGGAGTCCTTGGGCATAGGATCGATCTTAGGTCGACAGCGGGAGGTGCCATGTCCGAGTGGTGGTACAACACACGAACCGGTGAGGTCGAAGAGGGCATGAAGTCCTCGGTCGTGGACCGTGCTGGCCCGTTCCCTTCCCGAGAGGAGGCGGCTCGTGCGCCCGAGATCATTGCGGCGCGTTCCCGCCAGTGGGCGGAGGAAGAGGAACTCGACGAGCGCTGAGCTCTCGGCCCCCTCCCTCCCTCACCTTCTGAGGATCAGATGAGCCCTTGGGCGATCATCGCGTCTGCAACACGGCGGAAGCCGCTCGCGTTCGCGCCGACGACGTAGTTTCCGGGAGCGCCGTAGTGGTCGGCCGCCTCATATGCCGCGCGGTGAACGTCGCTCATGATGGTGCGCAGCCGGTCCTCGCTCTTCGCGAAGTTCCAACGCTGGCGTGCCGCATTCTGGCTCATCTCCAGCGCTGAGGTGGCGACGCCGCCCGCGTTGGCTGCCTTGCCGGGCGCGAACAGCACGCCAGCTGCCTGCAGCAGCGCGATGGCCTCGGGAGTCGTCGGCATGTTCGCGCCCTCAGAGACGGCCATGACGCCGTTCTTGAGAAGGTTCTTTGCGTCGTCCTCGTTGAGTTCGTTCTGGGTGGCGGAGGGGAAGGCGAGCTCCGCCGGTACCTCCCAGACGCGACGGTCGGCAACGAAACGCGCGCCGGGCCTGCGCTCCACGTACTCCGAGATGCGTCCGCGTTCGACCTCCTTGATCTGCTTCAGCAGGTCGAGGTCGATGCCGTGCTCGTCGACGATGTAGCCGCTCGAATCCGACGCGGTGATCGCCCGGCCTCCGAGCTGGTGGATCTTCTCGATCGCATAGATCGCGACGTTGCCCGAGCCGGAGACGAGCGCCGTCTTGCCCTCGATCGCCTCGCCCTTCTTCGCGAGCATCTCCTCCATGAAGAAGACGGCACCGTAGCCGGTGGCCTCCGTGCGCACCTGGGCGCCGCCCCATAGCACGCCCTTGCCGGTGAACATGCCCGACTCGTGCCGGTTGGTGAGGCGACGGTACTGCCCGAAGAGGTAGCCGATCTCGCGGGAGCCGACACCGATGTCCCCCGCGGGCACGTCGGTGTGTTCCCCGAGGTGGCGGTAGAGCTCGCTCATGAAGCTCTGGCAGAAGCGCATGATCTCCGCGTCGGAACGACCATGCGGGTCGAAGTCGGCGCCGCCCTTGGCCCCACCGATGCCCTGGCCGGTCAGCGCGTTCTTGAAGATCTGCTCGAAGCCGAGGAACTTGATGATGCTCAGGTTGACGCTCGGGTGGAAGCGAAGGCCGCCCTTGTACGGTCCGAGGGCCGAGTTGTACTGCACTCGGTATCCGCGGTTGACGTGGACGCGACCGTTGTCATCGACCCACGGTACGCGGAAGAGAATCTGGCGCTCGGGCTCGACGAGCAGGTCGACGACGCCGCTCTCGACGTACTCCGGATGCTTGGCGACAACCGGCGCGATGGACTCGAGTACCTCGCGCATTGCCTGATGGAACTCGGTCTCGCCGGCGCTGCGTGCGACAGCGCGGTCATAAACGGCCACAAGGGCAGGGTCTAGTGCAGAGTGCATGAAAACTTTCTCGGTTCGGTGGCTCCCTGCGCCGGACTATTCGTAGGAGTGCTCGGGGCCGGGATAGGTGCCAGACTCGACATCCGATCGGAATGCGGTCACAGCCTCGGTGAGAATACCGTGTAGATCAGCATACTTGCGAACGAAGCGGGGGATGCGACCGCTCGTGAGTCCCGCCCAGTCGGTCCAGACGAGCAGCTGTCCGTCTACTTCCGGGCCGGCTCCGACGCCGATTGTGGGAATCCGAAGTTCTTCCGTGACGAGGGCTGCTGAGTCCGCGGGCACCATCTCGAGCACGACCGCGAATGCTCCTGCATCCTGCACTGCGCGGGCATCTTCGAGCAGCTGCTTCACCTGGTCGCCGCGCCCCTGGATCATGTGGCCGCCGAGGCCGTGCTCGCTCTGTGGCGTGAAGCCGATGTGTGCCATGACGGGGATGCCGGCTGAGACGATGCGACGGATCTGCTCGGCGCTCCGCACGCCGCCCTCGAGCTTGACGGCATGGGCGCCCGTCTCCTTCATGAAGCGGAAGGCGGTGTGGAGGGCCTCATCGGGGCTCGTCTCGTATGAGCCGAAGGGCAGGTCAGCGACGACGAGGGCCCGCTTGGCAGCGATGGCGACGGCACGCGTGAGCGGGATGAGCTCGTCGATCGTGACCGGCAGTGTCGTGTCGTGGCCGAAGACCGTGTTGCCCGCTGAGTCGCCGACCAGGAGGAAGTCGACACCCGCGTCGTCGAAGATCCGTGCCGTCAGGTAGTCATAGCTCGTCAGGCCCGTGATGCGGATGCCGCGTTCCTTCGCCTGCTGGAAGTGCCGGGTGCGCACGCGCTTGACGGGAGCGGGGGTGGAAGCATCGCTGGTTTCACTCATGGGGCCACTCTATGACGGCGTTCCGTCACTCCGCCCGACTCGGCCGATACGTGACGGGAAGGCGTCGGTCGCGACCGAAGGCCATCCCCGAGATCTTCGGGCCGATCGCACCCTGGCGTCGCTTCCACTCGGAACGATCGACGAGGGTGGTGACCTCGTCTACGATCGCCGGGTCGAAGCCGAGGGCCACGACATCGGCAGCGCCGAGCTTGCGCGTCACATAGGCATCGATCAGCGGATCCAGAATCTCGTAAGGGGGGAGCGAGTCCTCGTCCACCTGGCCCGGCTTAAGTTCGGCGGACGGCGGCTTGGTGATCGAGTTCTCCGGGATGGGCGGCACCTCGCCCCGCGCTGCCGCGAACTCGTTGCGCCACGCCGCGAGCTCCCAGACGAGGAGCTTCGGCACATCCTTGATGGGCGCGAAACCGCCGACCGAGTCTCCGTACATGGTCGAGTAGCCCACTGCGAGCTCGGTCTTGTTGCCGGTCGTGAGCACCAGGTGGCCTTGCATGTTGGAGAGGCCCATGAGGATCACGGCGCGCACGCGTGCTTGGAGGTTCTCGGCCGCGACCCCCGTGAGGCCGAGCTGCTCCTCGAACGGTGCGACGAGTCCTGCGATCGGCTGCGTGTCGAAGTGCACGCCGGTGCGCTCGGCGAAGTCGTCCGCGTCGGACCGCGAATGCTTGGAGGAGTACCTGCTCGGCATCGATACCCCGTAGACGGAATCGGCGCCGATCGCATCGACCGCGAGGGCCGCGCACACGGCCGAGTCGATCCCTCCCGAGAGGCCCAGGACGACGCTGCGGAAGCCGTTCTTCCTGACATAGTCGCGAAGCCCGAGGACGAGGGCGTTCCACAGCTGCTCACGGTCATCCGGAAGCTCCGCGACGTCCTTACCCAACTCGGGCTTGACAGGCGCGGATGCCGTGAGCTCGATCCGGTGCACCTCGCGCGGCAGGGGCGTGTCGGTGGCGTCGGCGGCGTCGACATCCACGATGAGGAGGTGCTCCTGGAACTGCGGCGCCCTGGCGAGGATCGTGCCGCTTCCGTCGACCACGACGCTGTCGCCGTCGAACACGAGGTCGTCCTGGCCGCCGACGAGGTTCACGTAGGCGACGATCGTGTCGGTCTCGACGGCCCGGCGTGTGACGAGCGGCAGTCGCACCTCGTCCTTGTCGCGCTCGAAGGGGGAGCCGTTCAGCACTGCGAGCACACCGGCATCCGCCTCGAGTACGCGCGCGACGGGACCGCCATCCCGCCAGAGGTCCTCGCAGATCACGACGGCGACGTCGACGTTGTTCACACGCACGACGAGCAACTCGTCGCCCGGAATGAAGATGCGGTATTCGTCGAACACCGAGTAGTTGGGCAGGTGATGCTTCGAGTAGGTGGCCTTGACGTGGCCGTGGTGGAGCACGCTGGCCGAGTTCCTCGCGATCGCCGTGGGTGCGTTGCTCGTGCCGAGGAGGCGCGGCTCGTGGGGACCGTCCGGATGTCCCACAATGACGACGAGGTCGCCGAGGCCCTCATCCTGGAGGCGCTTCGCGAGCACACTTACGGCATCCACCGCGGCGGTGAGGAAGCTCGGACGGGACGCGAGGTCCTCGATGGGGTAACCCGAGAGCGCCATCTCGCCTGTCATGAGCAACTCGGCCCCCTGGGCTGCTGCCCGTCGAGCGGCCTCGAGCACCTGCGTGCAGTTGCCATCGAGGTCGCCCAGCACCGGATTTGTCTGCGCGAGTGCCAAGCGGATTCGTCCCATAGCCAGTAGCCTAATAGCGCATCCTCGCCCCGGTCAGGGGCGAGAATCCGTCGAGACCACGAGGAGCACATGGACAAGCAGCGGGACTTCGTCCTTCGTACCATCGAAGAGCGTGGCATCAAGTTCATCCGCCTCTGGTTCACCGACGTCGTCGGCACGCTGAAGTCCGTTGCCATCGCACCGGCTGAGGTCGAGGGTGCGTTCGCGGAGGGCCTCGGCTTCGACGGCTCCGCGATCGAGGGTCTGACCCGCTCCTATGAGGCCGACGTGCTCGCCCACCCAGACCCGGCGACGTTCCAGATCCTCCCGTGGCGCGGGGAGATCGACCCGACGGCCCGCATGTTCTGCGACATCATGACGCCTGACGGCCAGCCGGCCATCGCGGACCCCCGCAATGTGCTCAAGCGCACGCTGGAGAAGGCCGCGGATGCCGGCTTCACCTTCTATACGCACCCCGAGATCGAGTTCTACCTCCTCAAGAGCTCGAAGTTCGGCACCGAGGGGCCCCAGCCTGTCGACTCGGCCGGCTACTTCGACAACGTGCCTGGCGGCACGGCCCACGACTTCAGGCGCCGTTCCGTGCGGATGCTCGAAGACCTCGGCATCTCGGTCGAGTTCAGCCACCACGAGGCTGGTCCTGGCCAGAACGAGATCGACCTGCGCTACGCCGACGCCCTCACGACAGCGGACAACATCATGACCTTCCGCACCGTGATCAAGGAGGTCGCGATCGAGCAGGGCGTCTACGCGACCTTCATGCCGAAGCCGTTCTCCGAGCACCCCGGTTCGGGAATGCACACCCACATGTCGCTCTTCGAGGGCGACACGAACGCCTTCTACGAGGCGGGTGCGCAGTACCAGCTCTCCAAGACCGGCCGTCAGTTCATTGCCGGGCTCCTCAAGCACGCGCCCGAGATCACGGCCGTCACGAACCAGTTCGTCAACTCCTACAAGCGACTCTGGGGCGGCGACGAGGCGCCGAGCTTCATCACGTGGGGACACAACAACCGCTCCGCGCTCGTGCGGGTGCCGCTCTACAAGCCCAACAAGGGTCAGAGTGCGCGCGTCGAGTACCGCGGCATCGACTCGGCGTCGAACCCCTACCTCTCCTTCTCGCTCATGCTCGCCGCGGGCCTCAAGGGCATCGAGGGTGAATACGAGCTCCAGCCGGAGGCCGAAGACAACGTCTGGCAGATGACCGACTCTGAACGTCGGGCGCTCGGATACAACGCACTGCCGGCCAGCCTCGACCACGCCGTGTCGCTCATGGAGGACTCCGAGCTCGTCGCCGAGACCCTCGGAGAGCAGGTGTTCAACTTCGTGCTGCGCAACAAGCGGCAGGAATGGCGCGAGTACCGCTCCCAGGTCACGCCCTATGAGCTCAACCGGAACCTGGAGATGCTCTAGACCCGCCCATGGCCCGTGACCAGACGTCCCTGACCGAGCTCGCGCGCCTCGGTTTCGCGCGTCTCGGCCAGGCGAGGGAGTCCCTGGATGCGCTCGGCCGGGAGCGCGCGACGGCGCTGTTCGGCGCGTTCTCGCTTGCAGCCGATCCTGACGAAGCACTCCGCCTTCTCCTGGAACTTCGCGACCGGGCTCCCGCCGAGACCGATGCACTCCTCGCGGAGGAGGGTGCTGCCCGCCGCCTCATCCGCCTGCTCGGGGCGTCGCCCGCCCTGGGCGAGTTCTTCCGGCGTCACCCCGCGGAGATGGCAACCCTGACGCATCCGCTCATATCGCCGTGGAGTGCCGAGCAGTATCGTGCCGACCTGCAGGACGCGGTCGCTGGGCTGGAGGGCGAAGCAGGGTGGAACGCCCTGCGGGTGCGTTACCGTCGCCATCTCGCCGCCCTCGCCGCCTATGACCTTGAGCTACCGAATCCGCTCGTCGGTGTCTCGGAGGTGACGGCGGCGCTGGCCGACCTCGCCTCGGCCGCCCTCGATGCCTCGCTCACCGTCGCGCGACGCGATGTGCCGTACCCGGCAGATGACGTGGCAGCCACGCGACTCGCGGTGATCGGCATGGGCAAGGCGGGAGCGCGCGAACTCAACTACGTCAGTGACGTCGACGTCATCTTCGTGGTCGAGGGCTCGGAGTCGATCACGACGGGACTCGCGATCGACATCGGCACTCGGCTTGCGATCGCCACCATGAAGGGCATCAGCGACCTCGCTACCGAGCCTTCACTCTGGGAGGTCGATGCGAACCTGCGACCTGAGGGCAAGGACGGCGCGCTCGTCCGCACGCTGGAATCCCACGTCGCTTACTACGAGCGGTGGGCGCAGAACTGGGAGTTCCAGGCCCTTCTCAAGTCGCGCCACATCGCTGGCGACCTGGATCTCGGTGAGCGCTACGAGGAGGCAATCCGCCCCTTCGTCTGGCGGAGCTCCTCGCGCGACGGCTTCGTGCAGGGAGTGCAGCGGATGCGCGAGCGCGTCACTGAGCACATCCCGGCCGAAGAGGTCGACATCCAGTTGAAGCTCGGCCCGGGCGGCATCCGTGACATCGAGTTCACGGTGCAGCTGCTGCAGCTGGTCCACGGTAGCGCTGATGAGCACGTGCGCCAACGCGCGAGCCTCGATGCCCTGGACGCCCTCGCCGAGCAGGGCTACATCGGCAGGGCGGAGGCGGCCGAGTTTGCGCACGACTACCAGTTCCTGCGGGTGCTCGAGCACCGGCTCCAGCTCAGCCGTCTGACCCGTACCCACCTCATGCCGCGTGACCGGGACGCACTCCGGGTGCTGGCACGTGCCTCTGGCCTCGCAGCGACGGCGGAGGGCATCACGGAGCAATGGGCGGCGCGCAAGTCGACCGTGCGTACCCTTCACGAGAAGCTCTTCTACCGACCTCTCCTGTCTGCGGTTGCGGCGCTTCCCGAAGAGGAGCTGGCGCTCACGAGTGGCCAGGCTGAGGCGCGTCTCGCCGCGATTGGTTTCATCGACACCCGCGGAGCGCTCGCACATATCGCCGCCATGACGGCGGGGGTCTCCCGGCGTGCGCAGATCCAGAAGAACCTGCTGCCGGTGATGCTCCAGTGGTTCGCTGAAGGGGCAGACCCCGACTACGGCCTGCTTGCCTTCCGCCGGCTCAGCGACGAGCTGGGGGAGTCGTACTGGTACCTGCGGATGCTGCGGGACTCCTCGGGCGCTGCCAAGCGACTCACGGCGGCCCTGAGCGGTTCCCGCTTCGTCGGTGGCCTGCTTGAACGGATGCCTGAGTCGGCCGCGTGGCTCGAGAGCGACGACGACCTGCGACCGAGGCCCGCAACCCTACTGGATGAGGAGTCCACGGCCATCCTGCGCCGCCACAGCGAGCCGAAGACGGCTGTCGCCGCCCTCCGTGCCATCCGAAGGCGGGAAGTGCTGAGGGTCGCCCTGGGAGCGATCCTGGGCGTTGTGGGCATCGAGGAGCTGGGCACGGCGCTCTCCGACATCAACACGGCCCTGCTGCGGGGGGTGCTCGCGGCGGTGCGTCGTGCCGATGACGGGCTGGAGTTCGCCATCATCGCCATGGGCCGCTATGGAGGCGCTGAGCTCGGTTTCGGTTCGGATGCCGACGTCATGTATGTCTATCGACCCACGACCGCAGAGCCTCACCACGCGCAGCGGACGGCCGAGCGCATCGTCTCCGACATTGTCGCCATGACGGAGGATCTCCGGCTGCCCTTCGACCTCGACGCGAACTTGAGACCGGAGGGACGCAACGGCCCGATCGCGCGCTCACTCGACTCCTACCGCGCCTATTACGAGCGTTGGTCCCTCACGTGGGAGGCCCAGGCCCTCCTGCGGGCTCGCGGCGTGGCGGGCGACGCCCAACTCCTCGCCGACTTCGAGGAACTGGCCGACTCGGTTCGCTATCCCGAGGCGATCGCCGAGACCGATGTCAGGGAGGTGAAACGCATCAAGGCCCGGGTCGAGTCCGAGCGCCTTCCCCAGGCGGCCGACCCATCGCGGCACCTCAAGCTCGGTCGTGGTTCGTTGAGCGATGTCGAGTGGTTCGTGCAGCTCATCCAGCTGCAGCATGCGCACGAGCACCCGGAACTTCGCACCTCGTCGACACTTCGGGCCCTTTCTGCGGCAGCCGAACTCGGATTCGTGCCCGAGCGGGAGGCGGAAACGCTTCGTGAGGCCTGGATACTCGCGTCACGCATCCGCTCGGCCATCACGCTGTGGTCCGGCAAGACCTCCGATGTGATCCCCACCGACCGCGAGCAGCTTGAGGGCATCGCGCGCCTCCTCGGATACCCGGCAAGCTCAGCGACATTGCTCGAGGAGCACTACATGCGCTCGACGAGGCACGCGCGCACGGTGTTCGAGCGGCGCTTCTATGGTGTGTCGAAGTCCTATCAGCCGTCGACCGGCTGACGCTGCCGGTGCATGAGAAAGGGCCGCGGAGCTGAGTTCCGCGGCCCTTCTCATTCGCTCCTGCGATCAGACTCCGTAGTACAGCTCGTACTCGATCGGGGTCGGGCGCATCGCGGCGGGAAGGATCTCCTTCTCCCGCTTGTACGCGATCCAGGTCTCGATGAGGTCCTTCGTGAAGACGTTGCCCTGCATCAGGAAGTCGTGGTCCTGCTCGAGCGCGTCTAGCGCCTCAGCGAGGTTCGCCGGCACCTGCGGGATGTTCTTGGCCTCCTCGGGCGGGAGCTCGTAGAGGTCCTTGTCGACCGGGTCGAGCGGCTCGATGCGGTTCTTGATTCCGTCGAGGCCAGCCATCAGCTGTGCCGCGAATGCGAGGTACGGGTTGCTCGAGGCATCCGGTGCCCGGAACTCGATGCGCTTCGCCTTGGGGTTGGTTCCCGTGATCGGGATGCGGATGGCAGCCGAGCGGTTGCCCGCGGAGTAGACAAGGTTGACGGGTGCCTCGAAGCCGGGCACGAGGCGCCGATACGAGTTCAGCGTGGGGTTCGTGAACGCGAGCACGGCGGGTGCGTGCTTGAGAAGGCCACCGATGTACCAGCGTGCGGTGTCGCTGAGCCCGCCATAGCCGGCCTCATCGTAGAAGAGCGGCTTGCCCTCGTTCCAGAGCGACTGGTGGGTGTGCATGCCGGAGCCGTTGTCTCCGAAGAGCGGCTTGGGCATGAAGGTCGCGGTCTTGCCCCACTCGTTCGCCGTGTTCTTGACGATGTACTTGAACTTCAGGATGTCGTCTGCCGCGTGCACCATGGTGTCGAAGCGGTAGTTGATCTCCGCCTGGCCACCGGTGCCGACCTCGTGGTGAGCACGCTCGAGGATGAGACCCGCATCAATGAGTTTGAGGCTGATGTCATCGCGCAGGTCTGCCTGCTTGTCGACGGGGCTCACTGGGAAGTAGCCGCCCTTGTACGGCGTCTTGTTACCGAGGTTGCCGCCGGCCTCCTCGCGACCCGTGTTCCAGGCGCCCTCCTCCGAGTCGACGCTGAAGAAGCTTGCGTTCTGCTTCGTCTCGTAGCGCACGTCGTCGAAGATGTAGAACTCCGCCTCGGGGGCGAAGAACGCGGTGTCGGCGATGCCTGTTGAGGCGAGGTACTTCTCGGCCTTCTTGGCGACCTGGCGCGGGTCGCGTCCATACACTTCGCCGTTGCGCGGGTTGTAGATGTCGAAGACCATGATGAGCGTCTTCTCGGCTCGGAACGGGTCCAGGTAGGCCGTGCTCACGTCGGGGATCAGTTGCATGTCTGATTCGTGAATCGACGCGAAGCCTCGGATCGAGGAGCCGTCGAAGAGCTGGCCGTCACGGAAGAAGTCCTCGTCGACGGTCGATGCCGGGATGTTGAAGTGCTGCTGAACACCGGGGAGATCGGTGAAGCGGATATCAAGGAACTTGACGTCGTTTTCCTTGATGTACTTGAGCACCTCGGAAGAATCATTGAACATGCGATGGACTCCAATGGCGAGGGATTTGCGGTGGTCGCTGCGTGCGCAGCCATGGGGAGGCTAACGGGAAGGCATTTCTTCGCGGTGTCCCCATTGTTTCGCCAATGTTACGCGTCGCGTGAAACTAAGCTTGTGGGATGCCTGAACCGAGCACCATGAACACCGCGAACAACGACTGGCCCGGGCAGCGGCTCGGGCTTCCGGAACATGGTCCACGCTCGGTCGCGCGCCCTGGCCGCCGCATCGCCGCGCTGGCAATCGACTTCGCTATCGCCGCGATTCTCTGGGCGGCTTTCTTTCCCAACGAGCAGTGGGCCTCGACCCTCATCTTCGTCGGTATGCAGATCCTGTTCATCCCGTTGCTGTCCGGGGGAGTCGGGCACCTGTGCGTCGGCCTCCGTGTGGTGACCCTCAACGGCACGTGGGTCGGCGTGCTGCGTCCGATCATCCGCACGCTGCTGCTCGCGCTGCTGGTTCCAGCGCTCATCTGGGACGCCGACCAGCGCGGGCTCCACGACAAGGTCGCCGGCACTGTACTCGTGCGGGTCTAACGGGGATCGTTTCGTACGCCAGCTGGGAGCCAGCGTTCGAGACGCCTTCGCAGGGTCTGCTAGCGCGGCCGCGGAGCGCGCACGCGCATGGGGTCGATGCCCTTCGGGATGGGCATGCCGGCCTTGGTCGTGAGCGACGTGATGCGGTTGTTGACGGCGTAGACCTCCGCCTTCGACAGTTGCTTCTTGTATCCGCCGAGCGTGCGAGCGATGCGGTGGAGCGGAACCGAATCCTCATCCGGGCCCACGTGGATGATATTGATGGGCACGTTGGGCAGCACTCGGGCGACCTTGCGGCGCTCGTCGTCCAGCATCCGGGTCGTGCGGGACTTGGGTCCCTCACCGATGAGCGCGACGCCGCCGCGCCCCACGGCGCGATAGACGGCATCCTGCGTGCGGGGGCTGACAGCGACAGGCATCTCGCTCGCGGTCCAGCCGCGACGGAGTGAACTCTTGAGTACGGCGCCAACCGCGCCGGGCTGGCCCTCGATCTGCGAGTAGGCGGCCTTCTCAGCGCGCCGGCTCAGGACGATGAGGAACACGAGCGTGCCCGCGAGTAGGCCCGAGATGGTCCAGAGCACGAGACCGAACACGTTGGTGCCGGAAATCAGGATGCCTGCGGTCACCACCGCGACGAGGGGCAGGACGAAGCCGAGCAGCATCCACCAGACCGACCGCGGATCGTGCCGCTTGGTCATGGTGAAGACCTGATACATCTGCTTGATGCGGCCTGGTTCCTTGGGCGGCTTGGGTGCCTTGTCGCTGCGTCGTGCCATGGTTCAAGGATAGGGCCTGCCGGGCAGTTCCAGACTCCTCCCGAAGCGCAGCTTGAGCGGCCATTCCACAGGCCAGTCGCAGCACACCGACTCCACCCGCCGCCAGCAGCACGATTTCTTGGTGGGAATCATTGGCGGGTATCGAGTGGTGAGAAGGCTCGGCGCAGGCGAGCGCAGCGAGGTATGGCTCGGACGAGCCGAAACACCGGAGGACGCGCTCGAATCGGCGACGCCGAGAGCGCACGAGGGCACCGGCCTCGCGGCCATCAAGGTCTACCGGGAGGACGTGGCGTCAGAAACGGTCGATCGGGAACTCAGGGCACTCACCCGCATGGTCTCGCCCCACCTCGTCGGGGTGATCGATGCTGCCGCCGAAGGCACGCGTCAGTGCCTCGTGCTCAGGCTCCTTGACCCGGGAGGCCTGACGCGCTTGCTCGCCAGTCGGTCCACGCTCAGCCGCGGCGAGTTGGTCACCCTTCTGGTGCCACTGGCCCGGGCGGTCAACTCGATGCACGCTGCCGGCGTCACGCATGGCTCGCTCCGCGCTGCCAAGGTGCTGTTCGATGAGTGTGGCGCCCCCGTGCTCCTCGGTGGAGCTCGAATGACCGACTCGCCGCATCCGCCGTCGCGATCGGTGTTGAAGGAGGGACGCTCATTCATCGATGATCGTCGCGCGCTCTGGCTGCTCGCCACCGACCTGACCGCGCGGGCCGCGCACCCCGAGGAGCTTGCAGGGCTCAGCGAATGGCTCCGCACGGAACCATGGACGACTCCGGGGTTCCAGGACGAGCTATCGGAGAGGGCGTTCGAGACGGGTCCACCGACGCCGCTGTCGATCCCGTGGCTGGGTCTCGAGCCCGCGGTTGAGGGCAGCCGCGACGCACGACAGTCGCGCACGCTCCGTGAACCCGAGCACGCCACAGTGGTGCACGAAGCACCGGCATGGACGCGGGCGTTGAAGGCGGTGACGGGCCGGAGCAGTTCCGTCCTGGGTCGACTGCGCGATACCTACACCGGGGTGCGTCCCCGATTTCGGGTGATCGGGCTGCTTGGCGTCGTACTGATCGGCAGCGTCCTGCTCGTCGCGACCACCACGGAATCCGGCAGCACAGAGGCCATGGGTCAGGCCGAGACAGCGGCGGTATTGCATCGCGATGACGCGCCCGTCTCGGTCGAGTCCCGCGTCGACGTGGATGTCGAGCCCGAGCCGAACGATGCAGAGAACGTCACGACGGCTGACGAGGAGGCGCTGAGGGGTGACGACCCGGTGCTCGCGGCCAGGCGACTGCTCACCCTGCGCGACGCCTGTCTCAGTGCGGCGTCAGTCGAATGCCTCACCGACGTGCTTCAACGGGATTCCGCCGCGTGGCTGGCCGACACCGCCAGTCTCAGCGAAGGTGCCGATGGCGGGACGCACGCTCCGCTCCTGCGGGAACAGGACGAGGTTGCGGTCATCGACATCATGGGCGGTGTCGTGTTGCTCAGCGTCGACGGACCGGCCCCGCATGTCGGGACGGACGGCGCCCAGGACGCGACCGCGGAAAGAGCACCGGCCTCGATCCTGATCATCAGGACCGAGGCCGGTTGGAGGATCCGGGACGTGCTGCCGGGCTAGATGCCCAGCGATCCTTCGAAGTTGCCCTCTTCGAGACGCGACTTGACAGCGACCAGGAAGCGCGATGCATCCGCGCCATCGATGATCCGGTGGTCGTACGAGAGTGCCAGGTAGACCATCGAACGGATGGAGATGGCCTCGACCCCTTCGCTCTGCACAACCACGGGCCGCTTCGTGACGATGCCCGTGCCAAGGATGGCCGACTGCGGCAGGAACACCACAGGCGTGTCGAACAGTGCGCCGCGCGAACCCGTGTTCGTGAGCGTGAACGTGCCGCCAGCAAGCTCGTCAGGCTTGAGCTTGTTCTCGCGGGTGCGCTCGGCCAGATCGGCGATCTCCTTCGCCAGTCCGGCGATGTCAAGCGAACCCGCATCCCTGATCACCGGAGTGAGCAGGCCACGCTCGGTGTCGACCGCGATGCTCAGGTTCTCCTGCGGCGGGTAGACGATGTTCTCGCCGTCGATCGTCGCGTTGATGATCGGGTAGGCCTTGAGGGCCTCCGACGCAGCAAGGGCGAAGAAGGGGAGGAAGGAGAGCTTGGTGCCCGTCTTCTCGAGGAACGCGTCCTTGACGCGCGACCGGAGCGCGGCCACCTTCGTGACGTCGACCTCGACGACGGTCGTCAGCTGCGCAGACGACTGCATCGAGATGACAGCACGCTCGGCGACGACCTTGCGGAGACGCGTCATGGGAACTGTCGTGCCACGGAGCGGCGAGGTCTCGAGCTTCGGCGCAGGCGTCGAAGCAGCTGCTTCAGCAGGCTTCTCGCTCGCCGAGCTGCTCGACTTCGCGGCTTCCAGCACGTCTTCCTTGCGGATGCGACCGCCGACCCCGGTGCCGGAGACCGTCGAAAGGTCGACGCCCTTCTCCGCAGCGAGCTTGCGCACGATCGGGGTCACGTAGCCGGAGCTGCCGCCCGAGGACGCGCTCGCTGCCGGCACTGCGGCTGGCGCGGAGGCACCAGCCTGCTCCTCAGCCGGCTGGTGCGTCACGGAGGCAGACGGAACGGACTCGGTTGGGGCGCCGCCGTCAGGCGCGTCGGCCTCGGCCGCCTGCGACTCGGATGCCTTCGCAGGCTCCTCCTGCGCGGGGGACGGCACGGGGGCGGGAGGCTCGGAAGGCAGGTACTCCTGCTGCGGCCGCTCGTCCTGCTGCGGCTGCTCCTCCTGCTGCGGCTGCTCGTCCTGCTGAGGCTCCTCCTGCGCTGGCGCGGCCTGCTCGGCTGCACCGGCGTCTGCGCCGGAACCGATGCGCAGGAGTTCCGCACCGATCTCGATGGTCTGGTCCTCAGCGACCAGGATCGCCTGGACGATGCCCGCGATGGGCGAGGGGATCTCGGTGTCGACCTTGTCGGTCGAGATCTCCAGGAGCGGCTCGTCGACCTCGACGGAGTCGCCCACCTGCTTGAGGATGCGAGTGACGGTGCCCTCGGTGACGCTTTCGCCGAGCGAGGGGAGCGTGACTGCCTGACCACCGGATGCTGCGGGCGCGGACTGTACCTCTGCCTGCGGGGCCTCCTGCTGCTGCGGTTCGGCCTGCTCCTGCGACGGGGATGCCGACTCCTGGGCGCTTTCCTCGCTCGGAGTCGCTGCCTCAGCCGGAGCGGCCTCCTCGGCGGCCGGGGCGGACTCTGCGGGCGCCTCCGGCTCTCCGCCTTCCGACGAGCCGTCCCCGATACGCACGAGCGGCGCACCGACCTCGACGGTCTCGTCCTCGGCGACGAGGATCTCCTCGATCACACCGGCAATGGGGGACGGAATCTCCGTGTCGACCTTGTCGGTGGATACTTCGAGCAGAGGTTCGTCGACCTCCACACGATCTCCGACGTTCTTCAGCCAGCGCGTTACCGTGCCCTCAGTGACGCTCTCGCCGAGCGCCGGGAGGTTGACGGATTGGCTCATCAGGGGTGCTCCTTCGGTGAATTCTCTTGATTCAGCATAGTTCCGGGGGCGTCAGACGCCGTGAAGCGGCTTGCCAGCAAGCGCGAGGAAGGCTTCGCCGAGCGCCTCGTTCTGCGTCGGGTGCGCATGCAGCAGGGGTGCAATGTCTTCGGGGTACGCGTCCCAGTTGACGGCGAGCTGTGCTTCGCCGATGAGTTCTCCCACACGGCCACCGATCATGTGCACGCCGACCACGGGGCCGTCGTTGACGCGGACCACCTTGATGAGGCCCGAGGTGCCGATGATGTGGCTCTTGCCGTTGCCGGCGAGGTTGTAGTCGTAGCTCGTGACGTTCTCCGCACCGTGCACCTCCTTGGCCTTCGCCTCCGACAGACCGACAGAGGCGACCTCGGGGTCGGAGTACGTGACCTTCGGGATGTTCGCATCGCTCACCACGACCGGGTTCAGGCCGGCGATCTCCTCAGCGACGAAGATGCCCTGCTGGAAGCCCCTGTGGGCGAGCTGGAGGCCGGGGACGATGTCACCAACCGCGTAGACGCCGGGCACGTTCGTGGCGAGGCGCTCGTTCGTGAGCACGAAGCCACGGTCCATCTCGACGCCGACCTCGTCAAATCCGAGGCCCTCCGTCACGGGACCGCGACCGACCGCCACGAGCAGCAGCTCGGCCTCGACCGTCTCGCCGTTCTCAAGCGTCACGACGACGCCGTCGTCGTTCTGGGTGACGCTCTGGAAGCGAACGCCCAGCTTGAAGTTGATGCCGCGCTTGCGGAACGCGCGCTCGAACTGCTTGCTGATGGCCTCGTCCTCATTGGGCACGAGGTGGGGGAGCGCCTCGATGATCGTGACGTCCGCGCCCCACGACTTCCAGACGCTCGAGAACTCGACGCCGATGACACCGCCGCCGAGCACGGCAACCTTCTTCGGCACGAAGTCGAGTTCGAGCGCCTGCTCGGAGGTGATGACTCGTCCGCCGATCTCGAGGCCCGGGAGGGTGCGCGAGTACGAACCGGTCGCGAGGATGACGTTCTTGCCGGTGTAGCGGGTTCCCGCGACCTCGACGGTGTTCGGTGCGACGAGTCGACCCTCGCCCTCGACCACCGTGATGCCACGCATCTTGATGAGCCCCGTGAGCCCCTTGAACTTGCTCGAGACGACCTCCTGGCGGTAGGCCGTCACGCCAGCGATGTCGATCCCGTCGAGGGAGGCCGTCACACCGTACTTGGCGGATTCGCGGGCGACGTCTGCGACCTCGGCCGAGTGCAGGAGCGCCTTGGTCGGGATGCAACCGACGTGGAGACAGGTGCCGCCCAGCTTGTTCTTCTCGATGAGGACCACCGAGAATCCCAGCTGCACCGAGCGGAGCGCTGCGGCATAGCCACCGCTTCCGCCGCCGAGGATCACTACGTCATACGTCTCTTCAGACACCCGTCAACTCCTTGTGGATGAGGCTTTGTGCAAGACCGCATCCCGGAGCCGAGACACGCATCCAGCGGCAGATCAATCGTTCTGCCAGCCTACTACGACCGACCGAACTCGTCCGTCAGTTCGAGGAGCGCCCGCAGGGCGACTCCGGTCGGGCCCTTGCCCGTGAATCCATAGCCGGATCCCTGGTTGTTGGCCGGTCCGGCGATGTCGATGTGAGCCCACGGGATCGTTGATTCCCCGCCGGGGCGCGGCGTCGCGAACTCCTTCAAGAAGGTGGCTGCCAGGAGCATCCCGCCGGCCGTGCTGCCGATCTTGGCGTTGGCGATATCCGCGACATCAGAAGTGAGCGAAGCGCGGAGTTCCTCTGCGAACGGCATGGGCCAGAACTTCTCGCCGACCCGATCGGCGGCGTCGCAGAGCTGGCCGACGAGCGCGCGGTCACCCATGACGCCCGCGTAGCGCGTGCCCAGTGCGACGATCGCTGCGCCCGTCAACGTCGCGATATCGATGATGGCGTCGGGCTGTTCCTCGCCCGCCGCAACGAGTCCGTCGGCGAGGACCAGGCGTCCCTCGGCGTCGGTGTTGAGCACCTCGATCGTGGTGCCTCCACGCACGGTGATGACATCGTTGGGGCGCATGGCCTCGCCGGATGGCATGTTCTCCGCGAGGCACAGCCACGCGGTGAGACGCACGGGGAGCGCGAGCCGGGATGCCGCGAGCACCACGCCGAGTGCGGTGGCTGCACCGGCCATGTCGTACTTCATGCCGACCATGGACGCTGCTGGCTTCAGTGACAGGCCGCCGCTGTCGAAGGTGATGCCCTTGCCCACGAGGGCGAGGTGCTTGCCCGCGTCGGAGGGCGAGTAATCGATACGCACGAGCCGGGGACCGCGCTCGGAGCCGCGACCGACGCCCAGGAGGCCACCGAAGCCGCCCTTCTCGAGCTGCGCCTCGTCGAACACCGTGACCTCGACCCCTGTGCGACCGGCGAAGAGCTCGCGGGCGCGCTCGGCGAAGCTTTCGGGGTACAGGACGGCGGGGGGAAGATTGACGAGATCTCGTGCGACCGTCATCGCCTCGGCAATCGCATCGGCCCGCTCGACGAGCTCGGGGGAGTCGGATTCGGCTGCGACGAGAACCTCAGACGCGGGAACCTTGGTCGAGGCCTTCGACTTACCGCGTGACTCCGTATAGGCGTACGCGCCGATGGCGGCGCCTTCGAGCACTGCAGAGAGTTCCGCCTCGCTGCTGTGAGGGAGCGCGATGGCCACGGTGGTCGTTCCCACGAGCTGGCGGGTCGCACTTCCCGCCGCCGCGCGGAGCGCTTCCTCTGTCGGCTCGCCCTTTCCAAGTCCGACGAGCGCAACGGCGCGCGCTGCGACATCCGGCACCGCGATTCGCACGAGCTCGTCGCGTGCACCCGTGACGCCCAGGTCAGAGAGGCGATCGCTGAGCGCGGTGATGGCGGCGATGTCGCTGTGGACGCGGGGCGCCTCGTCTCCCCGGCTGCTGACGCCGACGACGAGGACGTCCGCGGCGATTGCTTCTGGTGGAGTGGTGGCGATGGCGAGGCTCGGTGTTGGCATCCCGCAATGCTATTCGTGTTCGCTCTCGGCGTGCTGGGTCGGGGGCCTGCGGGCGCGCCCGCCGAGTGCCCGTGGATACGATTGGAGCATGCGAGAGGTCGATGGGCTCTACAGCGCTGGGGCCGCCTTCGGGGCAGTTCCGCCGGGCGTGCCGCTCGTCGCGGCCCTGACGGGCTTCGCCGATGCGGGATCCGCAGTGTCCCAGTTCACGGAGGCGGTGCGCGTGGACCTCGGCGGTGAGCCCGTGGCCGTCTTCGATAATGACGAGCTGCTCGACTACAGGGCCAGGCGGCCGCTCATCTCCTTTGATCGCGACCATCTTGCGAACTATGTTCCGGCCCGCCTTTCGTTGGAACTACTGACGGATGAGCTGGGCAGGCCCTTCCTTCTGCTCTCCGGCTACGAGCCCGACTACCAGTGGGACCGCTTCACTCGTGCAGTGCTGTCTCTCATCGAGCGCTTCGAGGTTGGCTCGGTCACCTGGGTGCACTCAATCCCCATGCCGGTGCCGCACACGCGTCCGATCGGAGTCACCGTGAGCGGCAACCGCACGGAGTTGATCGACGCAATGTCGGTCTGGCGCCCACATACCCAGGTGCCAGCGAACGCGCTCCACCTCCTCGAATTCTCGCTCCAGCAGACGGCGCACGAGGTTGCCGGATTCGTGCTGCTGATTCCGCACTATCTCTCTGACACCGAATTCCCGGACGCCGCTGTGAAGGCACTCGAATGCATCACGGCGGCGACCGGCCTCATCTTCCCGACCGATCGACTGCGCGAGGACGGCCGCGACTTCGTCTCGCGGATCGACCTTCAGGTCGCGGAGAACGGTGAGCTGGCGAAACTCGTCGGTGCACTCGAGGAGCGCCACGACGCCTACATGGAGGGCAACGCCGTGCGCTCGCCCCTGACGGATGTCGATGGCGCCCTGCCGACAGCGGACGAGATCGCGGCAGAACTCGAGAAGTTCCTGGCGACCCGCCGCAAGGGTGACGACGACTCTCCCGCACCGTAGCCACGCCGTCGCTCGCGCGACTGCGTCGTTAGGATCGTGGAGTGAATTCGCGCCGGTCCTGGGTCATCTGGGGATGCGCGGTGTTCGCCTACGTGGTTGCCGTGATGCAGCGCTCGTCCCTCGGGGTGGCCGCCGTCGAGGCGACCGATCGATACGAGATCACGGCCTCCGTGCTGTCGACGCTCGCGGTCGTGCAGCTCATCGTCTATGCCGGGTTGCAGATCCCCGTCGGCGTGATGCTCGACAGGGTGGGCCCCCGGGTGCTCATCAGCGGGGGAGCAGCCGTCATGCTTGCGGGGCAACTCGCGGTCGCATTCGCTGATCACTTCTGGCTCGCCGTCGTCGGGCGCATCCTGGTGGGCACGGGCGATGCCATGACCTTCATCTCCGTACTCCGGCTGCTGCCCCTCTGGTTCGCCGGGCGCATCCTGCCGCAGGTCTCCCAGTGGACGGGCAACGTGGGACAGCTGGGCCAACTGCTCTCCGCCGTGCCCTTCGCATGGGTGCTCCATGACTTCGGATGGACGCCCGCCTTCGGGTTGGCGGGTGCGGCGGCGCTGTGCTCCCTGCTGCTGACGCTCGCGGTCGTGAAGGATTCGCCGGCGGGCACTGCAGCGTCCGGCGAGGTGGAATCGTGGGGTCACGCATTCCGGGAGGCTCGAGAGGCCCTCCGGCGGCCCGGCACGCAGCTCGGCTTCTGGTCGCACTTCACGACCCAGGCGCCCGGTTCCATGTTCGCCCTCCTCTGGGGGTTCCCGTTCCTCGTGAGCGGGCTCGGCTACTCGCCAGGAACCGCCGCGGGACTCCTCAGTCTCCTGCTGCTCTCGGGCGTGGTCGCAGGGCCGATCCTCGGTGTCCTAACCGCGCGTTACCCCTTCCGCCGTTCCTCGCTCGTGCTGGGGATCGTCGGATGCACGGTCATTGCGTGGCTCGTCGTGCTCGCGCAGACCTCGCCTCCTCCCTTCTGGCTCGTCTGCGTGCTCATCATCGTGCTCGGGGCCGGGGGGCCCGGTTCCCTCATCGGCTTCGAGTTCGCACGGAGCTTCAACCCCCTGCGAAGCCATGGCTCCGCCACAGGCATTGTCAACGTGGGCGGCTTCGTTGCGAGCCTGACGATGATGTTCCTGATCGGGATGACGCTCGATGCCGTCTCCGGAGACGCCGGGGAGGGACTCTACAGTTGGCAGTCGTTCCGGGCCGCCTTTGCCACGCAGTTCCTCGTGCTCGCGGTGGGAACGTATTTCATCCTGCACACTCGTCGCCTCACACGGCGACGCCTCAAGGACGATGAGGGAATAGAAGTGGCACCGCTCTGGGTTGCTCTCTACAGAGCCCTTCGGCGCAAGCGAAGCTGAGCAGCACCCCCGGTGGAGTGGCGTCCCGGCAAAGCGTGCAATAATTAGTGTTTGAGACCCGTTCGATGGTCCGATTGCCGATGTGATGATGTCGCTGGCTCCCGGACTTGACATGGGTCTTAGTGCTGCCCGAAGGGAAGGCACGATCCTCCCGAAAGAAAGGTAACCGCATGGCTACCCGCACCACGACCACATCCAAGTCTGCCAAGGGCAAGGCCTCGCAGGAGGTGCCCGACGCGGTGGTCGACACCGTCGAAGAGCAGGACGTCGAGACGACGGCAGCCGCCAAGAAGGCACCCGCGAAGAAGAAGCCCGCCGCGAAGAAGACGGCTGCGGGTGATGGCGCCGAGCCCAAGGCTCCCGCCAAGACGCGCGCGAAGAAGAAGGCAGTCGCCGTCGAGGAGCCCGCTGAAGAGCCGGAGGCCGACGGCGCCGTCGTCGAAGACGCAGACGACGAGGGCACGGCGACGAGCGGCGCTGCCGACGAGAAGCTGCCCACGGGCGCGATCGTGCTCTCGATGGCAGACGAGGACGATGAGGTTCCCGTCTACTCGGCCACGATCACGGGCGCGACGGCCGACCCCGTCAAGGACTACCTCAAGCAGATCGGTAAGGTCGCTCTCCTCAACGCAGCAGAGGAGGTCGAGCTGGCCATGCGTATCGAGGCGGGCCTGTTCGCCGAGGACAAGCTCGCAAACGAGGGCGACAAGCTGTCACCCGCTCAGAAGCGCGAGCTGCAGTGGGTTGCCAAGGACGGCCAGCGCGCCAAGAGCCACCTGCTCGGTGCCAACCTCCGCCTCGTCGTCTCGCTGGCAAAGCGCTACACGGGACGCGGCATGCAGTTCCTCGACCTCATCCAGGAAGGAAACCTGGGCCTTATCCGTGCTGTTGAGAAGTTCGACTACACGAAGGGTTTCAAGTTCTCGACCTACGCGACCTGGTGGATCCGTCAGGCCATCACGCGCGCCATGGCTGACCAGGCTCGCACGATCCGTATCCCGGTCCACATGGTCGAGGTCATCAACAAGCTTGCGCGAGTGCAGCGCCAGATGCTGCAGGACCTGGGCCGAGAGCCCACTCCGGAGGAGCTGAGCCGCGAACTCGACATGACGCCCGAGAAGGTCGTCGAGGTGCAGAAGTACGGTCGCGAGCCGATCTCGCTCCACACGCCGCTCGGCGAGGATGGCGACAGCGAGTTCGGTGACCTCATTGAGGACACCGAGGCCGTCGTTCCGGCGGACGCCGTGGGGTTCACGATGCTGCAGAAGCAGCTCGAATCGCTTCTTGATTCGCTCTCGGAGCGTGAGGCAGGCGTCATCCGCATGCGATTCGGGCTGGGGGACGGCATGCCGAAGACCCTGGACCAGATCGGCGACACCTTCGGCGTGACTCGCGAACGCATCCGCCAGATCGAGTCGAAGACCATGGCCAAGCTTCGCCA
This sequence comes from Salinibacterium sp., assembly GCA_015234465.1. Lineage (GTDB taxonomy): Bacteria > Actinomycetota > Actinomycetes > Actinomycetales > Microbacteriaceae > Homoserinimonas. The sequence continues at coordinate 31,024 of JADGNA010000006.1, read as the reverse complement.
TCCGTCCCGGTCGCAGTCGCTCCGGGACTACCTTGAGTAGGCCCCCGAAGCCTCTCGGAACGCGGCCGTCTGCCGCCAGGTACTTCATCCCGATCCTGGCAGGCAAGGTCGTTCGGCTGCTCGCGCGGCTGAGGGGAGGCGGCTCGGCGTTCCCCGGATACGTGACGCTCAAGCTCGCGCCGCGATTCCTGCATGACATCACGAGGCAGTTCCCTCACGGCAACGTCTTCGTGCTCGGGTCGAACGGCAAGTCCACGACGACCCACATGCTCACGTCGATCATGCGCGCGCACGGCCTGACCGTGTTCACGAATCCTTCTGGGGGCAACCTTCCCCAGGGAATCGCATCGTCCCTGCTCGGGCAGGTCAGCCTCTCCGGCCGCCTCAAGGCTGACATCGGGGTGATCGAGGTCGATGAGGCGTTCGGCAAGGTCATCGCAGAAGCCCTGACCCCCTCGGCGGCCGTGATCCTCAACCTGCAGATCGACCAGATCTACCGCTTCCACGAGCCCGAGCGGGTAGCTGGCATGTTCCGGGACATCGTCGCCGAGGTGAGTGACGTGGTCGTACTCAACCGCGATGACCACTTCCTCCGCACGCTCGCGGGCCGGCTCGAGGAGGAGGGTCGTCTCGACCTCGGCTTCTTCGGGCTCACCGATGAGGCGGTGGCGTCCGCGCCACACGGCCAGGTCATCGCGCGGGACTACGAGAACGAGTCGATCGCCGCAGACTCCGTGCGCGAGGTCTACGCCGAGGTGCAGGCCGTCGATGGTGCGACCGCGACGATCGCGTTCGATGGCGTTGCACGCAGCATGCGGCTCTCGGCGAGAGGACTGCACTACGCGGTCGACGCAGCGGCCGCCATCACGCTTGCCCGCAAGGTGCTCGGTGATCGCTTCTCCCTCGACTCCGCGATCTCGGCCCTCGAGTCGGCGAAGCCCGTCTACGGTCGCGGCGAGACGGTGCAGCACAACGGCCAAGAGCTTGAGATCCTTCTGCTCAAGAACCTCGCGAGCTTCCAGATGAACGTCGACTACCTCGACGGCGCTCCCGAATCAGTCATGATCGCGCTCGACGAGGGCAGCAAGGACTTGTCCTGGCTCTACGCGGCGGATGTCTCGAAGTTCTCCCACGTCGACGTTGTCTCGGGGCCGAAGGCCGCCTTCATGGCCCTTCGCCTCGCCTACGACAACATCGACTACGGCACTGTCGAACCCGACCTCGAGAAGGCGCTCAAGACGATGCTCGCCTCGGAGCTGCCCTCCGACGGCAAGCGAACGCTCATCCTCGACTATGACCAGATGATCCTCGCGCGCAAGCTCCTCGGACACAGCGACCTGGAACGAGGCGCATCATGACCCAGCTGACGATTCTCGAGCTCTTCCCCGAGCATTTGGCGGTCAACGGCGACATGGGGAATGTCATCGTGCTGCGTGAGCGCTTGCGCCTCGCCGGCATCGACGTCACCCACGTGAAGCACAATCCGGGCGACGACCTGCCTGACGATGTTGACATCGTCACGGTCGGCACCGGGCCGGCATCCGCTCTCCGTGTCCTGGAAGCCTCGGCGCAGGCGATTGGCGACCGACTCCGTGGCTGGCGCGACGACGGCGTACCCATGCTTGCAGTGACCGCCGGCATGCAGTTGCTTGGCTCGCGCGTCATCATGCCGGGCGGAGCCGTGCTCGAGGGCGCCGGCGTGCTGGAAATTGAGACGGATGCTTCGGCCGACCGTGTCGTCACGAACTGCTTCGTCATCGATCACGCAGAACTCGGTCGCCTCATCGGCATCGAGAACCACGGTTCGACCATGGCACTGACCGGCCCGGTGACGGAAGCGTTCGGCACGGCGGTCACGGGGCGCGGGAACGGCCATGCGAAGCACGAGGGCGCGAGGGCTGCGAATGTGATCGGCACGCATCTCCAGGGTCCGGTGCTCGCGATGAACCCCGTGCTCGCTGACCACCTGATTGAGCTCGCCTGCGAACGGAAAGGGATCTCCTACTCGCAGAACGAGGGCCACGCCAAGCTCGACTCGCTCGCGCTTGAGTGCCGCCGCATCCTCGCGCGCTCCGCGAACGTCGCCGTCGATCGCCCCGCCTCCTGACAGCATCCGGTGACTGACGCGCTCGGCGATGCCACTGCGGGGGAGCCCTCTGTCTTCTCAGGGGGATGCACGCGGCTCGCGTTCGTCTCGAAGCAGGTCGTCGAAGACAACCTCCGCGCTCTCCGTCGCGAAGCTTTTGGTGCCGGTGTTCTGATCGATCTCTCCTCGGAGGCCTGGGGGCACGGGCTCGTGGATGCCGCCCGCGCGGTGACCTCGGTGGGGCCATCAACGATCGCAGTATCGAATGTGCCGGATGGCATCGCCCTGCGGAGTGAGGGCATCGACAGTGAGATTGTCGTGTGGAACCTCCCGGCCACCGCCGCTCGCGACGAGCTTTCGGCATCCGGTCTCTCCGCCGCCGCATCGTCACCGCACGCGGTCGGTGTCGCCGTCCGAACTGGGGCAGCACACGTCTGGCTCGATCTCGGCATCAAACGCGTTGCCGGTGCGACCGACCGACCCGAACTCGAGGCATTCGCTCGTGCGCTGTCGGCGGCAGCCCAGGGGAGCGTCACTCTCTGTGCCAGCGACGCAAGGCTGTTGCATGAGGCGGCCGGCTTCTTCACCGACCGAGGCATCGAGGTGCGTGGTCTTGTATCTCCCGTGGGTCGCGACGTCGCGCCCATTGGGGGTTACGCGGGTATCGTCCGCATCGGAGCCGAGGTTTTTGGCCTCAGCGAGACCCTCGCGCCCGCGCCCGTGAGCGTGCGGCCCGCCCTGAGTCTCAGAGCGCCGATCATCGCCCTCAAGGATGCCGACCGGGATGTCGGCGTTTCCTACGGCTACACCTATCGCACCAGCCAGCCGACAACGCTCGCGTTGGTGCCGGTCGGCTACGGCGATGGGGTCGATCGTTCGCTCGGAAACCGAGCCCAGGTACTCCTGCGCGGGCAGCGTCTCACGATCGCGGGCAGGGTCGCGATGGATGCCATTGTGCTCGACGTCGGCGCTCGAGGCGCTGTCGTCGGCGACGTGGTCGAGTTCTTCGGCGACCCCGCCGGGGGCGCGCCCTCGGCGCAGGACTATGCCGAGTTGCTCGGCATCTCGAGCGCTGCTGTCGTCGCCGGCCTCACGGCGCGGGTGATGCGGAGGTGGACATGACGAGTGAGGCAATAGTCGACCTCACGGCGTTCGGCAAGAACGTCAGGCACCTGCGCTCAGTAGTCGCACCCGCCGAGTTTATGGTCGTGCTGAAGGCAGACGCTTACGGCCACGGTCTCGTGCCCATGGCTCGGGCAGCCGTCGAGGCGGGCGCCCAGCGCATCGGCGTTCTCGACGTGGATTCCGCCCTGGCCGTCCGCGAGGCCGGCGTCGGCACCGACACCATGGTCATGGCCTGGCAGTACGGCCCTTCCCAGGACTTCAGTGCGGCGGTCGCCGCTCAGGTCGACCTTGGCGTCTCCCAGCAGCACGAACTTCGGGCGATAGCGGATGCAGCGGGGTCGGCCACCGCATCCGTACACCTGAAGATCGATACCGGCTTGAACCGCAATGGCGCTGCTCCGCAGGACTGGCCAGCACTCGTATCCCTCGCGCGCTCGCTTCGCGATGCAGGACGCATCCGGATCACCGGCGTGTGGTCGCACATCGCGGAGGCATCAGAGGACGAGGACACCGAGTCCATGCGGCGTTTCGAGCGAGCGATCGAGGTCGCAGGCGAGCTCGGGGTCGCCTTCGAGGTGCGCCATCTCGCCGCCAGCTCCGCCGGCCTCCGGCGCTCCGACATCAGGTACGACATGGTGCGGATGGGCGGGCACTGCTGGGGCATCCCATCCTTCGACGGCGTCACCCCGTCTCAGATCGGGATCATCCCGGTCATGACGCTGACCTCGGAGGTCACGAGCACATTCACGGAGCGTGGCGAGCGCATGGCGGTGCTGGCCCTGGGACACGCACAGGGCATCCCCGCGAAGGCGGCAGGCCGGGTCTCTGTGGCGATCGCAGGACGCCGCGCCCCGGTGCGCCATGTCGGAACCGACTTCATGCTTGTGGCGGTGGATGAAACGGTGTGCGCCGGTGACATCGCCACACTCTTCGGAACCGGTGCGGGCGGAGAGCAGACCGTGCGGGAATGGGGAGACCTGACGGACACGCTCGGTGACGAGATCGTCACGCGCATTGCCCGAGGCGTGCCACGTCGCTACGTGGGCAGCGCCTCGGGGGAATGACGTGCGGAGCTATACCCTACTGTCTTCGAGCAGGCGGCTCGACTCGTCGAGCCACTCTGTAGCAACAGCTTCGAGCTTCTCCTGGTGACGGCGCCCGTGGTGGGCGCAGAACAGAAGTTCGCTGTCACCGATCGCGACTCGAATATAGGCCTGGGCCCCGCAGCTGTCGCAACGGTCGGCAGCGGTCAACTGGTAGGAGTCTCGCTCCGTCGTCTCGGCTGAGATCTGAGACATGGGTTCCTCCTCCGTCTTCGACTTACGACGAAGTGATCGCCGTAGGTCAATACAAGCACGCAAAGGCTGAATCGGGGGCATCCGTCTGCCGCATTTCGCTCACCGCGTAGCCAGGCGGGGAGCGGGTGTCGATGCCGGCCCGCCTGCTTCGCGCTGGATAGGCTTGATGACGGCGCAACCCGAGCCGTTTCCCGGCCTCCGTGCGCTCAAGCTTTCCCAGCTGAAGGAGTCCACTTCTTGTCGAGTTCCGACTATTCCGCCCGCCACCTCTCGGTGCTCGAGGGCTTGGAGGCCGTGCGCAAGAGGCCCGGCATGTACATCGGTTCGACGGATTCGCGCGGGCTCATGCATTGCCTCTGGGAGATCATCGACAACTCAGTCGATGAGGCCCTGGCCGGCCACGGGGACTCGATCGATATCGTGCTGCACGGCGACGGCAGCGTCGAGGTCCGGGACCGTGCCCGAGGAATCCCTGTCGACGCAGAGCCGAAGACCGGCCTCTCGGGCGTGGAGGTCGTCTTCACCAAGCTGCACGCCGGCGGCAAGTTCGGTAGTGGCTCGTACGCATCCTCCGGCGGTCTCCACGGCGTGGGCGCATCCGTCGTCAACGCCTTGTCGGAGCGGCTCGACGTCGAGGTGGATCGCGGAGGCAAGACCTGGGCGATGTCCTTCCACCGCGGCGAACCCGGCATCTTCAAGGACGACGGCGAGCCCCGCCCGGATGCTCCCTTCACGCCCTTCGAGAAGGGGAGCGAACTCAGGGTCGTCGGCAAGGTCGCCAAGGGTGTCACGGGCACCCGAGTGCGCTACTGGGCCGACCCGCAGATCTTCACGCGCGGCGCGGCATTCCAGACCGACGAGCTCATGGCGCGAGCACGCCAGACCGCGTTCCTCGTGGATGGCCTCACGCTCACCGTCACAGACCGGCGCGGCAGCGAGGAACTCAGCGACTCGTTCCGCTTCGACGGCGGCATTTCGGAGTTCGTTGACTACCTCGCGCCTGACACCGCACTGACCTCCACCTGGCGCATGACCGGCACCGGCACATTCACCGAGACGGTGCCCGTGCTCGACGACAAGGGCCACATGGTGGCGACGGAACTCGAGCGCAGTTGCGAGGTCGACGTCGCGCTGCGCTGGGGCACCGGCTACGACACTGTCTTCCGCAGCTTCGTGAACATCATCGCGACGCCCAAGGGTGGCACGCACCAGTCCGGTTTCGAACAGGGGATGATGAAGTTCCTGCGCGCACAGGTCGAGCAGAATGCGCGCCGCCTGAAGGTCGGCAACGACAAGCTCGAGAAGGACGACATCCTCGCCGGCCTCACGGCCGTGCTGACGGTTCGCCTGCCCGAGCCTCAGTTCGAGGGTCAGACGAAGGAGATCCTCGGCACGCCCGCGGTGCGTTCGATCGTCGCCGGTGTCATCGCGAAGGAGATGAAGGAGCGCTTCGGCTCCAGCAAGCGCGACGACAAGGCGCAGAGCGCCCTCGTCCTCGAGAAGATCGTCGCCGAGATGAAGTCCCGGGTCTCCGCACGAGCGCACAAGGAGACCCAGCGGCGCAAGAACGCGCTCGAGAACTCGACGCTTCCCGCCAAGCTCGTTGACTGCCGCAGCAACGACGTGGCCAACAGCGAGCTCTTCATCGTCGAGGGTGACTCCGCCCTCGGCACCGCGAAGCTGGCCCGCGACAGCGAGTACCAGGCCCTCCTCCCAATCAGGGGAAAGATCCTGAACGTGCAGAAGGCATCGGTGTCCGACATGCTCTCGAACGCGGAGTGCGCGTCGATCATCCAGGTGATCGGGGCGGGTTCGGGCCGCAGTTTCGACCTCTCGTCCGCCCGCTACGGCAAGGTCATCATCATGAGCGACGCGGATGTCGACGGTGCCCACATCCGCACCCTCCTGCTGACGCTCTTCTTCCGCTACATGCCCGAGATGATCCGCGATGGACGCATCTACGCAGCGGTGCCGCCCCTGCATCGCGTGGTCGTCATGAACCCGGGATCCAAGCCGAACGAGACGATCTACACGTACTCCGAAGCGGAACTCCAGGGCGTGCTCAAGCAACTGAAGAAGTCGGGCAAGCGCTACCAGGACCCGATCCAGCGATACAAGGGCCTCGGCGAGATGGATGCCGACCAGCTGGCGACGACAACGATGGACAGGGCACAGCGCACGCTTCGCCGCGTCAACATCGCAGATGCTGCCGGCGCCGAGAAGGTGTTCGAGCTGCTCATGGGCAACGATGTCGCCCCGCGCAAGGAGTTCATCATCGAGGGATCACAGGCACTGAGCCGCGACCGCATCGACGTCTGATCGCATCCGCTGCGCGTGGTGATGCGACTCACGCATCGCCACGGATGGCCTCAGTGCCCGAGCGCGGAGCCTATCGACGCGACGACGGCGTCGAGTGGCACACCGGAGGCGTCGCGGCGGGCACTGGCATCTGGGAGGACGCGCGCGGCTCCGTCTGACGATACGGCGTGCGCTGGCGCAGCACCGGCCCAGGCGAGCGTCAGGCTGTCTTCACCCTTGAGGAAGGAGTGCGCCCGCACACCGCCCGTCGCGCGACCCTTCGCAGGGAACTCACTCAGGCGCGACACCTTGGCGCGTCCGGGGTCCGTGCCAGGGATCGTCGCCGCGGAGCCGGAGACCGTGGCGACGACCGTCGCGTCGGGGTCTGTCAGCACCGCGAAACTGATCACTGAAGCGCCCGTCGAGACTCGAATGCCCGCCATGCCTCCCGCTGAACGCCCCTGCGGGCGCACGGCGGTAGCGGAGAAGCGCAGCAGCTGCGCGTCCGAGGTGATGAACACGAGTTCGGCATCGTCCGGCGCGAGTCCAGCGCCGACGACCTCGTCGCCCTGCTTGAGGGAGATCGCTTCGAACTCGGGCTTGTTGGGCACGTCGCCGGGTGTCACGCGCTTGACGATTCCGCCGCGGGTGCCGAGAGCCAGGGGAATCTCGCTCTCGAGGGGCACGAGGGCCAGGACCCGTTCCTTCCGGTCGAGGCCCATGTACTCGGCGATCTTGCGGCCGGCGGCCAGCTGCACCGAATTTCCGGGGACGACCGGCAGGTCGACAGGGGAGAGGCGCACGATCCTGCCCAGGTTGGTCACAGCCCCGATCTCGCTGCGACTCGTGGTCACCACTTCCGAGAGGATCGCGTCGTGCTTGCTCCTGCGCGCCGGTGCCGGGATCGGCTCGACGGGGCCTTCGGGGTAGTCGACCCGCACGAGGCGACCGGTCGTGGAGAGCAGCACCCGGCAGGGCACGTCGGCGATCTCGAGCACGGGCGCGGTCTTGGAACGCCCGGATGTCGCGAGGCTCGGGGCCGCTTCAGTCAGCATCGTGCGACGTGGCGTGCCGAAGCGTTCGGCGACGTCCTCAAGTTCGCTCGAGACGAGAGCACGGAGGAGCGCGGGGTCGGCGAGCAGCCGCTCGAGCTCAGCTATCTCGGCCTTCAACGAGTCCCGCTCGGCCTCAAGCTCGATGCGAGAGAACTTGGTGAGCCGTCGCAACCGCAGCTCGAGGATGTACTCCGCCTGCACCTCACTCAGGTCGAACACGTCCCGGAGCCGGGCGCGGGCCTGCTCAGAGTCGTCGGAGGAGCGGATGACCTGGATGACCTCGTCGATGTCGAGGATCGCGATGAGCAATCCCTCGACGAGGTGCAGGCGCTCGCGCCGACGGTCGAGCCGATAGCGGCTGCGGCGGGTCGTGACGCTCATGCGGTGGTCGAGGTACACCTGCAGGAGCTGCTTGAGGCCGAGGGTCTGGGGCCCACCGTCGACGAGGGCAACGTTGTTGATGTTGAACTGTTCCTCGAGCGGCGTGTACTTGTAGAGCTGCTCGAGCACGGCCTGTGGGTTGAAGCCCGTCTTGATGCCGATGACGAGTCGCAGGCCACGCTTGCGGTCGGTCAGGTCCGCGACATCCGAGATCCCGCTGAGCTTCTTGGAGCTCACGCCGTCCTTGATCTTCTCGATGACCTTCTCGGTGCCGACCATGTAGGGCAGCTCCGACACGACGAGGCCCATCTTTCGGGCAGTCACCGGCTCTATCGAGACCCGTGCGCGCGTCTTGAAGCTGCCGCGACCCGTGGCATACGCATCGCGGACGCCGCTCAGCCCCATGATGGTGCCACCGCTCGGCAGGTCGGGTCCCGGAACATACGCCATGAGTTCCTCGAGGGTGGCGTCTGGGTGTTCGAGCAGGTGGCGTGCGGCACCGACGACCTCGATGAGGTTGTGGGGCGCCATGTTGGTCGCCATGCCCACGGCGATGCCGGTGGCGCCGTTGACGAGCAGGTTGGGGAACGCGGAGGGCAGCACCTCCGGCTGCATCAGCTGGTTGTCGTAATTCGGCACGAAGTCGACGACGTCTTCGTCGAGGTCTGCCGTGAGGGCAAGCGCCGCCGCCGTCAGGCGCGCTTCCGTGTAGCGCGGGGCAGCGGGCCCGTCATCGAGGGATCCGAAGTTGCCATGACCATCGATCAGCGGGACCCGCATGATGAACGGCTGGTTCAGGCGCACCATCGCGTCGTAGATGGAGGCATCGCCGTGGGGGTGCAGCTTGCCCATGACGTCACCGACAACGCGCGCCGACTTCACATGTCCACGGTCAGGCCGCAGGCCCATCTCGGTCATCTGGAACAGGATGCGGCGCTGCACCGGCTTGAGCCCGTCCCGCGCATCCGGAAGGGCTCGGGAATAGATGACGGAGTAGGCGTATTCGAGGAACGAGCCCTCCATCTCTGTCGCGAGATCGATGTCGTCAATACGCTCGTCAGCGGCGCTGTGTGCGGGAGTAGTCATAGTATGGCTGCCATGCTACCGGCGCCGTTCTCTCACCGGTTTAGCCTCGCCGACGTGTTGCCGGCCATGCTCGGGGCGGTTCGTGGCGAGCAGAATGGGCTTGGTCTTCCTCCCGTGAGCAAGGCGATCCTCCTCGTCATCGACGGGCTCGGTTCGCACATGCTGGCATCGCGAGCCGGCCATGCGAGAACGCTGGCGAGTGCCCCTTCCTTCAAGCTGCAGTCGGGCTTTCCGACGACGACGGCGGCGGCGCTCACCACCCTGACGACGGGGACCCCGCCCGGCACGCATGGCATGGTCGGCTACTCCGTTCGCCACCCGGGCACGGGCATCGTGCTGAACCAGCTGAACGGCTGGGGTGGCGCACTTGACCCCGCCAGCTGGCAACGATGTCGGACGCAGTTCGAGATCGCACGTGATCGCGGTGTCGCATCGATCGCCGTAGGGGCCGCACGCTACGAGGATTCCGGCTTCACTCGAGCGATCCTTCGCGGCGCCGACTACGCCGTGGCTGCCGAGCTCTCGGAGCGCCTGCACGTGGCGCGAGCACAACTGGATGCCGCGGGCGGGGGACTGGCGTATGTCTACGTGCCAGAGCTCGACCAGGTCGCGCATCGCTATGGCTGGGAGTCCGAGCGGTGGCTGGCGGCGCTCGAGGAGCTCGACGCCGCGGTCCGCAGTTTCGTCGCTACTCCGCGCCGTGGCGAGGGCATCCTCATCACGGCCGACCACGGAATGGTTGACGTACCGCCATCCGGCCACGTGATGTTCGACGAGATCGACGGGCTGCTCGACGGTGTCGTTGCCGTCGCGGGGGAGCCGCGATGCCTGCAACTGCACTTGGAGCCGGGTCTTTCGCCGGCTGAACGAGACGAGCTTCTCCGCCGCTGGGAGGCATCCGAGTCCCAGCGCTCATGGGTCGTGACCCGCGAGGATGCGATCGGCGCAGGGTGGTTCGGCGCGGTCGTGGATGACGAGGTGGCCCCGCGTCTCGGTGACGTGTTCGTCGCCGCGCGCAAGAGGATCGCCTACTACGACAGTCGCACTGCCTCGCAGTCAGCCCTCGCGATGGTCGGGCAGCACGGCTCGCTCGGACCCGAGGAGACCACCGTGCCCCTCATCCGCTTCGGCGCGTTCGCCTGACGCCATTCGCGTCAGTCGTCGTCGGCCTTCGCCCCGAAGACGATGTCGTCCCAGCTCGGCATCGAGACGCGGCCACGGCGCTGCGACTTCGGCTGCGCTGGCTCGCTCTTCGATGGTGCACGCGGCTGGTCTTTCTGTGAGTTCGAGAAGAGCTGCGGCTGGGCTGCACCGTTCGGCGCCTCCGAGCCTGAGCGCTCCTCGTCGTCGTTGAAGTCGTCGAGCGGAATGTCGATGACGCGGATGCTCCCGGTTGACGGGTGGGCAGAGCGAGGCTCCTCGGCATCAATGCTCGGCGAGGATTCCCGCTCACCGCGACGCCGGCGAAGCGCCTCAAGCAGGTCGGCCGTGTTGCCACTGTCGCCCTGCGGCTCGTCGGTGTTGATGGCAGAGGGAGAAATCGACTGCGCACCGCGTCCGAATGGAATCGCATCCGCGTAGGGCGCGGTGTCCCGCGCTTCGAGGTCCGCCGCAGTGAAGGCCCCGCTGTCGAAGCGAGTCGTGTCCGGTGAACGATCCACGGGCACAGCGCGCAGGCGCGGGATGAGCGTGCCAGCCACCTCTCCCTGCTGGCTCAACCGCGTCGCCTCGCTGTTGAGCGGAGCCAGGGTGGTCTTCTTGGGGTCGAACTGCCACCGGGCATCGTGCTCGACCTCGTCAGCGCTGAAGGTGAGCTTGACGATCCATCCCGTGTCGGGATCCTTCCAGCTCGCCCACTCGATGTCCGCGGCACCGATCTCCTCGAGCCGTTCCTCCATGACAGCGCCGAAGTTCGCCCCTGCAAGGGGGCCGGTGTCGCTCGCAGTGCTGACCGGCACGGCCATCGCCGCCGTGACGACGAACTGTCGCTCGGCGAGGACGGGGCCTTCGAACTTCTCGACGTACTCGAGGGGTGCGCCGGTCATCTCAGCGACTTCCTGCGCCGACATGCCCGCTCGAATATGGGACTGGATGTCGCGCGGGGCGATCCGCCGCTCGCCGACCGGGGTGGCGGCCTTGCGGCGCAACATCGAGTAGGTCTCATCGTCGATTTGGATCCGGTAGCGGGTGCCGTCGTCGGCGCTCGCGAGGAGCGCATCGTTCTCGACTCCGATGACTCTCAGGTCATGCATGCTGATCGCCCTTCAGACTGTCGCGGGTTGCTCTATAGAGTCTCACGACGTCCGCGGATAACCGGGAATACGGCGGGCGCGCCGCGAGTTGGCATGGCATGGACCCGGGCTTCCGAGTTCGTTTGCTATTCAGATTCGAATAAGGCAAACTGTCGCCGCCGATTCAGACTGATCGGCAAGTACCAAGACTGGATGGGCATGGCAACCGACTACGACGCACCTCGTAAGACCGACGATGATTCTGAGAGCATCGAGGCACTGAAGGAGCGTGTGCCGGACAAGATGTCCGGCGTTGTCGACTCTGATGACGCTGACAATCCTGGCGGTTTCGAGCTTCCGGGAGCCGACCTTTCAGACATGGATCTCGATGTCGTCGTGCTGCCGCCGCAGGCCGACGAGTTCACCTGCATCAGCTGCTTCCTCGTGAAGCACCGCTCGCAGATCGATCACCAGGAGAAGCTCGGGGCGATCTGCCTCGAGTGCGCTGCCTGATCGCAGCTCGCTAGGAGCGTTTCGCGGCGTTGAGTGCCTGCTCCAACTGCTGCGGCTTCCGCGTCGAGACGAGCCAGTAGGGTGTCGGGTCGGCAGGGTCGAGCACCTGGACCCTGACCACCGGCGAGATGCCGCCCCTGATCGCGAGCCAGGCCCGCGCATCCAGGCGCACACCTCGTTCGGCGGTCGCTTCTTCGCCCTCGAATGATGCGACCTCACCGATGGCGTCGTGCGGAAGGTGCGCGGGCCCCACTGTGAGGCCCTCGTCGTTCACGGCGATTCTCCGCGATGACATCACGAGCACTGCCGTGACTCCCATATAGAGGAGCACCGCGACGACGATGCCGACTCGCGTGTCGATCGGCACGAAGACAAGGAGGGTCGCGGGCAGCAGCAGGATGAGGGCGAACAGCAGGGCGAAAGACGGCCACTGCCGCTCGTTGTAGCGGGACATACCTCTATTCGACCAGACTTTTCATCGGTCCATCCTCACTGGACTACTCTCGTGTCGTGGTCGATACCGTCAGAGTCCCCATCGTGGGCGCCTATGTCCCGGCCTATGCGCATCCAGGCGATGCTGGCGCGGACCTGAGGGCGGCCGAGTCCCTCGTGCTGGCACCTGGGTGCCGTGCCACGGTCGGAACGGGCGTCTCGATAGCGCTTCCCCCCGGCTACGCGGCGTTCGTGGTCCCGCGAAGCGGGCTCGCCGCGCGCCACGGCATCACGATCGTAAACAGCCCGGGCACGGTGGATGCCGGTTATCGTGGAGAGTTGCGGGTCACCCTGCTCAATACGGATGCTGAAGAGCCGTTCTCGATTGAGGCGGGCGACCGTATCGCCCAGTTGATCGTGATGCCGGTCACGAGAGCGGAGTTCGCAAGCGTGAAGGAACTCGACGAGACACAGCGGGGCACGGCGGGGTTTGGTTCCACCGGTCACCGCGACACGACAGAAGGAAGTACCGAGTGAGCGACACCACGCCAGGTTCTGAAGAAGAACTCGCGCAGGCCAAGTCGGCTCCGGCCGACCGTGCGACTGCCGGACCGCTGGACGACAGTGAGGCCAACGCCGTTCGCCCCTATGTCGACCTCGGAGGCATCAAGCTCCTTCCCCGTGAGGGCCTGCAGCTTCGTCTTGAGGTCGAGGAGGGGAGCAAGCGCGTCGTTGCCATCGGCCTTGACTACGCGGGCTCGAGCCTTCAGGTGCAGCCTTTCGCGGCGCCCCGATCGACGGGGCTCTGGCATGAGATCCGCCAGCAGATCGCCGAGCAGATCTCACGCCAGGGAGGGTCGACGAAGCTGACGACCGGAGTCTTCGGCCCCGAACTCCTCGCCGAGATTCCCGCTGCGGGCGCCGGCCAGCCGGGCACGATGCGGCTCGCGCGTTTCATTGGCGTCGATGGTCCCCGATGGTTCCTCCGCGGGGTCATCGCTGGAGAAGGCGTCGTCGACCCGGACGCCGCTGCCAAGGTCGAAGACCTCTTCCGCAGCATCGTGGTCGTGCGCGGCAACGCGCCCATGCCTCCCCGTGACCTCATCCCGCTGCAGATGCCGCGCACCGGAACCGCGACAGCGCCCGTCTCACCTCAGGCCACCTAGTGGTGCCGGATCCGCGCGAGGGTGGCGCGGGTGAGCGTGAAGCGCGTCCCTCGCCTGAGCAGCCTTCGCAGCCCGAAGCCGGCGAGTCGGTGGGCGAGCTGTTCCGCGCGAGCTTCGGCGAAGCGGCCCGTCGTGCCGGCATCGGGGCGGTTGCACCGGGGGAGGTGCCGACGGCCACCTCGCTCCTTCGTGCCGTGGGCGGCATCCGGGGCCTGGTCGAGGCGATCTTGCCCGGCCTCGGGTTCCTCGTCGTCTACACCGTCACGGGTGACCTGGTTCCCTCAGTGCTAGCTCCCTTGGCGGTGTCGCTCGTCTTCGTCGCCGTCCGTGCCATCACTCGCTCGGCCGTGACCCCGGCACTCGCCGGGCTCGTCGGCATCGGCATCTCGGCGGCGCTCGCCCTGCTGACGGGTCGTGCCGAAGACAACTTCCTGCCAGGGCTCATCGTCAACGTCGTCTCGACCCTCGTGCTGCTCGTGTCGTTGGCGATCCGATGGCCGCTCATCGGGGTCATCGTCGGTTTACTCAGCAACGAGCTCACGGAGTGGCGGGAGAACCGCGCGAAGCGGCGTGTGCTGACTGTGGCCACGTGGCTCTGGGTCGGACTCTTCGCGGGCCGGCTCCTCGTGCAGGCGCCCCTCTACATGACGGGGCAGACCGAGATCCTCGCGGCCGCCAAGCTGATCATGGGTGTTCCCCTCTACGCGGCCATGCTGTGGGTGACGTGGCTGCTAGTGCGCTCTGTCTACGCATCCGACGCCAGCCGGGTCGACGGCGGCGCCGCACCGGCACCCGGCAGCCCAGGCCAGGCCGATTAGCGCGCGTCGCTCTGGGGCCGCGCGAGTCACTCATGGTATATTTATCTCGATATCAAGATAAATTCTTCGGAGTTCCAACCTCGCTCAGCGGTAAGTCGACTTAGGCTTGCCTTGCTGGTGGCGATCACTTTTCGTCACGAGGATTGGCTACGAGAGTGCGGCGTATGCGGCACGCCGACAGAGCTCAGCAAGGGAGTCGACGCCATGTCGTCAGTAAACAGCTTTGGATCGCGGGACACCCTCGCGGTCGGTTCGACCGAATACGAGATCTTCCGGATCGACAAGGTCGCCGGGCACGAGAAGCTTCCGTTCAGCCTCAAGGTGCTGCTCGAGAACCTCCTTCGCACCGAGGACGGTGCGAACGTCACGAAGGAGCAGATCGAGGCACTCGGTTCTTGGGACCCCTCGGCCGAGCCCGACACCGAGATCCAGTTCACCCCGGCCCGTGTCGTCATGCAGGACTTCACCGGCGTTCCCTGCATCGTTGACCTCGCCACCATGCGCGAGGCCGTGACGGAACTCGGCGGTGACCCCAACAAGATCAACCCGCTCTCACCCGCAGAGCTCGTGATCGACCACTCGGTCATCGCAGACCTCTTCGGTAGCGAGAACGCCCTCGAGCGCAACGTCGAGATCGAGTACGAGCGCAATGGCGAGCGCTACCAGTTCCTGCGCTGGGGCCAGACGGCCTTCCAGGACTTCAAGGTCGTGCCCCCCGGCACCGGCATCGTGCACCAGGTCAACATCGAGCACCTCGCCAAGGTCATCTACGACCGCAACGTCGACGGCACCCTCCGCGCCTACCCCGACACCTGCGTCGGCACCGACTCGCACACGACGATGGTCAACGGCCTCGGCGTGCTCGGCTGGGGCGTCGGCGGCATCGAGGCAGAGGCGGCCATGCTCGGCCAGCCCGTGTCGATGCTCATCCCGCGTGTGGTCGGCTTCAAGCTCACGGGTGAGATCCCCGCGGGCGTGACGGCGACGGATGTCGTGCTCACCATCACCGACATGCTTCGCAAGCACGGCGTCGTCGGCAAGTTCGTGGAGTTCTACGGCGCTGGCGTCGCATCGGTGCCGCTCGCGAACCGCGCGACGATCGGCAACATGAGCCCCGAGTTCGGTTCGACCGCCGCGATCTTCCCGATCGACGACGTCACCCTCGACTACCTCCGCCTGACGGGTCGCGACGAGCAGACGGTGTCGCTCGTCGAGTCGTACGCCAAGGAGCAGGGCCTCTGGCACAACGCCGAGGTGGAGCCGAACTTCTCGGAGTACCTCGAGCTCGACCTCAGCACCGTGGTGCCGTCGATTGCTGGCCCGAAGCGTCCTCAGGACCGCATCCTGCTCTCCGAGGCGAAGGAGCAGTTCGGCAAGGACATCCTGTCCTACGCGGCGCCCTCGACGACGCAGGACATGGCCGACCTGATGGCCAAGCACTCCTTCCCGGCATCCGACCCCGGCCCCGTGCCCGGCGAGGAGGACGAGGACACGCGCGACGTGCACATCAACAGTGGCAGCGCACAGGAGTGGTCCAAGCCCGTGCCCGTCACGACGCCTGACGGCCAGGAGTACGTGCTCGACAACGGCGCGGTCACGCTTGCGGCGATCACGTCGTGCACCAACACCTCGAACCCCTCGGTCATGCTCGCCGCCGGCCTCCTTGCCAAGAAGGCGGTCGACCGCGGCCTGACTCGCAAGCCGTGGGTCAAGACCACGCTCGGCCCGGGCTCGAAGGTCGTGACCGACTACTACGAGAAGTCGGGCCTCGACAAGTCGCTTGAGGCTGTCGGCTTCTACACGGTCGGCTACGGCTGCACCATCTGCATCGGCAACTCGGGCCCGCTCATCGAAGAGGTCTCCGAGGCGATCAACTCGCACGACCTCGCCGTGACGGCGGTGCTCTCTGGCAACCGCAACTTCGAGGGTCGCATCAGCCCGGACGTCAAGATGAACTACCTTGCGTCGCCGCCCCTCGTCGTGGCCTACGCCCTCGCCGGGTCGATGAACTTCAACTTCGACACTGACCCGCTCGGCAAGGACCAGGACGGCAATGACGTGTTCCTCAAGGACATCTGGCCTTCGCCGGAGGAGGTCCAGGAGGTCATCGACACGTCGATCTCGCGCGAGCAGTTCATCAAGCAGTACGCAACGGTCTTCGACGGTGATGAGCGCTGGCAGAACCTGCCGACGCCGACCGGCCCGACCTTCGAGTGGGATGAGCAGTCCACCTACGTGCGCAAGCCTCCGTACTTCGAAGAGATGTCGATGGAGCTCACGCCCGTCTCGGACATCCGTGGCGCGCGAGTGATGGCGACGCTTGGTGACTCGGTCACGACCGACCACATCAGCCCCGCTGGCAACATCAAGCCCGGCACCCCGGCAGCCGAGTACCTCGAGGCCAACGGCGTGCAGCGCAAGGACTACAACTCCTACGGATCGCGTCGTGGAAACCACGAGGTCATGATCCGTGGCACCTTCGCGAACATCCGCCTGAAGAACGAGCTCGTCGCGGCAGTCAACGACGGCCAGATCGTCGAGGGTGGATACACGCGTGACTTCACCAAGGAGGGCGGCCCGCAGTCGTACATCTACGACGCGTGCATGAACTACCAGTCGCAGGGCACGCCGCTCGTCGTGTTCGGTGGCAAGGAGTACGGTTCCGGCTCCTCGCGTGACTGGGCCGCGAAGGGCACCAGCCTCCTCGGCGTCAAGGCTGTCATCACCGAGAGCTTCGAGCGCATCCACCGCTCAAACCTCATCGGCATGGGCGTTGTTCCGCTGCAGTTCCCGGAGGGCGAGAGCTGGAAGTCGCTGGGACTCGACGGCACCGAGACGGTCTCGATCATCGGCCTGGAGCAGCTCAACGAGGGCGTCACGCCGAAGACCGTCAAGGTCGTGTGTGAGCCGAGCGAGTTCTCGGCCGAGGGCAAGCAGACGGTCGAGTTCGACGCGACCGTTCGTATCGACACCCCCGGTGAGGCTGACTACTACCGCAATGGGGGCATCCTGCAGTACGTCCTCAGGAGCCTCGTCTAGGCTCGCAACATGAGCCTTCTCGAGACCATTCACGGTCCTCGTGATCTCGACGGACTCTCTCTCGCCCAGCTCCAGCAGCTGGCGGGAGAGGTCCGTCGATTCCTTATCACCGAGGTATCCAAGACCGGGGGCCACCTGGGTCCGAACCTCGGAGTGGTGGAGCTGACCATCGCGCTCCATCGGGTGTTCCAGTCGCCTCGCGACCCGATCATCTTCGACACCGGGCACCAGTCCTATGTGCACAAGCTCCTCACGGGGCGACAGGACTTCAGCATGCTGCGCCAGAAGGGTGGGCTCGCGGGCTACCCGCAGCGCTCCGAATCGGTGCACGACGTCGTAGAGAGCTCCCATGCCTCGAGCTCGCTGTCATGGGCCGACGGGGTCTCGCGTGCGTTCGAGATGTCGGGCCAGGATGACCGCCATGTGGCGGTCGTCGTCGGCGACGGCGCTCTCACGGGTGGCATGACATGGGAGGCGCTGAACAACATCAGCGACGACAACACCCGCAACCTCGTCATCGTCGTCAACGACAACGGACGCTCCTACGCCCCGACGATCGGCGGTATGGCGCGCTTCCTCAACGACGTGCGCACCCGCCGCACCTACCGCAACCTGCATCTCGGCAGCCGGCAACTGTTCAATCGACTCGGTTCTCCCGGCCGGGCCCTGTACCGCGGTGTCCGCGGCGGGTTGCACGGATTCCTCAGCCGGTTCACCAACAACGAGGCGCTCTACTCGAACCTCGACATCAAGTACCTCGGGCCGATCGACGGCCATGACCTGCCGGCGCTCGAGCAGGCGCTTCGTCAGGCAAAGCAGTATGAGGCGCCCGTCATCGTCCACGTCATCACCCAGAAGGGGCGCGGATACGAACCCGCCCTCGCCGATGAGGCAGACCAGTTCCACGCGGTGGGACAGATCGATGCGGAGACGGGTGAACCCGTCGGCGCCGCCAGCTCCCCGTCGTGGACATCGGTGTTCGCTGATGAGGTCGTCGCGATCGCGGAGGAGAATCCTCGACTCGTCGGCATCACGGCGGCGATGCTTCGACCCGTCGGACTCCACAAGATGGCCGCCCGCTTCCCCGAGCGCGTGCTGGATGTTGGAATCGCCGAACAGCACGCCGTCACCTCGGCAGCAGGCCTCGCCTTCGGAGGGCTGCATCCCGTCGTGGCCGTCTATGCGACCTTCATCAATCGCGCCTTCGACCAAGTCCTGATGGATGTCGCCCTGCACAAGGCAGGCGTGACGTTCGTGCTCGACCGCGCCGGTGTTACGGGTCCCGATGGGCCCAGCCATCACGGCATGTGGGATCTCGCAATCCTCCAGGTGGTGCCAGGGATCCGACTGAGCGCTCCGCGCGACGCCACCCGCCTGCGTGAGCAGCTGCGCGAGGCGGTCGCGATCGAGGACGCCCCCACCGTGCTCCGCTTCTCGAAGGGCAGCGTGGGTGCGGAGGTCGAGGCCGTCAGGCGCACCGCCGATGGCGTCGACGTGCTTGCTGAAGCGAGACAGCAGGACGTGCTCATCATGACGGTCGGGCCCATGGCAGACATCGGCCTCGATGTCGCGGCTCGGCTGGAGCAGCAGGGCATCGGCGCGACGGTCGTCGATCCACGCTGGGTCGTTCCGATCCCGCGCAGCATCATCGATATGGCCGCCGCGCACCGCATCGTCATCTCGATCGAGGACGGCGTGCGAGTCGGGGGCGTTGGCACTCGCCTGCGCCAGGACATGCGCGCCGCGGGCGTGGACACGGCGGTGACCGAACTCGGACTTCCTGATGAGTTCCTCGACCACGCCACGCGCGCCGAGATCCTCGAACAGGTGGGGCTCACGCCCCAGCAGATCGCGCGTGACGTCGTCGCGCAGGTGCTGGGCAGCAAGATCCCGGTCGCGCGCCAGGAGTCCCGGCGGTCCCAGGTCGACATCGACGCAGAGGCGTAAGCGGCCCGCGCCGGAGCGTGAACGTGAGCGCTGGAGCGTGAACGACTGAGGGCCCGGAGCGGATGCTCCGGGCCCTCATCTGTCTGCCCCGATTCAGCGCGCTTAGTCGATTCCCCTGATGGCGGGGGAGTGGAAGGTGCCCCCGAAGACTCGCTCGGATGCTCCCACCCGGTCGAGATAGGGCGTTGCGCCACCCATCTGGAACGGCCAGCCGGCCCCGAGCAGCATGCAGAGGTCAATGTCCTCCGCTGCGGCCACGACGCCGTCATCCAGCATCCGCTTGATCTCGTCGGCCAGCCCGTCCTCGAGCCGGCGAAGGATCTCCTCACGCGTCATGGGCGTGGAACCGCCAGACACGATCTTGACCGCCTGCTTGTCGAAGCCCTTGATCTTGCCCTTGTTGTCGCGATCAAAGATGCGACCGTGCTCGGCCAGGCGGTGCAGGTTCGTGCTCTCGAAGAAACGCTCGGGGAAGGCCGCGTGGTGAGTGTCAAGCACGTGCGCGCCGACCTTCAGCCCTACCAGCTCGAGCAGCTCGAACGGCGACATCGGCAGGCCGAGCGGGGCCGCCGCCGTGTTCACCACCTCGAAGGGCGTGCCCGTGTCCACTGCATGCATCGCCTCGCCGAGGAGCTTGGCGAGCACGCGGTTCACGACGAACCCGGGAGTGTCGGCCGTGATGACTGCGTTCTTGTAGAGCTTCGCGGCGGTGACCATCGCCGTGCTCAGGGTCGCGTCATCCGTGTGGGGAGTCTTCACGACCTCGATGAGCGGCATGACCGCGACCGGGTTGAAGAAGTGGAAGCCGACCACACGCTCAGGGTGCGCCAGCTTGGCGCCGATCTGCTCGACGGAGAGCGACGAGGTATTGGTCGCGAGGACCGCCGTGTCGGAGACATGCTTCTCGATCTCAGCGAAGACGTCCTGCTTGGCTTCGAGGTTCTCGAAGATCGCCTCGATGACCCAGTCCGCGTCCGCGAAGTCTGCCTTGTTCGTCGTGCCCGTCACGAGCGCCTTCAGGCGGTTCGAGTCGTCGCGACTCAGCTTGCCCTTCGACTCGAGCTTCTCGATCTCGCCGTGGATGTAGGCAAGGCCCTTGTCGATCTGCTCCTGGGAGATGTCGGTGATCACGACCGGCACCTTCAGCCTGCGCACGAAGAGCAGCGCGAACTGCTGGGCCATGAGGCCGGCCCCGATCACGCCGATCTTCGTCACGGGCTTGGCGAGCGACTTGTCCGGAGCGCCCGCCGGCCGCTTGCCGCGCTTCTGCACGAGGTTGAAGGAGTAGATGCTCGCGGCGAACTGGTCGCCGGCGATGAGCTCAGCGAGCTTCTCGTCCTCAGCAGCGAAGCCGGTCGCGCGGTCGGTGTTCTTCGCCGCCTTGAGCAGCTCGAGCGCCGCGTAGGGCGACTTCGCAACCTTGCCGATGCGGCTCTCGAGCATCTTCTGAGCGATACCGATCGCGACATCCCACTTGACGGCGCGTTCGATCTTGCCCGGTTCGTTGGAGCGCTTGACCTTCACGGATCCCGAGATGACGGCATCCGCCCACCGGATCGACTCCTCAAGGAAGTTCGCCGGGTCGAAGATGACATCGGCGATGCCCATGTCGAACGCCTGCTGCGGCTTGAGCATGGTGTTGTTCTTCAGCGGGTTCTCGATGACGACCTTGAGGGCGTTCTCGATGCCGATGAGGTTCGGGAGGAGCCAAGCCCCGCCCCACCCCGGGATGATCCCGAGGAACACCTCGGGCAGCGCGATTCCGGCACCCGAACGGTCCACCGTGCGGTAATCGGCATGGAGGGCGACCTCGAGGCCGCCACCAAGCGCGAGACCGTTGATGAAGGCGAACGACGGAACACCCATTTCGTGGAGCTTGCCGAGCGCCTGGTGACCGAGCTGGGCCAGCTTCTTGGCTGCATCCTTGCTCGGAATCTCGCTGACCTTGCTGAGGTCCGCACCGGCCGCGAGGATGTACTGCTTGCCGGTGACCGCCACAGCCGCGATCTCTCCGCGAGATGCCCTGGCGCGGAGCTCGTCCAGGACCCCGTCGAGCTCCAGGAGCCCGCGGGGGCCGAAGGTGTTCGGCCGGTTGTGGTCCTTGCCGTTGTCGAGCGTGACGAGGGCGAGGACCCGGCCGCCGGAGATCGGGACGTCAGTCACATAGGAGTGAGTGACGACCTCGTCAGCAGAGAGCTCCGTGAGTTCATCGAACTGTGATGCCATTACTTCTTCCTCCCAGTGAAGTGCGGGTTCTCCCAGATGACCGATCCGCCCTGCCCGAGGCCGACGCACATTGCGGTCAGCCCGTAGCGGACCTCGGGGTGCTCCTCGAACTGTCGCGCGAGCTGGATCATGAGTCGCACGCCGGACGACGCGAGCGGATGCCCGACGGCGATCGCGCCGCCCCACTTGTTCACGCGGGGGTCGTCGTCGGCGATGCCGTAGTGGTCGAGGAGGGAGAGCACCTGCACGGCGAATGCCTCGTTGAGCTCAAAGAGACCGATGTCGTCGATCGTGAGTCCGGCCTTCTTGAGGGCCTTCTCCGTTGAGGGGATGGGCCCGATGCCCATGATCTCGGGCTCGACGCCGGCGAAGGCGTAGCTCACGAGCCGCATCTTGGGCGTGAGGCCCAGTTCCTTGGCTGCGCGAGCGCTGGCCATCAGGCTGACGGTTGCGCCGTCATTGAGGCCAGAGGAGTTGCCAGCCGTGACACGCCCGTGGGGGCGGAAGGGCGTCTTGAGGTTCGCAAGCCCCTCCATCGTCGTCTCAGGGCGCGGTGCCTCATCGCGGGACGCGAGGCCCCAGCCTTCAGCCGTCTTGACGGCGATGGGAACGAGGTCCGGGTCGATCTTGCCTGCCGCAACCGCGGCGGCGAACTTCTGCTGGCTGCCCAGGGCGAAGCGGTCGGCGCGCTCCTTCGTGATCTGAGGGAAGCGGTCGTGAATCTTCTCGGCCGTGTTGCCCATGTTGAGCGCCTCGGCGTTCACGAGCTTCTCCGCGACGAAGCGGGGGTTGGGGTCGACTCCCGAGCCCATCGGGTGGTGCCCCATGTGCTCGACACCGCCCGCGATCGCGAGGTCATACGCGCCGAAGGCGATTCCACCCGCGACGGTCGTGACGGAGGTCATTGCGCCCGCGCACATACGATCGATCGCGTATCCGGGCACGGTCTGGGGGAGACCCGCGAGGATCGCGGTGCTGCGCCCGAGCGTCAGCCCTTGGTCGCCGGTCTGCGTCGTGGCAGCGATCGCCACCTCGTCAATGCGGTCCTTCGGCACCGCGGGGTTCCGCTCGAGGAGGGCGATCATCGCCTTCACGACGAGATCGTCCGCGCGGGTGTTCCAGTACATACCCTTTTCGCCGGCTCGTCCGAACGGGGTCCTCACCCCGTCGATGAACACGACATCCTGCATTTCGGCCACAACGCCTCCTTGATTTCAGATCTGGCTCGATCCTAGGCGCGGCGATTTTTGGCCCTGAATCGTTTGCACCTTCCTACGAAGCGGCGTTGTCGCGCTCCGAGGCAGACTGTGCAGCCTCTACAAAGGCTTGGTGAATGATCTGTACAGTAGCTTCAATCTGCCATTGCCTGGCGCCATGGGAGGCGAGGGCATGGGCGAGACCTTCCGCGCTCAGCGGCTCGGGGGGCGACCATGAGACGCGCCGCAGTGTGTCGGGGGTCAGGAGGTTCTCCACCGGGAGCTGCAGTTCCTCCGCAAGGTCGACGATGCGGGGCCGCACGAGCTTGAGCCGCTCGTCAGCATTGGGGTTGCGATCCGCCCAGGCCTTTGGGGGCGGGACGGAGTCTCCTCCGGGAACCCGCAGTGTCGGTAGCTCCTCGCTCGCGAGGCCCGTCTCGATCGCCGCCCACCAGCGGGACAGCTCGGTGCGGCTGGCTCGACCCACGAACTCCTTGATGGCTGCGAGTTCCTTCTTGCTGGAGGGAGGCGCCTTCGCAGCGGCGACGAGGCTGGAGTCGGGCACGAGCCTGCCAGGAGCCGTGTCGATCTCGCGGGCGTAGGCATCCCGTGCCTCCCACAGCGCCTTCGCGACCGCGAGGTTGCGTCCGCCCCGGACCGAGTGCACGCCGGAAAGGCGACGCCAGCCCTCGCCACGCGAACTCGGGCGGGCGGGACGCGTGAGCACATCAGCGAACTCCTGCGACGCGATCTCGGTCTTGCCCTGTTCCTCCAGGAGCTTGGCGACGGCGTCGCGAAGGTCTGGGAGGAGTTCGACATCGAGGGCTGCGTAGAGGAGCCACGACGCGGGGAGCGGCCTCGTCGACCAGTCGGCCGCCGAATGCTCCTTCGCAAGGTGGATCCCGAGGAGCGACTCGACCACGGTGCCGAGGCCAACCCTCGGGAGCCCGGCGAGACGCGCGCCCAATTCCGTATCGAAGATGCGTTGGGGTACGAGCCCGACCTCCTTCAGGCAGTCGAGGTCCTGGCTCGCGGCATGGAAGACCCATTCGAGGTCCTGGATTGCCTCGTTCAGCTCCGTCATGGCACCGATCGCTGGTGGGTCGAAGAGGAAGGTGCCCGCACCGCGCCGGAAGACCTGGATGAGGTACGCACGCTGGGAATAGCGGTACCCGGATGCCCGCTCCGCGTCGACCGCGACCGGACCCTCACCCGCCGCGATCAGAGCGACCGCCTCGAGATACTCGTCGCGCGTCTCGATGACCGCGTACGTCTTGGGTTCGGCCGCCTCGGGGTTGGCATCCGTCATTGTGGTTCTCCCGTCATGCGTCGCGCGCCGCCCGGCGCGCTGAAAGAGACGCGACACCTTCGGCCGGCGGCAGGCCGGCGAGCATGCACAGTAATTCGCCCCAGCCCTCAACATGACTCGAGACGTCGGAGTCCTCGGGCGTCCACGATGCACGCAGTTCGATCTGGGCTCCATCGCCCTGGTCCGCGAGCTCGCCGTAGCCGGTCGAGAGAATCTTGGTTGCTGTGCCGGACGGCTTCGAGTAGCGCGCGTCACGAGCGTCGAGCGCATCGATGAGCCACGACCACGCGACATCCGCCAGGAACGGGTCGACACCGATGTCGGTCTCGAGCGGTGCCTGCACAAAGCAGACGACCCGGAAGACCCCGCCCCACGCCTCGGGAGCCTCGGGGTCGTGCAGCAGCACGAAGCGTCCCGTGCCGAGTTCGGAATCCTCGTCGTGCCGCGCAGGGGTCACATCAGCCGAGAGGGCGAGCGAGTACGGCGAGAGCGAGGAAGGCGAAGGGATGTCGTTGACGCTGAGCTCGGATCGGAACCTCGCCCGCCGAATTGAGTCCACGGCATCGCGGAAAGGAGCCGGGATGGGACCCGCTTCATTGTTCGGCACAAGTGAAGACTAAAGTTCAAGCGTGTACCTTGCACGCAGGCACGCCGCTCCCGCTCGCCCCTGGTGGCTCGCGGTCGGCATGCTGTCGGCCATCGGCCTCGGTGCGGCCGCCGTCGCGTTCATGGGTGTCGCCTCCTTCGTCGCTCGCCTCGTCGTGACGCCACCCCGACGCGCCACGGAGGACATGAGAATCCTCGATCATGACGCCGATCGCGGAACCATCACGCTGACACGAACCCCGGACTCCGTCATCGACGGCCGTTACGGACTCTGGTTCGACCGGGACTCCGGCTACGCCAAGGTCGGAGCCGTGATGGACGTGAGCGCCAACCGCGTTGTCCGAGAGCTCCATGCCGTCGAGGAGGGCACGCCACGGCGCGGCGCCAGATGCCGTCTCTCCGGCTGGTACTACCGCGATCCGGGCGAGCTCGGGGTTCCTTTCGACGAGGTCGACGTGTCGACGACGATCGGCGCCGCCCCCGCGTGGCGTGTCCCGGCACACGACGACCGGGGCAGATGGGTGATCCAGGTCCATGGCCGAGCGGTCGACCGTCGCGAGGTCATCCGTGCGGTCCCGGTCTTCCGCGACGCCGGCTACACCTCACTCCTCGTCTCCTATCGCAACGACGGACTTGCGCCACGCAGCGACGACGGACTCTACGCCCTCGGCGACATCGAGTGGCTCGACGTGGAGGCGGCGATCCGCTTCGCCGTCGACAACGGCGCCAAGCAGATCATCCTCATGGGCTGGTCAATGGGTGGAGCAACTGTGCTGCAGGCGGTCTCGCGTTCACGACTCGCACACTTCGTCTCCGGGATCGTGCTCGAATCTCCCGTCGTCGACTGGGTCACCGCGCTCGACCACCAAGCGGGGACCCGACGCATCCCTCGCGTTGTCACGGCGGCCGTCTACCGTCTGCTGACTCGCCCCTGGGGTCGCGTCGTGACGGGGCAGGCCGCGCCCATCGACCTGCGTCGACTCGACTTCGTGACGCGAGCGATGGAGCTCCGACTTCCCATGCTGATCCTGCACAGTGACGATGACCGGTTCGTGCCCAACTCGGCATCGCGTGCGCTGGCCCGCGCCCGGCCAGACATCGTGACGTTCCCCGAGATCACCGGCGCAGGGCACACGCGCGTGTGGAATGTCGACCCCGAACGATGGACGCGCGTGATCCGTGAGTGGCTCGATGCCCGCGTCAGCGAGCCGTCTTCTCGCGCACCTGGCGCTTGATCCGGGCGAGCATCCCGGTCATGCCGTGCAGCCGAAGCGGACTGATCGCCTTTGACAGGCCGATCGTCTGCGGAAAGTCGTTGGGAACGCCGAGTACCTCGTCGACCGTCAGGCCTTCGAGACCCTGCGTCAGGATGGATGCGAAGCCGCGAGTCGTGGGGGATTCCCTCGGCGCAGTGATGAAGAGGTGCACCACGGCGGCGACGTCGACCTCGACGAAGAGGTAGACGGGGGCCTGGCATTCCTCCACGCGTTCAAGGAGATCCGGATGCTCCGAGTAGCGAGCGGGCAGCTCCGGAAGCTCATTGGCGAACTCCAGCAGGAGAGTCAGCCTCTCCTTCTCTCCGACCTCGAGGAACTCCTCGCGGATGTCGGCGAGTGCCTCGGGGAGCGCGTGTTCAGTCACGCATCCGAGTATCGCATCCGACACTGGGGTCAACGCTGGGGGATGTCTCCCGGCTCATCGCCGATGACGATCGGCACGCGCACCGCCGAGCCCCACTCCGTCCAGGATCCGTCATAGTTGCGCACGTTCTCGATGCCGAGAAGGAAGGCGAGCACGAACCAGGTGTGGCTCGACCGCTCTCCGATGCGGCAGTAGGCGATGACGTCGTCGTCCTTCGAGATGTTCGCCTCGTCGAAGTACAGGCGCTCGAGCTCGTCACGGGAACGAAACGTGCCGTCCTCTGCGGCCGCCTTACCCCACGGGATGCTGACGGCCGTCGGAATGTGGCCCGCGCGCAGCGATGACTCCTCCGGGTATGCCGGTGCGGTCGTGCGCTGGCCCGAGTACTCCTCCGGCGAACGCACGTCGATGAGCGGCTTGCCGAGGTGGGCGATGACATCGTCACGATAGGCACGGATGGCAGAGTCATCCCGCTCGACCACCGGGTAGTCGGTGGGTTCGGGCGTGGGCACATCCGTCGTGTACTCGCGCCCTTCGGCTTCCCACTTGGCGCGTCCGCCGTCGAGGAGGCGAACATCCTCGTGGCCGAAGAGCGTGAAGACCCAGAGGGCATACGCGGCCCACCAGTTGCTCTTGTCTCCGTAGATCACGACGGTGGAATCCCGCGAGATGCCCTTCTCTGACATCAGTCGGGCGAAGCCCTCCCCGTCGATGTAGTCGCGCTGCACGGGGTCATTGAGTTCGGTGTGCCAGTCGACCTTGACTGCGCCGGGGATGTGGCCCGTTTCGTAGAGCAGCACGTCTTCGTCTGATTCGACGACGATGAGGCCCGGCTGGCTGAGGTTCTCGGCGAGCCATTCGGTGCTGACGAGGCGCTCAGGATGCGCGTATTCGGCGAACTTCGGATTCTCGTCTCGAGCGACGGTCATGGTGCCTCCGTGGTGCGTCTCTGCGGCATCCTGCCAGCGATGCGCGGGTTAACATGGGAATCTCCCCATGAAGACTGTAGGCGCTCGGCGTGCCCCATTGCAGCAGAGCGTAAGACTTCGACACGGGCTTCTTCGCCACCGATAGACAGGCTCATTCCTCTTGACCGTTGACCAGCCCTCTCCCGCCACGACTGCTCCCACGAGTCTCCTGCAGCGGGATGACCGACTCTCGGGCAGGGAGATGGTCGAGCACCTGGTGCCGCCTCGCCAGTTCATGCAGGCCTCGCTCGACAACTACCGTCCAGACCCCGACTTCCCCTCGCAGGCCGAGGCGGTCGCGGCCGTGGGCGAGTTCGCCTCGGGCGCTGCTCCGAAGCGTGGAGGGCTGTTCTCACGCAAGAAGAGCGATGATTCGCGGCCCGGCATCTACCTCGACGGCGGCTTCGGCGTTGGCAAGACTCACCTCCTCGCGTCGCTGTGGCACCGTGCGCGGGGGCGCAAGTACTTCGGTACGTTCATCGAGTACACCGCCCTCGTGGGTGCGCTCGGCTACTCCGACACGGTCAAGGCGCTGAAGGGCGCGTCGCTGATCTGCATCGACGAATTCGAACTGGATGACCCGGGCGACACCCGGCTGATGGCGCGGCTGCTCGGGGAGCTCGTCGCGTCGGGCACACGCATCGCCGCGACATCCAACACCCCTCCGAATGCGCTGGGGGAGGGCCGGTTCGCCGCCCAGGACTTCCTTCGCGAGATCGACGCGCTTGCGGGACAGTTCAACACCGTGCGCGTCGACGGCGTCGACTACCGCCACCGCGAGAATTCGGGGCACGCCGTGACCGTTCCTGGTGAGGAGGTCGCGGAGCGCCTCGCGAGGATCGAGGGGGAGACGACCCTCGACGACTTCGCCGCGGTGTTGGGACTGCTCGGGCGGGTACATCCGTCCCGCTACGTGAAGGTGGTCGACAACGTCGCCGCGATCGGGCTGCTTGATGTGCAGGCCTTCACGAGCCAGACCGACGCGCTCCGCTTCGTCGCGTTCGTTGACCGCCTCTACGACGCCCAGGTGCAGATCGTCGCGAGCGGAACCCCGCTCGACGAGGTCTTCCCGGCAGACATGCTCGCTGGCGGGTACCGCAAGAAGTACCTGCGCGCGGTGTCGCGCCTGATCGCCCTGACCTCGGGGCAGCGCGAGTAACGCTTCACGCAGTCCTCTCCGGGCGCCTTCGCAGTGGATGCGAGGGAGGCGGAAACAATCTGTTTACGAATGCCGTTCTGGCGTAACACAGTGGAAATATCCGGACACACCCGCCGAAACCTTGCCTCACGAAACTGGGCCGGTACCGACGCAGACCCGCTGACAGCGGGACCCGATGCTCGGTCGATCCTGATTCGAGAGAGGCAAAAGCTATGGATACCGGCGAACTGACCTGGGCCCTCGTGGCCACGGCGCTCGTGCTCTTCATGACCCCGGGCGTCGCGCTCTTCTATGGCGGTCTGGTGAAGGCCAAGAGTGTCGTCAGCATGATGATGATGAGCTTCGGCTCGATGGCGCTCATCGGCGTGCTGTGGATCCTCTACGGATTCAACATGTCCGCAACGACTGGGCCGTGGGCGTTCTCCGGCAACCCCTTCGGTGAGAACTTCGGCCTTGCGGGCCTCGACAACGACGGCCTCATCGGTGCCGTCTTCGGCTCGACCTTCGCGATCATCACGGTCGCGCTCATCTCGGGTGCGATCGCCGACCGCGCGAAGTTCGGTTCGTGGATGCTCTTCGCCGGCATCTGGGCCACGGTCGTCTACTTCCCCGTCGCCGCGTGGGTCTGGGGCGGCGGCTGGATCCTCAGCATCGGTGAATCCATCATGGAGGGCCTCCCCACCGTGATCGACTACGCGGGTGGCACGGCAGTGCACATCAACGCCGGTGCTGCCGCACTCGCGCTGGCGCTCGTGCTCGGTAAGCGCGTCGTGTTCCAGAAGGGCGCCCACAAGCCGCACAACGTGCCCCTCGTGCTCCTTGGCGCCTCCGTGCTGTGGTTCGGATGGTTCGGCTTCAACGCGGGTGCTGAGTTCGCCAACGGGCTCGCAGGAGTCGGCCTCATCGCGGTCAACACGCTGGGTGCCACGGCCGCCGCCATCCTCGGTTGGGCGATCGTCGAGAAGCTCAAGGACGGCAAGGCCACCGCAGTCGGCGCAGCCTCTGGTGCGGTCTCCGGCCTCGTCGCCATCACGCCTGCCTGTGCCAACCTCGACCCGATCTGGGCACTCGTGCTCGGCGTCGTCGCCGGCGCGGTCTGTGCCCTCGCGATCGAGCTGAAGTTCAAGCTCGGCTTCGATGACTCGCTCGACGTCGTCGGCATCCACCTCGTCGGTGGCCTCATCGGCACGATCTACCTCGGCTTCTTCGCGATCGAGACCGGCCTCTTCACGGGTGGCGACGCTGGCCAGCTGCTCGTGCAGGTTGTCGCGGCGCTCGGCGTGCTCATCTACTCCTTCGTGGTCGCTCTCGTGCTCGGCTTCGCGATCGAGAAGACGCTCGGCTTCCGCGTCAAGAACGAAGACGAGATCGCCGGCATCGACACGATCGTCCACGGCGAGGAAGGCTACGCGCTCGAGAACGCGTGACACTCCGGCATAACGGGGGTGCAGCCGTCGGCTGCACCCCCTTTCGCTGTGCCTGCGGCGCGCCAGTCCCCGGCTGCGGGCCTCACCCGTCCAGACAGTGCAGGATGCAATGGTGATCGATCACCTGTCGCTCCTGCTCGTGATGGGACTCGCGGTGATGGCAGCGCTCATCGAGGCGCTGCGGGGGAGGGTCGGCCGCTCGCCGGCGGTCTGGTCAGCAGCGGCCTGGTATCTCTTCTGCTTCGTGCCGCTTGTGCTGCTGGAGGAGGTCATCATCGAACTCCCCGCCATCACGGCGCACGACTTCGGGGGCGCAGCACCCCTGCACCTGAGTGCAGGCGCCTTCCTCTGGCTCATGACCAGGTCATCACAGGGACAGGGCGCGGAGGGCGACAGGGCACACGAATCGCCTACAGCGCGACCCCTCGTGCTCACCGTCGCCCTGATCGTCGCGTGGTCTTCTTGGCTGGTCGCGCTCGAGGGCGAACTCAGCAGCTTCACCGGCCCGCTCGTGCTGAACTGCGTGACGGCCGGCGTCCTCGGCGCGGTCACGGCAGGGGCACTCTCGCTGCGCACCCGCGACCAGGCGGCACAGCGGATGCTGAACGGCTCCTTGGTCGGACTCGCAGCCGCAGCCGCGTGTGCCGCATCCGTCTCCCTCCTCGCAGCCGCAGTCATCGGCGCCGTCGCCGCGTACCTTGCCCGGCTTGCCGAGCTGCGCCTGGATGGCGGGCCTGGGGCATGGGGTTCGGCACTGCGCGCGGCCGGCATCGGCGCACTTCTCGGGCTGCTCGCGATCGGAGTGGTCGACGACCGTGCCGGGTTCTTCTTCACCGGCCAGCCCACGCTCATGCTGGGGCAGCTCGCGGCAGTGCTCTCGACGCTCGTGCTGTCGATCGCGGTTGCTGCTGGCCTGAGAGGCGTCCTGGCGCTCGGGCATGCCCGGAGGGACGCAGGCGGCCGGGGCTGAGCGAAGCCGCTGCATGGGAGAGCCGGGCATTCGCATCGCGAAGAAGA
>JADGNA010000005.1 GCA_015234465.1 Salinibacterium sp. | reverse complement strand
ACTCGCGCACCAAGCGCGACGGTCGCGTGATCGAGGAGATCGGCAAGTACCACCCGACCGAGGAGCCCTCGTTCATCGAGGTCGACTCCGAGCGCGCGCAGTACTGGCTCAGCGTCGGCGCACAGCCGACCGAGCAGGTTGCCGCGATCCTCAAGCTCACGGGCGACTGGGGCAAGTTCAAGGGCGACGCCAAGGCTGTCTCGACCGTCAAGGTCAAGGAGCCCAAGGAGGCGTTCGTCGCCGACGAGAAGAAGAAGCCCGTGCTCAAGCCCAAGAAGGCTGAGCCCAAGGCAGACGAGGCACCTGCCGAGTCCGAGGCTCCCGTCGAGGAGACCGCAGCCGAGGCCGTCGAGGCCGAGGCGACCGACGCAGACAAGGCCTGATCCTTGCTGGCTGCTGCTCTGGAACACCTTGTCAAGGGGATCGTCGATCACCCGGACGAGGTCGCAGTGGACGCCAGGAACACGCCGCGTGGCGAGGTCCTCGAGGTGCGCGTGCACCCCGAGGACCTCGGCCGCGTGATCGGTCGTTCCGGTCGTACTGCCAAAGCCCTCCGCACTCTCGTCTCGGCGATCGCCGATGGCAAGAAGGTTCGTGTCGACGTGGTGGATACCGATTTCTAGAGAAGCTGGCCCCAACACGACCCAGCTTCGGGTCGGTCGCCTGACGAAGGCCCATGGCCTCAAGGGTGCAATCAAGCTTGAGCTGTACACGGATGACCCGGCGCGTCGTTTCGTGCCGGGCGCCGTGTTCACCCTCCAGGTGCCGACGACGTCACCCTGGCATGGCAAGACCCTCGAGCTTGCCGAACTCCGTTGGTATAACACGCACCCGGTCGCCTTCTTCAAGGGAGTGCCGGACCGCACGACCGCGGAGTCCCTCCTCAAGGCCATCCTGTGGATCGACCAGGACCTCGAGCAGGAGTCCGGCGAAGAGGACGCGTGGTTCGACCACCAACTGGTCGGACTCTCTGTCGTTCGCGACGGCGCTGTCATCGGTCGAATCGCGCGGGTCGAGCACATGCCCGCGCAAGACCTCCTGCACGTCGAGACGGAGTCCGGCGATGTGCTGGTGCCGTTCGTGAAGGCGATCGTGCCGAGCGTGGACATCGCGGCGGGCACCGTGACGGTGACGCCCCCGGCGGGCCTCTTCGAAGAGCTTCCCGACGACGAGCCTGCGCCCGCCGACGACAGTCCTGAGGCGGACTCGAGCGACGACACCTCGGAGACCGAGCAGTCCTGAACTCGTTCAGACGTCGAGCCGGTAACCGCGCTTGACGACCGTCACCACGAGCCCAGGGGTTCCGAGGGCGCGCCGTAGGCGGCTCAGCGCCACCTCCATGACGTGATCGTCGTGCGTCCCTGGCAGCGACGCGACAAGGTCTGAACGCGAGACGACAGCGCCGGGCACGGCGGCAAGTCGTCGCAGGAGCGCGAGCGGCGTCGGCGCGAGCATGGCGCTGGTGCCGCCGATCTCGGCCAGTTGTCCGCGCAGCACGAGCGTGCCGTGCGCCGTCGGGACCCGCATGACTCGTGCCGTCTCGAGGTGCTCGCAGAGCAGGCGGATGAGTGCTCCCATGCGGTAGCGCTCTGGCTGCACGACGCGGATGCCGGCGGCGAGGAGCGGCGCCGCCGTCACCGGACCGACCGCCGCAGCCAGGACGTCGGCGCGGAAGGCGTCGTGCACGCTGTCGAGCACTCCCATGCATTCGGCGGCGAGGAAGAGGGCATCGACGGCGGGGGCACTCGTGAAGGTGACCGCGTCGAGGGTCCTGGCGCAGATCGCTTCGACGAGGCGCTGCACGCGTTCGTCGGCACTCCCGAGATGCGTCCAGCTGTACGGCGCCACGGTCAGCACGGTGTGGCGTGCGCGAAGGCGTGCGAGCTGGAGTTCGTCAGTGTGCCCATGCAGCTGCACTGCGATCGTGAGGCCGTCGGGCAGCTCCTCGAGCGCCTTCGATACGAGCGACTGCGTGGTCTCCTCTTCACTCATCCCATCGTCGTCGAGACCGGCGGCGCGGATGCCCCCGCGCGCTTTGGGGCCGCGGACCAGGATCCGGGCACGGCCGAGCGCGAGGAGAAGTTCATCGCCCAGGCCCGCGGCATCCGTCACCTCGAACCAGCGCCGGACTCCGTACCCTGTCGTCGCGAGGAGCGCGTCTGGCTGCGCCGCGATGATCGCGCGGGTGTCGGCGAGTACCGGTCCGTCGGCTCGGTCGTGCGTGACCCTCAGCGTCGGGGCATGCGTGACGCTTGCCCCGCGGCGCTCGAACGCGTCGATCAGGTCGTCGCTTCGCCGGTGGGAGGTGACGCCGATGCGAAAGCCCGCGAGCTGGTCGTGCCGAAACCCGGGGACGCCTTGGCCGATCGCGTCTGGGGACACGGCGGGCGGGTCGAGGGTCACGTCCGGCGTCACAGCCCCTCCGTCATGAGCTCTGCTGAGTGGATGACTCCGGCCGCGACGAGGTCGCCAGAGTCGGCCAGTCGCACGACCTCTCCCACGACCAGCACGGCGGGCGCAGCGACACCAGCGCGGGTGGCATCCGTCACCACCTCGGCGAGGTTCGAGATCGTCGTCTTCTGCCCATTGCTGTAGCCGCGCTCGATGATCGCCACGGGGAGGTCTGCAGCGGCGCCGTGGCGTCGAAGTCCCGCAGCGAGATGGGGGAGTGTGCCCACACCCATGAGCACGACGATGGTGCCGCCGAGTGCCGCCAGATGCTGCAGTTCCTCCTCGCTGAGCGGCGCGTGCCCCGAGACGACCGTGAAGAGCTTGCTCACGCCCCGGTGGGTCAACGGGATGCCTGCGGCCGCGGGAACCGAGATCGCGCTCGTGACCCCCGGGATGACCTCGACGGGGATTCCGGCGGCCCGGCAGGCGATGACCTCCTCGCTGCCACGGCCGAAGACGTATGGGTCGCCGCCCTTCAGTCGCACGACGTGGCATCCGGCCCTCGCGTGGTCGACGAGGAGCAGCTCGATGCCCTTCTGACTCACGGGGTGGTGCCCGGGAAGCTTGCCGACGTTGATCAGCAGGGCACGCGGAGCCAGCTCGCTGAGCCGCTCGTGGGGTGACAGCCTGTCGTAGAGCACGACGTCGGCGTCCGCGAGCGCGCGCAGCGCACCGACCGTCATGAGGTGCTCGGCCCCGGGCCCGCCGCCAACGAGCGTCACCCGGCCGGTCATGATCCGCTCCGCACCGGAATCGTGCTTCCCGCGAGCAAGACCGTCGCCGGGTCCGCGGCCTCCTCGGCTGTCGCCGGGCGCCACTGTTCGCGTTCCGCGACCCGGGGGAACCCGACATCCGGAGCTTCCGGTGCGTTCACGAAACTCCGGAACCTGAGGAGCTTGTCTGGGTCCGCCAGGGTCGCAGCCCATTCGTCCTGGTAGGTGCCAACGTGACGTTCCATGGCCGATTCGAGCTCGGCGGCGAGGCCGAGCGAATCGTCGACGACCACGTCGCGCACATGCTCGATGCCGCCGGGGAGTTCCTCCATCCACCTCGCCGTGCGCTGGAGCCGGTCGGCCGTGCGGATGTAGTAGAGCAGGTAGCGGTCGATATAGCGCACGAGCGTGTCATCGTCGAGGTCGGAGGCGAGCAGCTGGCCGTGGGTCGGCTGAAAGCCGCCGTTGCCACCGACGTAAAGGTTCCAGCCCTGATCGGTCGCGATGACCCCCACGTCCTTGCCCCGTGCCTCCGCGCACTCACGGGCGCATCCCGAGACGCCGAACTTGAACTTGTGCGGCGCGCGGAGGCCGCGGTAGCGCAGCTCGAGACGGATGGCCATGCCCACCGAGTCCTGCACGCCGAAACGACACCACGTCGACCCGACACAGCTCTTGACGTTGCGAAGCGACTTGCCGTAGGCCTGTCCCGACTCGAAACCGGCATCGACGAGCCTCCTCCAGATGTCGGGCAGCTGGTCGAGTCGCGCACCGAACATGTCGATGCGCTGGCCGCCCGTGATCTTCGTGTAGAGGTTGAAGTCGGCCGCCACCTGGGCGATGACGGCGAGCTTGGCTGGCGAGATCTCCCCGCCGGGGATGCGCGGCACGACCGAGTAGGTGCCGTCCTTCTGCATGTTGGCGAGCGCCCGGTCGTTCGTGTCCTGCAGGCCTCCACGGCCGGCGTCGAGGATGTGGCCGTTGAAGTGGCTGGCGAGCATGGATGCGATTGCTGGCTTGCAGACGTCGCATCCGTGGCCTTCGCCGAAGCGCGCGATGATGTCGTCGAAGGAGGTCAGCTCGAGCACCCGGATGGAGTCGAAGAGCTCTTGGCGGCTCAGGGAGAAGTGCTCACACAGGGCTCGATCGACGGCAAGTCCCGCCTTCGTCAGCTCGCTCTCGAGCATCTTCTTGACGAGGGGAACGCAGGAGCCGCACTGCGTACCAGCCCGGCTGCATGCCTTCAGTGCACCGAGTTCGGTGCAGCCCTCCTCATGGATGCCCGCGCGAACTGCACCGGCCGTGACGGCGTTGCAGGAACACACAAGCGCATCATCCGGAAGCTCGGCGCCGTCGGGAGCGGCGGCACCCGGCACCGAGAGATACGAGCCGGGGTCGGCGCTCAGCTGCGAACCAAGCAGGGGACGCAGGGAGGCGAATGGCTCGACGTTGCCCACGAAGACGCCGCCGAGGAGCGTGCGGGCATCGTTCGAGACGACGAGCTTCTGGTAGAGGCCGCGGGCGGGGTCGGCGTACACGACCTCGAGCGCGCCCGGCTGCTCGGCACGGGTGTCGCCGAAGCTCGCGACATCCACTCCAGACAGCTTCAGCTTCGTGGCGTCATCGACCGTCGTGAACTCTGCGGCACCGCCGAGCAGGCGGTCGGCGACGACCTCCGCCATCGCATTCGCCGGGGCCACGAGCCCGATGCAGCGACCCTCGAAGCAGGCGACCTCGCCGATGGCCCAGATGCGGGCATCCGAGGTCCTGCAGTCGCGCCCGATGATGACTCCACCGCGCTCGCCGAGGTCGAGTCCGGCAGCGCGAGCGAGCTCATCACGCGGACGAATGCCGACCGCGAAGACGACGAGGTCGGCGGCAACACGGCTATGGTTCGTGAACTCGACGGATGTCACGGCTCCCGTGTCATCCACATGCACCGCCGAAGGCAGCTTCGCCAGGTGCAGCTCGATGCCCTGCGACTCGATGATCCTCCCGAGCGCCTGGCCGGCCCCCTCGTCGAGCTGCGCGTTCATGAGCCAGCCGGCGGAGTTCACGACCGCGGCATCCGCTCCGCGCCGCTGAAGGCCGCCAGCGGCTTCGAGGCCGAGGAGGCCACCGCCGGCGACAAGCACGCGCGGCCGTCGGCCCAAGTCGTTCGAAAGCCGTTGGACCTCGGCCATGAGCGCGTCGATGTCGTCGATCGTGCGGTAGACCCGTGCGTGCTCCGCTCCCTCGATGGGCGGGACGGGCGCGGATGAGCCGGTCGCGAGGACGAGTTCGTCCCACTCGATCACGTGGCCCGCCGCTGTCGTCACCGTGTGTGCGGCGCGGTCGATCGCCGTCACACGGTCGCCCAGCCGAAGACTGACGTTGGGCGCATCCCAGGGCGCGGTCGGGAGGGTGAGGTCGTCGCCGCCGTCGAGGCGACGACTGAGGGCGACCCGATCGTACGGAAGGTGGGGTTCTTCCGAGATGACGGTGACCTGCAGCGTGCCGGCGGTATCCCGATTCGTGAGCGCGTCGGCTAAGCGGTGTGCCGCAGGGCCGCCGCCGATGATGACGAGGCGGCGCGGTGTGGGGGAGGGCCGGTGCTGGTCTCGTGTCATGGCGTGAGCCTATGGACGGGGTATTTCCGGGCGGTTTCCCCACAATGACCGCGGCGTGACCTTCCCTCCACAGTCCCGGGCCTGCACTGTGAGACAAGTTTCACGGGCGCGAAACATGCAGTGACGGGCATGAAACACGGCGAGCCTAGGGTCGGTATCGCCCCGCGAGAGACTCGCAGGCTGACTCGCCAACGAGAACGGAACGGCCATGACCCTACTGGAATCGCCCCCGCGCCACGCACCTCGGCTCCTCTTCGCTCCGCAGTGGCAGACCGTATGCCCTGCCTCGGAACTGGAATCCGGCTGGGCCGTGGCGGCGCTGGTCGGTGACAGGCAGGTGGCACTCACCGTCGTAGGCGGTGAGGTGTTCGCCGTGAGCCACCTCGACCCGCTGAGCGGCGCCCCCGTCATGGCGCGCGGCATCGTGGGCTCGCGGCGCGTCGAGGGCGAAGGGCACAGGCCAACCATCACGTCGCCGCTCCTCAAGCAGGTCTATGACCTCCGCACGGGGCGCTGCTACAGCGACCCGGATCTCACCCTCGAGTGCTACCCGACGCGGGTCGTCGACGGCATGGTCGAGGTGGGGGTGCCGATGTGAACACGACGGATGTCGCGGCGCTCGCCGCCATCTCTCATGGCACGTCCTCGCCACTGGGACAGGCCGCCGTCGCTGGCCTCGTCGCGGCGGTCGGCCGCGCACTCGATGGTGTGCCGGTGCGCGGTGGCTTCGTCGACGTGCAGCAGCCGGATGTCCCGCTCACGATCGCCAGCCTCGGACGCGATCGTCCCGTCGTCGTGGTGCCGTTCCTCCTGTCTGCGGGCTACCACGTGCACGTCGATCTCGCGCAGGAGGTCGAGAGATGGCCACGCGCTGTGCTGACGGATGCCCTAGGTCCAGACCGCGACCTGGTCGACATCCTCGTCAGCCGGCTCCTGTCAGTCGGCCTGCGCGTCTCCGATCGCATCGTCCTCGCCTGTGCGGGGTCGAGTGACGAGCGCGCGCTCGATGACTGCCGCGAAGTGGCGCGGATGCTCTCCGCTTCCCTCGGGATGCCGGTGCGTGCCGCGTTCCTCTCGGCGGCGTCTCCGACCGTTGCGGATGCTGTCGCGGCGGAACGCAGAGAATGGCCGTGCGACCGGGTCGTTGTAAGCACCTACCTGCTTGCGCCCGGCTACTTCGCGCATCTCGCCGCGACATCCTCTGCAGACGTGGTCGCGCCGCCACTCCTGCTCGCGCATGAGGAGCCGGACTCCCGCATCGTGCAGCTCGTGCTCGATCGCTACGCCTATGCGCCCATCGATGTGGAGGAGGGAGCCATGCCCGCGGTCGGCTTGGCCTGAGTCGCTGCATAGACTTTGCGGGTGCGCATCGACATCGTCACGATCTTCCCCGAGTTCTTTTCCGTGCTCGACGTCTCCCTGCTCGGCAAGGCACGGCAGAGCGGCGTGATGACACTGCAGGTGCATGACCTGCGCGACCATGCGCACGACCGGCATCGAACGGTCGACGACACTCCCTACGGCGGGGGAGCCGGCATGGTCATGAAGCCGGAGCCTTGGGGCGAGGCGCTCGACGGCATCCTCGAGTCGTCGGATGCGCCGACCGTCATCTTCCCCTCACCGGCGGGCGAGGTGTTCACGCAGGCGACCGCGCGCGAGCTCGCGCAGCGCTCGCACCTGGTCTTCGGATGCGGTCGCTACGAGGGCATCGACCAGCGCGTCGTCGACTACGCGGCGACGCGTGCGGAGGTGCGGCTCATCAGCCTCGGCGACTACGTGCTCAATGGCGGCGAGGTGGCCACGATGGCGATGAT
Source organism: Salinibacterium sp. (assembly GCA_015234465.1). Taxonomy (GTDB): domain Bacteria; phylum Actinomycetota; class Actinomycetes; order Actinomycetales; family Microbacteriaceae; genus Homoserinimonas. The sequence goes on along the minus strand of JADGNA010000005.1, from coordinate 37,323 downwards.
CGAGGCGATCGGCCGCCTGATCCCCGGGGTCATCGGCAACCCGGAGAGTCTCGTAGAGGAGAGCCACGAAGCCGGTCTGCTCGAGTACCCGAGCTACACGAAGCCCGCGTCCTGGCGCGGACTCGACGTGCCTCCCGTGCTCCTCAGCGGCAACCATGCGGCGATCGCGGCGTGGCGTCACGAGCAGCAGGTGGAGCGCACTCGCCGCGTGCGGCCGGAACTGTTGCCGCCTCCCTCCCTCGACTGAGCCGCGTCAGAGGCTTCGCAGGCGCTCGAGCAGCGGCTCGGCGACCTCGGCGAGGAACTGCTCCTGGTAACGATCGCCGACCTGCACGAGCGCGATGTCGGTGAACCCGGCGTCCATGAACGGGCGCACGCTCTCGGCGAGCTCATCGAGGTCGGGGCCGCACGCGATGGAGCCTGCAACATCGTCTGGTCGCACGAAGTTCGTCGCGGCGCTGAAACCGGCAGGCGTCGGAAGGTCAGCGTTCACCTTCCAACCCCCGGCGAACCACCGGAACTGCTCGTGTCCGAGCGCGACCCCGTCCTCGCGGTTGGGTGCCCAGCAGATCGGCACCTGCCCGATGACGCGGGCACCGTCGCCCGCGCCGGCTGCGTCGTGCCACGACGAGACGAGGTCTCCGTCTGGCTCGGTCGTGATCATGTGGTCAGACATCGGCGCGAAGCGCGCGATCGACTTCGCGCCAGAGACGGCGATGCCGATGGGGACACCCTCGTCGGGCAGGTCCCAGATCCTTCCTGAATCCACCCTGAAGTACTCGCCCTGCCACGTCACGAGGTCGCCCGTGTGAAGCTCCCGGATGATCATGACGGCCTCTTCGAGCATGTCGTGTCGGGCATCCACCATGGGCCATCCCTCACCGACGACGTGCTCGTTGAGGTTCTCGCCCGCACCGAGCCCGAGGATGAAGCGGCCTCCCGACAGCAGCTGCATCGTCGCCGCCTTCTGTGCCACGACGGCCGGGTGGTAACGGATGCTCGGGCATGTGACGTAGGTCGCAAGGTCCACCCGCGTGGTTGCGTGCGCGACGGCACCCAGCACCGACCATGCGTAGGGCGAATGGCCCTGTTCGGTCAGCCAGGGGGAGTAGTGGTCACTCGAGACCTCGAAGTCGAAGCCTGCCTGCTCAGCAGCGACAGCGTAGGACACGAGTTCGCGGGGGCCGCTCTGTTCCGTCATGAGGGTGTAGCCGAAGCGCGTCATGTCTTGACTCTCCCGCTGCTTGGCCCGTTGGCGACAAATCCCCAGCGAACACGAAGGCTTGCGGTCGCGAGTTGGGGAGGGAGCGCCGTGCGCTCTCCGCGAAACGGCCGCAAGCGCTTCAGCGGTAGTCGTACTCTGGAGGCATGGTCTCTCGGCGCGGTATCTACTTCGCCCTCCGATGGGCGCCCGTCGTGCTGCCCACATGGTTCGTCGTCGTCTCATGGATCTGGCACTGGCAGGACATCGGCGGCGTCATCGCGCCGTTCTTCCTCGGGTTCGTGATCGCCGCCGCGCTCGCGGTGGTCTTCTTCCTCACTTGGATCCGCAAGGACGTCCGGCTCGACCAGGCGGTCTCGTGGGTCGACGTCGGGGTGCTGGGCACCTGGCTCCTGCTCATCATGGCGTCCCCGTTCCCGATTCCCGCGCCCATGCTGCTCCTCGTGCTCATCGTGGGCGTGATTGCGTTCTGGTCCGCCGTCGTGCAGTGGGTGCTGGAGACGCGTCGCCGCGTGAAGTCGGTTGTCGAGGAGTTCAGTGACGCCGCGGCATCCGCCCGGGAGTTCCAAGCCACGCGAGTCAGGGTTCCGGGCCACCCCACCGCGGATGCGCCGCTTCGCGGACAGGTCATCCGCCTTGACCCGCCGACGCAACGCGAGGGCGATTAGCGCCAGCCCCAGCGCTGTGGCAGAATGAGTGTTTGTGCCTGCGCACGACCCTGCCACAGGGGGGTCTGCAATGTCTCGGCACCATCCCACTTTCTGCAGTACTGAGAACGCGGTCGACCTGTGGCGGTCGCAGAGAGCGAATCACCATGAACATTCTCGACGCCGTCGACGCGGCTTCACTCCGCTCCGACATCCCGGAGTTCCGCGCCGGTGACACCGTCAAGGTGCACGTCAACATCATCGAGGGCAACCGCTCGCGTATCCAGATCTTCCAGGGCGTCGTCATCGGCCGCCAGGGCGAGGGTGTGCGCGAGACGTTCACGGTTCGCAAGGTGAGCTTCCAGGTCGGCGTCGAGCGTACCTTCCCGGTGCACTCTCCCGTCATCGACCACATCGAGGTCGTGACGCGCGGTGACGTCCGTCGCGCCAAGCTCTACTACCTGCGTGACCTGCGCGGCAAGAAGGCCAAGATCAAGGAGAAGCGCGACAGCTGATCCACCGCTTCGCGCGACGCACGGAGAAACGTGTCCACCTGAGCTCCCCGCCACGTAAACTGGCGGGGAGCTCAGGGGTTTAATGTCAGAAAATTCTTCGCCGGCCGATGCTGCTGCGACAACTGCTTCGGGCCGCCGACGTCGCGGCGCCCTGCTGTTCCTTCGTGACCTCTTGGTCATCTTCATTGCCGCCGTGCTCATCTCGGTCGTCATCAAGACCTTCCTCGTGCGGTCGTTCTACATCCCGTCCTCCTCGATGGAGAACACGCTCCAGATCTACGACCGGATCATCGTCAACCAGCTCGTTCCCGATGTCGTCGAGCTCAACCGCGGGGACATCATCGTCTTCCAAGATCCGGGCGGATGGCTCGCACCAACGCCCCAGGAGGAACGCTCGCCGGTGGTCGAGGCGGTCGACTGGGTGCTCGCGGCCGTCGGCCTGAGCGCTCCCGACAGCAACGACCACCTCATCAAGCGAGTCATCGGCCTGCCCGGCGACGAGGTCGCGTGCTGCAACACCTTCGGCCAGATGTCGGTCAATGGCATCCCGCTCGATGAGCCCTACCTGAAGCTTCCAGAGCGCGTGACGAAGGTGGCGAAAGACGACTTCGCCGTCACGGTTCCGGACGACGCCCTGTGGGTGATGGGCGACAACCGCTACAACTCCTGCGACTCGCGCTGCAATGCCACGGGACCGAGCAAGGGTTTCGTGCCGCTTGAGAATGTCGTGGGGCGCGCCATCGTCATCAGCTGGCCGACCGATCGCTGGGTCTGGCTCGACAACCACCCCGACGTCTTCGAAGGCGTCGATGATTCGGCAAGTGCGGGCTGACATGACGGTCGCGACTCCAAGCCTCACCATCGAGCGACGCCTGCAGCGGGCAGGCTCGCGTTTCGTCATCGGCGTGGATGAAGTCGGGCGCGGCGCGATCGCGGGCCCGGTCGGGGTAGGCATGTGCGTCGTGGGCGGCCGCATGCCGAAGATCCCTGAAGGCCTGCGCGACTCCAAGCTCCTGAGCGAACGGCGCCGTGAGCAACTCGCGCCCCTCGCGCAGTCATGGGGCCTGCACAGCGCGGTGGGACTCGCCTCGCCTGAAGAAGTCGACCGGCTCGGCATCTCAGCGTGCCTCGGACTCGCAGGTGCCCGCGCGCTCGAGTCGCTCCGGGACGCAGGGATTCCGCTCGCCGAGAGCACGATCATCCTTGACGGCCACTTCGACTGGCTCAGCCCCGCCCTCGGGGGCGACGCGCACGTCGTCACCCGGGTCAAGGCCGACCGGGACTGCGCGTCGGTCTCCGCGGCATCCGTCATCGCGAAGGTGCATCGCGACTCGCTCATGATCCAGCACGATGAGCGCATACCCGGCTACGGATGGCGCGGTAACAAGGGCTACGGCAGCGCAGCGCACTACGCCGCAATCACGGAACTCGGCCCGAGCGAGCTGCACCGGCACAGCTGGCTCAAGCCGCCGAGCCTCCTCGACGGGCTGCTCGATGACAGTGAGGCTGCAGCCGAGGAGCTTCGCGCCTCCTGAGCGCAACCCGGCCGCTCTGCGCGAACAGCGTAGGATTGAGCCGCTATGGAAGACGACGAGTTTGAAGACTACGACCGCGAGGTCGAGCTGGCCCTGTTCCGGGAGTACCGCGACGTGGTCTCGCAGTTCCGCTATGTCGTCGAGACCGAGCGTCGCTTCTACCTGGCCAACGAGGTCGAACTCGTGCGGCAGGACACGGAACACGACTTCTACTTCGAGCTGACGATGAAGGACGTCTGGGTCTGGGACGTCTACCGTTCGGACCGCTTCGTCAAGGCAGTTCGCGTGCTGACGTTCAAGGACGTCAACGTCGAGGAACTCAACGCCAAGGAGCTGGAGCTGCCGAAGGAGCTCGCACTCGACGAGTAGCGCCCCCGCGGAGCGCTACGAGCGGCCGTGCGGGACTACTGGCCCGCCGAGCAGGAGGGCGTCGCCGCGGTCGATCCCGTGATCGAGTCCGGCAGTTCCACCACGGGAGTCTCCGCAGGGGTGCCCGGCTCGACGGCTCCAGTCTCCGGGGTCGCCGGAGTGTCAGGGGTGCCGGCCTCGGGCTGTGCGGGTGTTACCGCCTCGCTCGGTTCGGGGGTCGTGACGACAGCATCCGGGTTCTGCACAGCGCCCTCGCCGAGGGAGCCCGTCAGGTGCACCGGCACATCGTTGATGAGGGCGTCGAAGAGTTCCTGGGCGTCATCCTTCTTGAGCAGCACGCCGCTCTGGCTGCCGCTGTTGCCGTAGTAGGTCGGCAGCTGGGCGAAGGTGACGTTCTCAAGCGGGATGTCCTTGAGCGCGACGGCGATGGACGCGAGCGTCGACACATTCTGCAGGCTGTTCGACATCTCCATGTTCTGCACGGCCGCCTGCGCGAGCCCGTAGACCTTCAGGGGGTCAGAGAGCGTGTCGGCGCTCTTGATGGTGCGGGCCAGCGAAGACAGGAAGACCTGCTGGTTGCTGATGCGGGCGAGGTCGCTGCCATCGCCGACGCCGTAGCGCGAGCGGACGAACTGCAGCGCATCGAAGCCGGAGAGGGTGTGCTCGCCTGCCGCGAGCGAGAAGTTGATCTGCTTGTCGTTGATGTCGCTCGCGACGCAGACTGGCACGCCGCCGACGGCGTTGGACATCTGGATGACACCGTCGAACTCGATCATGCCGGCGAAGGGGATCGTCAGGCCGGTGAGCTTCTCGACCGTCAGCACCGTGCAGGCGAGACCACCGTAGGTGAGGGTCGTGTTGATCTTCTGCGACGACATGGCGGGGTAGCTTCCGCCGTCCTCCGCCGGGCAGGAGGGAATCGAGACGAACAGGTCGCGGGGAAAGCTGACGACGGTCGCGTGCGTATGGTCCTCGGAGATGTGCAGCAGGATTGTGACGTCGTTGAGGGTCTGTCCCCGCTCCCCGTAGGCAGCATTCCCGCCTCCGCTGTCACTGCCGACCAGCAGCAGGTTCACGCCGCCCTCGATGGCGCCGATCTCGGGCACCTGGTCCTCGCCGGCAAGCTCGATGCCCGGCTTGATCTGGTTCGTGATGTTCGCGACCGCCACGCCGGCCACCGCGAGCGTGCTCGTCAGGGTGACGGCGAGCGCAGCCCCGAGCAGCTTCAGGAGCCCACGGCCAGTGCCGCGGTTGGGCAGCCGACCGTGTCGCGCGACGGGCGAGGGGCCGGATGCGCGCCGGCGGCGGGTGGGAGGTTCGGGATGCACAGCGGATTAGCCTATTCCGTGCAGCCTGTGTGGCAGGTGTGCTTCCGTCAGTTCCTCCCCAGCCCTCCTCCGCGGTCGTGTCCCACGGATGCGGAAGTACCCGCGCAACCCTGCTGGGCAGGAGGCCATCCTCGACGCAGGAGGTGGCGATGTCCGAAAAGGATGAGCTCGGCAGGTGGGGTGAAGATCACGCGGCGGCGTTCCTGGCGCGCGCCGGATACACGATCGTGGAACGCAACTGGCGGTGCCAGCAGGGCGAGATCGACATCGTTGCGGTCGACGGCCGCGACACGGTCTTCGTCGAGGTCAAGACGCGGTCCGGGCTCGGTTTCGGGCATCCCCTCGAAGCCATCACGAGTGCCAAGCTGTCCCGCCTTCGACGTCTGGCGCGGGCATGGTGCGAGGCGAACACCCAGGACGGCGTGCCGGCCCGGCGACGCAGCATCCGCATCGACGCGATCTCCGTCATCCGTCGTGCCGGCGCCGCGCCCGTCGTCGAACACCTGCAGCAGGTGTACTGATGCCGGTCGCGAGAACACGAGCCGTCGCATTGCTCGGGCTGGCCGGAGGCCTCGTCGAGGTCGAAGCCGACATCTCCAGCAACCTTCCCGGCTTCTCGATCATCGGCCTGCCCGACGCCGCGCTGGGGGAGGCAAGGGAGAGGGTGCGTTCAGCCGCGTCGAACTCCGGATGTCCGCTGGCGAGTCGCAAGATCACGATCAACCTCTCGCCCGCTTCGCTCCCGAAGCACGGGTCGGGCTTCGACCTTGCCATCGCGGTCGCGGCGCTCGCCGCCGATGAGGTCATCTCCCGGCAGTCAGTTGAGCGCGTCGTGCATATCGGGGAGGTTGGACTCGACGGCAGGCTTCGCCCCACCATCGGCATACTGCCCTCGGTGCTTGCCGCCTCGCGAGCAGGCGCCGAGACCGTCATGGTGCCGCGCGCCAACGCCGACGAAGCGTCGCTCGTGCCGGGCGTGCGCATCGTCGCTGTCGCGTCGCTGCGAGACGCCGCGATCTGGCATGGTGCCGAACTCGAGCCCATCCCCGTGGAGGAGCTCGCGCTTCCGTCGTCGCAGTCGGACGCCCGCCGCACGCCCGATCTGGCCGATGTCGTGGGCAATCCGGATGCTGTCGACGCGCTTGTCGTCGCGGCGGCCGGCGGCCACCACATGTTCATGCTCGGGCCGCCCGGCGCGGGCAAGACCATGTTGGCGGAGAGGCTCCCAGGCATCCTGCCCGAGCTCGACGCGGAACGGGCCCTCGAGGTCAACTGCCTGCGCTCACTCGTCGGCCAGCCGCCCGGGTCGACGCTCGACACCCGCCCACCCTTCGAAGCGCCCCACCACACGGCGACAGCCGCGTCCCTCGTGGGAGGAGGCAGCGGCATCGTGCGCCCGGGTGCGGCGGCGCGGGCGTCGCACGGCGTGCTTTTCCTCGACGAAGCTCCCGAGTTCTCTGCCTCCGTGCTCGACGCGTTGCGGCAACCACTCGAGTCGGGCGCCATCACGATCCACCGGGCGAACGCGGTTGCATCGTTCCCCGGACGCTTCCAGCTCGTGCTCGCGGCGAACCCGTGCCCGTGCGGTCAGTACGGCAGCCGGGACAGCGAATGCACCTGCACGCCGCACAACCGACGCCGCTACCTTGCGCGGCTCTCGGGGCCGCTCCTCGACCGCATCGACATCCAACTCAGGGTCAGCCGCATCACGGCGGCCCAGCTCCGGATGGCAGGCGAGGGCGGCACTTCAAGCGATGAGGCGCGGCAGCGCGTTCGCGCGGCGCGCGCGGTCGCGGCGGACCGGCTTCGGGATACCCCATGGGAAGTCAACGCCCACGTCCCAGGCACTTGGTTGCGGAGCCCGGGCATCCGTCTCCCACCGGCATCGACCGCAAGCCTCGATCGCGCGCTCGAGCGGGGCGGAATCACGATGCGTGGATACGACCGGGTGCTTCGCACCGCCTGGACGATCGCGGACCTGGACGGGGGAGCGACCCCAAGTCCCGACCACGTCGGTCGGGCACTGTTCCTGAGGAGAGGGATCACATGAGCATGTTCGGAGTCGACGCGAGTGAAATGACTCGCAACATACAGCTGCTGCGGCGCACGGAGCTTTCGACAACGGAGACGCGGGAGAGCTTCGCGCGGGCCGCCTGGAGCGGCATCGCCGAGCCCGGGGATGCGATCGCCGGGGCACTCGTACACGCACTCGGCGGATCCTTGGCCCTCACCGTCGTCATCGAGCGGTGGCCCGTTGACCGCGTGCTCTCGGCGCTCGAGGAGCGAGGCGCCGCCATGGCCGAGAAGGAGGTGACGGATGCTCTCGCCCGGTGGTTCCCGCGGTTGCACTCGAAGGCCGTTGTCGGGGCACTCCGCCAGGGAGCCCGTCTCGGGGCACGCCTCCTCCTGCCGGGGGATCACCTCTGGCCGACCGGCGTTGATGACCTCGGCCACCACGCGCCGATCGCCCTGTGGGTGCGCGGCACCGATGACGCGCTGAGCTCGGTCGCCAACTCGATCTCGCTCGTCGGGGCGAGGGCGGCAACGGGATACGGCGAGCACGTGACGATGGAGGCCGCGGCCGGACTCGTGGACCGCGGCTTCGCGATCGTGTCGGGCGCGGCCTACGGCATCGACGGGATGGCCCACCGCTCGGCCCTCGCCAGCAATGGCCAGACGATCGCGTTCCTCGCGGGCGGCGTCGACCGGTTCTACCCCTCGGGGCACGACTCCTTGCTGACCCGCATGGTCGCCGGCGGAGCCGTGATCACGGAGCTGCCGCCGGGCGCACAGCCCACGAAGTGGCGCTTCCTCCAACGAAACCGGCTCATCGCGGCGGCGAGCCAGGCGACCATCGTGCTGGAGGCGGGCTGGAGATCCGGGTCGCTCAACACTGCCGCACATGCTGCAGCCCTGGGTAGGCCCCTCGGTGCGGTTCCCGGCCCGGTCACGAGTCCGGCGTCGGCCGGCTGCCACCGGCTCATCCGGGAGTTCGACGCGGTATGCGTCACGACTGCGGAAGAGATGGCAGAACTGGCACCCGGTGGTGCAGGCCGTGACTGCGTTCGCTCGGACGGCGGCCGAGCGGGGAGCGACGGTGAGAATGACGACGCCTCGCCGGACCGTATTCGCATCCTCGACGCGCTCAGTCGACGATCGCCCCGCAGCGTCGAGGATGTCGCTGCCCGCTCGGGGCTGTCGCTCGCAGCGACGCAGGCGCAGCTCGGCTTGCTCGGCATGGAGGACGCGGTGGTCGAACGCGAGCGAGGATGGGTGCGCGTGTCGTGACGAAGCGGTGCGGTTGTCACCCCCACCGAATACTGTGAAGGCGTGACCGCCCTAGGACAGCATCCGGATCCCAGCCACGTGATCGCCCACATCAGCGACACGCACCTGCTCGCGGGCGGACGCCGACTCTACGACGCCGTCGACACGGCGCAGAACCTGGAGCGGGCACTCGTGCAACTGGAGCGCTCTGACATCCGGCCCGAGGCACTCGTCTTCACGGGTGACCTTGCCGACCTGGGGGAGCCGGAGGCCTATGCCACCCTCAAAGGCCTGGTGGAGCCCGTGGCAGAACGACTCGGCGCGCAGGTCATCTGGGTCATGGGCAACCATGACGAGCGTTACCAGTACTCCGAGGCACTGTTCGGCAGCGGTTCGGAACAACCGCAGGACCGCGTCTACGACATCAACGGCCTGAGGATCGTCTCCCTCGACACGACGGTGCCCGGCTATCACCACGGCGAACTCACGGACGCACAACTCGAATGGCTCGCCGAGGAACTCGCGACCCCCGCGGCACACGGCACGCTCATCGCGGTGCACCACCCGCCGATCCCGACGCCGCTCCTGTGGGCGATGCAGATGCTCGAGCTTCACGACCAGCACCGCTTCGCGGAGATCGTCGAGGGCACGGACGTGCGCGGCATCCTCGCGGGACACCTCCACTATTCGAGCCACAGCACGGTGGCGGGAATCCCCGTCTCCGTCGCTGCGGCCACCTGCTACACCCTCGACCTCAGCGCCCGCGAACGACTGCTCTCGGGACGAGACGCTGCCCAGTCCATCAACATCGTGCACACCTACCCCGACAGGGTCGTGCACTCGCTCGTGCCCATTGGTGACAGCCAAGAGATCTCCGGCGTCGACGCCAAGCACCGGGCTCAGATCGAAGCGATGACGCCGGAGCAGCGGATTGCGATGTTCTCCAAGAAGGACTCGCCCTTCAACCTCGGCACCGAACCTGCGAGATGAAATGCGCCTCGACGAGGCCATAGACGCCTACTCCCGTCACCTCGAACACGAGCGGGGCTTCAGTGGTCACACCGTGCGGGCCTACCGTGCAGACCTGGCCTCGCTCACCTTCTTTGCAGAAGAGCAGGGAGTCGAGCGGATGCACGGGCTCACGCTCGAACTCCTCCGAGACTGGCTCTGGCAGGAGTCCCAGCGCGGCCTCTCGAAGGCGACCCTGGCGCGTCGCTCGGCCTCCGCCCGTGGTTTCACCTCGTGGCACGCACACCGTAGCGGCGAGGCGGATCCCGCAGCCCGGCTTCGCGCCCCTCGGCCCGATCGGCACCTTCCACGTGTACTGACACGCGAGCAGATGGACACGATGCTCGCCTCCCTGTGGAAGCGTGCGTCCACCGCTGACGCGCGGGCAATGCGCGACCTCGCCGTGATCGAGATGCTGTACGCCTCGGCACTGCGCGTCAGCGAACTCGTGACGCTCGATATCGACGACATCGACCTCGCTCGCCTGACAGTGCGCGTGATCGGCAAGGGAGCGAAAGAGCGCGTCGTGCCGTTCGGGGTTCCGGCCAAGCAAGCGCTGGTCGACTACCTCACCGACGCCCGACCACGGCTCGCATCGAAGGACGCGCAGCGCGCGGGGCGAGCCGTCTTCATCGGTGACCGCGGAGCGCGTCTCGGGGCCAGGTCGGTGTACTCGCTCGTTGCATCGTTGCTCGAGACGGTTCCGGGCGGCGGGCCATCCGGGCCTCACTCGCTCCGTCACACTGCGGCCACCCACCTGCTCGATGGGGGAGCCGACCTGCGAGCGGTGCAGGAGATGTTGGGGCACGCGAGCCTCGGCACGACCCAGGTCTACACGCACGTCTCGATGGACAGGCTCAAGGACTCCTACCGCTCCGCCCATCCAAGGGCCTGACCTCCCAGCGCGCGCATAGGTGCAGGGGTGAGAGGCTAGGACCAGTCGCAACGTCCCCCACATGGAAAGTCTCACGTGCCTGCATCCTTCACGGCGTCCCGCCGAGTCCTGACCGCCTTCATCGCCCTCGGCCTCGGCGCCACTGCGCTCACGGCGTGTGCGCCCGGAGACGAGGAAGCAGCATCGACAGCCGGGTCCAAGGACTGCGCCGTCGAGGGCAATGCGTCGGGCGCGGTCGACGTCGACGGTGAGCTCGGGGCAGCCCCCGAGGTGTCATTCGACAGCCCGCTTGAGTCTGCCGAGACGCAGCGCTCCGTCATCATCGAGGGTGACGGATCCGAACCCGCGACGGAGGGTGACACTGTCACGGTCTCGTACACCCTGTTCAATGGCGGCACCGGCGAGGAGATGGAGTCGACGGGCCACCTCGACGACAGCGACCGTGTGCCGTTCGTTCTCGATGAGGCGATGTACCTTCCCGGAATCGTGAAGGCTCTGAACTGCTCGGTCGAGGGCGAGCGCGTGGTTGCGACGATTGCTCCGGAGGATGCCTTCGGCGAGGCCGGAAACGAGGCGATCGGCGTATCGGGCGACGACACGCTCATCTTCGTGTTCGACATCCTCAGCGTCAGCAAGCCTGTCGACGCGGCGGCCGACATGGTTGTCGTGGAGCCCGGAGCCGAGGGCATGCCCACGGTCGAGTATGCGGAGGACGGCTCGCCGACGATCACCTTCCCCGAGACGGCTCCCCTTGAGAAGCCCACCCTTGCCGTCATCACGGAAGGCGACGGGGATGTCGTGGGTGAAGGTGACACGGTTGAGGTCCACTACCGAGGCGTGAACTGGGACACGGGCGAGGAGTTCGACTCCTCGTGGTCGCGCGGTGAGCCGTCGGCGTTCCCGACCTCCGGCGTGATCCCCGGATTCAAGGCTGCGCTCGAGGGCCAGACCGTGGGGTCGCAGCTGATCGTCGTCATTCCGCCGGCGTACGGTTACGGTTCGGCGGGCCAGGGAGCAATCGGCGGCACCGACACGATCGTGTTCGCCATCGACATCCTCGGCACGACCGCCGGCTGAGCCGCCTCACCCGAGGGTGCGGGGAGGCAACAGCACGGAGCGGGGGATTCCGCCGAGGTAGTTGAGCGGTGACACGTACTCGCCGTGCACCCTGACGCCAAGGTGGATGCACGGCGATCGGCAGTGCGTGCCACTCCACGCGGAGCGGGCATCCATCGCCGCCACGGTGCCGATCGTCTGACCGCGCGTGACGGCCTCGCCCGCCGCAAGCTCGGAATCGACCGGTTCCATGCTCGAGATGACGCCGTCTGCATGGCGAATGGAAACGACCCCGCGGTCGACGACGACACCGACATGGTGGACGGTGCCGTCAGCGGGCGCCCTGACGACGCCGTTCGCGGCAGCGGCGAGGTCGATTCCGCGGTGGCCGGCAGCGTACGGGGTCGGGGGAGCCACGTACGCACCCACGATCCGCCGCGGGCCCTCCACCGGCCAGAGCCACCTGCCGGGTGCCGCCTCCGCCGCGGTGCTCGCACGCGTCTCGTTCGGCGCGTCGGCAATGGGGGAGTTGCTCGCGCCCATGAGGATGACGGGCATGCACAGCGCCAGAACAATGAGCCGGATTGCTCTGGCTGGCGGCGGAGGCGACATGGGAACAGCGTGCCGCTCGTGCTGCCCGCACATGGTCGCGATGCCGTGAAGCGTGCGCTCTTGGGAGCCTGTGCGCCCTGTGGAGGAGGTTCGCACCTGTTGGAAAGCGGCATGCCGGGGCAGCATGAGGTTATGTCTCAGGTTTCTCAGGCCGATCATCCCGTCGCTCCAACCACCGTCGTAGCGAAGTGGGTCTTCTGGCCATCCGCTGCAATCGTGCTTGTCTTCGTCGTCTACGCCTTCGTCGCACCCCAGTCGGCGGAACAACTCTTCGACGGGCTGCAAGCGACGATCGTGCGGAACTTCAGTTGGTACTACGTGCTGATTGCGGCACTCTTCGTCTTCTTTGCCCTGTGGATGGGCTTCAGTCGTTTCGGCTCGATCAAGCTCGGCAAGGACGATGACGAGCCGGAGTTCTCGCTCATGTCGTGGCTCGCCCTGTTGTTTGCAGCGGGCATGGGCATCGGCCTCGTCTTCTACGGCGTATCCGAGCCCCTCAGCCACTTTGCGAACCCGCGGCCGGGGGTCTCCGGGTCCGACAGCGTGCTCGCGCAAAGTGCGCTCTCGCAGACGTTCCTCCACTGGGGCTTCCATGCGTGGGCAATCTACGTCGTCGTGGGCCTCGCGCTTGGCTACGCGATCCACCGCCGCAATCGTCCCGTCTCGATCCGCTGGGCACTTGAGCCGCTGCTCGGTCGCAGGGTGCGTGGCGGATGGGGGAACCTCATCGACATCATCGCGCTCGTCGGCACGCTCTTCGGCGTCGCGACCTCGCTCGGCCTGGGTGTCCTCCAGATCAGTGCGGGTCTCGAGAACAGCGGCATCGCCGAGAGCACCCGCACGAGCCAGATCATTATCATCGTCGTCATCACGGGCGCGACGATCTTCTCCCTCGTCACGGGCGTAAAGCGTGGAATGAAGTGGCTGTCCAACACGAACCTCGTGCTCGCGGGCCTCTTGTTGCTCGCCGTGCTGTTCCTTGGTCCGACGCAGTTCCTGCTGCGCGAGTTCGTGCAGTCGATCGGCGCCTACCTCCAGAACTTTCTCGGGCTCGCGTTCACCGTCAGTGCGTTCGCAGGGCGTGCGGGTGAGGAGTGGCAGGCCGCGTGGACAACGTTCTATTGGGGCTGGTGGATGTCGTGGGCTCCCTTCGTGGGAATCTTCATTGCGCGCATCTCCCGCGGCCGCACCGTGCGGCAGTTCGTGGCCGGCGTGCTGCTCGTGCCGACGGCGATTACGTTCCTCTGGTTCAGCGTTCTGGGCGGTTCGGCCATCTTTCGCCAGACGGAGGGGAGCGGCGGTCTGATCGGCCCGGATGGTGCGGTCGACCTCGAGGGTTCCCTCTTCCTCCTCCTCGAGGAGCTTCCCGCCGGGGGCGTGCTCATCGCGGGCGCGATCATTCTCATCGCCCTGTTCTTCGTGACGTCGTCGGACTCCGGATCGCTTGTCATGGGCATGCTCGCGACGGGCGGCCAGGTCGAGCCCCGCAACAAGATCCGGGTGTTCTTCGCCGTCGTGACGGCCCTCGTCGCAATCGCGCTGCTCTTCTCGGGCGGGCTGGAGGCACTCAAGACCGCCGCGATCACGACGGCACTGCCATTCAGCATCGTCATGCTGCTGATGTGCTGGTCGACGGTGGTCGCATTCGGGCGTGAGCGGCGGGCATATGAGAAGGCTGAACGCGACGTCATCATCGATCGCGTCGGCGTCCACTATGGCCTCGAGGTTGATGCGCCCACCGAGCAGGCGTCGCGCGGCCTCGGTTTCCTGCGGCGCCGCCCTGCAAAGGAACACCGCGAACCCGACGTCCTCTGAGCGCCGCTGCGCCCTGCCGCGGGTGATATAGTTGCCCCTGCATCCCGTGTAGACGGGATGACTACGCGTGCCCATCAGGCCTCCGCATCCATTCAGTCCCCACTCTGCTGCAAGGCGAGAAGGGGCGGATGCGCGCCGGGCACCAGGTTCAGCGCCGACCGGCGCGATTCAACTGAGAAGATGCGCGGATGCCGCTGCGGCGGCGTTGTGCAAGAAAAGGAGTACGGCCATGGCCGTCGTCACCATTCGCCAGCTGCTCGACAGCGGCGTGCACTTCGGACACCAGACGCGTCGCTGGAACCCCAAGATGAAGCGCTTCATCCTGACGGAGCGCTCGGGTAGCCACATCATCGACCTCCAGCAGTCGCTCGCCTACATCGACAAGACCTACGACTACGTCAAGGAGACGGTCGCCCACGGCGGCACCATCCTCTTCGTTGGCACGAAGAAGCAGGCGCAGAACGCGATCGCCGAGCAGGCGCAGCGCGTCGGCCAGCCCTACGTCAACCAGCGCTGGCTCGGCGGCCTCCTCACGAACTTCCAGACGGTCAGCAAGCGCCTCGCTCGCATGAAGGAGCTCGAGGAGCTCGACTTCGACGACACCACGAAGGGCTTCACCAAGAAGGAGCTCCTCATCAAGAAGCGTGAGCTCGACAAGCTGCACAAGTCGCTTGGCGGTATCCGCAACCTGACGAAGACCCCTTCGGCGATCTGGGTTGTCGACACCAAGAAGGAGCACCTCGCGATCGACGAGGCCAAGAAGCTTGGTATCCCGGTCATCGCGATCCTCGACTCCAACTGCGACCCCGACGAGGTGCAGTACCCGATCCCGGGCAACGACGACGCGATCCGCTCCGTTGGACTGCTGACGCGGATCATCGCGGATGCGGCGGCTGAGGGCCTCATCCAGCGTCACCAGAAGCCCGAAGAGGGCAACGTCTCGGCTGTCGAGCCCCTCGCGGAGTGGGAAGCCGAGCTGCTCGGCCAGTCCGAGGGCGTTGGCGCGACCACCGCTGAGAACGATGCTGACGCGCAGGTCGCCGAGAAGGCCCCGACGACGGACGCGACGCCCGAGCACGCGCCGGAGTCGAAGGCTGACGCCGAGGCGAAGATCGAGGCTGAGGCAACCGAGACTGAGAAGGCTCCGGCCACCGACGCCAAGTAGTCGTCGACTCCCCGCAGTCCACTTTCATCACACTTAGGAGTTCCCATGGCAGATTTCAGCCTGGAAGACATCAAGACCCTGCGCGAGCGCCTCGGCACCGGCATGGTCGACACGAAGAACGCACTCGTCGAGGCGGGCGGTGACCTCGAGAAGGCCACCGAGCTGCTTCGCCTCAAGGGTGCGAAGGGCAACGCGAAGCGTGCCGACCGCTCCACGAGCGAGGGCGTCGTCGTCGCGAAGGCCGTTGACGGTCGCGCGACCGTCATCGAGCTCGCCTGCGAGACCGACTTCGTTGCGAAGGGCGAGAAGTTCGGCGCCCTGAGCGAGCGCGTGCTCGACGCGATCGTTGCTGCTGGCGCCAACACCGTTGAGGAGGCCCTCGCAGCCGACCTCGATGGCAAGACCGTCGCTGCCGCGATCGATGAAGAGGCTGCTGTCATCGGCGAGAAGTTCGAGCTTCGTCGCGTGGCTGTGGTCGAGGCCGACAAGTTCGAGATCTACCTGCACAAGACGAGCAAGGACCTGCCCCCGCAGATCGCTGTCGTCGTGGGCTACACGGGTGACGACGCTGACGCAGCACGCGGCATCGCGCAGCACATCTCGTTCGCCAACCCGTCCGTGCTCTCGCGGGAGGACGTCTCCGAGGCCGACATTGAGAACGAGCGTCGCATTGTCGAGGAGATCAGCCGCGGCGAGGGCAAGCCCGAGGCTGCCCTGCCGAAGATCATCGAGGGTCGTCTTGGCGCCTACTTCAAGCAGGTCGCCCTGCTCGAGCAGGACTACGCTCGCGACAACAAGGTGACGATCGCGAAGGTCGCCCAGGACGCCGGTATCACGGTGACGGGCTTCGTCCGCATCAAGGTCGGCGCCTAACATACGCGCTGTGAGGGGGTCCGAGACGCTGAGCGTCTCGGGCCCCCTTTTCGCGGGCCAAACCAATACTCTGTAGACACGACGACCTTGGGAGCGAGAATGACATCTGAGACGGGCAAGCGGAGGGTGCTCCTGAAGCTTTCGGGGGAGGCATTCGGTGGAGGGCAACTCGGCGTGAACCCCGACGTCGTCAGCCGACTAGCTCGTGAGATCGCCGACGCCTCGAAAGAGGTCGAGATCGCGATCGTCGTGGGCGGCGGCAACTTCTTCCGCGGCGCCGAACTGAGCCAGCGCGGCATGGACCGCGGCCGCGCGGATTACATGGGGATGCTGGGCACCGTCATGAACGCGCTCGCGCTCCAGGACTTCCTCGAGCAGGCGGGCGCGGAGCCCCGCGTGCAGTCGGCGATCACCATGACACAGGTCGCGGAGTCTTACATCCCGTTGCGCGCGGAACGCCACCTCGAGAAGGGGCGCATTGTGATCTTCGGGGCCGGTGCTGGTCTGCCGTACTTCTCGACCGACACGGTCTCGGCCCAGCGTGCCCTCGAGATCGGCGCGGATGTCGTGCTCGTCGCGAAGAACGGTGTTGACGGGGTCTACGACGATGACCCACGCAAGAACGACGCGGCCGCGAAGCTTGAGAAGGTCACGTATCAGGAGGCGCTCGTACAGGGCCTCAAGGTGGTCGACTCGACCGCGTTCAGCCTTTGCATGGACAACGGCATGCCCATGGTGGTCTTTGGCATGGAGCCCGAAGGCAACGTCGCGAAGGCGATCCGCGGCGAGGCCATCGGCACGCTCGTCAGCAATTAGCCCCGGCTCGCCGGTACACTCGCTACAGACCCAGAAGGAGCACCAGTGATCAGCGATGTTTTGGCAGAGGCCAAAGACAAGATGGGCAAGTCGGTCGAGGCGGCGAAGGATGACTTCGCGAACGTCCGCACCGGCCGTGCCAACCCCGCCCTCTTCCAGAAGTTGCTGGTGGACTACTACGGCACACCTACGCCCCTGGGGCAGCTCGCCACGATGAACAATCCCGAGGCGCGAATGCTCATCATCACCCCCTTCGACAAGTCCGCGCTGAAGGACATCGAGAAGGCCATCGCGAAGGCGGAGCACCTCGGTGCCAACGTCGGCAATGACGGCACGATCATCCGTGCGGTGCTCCCCGAGCTCACGGCGGACCGCCGCAAGGAGTACGTCAAGCTTGTGAAGGGCAAGGGCGAGGACGCCAAGGTGTCGATCCGAAACATCCGTCGCAAGGCGAAGGACGACCTCGACGCGCTCAAGTCCGAGGTCGGCGAGGACGAGATCGCTCGCGGCGAGAAGGAGCTCGAAGCGATCACGAAGACCTACATCGACGCGGTCGACGAGGCGCTCAAGAAGAAGGAAGCCGAGCTGCTCGAGGTCTGAATGTCGGAGCAGTCGGACGGCCACACGCCCGCGCCGCGATCCGGCCGAGCCCATTCGAAGCGCGACGAGTTCGAGGCGCTCGCCCAGGCGCGCGCTGAAGACATCAAGGCACAGTTCGAGGCGCAGCGGGCGAAGCTTGAGGCGACCAATGAGCGCATAGAAGCGAAGGCGGGTCGCAACCTCTTCGCGGCCATCGCCATCGGCCTGGCGCTCGGAGCTCTGCTCCTGCTGAGCCTGATGGTGTTCAAGGAACTGTTCCTGCTCTTCGCCGGGGCACTCGTGGGGTTCACGGCGTTCGAGCTCGCGAGCGCTCTGCGCTTCGGCGGCCGCAACGTTCCCCGACTCCCGACGGTGCTCGCAGCCCTCGCGACAGTTCCCGCCGCGTTCTACCTGGGGGCGGACGGCAAGTGGTTCGCCGCTCTCGCAGGCATCGGGCTGGTGGCACTCTGGCGCACGGCGGAGCTGCTGCGCCCAAGCCACCGCGTCTCAGCCAAGGACTTCTGGCTCGACATCGCCGGCGGCACGCTCGTGCAGGTCTACATCCCGTTCATGGCGGGTTTCGCCGTGCTGCTGACGGCACAGGATGGCGGGGAGCGCTGGGTGCTGGCGTTCATCATCACGGTGGTCGCCGCCGACATCGGTGCCTATGTGACGGGCCTCAACTTCGGACGCCACAAGATGGCACCGCGCATCAGCCCAGGCAAGACGTGGGAGGGGCTCGCGGGTGGCGTGGTCGCGACCCAGGCGGTGGGCATCCTGTTCACGGTGTTCCTGCTCGAGAAGCCCTGGTGGGTCGGCGTGATCTTCGGGCTCACGATGATCTTCACGGCCACGATCGGCGACCTCGCTGAGTCGCTCATCAAGCGGGACCTCGGCATCAAGGACATCAGCACGTGGTTGCCCGGTCATGGCGGCTTCCTCGACCGCCTCGATTCCATCCTCCCGAGCGCTGCGGCAGCCTGGGTGCTCTTCTACCTCTTCGGATAGCGACGGGTCCCAAGCCTCGGTAGGGCAGAATGGGTGCGTGAGTGCTACCTTCCCCAAGACCCGCAGGAACCGTCTCGGTTACGACATCGAGCAGGTCGAGGACTTCCTTGAGGATGCGCGCCGCGCCTACACGGCGGAGCGCGGGGAGATTTCCACCATCTCGGCCGGTGACATCCGCCTGACAGCCTTCGCGATGCGCAAGGGGGGATATTCCCCCGAGCACGTGGACGCGGCGCTCGAGCGACTCGAAGACGCCTTCGCGATGCGGGAGCGTGCTCGGCTGGCGGCGGAGCTCGGTGAGGAAACTCTTGTGCAGCAGCGGCGCCAGCTCGCCCAGGAGATCGTCGACCGGCTGGCCCGGCCTTCCGGCAACCGTTTCGCACGCGTCAACCTGCTGGTGAATGGCTACCGCAGGAGCGAGGTGGACGCGCTGGCCGACCGCATCTCTGCGTATCTCACGAGGGGCGAGCCCCTTGCCGTCGCTGATGTGCGCCGGTCTGCGTTCCGCCCCCAGCGTGGCGGCTACCGCGAGGCGCAGGTCGACATGGTGCTGGATGCCGTCGTCGACATCATGCAGACGGTTGACTGAGCCGCGCGTGGCCTATATTTTCCCAGTCCAGTCGGCTAAGGTCTGTTCACTGTGAGTAGGCGAGGGATTCATCGCGCATCCCGGGCCGGGGGAACCAGGTCAGGCGATGCACTGTTGTCGACCCGCATGCACGGGCGCCTCGCGCTGCAGGTCTTCGCGTTCACGGTTGCGGCCGGTGTGATGGCGGTGTCGGTGGTAGCCCCGAACATGCCGCAGACGGCTCAGGCCGGTGCCGATGCATCCGTGACTCCGGATGCAGACGTGGCCCAGTCGATCTCGGTCGCATCCGTCGCAGCGTTGCAGCCGCTCGGCCGCGACAGCTTCCAGGCCGAGCGCTACGTGCCGCCACCGCCCCCCAAGGTTTCCGCCGGTGCGCCGGCTGCTGGCTCCCCGGACCCGGGCTCCGCCAAGGCCATCGCCTATGACATGGTCGCGGCGCGCGGATGGGGAGTCGACCAGTACGACTGCCTCGTCGCCCTTTGGAACAAGGAGTCCGGCTGGAACACCTTCGCCCACAACCCCTCGAGCGGTGCCTACGGCATCCCGCAGTCCCTGCCCGGCAACAAGATGGCCTCGGCGGGGGCCGACTGGGCGACGAACCCGGCGACGCAGATCACCTGGGGCCTCGGTTACATCCAGGGCCGCTACGGCACGCCCTGCGGCGCCTGGGGGGCCAGCCAGGCCAAGGGCTGGTACTAACTACACTGGGGTAATGCCCCGCTCCAATCGTCCTCGCGGCCGTCGTCGGCCAGCAGGGGAGGAGCGCGACCTCGCGGCCGTCGTGCTTGGCGGGCGCCGCACTGAGTCGAAGCGGGACTGCGAGTGGATCGTGCAGCCCGTGACGGGGGCCGCAGCGGTCAAGTCGTACTCGTGCCCCGGCTGCCCCACGGCCATCACGCCCGGCACCCCGCACGTCGTGACGTGGCGCGCAGACTCGATGCTGGGCGACGAGCGCGCGCTCGCTGAGCGGCGCCACTGGCATTTGCACTGTTGGAAGATCAAGTAGGGAGTCACGATGACCGAGACGATCGAGATCAAGGCTGGCGTGGAGCTGCCCGCGCAGCGCGAGGACATCGAGCTCCACACGACCGACGGTCTGACCCTCGTGGGTGAGCTCGCCCTGCCGCTCGACCGCGAGCCCATCGCCACGATGCTCGCGCTGCATCCCCTGCCGACCGCGGGTGGTTTCATGGACTCGCACATCATCCGGAAGGCTGCCGCGCGGTTGCCTGCGCTGAGCGACATTGCAGTTCTGCGGTTCAACTTCCGCGGCACGACCTCGCCGCGTGGCACGAGCGGCGGCGAGTTCGGCGACGGCGTCGACGAGGCATGGGACCTCCAGGCGGCTGTGGAGTTCGTGCACCGGCGTGGCCTGCCCGCGCCCTGGCTCGTCGGCTGGTCGTTCGGCACGGAGGTCGCGCTCAAGCACGGGCGGGTCTACGACATCCCGGGCGTCGTGCTGCTTTCGCCGCCGTTGCGCCGCACGAGTGATGCTGAGTTGGCCGCGTGGGCGGGCAGCGGCAAGCAGATGATCGCGGTCGTTCCTGAGTTCGATGACTTCCTGCGTCCAGACGAGGCGGCGCAGCGCTTCGCGGCGGTCCCCGAGGCGGAGGTCATCGCCGTGGAGGAGGGCAAGCACCTGTGGGTGGGGGAGAAGCAGACGCGGAGGGTGCTCAACGAAATCGTCGAGCGGCTCAGCCCGGACCGCGCACCGCTGCCGACGACCTACCCGAGCTGAGTCCCAAGCGGAGCGCTCTGATGCTCAGAGCTCGTTCTGCCGCGGGATAAAGACCTGCTTGACAATGATGAGTACCGACGCCGCGACGGGGATCGCCACGAGCGCGCCGAGGACGCCGAGCAGCGCACCACCCGCGAGGGCCGCGATGACGACGAGCACGCCCGGGACCTTCACCGCGCGGTTCATGATGCGCGGGTTGATGACGTAGGCCTCGATCTGCATGTAGACGAGGTACCAGATCGCGGCGAAGAGCACGGTGGGCCAGCCGTTGAACGCGAGCACGCCGAGCACGATGATCGTCGAACCCGTGAGCGTTCCCACGAGCGGCACGAGGCTGAAGAGGAACGCGATGAACGCCAGCAACACGGAGTACTTGGCGCCGATGATCGACAAGAAGATGAAGCTCAGCACGCCGTTGGTGAGCGCGAGGGTCGCCTGGCCGACGACGTAGCGTCCCACCGACTCGATCACCTGCTCAGCGATGTCGATGAACTTGCCGCGCTTTGACGCAGGGACAAGCTGGTAGATGCCGCGCTTCATGGTGTGGAGCGATGACACGAAATACAGGGTCAGGATGAGGATGATCACGGCCCCGAAGGCGGCGGTCGCGATGCCGATGCCGGCCTGCAGTACACCACCGCCGATCGAGAAGAAGTCGAGCTCCTCGACGAACTTCGTGACCTCCTCGAAGACCAGGGGCACGTCGAGTGCGGGGAAGATTCGCTGCACTTCCCTCGCGAGCTCGCCATTCTGGGTGAGCTCGATGATGTCGAGCACCTGGTCGGCGAGGCGTTCCACCTGTTCCACGATGACCGGGATGAGCGCGAAGACGAGGCCCGTGGCCGCGCCCACGACACCCGCGAGCACCGTGAGGATGGCTGCCCAGCGGGGGAAGCGCTTCCGCTCGAGGAAGGACACGAGCGGGTCGAGGCCGAGGGCGATGAAGAGCGCGGCACCGATGTAGGTGAGGATCGTCGCTAGGCTCCCGATCGCGGTGCCGATGCCAATGGCAACGAGCGCGCCGAGTGCTGCGAAGAGCCCGAATCGGAAGGCATTCTGGATCTTCATCGGGCTCCCGTGGTGTTAGTTGTCGCCGGAGATCCTCTCCGCCTCCTTGAGCATGCCACGGAGGTTCTCGAAGTACCCCGCGACCGCGTCTCGCTCGATCCTAATCTTGGCGAGCCGTTCCTCGGCCTCCGACACGAGCCGTGCCGACTCGCGCTCGGCCTCGTCGACGATGGCCCGCGCGCGCTTCTCGGCGTTGGCGAGGATCTCCGCTGCGGTCGCAGAGGTCTCCTCCCGCAGGGTTCGCGCCTCCGCCCTCGAAGTCGCCTCGAGCTGCTCGGCCTCCGCCCGCTTCTCGGCCGCGCGCTTGGTGACGTCGGCGAGTTGGGCCTGGGCCTCCTCGAGGTACTTCTGCGTCTGGGCGACCGCCTCCTGCTGTTTCGCCAGGAAGTCCTTCTCTGCTTCGTCGCGCCGGGCCGTGAGCTCGACGTCGAGGTCGATGCGTGCTTGCTCGGTCTCCCGCGCGATCGTGGCGCGTGCCTCATCGGCCTCCGCTGCGAGAGCTGCCCGCACCGTCTCGTCCTCGTGCTTGAGCGCTGCGCGCTGGGCCTCTGCTTCACGAGCGAGGTCCTTGCGCTGCTTTTCGACGTCGTGCCTGAGCCGCTCGAGCGACGTCGTCGTCTCCTCCTCCGCGGCTGCCCGGCGCTCGGCGATCTCGAGCTCCAGTTCGGCCCGGGCCCGGGTGACCTCTTCCTCGAGCTCGCTGCGTGCGCGCGTCGTCTCCTCGTGGAGCGTCGTGCGCGTCGTCGTCGATTCCTCCTCGAGGTCGGCACGCGTCTGCGCCGCTTCGCGCTCGAGTGCAGCGCGCACCCGCTCCGCTTCCTGCTCGAGGGTCGTGCGGATGCGCGTGGCCTCCGCCTCGAGCTCGCCGCGCACGCGGCTCGTCTCCTCCTGCAGGCGAGCGGTCTCCTCCGCCACGTGCTGCTCGAGCTCGGCCGTGCGGGCAGCGACCTCCCGATCCACCGCGGTGCGCTTCGTGGTGACCTCTTGGTCGACCTTCGATCGCTCGTTCGCGATCTCCTGTGCGATCTTGCTGCGCTTGCTCGCGACCTCTTGGTCGACCTCGCTGCGCTTGGTCTCGACCTCGTGGTCGATCTCGCTGCGCTTCGCCGAGACCTCCTGCTCGACTTCGCTGCGCTTCGCTGCGACTTCCTGGTCGATCTCGCTGCGCTTGCGCTCGACCTCCTGGTCGATCTCGCTGCGGCGGGTCTCGATCTCCCGTTCGAGCTCCTGCATGCGGGCTTCAACCGTGCGTTCGAGTTCCTGGGCGCGGGTCTCGAGTTCGCGCTCGAGTTCCAGAGTGCGGGACTCGATGTCTCGCTCGAGCTCGGCCCGCCGCGTGGACACCTCAAGGTCGATCGCGGACTGCTTGCTGGCGACCTCCTGGTCTACCGCACTTCGCTTCGCGGCGACCTCCTGGTCGATCGCCGAACGTTTGGACGCGACCTCGTGGTCGATCTCGGAGCGCTTGGCATCGACTTCCTGGGCGATCTCCGCCGTGCGCGTGGCGATCTCCTGCTCCAGCTCTTCGCGCCGGCTCGTGATCTCGCGGTCGAGCTCGCTGCGCCGGGTGAGGATCTCGTGCTCGAGGGCGGCACGCTGTTCTGTGGTCTCCCGTTCGAGTTCAGCACGGGCATCCGCTGTCTCTGTCGCGAGCTGGGCCCGGGCCTCAGCCGTCTCACGCGCGAGCGCGGCCTGCGCCTCGCTCGTCTCGCGTTCGAGGGCACCGCGGGCTTCACGGGTGTCGCGCTCAAGTGCGCCGCGCGCCTCCGCGGTGTCGAGTTCGAGCGAGGTGCGTGCCTCGGAGATCTCCCGCGCCAACTCGGCGCGGGTGGACTCAACCGTGGCCGCCAGTTCTGCCCGCGTCTGCTCGACGTGCCGGTCGAGGTCGGTGCGCTTCTGCTCGATCTCGCGCTCGAGGTCGCCGCGCTGCTTCTCGCTCTCGGCCGTGAACTCGGCCCTGCCGCGTTCCGTGTCACGAGCGAGCGCGGCGGCGGCCTCCCGGGCTTCGCCTGCTTCGCGGTCCACGACGGCGCGCAGTTCGGCGACCTCACGCTCTGCCTCAGCCCGAACGGCCGCGGCCTCGCGCTTGGCGCTCGTGCGCACCTCCGCTGCTTCGGTGGCGACGGCGCCACGGATGCTCGCAGCCTCGCGCAGCGCGTCCTGCGTCAGCGTCTCGGCCTCGGCGCGCGCCCGGGTGACGAGGTCCTCTGCGTCGGTGCGCGCATCCGCCAGCATCTTGTCGGCGCGTGCCGTGGCATCGGCGAGCAGGCTGTCGGCAGCCTCTGCGGCCTCGGCTCGGAGCGCCTGCACCTCTGCCTGCACCGTGCTGCGGAGCTTCTCAGCGTCGATGTCGGCCTGGCTGATGAGCCGGGTCGACTGCTCCTCTGCAATGCGAAGCGTGTTCTCGAGCTTGGTGCCGAGCCCCGCATACGTCGGGCTGCCGGTCTCGTCGAGCTCGGCCTGGAGGTCATCGACCGTCGCCTTGAGGCGCTTGATCTCCTTGGTGGCCTCTGCCTTGTCGGCATTGGCCTTGATGAGCTCGCGGCGAAGATCCTGGAGGGCGGAGTCGACCTCCTCGCGGTTGTAGCCGCGCATTGTGGTGCTGAACGATCCCTCGTCGATGGGCACGGTCGTCTCCTGTGTTCGTTGAATCAGCGTCGGCTGGTTCCGCTAGCTGAGTTTAGTCGGTGGGGGACAGCGACCCGATTCGAGCCCTTCGTTCTGCTCTGTGAGCAATACTCCTCGCATCCGCCGCTCGGCGCATTCAGCCCGCTGTTAGGAGGCATTCAGCCTCGATGACTAGTGTGGAATGTCTTTGCCTGCCGTTTCGGCACCCGAACAAGAGGGCGCCACTGGCCGACTGACCGGGGAACCCCTTCGTGTCAGCGGCACCCCAGATCCGACACGGCACCGAGAGAGGAGGGTTCGTTGCGCTTTGTAGCAGCGATCGTCAGCTTCGTTCTTGCCTTCGTACTGATCGGTCTCGGCCTCGCCCAGCGAACCGTCTTCGCGGGACCTGAGCGTCTCGTCGCGGAGACGTCGTCGATGGATGATGCGCCCCTGACGCTCATCGAGAGCGAGACGCTCCACGCCCACGACGGCCGGCAGCGCCTGAACATCAGCGGGCCGGGGGACATTGTGGCGGTGTATGGCCGCACCGCCGACGTCCAGGCATGGATCGGCGAGGCCTCCCACAACGTCCTGACGTTCGATGAGGAGTCTGGCTCGCTCGAGGCGGAACTCGTCGAGGGCGAGGAGGAGACCGTGCCGAGCGCGCTTGGCTCTGACCTGTGGCTCGCGGAGTACACGGGAGAAGCTGCCCTCACCTTCATGGCCAACGTGCCGGAAGGCATCTCTGTGCTCGTCATGTCGAACGGCGAAGAGGCGGCACCGAAGGACGTCAGCATCGCGTGGCCTCTCGACAACCGCACGCCGTGGGCCGGGCCGCTCATCGCTGCCGGTGTCGTGCTGCTCGCCGCGGGAATCGGGCTCTACCTCTGGGCGCTCTCGCACTGGCGTCGCATGCGTGGCCCGCGCCGCAAGTCCGGCAAGGGGCAGAAGATGCCGAAGCCGCCGAAGTACAGCGCCCGTAAGGCAGCCAAGGCAGTCCGCCCCGCGGCACCGCAGCCGGAAGCTCCCTCGCGTGGACGGCGTTCGGGTCGGGCACGAATCGCGGTCGTGCCGGGGCTGCTCATCGGCTCGCTCGTGTTCACAGGCTGCTCACCGGACATGTGGCCGCGCATCGACTCGCCCGAGCCGTCGCCGTCGGCGACCGCGGGTGCCGAGGCGAGCGTCACCGCACTCAAGGATGTCGCGGTCACGGAGGCGCAGCTTCGCAGCATCATGGCGGACATCGCCAGGGTTGCCACCGAGGCCGACGCGTCGCTCGACGCCGACCTGCTCGCCACCCGCTTCGAGGGTCCGGCCCTCGAGATGCGCAAGTCGAACTACGTGATGCGGGCCGCCGACGGGGCGCAGCCGGCACCCACCACCGTGCATGCCGAGCCGATCGCGCTCTCGCTGCCGCAGCAGACGGATGCCTGGCCTCGCGTCGCACTCGTGATCGTGCAGGACCCCGAGGACGAGACCGTCGTGCCCATGGCCTACGTGCTGCACCAGGAGTCCCCGCGCGAGAACTATCGCGTGCAGTACGGCGTGAAGCTGCAGGCGACCGAGCAGCCCTTCCCGCAGGTTGCCGCCGAGACCGTCGGCGCGGTGCGCTACTCGCCCGACAACAGGTTCCTCAAGCTCACGCCCGAGCAGGTCGCCACGGCCTATGCCGACGTGCTGTTGAACGGCACCGCGAGCGAATACGCGGAGGAGTTCGATCTCGAGAACGACTCCTTCCTCTCGATCGCCGGCCCGGATGCCCGGGCGACCCGCGCCGCTGCCGTCTCCGGTCCCGTGGCGCTCGCGACGACGCCGGCGGAGGGAACAGGTGAGCGCATCGCCCTCGCGACCAATGACACCGGTGCGCTTCTGACGCTGAACTTCGGTGACACCGAGACCGTCACGCCGACGGAGGCTGGGGCCACCATCAGCGTGGGGCCGACGGTAAAGTTGATGACTGGCCTCACCGAGACGACCAAGGGTGTCTTCGTCACCTACGGCTACCAGCTGCTCTTCTATGTGCCGCCGGCCGGCAGTGACGAGAAGATCCGTCTCATCGGGGCGACCGAAGGCGTGACAGCGGCAGGAGAACTCCCATGACCAGCGTTCCCCCCTCCGGCGCGCACCTGCGTGGTGCCGTCGACCTCTCATCCCTCGTCCGGCCAGCCGCGCAGGCGCAGCCCTCGGCTCCGCAGGGCGGGCCGCAGGCCGGCGGTTCCGCAGCGGCGGGCGCCGCGCCCGGCACGGTGGCGGTCCCGTCGCTCACGCTTGAGAGTGGCGACGCCGCACTCCAGGGCCTGCTCGAACTCTCCAACACCGTGCCGGTGGTCGTGGAGTTCAACGCCGGCGAACCGTGGCAGGGCATCGCATCCGTCGTCAAGTCCTTCGGCGGGCGTCTCGTGCTCGCGAGCGTCGATGCGACTCGTAACCCGCAACTGCAGCAGGCGTTCAACGTCGCGGCCGTGCCGACCGTCGCCGCCATCGTGGCGGGGCGCCCCCTCGCGCTGTTCGAGGGTGAGGTCGCCGAGGACCAGCTCCGGGCCGTGTTTGACCAGCTCCTTGCCCTGGCGGCGCAGAACGGCGTCTCGGGCACTGTGACCGTGGACGGCCAACAGGCGGAGGATGTCGAGCCGCAGGAGGAGCCGCTCCCGCCCCTGCACCAGGAGGCGTACGACGCGATCGAGCGGGGCGACTTCCCCACGGCGATTGCGGCATACGAGAAGGCCATCGCGCAGGATCCGCGTGACCAGCTCGCGGTTGCCGGCCTCGCGCAGGTGTCGCTGCTCAACCGGCTCTCCGGTAAGACCGCGGCGCAGATCCGCACCGCGGCCGCCGACGCGCCCAAGGACCTCGACGCGCAACTCGATGTCGCCGACCTCGACATCTCGGGCGGTCACCTCGAGGATGCGTTCGCGCGCCTCCTCGACCTCTTCATCGCGCTCGACCAAGACGGCCGCGACCGCGTGCGCACGCGCCTGCTCGAGTACTTCGAGGTCGCCGGCGCCGAGGACCCGCGGGTCGTCGCCGCCCGTCGGCAGCTGACGAATCTGCTCTACTGAGCCGTTACTCCCGCGGCTTGAGGTAGAGGGCGCCGAGCGGCGGGATCGTGAGTTCCGCCGATGCCGGCTGCCCGTGCGACGGTGTCTCGTCGGCGGTGACCATGCCGAAGTTGCCGACGCCCGAGCCGCCGAACTCCGTGGCATCCGTGTTGACGAGTTCGACCCACTCGCCCGCCTGCGGCAGCCCGACGCGGTAGGGCCCCACGGGGATGCCGGAGAAGTTCACGATCGCGACGATCGGCTGCCGGTCTGCCGACCAGCGCACGAAGGCCACGACATTGTTGGTGGCATCGTCGCCGACGAGCCACTGGAAGCCTCGCGGGTCGTTGTCCCTCTGCCACAGCGAGGGCTCGGCCGCGTAGACACGGTTGAGCTCGCCGACGAGGCGGTGGAGTCCCTGGTGGGCGGGCTGGTCGAGGATCCACCAGTCGAGCCCCCGCTGCTCGCTCCATTCGGACGGCTGACCGAACTCCTGTCCCATGAAGAGCAGCTGCTTGCCCGGATGCGCCCACATGTAGGCGAGGAATGCTCGCACGTTCGCGAGTTTCTGCCACTGGTCGCCCGGCATCTTGCCGAGGAGCGAGCCCTTGCCGTGCACGACCTCGTCATGGCTGATCGGCAGCATGAAGCTCTCGCTGAAGGCGTACTGCAGGCTGAAGGTGATGTCGTGGTGGTGGTGTGAACGCCACATGGGATCGACGGCGACGTACTGCAGGGCGTCGTGCATCCAGCCCATGTTCCATTTGAGGCCGAAGCCGAGGCCGTTGCCCGCTGTGGGGCGCGTGACGCCCGGGAACGCGGTCGACTCCTCCGCGATCATGACGATGCCGGGGTAGCGCTTGTAGGCGGTCGCATTGACCTCCTGCAGGAAGCTGATGGCCTCGAGATTTTCGCGGCCGCCAAACTCGTTGGGCAGCCATTCGTCGCGCGAGTAGTCGAGGTAGAGCATGCTCGCGACGGCGTCGACACGGAGGCCATCGATATGGAACTCCTCAAGCCAGTAGAGGGCGTTGGCGACGAGGAAGTTGCGCACCTGCGAGTCGCCGAAGTTGAACACGAGCGTGCCCCAGTCGGGCTGCTCGCCGCGGCGCGGGTCGCTGTGCTCGTAGAGCGGCATGCCGTCGAAGTTCGCGAGCGCCCACTCGTCTTTGGGGAAGTGGCCGGGCACCCAGTCCATGAGCACGCCGATGCCAGCCTGGTGGAGGCGGTCGATGAGGTAGCGCAGGTCGTCGGGGTGACCGAAACGGCTCGTCGGCGCGTAGTAGCCGGTGACCTGGTAGCCCCAGGAGGGGCCATAGGGGTGCTCGGCGAGTGGCATGAACTCGACGTGTGTGAAGCCCAAGTCGGTCACGTAGTCGATGAGCGGATCGGCGATGTCGCGGTAGCCGAGCCCGGGCCGCCAGGAGCCGAGGTGGAGTTCGTAGACGCTCATGGGGGTGTTGTGCGGGTCGCGTTCCGCGCGCTGCGCGAGCCACTCGTTGTCGCCCCACTGGTAGCTGCTCCTGCCCACGACCGACGCGGTCTTGGGTGGCACCTCGGTGTAGCGGGCCATGGGGTCGGCGCGGCCAACCCAGTCGCCATGGCGGGTCAGGATCTCGAACTTGTAGTTGCTGCCGGGTTCAAGGGCGGGGATGAAGAGTTCCCAGACCCCGTTGTCGTCGAGGCGACGCATGGCGTGACCGACGCCGTTCCACCCGTTGAAGTCGCCCATGATGCGCACGGCCCGCGCGTGCGGTGCCCACACCGCGAACGCCGTGCCCTCAACGCCTTCATGCGTCGTGAAGCGGGCTCCGAGCATCCGCCACAGTTCTTCATGTCGGCCCTCGCCGAACAGGTATACGTCCATCTCGCCGAGCGTGGGTCCGAAGCGATAGGGGTCGTGGGTAATCCACGCGGGGGCGCCCTCATAGCGGGTCTCGAGTCGGTAGGGGAGCGCGGGGGATGGCGCGTCACCCTGCCACAACCCCTCGGCGACATGAGCGAGTGCCAGGCGGGAGCCGTCGTCGAAGACCGCGTCGACCGCTGCGGCGAGTGGGCGAAGCGCCCGGATGACGACGCTGCCGTCGCGCTCATGCTGTCCCAGAACGCTGTGGGGGTGCGGATGCCGCCCCTCGGCGATCGCGAGGATGGTGCCGGTCTCGAGGGTGGTGTCGCGCGTCATGCCTTAGCGCCCCCTTCGCTCGTGCTCCGGTAGTCGATGCGCAGGATGTGCACAGGCTCAGTGAACGGGTCGAGCCGCACGAAGTTGTCGCTCGACCAGGTGAAGCGTTGCTTCGTGATGAGGTCGGTCACCTCGTATTCGTCGCCGTGCTGCAGGCCGAGGCGGGTGAGGTCGAGGTGCACCATGGTCTCCCTGACGGCGTGCGGGTCGACGTTGGCGACGATGATGATCCCGTTGGACTGGCCAGAGCGGATGTACCGCCCGTCGAGGTATTTGCTGTAGACGAGGATCGAGTCGTCATCGCTCCAGTGCACGTCGAGATTGCGCAGTTGTCGAAGCGCGGGGTGCTCCGAGCGGATGCGATTGAGCTGGCGAATGTAGGGCGCGAGCGAGCGGCCCTCGGCCTCGGCGCCCTCCCAGTCGCGCACCTTGTATTCATACTTCTCGTTGTCGATGTTCTCCTCGGAGCCCGGGCGCGCGACATCCTCGAACAGCTCGTATCCCGAGTACACGCCCCAGGTCGGCGAGGAGGTCGCGGCGATCGCCGCGCGCACCTTGTAGGCGGCCGGCCCGCCGAACTGCAGGTACTCCGTGAGGATGTCGGGGGTATTGACGAAGAAGTTGGGTCGCAGGTAGTCGGCGGTCTCCTGCGTGAGCTCCGTCAAATACTCCTCGAGCTCCTCCTTCGTGTTGCGCCAGGTGAAGTAGGTGTACGACTGCTGGAAGCCGACCTGGGCGAGCGAGCGCAGCATCGCCGGGCGGGTGAAGGCCTCCGCCAGGAAGACGACATCCGGATGCTTGCTGCCCACCTCGTGCAGCAGCCACTCCCAGAACCACAGCGGCTTGGTGTGGGGGTTGTCGACGCGGAAGATCTGCACGCCCTGCGCGATCCAGTGCTCGACGATGCGCAGCACCTCGCGGCTGAGGCCCTCGGGGTCGTTGTCGAAGTTAAGCGGGTAGATGTCCTGGTACTTCTTGGGCGGGTTCTCGGCGTAGGCGATCGAGCCATCGACCCGGGTCGTGAACCATTCCGGGTGCTCGGTCACCCAGGGGTGGTCGGGGGAGCACTGCAGCGCCAGGTCGAGGGCGACCTCGAGCCCGGCCTTCTTCGCGGTCGACACGAAGGCCTTGAAGTCGGAGAGGGTGCCGAGATCGGGGTGGATGGCGTCGTGGCCGCCCTCCTTCGCGCCGATCGCCCAGGGTGAGCCCGGGTCGTTGGGGCCGGCATCCAGCGTGTTGTTGGGGCCCTTGCGGAAGGCGGTGCCGATGGGGTGGATCGGCGGGAGGTAGACGACGTCGAAGCCCATCGCCGCAACAGCAGGGAGGCGACGGGCTGCCGTGCGGAAGGTGCCGCTCTTGAACGTGCCGTCCTTCTTCTGCTTGGCCCCCTCCGAGCGCGGGAAGAACTCGTACCAACTGCCGACCGCCGCACGCGTGCGCTCGACGCGGAGGTCGAGGGGCAGGCTGAGCGTCGTGCGGCTCGTGATGGGCGCGCGCTTGATCTCGGCCGCGAGCCTGGAGTCGGATGCCGCGGCCAGGCGTTCCACCGGCGAGAGCTTCGTGTTGGCGAGTACTGTCGCCGCGTCCCTGAGCGCGGGGTTGGCGCTCGCCGCGGTCGACAGCAGCGCGGCACCCTCCGCCATCATGAGCTCGGCGTCGATGCCGGCAGGCACCTTGATCTCTGCGTTGTGCAGCCAGGTGGCCCACTCATCGACAGCAGCCTGCACGCTCCAGGTCCACACCCCGGTCGTCGAGACCTGCACCTCGGCACGCCAGCGGTCGGTGCCGGGAGCGACCGGGCGCATCCGGTGTCTCTCCTGCGTGCCGTCTGGGTCGCTGAGGAGGAGGTCGACGCGGAGGATGTCATGGCCCTCCATGAAGACGGTCGCCTCGAAGGGCACGACCTCGCCCACGAATGACTTGGCCGGCCAGTGGTTCTCGGGCTGCTGCGGACTGCGGTCACGGATGGCGATGCGACCAGTCTTCGGTGTGTAGTCGGCCGTCGCGCGCTGGGGGGTCGGTTTCGGTGTAGCCACGATCTTGACCGTACTCGCTCCCTCCACACGCAGGGAGGGACAAGCAGCATCCACAGGGCTTTAGGGGGACATTTCGCCGAATTCGGGGGACGAGATGGGTCCGTATTTAGGGGGACCCCCACGATTGGGGACAGAGATTCGGTGCGACAGGACAGACACGTTCGTACAGTCATGTGCGGGGGGAACACCCAAAGCGAAATATCGGACGGTAGATCGCTCATCCCAAGCCTTACCAGCACCACGACCCGAGCGGCTTAGACCCCCGCGAGGGAACCCACACAAGACAACCCGAAACGTCTTGCACGGACGCCACACGCCCTACCCGGGGCAGCGTCAGCGTGCGCGCCTCGGGGTCACCCAACCCGGCATCCTTCGCGATGTCCAGCGAAAGGAAACATCATGAACAAGCTTCTCAAGGGCTCCATCGCCGGCGCAGCTGGCATCGCACTGCTCCTCGGTGGGGCGGGCACGCTCGCACTCTGGAACGACTCCGAGACGATCACGGGCGGCACGATCACGGCCGGTGAGCTCGAGCTCACGGTCGTCGGGTCCGGCGTCTGGACTGATCAGAACGACGACGTCATCGACCTGGACGACTACCGGATCGTTCCCGGTGACGAGCTGACCTACACAGCCTCATTCGACGTGTCGGCCGTTGGCGACAACCTGAGCGCCACCGTGGACATCGCGGAGGGCTCGATCGCCGCCGCGACGCCGAACGACGCCGAAGACGAGGCTCTCGCGAGCTTCCTCACCGACAGCGCCACCATCGCCATCGACGGCGGCGCGGCCGTCGCTGCGGGCAGCCCCATCGCTGTATCGGACGGCGAGACCGTCACCGTGGCTGTCACGATCAGCTTCTCGAACGGCATCGCCGGAACCGAGAACGGCGCGATGAACGGCGCCGTCAACCTGGGCGACTTCGCGGTCGAGCTCACGCAGGTCGTCTGATAAAGGGCGGGGCACCCCGCACGTCGCGGAGTGCCCCGCCTCTCTACCCGCGCCCCCATTGCCCCCTGCGTTGAAAGGCGGTGACATCGCCATGAAAATTTCTCTCCCTGCCGTAGACGAGCGTGCGATGACGCCTTCGCGCGTGGTACCTCGCCTCATCAAGACAAGCGTCGCGGTCGTTGCAGGCGTCGCGATCGGTTTGCTCGGTACCGGCAGCACCTACGCCTATCTCAACGCCTCTGCGAATTCAGGTTCGGCAGCCACGATCACCTCCGGAGCAGCG
Source organism: Salinibacterium sp. (assembly GCA_015234465.1). Taxonomy (GTDB): domain Bacteria; phylum Actinomycetota; class Actinomycetes; order Actinomycetales; family Microbacteriaceae; genus Homoserinimonas. The sequence goes on along the minus strand of JADGNA010000005.1, from coordinate 4,118 downwards.
TCCCTGATCGTGTCCGCGCCAGCACCGCTTGCGACCTTCTACCCCGGTGTCGTGAAGTCCACCAGCTTCTCAGTCAGCAACACGGGGCAGGTGCCGCTCGCGGTTTCCGCCGCGTCCGTCACAAGCTCGAACGCCGCAGCTGCCCTCAGCGCCGGCGTCGTCGCCGGCGACTGCGGTACATCGCCCACCGCGGGTGCTGCCCTTGGGGCGGAACTCGCCGTCGTGCAGCCGGGTGGAACAGCATCGCTCTGCCTGGTTGTTGCGATGCCCCTCGATGCCTCCGCGGCCGCAGCAAGCCAGAGCACTGAGATCACAATCGCCCTGAACGGAGTGCAGCAGTGATCCGCCGCCCTGAGCGAAAGAGGAGCCTCTCACTACCCCGGCTGGCCGCAGCTTCGGCAGTGATCGTCATGCTGACGCTGACTTCGACGGTCACGCACGCCGCCTGGACAGCTGGCTCGTCGACCATTTCCTCTGCGTCAACGTCCAGCTTGGGGTCACTCACCGTGAACGGTACCGATCTGCTCGGCGGCCAATCTCTCTCGGCGAGCGCACCGGGGAAGCTCGCGCCCCTGACCGTTTCTACACAGGGCAGCGCACCCTTGGCGCTGACTTCGCTGCAGATTGTCAGTTCAGGGGACGCTTCGATGATGCAGAGCGTCGCACTTAAGCTCTGGAAGCAGAGCGGCGGATCTTGCGCGACAGTGCCTGGGACGACGATCAATACGACCCTCGCGGCAACCGCCCCAGTCGACGTCTCCGGCCTGGCAGTGACCGTCCTGGCCGGCACTCCAGCGACTCTCTGCGCGCAGACGCAGCTGACGAGCCCCTCTGCACACTCAGGCAAGGCGATCACCAGTGCTCTCGTCTTCTCTGCGAAGGTTCCAGGTAGCACTTCCTGGGTGGCGAACTCCGCGGCTGTCTCGTTCACGCAACGCGTCGCGATCGGTGCTCCGACTGTCACCTGCACGGATAACGGCGGCTTCTTCGGGTCACCGGGTTTCAACCTCACCTGGTCCATGGTGGACGGAGCAACTTATCGTGCCGAGTGGCGTAGGTCTACGACCTCGGGCTGGACCACGACTCCCGCGGCAGGCAGCATCGCCAGCGGCCAGTCGTTCACATCGCAGTCAGGTGACATTGAAATCGGAGATGGCGTGCGGCAGATCCGTGTTGTGGCCCAGCTCGACGGTGTCACGGTCGTCAGCAACACAGTCACGTTGACTGATAAGTGGTATGCCATCATCGGCACGACCCCCCGGTGTGCCTGATGGGCGGGAAACTGGCAGGTGCAGTTGCCGCAGCGATTGCAGTAGCCATCGTGTTCGGCCATACCGACGCTGCACACGGAGCGCAGGGAGACTTGGAAGTAAGTGCGAGCGGTACGGCCTACTCCGAAACCTACGGCGGCGCGCTGTTTGATTCGCTCGGCGCCGTCGTTCCTGGTGAGCGGCGGACTGAGACCGTGTACCTGCGCAATACGGGCGATCAGGCAGGCTTCCTCCGCATCGTGCTGGAGGACGTCACCTTTGACGACCTCGACTTCGCGAACGCCTTGACCCTCCAAGCGAGTGTCGGTACGCAGGCTGGAATCCAGACCGCGCTCAGCCTCGCGCAGCCGTGCTGGGTGCTGAGCGAGGGAGCAGTCCTCCGGCCGGGTGAGTCCGTGCGCGTCGACACGAACCTGGTGTTCGGCAACCTCGATGGCCAGATGGGGCAGGGTGCCACCGCACGCTTCTCTCTCGGCATTGCTTTGAGCGACACCACGCCCGGCAGCCTGTCGCCGACCGACTGCGGGAGTCCGGATGTCTCGGTGCCCGTGCTGCAGGGACCGCGCGCGGCGACGCCTCGGAATCCGCAGAGCATCCTCGACCCGTCACAGACGGTGCCCATGCCGGACGCGGCCGAGGAACCCGGCGACCTGCCCGTCCTCAACCTGCCCGGTGGCCTCACGATCGATCCCAACACCTGGAACCTCGGCGAGCAGTGGCTCGTGCTCTTCCTGGTCGGCGGACTCCTCGGTGGCGGCGCCTGGTTCGCCATCGTGAAGCGGCGTCGACGTGAGGAAGAGCCCGCAGGGGGAGAGGCAGCGTCATGAGCGGCAAGCGTTCCGTAAGCGAGAAGCCGAAGCAGCGCGGCATCTTGTACTACCTCGGCGTCGGGCTGAGCGCCGGGCTGCTTGCCTTCGTCGTGCTGGTCGGGACTCTCGTCATCGTTGTGCCCGCCGCGACCGGCTCGACACCACTCACTGTGCTGACGAGCTCGATGGAACCGTCACTGCCGCCGGGCACGCTCGTGATCGTGAAGCCGGCGGAGGCCAGTGACATCCGCGTTGGCGAGGTCATGACCTACCAGCTGGAGTCGGGCAAGGCCGTCTATGTCACCCACCGAGTCACAGAGAAGAGCACCTCGTCGAACGGCGAGGTGACATTCACCACCAAGGGTGACAACAACGACGTCGAAGACCCGGCGGCGGTGCAGGAAGTGCAGATCCTCGGCGAGGTCTGGTACTCGGTTCCCTGGATCGGCTACATCAACAACATGGTCGGCGGGAACCGCGGCTGGCTCGTGCCGACCATCGCGATCGGCCTCTTCCTCTACGCGGGATACATGCTTGCGAGCGGCCTCGCCACCTCGCTCCGCAAGCGGCGAGACGCTGCACCAGGGGTCGCCGAAGCGCCTGCCGAAGAAGCGAACGCGGAACAGCCAAGCACCGAACCGAAGATCACCGAGGAGTCCCGATCGTGAACAAATTTGTCAAGGCATCCGTCGCGGGAGGCGCCGCGATCGCGTTGCTTCTGGGCGGCGCGGGCACACTAGCCCTCTGGAACGACAACGAGACAGTGACCGGTGGGACGATCGCCGCGGGCGAACTGCGCATCGAGAACGAAGGAGAAGCGGCTTGGACTGCGAACGGGCAGCCGATCGCAGACCTCGCGAACTTCAAGATGGTGCCGGGCGACGTGCTCAAGCTGGAGCAGCCGCTGCGCCTTGTCGCCCAGGGCGACAACCTCAAGGCGCACCTCTCCGTGAACTACGGCTCAGTCACTCAGATCCCCGCGAATGCTGCCGGCGCCGAGCTCGGTGAAGACATCCTTCGCGAAGGAAACCCCCGGTTCACCTTCGCCTCGTCCCTGCCCGCAGCCCAAGTGACGGCGGTTCCAGGCCAGGTCTACGGAGTCCCGATCCAGAGCCTCAGGATCACGCCGGGAGCAGGGGGAATCGATGAGGTCATCACGGCCACGGTTGAATTCACGTTCCCTGCCGCAGCAGGCAACGACACGATGAACGCCCAGCTGGACCTCAACAACATTGGGCTCGTACTGACGCAGACGATGTAAGCCGGCTCTGCTCAGCGGGCGATATCTGCCAGCCTCGCGCCTGTCACCCGCGCGAGGTCGGCGGGCGCGAGCTCCAGGTCGAGCCCGCGGCGTCCGCCGCTCACAAAGACGGTGTCCCACAGCTCGGCCGTCTCGTCGATGACCGTGTCGTGGCGCATCTTCTGCCCGATCGGGCTGATGCCGCCCACGACGTAGCCGGTGCGGCGCTGCGCGACGGCGGGGTCGGCCATGACCGCCCTCTTGCCGCCGACGGCCGCAGCGAGCGCCTTGAGGTCGAGCTTGCCCGAGACGGGCACGATGCCCACGACGAGGCGACCGTCGACATCCGCGAGCAGGGTCTTGAAGACGCGGTCGGGGTCGACGCGGATCGCTTCCGCCGCCTCAATCCCGAAGTTCGTGTTGCTGGGGTCGTGCTCGTAGCTGTGCACCGAATAGCGGATGCCCGCAGCATCCAGTGCGAGAGTTGCGGGTGTCGAGGCGGCGGCCATGGTTTCGATACGCGCTGGCGCGCTACTCGACCCTCGAGTTGGCACGGAAGAGTTGCATCGACGTCGGCGCCATCCGCACCTTCGAGCCGGGCGCGTGCACGTCGGGCCCAGTGATGTCGAGGGCTGAATCCCACAGCAGCACGTAGTCGCTGACGCCCGGATGCTCCGGCAGGCACACGAACTCCTCCGACTCGCGCCCCTGCACAACGAGGAGGATGCGGTTGAACTCCTCGTGCTCGGGCGTCGACGCCGCGAGGTACTGGGAGACGCGCTGGGCGGGGGAGTCCCA
>JADGNA010000004.1 GCA_015234465.1 Salinibacterium sp. | reverse complement strand
CCCGCTGCACCTTGCGCAGGCGGTCCCGCAGGTCATGCTCCATGTCGGCGATGAGATCGGCGATGCCGTCGGTCAGCAGCACCTGCCAGCGGGCAGAGCGACCGCGGAACTCGTCAGCGCGGGACTTTGCATCCTCCAACTGCGCGATGATCCGGGGAGTGTCCTCCGGATTCTCCAGCGCGTTCAACTCGGTGCGCAGCGACAGCATTAGCTGCTCGACGACCGAGATGAGATCGTGAATGGCACTGCGTTCGTGGATGACCTCGGCACGACCCAACACCTCACGGCGAAGGTGTGCAACCAGTGACGGGAATCCCGACTCGTCGTTGAGCTCCCGATCCTGCAGGTCTGCGGCCAGCAACCTGAGATCGCTGGAGACCGAGAAGATCGGCACCTCCCCGATGTCAGTGAGATGGTCGCGGTCGATGCGCTCGACCTCACGCCACTGCGGGTACAGGTCCGTCTTCGCGAGCACCGCGGCGACGTTCGGCGACAACCGCATGGCGTGCCGCAGGAACTGGACCTCGGGCTCCGTGTACTCCTGTGAGGCATCCGACACCAGAAGGACCGCGTGCGCCGATGTCAGGGCGGCGAGCGTCGCCAGCGCGTTGGACGATTCGATCCCGCCCACGCCAGGAGAATCGACGAGGTTCAGCCCGCCGCGCAGGATCTCCCTCGGCAGCAGCACCTCGGCAGAGAGCACGTGACGCTCGTTGCTCGGGTTCCCGCGCTCGGACACGTAGCTCGGCAGCTCGTCGAGAGGAATGGGTCGTCGTTCGAATCGCGGCTTCGACGATGTCGAATCGGATGCCTCCACCGTCACCCACGCCGACGGCGTATCGGCGTATCCGACCATGGTCGGCACGCTCGTGGCCACATCGTCATCGACGGGACAGGCCGGCGCGTTCACGAGGGCATTGATGAGCTTGCTCTTGCCCTGTTTGAACTGTCCGACCACGATGACGCGCACGCCGGGGTCACGGAGACGGGCCGAGGTTTCCTGCAGGCGCCGGGCCAGGTCAGTACGGCCACTCGCCCTCACCAGCGCGTTGGCATCGTGCAGTGTCTTCGCGAGCGATACCGCGTCGCGCGAACGTTGCGTAGCCGCTGCGGCCTCCCACAGCGGCGGTTGTCCAGCGAGAGCCTTGTAGGCGTCATCCGTACCAACGACTTCGTGCACGTGCGCTCCTGCCTGTGGGGAGATTGCCCCGGACCGAGTCAGAGGAAGGGGTCGGGGCAGAGCGGGGCGGCCCCGGGATCGGGGCCGTCCGTCTCGTCGCCCCAGAGGGCCGCGGCATCGACGTCCCACTCAGACGCATCGATGTTCGCGAGCTCCTCGCTGAACAGATTCGCGCCCGACACGTCAGGTTCCTGGTCGTCGAGTGGCTCCAAGACCCACTCCGTGCCATCGCCAGACATGTCACGCGCTCCCGTTGAGTCTGTTCGCTTGTAGTGGTGCCCGGCCGCCTAGGGTGGGCGGCCGGGCTCGGGAGAGACCGGCCTAGAGGGCGAGATCGTTCCCGCTGAAGGGGCTCACGACCTGCACGTCGGTGACGTCCACATCGACATCCAGACTGTGGTCGTCATCGATCGACCAGTTGTCGGACAGGTCGTTCATGGAGTTGTCCTGGAACGAGTCCTGCACCGCGAGGTTGTCGGAGAGGTCGTTCATGGAGTTGTCCTGGAACGAGTCCGTCACAGACAGGGTCTCCGACAGGTCGTTCATCGAGTTGTCCTGGAACGAGTCCTGCACGTTGAGGTGCTCGGAGTAGTCGTGCATGGAGTGATCGTCGATCGACCAGTTGTCGGAGAGGTCGGTGTTGAACGAGTCCGTGTAGTACTCGTTGCCCATCGACACGTCGCCGACAGTGATGTCGGTGTTGACGGTGCTGATCGAGACATCATCGCCCGCGGCCACCGCACTGTCACCCGAAGCGATCACGCTGCTCTGGTTGAAGTACTGGTTGACGTTGCCGCCGAGGGAACCCGCGCCGTCCGCGGCGCCGCCGAAGGCCATCGCCGCCCCGCCGCCGCCGCCAGACGCAGTGGAGATGTTCTGGTTCACCGACTGGTCGTTCAGGGTGGACCGGGCGTCGATCGTCAGGTCACCACCGCCGGCTCCGCCACCTGCGCCGAGGTTCAGGTCGTTGAACCCTGCGCTGTACTGCCGCATGCCGGCCGTCACCGAGTGGTCGTTCAGCGTCGTCGTCGTGTTGGCCGAGTCCGTGACCGAGTTGTCCTGGAACGAGTCGTTGATCGAGTCCTTGTACTGCGAGTTGTCGTTGTGCGAATCGGTGTCCGAGTTGTCCGAGTTGTCCGAGTTGTCGGAGTTGTCGGAATTGTCCGAGTTGTCGGTGTTGTTCGACAGGAGGTCGTTGTCCGAGTTGTCGTTGTGTGAGTCCGTGTCTGAGTAGTCCCGGGAGCTGTCCGAGTTGTCGGTGTTGTTCGAGAAGAAGTCCGTGTCGGAATTGTCTGAACTGTCCGAGTTGTCCGAGTTGTCCGAATTGTCGGAATTGTCCGAATTGTCGGAGTTGTCTGAATTGTCGGTGTTGTTCGACAGCAGGTCGTTGTCCGAGTTGTCGGTGTTGTTCGAGAGGAAGTCGTTGTCCGAGTTGTCGTTGTGCGAGTCGGCGTCGGAGTAGTCGCTGTTGTTCGTGTTGGTCTGAACCCCGAGAACGTTGAGGTTGTCGTCTGCAGCCATGATGATGTTTCCCTTGCTCGTCGGTGTGTGCCGAAAGTGGCGTTGCAAGAACGAGTGTGAAACCAGGCGGCAGCGGCGGCATCGGGGCACAGCCCGACAAAACCCGGTTTCTGAGCGGGGATGGCGGGGGAACCACCCCGGGCCAGTAGGGGGTAGCTCCAGTGGCAAGGGCGACGCACGCTCGCACCGCCGGTGATGCGGATCGCTAGGCCAACGCTGTCGGGCCTGCCCGCTCCACGCGGTCGCGCCCCAGCGACTTCGCGGCGTAGAGCGCAGCATCGGCGGCCGCGATGGCGTGCGCCATGTCCTGCGCCTGCGGCTCCATCACTGTCACGCCGCAGCTCACGGTAGGCCAGAGCTGCAGTTCGGATGGCTTGGCGTCGCGCAGGCGACGGCTGATCTCGGTGGCCACCCGTTCGGCCTGCTCGAATGATGCGCCCGGGAGCAGGATGACGAACTCATCGCCCCCATAGCGCCCCACCAGGTCTGTATCCCGAACGCTGGCGACGCAGGCCGCGGCGAAGGCTTGAAGCGCCTGGTCGCCCACCTGGTGCCCATAGGTGTCGTTGATGGCCTTGTACCCGTCCAGGTCTGTCAGGATGAGCGCCGCGCCATTCTCGCGAGAGCGCCGGGCCTCGGCCTGTTCGAGGAAGCCGGCACGGTTCAATACGCCTGTGAGGCCGTCGCGGGAGGCCTTCGTGCGGAGGCGGCTCGCCACCTGCTCATGGCTGAGTGTGGTGATCGAGAATGCGCCGAGGACGAAGAAGGCGGTCACGATGACCGTGGTGACCTCGCTTCCGAAGGCGACCCGGAACACCGCGCCGTCCGGTCCATCGATCACGAATGCGATGCATCGGCCCAGATAGAACAGTGAGAAGAGCCCGGCTGCAGCGGCGAGCGGGCGCACGCCCCGCCAGCTCTGTCGCTCAAGACGAAGGAACTCGACGGCGGCGAGCCCGCTGTAGAGCGCCACGAGGGCCAGGAACACTGCACCCCCGGGCCATACGTGACGTGCTGGCGAGTCGAGTGCGGCAGCCGTGACCGCAAGCAGGGGCCCCGCGGCGGCGTGCCACGGACCCACCGCACGCTCACTGAGCGACCGCGCACCACCCCACACCGCAGCCGCGGCAGCGACGAGGAGGAGATTGCCCAGGGGATTCGCCCACAGCTGGTGCTCCGTGCCGTTGAACAGGTATGCGGATGAGCCGCTCAGGATGAACAGCAGGGCGACGCTCCACCACAGGCTGTAGGAAGACCGCGTGTTCCTGTAGGTGACGAGGTAGATGTGGGCCAGCAGGACGAGTGCCACGACACCAAGGGCAATACGCAGGGTCAGAATGTCCAGCACCTCTGCGCCCCCCAGCCTCATCTATGACACGTAGGGCAAGGTTATTGGAGAGCCAGGGCCGATCCGAGTGCGTCTCGGCGGCAATAGCGGTCTCGGCTACCCCGAGTTCTGGGGTAGACGGGAGGTGTTGGCAGCGACCACGCCGGCGCCAAGCCGCGACGCCCTAGTCGACGGGTGTGAACGCTGCTCTCGTCGTGCCCAGCGCTCGAGCACGGTACACGGCCTCCCCCGCGCTTTCGAACAGAGCCTGCGCCGAGGGCCGCGCGCCGGCACCCGGGTAGAGCGCGGCACCGATCGTACTCGTGACCCTCGCGCTGCCATCCCCCGCGCTCAGGGGCTGGTCCAGTGCGGCGAGGAGCTCGTCGGCAAACGACTCGACGCCCGCCGCATCCGTGCCAGGGCAGACGACAACGAACTCATTCGTGTTCGTGCGCCCCACCATTTCTGAGTCGGGCGCAGCCTCGCTGATGCGTGTGCCGACCTCCGACAGCGCATCTTCGGCAGCGACGCGGCCGAAGGTGTTGCTGATCTCCTTGAACCCGTCGATCACGACCGTGACGATGGCCATGGGCGTCGAGTCGGAGTGCGCCTCGTCGATCGCCTCATTGGCGCGAGCAACGACCACACGTCGAGTGGGAAGGCCCGTGACGTCGTCATACAGAGCGAGCCGCTCCAGCACGCCCTCAGCGCGGAGTCGCGCGAGCACCTCAGCCGCTTGCCGGGCCAAGGTCATTCCCAGGTCTTCATCGTGGGAGTCGAATCGGCGGGCCCGGCGGAAGCACAGCACGAGCGCTCCGAACCGCTTCTGGGGTTCCGCGATGGGAACGACGACGACCGTTTCGACCCTCGCGCTGCGCATCGATTCCAGGAGGCTCGCTGGGTGCTCGGCGTCGGCATCCGCTTCGTTCACCGATACGACTCGCTCGCCCGAAATGGACCTCTCGATCGGACCCTCTGCCTCCAGTAGTGCGGCTGCGAGCGGTGAGCTGCCAGCGGCAAGTGCCAGCGTGCCCGACTCGTCCGCGAAATAGACGCTCGCATCCGGAGCGGTGAACGCGCCACGGGCGCACTCGGCGAGCTCGCTCGCGAGCTGCTCCTCGGAGTCGGCGGCACTGAAGCGTTCGGATGCTCCGTGCAGCACCTGCAGTCGCGACTCGGATGCCTCGGCCGCCCGACGAGCCTCAAGCAGCTCCCGCTCGTACTCCTTGCGGCCGATGTAGGGGAAGACGGCGGTGCGGATCGCGGTGGGGCGCCCCTGCGCATCATCGACCACGACCCCGTTGACCAGCACGGGACGCTCCGCGCCTGACGCGGTCTGAAGGGTGAGAGCGACCTCCTGGGCCTCGCCCTGGAGATGGAGCACGGGGATGTAGCGCGACTCGTAGAAGAGCTGCCCACCGGGCGTCAGGATCGACAGCACCTGCGCGCCGAGAAGCTGCTCGCGGCTGCGCCCACTCATCGAGACGAAGGTCTCGTTGACACGCACGATCATGCCGTCGAGGGTCGTAGAGAAGAACCCGCACGGCGCGTGCTCGTAGAGGTCTTCCAGCGATGCCTCGATGTCGTTGTTCGTCGAGCGGCCCGGGGCGTCGCTCATCGCAGGAACCCCAGGATCGCTTCGCTCAGCTCGGCAGGGTTCGACAGGTTGGGGATGTGGCCGGTGGCACTCAGGTTCACGAAGGTGCTGTCAGGGATGTGCTCGTGCACGTAGCATCCCGCCGTGGCAGGGGCGATGAGGTCTTCGCTGCACTGCAGCACGAGGGTTGGCACGCTCACCTCGCCGAGGTCGCGCCGGTTGTCTGACAGGAACGTGACCCGCGCGAAGTGCCGCGCGATCTCCGGGTCCGTGCTGCAGAAGTTGCCGGTCAGCTCCTCACCCAGCTCGGGCCGGTCAGGGTTGCCCATGATCGCGGGAGCCATCGCCGACGACCATCCCAGGTAGTTCGCATCCAGGTCATCGAGGAGCGCCATGATGTCGGCCTCCTCGAAGCCACCGACGTAGTCGCCGTCGTTGATGTAGCGTGCCGAGGGCCCCACCAGCACGAGGGTGCCCACGCGGGACGGGTCGCGGTTGGCGGCGAGCACCCCGATCATCGAACTGACCGAGTGGCCGACGAAGATCGCGTCCTTTGCGTCAAGTTCTTTCAGGATCTCGATGACGTCATCCGCGTAGCCGTCGAGCGAGTCGTACTTCGCGCGGTCGTACGCCGCGAGGTCGGATGCACCGGCCCCCGTCAGGTCGAAGAGCACGACCCGGTACTCCTCGAGGAATGCGGGCGTCACGTGGCGCCAGACGTCTTGATTGCAGCCGAAGCCGTGGGAGAAGAGGACGGTCCGCCCATTCGGATTGCCGCTGACATTCACGTTGTTGCGCCGAGCCACTTTGGAAATCTGAGCTAATTGAGACGACACAATCCCCCACGCTACGGCACATGTGAGCAGAACGCTCCCCCTGCCCCTCAGCGCGCCGCGGCCGGCCCCACGCTATAGACGTCGAGACCCCTCGGCACGATCGAGACAACCGCGGTCGAAGTGCCGTCCCCGCTGGGCGTGGCGCTCGTCGACACCTCGCCGTCGTGCCCGAACTCGGGGGTCTCATCCCCGCGCCGGTGCACCCCGATGCTCACCCGCTTCGCCGTGAACGATTCGATCGTCGCGAGCTCCGCACGCAGCGGCAGCCTGTCGAGCAGAGCGGATGCGCGCTGGCCGAATGCAAGCGCGACCAGTCCGCGGAGGCGTGGCATCCGGCCGAAGGCGTGCAGCACGCGCACGTCGAGGGTCGCATCATCAAGGCTGCGCCGTTGCAGGGGCACCATCGACGCCGAGGAGTTCTCCCCCGCCGCGACCGCGACCGACCACACGCGGGCCCGTCGACCGTCGATGGTCACGTCGATCGTCTCGGCGCGCGCAAGCACCCTGAAGGCCGAGATGACGGCCGCGACTGGTTTGCCGAGGCGTGACTGCATCGTTTCCCGTTCGGCCACGAAGGCCGGGTAGACGCCGACGGATGCCACGTTGAGCACGGTGAAGGGCGAGTCGCCGTCGAGCGACAGTTCCGCGACATCCACTCGCCGTCCGGACCCGGTACGAAGTGCGTCGATGCCCGCCTGGACGTCTGGGACGCCGGCGGTGCGGGCAAAGTGGTTGAAGGTGCCGCCGGGCAGCACGAGGAACGGCAGCCCCGCACGACGGGCGGCGTCGGCGACCGCGGAGACCGAGCCGTCGCCACCGCACACTCCGAGCACACGCGGCGGCGGAGTCAACTCGAGTGCGGCCCCCACGACTTCGGCCAGGTCGTCGCCCTCCGCCAGCGGGTGGATCCTCGCCCCGGGAAGTGCCTCCCTGATCAACTCGACGGGGTCAGGGCGCCGCGGGTCGATGCCAGACGCCGGGTTCACGACGATGAAGGCTCCTGATCCGTCAGGCAGGGCCGGAAGCGCGACGGCGGGGGCTGAGGGCTCGAGATCCGGTCGGGGATGCGCGGGCACGAGCATCCGTCCCGCCACCGCGACGGCAGACCCGAGCAGGGCGCCCCCGAGCACATCGGAGAGCCAGTGCGCACCGACGTGGAGTCGCGAGTAGGCGACCGCTGCGCTGAGCGGCGCAATCGCGGCGCCCGCGCGAGGGTGCTCGAGCGCGACGCCCGTCACGAAGGCTGCCGCCGAAGCCGAATGCCCCGAGGGGAACGACCCCGAGGTGGGCGTCTTCTTGAGTCGGCGCGGCAACGGCACATCCTTGAGCAACGGGCGGTCGCCGCCGAAGATGCGTTTGCCGACCAGGTTCGCGAGTGCGCTGCCGACGACGATGGATGCCGCGCCCCGCACTGCCGCACGGCGCCTGGCGCCGCCCGAGACGTAGAGGGCGAGGGCGATGAAAAGCCAGAGCCGACTGCGGTCAGCGCTGCGCGACAGCCGCGCGAGGCCGCGGTCGAGTGCGGGCAGGTGACGGTGCCCGTTGACGGCACGCGAGACGCGGGCATCCATTCGCCGCACCCAGCGCGGCATGACCCTCAAGCGGCGGAGCGAGGCAAGCGGATGCAGGGGGCGGCTCATGCGCACAGGGTATGCCTGAGCGGGCCAGCGCCACAGGTGCTGGCCCCGCCCGGTCCGAACCGCCCTAGGGGTGCAGGATCACCTTCGTCCAGCCGTCCTCGCGACTGTCGAAGCTCTTGTAGGCGCCGGGCGCTTCCTCGAGCGAGAGTTCATGGGAGACGATCTGGGACGGCGTGGCCCGGCCCTGGATGATGAGGTCGCGAAGATAGCGGTTGTACTTCTTCACGGGGCACTGGCCGCCAGCGATCGAGAGGCCCTTCGTGAACGCCTCTCCGTAGTTGAAGGCGATCCGCCCCTCCTTGGCGTTCTCCGTCGCCGCCCCGGGGTCCTCCGGCACGTACACGCCGACCACGCCGAGGCTGCCGGTCGCCCGCACGACCTTCACGAGATTGTCGAGCACCATCTCGGGGTGCTCCTCCCCCGTCGCATCGTGGGCCTGGTACCCGACCGCCTCGACACCGCAGTCGGCACCCATGCCGTCCGTGGCATCCATGACCACCGCTTCGACATCGGTCTTCGAGAAGTCGATCGCGGTCGCGCCGAACTGCTCGGCGAGAGCCAGTCGGTCGGGTTCCTTGTCGACGACGAAGATCTGGGAGGCGCCACGGATGGCAGCACTGTGCGCCGCCATGAGGCCGACGGGTCCGGCGCCGAAGATCACGACGGACTTGCCGGGCGTGACCTGCGCCAGCTCGGTCGCGTGATACCCGGTGGGGAAGATGTCGGAGAGCATCGTGAAGTCCTGCTCCCATTCGTCGCCCGAGGGCAGCGTGAGCAGGTTGAAGTCGGCCCAGGGCACGCGGAGCAACTCCGCTTGCCCGCCCCAGTACGGGCCCATCATGGGGTAGCCGTAGCCAGCGCCGGGCATGCCAGAGGGGTTCGCGCGTAGGCAGGCGGAGGTGTAGCCGTCGTTGCAGTTGCGGCAGGTTCCGCACGCGAGGTTGAAGGGCACCGATACGCGATCGCCGACCTTGATGCGGTCTACCCCGGGGCCGACCTCCTCGACGATCCCCATGTTCTCGTGCCCGATGACCATGCCTGCGTCCATGTCGGCCCTGCCCTCGTAGGGGTGCAGGTCGGAGCCGCAGATGTTCGCGGTCGTGATGCGGATGATCGCGTCGCTCGGCGCCTCGATCTTCGGGTCATCGACGTTCTCGACGCTCACGTCATACGGTCCGTTGAAGACGACAGCTCTCATGGTTCGTGCCCTTCCGCTTGGAGACGTTTCGGTGCGGCACACGGTAGGTCGACCGTCTCTGGCCGGTCACCCTGCGCGGAGCTTTCACGGAGAACTCCCCGGAACACGGGGCGGTTGCTCGCGGGGGTGGCCGGATGCTCCGTTCCTCGGCGGGATAGCGTAGGGCGCTATGGAGAGGGCACGCGCTGGAAATGCCACACCGGAGCCGCGCCTCGAGTGGCACACTTTCGATCCGACCGCGGTGTTCAAGCAGGCGCAGTCTCGACCTGAGGGGCTCACGAGCGAGGAGGCACGCACCCGGCTGGCTGCTGTAGGTGCCAATGAGCTCGCCTTCAGCCCTGCGGCTCCGTGGTGGCGTGTGCTCGCGCGGCAGTTCGCAAGCCCCATCGTCGGCATCCTGGCGCTCGCCGCGGTCGTCACCCTGCTGCAGCAGCACTGGGTCGACGCCATTGCGATCCTCCTCATCCTCACGCTCAACGCTGCGCTCGGTTTCACTCAGGAACGCAAGGCGGAGAAGGATGTCCGCGCGCTCCAGTCAATGACGACTCCCCGGTGCCGTGTGCTGCGGGATGGAAGCGAAACCGTCATCGACACGCGGGACGTCGTGCCTGGCGACATCGTGCTTCTCGAGAGCGGGGAACGGGTGCCCGCCGACGTGCGCCTCGTCGCCGCCAATGCGCTGCAGGTCGACGAGTCGATGCTCACGGGCGAGTCCTTCACGGTCGCAAAACACGGGGAGTCGCTCCCCGAAGGCACGCCCGCACAGGAGGCGGGCAACATCGCCTTCGCGGGAACCTTCGTCTCTACCGGCCGCGGCCGTGGAGTCGCGGTCGAGACAGGCGCCCGCACGGCGCTCGGCCGGATCAACGCGCTCGTGCAGCGCCCATCGACCGTGACGCCCCTCCAACAGTTGACGCACACGCTCGAGCGACGCATCGGGCTCATCGTGCTCGCCGGCGTGGTCTTTGTTTTCATCGCGGGCCTCGTGCTCGGCAACGACCTCGCAACGATGTTCCGCACGGCGGTCGGGCTCGCGGTCGCGACCATTCCAGAGTCCCTCCCCATCGTCCTGACTGTGGCGATGAGCTTCGGGGTCTCACGGATGGCCCGCCGCAACGCGATCATCCGCACGCTGCCGGCGGTCGAGACGCTCGGCTCGACGAATGTCATCGGCTCCGACAAGACCGGCACGCTCACCGAGAACCGTCTGACCGTGGAACGGGTCTGGACCGTCGCCGGCGAAGTCGATCTCACCGGCCCCGGGGCGCACGAGCGTCAGCACGGAGCCCTCGTCACCGAGGTGCTGCGCATCGGAGCCCTCACAAATGAAGCGACACTCTTGTCGGGCTCAGAGGACGAGTACACGGGCGACGCCGTCGACGCCGCGATGGCGAGAATCGCGGTGCGGTGTGCGGCGGTCACGCACGAGGAGCGTTCGAGGGAGGCGCTTGCCCACCAACCGTACGAACCAGAGTTGCGCTGCTCGCAGACCGTGCATGTCGACGCGGAAGGACGACGCACCCTCTATGTGAAGGGCTCGCCAGAAACGGTGCTCGAGGCATCCGTTGCCATAGCGACACCGGACGGCAACGTGCCCATCGACCGCGAACTGGTGCACGCCGCCAATGAGCAGTTGGGGCGGGAGGGCCTCCGCGTGATCGCGACGGGCTCGCGCATGCTGGATGCCGACGAAGAGATCGGCGACGCCCTGGCAGCCCCCGCGGGCCTCATTTTCGCCGGCCTCGAGGGTCTCACCGATCCGCCTCGTGAGGGGGTTGCTGAGGCGATCGAGGCGTGCCGACGGGCCGGGCTCAAGGTCATGATGATCACGGGCGACCATCCCGTCACCGCCATGGCGATCGCCGAGAGACTCGGGATGGACAGTCGCAAGGCGGCCCTCACCGGCGCCGAGATGGCCACACTCGACGACGATCTCCTCACCGCACGGCTGCGCCAGACGAGCGTCGCCGCGCGCGTGTCGCCGCAGGACAAGCTGCGGATCGTCGAATGCCTGATGCGCGAGGGCAACGTCGTGGCGGTCACGGGCGACGGGGTCAACGATGCACCCGCCCTCAAGGCTGCGTCGATCGGTGTCGCCATGGGGCGGTCCGGCACCGACGTGGCTCGTGAAGCTTCGGACGTCGTGCTGACCGACGACAACTTCGTCACAATTGTGAGCGCCGTGAAGGAGGGCCGAGTCACCTTCTCCGCCATCCGCAAGGCCACCTACTTCTTGCTCTCGACGGGCGCGGCTGCCCTCGTGGCCGTCGCGCTCAGCGTTTTCGCCGGCACTCCCCTACTGTTCCTGCCCGTGCAACTGCTCTGGGTGAACGTGGTCACGAACGGCGTGCAGGACATCGCCCTCGCCTACGAGCCGGGTGAGGGCGACGAACTCAACCGACCTCCGCGGGACCAGCGCGAGGGCTTGCTCTCGCGCACGCTCTGGTTCAGGGCGGGCATCACTGGGCTCTGGATGGCGCTCTGGGTGCTCCTCACCTTCATCGTCGCCCTAAGGCTCGACTACGACCTCGACCACGCACGCAGCCTCGCACTGACCATGTTCGTGATGTTCAACTTCTTCCAGGTGTTCAGCTCGCGGGCCGAATACAAGTCGGTGCTGCAGCTCAAGCTGCTCAACAACAAGCCTCTTCTCTTCACCTCCCTCGGGGCGCTTGGTGTGCACTGGGCTGCGACAGCGTGGCCGGTGAGCGCCGGCATCCTGGGCGTCACGGCACTGAGCGGAATCGAGTGGCTCGCGTGTGTCGCCGTAGGGTCCTCCGTGCTGGTGATTGTCGAGGCGGAGAAGGCCGTGCGCAGATTCGCACACCGCCGCGACGCGCCCCACCCCCGCTTACGGGACAGCTGACCGTCAATTGAGGGGCGCAGGAATCGCTACAGTGATCCCGTGACTTCGACGACAGCACCCCCACGCAGCCGCCTCGACAAGTTCTTCCGCATCACGGAGCGAGGGTCGAATGTCGGCCGCGAGGTGCGCGGTGGGCTCGTCACCTTCATGACGATGGCCTACATCGTCATCCTCAACCCGCTCATCCTTGGCGGCACCGAGGATGTCGCGGGCAACATGCTCGACGGTCAGCAGCTCGCCGCCGTGACGGGACTTACTGCCGGCGTCATGACGATCCTCTTCGGGCTCGTCGCTAACCTGCCCTTCGGGCTCGCGGCCGGCCTCGGCATCAACTCCTTCCTCGCCGTCAGCGTGGTCGGTCAGGTCACGTGGGCCGAGGCCATGGGACTCGTCGTCATCAACGGCCTCATCATCGTGCTGCTCTCGGTCACGAAGCTGCGCGAGCTGATCTTCAACGCGGTGCCCGCGCCGCTCAAGACCGCCATCACGGTCGGCATCGGCCTCTTCATCGCCTTCATTGGCCTCGTCGACGCGGGCTTTGTGCGTTCGAGCGGAGCGGCATCCCCGCCCGTCCAGCTCGGTGAGGGCGGCTCCGTTTCGAGCATCCCGACCGTCATCTTCGCGCTTGGTCTCCTGATCATGGGCGTGCTCATGGCTCGCAAGGTCAAGGGTGCCCTGCTCATCGGCATCGTCGCGACCACGATCATCGCCATCATCGTCGAAGCCGTCTTCAAGATCGGCCCGTCGTTCACGGAGGACGGCCCGAACCCGGCCGGCTGGAACCTCAACGTTCCGACCCTCCCCGAGTCGATCGTCTCGATCCCCGACCTCGGTCTCATCGGCGCCTTCAGCTTCGGATCGTTCGAGCGCATCGGGTGGCTTGCGGCCATCATGCTCATCTTCACGCTCGTCTTCACCAACTTCTTCGACGCTGTCGGCACCCTGACTGGCCTCACGAAGGAGGCCGGCCTGCAGGACGAGACCGGCAACTTCCCGCGACGCCGCTCGGCCCTGCTCGTCGAGGGCATCGGCGCGGTCGCGGGTGGTGCCACCTCGTCGTCGTCGAACACGATCTTCATCGACTCCGCGGCGGGTGTCGGCGAGGGTGCAAGAACGGGTCTCGCCAACGTTGTCACGGGCGTGCTCTTCCTCGCGGCAATGTTCTTCACCCCCCTCACGCAGGTGGTGCCGCTCGAGGTCGCCGGTGCCGCGCTCGTCGTCGTCGGCGTGCTCATGGTCTCGCAGATCCGCTTCATCGACTGGACCGAGTTCTCGGTCGGCCTGCCCGTCTTCCTCACGGTCACCGTGATGCCGCTCACCTACTCGATCGCCAACGGCATCGGCGTCGGCTTCATCAGCTGGGTCATCGTTCGGGCGCTCTCGGGCAAGGTGCGGGAGATCTCACCGCTCCTGTGGATCGTCGCCGCGGGCTTCCTCGTCTACTTCGCGCGTGGGCCCATCGAGACGCTGATCGGCGGCTAGACGGCGCTGGGATGCTGGCCTGAAACGAGGCTGACTTCGCCGCTCCGGGAATGTCGGTGGCTGCCGCTTCAATGGAGCCATGCAGGCAGTTCTTGAGGCAACCCCAGCAACTCCAGTAGTTGGTGCGCGGGGCGCGGCCTCGGATGCCTCAAGAGTGCGCTTCTCGCAGGGGCCGCCGTCGGGCACGGTTGACCTCGTTGACGACGTTATGGCTGATCTTCTCGGCGCGATCGTCGCACTCGACAGCATGGTGGCCTCGATCCAGGCAACTCGAGCGAGGGTGATCGACGCCGTAATTCAGGCCAGCGCCCTGACCGTGTCGGAGCCCCAGAGCATCGCTGCCCGTGACCTGCGCCTACGCTCGGTGCGCGCGGAACTGGCAGCCGCGATGCGAGTGCCGGAACGCACGGCCGAACGGATGCTGGTCACGAGCGAGTACCTCGTGCACGCCCTGCCGAACACCCTCACCGCCATGGCGGAGGGCCGAGTCTCCTACCGGCACGCCGAGGCGCTTGTCCAGGAAGCCGAGACGCTCGAGGCCGAGGCCATCGCCCGCCTCGAGGAGGCGAGCTTGCCGCACGCCGAGACGCTCACCGTCGCCAAGTTCCAACGCAAGCTACGCGTGTTGCGGGAGGCGACGGCCCCCGGCTCGGCCATAGACCGCCACGAAGCGGAGGTCGCGCGGCGCGAAGTGACGGTGTCCCCGGCTCGCGACGGCATGGCGTGGTTCTCTGCCTACATACCGGCCGCCGACGCCCTCGGTGCCTACAACCGGCTCACGGACATGGCGAAGTCGCTCCGGTGTCGGCTCGATCAGGCCGGAGAGCCGGACGCGCCGAGCCGTACCCTGGCGCAGATCCGCGCGGATGTGTTCGTGCAACTGCTCCATGCGGGTGAGATCAGTGCCAAGTTGCTGGACACCGAATCGTCCAGCTGGGGCGTTGGAGATTGGGCGACTTCGGACGGGAGGGCGGATGCGGGCGAATTGGCTGCTGGGACAGTGCCTGTTGGTGTTGGTCTTGGTCCTGGTCTTGGTCTCGGTCTTGGTCGTGATCGCGGCCTGCCGGAGACCGGCATTCGCGCCACGGTGCACGTGACCGTGCCGGTACTCACGCTCCTCGGCCACGCGCTACCGGAGGGCACCGCGGGCGCCACCCTCGACGGCTACGGTCCGATCGACGACGAGACGGCTCGCCGGCTTGCAGGAACGGCAACCAGTTTCCAGCGGATCCTCACCCACCCGGAGTCAGGGGCGGTGCTGTCGGTCGGGCGAGAGAGCTACGCGGTCCCGGCGGACCTGAGACGCTGGCTCCAGGTGCGCGACAAGACCTGCCGCTTCATCGGTTGTTCGCAATCCGCGCTGCGATGCGACGTCGATCACACGGTGGACTGGCAGCACGGCGGCGAAACCGCACACGACAATCTCGCGCATCTCTGCCGCGGGCACCACACCCTCAAGCATCACACCGGGTGGTCGGTACGCAACAGCAACGGGCGACTCACGTGGACGTCACCGGCCGGGCGAGAGTACGTGACCGAGCCAGAGTTCTACCCGAGGCTGTGATTGGTGCAGAGCCCCGACTCTTGTCTCCGGTGCCGCTAGTCGCTCGGCGTGCGGGAGTGCCCCTCACTGGGCTAGTGCTGTCGATCAATAGAGCCCAGTACATCGACAGCGTGCTGCAGATTTGCAGAGTGCTGCAGGTCGACAGAGTGCTGCAGATCGACGAGAGCTGCCGGCGACGGGGCTCAGCCGAGGTAGCGCCCGGGGCGATGATTCATCGCCAGGATGACGTTGAGCACGACGACGCCAGCCACCGAGGCGAGCACGGTTGGGACATCCGCCACCAGCAGCGCGAGCAGCACGATGGTCGCGTCACACGCGAGCTGCACGAGTCCCGCGCTCCAGCCGAAGCGGTCCTGGAGGTAGAGCACGAGGATGCCGAGCCCGCCAGCGCTTGCACGGTGGCGGAAGAGCACGAGCATGCCCATGCCCATGAGCACTCCCCCTAGGAGGCACGCATAGAGGGCGTCCAGCTCGCCGATCGTGACGAAGAGTGGGTGCACCTCGGTGAAGACCGAGATCAGCACGACGACCGCCGCGGTCTTCAGCGTGAACGCAACGCCCATACGCATGAGTGACAGCACGTAGAACGGCAGGTTGACGAGGAAGAACGCCACGCCGAAGGGCCAGCCGCTCGAATAGCTGATGAGGAAGGCGACCCCCGCGAGTCCCCCTGACACGGCGCCAACGTCCTGCAGGAGTAGCACGCCGAACGACATGAGCAGCGAGCCGACGACGAGCGCTACGGCGTCTTCGGTTGGTCGATGGGGCTTGATCGTGAGCGCGGTGCCGCCGACAAGGCCAGGGGATGTGTCATCCGTCACCTGCGAAACCTAACGCAGGAGGCGGCCGCGCGACAGATGAGAACGTTCTCACATACCCCCAAACTGGGGGCCCGACGGTTAGCGTCTCTTTCACGATTCCGGACTGCCGGATGTCTCCTCACCGAAGGGATGCACATGAACACCAGTCGAACGCTGCGCCGTGTGGCAATCGTCGCCAGCGCAGGTCTTATCGCCAGCGGAGGGCTTGTCGCTGGCGCACTCCCGGCCTACGCCGGGCACGGACCTGGACACGGCCCCGGCTACGGGCACGGACAGGGCCACGGGCACGGCCACGGCCACGGCCACGGCAAAGGCAAGACTCTCCCCCAGGCGGTCAAGGTCGAGCGCATCATGGACCACCTCGAAGCGTTCCAGGCGATCGCGGATGCCAACGGCGGCAACCGCCAGTCAGGCAGCCCCGGCTACGACGCGGCCGCCAGATACGTGGAGTACAAGCTCCGCAAGGCGGGCTACGACCCCATCCGCCAGCCGTTCACCTACGACCAGTTCGTCGAGGGCAGCACCGCCTTCGAACAGGTGAGTCCCACAGCGCTCCCCTACGTGGTCGGCACCGATCTCGATGTCGTCGAGTACTCGGGAGCGGGCGATGTCGCCGCGCCCATCGAGGCCGTCGACGTGAACCTCGAGGGTGACCGGGCGTCGACAAGCGGATGCGAGGCGGAGGACTTCGAAGGCTTCACGGCTGGCTCGATCGCACTCGTGCAGCGCGGCACGTGTGACTTCAGGGTCAAGGTCGAGAACGCCGCCGCAGCGGGAGCCGTCGGTGCGGTGCTCTTCAACCAGGGCAATGGTGAGGACCGCAGCGGCCTGCTGCTCGCGACGCTTGCCACGCCCCAGGTGTCAATCCCGACCGTCGGAACGACGTATGCGCTGGGCGAAACCCTCGCACTCGCCTCGGCACAGGAGGAGGTCACCGTGCGCGTCGCTGTTGAGGCATCCACTCGCACGGTCGAAACCTTCAACGTGATCGCTGATACGCGCAGGGGTAACCCCGACAAGACCGTTGTGGTCGGCGCGCACCTCGACGGTGTCGCGGAGGGTCCCGGCATCAACGACAACGCGAGTGGCAGCGCGGCCATCCTCGAGACCGCCATCCAGCTGGCCAAGACGAAGGGGACCCCGCAGAACCGGGTGCGTTTCGCCTTCTGGGGCGGCGAGGAGGACGGGCTCCTCGGCTCGGCGCACTACGTGGCGCAGCTGACCGAGGCCGAGATCCAGCAGCACAGCGCGAACCTCAACTTCGACATGGTCGGGTCGCCGAACTTCGTGCGCTTCGTCTATGACGGGGACGGGGATGCCTTCGGGACCGCGGGGCCTGACGGCTCCGCGGAGATCGAAGCGCTTTTCACGGAGTGGTTCGCCTCGCAGGGCCTCGCCTCGGCACCGACCGAGTTCAGCGGTCGCTCGGACTACAAGGCGTTCATCGACGCGGGCATCCCCGCCGGTGGGCTCTTCTCGGGCGCCGAGGGCATCAAGACGGAGGAGGAGGCCGCGCTGTTCGGCGGCACGGCCGGCGAGGCCTACGACCCCTGCTACCACTCCGAGTGCGACACGGTCGAGAACGTCAGTGTGGAAGCACTCGACCAGTTCTCCGACGCGATCGCCCACGCGACGGCCACCTACGCCGACGTGAAGAAGCACCCCGGCAAGGGCAAGGGCTGGGGTCATGGCAAGGGCCACGGGAAGGGCAAGGGCCACCCGCACCCCTGGCACCACTCCTTCGGCAAGCACGACGGGCGCTGAGCAGAGCGAGCGAGTGACACCCGCCGCGGGCCCCGGAGCGATCCGGGGCCTGTGGCGTCTGCCGGCTAGGAGGGTTCGGCGTCGCCCATGCGCTCGAAGCGACTGACTTGGCGTCCGTCGACCTCGACAGTCTCGAAGAACATGGCCCGCGGGCGCACCCACAGCTCGCTCGATGCCGAGCGGTACACGACGAACTCCTCGCCCGTCTCGCTGTGGCGGGCGATGTCGATGAGGTCATAGACGCCGCCCTTGAAGTGCCGGTAGCGCCCGCGCAGATGCGCCGCGGCATCCGGAGCGAGTCCCGAAGGGTCGATGCCGCTCATGCCGTCACATCCGCAATGCCGACGAATCGGCCGCCGATGCCCTCGACCTCCTGGCGGTACAGTGCGCCGGGGCTCGGCAGTTCGTCGCGGGGGTGTTCCTCGCACGTGACGTAGGTGAACTCGGGCCACCACTTCTTCGGGCGCACGGACTCCGTGCGCCCGCACACATCGCAGCGCAACTCGAGCCAGACAGGGCGCGCCCCCGCCTTGCGGTTCGCGAGCGACTGGGCGAGCCACTGGGGCGGATGCTCGCGCATCCGTTCGAGCTCTTTCTCGTCCATGCGCGCGGGAAGCCCGTGGCGCTTCGCCATCTCGAGGGGGATGTCGAGCCGCTGGGCGGCCTCACGTAGCGAGATCATCGAGCCAACGATACCGGGGCTGCTCGCACGGTGAAGCGTGCTAGTGGGCACCCGTATCCCTCGGCATGTTGATCTCGTCGGGATCGACGGAGACGTCGCCCTGGTCGTCCTGCCCGCCCGTACCCGGGAGCACCGAGACATCCGCCTCATCGATGTCGGGGTCGTCGAGGGCCGGGCTCTCGCCGATCTGGGAGCGCTGCAGCTCCTGCACGTCGCGCTCGCTCCGCGGGCTGTCGACGGCAGCGCCCTCGAGCTCGGTCGACTCGTTGTCGTTCTTGATGTCGTCGTGCTTAGCGTTCTCGTGGCTGTCGCTCGTGCTCATGATGCCTCCTCGTTGCGAAACGGTTCGCTCTCCAGCGAAGCACCGCACCGCGGTCGGGACATGCGGCGGGCTCACAGGCTCACAGGCTCGCGGGCACTCCCCTGTGCCGGCGTCGCCGGTCCCTGCGGCCGCGAAGCAGGCCTCCCCGGATGAGTCCCTCCAGGAGCGTGTTACAGCCCCACGCCATCCGCTTGATGATGGCCGCGGGCGAGGCAAAGGGTCGCGCGGAGATCGTGACCCGCATGGCGTCGTCATAGACGACGCGCACCTGCGCGGGCAGGCGGATGCTCAGGTACAGGTCGTCGTGCACGGCGGGGGTCGAGACGTCCACGCGTGGGCGGGCCGCGATCCACGCGCTGCGATGCATCGCCATGTTCGAGCCGAAGAGTGGTGGCTGGCCCAAGATCAGCCGCATCGCGCGGAAATACCCGCCGAGGTAGACACGGCGACCGAACCAGCGGATGACGCGCGTCGACCCGACGAATTCACCGTCGGAGACGGCGGCGGCGGGCGCGGGGGTCTGCTCGAGGCGTGACGCGACCCGCTCGACCCAGTCGGCGGCGGGAACCGAGTCGGCATCGAGCCGGGCGACGATGTCGCCCGTCGCGGCATCGAACCCCGCGCAGG
The DNA here is from genome assembly GCA_015234465.1 of Salinibacterium sp. Lineage (GTDB taxonomy): Bacteria > Actinomycetota > Actinomycetes > Actinomycetales > Microbacteriaceae > Homoserinimonas. The sequence continues at coordinate 27,652 of JADGNA010000004.1, read as the reverse complement.
TCGCGCGCAGGATGCCCCGCACCGGCTCCTCGACCACCCGGGCGCCGAAGCCGCGGGCGACGCCGGCCGTGGCATCCGTGCTCGCATTGTCGACGACGATGACCTCGTCGGGCGGCACCGTCTGTGCTGCGAGGGCCGTCAGGCACTCGCGAAGGAGATCGGCGTCGTTCCAGGACGGAACGATGACGGAGACCGTGGGCATGCTGTGGATTCTAGGCGCGGTCACGACGCGGCGCGCGCAGGATTCCCCTGCACCGCGTATGGTCGGGAAGGAGCATCCCGCTCCCAAGGAGAGGCCAGGCCATGGCAGACAAATCCGTTCGGAAGTCCAGCGACAAGACTGCAGCGAGCAAGACGCTGAAGGAAAAGCGCCTCGACAAGAAGGACAAGGCCGCAAGCAAGCGCAAGGCGGAGTGACAACACGAGCCGACCCCGCGGGGTCGGCTCGCTTCGTCCTACTTGGCCTTCTTCTCGCGGAGTCGCGCCTTCTCGTCGCGCACGGCGGCCCGCGTGGCCCGCTCGCGGACCAGCCACTCGGGTCGGTCCTGCAGCAGGGCGTCGATCTCCGCCGTCGTGAGCGCCTCGGTGATTCCGCCTCGGGCGAGCCCGGCGTTCGAGACGCCAAGCTTGGCTGCGACGACCGAGCGCGGGTGCGGGCCCGTGCGCCGCAGCTCGACGAGCCACTCGGGCGGCGACTCCAGCAACTCGTTCAGCTGGCTGCGGGTCACCGGTGCCGCCTGGAACTCGGCGGGGGTCGCGGGGAGGTACACGCCGAGCTTCTGGGCCGCGGTTGCTGGTTTCATGGTCTGCTCGGTCATCCATCCAGCGTAACCTGAGGGCATGCCTTCGCCCGCCGAGCCCTTCCGCGTCGGAATCGTCCCCGGCGTCACCGTGGCCAAGTGGACCCGGGCCTGGAAGGAACGCCGTCCCAGGGTCCCCCTCGAGGTCATCCCGCTCGCCGAGGCGCAGCAACGTGCGGCGCTCGACGCCCGCAAGGTCGACGTCTGCTTCGTGCGCTTACCGATCGAGCGCGACAACCTGAACGTCATCCGCCTCTACAGCGAGGTGCCCGTCGTGGTCGTGGCAAAGGAGCATCCGATCAGTCTCTTCGAGGCGGTCACGCGGGCCGACCTCGAGGGCGAGGTCGAGCGGCACGAGTCGGCTGCGGATGCCGTCGAGATCGTCGCCGCCGGCGCCGGCTATGTGCGCCTGCCCCACTCCATCGCCCGCCTGCACGCCCGCAAGGATGTTGCGGCGGTGCCCCTCTCAGACGCTCCCGAGACGGAGGTCGCCATCGCGTGGCCCATCGACGCGACGAGCGACGACGTCGAGTACTTCGTCGGGATCGTTCGGGGTCGCAGCGCCGCCAGCTCGCGCGGCGCAGCGCCGGCGAAGGCGGAGTCCTCCGCGCCTGCCAAGCGACGTGGCGCTGCCCCGCCGAAGTCCGGCAAGCCGTCCGGAGCATCAGGCAAGTCCCGTGCCTCCCGCGGTGGAACCCGACGCGGACGGCGATGACCGTGCCGGCGCCACACGCGGAGAACGACGCAGCCGTGGTCGGTCCCGTCGCGCCGCCCTCCGTGCACATCATGAGCTGGAACATCCGTCGCACGATCGCCGGGACCCGCAGGAACAGCCCCGACTTCTGGCCCGCCCGGCGGCCGCTCGTCGAACGCCTGCTTCGCGCGGAGGCGCCGGCAATCATCGGCGTGCAGGAAGCCATGGTGCCGCAGGCGGATGACCTTGCCGAGATGCTCGGCGCCGACTTCCGGCGCGTCGGTCGCGGGCGCCGGGCCGATGGCGGCGGGGAGGGCTGCCCTGTCTTCTACGACACCACGCGTGTCGAACTCACGGCGTGGTCGCAGTTCGCCCTCTCCCCCACTCCGACGGTCGCGGGCTCGCGCGGCTGGGGCAACATGGTGCCCCGCATCGCGGTGCAGGCTGAGTTCCGCACCCCCGCGGGGGCCCGATTCGGCGTGCTCAACGTGCACCTCGACCACCTGTCACGCCGCTCCCGCAGGCGTTCGGCCGATCTCCTGGTGACGCTCGCGCAGCGATCGCCTCGTCCGGCGATCGTCATGGGCGACTTCAACGACGTGCCCGGTTCGGCGACCTACCGGGCGCTGCAGGGTGCAGGGCTCGTCGATACCTGGGAACACGCTCGCGAGCGACGCGGTCGTGACGTGGGCACCTACTCCGGCTACAGGGCCGCCAAGGCGAATGGTCGAAGGATCGACTGGATGTTCGCGACGCCCGAACTGCAGGTGCAGCTCGCCGCCATCAACACGAGCCGCTTCGAGGGGCGCGCACCCTCAGACCACGAACCCATCCAGTCGGTCGTCGAGATCGACTAAGGGGCAACCGCCTCGGCCGCCGCCTTGGCGGCCCCGGGCAGCGCCTCGAGGATGCGCGACACGGCGGCATCGTCGTGGGCCGCCGTCACGAACCAGGCCTCGAAGACCGAGGGCGGCAGGGAGATGCCCGCGTCGAGCATGGCGTGGAAGAACGGCGCGTAGCGGAAGGCGTCCTGCTCCTTGACCTCCGCGTAGTTCCGCGGCGCTGAGTCACGGAACGCGAAGGAGAAGAGGTTGCCGGCCCGCTGCACCACGTGCGTGACGCCCTCGGCCGCGAGGACCCGGGAGACAGCGTCAGCGAGCACGTCAGCGGTGCGGTCGAGGTGATCGTAGACCGCGGCATCCGCTGCCCGCATGGTGGCGATGCCCGCCGCGACCGCGAGAGGGTTGCCGCTCAGCGTTCCCGCCTGGTAGACGGGGCCGACGGGCGCGAGGTGATCCATGATCGCCGCCGAGCCGCCCACCGCCGCGATTGGCATGCCGCCGCCGATGACCTTGCCGAAGGTGAAGATGTCGGGCGTGTAGGCATGCGTGCCTCGGCCATCGATGCCCCACCAGCCGGCCTTCGAGACGCGGAAGCCCGTGAGTACCTCGTCGAGGATGACGAGCGCGCCGTGTTCGTGCGCAATGCGCACGAGCTCGGCGTTGAACCCCTCATCGGGGGCAACGACGCCCATATTGGCGGCGGCGGCCTCCGTGATGACGGCCGCGATGTTCGGGCCGTGCGTCGCGAAGACCTCACGCAGCGCCTCGAGGTCGTTGTACGGGACGACGAGGGTCTGGGCGGCGATCGCCGCGGGCACGCCAGCCGAACCCGGCAGCGCGAGGGTCGCGATGCCGGAGCCACCCTCGGCGAGCAGCCCGTCGGAATGCCCGTGGTAGTGGCCCGCGAACTTGATGAGGAGGTCGCGGCCGGTCACCCCGCGCGCGAGGCGGATCGCGGTCATGGTGGCCTCAGTGCCCGTCGACACGAGGCGAAGCTTCTCGACAGCGGGGCTGAGGCGCTCGATCACGAGCTCCGCAAGCTCGGTCTCGCCCGGCGTCGAGGCGCCGAAGGAGAGCCCGCGTGCGGCGGCCGCCTGCACGGCCTCGACGGTCGCCGGATGCGCGTGGCCCAGCAGCGCTGGACCCCAGGATGCCACGAGGTCGACGTATTCCCGGCCCTCGACATCCGTTACCATCGCGCCCTTCGCGGAGACGAGAAAGCGGGGCGTACCGCCGACGGAGCCGAAGGCCCGCACGGGTGAGTTGACGCCACCGGGGATGAGCGCGCGGGCGCGATCGAAGGAGGAGGTATTGGAGGTCATGAGGATCCTTGGGTCTCGGCGGGGATTGTCAGCGCAGGCTGCGGGCGAGTTCGACCGCCCAGTAGGTGAGCACGGTGTCGGCACCGGCGCGCAGGATGCCCACGATCGACTCCTCGATGGCGCGCTCGCGGTCGATCCAGCCGTTTGCGGCGGCGGCCTCGATCATGGAGTACTCCCCCGAGACCTGGTAGGCCCACACGGGAACGTCGCTCGCGTCGGCGACATCGGCGAGCACGTCGAGGTAGCTCATGGCGGGCTTCACCATGACGATGTCAGCGCCCTCCGCGAGGTCGAGCAGCGCTTCGCGCAGCCCCTCGCGACGATTGGGGGGGTCCTGCTGATAGGTCTTGCGGTCCCCCTGCAGGCTCGAGTCGACGGCCTCACGGAAGGGGCCGTAGAAGGCGGAGGCGTACTTGGCGCTGTAGGCGAGGATCGCCGTGTCGGAGTGGCCCTCGGCGTCGAGGGCATCACGCACGGCGGCGACCTGGCCGTCCATCATTCCGCTGAGTCCCAGCAGCTGTGAGCCGCTCGCAGCCTGCGCGAGTGCCATCTCCCGGTAGCGCTCGAGCGTCGTGTCGTTGTCGACCCGGCCGGCGCTGTCGAGCACGCCGCAGTGGCCGTGGTCGGTGAACTCGTCGAGGCAGAGGTCCGTCTGCACGACGAGGGCGTCACCGGCCTCCTCGACCGCGACGCGTGTCGCCACGTTGAGGATGCCGTGCTCATCGCTCGCGCCGCATCCGATCGCGTCTTTCGTCTCGGGCACGCCGAAGAGCATGACGCCGCCGAGCCCTGCATCTGCGGCCTCGCCGATGACCTTGCGCAGGCCGTCAAGGTCGTGCTGCATGACCCCAGGCATCGACGCGATGGGCGTCGCTTCTGAGATGCCCTCGCGCACGAAGACGGGGAGCACGAGCTGGGCGGGGTGAATGCGCGTCTCCGCCACCAGTCGGCGCATCGCCGGGGTGCTGCGAAGGCGGCGTGGACGGATTCCTGGGCCGGAAGTCATGCCCTCAATCCTACGAGGGCGTCGATGAGAGACTCCCCCTCGCTTCGCTCCGCGATGGCGTCGACCCGAAGCCCGGATGCCGTCGCCGCACGCGCTGTCGACTCGCCGATGCAGACCACCCGGATGCCTCCGGACAGCGGTGCGCATTGGGCAGCGAGGTGGCGTGCGGTGCTGCCGGAGGTGAGCAGGACCGCGTCGATCTCCCCAGAGCGCAAGCCTTCGCGAACCGCCGGGTCGAGTTCGACCGCGACGGTGCGGTAAGCCGTCACGACATCCAGGGTCATGCCCCGCTCACGCAGCCCCGACTCGAGGGTGTCGGCGGCGATCTCAGACTGCGGCAGCAGCACCCGGCCGGAATCGTCGGGCCACGCGGCAAGCAGCCCGAGCGCAGAGTGGTCGCGGGTCGGCGTGAGATGCACCTCGGCACTGCGCGCCTCGAGGGCGCGGGCGGTCGCGGGACCGACGGCCGCGACGCGGGTCGTTGGCGGCATGGCAGCGAGCACCTCGCCGAGCGACTCGACGGTCGTCGCGCTCGTCACCACGAGCCAGTCGTATGCTCCCGCGGCCAGCCGGGCGATCGCGTCCTCCAGCGGGCGACGGTCATCAGGCTCGACGAAGTCGATGAGCGGCGCGACGAGGGGTGAGCCGCCGAGGGCGCGCACCCCCGCGGCCAGACGGGCGCCGAACTCCCCGCCGCGGGGAATCAGCACCCGGCATGCGTCGAGGGGCGTGCGCGCCACAGACATGGCTCAGGAAAGCGGGGCCAGGTCGGCCGCGCCGCGCTCGAGCAGCTCATCCGCCGCCCGCTCGCCGAGTTCGCGCGCCTGCTGCTCCCGCTCCGCGGCGGAACCCTCCAGCACCGCGCCGTGCGATGCCGTCAGTGACTGCGTGCCGTCAATGCTGTAGACGGTCGCCGTCAACAGCAGGAGCTGGCTGTCGACGATCGCCGTCGCGCCGACGGGCGCCGCGCATCCGGCCTCGAGGCGTGCGAGCACGGAGCGTTCCGCGGTGGAGGTCTGGCGGGCCGTGCCGTGGTCGATCGCCTGCACGACGCGGTCGAGCGCCGAGTCGGGGGCGGCACGCATCTCGATCGCGAGGGCACCCTGCCCCGGAGCGGACGGGTGCTCGTCGAGGTCGAAGAAGTCCGTCACGACATCGAGCCGGTCGACACGGCCCAGCCCCGCCGCCGCGAGCACGACGGCGTCGAGCTCCCCGGAGGTCACGAAGCCGATGCGAGTGTCGATGTTGCCCCGGATGTCGCGCACGTCGAGGTCGGGTCGGCGGGCGCGCAACTGCGCCACGCGCCGCGGCGAGCCCGTGCCGACGGATGCGCCCTCGGGCAGCGTGTCGAGGGTCAAGCCGTCCCGCGCGACGAGGGCGTCGCGCGCATCCGCCCTCTTGGGCACGGCCCCGATGCGCAGGCCCGGCGCGGGGGCCGTCGGGAGGTCCTTGAGGGAGTGCACGACGAGGTCGCACTCACCCGCGAGGAGCGCCTCGCGGAGCGCGCTGGCGAAGACCCCCGTGCCGCCGAGGCTCGAGAGCGAGGCCCGACTGGTGTCGCCCTCCGTCGTCACGCGCACGACCTCGACCTCGCGGCCGGAGACGGCACGAATCTTGTCGGCCATGTGACCCGTCTGGGCGAGTGCGAGCGCGCTGCCCCTTGTGCCGATGCGGATCGGCTCGCGGGCGCTCACGGCGCGATCCCCGCGAGGGCGGGCTTGAAGCCCAGCCGCACGTTCTCGCAGCATCCGGGCCGACACACGTCATACCAGGGGCCGAGGGATGTCACGGCGGGGCGTTGCTCGACGGGGACCCCGTCGCGCCGCTCAAGCACGAGGTCGACGAGTCCGGAGACGAAGGCGCGGTGCACTCCGGGCGTGGGCACGCGGATCGCCGCCACGCCGTGTTCCTCGGAGCTCTGCATGGCCTCGGTGTCGAGGTCCCACTTGACCTCCATGTGGTCACTCACGAAGCCGAGCGGCACGATCACGACGGCCTTGGCGCCCTTCGCGGCGAGCTGCTCGATCTCGTCATTGATGTCGGGTTCGAGCCAGGGCTGGCTGGGCGGGCCACTGCGCGACTGGTAGACGAGTGTCCAGTCGACCTCGCGCCCAGCCATGACCGCCTCGGCGACCGCGAGGTGCTGGGCCGCGTAGGCGCCGCCCTCACCGAAGCCGCGCTCGGCAGGCCCGCTGCGTTCGGCATCCGTCGTCGGGATGGAGTGCGTCGAGAAGAGCACGTGCGTCTCCGAGGGCGCGAAGCCGCGGCCGGCGAGTTCCTCGAGCGCCGAGGAGACGCCCTCGATGAAGGGCTCAACGAACCCGGGGTGGTCGAAGAACTGCCGCACCTTGTCGATCGTGACGACACCCTCAAGTTCAGTCTCGGCGAGAGCCGCGGCGAAGTCCTCGCGGTACTGGCGGCAGCTCGAATACGAGCTGTAGGCGCTCGTGCCGATCGCGATGAGCGTGCGGTGACCGTCGTCGTGCGCCTGCTGCAGTGCCTCAGAGACGTAGGGTGCCCAGTTGCGGTTGCCCCAGTACACGGGCAGGTCGATGCCGCGCCGCTCCAGTTCGGCCTCGATCGCGGCCTTGAGCTCGCGGTTCTGGTCGTTGATGGGGCTCACGCCACCGAAGGCGCGGTAGTGGTGGGCGACCTCCTCGAGCCGTTCGTCGGGGATGCCGCGGCCGCGGGTCACGTTGCGCAGGAACGGGATCACGTCGTCCTGGCCCTCTGGCCCGCCGAAGGAGGCGAGCAGGATGGCGTCGTAGGCGACAGGCTCCGTCACATGCTCAGGGCCGGATGCCGCAGCGGCACTTGCCCCGGGGACGATGCTCACGAGAGCACGTCCACGAGCTCGCTCAGGTCGATGCGGCGGCCCGTGTAGAACGGGACCTCCTCGCGCACGTGCATGCGAGCATCCGTCGCCCGCAGGTGCCGCATGAGGTCGACCAGTTCGAGCAGGTCGTCGGCCTCGAGCGCGAGGATCCACTCGTAGTCGCCGAGCGCGAAGGATGCCACGGTGTTCGCGAGCACGTTGGGGAACGCCCCGCCCAGGCGCCCGTGCTTGCCCAGCATCGAGCGTCGCTCGGCCGGGTCCATGAGGTACCACTCGTAGCTGCGTACAAAGGGGTAGACAGTGAGCCAGTCGGCGGGCTCCTTGCCTCGCATGAAGGACGGGATGTGATCGGCAGAGAACTCGGCGTCGCGGTGCACGCCCATTGCGTTCCAGGTCGGGAGGAGCGGGCGCAGGATGCTCGTGCGCCGCAGGTCGCGCAGGGCCGCCTGGATCGCCTCGGGTGAGGTGCCGTGCAGCCAGAACATGACGTCGGCATCGGCGCGGATCGACGAGACGTCGTAGATGCCCCGGAGCGTCGTGCCGTTCGCCTCGACCTGCTCGATCGTCGCGCGCAGCTCCGCCTGAGCGACCGGGTCGATCGCCGGAGTGCCCGCCGCGTGCGCCTGCGGGTCCTTGCGCAGCACCGCCCAGAGCGTGTACTCGGTCTCGCCAGAAACCGGGGTGACGATGGGGGCGACAGGCGGTGAGGGATGGGTCGAGGTCATGCCTCAATCATCCTCTCGCGCCGCTGAGAATCGAAATCCTGCCGCACGCGGGTGGTCAGGACGCGGCATCCCCCGCGAGACGGGCGGCAAGCGCGCGTGCCTCCCGCTGCGCGTGGCCGACGACCGCTGCGAGGCCCGTGCCCGCGACCGTCTCGCCGAGCCTCGTGACGCCGTCATCCGCCGCCCTGCGATCCGGCGTGCCCGCGACCCAGTCCGTGCGGGCGAAGCCGAGCACATCGCCGCGGGAGAGCGGCGTGCCGAGCAGCGTCGACGCGTCGCTGATGGCCTGGTCAAGGAAGGCTGCCTCGTCGTGCTTCTCCACGCGACGAGCGTCGTAGGAAAGCCTCAGCACGTGCCGATGCTCCCCTGCCTTCTCCCCCAACCACGCCCACTTCGCGCTCGAATGCGTGAGGGCCTTCGCCGTGATCGTGGAGCAGCCCTCGGCGACGAGCACGCCCGTGCCGCGGGGAGCGCGGTCGAGCTCCTGCGACCGCACAACGAGGGTCGCGAGCGCGATTCGCGACTCCTCCGCGTCCGGCCACGTGCCCTCACGCTGGGTCAGCCCCCGGTCGGGAGCGGCGACCACGACGGCGCGGGCCGTGAGACGGGTGCTGTCGCTGAGCGTCACGCCCGAGGCATCCGCGGCTACGACGGCAGCGCCATACTTCACCTCGATGCCGAAGCGCTCGAGCGCTGACACGAGTGCCGTGACGAGCCGCGACACTCCCCCTCGGATGCCTGCCACGGCGGAGCCAGCGGGCGCCGCCGCCCGCAGCGCGCGCACGGTCGAGGCGAGCGACGCCTCTCGCTTGAGTCCCGCGCGAAGTCCCGGGGCCACAGCGTCGACCGCGAGGGAGTCCGGATGCCGCGAGTGCACCCCCATGGTGACGGGTGCCACCAGACGCTCCACGACACGAGCGCCCATGCGCCGACGAACGAGACCGCCCAGGGTCGTCTCGCGGGAGCCGATGACCCCCGGCATGAGCGAGTCGAGCTGAGCTCGGAGGGCCGCGCGGAGGCCGATGACTCGTATCACGTCTGCCGCAAGGGGCACCGACGGGATGCCGAGCAGCCCGGCCTTCGGCAGCGGCATCGCATCGGAGTCGCTCGCCTGCAGCCAGGCCCCCGCGGCATCGGGGAGCTCGATGTCCTCGCCGAGGCCGAGCCGCTCCACGAGATCGGCGACCGTGCCCTTACGGGTGGCGAAGCTCTCAGCACCCGCGTCGAGTGTGAGCCCGTCGACGACATGGGCGCGCAGCTTGCCGCCCGCACGGTCGCTCGCCTCGAGCACGACGACCGAGAGTCCGGCGAGCACCAACTCGCGCGCGGCCACGAGACCAGCGATGCCGCCCCCGACGACGATGCAGTCGGCGGCGTGATTGGGCGTCTCGGGCTGTGCCGTCGGCACCCCAAGCGTCGCGTCGTCGCGCGCCTCGCTCTCGGCAGGACCGCTCATCGTCTGACGGTCACTCCCCCGCCGCACCGATCGAATGCACGAGCTCGACGACGCGCGTCAGCACCGTCGGGTCGGTCTCCGGCGGCACGCCGTGTCCGAGGTTCACGACGTGGGCGGGCGCCTCACCGCCGCGGGTGATCACGTCGCGCACGTGGCTCTCGAGCACAGGCCACGGCGCGGCGAGCAGCGCAGGGTCGATGTTGCCCTGCAGGGGGACGGAACCGCCGAGCCGACGGTTCGCCTCATCGAGAGGGATGCGGTGGTCGACACCGACGACGTCCGCGCCGACATCGCGCATCGCCGCGAGCAACTCGCCCGTGCCGACACCGAAGTGCACCTTCGGGACCGGCAGGTCGTCGATATGTGAGAAGGCACGTCGGGAATGGGGCGCGACCCGCAGCTCGTAATCGGTGAGCGAGAGGGAGCCCGCCCAGGAATCGAAGAGCTGCGCGGCGCTCGCGCCCGCCATGAGCTGTGCGCGCAGGAAGGCGCCCGTGACGTCGGCGGTCCAGTCAAGGAGCCGGGCCCAGACCTCGGGCTCGGAGTGCATGAGGGCGCGGGTGCGCAACTGCTCGCGAGACGGCCCGCCCTCGACGAGGTAGGAGGCGAGCGTGAACGGCGCGCCCGCGAAGCCGATGAGCGGCGTGTCGCCGAGCGCCTCGACCGTCATGCCGACCGCCTCGGTGATGGGCGCAAGGGAATCAGGATCGAGGTCTGGGAGGGCCGCGACATCCGCCGCCGACCTCACCGGGTTGTCGAGCACCGGACCGCGACCCGCGACGATCTCAACCCCGATCCCCGCCAGGCGAAGCGGGATGACGATGTCGCTGAAGAAGATCGCGGCATCCACGCCGTGGCGACGCACTGGCTGCAGGGTGATCTCACTCGCCATGGACGGGGTCAGGCACGAGTCCAGCATCGCGGTGCCCTCGCGCAGCTCGCGGTACTCGGGAAGCGAGCGGCCCGCCTGGCGCATGAACCAGACGGGACGGGGCGACACGCGCTCGCCCCGGTAGCTGCGGACAAGGGCGGAGACGGCCGTGCGGCCGGTCACGAGGGGGTGCTGGTCAGGAAGGCTCACACGTCAAGTCTGTCATCGATGGGCGAGTACCATGGATGGGTGCTCGTCTGCCTTTCCGCCAACCACAGCAGTGCGAGTTTCGACGTACTCGAACGCCTGTCTGCGGGCGGCGCCGATATCGGTCCGCGCTTCGTGCGCGACAACGAATTCGTGCAGGGTGCCGTCGTGCTCGCCACGTGCAACCGTTTCGAGGCGTACCTCGATGTCGATGAGACTCGGGTGCATGATCGGGCGGAAGCGGCCGAGAAGATCCTCGGTGCGCTGGCCGAGTCGAGCGGCATCGACTGCCGGGAACTCGAGTCCTCCGTCGAGGCGATCGGCGGCGACGAGGTCGTGCACCACCTCTTCGCAGTGTCATCCGGCCTCAAATCCGTCGTCGTCGGCGAAGACGAGATCGCGGGCCAGGTGCGCCGATCGCTGGATGCCGCCCGCACGCTCGGCACAGCGACCTCCAGCCTTGAGCGCCTCTTCCAGAAGGCATCGACGGCGTCTCGGGGCGTGAAGACCCGCACGGCCATCGGCCATGCAGGGCGCTCCGTCGTGCGCTTGGCCCTCCAGCTCGCCTCCAGCCGCATCTCCGACTGGTCTCAGACCCACGTGCTCCTGATCGGCACCGGCGCGTACGCCGCCACGACCGTCGCAGCGCTCCGCGACCGCGGGGTCCAGCAGATCACGGTGTTCTCGCCCTCTGGCAGGGCCGCGAAGTTCGCCGCTCGACTGGGGCTCGCTGCAACGGAAGACCTGCCGGCCGCCCTCGCCGCCGCAGGTGTCGTCATCACCTGCACGAGCCGGCCCGAGCCGGTCGTCACGCCGGAGGTGCTGCATGAGGGCGAACGTCGCCTCGTCGTCGACCTCGGCCTGCCGCGCAACGTCGACCCCGCGGTCGCCCACATCACGGGCATCGAGTTGCTCGATCTCGAGACCATCCGCCTCCACGCTCCCCTCGAGGAACTGACAGCTACAAGCGATGCGCACGAACTCGTGCTCGACGCCGCCGCCGAGTTCCACGCACGGGAGGCCGAGCGTCGTGCCGGCCCCGCCATCACCGCGATGCGCGGACGGGCATTCGAGATCCTCGACGCCGAGATCGAGCGCGCGAAGCGCCGCGGCACCTGGTCGGAGGAATCCGAGGCAGACATGCGCCACCTGCTGGGCGTGCTGCTGCATACTCCATCGGAACGTGCACGGCAGGCAGCTCGTGAGGGTGACGTCGAGTCGGTGTTCGCTGCAGTGGAGACCCTGATCGGCCCGGTCGACAACGTCAGCCTGGCGAGCCAGGGCGAAGACCGCGAGGACCAGCTCCCAGCCTGAGGCTCGTCGCCGTGACGGTGACGCCGGCCCCGCTTCAGGGGTTGTACCGCATCGCTCCCCGACGCAGCAGGTCGATCCTCGCCTGCAACTGCGCGACGCTCGCCTGCGGCACGGCCGGCCCACCGGCCATCCGACGGAGCTCGGCGTGGATGTGGGCGTGCTGTTCGCCCGTGCGCTTGGCCCGCATTCCCACGAGACTGTTGAGGAGCTTGCGCTGCTCCTTCAGCGTGCGGTGAAGAGCCGGTTCCTCATGCACGGCACCCTCGAAGGCCTCCGCGATGCGCTGGCGGCCCTCGGAGCGCCGCGATTGCTTCGCCTGGCGAGCCTGCAGCAGCTCCCTCACCTGTTCCGGTTCCAGGAGTCCGGGGAGACCGAGGAAGTCGAGTTCCTCCAGACTGCCGACCTCAGCCTGGAACCCGAACTCTCCCCCGTCGTAGAGCACCCGATCGAACTGGGCCTCTGAACCCAACGCCTTGAAGTCGAAGAGGTCGGCATCCGCTGACGCAGACTCCGTGCGGTTGGCGGCATCGAGCGCGTCGTCATCGAGCACGATCTCCTCGAGACCGTCCTCATTGACTTCCCTGTCGAGCGCGTGGTCGCGCTCGAGTTCCATCGTCTGCGCGAGCGCCATGAGCGCGGGAACGTTCGGCAGGAAGATGGATGCCGTCTCGCCGCGCCTGCGCGTGCGCACGAAACGGCCGATGGCCTGCGCGAAGAAGAGGGGCGTGGAGGCGGATGTCGCGTAGACGCCGACGCCCAGGCGCGGCACGTCGACCCCCTCCGACACCATGCGCACGGCGACCATCCACCGTGATGTTCCCGCCGAGAACTCGGCGATCCGATCGCTCGCGGCCTTTTCGTCCGAGAGCACGACGGTCGGTTCCTCGCCCGTGATCTGCTTGAGGATGTCGGCGTAGGCTCGCGCCGCGAAGTGGTCCGTCGCGATCACGAGGCCGCCAGCATCTGGCACGCCGTGTCGCACTTCAGTGAGGCGCCGGTTCGCCGCCTTCAGCACGGAGGGGATCCAGTCTCCCTCTGGGTCGAGCGCCGTGCGCCAGGCTTGCGCCGTGACATCCTTCGTGTCGCCCTGCCCGAGGTGGGCTTCCATCTCGTCGCCCGTGCGCGTGCGCCAGCGCATCCTGCCCGCGTAGGAGAGGAAGATGACGGGGCGCACGACGCCGTCGGCGAGGGCGCGGCCATAGCCGTAGGTGTAGTCCGACTGGGAGGTGCGGATGCCGTTCTCGTCCGGGTGGTAGGTGACGAACGGGATGGGGGCGGTGTCGGAGCGGAACGGTGTACCCGTGAGGGAGAGGCGTCGCACGGCAGGTTCGAAGGCCTCACGGATCGCATCGCCCCAACTGAGCGCGTCGCCCCCGTGGTGCACCTCGTCGAGGATCACGAGCGATCTGCCCTGCTCAGTCATGTGGCGGTGGAGCGAGGCTCGCGTGGCGACCTGCGCATAGGTCACGGCGACGCCGTGGAAGTGTCGCCCGTGCGTGCCGTCGGCATTGCGGAACGAGGGGTCGAGCCGGATGCCCACGCGGTGGGCCGCTTCGGCCCACTGGGTCTTGAGGTGCTCGGTCGGGGCCACGACCGTGACACGGTTGATGACGCCGCTGGCCAGGAGTTCGGTCGCGATGCGAAGCGCGAAGGTCGTCTTGCCTGCGCCTGGTGTCGCGGCAGCGAGGAAGTCGCGCGGCTGGCGCTCGAGATAGAGGTCGAGCGCTTCCTGCTGCCACGCGCGCAGCTTGTTTGCTGTGCCCCTCGCAGCCCGCTCGGGGAAGGATGGAGAAAGGTGCTCGGCCGCGAATGTGCCGACTGGCCGACCGAAGTTCGCGGAGGTGTTCACTGGAGACAATGGTACCCGCCCCCACCGACACAAGCCCCCGGAACGCACAAGGGGCACCGCCCTCGCAAAGCGAGGAACGGCGCCCCTTGTCAGACGCTGTACGTCAGGCGCGGCGGTTGCTGCCGCGCGTGATGAAGCCCCAGATCACGAGCACGAGGAGGGCACCCAGGATGGCGACGAGCCACGTCTGGATCGACCAGAACTCCTCGAGTCCGATGCCGAAAATTGCGCTGCCGATCCAACCGCCGAGCAGGGCGCCAACGACGCCGATGACGAGGGTTGCGATCCAGCCACCGCCCTGCCGACCGGGAAGGATGGCCTTCGCGATCGCGCCGGCGATGAGGCCAAGAACAATCCACGCGATGATTCCCATGGTCTTTCACACTCCAGAATGTCGGTGTACATGCCCCACAGCGGAGCACAACTCAATGATGGCTCCACCCCCGGATGAGGGACACCCTGCAATTTTCTGAGGATCGATAGTAAAGGGCCGTTTGCCGCGGCCCCCGGTCGTGCAGCAGCATTGAGGCATGGCATCCCAGCATCCGTGGTCACGCTACGTCGCGCTCGGCGACTCGTTCACAGAGGGCATCGGTGATCCGGAACCACAGAGCCCGGGCGGCCACCGCGGCTGGGCCGACCGTGTGGCCGAGGTGCTCAGCATCGACCACCAGCCGTTCTCCTATGCCAACCTCGCGATCCGCGGCCGACTGCTGCAGCAGATCATCGACGAACAGGTGGAGCCCGCCCTCGCCCTGAAGCCGGACCTCGTCTCGATCTCGGCGGGCGGCAACGACATCATCCGACCGAACACGGATCCCGATGAGGTCGCCCATCGCCTCGAGGGCGCCGTCACTCGACTTCGTTCCGATGGGGCGACCGTCGTGCTCTTCAACGGCCCCGACATCGGCATGACCCCCGTCATGCGCCGACTGCGCGGCAAGGTCGCGATCTACAACGAGAACCTCCGTGGCATCGCCCACCGTCACGACGCGATCGTTGTCGACATGTGGTCGATGCGTGAGCTGCAGGATCCGCGGATGTGGGCGCCCGACCGCCTGCACTTCTCCCCCGTCGGCCACCACACGATCGCCCGCGCCGTGCTCGACGCCCTGAATGTGGAGCACGAACTCGAGCCCTACGCGCCGGAACCCCTGCCCGAGCGGCCCTGGCGGCAGGCGCGGGCCGACGACATGGTGTGGGCGCGGGAGCACTTCGTTCCCTGGGTCGTGCGGCGAATTCGAGGACGATCGTCGGGTGACTCCATAACGCCGAAACGGCCCGGCTTCTAGGCCGGACCGTTCCTGGACTCGCTGTCGTTGTCTATCGACCGAACTGGGCCGCAGCGGGGCAGTCGAAGGGGTCGCCGCCAGCCGCGAGTCCGACACGGTTGAGGTACTGCACGACGATGCCATACGACGTCAGCAGCCCCACCTCGGTGAAGGGGATGTTGTGCGTGGCGCAATACTCCTTGGCGATCTCGTTCGCCTTCTTGAGGTGCGGCCGCGGCATGTTGGGGAACAGGTGATGCTCGATCTGGTAGTTGAGGCCGCCCATGAAGGTGTCCATGAACCAGCCGCCACGGATGTTGCGCGACGTGAGCACCTGGCGACGCAGGAAGTCGACCTTGCTGTCGTGCGGCAGGATCGGCATGCCCTTGTGGTTGGGCGCGAACGACGCACCCATGTAGACACCGAAGACGGCCATCTGCACGCCGATGAAGGCGAACGCCATGCCGAGGGGAAGGGTGAGGAAGACCACGGCGAGGTACGCGGCCATGCGCGTCGTGAGCATCGTGATCTCGATCCAGCGCTCCTGTACCTTGCCCTTGCCGAAGGCCGTGCGGAAACCGTGCATGTGCAGATTGAGGCCCTCAAGCATGAGGGCGGGGAAGAAGAGGTAACCCTGGCGCTTCAGGAGCCAGGCGTAGAGGCCCTTGGTCTTGGCAGCATCCTCTTCGCGGAATACGACGAAGTCGGGCTCGATGTCGGGGTCCTTGCCAACCATGTTGGGATTGGCGTGGTGGCGGGAGTGCTTCGTCATCCACCACTGGTAGCTGATGCCCACGAAGAGATTGGCGAGCGTGCGCCCCACCGCATCGTTGAGCTTGCCCGAGGTGAAGATCTGGCGATGCGAGGCCTCGTGGGCGAGGAATGCGTACTGCGTGAGGATCACGCCGAGTGCCGCTGCCATGAGCAGCTGGAACCAGCTGTCGCCCAGCAGGATGAACCCCGTGATGACGCCACCGAGCGCGAGGGTGATTCCAGCGAACATCGCAATATAGAAGCCGCGCGCCCTGCGGAGGAGCCCCGCATCCCTCACCGTGTTGAGCAGAGCCGAGTACTCACTCGTCGGGCTCTTGCGGTCGCCACCTGGGCGTGTACGCGTGAAGGTGACAGTCGGTTGGGGTTGTGCTGAGGCGGACATCCATCTCCTCTGGTCTGGCGACTTCCCAGCCGGGTTATAGATGAAGCGCGTGCGTTCAACGGATAGTTACTGACCCTACGCGGTCACGCGAGCTCGGCCAAGGAGAGCACGCCGAATAGTGCATATTCCCAGCCTTGTCCATACCGCTGAGGGAATATGTCTCAGCCGAACACGAGGCTGGGGTTGCCCAGTCGCCATGCCGGGCCGGGATCGTCGATGTCGGCGGCAAGCACCAGCGGCACGTCGACGACCTCCTGCCCGACCGTGAAACTTGCCGTTCCGACCTGTGTGCCCGCCGCCGCCGTGACCACGGGCTCCGTGTGTACCGCGACCGAGATCGGCGTATCTGCCCAGACGAGCGCCCTGCTCGCCTCGCGTGCGACGACGGGTGCGGTGTCGCCCCAGACGGTCGAGTAGCTCCCGAAGGACTGTCCCTCCTCCGTGAGCGCGATCTCCTGGAACCCGGCCTCGACCGTCTGGATGAGCGACTGGATCTGCGGGTACTGGATGGCGTGAAGTTCGCCGCCCAGGGCCACGCCCACGAGGGTGACCGTTGAGGATCCGATCTCGAGGTCGGCGGAGAAGAGCAGGCAGGCGCCGGCCTCCGGCAGGGTGCCCGTCTTGATTCCGTCGACACCGTAGGTGCCGAGGATCTTGTTGGAGTTCTCGAGCACGCCCGCTCCGTCGAAGTACACCTGGGGCGTCGCGACGATCTCGGCGATGACCGGGTTCTCGAGGGCGATCTTGCCGAGACGGATGAGATCGCTGACCGTGCTGCGATTCGCTGGCGAGAGGCCCGTCGGTTCGACGAGCGTCGTGTTGTCGAGGCCGTGGCTCGCGATCCACTCCTGCGCGGCTGCGACGAAGGTCGCCTCGTCGCCGAATGCCCATTCGACGAGTGAGAGCGTGTAGTTCGCGGCTGACGGCAGGAGCATGGCCTGCATCGCCTCGTATTGCGTGAGCTGCATGCCGGCCTGCATCGGCTTGACTGTCGCACCGCGCGCCTGGAAGGTGCCGAAGTGAGCGAGGTCCTTCGAGGTGAACGTGATGGCGGGTCCGTGGTCATCGACCGTGATCGGATGCCTCTCCAGCACCGTGAGCGCGGTGATGACCTTCGTGATGCTCGCCATGGGGAGCGCTTCGGTGCTGCCCGTCGCCGCGAGTACGCCGTCGAATCCGACAGCGCCGATGCCAACTGCCGTGCTGCTCGGCCACGCGAGTTCCGCGGCCGCCGCCGCGGGTGCGGGAGCGTCGAGGAGGGTCGCGGGCGTCGGGTCGAGGGGCGCGAAGAGCGTCATCGGCAGGTAGGTCGCTGCGGCCAGGAAGACCGCCGCACCTCCGAACACGACGAGACGGCGACGTCGATAGACCTGGGCTCGGGATGCTGACACCGCGCAATCCTATTCGCTTGCGGGGCCGCGGCCTCAGCGCACGCGCAGCTCCCACATCGCCACGGCACTCGCGGCGGCCACGTTGAGCGAATCGATGCCGCGCGACATGGGGATCGTCACGACCGTGTCGGCCGCGGCGATCGCGGCGCGGCTGAGCCCGTCACCCTCCGTGCCGAGCACGAGGGCGATTCGTCCGGGGGCATCCGCGGCGAATGCGTCGAGCGTCACCGCGCCGTCCTCCAGCGCGAGGGCTGCGATGTGGAACCCGGCGGCGGAGAGGATCTCCCGCGCTTCGGGCCATTCGGGGAGCCTCGTCCACGGAACCTGCAAGACGCTCCCCATGCTGACGCGCACGCTACGGCGGTAGAAGGGGTCTGCGCAGCGCGGGGTGATGAGGACGGCATCCGCCCCCAGTCCTGCCGCAGCGCGGAAGATGGCGCCGACATTCGTGTGGTCGGCGAGGTCCTCGAGGATCACGACGCGGCGGGCATTCGCGATGATCTCGGTGACGGTTGCCAGCGGCGGCCGATGCATCGACGCCAGCGCGCCCCTGTGCAGGCTGAAGCCCGTGAGCGCCGTGAGCACGGCGTCGTCGCCGACGTAGACGGGCACGTCGAACCGTTCAGCGTGGTCAGCGACGTCGGGCAGCCACTTCTCGAGTACGAGGAAGGATCGCGGGCGGTGGCCGGCCTCGATCGCGCGGCCGATGACCTTGGAGGATTCCGCGATGTAGAGGCCGCCCGCCGGCTCCTGCAGCCTGCGCAGCACGACGTCGGTGAGACGCGCATAGTCGTCCAGCCCGGGCGCGGAGAGATCCTCCACCCTGATCGTGCGCATGTCTGACTCTTCCAGCTCCGGGGACCCGATTCGGTGCCCCGAGGAAACATATCGGATGCCGCGAACGCTTAAGGTGTGAGAGGGCGTTTCCACTCCACCCCGCGACGAGGAACCGATGCCAGAAGACACCCCCGCGACGCTCCGCCACGCGACATCCCCCTCCCCCGAGTCGCTTGACGCCGCCGCCGCGCTCATCCGCGGCAGGACACTCGCCGTGCTCACGGGTGCCGGGCTCAGCACCGACTCGGGAATCCCCGACTACCGCGGCGAGGGTGCGCCCGCGCGATCACCCATGACGTTCTCCCAGTTCCTCGAGAGCGAGCAGTACCGCAAGCGCTACTGGGCCGGGAGCCACCTCGGATGGCGGGCCTTCTCACGCGCACAGCCCAACGCGGGACACCTGGCCCTTGCCGCGCTTGAGGCGGGCGGCGTCGCCAATGGCGTCGTGACGCAGAACGTCGATGGCCTGCACGTCGAGGCCGGGTCCGCCAAGGTCGTGGACCTGCACGGGTCGATGGCGCGGGTCAAGTGCCTCGACTGCGGGCAGTTCTTCGCCCGCTCGGCCGTGGCCGAGACGATCGTCGCCGCGAACCCCTGGCTCGAGGAACCCGGCGCGGTCGAACTGGGCCCAGATGGTGACGTGGCGCCCGGCAGGCTCGGCGACTTCACGGTCCCCTCCTGCACGGTGTGCGGCGGAATGCTCAAGCCAGACGTCGTCTTCTTCGGCGAGTTCGTGCCGACCGAACGATTCGCCGAGGCGCGCGCCCTCGTGCACAGCGCCGACGTCTTCCTCGTGGCTGGTTCCTCCCTCGTCGTGAACTCGGGCATCCGCCTGCTCGAGGTGGCCCTGCGCAGGCGCTCGCCCGTCATCATCGTCAACCGGGGAATGACGAAGGGCGACAGCCGCGCGGCGCTCAAGATCGATGCCGGGGCCAGCCCCACGCTCGAGGGCCTCGTGGAACGGCTGCTGCCGTGACGCGGCTCGTGTTGGTACGCCACGGCGAGACCGATTGGAACCGTGCGCGACGCGTGCAGGGCCGCACCGACATCCCCCTCAACGAGACGGGGCGGACGCAGGCGCGACGCACGGCCGCGGCACTCGCCGGCCAGCGCTGGGACGCCATCTACGCGAGCCCCCTCTCGCGTGCCTACGAGACGGCTCGCATCATGGCGGAGTCGCTGGGTCTCGCTACTCCCGCGGCGCGCGACGCGCTTATGGAACGCAACTACGGGGAGGCAGAGGGCCTGACTGGGCAGGAGGTCGAGGCACGCTTTCCCGGATCCATCGACGTACCCGGCCGGGAGCGGCGCTCGCACGCCGTGGCACGTGCCATCCCTGCGCTCGAGGACATCGCGGAGGAACACCCCGGTGGTCGTGTGCTCGTGGTGACGCATGGCGGCCTCATCCGCTCACTCCTCATGCGCCTGGAGCCCGGGGAGGGCGACCACCACACGGAGGCCATCCCCAACGGCTCGGTGCACTCGCTCGACTACGCGAACGGCGTGCTCGCGCTCGTCGGCTTCAACGAAGAACTCGTCGTGCCCGGCGAGGGCGATGAAGACATCACCGAGCAGAACCCCGTAGAGGGCCGCGAATCCGACCGCGAGTGAGCGGATGCTTCATGAGCTCCTGTGCGAGTTCATAGAGCGTGCGAGCCGAGCGTTCCCAGGTGAACTCCTGCGCCTGCTGGGTCGCGAGCTCCGATCGCCGCTCCCACTCCCCCGGAGCCTCGAGTTCGCGTACCCGCGCCGCGAGCTCGGCGGGGTCATCCGGATCGAAGTAGCCGGCCGCGTCGCCACCGATCTCGTGGAAGACGGGGATGTCGCTCACCACGATGGGCGTGCCCTGCGCCATCGCCTCGACGAGCGGGATGCCGAAGCCCTCGTCACGTGAGGCCGAGATAAGGGCCGTCGCGCCCTGGAGCAGCTCGCGGTACTCCTCGTCGCTCACACCGCCCTTGAAGACGAGGGCGCCAGCGGGGGCAAGCGCCTCGAGTCGTCGCCGGTCGTCTTCGCTCGCCCTGCTGAGGAGGAGCGCCGTGTACCCCGGGAGGTGGTGAAGGGCGCTCGCGATCGCCTCGACGTTCTTGTAGGGCATGAAGGAACCCATGTAGACGAGTTCGCGACCCTGGGGCGCGCGCCGCGGTGCCACCGGCCCCTGTCTCACGGCACTGCGCACGACCGTGAGTGGCCGATCGGTGATGCCGGCCGCCCGGATCTCCCGGCTCGTCGTGTAGGAGCCAGTCACGATGGCATCCGCTCTCCGCAGGAGCATGCGCACGGGCAGGTACGTCCAGTGGTACACGCGCCAGCCAGCCCGAACGGCCCACGAGAACTCGCGCGGGGGGGTCGGGCTGCGGTAGTAGATCAGGTCGTGCAGCGTGAGGACGAAGCGATAGCGACGGCCGAAGGAACCCATCATCTGCATGGGCGTGAAGACGACGTCGGGCTCGGCACGATTGACGATGAGCGAGACCCACGGCTCGCGAAGGCTTGTGGGGTCGGTCCCCTTGATCCATGGCAGGTCGGGCAGCATCGCGAGCTGTCGCTCATCGCTGATGAGCATCGTGACGGGCGTGAGTCGAGCGAGTTCCGTGACGAGTTCGGCCGTATAGCGGCTGATGCCATCGTGACGCTCGAGCCGCGTGTACCGGCAGTCGAAGACGATCTTCACGGGGTGCGGTGGCGGGCCAGGAACGACTCGATGGCGGATGCCGCGACCGCGGGCGTCTCGTAGTGGATCAGGTGCCCGACCTCCGGGATCACGACGAGCTCCGAACCGGCGATCGCCCCGTTGAGCGCGCGGATCGCGGAGAGCGGCGTGATGTCGTCGCGCTCTGCTGCGACGAGCAGGGTCGGCGCCTCGATCGCGTGCGCGAACTCACCGACCGAGCGGGTAACGGATGCGTCGAAGCCCTCCAAGATCGTCTGCTTCGACGCGAAGCGGCTGAAGTAGGTGTCGTGCTGCCCGTGGATCCACCGGCGAAGGCCCTTGTCCTTCGTCTTCGCCAGGGCGATGCTCATGCCTCGAACGATGACGGGCGAGCCGAGGAAGGCGCGGGCGGCCCGCTCCGGCAGCAGCCGGGCCGAGCGGTAGAACCCGACGGTGAGCGCCGTGGCGACGGGTCGCGGGCCTTCGAGCCCGGGCACCGCGATGGGGTTCACGAGCACGATGGCGGGCGCAGTGAGGCCGCGCGCCGTCGCGGCCGAGACAACGATCGAGCCGAAGGAGTGGCCCAGTACGGCCGCATTCCCAGTCAGCCCGAGGGCGTCCATGAAGGCAATGAGCCAGGTCGCATATCCATCGATGTCGTGTGCGGCCTCCGTCATTGCGCCGGACGCACCGAAGCCGGGGAGGTCGGGCGCGATGAAACGCATGCCGGGAAGGTGGGCCACGATCGGCTCGAGCCCGTGGTGCTCGCCGCGATAGCCGTGCACCAGCACGACCGTGGTCGTGGCATCCGCGTCGCCGTATGCCCAGTACCTGGTCTCGCTGCCCAGCAGCGGCACTGAATGCTCTGTGACGGGGATGCGGGCGAGCTGCTGCGCGTAGGGCGATGCCGCATGCGGCGACTGGGCGTTCATCGCCCCCAGTCTAGGGTTCGGCTGGGCGTCAGCCGTTTCACACCCGGGATGCCCAAGGTCGACTTAGACTCGAGACGATGATCCGTCACCAGCCCAGAGGAGACTCGTGAGCTTCACCGCACCCATCCAGTTGCCCGGTCTCACCCTTGACCCCCTGTGGCACCGCAGGTCTGTCTTCTACCAGGTGATGGTGCGGTCGTTCGTGGACAGCAATGGCGACGGCAATGGCGACCTGGCGGGCCTGATCTCGCGCCTCGACTACCTGCAGTGGCTCGGCGTCGACGCGCTCTGGATCCCGCCGTTCTTCACCTCACCCCTGCGCGACGGTGGCTACGACGTCGCCGACTACAAGTCGATCCTGCCCGAGTTCGGCACGCTCGATGAGTTCCGTGACCTCGTGACGAAGGCGCACGAGCGCAACATGCGGGTCATCATCGACCTTCCGCTCAACCACACCTCCGACCAGCACGAGTGGTTCCAGCAGTCACGGACCGACCCGGATGGTCCCTACGGCGACTTCTATGTCTGGAGCGACAGCGACGAGAAGTACCCCAACATCCGCATCATCTTCACCGACTACGAGGAATCGAACTGGGCCTTCGACTCCGAGCGTCGCCAGTTCTACTTCCACCGTTTCTTCTCGCACCAGCCCGACCTCAACTTTGACAACCCGGCCGTGCACGACGCTGTGTTCGACATCGTGCGCTTCTGGCTCGACCTCGGCGTCGACGGCTTCCGCCTCGACGCGATCCCCTACCTCTACGAGTCGGATGAGGGCAATGGGGAGGGCGAACCAAAGACCCACGAGTTCCTCAAGAAGCTGCGGGCCATGGTCGATCGTGACTACCCGGGGCGCATCATGATCGCCGAGGCCAACCAGTGGCCGCGCGAGGTCGCCGCGTTCCTCGGCACGGAGGAGGAACCGGAGTGCCACATGGCATTCGACTTCCCCGTCATGCCCCGCATCTTCTATTCGCTCCGCTCGCAGAACGCGAAGGAACTCGTGCAGGTGCTGAGCGAGACGACCGACATTCCGGAGGGTGCCGGTTGGGGGGTCTTCCTGCGCAACCACGACGAGTTGACCCTGGAGATGGTGTCGGAGGAGTATCGCCAGGCGATGTACGGCTGGTACGCCTACGACCCCCGGATGCGCGTGAACGTCGGTATCCGTCGGCGGCTCGCTCCCCTGCTCGACAACTCGCGCGACGAACTCGAGCTCGCGCACGCACTCCTCTTCTCGCTGCCGGGCAGCCCCTTTATCTACTACGGCGATGAGATCGGCATGGGTGACAACATCTGGCTCGATGACCGGGATGCCTCCCGCACGCCAATGCAGTGGACGCCGGACCGCAACGCCGGGTTCTCGACGGCTGATCCGGGGAAGCTCTACCTGCCCGTCGTGCAGTCGCTCGTCTACAACTACACGCAGACGAACGTCGAGTCACAGCTCGCCCAGTCGCGCTCGTTGCTGCACTGGGTGCGCAATGTCATCCACGTGCGCAAGGCACATCCCGTGTTCGGCCTCGGCAGCATCCACGTGCTGGAGACGAGCCACGAGTCGGTGCTCGCCTTCGTGCGCTCCTACGAGGGCGCGGGTACGCAGTTCGGTGACCCGGCGGAAGACGTGCTGTGCGTCTTCAGCTTCGCGCACAACCCGATCTCGGTCACGATCAGGGCCGACGATCTCGCTGGTGCGTCCCTTGTCGACCTCTTCGGTGGCAGCGAGTTCCCTGCCTTCGATGACTCGGGATCGCTGACACTGACGCTCGGCACGCAGAGCTTCTTCTGGCTGCACATCGGTTCCCACTGACACCCCGCCGCGCTGCCCAAGCGGTGTCGGAGGTCGCCAATAGAGTGAGGGCGTGACTACTTCATGGGTTGATGTGCTGGGGGTCTTCGACCTGGAGACGACGGGGATCGACATCGAGACGAGCCGCATCGTCTCGGCGCATGTCGGCCTCATCGACGGCCTCGGCGCCAGCGTCGAGCAGCACCTCTGGCTCGCAGATCCCGGCGTCGAGATCCCGGCGCAGGCATCCGCCGTCCACGGCATCACGACGGAGCGCGCCCGCACCCTCGGTCGCCCCGCGCGTGAGGTCGTCTCGGAGATCCTCGAGAGCCTCCGCCACCTCTTCGAGCGCGGCGTGCCCGTCACAGTCTTTAATGCGCCCTACGACCTGTCATTGCTGCAGCGGGAGGCGGTGCGCCACGGGCTCGAGCCGCTCGCTGAGCCCTTCCCCGTGATCGATCCGCTCGTGATCGACAAGGCGGTGGATCGCTACCGGCGCGGCAAGCGCACCCTCGAGGTCTCGGCGCAGCACTACGGGGTGCCGCTCACCGACGCCCACGACGCGGGCGCCGATGCGATTGCGGCCGGGCGTGTCGCCCAGGCGATCGTGCGGCGTTTCGCGGGTGACCTGCCGACGGATGCCGCGGGGCTTCACCACGCACAGGTCGGCTGGTATGAGCAGCAGGCCGAGAGCTTCCAGGACTACATGCGACGCACCAAGGACCCCTCCTTCGTGACGTCGACGGCGTGGCCCCTGCGTTAGCAGTCGAACGCCCCGCCTCGTTCCTCGGGAACTCGCTCCCGGGCAAAGAAGAAGCGGGCGGCTGGCCGAAGCCAACCGCCCGCTGATTCGGGTGTGATCACCCGAGAAGACTGATCAGGAACCGAAGCCCTTGTAGCGGTTCTTGAACTTCTCGACGCGGCCAGCGGAGTCCATGATGCGCTGCTTGCCCGTGTAGAAGGGGTGCGACTCCGACGAGATCTCGACGTCGATGACGGGGTACGTGTTGCCGTCTTCCCACTCGATGGTCTTGTCGCTGCCGACGGTGGACCGGGTCAGGAAAGCGGCGCCCGACGCGAGGTCACGGAAGACGACGGGTGCGTACTCGGGGTGGATGCCAGACTTCATTGGTACTTCCTTGAGTGGGATGTCATGGGACAGGTGAGAAAAGACAGAAACTCGTGGCTCAACGGCCAACCATCTACGATACCAGAACTTAGGAGGCGCGCGCGGTGTAACGGCCCTCGTCGTTGCGGATCTCGAGTCCGAGGCCGAAAGTGTCGCTCAGCAGCTCGGAGGTCAGCACCTCGTCGATCGGGCCGGCCGCCCGGATTCCGCCCTCTGCCATGAGCATCGCGTGGCTGAATCCGACGGGGATCTCCTCGACATGGTGCGTGACCATGACGATGGCGGGAGCATCCTGCGAAGAGGCGTAGCCGCTCAGCAGCTGCAGCAGTTCCTCGCGCGAGCCGAGGTCGAGGCTCGCGGCCGGCTCGTCGAGGAGCAGGATCTCGGGGTCGGTCATGACGGATCGTGCGATCTGCACCCGCTTCTGCTCGCCGTCGCTCAGGTCACCGAAGCGACGTTCGGCGAGGTGGCTGAGCTTCCATTCGGCAAGCACACGCTCGGCCCGGCGCGTGTCGAGCTCCTCGTAGGACTCGGTCCAGCGCCCCGTCACGGAGTACGCCGCCGTCATCACGACGTCGATCACGCGCTCGTTGCGCGGCAGGCGACGCGCCATGGCGGTGGATGCGAAACCGATGCGCGGGCGCAGCTCGAAGACGTCGACGCTTCCGAGGCGGGCGTCGAGCAGTTCAGCCTCACCCGAGCTCGGGTGGATGAGCGCGGAGGCGAGCTGGAGGAGCGTCGTCTTGCCCGCTCCGTTCGGGCCGAGGATGACCCAGCGCTCCTCACTGTCGACGTTCCAGTCGATCGAATCGAGAATGCGGTTCCCGTCTCGCACAACGGACACATCAGAGAGCTTGAGAACGCTGGCCATGAACTAAACCCTACCCTCAGTGACAGCGTCTTTCAGGGTGACACAGCGGGCGCGGGGAGGAGGCTGCGGTAGATCTCCTCCGTGCGGCGCGCGATGCGGTCCCAGCCGAACTCCTGCTCGGCGCGGCGTCGTCCCGCCTCGCCCATCCGAGCGGCCGCGGCCGGGTCGGAGACGACCTCCAGCAGTGCCTGCGCGAGGTCCTGCACGAAACGTTCGGGATCCAGCGGGGTGCCCGATCCGTCGTCGACCTGCTCGATGGGCACGAGTCGCCCCGTGACACCGTCATCGACGACCTCGGGGATCCCGCCCGTCGCGGTCCCCACGACGGCCGCACCACACGCCATGGCTTCGAGATTCACGATGCCGAGCGGTTCGTAGACGGAGGGGCACACGAAGGTCGTTGCCGCCGTGAGCACGGCCGAGAGCTCATTGCGAGGAAGCACGCGGTCGATCCAGATCACGCCGCCCCTGGCATCCTGCAGCTTCTGCACAGCGTCCCGCACCTCGGCCATGAGGGCGGGTGTGTCGGGCGCCCCGGCGCACAGGACGAGCTGCACATCGCGCGGCAACTGCGCGGCCGCCTTGAGGAGGTAGGTGAGCCCCTTCTGCCGTGTGATCCGCCCGACGAAGACCACGGATGGGCGCGTGGGGTCGATGCCGAGTGACCGCAGGGTCGCGGGGTCCTCGGTCGGCTGCCAGGCGTCGAGGTCGATGCCGTTGTAGACGACGTGCACCCTGTCAGGGTCGAGGTTCGGGTAGGAACGCAGAATGTCTCGGCGCATGCCCTCGCTCACTGCGATGACGGCCGCGGCGCCCGAGAATGCCTGTTCCTCGATCCAACTCGACACCCGGTAGCCACCGCCGAGCTGCTCGGCCTTCCACGGGCGTAGGGGCTCGAGGCTGTGGGCCGTGACGACGTGCGGGATGCCATGGAGGAGACTCGCGACGTGCCCGGCGCCGTTCGCGTACCAGGTGTGGGAGTGCACGATGTCGGCGCCCGCGACATCCTGTGCGATCTCAAGGTCGGTGCCAAGGGTCGTGAGCGCCGCGTTCGCCGACTGGAGTCCGCCCGGCGTCGTGTATGCCGTCACTCCCGACTCGGCGCGTTCGGCGCCGAAACAGCGCACCTGCACGTCAAGCGTGTGCCTGAGCTCCTTGACCAGCTCGGCCACATGGACTCCGGCACCCCCGTAAACCTCGGGCGGGTACTCGCGGGTGACGACATCGACTCTCACAGCTTGAACGGTAGTACAGACGCATGTTCGCGCATACTGTGGAGCAATGGCCTCCCAGAAGATCTTCGGAATCGTGCTCGCCGGCGGCGAGGGCAAGCGCCTCATGCCCCTCACGGCAGACCGTGCGAAGCCCGCGGTGCCCTTCGCCGGCAACTATCGCCTCATCGACTTCGCCCTCTCGAACCTGATCAACTCGGGCCTCAGGCAGATCGTCGTGCTGACGCAGTACAAGTCGCACAGCCTCGACCGCCACGTCTCGCAGACCTGGCGCCTGTCCGGGTTGACGAACTCCTATGTGGCATCCGTGCCAGCACAGCAGCGGCTTGGCAAGCGGTGGTTCGCGGGTTCCGCTGACGCGATCCTGCAGAGCCTCAACCTCCTGCGTGATGAGAAGCCCGACATCGTCGTCGTGGTCGGTGCCGACCACGTCTACCGCATGGACTTCAGCCAGATGATCGACGCGCAC
>JADGNA010000003.1 GCA_015234465.1 Salinibacterium sp. | reverse complement strand
CGCAAGCTGCAGATCGAGTTCTCGGGCGTCGTGCAGGCGAAGACGGATGCCGAGGGTGGCGAGGTCACGAGCGACGAGATCTGGGCGATCTTCAGCGACGAGTACCTGCCGGCGGCGGATCGCGAGCAGAAGTGGGGCCGCTTCGAGATCCGGCAGACCCGCACCGCGAGCAACCTTGACGGCCAGGTTGACCTTCACGTGAACCTGCGGGTCGACGATGAGGATCGTGAGGTGCACGCGACGGGCAATGGTCCTATCGCGGCGTTCCTCAACATCCTGCGCGACCGCGGCGGCATCGACGTCTCGCTCTACGACTACCAGGAGCACGCGATGAGTGCGGGCGGTGACGCCCACGCGGCCGCCTACGTCGAGCTCAACGTCAATGGCCGAGTGCTGTGGGGCGTCGGCATCGATGCAGACATCTCAACGGCATCCCTCAAGGCGGTCGTCTCGGCAGTCAACCGTGCGGTGCGCCTCGATTCGGTGGCACCCGCGGCAGTGGCGCAGGCCGGCTGACACGCCGCAGGTGAGCTGGCCGGGCGGGGTCGGGGATACTTGACGGATGCCGCTCTACCGCGATGAGGTCGTCGTCCTCCGCACCCACAAGCTGGGTGAGGCCGACCGCATCGTCACGATGTTGAGCCGCCAGCACGGCAAGATTCGAGCGGTCGCGAAGGGTGTGCGGCGCACGGCGTCGAAGTTCGGTGCGCGCCTCGAGCCGTTCATGGTGGCCGATGCCCAGTTCTTCGAGGGCCGCACGCTGGATGTCGTGACGCAGGCGGTGTCGATCGGCGCCTACGGCTCTGCCATCACGGCGGACTACGGTGCCTACACGGCGGCGAGCGCGATGGTGGAGACCGCGGACAAGCTCACGGAGGATGAGGGCAGCCTGCAGCAGTACCTGCTGCTTGTGGGTGCCCTTCGTTCGCTCGCGCGGCGCGAGCACGGCCCGAGCCTGACCCTCGACTCCTATCTGCTGCGTTCCCTCGCCATCGCCGGCTGGTCGCCGAGCTTCTATGACTGCGCCATGACGGGTGCCCCGGGCCCTCACTCTGCGTTCGTCGTGCAGCTGGGCGGTGTCGTGAGCGATGAGGTTGCCCCGCCCGGCGCGCCAAGACTGGATGCCGCGACCCTGCGACTGCTCGGGGCGCTCCTGTCGGGCGACTGGGCGGTGGCCGAGGAGGCCGACGAGCGCACCCGCTCACAGGCGAGCGGTGTCGTGGCCGCCTATGCGCAGTTCCACATGGAGCGCAGGCTGCGTTCCCTTGAACACGTCGATCGCAGCGCGCGTGCCGCGCAGAAGGAGGAGTCAGCCCCGTGAGTCCCGTGCGCAAGACCCATCCCGACGCGATCGACTTCAAGCCGCTCGACTGGACCGGCTTGACGCCGCCGACACTGCCGCGGGGTGCCGTTCCAGAGCATGTCGCCGTTGTCATGGACGGCAACGGCCGCTGGGCGAACTCGCGCGGCCTGACCAGGGTCGAGGGTCACAGGGCTGGCGAAGCCGCCCTCCTCGACGTCGTCGCAGGGGCGATCCAGATCGGTGTCAAGCACCTCAGCGTTTATGCCTTCTCGACCGAGAACTGGAAGCGTTCGCCCGACGAGGTGCGCTTCCTCATGGGCTTCAACCGCGAGGTGCTCCACCGCCGCAGGGATCAGCTCAACGAGTGGGGCGTGCGCGTGCGGTGGGCAGGGCGCCGCCCGCGGCTGTGGGCATCCGTCATCAAGGAGCTGCAGTTCGCGGAACGCCTGACAGCGGGCAACAGCACCCTCACGCTGACGATGTGCGTCAACTATGGCGGCCGCAACGAGCTGACGGATGCGGTGCGCGACATCGCTGCGGAGGTCGCGGCCGGACGCCTGAGCCCGGCGGGAATCAGCGAGAAGACCATCCGGCGCCATCTCTACACGCCCGAGATGCCCGATGTCGACCTCTTCGTTCGCTCGTCGGGGGAGCAGCGCACGAGCAACTTCCTGCTCTGGCAGAGCGCCTATGCCGAGATGGTGTTCCTCGACACGCTCTGGCCGGACTTCTCGCGAACGGACCTGTGGCACGCGATCGAGTTGTATGCCCAGCGCAACCGCCGCTTCGGGGGCGCGGTCGATTCTCCGAGCGCCTGAGGCGCGCGCGTAACATCCCGGGAGCGAGTTTGGGTCATCGCCACCCTAAGCGCTATCATGTGTTCTGGTCAGACTGACCTTTACTGAACCTGACAGGAACGGCGGCGAGGATGGCCGACAGCCCGGCGCACGGCGACATCGACCTCGCCGTCTCGACCGTCATATTCGCGCTGCGCCCGGGCCGCGACGGGGGCGCCCCGACACTCTGGATTCCCCTCGTGCGGCGCATCCGGGAGCCCTACGTGGGTCGCTGGGCCCTCCCCGGAGGCCGCCTCCAGGCCGCCGAGTCCCTCGCGGAGGCAGCGCGGCGCCACCTGAAGGACACGATCGACCTCGAGCCGAAGTATCTCGAGCAGCTGTATGCCTTCGGCGATCCCGAGCGATCCCCGGGGGATCGCGTCGTCTCGATCGTCTACTGGGCACTCGTGCATGCCGAGCAGGCCGACCGTGTCACCGAGGGCGAGAACGTCCGTTGGTTCATGGCCGACGAGCTGCCCGAGCTCGCCTTCGACCACAACGTCATCGTCGACTATGCGCTCTGGCGGCTCCGGAACAAGGTCGAATACAGCCGCATCGCCCACGCGCTCCTCGGCGAGACCTTCACCCTCAGCCAACTGAGGGGCGTGCACGAGGCCATCCTCCGCAAGCCCCTCGACCCGGCCAACTTCCGGCGACAGATCGAGGCGACGGGCGCGCTCGTCGCGACGACCGCCGTGGTCACCGGCGGCCGCCACCGCCCGCCCCGCCTCTATCGCTACAACGACGCGATCGACATGGCAGACAACGGCCCGCTCGGGCCACGCGCCACCTAACCCGCCTCCCGACACCCGACATCCGACACCCGACAAGCGCATCAGCCACCAGGAGCATCCCGTGACCTCAGTCGACATGACGATCCAGAGCTTCCGCCTCACGCCCACCGCAGCGGCCAGCTCGGCCGACGCGGTCTGCACGCCAGACCTCGCCGAGGCGCCCTGGACCTTCGACTCGGTGCCGGGATACGGTCCGGGCTCGTCGATGACCGATGTGATCCCCGCCGGGGCGCCACGGCAGGGTGCCCTCCCGGAGGAGTACCGCACGGCGAGCGCAGACGAGCTCGATGCCCGCATCCGCGCAGCCAAGGACGCCCTGGGCGACCGTCTCGTCATCCTTGGCCACCACTACCAGCGCGACGAGATCATCCAGTATGCGGACTTCGTCGGCGACTCCTTCCAGCTTGCGAACGCCGCGCAGTCGAAGCCCGAGGCTGAGCACATCGTCTTCTGCGGCGTTCACTTCATGGCCGAGACCGCCGACATCCTCGCGCAGCCGGGCCAGTCGGTGGTGCTCCCGAATCTCGCCGCCGGATGCTCGATGGCCGACATGGCCGACATCGACTCCGTCCAGGCGTGCTGGGATCAGCTCGAGGCGCTGTACGGCACTGAACCGGATGCGAGCGGCCGGGTGCCGGTCATCCCGGTCACCTACATGAACTCCTCGGCCGCGCTCAAGGGCTTCTGCGGCGAGCACGGCGGCATCGTGTGCACCTCAAGCAATGCCGAGACCGTGCTCGAGTGGGCCTTCGAACGAGGGCAGAGGGTGCTGTTCTTTCCCGACCAGCACCTCGGCCGCAACACGGCCAAGGCGATGGGCGTGCCGCTCGAGCAGATGCCCATGTGGAATCCGCGCAAGCCATTCGGCGGCAACACCTCGGCAGACCTGCTCGATGCCCGCGTGCTGCTGTGGCACGGCTTCTGCTCTGTGCACAAGCGCTTCACGACGGCGCAGATCGACAAGGCCCGTGCCGAGCACCCGGGGGTGCGCGTCATCGTGCACCCCGAATGCCCCATGCCGGTCGTCGACGCAGCCGACGAGGCCGGGTCGACCGACTACATCCAGAAGGCGGTCGCGGCCGCGACGCAGCCGACGACCTTCGCGATCGGCACCGAGATCAACATGGTGTCGCGGCTCGCGGCCGAGCATCCGCAGCACGAGATCTTCTGTCTCGATCCCGTGATCTGCCCCTGCTCGACCATGTACCGCATCCACCCCGGCTACCTTGCCTGGGTGCTCGAGGCCCTCGTGCGCGGCGAGGTGCTCAACCAGATCACGGTCTCGGAGCACGTCGCCGCGACCGCGAAGGTCGCGCTCGAGCGGATGCTCGCGGCCAAGCCGAAGGGCTGACGATGGCCGAACGCGTGGTCGTCGTGGGGTCCGGCGCCGCCGGGCTGACGGCGGCACTCACCGCATCGGAGGCGGGGCACGACGTCACCCTCATGACCAAGGGGCCCCTCGGTGAGAGCAACAGCCTCTACGCCCAGGGAGGCATCGCGGCGGCCTTGTTCGACGACGACAGTGTCGAGGCCCACATCGCGGACACGCTCGCGGCGGGAGCCGGGCTCTCAGACCCCGTCTCCGTGCGCGTCCTCTGCCAGGAGGGCCCCGCGCGGATCCATGAGCTGATCGCGCTGGGCGCGGAGTTCGATCGGCGCCCCGATGGTCGACTCGCGCGGGGCCTGGAGGCGGCGCACTCGGTTCCCCGCGTGGTGCACGCGGGCGGGGATGCGACGGGGCGTGCCATCATCGCCGCGCTCGTGCGTGCTGTGCGGGCGTCCCGCATCGCCGTCTGGGAGCACTGCTTCGCCCGGGACCTGGTCATCGGCGACGACTCGGTCACGGGCATCCGGGTCCTGCGCGACGGCCACGAGCACACGCTTGCCGCGTCCGCCGTCATCATTGCGAGTGGTGGGGCCGGCCAGCTCTACCGCCACAGCACCAACCCGCTCGGCGCGACCGGAGACGGCGTCGCGATGGCGCTCCGCGCCGGTGTGCGACTCATCGACGCAGAATTCGTGCAGTTCCACCCCACGACGCTCGCTGTGCCTGGCACCCCGCTCATCTCCGAGGCGGTGCGCGGGGAGGGCGCGGTGCTCCTCGACGCCCGCGGCGAACGCTTCATGCTGCGTGAACACCCGGATGCCGAACTCGCCCCGCGCGATGTCGTCGCGAGGGCGATCGCGCGCCAGATGCAGTCGCAGGGCGATGTCCCCGTGCTGCTCGACGCTCGCCCGCTCGGCGACGCCGTGCTCCGCAGGCGCTTCCCCGGCTTCGTGGCGCTGGCGGCGGCACACGGTCTCAACCCGAGGGAGGTGCCCGTGCCCGTGACGCCCGCCGCGCACTACTGGATGGGCGGCATCGAGGTCGATGATGACTGCCGCACCGCCCTCCGCGGGCTCTACGCCGTCGGTGAGGCAGCCTGCACGCGTGCCCATGGCGCCAATCGGCTCGCCTCCAACTCGCTGCTCGAGGCCCTCGTCACGGGCCACCGCGCGGCACTCGCGCTGGAACAACCCTCAGCCGCGACGCTTCCGCGAGCGGAGGGAATTCCCGCCGGCGGCCGTCGAGCCATCACACGCAGCGAACTGCAGCAGGTCATGTGGCAGCAGGTCGGCCTGCACCGAGACGCGGCCGGGCTCGCGAGCGCTCAGGAGATGCTCGCTGAGGCGAGCGTGCCGGTCACCGCCGAGCACCGGGTCGCCGACCTCGAGACCGCAAACCTGCTCCAGCTCGCACGAAAAGTCGTGGCCGCAGCATCCGCCCGCACCGAATCCATCGGGGCACACCACCGGAGCGACGTCGACCTGTCGTCGCGCCAACCCGAACGAGAGGTCTCCATCGCATGCTGACGCGATCCGCAATCGACGCCGTAGTCCTGCCAGCCCTCGCGGAGGACGCGCCGTGGGGTGATGTGACGAGCGAGACGATCCTGCCCGCTGGCAGCGGGGCGACCGCGGTGCTCGCGGCGCGTGAGCCCGGCGTGATGTCGGGGATGGCGGTCTTCACGGCAACGATGCTGGCGTGCGACCCGGAAGCGCAGGTCGAGGAACTGCTGGGTGACGGCGAGCGCTTCGAGGTCGGCATGCCGCTCGCCCGCGTCACGGGAGACGCCCGCGGCATCCTGCGCGCCGAACGGGTGGCCCTCAACCTCGTGCAACGCATGAGCGGCATCGCGACCGAGACGGCCCGCTATGTCGATGCGGTCGCCGACACATCCGCCCGCATCGCGGACACCCGCAAAACGACCCCGGGACTTCGCGTCCTGGAACGCCACGCCGTGCGGTGTGGTGGTGGCAGCAATCACCGCTTCTCGCTCTCCGATGCCGTGCTCGCGAAGGACAACCATCTCGCGGTGCTTACGGCCGGCGGGCGGGACCTCACCGAGGCGCTCCGAGACGCGCGCGCCAAGCTCGGCCACACGGTGCATTTCGAGGTCGAGGTCGACCGCATCGACCAGATCGAGCCGGTGCTCGCGGCAGGAGTCGACGCGATCCTGCTCGACAACTTCACGATCGAGCAGCTGCGCGAGGGCGTGCGGCTCGTCGCGGGCCGCGCGGTCGTCGACGCCAGCGGGGGAGTGTCCCTCGAGACGGTTGCCGACATCGCCGGCACGGGGGTCGACGTGATCTCGGTGGGGGCCATCACCCACAGCGTGCGGGCGCTCGACCTGGGTCTCGACATCGAGCTGGACTGACACCATGCCATACCTGGACGTCGCTGCGACCGCCCCCGTGCGCCGTGAGGTGCTGGAGGCGATGGCCCCCTTCCTGACGACGGAGTTCGGCAATCCCTCGAGCCACCATGAGCTCGGCGAGCGCGCGGCATCCGCCCTCGAATGGGCCCGCGCCCGCGTCGCCGAGGTGCTCGGCTCTCGTCCCCGGGAGATCGTGTTCACGAGCGGCGGCACGGAATCGAACAACCTCGCCATCAAGGGCATCTCGCTGGCAAACCCTCGCGGGCGCCACATCCTGACGACGCCGATCGAGCACCCCTCCGTGCTCGAATCCTGCGCCTACCTCGAGCGGTTCCACGGCTTCACAGTCGAGCACGTCCCCGTCGACGGCGACGGTCTCGTCGACACTGTCGCGCTCGAGCGGATGCTGCGTCCCGACACCACGCTCGTGAGCGTCATGCTCGCCAACAACGAGGTCGGAACAGTGCAGCCCCTCGCCGAGATCGGTGCCACGACGCGCGCGGCGGGCGTTCCACTGCACTCGGACGCCGTCCAGGCGGCCGGTTGGCTCGAGCTTCGGCTCGCCGGCGCCGGCGGGGACGGCCTCCCCGTGGAGGCGCTGACGCTTGCCGGGCACAAGTTAGGGGCGCCCAAGGGAGTGGGCGCGCTCTTCGTGAGCGGTCGCATCCCGCTCGAGCCGCTCGTGCACGGGGGAGGCCAGGAGGGAGGGCGTCGCTCCGGCACGGAGAACGTCGCGGGGGCGGTCGGCTTCGCGACCGCGCTCACGCTCGCGGAAGCGGAGCGCCCTGCCCGGGCCGAGGAGGCACGCAAGTCGCGGGATGTCTTCATCGCGACGATCCTGTCGGCGCTTCCCGGTGCCCGCCTCACGGGGCACGCCGAGGCGCGGCTGCACGGCAACGCGTCGTTCTGCTTCGAGGGAACAAGCGGCGAGGCCGTGCTCCTGGAGCTGGAGCGCCGCGGCATCGTCTGCTCGAGCGGCTCGGCATGCGCGGCGGGCAGCGACGAGCCCTCGCCCGTGCTGGTGGCCCTTGGGATCGATCCCGCGCTCGCGCAGACGGCGGTGCGCTTCACCTTCGCCGCGACGACGCCAGGCCCGCATCTGCTCGAGGCCGCCGAGTCCGTCATCGAGTCCGTGCGCATCGTGCAGGGAATCGCCCCCCGATAGTCCCAGCGCGCAAGACCCTTGCATCGGCTCGCCAACTTCGCATGATTCGTGCTGCGGGCGCGCGGCAGGATGGAACCATGGCATCCCTCCCCGCGCCCAGTGCATCCCTCCGCGCCGCGATCGACCGCTTCGATGCATCCGCCGCGAGGGGCTACCTGGCCGCCGCCTCGATCGGGCTCCCGATCGACGCCACGGTGGCAGCGATGCGCGCAGACCTCGATGCGTGGCGAGCCGCGCGCCGCGACCCCATGGGCTACGAGGAGGTCGTCGAGACAACCCGGGCACACTTCGCGCGACTCGTGAACATCGACGTCGCGCGGGTCGCGATCGGCTCCCAGACCTCCGTCATGACGAGTGTCATCGCGGCCGCGGTGCCTGCGGGAGCCGAGGTCCTGTGCGTCGAGGGTGACTTCACCTCGATCGTCTTCCCCTTCCTCCAACGCGCCGACATCACAGTGCGTTCCGTGCCGCTCGATGACCTGGCCGCCAGCATCACGGATGCCACGTGGCTCGTCGCCTTCTCGCTCGTGCAGTCCTCCAACGGACGAGTGGCCGACGCTGGCGCGGTGCGAGCGGCGGCGGCCGCCCACGGCTGCCGCACGCTGTGCGACGCGACGCAGGCGGCGGGAGTGCATCCCTTCGACGCCTCGATCTACGACGCAACGGTCTGCCACGCATACAAGTGGCTGTGCGCACCGCGCGGGGTCGGCTTCCTCACCGTCTCCGAGCCGTTCGCGGCGCAGCTGACACCCGTGCACGCCGGCTGGTATGCCGGCGAGCAGATCTGGCAGTCCATCTACGGGCCGGGAATGGAGCTGGCGGCGGATGCCAGGCGCTTCGACGTCTCACCAGCGTGGCCCTGCTGGCCCGGGGCCGAGCCGGCCATCGGCATGTTCGCAGACCTCGACATCGCCGAGGTCTGGGCCAGGACCTCAGGCCTTGGCGACCTGCTCTGTGACGCGCTCGGCATCCCACAGCAGCACCAGGCGATCGTGACCTGGCCGGATGCTGGTGGCGACGCGCTCGGGCGCCTCACGGCCGCCGGAATCAGGGCATCCGGGCGCGCAGGCCGCCTCAGGGCGGCGTTCCACCTCTGGAACGATGAGAGTGACGTTGAGGCCGTGGCACACGCGCTCGGGCGCTGACTCGCGCGCAACCTCCCGGCAAGTAGGCTGGGTGTCGCGCATCGCGCATGCACTGCCCCCCTTCGACCGCGCATCCAGCGTGGCTGACCCTTGGAGTTACACCGTGGCCAACGCCTCTGCTCTCGATCCCGTCATCAACCTCGCGAAGCGTCGCGGCTTCGTCTTCCAGGCCGGTGACATCTACGGCGGCTCGCGTTCCGCATGGGACTACGGGCCCCTCGGCGTCGCGCTCAAGGAGAACATCAAGAAGCAGTGGTGGCAGACCATGGTCAACGGCCGCGACGATGTCGTCGGCCTCGATTCATCCGTCATCTTGCCGCGCAAGGTGTGGGAGGCATCCGGCCACGTCGAGGTCTTCAGCGACCCGCTCGTCGAGTGCCTGAGCTGCCACAAGCGCTTCCGTGCAGACCACCTCGAGGAGGAGTTCGAGGAGAAGAAGGGTCGCGCGCCGGAGGGTGGGCTCGCCGAGATCGCCTGCGCCAACTGCGGCACGCGGGGCCAGTGGACGGAGCCCAAGGAGTTCTCTGGCCTGCTCAAGACCTACCTGGGCCCCGTCGACGACGAGGCCGGCATGCACTACCTCCGCCCCGAGACGGCGCAGGGCATCTTCGTGAACTTCGCCAACGTGCTCAACGTTTCGCGGCAGAAGCCCCCGTTCGGCATCGGCCAGATCGGCAAGAGCTTCCGCAACGAGATCACGCCCGGCAACTTCATCTTCCGCACGCGCGAGTTCGAGCAGATGGAGATGGAGTTCTTCGTCGAGCCCGGCACCGACGAAGAGTGGCACCAGTACTGGATCGACGCCCGCCTCCAGTGGTACATCGACCTCGGCATCAACCCTGAGAACCTGCGCCTCTTCGAGCACCCCAAGGAGAAGCTGTCGCACTACTCGAAGCGCACGGTCGACATCGAATACCGCTTCGGCTTCCAGGGCAGCGAGTTCGGCGAGCTCGAGGGCATCGCCAACCGCACCGACTTCGACCTCTCGACGCACTCCAAGCACTCGGGCACCGACCTGTCGTACTTCGACCAGGCCAAGAACGAGCGCTGGGTTCCCTACGTCATCGAGCCCGCGGCCGGCCTGACTCGCTCCCTCATGGCGTTCCTCGTTGACGCCTACGCCGAGGACGAGGCGCCCAACACCAAGGGCGGCGTTGACAAGCGCACGGTGCTTCGCCTCGACCGTCGCCTCGCACCCGTCAAGGCGGCCGTCCTGCCGCTCTCGCGCAACGAGCAGCTGTCGCCGGTTGCTCGCGAGCTTGCCGCCGACCTTCGCAAGTACTGGAACATCGACTTCGACGACGCCGGCGCGATCGGTCGCCGCTACCGCCGCCAGGACGAGATCGGCACCCCGTTCTGCATCACGGTCGACTTCGACACGCTCGACGACAAGGCGGTCACCGTCCGCGAGCGTGACACCATGCAGCAGGAGCGTATCTCGCTCGACCGCCTGCAGGGTTACCTCGCGGAGCGTCTTCTCGGCGCCTAGCCGCACCCGGCGCCGCCGCCACGCTTGGCTCCGCGGCAGCGGCATACGTGCACGACCTTGACGGCCGTTCCCACCCAGTGGGGGCGGCCGTCGGCGTCCTCCCTGGTCGGCGCCCCGTCCGTCGCCTGCCAGCGTCGCTTCCTGAGCCTCCCGAGGCAGGGGAGGGCTTCCTGCCGCTAGTGTTGCCGTGGCATGTATCGCTTCCTCTTCACCGTATTCCTGAGACGCCTCGATCCCGAGACCGCGCACGGTCTCGCCTTCCGCGTCATCCGCCTGCTTCCATTCGTGGGGCTCGGTGCGCTCGCACGTGCCTACTCGCGTCCCGATCCCGTGCTCGCGGTCGAGGCCCTCGGCCTCCAGTTCGCGTCGCCCTTCGGCCTCGCGGCCGGCTTCGACAAGGAGGCTCTCGCCATCCGTGGCCTTGGCCAGCTCGGCTTCGGTCACGTCGAGGTCGGCACCCTGACGGCGCAGCCGCAACCGGGCAACGAGAAGCCCCGCATGTTCCGCCTCGTCGACGACCGGGCACTCGTCAACCGCATGGGCTTCAACAACCATGGGGCCGCGGATGCTGCTCCTCGCCTTGCCAAGGAGCGCCGGCGTCGCGGCCGCCCCGTCATCGGCGTGAACATCGGCAAGAGCCGCGTGGTCGACGTCGACGATGCGATCGATGACTACCTGACGAGCACGCGCCTCCTCGCTCCCGTGAGCGACTACCTCGTGGTGAACGTCAGTTCCCCCAACACGCCCGGGCTTCGCGGCCTGCAGGAGCTCGATCGGCTCGAGCCGCTCCTCGCGGCCGTACGGGATGAGGCATCCGGCACTCCCGTGCTGGTGAAGATCGCCCCGGACCTCTCCGACGATGAGATCGACCGCATCGCGTCGCTCGTGACGAAGCTCGGCCTGCCTGGCGTCATCGCGACCAATACGACGATCGCCCGCACGGGTCTCAAGACGAATGCTTCGGAGATCGAGAGGATCGGGGCGGGCGGCCTCTCGGGCGCACCGCTCAAGACGCGCTCGCTCGAGGTGCTCACACGGCTGCGTTCAGTGCTGCCCGCCGATGCCTGCATCATCTCGGTCGGCGGAGTCGAGTCGGCGAGGGATGTCGCAGCACGTCTTCGCGCCGGCGCAACCCTCGTGCAGGGCTATACGGCTTTCATCTATGAGGGGCCGCTGTGGGCTGCCCACATCAACCGCGTGCTCGCCCGCATGGCGAACGACGGCACGCTCAGGCGGGGTACTGCCCCCGCTTGACCTGCGGCTTCGGCAGGCGCATGGGACGCATCTGCAGGCAGCGCATGGCGGTGTACCAGCGCACCTTCTCGACCTTGTCCTCGCCGAACTTGGCCTTCAGACGCTTGGTGACGACGAGTCCTGCGATGACGCAGTCGAGCACGGCGAGGATGAAGAATCCCCACAGCACGGCCATGCTGACGATCGCGATCATGGGGTCGGGGATGATCGTGAGCACGATCACGAGGAGCATGACGGGAATCATGAGCTCGCCGATGCTGAAGCGCGCGTCCACATAGTCGCGCACGTAGCGCCGCTGCGGGCCCTTGTCGCGCTGCGGGAGGTATCGCTCCTCGCCATTGGCCATGCCGACCCGCGCACGATCCCGCGCCTCGTTGTACTTCGCGCGAGCCTCGCGGTTTGCCGCCTTGCGGTCGTTCGAGACGAGGGGACGGAGGTTCGCTGCCTCACGCTCCTTGCGCGTGGGGGTGGGGCGCCCCTTGCCCGTGGTCGTTCCCTGCTCGTCTGCTTCGACGGCGGGCTGTGATTCTGGTGCGGGCTTGGCCATGGGAGTTCCTTGCGTTGGGGACTGCTTAAGATTACCTGCATGAACTCGGGCTCCAATCAGAACGTCCAGACGCGGCAGCAGTTGAGGGAGGCGCTCGGCACTGCGGTGCAGTCGGGCTTCCCCTCCGCGGTCGCTGAACTGTCTCGCCTCGTGCGCATCCCCTCTGTGTCGTGGTCTGCCTTCGACCCGCAGCATGTCGAGGAGAGCGCGAGTGCGGTCGCGGGGCTGCTGGAGGGGCTCGGCGTCTTCGACTCGGTCGTCGTCTCCCGCGCCCCGGTCGGCGAGGGCGGTGCCGACGGGATGCCCGCGGTGCTCGCCACCCGTGCAGCGCGCAATGGCCGTCCGACGGTCCTTCTCTACGCTCACCACGACGTGCAGCCTCCAGGGGATGAGGGGGAGTGGGACTCACCGCCCTTCGAGCCGAACCTTCGCGGTGAGCGTCTCTACGGCCGGGGTTCCGCGGATGACAAGGCTGGCGTCATGGCCCACGTCGCCGCGATCCGCGCACTGCAGGAGACGCTGGGCGACGACTTCGA
Source organism: Salinibacterium sp. (assembly GCA_015234465.1). Classification (GTDB taxonomy): domain Bacteria; phylum Actinomycetota; class Actinomycetes; order Actinomycetales; family Microbacteriaceae; genus Homoserinimonas. The sequence goes on along the minus strand of JADGNA010000003.1, from coordinate 38,048 downwards.
TCTTGGCATCAGCGTCTTCATCGAGGGGGAGGAGGAGGCGGGCTCGCTGTCCTTCGCCTCATTCCTGCGCCAGCACCGTGAGGAGCTTGCCTCGGACGTGATCGTCGTCGCCGACTCGGACAACTGGGACACGGAGACCCCGTCGCTCACCGTCTCGCTTCGCGGCAATGTCGCGTTCGCGCTCGAGGTGCGCACCCTTGCCCACGCTTCCCACTCCGGCTTGTTCGGCGGGACCGTCCCCGACGCGATGATGGCGCTCGTGCGCATCCTTGCGTCGCTCCATGACGAAGACGGCTCGGTCGCGATCGACGGCTTGCGGTCGGCCTCCTTCGAGACCCCCGCGGATGACGAGCAGCGACTCCGCGACGAGGCGGGGCTCCTCGACGGCGTGACGCCGGTGGGTCGCGGCAGCATCTACTCGCGTGTCTGGGCGCAGCCGGCCATCACGGTCACGGGCATCGACGCGCCTTCCGTCGGGCGCGCATCGAACACGCTCCTGCCCACCGCGAGGGCGAAGGTCAGCGTCAGGGTGGCCCCGGGGCAGGACGCGGAGGAGGCTTACGCCCTCATCCGCCGACACATCGAGGCACACACCCCCTTCGGCGCCCATGTCTCGTTTGCGAACCCCGAGCTCGGCGACCCCTTCCTCGTCGACACGGAGGGCTGGGCCGTGCAGGAGGCGCGGGATGCGATGGCATCCGCCTGGGGCAAGGACGCCGTCCTTGCCGGCATCGGCGGCTCGATCCCCTTCATCGCAGACCTCGTCGGCGAGTTCCCGCAGGCGCAGATCCTCGTGACGGGCGTCGAGGACCCGCACACGCGCGCGCACAGCCCCAATGAGTCCCTGCACCTGGGCGTGTTCCGCAAGGCGATCCTGACGGAGGCCGTGCTCCTCGCGCAGCTCAACGAGCGCGAAGGCTTCGACGCGTCGTGACTTCGCCCGCGGGGAATGATTTCCCAGCGCGCACGCTTACACTGGAAATGCCCCTCGTGGGGCCAAGAATGTGAGGAGACGGCATGACTGACACCGCGATGAGCGTGGGAACGCTCAATGACCAGCAGGCCGCTGACGCCCCGGAGCACGGCGTGCTCCTGACCGACGCGGCAGCCGCGAAGGTGCGTTCGCTCTACGAGCAGGAGGGTCGCGACGACCTGCGCCTGCGCGTCGCCGTGCAGCCGGGCGGATGCTCGGGGCTCATCTACCAACTCTACTTCGACGAGCGACTCCTCGACGGTGACGCGACGGTCGACTTCGACGGCGTGGAGGTCGTGGTCGACAAGATGAGCGTGCCCTACCTCGAGGGTGCGACGATCGATTTCGAGGACACGATCCAGAAGCAGGGCTTCACGATCGACAACCCGAACGCCGGCAGCAGCTGCGCGTGTGGGGATTCATTCAGCTGAGTTTTTGTGGCAGTTGCCGAAGAAGGGGAAGTCGCGTCGCGACTTCCCCTTCTTTCATCTCGCGAGCGGCCTTTCGGGTTCGGCAGCGCGTCCCGGGAGCGATAGGCTGGTTGCTGTCAATAGACTGAGTTCCATCCAGTCCCGTGTCATCCGAGAGGTCACAGGTGCGCTCTAACCGCCGTCTTCGATGGGCTGCCGTCCCCCTGGCAGCATCACTTGTCGTCGTCCTAGCCGGATGTACGCAGGCCCAGCTCCGTGGCTACCTGCCGGGCGACCCCGGCATCACCAACCACACCGACCGCATCGCGGGACTGTGGACCACCTCGTGGATGGTGCTGCTCGTCGTCGGCCTCGTCACGTGGGGCCTCGTGCTCTGGGTTGCGACGGTCTACCGCCGGCGCAAGGGCCAGACCGGCCTCCCCGTGCAGCTCCGCTACAACATGCCGATCGAGATCCTCTACACGGTCGTGCCGCTCATCCTCGTCATGGGCTTCTTCGCCTTCACGGCGCGCGACCAGGCAGCGATCGAAGAGCCGATCGAAGACCCGGACGTGCAGATCGAGGTCTATGCCAAGCGCTGGGCCTGGGACTTCAACTACCTCAATGAGGGCCCCGGCGGCGAGGGCGTGCACTACCAGGGCATCCAGGCGCAGGAGACCGAGGAGTCGCCCTACATCGACTACGACCAGCTGCCCGTGCTCTACCTCCCCGTCGACAAGACGGTCGAGATCGCGCTCGAGAGCCGCGACGTCATCCACTCCTTCTGGGTCGTCGACTTCCTCTACAAGAAGGACACGGTCCCCGGCAAGAGCAACTACATGTACTTCACTCCGCAGGAGGAGGGCGAGTACATCGGCAAGTGTGCCGAGCTCTGTGGCGAATACCACGCGCTCATGCTCTTCAAGGTGAAGGTCGTCTCCGAGGCGGAGTACGACGCATACATCCAGAGCCTCGTCGACGCTGGCAACACCGGCACCCGCGGCCCTGAGTACAACACGAACAGCAACCTGCCGGGCACCGAGCCCGTGCGCTCAAAGTAAGGCGAGATCATGAGCACCACTACTGAGAGTCGTCCGGAGGCCGCCCCAACGGCCGGCACCGCGACCATCGGTCACACGATGTCGCCGAGTGCCCGTCGCAAGGGCAACGTTCTCGTCAACTGGATCACCTCGACTGACCACAAGACGATCGGGTACATGTACCTCATCAGCTCGTTCGTCTACTTCTGCATCGGCGGCGTGATGGCACTCATCATCCGCGCGCAGCTGTTCGCACCCGGCCTGGACCTGCTCCAGACCAAGGAGCAGTACAACCAGCTGTTCACGATGCACGGCACGATCATGCTGCTCATGTTCGCGACGCCGCTCTTCGCGGGCTTCGCGAACGTACTCATGCCGCTGCAGATCGGTGCACCGGATGTCGCGTTCCCGCGTCTCAACGCCTTCGCCTACTGGGCCTACAGCTTCGGTAGCCTCATGGCGGTCGCGGGCTTCCTGACGCCGCAGGGTGCAGCGTCCTTCGGATGGTTCGCCTACACGCCGCTGTCGACAACGACATTCACCCCGGGTGTCGGTGGACACCTCTGGGTCGTCGGCCTCGCCATCTCCGGTTTCGGAACCATCCTCGGTGCCGTCAACTTCATCACGACCATCATCACGATGCGTGCCCCCGGCATGACGATGTGGCGCATGCCCATCTTCACGTGGAACACGCTCGTCACCTCGATCCTCGTGCTGATGGCGTTCCCCGTGCTCGCTGCGGCCCTGTTCGGCCTCGCCATCGACCGCATTTTCGGCGGCCACGTCTACAACGTCGATGCCGGGGGAGCGATCCTGTGGCAGCACCTCTTCTGGTTCTTCGGCCACCCGGAGGTCTACATCATCGCGCTGCCGTTCTTCGGCATCGTGTCCGAGGTCTTCCCGGTGTTCAGCCGCAAGCCGATCTTCGGGTACAAGACCCTCGTGTACGCGACGATCGCGATCGCGGCCCTCTCCGTCACGGTGTGGGCGCACCACATGTATGTGACCGGGTCGGTGTTGCTTCCGTTCTTCGCCCTCATGACGATGCTGATCGCGGTGCCTACCGGCGTGAAGATCTTCAACTGGATCGGCACGATGTGGCGGGGATCCGTCACATTCGAGACGCCAATGCTCTGGGCCATCGGCTTCATCGTCACGTTCACCTTCGGTGGACTGACGGGTGTCATCCTGGCGTCGCCGCCGCTCGACTTCCACGTCTCCGACACCTACTTCGTTGTCGCCCACTTCCACTACGTTGTCTTCGGCACAGTCGTCTTCGCGATGTTCAGTGGCTTCTACTTCTGGTGGCCCAAGTGGACCGGCAAGATGCTCAACGAGAAGCTCGGCAAGATCCACTTCTGGGTGCTCTTCATCGGCTTCCACATGACGTTCCTCATCCAGCACTGGCTGGGCGTTGTCGGCATGCCGCGTCGTTACGCGGTCTACCAGCCTGAAGACGGCTACACGTGGATGAACCAGCTGTCCACGGTGGGTGCCATGGTCCTCGGCGCTTCGATGATCCCCTTCCTGCTGAACGTGTACATCACGGCCCGCAAGGCGCCGAAGGTCACGGTGGACGACCCGTGGGGCTACGGCCGCTCGCTCGAGTGGGCCACGTCGTGCCCGCCGCCGCGCCACAACTTCACCTCGATCCCGCGGATCCGTTCCGAGTCCCCGGCGTTCGACCTCCACCACCCGGAGGCCGGCATCCCGGTGGGCATCGGTCCCGCCAAGGACGCTCCGGATGCTCCCGTGTACGACAGCGCTGACGAGAAGGTGAAGTAGGCAGAATATGAAGGTCAATGCAGTAATCTTCTGGGTCCTCGCGGTCTTCTTCGCACTCGTCGCCGCCCTCTACACCGGCTGGTCGTGGGTGGTCTCGAACCAGCAGATCGAAGAGTACGCGCAGCGCGTCGGACCGGGCGGCATCACCGCCGGGCACCCCGAATGGGTCGGCACGGTGGCGCTCTGGCTCTGCGCCGTGCTTGCGGGCTTCCTCGCCTTCTACGTGGGCAAGTCCTACAAGTCGCAGGGTGGTGAGCTGCCCGAGGACCGCCTCGACGCCAACATCGACGACGGCGACCCGGAGCTCGGTCATTTCAGCCCTTGGAGCTGGTGGCCCATCGTCCTCGCGGGTTCGGCTTCGCTCCTGCTGCTGGGCTTCGCCGTTGGCATCTGGATCACCTTCATCGGTGCGGCGCTCACGGTCATCGCGGTTGTCGGTTGGACGTATGAGTACTACCGCGGCAACTTCAGGCACTGACATGGAGATACGCAAAGCGTCGTCGGCGGATGTCGACGGCGTTTTTGCGTTGGTTGAACAACTCTCCGACACCTACGAGGTCGATCGGGCATCGTTCGAGGCAGCGTACGCGGACGCCTTGAAGGATCCCGATCACAGCGTTCTCCTGGTCGCTGAGGTCGACGGTCGCGTCGCGGGATATGCGCTCATGATCGTCTCGAGGCTGCTCTACACCAGGGTGGACTCGGCACAGATCCAGGAGCTCATCGTCGACGAGTCACTCCGCGGTCGGGGAATCGGCAGCCGCCTTGTGGCCGCAGTTGAGGACATCTGCCTCCAGCGCGGCCTCAATCAGTTGACCGTGGCAAGCAGTCGCACTCCCGCGTTCTACGACCGGCTCGACTACCGCTCCACCGCAGACTTCCTGAAGAAGGTCTTCTTCTCGCACAGGGACTGAATAAAGGGCGAAGGCGTGCCGACGACATCGTCACGCACGTAACGCCTCGCCTCGACGCCACTGCGCGTGCGATGGCGGGTGCTCCGCCGGCGACGCCCAGCGGGCGGGCCGCTGGCGTTCTCGCCTCCCCGCGCGAAATCACCCCAGCGTCCCAGCGGGAGCACAGCGCGGTCTGGTCGACCTGGTGTGCAGCATGGTGTCGCACAAGTCGTCCCGTCCGCCGGAGCGGCTGGCGGGGACAGGGGCTGGTCACCGGTGGGGAGGGGACTGACACGTGGGCGGGCGGCAGTCGACGCGGCGAGGGCGGCTCATATGACGGCCTGGGTCGGCGTCTGCCCAGCGATCGCCATATTCGAAGATACCGGCGCCCGATAGCCACATGTGCCGACCGCTGGCTGCCGGCACGACTACGATTCCCAGCAACGCGGAAGGGCCCCGCAGCCGAAGCTGCGGGGCCCTTCCGATCAATGCACCTTGCGGGCTAGTGGTGTCCGCCCTGCTCGAGCTCGCCCTTGGTCGCGGGCGAGACGCGGTCCTCGAAGAACCAGCGCGACATGCTCGCACGGAGGCGCATACCGACCGTGATCTTGCCTTTGTCGTTGGGGCGCAGCATGAGGGGCTTGTAGTCCTCGTAGCTGACCAGGCGCCAGCGCTCGTACTCGGAGAGTGGCTGGTGAACCTCGACGTACTCGCCGCCGGGGAGGCGGACGATGCGGCCGGACTCGTAGCCGTGCAGCGCGATTTCGCGGTCCTTCTTCTGCAGCGCGAGACACACGCGCTTGGTGATGAAGTAGGCGACGATCGGCCCCACGATGAGGAGCGCCTGGAGGGTGTGGATCACGCCCTCAATCGACAGGCGGAAGTGCGTTGCCATGAGGTCGGAGCTCGCGGCAGCCCACATCACGCCGTAGAACGTGACACCGGCGGCACCGATCGCCGTGCGGGTCGGGGCATTGCGCGGACGCTCAGCGATGTGGTGCTCGCGCTTGTCACCCGTGATCCACGCCTCGATGAAGGGGTAGATCGCGACCATCACGATGAAGAGACCAAGCACTGCGACCGGCACGAGGATGTTCAGCGAGAACGTCCAGCCCCACAGCACGAACTCCCAGCCCGGCGGCACAAGACGGAGTGCGCCGTCAGCGAAGCCGATGTACCAGTCAGGCTGCGTACCTGCCGACACGGGGGAGGGGTCGTACGGTCCGTAGTTCCAGACCGGGTTGATCTGGAAGAGCGACGCGATGAGCACCAGGATGCCAAAGACGACGAAGAAGAAGCCACCGGCCTTCGCAGCGAACACCGGCATTACCGGAACACCCACGACGTTGTCGTTGGTGCGGCCCGGACCAGCGAACTGCGTGTGCTTGTTGATGATCATGAGCAGCAGGTGCACGCCGAGCGCCGCGATCAGGATTGCGGGCAGCAGCATGATGTGCAGCACGAAGAGGCGGGGGATGACCACGAGTCCCGGGAACTCACCACCGAAGAGGAGGTAGGAGATCCAGGTGCCCACGACGGGGAAGCCCTTGAGCATTCCGTCGATGATGCGGAGACCGTTGCCCGAGAGAAGGTCATCGGGGAGCGAGTAGCCCGTGAAGCCCTCAGCCATCGCGAGGATGAAGAGCACGAAGCCGATCACCCAGTTGATCTCGCGCGGCTTGCGGAAGGCACCCGTGAAGAACACGCGGAGCATGTGCAGGCCGATCGAGGCGATGAACAGCAGTGCGGCCCAGTGGTGGACCTGGCGCATGAGCAGGCCACCGCGAATGTCGAAGGAGATATCGAGCGTCGAGGCCATCGCCGCCGACATCTCGATGCCCTTGAGCGGTGCATACGAGCCGTTGTAGGTGACGTGCGACATCGACGGGTCGAAGAAGAACGTCAGGAAGGTACCAGAGAGCAGGATGACGACGAAGCTGTACATCGCGACTTCACCGAGCATGAACGACCAGTGGTCGGGGAAGATCTTGCGACCCAGCTCCTTGACGAGGCCAGAGATACTGGTGCGCTCGTCGATGTAGTTGGCTGCAGCGTTCGTGAAGCGCATGCCCTTGCCGACGGGCTTCTCGGTCACCGTCGTCGAGGCGGCTGCGGGTGTGGTGGTGGTTGTCATGCGGAACGCTCCCAGAAGCTAGGACCAACGGGCTCATGGAAGTCGCTCTGGGCCACCAGGTAGCCTTCTGCGTCCACGGCGATCGGAAGCTGGGGGAGCGGCCTCTTCGCCGGTCCGAAGATGACCTCACAGTGGTTGGCCACGTCAAACTCCGACTGGTGGCAGGGGCACAGGAGGTGGTGCGTGTGCTGCTCGTAGAGCGCCACGGGGCAGCCGACGTGCGTGCAGATCTTGGAGTACGCGACGATGCCGTCGTACGACCAGCCCTTGCGGTCATCCGCTTCGTTGAGGGCGGAGGGGTCGAGGCGCATGAGCAGGACGGCGGCCTTGGCCTTCTCGTCGAGCGGGTGGTCAGCCTCCTCGAGCCCCTCGGGGATGACGTGGAAGACGGAACCGATCGTGACGTCCGAGGCCTTGATTGGGGCGCCGGAGGGGTCGAGAGCGAGGCGGGTGCCCTTGTCCCACATCGTCTGCTTGAAGAGTGCGACCGGGTCCTTGGCGGGTGCGAGGTCACGGAACATGACGATCGCGGGCAGCGGAAACACTGCGAGGGCACCGATGAGGCTGTTGCGGATGAGCTTGCGACGCGTGAAGCCGGACTCCTCGTTGCCGAGCGTGAAGATCCGCGCCGCGGCGGCGCGGGTCTCCTCGGTGCCGCGAGTGGCGTGGCGCATCTCCACGTGCTCGTGGCTGCTCATGAGGTTCTTGGCCCAGTAGATCGCACCGATGCCGAGGGGGATCAGTGCGAGCGTGATGCCGAGGCCCAGGAAGAGCGTGTTGAGTCGCACGGACAGCATGTCGCCGGGAACGATTGGGAACACGATGTACGCGACGATCGCGAAGATGCTGCCGATGATCGAGAGGATGAAGAGCATGCCGACCGTGCGCGACGCGCGGCGTTCCTTCGCAGGGTCGAGGTCAGTGACGCGCGGCTCGTGCGGAGGGAGCCCCGGGTTGGTGAACGCGTCTGAGGCGACGACGGCCGTGCCTGACGAAACCGAGACGGCTCCGTGATTCTCGACAGCCGAGCCGGCAGCGGCGGATGACTCGCCGTTGTCCTGCTTTGCCATTCTCTTCCCTTCGATTGGCACGCTGTGTGGTGCGGTGTGACTGTGACGGTTGGTTCGGTGCCTAGTGGGCGCGTGCGGCGATCCACACCGTCACGCCGACTACGGCTCCTAGACCGAAGATCCAGATGAAGAGGCCCTCAGAGACAGGGCCGAGGTTTCCGAGGCCGATGCCGCCGACGCTCGGGCTCTCCTCCATGAACTTGAGGTAGGCGACGATGTCAGCCTTGTCTTCGGGCGAGAGGTTCAGGTCGTTGAACACGGGCATGTTCTGCGGACCCGTGACCATGGCCTCGTAGATGTGCTTCGCCTCGACGCCCATGAGGCTGGGGGCCCACTTGCCCTCGGTCAGGGCACCACCGGAGCCGGCGACGTTGTGGCACATGGCGCAGTTGATGCGGAACAGCTCGCCACCGTTGGCAAGGTCGGCCTCTCCCTCGAAGAGGGACTCGTCGGGCACCTCGGGCCCGGGAGCGAGCGACGCGACGTACGCAGCAAGCGCCTCGATCTGCTCGTCGCTGAACTGCACGGGCTTCTTCTCCGCCTGCGGTCCCTGGGCAGCCATGGGCATGCGGCCCGTGCCGACCTGGAAGTCGACGGCGGCTGCGCCGACACCGTGGAGGCTCACGCCCTCAGCGGTGCCCTCGGCGTTGAAGCCGTGGCAGCTCGCACAGTTCGCGTCGAAGAGCGCCTTGCCCTCGTCGACCAGTTGCTGGTGCACGATCGCGGTGTTCGCCGTCTCAGCGGTCGCAGTCGACGTGAAGAGCGCGTAGGCGCCACCGGTCGTGACGAGGCCCGCGAGGATCAGCGCGACGCTCGCGAGAGGGTGGCGACGTCCTGCTCGCTTGCCACGACGATCCGTAGTGGTCGAGTCAATTCCCATGGTGCTGTGGTCTTCCCGTTCTTCGAGTTGCGGTTGCGATGACGAGGCGGCCGTGACGTGGCGCCGTCGCCACTATTTGAGGACGTAGATGACCAGGAAGAGCCCGATCCACACCACGTCGACGAAGTGCCAGTAGTACGAGACGACGATGGCGCTCGTCGCCTCCTTGTGGCCGAACCGAGTGACGCTGTAGGCGCGGCCGATGATGAGGAGGAACGCAATGAGGCCACCCAGCACGTGAAGGCCGTGGAAGCCGGTCGTGATGTAGAAGGCGGAGCCGTAGGAGTGTGACCCGATGCCGATGAACTCGCTGACGAGCACGGCGTACTCGAAGACCTGGCCCGTCACGAACATCGCGCCCATGATGAAGGTTGCCCAGAACCACTCGACCATGCCCCACTTGCCGATCTGCAGCAGGCTGCCGGTGCGTCTCGGCTGCAGCCGCTCGGCTGCGAAGACGCCGAACTGCGCGGTGAACGACGACGCCACGAGGATGATCGTGATCGTCAGCGCGAAGGGAACGTTCAAGATTGCGGTCTCTGACGCCCACAGTTCGGGCGAGGTGCCGCGAAGCGTGAAGTAGATGGCGAAGAGCCCAGCGAAGAACATCACCTCGCTGCCGAGCCACACGATCGTGCCGACCGCGACGACGTTGGGCCTGTTGACGACAGGCGCTCCGGGGCTGGGGGAGATTGAGGTGCTGGTCACGCCTCCCATTATGGCCGAAATTCTGGAGGAGGGTTGTCATCGGGCCGAGCGCGCCGCATACGCGTCGTTAGGATTTGACCATGTTCTCGACGACGACTTGGCCAGATCTGCTCACGACGCTGCTGGAAGGCGAGGATCTCAGCATCAGCCAGGCGTCGTGGGCCATGCGTCAGGTCATGGACGGCGAAGCGAGTCCGGCCCAACTCGCTGCGTTTCTGGTGGCGCTACGGGCCAAGGGGGAGTCCGTCGCTGAGATCGTCGGCTTCCGCGACGCTGTGCTCGAGAACGCGCTCGAACTTCCCGTCGATCCGATGGTGCTCGACATCGTCGGCACCGGGGGAGACCGCTACGGCACCGTGAACGTCTCGACGATGGCGAGTGTCGTGTGTGCGGCATCCGGAGCTCGCGTGTTGAAGCATGGGAACCGGGCAGTGAGCTCCAAGTCGGGAGCGTCGGACGTGCTCACCGAGTTGGGGATCAATCTCGACCTGTCGCCCGAGCGCGTCGCCGGCGTGCTGGAGGAGACGGGGATCGCCTTCGCGTTCGCGTCGAAGTTCCATCCGGGATTTGGGCACGCGGCGCTCGTGCGCAAGGAACTCGGTGTGCCTACCGTCTTCAACTTCCTGGGGCCGCTCTGCAATCCCGCCCGCCCCGAGGCATCCGCAGTGGGCGTCGCGAACCTGGATGTCGTGCCGCTCTTTGTGGGCGTGTTCCGCACGAGGGGAGCGACGGCACTCGTGTTCCGGGGCGATGACGGGCTCGACGAACTCACGACGACGGGTCACAGCCACATCTGGGAGGTCTCCCGCGGGGACGTGCACGAGCACGACCTCGATCCGCGTGACCTCGGCATCCCGACCGCGAACATCGCTGATCTCATCGGCGGCGATGGAGCGCAGAATGCGGCCATCGCTCGCGCGATGCTGGCGGGGGAGAAGGGGCCCGTGCGTGACATCGTGCTGCTCAATGCCGCGGCGGGGCTCGTGGCGTGGGACCTCGCGCAGGATGCCTCGCAGTCGCAGGTGCCGATCCTGGAGCGCTTCCGCAGCCGCATGGCGACCGCCGCCGAGGCAGTCGACTCCGGTGCGGCGATCGCGAAGCTCGAGGAGTGGGTCGGGGCGACTCGGGCCTGAACATCGTAGGGCCGGGATCACTCGGCCCTGGATGCCTAGCGAAACACCGTGCCCGGGCGTACCGTGGCGCCATGGACCAGAACAGGGCTGGTGCAGGCCAGCAACACGGACGGAAGACGCTCGCCGACTGGTTGGGACGGCACGAGCCTGGGCCGGGGGATGAACGACCCGACGACGAGCGCGACCTCACGGACCGACGCTTCGGAGAATGGCGCTGTTCGGTGTGCGGACGCCAGCTCGCAGAACACATCGTGGATCACTCGGGTGAACACACCGTGTTCGAGTGTCCTGTCTCGATCGACGACGGCGAGCCCCGGGTCGGGGACGGCCCGCTCAACGAGACGGGGCAGACGAAGCACTAGTCCGGAGAGTCGGGATGCACGTTACTTGACATAATGTGCATTATCGGCGCTTAGCGGTGGTGGCGCGGATGCTGCGACGAACCCCTTCTCACGCGTCGACGAACCCCGTCTCACGTGGAGGTGCGCTCTGCAGCGTCAGGCGCCGACATACTTGGCCAGATGCTCCGCCGTCAGCGTCGAGCCGTCGGCAATGAGCTGCTCAGGCGTTCCCTGGAACACGACCGCGCCGCCGTCGTGGCCGGCGCCCGGTCCGATGTCGATGATCCAGTCCGCGTGCGCCATGACCGCCTGGTGATGCTCGATGACGATGACGGTCTTTCCTGAGTCGACCAGACGGTCGAGAAGGCGCAGCAGGTTTTCGACGTCGGCCAGGTGCAGGCCGGAGGTCGGCTCGTCCAGGATGTAGACGTCGGCTTTCTCGCCCATCTGGATCGCGAGCTTGATGCGCTGGCGTTCGCCGCCTGACAGCGTCGACAGTGGCTGGCCGAGCTTCAGATAGCCGAGCCCGACGTCATGCAGGCGGCTCAGGATTGTCGCGGCGGCTGGAATCTTCGCCTCGCCCGATGAGAAGAACTCACGTGCTGCTGCGACGGACAGGTCGTAGACCTCGGTGATGTCGAGCCCACCGAGCTTGTAGTCGAGCACGGCGGCCTGGAACCGACGCCCGCCACAGTCCTCACAGGGAGTCTCGACCGTGTCCATGAAGCCGAGCTCCGTGATGATCACGCCGGCGCCCTTGCAGGTCGGGCACGCGCCCTCGGAGTTCGCGCTGAAGAGCGCAGGCTTGACCCCGTTCGCCTTCGCGAACGCCTTGCGGATCGGCTCGAGCATGCCCGTGTACGTCGCGGGATTGCTGCGGCGCGAGCCCTTGATCGCGCTCTGGTCCATTGCTGCGACGCCGTCGCGGGGCGCGACGTAGCCGTGGATGAGCGAACTCTTGCCCGAGCCGGCGACACCGGTGACGACCGTGAGCACGCCCGTGGGGATGTCGACGTCGACATCCTGCAGGTTGTTGCGCGTCGCTCCCCTGACCTCGATCGCTCCCGAGGATGCCCTCACCTCGGATTTGAGCTGGGCCCGGTATCCGAGGTGCCGACCGGTCAGGGTGTCACTCTCCTTGAGCCGCTCGACGGTGCCCTCAAAGCAGATCGTGCCGCCCTCTCCCCCGGCGCGCGGCCCGAGGTCGACGACGTGGTCGGCGATGGTGATCGTCTCGGGCTTGTGCTCGACGACGAGCACCGTGTTGCCCTTGTCGCGCAGGCGCAGCAGGAGCGAGTTCATCCGCTCGATGTCGTGCGGGTGCAGGCCGATCGTCGGTTCATCGAAGACATAGGTGATGTCGGTCAGCGATGAGCCGAGGTGCCGGAGCATCTTGATGCGCTGCGCCTCTCCCCCGCTCAGCGTGCCGGAGGGCCGGTCGAGGCTGAGGTATCCGAGGCCGAGGGCGACGAACGCCTCGAGGTTCGCTCGCAGCGCGTTGAGGAGCGGCCCGGCACCCGGCTTGTCGAGACCCTGGACCCACGTGTTGAGGTCCGTCACCTGCATTCGGCAGGCATCCGCAATGCTGATGCCGTCGATCTTGGACGACCGCGCACCCTCCGTGAGGCGCGATCCCTCACACTCGGGGCACGTCGTGAAGGTCGCAACCCGCTCGACGAACGCGCGGATGTGCGGTTGGAGCGCATCGAGGTCCTTCGACAGCATCGACTTCGTGATCTTGGGGATGAGCCCCTCATAGGTCATGTTGATGCCGGAGATCTTGACCTTGGTCACCTCGCCATAGAGGAAGGTATGGCGTTGCTTCTCGGTGAAGTCCGCAATCGGCCTGTCTGCGGGATAGAGGCCGGACTCGGAGAAGCCCTTGACCATCCACCCGTCGGCCGTGTAGCCCGGCACCATGATGGCGCCCTCGTTGAGGGACTTCGATTCGTCGACCACCTGCGCCAGGTCGATGTCGGATACCGCACCGCGCCCCTCGCAGCGCGGGCACATGCCGCCGAGGTAGATCGCGTCCTTCACGATCTTCTTCTCACCCTTGGGGCCGGTCATGACGCCGCTGGCCTTCTGGGTGGGGATATTAAAGGAGAACGCCGTGGGCCCGCCGATGTAGGGCTCCCCCAGCCGGCTGAACAGGATGCGCAGCATCGCGTTCGCGTCGGTCACGGTGCCGACCGTCGATCGGGGGTTCGCTCCGAGTCGCTCTTGGTCGACGATGATGGCCGTCGTCAAGCCCTCGAGCACGTCGACATCCGGCCTTGGCACGGAGGGCATAAAGCCCTGCACGAATGCGCTGTAGGTCTCGTCGATCATCCGACGCGACTCTGCCGCGATCGTGTCGAAGACGAGCGAACTCTTGCCGGAGCCGGAGACGCCCGTGAACACCGTGAGGCGGCGCTTAGGGATCTCGACGCTGACGTCCTTGAGGTTGTTCTCCCGCGCTCCACGGACTCGGATCACGTCGTGGGTGTCGGCGACGTGCTCGGCGGCTGAGACCTCTGTGTCTTGGTTTTCCACGAATGCGATGCTGTCACGAACGACGGACATCGCACCAGAGCGAGGTCAGCCCGTGAAGTCGCTCAGGTCGCCCACATAGCGCGTGTTGTCCCCGGGCACGGGGTCGACCGCTGCCGAGGCGACCTCGGCCGCGAACTCGTTGACGTTGTAGAGCTTGCCGGCCGCTTCCTTACGAGCGCTGATCGCGCCCGGGTTGGCACGCTCGAGCAGGGTCGCCGTGATGGTGCCCTCGATCATGTCGCCCGAGACGACGACGAAGCCGATGTTCCGCTCCTCTAGCTGCGGGATCATCGCGCGAAGGGCATCCTCGCCCGCACGCTTGCTCAGGGCCACCTGCTCGTACTCCGGCATGGTGGGCACGGTCTTGATGAAGTGGGCCTGGTGGCTCGTGACGAAGACGACGCGTGCGCCCTCATCGAGCACCTCGAGGGCTGCCTCGAGCAGCTGCACCTGCGCGTCGCGGTTGAGGCGCATGGCGTAGTCCTCCGCCATGCCGGACTCCATGCCGCCGGACGCATTCATGACGAGGATGTCGAGGCCGCCGAACTCCTCGCGGATGCGGTCGAACATGCCAGTGACGGAGGCAGGGTCGGTGAGGTCAGCGCCGATCGCGATGGCCTCTCCCCCGCCCGCCTGGATCTTGTCGACGAGCTGGAGGGCCCGCTTCTCCTTGTTGCGGAAGTTGACGACGACGCGCGCGCCGGCTTCGGCGAGCATCGTCACGGTGTCGGCTCCGATGCCACGGGACGAGCCCGTGACGAGGGCACGCTTGCCCGTGAGGGATCCGGCTGCAAGGGGGTTGGTCACGAGTGGCTCCTCGGTCGTCGGGGGTGGCGCGGTCGCCCCCACGACAATAGCAACTGTCGCGCCAGCAGCCGCCGGCTCAAGAACCGTGCCGCGGCATCCGCGCGGGCAGCCATGTCCGGTGGTAGTTTCGGTAAACAGACCCGACCCCGCAAGGAGCCGAAGCCCATGGACGTGCTGTTCGTCGACCTGACCCAGTACATTTGGATCGTCTGGCTCGTGTTCATCCTGATCGCGGTCATCATCGAGCTCATCACGCTCGAGTTCACCTTCCTGATGATCGCCGCAGGCAGCCTCGGTGGACTCGGCGCAAACCTCCTGGGCGCCCCGTGGTGGGTGCAGATCGCGGTCGCCGCCATCCTCTCGGTGCTCCTGATCCTGTTGATCCGTCCCGTGCTGCTGCGCCGGTTGAGGCGCGGCGAGGACACCACCGCGAGCAACATGGATGCCCTCATGGGCATGGACGGTCGCGTCGTGATCGCGATCGGCGACTCCCCCGGCCAGGTCAAGCTGTCGAACGGTGAGGTGTGGACCAGCCGCCTCTCCCCCCTTACCGAACACCGTGTCGTCGCGGAAGGCGAACGGGTTGTCGTCACCGCCATCGAGGGGTCGACGGCCGTCGTCGTCCCCGTTGAGAGGAACCAAGGATGAACACCTTCACCGATTCCATCGGGCAGCTCTTCGTCGCCGCCCTCCTGGTCGTACTGGGCGTCTTCGTCGTCGTCGTGCTGTTCCGGTCGATCCGGATCGTGCCGCAGGCGACGGCGGGCATCGTCGAGCGTCTCGGGCGCTACCACAAGACGCTGCAGCCGGGCCTGAACATCCTCGTGCCGTTCATCGACCGCATGCGGCCCTTGATCGACATGCGTGAGCAGGTCGTGTCGTTCCCGCCCCAGCCGGTCATCACGGAGGACAACCTCGTCGTCTCGATCGACACGGTCGTCTACTTCCAGGTGACGGATGCCCGTGCCGCGACCTATGAGATCGCGAACTACCTCGGCGCGGTCGAGCAGCTGACGACCACGACGCTCCGCAACGTGGTGGGTGGCCTCAACCTTGAGGAAGCCCTGACGAGCCGCGACAACATCAACGGCCAGCTTCGTATCGTGCTCGACGAGGCCACCGGCAAGTGGGGCATCCGCGTCGGGCGTGTCGAGCTCAAGGCGATCGACCCGCCTCTCTCGATCCAGGACTCGATGGAGAAGCAGATGCGCGCCGAGCGCGACCGCCGCGCGCAGATCCTGACGGCAGAGGGAACCAAGCAGGCGGCGATCCTCGAGGCTGAGGGTGCGCGCCAGGCGGCGATCCTGACGGCAGAGGGTGAGGCCAAGGCGGCCGTGCTGCGCGCCCAGGGTGAGTCTGAGGCGATCACGACTGTCTTCAAGGCGATTCACGAGGGCAATCCTGACGGGCCCCTCCTCGCCTACCAGTACCTGCAGACGCTGCCGAAGATCGCGGAGGGTGAGGCGAGCAAGCTGTGGATCATCCCGTCTGAGCTGACCGAGTCGCTCAAAGGCATCGCGGCGGGCTTCGCGGGGGGTCGAGCACCGAGCGGGCCGGGTGCCTAGCACCGAGCCGTCGTTCTTCGAGCCGGCCCTTCCGCGGGTCATCGCCCACCGGGGCCTTGCAATCGACGCGCCGGAGAACACGCTCCTTGCATTCCTGAAAGCCCTCAGCGCGGGCGCAACGCACATCGAGACCGATGTGCACGCCTCCGCTGACGGAGTCGCGGTGATCAGCCACGACGCAGACCTCAAGCGTCTCGCCGAGCGTGATGTGCGCGTCGAGCAACTGACGATGGCCGAGCTGCGGCGTGTCGACCTGGGCGAGGGGCAGGCATTCTGCAGCCTCGCCGAGGCGCTCGATGCCTTCCCGACGGCATGCTTCAACGTCGACATCAAGGCTGCCGCTGCCGTCGATCCCGTCGTCGCGGCGGTGCGGGATGCCAGGGCCGAGCGCCGCGTGCTGCTCGCATCCTTCGACGAGGGGCGTCGCCTGGCGGCGACGTCGCAACTGGAGGGGGTCGCGACATCCGCGTCGTCGAGGTCGGTGGCTGCCGCACTCCTCGCGGTGCGCATGAGGAGCGGCAGGATGCTCGCCCGCGCGCTCTCGGGAGTGCATGCCGTGCAGGTGCCGGAGCGCTATGGAACCGTGCGGGTCGTCACGCGCCGCTTCGTGGAGATGGTGCACGCCGTCGGCGTCGAGGTGCACGTGTGGACCGTCAACGAGCCGGATGACATGGAGCGCCTCGTCGAGATGGGCGTCGACGGGATCGTGACCGACCGCGCCGACCTGGCCGTCGAGCGCCTCAAGCCCGGAGGAAAGGGACGAGGCAGCCGCAAGTAGCCTGTGAAGCCCGCCGACCTCGCCGCTCAGGGAATGAATCTCCCAGCTTGACGGTTTATAACTTGAGCAACGCGAGGAGGGACCACACAATGGCGGATCGCAGTTTGCGCGGTATGAGGCTCGGATCCCAGAGTCTTCAGAGTGAAGAGGGCGTTACGTTCTCCGCGCGCAAGAAGAGTACATATCGTTCGGCGGACGGCTCGACCTTCGAGGTCACGTTCGCGGCAGACGCCGAGGTTCCCGCAGTGTGGGAATCGCCGAAGACGGGCGTCGAGGGCCGACTGGTGGCCGAGGACGGCGAACTCGTCGAACAGGAGCGGGGCGATGAGAAGGTCGCTCGCACCCACTGGGACATGCTCCTGGAGCGGCGCACCCGTGCAGAGCTCGAAGAGCTGCTGCAGGAGCGCCTCAACTATCTGCGCGCCCGCAAGGGCCAGCAGAAGATCGGCGCATAGCGCCGTCACACACGTCGAAGGCCCGCGGGGTTCCGCGGGCCTTCCGCATGTGTGCCCTCACCGCAGGCGCGCTCCCCGGCCGAGACGGTGCTGCAGCCCCCAGCCGGTCACCCGGAGAAGCGCCTCGGCGACGATACCGATATGCATCTTGGATCGCCCGACCGTGCGCTCCCGGAACAGGATCGGATGCTCGGCGACCGTGCAGCCGGCTTGCTCCAGCCGCCACGCCATCTCGACCTGGAAGCAGTAGCCCTGCGACGAGACGCGTTCGAGGTCGAGCATCCGTAGCGCGCTCGCTCGGTAGACCCTGAAGCCGGCGGTCAGGTCGAAGATGGCGGAGCCGAGGGCGGCGCGCGCGTAACGATTGCCGAGCCTCGAGACCGCGAGCCGGTGGCGTGGCCAGTCGTGCACCCCTCCCCCGGCGACCCAGCGCGAGCCGATCACGAGGTCGGCCGTCTCGGCCGCGCGCAGCATGGCGGGAAGTTCGGCCGGGTCATGCGAGCCGTCGGCATCGATCTCGACGACCCGGTCATAGCCGTGCTCGAGGGCGTACTCGAATCCCGCCCGATAGGCCGCGCCGAGCCCCTGCTTCTCGGGACGGTGCAGCACGGCCACCCGCGCGTCGTCGGCCGCGAGTGAATCCACGATCGGGCCCGTGCCGTCGGGCGAGGCGTCATCGAGCACGAGCACGTGAGCATCCGGAACCGCCGCGTGGATGCGCTGGATGATGGCACGGATGCTCGCCGCCTCGTTGTAGGTCGGCACGAGTACGACGGTCTCAGGCATCGCGACCATCGTGGTCGCCACCGCTCGCTGAGGCGCCGCCGCGCGCCCGTCGCAGTGCGACGTATCCCAGCATCGCGAGGCCGAGCACGCCAATGCCCGAGACAGTCCACTCGAT
Organism: Salinibacterium sp.; assembly: GCA_015234465.1. GTDB lineage: Bacteria > Actinomycetota > Actinomycetes > Actinomycetales > Microbacteriaceae > Homoserinimonas. The sequence continues at coordinate 19,640 of JADGNA010000003.1, read as the reverse complement.
CGCGCGGCCGATGCTCGCGGCCGGGGTCACGGTCGTGCTGAGCGGCACCTGTTCGACCATCGCACCGGGCTCGAAGGTGGGCAGGTCGGCGATCGTGCTGCCGTCGGGCGCGATGATCGCGCTCATGCCGACGGTGGAGATGTTCACAACCGAACGGCCGTACTCGATGGCCCGGAGCCTCGCGATTGCGAGCTGCTGCTCGCTCTCCGCGCTCTGGCCAAAGTCTGCGTTGTTCGTCGGGGCGAGGATGATCTCCGCTCCCCCGTCGATCATCTCGTGGAGCAGCTCGTCGTCGACGATGTCGAAGCAGATGGCGATCCCCGCCGCGAGGGACTCGCCGTCGGGAAGCGCGATGTCGAGCACGTTGGGGCGCTCCCCGAAGGAGTAGTCGCGCGGGATGAGGTCGAAGAGATCGGGGGCGAGCGGGTACCAGAAGTCCCGGTCAGGCAGGTATTCTGCGAAAGGCACGGGGTGGATCTTGTCGTACTGGTCGACGGGGCCCTCCCCCGGCTGCCAGAGCAGCATGCTGTTGAAGGTCTCGTCCTCCGGGCCGTCGGTGATCGTGCCCGCGAGGAGCGGCGCATCCATCTCCTCGCTCACGAAGTCGAGGACTCCCGCCGCCTGGGGGTAGCGCAACGGGTTGAGGTCGGCGGCGTTCTCGGGCCACACGACGAGGTCGACCTCTTCATCGAGGATCGGCACGGTCGCCTGCAGGTGGTCGTCGAGGATGGCGCCGCGCTCGCGCTGCGACCAGAGCCCGGCATCCGCGTTTCCCTGCACTGCCGCGACCCGCACCTCGCCCGTGGTCTCGACCGGCCAGGCGGGCACCATGAGCGCGATGAGCGTGAGCGATATGGTCGGCGCGATGCGGATGACGCGGAGCAGGAGCCTTCCCCGCCCGAGCATGACGATCACCGCCTGGAGGAACATCGCCGCGATCAGGGCAAGTACGAAGCTCAGTCCCGCGGCGCCCAGCCACGCGACGAGTTCACGGAACGGGCCCTCTGATTGCGAGAACGAGAGGCGCCCCCAGGAGAAGCCGCCATAGGGCCACACGCTGACGATGCCCTCCCGCGCGGTCCACAGTCCGGCCAGGACGACGGGGAGGCCGAGCAACTGCCACGCTGGCGTGTTGGCGAAGCGGGCACCCCAGCGCCACGCAAGCGAGATGACGACGGCGGCGACGGCGAAGAACAGCGTCTCGACCCCCGCGAGGGCGAGCCACGGCACCGGGCCAAGGTAGGTCGTGAGCCAGATGATGTGCGTTCCGTAGAAGGAAAAGCCCCCAGCGAGCCCCACGACGAAGGCAGACCAGATGCGGGCGCCGCGAACCGACCAGAGGAGCAGTGCGGTTGCCGGGATGGCGAGGGGCCACCAGCCGAGCGGCGGGAAGGCGCCCGCGAGCATGAGGCCGCCCGCGATCGCCGCCAGGAGGTGCCACAGCGGCCGCAGGCGGAGTCGCACGCTGGCACGGCCCACGAATGGTTCCGGAACCGCCGGAGCGGGTGGATCTGTCACTGTCACCAAGCGTCAGCCCACGCTCGAATAGGCGACGATGCCGCGCCGGATGGCGTCGAGTGCCTTGCGGGCCGTCGAGCCGACCGGCGCGTCGGCGACGACAGAGAGCTGGTCGAGCAGGTCGATTGTCTGCTTCGTCATGCGCACGAAGTCGCCTGCCGCGAGCTCGGCATCGCGCAGCACGCTGTCGAGCGAGGCACCCTGCGCCCAGCGATACATGGGGCCGGAAAGCCCCGTCGCGACGGGGTTCGAGCCTGGCAGGCGGTGGCTGGTCTCGAGGTCATCGAGCTGCGACCACAGCGTCGTGGTGTTGTCGAGCGCGGCGCGGAACGGGCCCTTCGGAAGGTTCCAGTCGGCACCCTGCTCGTCACGCCGAGGCTCGTATACGAGGGCTGCCGCCATGGCCGCCATGCCGGGGGCGTCGAGCGAATCCCAGAGTCCACGGCGGATGCACTCGGCGACGAGCAGGTCACGCTCGCCGTAGATGCGGCGCAGGATGCGTCCGCCCTCCCCCACGACGACGGCGCCGTGCTCATCGCGCGTGAGATAGCCGAGTTCGAGCAGCACCTCCGTCACGCGATCGAAGACCTTCGCGACGGCTCCCGTGCGGGTCGTGACCTGCCGGCGCAGGTCATCCGTCTGCTTCTTGAGCTTCGACCAGCGCTCGGCCCAGCGCGCGTGCGCCTCGCGGTCGCTGCAGCTGTGGCACGGATGCTGCTTCATACGTCGACGGAGCGCGTTAAGTTGCTTCTGCCGGCGTTCCTTCTCACCACGGATGCCGTGGTCGTTTCGAATGACGCGCCGCTCGAGATCCGTGAGCTCGCGACGGATGTTCCAGTACTCGCCGAAGTCGCCGAGGTGGCACTCCATCGCCTTGGCATAGCCCTCGAGCGATTCCTCCTGCGCGCGAACCTTCCGGGCCATCGAGACGACGGAGCGGTCGGCCTGGAACTGCGCGAACGACGACTCCAGGATGTCGCGGGTGCGTTCGCGCCCGAACTGCTCGATGAGATTGACGGCCATGTTGTAGGTCGGCGAGAAGCTCGAGTTCAGCGGGTAGGTGCGGCGCGAGGCGAGGGATGCGACCGACTGCGGGTCGAGGCCGCCCTGCCACTGGATGACCGAGTGGCCTTCGACGTCGATGCCGCGCCGACCGGCACGACCGGTCAACTGCGTGTACTCGCCCGGCGTGATCGGCACGCGGGCCTCGCCATTGAACTTCTCGAGCTTCTCGAGCACGACGGTGCGCGCGGGCATGTTGATGCCGAGCGCGAGCGTCTCTGTCGCGAAGACCGCCTTGACGAGCTTCTTCTGGAAGAGCTCCTCGACGACCTCCTTGAAGGCGGGGAGCATGCCGGCGTGATGGGCGGCGACGCCCCGCTGGAGTCCGTCGAGCCACTGCCAGTAGCCGAGCACGGCGAGGTCGGCATCCGGGATCGCGCGGCAGCGCTCCTCGACAATCTCGCGGATCTCGTCGCGCTCCGTGGCATCCGTGAGTCGCACGCCCGCCCGGAGCACCTGCGTGACGGCCTGGTCGCATCCGTTGCGGCTGAAGATGAAGAAGATCGCCGGCAGGAGGTGCTTCGAACCCAGGAGGTCGACCACCTGTGCGCGGTCGAGCCTGCCCTCCTCGAACTGGCGGGCGTGATAGCGGTTGCGGTCGCGGCCGCGCGCACGCCCCCGCTCGGGCGGGCGGCTGCTGCCGCGGCCCCCAACCGAGGTGAGCTGGAGGAGCTCGGGATTGACGCGGTTGGTCGCCGCCTGGCCAGAGGAGTCGAAGAGGTCGATGAGCTTGCTGCGCACCAGTACGTGCTGGTCGAGGGGCACGGGGCGCTCCTCCGAGACGATGACGGAGGTGTCGCCGCGCACGGCCTGCAGCCAGTCGCCGAACTCCTCGGCGTTGGAGACCGTCGCGCTCAGGGAGACCAGTCGCACCGCCTGCGGGAGGTGAATGATGACCTCCTCCCAGACGGCGCCGCGGAAGCGATCGGCGAGGTAGTGGACCTCATCCATGACAACGAAGGACAGGTTGCGCAGGAGGTCGGAATCCGCGTAGAGCATGTTGCGGAGCACCTCGGTCGTCATGACGACGATGCGGGCACCCGAATTGATGTTGGTGTCACCCGTGAGGAGTCCCACCTCTGAGGCACCGTACTCGGCGACGAACTCTTGGAACTTCTGGTTGCTCAGCGCCTTCATGGGCGCCGTGTAGAAGACCTTGTCGTTGGCGCGCTTCATCGCGAGGTAGACGGCGAATTCAGCGACGATCGTCTTGCCCGCGCCCGTCGGCGCCGCGACGAGCACGCTGTCGCCAGACTCGAGGGCGGCGCAGGCCTCCATCTGGAAGGGATCGAGATCAAACGACAGTCCCGCCCGAAACTCCTCCAGGATTGGGGAACCCTGCCGGAGCCGGGACGCGGCATAGCGTTCAGCGGGAGACATGTTCTCGTCGATCACGTCATGGCCTCCTGGCCTGTCATGGCGTCGAGACGCCGGGCAGCGCGACGGTCGTGCAACCATGCGATCGCCGCAGCCGCGAAGTAGAGCACGATCATGGCGCCCATCAGGATGAACATGGACACGACATCCGCTGCGGGCGTCGCGAGGGCGGCGAAGGTGGCGATCAGCACGATGGCGACGCGCCATCCGCCCAGGATCTGCTTTGCCGTGATGACACCCGCGACGTTGAGCAGCACGAGGAAGACGGGAAGCACGAACGCGATCCCGACGGCGATCAGGAGCTTGGCCGTGAAGTCGAGGTAGGTCTTTGCCTGCAGGAGGGATGGGGCATCCTCCGAGGCGAAACCGACGAGCAGCGTCACCATGTTGGGCAGGACCACCCAGCCCACGTAGCAGCCGGCGAGGAACAGCGGCACTGCCGTGAGGATGAAGCCCAGCGCGAGGCGCTTCTCGTGCCGGTGCAGGGCCGGCATGAAGAAAGCCCAGATCTGGTAGAGCCAGACGGGACTCGCAATGATCAGCGCGACGATGAACGCGATCTGGAGCCGCGTGTCGAAGGCTTCCGTGACGTAGGTGTACGAGACATCCGCCGTGCGCCCCTGCTCCGCGGCGACGCGCTTGAGCGGTTCACGAAGCTGGCCCCAGACCCAGTCCGCGGTGAAGAAACCGCCCACCGCGCCGACCAGCACGGCCCCCGCGGAGATGAAGAGGCGGCGTCGGAATTCGAGAAGGTGTTGGCCGAGGGACATGCGCCCCTCACGGTTCCGCGGCGCGCGTGAGGCCACGCGGCTCAGTTCTTCGGTTGCTTCTCGTCGGTCGACGCCTCGGCGTCGGCCGCGGAGGACTCGTTCTTGCTGGACTTGATCTCGCTCTTGAAGATGTTCATCGACTGGGCGACGCTCTTGGCCATCTGGGGCAGCTTCGGCGCGGCGAAGATCACGAGCACGATCAGGACGAGGATCAGTCCGGTCCAACCACCGAGGTTTGGCATGGGTCTCTTCTTTCGAGAGGGGTAACTGCAGTGCTTCGAGTCTACGTCACCGGGTCTGGGTTGCCCGTGTACCGCGAGACGGCCGCGGAGGCCCATTCCGCGACGGCGGCGCGCGCATCCGAAGGGGCGACGACCCGCACCGTCGCAGACATTCCCGCGGCGAGCCGCTTGAGGCGATGAAAGTGGGGAACACGGATGGTCGTGCGCACCCACTCGGGATCGTCCGTCGGCTCCTCTGCGGCCGGGGAGAAGTCGGCGAGGAGCGGCAGCGCGGCCCTGGCGACCTCGAGCGTCACCACGATGTCGTCGCGCGAACCCTCGAAGAGCGACTCCCCGAGCGCGATGTCCCGAGTGCGGAACGCGACCGGTTCGCCCGTCGAGGCGGGGTCGATCATGCGGTCGATGCGGAAGGTGCGCACCGACTCGCGCATGTGGCACCAGGCGCGCAGGTACCAGTCGTTGTCGAGCGACTCGACCCGGAGCGGGTCGACGATGCGGTGGCCCGCCTCGCCCTTCCAATCGATGTAGTCGAAGCCGAGCTGCGTGCCGTTGTCGACGGCGTCACGGATGACCGCCAGCACGGCGTTCGACTCGGTGCCCTCCACCGCGACGGGGCTCGGAGTTGCGGATGCCCCGCGCGAGAGCTTGGCCATGAGCGTCGAGATCGCGGTGCGGTCGGCATTCTCGGGAAGCCCCGAGAGGTACTGCAGGCCAGCGATGAGCGCAGCCGCCTCGCGCGCCGAGAACCTCGGCGAATCGTCGATCGCGACGAGGTTCGTGAGGAGGATCTCGTCGTTCTCCTCGAAGTCATCCCACGCGAGGTCGAAGAGGTCCCCGTGCTGGTAGGTGCCGGTGTCGCCCGGGATTCCGGAGATCGCGATCAGTCGCACTGCATCGCGCACCTGCTCCTCGGGCACGCTGAAGTGGGTCGCGACATCCGTGACACTGACGCGACCGCGCTCCATGAGGTACGGCACGAGAACCAACAGGAAGGCGAGCTTGTCGCCAGCCTGCGGCACCTTGGCGCGGGCCTTCTCTGCCATCAGGCTCCTCCCCCGCTCTCGGCGTGTGCAGCGACGACCCGCTCAAGTCGCTCCCGCACGGCCGTGGCCAAGGACTCGGGCTGCACGACGACGACCTCGGGACCGAACTCGGCAAGCTCGTCGGCGAGGATCGACGCGTCGGCGAAATGCAGCGTGATCTCATCGGCGGATGCGACGCTGCCGCGACGGCGAAGCAGCCGGGTCGCGGCATCCGAACCGGGCACGGCGCGCACGACCGCGGTGTTGGCGTTCCAGACCTTTGCGAGCTCGGCGAGGCCGATCGCGGCCTGGTCGCCGGCGGGCGGTGTGAAGCGGCGCGAGGTCACCGTGACGGGGCCGACGATGCGGCGCAGCAGGTAGGTGCGCACGTCATCCGTGCCCGGGATGCGCGAGTACAGGTGCCAGCGGCCCTCGTGCTGGAAGAGCGCGAGGGGTTCGACCGTGCGCGACGTGGGGGCGGTCATGCCGGGTCGCAGGTAGGAGAAGGTCACGACGGCACTCTTCTGGAGGGCGCCAGAGAGCGGCTCGAAGGCGTCGTCACGGGCACGCAGCCGCGGCGTGTACCCGAGCACGGGTTCCGCGGGGGCGAGCCCGAGCGAGCGCAGCTTGAGCACGGCACGATCAGACTCCGCAGAGAGGCTGCCCTCGCGCCAGACCATCGACGCGAGGTGCAGGAGGGTCTCCTCCTCCGGCGTGAAGCGCACATCCGCCGGCAGTTCATAGCTGCCCTTGGGGATGCGGTAGCGCAGGTTCTGGTTATTGCCGGCCTCGCCGAGCGGTTCGACCGTCTCGAGCGGCACGCCGAGTTCGCGGATGTCGTCTTTATCGCGCTCGAACTGGCGCTCGAGGTTCGCGTTGTCGCCGCCGGGAATGTATCGCTGGCGATACCCCTGCACGGTGGAGAGGATCTCCTGCTTGGTCAGCCCTGCCTCGGTCGCGAGCAGCGCGAGCACAAGGCTGAACAGCCTCTCCTCGACGGGAACACGACCTGATGCCATGGTGACTATTCGGCGATCCCGAGCACGTCGACGACGAAGATGAGCGTCGAATTCGCGGGGATCGAGGGACTGGCCTGCTCGCCGTAGCCGAGCTCCGGCGGGATCACGAGCAGCACCTGCGAGCCGACATTCTGCCCGACGAGCCCGTCGAGGAAGCCCTCGATCAGCGCGCCCTGGCGAAGTTCGAAGATAGCGGGCTGCTTCTTCTCCCATGAGCTGTCGAAGACCTCTTCGTCTGCCCAGGTGACGCCCGTGTAGTGCACGACCGCCTTGTCGCCCTCCTCAAGGGCGGGGCCGTCGCCCTCCTTCAGCACCGAGATGACCGCGTCTTCGGGCGCCTCGGCGTTGGGTACTGTGATGCCGGGTCGCCCGTTGGGCGCAAGGACCACGGCGGGGTCGCCGTTGTTGCCGGCACGCGTCGCGCCGTCGGCCTTGGGTAGGAAGGTGTCGAGCACGTCGACGATGAAGATGAGCGAATCCTCGGCCGCGACGCCGAGCTGTGGGATGGGCTGGCCCTGGTGCGTGTCTTCGGCAGTGCCGACGACCACGAGGCGCGAACCCTCACGGGCGCACTCGAGCGCCTCGGTCACGGGAGGCAGGGACTCGGATGCCGCGGCGAGCAGCACTCCCCCGTCGTAGCCGGTGTCCTGCAGCACTTCGCCCGTCGCGCCGTTGACGATCGACACATCGACGAGTGCGGGCTGCCCGGAGCCGAGTCGCGTGCCGTCGCCCTCGACGACCGTGCTGACCTCGGTCGACTTCGCGATGACCGGGGTGGGCATGTCGACGCTCGGCGCCGTGCCGAGCGCGCCCTCGACCGTCACGACGGAGGAGGCGTCACCCGAGGGGAACTCGCAGTCGGCCGGCTGGGCGGAGCAGGCGGCCAACGCCGGAACGGCGATGATGACGGTGAGCAGCGCGGGCAGTGTGCGCACGGATCCTCTTTTCATTGCGACGGGATTCTGGCAATTCTAGTTGGACGGGGAATCCGGGTCGGCATCCGGGGCGTCGCTCTCCGCAGCCGCCGCGGCGACGAGGGCGTGCTGGGCGGCGGACTGTGCCTCCCGCGCCGTCTTGCGCAGCTTCTTGTCGCTGCCCCTGCGGTCACCGAGCGCGCCCGGGGTCCACAGCTCAACGTCCTCGTCACTGAACTCGGTCTTCGAGACGCGACGCTTCAACTGCGGCAGCACCGTGCCGTCGGCGAGCTTGCGGGCGGTGAGCAGGAAACCCGTGTGGGCGACCATGCGGTGGTCGGGACGCACCGCGAGGCCCTCCACGTGCCATCCGCGCACCATCGTCTCCGAGGACTGGGGGTCGGTGAAGCGGCCCGTCGCGCGGATCGCCTCGGCGACGCGCGAGAGCTGGGTGACGGTCGCGATGTAGCAGACGAGCACGCCGCCTGACTTGAGTGCGTCGGCGCAGGCGTCGAGACACTCCCATGGGGCGAGCATGTCGAGGATGATGCGGTCGACGGATGCCGGCTCGGTGGTCTGTGGCAACGCCTCGACGAGGTCGCCAACCGTGACGCTCCAGTTCTCGGGACGCCGCCCGAGGAAGCTCGTGACGTTGCCCTGCGCGATCTCGGCGAACTCCTCGCGGCGCTCGTAGGACTTGAGGGTGCCGCTCTCGCCGATGCCGCGGAGCAGCCAGAGGCTCAGGGCACCCGAACCGACGCCGGCCTCGACGACGGTTGCGCCCGGGAAGATGTCGCCGACCGCGAGGATTTGGGCGGCATCCTTCGGATAGATGATGGCGGCACCGCGCGGCATCGACATCACGAAGTCGTTGAGCAGCGGGCGAAGCGCGAGGTATTCGTCGCCAGAGGAGTTCGTGACCACGGAGCCGTCAGGCAGGCCTACGAGCGCATCGTGGTCGATCGTGCCGCGGTGCGAGTGGAAGACCTTGCCGCTCTCGAGGATGATCGTGTGCAGGCGAGCCTTGGGGCCCGTCAGCTGCACCTTGTCGCCGAGTCGGAAGGGACCGCTGAAGCTCATCGGGGTGTCTCTTTCGTTCGTGTCGCCGCGAGTACCGCGGCCAGGTCGTCGGCGCTGCGGCCATCAAGGGTGGGCCAGAGGGTGTAGTCGTTGCTCTCGGGCAGGTGCACGTGGGCGGGTACCGCGATCGTCGCCATGCCGGAGGCGACGGCGGATGCCACACCCGTGGGCGAATCCTCGATGGCGATGCAATCGGCGGGGTCGAGCCCGAGCGTGCGGGCGGCGTGGAGGTACGGCTCGGGATGCGGCTTGCCGTGGCTGACGAGGTCGCCCGTGATGATGGCGTCGAAGGCGGGGAACCCGATCGAGTCAGCCACCAGCGCGGCCATCTCGCCGTACGACATCGTGACAAGCGCGGTTGGCACGTTCCGTTCCCGGAGCGCGAGCAGGAGTTCGCGTGCCCCGGGACGCCACGGCACGGCGACGCGGATCTGCTCGACGACACGGGCGTTGAGGCGAGAGACGATCTCCTCTGCCGGGAGGTCGACCCCGTGCCGCTGGAAGACCCGGGCCGCGTCGAGGAGGGCTGCGCCCACGATCTCGAGCGAGTCCTCGTGGGTCCACGGGATGCCGAACTCCGTGACGAGCTGCTCCTCGGCCGCCATCCAGTAGGGCTCCGTGTCGACGATCGTGCCGTCCATGTCCCAGAACACGCCGGAGGGAAGAGGTGAAGTCACCGATCGAGTCTATGGGGCGCGGGCTCGGCCCCCGCCACTGCACGTGAGCGGAGGCATCCGCCGTATCCTTGAACATTGACCACGACGGAATGGAGACGCATGCGAGACGACATCCTCGGCAAGCGCGTGCTCATCGTCGCCTTCTCGGGTTGGAACGACGCGGGTGACGCGGCGAGCAGCGCCGTCGCCGCCCTGAGGGACCTCCTCGAGGTCGATCCCGTCGCCGCGGTAGACCCAGAGGACTACTTCGACTACCAGTTCAATCGCCCCACCGTGCGAACGGATGAGGATGGCGCGCGCCGCATCGAGTGGCCGGGCGTGACGATCTTCGGCCCACGCGATCCGCTCGGCGACGTCTACCTCATGCTCGGCACGGAGCCCTCCCGCAACTGGAAGACCTTCGCCGCCGAGATCCTCGAGACGGTCGAGGACCGCGAGATCGACACCGTGATCTTCCTCGGCGCCATGCTCGCCGACGTGCCGCACACGCGGCCCATCTCGGTGTTCGTCACGAGTGAGAACGCCGAGCTTCGCCAAGCGCTCGACCTGGAGCGCAGCGCCTACGAGGGGCCGGTCGGCATCCTTGCGATCCTGGCGGATGCCTGCGAGCGGGCCGAGGTGCGCACCCTGTCGGTGTGGGCATCCGTGCCCCATTACGTGCACAGCGTGCCCTCCCCCAAGGCAACGCTCGCGCTGCTCGACAAGCTGCAGGAGCTCGCCGACATCACTGTGCCGCGCGAGGACCTCGAGGCCGAGGCGGCCGCATGGGAGGACAACATCGACACGCTCGCGGGCGAGGACGACGAGATGGCGTCGTATATCGCCCAGCTCGAGCAGGCGCGCGATACGGTCGACTCCCCCGAGGCGAGCGGTGAGGCGATCGCGGAGGAGTTCGAGAAGTACCTGCGCCACCGCGGCGATAGCGGCCGGGCCGACGGCCGCGGGGGCAACGGGCCCTGAGGTCGCTCCGCCGCTAGATCAGGCGGATGCCCAGCAGGGCGTCGATCGCATCGACGAGCGCGCGCGTGGCAGGCTGTCCCGCCGCGACATGCGCATCGATCAGCTCGAGGGCGCGTGGCGTGTCGAGGTCGTGGCTGAGGGTCTCCCGCAGCGCGGCGACCTTCGGATCGGTGTCGACGGCGTCGCAATCGGCTGCCCAGTCGCTCCAGCTGCTGAGGCGCACATTGGCCCGGCGCACATGCGCGTCGGTCCACTCCCAGTCGCTGCGGTAGTGCTCCGACAGGAGGGCGAGGCGGATGGCGCGGGGGTCGACCCCCGACGCGACGAGCCGCGAGACGAGCACGAGGTTGCCGAGCGACTTGCTCATCTTCTCGCCCTGGTAGGCGACCATGCCCGTGTGGGAGTAGATTTCGGCGAGCGGCGCACCCGTGAGGGCGGCGACGTGCCCGGCGCTGAACTCGTGGTGCGGGAAGATCAGGTCGGAACCGCCGCCGTTGACCGTGATGGTCTCGTCGTGACGATCGAGGGCGATGACGGCGCATTCGATGTGCCAGCCGGGGCGGCCGCGGCCCAGGACCGAGTCCCACGCGGGCTCGCCTGCGCGTTCCGCACGCCACAGGAGCGGGTCGAGGGGGTCGCGCTTGCCTGCGCGCTCGGGGTCTCCCCCGCGTTCGGCTGAGAGGCGCATCATCGTCTCGCGATCGAGTCCGCTCTCGCTGCCGAGCGACCAGGCGACGCTCGCCGCCGCAGCGCTGTCGAAGTAGAGGTCGTCGTCGGCATCCTCACTCGGCACGCGGTAGGCGATGCCCGCCTGGAGGAGGCGCGCGACGGCATCCGCGACGTCATCGATGACTTCGGTCACACCGACGTAGTGCTGCGGCGGGATGACGCGCAGGTGCTGCATGTCGGAGCGGAAGAGGTCGACCTGGGAGGCGGCGAGCTCACGCCAGTCGACGCCCGTCGCGGCGGCGCGCTCAAGCAGCGGGTCGTCGACGTCGGTGATGTTCTGCATGTAGCGCACGTCTTTGCCCGCGTCGAGCCAGACGCGAACCAGGGTGTCGTAGGCCAGGTAGGTGGCCGCGTGCCCCAGGTGCGTCGCGTCGTACGGCGTGATGCCGCACACATACAGCGAGGCGTGGGCGGTCGAGCATGCCCGCTTCAGCGTGCCCGTCGCCGTGTCGAAGAGTTCGGGGATCGGCCCTGTGCCGGTGAGGGACGGTACTGCGGGGTGGCTCCAGGACTTCACGCCTCCAGCCTAGATCGCTTCGATGACGCCCATTGACAGGAGCACGAGCAGCACGCCGCCGAGCGCGAGGCGATAGATCACGAAGGGCAGGAAGGAGCGCTTCGAAATATAGGCCATGAGGAACGCGATCACCGCCCAGCCGACGCCGAAGGCGACAATGGTCGCGACGAGGGTCTCGAGCGGCCCGTAGACCTCGATGCAGGTCTCGACCGCGGGGTCGCAGCTGAGCCCGTGGTAGAGCTCGTAGAAGCCGCTGCCGAAGACCGCGGGGATCGCAAGGAGGAAGGCGAAGCGCGCGGCGGCAGGTCGCGTGTAGCCGAGGGCGAGGCCGGCGCTCGTGGTGGCGCCCGAGCGCGAGACGCCGGGGACGAGGGCGAGCATCTGCGCGAGGCCGACGAGGATGCCGTCGCGGTAGGTCATCTCGCGCATTTCGCGCGTGCGGCGGCCCCACCAATCGGCCGCCCACAGGAGGAGGCCGAAGACGATCAGCACGATCGCGACGAGCCAGAGCGAGCGGAAGACGGAGCGGATGTACTCCTGCGCGAAGAAGCCCACGAGCACGATCGGCACGGTGCCGATGATGACGAGCCAGCCGAGGCGCACATCCGGGTCGTTCTTGGGGATGTTCTCGCTCGCGCGCCAGTGCCGGAACCAGCGCCCGATGATGCGGGTGATGTCCTTCCAGAAGTAGATGATGACGGCGGCTTCGGTGCCGATCTGCGTGATGGCGGTGAAGGTCGCGCCGGGGTCGGTCGCCGAGGGCAGGATCTCGCCGACGATGCGCAGGTGTGCGCTCGAGGAGATGGGGAGGAACTCCGTGAGGCCCTGGACCAGGCCGAGGATGATCGCCTCGATGAAACTCATGGGACTCCCTGTCGATTCGGTGGGTTGAGTAGGCGCGCCAGCGCCGTATCGAAACCCGGCAACCGATCTAGTATTCCAGCAACAGGTCCCGAAGCACGCGCCGCCCGAACACGAGCGAGTCGAGCGGTACCCGCTCGTCGACGCCGTGGAACATGCCCGGAAAGTCCAGGTCGGCCGGCAGCTTGAGGGGCGCGAAGCCGAAGCCACGGATGCCGAGCTTGCTGAGCGCCTTGTTGTCGGTGCCGGCCGCCAGCAGGTAGGGCAACACGGGCGCGCCGGGGTCGTGGCGCTCCAGGGTGGCCTTGACGGCGTCGACCAGGGAACCGTCGAAGGTCGTCTCGGTGCCGACGTCGCGGAAGGACGTGACGACCTCGATGTCGGGGCCGACGGCATCCTGAATCGCGGCCAGGACGGCATCTTCTTCACCAGGGAACGCCCGGATGTCGAGGGCCGCCTCGGCCGTGTCGGGGATGACGTTGTGCTTGTAGCCGGAGGCGAGCATGGTCGGGTTGGCGGTGTTGCGCAGCGAGGCCTGAATCCAGTTGGAGGCGGTGCCGGTCGCGAGGGCGAGCTCGTCGGGGCCGACGCGCTGCGGGTCGACGCCGAGGATGCGGGCGATCTCGCCCAGCAGCTGTTCGGTCGTGTCGGTGAGGCGAACGGGCCACTCGAGCTTGCCGACCTTGGCGACGGCTTCCGCCAGGCGGGTGATGGCGTTGTCAGGATGGATGCGCGAGCCATGCCCGGCCGTGCCGCGGGCGACGAGCTTGGCCCAGATGAGCGCCTTCTCCCCCGTTTGCAGCAGGTAGGCGCGCTTGTCGCCGACCGTGATGGAGTAGCCGCCGACCTCGCTGATGGCCTCGGTGGCCCCCTCGAAGAGTTCCGGATGCTCGCGCACGAGATAGCCGGAACCGAACACGCCGCCCGCCTCCTCGTCGGCGAAGAATGCGACGACGAGGTCGCGGGCGGGCCGCTCCCCCGACTTCAGGATGTCGCCGAGGGCGGTGAGGATCATGGCGTCCATGTTCTTCATGTCGACGGCGCCGCGCCCCCACAGCATCCCGTCTTTGATGACGCCCTCGAAGGGGTCGACGCTCCAGTTGTCGGCCACCGCGGGAACGACGTCGAGGTGGCCGTGCACGACGAGCTTGCCCTTGCTCGAGTCGTGCCCCTTCACCTGGGCGATGACGCTTGTGCGGCCGGGCGCCCCCTCGAACATGAGCGGCTCGAGACCGAGTTCGACGAGTTTCTGGCCGACATACTCCGCAGCATCCGTCTCGCCGTTGGACCTGCCCTCACCGTAGTTCGTGGTGTCGAAGCGGATCAGGTCCCGCGCGATGATGGCCGTCTCGTCGAGTTGCGCCTCAGTCGTCATGCCTCCACGCTATCGCCCGAGGGCGCGGCGCGTCCGATGTGCAAAAGGGGGTCTCGGATCATGCTAAAGTCGTACCTCGTTGCGCAAGCGACAGACATCCGGTCCGGATGGCGGAATTGGTAGACGCGCTAGCTTGAGGTGCTAGTGCCCGTATAGGGCGTGGGGGTTCAAGTCCCCCTTCGGACACGAAGGCTACTTCGGACAATCTACGCAGATTGTTCAGAGAATTGGGCCGGCAACCAGAATCATCTGGGTGCCGGCCCTTTTTCGTGCCCCGAAGGGGAACGTCGAGTGCGGACTGGATGAATCTCGCAGCTTCGGGCGGGATTCGAGTGCGGGCGTTAACGACAAACAGCGCGCCTGAGAGTTTTCAGGCGCGCTGGTGCTCCCTGCCGTGCTGGAGCTGCATTTGTTGGTGGGCCGCGAGAGCCGCTAGGTGCGCAGGGGTGCTTCCATCTCGGTGGTCGCGATATCGGGTGCCCAGTAGAGCGCAGCGACATCGGCGTTCTTTGAGGTCACAGCCCGGGTCGCTAGATGTTGTTTTATGAAGCTGAGGATTTTGCGCAGGTTCTCGCAGACGGCGGCGAGGGTCGCGACGACGTAGGTGAAGGTATTGCCACGCACGCGACGGTTGTCCGCGTTCTGCAAGTCGCCGTGCTGCACGCGTTTGACGTTGCGGTTCACCGACTCGACGCTGTTGCGCAGGCCGTAGACCTTGCGCCAGAGTTCGGTGCCGTACACCAGGTACTGTTCGCGTCGCAGCCCGCCGGGGTTCTTGTCGGCGGTGATGTCACCTTCGATGGTGACGGTCTTGCCTTTGAATGGGTGGCTGGGGCCCGAGTTGGGAGGATTCAGATGGCGTCTCGATCCGTGGCGAGATGCTCGCCTCCGAAAGACAGCGAACGCTCTGGACTGCACGAACGGAGGCTAACCTCAAATGATGGCAACACACGAGTACCTCAGCGAGGACGGTGCCGGCGGTTTCGCACGTTGCGTGGTGCGCGATCTTGTCCCACTAGGCGGGCAGGCGGCCGACCTTCTACTCGTGTTTGAGTCGCCACATACCGAAGAACTCCGAACTGGCGTTCCCGTATCTGGCAGAGCAGGTCAAGCAGCCCTGAACGCCTTGTCCATTGCCATTTCCCCGCCGCAGTCATTAGGCCTTTCAATCGCCTCTCGTCACGTCGGAGGTGACGCACGAGTCGGCATAATGAACGCTAGTCAGGTTCCGTTGCAACTGGCTGCATACCAACTCCATGCCGCCATGCCCGCAGTTTCCAACCTCGATTGGGATCTTCTGAGTCGGATGCGGAAAAGTAGCGAGGACGATATAGACGCAATGCTCGACCCTAGAGTCCGAGCCGCAAGCCGATTGCTTCTTCCCAGCCTGCAACAACGGCTATCCCGAATCGAATTTGCTCCCAACGCCACCGTGGTCACAGCGGGTAAATTCGCGCAGCGTAGTTGGAACTCCCTCTCCTCGCGGCCCAGCGCTACAAATCTGGCCGTGCCGCATCCCTCCAATGGCTGGTGGAAGCGCTCAACAGCGAGCCCCCAGCACCGAGCCAACTTGGAAAAGCTAAAGCGGCTTTTCGCCATACACACGTCGTGAGGCTTCGACGCCGTCCGGAGTCTTGCTACTCACCTGACGACCCTTGTAGAGCGTGTCGATCAGAGTGCAGCGGTCTTGGAATCTAGCATCAGGACTGTGGGGTCATCCTTTTTGTGCTACTTCGGCAACGACGTCCGACTATCGCTCGCACGCAGTGGCCTCGCAGACCGCGAGGGAGCTGCCATGTCCATGTGCCCGCCCTGCCGGGCATTGTGGAGCAACTGATGTCGACAGAATTCTGGACGAAGTTGGACAACCGTCTGGCGAGGACGGCAGAGCTCGCTGCCAGAGACGGCGTTGAACGGGAAGGCTCGCTACAGGTGCGCGAGTTTGCCCTTGCGCTCTGGCACCGGCGGGACGATGAGGCCATTCGTCTACTTCGTGCGGGCCTCGACATCGAAAGTAGTTACCACTACAACACGCCGGTGGAGTGGGCCGCTGGGATTGGCAACGTAGCTGTACTTAGGGAAGTTCTGAAGCAGGACTCCTCTCAACAGGGACTGTCGCGCGCACTGATCACCGCCGTGTGCTGCGGCCAAGCCGCCACCGTCGAATACCTGTTGCGGAGCGGTGCCGACGTAGAGCGTGAGGATGGGTTCGACACGCCGCTCTTGAAGGCCTGCCAATTCGGCAACCCTGAGATGGTCGAAACCTTAATTCGAGCTGGTGCTGACGTCAACCGGCGAAGCCGGTACCAGGGATCGACACCGTTAATGATTGCCTCAGACTATGGGCGTTTCGTCCCCCATTACCCCGATGCCCTGTACGCGTCGACTCTGGTTTACACCACCGCGCTGCCCGACTTCACCGGTCGTCGGGTCCAGGACCTTGCTTTGGTGCCCAATCATATGGCTGCAATTGCCTCGCTGGTCCGCCACGGGGCTGACGTCCTCGTACGTGATGACAACGGTTTGACGGCACTTGATTACGCGTCGGGACGGCGAAGTGCGCCACACGGATTGGTTGAGAGTGGGAACCGTCCCGATCCGAGGATCATTGAGTTCTTGGCTCAACACCAACGGCGAGGAGGCTGCTTCATCGCAACGGCGGTGTATGGCTCATACGACTCCTCCGAGGTGCGGGTATTGCGAAAGTTTAGAGATCAGCATCTGGCACGAACACTCCGAGGTCGCGCCTTTATCGGCATTTACTACGTTACGAGTCCATACCTCGTGCGTGCGGTTGGCCGTCAGAAGTGGTTCATCGTCGCCGGTCGTCGCTTTCTGAATAGGCTCGTCGCGCGTCTGCGCCAGGAGGGCTTCTAGAAAGGAGTGGCGCGGGGAAGCGCCCGTGCGAACGCTCTCAGGTGCGGCATTCTTGGCGACGAGAACACCTCCCGGCTAAGCCCATTTGGAACCTGGGAAGTTGTTTTCGTGGAACTGGCGCTGAATCCCATCCGCGCATTTCCGACTGGCAAGGGCCTGAACATCGTGAACGGCTGAACCGCCGGAGAAGGGTGGTTCAGCCGTTTTTTGCTGGGTAGCCCTTCGCGGGGTTGAGGGTGAATTCGGCAGGGACATCCTCCCCGTCAACGCCTCCCGGCGCTAACGACCAGGTGTCACCCATTCGTGCGTCACGCCCCCTCGCCCACCAGTTCTTCGCGCAGTGGGCGGATATCTGGACGGGCATCGAGACGGAGATCCGCACGATCGAGGACGCCGATCGCGTTAGGACTCTCTTCGAGGGCATTGTGGAGGAACTGGTGTCGATCATCGGCGACCGTCTCGACACAATCGGATCAAACCCGGACGAGTACATCCCCGGCCTCGCCCAGCGCATCAGCGATATGGCCGGCGACGGTCAGCTGCGGATGTGAGTTCCGGAAGGCGCTAGACCGCCTTCACGCTGATAACAGCACATATGTCGACAGCTGGAACTCTGCCCTCGCCGCTCACGTGGCGAACGCGTGCTGACGCCGCGGTGTCGCACCGGCGTGGCGAACGACACGGGCTCTCTCGATCCGGTTATCTTTCGTGAATGTCACTCACTCCGGATCAGGTCATTGCGAAAGCCAATTTCTCCGAGTTTCAGTCCCTAAATTACCCATCGCTCTCCGAAGACGACGCCTTCGAACGATTTGCCGGGGGCCTCGCGACGAAGCTCTATGGAATCAGCTTGCCTGACGCCGAGAAGGGCCTGGTGGGCGCCACGAATGACGGTGGGATCGATGCGCTCTACATATTCCTCAATGGTCAGGAGCCCGTGACCTCCGATTCGATCCGTCTGACGAAGAGAAGGAACGCGTTAGACGGCATCCGTTCAGGAGTGGCGCTCGACATCTTGGTGGTGCAGGCCAAGAACGAGACGACATGGGACACGAATGTCTTTCCCAAGATTCAGAGTGCACTTGAACTTATCCTCAAAGCCAACGTGACCGCGGCCGAACTTCGAGCCTTTCCCTTCAACGACGATGTCGTGGAGAAAGCGCTGATGCTCCGTGATCTGCGAACACGGCTTGCACCGTTCGTGCCCGTTATGCGGTTCACCGTCCAGTACGTGACCTTCGCCGCTCAATCCAATGCTGTCGCCGATCTCTACATGGAGACCAAACGAGCCCAGCTGGAAGAGTTCCTCCAAGGGAAGCTGCCTACGGGCAGCGAAGTGGTCGTCGAATACGTCGGCGATTCGGAGATCGTCACTCGACTGCGTGTAAGCAACGATTTCACAGCGGAACTCGTGCTGGAAAAGCATGCTGTAAGGGTCAATAACGCACTCGTGGGCGTGGTGACGATTGCGAACTACCTGAAGTTCCTGCGGATGAGCGGCTCGAACGTGATCCGGGAGGAGCTTTTCGCGGTAAACGTCCGTGACTATGCGGGCGAGAAAGTTCGAGTAAATAAGGCGATCGCCGAGACCCTCGCAACGGACACCGCGACCGAGTTCTGGTGGCTCAATAACGGGATCACGATCCTCGCTGACCATGCCTCGGACCCAGTCGAACTGCATTGGGTGGCGACGAACCCCCTGATCGTTAACGGTCTCCAGACTTCACACGTCATTCACGAACAAGACCTCGCCAATAAGATTACCGATCTGCGGATGTCGCAGCCGGTCTTGGTCAGGTTGATAATCGAATCCGATCCTGATGTGCGTGAAGCGATCATTCGGGGAACAAACAATCAGACTGCCATCGCAAGCATCCAGCTCCATGCGAACGATGAGCAGCAAATTCGCATCGAAGAGTATCTTCGCCACGCCAAATGGTTCTACGAGCGTCGTCGGTATCAGTACAGATCGACGGCTGTCTCGGCAAGTCGTACCCGGACGATCACCGATGTAGCCCAGGCAGTAATGGCATTTCGTCTATTGGAACCAGACACGGCGCGGGCGCGACCAGGCACACTGCTCAACTCAACTGCGGGATGGGCGAGAGTCTTCAATGAGAACGAAAGCGAGGAGTTGTACCTGAAGGCGTTGAATGTAGCTGAAGCCGTGGACAAGTACTTGAGGTCGCCCGCCGCAAGCCTCATTCCCGAGGACGCCACGAACTCGCGTCACTACCTGATGGCTGGCTATGCGTTGCGTTCCTCGGGCGTCAAGGATCGCACCAGTTTCGACTCCATTCCCACGCGACAGCTCAAGTCGGCGCCGAAATCTGGTGAGCTCAACGCGTTGCACAAGCTGCTCCATCTGCACGCCTCGAAGCTCGACGACGGGAAGACTGCGCGGGATCGAATTTTCAAGGGTGCGAAGCTCAGGCCGGCATACTTCGATGCAATCTTCAAAGTAAATGGCCGCATCTAGCTACCGTCTTCTCGTTCGGACCGCTTCGCCAGAGATGGTTGTCGGCTGCTAGTTTACGAGACCTAAAGCCGACGATGGGGGCCTGGCGGTGGCTGGACAGCCCGGCTGGGATGAGGCAAGACGGCAAAAGGCCGCCGAGCAATCTCGACGTTGGGACGCTG
>JADGNA010000002.1 GCA_015234465.1 Salinibacterium sp. | reverse complement strand
AAGTCCTGAATTGTGAAAGCCAAGTCCTGAATTGTGAAAGCCAAGTCCTGAATTGGGAACGTCAGGCGCGGTAGGAGGCGGCGAGGCGGTCGAGGCCCTCGTCGAGCGAGACGTGGGGCGTCCAGCCGAGGCCTGCGCGGGTCTCGCGCTGGTCGAACCAGTGTGCGGTCGAGAGCTGCTCGGCGAGGAAGCGTGTCATGGGCGGCTCGTCCTCCCCCGGGCGCACCCGCCACACGCCCTCGACAAGGCCGCCGGCCGCGCGGGCCACCCGTGGCGGAACGCTCCATCGGGGAGGCTCGACGCCCGCGGCGCGGCAGATCCTGTCGAAGAGCTCGGCGATCGTGCGCGGTTCCCCGTTCGTCACGACGAAGGAGCGCCCGTGGGCCTCTTCCGCCCGGCCCAGCGCCGCCAGGAGAGCGGATGTCGCGTTGTCGCGGTAGGTCGTGTCGATGAGTGCGGCACCCGAGCCCAGCAGCGGGAGCCTGCCCTGGCGCGCCCGCTCGACGATGCGGCCGATGAGTTGCTCATCGCCTGGACCCCACACGAGGTGGGGGCGCACGACGATGACCGCGAAGCCCGGGGCATCGGCGGCGAGCGCGATCAGCTCCCCCCGCGCCTTGGTGCGGGCGTAGTCGCCGTGCGCGCGCTCGGGATCGGCTGGCTCGGCACCCTCGCCCATGATGGGGTCGCCAGCGTGCGCGACCGAGGGCGAGGAGACGTGCACGAAGCGTGAGACGCCCGCGCGCCGGGCCGAGTCGAGGAGCCCGCGCGTGCCCTCGACGTTGACGGTCTCGAACTCGGCGGGGTCGCCCGCCATCGAGACCTTCGCGGCGAGGTGCACGACGGCATCCATGCCCTCGGTCGCGCGGTCGCGTGACGCGGCATCCGTGACGCTGCCGAGCCCGTCCTCGACGCCGTCGATGCCCGAGTGTCGGCGCTGGAAGGTGCGCACGTCATGGCCCGCCGTCAGGAGCGCCTTGGCGACGTCACCGCCGAGGGCGCCGCTCGCCCCCGTGACGAGCACCCTCATGCGGGCCGTCGCATCCGCTTGCCCGCCAGCACCTCGCCCGCCCATTCGGCGAGCGCCGCGCGGTCGATCTTGGAGTTGTGGCGGATGTCGGTCGGCAGGTGCGGCACGAGCAGCACGGCCGCGAGGGGGCGACCGACCGCCTCGCGCACCGCGCGCGTGAGGTCGGCGCTCGCGACCCGTGGGCGGTGGCATGGCGGATCGGTCTCGGCGACGACGACGAGCTGCTGGGTTCCGCGCGGTCCGACGCCGACGGCGGCGGCGCGTGAGAGCTGCTCGACGCGTTCCGCCCGCTGTTCGATGCCAACGGGCGTGACGACGCCCTCCGCCGTGACGATGACGTGCGGCAGGCGCCCCTCGACCCAGAGCCGGCCCTCCACGTCGAGGTGGCCGATATCGCCCGTGCGGTGCCAGCGGCCGGGCTCCGTGGCATCCGGTGCCTCACTCGCCGACTGGGTGGCCCAGAGCCGGTCGTAGTGGTCACGCAGGTGTGGCGCCGAGACGACGATCTCGCCCGTCACAGCCGGGACGTCGACGGGGGCGCCGGTCGCGCGGCCCTCAGCATCGAGCGGGCTGATGAGCACGCGAGCGGATGCCGCGGGCACCCCGACGCACACTCCGCCCTGTTCCGCGGCATCGAGCTCGGACACCTCGCGGATGCCCTCGAGCGTGATGTCGGTGAGCAGGAGTCCCTCCGTCATGCCGTAGGGGGTGTGGATGCTCGCGGCCGGCACGAGCTGCTGCACGCGTTCCAGGAGGTTCGCGGAGAGCGGGGCGCCCGCCGAGAGGAGGGTCGTGACGCCGCCGAGTGCCTCACGGTGGCGGGACTGCAGCTGGTCCGCAGTCTTCAGCACGTTGGCGAGGGCTGCAGGCGAGGCGAAGACGATGCGCGCATCCACGGCCGCGACAGCGTCGGCGATCGCGGTCGCGGTGAGGGTCGAGGGCGCCGTGACATCCATGTCGGGCGTGACGGAGGTCGCCCCGAGGGCCGGGCCGAGCAGCGCGAAGGGCGCGAAGCCCGCGACGAGGCCCGTGCCTGGCGTCACCCGGTACTGCTCCCGCAGCACCGCCGTGAGCGCCGAGAGCTGGCGATGCGTGTAGGCGACACCCTTGGGCGGGCCCGTCGACCCCGAGGTGAAGAGGATCGCGGCCAGGTCGTCGGGGGCGGGTGCCTCCGGCAGCTGGAGGTTGCGACGTCCAACATCCGCGAGTTCAGTGAGCGAGGCGGTGACGCCGAGTGCGCGGGCGACGGGAGCGTCGAGCCTGCGCGTCGAGAACTTCTGCCCCGGCCAGCCGAGGCCACGCGCCGCGACGAGCGCCTTCTGGATGCCGATGACGTGGTCGGGCCACGAACCCCGCACCGCCCTGCTGAGTGCCGCAACCCCGAGGCCCGCGTCGGCCACGACGACGATCGCGCCGATGCGCAGGCAGGCGTAGAGCACGGCCGTCAGGTCGGCGCCCGCTGGCACGAGCACCGAGACGCGGTCGCCCTTTCGCACGCCGTGCGCCAGGAGGCCGGCGGCGAGCTCGTCCACCCGGCGGGCGAGCATCCGCCAGCTGATGGCGCGCGGGGTGCGGCGGCCGCGCGGTGCCATCTCGACGAGGGCGGTGCCGTCGCTGTCGCGGAGGTAGTCGAGGCGGGACCAGAGCGGCGGATGCTCGTGCTCCTGCGCCGGCTCGTGCTGCTCCGGCTGCTTCTCCGGTGTTGATTTCGAGGCTGAGGCCACCTTCTCCTCGAGCCAGCGCAGCACGGGCGACACATAGTCGGCGTCCTCGGCCACGAGATGGCCCGTGCCCTCGAAGCGATGCACGTCGGCGTGCGGCATCCGGTCGACGAGGTCGGCGAGGTAGCGGTCGCTGAAGATCGGGTCGCGCGGGCCCCACAGCAGCAGGGCGGGAACGTCGAGCGTCCGCAGCCCCTCAGCGATGCGCTCGAGTGCGGGGAAACTCGGATGACTCGGGTCGACGGGGATGTCGGCGACGAAGTCCCCGATCCCGCGGCGCCGCTCGGCGCTGCCATAGGGGGCGGCGAAGGCGGCACGGACGGGTCGCGACAGGGGCGGGTGGGCGAGGCCGAGCGCGACCTCGAGGAAGGCGGGTGCCTGCACCGTTCCGGCGTGCCGCACTGGACGCTGGAGGGCGAAGCGCAGGGGCGCCGGGATGGGGGCGTTCTCCGGCTGGTGGACGGCCGTGTTAAGCGACATGACGGCCGCGAGTTGCTCGGGGTGCTCGACCGCCCAGCCGAGCGACACCGTGCCGCCCCAGTCGTGGCCGAGCGTGACGACGGGGCCATCGAGGCCGAGGGCGTCGGTGAGGTCGCCGAGGTCCGCGACGCGATCTGCGAGGCGTCGCATCGTGCCCGTGCGCTCGGAGAAGCCCATCTCGAGCTGGTCGACCGCGACGACTCGCCATGCAGTGGCACCCGACTCCGCGGCATCCGTCGCCGCCGTCAGCAGGTCACGCCACAGGTATGACCAGGTGGGGTTGCCGTGCACGCACAGGATCGTGCCGACGGGGGGCACGCCGAGCGCCTCAAGACGGGAGGCGTTGTCGAGCACGTGCCACGTGTGGCTGCCGCCCGTGTGCGAGGGCACCTCGACGAGCCGCGAGAAGGAGGCGCCGAGGCCCGGCAGGCTGGCGGGAGGGAGCGTCGCGGGCGACGCCACTGCTGAGCCGCTCACCACGCGATCTCGGTCATGGCCGTGTTGAGGCCGGAACCGACCCCCATGCACAGCACACGGTCGCCGCGCTTGAGCTTGGGCGCCTCCATCGCGAGCGTGATCGGTAGCGACGCCGGGCCGACGTTGCCGAGCGTGGGATAGGTGACGGGCACGCGGGAACGGTCGAGCCCCGCCGCCTTGATGATGCCGCCCGTGTGCACGGCCGAGACCTGGTGCGTGATGTAGCGGTCCATGCGGCCCCAGTCCCAGTCGCGCTTCGCCTCGTTCCAGGCGTCCATGACGAGTTCCATGCCGCTCGCGAGCAGGCGCTTGGCATCCGTGAACATGCCCTTGACGTCGCCGACGCAGAGGTTGTGGTGCTGGGTCGCGGAGCGCGTGATGCCGCCCAGGATGCGGTGACCCTCCGGATGCAGGTCGCTCGGCCCGAGCACGGCCGCGGCGGCGCCGGAGCCGAGGGTCAGGCTCGCGAACTCCTCCACGAACTCGTCCTTCGTGAGCTCGGGACCCGAGAGGCGCTCGAGCGTGTTGAGGTGCAGCTCGTCAGCATCCTCCCCGTCGACGATCACGGCGTACTTGATCTGGCCCGACTCGATCAGCTGGGCCGCGAGCGTCATGCCGTTGACGAAGCCGAGGCACGCGTTCGTGATGTCGAAGTTCATGGCGGATGACGGCAGGCCGAGCCCGTGGTGGATGCTGACCGCGACGGAGGGCTCGAGGTGCTTGCGCGTCACCGAGGTGTTGATCATGAGCCCCACCTCGGAGGGGTCGACCTTCGCTTCCGCGAGCGCGCGAGCCGCAGCATCCGTTGCCGCCTCGACGAAGGTCATGGTCGAGTCCCACTGCCGGCGCTCCATGACGCCTGCCACACGCTGCAGGAGACCCTTGGGAAGGCGCAGTCGGCGCAGCGACGCGCTCAGGCGGTCATCGATCTCCTCGGAGGTCACGACGACGGGTGCGGTCGTCGTCGTCACCGAGAGCAGGGACGTATTCCCGTGTCGGAATGTGGCGTTGCCACCCATCGTCTGCTCTGCACTCGCGCTGGTCCTCATACGACCTGACGCTATGCCGGGACGCCTCCGAAGAAGCTGGACGTCGCCTGAATGACGATGCCCGCTAGACGGTGACGACCTCCGGCGAGCCGAGCTCACCGGGCATGTCCTCGGCGAGGCGCGCGGCCTCCTCGATGAGCGTCGCCACGATCTCCGACTCGGGCACCGTCTTGATGACCTCACCCTTGACGAAGATCTGGCCCTTGCCATTGCCGGATGCGACACCCAGGTCGGCCTCGCGGGCCTCGCCCGGCCCGTTGACGACGCAACCCATGACCGCGACGCGCAGCGGCACCGTCACGTGCTTGAGCCCCTCCGTCACCTCGTCCGCCAACGAGTAGACGTCGACCTGGGCGCGGCCGCAGCTGGGGCACGAGACGATCTCGAGCTTGCGCTCGCGCAGGTTGAGCGACTGCAGGATTTGCAGGCCCACCTTGACCTCCTCGACGGGCGGGGCGCTGAGCGAGACGCGGATCGTGTCGCCGATGCCCTCCGAGAGCAGGATGCCGAAGGCGGTCGCCGACTTGATCGTGCCCTGGAAGGCGGGGCCGGCCTCCGTGACGCCGAGGTGGAGCGGCCAGTCGCCGCGCTCGGCAAGGAGCCGGTAGGCCTTGACCATGACGATGGGGTCGTTGTGCTTGACCGAGATCTTGAAGTCGTGGAAGTCGTGCTCCTCGAAGAGGCTCGCCTCCCACACGGCGCTCTCCACGAGCGCCTCCGGGGTGGCCTTGCCATACTTCTGCAGCAGGCGCGGGTCGAGCGAACCGGCGTTGACGCCGATGCGGATGCTCACGCCGGCATCCTTCGCCTCCTTGGCGATCTGCGCGACCTGGTCGTCGAACTTCTTGATGTTGCCGGGGTTGACGCGCACGGCGCCGACGCCCGCCTCGATCGCCGCGTAGACGTAGCGGGGCTGGAAGTGGATGTCGGCGATGACCGGGATCTGGCTCTTCTTGGCGATGATCTTGAGCGCGTCGGCGTCGTCCTGGTGCGGCACCGCGACACGCACGATGTCGCAGCCCGAGGCCGTGAGCTCCGCGATCTGCTGGAGGGTCGCGTTGATGTTGGTGGTCTGCGTCGTCGTCATCGACTGCACGCTCACGGGGGCGTCGCCTCCCACGAGCACATTGCCCACGGAGAGCTGGCGGGTCTTGCGACGGGGAGCGAGTACTTCGGGGATTCTCGGCATTCCGAGATTGATGGCAGCCACGCTCCAAGTCTACGCGGCCCCACCTCGCAAGGCCTGAGATGCCGCACGCTGGGCATTCGCTGTATTGCGCCGATCGGCCCTGCGCAGATCGCTACAGTGCTGCCACCGCGATCCGAGCGCGGCAGGAGGCGTCATGGCCACGACCGAGGAAGAATTCGCCGACCGGGTCTTCGCGGCCGCCCTCGGCGCGATCGACACCTATGCGATCCACCTGGGCGACCGGCTCGGGTTCTACCGGGCCCTCGCCGATAGCGACGCGCTCACGGCGCGCGAACTCGCTGCGGCATCCGGATGCTCGGAGCGCTACGCGCGCGAATGGCTCGAGCAGCAGGCCACGAGCGGGATCGTCGAGGTCGACCTGACGGGCGAGGAGGCGCGATTCCGCCTGCCGCCGGAGCACGCGACCGTGTTGGTCGATGCGCAAAGCAGCCTCTACCTCGCGCCCCTCGCGAGGATGCTCACGACCTCGGGGACGAGGATGGACGAGCTCCTTGAGGCCTACCGCACGGGAGGCGGGGTCTCGTGGGCCGACTTCGGCCGCGGGCTGCGCGAGAGCCAGGCCGACATGAACCAGCCCTTCTTCGCGAACGAGCTTCCCGCGGTCCTGCGGGACATCCCCGGTCTCGCCGAGGTGCTTTCCCGGGATCGCGCTCGCGTCGCCGACATCGGATGCGGGGCCGGGTGGTCCTCCATCGCGATCGCCGGGGCCTACCCGAACGCGAGCGTGCACGGCGTGGACGTCGACGAGCCATCGCTCGCCATGGCGCGGGCGAACGCCGAGGCATCCGGAGTCGACGACAGGGTCACCTTCTCTGCGACGGCAGGCGAGGACAGCAGAGCCCACGACGCGGTCTTCGCCTTCGAGTGCGTGCACGACATGCCCCAACCGGTCGCCGTGCTCGGCGAGATGCGCCGACTCGCGCGAGGCGACGGGCGCGTCATCGTCATGGACGAAGCCGTCGGCGAGCGCTTCACCGGCGACGCGGACGACGTCGAACGACTCATGTACGGCTTCAGCCTGCTGGTCTGCCTGCCCGACGGCCTCTCGTCATCGCCGTCGCTCGGCACCGGCACCGTCATGCGACCCCCGCTGCTGCAGGAATACGCGACGGCGGCCGGCTTCAGCGAGGTGCGAACGGTCGCGGAGGCTGGTTTCTTCCGCTTCTACGAGCTGGTGCCAGCCGGCTGAGTGCGAGCACTACCGCTCTCTAGAAGATCGAGATCGGCTTCACGATGTCGGCGTAGATGAGCAGCACGCTCATGAGCCCGAGCAGCACGGCGACCGTGAGCGTGAGTGGAATCAGCTTTGCCGTGTCGACCGGGCCAGGGTCGCGGCGCCCGAAGAGCTTCGCGAGCCGGCGGCGCAGGCCCTCCCACAGCGCGCCGAGCACATGGCCGCCATCGAGCGGCATGAGCGGCACGAGGTTGAAGACGAAGAGGGCGACGTTGACGGATGCGACGAGGCCGATGAGAAAACTCACGCGCTCGACAATGGGGATCGTGTCGACCGTCGTGATCTCGCCCGCGATGCGGCCGACGCCGACGACCGAGAGCGGCCCGTTGGGGTCCCGCTCCTCGGGGCCGAAGGCCGCCTCAGCGACATCGACCAGTCGCTGCGGCAGGTTCAGGATGACCTGCGCCACCGCGACCGTGTTGTTCCACACCTGGGGGAACGCGGCCGTGACGGGCTGCCGCACGAGTTCGTAGGCGGCGGTGATGCCGACCATGCCGACATCCTCGGTCAGCAGCTCACCGTCGGCGCCCTCGACCGCCATGCCGTCGTCATCGAAGACATAGCGCTCGTTGAGGAACGGCGTGATCTGGAGCGTCTCCCGCTCACCGTCCCGCTCCACGACGAGCTCGAGCGTCTCGCCCGGGGATTCGCGGAAGATCGCGCTCCCCTGCTCCCAGGAGGTCACGGCGGTGCCGTCGACGCTCAGCATCCGGTCGCCGGGGAGCACGCCAGCCTCGGCCGCTGGGGCCGTCGGCGCATCCGTGTCGCACTCGTCCTGGGCTGAGCCGGCGGGCACCATGCACTCCGCGACCGAGCCGATCGTCGTGCTCGGCTGCTGCACCCCGAAGGCCGACAGCACGACCATGAAGAGCACGAGGGCGATCACGAGGTTCATGAATGGCCCGCCGAGCATGATGATGATGCGCTTCCACACCGGCAGGCGGTAGAAGGCGCGAGTGTCCTCGCCCGGTGCGATCGTCTCGGCGCTCGCGACCCGTGCATCCTGCACGAGGGTCTGGAAGAACCCGGTGCTCGCCTCGCGTGCGCGACCGCCCTCCGCCGCCGGCGGGTACATGCCCGACATCGAGATGTAGCCGCCCAGGGGAATCGCCTTGATGCCGTATTCGGTCTCGCCGCGACGCCGCGACCACAGGGTCGGGCCGAAGCCGATCATGTACTGGCCGACGCGCACACCGAAGAGCTTGGCTGGCACCAGGTGCCCCACCTCGTGCAGCGCGATCGACAGTGCCAGGCCGACGACGATGACGATGACGCCCACGATGTAGAGCAAGACGGATTCCACTGTCCGAGGATACCCGCCCCTCTGCCCGCCCCAGCTGTGCCCCTGCCCCTGTGGGCGTTCGCGCGACGGGGTTAGCATGACCCCGAGAGCCAGCATGAGGAGTTGAGACGTGACGACGCTGCGAGCCGACGACACTCTCCTCGGCGGCCGATACCGCCTCTCCCATGAGTTGGGCCGGGGCGGAATGTCGACCGTGCACCGCGCCACGGATGAGGCGCTTGGGAGGGATGTCGCCGTCAAGGTGCTCGCGAACGGTCTGACCGACGCGGAGGGCCTCGCCCGGCACCGCGAGGAGGTGCAGCTGCTCGCGAGCCTCAGCCACCCGGGCCTCGTCATCCTCTTCGACGCCGCGACGGATGAAGAGGCCGGCTGCGCGTTCCTCGTCATGGAGCTGATCGAGGGACAGGACCTGAGGACGCGGCTGCTCGAGGGTCCGCTGCCGCCGACCGAGGTCGCCGTCATCGGCCGGCACCTCGCGGAGGCACTCACCTACACGCACTCCCGCGGGGTCGTGCACCGCGACATCAAGCCCGGCAACATCCTGCTCCCTCGGCGGGATGGCGAGGCGACCGGCTCCCCCGCGAAACTCGCCGACTTCGGCATCGCCCGCATCGTCGACGGTGCCCGGCTCACGGCGACCGGCACCGTGCTCGGCAGCGCGGGGTACTTCTCGCCCGAGCAGGCACTCGGCGCTCCCCTCACGGGTGCGAGCGACTTCTACTCGCTCGGGCTCGTGCTGCTCGAAGCACTCACGGGTGAGCGCGCGTTCCCGGGGACCGCCGCCGAGTCCATGGCCGCCCGGATCCATCGAGACCCCCACGTGCCGGCGGGACTCGACCCCGAATGGACCGAGGTGCTGAGCCTCATGACGGCGCGGGATCCGGAGCAACGGCTCACCGGCCTCGACGCTGCGGAACGACTCTCCCAGCTCGCGTCGCGCCCGCTGACGGCGGCGACTGAAGCGCTGCAGCCCGCGGCATCCATCGATCCGACCCTGCCGTTCCCGGTCGCCGAGGCGAGCACGCCCGAGCACGTTGGCGCTGCGACGAAGCCCGAGCACGCGAGTGAGGCGACGAAGCCCGAGCGCGCTGACGAGAAGCCCGAGGCGAGGGATGCAACGCGCCCGAAGCAGCGCCGCCGGATGCTGCTCTGGGTCGCCATCGTCGCCGCCCTCATCATCGTGGTGACGGTCGTCGCCGTCGCCCTCCAGTCGAGGCCAGCGGCCCCCGCCGCGCCCGCCTACCCCGCCGTGGAGGGTGAACTGGGCGAGAGCCTCGAACAGCTGCAGAGGAGCGTCGAACCATGACGCGGATCCGTGCCGTCGTCGCCGCAACGGCCCTCTGCCTCACGGCGAGCCTTGGGCTCTCCGGCTGCGCCACGGCGGGTGACTATCACCACGCGGCGGCGGAGCGCCTGCAGGAGCGGGTGCTGGGCGCGACGGCGGCCGCGGCATCCGCGGACTACGCGACCATGCTCGGCGCGCTCGACGCGCTTGAGGTCGACCTCGGCGACGCCCTCGCGCGCGGACACGTCACGCAGGCACGCCACGACGCCATCGCGGCGGCCATCGCCCACGTCCGCAAGGATGTTGAAGCGATCATCGCGGCGCAGCAGCCAGAACCCGATCCCGAGCCTGAACCGCAGCCGGGCAGTGGCGAGGGCAACGGCGAGCCGAAGGAACCCGAGAAGGAGAAGCCGGATAAGCCCGGCAAGCCCGGCAAGCCCGGCAAGCCCGAGAAGCCGGGAGGCAAGGGGCCCGGGAACAAGGGCGGCCCGGGCAACAACGGCAAGGGCAACAACGGCAAGGGGAATGGCTGAGCCCGAAGCTGTTGAGGGCCGGGGCTCTCAGCGCCGCGCTATGAGGCGGTCGGCACTCTCGCGGGCGGCACGCTCCGCCTCGAGCACGCCCTCGAGCGACATCTCCCGCGGCTCGTGCTCGTCGACCACGCGCTCGACGACGTCGAGGATGTCGAGATAGCCGATCGCTCCGGCGTGGAAGGCCTGCACCGCCTGCTCGTTCGCCGCGTTGAACACGGCGGGATAGGTGCTGCCCGCGCGACCGACGCGCTTCGCCAGCTCGACGGCCGGGAAGGCGACCGAGTCGAGCGGCTCGAAGGTCCACTGCTGCGCCGTCGTCCAGTCGAGCGGCACGCCGACACCCGGCACGCGGTGCGGCCAGTCGAGGCCGAGCGAGATCGGCAGCCTCATGTCGGGCGGCGAAGCCTGGGCGATCGTCGAGCCGTCGACGAACTCGACCATGGAGTGCACGATCGACTGCGGGTGCACCGTCACCTCGATGTCGTCGAAGGGCACATCGAACAGCAGGTGCGCCTCGATCACCTCGAGCCCCTTGTTCACGAGAGTCGAGGAGTTCGTCGTGACGACGAGGCCCATGTCCCAGGTCGGATGCGCGAGCGCCTCAGCCGGAGTCACCGACGCCAGCTCCTCGCGGGTGCGGCCGCGGAACGGTCCGCCGGATGCCGTCAAGACGAGCCGCCGCACCTCGGCGCGGGTTCCCGAGGCGAGGGCCTGGGCGATCGCGGAATGCTCGGAATCAACCGGCACGATCTGGCCCGGTGCCGCGGCATCCGTCACCAGCGACCCACCCACGATGAGGCTCTCCTTGTTGGCGAGGGCCAGCGAGACCCCCGAGCGCAGGGCCGCCAGCGTCGGGCCGAGGCCGACCGAACCCGTGATGCCGTTGAGCACGACGTCGGCCTGCACCGACTCCACGAGCCGCACCGAGTCATCAGCGCCGAGCGCCGTCTGCGACACCCCGAAGCGTCGCGCCTGCTCGGCGAGCGCCTCAGCGTTGCTGCCTGCCGTCAGGCCGACAACCTCGAAACGCTCGCGATTCGCCGCGATGACGTCAAGTGCCTGCACACCGATCGAGCCGGTCGAACCGAGGATGATGACACGACGCACTATGGCCCTCCCGGACTGATCAGTGGACGGATGCTAGGTGGTCGCGAGCACGTCGACGACCCACACGAGGGTGTCGGTGCCCGTGACCGACGATGCCACATCGCCGCCGGGACCATAGCCGAGCGAGGGAGGGACGACGATGACGACGCGGGAGCCGACCGACGCGCCGATGAGTCCCTGCTCGACACCTGGCAGCAACTCCGACAGGGCGATGCGCTCAGGGCGCAGGGCACTCCAGTTCTCCTCGACCGTCAGGCCGTTGCGCCAGAGCACGGAGCGGTAGCGGATCGTGACATCCGCGCCCGCCCTCACGACGGGGCCGTCGCCCAGCAGCGCCGGAACCGAGACGAGTTCGGTCGGCGCGGGCACGTCGGGCACCGTCACGACGGGCACGCCGAGCGAATCGTCGACCGTGGGAAGGGCGGGATCGATCTCCTGGGGTTCCCCGTCGGCGACCTCGGCCGCGACCGAGACGACATCGAAGACGTAGACGAGCGGGTCGTCGGCGCCGAGACCGGGCACGAGCCGCTGCCCCACGGCATCCTCCGGATGCACGACAGCAGCGACACGCGAGCCCGCCGTCGAACACAGCAGGGCGCGCCGCACACCCGGTGTGGCGGAGCTCAGGTCGAGGGGAATCACGGTGTGGCCCACCCCCGCGGCGCCGTATCCCGAGGCCTCGACGGGCTCGCCCGTCGCGCCATTGAAGGCGACGAACTCGACCGTGACGAGGGAACCAGGCACCGCGACGCGGCCATCACCCTCGACGAGCACGAGTCGCTCGGTCGTCAGGGGGCGCAGTGGGGTGTCGAAGGAGACCTCGGGGCGCGAGAAGAGTTCGCCCTCCGCCGACACCCCGAGCGAGGCATTCTCCGGCGCGCAGCCGGGGGCGTTCTCGTCAGGCTCGGGAGGGGTCTGGCAGCCTGCGAGCAGGATGGCAGTGGCCGAGAGGGTCGCCACGAGGGCGAGCCGCCGCGCCGCCCTCACGAGCCCACCACGACAGCGCTTGGCTGGTGCCCGACAGGAAAGTTGACCGACGAGGCGATGAAGCATTTGCGCGCCGCCTCCGCGTGTGCCGCGGTCGCCGTCTCCACCATGTCGGCACTCGCGACCGTCACCACGGGCCTGAGGGTTGCCGAGGTGAAGGAGCCGCCGCCATCATCCGTCTGCCGCATCGTGCCGACGGCAGCATCCGTGTAGGCCGTCACGACGACGCCCGCCGCGGAGGCCACGTGCAGGTAGCTCAGCATGTGGCACTGGCTGAGTGCCGAGAGCAGCATCTCCTCGGGGTTCCAACGGTCCGCGTCGCCGTGGAAGGTGCGGTCGGAGGAGCCCGCGATGTCGTGCTTGCCCGCTGCGCTCACGACATGGTCACGACCGTACGCGCGGTAGTGGCTTGTGCCGGAGCCCCGATTCCCGGTCCACTCGACGGTGACGGCGTAGCGGTGTTCGAGGTTCACACGAACAGCCTACGACGCTGGCGGCGGGCCGGGAGCGACGCGCTACCGTCCGTAACGCTGCCGCAGGTCGGCCTTGCGAATCTTGCCGCTCGCGGTGCGCGGGAACTCGTCGACGAAGACCACGTTCTTCGGCACCTTGTAGCGCGCAACGCGCCCCTGCAGATAGTCGCGCACGGCCTCCTCGCCCAGCTCCCGGCCCGGCCGCACGCTCACGATCGCCCACGGCACCTCGCCCCACTTGTCGTCGGGCACGCCGATGACCGCGACGTCGGCGACGGCATCCAGCTCGCGGATGACCTGCTCCACCTGCGCGGGATAGATGTTCTCACCGCCGGAGATGATCATGTCCTTCAGCCGGTCGGAGATCGTGAGGAAGCCATCATCGTCGCGGTAGCCGATGTCGCCCGTGCGGAACCAGGTGCCGTCGGCATAGGCCTCGGCCGTGGCATCCGGTCTGTTCCAGTACTCGCGGATGACGTTGGGACCCGAGACCTGGATCTCGCCCGGCTCCGCCCCCGCGACCTCGGCGCCGTACTCGTCGACGATGCGAATGTCGGTGAAGAAGTGCGGGAGGCCCGCGCTGCCCGCCTTCTCGCGGCTGCGGGTCGCAGGGATGCTCGTGACCCCGGGGGCCGTCTCGGTCATGCCGTAGCCGCCCGAGAAGGCGAGCCCGCGCTCCTCGTAGGCGTCGATCACGCGGAGGGAGACAGCCGAGCCGCCGCAGGTGAGCTGCCGCAGGGACGAGAGGTCGGTCGAATCCCAGTTGGGGTGCTCGCACAGCAGCTGGTAGGTCGTGGGCACGCCGCTCATGCTCGTGACGCGGTACTTCTCGATCGCCGTGAGCACCCGGCTCGGGTCGAAGCGGGGCTCGAGCACGAGGGTGCCGCCCTTCAGGAGGGTGGGCAGGAGGCCCATTCCGAGTGAGGCGACGTGGAACAGCGGGGAGATCATGAGTGCGACCTCATCGCTGCGGTAGTCGTAGTCGACGAGCACGTTGAGGGCGTTCCACGTGAGGTTGCCGTGCGTGAGGAGGGCGCCCTTCGGGTTGCCCGTCGTGCCGGAGGTGTAGAGGATCATGGCGGGATCGTCGAGCGAGACGGGGACGTCGATGCGCTCGGGCGTTGCGGCCTCGATGACCGCCTCGAACTCCTCGACGACGACTCGATCGGACTCCCCGGTCTCGTCGCCCGCGTCGTCATCGATCGTCGGCAGCGAGGCGGTGATCGGGGTGCCGAGCCCGTTGTCGTCCACCGTGATGCGGTGCGTCACGGGTGAGGACGTGACGCCGACGGCGGCGACCGCCTCGAGAGTCTTGGGGTGCACGAGGATCGTGCTGCCCGAGTCGTTCAGGCCGAAGCGCAGTTCGGGGGCGGCGAGACGCGCGTTGAGCGGCACGAAGACGCCGCCGAGGAGCGTCGTCGCGAAGAGGGTCTCGAGGAATGCGATGTGGTTCTCACCGAAGTAGGCCACCCGGTCGCCACGATCGACCCCGCGCTCGCGGAGCGCGACCGCGAGTCGCTCGACCCGCGCATTCAGCTCGAGGTAGGTCGTGGTGCGACCGGCGAAGATGATCGCCGGCTTGTCTCCGGACTTGTCCCGGCGCCGCTCCAACCACGAGCCGATCCCCTGATTCAGCATTGAATCCCACCCTTCGGGCATGGCGTATTCCGCCCCACACACTAACGCCCCGACCGCCATGGTCGGAATTCACACGGTATTTTCAATCATTGACTTTGTCAACTAAAGGCAGTTCCGGAAGCTGGACCCTTCCCGTCGTGCCGTCGGCATCGAGCGCCCACGCACCTCCGGCCCGCGCCGAGAGCGGCGGCGGGAGGAGGGCCTGGCCGGAGACGAGGCGGAACTCCGAGACGGTGCACCGGTCGAACAGCACGGTGCCGTTCAAGCGTGCGCTGGGGAACGCCGACCATGCCGCCTGCCATTCCGACGGATCCCCCAGGGCAAGCGGATGCTCATCCTGCGCCCAGAGGGACGCCGCCTCCTGAGGCGAGCACAGGGCGCGTCCGGCTGCTCGCGCCAGTCTCGCGATCGCCGACCGTCGTGTCGTGACCACCGCGGCGACCCCTCCGCCGTCTCCCAGCTCGCAGGACATCCGCGTGCGAGACGGCCGCTCGGCTGGCGCAGCGGTCGCGAGCGCAATCTGCACCTGCGCCCCGCGCCAGCGTCCACGCCCCGCGGGCGCCGAGCCGTCGTGTTGGGCACCGTCGCCGCCTGCCATGACGTGTTCCTGCCGCGACGGGAGCCGCAGGAGCAGTCGTGAGTCGAAGAGGGGCGCGAGGGACTGGATCGAGGGAGTCAGCCGCTGCGCCGCGACGGCACAGTGCGTCCCCGTCGCTGAGCCGTCGCGCAGCACCATGGCCACGAGATCAAGGAAGGCTCCAGCGTGGCTGTCGGGGAAGCGGGCAACGAGCCCGTCGAAGTCGTCGAGCACGAGGATGCGGTCCCGCTCGCCCCGGTGCTCGGCTGCACCATCCCGGAGGGCACCGAGTTGGTCCCACGCGCCTTCGACATCCGACCCGATGTGCACGACCTGCAGTCCGGACTCCATAGCACCCGCCGTCAGGGCGGCGAGCGCCGCCGACTTTCCTGAACCTCGGCCTCCCAACACAAGGAGGTTGCCGTGCTCACTGGGGCGCCACTCGGCGATGGGCTGGCGCTGCTCCTCCGGCAGGTCGGTCAGCCCGAACGGGATGGCCGGCGCTGTCGAGGTGGAACCCTCCCGTTTCGCCACCACCTCGTTCCACGGGATGCGTGCCGGGAGCGGGGGCAACCACGGCCTGCGCGGCCGGGCGGCTCCCTCCCACTGCTCGCTGAGGCTGTGCACGAGTTCCGGCGACGCAAGCGCCACCTGCGTGAGCACCGGGTCGCCGCCCGCAACGCTCACGAGGCATCGGCCGACCGGATGACGTGGCAGCGACGCGGCGGCATCCGTGCCGATGACCGCCACGCTGTCCTGGCCATTGTTGACCCGCAGCGACAGACGCAGGGCGCAGTTGGCCATGATCGCGTCGCGCACGACGCCGCCGGGCCGCTGCGTGCACAGGATCAGGTGCACGCCGAGGGAGCGCCCACGCGCGGCGATGTCTGCGAAGACGGGCTGGAGTTCGGGGAAGTCGGCGACCATGGCGGCGAACTCATCGACAACGACGACGAGGCGCGGCAGCGCGACCCCGACGCCCAGCTCGTCGATCGACCGTGCTCCCGTGCGGGCCAACACGTGCTCGCGGTGCCTCACCTCCGCCCTCAGGCTCTCGAGGGCACGCTCAGCGGCCGCGTGGTCCAGGTCCGTGAGCAGGCCCACACTGTGCGGCAGGGCGTCGACGCCAACGAAGCTCGAGCCGCCCTTGAAATCGACGAGCAGGAAGTTGACATCCTCTGGCGAACGATGGCGCGCCATCGAGAGGATCCACCCGATGAGCAGCTCGCTCTTGCCGCTCCCCGTCGTGCCGCCGACGACGGCGTGCGGACCATCCGCGACGAGGTCGATCGTGACACCGCCCGCCGCATCCGTGAGGAACGTCGCCGCGAGCGACCCTCGCCGCGTGCCGGGGGTCGACGTTGCTGTTGCCGTTGCCCACAGCGCGGCGAGCTCGACCGAATCCGGCACCGCTCCCCCGCCGACCGAGAGTCCCTCCTCCTCGGCGGCCGCCATGAGGGTTGCGGCGAAGCGCGCGGCATCGACGGCCGAGACGAAGTCGGCCCTCAGGGTTCGCGGCACGAGGGGCACCCCGTCGGCGTTTGAGACCCCGAGTTGCGGATGTCGCAGCATCCGGAGCTCGCCGCCCGAGACCTCGATGCCGACGCGGCATTCGCGCGGAAGCTGCTCGATCGAGTCGGCGACGACGACGGGGATGCGTATCGGCGCGTCACCCGCTCGCTGCGGCGCGCCGAGGAAATCGAGCCGCAGGCCGTCGTGGCCGTCGCCCGCGGCGAAATGCGGGAGAGCACGGTGCCACGCCTCGAAGCCACCGCGGAGTTCGAAGAGCGACGGGGGCAGCGAATCGGCCAATTGCACGGCGACCGCACGCGCAACCGCGAGGGCCGGCACGCGAGAGCCACAGATGCCGATGCCAAGGCGCGCATCGACCGAGACGGGGGCGGCCTGCAGCCGCGCAGCCTCCTCGCGGAGTGACGTGAGCGCGAGGCCACCGTCCCTCTGAAGGTCATGCACCCCGTCACGCCGCCGCCGACGCAGCCGCCCGCGCCCGCCAGGCGAGTGCCGCGGCTCCTCACTCGAGCCCGGGGTGTCGCCCGTCACGCGGATGCCGCTCGCCCGCTCCCCGAAGCCCAGGACGACGGGCACGTCTCCCGCGACGAGACGCCAGCGCTCCGCATCATGCAGCGCGGCCGGAAGCAGGGAACTTGCGGCGCGCAGGCTTCGCCGTAGGCCGTCGCGGAGCCTGTCGTGCTCCACGAGGATGCGCTGGCGCGTCGCCGCGACATCCGTTTCGAAGCGGCGTGACTCGCGGCGAAGTCGCCGCCGCCCCTGCACCCGCGCATCGACCAGGCTGCCGAGCGCCACGAGGGGCCCCAACACCGCGAACATCAGGGCGAAGGGCGAGCGTGTGAAGAACCAGAGCGCGAGCGAGGCGACGACGGGAGCAAGCGTCGCCAGAAAGGGGAAGCTGTAGGGCTCGGGAGGCTGCGGCGGGCGCGGCAGTGAGATGTCTCGGGGTTCGATCACCCCACGAGCACAGCAGTCGCGTCAATGATCGAGCACCCGCTCGGAGCCGCTCGTGGAGCGGAGCCGCGGATGCGCGTGGTGGAGGAGCGGATCAGCTCACGACGAAGAACTGCTCGCCGATCTCGACGCGGCTGCCGCGCACGACCCGGTAGCGCTTGTCCGCCTCGCAGCGCCGCGGCTCGGCATCCGGTTCCTTGAGCACGGTGCCGTTGCCCGAGAAGCGGTCCTTGATCCAGAAGACCCCCGCCTCCTGGCCGAACTCGAGATGCGTCTTCGACACCGAGCGCCCCGTGTCGAGCACGCGGACGAGCTGGTCGAAGAACTCCCCCGGCTCGGGGCGCGGATTGCGACCCACGAGGCCGGTGCCGTAGACGGTCACGCTCTCGCCCGTGCTGAACTGCAGCACGAATCGCTCCCCGCCGCGGCGGTGCACGATTCGGGTCGCCTCGACGTCCTCATCGTCCGCGTGGGACGGGACAACGGGAGCTGCCGGTCGCCGTGATGCCGCGGGGCTCACAAGCGGAGGAGCAACAGGCGGGGTCGAGACGATCGGGGCCGGCTCCTCGACGGGCGGCGGGACAGCCGGAGCCACCGGCCTCTCCTCCGCGTCGGGCTGGGCCGAAGGGCGTTCCGCATCCGCGTCACTCGTGGGAGCCGAGCTCTCCTCCACAGGCGACGACGGCACAGGCGACGACGGCACGGGCGACGACGGCCCAGGCGGCGACGGCACGGCATCCTCCACCCGCTCTGGCGAGGCACCGGGCGGTGACTGCACGAAGACCGGCATGGTGGGGAGCGGGGTCGCGGCGGCTGCAGCGCCAGGGGCCACGAGTTCGGGTGACGTGCTGGGTGGCGCGCTCGGGGCAGCGGGCGCCGGCTCGGCGCGACGCGTGTCGATGACTCCCGTGAAGGCGGCGGTCACGGACTTCGAGACCGAGCCGCACTCCCCGCAGAAGATGTCGCCGGGGCCCATCTGGCTGCCGCACTGCTGACACGTGAGCGGGTTCCTCATGACGGGCGCGGGAGCAGGAACGGCGGGCTTCGGCCCGGGGCGGGCATCGCCCGTCTCCTCGTCGGGTGCCGCCTCGGTCGCGGCATCCGCAGCCGCCGATGCGGCATCGACGGCCGCTTCGGCCTCGGCAGAAAGGGACCATCCCCGGCTCGCGGATGCGGCGTCGCGCTGGGGCGTGGGCGGCGGCGGCACGAGGCCGTCCTCGCCAGTGGGCGCTGCTGCCTGCACGGCGGGCGCCGGCCCCGATTCCTCGGCGAGCGGCGGGGGCGCGATCGTGTCAGCGGGGGCGCTGACACGGCGGCCGCATTCGCCACAGAAGATCGCCCCGCGCGGCAGCGCGGTGCCGCAGTGATTGCACGTCATGTGAGGCGTCTCTCTCGGGAAAACAACTCCTTGAGACTATAGCCAGCGAGCGATCGGAGCGAGACGGTCGCCTTGAGCCGCTCCCATCGGGTGCGGGACGAGGCGATGCCCTCCTCGAGGTCGCGGACCGCGAGCCACACCTGCCTTGCCTCGTCGTCATCCACGCGCTCGGGCGCGAACACGGCACGGTCGGCGACGGATGCCAGCACGAGCGGCTGCACTCCACCGACGACCTCGGCCACCTCGCTGCGGGTCGCCGCCTTCGGCACGGCATAGCCGTAGTCGACGACGATGTCCGCGAACTCGCGCCATCCGCCGCTGACTCGTGCCGCGGCGGATGCGGCCCGGTGGCGAAGGTACCGGCGGCGCGCCTTCGCCATGAGGACGGCGAGGAACGGGGAGAGCAGCACGAGCAGGATGCCGGCGACCCATGCGAGCACCTTGAGCGCGGCGAGGAGGACGGCCATGAGGGGGTCCTCGGCCGGGTCGTCATCGGGGCTCGCCTCGAGGGGCACCTGGTCGCGGCGCGGGTCCGGTTCGACGGCGGGCGGCGGCACGGGGCTCTGCGGTCGCGCGACGACGGCGGGCTCCTCGGGCTCCTCGTCCGGGATCTCGCGCACGGGCGGCGTCGGATCGATCGCGACCCAGCCGTACTGGGCGGTGTCGACCTCGATCCAGGCCGAGACATCCGAGCCCAGCACGATCGTGGCGTCCTCACCGCCGCTCTCGGGGGCGAAGCCGAAGACCACCCGCGAGGGGAAGCCGATCGCGCGGGCCATGAGCGCGGCCGCGACGGAGTACTGCTCCTCGTCGCCGATCATGCGCGGCTCCGTCAGCAGCTCCTGGATGCGGTCAACGCCGTGACCAGACCTGCTGAACGGCTCATCGTCGGCGACGCCGTGGCTCACGTAGCCCTCCGCCGCGAGGGCGTCGAGCATGGCGTCGAGCCGCGCGCCGGCCGACTCTGCGTCGCGCACCCAGTCGTCGAGCACGACCGTCAGCTCCTCCGGCACGACGGCCGCCTCGGGCACGGCCGCCGTGCCGGGCGTGAGGCGGCTCAGGTCATCGGGCTCGCTCGGCAGCCGGAGATCAAGTTGGTAGCGGTCGCCGGCATCCAGCCCCTCGAGCACGACCCCGGAGCGTCCCGTCTCGTTGAAGAAGAAGGAGTCGCGCAGCTCGGCCGCGTTGCTGCCGCCGAACTCGATCGAGGTGAGCAGGCCGACGGTGGGCACCCAGATGCCCCGATACCCACTGACCTGCACGTCGACGCTCGCCGCCTCACCCGCCGAGGCGTCTCGTGGGATCGCCGTCGGGAGCCGTGTGAAGGAGCCCGACTCGCTCGTCACGGCGTCGCTTCCGACGCTGAAGACGACGCCGTCGTAGGTGTCGAGGGTCGCCAAGCGGATGCGCGCCCCCTCCGGCAGGTTCGTGACGGAGAACATGGCCGAGTCGGCGAGCGCCGGCTGGTGGTACTTGCGGAGCGCGCTGAGCGGGCTCGCGTGTGCCCGCGGGTCGAAGGGCTGCTCGACGATGTCGCGGAACACGGCGCGCTCCCCCTCGGGCGAGGAGACGGCGGCCGAGGTGCCGCCGATCGTGACGGCGAGCGCGGAGATGACGATGGCGGATGCCGCGGTGCGCAGTGCCGCGAGGGTCTCGAGCGAGCCGCTCCCACGCCTCGTCGAGGAGGGGAGCGCGCGGATGCCCTCGCGGCGCCGGTGCCATCGCCGCCAGCTCAGCCAGCCGAGCACGACGACGAGGTAGAGGAGCGTGAGGGCGACCGCTGCCGGAGCATCCCGCGGGCCGAAGGCGAGGCCGAGCACGAGCACGAAGGTCGGCGCGAGCGCGGCGAACTCTCCCCATTCGAACCTGATGGCGACCGTCACCGCGATGACGACCGCGACGAGGAGGATGAGGAAGACCGGCACGAGGAGCGACTGGTATGCCCCGACGGGCAGGGCGATCGTCAGGATCTGCCGCCAGCCGAGTGCCGCGGCCCTCAGGAGCTCAAGCAGCCCCTCCCCTGTCGGCAGGACGCCGAAGAGCGCACTCGAGGGAATCGCGAGGGGCACTCCCAGGAGAAGGTATGCGAGCACGGTCGCCACGACGAGCACGGGGCCGGGCCACCGGAATCGCGCCCCGAGGAGGGCGATGCCACTCGCGGCGAGGATCGTGACCGCCGCCATGATGAGGAACTGCTGGTGCTGGTAGATCGGCCAGAATGCCGCCCCGGCGATGACCGTCGCGAGGATCACGAAGGTCGTCGACGTCGCGACGAAGCTGCTCGAGTTCTGGCCGCGCTGCATCATGCTGCCGCCGACCTCGCAAGGCTGCGCTTGAGGTCTTCCAGGTATCCGATCGTCAGCACGCTGAGCCCCGGCACTCGCCGGAGCCCGGGGACGGTCTCGGGGTCACAGACGATCGCCACGACCTCGACGCCGGGAGGGAACCGCGTCGACGCCGTGCGGAGTTCGCCCGGCGTGGGCACGGAACCGCAGATCAGGAATGCGACCGACACGCCCGCGACCTGGTCGGCGGTGACGCGCGCGATGTCGACAAGGCCGAGGGATGCCGCATCCCGCTCGACGAGGGCGAGGTCATCGAGCAGGCGCCCCGGGTTGAGTGTGCTGAGCGAGCGCACCGCGAAGACCTTCTGCTTGGCGAACTCCGGGGTCGTCGCGCCGACGACGACCGAGATGTTGCGCACGTCACGGATGGCACGGATGCCGAGCGAACCGGCGACACTCACGGCCATCTCGAATTCCTCATCGTTGGCGTAGTCGCGCTCCGCGAGGCTGAGGGCGATGACGAGGTGGCTTCGACGGGTCTCCTCGAACTGTCGCACCATGTGCGTGCCGGTCTTGGCCGTGCTCTTCCAGTGGATGTACCGTCGCTCATCCCCCGGCGCGTACTCGCGAAGCGCGTGGAAGGAGACGTCGCTGCTCGTGACATCCCGCGTGGGGTTGCCCTCCAGGTCGCGGATCATGCCCGTGCTCGTGCTGGGGATCGCGGTCGTGCGCGGATGCACATAGAGCTCGTGCACGTCGGTCCACGAGATCTCGCGACGCACGAGGCCGATGGGGTCTGCGCGCACGGTCCGCACGGGGCCGACGGGAAGCCTCCCGCGGCGGGCGGTGGGGATCGCGAACTCGTGCTCGAAGCGCTCACCCGATGACAGGCCGGGGAGGGCGAACTCGGCGAGCCCGGGGCCGATCGGCACCTCCGCCTTGACGCCGAAGGCGCGGCGACGACTCGGATTGTCGATCGTGAGGCGCGCGGATGCGGGATCGCCGACCACGACGCGGCTGTGCGGGATCGAGAGCTCGATCGTGAAGGCATTGCGGCCGACGAGGTAGATGATGGCGATCAGAACCA
This sequence comes from Salinibacterium sp., assembly GCA_015234465.1. Lineage (GTDB taxonomy): Bacteria > Actinomycetota > Actinomycetes > Actinomycetales > Microbacteriaceae > Homoserinimonas. The sequence goes on along the minus strand of JADGNA010000002.1, from coordinate 29,685 downwards.
GCACGAGCGAGCTGTAGGCAACCGCGAGGAGTTCGGGCCAACGGAGCACGTAGCCGAAGACGAAGGCCGCGACCGTCACGATCGCGAGGCTCCACCCGAGTGGCGTCACGACGGCGCCCACCCGCGCGGCGATCGCGCCGATCCATCCGCTCACGCCCCTGAGGGCACGCACGACCACGACGATGAGGTCGGCGAGGATGCCGTCGCGGTTGCCGACGAGTCGCGACCGGGTGTTGGTCACGGTGGTAGCGGTCGTGCCGAGCCCCTCTGGGCGCCGCGTCGCGCTCGTGACACTCGTGCGCGTCCTTGCGCGCGCGGCACTCCGCGTCAGCGCGGTGCGCGAGGCCCCCGGCTTGAGGGCGCCGGGACGCGTCGCTGGCCGCGGTTCGTCGCTCTGTCGGCGTTCGGGCGTCACACGGCCTGCCTGTCGCTGGGCGGCGAGGTCTCCATGAGGATCTGGCTCATGACGCTCGAGGGGGTGACCCCGTCGAACTCGGCTTCGGGGTCGAGCACGAGGCGGTGCGCGAGCACGGGCTCGGCGAGCGCCTTGATGTCGTCGGGGATCACGTAGTGCCTCGCCGCGGCGGCCGCGAGCGTCTTCGCGGCGCGGATGAGGGCGAGGGCGCCGCGCACGCTCGCGCCGAGTCGCACCTCGTCGGCCGAGCGGGTCGCGTCGACGAGTCGAGAGACGTAGTCGTTGACGGAGGGATCGACGTGCACCGTGCGGGCGAGCGCCGCCATCTCGACGATCGTCGCGGCGGGAACGATCGCGGGCACGACCGTGTCGTGCGCCTTGACGCCGGCCCCCTCGAGGATGCGGAGCGTCGAGGCGTGGTCGGGGTAGCCGATCGAGGTCTTCATGAGGAAGCGGTCGAGCTGTGCCTCCGGCAGGCGGTAGGTGCCGGCCTGCTCAACGGGGTTCTGCGTCGCGATGACCATGAAGGGTGCGCCGACCGGATGCGTGACGCCGTCGACCGTGACGCGCCCCTCCTCCATGACCTCAAGGAGTGCCGCCTGGGTCTTCGGGCTCGCCCGGTTGATCTCGTCGGCCAACACGATGTTGGCGAAGATGGGCCCCTGGTGGAACTCGAAGTCGCCCGAGCGCTGGTCGTAGATGCTCACGCCCGTGATGTCACCGGGGAGGAGGTCGGGCGTGAACTGCACCCGGTTGCTGCTGCCCTGCACGCTCTGCGCGATCGCGCGGGCGAGGGAGGTCTTGCCCGTGCCGGGGAAGTCCTCGAGCAGGAGGTGGCCCTCGCTGAGGAGCGAGGTGAAGGAGAGCTTGATCACGAAGGTCTTGCCGAGCAGCACCTGCTCGACGTTGGAGACGAGCCGGTTGAAGATGTCGGAGAACCAGGCGGCCTGTTCGGGTGTCATTGTCATGCTGTTGCCTCTCGTCGTGCCGTGGTCACTCGCGCCGTACTCGATGTCATTCTTCGCTGTCTCCGGGCTCGGTCACGGGGGGCGGTGGCGGGGGCGGAACCTCGCACTCGGTCTCCCCATATTCTGGGTCCTGGTACCCGCCGACCGTCGCCTTGATGCGCAGTGCCGTCGAGTTCTCGGGCACGACCATCTCGGGTGTCCAGGCCTGCCATGCCCCCAACCAGATGCCTCCCGGCGTGCGGAACTGCACACGGTAGCTCGGCGCGCCGAAGCCCGCCACGTTGGCCGGCGGGTTGGGCGTGAAGGCTTCGCCCGCGATACAGCTGAGCACGCTCGCTCGCGTGGCAACGGGCGTCAGCTGCTGGGGGGCGGATGCCGCACCACACAGGTCTGCGCTGTCATCCCTGCAGGCCCTCACCTGCACCGTGACGGGCTGTCCGTAGACGGTGGAGAGGGCGGGCGAGGTCACGAAGTCGCCGCGGGCGACGGGGCGCCAGGCGCCGTTGCCGCCGATCATGACCTCGTAGCGGGCGGCAGGACGAAGTGCCGAGAGGCTGCGCACGCGCACGTCGTGGTATCCGCCCGTCGAGTGCTCGATCACGAGGTCGACGGAGGCCTGTCCCGGCTCTCGCTTGCTCTCGACGGCACCCGAGACACTCACGGTGCAGAAAAGCCCGTTGTCGGAGTAGACGGCATAGGTGTACTGGACGCCGTCGATCGCGCTCGTGTCGATCCATCCGCTCGCGACATCCGCCGCGACGCGTCCCGGGTAGGAGCCGGGCGTGCATGCCGCGGGCGGCGCATTGCCGCCGCTGAAGCGCGCGACGTGATAGGTGCCGGCGCGAGCCCCGTTCCAGCCGGCGCCCGCCCAGGTCACGGCGATGTGTCCCTCCGTGCCGGTGAGCCGTGCCGCGACGGGCACGGCGGGCGGTGCCCCGACGGCCGTCACGGCGACGGGCGAGGAGTGGTTCCACTCCTCCGTCGTCGCCTGGGCGCCGTTCCGGGCGAAGACGACGACCTGGTAGGCCTGTCCCGCCTGCACGAGCCCGCCGACCGTGGTCGTGAGGCTCGTGGATGTCGTCGCGATGTCGGTCTGGCCGACGCCCGGCCCCGAGATGCGCACGGTGTAGCCGGAGACGGGAGTGCCGGGCGAGGGGTCTGGTACGCGCGACCAGGAGATCGTGAGCTCACCCTCCGCGCCGCCGCTCGCGCGCGCCGTGACATCCGTCGGTGCCGCCGGCAGGTAGTCAACCCGCAGGGGCACGCTCGCGGGACTCGCCTCGGAGGCACCGAGCGAGTTCGTCGCGATGACCCGGAACTCGTAGGAGACACCGACCCGCAGGTCGCTCAGCGTGCACAGCTGCTCGAGGCCACAGTTCTTGCGATAGCCGCCGTTGCTGTCGCTGACGACCTCGAAGGACGTGATGGGCGAGTTGTTGAAGGCGGGCGGGGTGATGCGCAGCGTCAGCGCGCCGTTGGTGTGCCCGCCTGCGCGGCTCGGGGCCGCCGGCGTATCCGGCACATCCTGCACCGAGATCGTGACCGTGCCCCACATGTACCGGCTCGGATCACCTGTGGCATCCGCGACCTGGTACTGCAGTTGCGTGTCGGTCGGGGCTGCCGACTCCGACACCGAGACCGTGAGGCGGCTGCGGTCCGCGCTAGGCACGACCGAGACTCCCTCCGGAAGCGTTCCGCCGTCGAGGCCCCGGATCGCGACGACCGAGAGGGGCTGGCCCGGGAAGGGGTTCGCCGCGGCATCGTTCGCGAGCACGTCGATCGTCGTCGTCTCACCACGCGGCGTCACGGCCCTGTCCGGTGCCGGCCGCGCGAGTGGCCGGGTCGAGGCCACGACGCGCAGGGTGATCGTGCCCGCCTGGCCCTCGCTCAGCTCATCGCGCACGCCGAGCGTGATCGCCGTCTCGCTGCCCCTCACGGCGGCAGGATCCGCACGCAGCGTGAGCGTGCTGCCCGTGAGGGTGTAGCTGAAGTCGCGCGGGAGTGGCTCCAGCACGCGGTAGGCGAGCTCGTCGATGTCGTCGGGGTGCGGGTAGTTCGTGAGCCGCAGGAGGTCGAGCGACCTCTCCTCGGCCGGCTCGAACTCGATCGCGCCGCCCGCGAAGACGGGAGGCTGGTTCTCGCGCGGGGTCACCCGGATCGGCAGCACGAGCGTCGCGGTGCGCGCCCCCGCGGCGTTCGCGGTCGCCCCGTCGGTGACCTCGAAGGAGATCGAGGCGGGCCCGAAGTACTTGTCGGCCGAGGTGAACGCGAGGGTGTCGTCGTCGACCACGAGGGGATCGCCGTTCGAGTTGGTGGCCCGCACGGTCGTGCGGTCGGTGAGGCGCACGCTCTTGCCGCCGACCGCGATGACGTGGTCATTGATGTCGATCACCAGGCGGGACTCGCTCGCAACCGTGAGCGGCTTCGCCCTGCGGTCGAGCTGCGGGAGGGCGTCGTCGAGGCCCGGCACCCTGATGAAGGCGTAGGAGGTGACCTCGGGATCGTCGGGGTGCACGACCGAGAAGGGGATGATCTGTCGCCGCTCCGTGATCGTGACCGTCACGTCGCCGTCGTCGGTCACGACCGCGTTCTCGCTGAAGCGCTCGAGCAGGCGCACGGTCAGGGTGTTGGATGGGCCGTCGGCGAAGAAGACGTTCTGCAGCACATCCACCGTGACGGTCTCCCGCTCGAGGATGTCTGAGAGCGTCAGCACCGTGTCGTTCGCGATCGGGTATGCGAGCGACGCCTCCGGATCGACCGTGACCGTGATGAACGCCGAGCTCGTGCCGCCAAAGCCGTTCTCGACCTCGTAGACCAGGCCGTACTGTCCCGGCTCCTCCGGCACATCGATCACGACGATCTCGCCGTCGATCTCCGCGCTGATCTCGGGGGTGTTCGGCAGCACGGAGGTGATCGTGAGGGTGCCGCCATCCGGGTCGATGTCGTTCGCGAGCACCTGCACCGAGACCGAGCCACCGGGCCGCGTGACGACCTCGTCGGCGGTCGCGATCGGGTTGCGCGCTTCCTGGAGGGGCGGGCTGATGCCGACCCGCACCTTGCCGGTCGCCTGTGCGCCGAGGCTGTCCATGACCGTGTAAGTGAAGGTGTCGGTGCCGGCCGAGTAGCCGCCGGCCTCATACTCGATCGTGTCGGTGCCGACATTCGTCACCGCGCCCTTCTCCGGTGCGGAGTCGAGGCCGAGGAGCTGCACGGAATCGCCATCCGGGTCGATGCCCGTGAGGGGCACACGGATGCTCACGGTGCCGCCGGCCGTTACCCGCGCGGTGAGCGTGCTCGGCGTCGGTGCACCATTCGTCGCCTCGACGACCTCTCGCACGGCGATGCGCACCTGCGCCTGCGAGGTCTGCCCGTCGGGGCCCATGACGGCGTAGACGGCCGTGAAGTCGCCCGTCTGCTCCGGCGCGAGGTAGCGCAGCCGGTCACCGGATGCGAAGAGGAGGCCCGAGCCGGATGCCCGCTCGACGAGTTCCGGGCTGAGGGTGAGCGGTTCGCCATCCGGGTGGATGTCGTTCGCGAGCACGGGGATGTCGATCGTGTCGCCCACCCGCACGGTCACGCTGTCATCCGTCGCGACGGGCGCCTGCAGCTGTGCCGGCGGGATCTCGATGACCGTGATGGTGCCTGCCGCCTCCGCGAGGCCGTTCGTGATGCGGTAGTCGACCGTGACGGGTCCCGAGTCGAGTGGTGCCTCAAGGCTGATCCTCACGGAGCGTTGCTCGAGCACCTGGGCCCGCACCCCTGGCGCCTGCTCGGTCGAGACCGAGGTGACCATGAGCACTCCCCCGGCGGGGTCGATGTCGATCGAGGCGACATCGATCGTCTGCTCGCTGAGCGTCTTGACGAAGACCGTCTTGGGCACGGTGATGGGGGTCGAGTTCGCGTCGGGCGGCGCCTCGACGTCGATGCGCACGAGCCCCGTGACCGTCTGGCTGCCGTCGGTGACGACGTACTCGACGTAGAAGGTGCGCACCTGGTCACTCGTGAAGCGGAAGGTGCCGTTCTCGAGGTTGGGCGTGATGGTCGCTCCCGTGCGCGACGGCACGGCGCTCAGGCGCACCGTGCCCGTGCCACCGCGAACGTGCTCGAGCGGGCTGACCCGCACCTCGCCGCCCGCGTAGCTGCGCACGGCGAAGGGGTCCGCGATGATCGGGACCTCTCCGGCCGGGTTGACGGTGACGGAGAGCGACCCTGTGCCCCGCGCCGTGCCATCCGTCACCGAGACCGCGACCGTGCGAAGCGTCGCCGCCGCGCCGCCCTCCTGGAAGACGACCGCGCCCTCCGGCTTATAGCTGACGCTGTCGGGGTCGGCGGTCGAGGCCCCCGCGAGGTAGATGACGTCGCCGTCGGGGTCGACCCAGTCGCCGAGGATGTTGGCGGTCACCCTTCCGCCCTGCGCGACACTGCTGCGCGACTGTCGCACCTGCTCCGGTGGCCCGTTCTCGCCGGGGGCACGGATCTCGACCGTCACGGTCGCCGAGGCGGAACCGCCCCTGCCGTCGGTGATCGTGTAGGGGAAGGACAGTGAGCCCTGCGCGGTCGGGCTCAGGGTCAACTGCACCTGCTGGCCGTCGCGCACGAGATCGAGCTGGCCCACGGACTCATCGATCGCGCCGACCTCCGACACGACCAGCACGTCACCGTTGGCGTCATAGTCGTTCAGGAGCACGGGGAGCACGGTCGAGCGTCCGGGCCTGGCCCCGAAGAGGTCATCCGTTGCAACCGGCGGAACCTGGGTCTTCTCGAACTCGGGCGGGGAATCGAGGTCGTTCTGCTCGACCTGCTCCTGGTTCTCCTCGACCTCGATCAACTCGCTCCAGTTGTCGATCAGCTCGCCGCCCGCCTGCACGGCCCAGGTGCGCCCGGAACGGGGCTCGTTGAGCACGACGCGGTCACCATTCACCGCGAACTCGAGGCGCGCCGCGGCGGCGTTCGCCCCCGCGAGCTGCAGTTCGACGGCGGCCGAACCGTTGCAGTCACGCCAGGCGAGGCCGTCTGCCCAAGCCGCGAAGGAGCATCCGCCGACGACGATCGGCGCCGCCGCGGTCGCAGAGCGATCCGTGACGAGCGCCTCGACGGAGCCGTCGAACCCAACCTGGAGGAGACCCGCGCCCGTGGCGAGGAGGAGGTTGCCGGCTGCGGGGCCGGGCTGCTGCAGGCGCACGTTGTCGCCCGCTTCGACCTCGTCGGAGAGGTCCACGACCGTGCCATCCATCCACAGCGAGCGGGACTCGTAGTCGATGATCGCGACCCGGTCGCCGACGGCCGTGATCGCGACATCCTCGCCCTCGGCTTCGAAGTCGATGGCGCGCGTCTCGGCCCCCGAGGTGAGGGCGATCGCGTCGGTCGCGAGGTCGACCCGGTAGAGCTGCCCCGTATCGGCGGAGTAGGCGTGCAGGAAACCGCCTGGCGCTACCGTCACGGCCGCGTTCGCGCCAAGGCTCAGGAGCGGCTCGGTCGCCGCATCGAAGGAACCCAGCTCCGCCGCGGTCGTGATCCACACCTCGCCCGTCTCCTGCGCGTAGACGACCGCCGCGTCTCCCGCGAGGAAGATCTGCGGGCCCTCGGTCGGGAGCGCGACGCTGTCGATGACCTCCGACATGGCCGGGTCGACGATGTCGAGGCGGGTGTTGGCCCTGTCGACGAGCAGCACGGTGCTTCCCTGCTGTACGACGTCGATCTCGTTGCCCGAGCTCTCGACGACCGTGTTGAGCAGGCGGATCTCGGTGTTGGCGCGACCGATGACCTGTTCCTGTCCGTTCGCGACCCACACGGAACCGTCGCTGAGGTCGAGCCGCTGGGCCGTATACCCCTGCGAGACGAAGGCGACCCCCGCGAGGATCGCCGCGATCACGACGATGCTCGCCACCGTGATCGCCGACGACGCGTTGCGGGAGAGCCAGGCCCTGATCATGGCCGTATCGTCGCGCACTTCTGGTTGCTCGGCGCCCCCGCGGCACCGGAACGGTTAACGGTGACCGTGATGCACACCTGCTCACCGGGCTCGCCGGCCACGACGAAGGCGGGGTTGCTCTGCATGCTCCTGGCACCCTCGGATGTCGCGATCTGGTACGAATCGCCCGGCCTCAGACCGGGATCCGGCCAGGTGAAGAGCACGTCACCCGATCGCTCCCGAGCCTCGATGTCGGTCACGACGGGCGTCGCCGAATTGGCACGCACGAGGATGTAGACGGCCGTGCCCGCAAGGGCGAGGACCAGGAATGCCGTGACGACGAGCGTCCATGTCAGCACCTTGGCGCCCTTCGTCGGCGGCTGCGCGAGAGAGCCGCTCCGGCTCGGCTGCGCGTGTTCGATGGGCACGCTGTCGGAGCCCGAACCGGCGGATCCCCGGCGCCGGCGACGGGAACGTCCCGGCGAACTGCCCGCGTCCGCGCCGAGGGCGCGCACCCGGGTGCGGTCCTCGAAGTCGGAGACGGTGCCGAGCGCCCAATCGTCCATCGCCACCTCGATGGGGGTCTGGGGCAGGCCCAGTTCCGACTCGATCGTCTGCAGCTGGTGCACGAGCTCCAGCACGGTGCGGGGACGGTGCTCCGGGTTGCGCGACATGGCTCGCTCGAGCGCCTGCTCGAGCGCGCGCGGCACGTCGGGGCGGCCGATCGGCTGGGGCCGTGCCCGACCGATGCGGGCAATGAGGTCGGCGCTCGTGTTCGACTTCCCCGGAATCTCGAACGGCGAACGCCCCGCGAGGAGCGAATACACGGTTGCGGCGTATGACCACACCTCTGCCGCGACCGAACCCGAGTTCTCGCCCAGCAGCACCTCGGGCGCCGACCACGGGATCGACATCCCGACCGCCTCCTCGGCGTCGGCCCCCGCGAGGGTCGCGGCGATGCCGAAGTCCGAGAGCACGGGATGCCCGTATGCGGTGAGCAGGATGTTGGAGGGCTTGATGTCGCGGTGCAGTACGCCCGCACGGTGTGCCGTCTCGATCGCGCTGCCGATCTTGACGGCGATGCGCAGCACCTCGGCGACCGGGATCGACTCGCGGCGGTAGCGCTCGCTGAGTGCCGAGGAGCACATCTCCATGACGAGGTAGGGGCGGCCATCCGATGAGACGCTCGCCTGGTAGACCGTGAGGATCGACGGATGCGAGCTCAGCTGGGCCATGAGGTTGGCCTCGGCCTGGAACATCTGCCGCACATGGTCGTTGACGACCTCGCTCAGCAGCACCTTGACCGCGACCTGGCGACGCGGCATGTTCTGCTCGTAGAGGAAGACATCCGCGAATCCGCCGGAACCGAGGATGTGCACGTGACTGAAACCGGGCAGCACGGGCGGCTGTGACGGCAGTCGTCGCGCCATTCAGCCACCCCCTCGGCGGATCTCGTGGAGCTGCGGGATCGGATCGCACGGATGCGGCCGGTCTCCCTGCGGCGCCCGGCGAGCTTTCATTCTAGGCGAGCGACTTCGGGGGTTGAGTTGGAGGAATCCCCGATGACGGCAACAATTGGACCCCCATTCGGGGGTCATTCCTCCTGCGTGGGGAGCTCGGCCGTGCGGGGAATCGTGTCTTCGTCATCGCCTGGCGCCTGCTGCTCCTGCGTCGCCGAGCTGCCCGCAGCGTCATCCGGCGCTGCCGCGACATCGATGACGACGGCCGTCACGTTGTCGCGCCCACCGGCATCGAGCGCTCGCACCACGAGCTCCTGCACGACCTCGGAGCAGCTCGTGCCCGCCGCGAGGATCTCGCCGATGATGCGCGCATCGACCTCTTTCGTGAGGCCATCGGAGCAGAGCAGGAGGCGCATCCCCTGGCGCACGGGAATGTGCCAGAAGTCGGGGACGGGGTCGGCGTTGAAGCCGACCGCCCGCGTGATGATGTTGCTGTCGGGGTGGGACTCGGCGTCGCCAGCGGCGATCATGCCGGCGTCGACCATCTCCTGCACGACCGAGTGGTCGACCGTAATCTGCGCGAGGCGGTCATCCTGGAGCACATAGACACGCGAGTCACCGACGTTGAAGACGAGCCAGGCGACCTCGCCCTCCTCCATCGTCAGCATGGCGCCCGTCACGGTCGTGCCGACGCCGAGGCTCGCCTCATCGCTGACCTCGCCGATGTCGCGCGTCGCGAGGCGCAGGGCCGCGCCGATCTCGGCGGGAGCGCCGAACGGCCCCTCGTTCGCCTCGGAGAGGCGGCGCACGACGGCAGCGCTCGCGAGGTCGCCGGCGGAATGGCCGCCCATGCCGTCCGCGACCGCGAAGAGCGGCGGCGAGGCCACGTAGCTGTCCTCGTTGTGCTTGCGACGGTGCCCCGTGTGCGTGGCGACGCCCCAGGCGAGCTCGATCTCGCCGCCCGAGGGGATGGCGATGCGGTGGTTCGCCGTGTTCTCGCCGATCTCGGTCACTGCGGGGCTCCTTGGATCATGGATCTCTCTCCGGTCGTGCGTTGAAGGGGAAGGATCTCGAGCACGTTGCCATCGCCGATATCGACGACCGTGCCGGGCGTGACGACGAGCGACTCCCCCGGGCGGAGCGCCCGCGGGGTGGCCCCCGGCATCGTGACGGTCGTGCCATTGGTCGAGCGCAGGTCGGTGAGGATGACGGACGCCCCCTCCTGCCGCACCTCGAGGTGCGTGCTCGACACCTCCTGCTTGGGCGATGGCACACGCACGAGGCGGGGTCGCACCCGCTGTGGCACGCGAGGGAGGCTGGGCCGCCTGCCGATGTGTGCTGGACGGTCGAGCTCGATGGGCTCGTGCGAGTTGACGGTGAAGCGGTAGGTCGACGCAGCGGGGCTCGGAGCCGCACTCTCCTGTGGAGCATCCGTGCCCTGCGAGGACGACCGAGCCGGCGCATCCGTATTCGGCGCAGCGACACCGAGCGACGGCGCATCGATCGTGGGCGGTCGGAGGCGGGTGACGAGTCGAGTGTCGGCGTCGTCGGGTTCCGTGTCGAGCGCGCCCGAGCGCAGCGGCCTGATGACCGTGTCCTCGACGTCGCGCTCCACGCCCCAAGCCTATTCGCTCCCACGTGGCGAGAGTGCTCATGTCGCAGTGCGACACCCCCATTCACGGGCGGCTGCACGGGATGCGGCTGCTATCCTCTTCGAGGCAACAGCAGGGAGATTTGGGTGGAGATCCTCGACGACGACCCTGCCGTGGTGCAGAAACGCCCTCGTCGTCGCCGCCGCAACACGCTCGGCACCCTGCTCGGCCTGCTCATCGTGGGGGCACTCACCGCCGGCGGCATCTGGGTCGCCAACAACCCGCAGCCGATCATCGACCGCGTCACTGTGTGGCAGTACGAGCCAGACCCGGTCATCGCGGCGCACGCGGAGAGGCTCCAGCTGACCGATCACGGACGCTTCCTCTACTACGCGAGCACCCCGGTCGTGAGCAGCGGCGAGGTGTTCGCGGAGCAGTGCCCCATCGACCACAACGAGCAGGAATTCGGGGTGCTCGGATGCTACGTGCACGCCGAGAAGACGATCTTCCTCTTCGACGTGACCGACGAGCGGCTCGACGGCGCCGAGGAGGTCGTCGCAGCACACGAGATGCTGCACGCGGCGTGGGACCGCACGGGCGAGGCCGAGAAGGAACGACTCGGTGCGCTTCTCGAGGAGGAGTTCGCCCGGCTCATCGACGACCCCGACTTCTCGGCGCGCATGGAGTTCTACTCGCGGCACTCCCCCGGCCAGCGCGCCAACGAACTGCACTCGATCATCGGCACGGAGGTCGCGGAGATTTCGGCCGAACTCGAGGAGTACTACTCCCGTTACTTCGTCGACCGTGCGGTCGTCGCTGGCCTGCACGCCTCGTCCCACGCGGTCTTCGTCGACCTCCGGGCCCAGGCCGATGCGATCGTCTCGGAACTCGAGCAGTTGAAGGACTCCGTCGAGAGCGACTACGAGCGCTACACGACGGGCTACGACCAGCTGAACGGCGACATCAAGGTGTTCAACCAGCGCGCCCAGAACGGCTTCTACACCGAGCAGGGTTTCGCCGCCGCGCGCTCACGCCTCCTCACGCGGGGCGCCGAGCTCGACACGCTGTACGCCTCGATCCTGGAGCGCGTGGAACGCCACGACACTCTCGCGGCGCAACTCAAGACCGTCAACGAGACCTCGGCGCAGCTGCAGCGCGGGCTCAACATCGGCGGAGAGGTGCGCGCCGAGGTCGACCCAGGCTGATCGGATCCGCGAGGGCTCAGTCGGAGACCATGAGGCGCGAGACGGCGCTCGTGCGGGCAAGCTCCGCCTCGATGCCCGCGACAGCGTCCGCGAGGGGGCACTCCACGAGTGACCTGAACGAGTCGGCATCGCGCGTGCTCACGTGCGAGGAGACGTTGACAGCCGCGAGCGTGCGGCCACGGGCATCCGCTATCGGCATGGCCATCGACCGCAGGCCGTGCTCGAGCTCCTGGTCGGTGAGCGACCAGCCCTGCTCGCGCACACGCTCGAGTTCCCCCAGCAGGTCGGGGATGGTCGCGATCGTGCGACTCGTGCGGCGCTCGAGCGGCACGGCCTCATAGCGGCGCACGACCTCCTCCGTCGGCAGCGCCGCGAGGAGCACCCGCCCCATCGAGGTCGCGTAGGCGGGAAAACGGGTGCCGATCGTGATGCCGATGCTCATGATCCGGCGCGTGGGCACGCGGGCCACGTAGACGATGTCGGTGCCGTCGAGCACGGAGATCGAGGTGGTCTCCTCGACACGGGCGGCGAGCTGCTCGAGGTGCGGCATGGCGAGGTCCTGCAGTTGCAGGCCCGAGAGGTAGCTGTAGCCGAGGTCGAGCACCCGCACGCTCAGCGCGAAGACCTTGCCGTCGGTGCGCATGTAGCCGAGGTCGCACAGGGTGTGGAGGAAGCGGCGCGCCGTCGCCCGCGTGAGTCCCGTGCGGCGCGCGACCTCGCTCAGGCTCATCTCGGAGTGCTCCGCGTCGAAGGCACGGATGACCGCGAGGCCACGCGCGAGCGACTGGACCCCGGATGCCCCGGCGGGCAGTGTCGGCGGCACGGCGCGGTCGACGGGCTCGCCCGTCACCGATGCCGCGCTGCTCGTGGACACTGCCCGCCCGTTCTCTCGCTAGGGGGTGCGCGTGGCGGTGGAACCGGTCGCGGCCTCCGCCTTCGCCCGCTGGATCTGCTCGTAGACGTGCCCGCGCAGTTCCGTGAAGCGCGGCAGCGAGCGCGTCGACAGCTGGTCGCGCTCCTCGGGCAGGTCGATGCGCAGGTCCTCCTGCACCACGGTCGGCGAGCTGGAGAGCACGACGACGCGCTCGCCCAGGTACACCGACTCGTCGATGTCGTGCGTCACGAAGAGCACCGTGATGCCGAGCTGCTTCCACACGCGGCGCACGAGGTCCTCGAGGTCGGCACGGGTCTGGGCGTCGACGGCGGCGAAGGGCTCGTCCATCAGCAGCACCTTGGGTTGGTAGGCGACAGCGCGCGCGATCGCGACGCGCTGCTGCATGCCGCCCGAGAGCTGCCAGGGGTAGCTCTTCGGCACGTGGTCGAGGCCAACGGCCTGCAGCGCCTCGTCGACGAGTCGGTCACGCTCAGCCTTGGCGACGCCCTGATTCTTGAGGGGCAGTTCGACATTGTCGCGGATGTTCATCCAGGGGAACAGGCTGCGCCCGTACTCCTGGAACACGACCGCGAGGCCCTTGGGCGGCCCCGTGACGAGCTTCCCGTCGAGGGCGACCATGCCCGAGGTCGGCGCGAGGAGGCCCGCGATGCACTTGAGCAGCGTGGTCTTGCCCGAACCGGAGGGCCCGACGAGGCACACGAACTCCCCCTCACGGATGTCGAAGTGCAGGTCTCGCACGGCCTCGATGTCGCCGGCATCCGTTTGGTAGACCTTCTTGATGTGCTGCACCGAGAGCGCGACGCCCTCGGGAATCGTGATGGACTCGGTGCGGCTCGTCTTGATCGTCCTCGTGCTGGCGGTGCTGTTGGTGCTGCTTGTGTCGTTCGTCATCGATCAACCTCTCTCAGGCCGTGGTACCAGCGAAGCACGCGCTTCTCGGTGAACTGGAAAATCAGGGAAAGCGCGACGCCGAGGAGGCCAAGCAGGATGATGCCTGTCCACATCTCGGGCACCGCAAAGGTGCGCTGGAACTGCACGATCGTGTGGCCGAGGCCAGACGATGCACTGCCGAGCATCTCGGAGATGACCATCAGGATGAGGCCGATCGAGATCGACTGGCGCACCCCCGTCATGATCTGGGGGCTCGCGGCACGCAGCACCAGATGACGCAGGCGTGCCCCACCCTTGATGCCATAGACCGCGCAGGTGTCGTTGAGCACGGAGTCCACGGCCCTGACGCCCTCGATCGTGTTGAGCAGCACGGGCCAGATGCAGCCGAAGACGATCACGGCGATGCGCATCTGGTCGTTGATGCCCATGACGAGCGCGAAGACCGGGATGATGACGGGCGGCGGGATCGCACGGAGGAACTCGAGTGCGGGTTCCATGAGCATCCGGAGCACCCGCACCGAACCGATCAGGATGCCGAGCACGACGCCCGCGATGATCGACACCACGATGCCGATGAGGATGCGGCCGATGCTCGGCAGCACGTCGCGCATCATGCGCTCGCCGAACCACACGTCACCGAAGATCTCGAAGAGGTGGAGCGGCTTGGGCACGAAGAAGTTCGTGTTGCCGATCGTGAGCGCCCACCAGAGGATGAGCAGCACGACGGGGAGCCCTACGAAGTAGGCGAATCTCTTGAGGAGGCTCATACCGCCACGTCCTTCCGCACGGAGGCGTGCCAGCGCAGCACACGCTTCTCGATGAAGCGCATGACCATGTTGATGATCACGCCGATGATGCCCGTCGCGAGCACGAGCGAGTACATCGCAACCACACTGCCGCCCGAGCGATTGAGTTCGATCTGCTTGCCGATGCCGGGCGTTCCGATCACGAGTTCCGCCGTGATCGCCAGCACGAGCGCGACCGCGGCAGCGAGCCGGAGTCCCGTGATGAGGTAGGGCAGGGTCGTCGGCCAGACGACGTGCCTGACGCGCGCCCACCAGCCCAGGCCGTAGCTCCGTGCCGTGTCCATCGCGACGCTGTCGACATCCGCCGTGCCGTAGAGCACCTGGATGAGGATCTGCCAGAACGATGCGTAGACGATGAGCAGGAGGGCCGACTCGATGCTCACGCCGAAGAGGAGCACGGCGAGCGGGATGAGCGCGACCGATGGGATCGGGCGAAGGAACTCGATCGTCGTGTGGGTCGCCTTGCGCAGGAAGTTGCTTCCGCCGATGAGGAAGCCGATCGCGGTCGCCGCGACGGCGGAGATCGTGAGGCCGATGATCCAGCTCGTCATGGTCTGGCCGACACTCGTCCAGAAGCTCGCCGAGACGAGGTCGGTGCCGAGCCGAACGAGCACGTCACTTGCCGGGGGGAAGAATCGCGGGTTCACGAGGCCGGTGCGTGACGCGACCTCCCATACCGCGAGGAAGAGGATGATTCCCACGACACCCAGCACTGGGGCCGCAAGGGAATGCTGCGTCCAGGGCACCCGTCTCACGGGGCCGCCGGGTGGAGATGCTGCGACTGTCACGTCATTTCTCTCTCATCATTGAGGGTGCGGCCGAGGCCGCGGTTCGGGTGGGTAGGCATGGCAACCGGCGCCGCTGCGGGTAAGCCGCAGCGGCATCGGCGCCGGGTGGGATCAGTCGTCGAGTGCGAAGAAGGTGTCGAGCTCGGGGGCGGTCGAGAGACCGCTGAACTCGACGGCAGCATCCGCGAGCCGCTGCGCCGCGTCGAGGTCGACGTCGGCGCGGAAGCGCGGGAGGGCGATCTGCTCGATGAGCTCGGGCGAGATCTCGGTGTAGGTGCCCAGGATGCGACGCACCTCGTCGGGGTTGTCACCCGCGTACTCGAGCGAGCGCTTCATTGCCGCGCGGAACGCGTCGACGACCTCGGGCTTCTGCTCGATGGTCTGCGCGCTCGTGAAGTAGCCGGCGACATCCAGTTCGGGGTCGAAGCCGTTGAAGTTGTAGAAGAGCACCCTTGCGCCCGCGTCGACCGCCTGCGTGAGGAAGGGCTCGACGATCCAGGCCGCGTCGACCTGGCCGTTCTCGAGTGCCGCCGGCGCGTCGGGGAAGCCGACCTCGATGAACTCGATGGTCGAGGCGTCGCCGCCGTCGTCGGCGACGATCTGGCTCACGGTGCTGTCGCCGATGTTGGCGAGCGTGTTGACCGAGACGGAGCGTCCTGCGAGGTCCGCCGCCGTCTGGATGTCGGAGTCGGCACGCACGACGACCCCGCCAAAGTCCTTCTCGAGGTCTTCGCTCGCGGTGACGCCGTTGGCGACGACACTGAGGCTCATTGGCGTGTCGGTGCCGAACTGCTCGTTGGCGAACATGAGCGACACGTAGTTGCTGAAGCCGAAGTCGTAGTCGCCGCTCACGACACCGGGCACGATTGCCGCGCCACCGCCGGCCGTGTCGATCGTGACGTCGAGGCCCTCCTCCTCGAAGAAGCCCTGGTCGACGCCGAGCCAGATGGCTGCCGTGTCAGCGATGGGGATGACGGCCGCGCTGACCGGGGTCAGTTCGCCGTCCTCGCCGGGGGTGTCCCCGCCGCCCGCGCCCGAGCATCCGGCGAGCGCGAGCACGCCGACCATTGCCGCTGCTGTGAGAATCTGCCTCTTCATGCCACCACTTCCTTGTGTGCGTACCGGCCTCTGCTGTTCGCGTGGCGAACAAATGTTCTCCCCGCACACAACAGTTGTCAACTTAAACTATCGACGCCGTCACATAATGGCAAGACGCGGGTCGGATCAGTCGGTGGGCGGGTCCTCCGCAAAGACCGACTTCACGACGGCGAAGGCCGAGTTCGCCGCAGGCACGCCGCAGTAGATCGCCGACTGCAGCACGATCTCGACGATCTCCTCGCGGCTCAGCCCGTTGCGCTGGGCCGCGCGCAGGTGCATCGCGAGCTCCTCCAGGTGTCCATGCGCGATGAGCGCCGTCATCGTGATGGCGCTGCGCATGCGGCGGTCAAGCCCCGGCCGCGTCCAGATCTCACCCCACGCATAGCGAGTGATGAGTTCCTGGAAGTCCGCCGTCGCGGGCGTGATCCCCTGCGTGGCGCGGTCGACGTGGTTGGCACCGAGCACCTGCCGGCGCACGGCCATGCCCTCGTCGTAGCTCTCCTGGTTCGTGCGGCCTTCTCGTGCCATGGTCATGCTCCCTTGCGAGGTGTCGTGATGAAGGTGTCGATGAGGGCGGATGCAACGGCGTCCGGCTTCTCGACGGGTGCGAGGTGTGCCGCGCCCGCGATCTCCACCCCGATGCCGCCGGGCACCGCGTCAGCGACCGAGCGCGCCTCCCCCGGCGTGATGACGGGGTCAAGGTCGCCCCACAGCGCGAGGAGCGGCACCGAGATCTCGCCCAGGCGCGGCCGGATGTCACTTTCCGCGAGCGCCTCGCAGCACAGCGCGTAGCTCTCATCGTCCGCGTAGGCGAGGCTGTTGAGCAGCGCGCCTGATGCCTCCGGCTGCTCCTCGATGAAGCCTGGGGCGAACCAACGCTCGGCAGAGCCCGCCACCAAGACGGGCGTGCCCTGCTGTCGCACGGTCGCTGCGCGCTCGCGCCAGGCTTCCTCGCTGCCGATCTTGGCCGAAGAGCAGATGATCGAGCCCCCGAGCACCCGTTCCGGATGCCGCAGGGCGAGTTCCAGTGCCACCTGGCCGCCGAGCGACACGCCCGCATAGTGGAACTGGTCCATGCCGGCCTGCCGCGCGGTCTCGGCCACGGCATCCGCAAGTTCGGCGACCGTGAAGGCGTCGCGTGCCGCGGGAGACTGGCCGTGACCCGGCAGATCGACCGTGAGGATCGTGAAGTGCTCCTTGAGCAGCGGGATCGCACGGCCCCAGAGGATGCTCGAGGTGCCGAGCGATTGGCCGAGCACGAGGGCTGGCCCCCTGCTCCCCTCGACCGCGATTCCTGCCAGCACCGGCTGCGTCACTCTGCGTCCTCCGTGTCGGCCGCTCGGGCCGCGTCGATGATCCTGTCGATGATGAGGCCCGCGTCGCCCACGTAGCGGGCGGGGTCGAGCGAGGCGGCGAGCGTCTCGTCGCTCACCTCGGCGAGCGCCGCCTCACGTCGCAGCAGCGCGAGGAGGTCGGCGTCCGGGTCGCCGGCGGCGCTCGTGACGAGCTCCTGCAGCCGGTCGCGCCCGAGCCGCGGCCCGTACTCGAGCATGAGGCGCTCGCTCACGATGAGGGGTCCGCTCAGTTCGAGGTTGCGGCGCATCGCCTCGGGGAACGCCCGGAGCCCGCCTGCGAGTTCGGCCGCAGCGTGCGCCGATCCCCCGACGAGTCGGAGCAGCTGTCGCAGCGCCTGCCACTCGGCGTGCCAGGCTCCTTCTGGGCGCTCGTCAACCGCAACGGCGCTCGCCTGGAGTTCGGCCGCGAGCGCGGGGGCCTGCCGAGCTGCCGAATGGATGAGCAGGCTGAGCACGGGGTTCTGCTTCTGGGGCATGGCGGATGAGCCACCGCGGCCCGCCACGACAGGTTCGCCGAGCTCTCCGAACTCGGGTCGCGCGAGCAGCAGCACGTCGATCGCGACCTTGCCGAAGGCGCCGGCGGCCTGCGCGAGCGCCGCACCGAGTTCCACGACCGGGCTGCGCTGCGTCTGCCACGGCACCGACATCTGCAGTCCGAGCCGAGCGGCCACGCGCTCCGCGACCGCGAGCCCCGTGCCGGTCTCGCCGATGACCGAGTATGCCGAGAGCGTTCCTCCCGCGCCGCCCCACTGCACCGGCAGGGAGCGAGCCGCGCGGGCGAGCGAGCGCCGCGCCGCCGCGACCCCGCCGAGCCAACCCGCGGCCTTGAGCCCGAAGGTGCTCGGCACGGCGTGCTGCGTGAGGGTCCGCGAGACCATGAGCGTGTCGCGGTGCGCGTCGGCGAGCGCCATGAGTCCCGTCGCCGTCGCCGCCGTGTCGCTGCGGATGAGTTCAAGCGCGCGCTGGGCCACGAGCATGAGGGCCGTGTCGAGGATGTCCTGGCTGGTCGCGCCCCGGTGCACCCAGACGGATGCTGCGGCATCCGTCGTTCCGACCGCAGCCCGCAGGTCCTTCACGAGCGGGATGACGGGGTTGCCGCCCGAGCGTGACCGCACGGCCAGCTGCGCGATGTCGACCTCGAGTTCGTCGGCCGCGCGGGCGACGACCTCGGCCGTGCCCGCTGCGGCGAAGCCGAGGTCCTCCCACGCCCACGCGAGGGCAGCCTCCGCCTCGAGCATCGCCCGCACGATTGCGGCATCCGAGGTCGCGGCGGCAATGGGCGTGCCAGCCCACTGCGGCGACAGGAGCCCGAGGTCCGCCGTATCGTCGGCCGCCGTCACCCGATCAGTCCTTCTGCCGGTAGTCGAGGAACACGGTCTCCAACTCGCCCTGCATGTGGACGTCGAAGACGAGGTCGCCGCGCTCGTCGCGACGGGCGATGAGCGTGCCAGCCCGGTCGCCGAGCGACGACAGGAACGCGTCATCCGTCGCGCGCTCGGCTGCCTCTGGCAGGTAGATGCGCGTGTAGAGGCGGTCGAGCAGGCCGCGGGCGAAGACGATGAGGGTGATGAAGGGCAGCGCGCCCTCACGCGTCGCTCCCGGTTCCACCGTCGTGAACGAGAACATGCCGTTGTCGTCGACGGCGGCCCGGCCGAAACCAGTGAAGGTGTAGCCGTCGCGGTGGAGCGACCCCTCAGCGGTGGGCACCGTGCCGTTCTCGTCGGCCTGCCAGATCTCGACGATCGCATCCGGGATGGCCGCGCCGTCACCGTCGAGCACGCGGCCGTAGAGACGCACGGCGGCCGGATGCGTGCGGTCGACGAGCTGCTCGCCGCCCTCATAGGGCAGCGCGTAGCCGAAGAAGGGTCCGACCGTCTGGCCGGGGGTTGCGGGAAGCCTGGTCATCAGTGGTCACCCTCCTCGGGCTCGGTCCACGTGCGCTTCGAACCGTTGAGCACGATGTCCCAACGGTAGCCGAGCGCCCACTCAGGCGAGGTCACCGAGTGGTCGTAGCTTGCGACGAGGCGGTCGCGCGCATCCTGGTCGACGATCGACTGGTAGATCGGGTCGAGCGCGAACAGGGGGTCGTTGGGAAAGTACATCTGCGTCACGATGCGCTGCGTGATCGCAGTGCCGAAGACGGAGAAATGGATGTGCGCGGGGCGCCACGCGTTGCTGTGGTTGCGCCAGGGGTATGGGCCGGGCTTGATGGTCTGGAAGCGGTACCACCCATTCTCATCCGTGATGGTGCGGCCCGTGCCCGTGAAGTTCGGGTCGAGCGGCGCCGGATGCTGGTCACGCTTGTGCACGTAGCGACCGGCCGAGTTCGCCTGCCACACCTCGATGAGCTGGCCGGGCACGGGGCGTCCGTCGCCGTCGAGCAGGCGGCCCGTCACGACCATCCGCTCGCCGAGCGGGTCACCGTTGTGCTGGATCGTCAGGTCGGATTCGACCCACGACACGTCGCGGTGGCCGAAGGCGGGCGAGTGCAGCTCGATCGTCTCGGGGTCCGCGAGCGCGAGGCTCTTGGTGGGGTGGCGCAGGAGGCTGCTGCGGTAGGGCGCGTAATCGATGCGGGTGCGCTCCTCGACGGGGCCGCCCGCGGCGACGCCGTCGCGGTACTCCTGCTCGAGCGCCTGCATCTCCGCGTTGATCTCATCCTGCGTCGCGGTCGTGGCGAGCGGGTCGGTGGAGCGCTTGGGGCCGTCCTGGGTCTCCTCGACGTCCTGCACGCCGCCGCCCTGGGTGTCTGGGGTGGGGTTCGAATCGGTCACAGCCACACCCTCCCAGCGTCGGGCAGCATCACCAAGCATTGCTTTCCACTCAGTGGAAAGAAACTTTGCTCAGCGCCGCACGGCCGTGTGGAAGAGGTCACGCCACCGCCGCCCGTCGCTCTCGAGGCTCACCCCGAGCGCCTCGGAGATCTGGGACGCGGCATCCTTCAGCAGCGGCACCGCGCGCGCGACGCTCGCCCGGTTGAGATGCGATACGAGCCCGACCGCCGCATACGGTGGTCCGTCGCTCACGAAGATCGGCACCGCGATCGACGCGTTGCCGAGCGTCATCTCCTGGTGCGCGACGCTGTAGCCGTTGGCGCGCACGGCCTCGAGCTCGCCGCGCAGGGTCGCCTCGTCGACCCGCGAGTGCACGGTCGCCCGCCGCAGCGGCTTCGAGAAGAACTCGTCGAGGAAGGCATCGTCCTGGAACGCGAGGAGCGCCTTGCCGACACCCGTCGTGTGCAGGGGCAGGCGGCCACCCATGCGACTGATGGTCGGCACGGAGCGACGCCCGACGAGCCGCATCGCGTAGAGCGCCTCACCCTCGTCGAGGATCGCCAGGTGCACGTTCTCCCCCGAGGCCTCGTAGAGGCCGAGGAGGAACGGGAGGGCAATCTCGCGAAAACGCAGGCTCACGGCCGCGAGCTCGCCCCGCTCCCACAATCCAGTGCCGATCGAGTACCGCAGCCCATCCCGCTCGAGCAGTCGCTCCGACACCATCTCGGCCGCGATGCGGTGCGTCGTGGCGACGGGCAGGCCGGCCCGCGTCGCGAGCTCCGACACCGTCAAGGTGTCGTGGTCCTCATCGAAGGCGCGCAGGATGCACGCGACCCGCGCGACCATCGATACCGCCGCATCCGCCATGCCGCCAATCGTATCGACGCCCGCGTCATTCGCCGTCGAGCACGGGAACGGGACGCGCGCCATCCCACTCGAGCGGGAGCGTGAACATGGCCCGATAACTGAACGCGGGGTCCCAGCCGTGGAAGACGAGCACATCGCCATCCGGGCCCGCCACCACGTCCTGCCCACCGGGCCCGAGGAGCCGGGCGTCCGCGACGGTCGTGCTCAGCACCGGCTGCTCGAACTTGGTCCAGGGGCCCTCCAGCGCGGGCGCCGTCGCCGCGCCGATCGCGTAGCGATCGTCCCCGTAGCTGTTGGCGGAGTAGAGCAGCACGAGCTGGCCGTCCCGCTCGAGGATCGTCGGCGCCTCGACAAGGTCACCCTCCCACTCGAGGTCCTGCTTGATGAGACGCGCGGGCGCGCCAGCCAGCGCGAGGCCGTCGGCCGTGAGCGGCGCCGCCTGCAGCCAGGTGTCGAGACCACAGCAATTGCCGTCGTTCTTCCAGACGAGGTGCAACTGGCCAGCGACCATCGCCGTCGACGCATCGATCGCCCCGCCCTCCTCCTCCGGGCACACGAGCATCGACCCACCCACGACCTCGAAAGGTCCCTCCGGCGCATCCGCCGTCGCGACGCCGATGCACTGCACCGAGGGCGAGAAGTTGCTCGCCGTGAAGTACATGACGAAGGCTTCACCGACCTGCGAGACCTCTGGCGCCCAGGTCTTGCCCGGGATGATCCACGAGGGCAGCTCCGGCAAGGCGTCCGCGCCCTGCACCTCCCACTCCTCGAGGTCGTCGGATGTCGCGAACTGCACGTTCTTCGCGTTGTCGTTCGTCGCGTAGGCGTAGTAGCGGCCGTCGACCTCGAGCACATCGGGGTCGGGGAAGTTCGCCTTGATGACGGGCTGCAGCATCCGTGAGGCCGGCTCCTCCGTCTCGCCTGCGGGGGATTCGGATGCCGCGCATCCGGTGAGCAGCAGGCCCGCCGCCGCGAGCAGCGCGGCGCCCCGTCGCATCCGGCGCACGCCGCTCACCCCTTGACCCCGGAGCGCGCGACGCCCTCGATGATGAAGCGCTGCAGGAAGACGAAGAGGATGAGCACCGGCACGCTCGCGATCACGGCACCCGCCATGAGGAGGTCATAGCGCACGGTGTTGGCCGACTGGAGCGTCGAGAGGCCGGCGGGCAGGGTTTGCATCTCGGGGCTGAACAGCACGTAGACGGGCCACAGGAAGTCGTTCCAGTTCGACAGGAACGCGAGGAGCGCGAGCGTGGCGAGTGCGGGCCGGGCAAGGGGCAGCACGACGCGCGTGAAGATCACGAAGCGGTTCGCGCCGTCGAGGAGAGCCGCCTCCTCAAGCTCGATCGGCAGGCTCAAGAAGAACTGCCGCATGAAGAAGACCCCGAACGCGGATGCCGCGGTGGGCACGATCACAGCGACGAGGGTGTTGAGCCACCCAAGCTCACTGACGATCAGGTAGTTCGGGATGATCAGGATCACGGGCGGCACGAGGAGGGTGCCGATGACGACCGCGAGCACGATGTTCTTGCCGCGGAACTGCATCCGCGCGAGCGGATAGGCGGCGAGCGACGCCGTGATGACGACGATGGCCGAGTTACAGGCGGCCGCGAGCATGCTGTTGCCGAACCAGACCAGCACGGGCGTCGCGTTGGCAGAGAAGATCGTCTCGTAGGCCTGCAGCGAGAACGGGTTCGGAATCCACGTCGGCGGGATGCCCGTGGCATCCGCCCTCGTCTTGAACGACGTCACGATCATGAAGACGAGCGGGCTCGCGAAGATCAGCGCGATGACCGACAGCACGATGAGGCGAACGACAGACTTCGTCTTCTGCGCCGGGGTGCTCGGGCGCCGGGCGGGCGCCCCTGCCCCACTAGTCACGATCACCCTCGTCGCCGTCATCGCTGGGCCTCCCTCGTGCTGACCTGCTTCTCCTTGCGTTCCCTGAAGAGCCAGAAGACGATGACGCTCAGGACGATGAGGAACAGCGTGAGCACGTAACTCATCGCGGCCGCCGATCCCATCTGGAAGTTGCGAAGGCCCGTCTCGGCGATCTGGTAGATCGCCGTGCGCGTCTCGCGGCCGGGACCTCCCTCCGTCATGAGGTAGGACTGTCCGAACATGTTGGCGGAGGCGATGAGGGTGATGATCGTCACGAAGGAGAGGATCGGGCGCAGGCCAGGCAGCGTCACGTGCACGAACTGCTGCCACTTGTTCGCCCCGTCGACCTTCGCCGCTTCGTAGAGTTCCGCCGGCACATCCTGCAGCGCGGCCAGGTAGATGACCGAGTTGTAGCCGAGCGTCCACCACACCGTGACGCCCACGAGCGCGACCCAGGCGGCGGGCACCGAGGTCGTCCACGCCGTGTCATCCGGCAGTCCGACGGTGCCCAGCATGTAGTTGACGAGCCCGATGTTGTTGTCGAGCAGGTAGCGCCACATGACGCCGATGACCGCGACGCCCAAGACGTAGGGGGCGAAGTAGATGGCCCGGAAGAAGTTGCGGCCGGGGAACTTGCGGTTCATGAGCAGCGCGACCCCGAGCGGGATCACAAGCAGCAACGGCACGCTGAAGAGCGTGAAGATGCCCGTCGCGCGCATGGAGTTCCAGAAGAGCCCTGAGGTGCGCGACTCCGGATTGAAGAGCGCGATGTAGTTCTCGATGCCCACGAAGGGCTGCACCGGCATCGTGTAGTCCCAGCGGTGCAGGCTGATCCACAGGCCCAGCACGGCAGGGAGCACGACGAACCCCCCGAACAGCACGAGATAGGGCAGGAGGAAGAACCACGGCGTCAGCCGGTGCGCGACACCGCCTCGGCGGGAGCGGGGGGCCCGGGAGACGTCCCGGACGCCCCGCTCGATCGTCATCACCATGGCCGACTATCCGCCGAACGCCGCTTCGTTTTCCTCCATCAGTTCGGCCGCCTCATCGGCCGCACTGCTGAGCGCTTCCTCCGGCGTCTGCTGGCCGAGCACCGCCGAGCTCACCGCGATCTCGAGCGTCTCGACCTGCACGCTTCCGATGCCCGGGATGGGCGGGAGGAACCGCATGTTGTCGATCTGTTCCGCGATCGTCTGCTGCACCATTCCGTCGAGCACGCCGCTGTCGCGCACCGAGAGGCGTGCCGGGATCAGGCCGGAGCCCGCCCAGTCGCCCGAGTGCTCGCTCATCCAGGCGATGAAGACCTGCGCCGCCGCCAGTTTGTCCTCGTCGTCCTGGCGGGGAAGGAAGAAGTGGTGCGAGTTGGCCCACACGGCCGGCTCGTCACCGATCGTTGGAATCGGCGCGGCCGCGAATGGGAGGCCCGAATCGGTCAGGTCGTTGATCTGCCAGATGCCGTCCCAGGTGATGGATGTCTCGCCGTTCTTGAAGGCAATGTACTGGGAGTCAGCCGCGACGTCGCTCGGGCTGTAACCCTCGTCGACCATCGAGCGCATCCAGGTGAGTCCCTGCACTCCTGCCTCGGAGTCGAAGGTCGCCTCGGGGGAATCTAGCGAGTACGGCTCGCCGCCGAACTGCCAGAGCAGAGACAGCTCCATGAGGTGCGCCGGCCAGAGGCTCGGCATCCAGAACGGCTGCTCGTATCCCGCCGCCTTGAGCTTTGCGAGGGCATCCGCGAACGACGCCTCATCCGTCGGCGCCTCGGTGATGCCCGCCGCCGCGAAGTGCTCGGTGTTGTAGTACATCGCGAGTGAGTGCACGTCGAGCGGGATGCCGTAGCGCTGATCGTTGTAGATCGCGGCATCCCACACCTCCTCGGTGAAGTCGTCCTCGGTCAGCTCGAGCCCTCCGGCGAGGTCGTCGAGGGGAAGGATGACGTTGCGGGCTGCCATGGTGGCCAGCTGGTCGAGGTGCATGACCCCGACGTCAGGGCCCTCCCCCGCCGTGACCGCCGCAGGAAGCCGCTGGTAGAAGTCCGCCCACTGCATAGTGTTCGACTCGACCGTGATGTTGTCGTGCTCCGCATTGAACTCGTCGACCATCTGCTGCATGAACGGACCATCGCCGCCCGTGAAGCCGTTCCAGTACGAGAGGGTGACCTCGGGGCCCGTGTACTCGCCCGTGAATTCTGGGGCGGCACCCTGGGGACCGGCACCTCCGCCCGAGCACCCCGTGATCATGAGCAGGGCTGCCGCCCCTGCTGCGACTGCGAGCCTTCGCGGCCTGGCCTGCGGATTCGACATCGTTGTCCTCCTCGACGTGACGTTGCCCACCTCGGCGACTGGCACTCGTTCGGGGGGCAATCGTGATGTGCCGCAAACGTACAGCGCTGTAAACTGCATGGCAAGGCCTCTCGGCGAATCGTGATGCTGCGGCATCCGGCAGCACCACCCCTAGGATCGGTGTGACCCATGGAGAAGCGAATGGCCCGAGTGCGACTCACCGACGTGGCGCGCGCGGCCGGTGTATCGATGAAGACGGTCTCCAACGTCGTGCACGACTACCCCCACGTCAGCGCCGAGACCCGGCAACGGGTGCAGCAGGCGATCGACGAGCTGGGGTACCGCCCCAACCTCTCGGCACGCCGCCTCGCGACGGGCCGCACGGGCATGATCGCCCTCGCCATCCCCGAGATCGACCACCCCTACTTCTCCGAGGTTTCACGCCGCATCGCCGAGGAGGCAGCCAGGCGCGGCTACCGGGTGCTCATCGAGCAGACCCTGAGCGACACGGATGCCGAGCACGCCGTGCTGCGCGACAGGGAGGAGGGCCTCGTCGACGGCGTCATCTTCCACCCCGTGAGCATGGGGGCCGTCGAGATCGGTCGCCTCCACAAGGACACTCCCCTCGTGCTCCTGGGCGAGGCCGCCATTCCCCTCACGACCGACCACGTCATGATCGACAACGTGGCTGCCGCGCGGGAGAGCGTCGAGCACCTCCTGGCGATGGGCCGCCGCCGCATCGCCTTCCTCGGCACGGTCGAGGGCGATGTCACGGTCTCGACCCGCCACCGCCTACTCGGTTACCAGGAGGCGCTCTCGGGCGCGGGCATCGACGCCGACCCTCGCCTCGTGCTGCGCGTGGCGGGCTTCTCCCCCGAAGACAGCGCCGCGGCCGTGCGCGCGGCCCTCGCCGATGGGCTCGAGTTCGACGCAATCCTGTGCCGCGATGACAAGTTCGCCGTCGGGGCAATGGCGGAGTTGCACGCGGCGGGCTGCGACATCCCGAACGAGGTCGCCCTTATCGGCTGGGACGACACCGCGCTCGCCACCTACACCCACCCCTCCCTCACCTCCGTCGCGCCCGACAAGCAGCAGCTCGCGCGGGTCGCGCTCGAGCTGCTGATCGAGCGCATGGAGGGCCACGTCGGCGTGGGCCGTCACCGCATCGTGCCGCACTCGCTCGCCCTCCGCGCCAGCGCCCCGCCCCTCGCCTGAACCGCGCCCGCCCGGCAGCCTCGCAGCAGGCGAAGTCTTTACAGCGCTGCAAAGATGGGTCAGGATGTGCAGATGCACGCCAGCACCACACCGGAAGCCACTCCGGGCGAGCCACTCCACCCCCGTCCGCAGCTCACGCGGGAGCATTGGGCGAGCCTCGACGGCGAGTGGGACTTCGCCCACGACGACGCCGACATCGGCCTGCGGGAGTCGTGGTTCGAGCCCGGCACCGAGTACCCACGCACCATCCGGGTGCCCTTCCCGCCGGAGTCCGAGGCATCCGGAATCGGCGATACCGGTTTCCATCCCGTTGTCTGGTACCGGCGCGAGGTCACCGCCGACGATCTCCGCAACGCGGGGCACGGCGCGACGGGCGAGCGCGTGCTGCTGCACTTCGGCGCAGTCGACTACCGCGCGACGGCCTGGCTCGACGGCCGGATGCTCGGCGCGCACGAGGGCGGCCAGAGTCCCTTCGCGTTCGAACTGCCCCCCGCACAGGTGGCCGAGATCCTCGGCGGGCGCTCCGCCGCGCTCGTCGTGCGCGCCGAGGACGACCCTCACGATGTCGGCCAGCCCCGCGGCAAGCAGGACTGGCTCGAGCAGCCCCACGTCATCTGGTATCACCGCACGACCGGCATCTGGCAGCCCGTCTGGCTCGAGGCCGTTCCGCCGACCAGCATCCGCAAGGTGCACTGGCGCAGCGACATCCCCTCCGCGAGCGTGCGACTCGAGCTCGAACTCGACGCCCGGCCCCGCGACACCCATCGGGTACGAGTGGAGCTGAGTTACGAGGGTGAGCGACTCGCCGCACTCGAGTACGAGGCAGCGGAACCCCGCAGCACCACCTCGTGCGAACTCCCCCGCCAGGTCAACGGCCAGGCCTACGAACACCTGCTGTGGTCGCCGGAGCACCCCCGCTTGATCGACGCGCGCGTCAGCCTGCTCGACCAGGCTGGCGTCGTCGTGGACGTCGTCGACTCCTACCTCGGCCTGCGCAGTCTGGCCGAGGCGGATGGCCGCTTCCTGCTCAATGACCGCCCCTACTACGTGCGCTCGGTGCTCTCGCAGGGGTACTGGCCCGAGTCCCACCTCGCCGCCCCCAGCGCCGACGCCCTCCGAGACGAGGTCGCCCTCATGAAGGAGCTCGGCTTCAACGCCGCGCGCCTGCACGAGAAGGCGGAGGACCCCAGGATGCTCTACTGGGCCGATCGCTTGGGGTTGCTGGTCTGGGGCGAGCTGGGCAGCCCCTTCGAGTACTCCGCCCGCAGCGTCGAGCGCACGACGAGCGAGTGGATGGCGATCGTGGATCGCGACCGCTCTCACCCCTGCATCGTCACGTGGGTGCCGACCAACGAGAGCTGGGGGGTCCAGCACATCGCCCACGACCCCGCCCAGCGCCACTTCGCGCAGGCGCTCTACCACCTCAGCAAGGCACTCGACCCGGAGCGGCTCGTCGTGAGCAACGACGGCTGGGAGCACGTGGGTTCGGACCTGCTCACGGTGCACGACTACTCAGCCTCGGGTGACGAGCTCCGCCAGCGCTATGGCGATGCTGAGGCGATCACGACGCTGGCCCACGCCGTCGGCCCGGCCGGGCGCCGCATGTCGGTGGCGCCGCAGAGGGAAGATGTTCCCGTCATGGTGACGGAGTTCGGCGGCGTCTCCTTC
The DNA here is from genome assembly GCA_015234465.1 of Salinibacterium sp. Classification (GTDB taxonomy): domain Bacteria; phylum Actinomycetota; class Actinomycetes; order Actinomycetales; family Microbacteriaceae; genus Homoserinimonas. Next base: position 1,614 of record JADGNA010000002.1, on the reverse strand, counting down.
GCACCCGGCGAAGAGAACCGCACGTGGGGCTACAGCATTGCGACAGACGAGGCTGACTTCGAGAGACGCCTGCGGGAGCTCTTCGCCGCGCTACAGTCCAGCAGCGCGCTGGCCGGTTTCTGCTACACGCAACTCACCGACACCCTGCAGGAGGCCAACGGGCTGACGGATGCCCGCCGCATCCCCAAGCTGCCAGCCGAGACGATCGCGGCGATCGTGCGCGGCGACGCCAGCTGAGGAGCGGCGCTCAGGCGGCTGCGAGGCTGTTGCGCACCACGAGTTCGAGTTCGCCCTCACGGCCGGGCTCGAGCGGGAATCCGGCGGCCGCCGACCACTCGCAGAGTTCGTCTAGGGTGCGGATGTTCGGCTGGTCCTCGAGGAACGCCCGCACGAACTCGCCCTTGCCCTTCTTGTTGAAGTGGTTGAGCGCGCGCCGGCGCCCATCTGCGTCATCCGCGACAACCCGCACGAAGCGGGCATCGGGCCCCCGCGGGATCGGGCCGAGCGCCGCGTAGGCCTCGGACCGAAGGTCGAGGATGATGCCCTCCCGCTGCGAAAGCGCTTCGCCGATGACCTTGGCCCACACGCGCTTGAGCGAGATGCCGGGCAGCTTGGAGTCGTGCGAGAGGCGGTAGGCCGGGATCGGGTCGCCAGCTCCCACGAGCCCGAACAGGGCGGAGTGAATCGCGATCGTGGCCGAGGCGAACTCGCGCTGCTGCTGGTCGAGCGTGGGCGCGTCGAGGGCGTCGAAGAGCACCCCGGTGAACCGGTCAATCGCGGGGGTGGTTGCGGAACTCCGCACTTCGCGGTTGCGCTCGATCTCGCCGCGGAGCCCGGGCCCCACCTTGAGCGCGAGGGCCATTGCGTCGACGTCGCGCGCGAGCTCGGCGAGGGCATCGAGCACGGTCTCGCGGGGCGCCTGCAGCTCGGGGAACGACAAACGCCCCAGGTCGAGCGCTGTTCCCTCTTCCCCTCCGGGGTACTTGGACTCGGAGGGAGGAAGGATCAGCAGCATCGACGCTGGGGCGTGTGACGGAGTTGGATCAGGCGTTCGTGAGCGCCGCGTGGCGCGCCACGATCGTGATGGTGTCGTTCTCGACGGAGAGGAAGCCATCCGCCGCGTCTGCCGCGATGCTGCCACCGTCCTCGAGCGTCACCCGCACAGCGCCTGCACCAAGGATCGCCAGCATGGGCTCGTGGCCGGGGAGGATACCGATCTCACCCTCCGTCGTGCGTGCCACCACCATGCGGGCCGTGCCGGTCCACACTTCGCTGTCAGCTGAGACGAGGCTCACCTTGAGCGAGGCCATGACTAGCCGTTCTCCTTCTGGATCTGTGCCCACTTCTCCTCAACGTCGGTGATCGCACCGACGTTGAAGAAGGCCTGCTCGGCGACGTGGTCGAAGTCACCGCGGGCGATCGCGTCGAACGACTCGATCGTGTCCTTGAGCGGAACGGTCGAACCCTCGACACCCGTGAACTTCTTGGCCATGTAGGTGTTCTGCGAGAGGAACTGCTGGATGCGGCGCGCACGCGACACCGTGATCTTGTCCTCTTCCGAGAGCTCGTCGACACCGAGGATGGCGATGATCTCCTGCAGTTCCTTGTTCTTCT
>JADGNA010000001.1 GCA_015234465.1 Salinibacterium sp. | reverse complement strand
TCGAGAAGCAGAAGGAGGGCAAGAAGCGCATGAAGATGGTGGGCCGCGTCGAGGTGCCGCAGGAGGCGTTCATCGCTGCGCTGTCGGGCGACGTCGAGAAGAAGGACAAGAAGTCCTAGATCTCCGGTGGCGCTCAGCCCTAGGGTGACATCATGCGCTCCATGCCACGCAGCCTCGGCCTCCTGGCCGTTGCTGCCATGCTCCTGGTCGGATGCTCGACTGTCGGCCCCGAGCGCGCGTTGTCGATCGAACCCGCGGCATCGCCCACGAGCGGGTGCAGTGAAGCATTCACCGAAGCGGTGGTCAGCCAGGAAGCGGCGTGGGAGTCGAAGCGCGAGGCGACCACGGAAATCGACAACGACGATGCTCGCAAGGACGAAGAGCTGGAGCGTTTGCGCGAGGCGAATTGGCTCGCCGACAAGGCCTTCAACAAGGCAGTGCAGGAGACCCTGCGAGCGTGCGAAGACGCCCCGGACTGGTTGGCTGGAGTGTTACAGCAGCCCTCAGTTGTCGGCATCGCGGATGAGACCGAGGTCGCCGATGACATCCTGAGTGGTGCATGCGGCCTACTCGAGGGCTCACGAGTCTGCGCCGACGCTCGGGATCACGGCGTCTGGTAGCGCGGAAGGCACCCAGACGCGCGCGGTATCCTTGCCGGATGCCTCTGTCGTGCTGCTCCTTCCTGCGCTGTGGGGCGCAAACGCTGGTCGCTTCCGTCTGCCTCGGAGCGAGCTAGGTGTCCAAGAAGGCGCTCTGGAGCCTCCCCGTCAACTACGCGGCGGTCGGCGCGACACAGTCGCAGGAGTTGATCGCGTTTCCACCGAAGGGGTACCGCCCCTTCGAGAAGCGCGTGCGCATCGGCACGGGACCGGCGCGGTGGGAGTTCGCATGGCGGGCGACCATGTCGTGGGGCATCAAGATTCGCAGCGGCTTCGACGTTGAGCTCACGGAGACGCCGCAGGAGGTTCGCGAGGGCAGCTACACCCCCGTGACCTTTGACGAATCGGGAGCACCCATCGCCGCGGCCGGCACGGGTGAGCGCGAGGAGGTGCCCTACGGGCCCGACGGCCTACCATTCGTGACCCCCGGTGATTCGGTCTGGCTCGTGTTCTCGATCGGCCCCTTCAAGCTGCGCGAACCCGTTCGCGTCATCTACGTGATCGACGAGCCGAACCGCAAGGGATTCGCCTACGGCACGCTGCCGGGCCACCCCCTCAGCGGCGAGGAACTCTTCGTGGTCGACCTTGAGGACGACGGCTCGGTCTGGATGATGCTGAGGTCGCTCTCGCGTCCGGCACCCGGTAAGTGGACGGCCGCGAGCCCCCTCCTGTCGCTCGCGCAGCGCGCGCTTCGCCGCCGGTACTTCTCGGCGCTCTCCGGCCCTGTCGACTGACGATGCCCTCCGCCCTTCCCCTCGCCGACCCGGCGCCCCTCGATGGCCTCTTGCCCTCGACGGTTGCGGGCGGCGCTGCCGAGCGTGATTTCGGCGTTTACCTGCATGTGCCCTTCTGTCGCGTGCGCTGCGGCTACTGCGACTTCAACACCTACACGGCCGAAGAGCTGCGCGGCGTGCATCGTCGCGACTATGCGGGGCAGGCGGCGCTCGAGGTCTCCTTCGGTGCGCGGGTCCTGCGCGAAGCCGGAGTCGCCCCGCGGCCCGTGTCGACCATCTTCTTCGGCGGCGGCACGCCAACCCTGCTGCCGGCATCCGATCTCGTGCACATGCTTGACGCCGTCCGCGCCGAGTGGACGCTGGCCCCTGGCGCCGAGATCACGACGGAGGCCAATCCGGATTCGGTGGATGCCGCCTATCTGCAGGAGCTCGCACGGGCTGGCTTCACGCGCGTGTCGTTCGGCATGCAGTCGGCCGTTCCCCACGTGCTCGCGACGCTCGAGCGCACGCACGACCCCGCGCGTATCCCGCTCGTCGTGCAGTGGGCGCGCGACGCGGGCCTCGACGTGAGCCTCGACCTCATCTACGGCACGCCGGGGGAGTCCCTCGACGACTGGCGTCGCTCGCTCGAGCACGCGATCGCGCAGCAACCCGATCACCTCTCCGCCTATGCGCTCATCGTGGAGGACGGCACCAAGCTCGCGCGGCAGATCCGTCGCGGCGAGGTCGCGGAGCCCGACGACGACCTCGAGGCCGACATGTACGAGCTTGCGGATGCCCTGCTCGCCGATGCCGGGTACGACTGGTACGAGGTCAGCAACTGGGCCAGGCCGACGAGCGCCGGCGACCATCGCAGCCGCCACAACCTCGCGTATTGGCGCGGGCAGGACTGGTGGGGCGTCGGCCCTGGCGCGCACAGCCACGTCGGCGGCGTGCGCTGGTGGAACGTCAAGCACCCCGCGGCCTATGCCGAGCGAGTGCTGGCCGGAAACTCGCCCGCGGCCGGACGCGAGGAGCTCGACGACCAGACGAAGGCTGTGGAGCGGGTGCTTCTCGGCGCTCGCATCCGCGATGGATTCCGCACGGCGGAGCTCTCCGAGGCGGGCAGGCTCGCGGTAGCCGGTCTCATCGCGGATGAGCTGCTGGACGCGAAAGCCGCCCTGCGCGGATCAGTCGTGCTGACCCTGCGAGGGCGGCTGCTGGCGGATGCTGTCGTGCGGCGACTGCTGGGGTAGCGGCCGCTGCGGCATCCGCTACTGCTTGATGAACTCGATCGTGAGCGGGTAGCGGTAGTAGAAACCCTGGTTGGCCTTGACCGCCGCGATGATCATGAAGACGACCATGGCGATCGGGATGATCATGGCCAGATAGACGATCGCGAATCCGATGCCAAAGGTAAAGACCGCGATGGGGATTGCGACCACGAAGAGCACGATGGTCGCGGCGACCGCGTAGATCGTGTACGAGATCTGGAAGTTCAGCGCGGAACGGGTGTGTTCGCGCACGAAGGGGCCGCGATCCTTGAGTACGAGGTAGCCGACGAGCGCGGGGATGAAGCTGAAGAAGATGCCGCCCACGTGCACGAGCGTCGCCCAGAGCTTCTCATCGGCGGGGCTCATGGGCTGGTTCGGCTGGTACTGCCCGGGAGGGGGCGGGGCTGCGTTGGTCATGCGCCCATTAAAGCAAGCGCCCGAGTGAAAGCAGAAGGGCCGGACATAGCAGAAGGCCGGGACCGAGGTCCCGGCCTTCCACCGTGGTCACTTGATGAGGCGAAGGGCGAAGGGGTACCGGTAGGCGATGCCGTCCTTTGCCTTGATGAAGCCCTGGATGCAGAAGATGATCGTGACGACCCAGAGGGCGAAGGTCAGGAGTCCGCCGAAGAGGCCCCAGAGCCCGAAGGTGACGACCGTGAGGATCGCGTTGATGATCATGATTGCAACGTGAGCGATCGTGATCGTGATCTGGAAGTTGAGGGACTCCTTGCCCTCCTGGTTGGTGAAGGAGCCACGGTCCTTGAAGACCAGCCAAATGATGAGCGGGGGGAGGATCCAGAGGATCCCGCCGAGGTGAGCGAACGAGGCCCACTGGCGGTCCTCGGCCTGGCTCAGCGGAGCTGCGGGCTGCGCAGCTGCGGGAGGAGTCTGGTCGGTCATGTCATGCCTTTCCGTGGGCGACGCCCCACAGCGGGGAATCGAGTCTTCTGCCTGCCTGAGAAAAAGCTGAGCGTAGCGCAGGCACTGCATAACCTAGCGCCCACCCACTACGGGGGCAATGATTTCGCGGGCGGTGCGTCGCTGTAGAATTGGCAGTCACTTGACGCGAGTGCCAAGACGGTGGAGGTGATGCGGATGGTTTCCGATCGGGGCCTTGAAGTACTTCGTGTCATCGTGCAGGACTATGTCGCCTCACGGGAGCCGGTCGGCTCCAAGTCGATCGTCGAGCGCCACTCCTTCGGGGTGTCCGCCGCCACGATCCGCAGCGACATGGCGCAGCTGGAGGAGGAAGACCTCATCACGGCGCCGCACACGTCGTCTGGACGCGTGCCGACCGACAAGGGGTACCGCCTCTTCGTCAACCAGCTCGCCGATCTCCGGCCCCTGTCGGCGGCGCAGCGCCACGCAATCGAGGCCTTCCTTGGCGAGTCGACCGACCTCGACGACGTGCTCGCGCGCACCGTGCGACTGCTTTCCCAGCTGACGCACCAGGTGGCCCTCGTGCAATATCCGACGCTCGGGCGGTCGCGCATCCGTCATGTTGAGCTCGTGCCGCTCAATCAGGTGCGCCTCATGACCGTGCTCATCACTGACACGGGCCGGGTGGAGCAGCGCATCATCGACGTGCCCATGGGGATCGACGAGGAGTTCCTCGGCGAACTTCGCGCCCGCATCAATGGCGAACTCGCGGGCCTCGTGCTGAAGGATGCCGCGGAGCAACTGGAGGCCCTGGCCGAATCGTTCGAGCCGCACCGGCGACCTCTCGTCGAGGTCGTCGCGAGCAGTCTCGGCGAGCAGGTGGTCGCGAGCCGACACGACAAGCTCGTGATGGCTGGGGCGGCCAACCTTGCCCGCACCGAGGAGGATTTCAGTGGCAGCATCTATCCTGTGCTGGAGGCGATCGAGGAGCAGGTGACCCTGCTGCGCCTGTTCAGCGAGATGGAACAGGAGATGGGCGGCATCGCGGTGCGCATCGGCCGCGAGAACGAGTCCTTCGGGCTTGGCGAGGCATCGGTGCTCAGCTCCGGGTACGCGGGGTCGAGCGGCGAACTCGCGCGGCTCGGCGTGCTTGGCCCGACGCGCATGGACTATTCGAGCAACATGACGGCGGTGCGTGCCGTGGCGCGCTACCTCTCCAGGTTGCTGAGCGAGAACTGACGAGAAGAGATCGACGGTCGGGGGCGGCAGCCCGCGACATCCGCACGCCGCAGGCTGACGGAGCCGAGAGAACAATATTGAGGAACTGCATTGGCTGACCATTACGAGGTGCTCGGTGTTGACCGCAGCGCGACGCCCGAAGAGATCAAGAAGGCGTACCGTCGCCTCGCGCGCGAGCTGCACCCCGATGTGAACCCGGGCGCCGATGCGGCTGACCGCTTCAAGGATGTGACCCACGCCTACGACGTGCTGTCCGACCCGAAGCGCAAGCAGGAGTATGACCTGGGCGACCAGGCCGGCTTCGGCGGCGGTTTCGGGGGCGGCTTCGGCGACATCTTCGAGACCTTCTTCGGCGGCGGGGGCGGCACCCGTCCGCCCCGGTCGCGCACCGAGCGCGGCCAGGACGCCCTGCTGCGTGTCGAGGTCGAGCTCGCGGATGTCATCTTCGGCACGTCTCGCGAGGTCGAGGTCGACACGGCCGTCGTGTGCAAGACGTGTGGCGGCTCCTGCTGTGCACCCGGCACCGACCTCCAGACCTGCGACATCTGTGGCGGGTCCGGGCTCATCCAGCGCTCCGTTCGCAGCCTGCTCGGCAACGTCATGACCTCGAGCCCGTGTGGCACCTGCCGCGGCTACGGCACGGTCATCCCGCACCCCTGCCAGACGTGCTCGGGCCAGGGTCGCGTGCGCGCCCGGCGCAAGATCCCCGTCGACATCCCGGCAGGGGTCGACACGGGCCTGCGCCTGCAGATGCCCGGCCAGGGTGAGGTCGGCCAGGGCGGCGGGCCGAGCGGTGACCTCTACCTCGAGATCAAGGTGCGGCACCACGACGTCTTCAGCCGCAATGGCGACGACCTCCTCGCAACGCTCGAGGTGCAGATGACGGATGCGATCCTCGGCACCCGCGCCGTCTTCGAGTCCCTTGACGGCCCGGTCGAGGTCGAGATCAAGCCCGGCACCCAGAGCGCCGAGGTCATCACGGTCAAGGATCGGGGCATCACGCACCTTCGCGGTTCCGGCCGCGGCGACCTCAAGGTCGGGGTGCAGGTGCTGACGCCGACCAAGCTCAACGGCAAGGCGAAGGACCTCATCCAGGAGTTGGCGCGAGTGCAGAATGCGGTGCCGCCGCACCTCTCGCAGTTCCAGCAGGGGCTCTTCCAGAAGCTACGCGACCGCTTCCTCAACATCTAGCGCGCATGGCGCACTTCTATCTCGCGGACGGCCTCAGCGACACCGCGCCCGGCTCGCTGGTGACGATCGAGGGGGCCGAGGCGAAGCACGCCGTCTCGGTCAGCCGCGTGCGCGTGGGCGAGGTGCTGTCGATCGGCAATGGAGAGGGCCTGGTCGCGACGGGGCCCGTCGAGGAGGCTGCGCCCACCCGGCTGAGCATCCGGGCCGACGAGGTCGTTCGGCATCCGGCCCCCTCCGCGCGGATCACGCTCGTGCAGGCCCTGGCGAAGGGCGGGCGCGACGAGTCCGCGGTGCAGGCGTCGACTGAGCTCGGCGTCGATGCGGTCGTGCCCTGGGCGGCCCGCAGGTCGGTCGTGAAGTGGGACGCCAACAAGCGGGACAAGGGGCGGGAACGCTGGCGCGCGATCGTGCGCGAGGCCACGAAGCAGTCGATGAGGCCGTACCTGCCGCAGGTGGGGGAGCCCGTGACCACGAAGGAACTCGCCCGGCTCGCGGAGTCGGCACTCGTGCTCGTGCTGGAGCCGACGGCGCAGACGCCGCTGACCTCCGTCGAGGCGCGCGGGAGGGATGTCGTGCTCGTCGTCGGCCCGGAGGGCGGGATCGCGCCGGAGGAACTCGAGATGCTCGCCGCCGCTGGCAGTGTGCCAGTGAGGCTCGGCAGCAGTGTCCTGCGCACGAGCACCGCGGGCCCCGCGGCACTTGCCGTGCTCAGCGCCCTCACGGAACGCTGGTAGCGCCTCACCGCCGAGAGCGGAAGCGCTTAAGCTGGACTCATGCCAGGCCAAGACGAAGTCTCGATCTTCACGCGAATCATCGACAGGGAGATCCCCGCAGAGATCCTGTTCGAGAGCGACGCGGTCATCGCCATCCGTGACATCGCGCCGCAGGCGCCCGTGCACCTCCTCGTGATTCCCAAGACGCCGAAGTATCGCGACGTCGTCGAGCTCGCGGATGCCGACCCCGGCCTCCTGGCAGAGATTGTCCAGACCGCGAAACAGCAGGCCGAAGAGCACTGCGGCGGCGAGTTCCGGCTCGTGTTCAACACGGGTGCGGCGGCAGGCCAGACCGTATTCCACGTCCACGCCCACGTTCTCGGGGGCCGACTGACAGAAGAGACCATTGGCGACTGACGACCCGACAGGAACACCAGCGCCCGTGAAGCGGGAGACCGTCTACGTCGACGGCGTCGCGATGGTGCGGCTGCTGGGTCCCAACGACCGCCTGCTGCGCACGATCGAGGCGCAGCATCCGCTCGTCGAGGTGCACGTGAGGGGCAACGAGGTCACCCTCGAGGGCCCCGATGACGACGTGAGGGCTGCGCGCTCGCTCGTCGACGAACTCGTGTCGCTCATTCGCGACGACGTCGAGCTGAGCGCGAGCGACGTCACCGAGGCGGCCCGGATCATCGCGGATGACTCGGGTGCACGGGCGTCGGATGTGCTCGGCCAGGTCATCCTCACGAGCCGCGGCAAGAGCATCCGCCCGAAGACCATGGGCCAGCGCGCCTACGTGGATGCGATCGACGAGCACACGGTCGTCTTCGGCATCGGTCCCGCGGGAACGGGCAAGACCTACCTCGCGATGGCCAAGGCGGTGCAGGCGCTGCAGCGCAAGGAGGTCGAGCGCATCATCCTGACGCGTCCGGCGGTCGAGGCGGGGGAGCGCCTTGGGTTCCTCCCCGGCACCCTCACCGACAAGATCGACCCCTACCTGCGGCCGCTCTACGACGCGCTCAACGAGATGATGGACCCCGAGGTCGTCGTCAAGCTTCTCGCGATCGGCACGATCGAGGTCGCGCCGCTTGCCTACATGCGAGGTCGCACGCTCAACAACTCCTTCGTCATCCTCGACGAGGCGCAGAACACGACGCCCGAGCAGATGAAGATGTTCCTCACGCG